>OZ220696.1:615000-4341124 GCA_965116495.1 Gammaproteobacteria bacterium | reverse complement strand
CCACAAGTGGAGCGTAAACGCATTTGGTTGCTTTTTGTTCAGATAAATCAAACTCCTGCATCAGGCGCTGCCTGACTTCATCATCGTTCAGGTTGTCATCCAGAATAACTTCAACAAACTTATCCTGTTTACCTGCACTCCAATTGTGCCATTCAGTCCCCACATAATCTTCATCCTGCATAATCTTTGAGGTCGAATTACCATCCAGCCCCTTTCGTTTAGGGCTTTCAAAATTGAAAGTGAAGTTACCCTCAGCAAGCTCCATCTTCTTCAGAATATTTTTCATTTTGCTCCAAACGAGCCGTCCGTCCTTTGTCGAAACAGTTTCCATCACGCGTAAAATCCCACCACGCGCGTCACGATGATCGCTTAGATGATGCTTGTGCCTCCCTATGCTCCAATCCAGATTATTTAAGTCCTGAAGCATGCGGTAACGTTGAAAACTCGGCATAGCGCGGAAGGTACGGTCTTCTGCAGGCAGGTATGCACATTTGCCGCGTGCCTGTGCCTTTAATGTCCGTTGGCTGAAAATAGCCGTATGTATACGTTTTCGTGCCTCATCGTTAATTAATTCAGGATGGTAGGTCGCTTGACTATCCCAAATCTTGTTGAACTCATCTTCATATAGTTCCCGCTGCGGATAAACGTCATACAGCTTGCCGTTATCACCAACCCCGGGTCTTGCCCGGCTTGGCCTGCCCTCTTGATGGCGCTGCCATAGAAAAGACCCGTATGTCAGGGTTCTGTCACCAGACAACTTTTTCAGGGCAAGTTCCCTGTCTTCCGCTTCTTTTTGATGAGCCTTCTTCTTATCCTCTCTCGATAGCTCCTTGTACGCCTCCTTTGATAACGGCGGATTTATCAACCCCATCTGTTCCAGTAATAAACGCACTGAACCAGATACTTTTCCGCTTGTCACTTCTTCACTACGGTCCTTGCGGTTGCTCTTGAAACCTCGACGTTGATTGAGATGAAACAGGGCGCGTCCGACGTGGTGGGCTGGCAGTTTTTCAGTCAATGCAGTGGCGCGTAGCCACAGTGGATTCAATGGCTGTAAGCATTTCAGCGCATCAGAGTCCTCCGGCAACAGCGCGGCTTTTTGTAATTCTGCAATCAGAAAAGTCTGTCTTTGTTTGAAACGATCACGCCGGCGGCGCGCCGAACGCGCCATACGACGGTCGGCTTTCAGCGTCGCCTTGGATTTAACATCCCGGCCATCGGAAAAAATACGAACCCCGGCATTCAAAACCCGGCAGGGCAGCATATTTCCACTTTGTTCGGATAATTCCACAATACTCCAACCAAGCGAGTTGGTGCCGACATCCAAACCTAACCGATATGTAGTCATAAAATCTCCCAATCTATTATTATTGACGCGTGCAATTTTATCATTATACTAGGGCATGTTCTTGATGCACTTGGGAATAAGTGGTTCTTGCAAGGATTAACAAGTGAGAATTCACAACATTCGGCGGCGACCTACGGGTCGCCGTTTTGATCGATGCGAATACCTCTACCTTTTACTATCTGGCATCATCTCCAGAGAATTCGGGGAGTGCATGGATTGAAACAGCATCAAGTTTGAAAGCTACCAGAACACCTCCAATGCTGCGGGGTATATCGATCAGGACGAATTCCGACACAGCTACAGGTACGGCTCAGCAATAGAAAACATATTTGAGTTTTCTAAAGTTTCAGTTTAGAATTCTCAAATGTCTTATATCCCCCGCATAGCCGCGGCGGAGTTACGGAAAGCCGCCCGGAATTTTCCTGCCACCCTGCTGACGGGGGCCAGGCAATGTGGAAAAACCACCTTGTTGAGGCATGTTTTTCCCAAGGCAAGCTATGTTTTGCTTGAGGACCCGGATGTTATAGCCCGGGTCAACAGCGACCCCCGGGGATTTCTGGATGAGTTGAAGACTCCGGTAATCCTGGATGAGATACAGAATACCCCGGCATTGCTGGGATATATTCGCACACGTATAGATTCTGCGCCTGAGCGCAAGGGGCAATGGTTGCTGACCGGGTCACAGGAGGCGCCGTTGATGCAGGGGGTGTCCGAATCCATGGCCGGACGGGTGGCGGTGTTGCAACTGTTTCCCCTGTCCATACGGGAAACTGATAAAGTCAGCCTGTTACGTGGTGGTTATCCTGACATCATCAGAAAACCGGGGATGGCAGATCTCTGGTTTCGTTCGTACATACAGACTTATCTGGAACGCGACGTACGCGCCATCACCGCGATCAGGGACTTGAGCACATTCAGACGTTTCATGGCGCTACTGGCTTCACGCCATGGCAGCATATTGAATAAAACCGACCTGGCCGCGCCGTTGGGCGTTTCAGTGCCCACGGTATCCTCGTGGCTGAACGTACTGGAAATGACCGGGCAAATTATCGTAGTCCCGCCTTTTTACGAACATTTCGGCAAACGCCTGATTAAATCGCCAAGACTGTATTTCGCCGACTCCGGCCTGGTTTGCCACCTGCTGGGGATTGATAACGTCGCAACACTGCGCAAGTCGCCATTCCATGGCGCCCTGTTCGAAGGATTCGTTGCCGCAGAAATTGTCAAGCATCAGGTGAACAACGGCAAACGGAAAGAACTCTACTACTTCCGCGATCAACAAGGACTGGAGGTTGACTTCGTCATACCACAGGGAGCAGGCGCACTACTACTCGTGGAAGCAAAGGCAACAAAAACACCAAAACCCTCCATGACGCAATCCCTGAGTCGTCTGGCCAAGGCGATTAACAGGTATGAAACACGCTCAATGTTGGTCCATAGCGGTTCATCGAAGACTGACGCAGGGAGTGTGATAAGCCCCGGCGTCTCAGCCGTCGACCTGGTTTCCCTGCTGGGGGAAATTTAGTTTGTGGGGAAAATGAGGTTCTAAAAACTGGATAGAGGCGCGGATGGATAGAGGCATGAACAACAGCGCGGATGTTGTCAACAGCGCGGAAGCCGGATCAAGTGATTGTCAGGCAAAAGTAATGGGGCTATCATATCGGGGAATGATATTTTTGGGATATTATGGGCACTGAAACATTAAACCAGCTTCGTTCCAGGGCGTTGATGCTGCCGGAAGCAGAGCGTGCAGAACTGGCGCATGCCTTGGTTATCAGTCTGGATGCCCCGATTGACGTGAATGCCACAGAAGAATGGGACGATGAAATCCTGCGGCGCCTCGCAGAAGTTGAGAGCGGTACTGCGGGTTATATCGATCGGGACGAATTCCGAAAGCGACTTCAGGTACGGCTCAGCAACCAATAATGCGTCGAGTACGGATACTTGAGAAAGCTGCCGAGGAAGCAGCGGAAGCCGCCTTTTGGTACGAGCAACAACGCCCAGGTCTGGGTCTGGAATTCAGTCTTGCAATAAACGCCGCTTTTGACCTGCTAGAAGGCGAAATCATTCCTCTTACAAAGATGCCCGGTAAAGCAGGTGTGCAGGGAGCTAAAAGACTAATTCTCAAGCGTTTCCCATACGATATCGTAGTTAGAGAATCTCCGAGAGAAATAATAGTTGTCGCCGTAGCGCATCAATCCCGATACCCTGGCTATTGGCGCACACGCTTGCCGTATCGGCAATAGACACACCTGCCGCTTAAGCTTCTTGATTATCTGCCGGTATTTAAATTCCGACAATCGCCCCATCAGGTGCCCAGTATCAGCGGATAATCAAATGAATCTTTCACCGAATTCAGATTCAGTTGTTGGTGGCGTTCGGATTTGGCTTCTAACAGCTTCTTTCCCACATCGCGTGCAATTTCCAGGGTCTCAGTAATAGTACGTCCTTGGGCAACCAGACCCGGAATGTCCTCACTGGTAGCAAGGTAAACATCCTCCGGGAGTTTCTTGATATGAATGTTGGCAATCTGTTCCATACTCATCTCCATAATACTCTGCGGCGTAGTACAGGAGTAAAATCCAAGTATCAACCAAATCCCAAACCCCTGGAAACACCCCTGTTAGTAACAAATATCCCGATTACTTTTGACGAATCTCTGCAAATCCATTGGCCTGAAGAATTTTCAAAAAATCCCAGTATTTCAAGCTTGGCAATGAACCAGGAATCCAACACAATCCCTGTCATTTCATCAGCTCCTTCCCATTTTACATTACTTCTATTTACTTATACTCGCCAGGCTGTCATATCAACCAGTAGGGCCAATACAAAACCCTGTTTCTCTTATCCCAGTAAGGCAATCCGCCATAAGCAACAATGCCGAAGGCAGCGCCGCGCCTCCCGATGAAATCAACAAACAATGAGATATCAACCTGGCTCCGGTCGAGGCCGGCCTTGGCCTCCAGGGGGATCATCCGTTTACCCATGCTTACCACGCAATCGATTTCTCCGGCGCGGTATTTCACCTTATCAATAACCTGAATTTATGTCAGGAACCGAGAAAGATATCCTTTGAAAACCATTCCGGTTTAAGGAGAATAAACCTGTTGGCGGCTTGTTTTAACTCGTAACCACTGGCAGGTGTGGCGGTAAATACCTTCTTGCCCAGCTCTCTGACTGCCTCAACCGCCGGAACAAAATCCCCGTCTGCGGATATAAGGTAGGCCACGTCGAACTCATTTTTCATCGCCATTGATACCATATCAATCGCTATGTTTACATCCACCCTTTTTTCCGTATAAGAATATGTATCCCGGCGCGCCAGTTCAGTAAGCCTGCTTAAAACAGCCGGTGGTTTTATTCTGTCGCCGTAGGACGACAGGATATTTTCAAGTCCTTTTCGGATCTGGTTGGCGCTATGCCGCTCCTGCTTTCTTTCCACCCGCCCCAGAATAACTTTCACTCCCTGTTTTTTGATCGTAGCTAAAAACCGTTCCTGGTTTCTGGCAAGGGTCAGATTTCCTTTTACTTTGCCGACGTAATACCTGATTTCATGGACATCCCGGATACCCAGGGAAAGTTTTTGGGCAAACCTTGGGTAATCCAGCGTGGAAGAATTTATCCGGATTTTCCTGGCGGCGTGGTACCAGTTGTTTCCGTCTATGAAGAAAACAGCCCTTTCTTGTTGGTTATCGTCCCTGATCATAGTTATACAAATAAAATACCCCCGGGGAGCCGCACCAACGGCATGATCCCGGGGGGGGTTAGATACTGTCTATCAGGCTACTCCCCGCTTTATTTCCATGTCAAGTCTTATTTCAAGGGTGGCCCGTAAAAGGCCGGATGACGTGGGGAGCACCGCCCTCCAGGTTTCACCTCCAGATTTATTTCTCGCCCCGCCATCCCAGCCAGCGCCTCCCGGTCCAACTCAAGGAAACGCACGCTGCAGAACTGCGGCTCCGTCTCGCCAGGCTGTCATATCAACCAGTAGGGCCAATACAAAACCCTGTTTCTCTTATCCCAGTAAGGCAATCCGCCATAAGCAACAATGCCGAAGGCAGCACCGTGCCTCCCGATGAAATCAACAAGCAATGAGGTATCAATCTGGCTTCGGTCGAGACCGGCCTTTGCCTCCAGGGGGATCATCCGCTTACCCATGCTTACTACGAAATCAATTTCTCCGGCGCGGTATTTCACCTTGTCATTGGCGTCAATGGTGAAGGGCTTGTAGTAGTTAACCTGGGTTTTCAGGGCTTTTAACTGCAAAATCTGCCTGAGTCTGTTGTGCAGGTACCCCTCCACGCGAAAACCTCTTTCCGCATCGCCTTCAAGCAGTTCCTCACCGGTTAAATAAGTGACGATGCCCGGGTCGATATAGGAAAAATTGTTGAGGTAAGAGCGACGGTCCTCACCGATAAGAAGCGGTTTCTTTTTGAGCAGGTATCCGTGGTTGACAAGGGCGTCAATAACCTTGTTAATCCGGTCCCGTCTCCTTAAGCCGGTTCTCTGGAAAACTCCCTGGTAGGCAAATTCCCTGGAGTCCAGCCGGGCCAGTTCCAGTTTAACCGTATCTGCCGTGGCTTCATTATCGACAGACGTAAGTTCGAAACCGCGCTCGACAATTTTGCGTATTTCCACCAGCCTGTCGTCATTATTCTGCGCCAGGTGCACCAGGGGGAAGCCGCCGTAACACAGGTAGCGGGCGATGACCTGCTTGATACCTTCATTGAGATCCGGGGGGAATGCCACGTCCTGTCCGTTCTGCCAGTTGAACAACACATCCCGGAACTGCCGCACCCATTCAGGCTTCACCAGTTTTTCATGACAAAGGATCTCCCCAAGAGAGAACGGCGCCAACTGCCAGAGGTCAGCCCGGCGCTGCAACCTCTTTCTGGCTTCCGTTTGCAAAAAGGCAGGATTGGAACCGGAGATAATGAAGGATGCAGGGGTATGGTCGAACGCGTATTTTACCGCATCGAAGATAAGCTCCGACTTTTGCACTTCGTCAATAAAAATAAGCGCCGGACGTGTGGTTTGCCCACTGACCTGCTCATGCAGGTAACGGGTATTCGCCGCTACGGCCTGACGAAATTGTACGTCGTCACCGGTATGGGAAAACACCCGGAAGTCATTTTCCAGTTGCTGCAGGACATACTTGATAAGCGTCGTCTTGCCGCAACCGACCGTACCGGCCAATATCAAGCCGGAGGCCGCCCCCGGCTTGAAAAACTGCAACAAATTCTCTTGTAATTCACGTGCTATGTACATGATGGGAGATTTTACGAGAAAATTTGTAAAATCTCCAGAGATTTATCTTATTTTTTTGTAAAATCTCTGACACTCACCACCCCTCTACGGCGGAAAAATTTGGTTGGTGTTCTGAAAATTGGAAAGCCGGATCAAGTGATTGTCAGGCAAAAGTAATGGGGCTATCATATCGGGGAATGATATTTTTGGGATATTATGGGTACTGAAACATTAAACCAGCTTCGTTCCAGGGCGTTGATGCTGCCGGAAGCAGAGCGTGCAGAACTGGCGCATGCCTTGGTTATCAGTCTGGATGCCCCGATTGACGTGAATGCCACAGAAGAATGGGACGATGAAATCCTGCGGCGCCTCGCAGAAGTTGAGAGCGGTACTGCGGGTTATATCGATCGGGACGAATTCCGAAAGCGGCTTCAGGTACGGCTCAGCAACCAATAATGCATCGAGTACGGATACTTGAGAAAGCTGCCGAGGAAGCAGCGGAAGCCGCCTTTTGGTACGAGCAACCGTAGCGCATCAGTCCCGATACCCTGGCTATTGGCGCACACGCTTGCCGTATCGGCAATAGACACACCTGCCGCTGACGGTTGGAGACCAAAGACCGGCCGGTATCAGTGGTCAGGAACTACCCGCACCCCCGCACCCCGATGTTTGATCTTCGATCACGCCTTTGATAGAGAACGTGCCGGGCAACCCAATCGCGCCTCCAGACCAATCGCGCCAACTACCCCTCACCTTACCCTCAAGTTTAAAGTTTAACTTGAATTCCTCGTCACCTTCGCACTCATCGTCATCGTAGGTCTTAACGGTGACCCGCCTGGTAGAGGTGCTACCTCGGGAAAAAACGTGAGACCCGGATCTCCACTTGTAGTCATCCCGGTCCGTGCTATCATCTTGAGTTTGGAACTTGTAGCGAAACTTCGACCCTGGCTGCCAGAAGCCTGCGGCGCACTCAACCTTGATCCTGAATACGGCCTTGTGTCCTTCCTTTACCTCAACGGGATCTGCCTCAATTGTAAGACTACAGTCATTCGCCGTAACGGGCTGCACAAAAACCATCGCAGAAAGGGCAATAAACGCTATCCCCCCTCCCCAGATTTTACTCAATGTCTTCTTCATACCGGTTACCCCCCATATATGGGAAAAGTGCCCAAACCCGCACCAAAATAGGGGGCGAATTATAACAGGATCACAACGGGAAGTCAATGGCGAGACAACATGGCGAGACAACATGGCGAGAGCAGGGGCGAGAACCTGGTCTGAACTCAAGAAGGCCAGGGTCATGGCCTGATGATACAACCGCCTTACCCCGCCAACGTCTTCACCTCCGCATACCGGAAACAGTCCGTGGTGTGGTCGTTGACCATGCCGGTAGCTTGCATGTGGGCGTAGATGATGGTGGGGCCGACGAAGTTGAAGCCGCGGCGTTTGAGGTCTTTGGAGATTTTGTTTGACAGGGGGGTTTCCGCCGGTATCTGCGAACCGTCTTGCCAGGCGTTCTGTAGGGGTCTGCCGTCGACGAAATCCCAGATGTAGCTGTCGAACGTACCAAATTCCTCCCTGACCCTGATGAATGCGCGGGCGTTCCGGATTGCCGAGCGTATCTTGAGTCCATTCCTGATGATACCGGGGTTCTCCAGCAAGCTGCTCACCTTGTCCTCGTCATATTCCGCTACCCTGGTGAAATCAAAATCGTCAAATGCCTGCCGGTAGGCCGGACGTTTTTTCAGCACCGTAATCCAGCTCAGCCCCGCCTGCGCGCCTTCCAGCACCAGGAATTCGAACAGCTTGCTGTCATCGTGCAGCGGTACGCCCCATTCCTCGTCGTGATAGCTGAGGTATAACTCATCCCCCAGGCACCAGCGGCAACGGCCAGGTTCAGGTTTCACGGTTTTTCATGACGATGGCGCTGACCGCACCATATGTCGATACGCAGTAAGGAACGCAATACATCAGCAGCATCTTGAAATAATCAATTATTGACAGTCCGCCGGAGAACAGCCGGTCAAAGTAATTAATCAACACCAGGATTGTCCCTACCACCATGCTGACCTTCAACGAATTAAGGGCAATATTCCTGCGCACCGCAATAGCTATCCAGCGCTTCATGGCAGAAGTCTTTACCTTATTTCACGTACGTATTTCCCGCTTAACTCCGTTGCGGACGTACAGCCGACCAGCATCATGTTCCGTGTGATCTCCGCAGTCAACAGTTGCAGGGCGCGGTCAACGCCGGCTTCACCCCCGGCGCCCAGGCCGAACAGGTGGGCCCGTCCGATCATCACTGCCCTGGCGCCCAGGCTGAGGGCCTTGATCACGTCGGTGCCGCGCCGGATTCCCCCATCCAGGATGATCTCCACCCGGTCGCCCAGCGCATCGACGATCCCGGGCAACACGCTGATGGGAGAAGGCGCATGGTCGAGTTGGCGGCCGCCGTGGTTGGATAGGATCACCGCGCTGACGCCCGTCTCGGCAGCCCGCCTGGCATCTTCAACGCTCAGTATCCCCTTGATTGCAAAAGGCCCGCCCCACTCCCGGATCATCCAGGCCATGTCATCCCAGGTCAGCGACGGGTCAAACTGTGCGGTGGTATAGTCGATGACGGAGAACAGGTTCTCAGCGGCAATGGCGTGATCGCGCACATTCTCCAGGGTCATACGCGGGTGGGTCAAAAAGCCCCACAACCAATCGGGCCGTACCAGGGTATCGAGGATATTGGAGAGCCGGATCTGCGGCGGGACGGTAAACCCATTTTTCAGGTCCCGTTCGCGCTGGCCGGCCCGGGGCAGGTCCACTGTCAGGCACAGGGCCGTGTATCCGCTTGCCCTGGCCCGCCGGATGAAATCCTTCAGTATTCCGCGGTCGCGCCAGACGTAGAGCTGCAGCATTTTCGGCCCCTCACTGACCCCGGCGACATCTTCAATGGAAGTGGTTGCCACGGAAGACAGTGAATACATGGTGCCGGCTTTCTGCGCCGCCCTGGCCACCGCGCGCTCGCCGGTATAATGAAACAGCCTGGACATGCCCGTCGGCGCCAGGATAAAAGGCACGTCGATATCGGCGCCCAATACCCTGGTGGACAGATCCACGTTCTCGACGTCCACCAGGAAGTGCGGAAGCAGTTCGTAGCGGCCGAAGTCCACCTGGTTACGGTAAAGGGTAACCTCGTCCTCGGCGGCGCCATCCATGTAATCGAACACGGCTCTCGGCAGGCGGCGCTTTGCGGCGCGGCGCAGGTCGGCTATCGAATGGCAGCCGGACAGGATCCTGTCATTGATATAGTCAAACATTCACCGGTATCGGCAATCCCTGGTGCGATAGTATCTTCCTCAGTTGTAAAATGACCGGGAATATCTCCTGGTTCCAGTCGCCTCCCTGCTGGTCGAATGCGGCCTGTTCCAGCTCTACGATCCACCTGTCCTCCGTAAAGATCCCCTCGGTAAACCAGATTATGAACGGCCACAAAAATTCCATCAGACCCGTGACGGAAGGTCTGCGGATGTTCATCAGGCCAAAAGTGTGGTTGCTGCGCTGCTGCTTGTCCAGGGGCACGTAAGTGATCCATAAATCCAGGGCAGGATGCTCACTGCCGGCGGTCCAGAATTTCAGCCGTTGATGGGGATACCGGGTCGTGACGGTCATCAGGTCACGGGGCCGTCCCTCAGTAGGCGCAACTCTCTTCCCCAGCATGACCTTCTCGCCGATGGGTTGTTTACCCACGCGGGAGAAGGTGTAATCCACTTCCACCCAGTCGTCGCCATGGCGCAGGTCCAGGAACCCCGTGCGTATCCTGGACATGATGCGGCGATGCAGGAACTGGTGGTTCATATCCATCAGGTTTTCATGCAGGAAGGAATAGTGGCAGCCCACCTGCCGATCCAGGTAGCGGGTCTTGTATTTCGGGTCGTGCCAACTGGGCACGTCCGGAAACAGCGCATCCGTTGCCTTGTCCGCTTCGCCCGGGAAAACGAAAATCAGCCCGTACTCCTCGCGGCAGGGATACGCGCGCACCCCTTTCGGCATGAGTTCGCTTTTACCGACGTAAGGAATATCCACGCAATGACCGGTGGCATCATAGGTCCAGCCATGGTAACAGCACTGCACTTGCTCGCCGCACACGTTACCTCTCGACAACGGTATCTGGCGGTGGGCGCAACGGTCTTCCAGTGCGAAGACCCTGCCGGATTCAGCCCTGATAATGGCGATGGGTTCGCCGGCAAACGTCCTGGCTATGGTCTTGCCGGGCTTGACATCCCGGCTGCGCGCCAGTGGATACCAGTAATCGGGATGTGCGCCGATCCTGCGCAAGTCACCGGCGCCGGCTTCCGCACCCGTGGATGCAACGTTGATATTTGTCACGGACATAGGGAACCCTTTTAAGAATTAGGAATTAGGAATAATGAATGTGCCGCCTGCGGCGGTTTGTATCGTGATAACTCCAGAGCAACGTACTCCAATTCCTGATTCGTAATTAGTAATTCCTAATTCGTAATTTACCATAAGTAAGTTACCGTGTGAGGTCGCTGTAGAGGATGCGCAGGAACTGCTCCGGATTGATAAACCCCTTGCCCATGGCGTCGTCATAATCCGCATTGGGCCTGAGTTCGATGATCTGTTCCAGGGATTTCCCCTCGCTAATGAGCTTGTTCATCCTGTCCCGTACCGCGTCCAGCATCACCAGGTAGTCCCGCAGGCCCTGCCTGTCACCGAGCGGGCCGTGTCCCGGGATGATCCGGGTATCATCGTCGATAAGGTTAATCAGTGTCGTGATACTGCTGATCACCCCGTCGATGGAACCTCCGCTCGATACGTCAATAAACGGGTAGTATCCGTTAAACCAGATATCACCGGTATGAATTACGTTGGCATTCACGAAGTGAATAACACTGTCACCGTCGGTATGGGAATGTCTGTAGTGCACGGCGCGTATCTCTTCGCCATTCAGGCGGAAAGTCACGTTATCGTTAAAGGTAATAACCGGCAACGCGGCTTTGGGGGCCGCCGGTACTACGTGGTTGAACGCACCGATTTTCGTATCCCTGGACATACGCTCGTAGACGTTATCATGCGCTACAATCAGGACGCCCTGGTTGCCCAGGTTCTCGTTGCCGCCGGTATGGTCACCATGCCAGTGGGTATTGACCAGGAACCTGATTGGCCGGTCCGACACGGCTGCGATGGCAGCCGTGATCTTCTCAGTCAACGGCGCAAACTGGTCGTCGATCATGAATACGCCGTCTGCGCCGGCCGATACGCCGATATTGCCCCCTTCGCCAACCAGCATGTAGATGCCCGGCGCAACCTGCGTGGTCTGTATCTCCACTCCGGCGTACTGGTCTTCCTCGGCCTGCACGCCAGAAGAAACCAGGATACCCAGGAAAACCAAGACATGGCGACAAAGTCTGTAATTCATTTTGGGTCCCCGCGCTTGCAAAACGGCAGTATAGCGCACCTGGGAGCCAGGGGCTAGAGACCAGGGTAAATTTGGGACAGCCATAAATTGCTAAAAATTGCTAATTTGGGACACCCATAAATTGGTGCAGAGTGTTAATTTGTGGGTGTCCCAAATTAGCTCTCTGGTCCCTGGCCCCTAACCCCTACCCCGGCCGATGTGTTATAATTGTCTCCCATCCTGACCTGATATTTGCGCTGAAGCCGATGAGTGAAGAGATACTCATTAATGTCACTCCCCATGAAACCCGCGTTGCGGTGGTCGAAAACGGGGTTCTGCAGGACGTTCACATCGAAAGAAGCCGCAAACGCGGCCTGGTGGGAAACATAATAAAAGGGCGCGTATACCGGGTATTGCCCGGCATGCAGTCGGCTTTTGTCGATATCGGACTGGAGCGTACCGGCTTTTTACATGTTTCGGACCTGGTTGAAACCGTCGAAGACCTGGAAGACGACTCCGTCACCGGCGCGTTTGCGGTAAATTCCATTGACACCTTGCTGAGCGAAGGCCAGGAATTACTGTTACAGGTCGTGAAAGACCCGATCGGTGCCAAAGGCGCCCGCCTTACCACCCGTATTTCCATCCCGTCCCGCTACCTGGTGTTTATTCCGAACCACGCCGTTATCGGTGTCTCACAAAGGATAGAGGATGAAGTGGAGCGGAAACGTTTACGCCAGGCAATCAGCCATTACCAGTCGGACGTCCAGCCTGTTGCACTGGGCGCGGGCGGCGGCGCTGCCGCGTTACACACCATGAAGCCGGAACCGGCCAGGGGCGGATTCATAATAAGAACGGCTGCGGAGGGCGCTGACGAGGAAGAACTGCACAGGGATATGGACTTTCTGCACAAGTTGTGGGGATCAATTTCCATCCGCGCAAAAAACACCTTCGCGCCCGCCCTGATCCATGAGGACCTACCCCTGGTCATACGCACCATGCGCGATTTAATTCACGGCGAGGTTGAAAAAATTCGTATCGATTCCAAGGAAACCTACAAGCGGGTCATGGAGTTCAGCAAACATTTCATTCCTGATTTCCTCGGCAGGATTGAATACTACTCCGGTGAACGGCCCATACTGGATTTTTATTCCATAGAGGACGAAATGCAAAAATCCCTGGACCGCAAGGTCCAGTTGAAATCAGGCGGCCACCTTGTCATCGACCAGACCGAGGCAATGACGACCATAGACGTCAATACCGGCGCGTTTGTAGGTCACAGAAACCTGGAAGAAACCATTTACAAGACCAACCAGGAAGCTGCCCACGCCATAGCCAAACAATTACGCCTGCGCAACCTCGGCGGTATCATCATTATAGACTTCATCGATATGCAGGAGCAGGAACATGCCCGCCAGGTACTGCGCACACTGGAAAAACGTGTTGAAAAGGATCATTCCAAAGTTACCATCAGTGAGTTCACGTCACTGGGCCTGGTGCAGCTCACGCGCAAGCGCACCCGCGAGAGTCTTGAACAAATCCTGTGCGAGCCTTGTCCAACCTGTAACGGCAGGGGGACCATGAAGACTCCGGAAACCGTCTGCTATGAAATATTCAGGGAAATCCTGCGTGAAGTCCGGCAGTTTGACGGTAACAAGCTGCTGGTAATAGCAGCGCAGACAATCGTGGACATGCTGGTGGACGAAGAGTCTGCCAGCGTGGCGGAACTGGAGGAATTCATCGGCAGACCGATTACCTTTCAGGTTGAACCATTATATATCAGGGAACAATATGACATCGTGTTGCTATAACCCGGTGAGAAATCCGGGTTAGTCAGACCATGTCCCGTAGAATCAACAAGAGACTATATCAGGCTACCCTGTATCTCGCCGGTGCGGTTGTCCTGCTGGCGGCAATTGCAATCACCGGGATGCGCCTGGCCCTGCCGGGTATCAGCCAGTACAAGGACGTAATCGAGACCTGGACCGGCCAATACATGGGACAGACTGTCCGCGTCGATTCCATCAGTGCGGAGTGGCAAGGGTGGACGCCCAGCCTGTCGCTCACGGGAGTCCACGTGCGCAGTCAGGACGGCACAAAAAAAATCACCGGTTTTGATGCCGTAAAACTGGAAATATCTCCCCTTGTTTCTCTATGGAGACTCCAACCGGTACCCAAACGGATTGTAATTTCAGGCCTGAGCGTGTCAGTCTCGCGCCTGGCCGACGGGGCGCTGCTCGTCGAGGAAGTCAATATCGGCCGAACAGACAGCGAACAGGAAAATGAATTCGTCAACTGGTTGTTTGGGCAGGACCGGATAGAGGTCCAGGACACCAGCGTCACCTGGATTGACCACAAACACCGCCAGGCGCCCATTCATTTCACCGATGTCAGCCTGACCATACAGACGGACGGCGCCCGGTCCCAGGTAACGGGGGAGTTGAGTCTCCCGGGAAAATACGGCGAGAAGATGAGTATTGCCCTTGACGCCACCGGAGAGCTGTGGTCTTCTGGCTGGTCCGGGGAGTTCTACGCCGCAGCCACGCAGATCAACCCTGACAGCTGGTACCGGGAGTTTCGCCCTCAGCAGCTCACGCCTGCCGGAGGCAGCGCAGACCTTCAACTCTGGAGCAGTTGGGAAGAGGCAAAACCTGTCGAGGTACAGGGACGCCTGGCGTACCATGACTTTGTCGTATTATCCGCTGCCGGGACACTCAACGTCAGCGAACTGGGAGGACGCTTCAAGGGCAAAAAACTGGCGGGCAAGGACTGGCATTTCTCCCTGAAACTGGACCGCATGGTGTCGGAAAACGGCAGTTGGCCAGTTGCAGACCTTGAGTTCATCATCCCGACGAAATCAGGACGCCGGCACGCACTGGGTTTCGATTACCTGAACCTGGCCGACTTCATGCCCATAGCTGCAGGCATGGAATTCGTCCCCGAAGCGGTCAGGGATATCCTCCATACGGCATCAATCCGGAGTGAACTGCTTGATGGCATGGTCATCTATGACCGGCGCGACGACTCGGTGGAACCCCTGGTCTACGATTTCCATTTCAGGAATCTTGACGCGCGTATGGGTCCCGGCCGGCCGTCAGTCAATATCCTGTCAGGCAGGTTAAGCGGGTCAGATGCTCAGGTCCGCGTTGCTCTGGACGGGACAAGCGGACGGTTCGCCATACCGGACCTGTACAGCAACCAACTCCTGTTTGAGCGTATGGACGGCACGCTTTCCTGGTCGCGAACGGTGCGCGGCTGGGAACTGCATACGGACTATTTTTACATGGATAACAATGACATGTCTCTGACAGTCAAGGGAGGTTTCGAAATAGACGAGGCATATTCGTCACCGTATCTCGACCTGGTTGCCGAAATACGCAGCGAACGGCTGGAAAACATGTTCAGCTATATGCCGTACACGCCAAAATTCAGGATCAGGGAGTGGATGGAACGGTCCCTGCACGCGGGATACGTGGATTCAGCCGTAGCCGTCATCCGCGGTTATGCGGACGAGTTCCCGTTCAGAAACCATAACGGCCAGATGCGGGGTGTGGTAAACCTGTCTCAGAGCATTGTCGAATACTCGCCGCACTGGCCCATCGTGGATAATGTTGACGTAGAGATCCTGTTTGATAATGAACTGATGACGGCGAACGTCCATACCGGCAACGTATTCGGCGCCGAAGTCACTGGCGCAACCGGCATCATCCGGGACCTGACCAGACGACCCAAGGTGGTCATTCTCGATGGAAATGTCAGGGGGCCGGAAAATGACCTGGAACTGTTTATCTCACGGAGCCCGCTGGCGCACAACAGGATAATCAAATACGCCAACAAGGCCCTGGTGGCAGGCACATTTGACATGGACCTGGACATGAGTATCCCCATAAGGGCGCCGCAACTGCAGTCCGTCATTGCCGGAACGCTCAAACTGGAGGAGGCGAAACTGGTATCGGGCACCGGCAACGTGGAGCTTGAGCGGGTAAACGGTGTGCTCGACTTTACCCGGGATTCCGTTTTCGGGCGCGACCTTGCCGCCGTGTTTGCAGGACAACCGGTATCGTTGAGCATTTCCGGCTCCAAGGACAGTCCTGACAAGCCACCCGCTTTTACTATAAAGGGACACTCGACAGATGAGTTTATTATCGAACAAATCGTTGACCGTTTTCCCGGCGCAGCGTATTTCGCCGGCAGGCTGGGGGAACGCATATCCGGGTCTACGGATTGGCAAGCCCGGTTTACCTTCGAACAGACCGCTGAGGGGCTGGCTCAAAATCTTGTAATCTCTTCGGATTTATACGGGCTGGCGTTGAACCTGCCGAAACCGCTCTGGAAACCGACCTACTCCAGGAGAATACTGACCTCCAGTAAAAACCTGCTGCAAACGGCGCCGACCGAATTAAAATTTGAGGGAGGCATCCAGGCAAAGTTCTACCCCGGATGGGAGAACGGACTCCAGGGGCTGGACGTCTTCCTCGGAAGCGGCTTGCAGACGGAGACCACAGGCGCCGGGGTGAACCTGTCGGGGTACATGGAAAAACTGCAACTGGAAGAATGGCGTGACGCCATCGCCTTTTTTGCGGCCGAACAGGAACCTGCAGGCCGTACGCAGGGAGATGATACCGGTTTCTTCGGCTCGGCAAATATAAACCTGGACCTGGAAACAGGTCTGTTGAACGGCTTCAATCAATCTTTCAGTAACAGCAGTCTGCGGGCAAGCCGGATCAAGGGAAATTGGCGAATTGCCGTACAGGGGGAGAACCTGGAAGGTGAAATCTACCTGCCCCGGGATCCGTCCCCGGAAGACAGGGTAGAGGTCAACCTTGATAAACTGGTCATCAGTAAAGTCGAGGACGATAATGTCGCAGGCAAGGCAGACCCGAAAATCCTTCCTGCGCTAAAGGCTGTCATAGCCGACCTGACATACGGGGACTACCAGCTCGGCAGCATGCAGCTTACGGCCTCACCCATTGCCAATGGCTTGTCCTTTGAAGAAATTGAGTTTGAGAAGCCGGAGATGACCATCACGGGTACCGGAGTCTGGGAAAAATCGTTCAACAGGAACAGGTCATACTTTACCATCAATTTAAAAGCCGACAAATTCCACAAGATGCTCGACACCTTCGGCTATGACGCGGCCGCCATCAAAGCGGGCCAAACAAACATCTCCATCGATGCCGGCTGGGAAGGCTCGCCGGATGAGTTTTCACTGGACAAACTGTCTGGCACCTTCGATATCAAGGTAAAAAAGGGCCGGCTTCTGGAGGTGTCGCCCGCGGCGGGGAGATTGTTCGGCCTGCTGAGTATCCAGACCCTGCCCAGGAGGTTGACGCTGGACTTTACCGACCTGTTCGGCAAGGGCCTGGCGTTTGATAACATAACGGGCAGTTTCAATATCACCAGCGGCAACGCCTATACCAACGACCTGCACCTGACGGGACCCAGCGCCGATGTCCTGGTCAGCGGCAGAACCGGGTTGAGCGACCAGGATTATGACCAGCTCGTCACCGTCACACCACAGTTTGCCGATAACCTGCCCATCGCCAGCGCCCTGCTGGGCCCGGTAGGAATCGGAGTCGGTGCCGTGCTGTACCTGGCCGGCAACATGTTCGATTCGATCAACGACAATATCGATAAAATGCTCCGCCACCAGTACACGATCACCGGCAACTGGTACAACCCGAAAATAGAAAAACTTAAAGACCCCCCCGATGACAAGCAGGTAAAAGCCTCGCCCCCGTCACAGCCGATTTACCCTTGAAAGTCCAGTGGGAGCCGAGAAAATCATCGTCGGGGTATCCGGTGGAGTCGATTCTTCCGTGGCCGCATTACTGCTGCTCGAACAGGGCCATGACGTGGAAGCCCTGTTTATGAAGAACTGGGATGAGAGCGATGAAAGCGGCAGTTGTATCTGGGAAGCCGACGTGGAAGACGCGTTGGCGGTATGCGAAAAACTCGGCATCAGGCTGAACACCGTGGATCTGTCTGAGGCTTACTGGCACAAGGTGTTCCAGCAGTTCCTGGATGAATATAGCCTGGGGCGCACCCCCAACCCCGATATATTATGCAACCAGGAGATCAAGTTTCGCGCCTTCATGGACCATGCAGCGTCACTGGATGCCGCCCGGATCGCAACCGGACATTATGCGATCATCCGGCGCCATGCAGGCAAACACCACCTGCACAAAGGCGCAGACCGGAACAAGGACCAGAGTTATTTCCTGTGCCGGCTGAACCAGGCACAGTTGAGCCAGAGCCTGTTCCCGCTGGGCACGCTGAAAAAACCTGAAGTGCGCGCCCTGGCGAAAAAACACGGGTTGATCACCCACGATAAAAAAGACAGCACCGGGATCTGCTTCATCGGCGAACGCCCGTTCCGCAATTTTCTCAGTCACTATCTCCCCGTACGGACAGGTCCAATCCGCACCACAGACGGCGTGGACATCGGCGAACATACAGGCGTCCATTTCTACACCCTGGGCCAGCGCCAGGGCCTGGGCATTGGCGGGGTCAAGGCTTACCCGGAAAAACCCTGGTACGTGGTTGCCAAGGATGTCGGCAATAATGTTCTCACGGTAGCCCAGGGCCATGACCATCCGGCCCTGTTCAGCGATTGCCTGGTTGCTTCAAACCTGAACTGGATAGCAGGCGGGCCGGCCTTCCCCCTGGAATGTTCCATAAAAACGCGCTACCGCCAGGCCGATCAACCCTGTACAATCGAAACTATCGATGGTGGCAGTGTCAGAGTGAAGTTCTCCCGACCGCAAAGAGCCGTCACCCCGGGTCAGTACGCGGTCTTCTACGAGCGCAACCTGTGCCTGGGCGGCGGAGTTATAGAAACTGTCTTTAACCCGCATGTGGTTCAGGCGTCTTGCAACTGAAAATCGGTATTTAAATCTAAAATCAGAGGATAAATTATGCTTAAAGCACACAGGTTATGGTTGTTTATCGTAACACCCGGAATTTTATCGGCCTGCGACCGGGCGCTGGAGATCGCGGAAGATGAGGTGGTTCGGCCTGAGACCGCGGCAGAAGTGGATAAAACCAATCCGAACTGGAAACAGCAACTCGACAAACCCGGGGTGATGGATTTTAAACCCGGCGAGAAATACTACTGGGACATGGAAACCAATATGGGAAACATGAGTTTCCTGCTGTTCCATGATCAAACCCCCATGCATGCAAGTAGCACCATATACCTTACCGAACTGGGTTTTTACGATGAAGTGCTGTTCCACCGGGTAATCCCCGGCTTCATGGCGCAGGGCGGCGACCCTACCGGCACCGGGCGCGGTGGCCCCGGTTATCGTTACGAGGGCGAGTTTCCCGCGGGTCTGTCCCACGACCGCCCCGGACTGTTGAGCATGGCGAATGCGGGTCCGGGTACGGACGGCAGCCAGTTCTTTATCACTTTTGTGCCCACACAATACCTGGACGGCAAGCACACGATTTTCGGAGAGCTTGTTGACGGTATACAGACGCTGAAGGCCCTGGAGGAACGCGGCAGCGGCAGCGGCAAACCCATGGAGGAACTGAAAATCATCAAGGCGACCATCCGCCGCGAGACTGCGGGCTAGAGGCCGGTTAAATATTTGGGGTCAGAGTAAAACTGCGATAAGGAGATATCATTGCTCGATACAAAAATAACACTAGATGTAAACGGCAGAAATTACCGGATTTACTCCCTGCAGGCGCTGGCCGGCAGGCACGATATGGAGCGCCTGCCCTATTGCCTGAAAATCCTGCTGGAGAACCTGTTACGCCACGAAGACGGGACCGGTATCACGCCGGACGATATCGCCGCACTGGCGGATTGGGACCACCAGGCAAAACCGGAACGGGAGATTGCCTTTACCCCTGCCCGCGTATTGATGCAGGACTTTACCGGCGTCCCTGCGGTAGTGGACCTGGCGGCCATGCGCGACGCCATGCAATCCCTGGGGGGCGACCCCGACAGGATTAATCCACTGTCGCCGGCTGAGCTTGTCATCGACCATTCGGTGATGGTGGACGTCTTCGGTACGGCCGATGCAGCGCAGCGCAACGCTGCCATTGAATTCAAGCGTAACCGGGAGAGGTATGAATTTCTGCGCTGGGGCCAGCAGGCGTTCTCCAATTTCAAGGTTGTGCCGCCGGATACCGGCATCGTCCACCAGGTCAACCTGGAGTACCTGGCCAGGACGGTGTTCACCAGGGAGGTTGACGGTGTAATCGAAGCCTATCCCGATACCGTGGTCGGCACCGATTCCCATACCACCATGATCAACGGCCTGGGCGTACTGGGCTGGGGCGTGGGCGGTATCGAAGCGGAAGCGGCAATGCTGGGACAACCTGTCACCATGCTGATCCCCGAAGTGGTCGGTTTCAAACTCAGCGGCGCGTTGCCGGAGGGCGCCACGGCCACGGACCTGGTCCTAACCGTGGTTGAAATGCTCAGGGAACAGGGCGTGGTCGGCAAGTTTGTCGAATTTTACGGCGACGGCCTGGACAACCTGTCGCTGGCCGACCGGGCGACTATCGCCAACATGGCGCCGGAATACGGCGCCACCTGCGGCATCTTCCCCATTGACCGGGAAACCGTCAACTACCTGCGCCTGTCCGGCCGGGATGAAGAGCAGGTAGAACTGGTCGAGGCTTATGCCAGGGCGCAGGGAATGTGGCGCGACGCGGCGACGCCGGAAGCCGATTATTCCGCCACCCTGGGTCTTGATATCGGCACGGTAACGCCCAGCCTGGCCGGGCCGAAACGGCCCCAGGACCGGATCCCCCTGGCGGATATGAGCGACCGGTTCCGCCGGCACCTGGCCGACATGACCAAAGACAGGCAACGGGGCGGGGTTGCCCGGGTGGAAACGCCGCAGGGCGGCAATTACGAACTGAAAGACGGCGCAGTAGTCATTGCCGCCATCACCTCATGCACGAACACCTCGAATCCCTCGGTGATGATTGGCGCCGGCCTGGTCGCAAAAAAAGCGGGCGAATTAAGTCTGGGCGTCAAACCCTGGGTAAAAACCAGCCTGGCGCCGGGTTCCCTGGTGGTACGCGACTACCTGGACCGGGCCGGACTGTCGGGTGATCTCGACAGACTGGGGTTCAATATCGTCGGCTACGGGTGCACCACCTGTATCGGTAATTCCGGCCCCCTGCCGGAAGCAATCAGCCGCGGCATCCGGGAGGGTGACCTGGTCGCAACGTCGGTGCTTTCCGGCAACCGCAACTTTGAAGGCCGGGTACACGCCGAGGTTAAAATGAACTTCCTGGCCTCGCCGCCGCTGGTGGTGGCCTACGCCATAGCCGGCACGGTGGATATCGACCTGCAGAATGACCCCCTGGGCCACGACGCAAGCGGCAACGCCGTCTACCTGAAGGATATCTGGCCCAGCCAGGCCGAGATCAATGCCGTCATCGCGGCATCGATTGATTCGGACATGTTCCGCCAATCATACCGGCAAGCATTCGCCGGCGACGCCAACTGGACCGGCATCAACGTCACGGAGAGCAACAGGTATCAATGGAATAACGATTCCACCTACGTGCAGAACCCGCCGTATTTCGAGGGCATGAGCGCCACGCCGGGCAAGGTTGAACCGGTACGGGACGCCAGGGTACTGGTCAAGCTGGGCGACAGCATAACCACCGACCACATCTCTCCTGCCGGCGCCATCAAGGCCGATACGCCGGCGGGCAAGTACCTGATCGATAACGGGGTAAAGCCGGTGGATTTCAACTCGTACGGTTCCCGGCGCGGCAACCACGAAGTGATGATGCGCGGCACCTTTGCCAATATCCGCCTGAGAAACCAGCTCGCTCCGGGCACCGAAGGAGGGTGGACCGTACACCAGCCTTCCGCCGAACAGATGTCTATCTATGCGGCAGCGATGAAGTACAAGGAAGAAGATATCCCCTTGATCGTCCTGGCCGGCAGCGAATACGGCACCGGTTCATCCCGGGACTGGGCGGCTAAAGGCACCAGGCTGCTCGGCGTGCGCGCGGTGATAGCGGTCAGCTTTGAGCGCATACACCGTTCCAACTTGGTCGGCATGGGGGTACTGCCGCTGGTGTTCCAACCCGGCGAGAGCGCCGACAGCCTGGGCCTGAGCGGCCGGGAAACCTATTCCATCCAGGGCCTGGAGACCGGCGCCAGTGAAGTCACGGTCAGCGCTACCACTGATGACGGCACCACCACAGCATTCACCGCTATAGTCCGGGTGGACACCCCGAAAGAATGGGAGTACTACAACCACGGCGGCATCCTGCATTACGTGTTGCGGCAACTGGCCGCCTGATGTCGCTGCTGTACGCTGTTGAATTTGACCAGATAAGCAAGTCTTACAACGACAAACCGGTCATCCATGGCCTGACGCTGGCGCTGCCGGTAAACAAAACCACGGCTATCGTGGGTGAGAGCGGCAGCGGCAAGTCCACCCTGCTGCAACTCATCAACGGGTTGATCCGACCGGAGCGCGGCACGGTACGTGTGTTTGGCGCAGCGCTGGATTACACACGGCTACCCGCCCTGCGCCGCAGCATGGGTTATGCAGTGCAAGGCGCGGGGCTGTTTCCCCATCTCAGCATTCGTGACAACGTCACCTTGGTGGCCAGGCTGGAGGGCTGGTCACCGGGACGGATAACGCAACGCTATAACGAACTGCTGGGCCTGTTCAGGCTGTCCGATGAATTATCCGCCCGCTACCCGCACAGCCTGTCCGGCGGCCAGGCGCAGCGGGTGGGGCTATGCCGGGCAATGATGCTGGACCCGCCGCTGTTGCTGCTGGATGAACCGTTCTCGGCGCTGGACGCCATTACCCGGGAGTCCATTTACGAGGAGATATTGCAACTGAAGCAAGCGGGAGACCGCGCCGTGCTGTTGGTGACCCATGATGCGAGTGAGGCGGCCCGACTCGCCGAATATCTGGTGATTCTGAAGCAGGGCCGGGTCATACGGCAAGGCAGCCCGGAGGACATCGTTGCAGACCCGGCTGATGACTATGTAAGCGGATTGTTGGCCAATATGGAGACGGGTGATGCCTGAACTGCGCCGCCTCTGCCTGTTGCTGCTCCTGCTGTGCCTGACCGGGGTTGCCTGGCCGCAGGAACGCATTACCGTGGGCAGCAAGAATTTCAATGAAGGCTACCTGCTGGGGGAGATCATCGCCCAGACGCTGGAACGGGAAGGGTTTGCCGTCGAACGGAAATTCGGGCTGGGTGGCACCCTGGTCTGCTACCAGGCGCTGGTGAACGGTGAAATTGATGTGTACGCGGAATATACCGGGACCCTGGCGCAGGCCATCCTGAAACTGGACGGCCCGGCGCCGGACCTGGCGCAACTGAATGCGGCCGTCGCAACACTAGGCTTGCAGGCGCTGGCGCCGCTGGGGTTCAACAACACTTACGCCCTGGCGATGAGGCAGGGAATGGCGACGGAGAAAGGGATTGTACGTATCTCCGACCTGGTACAACACCCGCAATTGGCGCCGGCCTTTTCCATGGAATTCATGAACCGGGAGGACGGCTGGCCTGGCCTGGCCGGCGCTTACAACCTCACCATCAAACCCACCGGCATTGAACACGGACTGGCGTACCAGGCCCTGGTTGATGGTTCCATCGACATTACCGATGCCTATTCCACCGACGGGGAACTGGCCCGCTATAACCTGGCCGTACTGGACGATGACCGCGGGTTTTTTCCGCGCTACCTGGCCGTGCCGTTCGTGCGCACGGACCTGCCGGACAAGGCCAAAACGGCCCTGGGACGGCTGGCGGGCAGTCTTGACGACCGGCGCATGCAGGAATTGAACCGGATGACGACCATCGACGGCGCCAGCTTCGCCGAAGTCGCGAGCGGGTTCTTGCGGGGAGAGGGCCTGGGTGAGGCGCGGGTTGAAGCCTCGCTTGCCGCGACCATCCTGGGCAATACCCTCACCCATCTCAAACTCACGGCTATTGCTCTCTTACTGGGCTGTCTGGTCGGGTTGCCCTTAGGCATCGTAGTGTTCCGGGCGCGCACCCTGGCAAACGTCACCGTGTACCTGGCCGGCCTGTTGCAGACAATACCTTCCATCGCCTTGTTGGCGCTGATGATCCCGCTGTTCGGCATCGGTGAGAAACCGGCGATCATCGCTCTGTTCCTGTATTCACTGTTACCGATACTGCGCAACACCGTTACCGCTCTGGTGACGATTGATCCGCTGTTGAAGCGGGTGGCCGCGGCCATCGGCCTGACCCGCCGGCAACAGTTACGCCACGTACTGGTGCCCATGGCCCTGCCGAATATCCTCGCCGGTATCCGCACCGCGGCCGTGATCAGCATCGGCACCGCCACGCTGGCCGCGTTCATCGGCGCCGGCGGCCTCGGCGAACCCATCGTCACCGGTCTGGCGCTGAACGACACCGGCCTGATCCTGCAAGGCGCGCTCCCCGCCGCGGGCCTGGCCATACTGGTGGAGTTGCTGTTCGAACTACTGGAGCGGTTACTGGTGAAACCGCATATGTTGCGGGCGCAGTAGCACCGGCAACTTCGCCAGACCGCGACTCTGTATCCCGCGCTTCCATTCCAGTGCATCCGGCGCCGTTGCCAACCGCAAACCCGGCAGGCGCCGCGCTATGGTGTTGAACATGATCTCCATATTCAGCCGCGCCAGGTGGTTGCCCAGGCAATGGTGCACGCCGCCGCCGAAGGCCAGGTGACGGTTGGGGTCGCGGCGGATGTCGAACGTATCCGGCGCGGGAAGACACGCCCCATCCCGGCTGCCGGAGGCATACAGGAACCCGAACTTCGCGCCCTTGTGAAAGGTGTGTCCCCCGTAGGTCATATCCTGCAGGGCATAGCGATGGAAATACGGCAACGGCGCCTCAAAACGGAACATTTCCTGCACCGCGGTGCGGATCAGTCCCGGGTCGGCTTGCAGCGCGGCGGACTGCTCAGGGTGTTGCAGCAGGGCCAGCATACCATTGCCGGCGGCGTCGATGGTGGAACCGTGCCCGGCCATGAGAATGGTCATGGCGGTTGATAACAACTCATCGTGGCTGAGGCGGACGCCGCCATCCTGCCATGCGAGCATCTCGGAGAGCAGGTCGGAGCCGGGTTGTTCACGGCGTTGCTCAACCAGGGTCTCCAGGTAGGCGGCAAACTCCAGCGTGGCCTGCTCGGCCAGTTGCCGGTGCACGGCAGTGCGTTCCGGCTCGAAGAACTGCACGATGTTTTCCGACCAGGTGCGCAGTTGCGACCGGTCCCGCTCCGGCACACCCAGCATCTCCCCGATGACAAACCCCGGCACCGGCGCCACCAGGTCTTCAATGAAATCGAACTCTTCCAGAGACGCCAGCGCGTCGATCTGACGGTCGATCACCCCCTGGATAAACCCGCGCAGATCATTGGTGCGCGCGGGGGTGAACAACCTGAATACCGCCTTCCTTAACCGGTCGTGAAGATCACCCTCGCTGTCGATGATGGAAACCTTCACGTAACGACTGTGGTTGGGCGCTGCGTCCCACGCCAGTTTTGCACGATACGCACTGACTTCTTCCGGCGTCAGCACGTGGTCCATGGTGCGGCCCAGGCGCGCATCCATCACCAGCGTCTTGATGTCCTCGTACCGGGACAGCAGCCAGGTGTCCCATGCTACGTGGTAATACAATGAGCTTTCTTCCCGCAAGCGGGCATAGACCCGATACGGGTCGCGCGCAAATGCCGCAGAATAGGGTTCAAATGACAGGTTCATTGGCCACTCCCCTGCTTGCCGTTGTCCGTTTTTGCAGAACATACGCCAGCGCCAGCAGGGCAATCATCACGCAATAGCATAAACTGGTAAAACGCAGCGCGGCAACCATGTCGTATTGCTCCACGATAATGGCGCTCAGGGCCGGCGCCAGCGCAGTGCCCAGGGCTGAATTGAAGATCAGGAAGCTGATCATCCTGGGACTGGGCAACGCTATCAATATGGTGCCGAAGGCAATGATCAGTTTCAGCAAGCCGCCGGTCACCAACCCCAGGATAACTATGCTGATACTCAGGTGAGAGGCGCTATCGGCGCTCCATAAACTGAAGCTCAGCAGCGTAGCCAGCACCCCGGCGACAAAGATAATCCGGGCCGGCGCCAGCTTGAGGGCCAGGCAGAACATCACCAACTGGCCGATAAACATACCCAGGAACAAGCGGCTGACCAGGCCGCCCGCGACCTCGGCATCCAGGTTGAAACGCGCCTGCGTGTAATTGGGGATCCAGGAATAGATGGTGACAAAACCGGTCAGGTAGACCAGGATGGCGGCGCCTACCAGGAATATTTCAACAGGCCAGAATTTGCCTGTGCTGTTGTCGGTGCGAGGGACTTCCCGCCGGGACGTGGACGGAAAGCTGGAAAACCAGGCAATACAGATGATAACCAGTGACACCAGAAACGCCAGCAGGTAGGCGCTGCCCCAATGCAACTGGTGCAGGATGAACCGGGCCGCCAGCCAGGTGCTGAGCACGCCTGCCATACTGTAGAACGAATCAGTCAGGAGCATCACGGAGGCGCGCAACCGGGTGTCATAGATATTGGTGATGACAATGATCGCGGCCGTCAGGTTCACGCCACAGGCCAGACCGACCAGGAACAGCCAGACGGGGAACAACAGGTAGCTATCGACGAGGTAAATACAGGCCAGGGACACACAGGTCAGCACTGAGCAACTCAGCACAATATGCTTGAGCCTGAACAGGTCGAAAATAACCAGCGAAACCAGGGTACCCACCAGTATCCCCGCGGTAAGATAACTGAACCCGGCAGTCGCCGTGGTGACCGGAATATCATAATGCCCCGCAATCGGCGCACTGACAATGCCCAGCGGCGAGATGACCGCAGACATGACGAAATAAGCCAGGAAACTGGTGAGGGTAATCCTGCGCTTATTCACCTGAGAAAGACTAATTCCCAATTCCCATTCCTAATTCGTAATTCCTAATTCCTAATTCGTAATTCCTAATTCCTAATTCGTAATTCCTAATTCCCCAGTATCCCCTTCATAATAATCCGCTTGATGTTCTTCCGGGTCTGGTTGTAAAAACGTTGCTCATCCAGGTTTCTCCCCAGCACGGAGTCCACCTGCACGGCGAAGTCGGCATAATGCTGGGTCACTGCCCAGATCATCATGATCAGGTGATAGGGATCAACATCGGCCATTTCCCCGCGTTTGATCCACTTCCGTATCACCCTGGCCTTTTTCTTTACCACGCCACGCAAGTAAGTATCCAGCACCGGCTTGAGGATGGGCGCGCCGGCGGCGATCTCATTGGCGAATACCCGCGAGGCCATGGGGTAGAGCCGGGAGAATTCAATCTTCTGGTCGATATAGGCGCCGATTTCGTGTTCCGGCGATTGCTTCTCATCCAACTCCTTCAGGGGTTGTAACCAGATCTCCAGGATATCACTCAATACCGCCAGGTAGAGCTCTTCCTTGGAGGAAAAATAATACAGCAGGTTCGGTTTGGACATCTGCGCCCGCGCTGCGATCTGGTCCAGGGTAGCCCCGCGAAAACCGTACAAGGAGAAAATCTCCGTCCCCGCAGACAGGATTTTTTCCCTGTTGCGGGCCTGGATTCGGCTCTCTTTCCTGCTCCGCTTTTGCCCGGACGGAGCCACCTCTGCCAACAAGGACGAGTTCGACTCAAGTTTCACTTGTAATAAAAACCAACCAAAAATATTTGACCAAAGGATAAAATAATTCTTGCCAGAAATAAAGTTTATTTTTATAATGCAGTAATTCCCGCTAAATGCCGGGGTCAGAGTAAAAATCCCAGCGATCCAGGGTTAACGTGTACCTGTCGGCCAATTTTTACTCTGACCCCAGCTCCCCAGCTATCCAACTGGCGTTAGCGGGAACTGCTGTTTACAATTTACCTTTGTTGAACCTTCGTGTCACTCGTGAAAGACGATTTATGGCAAAAGTAACAACAGGATTGATCCAGGTGGGCCTGAAAGCGGACACGTCCAGGCACGTTGAGGACATCCGGACTGCGATGCTGCAGGCGCACGTTCCGTTTATCGAGCAGGCCGCCGCGCAAAACGTGCAGGTGTTGTGCTTCCAGGAAGTCTTTACCCAGCCTTATTTCTGCCCCAGCCAGGACCGCAAATGGTATGCGGCGGCCGAACCCGTGCCGGATGGGCCTACCACGCAGCTGATGCGGGAGTACGCACAGAAATACCGTATGGCCATCGTCGTACCGATCTACGAGGAAAGCGTGCCCGGCGTTTACTACAACACTGCCGCGGTCATCGACGCGGACGGAAGCTACCTGGGCAAATACCGCAAAACCCATATCCCGCAGGTGGCCGGGTTCTGGGAGAAGTTCTTTTTCAAGCCCGGCGCCTCCGGTTGGCCCGTGTTCCAGACGGCTTACTGCAAACTGGGCGTGTATATCTGTTACGATCGACACTTCCCCGAAGGCTGGCGGGCCCTGGCTCTGCAGGGGGCCGAGTACATCGTGAACCCCTCGGCGACGGTGGCCGGACTGTCCGAGTATTTATGGAAGCTGGAACAACCGGCCGCGGCTGCGGCCAACGGCGTCTATATCGGCGCAATCAACCGGGTGGGGACTGAACAACCGTGGAATATCGGCAAGTTTTACGGGCAAAGCTACGTGGTCAATCCGCGCGGCGATATTGAGGCAATCGCCAGCCGCGACCAGGACGAATTACTGGTGCACGAGATTGACCTGGACCTGGTACGCGAGGTGCGCAACGGTTGGCAGTTCCTGCGCGACCGGCGACCTGAAACCTATAATGTTCTGACAGAACTGGAAACCGGATGAACGCTGGATTACCCTTGTACGCGCCGGACGGGGAGAGAATGAATTCTGTCCCCATAAAAGTCACATGTCCATACTGATAAAAGGCGGCGCCATAGTCACCGCGGAGCACACGTATAACGCCGACGTGCTCTGCAATGACGGCATAATCAGCGCCATCGGCAACGACCTGGATGGCGCCGCCAATACCCGCACTATCGACGCTGGCGGCTGCTACGTCATGCCCGGCGGTATCGACCCGCATACGCACATGGAACTGCCGTTCATGGGCACCGTCGCTTCCGAAGACTTTTTCACGGGCACCGTCGCCGGACTGGCCGGCGGCACCACCATGATCATCGATTTCGTCATCCCCAATCCGCAACAGGACATCATGGAAGCCTACCACCAATGGCGTGGCTGGGCCGAGAAAGCGGCGACTGATTACAGCTTCCACGTCGCCATTACCTGGTGGGATGAGACGGTGTATAAGGCCATGGAGACCCTGACCCGGGACTACGGCGTGAACAGCTTCAAACACTTCATGGCTTACAAGGGCGCCATCATGGCCGATGATGAGGTGCTGGTAAACTCGTTCGGGCGCGCCCGCGAACTGGGCGCGCTGTGCACCGTGCATGCCGAAAACGGTGAACTGGTATTCCACCTGCAACAGAAAATCCTGGCACAAGGCATCACCGGGCCGGAAGGCCATCCGCTGTCCCGGCCGCCGGAAGTGGAGGGCGAGGCCGCCAACCGGGCGATACGCATTGCCCAGGTCATGGGCGTGCCCCTGTACGTCGTGCATACCTCCTGCATTGACGCCCTGCAGGCGATTACCCGGGCGCGTAACGAAGGACAACGGGTATTCGGTGAAGTGCTGGCGGGGCACCTGCTTATCGACGATTCCGTGTACCGCCACCCCGACTGGGATACGGCCGCGGCCTACGTCATGAGCCCGCCGTTCAGGCCGAAACAGCACCAGGACGCGCTGTGGCGCGGACTGCAAGCCGGCATGTTACAGACCACCGCGACGGACCATTGCTGCTTCTGTGCGCCGCAGAAAAAAATGGGCAGGGACGACTTCACCCGCATACCCAACGGCACCGGCGGCATAGAAGACCGTATGCACCTGCTGTGGCACCACGGCGTGAACAGCGGCCGTTTGACCCCGAACGAATTTGTCGCGGTAACATCGACAAATGCCGCAAAGATTTTTAATATATACCCGCGCAAAGGCAGTATCAGCGTAGGCGCGGATGCCGACCTGGTTATCTGGGACCCGGAACGGCACAAGACCATTTCCCAGGACACCCATCACCAGAACGTGGACTTTAATATCTTCGAGGGCATGACGGTGCGTGGTGTCAACGTAGTCACTATCAGCCAGGGCAAGGTTGTGTATGATGACGGCGAGGTGCGCAGCGAACGCGGCAGCGGGCGCTATATCAAGCGACCGGTATACGCGCCCTATTACGAGGCGCTGGATAAAATGGCCCGGGATAATGCTCCCACCGCGGTTGTGAGAGACAAACAGTAACGGGAATGGTATGAGAGATGTACCATTTCCACCCCCGCTCAACTCCATACGGGGACAAGCGTTGCGGGAATGGTAAGTGTTGCCAGACAATACAAGAGCGAATGACTACAAGCGAGAACCGAGTGAACCATGACCGCAATACAAGCAGCAGAAAACCTGAATGAAAGCGAGTCCCCGGTTGGCCATTTCATCAATGGCCAACCGGTAACGCCGGGTGACGAACGCACCCAGGCCGTGTACAACCCTGCCACCGGCCAAGTAGTACGCCAGGTGGCGCTGGCCAGCAAGGCAACCGTGCAACAGGCCGTTGCCGCGGCTGCCGCGGCCTGGCCGACCTGGCGCAGTACTACGCCGCTGAAGCGCGCCCGCATCATGTTCCGCTTCAAGGAAATACTGGAGCAGCATGCCGATGAGATCGTCAGCCTGCTGACCGAGGAACACGGCAAGGTGCTGGATGACGCCCGCGGCGAGTTTGTGCGCGGCGTGGAGGTGGTCGAGTATGCCTGCGGCGCGCCGGAATTATTGAAGGGCGAGCACAGCAGGGACGTCGGCCCCGGCATCGACAGTTGGTCGGAATTTCAAGCCCTGGGCGTGGTGGCCGGCATCACGCCGTTCAATTTCCCGGCCATGGTGCCGCTCTGGATGTACCCCATGGCGCTCATCTGCGGCAATACGTTTGTGCTGAAACCTTCGGAAAAAGACCCTAGCGCGCCCACCCGTATCGCTGAATTGCTGCAGGAAGCGGGCCTGCCGGATGGGGTATTCAATGTCGTGCACGGCGACAAGGAAGCCGTGGACGCGCTGCTCACCGACTCCACGGTACAGGCAGTGAGCTTTGTCGGTTCCACCCCCGTGGCCGAATACGTGTATCGGACCGGCACCACTCACGGTAAACGGGTACAAGCGCTGGGCGGCGCCAAGAATCACGCGGTAGTGATGCCGGACGCGGATCTTGACAATGCCGTGAACGCGTTGATGGGCGCCGCCTACGGCTCCTGCGGCGAGCGTTGCATGGCCATCTCCGCGGTGGTATGCGTGGGTGACGCGGTGGCCGATGCAGTGGTGGCAAAACTGTCCCGGCGCGTGGCGGACCTGAAGATTGGCCCCGGTGTTGACAGCAACAATGAAATGGGGCCGCTGATCAGCCAGCCCCATTGCGAAAAAGTGCGCAGCTACGTCGATTCCGGGGTAGAGGAAGGCGCAGAACTGGTAGTGGACGGGCGTGGGCTGAACATACCCCATCAAGCGGAAGGCTACTTCCTGGGCGGCTGCCTGTTTGACCGGGTAACGCCGGACATGCGCATCTACCAAGAGGAAATCTTCGGCCCGGTGCTATGCGTATTACGGGCAGGTACGCTACAGGAAGCGATGCAACTCATCGACAACCACGAATACGGCAACGGCGCCTGCATCTTCACCCGCGACGGCGGCAGCGCCCGCTATTTCACCGACCACGTCCGCATCGGCATGGTCGGCGTCAACGTCCCCCTGCCGGTGCCGGTCGCCAGCCACAGCTTCGGCGGCTGGAAACGCTCCCTGTTCGGCGACCTGAGCGCCTATGGCCCCGACTCCGTCCGCTTCTACACCCGCCGCAAAACCATCAGCCAACGCTGGCCGACAGATTCCGTGGAGCAAGCGCAGTTTGCGTTTCCGAGTAATCGCTAAAACACTGGTTAATAACCCTGCTCACGCTTGCCCACATTGACAAGAATGATTTATTTGCCTCGAATTTCCAGTTCCAGTGTCATCCGGTAACGCATATTTTACGTTGTAATTCTTCCATATCATGGAAGAATTACAACAATGATACCGCAGGATTTATACGGATGGAGGCACTGAGGGCGCACTCCGACATATATTTTTCCGGCTAATCCACAAACTCCGGGATAACGGCATCCGCATAGGTGGCGATAATCTCCTCTTCCCTGCCGTTGTCCAGGTAGATATTGAACTGCGTTACCCCGGCCTGTTGCAGTTCTCTTAATTTGGCAATATGGTCGGCGGGGCAGCCCAGCACGCAGAAGCTCCTGACGATGTCGGGCGTTATGAAATCCAGAAAAGGGTTGTCGTTGCGGCCGTGTTTTTTATAGTCGTAGCCGCGCCGTTGTTCAATGTAGGCAGTCAGACTTTGCGGCACTGCGGTGGTGTCTGCGCCGTATTTCTCGACAATATCGGCGACGTGGTTGCCGACCATTGCCGGGAACCAGCGGGTTGCTTCAATACATTCATCCCGGGAACCGAAATACGCGGGCGCGGCTGACATAACCCGGAAATCCGACATATCCCGTCCGGCTGCGTCACCGGCGTTGCGGCACTGCTGCACGAACCAGGCCACCAGCGCCGGCTCTGCGATCTGCAGGATGGCGCCGTCACCGTGCCGGCCGGCGGTGGCCAGCGCCTTGGGGCCGTACGCGGCGACCCATACCGGGAGTTCATACCCTGCGCTCCAACTGAACTGCACCGGCTCGGGACATTCCGGGTAGGTCACGCTCTCACCCCGGACCAGGGCTTTTACCGTCTCCGTGAATTCGACCAGGCGGGCAAGAGTGGCCGGTTTCCTGCCCATGACCCGCATGGAACTGTCACCCCGCCCCAGGCCGATGTCAAACCTGCCGCCGCTCTGCAGGGCTAGGCTGGCAAACATGCTGGCAGCCACGGACCAGTCCCTGATATTCGGGTTGGTCACGCAAGGTCCGAAACGCATGATGCTGGTCTGCTCCATGCACATGGCGATGGCGGCATAACAATCGCGCCAGAGAATGTGCGAGTCATAAAACCAGCAGTAGCCAAATCCGCCGTCCTCCGCCAGGCGCACCAGGTCGCGCGCCCGCTCCGGACTGGCATTCCCCTTGAAACAGATACCAAATTCCACTTGACGTGTCCCCTTAATTTGCAGGAGGACGGACTTAAGCCCATCCCCTTTGGCAACCAAACTGCATCAATACATAATAAACGGCCCCGGCCAGCAACGCGCCGACAAACCAGGCATGATCATACAAGCCGGTAAAAAAGGATGGCAAATCATCCGTTAAACCGACCGCGTGCAAAAACCCCGGCAAGCTGGGCGCAATACCCAGGCACAGCGCTGTCAGCGCGCACACATTCCAACCCCGGGTATACGCATACGCCCCCTGCTCCCGGTACAACTCGGCAGTATCCAGATGACATTTTCTCACGAAAAAATAATCTGTGATCATAATCCCGGCAATAGGGCCCAACAGGGACGAATAACCGATGAGCCAGACAAACAAATAGGCCCCGGCGGATTCCAGCAGTTTCCAGGGCATGATCGCAATGCCAATCCCGGCGGTGATATAGCCACCCAGGCGGAAGGATATCCTGCCCGGCGCCAGGTTGGAAAAACCGTTGGCAGGGGCGACCACGTTCGCGGCCAGGTTGGTGGTCAAGGTCGCGATCGTCAATGCCAGCAACCCCAGGATGACTCCGGCCCCGTCCAGGCGTCCGGCGATAACGATCGGATCCCAGATTGCCTCCCCGAAGATGAGAACGGTAGCGGAGGTAACGAACACGCTCACCAGGGCCAGTAGCGCCATGGGAACGGGCAAACCCAACGCTTGTCCGAGTAACTGGTCCTGTTGGCTGCGTGCATAGCGGGTGAAATCCGGGATATTGAGCGACATAGTGGCCCAGAAACCCACCATCGCGGTCAAGCCGGGCCAGAACACCCGCCAGAATTCTCCTTCCCGTTCCCCGCCGTGCACAAATGCCGACGGCGCCGACAATATATCGCCAAAACTGCCGGCGCGTGCATACGCCCAGACTAGCAGGGCCAGCGCGGCCAGCAACAAAAAGGGCGCAGCCAGGGTCTCCAGCCAGCGAATGGACTCCGTGCCTTTCTCAATGAAGACAAGTTGCAGCAGCCAGAACGCCAGAAAACAGGACAACTGGGCCAGGTCGATGTCAATAAACGGGGTGGCCGCGCCCACAAACGCATCGCCGGATACGGCATTGAGTATCTGGTAGATGGCGAAGCCCCCCACCCAGGTCTGGATACCGAACCAGCCGCAGGCCACCAGTCCGCGTAACAGGGCCGGCAACTTTGCTCCCGCGACGCCAAAAGACGCGCGCAGCAACACCGGAAACGGTACCCCGTACCTGGCGCCGGCATGGCCGTTCAGCAACATCGGGATCATGACGATGAGATTACCCAGGAATATCGTCAAGACTGCCTGCCACCAGGCCATGCCCTCCTGCATCAGGCCCGAGGCCAGCAGGTACGCGGGGACGGAAATCACCATACCCACCCACAGCGCCGAGATATTGACCCAACTCCAGGTACGTTGCCGCGCTCCCGTCGGGGCCAGGTCCTGATTCCACAGAGAACTTTCCATTGTCAACCCGTCGCGGCAATAAAATGATGATGTTCCATATTACGTCGTTACCTTAATACTCTTTCCAATTAACGCCCTCACACATCACTTGATGGGAGAAAACGAAGCCGGGCGAAGAAATTTTATTTCCTGTGTCTGGATGATGCCCAGGGACCAGATTTCGTCGATGAAGCGCTGCCATTCCGGGTCGGCGTCCATGGCCGCGCGGCGCTGCTCCCGGTCTCCCATGCTTTCATATCCCCACATGAAAACCACCTGGTGCAGGTTGCCGACTTCGGTGGTGAACAGCCCCAGGAATTGTCCCAGGTGCTTTTTTTGCAGCGGCAGTCCTTGCGTCTGGTACTTTTCCAGCCACTGTTTCAAAGTGCCGGGGCGAAAGGTGTAGGTGCGGTGGTCGATGATCATGTCAGTTATCCTCAGGTTGGCGATCCAGGATCATATCACTGGCCTTCTCCGCGATCATGATAGCCGGGGCGTTGGTGTTGCCGCGCGTGATGACCGGCATGATCGAGGCATCGGCCACGCGCAATCCCCGGGTCCCGTGCACGCGCAGTTGTGCATCCACCACGGCATCGGCGCCGGAGCCCATTTTACAGGAACCGACCGGGTGCAAGGTCGTCATGGCCGCATCCACCAGCCAGTCCGCCAGTTGTTTGTCGGTTTGATACGCCGGACCCGGCGCCAGTTCCCGGCCTCTCACTCCGGCAAAAGCCGGCTGCGCCACTACCTCGCGCAGGAGTTGCACGCCGGCGATGGTGGTCTCGACGTCACGCCGGTGCGCCAGGTAGTTGGCGCGGATCAGGGGCGGGTCGGACGGGTCGGCGGAACGCAACGCGATACTGCCCCTGCTACCGGGGTTCAGCGGCCCTACCCTGATGGTCAGACCGTGATTGGCGCCGGTTGCCTGTTTGCGCACGAATGGCAACGACCAGTGCAAGTTCGCACTCGCTTCCGTGGCCGGCATGAAGTGCGTCTGTATATCCGGGACCTCCAGGCTGGCCGATGATTTGATGAAGGAACCGGCTTCATAGGGGAACGTAGTGATGAACCCCGTGCCGAACAGGGCCGCCTGTATCACACCCAGCGTCACCTTGTCCATGCGCAAATCGTTATACAGCGATACCGGTTGCGTGAACTCATACACCAGGCAGCAATCCACGTGGTCCTGCACGTTTTTACCCACTCCCGGCAGGTGCTGCACCAGCGGGATGCCGTGCCGTCCCAGTTCCTCGCTGTCGCCGATGCCGGACAGCATCAGCAAGTGCGGAGAATTGACCACCCCGGCAGCCAGGATGATCTCCTTCCCCGCCCGGGCCTCGACGAGTTTACCACCAACCCGGTAGGCCACACCGACCGCGCGGGCGCCGGAAAAAACAACCCGGTGCACCAGCGCATTGGTGACCACCGTGAGATTGCTGCGTTCCCGCGCCGGGTCCAGAAAGGCCGTGGCCGCGCTGCAACGTTTGCCGTGCCTGATCGTAAAGTCGTAACGCCCGAAACCTTCCTGGCGCGCGCCGTTGAAATCGTCAGTGAACGGATAACCGGCCTGCTGGCCCGCTTCGATGTACGTATCAAACATGGGGTTCTGCGCGCGTGCGCGTTGCACCGTCAGCTCACCCTGGTGTGCATGATACGGATCATCCCGGTCCACGTGTCCTTCAGACCGTTTGAAATACGGCAGGACTTGTTCGTATGACCAGCCCGGTGAACCCAGCGCTTCCCAACCGTTGTAATCGGCCGGGTTGCCACGCACGTAAATCATGCCGTTGATCGTTGAACTACCGCCCAGCGCCTTGCCGCGCGGCCAATACACTGCACGGCCGGCAAGATTGGGTTCAGGCTCCGTGTGATAGTTCCAGTTGTAGATGCCGGAGTGCATCAGCTTGCCCATTAACATCGGCAAGCGGAACAGGTAGTTCGTATCCCGGCTGCCGGCCTCCAGCAACAGCACCCGGTTCTCCCCGCCGGCCGAGAGCCGGTTGGCAAGCACGCAACCGGCCGAACCCGCGCCCACCACGATGTAGTCGTATTCCCGGTTCATGCTGCCCCTGTCATACTCACCAGCTTATCGGGCGTGCGCCGGTGGCAAGCAGTTTCTCATTACAGGCGACAAACGGGTTGGGATGTCGTAAAAAGTCGTCCGCCGCCGGGTGCGGCACCGCCACGATGGCCGGATGCTGTTCGACCTCATCCTGCCTCACTACACCACTGGCACAGGCTACGTTCAGCGCAACCTCGCCAAACAGCAGGAACACGGCGTTGCGCCGGAAAAAGTAGTGTACCAGGCGCGCCAGTATGGGCCGCCACAACGGCAGGTGCCCGCGCAGTTGATGGGGGTCGCCCGCCACGGAGAAGCGGGAAAGGGTAAAACTGGAATTGAGCAATAATACGCCCTGGTCCACCCACTCCTGCGCCAAGCGGCGCGGCGGTGGGAAGCCGCTGCCTGGTGCGCGGATTGCCTGTAGCACGTCCGGCCACCTGTTGATGTTCGCGGCATAATCCGGGTCGCCGGAACGGAACGCGTAGACGGATTGGATCAGGCTTCTCATGCTGTGCGACCACATGTTTTCCAACTCACTCCAGCAGCGATAGCCCCCGGCTTCAAAAGCCCGTCCGGTAGCAAAGCCGATGCCGGGATACGGGTCCTGCCCGATCACCACGCAGCGCACCGCGTCCGGCGCCAGACCGTCGAAGGCCCGCAACAGGTGCGCGTCAGGGGGTTCGTCCGGCAGCACGAAATCACGCCGGGACGGAAAGATGGGTTCCCAGGGATGCAATTCCAGTCGCGCATCCACGTCATCGAAAGCAGGCTCCACGCCCTCCAGCACCTGTGACCATACCTCAGGCAGGTCAGTACGCCAGTCCGCCAACAGTTCACGCAAGGCTGCTCTGAGCGAGACAGCCATTCCGGCGTCAGCGCTTAACCTCCAAACGACTTGGAAATCCGCACCCCGAACTCACTCCGGTCATTGCTGCGCAAGGTAATGGAAAATGGATTGCCGAAGGTGCCCGATGCCGTGTCATAGACCTCGTTCAGGACGTTCTCACCGTACAGCACAACATGCCAGCTTGGATCTGCCGGTTGATAACGGATATTGAAATCCAGCAGTTCGCGGCTGCTAATCCGGTTCATCGGCACGTTGTTCGCCTCGCCATACATATCGCCCCGGTAATTATAATTCAGGCGCAGGCTGAGCGTAGCCCCACCGTTCATGGGCATTGTCAACTCCGGTGAGATGGAAAACGTCCAGTCCGTCGTCAACTGCGGGATGCTGCCCTTGACGGTGCCGCTTACCGCCGGGTCCACCTCGGTAAATTCCGCATCCAGGTAGCCCACCGCAGTCTGTACGCTGAAGTAATCATTCAACTGTAAGTTACCCTCGACCTCCACGCCCCAGGCACGGGATTCACCCGCATTCTCGGTAATGGTCAGAAATCCGAACTCCGGGTCGAAGCGGTTGGTCTGCAATTGCAAGTCCGTGTAATCGGTCCAGAACACGGTCGCGGCGAAGCGCAACCGGTCCGCCAGCACGCCTTTGAAACCACCCTCATAATTCTGCGCGAACTGCGGGTCAAAGGAGACGAAGGTGGCATCGCCGCCGAACGGCCGCGCCGGAAACCCGCCGCTCTGGTAGCCGCGGGAGAACGCCACGTAAAAATTCACGTCCTCGTTGATGGCGTACGTCGCAGAAGCATCCCAGCTTAGTTCGGTCCAGTCCTCGGAACGCGCCACCGGAATGGCCGGCTGGAACAGCGCGGCCACACCGGTAGCATCCTTGCTGTCATGGGTGACGCGCAGGCCGCCACCGATGGCAAGGGAGGGGGTAACCGAATAGTCCACTGAGCCGAACCATGCGTAACTCTCCACGTCCTGGGTCACGTTGATCTCACCGTCGGTCACAAACGGCGGGAACAACTCAAAGGGGCGCGATACCGTCTCGCCGTCCTCGGTGAAATAATACGCGCCGGTCACGAAATTCCAGTTGGCGAACTCGGCAAGGAGTTGCAATTCAGCCGAGTACTGGTCGGCCTCACCCCGCTCCGGGAAGACGATCGCGCCGAGGCTGTCCTGCTGGTCGGTGCCGCCGGTATAGTCGCTGAAGCGGTAACTGCCGATGAATTTCAGCGCATAGACATCCGTGAGGTTCCAGTCCGCGCTAGCGGAAAAGCCGTAGGCCTGGCTGGTTTGCTTGACGATATTGTCCGCGGGTGAAGCATTGTCATCGGGGTCCTCGGCAAACAGGCTGCCGGGCAGCCCGTTCGGGTACTGCCCCGGCGGCGCATTGAAATAGGTGGGGGTCTGGCCGTGGGAGCCATCGGAGAAATCCGCGGTCAACAGCAGGGAGAAATCTTCGGAAGGCGTAAAGTTGAGCATGCCGCGCACACCGCCTTCACGAATCTGACCCAGTTCCACGTCCGTCTGCGGCTGGTTGATGAACTCACCCACCCCGTTGCGCCGGTTGTAAAAACCGGTCACGGAGGCGGCCACCTGGTCGGATAACGCAGTGGAACCGTAGAAGTCGAACTTGCCGCGGGCCCGGGTGCCCCCTTGCAGCGTGACCGTGGCCTCATTCTCACCGTCAGGTTTTTTAGTGATGATGTTGATCGCTCCGCCGATGGAGTTACGCCCATGCAAGGTACCCTGGGGGCCGCGCGCCACTTCCACCCGTTCGATATTGGACAGGCCCAGGTTCGAACCTACCTGCCGCCCCAGGTAAACGCCATCCAGGTACAACCCTACGGCGGAGTCGACTGTGATGATGTGATCCTGGGTGCCGACGCCGCGCATGAACACGCTGGTATGGTTCTGGTTGCCGTTGCCGAAATTGCCGATGAACAGGTTGGGCACGTTCTTGCCGACGTCATACAGGTCACCCATGTTCAGGTTGGCGATGTCATCACCGGTAAACGCAGTCAGCGCCACGGGAATTTCCTCCAGGCTTTCCTCGCGCTTTCTTGCCGTGACCACGATCTCCTCGAATACGCCGGCGCCGTTACCCTCGTCCTGGGCGACTGCCGGTTTGGCCGGTATCAGCATGACCACGGACAGTAACGTGCAGATAACAGAAAAACGGCTACCGTTTCCAGCCGGTGATATTTTGATGCTACCCATTTCACTATCCTCCATACGGACTATGAAGAGGAAACTCTGATTAAGCCAGAGTTTCCTGCGATACAAGGATGTCTCGCCCTGACAAGTCCAGGACGGACTTGTCAGAACTTCCAAAATTATGCCGGTTACCGCCACGGCAATCCGGTGACTGGGTAATTATAGTAATTTCTGACCATAGAGTCAAAAAATATTTTATCATTTAATCAAAATATTTTTTGACAACGGGTTTGGACAAAGGCTTTCCCCCGGCCAGCACGAAGGCCTGCGCCAAGGCCTCCCGGGCCAGTTCAGCGCCAGTTTCATCGCGAGTATGCACCATGGCGATGGGCGTGTGTGAGTCGATGCGCGCGCCGATACCGGCGATATCGGTCAAACCAACGCGTTGGTCAATGGCCTCTTCAACCCGGCGCCGGCCACCGCCCAGGGCAACCACCAGGTTACCCACCTGGCGCACGTCGATAGCGGCAACGTATCCTTCGTGCCTGTGAAACACCGGTTTGACCACGGGCGCGGGCGGCAGGTAGTAATCCATGCGTTCGATGAGGTCAGGCGGTCCACCCAGCGCGCGCGCCATGTCGGCAAACACCCGGGCAGCCTGCCCTGCATCCAGTTTTGCCTGCAAGTTGTCCCGCGCCGCCTGACGGTCTTGCTCCACCCCTGCCAGGACCAGCATCTCCGCGCCCAGCGCCAGGGTCACCTCATGCAAGCGCGGGTCGCGCTGTACGCCAGTCAGATACTCCAGCGTCTCGCGCACCTCAAGAGCATTGCCGGCGCTGTGCCCCAACACCTCCGACATATCGGTAATCACGGCCTGCACGAGCAAACCGGCTGCGGTCGCGGTACTCCTTATGGATCCCGCCAACGCCTGTGCATCCTCCTCAGTCTGCATGAACGCGCCGCTGCCGGTCTTTATATCCATGACCAGGCCGGCAAGACCGGCGGACATCTTCTTGGACAGGATCGATGCGGTAATCAACGGTACGGATTCCACGGTCGCGGTCACGTCCCGGATAGCATAAAAGCGCCGGTCCGCCGGCGCCAGTTCCGGTGTCTGGCCGATGATTGCGCAACCGACCGAAGCAACCACCCGTTTGAATGTTTCCAACCCCGGCGCACTGTCATAGCCGGGAATGCTGTCCAGCTTATCCAGGGTGCCGCCGGTATGCCCCAGCCCGCGCCCGGAAACCATCGGCACATAGGCGCCACAGGCGGCGACCATGGGCGCCAGCACCAGGCTGACCTTGTCCCCCACCCCGCCCGTCGAATGTTTATCGACCACCCGTCCTGCAATCCCCTCCCCGGCCCAGTTAATGATGCTCCCGGAATGCGCCATCGCGCGGGTCAGTTCAGCGGTCTCAGCAGCATCCATGGACTGAAAATAAACGGCCATGGCCAACGCCGAAACCTGCTCAGGCGAGATGGAACCGTCACTCAGGCCATCGACGAAAAACAGAATCTCAGCCGCATCAAGCGCCTCGCCGTTACGTTTCTTTCTGATAATTTCCTGAGGAAGCATATGACCACTCGTATGACTACTCGCATCTTCAAGGCTTGCGTTATACTATTACTATACCCCGAGCGGGCAAACGAAGTATTTCCATGACCACAATCAAAGCTGATGACCTGATCGACAGCGTCGCTGATGCGTTGCAGTTCATATCCTACTACCACCCGCAGGATTTTGTGGCCGCAGTACACGCTGCCTGGCAGCGGGAAGAATCCCCGGCAGCCAGGGATGCGCTGGCGCAGATACTGGTCAATTCCAGGATGTGCGCGGAAGGGCGCCGGCCAATCTGCCAGGATACCGGAATTGTCACGGTATTCGTTAAAATCGGCATGGATGTGCGCTGGGATGATACTAGGATGAGTGTCGCCGATATGGTCAATGAAGGCGTCAGGCGCGCCTACACCCACCCCGATAACATTTTGCGGCCCTCCATTATGGCGGAACCTGCCGGCTCGCGCAAAAATACCGGCGATAACACGCCGGCGGTCATCCACATGGAGGTGGTGCCGGGCGACAAGGTAGAGGTCCAGCTTGCGGCCAAGGGCGGCGGATCCGAAAACAAGGCTAAAATGGCGATGCTCAACCCCAGCGACAGTATCTCGGACTGGGTCGTGGACGTGGTGCCGACCCTGGGCGCCGGCTGGTGCCCGCCGGGGATCCTGGGTATCGGTATCGGCGGCACGGCGGAGAAAGCGGTGGTGCTGGCAAAGGAGGCGCTGCTGGATCCGATAGATATCCAGGAACTGAAACAACGGGGCCCGCAATCGAAACTGGAGGAATTACGCCTGGAAATATTCGACCGGGTAAACGACCTGGGGATAGGCGCGCAGGGCCTGGGCGGCCTGACCACGGTGCTGGACGTGAAGATCATCGATTATCCCACCCATGCCGCGTCCCTGCCCGTGGGCCTGATTCCCAACTGTGCCGCCACCCGTCATACGCATTTCATCCTGGACGGCAGCGGTCCTGCCCTGCAGACGCCCCCCAGCCTGGATGACTGGCCGGAAATAAGCTGGGAAGCCGGCCCCGGCTCCCGGCGCGTCAACCTGGACACGCTCAGCCGGGATGACCTGGCCGCCTGGCGCCCCGGCGAAACCCTGCTGCTCAGCGGCAAATTACTGACCGGCAGGGATGCCGCACACAAGCGTTTGAACAGCCTGCTGCTGCAGGGGGAACCGCTCCCGGAGGGGGTAGATTTTACCGATCGTTTCATCTACTACGTGGGTCCGGTCGATGCGGTCAGGGATGAAGTTGTCGGCCCGGCAGGACCCACCACGGCAACCAGGATGGATAAATTCACCGACCTGATGCTGGAGAGAACAGGCATGATCGGCATGATCGGCAAGGCGGAACGCGGCCCGGAAGGACTGGCAGCCATAAAGAAACACGGAGCGGTCTACCTGACGGCCGTCGGCGGCGCCGCCTACCTGGTATCCAGGGCTATAACCGGTTCCAGGGTGGTTGCATTCGCTGAGATGGGCATGGAAGCCATCCATGAATTCGAGGTAAAGGACATGCCCGTTACCGTTGCCGTGGACGTCGGAGGTAATTCCGTCCATCACACCGGCCCGGCACAGTGGCAGGAAATAATAATCAGAAACAAAGCAAGCGCACGGATATAAATAAAGGTTTATTTCTCGAATGGATTCCACTCCCATGAACTACAATTTCCAAGCATTTCGCGGAGATATCATCGGCGGTATCACATCGGCAATTGTCGCGCTGCCGGTCGCGCTGGCGTTCGGCGTGGCGTCGGGCCTGGGGGCTGCAGCCGGTATTTACGGCGCCATCGCGGTCGGGTTTTTTGCCTCGGTGTTTGGTGGCACCCGTTCACAGATATCGGGGCCCACCCCTTCGATGACGGTGGCGATGGCTGTCATTGTAACCACCCATGCGTCCACCCTGGGCGAAGCTCTGGTCGTGGTTGTCATGGCCGGCCTGCTGCAGGTGCTGCTGGGTATATCCAAACTCGGCCGTTTCGTAGCGTATACCCCTTACGTGGTTATCTCCGGGTTTATGTCCGGTATCGGTATTATTATCATCCTGATACAGCTTCTGCCTTTCCTGGGTGCGCCTACCTCTCCGTACGGACCCATGGGCGCGCTGAACGCCCTGCCCGATGCATTGGCTGATATCAATACCAGCGCTGTTGTCATCGCCAGTGTCAGTCTGGCCATCGGTGCGTTCTGGCCGCGCCGGCTGGGCAGGTATATACCCTTTCCCCTTGTGTCATTAATCGCCGGCACATTGTTGGGCGTGCTGTGGCTGACTGATGCCCCGGTTATCGGGCAAATACCCATGGGACTGCCGGAATTGCAATTCACCGCGCCATCAGTCGATTTCCTGGCCAGTGCGGTGGAGCCTGCAATTATCCTTGCCCTGCTCGGTTCCGTGGACAGCCTGCTCACTTCCCTGATCGCCGATTCGCTCACCGGTGAGCAGCATAAACCGAACCGGGAACTGGTGGGCCAGGGCCTGGGCAACATGGTTGCGGGCCTGTTCGGAGGGTTGCCGGGAGCAGGAGCAACCATGGGCACCGTAACCAACATACGCGCCGGGGGTAATTCTCCCCTATCGGGTGCGTTGCGTTCCGTACTCCTGCTGATGTTGTTGCTTGGCATGGGTCAGTATGTGGAACCGATTCCCCATGCCGTCCTCGCGGGTATCCTGGTAAAAATTGGTTGGGACATCATTGACTGGCGTATTTTGACCCTGGTCCACCGCATAAGGCCGGAACACCTGATCGTCATGCTGCTGACACTGTCCCTGACCGTGTTCGTCGACCTGGTCACCGCTGTGGCAATAGGCCTTATTGCTGCGGGGATGACGCACGCACAACAGTTGGAATCCCTGGAACTCGACAGCGTGATTTCCGTGCCGCTGCTGGACCGGACGTTTTTCTCGGAATACAAGGATATGGCCGTGACTGACCCCTACTCGGCCCGGGTCGGCCTGGTGGCGCTCAGGGGCAGTTTCACCGTTGCATCCTCCAGGAGGCTGGTTGAAGTAATCGGCGGAGATATCAAAGACCATGAGCTCGTCATCTTTGATTTCTCTGAAACCACGTACCTTGACGACAGCGCCGCCATGGTCGTGGAGAGTCTCCTGAGCGCGGCCTCGGAAAAACACACCGAAATCCTCGTGGCGGGTCTCTCGGACACCATCGAAGAGACTCTCCGCACCCTTAATATCCTGGGACAGGTTCCGCAGGGTCATCTCGTCGACACGCTTGATGAGGCGCGGCAGGCTGCGTACAATCTCATCCGGAAACATGATACAGGTGGCGAATCGGGCCCGGACAATATTTGATGGAGACAGGCGATAAGCGAACTCAAGGCAATTATCTTTGACATGGACGGGACCCTTGCCGACACGGAAGAGTTGCATCGCCAGGCCTTTAATCTTGCGTTTGAGGAGTGCGGTTGCCCCCTGAACTGGTCGCGCCGCGAGTACAAACAACTGCTATCCATTTCCGGCGGCAAGGAACGAATTTACCATTGCCTGCGCCGCTCCGGCATGGCTGATGACGGATTGCACCGGACTACGGACACCGTGCACCAGAGAAAATCGGTCCTGTACAGGGAAATACTGGTGGAGAGCAACATCGAGTTACGCCCGGGCATCCGCCGGCTGATCAGGGAATGCAGACAGGCCGATCTGAAACTGGCAATCGCGACAAGCTCTTCGGCGGAAAACGCCAATACCCTGCTGCACAGTGCGTTCGGGAACTATGGCAGGGAACTTTTTGCAACCGTAGTCACCTGCGATCTCGTTGCAGACAAGAAACCCTCTCCGGCAGTGTATGAACACACACTGGAAAAACTGGACTTCAAGGGGGAAAGCTGTATCGCAATAGAAGATACGACGAACGGTAATCTTGCCGCGCTTGCGGCGGGAATAAAGACGATTATCACGACGCATCCCCTGACTATCGATAATGATTTCGCCGGCGCATCACTGGTTATAAACCACCTGGGGGAACCCGGCAATCCCTTCTGGATGTCGGCAGGCGAGTCGTTCGACCGCAATTATGTCGACCTTGCCTTACTGAAAACGCTTCATTCTTCACCATCCGGGGTCGGGCAATTCCCTTTCGACCGGGCGAAAGCCTCACTTACCCGCTGAAGCCGTACCCATGACCTTAACCGAGCTACGCTATATCGTCGCGGTATCCCGCGAACTGCACTTCGGCCGGGCCGCCGCCGCCTGTTTCGTCAGCCAACCGACACTCAGCGTGGCCATCAAGAAACTGGAAGAAGAACTTGACGTGACAATTTTTGAACGGCGCCCCCATGACGTCACGATTACCCCGATAGGCCGGCGTATCGTTGAGCAGGCAATTACCGTGCTGGAGCAGGTAAACGCCATCAAGACCGTCGCCGGGACGGAGAAAGACCAGTTGAAGGGTGCGCTGAAACTGGGCGTCATCTACACAATCGGACCGTTTCTCCTGCCGCACCTCATTCCCCTGCTCAACCGGGAGGCTCCCGACCTGACGCTCATCATCGAAGAGAATTTCACGCTGAATCTCGCCGGACAACTTAAACGCGGCGAACTCGACATGATGATCATCTCCACGCCGTTTGAACAGCCGGGAACAACACTGGAAGTATTGTACAAGGAACCGTTCACGGTCATGCTGCCGAAAAACCACTGGCTGTCGGACAAGAAACAGATCAAGGCGAACGACCTGATCGAGGAAACCCTGCTGTTGCTGAAGTCGGGCAATTGTTTCAGGGACCAGGTCATGGACGTCTGTCCGGCCTGCAAAAGCGATACTTTTTCCAAGGACAAAATACAACAGACCCTGGAAGGCAGTTCGATAGAAACAATCAAACAGATGGTGGCAACCGGTTCAGGCATCACCATACTGCCGTCCACCGCGATACGGGAGCACGACGAGCTTGGCCAGCTGGTTGAATACCGGCCGTTCGCAAACCCCGTACCCGAACGGGATGTCGCCCTGGCCTGGCGCAATACCTACCCGAAAAAACAACTGGCGCAACTGGTCAGCCGGATGATCCGGCACTGCGACATCCCCGGCAGGCGGGAATTAATTAAGAATTAAGAATTAAGAATTAGGAATTAGGAATTAGCAATTAGGAATTAAGAATTGGAGGTCTTACGTTCCTATGTGGCTTGATATTGCTCGCCAATAGATGCGAATCATTGAAAAACCGTCGCCATAGGCGGCACATTCATTCCTAATTCGTAATTCCTAATTCTTATTTAATAACGAGGAAGGCGGCGGCGTCACCCCTGATTACCCTGAACAGCAAGGCATTCTTGATGTCATCAACCAGTTGCAAAAAGACCCGCAGGTCGGTAACAGGATTGTGGTTGACCGATGTAATGATATCGCCCTTTCTCAGGCCGGCGGACCAGCCACGGGACCCACGCTGGATTTCCGTGATTATCACCCCCTTGATTTTGCTGTGATAAGGATGACCTTCTTCAATATCACCCAGTGTTATGCCCTCAAGCCGCTTGTCAAGTGTCCTCTGGGAGAGTATCAACTCCTTGCTGGCAGCCACCCCGGCTTTCATCGTCATCCTTTCTCCGTCCCGCAGGACTTCGAACATCACCTGTTCGCCCACAGGCAATAAACCAATATGATTCTTGACGTCGGAGGCGGCTTTCACCGGCTTTGAATTAATGCTTGTAATGATATCTCCGGGCAGCAGACCCGCCTCTTCTGCCGGCGAATCGGGCAATACACTGTTTACTATCGCGCCTTTCTGGTTTTTTATCCCGAATGCCTCAGCCAGGTCGGGATTTAAATTCTGCACCTGGACGCCGATGAAGCCCCGTTCCACCATCCCCTTGTCAAGCAGTTGCTCCATGATCTGCAGGGCGAGATTTATGGGAATTGCGAAACCGATGCCGATATTGCCTCCACCGCGTGAAAATATGGCCGTGTTGATGCCCACCAGTTCCCCTTCCAGGTTCACCAGGGCGCCACCCGAATTGCCGGGGTTGATGGAGGCGTCCGTCTGGATAAAGTCCTCGTAACCTTCGATTCCCAGGCCGCTGCGGCTGAGCGCACTGACTATCCCGGAAGTGACCGTCTGCCCCAGGCCGAACGGGTTGCCTATGGCCACCACGAAATCGCCGACCCGCAAGTCGTCCGAGTCGGCAACCCCGATATCAGTCAGCTTTTCCGCCGGCACCTTGATGACGGCCACGTCCGTTCCCGGGTCGGAACCGACAATCTCTGCGTCCAGGTGACGCCCGTCGCGCAACGTCACGGTGACCTGCACGGCATTGGCGATCACGTGATTGTTGGTCAGCACCAGGCCGCGTTCGGCATCGACGATAACCCCGGAACCGAGACTCTGGGTTTTTCTTTCCTGGGGCTGGTCCGGCACATTGAAAAAGCGCCGGAAAAACGGATCGGAGAATAACGGATTCTGGCGTACCTTTACCCGGCCTTCGGTGGCGATATTAACGACGGTCGGCGTTACCTCTTCCAGCATCGGGGCAAGACTGGGTACTTCCTGTCCACCCACTGCCCGGGGCAGGGCTGCCTGGGCGGAACCCAGATAAAGCAGGGCCGTGATCAGCGCCATGCCTGAGCGGGATACCACGCTGCCCGCGGTCAAAAAGAAGTGTTTAGCCATAAAATAGTCACCCATGGGAATTCACCCATATTGTATTGATAGTTATCTTGTCAGCCTTGTTACACGGCATGATCCGCAGGAACGGCGGCTGCTCAACTTACACTAAATAACTGTTCCTAACCCTGCTACAGTTCCGATATGAGTAAAATAACAACAATCCGTCATGCTGGCGAATGCCAGCATCCAATAAAGCTGTTCGTTCATATAAGCTCTCTGGATACTGGCATCCGCCGGTATGACGAGAGGGCCTGCCTCTGGAATTGAATATCATCTCTGTTTAGCCTTGAAAGTGTCCGAGGGTTAGGAACAGTTATTTAGTTACTTATTAGAGAGCACTAATCGTAAAAGTTCCCTGACCCGTCACAGCCAGTATGCGCTGCCCGTCATCACTTTTGCACAACAGCGCATCATTATTCTCAGCGGTCGCGGCAACTCAACTGCACCGGCGGCCTGGGCTACGGATGCATGCTGCTGCTCATCGCGGCGCATCTGTTGCAATATTTTTCTGCTTTTATGATCCTGCTCCGGCAACAGCGCCAGGTGCTTATCCAGGTGTTCGACCACCTGGAGCTCCGTTTCCATCACGAAACCCAGGTTCCATTTATCACCCGACAACCCGGCCGCGACCCCTATGGCAAACGACCCGGCATACCAGACCGGTGTCAGGTAACTGACATGGCTGCCGAGTTCCCTGACCCGGGTCTCGCACCAGTTCAGGTGATCGCTTTCCTCGGCGGCAGCCTCAAGCATGGAAGCGCGTATTCCGGCATCCCTCGCGGCGACGGCATGACCGGCATACAGGGCCTGGGCCGCCACTTCCCCGGCGTGATTGACCCGCATCAGCGCGGCGCTGCGACGCTTGTCAGCGCCCTGTATCCGGGCATCAGCTTCGTCAACGGTCGGATGTGGGCGCGCGTCGCCGGATTTAAACCCGGCCAGGGCCTTGTCGAACCCGATGATCAGCTCATCCAGAAGACTGTACGCACGTTTATTCATATCGAATATTCATCAAACCTGCTGAAAGACGCACATTCTATAACAGTTGGGGCGCTTCATATACACCTGCGATGATATTTAACGCAAATTCAGGACACCCATAAATTCAATTCGCAAATTCAGGACACCCATAAATTGAATTTGTGGGTGTCCTGAATTGTGGTGCTGAATTGTGAGAATAACATTGACAGCAAACGGGACAATCCGTATGATCGGCGCTTTTATTACGGTTCAGTGAAGTTCGATGAAAACCTACACGGCAACGCCGGCAGATAGTAAACATGACTGGTATATAGTCGACGCCAGGGGTAAAGTCCTGGGCAGGCTTGCCACCGGGATTGCGCGGCGGCTGCGCGGGAAACACAAACCGGAATATACGCCGCACATGGACACCGGCGATTACGTGATCGTGATCAACGCAAAAGACGTCCAGGTAACCGGCAACAAGGCCAGCGACAAGACCTATTATCGCCATACCGGTTATCCAGGCGGCATCAAATCAACCACCTTCGAGAAACTGATCCGGTCCAAACCGGAACGGGTGATCGAAAAAGCGGTCAAGGGAATGCTGCCGAAAGGCCCCCTGGGGCGGGACCTGTTCCGCAAATTGCGGGTTTATGCCGATGCCAATCATCGCCATGCCGCGCAACAGCCGAAACCACTGGAACTATAACAAGACTCATCAACCTTCAGACATATAATCATGGCAGACGAGATTTATTACAGTACCGGCCGCAGGAAGAGCTCCAGCGCGCGGGTGTTTTTAAAGAAAGGTGGCGGCAATATCGTCATCAATAACCGCACCATGGAACAATATTTCGGCAGGGAAACCGGCAGGATGATCGTTCAGCAACCCCTGGAAAGGCTCGACATGTTGAAAAATTTCGACATCAGCGTCAGCGTCAGCGGCGGTGGAATCTCCGGCCAGGCCGGCGCAATTCGTCATGGGATCACCCGAGCACTGATGAAATACGACGAAAGCCTGCGCAAGACACTGCGCCAGGCCGGCTTTGTCACCCGCGATGCCCGCGAAGTGGAACGTAAAAAGGTCGGCCTGCACAAAGCCAGGAAACGGCCGCAATACAGCAAACGATAACGTGAGCGAAGAGGAAAACGGCACTAATGACGCAGGCCACCCCGAATGTGACCATTGCGGTATATTTACCATCCCGGCGCCCCACCCCATCATGGGGGCCTGGCGGGATATTTCCTACAGCCCCGTACGCGATAAAATCTGGTCCGTCAGCGAAGGCATTTACCGCTCCATATTCCTGGAAGGAAACAAGGGCGTCATCGCCTTCGACACCCTGACCACGCCCGGCACCGCCCGAGCCTACGCCGGGGCCATCGGCCGGGTATTTCCCCAAAAACCCGTTCACACCGTCGTCTACTCCCACGATCACCTCGACCATGCCGGTTATGCCGCGGACCTGGCGCCGGACGCGGACATCATTGCCCATAAATTGTGCGCCGAGGTGGTCGCGGCAAGAAAATCCGACGGCCAGACCCCGGTAACGGAAGCCTGGGACGGCGAGCGCAAAGCCTATGAGATCGACGGCGTCTATTTCGAGTTGCTCTATCCCGGCCCGACCCACGGTGACGGCAATATCGCGGCCTGGTTTCCGCAGAGCAAGGTCCTGTTCATGGTGGATACCGTAATCCCCGGGGTCGGTTACACGTTCTTCCCTGACTGGCATTTCAAACCCTATGTCCCCTGCATGAAGCGTTTCCTGAGTCTTGACTGGGACGTGTTCGTCCCCGGCCATTTCTGGATCATGGACCGGCAGGGCTTCATGGATAACCTTGAATACTACGACCTGATGGCCGGATTTGCCCAGCAGGCCATTATCGACGGGCTTGACCCCCACGACTGGGACGGCGTGTGCCGCTACACCGGGGAAAAACTGTCGGGGTCGTTCGGCAACCTGTTCCGTTACCATGAATACTGCGCCATGAACCTGTCCAGGTACATGCAGGAATACCTGACCGGCGGCTGGGGTATTGAAGGTAATTTCGAGCCGGAAACCACCCCATTCTAGCCGGAAGAACATGACTGAGAACAGGGGGTTATTTACTTCGGACAAGGCCCAGGCATACCTGGCCTTCGAACCGGAAATGTCGGTTGAGCAGTTATCGGAGCGCCTGTGGACGATCAGCGACGGGGTAGTCCGGACCATTTTTCTCGATGGCCGGGACGGCATAGTCGCCTTCGACACCTTCGGCACACCCGGCAGGGCGCGCGCCTACGGGCGCGCCGTCAACCGGGCCATCCCCGGCAAGGAAATCAGCACGATCATCTATTCCCACGACCACCTGGACCATGCCGGCTTTGCCGCCGACCTGGCGCCGGGCGCGGAAATCATCGCCGATGAGATGTGCGCCAGGGTCATCAAACTGCGTCAGGCAGAAGGGCAGCGCCAACCCACCCGGATTATTTCCGGTGCGGAAAACAGGATAACGGCGGACGGCACAGACCTGGTCTTGTTAAACCCGGGGCCCACCCACGGTTCCGGCAACCTGGCTGCCTGGTTCGCCGATGAAAAACTGTTGTTCTCGTCCGACACCATCTTCGCCAATGCCCGCTACGGCCTGCTGCCGGATATCCACCTGGCCAACTTCGTCAGGTTCATGCGCGGCTTCCTGGAGCTGGACTGGGAGACATTTGTTCCCGGGCGGTACGGGGTTACCGACCGGGCGGGCTTTATCAAGGGCTGCGATTACATAGAGGCAGTGCAGGAAGCCTGCCAGCAGGCTTTCGTGGAATTCGTTCCCATCTGGGCTTATGACCCCATGCAGGGTTATGTCATGAACAAACTGAAAGACCGGTTCGGCGACCTGGACGGTTTCGCCGAACACGTCGGCCTGACGGCCATACGCATCGTGCATCATTACCTGATGGGCGGCTGGTCGCTGGAAGACACGGCAAATCCGGGTTATATCCTCGCTGACGAAGTACAGTTATAGTCTATATCCCTGAACAACAGGACCTGTGAGTCACAAACCACCCGGGATCTTCTACGGCTGGTGGAACGTCGCCACCGGTTTTGTCGGTATGGGCCTGAGCTATGCGATGTTCACGATATTCGCTTTCGGCGTCTTCGTTAAACCCCTGCAGGATGAGTTCGGCTGGACCCGGGGTGAATTATCCTTTGCCGTAACGATGACCAATTTCGCCGTGGTCGTCGCCTCTCCCTGCCTCGGCCTCATTATCGATAAATTCGGTGTCCGGCGGGTATTGATCCCGTCCGTCATCCTGATGGGTCTGACGGTTGCCTCCATGACCCTGCTCAGCGCCAACCTGTGGCATTTCTACCTGCTGTATTTCCTGATCCCGTTGCTGGGCGCAGGCACCCTGCCCCAGAGTTATTCACGCGTCCTGATCGCCTGGTTCTCCCGGCGCCGCGGCATCGCCCTGGGCATCTCCCTTGCCGGGTTCGGCGTCGGCGCGATGCTGGTGCCCGTGTTCGCACAAATGATGATCGAGGAGCACGGCTGGCGCATGGCTTACGCCGGGTTCGCCGCGGCCATTTTCGCCCTGGCATTGCCCATGGCAGTATTCGTCCTGAAGGAAAGTCCGGCAGAAACGGGACTTGAGCCGGATGGGGACCCGCCGGAACACAGCAGCGCGGACGATGACCCTGTCCCTGTTGACGTTGAGGTTCCGGGGCTGTCATGCCCGCAGGCCGCGAGAACCCACAGTTTCTGGCTGATCCTGGTCTCGTTCCTGCTGGTGGGCATCGGCATCACCAGCGTTCTCGCCCACCTGGTCCCCATGCTGATGGACCGCGGCGTGGCGCCGGCAAGCGCCGCCCTGTGTATGAGCGCCCTTGCCCTGGGTCTCATTGCCGGGCGCGTCCTGGCGGGATTCCTGATGGATTATTTCTTTGCGCCTTACGTTGCCGCCTGTTTCCTGCTGGGCCTGCTGGCAGGCATCGTCATCCTGGCTACGGGGACGGCCGGCGTACTGGTGTTTGTCGCCGCCGTCTGCGTGGGCATGGCTACAGGGTCGGAGATCAGTGAAATAGCCTATATCTGCAGCCGCTACTTCGGCCCGCGCGCGTTCGGCCTCATCTACGGTGTCATGTTTGCGGCGTTTCAACTGGGATCGATGGTCGGCGCGCCGCTGATGGGACTGTACTACGACAGGGCCGGTAATTACATCGGCGCACTGTGGGTGGTGGCCGGTATCGTCGTTATCGGAACTATCCTGATAGCCCTGCTGGGTCCTTATCCCGACCGCCGGTCCGGCGTATACCGGAACCCGTGAAGCCATGAAGCTTGCCACTGTCATTCATGGCGGGGAGGACCGGATCGTGGTCCGTCTTGACGAGGACAGGCTGGTGGAGGTTAACGGCCTGCTCTCGGTATCGCCTTTTCAATTCAAGGGGTTGGCGGTGACTTCGATGCAGGACCTGATCCGGGGCGGGGAGCAACTGGTGAAAAAAATCAGCGTCGCCCTGAACATGCTTGCCGAAGAACGATACCAGGAGCATATTATCGCGATGGAACAGGTAAGCTGGCGTCCACCTGTCCCGTCTCCGGGTAAAATCTGCGGCGTCGCCATGAACAACTCGGCGAGCAACGAGAGAAAAATCTCCGCGCCGGCACACCCGGCGTTTTTCCTGAAACCCGCCTCCTGCCTGGCAGGGCACCAACAGCCCATACGCATCCGTCCCTATTACGGCAGCGTGCACCCGGAGCCGGAACTGGCGGTTATCATCGGTACGGAGACACGGGATATTCCCGCCACCGCGGCGCTGGATGCCGTGTTCGGTTACAGTATCTTCAATGATATTACCGGCAACGACATGCGCGCCGAAGACCTGTTCGAATACTGGGCGGTGTACGCAAAAAAGGATAACCCGGATGAGACGGAACGGGTCAGGCAACACCTGTCCTACGCCGGGCGCTACAAGGGTTGCGATACGTTCGGGTGTTCAGGCCCCTGGCTGGTAACCGGGGATGAGATAGAGAACCCGGATGAATTGAATGTCTCCTGCAGGACAGGGGATGAGTTAATCGCTGAAGATAATACCAGATACTATAATTACAAGGTCGCGGAAATCATCAGTTTCATCAGCCAGTTCCATACGCTTCACCCGGGCGATATCATCTCCTGCGGCACTGCCTTCAAGCCTTCGGCTGGCCGCAAATCCATCCATCATGCCGATTTCCAGACTGTCGAAGGCCCGGTGGAAGTCAGCATAGACGGTCTGGGGACACTGGTGAACCCGATCATTATCGAAGCAAAGGAAATAGGCCGATGGCGGCTGTAAAGGTGGCGGATCCGCGAAGTGCCGCGCCTGCGCCTCCCGACCCGTTTCAAGACAACCAGGAGCACTGACATGTTATTTATCTGTTATTTTGAAATCATGCCGGAAGAGATTAACGCGGTAACGAAGGGCACGTTGAGACATTCGGAGCACAAGGGGGAAAGCGCTGCTGGCGTGAAGGTAATCTTTGAAGGACAGGCCGCATCCCACTGGGGCATTGCCGCCTTTGAGGCGGACAGCTCGGAGGACGTATTCCGCTATATACGACCCTGGTGCGCGGTCAACGGGAAAATCATGGTGGAACCGGCCCTGCGCGTGGATGACGGTGAGTTTGCCGATAAATTCCCGCGGGAAATATTGAAAGATTGACAGTGCAGGCATAAACTTCTGTCCGGAAGGGTTTCCGTCATAATGTAATGGGCGGGGACCGTATCCGCCGTACAGGGTTAACAGGAGAAACAACACATGGAACAGGCACTGGATATTCTGCGCAATACGTTCGGCTACCGGAACTTTCGCGGGGACCAGCAGGACATCATCAACACCTTGCTCGCCGGGGACGATGCACTGGTCCTCATGCCCACCGGCGGCGGCAAATCACTGTGTTACCAGGTCCCGGCGCTGATCCGCCCGGGCACAGGCATCATCATCTCGCCACTCATTGCCCTGATGCAGGACCAGGTCAGCGCCCTGCTGCAACTTGGTATCAAAGCCGCCTACCTCAATTCGACCCTGCCGCCGCAGGCAGCCAGGGAAACGGAACAGGCACTGCTGAACAATGACGCGGACCTGCTCTATATTGCCCCGGAACGCCTGTTACAGGAGCGCACCCTGGCGTTGCTCGAACGGACGCAGGTGGCCCTGTTTGCAATCGACGAGGCTCACTGCGTCTCGCAATGGGGGCATGATTTCCGCAAGGACTACCTGGCCCTGGATCAACTGCACCAGCGGTTCCCGTTGATACCCCGCATTGCCCTGACCGCGACGGCGGATGAACGGACCCGCCACGAGATCCGGGCGCGCCTGGGTCTTAACCAGGCGAAGGTATTTATCAGCGGTTTCAACCGTCCCAACATTCAGTACCGGATTACAACTAAGCTGGAGGAACGCCGGCAGTTGCTGCAGTTCCTGGAGACGGAACACGAGGGAGACGCCGGCATCGTCTATTGCCTGTCCCGCAAAAAAACCGAGGCCATCGCCGGCTGGCTGGACAAGCAGGGCAGGACGGCCCTGCCCTACCATGCAGGGCTTGACGCGCGTACGCGCGCCCGGCACCAGCAGCGCTTCCTGCAGGAAGACGGGATCATCATCGTCGCCACCATTGCCTTCGGCATGGGGATCGACAAACCGGACGTGCGTTTCGTCGCCCACCTGGACCTGCCGAAGAGTATCGAGGCTTACTACCAGGAGACCGGGCGGGCGGGACGGGACGGCGCGCCCGCCGACGCCTGGATGGTCTACGGCCTGGAAGACGTAGTCAAGCTGCGGCTGATGCTGGAGCAATCGGACGCGGATGAAAACCATAAACGCATCGAACGCTATAAACTCGAATCCATGCTGGGCCTGTGCGAAATCACCAGTTGCCGCCGCCATGTCCTGCTGCAATATTTCGGCGAGGAATCCCCGGCCCGCTGCGACAACTGCGATACCTGCCTGCATCCGGTCGCGACCTGGGACGGCACGACTGCCGCGCGCAAGGCCTTGTCCTGCGTCTACCGCAGCGGCCAGCGCTTTGGCGCCAGGCACCTGATCGACGTGCTGCTGGGAAAGGAAAACGACAAGGTGAGGAAGTTCAACCACCAGCGCCTCAGCACCTTCGGCATCGGCGAGGAACTGGACATGCAGCAATGGCGCTCCGTGTTCCGGCAATTGATCGCACGCCGTTTTTTAACCGTCGATATGAAAGGCTTCGGTTCCCTGCTGCTGACCGAACAGAGCAAACCCCTGCTGCAGGGCGAGACCCAGGTATTCCTGCGCAAAGACGACAAGCTCAAAAAACCACCCCGCAAACAACGCGATAAAACCCCCGTGCAGACCACCGATCCCGACCTGCTGGAAAAACTAAAGGCCCGCCGCAAACAACTGGCCGTCGAACAAAGCCTGCCCCCCTACGTAATCTTCCACGATACCACCCTCATCGGAATGGCAAACACCCTCCCCGCCACCCCGGATGAACTGCTTCAAGTCACCGGCGTAGGCCAGAGCAAACTGGAAAAATACGGCGATACCTTCCTCACCGTCATCCGCACCCACCAGGAAAATTTGGGACACCCATAAATTACCCGCAATTTATGGGTGTCCCAAATTTCCTCCTGAATTGCCTCATCTTCAGCAGATTACGATTTTCGCCGCTTCAGCGGGCTTACTCATGTGAATCCGCGGGAAGGTTAATTTCCTTGAGAAAGTCACCGGGGGTTTGGATATTAATGCTGAATGTTTCTCCGGGTTTATTCATAAACTTCCCAAAATCCTTTTTATCACCGGTAATCAGATGTGTTGCGGAACATTCCATCGCCGCCTGAAATATGGGCTGATCTTTCTCATTCAAACCTGGAAGGCTGGTTTTCTTTTCCTGGTGCTTAATGATTTTGATGCTGTCAAGCAGGATTTCAAACCCGGGTAATCGTTCCGGAAACTTGATCTCTAAATTATACCGGGCTTCGGCAACTGCATAGACGCTGGAATATAATGTCCAGTAATTTTCCCTCCCAAGCTCTACAATAAAAGCAGCTTTACCTCGAGGATTATGCGTTGCGGTAAACAACACATTCGCATCCAGAAATATCCGTTTCAACTCTATCGTTCCAATGATTTTTTAATTTGATTCCGATCGGTACCACTTAATTGATCATCCTTATTCCACTGCGCAATTTGTTCTTCGTCATATATTTCGATCTCCATCACCGCGGCAGGTTTGAGGACCAGTTCACTGTTACGTTCCTCCAGAATAAGTGCACCTCCTCCTTTCAGCCCTAATCGCTTTCTGATTGCCGCCGGAAGAGTGATTTGTCCGCGTTCCGAAACTATTAATGTATTTACCATGAATAAATCCAATAATGAAAATGATTTCCAATAATAGCAGAATTACTGAAAATCAGTAATACGGTAATTCTAATCCTGAGTGTTTGTACTCACAAGTAGCGTGTACGAGAAATCCTGTTTCTCAGTGAGCATCCAGACAAGAAGAAGTGCGAGAGTAAACTTCCTTATAGGTCTCATTCGGGCATCTGAGAAAATTCTTTAATATCCGGAGATTATTAACATCCAGTTCTATATTGTTAGCTTCTATTTTTTTAATTTCCTGGCCCAGTTTCTCAATGTCTCCTTGCAGGAAATGGATAGTGCCTGACACATATTCATTCCAACTCAAGAAATGAGAAGTGCCGTCGTTATCATCAATTGTCCTGGAAAATTTCTCAATTGCATTCTCATATCTTCCATCGAGAGCCGCTAACTGACTAGAATGAAAATATAAATTTCGTACATCATACTGATCAAGTTTTCCAGCGTTGGTCATTATGAATTTTTTGATTAACTCTTGTGCTTGTCTGAAATCCTCTCTATCAGCAAGACATCTCCACGACAAGAGAGAGTCCAGACCCTGATCAAATACGTCAGAAGTCAGCTTGCTGAGATCAGCCGAGGTAACGGTACATTCACGTTCCTGTTCAGCTTGTGATTTGACATTAACGGTCAATAGAATGAGACTTGTAGCCAAACCCACAAGTGCTACCCGAATGGACCTCTTCATAGTCTTATAACCCGTTTAATATGGTGTGCCTCTATGAAAATATTAAATCAGATTTCAATCAATGTATTACTGATATGTTTAACTACGTCAGTAATTGCCGAACCCGCAGCAATCCAATGGCAACAATGGGGCAAGGCGCCGTTTGAGCAGGCAAAGCAGACAGACAAGCTGGTTATCCTGGATGTGGGTATCGAGGGCTGCACCGCATGCCGCTGGATGGACGAGGACACCTACACGCACGGTGACGTGATCAAATTGATCAACGAGAATTTCGTTGCGGTTGTCGCCGATGCCGAAGCACAACCTGATTTAGGAGAGCGTTACTCCGACTGGTCATGGCCGGCAACCATATTCATGACTGCGGACGGCACGCAAGTCCTGGCGCTTGCCGGTAACCGGAGACCGGGCAATTTTATCCCCATCCTGGAGAAAATCATCGACCAGAAACAGGCAGGCAACATTGTTCCCGATGAGCTGGCGCCCTACTCGGCGCCCCCGGAACCGGTTGAAACCGACATCACCGTATTGAGAAACCGGCTGCGGGTGCAACTGGACAACCGCTTAAATGAACAACACGGCGGCTGGTCCAGGAACGGCATCTCCACCACCACGGGCGCCCCGTTGCAACACCTGTACCTGCGCGCCCACATGTACGGCAACGACGAACTGAAACGCCTGGCGCTGAAAACCAGCTCTGCCTACCTGGATGCCGTAGACCCCGTCTGGGGCGGGGTCTACGTGCGCTCTTTCGATCAATCCCCGCCACGCTTCAAAGGACTGAACGCCGTGCCGGAGAAACGCATTGCCAACCAGGCCAGCGCCTTGATCGCATTTTCCCACGCCTATGCCAACAGCGGGGATGACCAGTACCTTGCCGGTATCGCCGCGGTAGATAAATTCCTTCATGACTGGATGAAAGACAGCAACAACACCTTCTATACCAGCCAGGAGGACGATCCGCCCCACCTGCAGGACGGCATGAGCACCGTGGAGTACTGGCTGATCGACAATGACCAGGGACGGCAGAAGTACGGCATCCCTCCCATCGATCACGCTGCCTACACCGACAAGAACGCACAGTTGATCAACGCGTATATCATCACCTACGAAAATACCGGGGATGGCCGTTATCTTAAAACCGCAATCAATGCCGTTGATGCGTTATTGCAGAACAGAACAACGGAAACAGGCTGGGTATTTCAGGTTCATGCCACGGATTCCATAACAGGTGATAAGCGGATGCGTCCCCTGGTTACCCATGACAAGCCATACCTGGGCGCACAGGCCTGGATGGGCACGGCGTTACTGGCCCTGTCCCGCGCAACCGGCGATCCGAAATGGCTGGACCACGCCGTCAGTATCGCCGACGCCCTGTTGATCAATCTCTATGACCGGGAAAACGGCGGCTTCTACTCCGCCATACCCGACGAAACGGCAACCATAATCGCACCGAGAAAACCCCTGGAGTTGAATGCCGTTGCCGCCCAATTTATCTACGACTTATGGGTATATACAAAAAACGGCGACTATGCGGAGATCCCCGAGGCCACCATAAGGGCCGTTGCCACACCTGAAATCCTGCGCCGGGAAGGCCGGATTACGGGCCAGACTGCGCTGTTACTGGAGAAAATCACCGCCGCCTACGTGGAATTCTCAGTGGTTGGTGATCCTGATCATGAAGATGCACAGGCATTATTCAACGCTGCGAGAGGCGTATACCACCCGCGCAAATTGCTGCATTTTGAGAAATCCGGCCGCTACCCGTCCGGCAAGGAAGCAAGGTTGTATATATGCAATCCCGACAGGTGTTCCATTCCTATCACGGGTCCCGAGGATGTAGCAGGGTATGCCGACAGGTTCCGGGCGCCTGCATCCAGTTCGGGGTTGTTTGAGTTTTCAGGATAAAAGGATTCAGACAGGAAATGACTCAAAACTCAACTTTTCTGTAATTTTTGTGTATTCATATATTTATAACACATAAATCTTACAAGTTTTGTGTATTATGATATGCTTTATACACAAAACAGAGTGGTGGGTGAAACAATGCTCCAAGATGTGGTGGAAATGCAGAAACGGGAATTAGACGGGCGCTTACAGGAGCGTTACGTTGAACGGCAACTCGCCGGCCCCCTGCGCGACGATGGTCTTATCAGGGTTATCACAGGCCCTCGTCGTTGTGGAAAATCCTTTCTGGCCATGCGTCTGTTGGCCCGCTTTTCTGCGCGTGGCTATCTCAATTTCGATGACGAACGTCTGACCGATGTAACGGATTACGACCGGCTTATCGCCGCCGTCAACGAGGTATACGATAATCCACGTTACTTGCTGCTGGATGAAATTCAAAACCTGGATAGATGGGAGCTGTTTGTGAATCGCCTCCAGCGTCAGGGCTTCCGACTGATTCTTACCGGCAGTAACGCGCATCTGCTGAGCAGCGAACTGGCGACCCACCTGACCGGACGCCATCTTCCCATCGTGCTTTTTCCTTTTTCGTATGGTGAATTCCTTCGTTCTCGAGATGCAGACCTCACCGAACATGAAAGGGCCGAGGCGTTGCATCGTTACACCAGGGACGGCGGATATCCGGAGCCCCTGCTGCGGGATATGGATCGTGGTTTCTACCTGACCACATTGTGGGATTCCATCCTGTATAAGGACATCATACGCCGCCGCCGAATCCGCTCCGTCGCCGGCATTGAGGATCTCGCCGCTTACCTGCTTGCCAACATCGCCCGGGAGTACTCACTGAACCGGCTGACTACCGTGACTCAGTGCAAAAGCGTTCACACGGTAGCAAGGTACATCGGGTATCTGGAGGAGTCCTTCCTGTTCTTTTCACTCTCCCGTTTCTCCTTCAAAGTGAGAGAACAGGCAACGGCCAACCGCAAGATCTATTGCATAGACAACGGCTTCGTAACATCCCGGGTCGGTCAATTTACTCCTGATACAGGCAGGCTCGCTGAGAACATGGTTGCGATTGCGCTTCGTAAGCGTGCTTTAGATGGCGACTGCGAGATCTTTTTCTGGAAGGACCCGCAACAGCGGGAGGTCGACTTCGTCGTCAAGAAAGACCGTCAAGTCACACAACTCATCCAGGTATGCCAGGACATGTCCCGCCCGGAAACCCGGCGACGGGAAATACGCGCACTGCTCAAGGCCGCTGAGGCTCTTTCCTGCGACCAACTTCTCGTTCTTACGGCAGATACAGATGGGGAGGAAGAAGTAGAGTGGTACGCGACAAGACGAAAGGTGCGATTGTTGCCACTCCGACGCTGGCTTCTGGAATCGTCTCAGTTAGTATCAGGACAAGATGAAGTACGGGAGTAAACTTCCTTATCTGTCTCGTTCAGGCATCTGAGATAGGTTTTTAATACCTGGAGATTTAGAGCATCATTTTCTTTGTTGTTGGCTTCCATCAACGCCGGGAGCCGTTGCGTGGCTGCTCAAGGCTATAAGCAACAAAAAACGCGGCAAAGGACGGAGGTGATGTCGGTGATACGGATAAGTAATTCAGGACACCCATAGATTAGTCACAATTTATGGGTGTCCTGGATTCCCGTCAATTTATGAGTATCCTGAATTTTCCCTCTCGGTGAAGTTTCCGGCAAATCCTGGGCTGTTCACCTGCTCGGATTACTGCCACTGTATCTTCAGGTCGCGATGAGATTGGGCACAATCCCGTAAATACAAATTAATAAGGCCCTGGTAAGGAATCCCTTTTTCCTCAGCCATATTTTTGAAATAGGCAATGGTGTCTTCGTCTATGCGAATTGTTATTTGTTTTTTAAGTCTTTGCGCGTACGGGTTAGGCTTGGAATTTGAGAAATCATAGTGTTTACGCATGGCGGAAGTCCTCGTAGATACGTCGCTCCAGTTTGTCTGCTTTACGTACTGAAATGATGCGGATAACCTCACCGGTTCTGATACAGTGACAGACGACTAATAACTTTGAATAGATACTCATACCCAGAAGAATAAATCTGTCTTCCTCTTGCGAGTGGTCGGGATCAGCTATCAAACGAGCGAACTGATCCGTGAATACTGTCTTTGCCTCTCCAAATGAAATACCGTGTTTCCCTTGATTAGAAACATCCTTGTCAGGGTCCCATTCGAAGACCCAATTTTCCATAATGATATTATAATTATATTGTAATTATCAACAAGTACTTTGTCATCCGGTAATTTTAAGATCGTGGGATTCGAGAAGTAATTCAGGACACCCATAAATTAGCGTCAATTTATGGGTGTCCCAAATTACCGCCAGACTAAAAAGACTCTTCGCCTCCCTGGTACGCCTTGATCGGCACCCCCGACAGGGGTTCGCCGCCGTCACGGCCGACGCGGTAGGTTTCCTGGAAGTACAGTGAGTGGGTGCGTTCCTGGTTCATGAAGTGCGGGTGCATGGAGCAGACCATGTCTTCCGGCAGGACGAAGTCGAAGCCTTCGCCTATCCTCGGCATTTCGATCATGGTCATGCCGATGGAGTGGCCGCAGACGTGGCCGGAGCGGTAGCCGCGGTCGAATATCGGCTTCATGCAGGCGTTGCTGGCCGCCTCGGCCGTGTTGCCGGCCTTCATGTGTTCCTTGGCCAGTTCATGGAATTCCTGGTAGGCCGTCATCATCTCCCTGGTGATATCGTCCATGCCCTGTGGGAACATGGGACGGGAAAACTCGACCCAGTGGCCGCCCTCACCGGAGATCTCAAGGCCGTACATCATACCGTCGCTGTCCTGTACGGGGCGGTTTGAGGGGAACACCATCTGCGGTTCCAGGGAGCCGTTCGGCCCCATCTGGATCATGTCCATGGTGTTCCTGGCGCAGCCGGCTGCGGCAAAGGTATTCTCGGCGATACCCATCAGTTCTGCCTCCGTCTTGCCCGGCTCGTAGCCCTGGATCACGTCCAGTACTCCCTGCTTGTTGATCTCCATGGAATGGCGCACCGAGGCAATCTCTTCCTCGCTCTTCTGCGCCCGGGCATAGTCGAACTGGATCTCAAAGTCGACAATCTCAAAGTCCTGCGCCGCCAGGGCGGAATAATCACGCACGTTGATGATGTACTGCAGACCGTAGATGCCCAGCTTCTTGACGCCCCTGCCCTGCAGGAAGTCCGCCATCCACTCACCGCAATGGGCGGGAAACTCGCGTTTCTCGATAAAGGTGGCCGAATGGTCCCCCACCCAGGTCGCTTCCCGCGGGAATACGCAGACAGGGTCGCCATCGGCGGGGATGACCACGTAGGCATAGCGGTGCAGGATCACGAACCCGCACATGTAGCGCACGGCGCCCTCGAATCCCGTGTATTCGCTACCGCTGACCACCAGCGCATCCAGTCCTTCCTTCGCCATAGCCGCACGCACGTTGGCGTAACGCCGCTCAATCTCTGCCTGGCTGGGTCGAAAACGGTTTATATAATCAGTCATTTATCATTTCCTCATCAATAAGTATTTATTTTTGCTGTATTTTTGGAGTAAAAGTAAAATTCACGGATATTTACCCTGAATCTAGATGTACATCTTAATGTTCAGGATATTTGAGCGTCCAGGATGCCTCCAGGCCCTTGATCAAGGCAGCACACGCCTCGTTCATGGGGCATGGGATACCCAGTTCCCTGCCCAGCCTTGCGATCCCGCCGTTCAGGGCGTCCACCTCGGTCAGCCTTTCCGCCATCACGTCCTGCAACATGCTGGGAGGGTGGTAATAGGCCTTTTCCCTGCCGTAATCGATCAGCGCCTCCGGGTCGCTGTCCAGGGTAATCCCCAGGGCGTCCGCCACGGCCATGCCCTCCTTCACCAGGACCGACATGATCCTGCGTACCCCTTCCTGGTCGCAGGCCACCCCGTGGGGCAGGCGCGTCAGGGCGGCCATGGCATTGGAGGCGGAGTTGAATATCAGTTTGGTCCATTGCGCCCCGCGGGCGTCCTCCATAGCCAGACATTCCAGCCCGCTGCGCGTGAGGGCGTCCGCCAGTTGTTCGACCTCTGCCATCGTGGCAGGGTTGACGGCAAAAGGCCCTATCCAGGTCTTGCCGCCGGCGTCCTGGTTGATCACTCCCGGCGCGGTGATATGCCCAGCCGGAAAGATGGTGCCCTGTATCACCCGCGGCACGTATTCAGCCACGATCTCCTCGTTACCGATACCGTTCTGTACCGAGCAGACCGCGCCGTCGCGGAATATTGGCGCAGCCGTTTCCATCGCCGACCGGGTGAACATGGTCTTGGTCGCGATAATGCCCAAGTCGCATTCGGGGATTTCGCTCACCTCCATGCGGGCATGCACGGTGGCGGTGAAATCACTCAGCCCGGTCACGCGCAGACCGTTCCGGTTAATGGCGTCCACGTGCTTGCGGTCCAGGTCAAACCCCCAGACCTCGACATCGTCCAGCCTGGCCAGATGGGCGCCGTACAGCCCGCCGATGGCGCCGCAACCAATGATGCATATCTTCATTAATACCTCCCCACTGTTCCTGCTGCAAATGCAGGATTATATTATGTTTATCCACAGATTACGCAGATTAGCACAGGTTTTTTTATACCCTGTGCAGACACACAGGGTATAGAGTTTGACTACTGTCATTCCAGCGCATTTCCATCCGTCATTCCGGCGCAAGCCGGAATCCAGTGAAATAAAACACCGCCTCAGGCGGTACGTTATTAGACTGGATTCCGGCATTCGCCGGAATGACGAACCGATATTTCATCTGCGTATATCCATGCCCCCCTGCTTACGACTGCAGGGGCGGGCTCTGCATGTCAGAAGCAGGGGCGCGTAATCTGCGGATGAATCATCTTCCGACATAGCTCGTTTCATGGGCCTTCACCAGCCGGTACAGGGTCTCATGGTACGGCGCCGGGACGCCTGCTTTCATCGCCTCGCGCACGATGGAACCGGTGATCCAGTCTATCTCCGTCAGGCGCTTGTTGCGCACGTCATCCAGCATGGAGGGGACGTGGGCGTACTCCTCGCCGCTGGTAGTGCCCTGGCGCACTGCGTTGACGTTCATCATCCAGGGGTCGTCCGCCAGGGTTACGCCGCGGGCTTCCGCAATCCGCTTGGCCTCGTCCATCATGGCGTAGACCAGGTGGCCCAGGTCCTCCAGGTTGTCCTGGAACGCGAAGTCCTTGACGTGGGGCAGGTCCGTCAGCGCCGAGATACTGTTCACCGCCGAGTTGAAAATCAGCTTGGACCACTGGTGCGGCAACAGGTCCTCGTAGGCCTCTGCTTTCAGGCCGGACCGGTTGACAAGCTCTGCAACCTGACAAACGTATTCATAAGTCGCGCTGCCTTCCGCCCAGGGTCCCATCCAGGTGGCCGTGTCCAGTTCGTATTCCACGTGCGTATCGGAATGGCGGGTGCCGCTCATGAACGTGACCCCGGATATGATGGGCCAGTCGCCAAACCGGCTGACCATTTCCTCACAGCCAAGACCGTTCTGGATCATGAGCACGTGAGCACCGGGAAAATGACCCTCGATCATCCCGGCGCAGGCTTCAACGGCAAGCGCCTTGGAAGCGATGATGACCAGGTCAACCTCGCCCAGGTCCGCCGCGTCCGTCGATGCGCGCACACTGGCGTGCAGTTCAGATTTACCGCTGACCCGCAGTCCCTCGTCGTTCAAGGCTTTGGCATGCTCCTTGCGGCGGGTGAGCACCGTCATGTCCACGATCGTGCCCAGGTGTCCCACCAACAGGCTGCCGATGGCGCCCGCAGCGACGACGCATACTTTTTCTATTTCTTTCATTTAGATTATTTTATCCGCAGATGACGCAGATTAACGCAGATTAAAACCAAGTCTTTTTAGTTGAACTTGTTTGGTACTGAGTGTGCAGACAATAGCGGGTCGATAATCTTGTATGTTTTCTGGTTCTTCATATTTTATCTGCGTTAATCTGCGTCATCTGCGGATAGATCCCTGGGGCATCTACGGGCCTTATACAATCCGTGCAACGATGTCCTTGAATTCCTCGTCAGTCACCAGGCGGGCGTTCCTGGTACCGAGATCCTTGACCTCGGCCAGCACGCCGGCGCGTTTATCCTCCGGTATGTCCAGTCCCAGTTCCTCCCCCTTGAGCTTGATGTTGGACAGACCGCTCTTCTTGCCCAACACGATGCGGCGCTCGGCGTCCACGATCTCGGATGAGTACGGTTCGATAGCCTGGGGGATATGGAACTGGTTCGCCACCGCGCCGCTCTCGCGGGTGTAGAGGAATTCCCCGACCACGGGTTTCCAGCCGTCCACGTTGTAGCCACCGGCTTTCTGTACGACTTTTGACGTGTCCCTGGCCCGGGTCAGGTCCAGTTCAACCGGCATGTCATACAGGCATTGCAGCGCCAGGGCCACTTCACAGATATCAGCATTGCCGGCGCGCTCGCCCATGCCGTTGATGGTGCCCTGGATCCAGCGGGCGCCGCCGCGCACGGCCGCCACCGCGGACGCGGTCGCCATGCCGAAATCGTTGTGGCCGTGCCAGTGGATAGGGATATCGGGGCCCACCCAGCCGCTCACCTCGCCGATCAGCCGTTCCACCGCTTCCGGGGAACAGACACCGATGGTATCCACCACGGACACCTCGTCGGCGCCCTGCTCGATGGCCGTCGAATAAACATCCTGCAAAAATCCCAGGTCGCTGCGGGTCGAGTCCACGGCAAAGAAATTCACGGTCTTGATGCCGTTATCCTTGGCATGCCTGATGGCGTCCGTCACGCGCTGCAAGACGCTGTCCCGGGTAAAGCCGTAGGCCTTGATCTTCATATCGCTGGTAGAAATCTCGATCAGCACATGCTCGGTACCCAGTTCGATATGCGCATCGACATCCGCCTTGACGGCCCGGGAAAAGCCCCAGATCTCTGATTGCAGCCCGGCGCCCAGGATGCGTTTCACCGCCGCCGTATCGTCGGCAGAGACCCGCGGGAAGCCCGATTCGATCCTGGATACGCCCAGGTCGCTCAGCCTGCAGGCGATATCGAACTTTTCCTCCGGGGTGAAACATACACCGACGGACTGTTCGCCGTCGCGCAACGTCGTGTCGTAAAAATGTACGGATTTGCTGCGGTCGAACCGGGACAGAATATCATCCGTCCTGTTCAGATCGCTCGTCCATATCTTATCTGATGAAATATTTGTACTCATAATCACTCATTACTTTCTTGATTGAAATTTTCACATGGATGCACACGATACACAGGATTCCTGAATAATTTACTCATGAATATCCTGTATATCCTGTGCATCCATGTTAATTACCTGCTGAACCAGTCATACAACTCATCGGCCGTGGCAAACCATACATCATCCTTGCCCAGAATGTAATCCAGGACCTCCTCGAAATAGCCTATCCGGTGCGGCACGCCCATTATATAGGGATGCACACCCAATGACATGACCCTGGGCTGGTCCGCGCCTTCCCGGTAGAGCCGGTCGAACTGGTCCTTGGCCCGCTTCAGCCACACCTCCGATGTGTGTGCGTGCACGACCATCATCGGCAGGTCGCTGAGCTCAAACGAATACGGCATGGCCATGATCGGTCCCGCGGCGGTTTTCATGGTGACAGGGTGTTCATCCATGGGCCAGTCACAGACAAACCTGAACCCGGCCGCGGCCAGGTGATCCAGCGTATCCAGGGTCTCCTGCAGGCCCGGCCCCAGCCAGCCCTTTGGCGCCTTGCCGGTGTAATCCTTCAGAACGGCAAAGGATTTGTTCACCACCTCCACCTGGTCCTCGACCACGTGCATGGGCGCCTGGGCATACCCGTGCCCCATGAAATCCCAGCCGGCATCCCGCATGGCCCGGGCCACCGGCTCGCCGGCGCCCTCGCACACCCGCGCATTGATGGCGACGTTGGCCTTCAGGCCACGCGCCATCAGGGCATCCATGATGCGCCAGACACCGACCCGCATGCCGTACTCGTGCCACGACCAGTTGGGGACGTTGGGCACGGTCACCACCCCCGCCGGCGAGGTCACATACTCCCTGGCAACGGGCTTCTCGATATTCCATTCTTCGATGTTGACGATCATGTACACCGCGATACGCTCACCGTTCGGAAACCGGACCGGTTCGCGCTGCGGCATGGCGGAGTAATCAAATCGTTCGTGGGGGAGTTTCATTTTCGTATTTTAACCCTTAACCCGCCTATTGATAAACTGCTATTATCCTGATGAGAGCAATTACAGGGGATTAGCATGAATTCAGCTCAGGACAGTTCACATGAAATCAGCGTCGGCCACAACAATTTCATCGCCGAGGCCGGCGCATGGAACGAGGAGCAATCGGAACGCGCCGGGCAACTGCCGGAATTAATCAGAGAGAACGGCGTCACGACGGTACGGGTCGTTTACAGCGACCAGCACGGGATCATGCGGGGCAAAGCGTTAAGCGTGGACAACTTCCTGCTGGCCCTGCAGAACGGCGTGGCCGATACCTTCTCCAACCTCGGCAAAGACACATCCAACACCCCCGTTTTCCCGCTGTTCGAGGCGGACGGCGGCTTCGGCGTCGAGCAGATGGGCGGCGCCGGCGACATGATGCTGGCGCCGGACCCGATGACCTTCAAAATCCTGCCCTGGGCGCCGGACACGGCCTGGATCATCGCCGATATGTACCTGAAGGACCGCACCCGCATGCCGTTTGACACCCGGCAGGTAATGCGTAACGCACTCAATGCACTGGCGGACCTGAACTACAGTTATATCGCCGGGCTGGAACTCGAGTTCTACGTATTTACCATCGAGGATGAGAAACTGGCGCTCAGTGAAGCCGGGCACCCGCCCGACCCGCCGGCGGTGAAGGCGCTCAGCCACGGCTTCCAATACCATGCCGAACACCCCATGGACAGGGTGGCCCACGTGACGGAGATAATCCGGGAGATGGCGGCCGGGCTGGACCTGCCCCTGCGCAGCATCGAAGCCGAATGGGGGCCTGGCCAGTTCGAAGTGACGTTCAACCCCCTGACCGGCCTCAAAGCGGCCGATTCCCTGCTGCTGTTCCGCTCCGCCGTCAAACACCTGATGCGGCGTCACGGGCTGCTGGCCAGTTTCATGGCGAAACCCGCCCTACCCAACGTCTATTCGAGCGGATGGCACCTGCACCAGTCATTGCGCAATATAGAAACCGGGGACAATGCCTTTACCAGCGACGACAACCTGTTGAGCGATACCGGTTACCATTACATCGGTGGACTGGTCGAACACGGGGCCGCGCTGTGCGCCTTTTCCAACCCGACCATCAACGGCTACAAGCGCCTCAACGCCAACCCGCTGGCGCCGAACCGCATTCTCTGGGCTCACGACAACCGCGGCGCCATGCTCAGGCTGGTGGGGGGTTACGCTGAGCCGAGTACGCGTATCGAGAATCGCTCGGGGGAACCCTCGGCGAATCCTTACCTGTATATGGCGTCGCAGTTATATGCCGGGATGGACGGGGTTCGGAACAGGACGGATCCGGGGGAGCCGGTGCTGGGGGATCCCTACGGGCAGACCGACAAGCCGCCGTTGCCCAATTCGCTTATGCAGGCGGTCGAGGCCCTGGATCGGTGCAAGGTATTGAGAGCCGGGTTCGGAGATCAGTACATTGATTACTTTCTGCATATCAAGCGGGCTGAGATTGGGCGGTTTTTGGCTCATCCTACGGATTGGGAGCATAGGGAGTATTTTGAGATGTATTGACCTCCCCATGGACTACCTGTGAATCACAACAGGGGACTAGGTCACGTAAAGTTTAGATATTTTTAGGGGCATGTGGATGTGTGTGCCATGTTCCTAGCATCTATAAAAGTAGCGATATATTTTGGCAATAATAATATTGCTTTGACATAAGATTTCAAACATGAATTTTAGGCACAAGTCATCAGAATTCAGTAAGTGGATAGCTAACCTATTCGCTGAGGAAGCCGTGACAAAACATGTAATACCCTTAGCGCTCTCCATCGGGGCTAGTGTAATGGGTTGGCTTGAAGACATTCCCTTGTTCTATCTGGGCGTCGGTGTAGTGCTGTTGTTTGTAGCCGTTTCCACTGGTCTATCACGAATTGACGAATGGCGATACAAAATATTACCTATTGCAATCATCATCGTGATTGGCGTACTAGGCTGGCTTCAAGGCACTCCTTGGTTCCATTTAATCGTGGGCGTAGGGGTGTTGTTTGTAGCCATTCCCACCGGCCTGTTGCGGTTCGATGAATGGCGCTATCGAAACAGTGTGGAAGGCAAGCTAGTGTTTAATAACATGAGAATAAACAGGACATTAACAGAAGATGGTGCTGTGAACACCATAAGTTTAGGGTTCCTACTTCACAACAAAGCTACGTTTCCAATCCAATTCGAAGTTGTCGAGCTAAATACGAGCCTCATGAACTTATTCCCGCCTAAGAAGGAATATACCAACAAAATGATATCTGTTTCTACAAACTGTTATGGATGGTTCGATGATTATGACATCAAAGTCACTGATACCCTAATTAACGAGAAGGTCGAGGGTAGCCTCAAGTCACACTTAAAATACGGCCGCCCCAATCAACTTAATCATGAACTCAATATTGTAAAGAGGGTGATCATTAGTTTTGATGATAACGGGGATATAATGGACGCCAGTTGGCATGATCTATGACCCGTATCGACAGCAAAGGAACGATGTAAATTTGAGAAAATGTACCAATAATGAATTAAGATCATAATGCATCAGCATCTTCCTTAATATTTTAGACTTTGTGCCAGAGATGCCCTAAGAAACTACACTCAATCGAGCTAAAGAAAGATACCTAGGACATAATATGCAGATTGTAGGTGGTTTATATCACGAAATTTGTATGATTCCAGAATGGGATGCAGAATTTGGGTCTGGCGGTCGGGCAGCAGCAGCTGTTAGCAATTTATCCCCCGGAAGTGTGCTTCACACATATGTAAGTGATAGAAATAGTCCTGGAATCGGACTCCTTGAAAGTCTTGGTATAACATTGCGGGGACAACCCTCGAATGTCCGAATCGCATTCTCCTACTTTCATCCTCTATCGCAACCCCACATCGAACCCTCTTATGACCAAATCGAGCGGCAGCCGCCACTCCAAGTCTCTGGAGATACAGTGTTATGCTTTGGTTTTTTGGAAGGTGATGCAATTGTCAAAGCAAAACGGGCTGTCTATGACCCCCAGACAGCTTTATCCCCTAAGACATTCGGTGAAAATGGTTCTTACGCCGAAGAGCTTGCTATTGTTCTCAATGTGCTTGAGCTTAGATTAATTACGGGGGAGGATGATCTTAAATTGGCTGCCAAACGCATTATGCAGGAACAAAATGTTTCGGTAATCATTGTTAAGGCAGGTGCCCAAGGCGCTATAGTATTTGAGCCCGGTGTAGAGGAGAGCCACATTCCAGCGTATCGTTCGAGCAGTGTCTTTAAAATAGGGAGTGGAGACGTCTTTAGCGCTATATTCACCTTTTATTGGGCAGAAGCAAAAATGTCTGCATACTATGCGGCTGATCTTGCGTCTCGTTCGGTTGCAAGGTACTGCAGCACTCGCCAACTCCCCGTACCTTCAGGATCAATGTCTGACCTTGTAGCAATCGGCACCTCTCAACCTGGCCCAATTTCACTTGAGGGTGAGGTTAACACAATCGGTGGTCGGTATGTTTTGGAAGAAGCCCGGTTTCGTTTATGCGAACTTGGAGCAACGGTTATCTGTTATGAACTCAATGGTATAGATCGAGATGCCATTCTTCAAGAACCGACCACAGTCCTGATTATTGCCACCGTATTGACACCAAATCTCTTGGCCAAAGGCCAACGTGCGCATAACGAGGGATTATCTGTTGTTGTTCTGGCTGAGGAAAAGGTTGACCCTGTGTTCACGGCCTTGGCTGGACCAAACTTCACAATCACTGATGACTTTGTTTCTGCTCTGTACTTCGCTTTTTGGGCGGCGATACCGAAGGATTCCCCTGAATCCACCTAGTGTACTGTCCCATAAATAAGAGGTATAATAGGCATGAACCCATTACCCGGAGAAATGCTCATGCCTCGTCGTGCTACCCCCATTGTACTCAACCAGGATGAAAAAAGTCAGTTACTCAGCCTCGCACAGTCACGTTCCTTGCCACATGGCCTGGTCCAACGCGCCCAGATTGTCCTCGCCTGTGCCGAGGGTGAGCCCGGCAGCGCCATCGCCGCACGGCTGCGTTTGAATAAGAATACCGTGGCCAAATGGCGCAAACGCTACGTCGAGCACGGCCTTGAAGGCTTGCACGACGAACTGCGTGCCGGGCGCCCGCGCAGCCACGACGACGAACGGGTGGCCGAGGTCATCAATACCGCCTTGCAATCCACCCCGTCCGACGGGACCCACTGGACGCTACGCACCCTGGCCGAGCACACCGGCGTCTCAAAAAGCACCGTACAGCGCTGGTTCACCCTGTTCGGAATACAGCCCCAACGACAACGCACCTTCAAACTATCCACCGACCCGTTCTTCATCGAGAAGGTGCGCGATATCGTCGGTTTATACCTGAACCCGCCCGACCATGCCGTGGTCCTGTGTGTCGATGAGAAGACCCAAATCCAGGCCCTGGAACGCACACAGCCGCTGTTGCCCCTGGGACTGGGCTATGTCGAGGGGGTGACGCATGACTATATCCGGCACGGCACCACCACCTTGTTTGCCGCCCTGGACGTGGCCACCGGCACCGTGCTCAGCCGCTGTACACGCCGCCACCGGCATCAGGAATTCCTGGCCTTCCTGCGACACATCGACCGGAACGTGCCCGCCGACCTGGACGTGCATCTGATCGTCGATAATTACGTCACCCACAAACATGCCAAGGTGAAGGCCTGGCTGGCAAAACGACCCCGTTACCATGTGCACTACACCCCCACCTATGCCTCATGGCTCAATCAGGTGGAACGCTGGTTTGGTCTCATCACCCAAACGGCCATCCGGCGGGGCTCCTTTACCTCAGTAAAACAACTCGTCAACAAGATCAAGCAGTTTGTGGACAACTATAATGCGAATACTCGCCCATTCGTTTGGACGGCGACGGCTGAGTCTATCTTGAACAAGGTTGAAAGACTATGCACAGTTATTTCTGGGACAGCACACTAGCATAAGATGCAATTTACAATAGCTATATCAAATACTGCTCCGAGCGTTAGCCGCCTGCTTTGGGATTAAGATATTTTGGCCGATATTTGCATAATTTATTCAAGCACCGACCGTGATAAAGCGAAGCAACTTTTTGAAATCTTGTCAGAAAGCTGGGATGTCTGGTGGGACGATACCGTCACGGGAAAATTCAATATAGAAATCGAGAAAGAATTGCAGAAAGCGAAATGTGTGGTTCCTATTTGGTCTTCGGCGGCACGCTGTAGCGACAATGTGATAAATGAGCTTGAAATCTCTAAAGATAACAACATCACTTTGGTTCCAGCAACAATTGAGGACTGTAAAGCACCTTACGGGTACACCGTTTGGAGCACAGTCGATATGCAATGCTGGAAAGGTGAACGCGATCATGAAGGCTTGAAACAATTACAAAGAAAATTGGCCACCATTGTTTCGCCCAGATTTCCCCCCAAACGCCCCGAGGAAATTGCAAATCTGCAAATAAAACTCCCCTCTCTATTCCACTCGGCATCTTCATATGAAACACGACTTGAACCACTCGAGGCGGTAAAAGTCCTTTCGGTATTCGGAATTGGTGCGTTCGATTCAACAAATTTACGCGGAGGTCCAACCATTCTAGTCTCAGCTTATGACCTAGTTGAGCAACATTATCCCAGTGCAAAAAAACTGAAGGAGTTAACTCAACTGAGAAATGCACTCGCACGTTTTCGTAAAAATGGTGGTTTTGTGATGGTCGACTCTGGCAACTATGAGGCTACAAGACTGGAAAACAAAACTTGGAGCCGAGATGATCTAAAGCAAGCGCTCAGTCAAACGCCGCACGATTGGGTTCTTTCATTTGACTATCCAGCCCCACCCATAAATCCTTCCTCTCGACAACGGAAACCTAAAACTTCAGTCTCAGCAATACTTGGCGGGATCAGACAGGATCAGAAACTAACCGATGCGCCTATTATCCCTATCGTGCATGCACCACAACTTCAACCGGGTGGGCACGACCTTGAACATTTACCAACAATTATTCGTGAAATTTCCGAGAACCTACACCCACCTCTAATTGCTGTCCCTGAGCGTGAACTTGGACCTGGACTTATCGAAGGTGCACGTACAGTAAGGAAAATTCGGGAGGAATTGGCCAAGTTGCCATTCTATCAACCGATACATCTTCTAGGTACGGGAAATCCTTGGAGTATTGTAGTATACACTGCAGCTGGTGCGGATAGCTTTGATGGTCTCGAATGGTGCCGATACGCCGTTGACACAGAGAGGGGAACACTTCATCACACTCAACATTTCGATTTCTTCGAATTCCAAGCCCGATTAGCTGACTCTTCGGTAACACAGGCAGCAATAGATGACGCTGAAATTGGAATTTCTGGAAAAGTTTCTCTTCACAATCTTGATTATTATGCTAATTTTTCTGCAAAACTACAGTTGGCTACAGTCGAGGAACGGTTAGAGGGATTTGTTACGAAATTGCTAGGCAAAATAAACGTAGAGTTGTTAGAAAAAAAGATACCGGGAATCTTCAAATGATTCGCATTGAGCCATACAGGCTTTCGGAAGCAGTTTCAACCATCTATCCTGATATTGAAAATCGTGTCGCCTCTCGAAAACCAACACTTGACGAACGTTGCCTTTGGTATGAGCTTTCTTGTTGTTTGCTTAGCAGCCAAGTTCCTTACCCACTGGCAGTCGCTGCAGCAGATGCGATCGACACGAGTAGCCTTTTGTTGGATGAGCACATATCAGAAAGTGTTCTGGCTATGGAACTTAATAATCTACTTATTCAACGGCTTAATGTCGAAAACCGGCAACGAGCTTACCGTTACCCGAGAATCCGGGCAAACCAACTTGCCGCAACTAGGCAGGTAATTACACAAGCGTCAGATAGTCTTGAATGCCTTCTTGCATCCTTTCAAACACCCTCCGATACCCGTTCTTGGCTTGTCCGAAATACGCCTGGGATAGGGCCCAAACAGGCGAGCATGTTCTTAAGAAATATTTGCCTTAGCTATGATCTTGCAATCATCGACCGACATGTGATCGACTATATGACCGCTTTAGGCTATTATTCTAAAAAAGTAGGTTCAATCTCTCATCTCGCGAACTATCAGAGGCAGGAAAAAAACTTAGTGAGGCATGCTCTAGAAATGGATGTCAAAGTTGGCCTCCTAGACTGGGCAATCTGGATAGTAATGCGCGTTGCACGAAGTTCTGGATATGCAATGGTGTAAGTATGAGCATGGTAACACTCGTATCAGGCGGTCTGGACTCTACGTTGCTAGCACAATTGGCGCATGAAGAAGGCGTACAACAGTTCCCTCTATTTATTGACTATGGTCAGCGCTCACGCGACTTTGAATTGGCGGCTTGCAAAAGAGCCATGTCACATCTGAATCTACCACAACCTGAAGTCGCTAATCTTGAAGGATACGGAACTCTCATTCGTTCAGGGTTGACGGATCGAAACATGCATGTGCTTGAGGATGCATTCACCCCAGGTCGCAACATGTTATTTTTGCTTATAGCCTCAGCGTACGCATATCAAGTAAAAGCTGATGCTGTCTCAATCGGACTTTTGCATGAAGATACCAGTCTCTTTCCTGACCAAACAACCACCTTTTTACATAATGCGGAGCAAATGATTGCAACATGTATGGGCCGCCAAATACTAGTCTTGGCACCACTCTCAAAATTTCACAAGGTGGAGATTGTTGAAATGGCGAAAAAAAAAGGAATTCGAGACACTTACTCATGCCATGCTGGTGGGGAAGAACCTTGTGGAGCATGCATAGCGTGCAACGAGTTCAAGTTTGAGGAGACGGTAAGTGGGCGGCGGTAGCGGCGGAGGGTGGAATACCTTGGGAAACATTCGCGGCCTTGAAGAAAAGGCAAAGGAAGCGCTAAAGGGGGGGAAACGTAATGTATTCATAAGTTTCGCGGCCGAAGACATGGATGAAGTCAACTTATTGCGTGCCAATGCCAAAAACGATAATAGTGATATCGAATTTAATGATCACTCTGTACGTGCCCCGTTTAATAGCGTACGGGCTGATTATATTAAGCAGAAGATTACTGAACGCATAGAACGTAGTTCATACTGTGTCGTCCATATTTCAAAATATACTGATAACAGTGAATGGGTGAAATGGGAAGTAGAGAAGAGTCTCTCACTGGGAAAAACTGTAATTGCTACGCATACGAAGGATGGAAAGCCAAATAAAATGCCACGTTGGATAAGGGCTAATAATATAAAAGTCGTAACGTGGTCAAATCTTGCACGTGAAATTACTTAGAGCCGATATTCAGAGTTTAACCACTTCATCTGTTTTATTGGTGCTACTGCTTCAAATCATTCTTCCATGTAATCCGAGTGCTTGTAGTTTGGTCTTTCAGCGGAGTCTTGAATTCTAATCCATTCTCGATGTTCAACAGAAATTTCATTGTTAACCAGGTTAACAAAGTTTATTAATTCATCTTGGTCGCCGTTAGAAATTTTATTCCTGACATCAGAAAGATTTCCTTCCAACTCTAACAAGCGATCATATGTATTCGTATATCTTATTGAATTACGTTCATCCTGACTGATGAGTTTCAAATTACCGTGTGCTGATAAAATTACCGGTGCAGCAATCCCCATAAGAGCTAATGCTGCGATAATTTCACCATTATCAAATACGCCGGTCATTGCAGTTGCTAATACAATAAAAAAAGTAATACCTCCACCAACAGAAATCAATTTACTCGCAGCTTTCTCATGCTGTTCACTTCTTCCCTTATAATAACTCAGTTGCACTTCAAGTTGATATCTTCGAAAGTATTCAAGTTGTAATTGGTAAAGTTCAATACAATTATTCTTATTGAGATCCGGACATTTATGAAAGCATACAGTTTCAAAGAGTCGTATCCGTTCAGTCTCCGCTTTCGCACGTTGATTCATCCATTTGATAAAATATTTATCATGCTTGAGTAAGTAGCTAAATGAAGCCGTCAATGCAATAGCTATGGCTTCAGCACTCAGAATGAGCCTTTCATAATTTTCACCAACATTGTAAAGAAAAGTTCCTGGGTCCGAAGAGGATTTTAAAAATAACAGGACTGCTCCAAGTAATGCAGCGGCGGAAGCGGATGAAATTCCAAATTTGCTAAATAACTTATATTTTTTTTGTGCGTGTATAGCTTTTTCATCAGCATCTTTATATTTTGTGATGATAGTATTTATTTTGCTACTACGTAGAATGGCTACAAGTTGTGCCGCTTCATCAGGGAGGAAGTCTGCATGTTGATCGGGTTTTAGAATCCAATCATCCGGCTGGCTTAATCCTAGTGCTTTTATTGCATCCATATAATCTCTCTCTGTCAGTAATTGTGTCTATAATGATCTTTTCGTTTTCTGAACCTCACTTCTGAACATGATACTCGTAAATTCGAGATGTCCGGCTTGTTGATATCGTCGGTAGAAATCCTCCGGCGTCAGGTCATTCAGTGATTACATGTAGATGTTCAGATTTGATCTGGGTAGTGTCAAATTTGTTTCGCACTTTTTTCTCTGGGGTGTTCCCGGTAATCATCCATGCTGCTGAGTAAGCAGCTTCCTTGCCCACGGCTCGGATGCTCTGACGGTTGATGGAAAATGGATAACCCAGCGAATTACAGATTAGATGTAGAAATTTAATATTTATCCAAATATAGCCTTGCCAATTCACAACCTTCATCGGTGTTGATGATCTCAGCTTTGTGAAGTGCCCTTACCACACCCCAGAAGTAGATAGCTCTGTAATGATCATCCCTGAAGCCTCTTCGCCTCCCAGCAGGATGCGGTAGTTGCTGCACAAAATATTTATCTTTGACGAAATGATTAACCCACCGCTCGATGTTGGATCCTACAGCAAAAATAATTGTTGGCTTGATGATAGAGATCTCCTCACTCAAGAAATTCGTATAGCAGTTTTCAACGGTTTCATTCTTAAATGATGCTAGACCTTTAAAATTTCCTTCTACGTTATTTAATCCGCATTTAACCAAGTTTGTCACGTAAACATTTGCAAGTTTAAAGGTCAATGTAGCACACCAAACAAATTCGTCATATACGCCACCCTTAAATCCTTTAGGATACGCAATAGGACTATCCCAATCGCTATGGATCCAATACCAAGTTTTTGAAGGTTGCTTGTCATATCCGTTATAACGTTCTTCTTTGTAAATATCGTAATTCCGGCTCGGTGATTCATACACAAACATGATCGGTTCATGATGCCAATCTGAGGCATCCTGTTTTATCTTATATGCTCGGAAGAAATCACTGGAATGTGCGCCGTGAGATATGTTGGTAAGCTTATATGAATCATCGTCCGTTGAACTGCTGCATCCTTTTTCTTCGCACGAAACACAATACCCGTTTATAGGTTTGTGCTTATACCCATTAGTTTTATATTCATCGTAGGAATAGGTCGCAACATCAGGCACGCCGACAGAAATCAGTTTATTAAAGTTCAATTTTCTTAGTTCTTTCATGGAAACAACTTTCGTGATCTTTTTGAAATGTAACTAATCTAAGCAGCAACCCTAAATTGCTCGTAACGTAGCGATAGCCGGTCCGGGTCCGGATAGTCCTTCGCCCGCGCCGGAAGGTGGAGCATTCCACCGTCTAGTTGTTTTAACGCATCAAGCATCGGACCGTCATGTAATTGGAGAAGACGTTCCGATACATGCAGTCGATAATCAGGATCAATACCAATAAAGTGAGCATCGAACGCCGCATGATGTATTTTTGAAAGCGGCAATCCGTTTGGCACAACCGGCTGGCCTAACTGTTCATCTTTGTCGGAAATAATGTGCGCCGCATCAAGCAATCTCTGCTCCGGAAATCCAGACAGGGCACAACGTCCGTTATAAGCTGTAATAACAGCCTCACGAAAAGACGCTTGATGGAGGCGTTGTTTGACTGTCTGCAGCGCATAACGGCGTTCGCTGACACTTTCTGGTGCAACATAGTCAGCTTGATGCGGAATTCCGAAAACGATCCGTGCTTTCAGCGCATTTGCATCCCAACCAGAGATATATGTGGGTATTATCGCCTGATAAAGCCCTGGTGCGACGCCAAGGAAATAGATCACCGGGACCCGGTTTTCGAAGGCTTCACGGAGCCAACGATTGTCGGCGGCATCCGGATTTTTCCCCATGAAGGCATAATCGACGGCTTCGCGGCTTTCGAATATCTGGCTATGTACCTGTCGTTGATCATCGTACCAGACACGCTTGCCAGGACGAGGAAACACCGTCCTGATCGAAAGCAAATATTGCATTTGTTTTGGCTTGAAAATACCTCTTTGCGGGTTGACCAATGGGATGCGCTCACCTTCAAAAGTAAACCCGCTCCTCAACTCCTCTGCTGAAATATTATTTTGTGTTTCGCTCAGCTTTAGCACGTGCCCAAAAGCTGCGACGCGCATCAGGGTGTCGGCTACGTCAGATTTCATGCCTAAACCTCATGCAAAGAAGAAATTTCATTTTGTAAGGGCAGAGCCAAGTTATCGGTTGATGGTTTAGTATAACCGAAATGTATGACTAAGCAGGTTCAGGATAGCTTCAAAATTCACTTTTGACTTTTTCGATAAGACTCTTGCCGAACGTCGCAAGCCAGGTATTAGATCCGGACTTATTGACAGGTTACTATCCGAGGTGAAAGACAAATAATATTGGGGTACAAGACGATGTTGCATAGTTTGACTTACACTGATGGTTCTTGCGAAAAAGCTTTATTGGAAGAGTTTCTGGCGCCTCGTCGCTGTATGCGAGAACCTATAGATGAGATATTCCATGCAGCGGAACTCCTGGACCTGGCAGTAGACGCACATCTTCGTCAAGATCGGGAAACTGCAGAACAACTTTTCCATGAGGCTGATATTCCTGAAATTCGGGCTTGGACTGAATCACTCTGGGGTGGTAAACGGGAAAATCCGGAACAATGGCGTTACCACCGCTGGAGGGAAATTCAAGGCATAGGTAAACCTGAACCAAAAGTCTATGACCGGATGCCAACAAAAAAACAACGGCTTGAAATCATTGCTCGTGATGGTTACAACTGCCGCTTTTGTGGAATCCCGGTAATTCCTTTCGAAATCCGTAAAGCAATAACGACAGCATATCCAGATTCTGCATATTGGCGTAGCCAAAAGAACCTCGACCAACATGCGGCACTCCAATGTCTGTGGCTCCAGTTTGACCACATCCTGCCGCATTGCTGGGGAGGAGAATCCGTGCCGGATAACATCGTAATTACTTGCGCCCCCTGTAACTACGGACGCGGGAATTGGCGGCTGGAAGAAGTTGGTTTGATTGATCCGCGCGAGCGTCCTGTTTACAGAACATCCTGGGATGGGTTAGTCCGATTCATTGTTTAATTAATACTTCGACCCTGGATATTTTGACCCGCCTCGCACGGTGTTGCTGACGACCAAAAAATGAGAAGGGCGAACCTCGAATAAGAAGAGTCAAGGCAAACTTGGTGCATTTGCCTGATCCAAATAGGCTCGACGACTTATTTTGGCCTGAAATAAAAAACACCATGGTGGCCTGGGAACCCGAAGACACCTTGTTAGAGATTCTTTAGCTTGGGCTCACTTCGCCTACCGTAAGTGAGCCCAAGCAATTGGCCTGTGGGGATTCGCTCGGGAGAGTGACAAGCTGCCCACGGGCAGGTTCTAGAGAAACGGAGTTTTAATCAATACGTTCTCCAACCGACACCCTCGCTTCCTCAAAATGCCTGACCGCGCTTTCAAACTTGTCACGGCATCCAGGATTGCAAAACCCGACGACATCATCGCCGTACAAGGCCAGCGAGTCGGCCTGCACCGGCTTGCCGGACCAGGGACAGGTCTCGTTGATGCAATCGTCAATGTTGAGTTCGGTCATGGCGCCTCCTTAAGAGGCCGGTATTTTCGCGAATCTGCCTGACCTCCGGTTCGGTGAACCGGGTTACTCTGCCGGGCGCTGACTCGCCCTGAACTATCCGGTCCATCTCGTGCATACTTTTGAGCAGCTCATTGAACAGTTCATTTTTCATCAGTCCACATCTTTGCGATTAATTTCAGGGTTTTCTTTTGCTCTAACGTCAACACTTCCGGTCTGAAGCAGTTCCGGGTCGGATTCTATCGACATTCTCTCAGCCGTTGTATAGCCGAATGCTCGTTATATTAAAATACGTGCTGATTGACTTCCATTCGTTGATGCAGAACTCTTACAATTTCGATGTCATTATCTATAACCCGATAAAATATGACGTGATTTTCAACCGGCAGACTACGATATCCCCTCCTTACTTCATCTCGCGCTCTACCTGACTTCGCGTGGCGTAAAAGCATCAGAAAGCGGCTCTCGAAAAGTTGAAGGTATTGATTTGCCTGGGATTTACCCCAGTTCTCGTTTGTATAGCGCCAGATTTGCGTCAAATCCCTGTCGGCTTTCGGTATGAGCCTGTACCTGGCCATCATATCCATCCCTGGCTACGAATTCATATCATCAAGAATATCCTGTACGGTGCGCGGGCTGAAATTACCCTGCTCAGCCTCTATTGCTCCCTGCGCTACCTCGTAGCGTAACCGTTCTGATTTAAGCAGGTAGAGAAGTTTTTCATTCTGGTCCATAAATCTGAGTGCCTCCCTGATGACTTCACTGGCATTATTATACATGCCCGATGCAACCTTTGATTTGACCATTGCCTCGAGTTTAGGTGTCAATGAAATATGCATATAATGAAATAATCGGTCTGTGAATTCTGGAGAGGGTCACTGTTTTTACTTCAGTCCGGTAACTCTATCCAGGGGTTGACTGCGTTGGCGCCTGTATTACGGAATTCTCGCTCGTTGCGTGTGACAATAGTGAGTCCGTGGCGTACCGCAGTACCGGCAATCATCGCATCCGGCAAATGGCTATCGAGCGGCTCTCCTTTGCGGCGCTTTGTTTCCATAATCTCAGCGCAAATTTGTGCGTCGGCAGCAGTCCAGCCAAAAACCCGATCTTCAAAGACATCGTCCAGCATACCCTGGAATCGCTCCGTAATATCCGACCGGCGCTGCCCGTGGTCGAGCCTGCCGATGCCGTTGAGTATTTCCCAGACAGTCACACAGGACAGACCGATTCCGTCTGCGGCGACCGCGTCGAGAAATTCCGCGACTTGCGGCGCCGGTTCGGGCCGCATCATCTCCGAGACAACATTCGTATCCAGGAGCCGGGCGACAGGCGCGGTCATGGCTGGTTATCTTCAGGAAATACGAGGGGCCGGTAACCATGACGCTCCTGTAGCGGTAGCTCAACACCGTGATCCGGCCCGAAGTAGCGCCTGAAAGCCTCAGAGGGTTTTGTATGACTTTCGGATTTCTCGCGCCGCTCGTGGATCAGACGGCGCACCAGTTCTTCCATCGACACGCCTTGATGACGCGCCTCGCGCTTGAGCCAGGACTTGTCGCCCGGGTCGACATCACGGACGGTGATAACAGAACTCATTGCCGTATCCTCGTTGGTGTTAAAATCGGCTTGTATTATACTGCTAGCAGATTTTGCTGTCAATATGCAAACGCATGCAAACGGGGTCAGGTCGCACATTGCACACCCTCACCTGGCCAAACTGCTCAAGGGAAAAAATCCGCCTGACAGCAGAAGTCTAATGCAGCGCTACGGAAAGCTCTTTACCCACGGCATGAGCGGCTTTGACCAGAGAGTCGAGTCGAACGTGTTGATTATCCGGATCAAGAATAGGACTGGTCCGACCCCTAGGCCGGTTCAACGAAATCCGTATCGTGCTTTAAAAACCATTCATAGCCCTTCAGCATATAATTCCAGTAGAATACCGGCAGGCCGGTTGTTTTAATCCACCAGTAACTCCAGCGCTCCTTGCGCGGGTCCAGCGGGAACGTCGGTGTGACTTTTCCCCCGTAACAAAATTCAGCCATGATCACTTTCCCGTATGCCGTGGTTAAGGGACAGGAAGCATAACCGTCGTAACCTGTGTCCAGTTTGCCGCCATTGATGAGCGTCAAGAGGTTTTTCACCACGATAGGGGCCTGTTTACGAACTGCCGCAGCGGTTTTCGAATTCGGGGTAGAACCTGCGTCACCAAGGCCGAATACATTGGCAAACCTGGTGTGTTGCATGGTGTTTTGATTCAGGTCGACAAACCCACCCTCATTCGCCAGCACGCTCGTCTTTATCACCTCCGGCGGCGATTGCGGCGGGGTCATGTGAAGCATGTCAAAATCCATAGTGACTGATTTGCCTTTCTGGTCACCTCCTGCTACCTCGAACGTGGCGTTTTTGTGTTGCCCATCCACTGCGACCAGATTATGTTGAAAGTGAACATGGATACCGTAACGCGCTGCCACGTCCTTCAGTTCCGCAGCAAACAGGGGTACGGCAAACATCCCGGGGGCATGGGTCAGAAAGTGTAATTCGCAATCCTTCAATATCCCCTTGTTGCGTAAATGGTCCGCCGCCAAATAGGCAATTTTCTGCGGTGCGCCAGGGCATTTAAACGGCAGGGGGGCCTGGGTGAACAAGGCCTTTGCACCCGGTTTGAGGTTTTTGATCCCCTCCCAGGTGTATTCCGCATGCGCAGGCGAGTAGTTGCTGGATACGCCGTTCTGTCCCAATGCGTCTTCCGCGCCTTGAATTTTTTCCCAGTTTAATTCGAGACCAGGACATACAACCAGGTAGTCGTAACTGACGGTTGCCCCTGATCCGACCTTAACCGTGTTATTTTCCGCGTCAAATCCGGTTACCGAATCCCTCATCCAGTTTACCTTTGGCGGGATCAGTTTCTTTACGTCTCTCCGGGTTTTTTCAAGGCTGTATGTCCCCGCGCCAACCAGTGTAAAGGCGGGCTGATAGTAATGATCGGCGGACGGTTCGATTACGGTAATATCTACTTCACTGTTTTTTACCTGGCGCGCCAGGCTCGCGGCGACCGTAATGCCGGCGGTGCCCCCACCTGCAATAACAACATGTTTTGCCATACTAAGCCCCCTTCGGTATTTGTCTGCATGTGATTAATCCTTAGCGTATCAGAAGGTTGGCGTTCAGTCGATTTTATGACAATAATTACTAATCCAGCGTACTCCCATATACCTGCTTGACAGGTATTGAATCCAGGTCAACGCCATCCAGGCAGCGGACATTTACTGTCCATATTGCCGGTTTATCGCGTGGCTGGCGGAACGGCAGAATGCCGCATACGGGGCAGATGTAGTCAGTCGCGGTCATGGTGTGCCATTTGTATTGGATTAATTCATCCAAGGGGGTGAATATTCGAATATCCTTTTCTTCAACCCGGTGGTTCAGTGCGCCACGTTTCCTGCAGACCGTGCAGTCGCATACCCTGACATGGTCGAGGTTCATATCTGCTTCAAACCGTACCTTGCCGCAATGGCATGAGCCGTTGTAGGTCTTTTTCATGGTGTACATCCTGGACGCATTTTCTGCCGCCATGCGTTAACTCGGCCTGGGCTGGCCAGGATTTATATTTTCACTGGCCTCAGGCGGTAACCCAGGGCGTGTATGATCGCATTGATGTTATCCAGTCGCGGGTTTCCCCTGCGTGAAAGCGCTTTTTGTAATCCCTGCCTGGACATGCCCGTTTCAATGGCAAGCGCTGAAATTCCTTTTACCTTGGCTATGACGCGCAGGGAGGCAAGTAACGAAGCAGAGTTGCCGTCACGTGCATATTCATCGAAGATCTCAGACAGGTAAGCATCCACCTCTTGAGGATGCCGGCGAAAGTAGTCTTCTTCCAGGTTATCGAGCGTTCTTAAGTCTGTCATTGCTTCTGTAATGTCGCCAGTATTGTAGTGCTACAAGGATATCTTTATCCTGGCTACTCTTGTCACCACCGGCCAGTAATACGATAACTGTATCACCATCTTTGCCGAAATAGACTCGATAGCCAGGGCCAAAAAATAAACGTAACTCATATAACCGATCCCTGATGTGTTTGCTGTCCCCTGAATTTCCTTGTTCCAAACGTCTGAGTCTCATAAGAATCCGGCGCCTCACCTTCGCATCTTTTAATCCATTAAGCCAATCCGTGAATGGTTCCTTTCCATTTTTGTCCTTGTAAACAAGAAGCGTTTTATTTCCTGATGTCCCTGACATGTCCATATATCACAATAATAGTTATGCAAACTATAGTAGACAGTAAGATTTTTTTCAAGGGGCAATCCATTGCTGTAAATTGCTAAACGACAGGTTGGTTAGGTTAAGGGGAAACAGCCGTACAATTCGGCAAGCATTTTATGGAAATTTCTACATGGTGCTCTGCAAAGTCTAATGCAGCGCTACAGAAAGCTCTTTACCCACGGCATGAGCGGCTTTGACCAGAGAGTCGAGTTGAACGCGTTGATTATCCGGATCAAGAATACGTTCAAGCTGAGAGGCGCTGGTCCTCATCCTGCGCGCCATTTCTGCTTTTGAGATTTTCTGTGTAGACATTTCATTTTCGATTTGCATCGCGATGGTGCGCTTTATCGCAGTCGCTGTGATGTCCTCGAGAATGCCAAGCTCTTGCCACAGATCATCAGCGCTTGAGCCAATACGTGGATTTTTCTTCTCAGTCACTTTTCTTTACTTCTTTCATACGGGACATTGCAAGATTCAAGTCTTTTTCCAGAGTCTTCTGACTCTTTTTCACGAATCCATGCAGCAATACCATCTCACGGTCATGGATGCAGAAAAGAATTCGTGCAATACGTTTACTCGAAATGTTCGAACGGATTTCCCAAAGCCCTTTTCTACCCTTAACGGGTTTGCATTTTGGCTGGGCCACCGGCCAACAGAATTCGAGTGTTGCAATATCCCTTCCGATTAACTTTTGATCTTTCGCATCCAGCGCTTTAATCCAATCACGTACCGGCTCTGTGTCCGATAGTGAGCGGTAAAAAGCGGCTGGCAATTTCTTTTTCAATTCCAGCATCAATCAGTACTACCTTATACAATATACCTCGCAAGGTAATTTTCAAGAATTTTCTTCACGTAAGTTGTAGGATAGGGGTAGATCGCATATTACGCACTCGCGACACATCCCTTCAGCGTAATGATATGCATTGTGCGACCTGACCCCAAAATTTATGTACAATATTGACTTTGGAGTTCTGGGGATGGGATTTGGCGCCGATGAATGAAACAGGCCGTTCGACGCCGCGCACGACTGCGTCAGAGGATGATTACAATCGCTGGTTTTGTGCCATGGTCAACGGGGAGACGGAAACCCGTCATGGGTACGCGTCTGCCGGCGGTCGCAGTTACGTGGAAGTGGATTGTGAGACCGGCACAATGGTTTACGAGGGTGGCCTGGATAAGCGCAGCAGCCTGGACAGCGTACAGCAGGCGCTGTTTTTCAGTCACGTGACCGGCAAGCGACCGGCGGTGGTGATTTATGACACGGATGGCCGGGAAGGCCGGTTTGAGTACCGGATCAGGATCGCCTGCCGGAAAGCCGGGGTGCGTTATGAGGTTTTTCGGAAGCGGACTGTGGAAATTTCTACATAATTAAGTGGATGGCGGTTATGAGTTCCATTGAAAGATCACAAAAAATGATCTAGAGTTTTAAGAAAGTAAAAACATGATTTTTACTGGAGAAGATTATGTCAGATAGTGCACAAAGGGAGCGGCCCAAAGTCTATGTCACAAACTCGGGAACGGTGTATGTCAAGGCGGATGAATTGCTGAAAAGTAAAAGAGGTCGCGCCGCGGTGAATAAAATGGCACAGTTTTTCAAACAGCGTAAACCTGCTGCTCCTGAGGGACGGTCGTAGGACATCAATTCAGTAGTCTTTTTCCTGAGGAGCCGTAGCACATGGAGTTTGGTCTGTATCTTGTTCCCGTTCTGAGCGGCTACTGGTTCCTTACCCACCTGCATTACACAAATTACAATGTGGTCAGGGCTTCGGGATACCACGTCTTTTTTCAGTCAGCGATTGCAGGCGGGTTTTTATTTGTGTTCGCGTAAATGATAATTTTTCTTTTGAAGTTATGCGCTGCCGACAATGCGATATTTATCTCATCAGCGCTGGCTTCCAACTCTGCCCCGTTTATCGGGAGCGCCCTGTCAGGGCTTGTGTTGCCGCTTGCAGGCAACATATTCTACGATCGGGAAAAGTCCGCCGCGCACATAGCGCAAAAAAATGGTTACCGCCTGGACCTGCTTCTGGCGCAGTCCGTTAAAGAACAAGAATTTATTGAACTTTCACTGAAGAGCAGGAAGTCTTACATCGGGCTGATTCTCGGGAGCGAAATAACAAGACATGGCGAACCTGATATTGCGTTGATTCCCTTGGCCAGTGGTTATCGGGACAAGGATACCCTGGAACTGGAAATTACGACCAATTACACGCCTGCGGTCAAGAAATCACTTGAAGATGTTTCTGGACTGCAACACGAAGATTTTCAAATTGTCATCTCCAGAAACGAGGTAGTTTCTGCACGCATTTTTCATCCTGATGTTCCTGGTATATTTCAGGACGAAAAAAGAAACGCTCCTTAACGGGGCGTCGGGCAAAAAACCGGAACGGGGGGCCGAAGAAACCGATCGCTATGTGACTCTTGAAGGTGCTTTAGCCTGCTTGATCGAAGATTACAGCGTCATGGGCATTCAGGCTGAGCGTGACCAGCCGAGGTTATTTTAATGACTCTTGACGTCAACTCATTACGGCAACTTTTGTGCGAGCGGCTTTGTGAAGATGTTCATTTATCATCGCGCCCTGACGGTGATCTGATGCTGAGCACTCATTTCGAGTTCCCGGACGGTGACAGGTTTCCTATTCACGTTGCTGCGTCCAACGCAGGTGGAGTACGCCTGTCGGACCGTGGTCACACCATTATGCATATCAGCTATGACCACGACATAGATTCATTCCTTGAAGGAACAAGAAGACAGCTACTGGAACGTCTTGTGGAAGAAGCAAGTGTAAGCTGGAATAACGGTGAATTTAGTCTGGATACGTCTATTGAGAAATTGCCGGAGGCCATATTCCATTTCGGCCAGGCGCTTACGAGAGTTTACGATCTGACTTTTCTTTCACGTTCCAGGGTACAGTCAACGTTTTATGATGACCTTGCAGATTTACTTACGAGTCTGGTTGATGAGGATAGGATGCAGGTCGATTACCTGTTGGAAGAAATACCAAACCGGGAAGCGTATCCGGTAGACTACAGGATAGAGGGCGTTGATACCCCCCTGTTTCTATACGGTGTGCCGAATCGGGATAAGGCACGTCTCACGACGATAATGCTATCTCATTTCCATCGGCACCAGGTCACATTCGAATCTTTACTGATCTTTGAAGACCAGTCTGAGATACCGAGGAATGATCTTGCACGGTTATCTGACGTGGGGGGTGAAATGATCTCGTCTCTTGCCTCGGTTGACGATCTTGAACGTAAACTCCTGCGTCGCGTTGCTTGAACTATATTTTAACCAAGGAAGTAGTTTTGAGACCGGTCTCGTATCGTACCACCATACAGAATTTCAAGATTCTCCTGTTTTTTCTGAAATAGCGCCAGCGATTGCTTCAAACTCAGCGGTGAATTCCTCCAGCGGCCGTCCTTCTTCAGACATAGCCTGCCTGATACGTTCTACACTCGACGCCCTCGCTTTTTCAAAATGCCTGACCGCGCTTTCAAACTTGTCGCGGCAGCCCGGTTTGCAGAACCCTACGACATCATCGCCGTACAAGGCCAGTGAGTCGGCCTGTACCGGCTCGCCGGACCAGGGGCAGGTCTCGTTGATGCAATCGTCAATGTTGAGATCGGTCATGCCGCCTCCTTGAGAGGCCGGTATTTTCGCGAATCTGCTTGACCTCCGGTTCGGTGAACCGGGTTACCCTGCCGGGCGCTAACTCTCCCGAACTACCCGGTCCATTAAGAACAGGGACTTTTGACACTTCTAGACTACAGCGATTTGTTGCGTGCCTATAAATTCAGTTTCCAGTTCAGGCATACCATCTTCAAGTAACATGGCAATGACTTCCTGCATGTTTTTATTCAACTCATCCAGGGGTTTTCCCTAGGAATGGGCACCCGTAAAACCTGGCACATAGCCTACATACAGCCCCGTTTCCTTGCAGTGTTCGACAACTGCCGTGAAATTCATGTTAATACCTCAATACTCTCAGAAAGGGTCAGAAACCATTCAGACGTATGCAAAGGATAGATGATCCGGGTTTACACATCAATACTGAATGTAAATGTCAGTTTGTGATCAAAGTTATTGTGATGCATAATTACACCACATTTACACCCAAGCAACTAAGACCATGCCAAGAAAAAGCATCACCTTTACAGATACCCATGATGAGTGGTTAAAAGCTCAGGTCGCCAGCGGTCAATACCGCTCGGAAAGCGAGGTTATCAGTGATCTCATTCGCGAGCGACAGAACCGTAATACCGGAATTGAAGCGGTTCGTCTTGCTTTGATTGAAGGTGAAAAAAGCGGATTGAGCCAACAAACACCGGAAGATGTCAGGAAGGAAGTACGGGAGCAATTAAGGAAAGATGGTTCGTTACCGACTCAGTGACAAGGCTCGCTCTATATCGATTGTACGAATTTGGAGTCCTGACATTCGGCTTATAACAGGCTAACAGCCAGTTACAGGCACATCGGCACTACGCCGCCCGACAGGGTGAGGCCCTGCGCGACGTCCTCACCCCGCTCTGATACCTGGCCCCCTCCCTCCCCCTGCCGAACCGGGACGCAACCGCCACTTGAAAAATATTCTCTTTAGGCTATATTCACTGAATGGAATATGAAGTGGAGTATACGGATGAATTCGGGGAATGGTGGATTACACTGGATGAGGACTTGCAGGTTTCGATTGACGCGAAAGTCAGGTTGTTAGAAGCGAGAGGTTCCAACCTGCCTTTTCCACATTCCTCCGGGATAAAAAATTCGCGGCATTCCCGTATGAGGGAGTTAAGAATTCAATACAAAGGCGACCCTTACAGGATATTTTATGCCTTCGACCCGAGGCGTGTGGCGATACTTCTCATCGGAGGAAACAAAGCGGGCAATGATGATTGGTATGACAAGTACCTGCCAATCGCTGATGATTTATACGACGAGCATTTACAGGAAACAGCAGGTGACAGGTAACATGGCTAAAAGATTTTCTGAATTGCGGGCGAAGATGAGTCCCGAAGCGCTTGAGAAAGCAGCCGGCCTGAGTCGGGCAATGCTGGATGAAATGCCGCTTCAGGAGCTGCGTCGGGCACGCGCTTTATCCCAGGAGCAATTGGCCAGGACCTTAGGAATAAAACAGGCCAGTGTTTCAAAGCTGGAGCGTCGTACAGATATGTACATACAGACCCTGCGCAACTATATTGAGGCAGTGGGAGGACAGTTGGAGATCACTGCAAAGTTCCCTGACGGGAAGGTTAAAATAAACCAGTTTGAAGAGGTAAGATGAGCGCGTGATTCCAGGACACCTATAAGAAGGGGGGACCGGACCAGTTCGAGGTGACGTTCAATCCCCTGAGCGGCCTCGCCGCGGCCGATTCCCTGCTGTTGTTCCGCTCCGCGGTCAAACACCTGATGCGGCGTCACGGGCTGCTGGCCAGTTTCATGGCGAAACCCGCCCTGCCCAACGTCTATTCGAGCGGCTGGCACCTGCACCAGTCATTGCGCAATACGCAAACCGGGGCCAACGCCTTCACCAGCGACGACAACCTGTTGAGCGATACCGGTTACCATTACATCGGCGGACTGGTCGAACACGGGGCCGCGCTGTGCGCCTTTTCCAACCCGACCATCAACGGCTACAAGCGCCTCAACGCCAACCCGCTGGCGCCGAACCGCATTCTCTGGGCCCACGACAACCGCGGCGCCATGCTCAGGCTGGTGGGAGGTTACGCTGAGCCGAGTACGCGTATCGAGAACCGCTCGGGGGAACCCTCGGCTAATCCGTACCTGTACATGGCGTCGCAGTTATATGCCGGGATGGACGGGGTTCGGAACAGGACGGATCCGGGGGAGCCGGTGCGGGGGGATCCCTACGGGCAGACCGACAAGCCGCCGTTGCCCAATTCGCTTATGCAGGCGGTTGAGGCCCTGGATCGGTGCAAGGTATTGAGAACCGGGTTCGGGGATCAGTACATTGATTACTTTCTGCATATAAAGCGGGCTGAGATTGGGCGGTTCCTGGCGCATCCTACGGATTGGGAGCATAGGGAGTATTTTGAGATGTATTGACATTCTTGAGCCCCTCCCCGTGACCTGGTCCAGGTACCGCTGCCCGGTCCCCCCAGGCAGGCGGCACTGCGTCCTAAAACTCCTGGTACAGGCGGAAGCCCGGGTAGGAATCACGGGGCAGAACTGGTTGTGGATGGCGAACATCACATTCGTGGCCACATGATTCGGATTTACCTATACGGCGTTTGTCGTGGACGTGTTTACCCGTCGCATTGTGGGCTGGCGGGTCAGCCGTTCTCTGCGCACCGACCTGGTGCTGGATGCGCTGGAACAGGCCCTGTGGTCAGGGCACGGTACCGATGGATTGATTCATCACAGTGACCGCGGCAGCCAGCATCTCTGGATCCGGAATACCGAACGGATGGCGGTGGCCGGCATTAAAGGTTCCATCGGCAGTGTGGAAGATTCCTATGACAATGCGCTGGCGGAGACCATCATTGGCTTGTACAAGGCGGAAGTGATCTGGAAACGTGCGCCATGGAAAACCCTGGATGGGGCGGAATAAGACACACTGGAATGGGTGGGCTGGCTAAATCATCGCCGTTTGCCGGCGCCCATCGGCAATGTACCGCCGACTGAGTATAAACAGATCTATTATGATAGGATTTACCGGTCATGCAAAGCAGCAGCATGACCCAAACTAAATGGTCTCCGGCAAATCCGAGGCGGTTCAGAGGTAATAATAATAATGAATTCAGAGACAGAGACTCATGAAATGGAGAACAAAGAGATCGCCATTGAGATTACGGCGTCCCACAAGGTAAATCTGGCGCTGCAGCAAAACTCGGTACCGGTTCTTCGGGATATCGTTCTTAAAAATCCCACGGAAGTCAGCTATCAGGACCTGGAGTTGACGGTGACCACCACCCCGGGATTCGCCAACCCCAAGGTCTGGCACATCACCCGACTGGCTCCTGACGCCGAGATCTCCTTGCGCGACTGCATGGTCGAGCTCAACCCGGGCTTTCTGGAGGAGGTCAACGAGGCAGTTCGGGGCACCTACGACTTCACATTGAATGCAGGGGATGAAGTGCTTGCCACAGCCTCTAGTGATGTGCAAGTCCTGAGTCGAAACGAATGGGGCGGGATCCAGGAATTGCCGGAAATCCTGGCCGCCTATGTGCAACCGAATTCGCCATTCACCCAGAAAATCCTGCGAACCGCAGCGAAGATACTGGAGGCCAATGGCCGCAACCCAATGCTTGACGGCTATCAGTCAAAAAGTCGAAAACGGGCTGGTGAGATGGTCAATGCCATCTGGTCGGCGGTCGTTCGCCAGGATCTGGCCTATGCCGAACCGCCCGCGAGCTTCGAGGATGCTGGCCAGAAAATCCGCCTGCCCGAGGAAGTGAAGAGACACCGGCTGGTCACCTGCATGGACTCCACCCTGTTATTCGCCGGCGTCCTAGAGCAGGCCGGCTTTAATTCGCTGGTCATCTTCACCAAGGGCCATGCCTTTGTCGGGGTCTGGCTGGAAGACCTGGAGTTTGGCACCAGCGTGGTCGAGGATCTGCAGGCCTTGCGCAAGCGGGTGGACCTCAAGGAGATTCTGGTGTTTGAGACCACCTTCGTGGCGCGCCGGCCTGCCGTCAGTTTCAAGCAGGCAAGGCAGGAGGCCAACGGCAAGCTGTTCGATGAAGACAGCTTTCTGTTGCTGGTCGATATCAAGCAATCCCGCCTGGCCCGGATTCGACCGCTGTATGAGCGGATCACGCAGGTAGGCCAGGAGGCTACCGCAGTCGACGAGGTGATCGATGCCGGCCTGGATGACCTGAGTGATCTGCCCGAGGATGTGGAATACCCGGATGCCCCCACCCCGGATGATGTGGTGGACGCGAATCGTCGTGTTGAAAACTGGAAACGCAAACTCCTTGACCTGTCCTTGCGCAACCGGCTGCTGAACTTCAAGCGGTCCAAGCGGGCTGTGCCTTTGATCTGTACTAATCCGGGCAAACTGGAGGACATGCTGGCCGAGGACCAGGTTTTCACCTTCTCACCGCTGGAGAAAGTCATCAGCCCCGATGATCCGCGAAGCGGTGAGGAGCACCGCAGGCGGTACTCGGAGGACCTGCACGCGGAGCAGGTGCTGCAAGCCATGCGACGCGGCAAAATCACCACCGCACTCGATCAGCGCCAACTGAGCGCCTCGCTGATCACATTGTACCGAGCCTCAAAGGCCGCAATCGAGGAAGGCGGCACCAACATCCTGTATCTAGCCTTGGGGTTTTTGAACTGGACCCAGACGGGTAACCGTTCTCGAACCTGCCAAGCGCCGCTGATCCTGATCCCGGTCAGCCTTTCGAGAAGGTCCGTGAATGCGGCATTCAAGCTGCGCATCCATGACGATGAGCCGCACTTCAACCCGACCCTGCTGCAAATGCTTCGCCAGGACTTCGGACTCGAAATCCCGGAACTGTCCAAGGAGTTGCCAAAGGATGATTCCGGCCTGGATGTGGAAGGCATCTGGAATATCGTGCGCAAGCAGGTTCGCGATATCAAAGGCTGGGAGGTTTCACAAGACATGGTCCTGAGCACGTTCAGTTTTGCCAAGTACCTGATGTGGGCGGACCTGGATGCACGCACCAAACATCTGAAGAACTCCCCCCTGGTCAAACACCTGATCGATACCCCTCGCGACACCTACATGGGCAACGACGGCGTCGACTTCCCGCGCCCGGAGGAGATGGATCGCAAATGTCATCCGAAAGACACCTATCTGCCCATGTCCTGCGATAGCACCCAGATGGCGGCTGTCATCGCGGCATCCGAGGGCATGGACTTCGTGATCGAGGGCCCGCCCGGGACGGGCAAGAGCCAGACGATCGCCAACATGATCACCCATCTCCTTGGTATCGGCAAAAAGGTTTTGTTCGTGTCCGAGAAAACCGCTGCGCTGGATGTCGTCTATCGGCGTCTGCGTGATGTGGGGTTGGGCAAGTTTTGCTTGGAGTTGCACTCGAGCAAAGCCAGAAAGACGGATGTGCTTCAACAATTCGATCAGGCGTGGCAAAGCAGCCATCCTAAGATCTCCAACTGGGAACGCCAGACGGAGCACCTAGTGAACCTGCGCGAAGATCTCAATGCCTACGTCCGCCAACTCCACAAAACCTACGCCAACGGCCTCAGCATTTTCCAGGCCATCGGCGTGGCTATCAACAATCTTGCGGTGGCCGTGCTAGAGTTCAACTGGCCGGATTACCGGGCGCACACCGAAGATGACCTGGAGGAATTCTCCAGTATCGCTGCACGCATTGATGCCAATGTCGAGCAGATCGGCGATATCAGCAAGAGCTGCTTTCAGCGGGTCGAGGCCGACGACTGGTCGCCCTCTTGGCAACGCGACACCATTGCACAGTCCAAGGCCCTGCACCGGGCGGCGGAGGACTTGCAAGCCGCACTGCAGTCCTGGATCAAGCTGCTGGGATTGCCAATTAAGGTGATGAGCCGAGCTGACCTGAAACAGGTTTGCGCGCTTGAGCGTATCCTGCCCCAGGCCTACAACCAGTCGTACGCCTCCTTGCTCGGCCCCGAAGGTCGTGAGTTGATCGCCGATCTTGAACAGGGTGCGGAGCTGGTACAAAGCTACCGCCAACAATTTGAGAGTACGGCTGCGACCTACAAGGAATCCGTGTTCGAACTGGACATTGATGGCCTGCTAGCCCAGTTGAGCAATGCCGAAGAGAAGTGGTTCCTGGCGAAATGGCTGGATGTGCGAGCCGTAAAAGCCAAGCTCAAGCCATTCTCGGGAGGCTCGAAAATCACCGACGAAGCCGCCGATCTCGCCTTGCTCTCCAAGGCTAGAAAAACGAGGGCTGAATTCGGGCTACTCAAAGGGCTTGATTCGGTTATCGGCAGAAAGTTCGACGGAATCCACACGGACCTGGCCCTGTTTAGACAGGCGGCAGCGTTTGGCCACCAGATCAGAGGCGTCATGGGTGGACTTTTCGCAACGCCCGAGGCCTTTCGCGAAGCCACATCCACGATGATTTCATTGCTTCAATCTGCCGACCTGCTGGGCCCAAGCGGCCAGATTCAGGCCTCGGCCAGCACGTTCGTAAAAGCAGTGGAGACCTACGAGGCGGCCCAGCAGGCACTCGGTGCAACCATTGCCGCAAGCGGCGACTTGCATATCGGGCCCGAGGGCACGTCGTTTCTGCAAACGACCATCGATACTTGTGCCGAGTGGGTGGAGCAGGCGCCGAGGCTGAGGGCCTGGACCGCCTGGCGGCGGGTTCGAAACGATGCCCTGACCCAAGGCATGAAATCCCTGGTAGATGCCGTGGAGCAAGACGTTCTTGCAGGCAGCACGGCCGAGGAGGCCTTTCGGGTGAACTATCACCTCTGGTGGCTGAACTGTGCCGTAGACAATGATGACGTGATCCGGAAGTTCGTGCCGGCCGAACATGCGCGAACGATTGAGGATTTTGTCAAGCTCGACCAGGACTTCATGGAGCTTACCCGGTACTACGTGTATGCCAAACTCAGCCAGGCGATCCCCTCGCGCACCCATATTCCGCAAGGTTCGACCTGGCATGTGCTTAGTCGGGAGATTCAGAAGAAGCGCCGCCACATGCCGGTGCGTCAGCTGGTGGAACAACTTGGCAGCAATCTATTCAAGCTCACTCCCTGCGTGATGATGAGTCCCATGTCGGTGGCCCAGTACCTGCCCCCCGAGGGTGCTTCCTTTGATGTGGTGATCTTCGATGAGGCCAGCCAGATCACGCCCTGGGATGCCATCGGTGCCATCGCACGGGCGAGTCAGGCTATTGTGGTGGGTGACCCTAAGCAACTACCCCCGACCTCGTTTTTCAGCCGCCAGGAGGATGAATACAACGATAGCGACATCGATGTCGGGGACCTGGAGTCCATCCTCGATGAGTGCATGGGTGCTAATTTGCCCACCTATCAGTTGAAATGGCATTACCGCTCACGACAAGAGTCGCTCATTACTTTCAGCAACCACCACTACTATGGGGGCGGGCTGATCACATTTCCTTCTCCGGCCACAGCCGATACCGCGGTTTCGTTCCACTATGTTGAGGATGGACTGTATGAGAAAGGTGGCACCCGAAGCAATCTGCCCGAGGCCCGAGCTGTGGTGGACAGCATCGTAGCCAGGTTGCGTGATCCGGAATTCAAACAAACGGGTATGACGATCGGGGTGGTGACTTTCAATCAGGAACAGCAGGTTCTTATTGAAGACCTGCTGGAGAAGACATGCCAGGATCATACGGAAATTGAGCCTTTCTTCGCCGAAGACAATATCGAAGCCATCTTTGTGAAAAACATTGAGAGTGTGCAAGGCGATGAGCGCTCGATCATCTACTTTTCCATGACCTACGGGAAAGACCATTCGGGTCGACTGTCGATGAACTTCGGGCCGATGAACCAGGAGGGCGGGCGAAGACGCCTAAACGTCGCCATCACCCGCGCCCGCAATGAAATGCGTATCTATTCCAGCATGCAGCCGGAAGATATTGACCTGTCCCGCACCGCAGCCGCCGGTGTGAAAGACATGAAGCATTTCTTGGATTTTGCCAAGCGGGGCACGAAGGCAATCGGCGAGGCGATTGAGCGGCCCTTGAAAACTTTTGACTCCCCCTTTGAAGAGCAGGTTGCGGTACGACTTGAGGAACGGGGCTGGATGGTTCACAGCCAAATTGGAGTGTCCGGTTTTCGCATCGATCTTGGAGTGGTTCATCCTGACCAGCCAGGTAGGTATCTTGCCGGGATCGAATGTGACGGTGCAACCTATCATCGTTCTGCTACGGCACGAGATCGGGACTTCCTGCGTCAGCAAGTCCTTAAGAATCTGGGGTGGAAGATTTTGAGAGTCTGGTCCACGGACTGGTGGATTACCCCGGAAGATTGTACTGATCAGATGGACCGGCAGTTGCGTGAATTGCTGGAGTCTTCAGGGGAGGACAGTGATGTGGCTTCAGTAAAAGTAACCGATACGATGGACGTGACTGAAGAAGAGGTTGTCGAGGGTACCCAACCAGATTCTGTGAACACAGATGGCGACGGCCTGGCTTCAGATGCTGATTCCCGGGTGGTGGAATGGCAAAAAGTTGCTGGTGCAGTAGTAGAGGATGCGCCCGATATCCCTGGCAAGTGCGAATACATACCCTGGAGCGCAACTTCCACTGATCTGCACCTGAAGCAGGACAGTTTTTACGAGTTTCACTACCGTGCCACACATGCAAGCCTGATGGAGCAGATCGTTCAGCATGAGCAGCCGATTCGTGTGGAGGTCCTGTTCAAATTGATCACTAGGGCACATGCGTTCAAGAGTGTGGGAGGCCGGATCAACCGAGTACTTGGTAAGATCTTGAAAAGCAATGACAGGCTGCAAATTACCACGGAAGGCAGCCTGCGATTTGTGTGGCTAGTGAACGCAAATGCATTCAACTGGGACAGTTTTCGCGTGGTTGAAAAATTTTCTCATCAGCGTGCTGCTGAAGATGTCGCCATGCCAGAACTCGTAGCCATGTCCCGTTATTTTATTGATTGCGGCTGTAAACAGGATGATGCTGTTGTGGAAATGCGCAAATGGCTTGGCATGCGCCGCATTGGTGAAAAAGGCAGAAAACGGCTAGAAGCTGCCTATCAAACTGGTATGAGTTCCCTACAATTGCAGGGTGTGTGATTTATGTTGCTGCAAGCAGAATTAGTGAGGACTGTAAATCTACGAGCTGGATATTCGCGTTGGAATATCAAACTCTACCTCAGCACCACTACCCCACACATCCAGGATTTTTCCATTCGTAACCCGATAATAATACTTGCCGACCGCGAGAAGTTTTGTTGACATGTCAGACGCGGATAAGTTGATATTGACCCAGACTCCACTCTGCGTTAATTTCGCTTTATGTCCTGCTCTTTTGGGAACATCTTTTTCATGTTCTGATATATGATATCCTGAGCCAAATTCACGGCTTTTAGTATTGTTCCACTGTTGATCTTTGAGTTCACTAAATCGACCATATTTATTAATAACATAATCGAGCACCTTTACATACACATCTTTACCATTCTTGCCTTGTTTTACCTGACCGTTAATTTTAAATCGATATGTTACTTTTTCTCTTTCTAAATCACCGCGAGTTACCTGCGCGGCATGGGTCACTTTTGGCGGCTTAATTGGCTTTACGGCTTTATTTTCTGGTCCAAATCCCTTCAAAAATTCCGCTACATCTTCTTTTTTCGGCGTATACCTTCCATCGCTAATCAGCTTTACTCTGTCAACAACAATCTTAATCAAAGCCTCGTCTAAATTGACAACCAGCTGGTCCCAGGCTTCAGGAATTTTAGATTTAGCTCGATTAGCCGACCGGGCTCGTTCATAATCAAGGCGTAAATTCTCAAAAGCCTGTTCCGTTTTTACATGTTCAAATTGCAGATAACGGCTGAAATGGATAAGGCAATCATTTAAATCATCTTTCGTAAGTTGGATGCTTTTTACTTTTCTTGACAGATAGTCTCCCGAGCCATAGCTATTGTAAAAATGCCATTCATTGCCGTCGGTAAAAATGATCATGGGAATTCCACCTTGCCGGGCAGCATAATCGAAAACCTGATCCTGGCCCTGTGGAGAGCATTTACCTGGAGCTTTTACTTCGATAAAGATTACCGGTTCATTTGGTGAATGGCATAATGCAATATCCGCTTTTAGATTATCAATTTTGTATTCAGGGGCAACATGAACGGGAGAGTATATATCCCAACCCAGATTCTGTAGAATTGGATAACATATCTGTGCTCTTACCGCTTCTTCGCTACTATAAGAACCTGTATCAAAATATTGCTTGATGATATTAATTAATTTTTCCATGTGCTGAACTTTAATATATGTAATGAATTTTCGCAATCATTTAGCCCATAACTTATTGATCTAAAATGTACAATTTAATATTCTAAATTCCAGGGATACATTACTTGATTATCCTGCAGTTGTTTTAGCACCGGTTGGCCACCGATATCTTAGGAGATATCAATACTGAACCTTTAAGATGATATTCCACTATTTGCCTTACAATGATGCAGGATCAGGAGACAGAATATGTACAACGAACCAATGAAATTTGACCCGCCTGGCACGGTGGTGCTGATGACTAAAAATGGGAGGAGCGAACCTCGAATAAGAAGAGTCAAGGCAGACTTGGTGCATTTGCCTGATCCAAATAGGCTCGACGACTTATTTTGGGCTGAAATAAAAAACACCATGGTGGCCTGGGAACCCAAAGACACCTTATTTGAGATTCTTTAGCTTGGGCTCACTTTGCCTACCGTAAGTAAGCCCAAGCTATGAAATTTTGGGAAGTTTGGTGATTATTGTACGAATATCCTTTTGGTTGTTTTGCGATAGTCAATTAGATACGCTTTTTTCAACAACTGAACACTAAATTCAGTTCTAACTCGGCCATTGACAATGAATTATTGTTGACTCGGTAACTCCGCTATATCGATACGGAATTATCTCACCGACTGATACCCTTCCCGGCTTCAAACTCAGCGGTGAATTCCTCCAGCGGCCGTCCTTGTCCAGACATGGCCTGCCTGGTACGTTCTACACTCGACGCCCTCACTTTTTCAAAATGCCTGACCGCGCTTTCAAACTTGTCGCGGCAGCCAGGATTGCAAAACCCGACGACATCATCGCCACACAAGGCCAGTGAGTCGGCCTGCACCGGCTTGCCGGACCAGGGGCAGGTCTCGTTGATGCAATCGTCAATGTTGAGATCGGTCATGACGCCTCCTTAAGAGGCCGGTATTTTCGCGAATCTGCTTGACCTCCGATTCGGTAAACCGGGTTACCCTGCCCGGCGCTGACTCGCCCTGAACTATCCGGTCCATCTCGTGCATACTTTTGAGCAGTTCATTGAACAGTTCATTTTTCATCAGTCCACCTCTTTGCGATTAATTTCGCTGTCAATGAGTTCTGTGAATTCTATGGGCACAAAACTAAATTATCCAGTTTTATAAATAGCAACTAACTTATAGTTGCACTTGAAGCTGAGTTTCCATATAATCCAACTATGGGAAGGCGTGATAAATTGAAAGCCAGATTGTTGGATGGCAAACGAGCTGTTACATGGAAGGAATTAGTCACGTTGTTGAAGTCGCTGGGCTATAAAGAGATCCAGGGGGATGGCTCAAGGGTAAAATTCGATAACGGCAACCCGGACGATACAATCAATTTGCATAGACCACACCCGGGCAACCAAGTGAAACATTATGCGGTCAAACTGGTCCTGGAGAAACTGACACGGGCGAAAATGTTATGAGTTTATTCAGATACAAGGGCTTTTACGGTTCTGCGCAAGCCAGCGTAGAGGATAATTGTCTGTACGGAAAACTGGAATTCATCGAACCGCTGGTCAGCTATGAAAGTCAAAACATTGAAGAGCTGGAACAGGCCTTCAAGGATGCAGTGGATGACTACCTGCTGGATTGCGAAAAGCTTGGCAGGGAGCCGGCCAAACCATGCAAAGGCTCATTCAATGTCCGTATAGGACCAGAGTTGCACAGGCATGCCCTTATCGCAGCGAAAGAGAGAGATCTCAACCTGAATGAGTTTGTCAAGCGGTCCATCGAACAGGCCGTAAAATAGCGACCCTGAGCTTTCCTGGATCAGGCAGCCACATTTGTGGAAATTTCTACATGCCGCCCTACCCGGGCAAGCATGCTGGTCAACTTGTCGGCAGAAAATAACTCGATCTTACCCCGGTAAATTTCGCTGATGCGGGGCTGGGCGACGTTGAATCGTTCAGCCGCCTCGCGTTGCGTGATTCCTTCAGATTCGATATAGGTTTTTGTCGCTGCCATGAGCCTGGCGCGTACCAACAGGTTTTCAGCCTCATGTCGGTCAAACCCTAAATCAGCAAAGACATTGCCGGAGGATTCTGTAATGTGCCTGTCTTTCTTGCCCATCATCACACCCCTGAAATCATTATTGACGGAAAATTCCGAATGTTCGCCGGCGCGCTTCCTGCAGACATTGTGTTTCATCAGGTTATTTTATACAACTTCTCGTATAGCGCTATATTAAATTTGGAGTTCCGGGGACGGTATTCCCGAGGCATTTCGACGACTTCGAAAATACTTCAAGGCACATTCATCCGGCGCCGTTTTATAACAGATTATCTGAAATTATCTATTTGATATTCCTACCATTTCATGGTATATTGCCAGCTATGTTTTCGAGCATGAAATATGATTCTCAACACTGCTATATCCTGTTGAAAAGGCCCTTGTGATGGTATCAACCCGTATCAAAAGGTTACTGATGAAGCTGTTGGGTCTCAGCATGTTCTCGCTGATGGCGCTGCCAATCCAGGGACATCCCGTACGCACGAACTCCGAGGGCTGTCACGCAGGTAAACTGCCGCGGCATTGCCATGAGGGTGCACGGTCCGGCCATCCCGCACAGGGCAACCCATTGGCGCCGATGAATAAAACAGACCGATCGGCGCCGCGCACGACTGCGTCAGAGGATGATTACAATCGCTGGTTTTGTACCATGGTCAACGGGGAGACGGAAACCCGTCATGGGTACACGTCTGCCGGCGGCCGCAATTACGTGGAAGTGGATTGTGAGACCGGCACAATGGTTTACGAGGGTGGCCTGGATAAGCGCAGCAGCCTGGACAGCGTACAGCAGGCGCTGTTTTTCAGTCACGTGACCGGCAAGCGACCGGCGGTGGTGATTTATGACACGGATGGCCGGGAAGGCCGGTTTGAGTACCGGATCAGGATCGCCTGCCGGAAAGCCGGGGTGCGTTATGAGGTTTTTCGGAAGCGGGCTGTTGGTCGGAGTGATTCCGGGAAATTTTTAACGTCCTCCCTGTCTATATAAACCCTGGGCAAAAAAAAGCCGCCAAGGTAGCGCTTCAGTGAGAGGCGTGGCAGCTGTTATTAAGCTAAGGAACCTCTGATTAAGTCAGAGGTTCCTACGGTACAGGGATGTGCCGTTAAAATCAATGACTGTAGGTCATTGATTTTGGGAGCAAAACAAAAATCGCATTTTTGTTTTCACTCGCTACATCCTGGTAGCTCGCCGCAAGGCGGCAACAAGTTGTGCAAATCGGCTATCCCGCCGATTTGTGCGTGCTCTGACAAGTCCCGGACGGACTTGATCAGAGCTTCCCTAACACTAACCCAAGTTTACCAAGATTCACTGGCATTTAGTTGGATGTTGCTATTTTCTGCCGGGTTCGTCATCGTAACGCATTGATTTTTGGTGAGTGACGGGTTGTCTGGCCATTGTAGTGCCATAATATGAATATTTATATTGACATCGGTGTGGTAGAGCGGTATCCTCTCCCCCTATGTTCATCCGCCGTACCCTCACCCGCCGTACCGACGGCCAGGCCTATTACTCCCACCGCCTGGTGCACAGTGAGCGCGCGGGCACCAAGGTGCGCCAACGCACCCTGCTGAACCTCGGCAGCGAGTTTGCTATCGATAAACAACACTGGCCGACCCTGTGCCAACGTATTGAGGCGTTGCGCCAGGGCCAGACGTCGCTGCTGGCGAGCCTGCCCGCCGGCGTGGAGAGTGCGGCACAACAGATTAGCGCCCAACTGCTGGCCCGGTCTCGACCGGACGAGACGGGAACGGCGCCGGCGTGGATGGCAGTCGATCTGGACTCGCTGGCCTTGACCCGCCCGCGCAGCGTGGGCGTGGAGCAGGTGGGGTTGTGGGCCCTGGCACAGGTGGGGCTGGACGAGTTACTCGCGGCACAGGGCGTCAATGCATCCCTGCGCGCCGCCACCATCGGCTCCATCGTGGGCCGGCTGGCGTGCCCGGCCTCGGAGCGGGCCACCCATGCCTGGTTATGCGAGCGCAGTGCCCTGGGCGAGTTGCTGGACGTGAACTTCGAACGCATGGGCGCCATGCAGTTGTACCGGGCTTCCGATGCGCTGCTCAAACACCGTGCGGTCATTGAGACACACCTGTTCGCGCAGGCCATGGACTTGTTTGACCTGGCGCCGACGGTCACCCTGTATGACCTGACCAACACCTACTACGAGGGCGAGGCCCACGGGCAGCCGCTGGCGCAGCGCGGCCATTCGAAAGAGAAACGCAGCGACTGCAAGCTGCTCACCCTGGGGCTGGTGCTCGATGCGAGCGGCTTCGTGCGCCGTTCACGGGTGTTTGCCGGCAACGTGCGCGAGGAGACCACCCTGGCCGGGATGCTGGAGGCGCTCAAGACCCCGCCGGGGGCCTTGGTCATTCTCGACCGGGGCATCGCCACCGAGGCGCAGGTCACCTGGCTCAAGGATAACGACTACCGTTACATCGTGGTGAGCCGGGAACAACAGCGCCGGTTCGACGTGGACGCCGCCCTGGCCCATCGTACCCGTGGGGGCGAGACGGTCCAACTGGAGCAGGTGGCCGATGCCAAGGCCGGTGAGGTGCGCCTGTACTGTTACTCGGCGGCGCGGGCCGAGAAAGAGCGCGCCATCGCCGAACGCTTCATGGCGCGCTTTGAGCAGGGCCTCAGCGCGCTGCACGAGGGCCTGTCCCGGCCGCGTACGCGCAAGCAGCCAGGCTACGTCCGGGAACGTATCGGACGCTTGAAAGCCCGCAGCCACGGCATCGGCCAGCACTATACCATCGAGGTCGACACCGATGCCAAGGGCCAACGGGCCGTGGCCGTACGCTGGCAGCGCCAGCCGGTCACCGGCTCGATGCTCACCCACCCCGGCATCTATTGCCTGCGCAGCAACCTCACCGACTGGGATGAGGCGCGGCTGTGGCAGACCTACACCCTGCTCACCGACATCGAAGCAGTGTTCCGCGCCTTGAAATCCGAGCTGGGATTGCGCCCCATCTATCACCGCACGCCCCGACGCGCCGAGGGCCACCTGTTCATCACCGTCATCGCCTACCAACTGGTCCAGGTGGTCCGCCGTCGTCTGGCCGCGCACGGCGATGAATCCTGCCGCAACGCAAGTTGGACCACGCTGCGGCGCATCCTCGGCGCCCGTCAGCGGGTGACCGCCACGGTCCGGCGCAAAGACGGACGTACCGTGCACGTGCGCAAGGCCACCCGTCCGGAACCGCCGCAACAGGCCATCCTGGACGCCTTGGGAATTCGTGGACCACCCGGCGGTACGCAGAAAGAGATCGTCTGAGTACAGCGTCCGCAACATGGCGCGAATGTAGTGCCATAAGCGGAATTATGTCAATCTAACCCATTGACATATAACGATTTATTTTTTAGATTGGTAAACTTGGGTTAAGCCCATTGCAGAAGACAGGAAATGGCGGGCAACTATGGGAGTACCAGAAAACTGGATAGAGCATCCGATATGGTAATGGTGAATACTTACTCAACCTCCAGTGAACACTGATTCCGGAAACGCCTGGATACCCTTCTGGCAACTGTGAGGGGCCGGGACAGGTTATTACCTGAAGGGTGACTGATTGAAGTCTTGAGGTATCTTAATTCGACCTGACTCTCAGATCATAATTCGCCTTTTCGTTTCTGCTACAGCCTCACTAACGGTTTTGCAGGAACCTGATAGCAAGGTGTCTATAATGCAACGACAACGGCTGTTCCAAATGGGGCCGCTTCTCACTGTTTCCGATGGCTTCATTGCCGGGCCGAGCTTATATAAATATTGTTCGTAGTCTGCTTCCAGCCAGTTCTCGTTGATAGCGCAAGGGTTGGTCACGACTTCATAGCTTTCAATATAGTGAACACTCTGGAGTATTCCGTCATATCGAAACGCAATGTAGTTGGGAGGTTCTTTCGGCCATCCTCTTCCTATGGGATGAAAATAGTGTTTGTCCTTCTCAACAACATCAATCCATGAATAGTCCCCACCCTGCTTAAATGTCGCTTTGGATAACGCGACCACAAATACCATGTTATCTCGTTGATTCCTCATCAAAGCATCTTCATAAAAGTCGATGTGTCACTGACAGATCTCATTATTGCTAAGAATTTACTATCTCACTCACCCCAACACCAGGCATGGTCAGGGTCGATTCTGTGTATTTCATAGCAAAGCACCGTCAACAACGATAAAAAATCCGGCGCAGTTACCATACTCGGCACGGGAACATAAGAGGCTGTTTACTATCTCGACGGTATCCGAAGACGCTGGGACTTCGGTATTGATAACCTACATACGCTCTATATTGACCCTGAAAATAACGGTGTCTATTTTGATTTCAAAAACGCGCCATCCCTTCCAAATAGAAATGCCATCCGCGCCTCAAAAACCTATAATTGCAGGCAGAGACCTTAAACAAATCAATCAGGAAAGGCAACCTATCCGAACGCACAATACTCCATTAGCATAGGGGTGCAGATGGGCGTGATTAAATCAGTTCCTTAAACTCCTGTAACAAGCCGGCTGTCACCGGTGACCCAAATTTTCTGAAATAGCGCCAGCGATTGCTTCAAACCAGTTGATCCTTTCGGCCAGTGCATCTTCAATCTGTGCAATCTCGTTTGTTGACAAATGACGATCCAATATCTCGGATGCCACTGTTTGCACATCTTCAATGTTTAGTGAATAAATTATGCGTTCCTGTTCCATTGTCTCTGTACCTGTTGATATGTTGACTCCGTAACTCTGCAAAATCGATCCTGAATTATTTCACCGACTGATACCGTTCCCGGCTTCAAACTCAGCAGTGAATTCCTCCAGCGGCCTTCCCTGTTCAGACATGGCCTGCCTGATACGTTCTACACTCGACGCCCTCGCTTTTTCAAAATGCCTGACCGCGCTTTCAAACTTGTCACGGCAGCCCGGATTGCAGAATCCGACGACATCATCGCCGTACAAGGCCAGCGAGTCGGCCTGCACCGGCTTGCCCGACCAGGGGCAGGTCTCGTTGATGCAATCGTCAATGTTGAGGTCGGTCATGGTGTCTCCTCAGTATCCGTCTTAGTAAATCTATCCTGCCATCCTGAGCTACTTCAGGTCAGGCAGCTTCATTTATGGAAATCTCCACATGCCGCCCTACCCGGGCAAGCATGTTGATCAACTTGTCGGCAGAAAATAACTCGATCTTACCCTGGTAAATTTCGCTGATGAGGGGCTGGGCTACGTTGAAGCGTTCAGCCGCCTCGCGTTGCGTGATTCCTTCAGATTCGATATAGGTTTTTGTCGCTGCCATGAGCCTGGCGCGTACCAGCAGGTTTTTAGCCTCGTGTCGCTCAAAATCTAAATCAGCAAAGACATTGCCGGAGGATTCTGTAATGTGCCTGTCTTTCTTGCCCATCATCACACCCCTGAAATCATTATTGACGGAAAATACCGAATGTCAGCCAGCACGCTTCCTGCAGACATTGTGTTTCATCAGGCTATTTTATACAAAATCTCGTATAGCGCTATATTACATTTGGAGTTCCGGGGACGGTATTCCCAGGGCATTTCGACGACTTCGAAATTACTTCACGGCACATTCATCCGGTGCCGTTTTATAACAGCTTGTATGAAGGTATCCATTTGATATTCCTATCATTTCATGGTATATTGCCAGCTATGTTTTCGAGCATGATATCTGATTCTCAACACTGCGACATCCTGCTGAAAACGTCCTTATGATGGTATTAACCCGTATCAAAAGGTTGCTGATGAAGCTGTTGGGTCTCAGCATGTTGTCGTTGATAGCGCTGTTTTTCAGTCACGTGACCGGCAAGCGGCCGGCGGTGGTGATTTATGACACGGATGGCCGGGAAGGCCGGTTTGAGTACCGGATCAGGATCGCCTGCCGGAAAGCCGGGGTGCGTTATGAGGTTTTTCGGAAGCGGGCTGTGGAAATTTCCGCGCAAACGGGGTCTGGTCGCACATTGCACACCCTCGTCTCTGGAACGCGATCAGTTAGAACAATATTGACTATACTCCAAATTTATAATATATTTATGGAGTATGTATGAAAGAAAACTCAACCTGGTCAAACTTCTCAAGGGAAAAAAGTCCGCCTTCCTGTTTGGCCCCAGGGGGGTGGGAAAGACTGTGCTGGCACAGCATTACCTGGCCCGGGCGCGCCACACTGCAAGCATTGATTTGCTGAGCCTTGACGCGTTCAGGCGCTATATCTCCGAACCGGGCCTATTTCGCCTCGAAATCGAACAAAGTCTGCGGGATATTCCCGCACAGGAAACGCTGACCGTGCTTGTCGACGAAGTGCAGAAACTGCCCGGACTCCTGGATGAGGTACATTACCTGATAGAGACTCATAAAGGCCGGGTTCAGTTCCTGTTAACGGGTTCCAGCGCCAGGAAGTTGAAACGGTCCGGGGCCAATCTCCTGGCCGGACGCGCCTGGACGCTGAAGCTGCACCCCCTGAGCTCACAGGAGGTGGAACCCGACCTGCGCAAGGCGCTTACCATCGGCACCTTACCGGGTTTCTACCAGGAAACCCTGTCCTCGGCAAGGCGCTCACTGAAAGCCTACGTGGAAACCTATCTCAAGGAAGAGGTCATACAGGAGCTCCTGGTCAGGAAAGTCGACCATTTCATGCGCCTGCTTGATATTGCCGGACAGGTCAACGGCGAACCCGTGAATTATTCCTCCATTGCCCGGGACAGCGGTGTCAGCGTGAAAACCGCGCAGGAGTATTTTGACATACTGGTAGATACCCTGGTTGCTTTCCGCATTGACGGCTGGAGTTATTCGGTACGCAAACAATTGCGCCACAGCCCGAAATATTATTTTTTTGATTGCGGTGTGCTGAATGCCGTCAGGGGAGAGTTGCAAACCGAACTGAAACCCGGCAGCTACCGTTATGGAAAGCTGTTTGAAACCTTTATCGTGAACGAGTTAATCAGGGCCAATGACTATAACGAGACGGGTTACCGTTTTTATTACTGGCGCACCAATACCGGACTGGAAGTTGACCTGGTTTTGACACGCGGCCCGCATGATACGCCCAGGGCCATTGAGATCAAATCACAATCCTCGCCCGGCGAGTCTGATTTGAAAGGACTCAGGGCCTTTGCTTCTGAAAATAATACGGCTGAATTGTTCTGCCTGTGCCGGACAACGCATAACTATTCCCTCGGTCCGATACAGGTATTGCCGTGGCAGGAGGGTACAAAGGCACTGCTCCGGGGGTAATACCGAAAACCCTGGTTTTGCCTCTAAAAACTGTGCTCTAAGCGTTAAAGTACACGTCTTACTTTATTTATTCTTTTATTATTCAGCTGGTTATGTCAGTCTCGACTGGTCCGACCCCAAACGCGGCCAAACGGCTCGGGACATTGCAAGATTCAAGTCTTTTTCCAGAGTCTTCTGACTCTTTGTTGAAGTCGGTCATGGCGCCTCCCTAGGACCCGGCGGTGAAATGTCGTTCAGCAAGCATGGACTTATGCAGGATACGGATAATATCGATGGTGGTATCTGTTACCTGGTAGTAGATTACATGCGAAACAGCAGGTAGAGCTCGAATGCCCGCTATGGTTTGATCAATTGACCGGCCAAGTTTCGGGTGTTCAGTGAGCCGCTGGAAGCCGGCTTCCAACACGTAAATATAAGCTTCGGCAGTATCTATACCGAATTTTTCACATCCGTAGACGAATATGTCGAGTAGATCGTCATCCGCAGTCTGGCGTACCTGGAAGTTGCGTTTACTGCTCACTGACGCGTTTTCTTGCCCTGGCTAAAAACTCGTCTGTGTTCCAGTTTTCCACGACGGGGCTGTTTTGTCCCCTGATGAGTTTGGCTCGCAATGCCTGTAACTTCATTTCTTCATAATCAACGTTGGATAGGACCACCGCGATAGGTTTGCCATTACGAGTGACACTCACCGGCCCTCGTTGTGATTTGGTAAGCACTTCGCCAAACTCCCGTTTGGCATCGGTTGAACTGTAGGTTTCCATTATTTATCCTCAAAAATATGATTGATTTCTTATGAAGACCAAGGAATAACTTCATTTTGAAGCCTGAAACTTAATCAACGTAATTAAATTAATTATTATGGCTTTTGCCTGCCTGTCAACGAAATATGCAGCAGGCAACTGAACCTGACATAGTCAGTGTGCTGAGCCCGGAGCGTCGCGCGCAGGTAGCTTTATGCTCCCGGAGCAAGCCAGCGTAGAGGATGTGTCTGTCCGGAAAACTGGACTGGTCCGATCCCAAGGACTCTTGACTCACCGCTTGTGTCAATCACGGTTCATCCGGCGGAAATCCTGCTCAAGTTGCCGGTTCAACGAAATCTGTATCGTGCTTTAAAAACCACTCATAGCCCTTCAGCATATAATTCCAGTAGAATACCGGCAGGCCGGTTGTTTTGATCCACCAGTAACTCCAGCGCTCCTTGCGCGGGTCCAGCGGGAACGTCGGTGTGACTTTTCCCCCGTAACAAAATTCAGCCATGATCACTTTCCCGTATGCCGTGGTTAAGGGACAGGACGCATAACCGTCGTAACCTGTGTCCAGTTCGCCGCCATTGATGAGTGTCAAGAGGTTTTTCACCACGATAGGGGCCTGTTTACGAACTGCCGCAGCGGTTTTCGAATTCGGGGTAGAACCTGCGTCACCAAGGCCAAATACATTGGCAAACCTGGTATGTTGCATGGTGTTTTGATTCAGGTCGACAAACCCACCCTCATTCGCCAGCACGCTCGTCTTTATCACCTCCGGCGGCGATTGCGGCGGGGTCATGTGAAGAATGTCAAAATCCATAGTGACTGATTTGCCTTTCTGGTCACCTCCTGCTACCTCGAACGTGGCGTTTTTGTGTTCCCCATCCACTGCGACCAAGTTATGTTGAAAGTGAACATGGATACCATAACGCGCTGCCACGTCCTTCAGTTCCGCAGCAAACAGGGGTACGGCAAACATCCCCGGGGCGTGGGTCAGAAAGTGTAATTCGCAATCCTTCAATATCCCCTTGTTGCGTAAATGGTCCGCCGCCAAATAGGCAATTTTCTGCGGTGCGCCAGGGCATTTAAACGGCAGGGGGGCCTGGGTGAACAAGGCCTTTGCACCCGGTTTGAGGTTTTTGATCCCCTCCCAGGTGTATTCCGCATGCGCAGGCGAGTAGTTGCTGGATACGCCGTTCTGTCCCAATGCGTCTTCCGCGCCTTGAATTTTTTCCCAGTTTAATTCGAGACCAGGACATACAACCAGGTAGTCGTAACTGACAGTTGCCCCTGATCCGACCTTAACTGTGTTATTTTCCGCGTCAAATCCGGTTACCGAATCCCTCATCCAGTTTACCTTTGGCGGGATCAGTTTCTTTACGTCTCTCCGGGTTTTTTCAAGGCTGTATGTCCCCGCGCCAACCAGTGTAAAGGCGGGCTGATAGTAATGATCGGCGGACGGTTCGATTACGGTAATATCTACTTCACTGTTTTTTACCTGGCGCGCCAGGCTCGCGGCGACCGTAATGCCGGCGGTGCCCCCACCTGCAATAACAACATGTTTTGCCATACTAAGCCCCCTTCGGTATTTGTCTGCATGTGATTAATCCTTAGCGTATCAGAAGGTTGGCGTTCAGTCGATTTATGGTATGTCTTTTTCATGGTATACATCCTGGACGCATTTTCTGCCGCCAGGCGTTAACTCAGCCTGGACTGGCCGGGATTTATATTCTCACCGGCGTCAGACGATAACCCAGGGCGCGGATGATCGCATTGATGTTATCCAGCCGCGGGTTTCCCCTGCTTGAAATCGCTTTCTGTAATCCCTGCCTGGACATGCCAGTCTCTATGGCAAGCGCTGAAATTCCTTTTACTTTGGCTATGACGCGCAGGGAGGCCAGTAATACGATAACTGTATCACCATCTTTGCCGAAGTAGACTCGATAGCCAGGTCCAAAAAATAAACGTAACTCAAATAACCGATCCCTGATGTGTTTGCTATCCCCTGAATTTCCTTGTTCCAGCTACCCACGGGCAGGTTCTTCAGGAATTGGGACATTCAGGTCTCGTTGATGCAATCGTCAATGTAGAGTTCGGTCATGGCGCCTCCTTAAGAACTCGCTCATAATCCTGCTCAGGAAACAATAGGCTCATCTGTCACTCCATGGGTTGGTAACAGTGATGCCGCAACCTTCGTAGTCCGCCACATTCCGCGTTGCGACAGTCAAACTTCTCGACCGCGCCATGGCGGCAATCTGCCCGTCGAACTGGGATATCGGTTTTCCGGCGCTGCGACGCGCCGAAGCGATTTCCGCATAAGCATGTGCCGCCGCACTGTCAAAAGTGAGCGCTCGTCCACTAAACAGGTTGTTAAAAGCATACTCGGCTGCCTTGACAAGTTCGCTTCGCCTCCTGCCCTCGGGCAGGAATGCTATACCGGTAAGAATCTCTGCCTGTGTAACGGCGGTAACGTAAAAGTCGCGTTTGGGACGCTCATCCAGCCAGTCCATAACTTCCGGACTCGGGACATTGCGCATCACCTCCGAGACGATGTTGGTATCGAGAATGAACAATGCCGGATTACTCGAACGGCGGCGGTTCCCGCATCGGCTCGCGAGGGGGTAACTTCAGTTCGACGCCGCCGAGAGGTTTGAAGAGTTCATGCAGCGCCGTCCCTAATCCTTTCGCAGGCGACAAATCCTGCTCGACCGCTCCGGCCAGTATCAGGCGGACTTCCTCTTCCATGGAGCGTCCGTGTCCGGCTGCGAGAATCCTGAGACGTGTCTTTACGCTGTCATCCAGGTTACGAATTGTGATGCTTGCCATGACATTGCCCCTGTCTTTGAAATATCCGGAATGATAAATGATGATTGCATTGCAATCAAATAATTCCTGATCGGCAGGTGGTTCAGGCTGTGGGGAGGGAGTCTCCGGAGGGGCCGATGTCGGGTTAAGCCCTACCAGGGCGAATATCCATCGCCGACCGGATCTCGTATATCTCCTCCGGCAGCTACCGTTATGGAAAGCTGCTTGAAATCTTTATCGTGAACGAGTTAATCAGGGCCGACTTCGTCCCTGTCCGGCAACCGGTAACTGGTGCTGCGGCCGCCCCCGGGGTTCTGTACAAAAATCCGGCGCATCTTCAAATCCTGGATATCCCGCAGCGCCGTATCGTTCGAGCACTTGACCATCCTGGCATATTTGGATGTGTTCATGTAGCCTTCAAAGCCATCTTTCAGCATGCGGTTGATGACGAGGCGTTGCCGTTCGTTGACGGGGTTTCGGTTGATCCTGTCCCATAGCAGCGCTTTGAACAAGACATTATCCAGCGTTTGTTCCGCACTGGTTATGGCCCGTCCGAGACACCCCAGGAACCACTCGAGCCAGCCGGTGATCTCCGGCGCACTGCGTTGCTGTCTTTCCAGTTGCGCGTAATAATCTTTCCGCTCGGCCTCAAACTGCGTGGAAAGGCTGTAGAAACGATCCGGTGAGTTGTCGGCGCGCGCCAGCACCATGTCGGCGATTGCCCTGCCGATACGGCCATTACCATCCTCAAAGGGATGGATGGTGACAAACCACAGGTGGGAGATACCTGCCTTGAGAACCGGGTCAATATCGCCTTGTTTCTCAAACCATGCCAGGAAAGCAACCATTTCAGCTTCGAGTTGCTCAGCGCCCGGCGCTTCAAAATGCACTTTCTCGCGGCCTATATGACCGGAAACAACCTGCATGGGGCCGGCATCAGCAGTACGCCAGCTACCCACGATAATGCGCCGCATGGCGCTGCGGCCGGTTGGAAACAGTGCAGCATGCCAGTCAAACAGACGTTCCCTGGTCAGTAACCTGGAAAAGCCCTGTGTCGCATCGAGCATCATTTGGACAATGCCTTCCACATCGCGCCCGGCGGGAATGAGCCCGCCTGTATCAATACCCAGGCGACGGGCAATAGATGAGCGCACCTCTACAGGATCCAGGTTCTCCCCTTCAATCGCCGAGGACTTAACCACATCGCTGGTCAGCACACTGAGTGTAGCTTCCTGCTTTAACTCAAAGCCAAGCCCTTCCATGCGTCCAAGTAAACGGCCCTGGCGATGGCGCAAATCGGCCAGCCCGGAAGCAAGCGTTTCAATATTCCAGGTAAAGTCCGGCCAAGTCTGATGTTCGTGTATCCACATACTAATCACCGCATAATTTACAGTGATTATAATCGCTATTCAGGGTAAGAACAAGATATCACCGCATAATATGTGGTGATTAATCTGTCTATTCACTGCAACCCGATACCGGCGCCCACCCACCCCGCCCTATACCGTGACCTTTCCCCCTGATTATGCTACGTTGTACCCATGACTTTCCGCCTGTTTTCGATACCCTTTCATGCACAGGTTTTCTTCAATGGATGTTACTGATTCTACTGCTGACTGGGACTATTTCATCCAGGAAGACCGCATCCACCGTTCGGTTTATACGAATGAATCGCTGTTCCGGCGCGAGATGCGCAACGTCTTTGCCAGGACCTGGGTGTTCGTCGGTCACGAGAGTGAGATTCCCTCGGCAGGTGACTTTGTCACCCGCCATCTTGGCGGCCGCCCGGTGATCATTACCCGTGATGCTGATGCCGGTATCCACGTACTCTTTAACCGCTGCGCGCACCGCGGCGCAAAGGTCTGCCGTGAAGATAAGGGAAAATCCAAAGTATTTGTCTGCCCCTATCACTCATGGTCCTATGACCTGGCGGGCCGTTCCGTGTCCGTACCCCTGGACTATGCCTACGATGCCGACCGGGAAAGCGGTAAATTCGACCTGTTGACAGTGCCGCGGGTCAGTTCATACCGTGGTTTTATTTTCGGTTGCCTCAATCCCGAACAGGCACCTCTCGAGGACTACCTTGCCGGCAGTAAGCAAGTTATTGACGAGTGGCTGGACCGCTACGGAGAGGGCGCGGTAGAGGTAAGCGGCACCCAGCGCTATCGCATTGCCGCCAACTGGAAATTCGTCACCGACAACCAGGGGGACGGGTACCATCCGGCTTATTCCCACCGCTCTCTGCTGATGATGGCGGCATCCCGCTATGGAGACAAGGACATGCAGTATTTTGCGGCTGATCCGGACGCAAGTAATATGTTTGTGAAGGCATTCCGGAACGGGCACTACTACCTGGACCAGCGCCCGGAGATGCACGCGGTATCTGCCTGGGAATTGCAGCGCCCGCAGCCGGGGCGGGAGCACCTGGAACAGTCCCTGCCGGAAAAATACGGTGATGATGAAGCAAATAGACTGCTCGAACTGGCGGTGGGCGCCGGCATGAACTTAACTGTTTTCCCGAACCTGTTATTGATCGGCAACCAGGTACAGTTGATCGACCCGCTGGGCGTGGCCGAGACCGATCTCTACTGGTTTGCCACCACCGTCTCCAACCTGCCGGACGAGGTGAACGCGATGCGTATGCGCACCCAGGAGGATTTTCCCATGTTCGGCGAAGTGGATGACGTCGAGAACTTCGAATCCTGCCAGGCCGGCCTCGGTATCCCCGAGGCCGAATGGGTGGATTGCAGCCGGCACCTGCACAGCGAGCGGGAAGTGGTTGACATTGACGGCACCAGGGCGCCGGTGACCAGCGATATCACCGTGCGCACCTTTTACAAGGAATGGAAACGCCTGATGAGCCTGGACGCTGGCAGTGACCAGCATCTGGAGGACTGATGTGACAAATAAGGAGTTACTGCAACAGGAGCCGGGTCCCTCCACCTATGTCGATAATGACTACTACCGGCGCCTGTACAAAATAGCAAAAGAGTGGACCGACCCGGGACCACCCATTGCGCCTGATCTCTACCTCGAAATTACCGCCCTGCTCAACCGCGAGTGCCGCCTGCTGGACGACGGCCGGTTCGAGGAGTGGCTCGACCTGTTCCAGGAACAATGCGTTTACTGGATCCCCAGTGAGCCAGCGCCCCACAATCCGGGACGCACGATCACCTGGGAGATACAGGACCGGCGCCGGCTGGAGGACAAGATCGCCCGGTTTCGCACCGGCTTCGCTTTTTCGCAGTTACCGCCCACCCGTACCCGACACTGCCTGAGCAACATCGAAATCTGGGCTGCCGGTGAGGCCGAACTGCGCGTGCGTACGAACCTGACCATCCATACCTACCGCAAAGGCGACCACGGCACGCTTGCCTGTATGGGCGGTTACGTGCTGCAACGCCGGGACGGCGGGAACTGGCTAATAGAAGTCAAGCAGGTCAACCTGATCGATGCGGACCAGGCGCAGGGGAATATATCCTTTGTGTTGTAGGCACCGGGCAATTCATGCTGGAAACTTGCTGATCGTCATCGCTCAACCATGGCCGGCGGCGCGGGCCGCAGCATCCGGGCCTTGGCGCAGGCTGGTCAGGTGAAGGTAATCGTCACTCTCATCAACCAGTTCATAGCGGGTCGTACGCTGCTGGGGCACCCTGCCCGCAGACGAAATCAGGCGGCGCATGTTGGCGACGGTGAACTCCTGGCCATGGGAGGCCCCGGCCGCGCGGCTGATGCTCTCGTTCATCAGGGTACCGCCCAGGTCGTTGACGCCCGCATCCAGGCAGGCCTTCATCCCGTCCATGCCCAGTTTTACCCAGGAGGCCTGTATGTTGGTGATATGCGGGTGCAGGACCAGCCTGGCAACGGCGTGCATCAACAGGGCTTCCCGGAACGTGGGACCCTGGCGCGCCCGGCCCCTGCGGTAGATGGGCGCTTCCATGTGCACGAAGGGAAGCGGCACGAATTCGGTAAACCCGCCCGTCTCCACCTGCAGGTCGCGGATACGCAGCAGGTGACGCGCCCAGTTCAGCGGTCCGTCCACGTGACCAAACATGATGGTGGCGGTGGACTTAAGACCCAGCGAGTGGGCGGTCCTCATGACCTCCAGCCACTGTGCCGTATTGAGCTTGTCCGGGCACAAAATGTCGCGCACCTCGTCATCGAGAATTTCCGCCGCGGTGCCCGGCAGGGTACCCAGGCCGGCTTGCTTCAGTTCTGCCAAGTAGTCTCGTAGCGGCATACCCAGGGTGTTCGCCCCCTGCCGGATTTCCAGCGGTGAAAACGCATGTACGTGGATGTCCGGCTGGGTCTGCTTGACGGCCTTGACGATGGCAAGATAGGTCTCGCCGGTGTAATCCGGGTGTATGCCCCCTTGCAGGCAGACCTCGGTCGCGCCTTTTTGCCAGGCCTCGGCGACGCGCCCCTGGATTTCTGCCAGGGGGAGGTTATAGCCGCGCTCGCGCAGGTTCTCGGCCACGCGCCCCTTAGAAAAGGCGCAGAAACCGCAGCCGAAATAGCAGATATTGGTGTAGTTGATGTTCCGGTTGACGACGTAAGTGACCGTATCGCCGTTGACCTCGCGGCGCAGTTCGTCGGCGGCCTGGAGGACCTGGACATCATCGGCCGCGCGTGCGTTGAACAGCCCTGCGATCTCGGTTTCTGTCAGGCGCTTGCCGGCTAGTGCCTTGTCGATGACGTGGGTGAGTGCGCCTTTATCGTGATGCGCCCCATTTCGTTGTGCCGGTACGGGTTGGTGGGTGCCCGGCGCCCAGTCATCGGGGCGGGCAAACCCGGCGGCATCCGTTTTTCGTAATACCCGGGTGTGCAGGGCCGGATCGATCCAGGTGTCCAGCGCCTTTATGTAGCCCGGGTAGACCGGCAGGCGCGGCACCAACGCTTTGCCGGTTGACTCCGTTGCCTCCCTGAGCTTTTCCAGGTGCGGCCAGGCCGCTTCCGGGTTGACGTGGTCCGGCGTCACGGGTGAGACGCCGCCCCAGTCGTTAATGCCCGCTTGGATGATGTCCGGCAGCGCGTCGGGCGTCAGGTTCGGCGGCGCCTGTATATTCATGCCGGGACCGAAAATGATGCGGGCCATGGCGATGGTCCACAGTAATTCGTCCAGGGTGGGTTCCGGGGCGTCATGCATTTTGGTGCCGGGTTTGCGCCGGAAGTTCTGGATGATGATTTCCTGTATGTGCCCGTGGGTTTCATGTAATTCCCTCAGGGACAGCAGGGCGTCGAGGCGCTCGCGGCGGGTCTCGCCTATGCCTATCAGGATGCCAGAGGTAAACGGCACCTGCGCCTCCCCTGCCGCGCCGATGCTGTCCAGGCGCACCTGCGGCTTTTTATCCGGCGACCCGTAGTGGGGACCGCCTTTCCGGCATAGCCGCGGCGAACTGCTTTCCAGCATCAATCCCTGGGACACCGAAACCGTGCGTAGTTCCTCAAGCTCGGCGCCGCTCATCACGCCGGGGTTCATGTGGGGCAGGAGGCCGGTCTCGTCCAGCACCCGCTGCGCCATCTCGCGCAGGTACGACAGGGTGGAGGAATGGCCGAGTTCCCGCAGTTCATTGCGGGCAGCCTTATAGCGTAATTCGGGCTTGTCGCCCAGGGTGAACAGAGCCTCATGGCAGCCCGCATCCGCGCCGGCCTTGGCTATGGCCAGCACCTCTCCCTCACTGAGATAGGCCCGTTGCCCGGCCCGCGGCGGTTGCGCGAAGGTGCAGTAATAGCACACGTCTCGGCACAGTTTCGTCAGCGGGATGAATACCTTGGGGGAATAGGAGATAACCCGGCCGTGACCCTGGTCGCGCAGTGCGGCCGCGTGTGCCATAAGCTCCCCGATATCCTGATCGGGGCATGACAGCAGTTCTTCAAGGCCAGGGAGAACGTAACGTGCAGCAGTACTCTGGATTTCGGCTTGCGCCGGAATGACGGGTGACAGATGCTCGAATGACGGGCGCCCGCTCACTGTACCGGAATGGCGGGTGCCCGCTCGAATCGCTCTGTCGTCATTCCGGCGCAAGCCGGAATCCAGTGAAACAACGGGTCGCCCTGCGGGCGACTCAGTATTCCACCGGATACCGGGTCAAGCCCGGCATGACGAGCGCGGCATGACTGATGACTGCTCACTCCGCAACCCCGCAGATCATCAATATGGCCTGGATATAGACCCTGATGATATCCAGCATGTCGCCGATATACACCGCTTCGCCCTGGCTGGTGGAGAAACCGCCGCTGCCGGTGGTGCGGATACGTCCGGCTGAGCCGTAATTCACCGTCGGGATGCCGTAACGGTTCATGTGCGCGGCATCGCTGTACCAGGTTTCCATGCCCATCTGCGGCGGCTTGCCGAGCTGGTCGGTGTGCGCCTTGATGACGGTCTGCACCAGTTCATGGTCATCCGGTATGGAAGTGCCCGGCGCGGATAAAAAGATCTCCGTCTTGACGCCGGCCAGTTCCTCGTTGGCGCCGACGACGCCTGCAATCAATTCCCGTACCTCGTTGTAGACCTGGACCGGCATCACACCCGGTATGGTCCTGACGTCCATGTAGATGCAGCAGTTGTCCGGGGTCCTGGCGCCACGCCAGGGCCAGCCGCCCTCGATGGCGGAGACGTTCACCCGGGGCTGGAAATCGCCCACCTGGTTGCGTTCGCAATAACCCGGGATCCAGTCGTGGATGGCATCCAGGATTTTCCGGGACTTGTTGATCGCGTTGGACTCCAGCTTGGACCAGGCGGTATGGATCAGGCGCCCCGGCACGGTGATCTTGAGCCAGGTCGTGCCGCAATGGCGCGGGATCAGCATCATGTTGGTGGGTTCCCCCAGGATGCAGAAATCAGCCACCGCGCCGTGGGTGATCGCAAACTTGGTGCCGACGCCGTAGCCCTGGTATTGTCTGCCCTCAAAATCGTTCACCGGCGCTTTCTCTATCTCGCCGGCCACACCGGCGATGACCACGTCGCCAGCCAGTTTGATGCCGGCCTTCCTGATTGCCTCCGTGGCGACGATATACGTGCCCATGGCACTCTTCATGTTGAAAGAGCCCATGCCGTAAATCCATTCGTTGTCGACCAGGGTGGCCTTGCACTGGTAACCGAGGCCGCGATGGGCCTGTTCCGGGCCGAACGAGGTATCCAGGTGACCGTTGAACAGCAGCGACTTTCCGCCACCCTGCCCTTGCAGGCGCCCGATCGCGTTATAACGGTCATCGCCGATGGGCTGCAGGGTAGCGTCAAATCCGGCCGAGCCGAGAATTTCATGCAGGGCGCGGGCGACGTCCTCCTCTTCACCGGTAGGGCTGGGAATGTCGACCAGGTCCATCACCAGTTTCACCAGGCGCTGCCGGTCGATGTGGTCGATGGCCCGGGCCAGCAATTCCTTGTTCACTTCAGCATTCATTATTTATACCTTATTTAACATGGATAATAACTTAACATGGATGTACAGGATATACAGGATATTTAAAGGTTTTATATCCGGGCATACACAGAAACGTAACCTGTGGCGTGAATTGCGGAGACTCCGGATCACAAGGGGGCGGATATAGGCAGACACGTGATACGGCTGGATTGATAATACACAATAATAAATCCTGTATATCCTGTACATCCATGTGAATTATATGATCTTGGTCGTCAGCGTGCCCAGTTTCGCAATGCTCGCATCCACCGTGTCCCCCGCCTGCAGCCACCTGGGTGATTCCATGCCGGCCGCGACACCGGGAGGACTGCCGCTGGTGATGACGTCGCCGGGATACAGGCCCATGTGCGACCACCAGGAGACCAGTTCCGCGGTCTTGTAGTGCATCTGCCCGGTATTAGCGTCCTGGCGCACTTCGCCATTGACGCGCAGTTTCATGTCCAGGTCGTGGGGATCGTCCAGCTCATCCAGCGTGACCAGCCAGGGGCCCAGGGGACAGGAACCCTTGAAACTCTTGCCCATCAGGATCACCTTGTTCGAATGCTCCCGGGCCTGGATGTCCCGGGCGGACAGATCATTGAAGATGGTATAGCCCGCCACGTAGTCGAAGGCCTCTTCGACGCCAACCTTGTAGGCCTCCTTGCCGATGATGATGGCGATCTCGATCTCGTAATCCAGTTGCCTGGTGAAGACCGGGATCTCGACCCCGGCGCCGCTGGGCACCACGGACGACGGCGCTTCCAGGAAGCCGGTAGGGTGTTCAAAATGAAAATCGCCCCAGTTGTGGGACTCCCATTCCGGATCGTTCCAGGTCGTCAGTTCCTGCAGGTGGGAATCAAAATTGCAAGAGGTATGCACTATCTTGCCGGGCAACGGCACCGGCGACTGCAGGGTAATCTCATCTTCCGCATAAATATACTTGCCGGCCGAGCCTCCGATCCCTACCAGCAGGCTGCGGGCCTGGTCCATGGCGGCCTCGCCGGCTTTGAGAAACTCGACCATATCCGACGGCAACATACCGCCGGACAGGGTGACGAGGTCCACGTAGACACCGTTATGGTATACCCCTATGGTGCGTTTTCCGCTGCTGTCAATGTCAAATGTCGCTAGTTTCATCGTTTTATTTCCTCAATCTTCATACTCAACCCGTCATTCCGGCGAATGCCAATCCCGGCATGACGAATAAGATGGCCAAGCCCGGTATGGCGATATTCCGTCATGCCGCAGGCCTAAGATTAGGCACGACCTCCTCGCCCATCAGGCGGATGGTCTCCAGGTTATCCGCTTCATCAGCGCCGACTACTTCCAGCAGCGGCAGGTTCAGGCCCGCATCCACCAGTTCCTGGGTGATCTCGAGGCAGTCCTCCGGGGTGCCGGATATGACGGTAAACCGGCGCATCATCTCGTCCGTTACGTGCTGGGTGACATGATCCTGGGTACCGTCTGCGATGGCCTGGCGGAACGGGTCCCAGGCCGAGTCGGGCAAGCCCGAGCCAGCCAGGATTATGTCGTTTTTGATGTTCCTGATCTTGTTCACCACGTAGGTACCCGTATAGGGGCGGGTTGCGTCCCGCGCCTTGTCGCCGTCCCGTGAGCAGGAACAGAGGATCACGCCCCCCACCGGAAAGTCAGCCGGCAGGGTGCGTTCCGCCTTCGCTGCGCCGGCAGCCATATTCTCACGGGCGTATTTAACGAAGGGGGGAGAGGTCAGCCCCGCCAGAAGCATGCCGTCGCTCTCGCGGCCGCTGAGTTTTTGCATGAACGGCCCGGTGGCGCCCACGTAGATGGGAATTTCTGTGCGCAGTCCATCGCCGGCCCGGTCGTATGCCGGCATGGAGGATTCAAAATACTTGCCCTTGTACTCGTAGGCCTCCCCGGAGAAGACCTTGCGCATGATCTCCATGGATTCGTGGTGGACCCCGACCGGGCGCAGTTGTTCAATATCATATTCCAGGTACTCGATGCCCACCTTGCCCACACCGATGCCCATGATGAAACGGCCGCCGGACAACTCGTCTATGGCCGCCGCCTCGGATGCCTGTATGGTGGGATGGCGCATGTACGGTGAAGTGATGCCAAGCCCGATGGGAATTTTGCCGGTCGCCATACTGACTGCCGCCAGCGTGGTAAAACAGCCGCGTGCCTCCAGGCCGTACTGGCGAAACCAGTGGTAGGCCTCGGCGATCCAGAACCCGCCCATCAGGTTGGATTCCTCGGTCTGCCGGGCGTAGGCCTGCATGGACGCCAGGGGTTCATAGGATTTGAATATGACCCCTGCTTTGGGGTTGACAGGTACACTCATTCTTGTCTCGTCTCCTGGGTTCAATTCACTAAGGAAGAACTTTGATCACCTGTTCCAACACTGCACCAGTAGTCGCGTTGGGGCTTTTATCTGGTGATGTATGACTCGATACGGTAAAGCGCAACAGGATACCGGTTCTTTAAGGTCCTATAAAGGCCGCAGATTATAGCTGATTTATATCCTCTTGTACTGATTGATGTCATTGCAAGGCCCGATTGCCGTAACCGGCGATCAAAAAAATATTTACATTGATCCGTAATAGGTATAGCCTGAACTCTCAATTTAATGGATTTGGGGTTGTAATACAGTGATTCGTACTCTATTTGTCCTTTTCTTTTCAATTTGTGTTTGTCATGCCGATACAGTCGATAAACATACCTTGCAAACCAGCGAATACGGCGACGAAGGTAAATTCGGCGGCGGCGAGCCCGGTAATACCAACGCGTTGATCCTGTGGTCGGGTGACAGTCCCAGTATCGTGCGCCGGCATCGACCGGAGGGACACAGTAAAACCACGTCTAAAGCGTTCAAATTATGGAGTGAACGCAGCGCTGGCGGATTCCCCGTCAACCTGAAGAACGAAGATGGTTTCTGTTCATTTCTCAGCAAGATTGACAGCGATCCCGACCTGTTCGCGTGTATTTGTGATGACGGCGGTGCATGGGACACCGGGGCACCGTTTTCCTGCACCCCCGCCCTGACCCTCGCCCAGTGTTCACCCTCCGCGTGCCTCGCCGGCACACCGCCTGTTATTCCACCCCCGGGTGACACTTGCACTGTTACCGATTGGTCCCCGGGGACCGATACCGTGTGTGCCGGCAACACGTTTGAGCAAACCCGCACCCTGGCCGATTGCACCATGGAAACACAGACGGCAACCGGTATAAAACAGTGTGCGACAACCTGCCCCGCGACAGACTGGTCTCCTGAAATCGACACCATTTGCCAAGGCAACAGTTTTACCCAGGCCCGTACCTTGAGCGACTGTTCCACCGATACCCGCATCATGACCGGCGCCAAAAACTGCAACCGTTGTACTGTCCGGGACTGGACGCCCGCCGTATCTTCCGTGTGCGGCGGCGATACCTTCACCCAGACCCGCCGTAACAGCGACTGTTCAACCGGCACCCGGACCGCCACCGGCACGAAGAATTGCCCGCAAGTCTGTCAACCGACTGCCTGGTCACCCTCGCAATCCGGTTATTGCACCAACGATGAGTTCACGCAGTCACGTACCATCTCAGATTGCAGCACCGAAACACAGGACGTTTACGGCGCCAAACACTGCACGCAGGAGACCTGCCGCTACACCACCGGCTCCTGGACACCCGGCGCCGGCGGCGTGTGTAATACCCGCACCGTAGCGCAATCCCGCACCGTGACCATCGTCAATAATCCCTGCGCCGGCGGTAGCGCACCCAGCGCCAGCCAGACTGTGTACGGCAGCAAGGACTGTACCCTGCCGACCTGCCGATGGACTACCGGCCCCTGGACCGGTGACAGTCCGGCCGGCATCTGCCGGGGCAGCAGCGGCGCCCAATCCCGGACCGTCACCCTGGTCAACAGCCCATGCGAGGGTGGCCGCGCGCCGGCTTCCACGCAAACTGTTTCCGGCGCGAAGGATTGCACCCCACCCTGCACTTACAGGACAGGTTCATGGTCGCCCTCAGCAAGCAGCTACTGCGATGGTGAAACGTTCGCGCAGACCCGCACCGTTACGTCCTCTCCGGCTAACTGCAAACCGGGTAATGCGCCTGCATCGACACAGCGGGTCAGTGGTACAAAAAATTGCGAACCCCCTGTTATAGAACCACCTGAACCACCAAAACCCCCGCCACCTTCATGCACGTACTGGACCACCACACAATCAACCGGCGGTTTCCTGGGAGTTCTGTGTGTGCCAATGAAAAACTGCAACGGTGTCATCAGGCCTGCCGGCGCGGCGTATCCAGCCCCCTGTTAAACCATGATTGCCTGAGACCACAGCATCATCCCCAATGCACAAGCACTTACTCATTACCGTTACCGGTCTGTTCATTTTTATCTCAACCGGGTGCTCGGACCGGCAGAACGATAGCGGCGGCGTAGTGGTTGCCCAAAGTGTGACCGCAACGGATCCATCCGCGATCCCGCGCACAGACAACAGTGGACGAAAATACAGCGAGGACAGGGAACCGTGCGCACACTACAGCCCTGAGCGCAGGCCCCTGTTCGGTGAGCTACACGTGCATACCTCCCTGTCTTTCGATGCCGCAGCGGGACGCACCAGGACCTTGCCCGCAGATGCCTACCGCTTCGCTAAAGGTGAGGCCATCCCATTTTTCCCGGTAGATGATAAGGGTAATATCCTTGGCAAAATCAGTATCGATCGTCCCCTGGACTTTGTTGCGGTGACCGATCACGGCGAGTTTCTCGGTGAAACCGCACTGTGCAAGCAACAGGATTCCCCCGCCTATGACGGTGAGTTCTGCACGGAGTATCGCAGGGTCGAGTTTCGCGGATCCGCCATGATTGCCACTTCAATGAGTGGTGAATACCCACAAAGGATCCGGATGCTGTGCGGAGAGGACGGCCAACTGTGCCGCGACTTTGCTGCCGGGCCCTGGCAGGTAGTGATTGATGCTGCGGAACAGGCCTACGACCGCAGCGCAGAGTGCAGGTTTTCCAGTTTCGTCGCTTATGAATACACAGGTAGTCCCAATAACTCCAATTATCATCGCAACGTGATTTTCCGCAACAATAACGTACCGGACCTGCCGGTAACCTACATGGAATATCCCTTCGACTATCTCCTGTGGCAGCAACTGGACAAGGTTTGCAGGGAGGAAGAGGGCTGCGGTTACCTGACCATTCCCCATAACAGTAACATCTCCAACGGCCGCTTGCTCACCCCCTATGCCAACCTCGATCCGACGCTTGAAAACCGGGTTACCTACGCCAGGGCCCGGCAACGGAATGAACCGATGATGGAAGTGTTCCAGCACAAGGGCGGCTCGGAATGTGTCAACGGGCTCAGTGGAGTTGTCGGGGCGCCCGATGAGTTGTGCGATATCGAGCAGGTACGTAACATCGGATCCCTTGCAAAACGAATTAATATCAGGCTCGACGGAACTGAAATCGTGTTCGATGTAGAGGACCCGTCCGCGGAAACGGTCGAATGCAAGGATGGGGCGGGGCGTCATGGCATGATGGGGGGCGGCTGTGTATCCGGCAACGACTTCCTGCGCACGGCATTGCTGACCGGACTGGCACAAGAACAGGAGATCGGCATTAATCCCGTCAAGCTGGGCGTGGTTGCCGCCAGCGACGGCCATACCAGTACACCGGGCTCGGTAAAGGAAAATCAATGGCGAGGCTATGTCACCGGCGAGACGGAGCTTGAGGATCGATTAAAGCCCGGCACCTTGCCCAGCGGTATTCTTGGTAACCCGGGGGGACTCGCGGGCGTATGGGCCGAAGAGAATTCCCGTGATGCGATTTTTGACGCCATGCAGCGCCGGGAGGTATTCGGCACCTCGGGACCCCGTATCGTACCGCGTTTCTTTGGCGGCTGGGCCTTTGACGCCGGGAGTTGCGAGATGATTGATATGGTTGCAGACGCCTATAACAGGGGTGTGCCCATGGGCAGCGATCTCCCAGCTAGGCCGGATGATGCCGCCAGGCCGGCATTCATCGTATCGGCCCTGCAGGACCCGGCCGCCGATGCAACCCCCCTGCAACAGTTACAGGTGATAAAAGGCTGGGTAAGCGCAGCAGGGATTCCCCATTTCAAGGTGCACAGCGTCGCCGGCAACAGGGATAACGGGGCCGGGGTGAACGCGGCAGACGGTTCACGTTATGGCGCAGGTAATGCTTCCCTGTGCGCGATGTTCAGGGATGAAGATTTTGATCCGGCGCAGCCTGCGTACTACTACCTGCGCGTGGTGGAAAATCCCAGCCCGCGCTGGAGCCTGCTGGACTGTCTGAAATATGATAAGCCGGACAGGCCGGAGGGGTGCGAAGACAGTTCCCGCCATATCATCCAGGAAATGGCATGGACGTCACCCATCTGGTATTCACCGTAGATGACACCTCGTCAGCGATTGAATAAACACGTACTCTTATTGCTAGAACCGGTGCGTCCACACCAGCCGGGCGAATAAATCAGCCTCGGTGCGCTTGTATGAGCCGTTGTCTTTTGACCAGTCATGGTTGAGCGTGATGGTCAGTTCATTGCCCGGTACAATAATCCAGCGCAACTGACTCTGCAGCGTCATGAAATGGGTTTCGGACTCCTGTTGCAGGTAATTGGTCCAGGACAAGGTCGGCGTGAAGTTGATATTGAATCGGGCGCGGTTGATCTCAAACTCGAAATCGCCTGCCGGCAGGTCGACGTCGAAGACATGGCGTTCCAGGGTGATGAAAAAATCAGGCGTCGGCCGCCAGCGCAATAACGTCTGCACATCAATGAGATCACCATTATAGAATTCACCGAATTTAGCCTTTACTTCAACGGAAACAGGCCGGTGAGCCGACGTGGACAGCTTGGTCCATCCATAGTAGAAATCGTAGTCACCCGTGGGAATGATTACGCCGGGTTGGATTTCAAAGGGGTTAAACAAGGTTTCGCGCTGCCAGTTCCCCCAGATTTGAAGCTGGTCGCCGTCATGACTCTCCAGGTCAAATACCCGGATATAAACCCGGCCGCTCTCAAGCTTGTTATCCGTTGTGGTCTTGAACGATGACATAAAACCCCAGTTGACGGTCCTGAGCAAGCGGTTGTTTTTCGGTCTGATCCGGTAACGCAAATCACCCTCGTACAGCCTGATGCCGGAGCGATTGACAAAACCGAGCGCTGGATTGAAGTTCTCCTGGATTTCCTGGTATTTTGCCTTGACATTCCAGCGGTCGTTGGGGAATTCCAGCGTCAGGCCGTACGACAAGTCATCGTTGTCGATGCCTTCACTGAAAGACTTCATGGCATAGGCATCGACCACGAATACCTGCGAACCGAACAGGTTGCTGTTGCGATAGCGGTAATCAACTCCGGCGACGCCGTTGTCGTCGCTGCCCGTGGGGTTGCCGTAAGTCATCATGGCGCCGACCCTGGATTCCTCCTGGACGTCCATGGCAAGCCTGGCGACAGACAGGTTTTTCGAACCGATCCCCTGCCCGGAACCCATCTGCGTATTCAGCAGACCCATGGTATAACGCCCGATCCGGCCGCTCAGCTTGGCGCCGATGTCGATGTCGAGCGGCTCGGGGTTTTCCCGGTCAAAGGGCAGTCCGATACGCCTTGAAAAGAAGGGAATGCTATTCACGTCCTTTAACCCGCCAAACTCGAAGACGTCCGCATCCCGCACAAAAATATCCCGCTGCTCCGGGAAAAACAGGTCAAACCGGGTGAGGTTGGTCTTGATATCATCCACGACGGTATTGGAAAAATCCGGGTTGATGATCAGGGACCCGTTCAACGAGGGCGTCAGTTTGTAAATCACTTCCACGCCCGGTTTTATCGTGAAATCCTCGTCGCCGTTGTCATACCGCTTGCGGTACCGGCCCGCCGCCTGGGGCTTTATGTCCAGGCCCCTTCCCTGGTCGAGGTCTTCCAGGCCCAGCAGGTCTCCGTAGGCAGCCACGTAGCCGAAGCCCTTGTCCTGGTCATGATTGGCCCACGTCGCGAATTCGTTACGGCGCTTGATATGGCGCTCCAGTTCCAGCCCCCAGGCGGGCGCATCGGCGTCCAGGGACAGTGTCCTGAAGGGGATGGCGAACTCGGCGACCCAGCCCTTTTCATCACGCGTGGCGGCGCCGTACCAGATGCCGTCCCATTCGCCACGGAGTGTGAGATTGTTCTCGATGCGGGCATCGCCTTTCGTACCCAGGGCATTTATATAGAACGCAAACGCATTTTTCCGGTCCAGCATGCTGTCGACGGCAACGGTAAAGATATCATCGCTGATCGTCACCTCATCCTCCCGCATTTCCCTGGCCACAATCGCGTCGGGACTCCGATCGTACAAGCGCGCCCCCACGTAGAGCATGTTGCTGTCGTAGGTGAGGTAAGCTTCCGTCGCCTCGCTGACTGGCGCGCCTTCAACCGGAACACTTTGAAAAAACTCCGTGACCCGGGCCGCATCTTTCCAGGCTTCGTCATCCAGCACACCGTCAATGACCGGCGGATTATCCGTTCTCTGGATATGGAGTTGCGGTTCATTGGCCTGGCTCGGAGCAAATGCTACGCAGAGAATCAGCGCAAACAGAAAATGATGCGGGTAATTCACCATAACTTTCCTCAACCTGATCATCGAACGGTAATAGTAAAGTTACCGATTAAGCGCCCAGCAGGCGCCTGCTTAACAGGGTTTGCATATCTCAACGTCCGTCAGCGTCAGCATGACTCAATATGGACTGAATATAGTCATTAATCAAGGTAAGAGAGTTCATAGAACGGGACAAGTTCTGAGATCAAAAACTTGCCGCTCAGGACTGGCGCTATTTTATTTAAGCAATTAATTTAATTTCATGATATAGTCCGTTGTTGCAGCTTGAGTAATACCTCGTTGCAAGTGCATTATCTTTAGCTATAGGTCTTTTTTCTGCTTTTGTCACCCGTCTAAGCGCGGTTTCGAACTCCGAACATTATCTATCGATTGCACACCCGTGCAACCAGACGCCATGCGTCCGGGGAACACATACATTGGTCATTCACCGCCAAGCGCTTCGCTAATCCCGGAGTCGACAGGCTGTGCATGCCTGCAAAATAATTTTTTATAGAGATACATATGACTTTTACGACACTCGGACTATCCGATTCCCTGTTGCGCTCGGTTGCGCACACAGGCTATACAACACCAACCCCTATTCAGACCCAGGCGATACCTGCCGTTCTATCCGGCGGCGACGTGATGGCGGCCGCCCAGACCGGTACCGGCAAGACCGCCGGGTTTGTGCTACCCATGCTGCAGCAACTAGGCGCTAATGCCAGGGCCAAGCCCGGGCGGGCGCGGGCGCTGATCCTGACGCCGACACGGGAACTGGCGGCCCAGGTACACCAGAGTATCCTGACTTACGGCAAGAACGAACGACTCACTTCAGCGGTGGTATTCGGCGGAGTAAACATTACTCCGCAACTGCGCGCGCTGCGACGCGGGGTCGACCTGCTGGTGGCAACACCGGGACGCCTGCTGGACCTTTATCAACAGAGAGCCGTGCGCTTCGACGATCTGGAATTGCTGGTACTGGACGAGGCCGACCGGATGCTGGATATGGGCTTTATCACGGACATACGCAGGATTCTGAAACTTGTTCCACAGCGCAGACAGAACCTGATGTTTTCAGCCACATTTTCCAGGGAAATTCGCCAGTTGGCCGGCACGATTTGTAAAAACCCGATAGAAATAGACGTGTCCCCTCGCGACGCGACTGTCGAGGCAATCTCACAGAAACTGTACTGGGTCGAGAAGGAACGCAAAACCAGGCTGTTGTGTGATCTCGTGCAGGACACTCACGAGCAGGTACTGGTTTTTGCCCGCACCAAGCATGGCGCAGACAAGCTGGTAAAACGGCTGGGCAAGAATTCAATCTCCGCCTCTGCAATTCACAGCAATAAGACCCAGGCGCAACGCACCAGGGTGCTGGATAACTTCAAAAAGAACAAGATACAGGTGCTGGTCGCCACAGACATCGCCGCACGGGGCATCGATATCGAGTTACTGCCCGTTGTCGTCAATTACGACCTGCCCCACGCACCGGGAGATTATATACACCGTATTGGCCGTACCGGCCGGGCGGGCGCCAGCGGTCAGGCTATCTCTTTCGTGACCAGGGATGAAAAAAAGCAATTACGCGCCATTGAGTCGCTGATTAAGCGCAATATTGAATGCCTGAATACGAAACACTGATCCGGCTCACCCATCTCACTTCAGCAACCGGGCGGGAGACAACCTGTTAACCAGGTTCTCCCCGATCCCGGCCTGTTCCAGGGGTGACGACCCGGTGATCAGGGACGCTGCCAACCGCGCCATGCCGGGAGAGGTTTGCACGCCGTAGCCGCCCTGCCCCGCCAGCCAGAAAAAACCCTCCGTGCGGGGGTCGAAACCGACGACGAAGGTCTTGTCCGGCGCAAAGGTGCGCAGGCCTGCCCAACGGTGGTTAACCCGGGACACCGCCCGACCTGTCGCCGTCTCGAACCGGTCCACCGCCAGGGCGACGTCCAGTTCCTCGGGCTGGGCGTCACAGGGAGGACTGGGCGTTTCGTCGGCGGGAGACAGCAGCAAGGCGCCGGCATCCGGTTTGAAATAGAACTCCTCCTCCACGTTAACCATCAGGGGCCAGTCGCTGATATCCCGGCCTTCCGGGGCGTCGAGCAGCATGGCCGTGCGCCGTTTGGGTTGCAGACCCAGCGGCGCCAGTCCCGCCAGGCGCGCAATCTCATCCACCCAGGCGCCGGCCGCATTGACCAGCACCGGCGCGGTGAACGTTTCGCCGCCGCTGGCAACCCGCCACAATCCGCCGCTGCGGGATATACCCTGTACCTCACGCTGCGCGTACAGTTTCCCGCCGCGGCTGCGCAGGCGCCGCAGAAAGCCCTGCAGGATGGCATCCACGTCCAGGTCGCCGCCGGTCTCGTCCATGAGACCACCTTCCAGGTAGTCAGGCAGTACGATGGGGACCTGCTCTCGTACCTGTTCAGGGGTCAGTCTCTGCAGAGATGGAACTTCAGCGTGCAGCGACAGCAATGCCTCGCGCTGGTCGGGCCGGCCGAAGAAGATACAGGGCCGGGGCCGTATCAACGGGATATCGGTGAACCCCTGCGGCGGTGAACGGTAAAACGGCTCGCTCGCGGCCGTTACCGCACGCACCGCGGCATTGCCGTAGGAGATCACGAAGAATGCGGCAGAGCGGCCGGTAGCGTGGTAACCGGGCTGGGGCTCTCGCTCCAGGACGGTAACACGCGCCGTCGCCGCCAGCTCAGAAGCGGCGGAAACCCCGGCGATACCGCCGCCGATGACGATGATGTCAGTGGTTGCTGTCATGTCAGCCCAGGAAATTACCCTCGGAATTCAGTGGATGAGGATTATAGCCATAGAAGGCGCAGAGAACACGGATAAAAAATAATAAATGGGCACTGGCTGACCGCTTGCGGGGGAATGACGAACAGGTTCCTGCTCTCGCAGGAACGACGGGTGTGTGCAGAAAAGTCGAAGGGGTGCAGGAATGGCGGGGTTTAGAGCAATTGCAGCAGGGAGTGTACGAGAAGGGACAGGCGTTGCGCTTTTATATGATCGATTTTTGGGGCTTCCGTGTCCTCAAGATAGGTGTTTTGATTGATTTCAAGCTGGATCGAATGGATGCTTTTTGCCGGGTCTCCGTAGTGGCGTGTTATATAACCGCCCTTGAACCGCCCGTTTAACACCGCACTGTAAGTCGATACCCGGGCGGCGTGATCCACAACTCGATTAATGATCTCCCGGGCGCAGGAACGGCCGTCTGCGGTGCCGAAATTAAGGTCGGGCAGTACACCGCCGAACAGGCTTGGGACTTCGGCGTGTATGGAGTGGGCATCCCAGAGAATTGCATACCCGTGCTTGTTTCTGATGCGTTCCAATTCCGCCCGGAGGTGGTCATGGTAGGGTTGCCAGTAAGCCCTGATACGGCCTTGTATTTCCTTGTCATCCGGTTGTTTCCCCGGAAGGTATATAGGAACACGGTCAAAGGTCGTCAACGGACAAACACCCGTTTCCATCTTGCCGGGGTACAGCAATTCGCCGGCAGGTGAGCGATTCAAGTCGACGACGTAACGGGAAAATCCGGCCCTGATGAAACTTATATCCTGCGCAATAACCCTGTTATACAACTCGTATACGTACCAGTCACAGTCCGTGTTTTTCAGGCCAGTTTCATTGAGCTGGAGTTGGACGGGGTCCGGGAAGTCCGTACCGTCATGGGGAAAGCTGATGAGAACCGGGCTTTCGCCGCGCTGATACTCAAATGTCTCAGGCATGACTCGGCATGATTTCGGCGATATCTTCTGCGAAACCCCGGGAGGTGATAATTTTTTTTGCGGCTGCTATGTCCGGTGAAAAGTAGTGGTCCTTGCCGTAACGGGGAACCGTAGTCCTGAGCTTTGCCACGGCAGACTGAAGCGGTACGGAGGTCTTCCAGGGTCTGTGGAACTCGATCGCCTGGACGCCGGCCAGAAATTCCAGCGCGACGATCCCGGCAATATTATCAGCGATGTCGCCCAGCTTCCTGGCGGCAAACGTCGCCATCGATACATGGTCCTCCTGGTTGGCCGAGGTCGGCAGGCTGTCGACACTGGCGGGGTGGGCCAGCGTCTTGTTTTCCGAGGCGAGCGCGGCAGCGGTGACCTGCGCCGCCATAAACCCCGAGTTCAGTCCCGGTTCATCGACCAGGAACGCCGGCAACAGGCTCAGCGCCGGGTCAACCAGGTTGGCAATTCTCCGTTCCGTGATGGCGCCGATCTCCGCAGCCGCAATCGCCAGCAGGTCCGCAGCTATGGCGACCGGTTCAGCATGGAAATTCCCCCCGGAAACGGCTTCACCGGTATCGCTGAAAATCAAGGGGTTATCGGTGACGGCATTTGCCTCTGTCTCCAGCACGCCGGCTGCAAATCTCATGCTGTCCAGGATGGCGCCCATAACCTGGGGCTGGCAACGCAACGAATAGGGGTCCTGCACTTTTTCACAATCGATATGCGATGCGCGTATTTCACTCCCTGACAGTAGCCTGGTATAGACTTTTGCGACATCGATCTGGCCCTGGTGACCGCGTAATTCATGGATCCGGGGGTCAAACGGCGTATCACTTCCTTTCATCGCATCGACCGAAAGCGAACCGGTTACCAGTGCCGCAGCAAACAAGTCTTCTATTTCAAAGAAATGATACAGCGCTATGGCAGTGGACGCCTGCGTCCCGTTAACCAGGGCCAATCCTTCCTTGGGGGCCAGGGTCAACGGAGACAGTCCTGCGAGGCTGAGACCGTCCGGCGCGCTGACGGTTATGTCCCTGTAGCGCATTTCACCTGTACCCGTCAGAGTTGCGCTTAAATGGGCCAGCGGGGCCAGGTCGCCCGAGGCGCCGACCGAGCCTTTTGCCGGGATGCACGGATACACTTCATGGTTGATTAACGCAATCAGCGCATCGATAACCTGGCGGCGCACGCCCGAATGTCCCCTGGCCAGCCCGAGGATCTTCAACAACATAATCAGGCGTACGATATTGTCGTCCAGTAACGGGCCGGTGCCGGCGCTGTGTGACAGCAACAGGTTGTGCTGGAGTTCGGTAAGCTTGCCGGCGCTGATCCGGGTCTGGGCCATTTTACCGAAACCCGTGTTAATACCGTATATTGCTTTATCCGATGCGCATAAGCGTGCGACCGCTTCACTCGACCTGTTGACGGCTTCATAGTCGGATTTATGCACCGTCACTTCCGCCGGGTCGAAAGCGATCGTCCGCAGCAGTGATAACGAAGCATTACCTGCTTCAAGTATGTGTTTCAGCTTACCCATCTACGTGGATCTATCCGACCATCGGCAATGACAGGCCGTGTTCCTTTGCGCACTCAATTGCCGTCTCATAACCGGCATCGGCGTGGCGGATGATGCCGCTTGCCGGGTCATTCCATAACACCCGCTCGATGCGTTGCGCTGCACTGTCAGTACCGTCACAGACTACGACCAGACCTGCATGTATCGAATAGCCCATGCCCACGCCTCCGCCATGGTGTATCGACACCCAGGTTGCGCCGCTGACCGCGTTCACCAGGGCATTCAGCAAGGGCCAGTCGGCCACGGCATCAGAGCCGTCTTTCATGGCTTCGGTTTCCCGGTTCGGGCTGGCGACAGAGCCGGAATCCAGGTGATCCCGGCCGATGACAACCGGGCCGGCCAGTTCCCCGGCTCTTACCATATCGTTGAATGCCAGACCGAGCCGGTGGCGCTGCCCCAGGCCGACCCAGCATATGCGCGCCGGCAACCCCTGGAATTGAATCCGTTCTTCCGCCATATCCAGCCAGTTGTGCAGGTGCGGATCATCCGGGATGAGTTCCTTGACCTTTCTGTCCGTCTTATAAATATCATCCGGGTCGCCGGACAGGGCCACCCAGCGGAACGGCCCGATACCCCGGCAGAATAACGGCCGGATATAAGCCGGCACGAACCCCGGGAAGTCAAACGCATTGGCAACGCCTTCGTCTTTTGCCATCTGGCGAATGTTATTGCCGTAGTCGAATACGGGGATACCGGCTTTTTGGAAATCCAGCATGGCCCTGACATGAATCGCCATGGATCGTTTTGCCGCGGTAGCCACCATTCCAGGATCCCTGTGACGTTGCGCCTCCCATTCATCGACCGACCAGCCGATGGGCAGGTAGCCGTTTATCGGGTCGTGCGCGGATGTCTGGTCGGTGACGGCATCAGGACGGATACCCTGTTCAACCATCTCCGGAATGAGTTCAGCCGCATTACCCAGTAAACCGATAGATACTGCTTCACCCTTACCGACAGCGTCGTTTAACAGGGTCAAAGCTGAAACCAGGTTTGTTGCTTTCTCATCCACATATCCGGTACGCAGCCTGAAGTCGAGGCGACTCTCCTGGCATTCGATAACGATGATTGAGGCGCCGGCCATGGTGGCAGCCAGAGCCTGCGCACCGCCCATACCACCAAGGCCGGCGCTCAGTATCCACTTTCCCCTGAGGTCACCGTTATAGTGTTGCCGTCCCATTTCCACAAAGGTTTCATAGGTGCCCTGGACTATTCCCTGGCTGGCGATATAGATCCAGGACCCGGCTGTCATTTGTCCGAACATCATCAGGCCTTTGCGGTCGAGTTCGTTGAAGTGGTCCCAGTCGGCCCAGGCCGGCACCAGGTTGGAGTTGGCTATCAATACCCGCGGCGCGTCGGCGTGGGTTTTGACTACACCGACCGGCTTGCCTGACTGAATCAAAAGGGTTTCATCCCGGTTCAGTTCCTTCAACGTCTCGATTATCCTGTCGAAACAGGCCCAGTTACGGGCCGCTTTACCGATGCCGCCATAAACAACGAGGTCATCCGGCCGCTCGGCGACATCCGGGTCCAGGTTGTTCATGATCATCCTCAGGGGCGCCTCGGTCTGCCAGGATTTGGTCGAGAGTTCGGGCCCGCGGGGCGCCCGTACTACGCGGGGCCGGTGTTCTGCCTGCCCGGCCTGGCCTGCACTGTTCAAGTTCATTTTATTTCTCCAACAAAATAAAAGGGCAAGAGTCGATACTATTTTGTCCTATTTGTATATACAAGTAAAGATATTTACACCATAATAGTACTATTGCCGCAAATATGAAACTCCGACCGCTTGACGATAATGAATGATTGGGACTACCTGTGGGTCAATGCCCGGCTTGTTACCATGACAACGGGGAATGGTGAGTACGGCATGATCGAAAACGGAGCTATCGCCATCACGGGCGACCGTATAAGCTGGTTGGGACCAATGGAGGAACTGCCCGCCGATACCCACCTCAAAACCCCCGAGGTGCTCGATGCAAAAAGACATTGTATAACGCCCGGCCTGATCGACTGCCATACCCATCTCGTATTCGGCGGCAACCGCGCCAGGGAATTCGAACTCCGGCTGAAAGGCGCCACTTATGAAGAATTGCAAAAGGCGGGCGGCGGCATACTGTCCACGGTGAATGCGACGCGCAAGGCATCGGTAACAGAGTTGCTGGCTGCGGCAAAAAAGCGGGCCGAGGCGCTTAAACGTGAAGGCGTCACGACGCTGGAAATCAAATCGGGGTACGGTTTGGACGTCGAAACCGAGTTAAAGATGTTGCGGGTGGCCAGGCTGCTCGGGGAAGATGACCCGCAACTGGATGTCAGGACCACCTTCCTGGGCGCGCATGCGCTGCCTCCGGAATATGCGTCGGACCGCGCTGCATATGTCCGTCTTGTCGCCGATAACATGTTGTCGCAGGTTTACCTGCAAAACCTGGCCGATGCCGTTGACGGGTTTTGCGAGACCATAGCATTCAGCCCGGAAGAAATGGAGCCGGTGTTCGACCGGGCGAAGGAATTGGGCATGGGTGTCAAACTGCACGCCGATCAACTATCGAACCTGGACGGCGCCGCCCTGGCGGCCCGCTACCAGGCCCTGTCCGCCGACCATCTCGAGTACACCTCGGAAGCCGGCGTCGATGCGCTCGCCCGCTCCGGCACCGTCGCCGTGTTACTGCCCGGCGCATTTTACATACTGAAGGAGACGCAGAAACCGCCCGTCGAACTGTTACGCCGGTACCAGGTACCGATTGCCATTGCGACCGACGCAAACCCGGGCTCATCACCGGTGTTGTCATTGCTGCTCATGCTCAACATGGCCTGTACGTTATTTTCTCTGACCACGGAGGAGGCCCTGGCCGGGGTAACCCGCAATGCCGCACAGGCACTGGGTTTGCTGGACGACCGGGGAACACTGGAAACCGGTAAAAAAGCTGATTTTGTCATCTGGGATATTGCCCATCCGGCAGAACTGGCATATATGATAGGCAGTAATCCTTGCGTGGGTATTATCAAGGACGGCAGAGTGGTAATGAAATAAAGGCGCAGGGACGGAATTTAATTCCGTCCCCTTTCCCACTGGGGAAGGGACAGATTTAAATCTGTCCCCGCTCAAAAGACACTGTTACTGATTCAATTCTTTGATGGTTTTTTTATAACGCGCCGAAATTTCCTGTTCATTGATATGTATGCCGTCCCTGACAACCAGTTTGCCGCCGGCCATTACGTCCTTGACCAGATTGTCATTGCCGCTGAAGACAAATGAATCGATGACGTGCTGTGCGGGTTTACCATACAGTAGAGGATGTTCCCGGTTCAGTACGATATGGTCGACCGGGTCTTCAATTTCAGGACCGGGAATATCATTACCGAGCGCCTGGGCGCCGCCTCGTACTGCACCGTCCCATAGATAACTGCCGACATGGGGTTCAGCGGCGGATGCGCTGACGTTCCTCCTGTGGGTGATGAGACGTTGCCCGTATTCCAGCCATCTCAGCTCTTCAACGGGACTGACGGAGATGTTGCTGTCCGAACCGATACCGAATTTCCCGCTGTTAGCCAAAAATTCCTCAAACCTGAAGATTCCATCTCCCAGGTTGGCTTCCGTGACAGGGCACAGCCCGGCAACACAGTCGCTCGCGGCCAGCCGGTCAACCTCCCAATCCGACAGGTGGGTTGCATGAACCAGGCACCAGCGCCCATCGATATCGATATTTTCGAATAACCACTGTACCGGGGTCAGGCCATAAAAATTCCTGCAGGCTTCGACCTCCTTCAGCGTTTCTGCGATATGGATATGGATCGGACAGTCGATACCCTCCCCGGCGAGCAGTTTCAGAACTTCATGCAAACTCCGTTCAGGCACCGCGCGCAGGCTGTGGAAGGCAATCCCCATCTTTACGTTGCTGTTTTCCCTGCCCTTCAATTTGCTGAACAGCGAAAAAAAACCGTCCGGATCGTTGATGAACCTGGCCTGTTCCGGCAGGGATTCCGGCCGGTCAAAATCGGCCGTCATGTACAGCACCGGCAGCAGGGTCAGGCCTATGCCGGCCTCTTCAGCCGCAGCAATAACCGCGTCCGCCATTTCCGTCGACGGAATGCCGGACCGGTGGTGTTTCGTGTGATGCAGGTAATGGAACTCGGCAACCGACGTATAACCGCTTTTCAGCATTTCAATGAATAACTGCGCGGCGATTGCCTGCAATTGACCGGGCGTAACGCGGTTAGCGTAGTCGTACATTTTTTCCCGCCACGACCAGAAATCATTCCTGTCTGCCACTGCCAGTTCTGCCTGGCCGGCCATTGCCCGCTGAAAAGCATGGCTGTGCAGGTTGGGCATCCCCGGCAGGACATAATCTTCGCTATTCACCCCTGATTAATGCGGCTTTGCGTAATGGAAATCAAGATGAACTCATGCCTTGAAGTGATCGCTGAGTTCATACCGGCTTCCGGGATGATAAAGTGTGGCAATGGAGGCAATCTTCCCCTGGCTCCAGGTGCGTCGCAGCAAGACCAGGCATGGCTCGTTCTCTTTCAGGTGTAACAGTTTCCTTACCCGCGCCGTGGGCATGCGCGCCTGTACGGTGTGTTCGACCTCCTGCAGAGGGGCTGTTTTAAGCAAGTACTCCGTGGGTGTTGTCCGGGTAAAATCAACATCGCCATAGCCGGGAACAACCCGGGGATTCACGTAACGGTCTTCCACCTGTATGGGGATGTTATTTTCCTCGTGTACGATGATCGAATGAAACGCCTTGCTGCCGGGCGCCAGCTGAAGTCGTGTTGCGGTATCGCTGCTCAACCTGTCCCGCCGGTTCAGAATTACCTCCGCGGAATAACTGTGTTTGCGCGCCCGGACTTCGTCGGCAATATTATTGATTTCGAGGAAGTGGCTGCGGCTGTGTATCTCCGCAACGAAGGTGCCGACGCCCGGGATCCGGGTCAGATAACCTTCATTCGCAAGTTCGCGTAATGCGCGGTTTATAGTCATCCTCGACACCTTGAGACTGTTGACCAGTTCGTTTTCGGACGGTAGCTGGTGAGCCGGCGGCCAGTCGCCTTCTTTTATGCGGGCGATGATATGGGATTTGATACGCTGGTATATGGGCCCGACCGCGTTCTCGATATTTAATGTCATGGTTGCCTTTCGTCCCGTAAACCTGCCTGTTCCACAGCGATCATCCTATCCAGCATCCTGCGAAACTTCAGTGAACCGGCGTCCAGACCCAGGTTGATGTGCCGGCTGGTTTCGTTGGCTATACCCTTGTGCACGGCTTCGAGGATCTCCCGATCCTCGAGAAAAGCCTTCCTGGCGCCCTCTGCAATCTTCCGGGTAACCTCTTCATTACCGGGATCGGTATTGCGCTGTTGCAACCAGTGATAGCGGGTGACGTTTTCATCCGCGGGGGTCAGAAAGTTATAGGAAATCATGACGTAGGAACGGTCAGTCAGCGGCTTTTCCGGGCCGCCCTCCCCGGCCGGGGAAAATACCGACTTGTTGATGGCGATGGACGGATAGCGGACCTCGTAATGTTGCAGGCGGTCACAGTTCCCCTCGAACTTGACCAGTGGCGCATAAAACGGCGGCGGTTTGCAGCCAAATATCCACCTGGACACGATCAACCCGTCATTAATTTCCTGCGTTTCCAGGGGTGTAATATCCGTACCCGGCGCGGCAAAAGTCGTGCGATGCACCCAGGCGACATGAGAAGGATCCAGCAGGTTGTCGGTGAGGTATAAATAATGGCATTCACAGGTTAACGCATCACCGCTGGTGATGTGCCATTCGGGGTTATCGAAATTCTCGATATCAATAATTTTTGCCTCATCGGCAACATCAGGATTACCCATCCAGATCCAGACCAGCCCCCATTTATCCGCAACCGGGTAGCTGTGGACCCTCGCCGATGGCGGGATCCTGTCCTGGGTCGGCGCGGCGACACACTTGCCGGCACGATTAAACGTCAGGCCGTGGTAACCGCATTCCACATTATCCTCTTGCAAAGTGCCTTTCGACAAAGGCAATTTGCGATGCGGGCAGGCATCCTCCAGGGCTACAGGTTTGCCGCTCCCGGTCCGGTAAAACACGATGTTCTCACCGAGAATGCGTAAGGGCTTTAACCGGCGGTCAATTTCGCCGCTCAACGCAGCGACGTACCAGGTGTTTCTGAGATACATCAGGCTGTCGGGGACGGATTTAAATCCGTCCCCTTTCTCCGGAAATGTGTTTACTTGTAATAACCAATCGAGTCCCCTTCGGTGGTCACCCCCAGGCCGTTGAGCAACCGGTTGGAATAATTGAAATACGCAACGACCTGGTTGACCTCAAGGATTTCACCGTCATCGCAACCGGCATTGCGCAAGCTTGTAACGTCACCCTCGGTCATGGTTGCGACACCTGTCGTCAGCTTTGCCGCGTACTGGAGTAACGCCAGTTCTTTCCCGGCAAATACCGCCTCCGGCCGGCCTTCCTGCAGGGCGGCATGGATGTCATCTGCGCGTTGCTCGTTATTAATCAACCTCCGTGCGTTCATGAAGTGGTGGGTAAGGCTGTATTCACAGTGGTTTTTGATACTGGTATATGAGGCGACCACTTCCAGGAACCACAGGGGCAGGGTTATATCGGGATGGTGCAGTACGCTTTTATAGAGGGTCACGTGGCCGTGCATGGTATGCGGGCGCAGCGAATGGACCTTCATGACGTTGTCGACCGTCCCGTGGGGAGTCATGGCCCCGGCGTACATCTCCTTTAATGTCCCCGTTGCCTCATTTTCCGGGATCATTTTTATCCAGGCCGCCATTATTCGTAAAAAATTCTGCGGGGTTGTTTTGCAAACAACCGTCTTACCGTGGGCTCAAAAGCATCGACAGGTAATATTTCTTCATCATAGTTGATAGTCGTCTGGTCATACTTGTCGACAAATTCCGCGGTCCAGGCATAGTAGGGATGGCCTTTCCACTTATCCCGTTCGTGGCGGTCGCTACCCTCAAGTTCATGGAAATGGTACTGCTGGAAAACCGCGTGGCGTATCAACATCCAGTGATTCCGTTCCGAGATATAGGGACGCAACAGTGCCGCGACAAACTCACCGTGTGTCTCATTGCAGGTTATAAACCCGACATCGTGAAACAGGCCGACAACGATGTCTTCCTCAGACCGTTCGTCACGCAGCATCCGGGTAGCCGTCTGCAGACAGTGATTGTAATTATTGACCGTATACGCATACCCGGGATCGTCCTTCTGGCAAGTCAGCATACGTAATATCTGGTCCACCATCTGCTCGTCGTAGTACAGTTTGCGCTGACGGCCGAGTATTTCCCAGTCTTCCGCCCGGTAATCATCCAGGCAGCGCTTATGCACGTACTCCCAGTCGTCGTGGGCCAGCGGGCTTGGTTCTACAGCCTTGGCTTGATGTGACACCTTGGAATTCCCGTTGTTATTGATTCAAAAAGTTGAAATAATATGCAACAATGTTGCATAATAAGCAATACGCATCTATAATTATAGTTTATATAGACAGGTACTTACTTACAAATCACAAACAGTTTTTTATTCACTTTCCGCCGGGGGAAGACAGCCATGATAAAACTGATGCCAAACAATACGTTGCTTCATCTATTGTGTTTAGCCGCGGGCGTTTCTGCTGCCTCGGCAGTATCAGCCCAGAGCGCTGCCCTGCTTGAAGAAATTGTCGTAACGGCGCAACGGCGCGCAGAATCCGTGCAAGATGTTCCCATAGCCATCAATGCCTTCAGCGATGAACAACTGAAGGCGATCGGGATTGATTCCACCCTGGATCTTCAACTCAAGGTTCCCGGACTGCACCTTGAGCCGCTTGCAGGCCATGGTTTTGCCTACGTGCGCGGCGTCGGCACCGATACCATAACACCGGGCCTTGAACCCACTACGGCAGTGCATGTCGACGGCGTCTACCTGCCGCGACTGGCCTCCATTATCAGCGACTTTTACGATGCCGAACGGGTGGAAGTGATCAAAGGGCCCCAAGGCACGCTGTTCGGCAGAAACGCCACCGGCGGCGTGATCCACTTTCTGAGCAGGAAGCCTGAGCAGGAAACAGGCGGTTATTTAGATGTCAGCGGCGGCAATGAAGGCACCGTCCGGGTGGAGGGCGCAGTGAATGTCCCCATCAGTGAACGCGCCGCGTTTCGTGTCGCCGGCCTGTACCATGACAACAACGGCTATTCCGATAACAGCTTCACCGGCAAAGGCGAGGATACGACGGACGTGAAGGCCTTCCGTACCCAGTTACAGTTCCAGGCAACGGATAATGTCAGTATCCGCCTGTTCGGCGACTACACGGATGACCAATCCAGTCGCGGCACCGCTTCCCATGTGAGCCCGCCATTGAACGACAACCCGTATGTCGCTTTGTCCGGCGGTACGGTTTTGCCGGGAATCAGGGACACGTACCGGGATGTCACGGCCAATAATGAGACGGAGGCCTGGGGTATCGGCGCCGAGATCACCTGGGACCTGGGCAACGTGGAGATAAAATCCCTGACCAGTTACCGGGAGGATGAAAACCGTTACCAGGTGGATTTTGACCTGACCGAGATCAACGCCGGCGGGTTTAACGACCCCATTACCGATTCCGAGTCCTTCCAGCAGGAGTTCCAGATGTCATCCACCGGCAAAGGGCCGCTGAACTGGGTGGTAGGCGCGTTCCTGTTTGATGATCAAGCGCTGCATGATTACCCGTTTCCTTTCAGTTTGGGCCAGTTTGCTGTCGGACCGACGGTAGGCGGCACCTACGACACGGTCTTTATACACGGTTTTTCAGACCTGGACACCTTTGCCTGGGCCTTGTTCGGACAGGCCAGTTACCGGTTTAACGATCACCTGCGGGCGCACGTGGGTATCCGCTACAGTGACGAAGAGAAGGAGATTGACTTCGAGAGTTATTCGTTCGTGCCCCTCAGCCCGGCCCTGACCGGCCCGGAATACGTTGCCAGCAGGCCAACGCCGAGCGGCCCGCCGACGGTCAGCCACCAGGATGAGACCGACAGCGACAGTGTCACCCCCAGGTTCGGCATCGATTTTTTCGTGAACGAGGACCTGATGATATATGTCGGCGCCACCCGCGGTTTCAAGTCGGGCGGCTATAATACCATCCTGTTCGGACCTCTCCCCGAGGCAGTGAAACCTGAAACCATCTGGTCGTTCGAGGGCGGCTTCAAATCCACCCTGGCGGATGGAAAGCTGCGCCTTAACGCCAGCGCCTTCTACTATGATTACAAGGACATACACCAGAACGTGGACCTGGCCGACAATGCCCAGGGTTTCGCCAACGTGCGCAATGCCGGTGATGCTGAAGTATTCGGTATCGAGGCGGACATGGTGCTGGCCCTCACCGATCAGTTTGTGATAGACGGCATGTTTTCCTACCTGGATACGGAACTGAAGGATCTCATGGCGCCGGACCTGAACGTCCCGGCGAATACCAGCATCGACCAGCGCGGCAATCCCCTGCCCCGCTCGCCGGAATTCATTTTCGGCTTCGGGGCCGCCTACACCATGCCGGTGCAGGCGGGCGATGTAACCTTGCGCGGCGACTACTATTACATGGACGATGAGCGCTACTGGTCGGTCTTCAAAGACCCGTTGAACAGCGGCGATTCCTATACGCGCGTCAACGCCAGGTTACAATTCAACCATGGCAGCGGCAAGTGGAGTGTTGCAGCTTACGCCCGCAACCTGTTGGATGAAGACGCCGAGAGCAACGGCTTTCGCTCAACGACATTCGGCAACCTGCGGACTTATCAACCGCCGCGGACCTGGGGCGCCAATGTGAGATACAATTTCTAACCCTCGAGAGCGTATTCTGCCAATGTGGCGGACAGGCAACCGGGAACACCGGTTGCCTGTTTTTTTTATCCATAGTACGTTTCACATTCCATATGTCAGATCGGAAAAACATGCCGGACAAGGCTTTATTCAATCATGGTTATCTGCAAGGCGCTGACGGCATCAGGCTTTATTATAAAGACACCGGTAATACGGATGCGCCGGCTGTGCTGTTTATCCACGGCTGGTCGCAAACTCATGCGGCATGGATCAAGCAGTTCAACAGTGAACTGGCAAAAGAATTCCACCTGATCGCTTTCGACCTGCGCGGGCACGGTTATTCCGAATGCCCTACGGGTGAGGAACACTACCTGGACGCCAGGCTGTACGCGGATGATGTGCTGGCCGTACTCAATCACTACCGGAAAAAGCAAGTTGTGCTGGTCGGCTGGTCCAGCGGTGCGCTGGTTATCGGTGATTACCTGCGCCGGCACGGGCAGGCAGACATTTCAGGTATCATCATGGTCAGCGGGTTGCATGGCCTCGGCATTGCGGAACTGGCCGGGATGCTGGGGATAGGACCCGCAGAGTATATGCCTGATACGATGACTGATGATCCGGAGACACAATTTCGGGCGATGCAAAGATGTACCCGGGATATGGTGCTGGATATCACGCCGGCACAACTGCAATTTCTGACAGCCCAGGCCATGATGACCGCGCCCGCGGTCCGGGCTGCGATGATGAACCGGGTCATCGACAATACGGATATTCTGGCCTCGTTCAGTAAACCGGCGCTGATCATCCACGGCCGCCATGATCCGTTTATCCTGGTCGATGCGGCCGAGCACTTGCACAAGTTATGTGCCCGATCAACACTCTCCATCTATGAACATTCGGCCCACATGCCATTCCGGGAAGAATCGAAAAAATTCAACAATGAACTTGCCCGGTTTACCAATATGACAAGCGAAAGTACCTGACGATGGATTGGACCAAGACTGGCATAAGCGCCACCATTGATTTCAACGCGCAAGGCAGACAAACAGGTGATTTGCGCCTGCCCTGGTCCAGCAACGAGCAACCGCTGGGCTATCATCCGATCCCGGTTGCCGTCCTAAAAAACGGGACAGGTCCCACCCTGCTTTTGGCTGGCGGCACCCACGGTGATGAATACGAGGGACCGGCGCTACTGCTGCGACTCCTGCACTCCCTGGACCCGGTTCACCTGCAGGGGAGGATTATCATGTTTCCGGCACTGAATATGCCGGCCGTGGCAGCCGGGGCGCGCTGCTCTCCCCTGGATGACGGTAACCTGAACAGGGCATTTCCGGGCAGTAGAACTGGCGGCCCGACCGGCATGATTGCCCATTTCATCGAGGACGTGGTATTACCGGAAGCTGACGCCGCCATTGATTTTCACAGCGGCGGCAATGCCTATGTCTTCGCGCCGCTGACGATGGTGTACCTGGGCGCCAGGACTGCCGACGAAACAAGCCTGGCCCTGGCTGAAGCATTCAATGCGCCTTATACCTGGTGCGCCGGGTTCACGGAACAAAGCACGTTCAACGCCGCTGCAATCCGCAATGACGTGCCCATGTTCGCGACGGAACTGGGCGGCGGCGGCAACGTCAACCCCCACATGGTACAACTGGCCTGGGACGGGTTGTTACGGGTCATGCATCGCCTGAATATGCTGGATCATTCAGTAGAGATACCAACGCTGGATAATAAGAGCCTCCTTGTTGATGTGGGCATGAACGGGAAAATATATTCAGACGGACAGGGATTATTCGTGCCGGCGGCAAGTCCCGGGCAGCCGGTTAAATCAGGTGATGTGGCAGGTATGCTCTACTCCGTTATGGAACCGGAACGCGAACCTGTTAAAGTCTGTTTTATCGAAGATGGTGTTGTTTTGACCGTTATCGACCGGGGGATGGTTTCGCGCGGGGAATTACTGGTGATGGCCGGAGTGCCCCGCGGGAATTAATCCGGTCGCGGCAAACAGGTTTGGTGCTCCAGCCACCTGGCTGGGTCTGCGTCATACGAGGGGTTACAACCGGAGTTCACAGCAGTTCCGCTATTTCCCGGTGTACGCGCATCAGTTCGGGCAATGTCTCACCGGGACGGCGGCCGAAACCGCATTCGGTGGCGATGCCGAAGTTACCGATATGACGTTTGGCGGTCGTTAACCTGCGCCCGGTACCTTCCACACCATCCGTATGATGCACCAGGCCCAGAAACAGTTTGCCGGCATTTTCCGGCCAGTCCGATAACGGCGCAAAATAGGCGTCGTCGTGGCGGTCCCGGGGGACCGGGATATGGCAAAAATCAATCGTACGCCCGATAGCCTTCACCGATTCTGTTGCAATACGCGTCGCATTCTCCAGGCTGCGCGGTTCGATGAAATGCCTGTGACCCAGGTCGCCGTAACAGAAATGCAAACCCAGTAAAACGTCCTCCGGCACGAAATCCGAACAGGTCCTGACTGTCGCGGTATAACGTTCCATGGCCTTGCCCCCGGGTTTCCAGGGAAACAATGCCGAGTGGTTGTCATTTACGTCAACTGCGAGCATCTCCATGCAGATATCCCACTGGATCACCAGGTCTTCGGCCGGGATAACTTCCAGCATTGTCGGTATTTCCCTGGACATGGCTTCGGTATAGGCAGCGGAAATCATTTCGTAGTCATTCTCCCCGGCCTTGCCCAGGAACGGACGCACCGCGGATTCACACATGGGCATGGCCACCATAAACCGCTGGTCCGGAGAGATAACGCCCTCGGCGCGCAGTCGCTTGAATACCTGGTAGGAAGAGATTGCCTCCTGCGCATAACCCAGGCGATCAAAATGCACCTGCCTGTTTTCCCTGATTCTGAATTGCCAGTGATCGTGATACCCCTTCGGGACCCAGTAATCGCTTGCTGCCCGCCATTCGTCCGGGTCATCCGGATTTACGGGTTCGGGCTGGTTTACCGTCTCCAGAGCATCATTGGCAGCGTAGATGGTGGCGGCGAGAAAGTTTATCCAGATTTTTCTGAAACCGGTCTCCCCATCCGGCAAAAAGCTTAAATTGTCCCCCAGTTCACCCGCGCAAAATCGCATCACCTGTTCCGCATCACTTCCCGGAACACTACCGACCAATAAAACCGAACCGTCTACTCTTGCCATGTAGTTATCCTCTTTTGGCCCTCGTCAAGAGTCTAACATTTTCAACCAGTGGTTTTTCAACGTAATATTGCCGGATAATGACCATTCCCGTAAAAACGGGAATCCAGTGAGCAAACCTTCTGTAATAAGGAGTTTCGCTGTTTACTGGATTCCCGCTGTTGCGGGAATGGTAAGTGTTGTCAGACAATACCAGGTTGAATTACCGGTAATTGGCCCGCATATCTCACCAACCCTGGCATATAGCGATAAACAGGCTATCGGACCTTGATTCATACACTGTATGGGGTCCGCAGGGCAGGTCACCACACAAACAGGTGAAGCGCATGGCCCGTTTGTCGTAAAAATCTGGTGATATAGCGGCTTTTACCCTGCCCAAGTGGGTGTGAAGCGTTCATTGGGCCAAGGGCAGCCGTTCACGGCGGGACAGCCGTGTTGGTCAGGGGACAGGGGCGGCCCTGCGGGTCAGCCGGGCGGGTCGGGCACGGGGCGCTCTCGCAGTTGTCTAAGCCCGGTGACCCGGCGCCGACCAAAGGCTTGAAATTCAAGGTGGGTTGCAGTACACTTTGTATTCATGGGGTCTCTCCTCCGCTTTCATGTAACTTATTGATAACATTCACATTATACGCGAAGTTGAGACCCTTTTACAATGGTTTGTGAGATATCCGGGCTAGGGATATGAAATATCGAAAGTCTGTTGAAAGTTCGGAATTGGCAGGTGTTATCTCCACGAAGAGCCAAGGTTCACCAAAAAGTTCACTAAAAACTGAAAGTCAGATACTCACGCTTATCAGTGAGGACTCATCCACTCGATTTCGCCAAGTCTGTCTTTTTCATTCCATTTGAGTTGTTTCTCGACATTATTGTTGTCAAGTGCTCCGAGCTCTCCAGTTCCAGACAAGTGGCAGGCCATTGCGCCTTGTAGGGCACTTTGAAATGATATAATGGCCTATTTCCAAGCACGATCTGAATGGCGAGTGTATCTCAAGCTCAAGGTACACTGCTCCAAAGACGCTAAAACGTCCTGGTTTGCCCAACCCCGAAAAATGGGAGACGGATTTCAAGCGGAGACGCAGATGACCAAGAGAAAACAGACGAAGTTCATTTATGAAAACAACTTTGTTGCAGAAGTTGAAGTAGAGTTACTGGAGAAACCCGGAGGGTGGCCACCATACCTGTCCGTTGATGACGCTTACAGGCTTGACGACGTGCGAGAGGCTTTGCGTCGGGGTGACGTCAAGACTGCTGCAAAGTATTCCCGCGTGTTCAGTATGACGCCTGTCCCTGTGTGACGCCCAATCACAAATTCCAAGTGATTTACCCAGCGCAGAAATGTTCGCGCAAAAAATCTGCACAAAATCAGCACCGTTGATCTGTCAATAAGGCTTGTCTGTGCAGTTATGTTGACCTGATACCTATTCGGGGGAAGCGAATGAACACACTATTATTTCTTCTATTTTTTATTGTTGGTTTGGCTGTATTTTTCCATTTCAAAATTTTTTCATCCAAATTTAAAGCAGCAATGAATGCCTTGCTCGCAAAGTACACTTTTGAAACTCTTGACACGGAAGTTCAAAAGAGTGTTATAGAAAAAACAGAAAGTATTTTATTGCGCGACGGTGGGTTCTCAGAGGCAGCTGTGGAAGAACGAATGGACGGATTTACAGAAAAAGAGAGGTACGGGTTTTATGCGCTGGCGATGTCAGAATTAAATATCTCGCCAGCACTGAGCAAATACAATTGGTATCATGTCAGCAACCCTTTTGTAGCCTTGATAAATGCTGACCACCAGATGCGGATGGCGCGTAGGCACCTTATCAAATCAGAAGATATTGATATAGAAATGTAATGCGAAAAACAATCTCCCGGAAATTGCCGAATTGGGCGCATATATAACTCGTCCACGCCTTTCGCTTTCCTGGATACTGTGAACATAACTACACGTCTGAGATGTCAAAAGCTCCGGGAAGGCCAATAGCCTTATGCGTGAGTGTTGTCCTGACGTTTCTGACGCTCTCAAGTTCAAGCCATGGGTTCTTATTCCTATCGTCATTCTCGTTGAATACATCGTCTTGAGTGGCAAACAGAACGTAAGAGGAATGACCCGGGTTCCTGGCACTCTCGTACTTTATTCCGTCTATCGCTCTCCACTCAAGCAATTGTTGTGCGCGAATAAATTCCGTTACAACCTGGGTGGGTACGTACTCAATATGTTGGTGACCGTCCCTTGTTATAGGTTTCGATATTTCCTCGGATATATGTGCTAGGAATTCGATCGCTCGTCTCGGGTCTACTTCCAAAGAGTCCGGAATCATCTCAAATATGGATGGAAGAGGCGGAACGCTGGATATGTCGAGCAACACAATCGGTCGATTTGTCTCGAATTTACCTACGGTGAACGTTCCCGGCCGGGAGGCCGTCTCCAATACAGCAGTCTTTGAATCCTCGCTTCCATAGAACATCGGTATTCCGGCGGGGCTCATACGGTTAGGTTGCGAAGCTTTATCCGTGGGGGGTGGCCCTAATTCTTCAGGGCTGTTCCATGGTTGGTCATTTTTCCAGGCTCTCGCCCTCTGTATAATCAACCCTGCATCATAATCTTTTACCAAGGCCATTTGTTCTGCATAATCAAGAATTCGAGCCAGGAGGTCTCCCGGAGTGAGCGCCTCTGAAAATCTGTTTTCCCGCTTTATGGCCTCAAAAAATATCGCCTCTCATGCTTTACGATTTTGGAGAATCGCTCCCAGGAATATTGTGCAACTTCCAGTGAATTCATCCCATAAGGGTTAGTCTCACACCATACCTGATTGCTAAAATCACTAAGTACGTATTGGAGCAAAGCACCACTCTCATCTTTAGGAAAATCAATCTGTAACTCGATAATCAGATCGTATGCGTCAATGGTTGGCCACTGATAGCCTCCTTCGGAACTTTCGTATGCGAGCCAATTGGCAGCATCATCATATTCCCGACTAATGCATTCCCGCATATGATTGAGGAGATCATCTATCGGAATCGAATAATCTTTGTCATAGCTTTCACCACAAAAGTCGCAATGCGTTTCGTCCGCGTTCCATTCAATGAATTTTTTGAGTGCATCTTCACCAATACACGACGCACAGACATATTCTGTCATTGATACAGTATTACTCTGATGCCAGTGCCAACCATGCTGAATTATGCCATGTTCTCGGTACGATACTAATTGACAAAATAAGCCAAGAATGGCGGGTCTAAGAGCCAACATTCGCCCATTTTGCGAAGTGTAAATAAAGATGCTAGTTCACAGATTGCTTCGTGAAATCAGTTGTTGGGATTGTTTAGTGATAGAAGAGTTTCGCGACCTGGATAAATCCGGGTGTTACCCGGCGCAGACCTGCTCACGCAAAAACTCAGGCGCAAAATCAGCGCCATTGCTCCATGAGAGAGTATGACCCTCAAGGGAAAATGACCTGAAAAACTCCTTGTCCTTAAGTGGCTCAAACACTTCTCCATATAGTTCCGAGCCTAAATCAGCCATCCCTTCCGTTCCATCATTAAAAGATAACCAGACCTGATAGTCTCTGATATATTTCGCATTTGTGACGTGAATGAACATTGACTACTCCAACGGTTCTATTTTTGACAATGGTTTACGCTCCCTCGCAGCTTCCCAGTTTGCCATCAATTCATCCCTGTGCAACTCACACCACTCCATAACGGCTCGTAGGGCTCTTTTCGGAAATCTGCCGGAAACCACCCCGGTCTCAATATCAACCGTTATTTCATACTCTCCATACTCCGCATGAAAATGTGCGGGGGCATGATCGCGAAAATACATTCGGATGATTATTCCCAGGAAACGGCTTATCTCTGGCATTTGATTTGAGTGCTCACTGTCTAATCACTGCTGGCATGGGCAGTAGAATCAATTATCCTTTTGGCCTGCTGCCAAAAATATTCGTAAGCTTTCGGCCAAAGCAGCACTGAATTTGTTGGACTCGGTCCGGGTGGCGTCCAACGCCCTTCAAGTTGACCTCCCTTCACAGTACCTTGGAGATACATCATTGAAAAAATCGGCTCATCAACTTTCGATCGGAAACGAGTGAATTTTGTTTTATCATAATTCTCAGGGTTTCTATCAATGAATAAGCCCCTGAGGTGGAGCATTATTGGGGACCACCCCGCATCGGAATAGCTCCAAACATTCATTACTTCATAAAGCGAGAGATTTACTTCTTTATTTCTTGGTTTAAGGTCAGTGACAAGCGTCTGATCTTCTTGCTCCACACCTTTCAAACTGCTTTCGACGTTAACATGCCAAGGCAAAGGTTCTGCGGAATTGACAGAAAATTGTTTGCTTAGTAACCACGGAATGTAACCAATATTGCAACCAAAAAGCGATATTCTTCCCAGAAAGCGATATCGAAAGGAATCTTGATCCTGGGATTTTTTATAAATGGCATACATAGGATCTTACCTATCTTAGAAGACAACTATCATCACTAGCACTGTTTCAAACCGGCGGGAGTGGATTCGGATTTCACTGCATAGTGAGATAAAGTGTTCTATCATTCTTCTCCGGGAGAGCCTCAAATTCTTCCTTTGAAATAACTTCTATGCAGTCAATGGTTCTACTGGAAATTTTTTCTTTTGGGCCGAAGGAATGTTGATTAGAGAAAAATAACGAACCAAAATTGTTTATCTGACCCACCATGGTCGTTGGAGTTTGTAACTTTTTCTCCAGCTCGTTAAAACGTCGGAGCAGGTGCCAAATGTCAATAAGTCTGTCAATCAAGTTTTTCATATTCATCTACGTAATACGCACTATGACCTTCTTACAGGCCAGTCATTATATTATCCGCAACCTCTAGCTTTATACGGAAAGATATCATCGCAGCATTTCACCCATTCAGCACAGCGTTCCCCCGTATTTGATCCCTTTTGTATCTTTTCAGATATACAGACATCAAGTTGGTAGGTGCAGTTAGGAGTACAAAAACGATATACTTGACAGTATAATCCGTCGAAATTACCGCTTATTATTTCATCATCACATCTTTCCTGTATGTAAGAGCACATAGAAGAATCATCGCTGTTAGCCACGGGCGATATTAATAGCATAGATGATAAATATGGGATCAATATCCTCATAACTTAACCTTGCCATGTATCCGAGTGTTTATTCTGCTTTCGCAATCCTGCCTAAAGCTAACGCGTAGGATTTTAGCACATGTTTCTGGTTAAATAGGCGTCCCCCCTTCAGGCTCATTTCATATTGGAAAACACTTCTTCTTGATAAAGTGATAAAATCAAAATACCGTCTGCCCAAGGAGGGCGATAGACTCCTACGCGAATCCCAAGTCTGGGATCATGGAGCAACATTCTCAAACGACGAAATTTCCCGGCACGTATTTATATGGGACGGCTACATGAAAGCGGGTGAGTTGCTCGTTCAGGCCTGCGAGGAACACAGCCACGAGCGACACTTCCTGATCTATCCCCTTCTGTTCAACTACAGACATGCAATTGAACTGGCAACAAAATGGGTTATTACTCAATATGGCAGCTATTCAACAGTACACATCGATGATATTGAACACCATAATCTCTGGAAACTGTGGCATCTGTGTAAACAGATTATCATTGAGGTGGGGTCAGAGAGTGATGCTATCTCTGTTGTCGAAGGGGTGATCAAAGAGTTCCACGGCCTGGATAAATCGGCGCAGGCGTTTCGTTATCCCAGCGATAAAGAGGGTGTCCTTTTCGTCCTCCCGTACCGAATGATCGACCTTCAGAACATTCGCGATGTGATGGAAGGTGTATCTCTTTTCTTCAACGGTGTGGACGGTCAACTCGCTCACCACTCAGGCACGGTAAATAGGTGAGCTAATCACCCTGTTTCCACTTGTTATAATGCTCCCACATTATCGGCAGCACATTTTCAATAATTCTCAATCTTGTCGAATACAGACTGGCTATTCGTTGCTCCTTCTCCACTCTGGACACGCTTTTTTGTCTCGGAATACTGTCTATTGCTTGCTGTATATCTCGCAGGTCACCCCGTACCATGCCGTGAATTTGATTGATGATCATTGCTTCAGGGATTCTATCATGGCTACTTCTTGACCACGCTTCACCCCAGTTTGCCAGTTTATAATATTCCTCACTCCAGCGGTCGTAGGGTTTGAATTGTGGCGCGTGTATACTGGCCAAGCCAGTTGCAAGGCCAAAGGTTCTCGGGAACGGTTTTTCCCCATATCGTTCCACGTCCCACGTGGCTTCATCTACACTCGTGATAACGAGGTTGCCTAGATGGCCGGTCCAACTGCGAAGGAAAGTTTGCAGGTGCAAGGGCGAAACACCTGTCAGTTGCCCGGCCTGGATCAGTAGTTCCGGCGTTGACCTGCTATGGAACTGGCGGCTGGCCGGCCAATTCATCATGTAACCCGGTATAATGGGAGCGCCAAAGAAATTCCGGTTTGTTTTGACCTCCCAGACGGGTTGCAGGATGGCCGGCAACCAGCTCACTGCCAGATTACCCTGAATCAACGACCACGCAAATCGAGGGCCTGCCAGGGTATTTGTATCCGAGGACAAGTCAAAACTAATTTCAGGTAGTTTCATGAAAGCAGCCCCTATCTGAAAGGGGACGGGAATACGGATATCCATGCCGTCAGCATCATAGAGAGTCAAGTAGGATGCTTTTTCATAGGCTGTCTCTCCCAGATATTGCTCAAGGCGGTTCTCATCACCGGTATTCCACGACCAAATCCCAAAGGCCATGCCTGCCAGAATGACCCCGGCACATAGTGTCTTCCTGACATGTTGCCTGCGCTTCTTCCCCCATCTTGGCGCATCCGGATCAGCGCGATATTCAGGGCGGCCTATCTGATAAAGTTGGTCGAAGCCCTGAATGGCCGCATTCAGAAAAGGGACGGTGTGAACGTACATTCGCCAGCCTCGGGAGGCGCCTATGTTGGCAAAGTCCGATGAAACCATGCGGGCGGCTCGTATCGCATCATACCAGTTAGCTCCTGCTGTCAGGGCCTCATCATATTGACTAACACGCGTTCCTGCCTCAGCTACCCAGGCTGGTCGGGTCAATATGTGCACAAGGCGTTTAAGAAATTTTCGGCTCTTCGGGAAGCGCCGGCTATCGAATAACGCGTGTACCTTTACATCCATACTTACCTCAGCTTCGACAAGTCCGGAATAAAATCCTCCTTGCAGTAAATAACTCCGCATCAGATTATCTTCACCAGTCGCCATGTCACGAATCGCACTACCTGCACCAACCAGTGTGCTCAAGAACGGGACTTGCCAATATCGTCCCGCGACAAAACCGGCCAGTGTGTCACGAAAAAAATTCTTGATGATGAACATAGGCATGGCGGTAATCATGGTCGAAACCGCTGTTTTGAAGGTTGCCAGGGCACGAAACAACCAGGGGAACGCAAGCTCATCCAGGCTGGAGAGGGTTTGTATCAATGCTTCATCCGTAACGAAAAACCTCTTTACTTCATCGGAAATAATGGCGGCTGACCACATTCCCTTCTTTCCTGTCCCAGCCGAGGTAGCCGATGGCATCACCTTGAATAACTCATACCTCGCACGCCAGCATAGCGCATTATAAATATTCCTGGAAAATGTATCGAGCAGCGCGGTGGCGGGGTCGCCGGTAACAAAAACAGGGTCTTTCCCGGCTTGAGAAGTCCCGTCTACAGGACGTAGCGGGGACAACATCGGCATTTTCCCATCATTATAATCTTGGAGTTCATCCCACGTGAGGTAGCGCATCTGCAAATAAAACGGGAGCATGTTCTGGTGCAACTGGTACAACTTCTCGGCAAACTCAACAATGGCAGGATGTTGCAATGCCAATTCATCCAACTTTAATTTGTGCTGCTGCATTACAGCCTCATTAACAGCACTATCGGGAATGCCATATCTGAATATTGCGTACTCGACAGCGCTGGACAGTAACCCTGGCGCTTCTCTCTGAAGTTCCTTAATGGTGACTTGTAGTCCTTTTTGCAGGGGCGGGTTAGACTTGATACCCACTCTCCCTGTTCCCTCCCTGTTTTCCGCGAAGGCGCCGTAGCGCCAGAGATATTGAGTCAGGGATTCCCGGTGGTTGATATGCTCAAACCGCATTCCTGCACCGGGCTGTCCATACTGCTCCCCTAGCGTCTGTGGCGCGTGCCAGCGATGGATGAACAGGGTTCTCCATAAGCGTAGTTTTTCGCGAAACCTGGAGTTATTACTCGGGGAGATGATCATGGAGACTGTTTCGCAACTTATTTTATTGGCTGTGCTTCTCTATTTCCTTTAGCTGGAGCGCAATAGTCCGTCTGCTTCCGCTGATTCGTGACATTTAACGATAAAGTTGTGCAGTTTTTCAATGTATGGAGCTAAAGCTCCTTTCTGGATACATACCTGTTTCCCGAAGAAACTCCAGTTATCCAATGAAAAGCCGGAAAGCCTGTTAACAGCCTCTAAAAGATCCCTTTGATAGCTATATCCCTTTTCTATCCCTGCATTATGTGCAATACAATTCCGAACGTACACAAGAGCTTTGTAATCCTCAACTATTTCAACATTTCCTATACCAGTACGGTTTTCCAGTTCGGATATTGCATATACAGTTTTATTGAAACCTTTAGGTTTGTCTTCATAACTGATTGGCTGTGTAAGCCACTGCTCGAAGATATGAACTGACCACTCTACCGAAGTAATTAATGATAGTACTGCCCCGTATCGCACCTTTAGCGGCAAACTAATTTCATAGCGGTATTTCAGCTCAATATTGATCTCAGAAAAATCAAGGAAGTCCGCTATATCTGCAATCATTCGTTGGAAGTCTAGTGCATAAATTGGCTTACTTATTAGCTGTTCAAGATCAATTTCTGACATGATGTAACGAAGCGGGAGAGGCTAACCGGTGCCCGCCGCTTTATCCAGCCACAGGCTTGAATAATTTGCATAGCTGCGCCAGACATAAACGTCATAGGAGGGGACGTCATCCACCTGGTGAAGGATCACTGCCATTTTGCCCAGGCTGGTGCGCACACATATTCCGGTACTGAACGTGCGCGGGTGCAAATCAATGCCTGTGCCCTGGTTGAGCACCGCAGCGGCATCATTGCCGGAAATTCTGAATACCAGGTAGGAGTCGGAAACCTGTGTGATTGCCGCATGTCGGCCTTTGACCGCTTCCCGCAATGCATCGGCCAGCGCTACCTCTTTGCCATCATCCATTTTAACCAGCCACTCATCGGGACCCAACCACATTGCCGTGATTTCCCTGTTCCCGGTTGTGCTGTTGGGCGTGCGCGGCAGTTCGAAACCGAGGACAGCGTTAAAGCGCTTGCAGATATCTTCAGCGCCGCGCAGGTTCAGCAAACCATAGGCCGATTGTTGAATGATGTTGACGTCATAAGCCATGGACTAACTCCGCATCCGTTCACCGGCAGGGTCGATAAACACCGGTTCAGTGACCCTGGCGACCACAGATCTCTCAACCGTTGATATAGTGACTGTACTGCCCGTCCGCTCCCGGCCGTTGTGCAACTGCGCCAGGGCGATGGCGTGACCGAGATTGGGACTGTACCCGCCGGCAGTCACGTGACCGATCATTTTTTTTGCCTCGTCAGTCTCATCCGGTTTGATGAGCGGAGCGCCATCCGGTGGAACGAATTTGGGGTCTTCAGGTACCAGGCCGACGATATGTGGCCGGACTCCACCTGAATTCCGGGCCTGGTCCAGTGCGCGTTTGCCGATAAAATCCGGTTTCCCGTTATCGATCACCCAACCCATTCCGGCATCATACAGGTTGGCATAACCGTCACCCTCGGCCCATGCGGCGATAAAACCTTTCTCCAGCCGCAGCAGCAGACTCGTTTCCGATCCGACCGGGGTAATATCGTATTTCCTGCCGGCTTCCATCAATGCCTCCCACATGGCCAAGCCATCCCTGGCCCGGACATTGATTTCAAAACTGAGTTCCCCGGTATAACTGACCCTGGCGACGCGTGCGGCAAACCCGCCGACCCTGCCTGTGCGAGTTGCCATGAAAGGAAATGCCTGTTTATCCAGATCAATATCAGTCCCGGCTTTAACCAGGACATCTCTGGCTTGGGGCCCGCACACACAGATATTGGCCCACTGTTCCGTCACCTGGGTAAGATAAACTTGCAAATCACGCCATTCACACTGGAGTAACCGTTCCAGGTGAGTATGGACGGCGTCCGCAACACCGGACCCGGTTGTCATCAGGTAATGGGTCTCACCCAGGCGAAATGTCACCCCGTCATCAAACATCCTGCCGTCTTCATACAGCATGAAACCGAATCTGCCCATGCCGATGGGCAGATTATTCCAGTCGTTGGTATAAACCCTGTTCAGAAACGTCACCGCATCGGGGCCGGTTATTTCAATCTTTCCCAGCGGCGTACCGTCGTAAATACCAACGCCGTTGCGTACTTCCAGCGCCTCCCGGCTGACCGCTTGCTCCGATGTTTCCCCGTTACGGGGGATCTGAAACGGCCGGCGCCATAATGCACCGGCCTCATCAAAGTTTGCCCGGTATCTCTCGAACCATTGCGTAACCGGGGTGCGGCGGGCCGGAAAAATTATGTCTCCCTGGTCGATCCCGGCCCAGGCGCCAAAACTGACCGGGCTGTAAGGCGGCCGGTAAGTCGTGGTACCAACGGCGCCGGGGGCGGTTCCGGTCTGCGCGGAAATGACGCCGATGGTATTCACGTTGCTGACCTTGCCCTGGTCGATACCCATGCCTGCCGTGGTATAGCGTTTCACCAGTTCAACCGAGGCGTAGTTCTCGCACAAGGCGAGCTTTACATCCGCGCTGGTGACATCGTCCTGGTAATCCAGGAAGGTGCGCCTGTTCCTGTCAACAGCAGGCAGTTCCCATATGGCTTCAATAGAATAGTCTGTCTCCTGCCCAGCAACCGGCTGTTGCGGCGGGTCCGGTTCATGCCCGCACAAGCGCGCCGCCCGGCAGCCGGCCTCGATACCGTCAGTTAAACATTCGCCGGTGCTGAAGTGGCCGTTGGTCGCACCTGCCGTTATTTCCGCCTGCACGGACTCGCCGGGAATAAAACCGGCAAGACGTTCGGAATAGACCGGTTTTGCTCCCGACTGCGACTGCAGGTGCAGGGTCGGGTTCCATCCGCCTGAGACGCATACCAGGTCGCAGGCAAAATATTCTTCCCGGGCAAGGTCATCCACGGGCGCGGCTGTCAGTCCTGATACAGAATTTTTTCCTTTAACCGATTTAATCCCGTAGTGGGTTAAAACCATAATCCCGAGTTCCCCGGCCTGTTCGCGTAACCCGTTGCCGATGTGCCGGCGCGTATCCAGAATGGCAGCAATATGAATATTACGGCGGGCGAGGATAAAGGCCGACTCATAAGCGCTGTTGTTGTTGGTAATGAAAACAGATCTCGTGCCCGGCCTCACGCCATAGCGGCAGACGTAGGCAGCGGCAGCGGAAGCAAGCATGACGCCCGGCCGGTCGTTGTCCGGGAAAACCAGGGGGCGTTCCAGAGCGCCGGCGGCAATAATGACCTGTTTTGCCCTTATCCGCCATAGTCTTTCGCGCAACCACGTTTGTTCCGGCTCATGCTCCAGCGCATAAACCATATTATGATCGTAGTAGCCTGCAACAGTGGTACGTTGCAGGTGGATTACTTCCGGCATTTCCCGTAACCGGCGAACGGTTCCGGCCACCCAGTCAAGGGCGGGCTTGCCATCGATTTCCTTTTCAGCGCCCAACAGCGACCCGCCTGCCTCAACCCGTTCATCGACCAGCATGACGCGGGCGCCGCTCGTTCCGGCGGCCAGTGCGGCCGCAAGCCCGGCAGAACCTGCGCCGACGACGAGCACATCGCAATGATGGTAGCGTTTTTCGTAGCGGTCTTCCGGCCTGTATGTTTCGGGGGCTTTCCCCAGGCCCGCCATACGGCGGATAAACCAGCCGTAGATGTTCCACCAGTTATTGGGCCACATGAAGGTCTTGTAATAAAAGCCGGCCGGGAACAGGCGGTGCAGCCAGTCGTTGATCGCACCAAGGTCCCGGCGCACGCCCGGCCAGCCGGTAACGCTGACGGCTTCCAGGCCCTCGTACAGTGGGACGGCGGTTGCGACGAGGCCCGGTTCATCTTCCCTGCCGGTGAGTTGGACGACGGCATTGGTTTCCTCAATTCCGGCGCTCATAACTCCGCGCGGGCGATGGTATTTGAAACTGCGCCCGACGAGTCTCACCCCATTCGCCAACAGGGCCGATGCCAGAGTATCGCCGGCATATCCCTGCATGGTTTTTCCGTTGAACCGGAATGTAACCGGTCTGCTCCGGTCGATGCGTCCGCCCGCAGGCAATCGAAAGCGGTTTCCGTTCAGCGCCACTGGTCTGTCTCCGGCACCTGTTTCATTTCATGGGTGTGGGTATCGCGGTCGATCTTGAACCAGCGCCGGCACCCTCTTACATGCCACCAGCGTTCACGCAGCCAGCCTTTCGTATTTGCAGGAGTGTAAAGGTATCGATACCACTCTTCGCTGCCGGCCTGTGCCGGATCCGCAGGCCGGCGCTTTTCTGCTTCGCCGCCGTTCAGGAATTCGTCCTCGTTACGCGCACCGCACCAGGGACAGGAGATCAACAACATGTTATCGCACCCTCCGGGTCAACGGTTGGCATCGACGCCTCCCTCTACGATCAGCCTGCCGCTCTGGAAGCGGTTCAGGCCGAATTCCTCAATCAAGGGATGGGGACGACCATTGGCGATGAGATCGGCGTGCATTTTTGCGGCGACCGGCGTCGTCTTGAACCCGCCGGAGCCGGCCACATCGATATAGAATCCTTTCAGATCGGTCCCGGAAATAATTGGACTGTTGTCGTAGGTAATATCCAGCATACCTGCCCATTGCCGCATGAACTTCATCCGTTTGAACACGGGAAAGATATCTGTCAGACCTTCAATCACATGCTCCATGATTTGCGGCGACCCGCGTTGCGCGTAGGATGGATAGGGATCGGTGACACCGCCGACCACCAGTTCCCCCTTGTCCGACTGCATGAAGTAATTGTGAAAACTGTCGACGACGAAAATTTCATTCAGTACCGGCTTCACCGGCGTTGACACCAGCGCCTGCAGCGGCCAGGTTTCCAGCGGCAGCCGAATCCCTGCCATGTCCGCCACCACGCTGCCGTGCCCCGCAACGGCCATCCCGATCTTTTTCGCCTTGATCACGCCGCGGTTGGTGTCAACGCCGGTCACCCGGTTGCCTTCCCGCAATATGCCGGTCACTTCACAGTTCTGGACAATATCGACACCCCGGCTGTCGGCGGCGCGGGCATAGCCCCAGGCCACGGCATCGTGGCGCGCCATGGCAATCTTTTTATGATAGACCGCACCGATGACCGGCATCCTGGCCGTGTCGTTGAAAAAAGGGACTCGCCGCTTGAGTTCATCCAGGGACAGCATGATGTATTCCGAATCGAACACATTCATGGTATTGGCCATGCGCTGCGCGTGGCTGACCCCGCTGCCGGTCTGTAAAAACGTGATCATTCCCCGCTCATGCAGCATCACGTTGTAGTTCAACTCCCGGCTCAACCCGCGCCACAGCTTCATGGACTCACGATGGAACGGCACGCTGGGGCCGCGGATATAATTGTCCCGGATCGTCATGGTATTCCTGGCCGTGTTGCCACCGCCCAGCCAGCCCTTTTCCAGCACTGCGACATTGGTGATACCGTGGTCCCTGGCCAGGTACCAGGCCGCACCCAGGCCGTGGCCGCCGCCACCGATGATAATGACGTCGTATTCACGTTTCGGATCGGGACTGCGCCAGGCTTTTTGCCAGTTTTGGTGATAACCTATAGCATTACGGACAAGACTGAAGATGGAGTACCTCATAACATGAATACACAATCTTTAGAGGAAGCCGGACACCTGGAGCAGATGCTCGGCGAAACGATTCGCCGCGCCAGGAAGAAAAAAAGCCTTTCTGTGCATGAATTATCCAGAATTGCCAAGATCTCCGTTTCCATGCTGTCGAGAATAGAAAACGGTCATACTTCCCCGTCCCTGTCTACCCTGAAATCCCTGAGTGATGCACTGGGCATCTCACTTGCAAACCTGTTTCAGAATGTGCGCCAAAGTCATGAGTCGACTTTCGTCAAGTCCGGTCAGGGGTTAATCGTGCAACGTCACGACAACCGCATCGGGCACCAGTACCAGCTCCTCGGCCACACGTTCCATTCCGACATAAAACTGGAACCCTACCTGATTACACTGACGGAAAAGACCGAAGAATTTCCCCTGATATTTCATGAAGGTATCGAGTTCATGTATGTTCTTGAAGGGGAGTTGAAGTACCAGGAAGGCGACCGTACCTACCACATGCATCCCGGTGATTCACTTTATTTCGACCCTTCATCACCCCATGGTCCCGTGGAACTGGTTACCGTTCCGGTAAAAATGCTGACAGTGATCGGCGCACTGAACTGATAGTCAGCCCGTTTCATTGAATCCTGACCTGCAGCTCGCCGTTTACAGTCCTGGTTGTATAGGTTTTCAGGTCGACTGTCGCCGGCGAACACAGCGCCCTGCCGTTACGCAGGTCAAACCTTCCCTGGTGCAGCGGGCATTCTATGATCTCACCATCGAGATAACCATCGACAAGCGGCGCCCTGGCATGGGTGCAGACATTGTCTGTTGCATAGAAGTCCTGCCCGCAGCGAAAAACGGCAATTTCCCTGTTATCTATAACTACCGTAATGCCGTCACCATCCTCAATATCATCACAACCGGCTATAATGTGCCACTGTCCGACCATTTAATCGTGTATCTGATTATTAAACTGATAACACCGGATTGTTTCATTATACAGATAAGTAATGTTGTATAATATACAAAATAGTTTATTATTATGCAACATTTATTCATGCGCCGGATAAACTGATCATGACCCTGGAACATATACACCAAGTCAAGGAAATCGTGGATCGGAAACGCCTGCGGACACTTATGCGGAGGACCGACCTACACGCATGGATGTACCTTTTGCGGCATGCCGTTATTCTTTCCGTTACCGGTTACCTGGTTTACCTGTCCGTTGATTCAATTTTCTTCGTGCCTGCCATGTGTCTTCACGGCGTGGGTATCGTGCACCTGTTTTCCCCCCAGCATGAATTTGCCCATCGCACCGCCTTCAGGACGCGCTGGCTGAATGACTTCTTCGGCTGGGTTTTCGGTGCAATCATCATGCTGCCGAACGTCTATTTTCGCTGGGAACACACGGCACACCATTCCTACACCCAGAACAGGTTGCGTGATCCGGAATTGATTCCGCAACCGAAAAACCTGTTCGGTTATTTTCTCTACCTGTCATCCCTGCCCTACTGGTGGGGTTTTGTAAAGCCTTTTGTCATTCACCTGTGCGGCATCATTACGCGGAAAGAAAAACTGTTCCTGCCCCGGACAGAACGCTGGAAAGTCATTGTCGAGGCCTGGGCCATGTTGTTGATTTATGCGTCGATTGGCGCGTGTATGGTAATTTACGATACTACCGTGCCATTGTATTACTGGCTGTTCCCCAGGTTTCTAGCCGAACCCTATATGCGTATGGTGCGCATGTCCGAACATGTCGGGCGGTCGGTAAACAACACTGACTTATTGGAGAATACCCGGACAACACTGGTCAACCCGCTGTTTCGCTGGCTGGCCTGGAATATGCCTTACCATGCGGAACACCATTTGTCGCCATCGGTGCCTTTCCATGCATTGCCGGCATTCTATAATGAGATAAAACAGCGCCATAAGAATATTGCCCATGGTTACTTTGATGCCCATAAGGATATCTTTCACCGCAGCCTGTACGGACTGGAGCCCGGACTTTGATGGGGTCAGGTCGACCGAATGCCCCCCGTTGATTATAAAGACGTAATCCAGTCCCGCGCACAGGTATACCAGTACCTGCGCCCCACCCTGCTGAACGAATGGCCGCTGCTGAAAGAACGGCTGGGATTCCGTTACCTGTTAAAGCACGAGAACCACCAGCCCACCGGGGCGTTCAAGGTGCGCGGCGGCATCAACCTGGTGAGCCGCCTGCCTGAGGGACAGAAGCAACGGGGCATTATCAGTTGTACCACCGGCAACCACGGCCAGTCACTGGCGTACGCGGCGCGGCAGTTCGGCGTCAGTTGTACCCTGGTGGTGCCTGAGCACGGCAATCCGGGGAAAATCCAGTCCATGCGCGCCCTGGGCGCCGAATTGATCGAGCATGGCAAGGATTTTGACGAGGCGAAGCTCCATTGTGAGAGGCTGACGGAAGAGAGAGGGCTGCGTTACGTGCATTCCGCCGAAGAGCCCCTACTGATCGCCGGGGTCGGCACCATGGCCGACGAAGTATTTGACGAGGAAACGGCGCCTGACGTGTTAATTGTCCCTATCGGCCTGGGCAGCGGCATTTGCGGCAGCGCCATCGTCGCGGCAGAACGCAGCCCGGGAACACAGGTGATCGGGGTTCAGGCCGCGGGAGCGCCCGCGGTAACCGAATCTTTCAGGAGCGGGAAGATGGTCCGCTACGATTCGCTCGACACCATCGCCGAGGGCCTGGCGACCCGGGTGCCGGCGCAGATGACAATGGAGATCATGCGCCGGCTGGTCCACGACATAGTCCTGGTAACCAACGATGATCTAAAACAGGCCATGGCCTGGCTGCTGGAGGCCACCCATAACCTGGCCGAACCGGCCGGCGCTGCGTCAACCGCCGCGGCCTGGAAACTGCGTGACAGGCTCAAGGGGAAAACGGTTGTCGGGATCCTGTCGGGGGGCAACTGCAACCTGCAGTTGATGGCGGAGATCTGCACCGGCTATTCCGGCCTATAAATACGAACGCTTGCGGATTTTTTCCAGCAACCCCATATCCATCACCCACAGGCAGAGCAGCAGGCGCGCGCCAGGTTCCAGGCCGTTGATGTAGTTCACCTGGGCGCCGGGGTTATCCTGCAATTCCTTGAGGGTCCTGATGCCGCCGGCAATACATGCGACGATCTCCTCGTTCAGGTTCAGGTCGGCAATATCCAGTTGACCGGCCTGCTCCACCGTTTCCCGGCCGAATAGAAAGGCCAGCTCATCGTTGGAGCGCTCGTAATCCTCCATGGACTGGATAAGCTCATCACTGTTACCGGTTGCCGTGTCTGCCAACGGTTACCCTCCCCAAGATGTCAGTTAATCTTAACCTGTAATCCGGGAGGGAGCCAGACGTTCCGGGCTTACCGGACCCCGCCGTTGTGTGGCGAATTCACCACTTGACCCTGCTCCTCCCCCCTGATGACGAAGATTATTCCGCTGCTCACTGACGGGTGTATAAGGAACGGGGCTTGATTATTTAAATATAAGCCGGTATATGTGACGTCAAGGCAATTCAAGTGTCCGACTGTCTGGCCTGATACGAGGCTTTGGATTACTTCCCGAAAACGACCACGTAAATGTTTTCCTGCTGATGTGGCTTTTATCCTCTATGGCTGATTTATATTTTTCGAGGCCGGAAATAAATTCTTTTCCGGTGGTACGTTCTCTTTCTTCCATCGGTATGCGATTTACAGTTTGGCTGCTTGTCCAATTTAACTTCACAGACATTAAACTCACGAAGCAAACATACGGTATTGCCGAATATAGTCAAGCATTGATATATCTGATATTAAGCCGACGGGATTGACAAAAACTGGTCACTGCCGTACATGCCGGGTAGACTTCCGTACTTTTATCGCTGGAGAATAAAATATGCCACTGACCATCATCAACGCCGCAGCCGTGCGTAAACTGCTGCCCATGGACGAATGCATAGACGCCATGGAACCCGCCATGATCGCCGCCACCACCGGCGCCATATCCATGCCCCCCCGGCTGGTCGCTCCGCTCATCGATGAAAGCGGCACGCTGGTGCTGATGCCCGGTTCCTCCACCGAACTCGCCGCGTTCGGCGCCAAGGTGATCAACCTGATTCCCGACAATCCCGCCAGGGGACTCCCCGCAATCCAGGGCTTTATCGCCCTGTTCGACCATACCAGCGGCACACCTGTGGCCATTATTGACGGCGCAGAGGTGACGGGAATCCGCACCGCAGCTGCATCCGGCCTGGCGACCCGGCTCCTGGCGCGCGCAGACGCACACACCTGCGGCATCTTCGGCAACGGTGTACAGGCGGTCACCCATATTGACGCCATGCGCGCCGTGCGGCCGGTGGATGAGATTATCGTGTGGGGACGCAGCCCGGACAAGGTGCAGGCTTTCGCCCGGGAACAGGCACAGCGCACCGGTATCAGGGTGCGGGCAACGGCCGACCCGGCAGAAGCCGGCGCCTGTGACCTGGTGTGTACTACCACTACCTCGCCCGAACCCGTATTGGCAGGCGAGTGGGTCAAACCCGGCGCCCACGTCAACCTGGTCGGCGCCCACAGCCTGGCCACGCGGGAGAGCGACACTGACCTGGTTGTCAAGTCCTCAGTCTACGTGGACCTCATGGAATCCACCCGCAATGAAGGAGGCGATATCATGATACCCGTTGAGGAAGGCGCTATCGATGAAACCCATATCATCGGGGAACTGGGTGAGTTGCTGCAAGGCGGAATTCCCGGCAGGCAGGACGACCGGCAGGTCACGCTGTACCAGTCCCACGGCGTCAACGCCCAGGATATGTACGCAGCCAAACATATCCATGCAAAAGCACAGGCAACGGGTGAGGCCCTGGTTGTGGATTTTTGATCCGGATTAATCCCGGTTATGAACGGGAACGCAGAAAACAACCGGAACGTGTTGATTGTACCCGCGCCCGCCATTTCACTGGAGTATGCCGGAGGCACAACAGAAAATTGCATACGCCCATTCCTGCGGAAGCAGGAATCCATTCGCAAATCCACTGGATTCCCGCTTGCGCGGGAATGGTAAATGAGCTTGGCTTCCTACCGGTCATTTCACAAAAATTACTTGCACATTTAACAAGAGAGATTAGAATGAATCGTTTAGGTCCCTCGTGGTACAGGAACGATGTCTGAACAAAGTACGGCAACAATAACAAACACGGTATTTGGCGAATTACTGTCAGCCCGGTTCCTGCGACGGGAAGAGACAAATGTTCCGGTTCCACAGACCGATCCCCTGGCCAAAACGCTCCTGCAATCAGGCACGGCTCTACTGGATCGCCAGTACCACGCCGGTTACTGGCGTTTTGACCTCGAAGCGGATACGACGATCCCGTCCGAATATATCCTGTTGCAACACCTGCTGGGCACGGTTGATGCGGCGCGCGAGCAACGCCTGGCCGATTATATAATCAGCCTGCAATTGCCCGACGGAAGCTGGCCCCTGTACGAAGGCGGCGCCGGCAATATCAGCGCCACCGTGAAAGCCTATTTTGCCCTGAAAACGGCCGGCCATGATCCTGCGGCAGAACTGATGCAACGGGCTTGTACTTGGGTACGGAATAACGGGGGCGCTGAATCGGTCAACGTGTTTACCCGAATCCTGCTCGCGATATTCGGCCAGGTACCCTGGAGCACCGTGCCGGCCATGCCGGCGGAGATCGCCTGGCTGCCGCACTGGTGGTTTTTCAGCCTGAGCAAGGTTTCCTACTGGTCGCGTTGCGTCATTGTACCTCTGTTATTAATCTTCTCTCACCGGCCGGTACATAAGGGCGCAAGCATCAGGGAACTGTTCATACAGGAACCGGAATCTTTGAAACATATTGATAAATTTATTCCGGGGAACCACATCAAAAACTGTTTTATCCTGGCGGACCGCCTGCTCAAGCTGCTGGAACCGCTGGTTCCCGGGTTCATCAGGCGTCTTTCCATCCGCAGGCTGGAAACCTGGACCCGCGATCACATGCGCGGAGAGGGCGGTATCGGCGCCATTTTTCCGGCCATGGCAAATGCGGTCTATGCGCTCAGGCTGCTCGGCCATGATGCGACCGACCCGGACCTGAAACGCGGCATACAGGCTATAGAAGACCTGGTAATCGAGGAAGAAACCCGGACTTACGTGCAACCCTGCGTGTCACCAATCTGGGATACCTGCCTGAGCCTGTCCGCCCTGTCAGAAGCCGGCCTGAGACCGGACAACAAGGCTATTAAACCGGCTACGGACTGGCTGTTCGACAAACAGGTATTTGTCCAGGGAGACTGGATCAGCAAGGCACCGGGCTTGGAAGGCGGCGGCTGGGCATTCCAGTTTGAAAACGAGTTTTATCCTGACGTCGATGATACCAGTATGGTGGTGATGGCCTTATTGCGCGTCGGTGCGCATAATAATCCGGACAAGAAAAAGCGTATTGCCCAGGCGGTCAACTGGATAATCGGCATGCAGAATACGGATGGCGGCTGGGGCGCTTTCGATATCGATAACCATTACGAATACCTGAACAACATACCCTTCGCCGACCACGGGGCGCTGGTCGACCCCAGCACTGCCGACCTGACCGGGCGTTGTATTGAAATGCTGGCCATGCTCGGCTATGACAAGAGTTTCCCCCCCATTGCCCGCGCGGTTGAATTCCTGCAGCAGGACCAGGAACCCTGCGGCGCCTGGTTCGGCCGCTGGGGCGTGAATTATATCTACGGAACCTGGGCCGTACTGGTCGGTCTGGGCGCCCTTGGTGAGGATCCGAATCAGCCCTACCTGCGCAAAGCAGTAAAATGGTTGAAAGACATCCAGAACAGGGACGGCGGCTGGGGTGAAAGCTGTGACTCATACAGTGAACCGGACCTGGGTGGGTCTGGAGACAGCACCGCTTCACAAACCGCATGGGCATTGCTGGGCCTGATGGCAATGGGTGAAACAGACTCTGAAGAAGTGGAAAAAGGCATTAATTACCTGGTGCGTAATTTTGACGGTGCAAAGGGCTGGAAGGAAACAGCGTTCACCGGCACCGGCTTCCCCCGGGTGTTCTACCTGCGCTACCATGGTTACAGCCACTATTTCCCGGTCTGGGCGCTGGGGGTCTACACCCGTTACCGGCAAGGGCTGGAAACCCGCCAGGATACTCTGGTCCGGGAAGGGCCCGTCGACCTGGGCGTATTGCCCGCGCTGAACAATGAACACTACCAATCGAGATTCAATTGACTACAGGCAACGCCAGACCCTCAGTAGATGACAGGTGAACTAGTGGGTGAGTATGCTCCAGGAAGTCGCTAACGGCACAATCAGGCAAATAGACGGACAGGAACGTATCTACTTCGACGGTTACTGGATCCGCTACTACGACGTACCGAACAATCTTGCTTATAAAAAATCCCTCATCGACCAGTTGACCCGCCGGGTCTTTCACCACGTAGAACCCGGAATCAATACCCCCGGCAATAAACTTGAAGAGGTGCGGCACAGGTATGAGCAGGAAGAAAACTCATCCAGAAAACGCGTGCTGGCTGCCATGCTGGCCGGCGCCCTGTTGAACCGCGGCGCCGACATCCTGACTCGCGTCGTCGAACTGGAACAGATTGGCGTCACCATCAAACCGGAAAACGAATTGCTGCGCGAATGCGGCCTTTGTTTCATGGGCGCGCTTGAATACGGGAAATACATCCGCGTCAAACACGGCCGGGAGGGGCTGGAAGAGCTCTGGGGAGAACCTTTCAGGGCCTTCACCACACCTGTTGAACGTTTCCTGGAAAGCCGCTATATCAAGATTGCGCACACCATGCAGGAAATCGATGAGCTTACCGGCAAAATGAATGAAGTATTCGCGGCGTCGGCGATGTTCGGCAACCTGGTGCAACTGATTGAGGAACTGGCTGTCAGCGCCAAGAGTACCATGGAAACACTTCGTAGCGATCCGGCCATCATTGAGATCTGGCCGCGTTTCGTCAGTGCAGCGGAACAGGTTGCCGACTGTCAGCCTGCTTTTGGCGAGGACGCCACCCGGCGCGAACATGCACTGGGGAAACGCGGGATAGATATCTTCCACCGTTGCGGCACACTGATTGAGGACCTGACCAATTACCGGGTCCCGATGCCCAGAACCACGCATACTCTCATCCAGGACTGTGACCAGTTCAAGGAAAGATACGGCGCCCGTCTGTATTGCTGATTTGTCAAATAACGTCATACCGGCTCAAGCCGGTATCGAGGAACAATGGTATAAAAGGTAAAATTAACTGGATGCTGGCTTCCGCCAGCACGACACGATAGAAATGAGTAATTACTCCGCCCCCACGCGCGACATGCGCTTTGTACTGAATGAACTGGCAGGGCTGTCAGACGTCAATCAACTGCCCGGGCTCGAAGAAGCCACGGCAGAGATAGTTGATGCGGTACTTGACGAAGCGGGAAGATTTGCCGCTGAAGTACTTGCGCCGCTTAACCAGCCGGGAGACACGGCCGGCGCGGGCTTTACAGATGACAGGGTTATCCCTCCCGAAGGATTTAATGACGCCTACCAGGCATTTGTGGAAGGCGGCTGGGCGTCACTGCCGTTCGAACCCAAATACGGCGGCCAGGGGCTGCCGGAACTCGTCGCAGCCGCGACCAATGAAATCTGGCAGTCCGCCAACATGGCATTTGCCCTGTGCCCCATGCTGACGGAAGGCTGCGCGGTTGCCCTGGGCATACACGGCTCTCACGACATGAAGGCCATATTTCTGCCGAAGCTGGTTTCGGGTGAATGGGCCGGGACCATGAACCTGACTGAACCCCAGGCCGGTTCCGACCTGGCAGCGATAAAGACCCGGGCCGTACCCAACGGCGACACCTACCTGCTGTCCGGCCGGAAAATATTCATCACGTGGGGAGACCATGACTTGACGGACAATATCCTCCACCTGGTCCTGGCCCGTCTGCCTGACGCGCCGCCGGGCATCAGGGGCATCAGCCTGTTCCTGGTACCCAAGTACCTGGTCAACGCGGACGGTTCCACCGGCCGCCGCAACGACGTCTACCCGGTATCCATCGAGCATAAACTGGGCATCCACAGCAGTCCGACCTGCGTCATGAGTTATGGCGATAACGGCGGCGCGCACGGTTACCTGGTGGGCGCAAAGCATAACGGCATAGCCTGCATGTTCACCATGATGAACCACGCCCGCCTGTCAGTCGGCATACAGGGACTCAGTATCAGCGAGCGCGCCTACCAGCAGGCGCTGAGCTACGCGAAAGAGCGCGAACAGGGCAAGATCCCGGGACAACCCGGGCGCGCCAGGATCATAGAGCATGCGGATGTGCGGCGTATGCTGATGCTGATGAAATCCGGTTGCGAGGCGATGCGCGCGCTCGCCTACATCAGCGCGGCCACGCTGGACCACATGAACCATTCTCCGGACGGCGGTAATCACGGTGAAAGGTTTGCCCTGCTGACGCCGGTAGTCAAGGCCTGGTCCACCGAACTGGCCCAGGAAATCACCTCCCTGGGGGTACAGGTGCATGGCGGCATGGGTTATATCGAGGAAACCGGCGCTGCCCAGCATTACCGGGATGCCCGCATTACCAGCATTTATGAAGGGACCAACGGTATCCAGGCCCAGGACCTGGTCGGGCGCAAGGTTATCAAAGACAACGGCAAGGCCATCGGGGACCTCATCGGCGAGATCAGGCAAACCATAACCGGACTGTCCGATGCCGACGTCAACCAGACAGTCATAAAACACGCCCTGGACGATGGGACCGGAAAACTGGAGCAGGCAACAGGCTGGCTGCTGGACAACTACCAGGGTGATTACAACGCGCCCGGTTCCGTCGCCATCAATTTTCTCATGCTGATGGGTTACGTCTGCGGTGGCTGGCAAATGGCCCGGGCGGCGCTGGTTGCCTCGGCAAGGTCCACCACCTCAGATGATGACTTTTACCGGAGCAAGATCATAACGGCCAGGTTCTACGCCGAGCACTACCTGCCCCGGAGCAGCGGGCATTTCTCGTCCATCCGGGCAGGCAGCGGAACGATCATGGCGCTGGATGAGGAACAGTTCTGATTGCTTCACATGGATGGACAGGATAAACAGGATTAGTAATATTTATCCTGTAAATCCATATTAAACCGGACATCTGCCCGCGACCTCTGGTGATGATTATGGCAAGTCTGACGATACGCAATCTACCGGACGATGTTCATCGCGCCTTGCGCGTACGCGCCACCAGGAACGGAAATAGTACTGAGGCCGAGGCGCGGGCAATACTGTGTATTATTGCGCCTTTATGTCCTGATGTTCAACTTCCCGGATCGCTTTACCTGCTCCATGACGACGTAGGTATGGGTCTGTAATACTCCTGGAATTGTTGCAATCCTGTCTCCCAGGATTTTCCGGTAGGTATCCATGTCCGGGCTGCGTACCTTGATCAGGTAATCGAAGCCGCCCGCCACCATGTGGCATTCTTCAATCTCCGGCACGTCCCGAACTGCCTGCTTGAATTTTTCGAAGACGTCGGGGGTGGTCCGGTCCAGGGTAATCTCTACGTAGGCCAGCAAGGAGAGGCCCAGTTTTTCGGGATTGAGTACCGCCTTGTAACCGCTGATGTACCCGGATTTTTCCAACCTCCGCACGCGCGCCAGGCAGGGGGCGGGACTGAGGTTCACTTTTCTGGACAGGTCAATGTTTGAAATTCTGCCGTTCCCCTGCAGGACGTCGAGAATTCTCAGGTCTATGCGGTCGGGTTGATCTTTCATTGGAGAGAGAATTATTATTTTAAATAATCTTATTATAACAAAATATAATATTGCATAAATGAAATTATAAAAATTTAATATGAAATATATGTTCTAGAATACGAAATATTACATCATGAATGAGATTATGTTTTCTGGATTCCTGCTTGCGCAGGAACGACGGAGGGTTGATGGGCCAATTTGCGAAAATCTGTCCACCAGGACAGGAAGCCGGGATCAATACGGCAGAACTTAACAGGGACTACCTCGCAGATGAGGGTAGCATCATGGCGCGCCTGCTGCCGCTGGCCCGTTCGGAGCCCGGGCTGAAGCGAAAGATTGAGAGTACCGCAAGGTCCCTGGCGCAAACAGTACGCACACGACAGCAACAAGCAACGGGACTGCACGCATTGTTAAACCATTACGACCTCTCCTCTCACGAGGGCGTCGTCCTGATGTGCCTGGCCGAGGCGTTGTTGCGCGTTCCCGATGCTGGCACTACGGACGCCTTGATTGCCGACAAGCTGAAATCCGCCGATTGGGAACAGCACCTGGGACAGGATGATTCCCTGTTCGTGAACGCGTCTACCTGGGGGCTGATGCTGACGGGAAAGCTCCTTTATACCGGACAGGGCGATGCACCGGCACCGCTGGACCTGCTGCGCAAACTGCTCAGCCGGCTCGAACAGCCGGTGCTGCGCGCGGCGCTGAAAGCGGCCATGAAAATCTTGGCGGATGAATTCGTCACGGGGCGCACTATTGACGAGGCGTTGCGCCGCAGTGAGACGGACGGCCTGCGGCATTATCGTTTTTCCTACGACATGCTGGGCGAGGCGGCCCTGACCAGGGCTGCTACGGACCGTTATGAGCAGGCTTATACGCAGGCCATCAAGGCGCTTGGCGGTGTCGTTGACGCCGGGATGCAGGTTCAGGAACGCCCGGGAATCTCCGTCAAACTTTCCTCCCTGTGCCCCCGGTTTGAACCCGGCCAGTCCGCCCGCGCGGTTTCCGAACTGACGGACCGGATGCTGCACCTCGGGAAAGCCGCCCGCAGCGCAGGGATTGCCCTGACTATCGATGCGGAGGAGGCTGAGCGGCTTGAGATCAGTCTCCAGGTGTTCGACCGGCTATATCGTCATCCCGGCGTGCGCGGCTGGGCAGGGCTGGGACTGGCGGTACAGGCTTACCAGAAACGCGCGCTGCCCCTGCTGGAGAGTCTCAACCGGCTTGCCTGTGAACACAGGCGCGTCATCCCCGTGCGCCTGGTCAAGGGCGCCTATTGGGACATGGAGATCAAACGGGCCCAGGAGCAGGGACTGGCGGACTACCCGGTGTTTACCCTGAAACGCAACACCGACGTCTCCTACCTGGCTTGTGCCCGTTTCCTGCTTGCGGATTGTCCGTACATTTACCCGCAGTTTGCGACCCACAATGCCCATACGGTCAGTTACATCCATCATCACGCCGAGGACCGGGAATTTGAATTCCAGCGGTTATACGGCATGGGTAAGGAACTGTACGACTCTGTTACCGATGCGCAAGGCCTCAATATTCCCTGCCGTGTGTACGCACCGGTGGGCGCGCACGAAGACCTGCTGCCCTATCTCGTGCGCCGTCTGCTGGAAAACGGCGCCAACGTGTCATTCATCAACCGCATTGCCGACCGGGATATCTCCGTTTCCGAACTGGTCGCGGACCCCGTGGCCGCAACAGAGCGTAACAACGAAGTAACGCGCCATCCCCGCATCCCGTTACCGCCGGACCTGTTCCGGCCGGAACGGAGAAACTCCCGCGGGTTGAATTTCGCCGACCACGCGGACCTTTTACCACTGTTCGAAAGCGTCTCCCGGACCCGTGCGCGGGAATGGACAGCCGCCCCCGTAGTCAACGGTAAACGCCTGGGCGGAAAACCCAGGACAGTAGTCAATCCTGCCGATACCTGTGAGCGTGTGGGACGCGTATGGGATGCCACCCCCGGCATTGCGGCACAGGCCGTGGCCGTTACGGCAGAAGCATTTGCCTCCTGGCGCCGTACCACTGCGGAGCACCGGGCCGGGATACTCGAGAAGGCCGCGGATATTTTCGAGGCACACCTGGCCGACCTGGCGGCACTGTGCGTGCTCGAAGCCGGCAAATGTCTGCGGGATACCCACGATGACGTGCGCGAAGCCGTGGACTTCCTGCGCTACTACGCCGGTTGCTGTCGCAGGCTGATGGCCGCGGACCTTGATCTGCCCGGACCCGTTGGAGAGAGCAACGCACTGCGGCTTTGCGGCCGCGGCGTGTTTGTCTGTATCAGCCCGTGGAACTTTCCCGTCGCCATTTACACCGGCCAGGTAGCGGCGGCACTGGCGGCAGGTAATACGGTCATAGCCAAACCCGCGGAGCAGGCATCCCTCGTTGCTTGCCGGCTCACGGGGTTGCTGTACGAAGCGGGCATCCCCAAAGAGGTACTGGCATTCCTCCCCGGCTCAGGCCCTGAACTGGGCAATGCCCTGCTTTACGATCCCAGGGTCGCCGGCGTGGCATTTACCGGTTCAACGGAGACCGCGCGGCGCATCAATCTTGACCTGGCTGCACGGAACGGCCCCCTGGCAAGCCTGATCGCCGAGACCGGAGGCATCAACGCCATGCTGGTGGACAGTTCGGCACTGCCGGAACAGGTTGTTCAGGACGCAGTGCAATCCGCTTTCAACAGCGCCGGCCAGCGCTGTTCCGCACTGCGCGTGCTGTGCCTGCAAACCGAGATTGCAGAGCGGGTGCTGGGACTCCTGGTAGAACACATGGATGAATGGGTCGTCGGGGACCCTGCCCGCCTGGATACGGATGTGGGACCTGTCATCGACCTGGCGGCGCAGACCCGGCTCGAAGATTACATAAGCAGCGCACGGGCAAACGGCAGGCTGTTATACCGCGGACCCGGCACCGATGTACAAGGTTATTTCGTATCCCCGGCGATCATCGAAATCGAGTCGCTGTCCGATCTGAAAGAGGAGGTATTCGGACCGGTATTACACGTGCTGCGCTACGACGCCGGAACACTGGATGCGCTCCTGGAGCGGATAAACGGGCTGGGTTACGGCCTGACACTGGGCATACAGAGCCGTATCGAACAGCGGGCACAATATATCCGCGAGCGTATCCGCGTCGGCAACGTGTATGTAAACCGGAACATGGTCGGCGCCGTAGTGGGCGTGCAACCTTTCGGCGGTTGCGGTTTGTCGGGGACGGGGCCAAAGGCCGGCGGCCCCCACTACCTGTTACGTTTTACCACGGAACAGACCTGTAGCGTCAACCGCGCGGCCATCGGCGGGAACGCCAGCCTGTTGGCGATGTGATACCCGGGTTAAAACAGGGACAACGTCAGGACGGCGACGCCAAAGACATTGATCGCAACGGCTGCCACCCATGCGCTACGGGAGAAATACTTGTTTTCATCGTAACCTGCCAGGTGCTGGTAAATGCCGAAGCGCAGGATCAGCAGCAGGAACACGACCATCAGAAACATCCAGGCGCCGCTGCCCAGCGCGGCTTCGCTCACGTAAATCATGTAGAGAAGCGCCACCAGGACGATGGCCTGGACCGGCTTATTGGAAGTGAGCGCCTGCCCCTTCACATCATACAGGATAAGACTGAGAAGATTATAACCAATGGCCAGGACAAGATAACAGCCGACCAGGTCATTCAGTACATTTGTATCCAGCATCATTCCCCCCTGACTTAATCATTCAAGACAGCAGTCATTTTCGCCGGCGACCTTGCCTGGTTCCGTTTAAGGAAAAATCCCTTTAGGGATAATACCATGCACGCCCCAGTTGCCGTCAACCACCTGGGTTACGCCGAAGTCGGCCGCCACCGACATCAGGGTGATGGCCTCGTCTTCGCTGAACCCCTTGGCATTCATCAGGAATTTGCGCATTTTCCGGAACGCATCGCGCATGGCGTTGTCAACCGACGACTTGTTGTTTATCTCGCTCTGCGCGTCTTCGCCAAGCTCGGCCAGGTAGTTGGCATAGCTGAAACCGTGCACGACGTACTCCGAATCGGTTTCCAGCAACGGGTAGTCCAGTCCCTGTAACACGGTGCCGGCCAGCGCGTCCTGTTTATGCAGGATGACCTGGATGACGCCGGTCAGCGAGGTTTCAATCGCCGTACCGGCCAGTTCGGAATCGCCCTGGGCCGCGTGCGGGTCGCCGGCGCTCAGCAGACCTCCCGGCACCGCCACCGGGTAATACATGGTGCCGCCCTTGCCGATGCGCCAGTTATCGATGTTGCCGCCGAAATAGCCGGGCGGTATGGTATTGACGAAATCAGCCTCCACGGGCGCCAGCCCCATGGTGCCGAAATGGGGGCGGATCGGTACCCGCACGCCGGGCAAAATCGAGTTATTTTTGTCAACCGTGTCATGGTTGACCGGCACACCGGGGTAATCGATGGTAGCGTGTTCCACACCGTACGGGTCGGTCTGCGGCACCCAGCGGTAGTTATACAGCGCCCTGGCCCAGGTGCGCTCGCCGGTTACGTCAATTTCATAGATGGTGACGACTTCGCGCGGCCTGGGTTCGGTGATCAGATCCTGGTAATGATAGCCCCACCAGGCTGCGGCATTACTGCCGAAGGCCTTACCCGGGTGATCGGGATTGGCGCTGGGACGGGGCCTGAGGTCGAGAATGCGGACTTCCACGATATCGCCGGGCTCCGCTTCCTCGATATAAATGGGCCCGGTCAGGATATGCACGCCCAGGCCTTCTCCAGAGCCGCGGCCGAACTGCGACGCATCCACAGGTCCGGCGCCGCGGCGGTCAACGCCCTTGCCGTCCCTGGTCCAGCGGAATACACTCTCGGCGCCCGGATCGCCATCCACCATCAACGAGGCATCATCATTGGCATGGTGGCTCAGCGTTTCGACAGTAATGAAGTCGCCCGACATGACGGTCAGTGCAGGCTCGACGTTCTTGCTGAAATAACCCCAGTGTATGGTTTCACTGGTTGCGGGCAACGTATGGTGCCGCGCTTCTCGTTTGCTGTTCATCAGATTGGTAACACGATTAATATTGCCTGACCCCGGATATCCCGGTCAAGTGATTGAACCAATCACTATAATATCCTGTGAATCCATGTTAAATCACATAGTCCTTGAAGCGTTTGCGCAGTTCGGTTTTCTGTATCTTTCCCGTCGCCGTGTGCGGGATCTCGTCAACATAGACCACATCATCGGGCACCCACCATTTTGCCACCCTGTCCTTGAGCCAGTCCAGGACTTCCTGCTTGCCCGCATCCCCGCCCTCTTTCCTGACCAGGATCAGCAATGGGCGCTCCCCCCACCTCGGGTGCGGCACCCCGATCACTGCAGCCTCGGCGACGTCGGGATGGCCTACCGCCGCGTTTTCCAGGTCGATGGAACTGATCCACTCACCCCCGGACTTGATGACATCCTTGGACCTGTCGGTAATCTGCAGGTAACCTTCGGCGTCTATGGACCCTACGTCTCCCGTACTGAACCAGCCGTCATCATTGTGTACGTCACTCGGGGTATCCTCCCGGTAGTATTCGCTGCAGATAAACGGCCCGCGTACCTTGAGAAGCCCTGTCGCCTGTCCGTCCCTGGGCAGCTCATTGCCGTCATCATCGACAATCTTCATCTCGACGCCGTAAAGCGGGCGCCCCTGCTTCATTCTTACGGCATATTGCTCTTCCCGCGGCAGTTCCAGCATCCCCGGTTTCAGGGTATTGATCGTCCCCAGGGGGCTCATCTCCGTCATACCCCAGGCATGGTTGACGTAAACCCCATGGCGATCTTCAAACTCCTCCATGATCGAACGGGGGCATGCCGATCCGCCGATGATCACCCGTTTCAGTGTGCTGACCTCCTTGCCGGATTCCGCAAGATACTTCAACAGGTTCAGCCATACCGTGGGCACCCCGGCAGAATAAGTGACCTCCTCTTCTTCAATCAACGCCTGCAGGGTCGCCCCGTCCCCCATCTTTGGGCCGGGAAAGACCAGTTTCGTTCCCACTGCCGGCGCCCCGTAAGCCAGGCCCCAGGCGTTGACATGGAACATGGGCACGACCGGCATGACCACGTCCCGTACAGACAGGTTGAGTCCGTCCGGAGAGATGCCGACCAGTGTATGTAACACCATTGAGCGATGATGGTACAGAACGCCCTTGGGATTGCCGGTCGTCCCGGACGTATAGCACAGGCAACACGCGGTCTTCTCATCCAGTTCAGGCCAGTCGATCCGGTCCGCATGGCGGCCGATGAAGCCTTCATAGGACTGTGCGTTGCACAGGTCCGTATCCGGCATGTTTTCTTCATCCGTTAAAACAATATAGGCTTCAACGCCGGACAGGTCATCACTGATTTTCTCCAGCACCGGCAGGATAAGCGGATCAACGAAGACCAGCCTGTCTTCTGCATGGTTAATGATATAGCTGATCTGATCAGGGAACAGGCGCGGGTTGACCGTGTGCGTGACGGCCCCGATCCCCGCAATGGCGTAATATAACTCAAAGTGGCGGTAATCGTTCCAGGCAAGGGTAGCGACACGCTCCCCGGCCCCTATACCGTAGTCGATCAAGGCGTTCGCCAGGCGCCGGGTCCTGCGGAATGCCTCTGCATACGTGTACCTGTGCCTGGGAGTGTCATTGGTGACGGAGACAATCTCCGTGTCGGGATGGTACCTGTCGGCGTGCTCCATTATTGAGGTAATGGTCAACTGCCTGTCCATCATCAGACCTAACATCTCTTTCTTCCTCACTCGTTTTTTACTTTTTATACGCAGATAACATAGACGGTTTTCCTTAGAATATACAGAGGCGCGGGGTAATGTAAACGGTTACAAAGGGTAATATGTACTCTCCCTGGCAGGTTTTCGTTTGTTTTACCCGAATATCCTGTAACAAGGCGGATATTATACTGCGGCGCCGTCAAACCTCGAATAAAAACTCCTGCCGGGTCCGTCCAGTCCTCCTTCGACTGTTTCCATGTTCCTCATCAGGTAGTCAACCGAGCCTTGCTGCACGGCATGGTATATCTTCTTTGTCAGGTTATATGCCGAGGCGCCCGGCCAGTTCGGCGGCAGGAGTTCTTCGGGAAGATCGGAATCCTGCAACAGTATGCGCCGGTACTCATGGATGAGCAGGGTACGGACCTGGAAACACTGCTCGTCATCCCGCTGCTTCGCCTTCCTCAGTGCCCGGTATATCGCGCCGTAACGCTGGATAAAATGGTTGTATCTTTTCTCAATCCCGGCAAGGCCCCAGCAGTCTTGGCATAGCTTCCTCAATACTTCGCGAGAGGCAACGTCCTCGGTACTGGCGATTAATACAACCACCTTGTCCGTAAGTTTCAGTTCCAGCAGGGTTTCATCAAGCGATTGCCGGTCAGCAGAAGGATGCCCCAGCATGCCCGGGGTCAACGCGCCATAACCGAGCCAGGATAACTCCCTGCGCAACAGGTCCTTTTCCCGGTTGTCGCACGAAGTCGGCAGTACCAGGGTCCACTTTCTGTCCCAGAGCTCCCGCTTGGCATGGTAAATCCTGCGCGCGGCCTTTTCGTAATGCCTCTGGCCCGCCCCGGTAAAGCTGTAATAACTGCGCCTGCCCATCTGCCTGGCAACCAGCCAGTCCTCCTGCACCAGCCTGAACACCGCCGTGCGAATCTGCCTCTGGTTTAATCCGAACGGTTCCAGCACCTTGATCAGACTGCCCAGCCAGACGGCGCTGCTGTGGGGAGAAACCGCATCACCGAAAATACTGATGATCAGCGAGCCTGTGCGTATGGGTTTACGGGAGGCAAACTCCGCCAGCAGCCTGCTGACCTGCTTCATTGTCTGTTATTCATCGAAATCGACGACGACCCGGTCCGAAACCGGGTGTGCCTGGCAGGTGAGTATATAACCCGCCGCTAGTTCGTCAGCCTCCAGGGCGTGGTTGATGTCCATATCCACTTCCCCTTCCAGCAGTTTTGCCTTGCAGGTTGCGCAAACGCCGCCTTTACAGGCAAACGGCAGGTCAACGCCGTTATCCAGGGCGCCGTCGAGAATGTTCTGGCCGTCAGCGCTCAATTCAAACCGGGTTTCACGGCCATCGGCATTGACGCTGACCTGCGCCACCATGCCCCCCAGTTTAATCGCCCGTTCATGGTGTTTTGCCACTCTTGTCGCGGCTGCTTCGGCTGATTCGGCAAACAGTTCGTAATGGATGTTACGCTCGTCAATACCCTCGGAGCGTAGTCCCCGGGAAACTTCCGATATCATCGCCTCGGGACCGCACAGGAAAAACTCGTCAATGGCGCGCAGGTCAAGCAGGTGCCGGATCAGTTCAGCGCCTTTTCTGTTGTTGATCCGGCCGTTCAGGATTTCCACGTCCTGGCGTTCCCTGCTGAGGATATTGATCCACTGGAAGCGGTCCATGTAGCGGTTTTTTGACGCTTCCAGTTCTTCCCTGAACATGATCGTCGCCACCCGCTGGTTACCGTACAACAAGGTAACCCGGCTTTGCGGCTCGCGTTTCAATATGGTCTTGATAATGGAGATAATGGGTGTAATGCCGCTGCCGGCTGCTATACACAGGTAATTGTGTGCATTTTCCTCGTGTAATGGCGTGAAAAAGGTCCCCTGGGGCGGCATGACTTCCATCACGTCGCCTTTGTTTAACTTCTCGTTGGCGAACGTGGAAAACACGCCGCCGGTTATTTTTTTCACGGCAACCCGCAGGGCCCCGTCATCGACACCGGAACAAATGGAATAGGAACGTCTGACTTCGGCGCCATCGATCTCGGCCTTCAGGGTCAGGTACTGGCCCTGGGTAAACCGGTAGGTTTCGGACAGGCCGGCAGGTACGTCGAACGTCAGGCAAACTGCGTTATCCGTCTCTTTGCTGATGGCGCCGATGGTTAAAGGATGAAATTCCGGCATTTTCGATAAGAATCAATCCGTATCCACAGATGTACACAGATAAAACAGGAAAAAAGATGTCTTCATCTGCGATCATGTGCGTCATCGGCGGATAAAATGTGTTATATGCATTTGAAATAGTCGAAGGGTTCCAGACAATCGTTACACCTGTACAAGGCCTTGCAGGGAGTTGAACCGAAACGGCTGATTTCTTCCGTAGCGGCGGACCGGCAGCGCGGGCAAGCCACACCCGTATCCGGCATACGCAAACTTTGTTTGTCAGCCGAACCCGCCGGGGGGACAATACCGTATTGCAACAGTTTTTCCCTGCCCGCTTCACTCATCCAGTCCGTCGTCCATGGCGGCGAGATCCGTGTTGCCACCTCAACGTTTTCATAGCCGTTTTCCGTTAAAACGGTCCTGATATCCTGCTCAATAGTCTGCATCGCCGGACAACCGCTGTAGGTAGGCGTGATCACGACCCGTACCCTGCCTTCATGCCGGTACACGCCCTGCAATATACCCAGGTCGGCGATGGTTAAAACAGGTATTTCGGGATCGGCAACCTGTTCAAGAAGAACTCTAATCTCGTCGATAACGCGGTCCGGGTAGTTATCCGATGAGCAGGTGGCTGACATATGAATAGCTGTCATAGCGGTAGTGGGAACGGATACTGCGTTACCAATCCTGACCTGGCATGGCTCTTTGCAGGGACTGCATCTCAGCCAGTAGATAGCCGATATGTTCCGAATGCAGGCCCTGTCTTCCCCCGCTGCGGGTATACGTCAGTTCCGGCCGTTCCAGCGTAGCCTCATTGAGTACGTTGTTCACTTTTTCATTCCACAACGCTTCGACGCTTTTCAGGTCCACGCCGATTTGATTCGCCTGCATGGCCCGGTCGATCCCGTCCGCGTCGAACAACTCGTAAGTGAACGGCATCAACTCGGCCACGGCCGCGCTGATTTTTGCATGACTCTCTTCGGTTCCATCACCAAGACGAATCATCCATTCGCCGCTGTGACGCAGGTGGTAATCACATTCCTTCAGGGTTTTTGCCGCGATGCCGGCCAGGGTGGAATCAACGGAGTACTGCAATGCCTGGTAGTAGAAATAATCATACGCATCAACGAAGAACTGCCTGGCCGTGGTGAAGGCAAAATCACCCGCCGGTAATTCCATGATTTGAAAATTCCGGAATTCCCGTCCAGTGCGAAAATAAGCCAGGTCATCTTCCGTCCTGCCCTCGCCCTCCACCTCACCGGCGTAAGTCAGCAGCATGCGGGCGCGCCCGACCAGGTCCAGCGCGATATTGGTCATGGCGATATCTTCTTCCACAAACGGTCCGTGACCACACCATTCAGCCAGGCGCTGGCCGTTAATCAAGGCGTTATCCCCAAGCCTGATGATGTACTGGAATAACTCCTGTCGTGCAGTTTCACCACTCACCGTATCACCTCGGCTCCCCTCGGCAAAACAGGGGACGGATTTGAAATCCGTCCCCTGTCCTGGTCCTGGTTCACAGTTTGAGGTCCTCAGGCACGTCGTAGAAGGTCGGATGGCGATAGATCATCTTGTCGATCGCAGGATCAAAAAGACTGTCGTTGTCCTCGAACTGGCTGGCTATGATATCCGCCGACTTCACTACCCAGATACTGCAGCCCTCATTGCGGCGGGTATAGGTGTCCCGGGCGTATTGCAGGGCCTGCTCACCATCGGCTGCATGAATGCTGCCGGCATGTTTGTGGTCCAGCCCCCGCTTGCTGCGGATGAATACTTCCCATAGGGGCAAACGCCCGGTTTTATCCGTCATAATCTATTCCTTACGGCTGTCAGACAATTTTGCAAGGCGGCATCTCAGGCAGCAGCCTTCCGGGCCCGCTGCCGTTGCTTGTCCGCATAGGCCAGTGCCGCCTCCCGCACCCAGGCGCCGTCTTCGTGGGCCTTGATGCGTGCGCTGATGCGTTCGTGGTTACAGGGACCGTTGCCGCCGACGACCTGGTAGAATTCGTCCCAGTCTATTTCCCCGAAATCGTAATGCCCGCGCGCTTCATTCCACTTCAGGTCCGGGTCGGGCAGCGTCAGGCCCAGGTACTCGGCCTGAGGAACGGATTGATCCACGAATTTCTGGCGCAGTTCATCGTTGCTGTTACGCTTGATTTTCCATTGCATGGACTGGGCGGAATGTCTGGAATTCGCATCACTGGGTCCGAACATCATCACCGACGGCCACCACCACCGGTTTATCGCATCCTGCGCCATTGCCTTTTGCTCCTCGGATCCCTGGCACAGCGTCATCAGCAGTTCATATCCCTGGCGCTGGTGAAAGCTCTCTTCCTTGCATATCCGCACCATGGCCCGGGCATACGGCCCGTAAGAACAACGGCACAATGGAATCTGGTTGATGATGGCAGCCGAATCCACCAGCCAACCGATTGCGCCTATATCCGCCCAGGTCAGGGTCGGATAATTGAAAATGCTGGAATACTTTGCCTTACCGGAGTGCAGTTGCTCAAGCATCTGCTCCCTGGAGATACCCAGAGTCTCCGCCGCGCTGTATAAATACAGGCCATGGCCGGCTTCATCCTGTACCTTGGCCAGCAGGATCGCCTTGCGCCGCAGCGACGGCGCCCGCGAGATCCAGTTCCCTTCCGGCAACTGGCCGACTATCTCGGAATGGGCATGTTGCGAAATCTGCCTGACCAGGGTTTGCCGGTAGGCGTCCGGCATCCAGTCCCGGGGCTCGATTTTCTCCTCGGCATCTATCCGCCCCTGAAATATTTCCGGTAGCGTAGTTGAATCGGTCATCTGTATCTACCTGTACATCACCATTGATATAATGATACAAAAATATTCGTGAATGTCAAATTTTTTGTATCATTTCTTACCAATCCGTCATTGCTGCAGAAGTTTATCCCGGCAAAAGTCGGGACCGGAACCCAGTACTGCCGGGAGTCGTCGGAGGCGACACATTGTTTTACTGGATTTGCATCCTACGCTCCGTTGACGGCGCATCCATGCGCCACTACTCGGCCTGCGCCGGAATGACGGACTTGGTCAGTTATGATACGGATTGAATCCTGTCACATCTTCCTTATCTGATGCGCTGGTATCCATGGGAGGCGTCGGGATGTAGTGCTCCGGAGCGGGGCCGCCTTTGGCTTTACGGACCAATGCCTGCTCGACTGATTCGACTTTGACCGCGGCGGCAATCCCGTCTTTTCTTTTCACCATCATGGCAATGCCTGAACTGTTCGGCGGCGGCATCATGTCGGCGTGGTAATACGCGACTTTATGTTTCTGCACGTCAATCTTGCGATCCACGTCCAGGTCACGCTGGTTCACGCCTTTACGCGGGTGCACGCATACGCCGTCCACTATCTCCAGGTCCAGCCACCATTTCTTGGCAGGATTACGTATGCCGTGGCCCAGCATATCATCGAGTTTTACCGCTATCGGCACCAGCAAGGGTTTCAGCCAGAAAGCATTAACGCCACACCAGCTGGCCGCCTGGGTGGCAAGCGGGCCGTCCCAGCTGATGACCTTGTTCAGCGGGCAGGTCTTCATGCAGCGGCCACAGGCCAGCCCGCGTTGGTTGGTCAGGCGATAACGCGTGCAACGCTCTACGTCCGGCTTCCACATCTCGTAGCCGTTGAACATCACCTTGTCGCCGAAGGGGATGGCATCGCAGGGGCATTCACGCGCGCACTTCAGGCAGTTGGAGCAGAAATACTGCAGGCCGAAGTCAACAGGCTTATCGGGGACCAGGGGCAGATCGGTGGTCATGACGACGGTCTTGAAACGTGGGCCGATAAACGGGTTGAGCACCAGTTCACCGATACGGCTGAGTTCCCCCAGCCCTGCCCACATCACCAGGGGAATGTGCAACACGTGGGAGTCCGCGTTGGTCTGCGGCCGGGCAGAATGGCCGAGCGAACGCAAATGCTCGGCCATGATGCCGGCGATCAAGGCCCCGCGCATGTAGGCGCGCATGGATTGCGCGCCGGAAATGAAATCGTCACCCGAAGCGCCTTCCATGGTGTCATAGCCCTGGTCGATCAGACACACCACGGCGTATTTATGGTACGGCTTGATCTCCGAGCCGTCTTCCTTGTGTGAATACCAGGTATACTCCGGTATCTCGCAAATCCCGGTGATCTCCGACCCCAGGGCGTAGGACAATGACTTGAGTGCCCTGGTGTTGGCCACCGGATCGTTCGTGCCGCTTGCCTGTGCCTCTGCCACGAGCCCGTCCTGGTACGGCACCATGCCGCGTATTTGTTTCAGCATGGCGGCGGCAAACGGATGTTTGAAGGAAAAACGCTGGCGTTCCACCTGCGCTTTCTTATCCAGGTCGCCGTGAATTGCCCGCTCAAAGAAACCTGCCCGTTTCGGAACCCGCGGCACCTCATCGTCCAGGATCAGTGTTGTGGGCCTGTCCACGCGCTTTACCTGTTCCATCGGGTAGTTGCTGAGATGGGTCTGCCGGTTGGCGCGGCGCCATCTCTCCAGGCCGGACGTGGCGCCGCCGATACCCAGCCAATACGCCAGGTTCCGGCCGTTTTTCGCCTTGGCCTTCAGCGGTTTGTCCGTTGCCAGTGCATAATTCGTGGTCACCACAGCGACCGAGAAGTCGGTGTCCAAGTAGGGATTGACGACCACTCCGTTATCCCGGACCCCCAGGCCGGCCAGCACGGTCAGCCGGTCGATATCAATTTGGTCGTTCCGATCATCATGGGCTGCCGCATCGAACCCCATCGCACGTATATGGTTGGCAATGCCCACCGCAATTTCAAAAGCGCGCATCTGTGCAGTGACATGGATGGACCCCTCGAGCCAGCGCCGGGCCGGGTTGTCAGCTTCCGGCAGGCGGCTGTATTCGGCCAGTACGACTATCCCGTGACTATGATCCTTCGACGTCGAGTCCAGGTACCAGCATGACGCGGTCAACCTGCATATACCTATCTGGCCGGCATCAAGAAAATATCCGGCTCCCTTGACGTCAATCGAGCGCCTGTCGAGGTCATCAGGCACGGGCGCCCTGGCCGGCGCCACCGCTCCTTCACAGAATTGTTTGAAGATAGCGTGATATTTCTCCAGCGCGGCGGCATAGTTTGAAGTCGCGCCGTTGCCTGCAGCGGGCCGGGCTTTTTGCCCCCTTTGCCGTTCAAACTCGATGAGTAATTCATCCCGGGGCAATCTCTCGAGGGGATAGGGACCGTAGTGAAAGGGCCGGTTTTTGTTGGAGAAGAAAATCATGCGCTTGTCACCTGGTTGCTGTCCTGTATTAATTATGACACAAACGACCGTTACACGTGACAAATCAATGGGGTCAGACTCGATTGATTTGTCAGAGGGGTTTGAAAATCCTTCGAGTCTGACCCCATTGATTTTTGATTGTCAGTGGCCTGCTGCTTCTGCCGCACCGATACCGGTTTCCGAACGGATATATTGTCCGGTAAACGCGGCCCTCTCCTTGTCCGCCCGGGCGCTGTTATCCGTACGTGACAACAGCCAGGCCATGGCAAACGCCAGTGGAGCCGAGATGATGGTGGGGTAAACATAGGGAAACAACGGTTTTTCCATACCGATCACGTCCACCCATACCTGCGGGCCCAGGATAATCAGACAGACCGAAGAGACCAGGCCGGCCAGGCAACCGTAGATGGCGCCGCGGGTCGTCAACCCCCGCCAGTACATGGACAGCAATAATATCGGCGCGTTAGCGCTGCCGGCAACCGCCAGGGCCATATTGGTAATAAAGATGACGTTATGATGTTCGAATGCGAGACCGAACAGGACTGCCAGTGTACCGATGCCGATCACGGCACAGCGCGAGACCAGTAATTCCGATTTTTCCGACGCCCTGCCCTGTTTAATCGATTTCGCATACAGGTCATGGGCAATGGTGGCTGCCGCGGAGATGGTCAACCCCGAGACGACTGCGAGGATCGTGGCGAAGGCAACGGCGGAGACAAACCCCAGCAAAATGTCGCCCCCCAGGAAGTGGGCCGTGTGCAGCACCACCATGTTCCGTCCTCCTGTCAGGGCGCCGGCGGCACTCTGGTAGTCCGGGTTGAACATGATGAGCGACACCGCTCCGAACCCGACGACAAGCATCAGGAGGTTGAAATAGCCGATGATTGAAATGGCATAAAATGCCGATTTTCTTGCAGTTTTTGCGTCCTTCACGGTAAAGATACGCATCAGTATATGCGGCAGTCCGATGAAGCCGAGCAGGGCCGTCAATCCCAGGGAGAGCACCGATACCGGATCGTCCAGCCAGCCACCCGGGGCGACAAGATCCCAACCCCTCGGGTGAATCAACACCGCGCTGTGAAACACCGCATCCAGGTCATAGCTGTAATGCTGCAACATCAACAGGGTAATAATTGTGCCGCCGACTATCAGCAGGAAAGCCTTGATAATCTGCACCCAGGTCGTGGCCAGCATGCCGCCGAAAGTCACATAGGCGATCATCAGGATGCTGATACCGCTCACGGCCCAGATGTAATCCAGGCCGAACAGCAACTGGATCAGTTTTCCCGCGCCCACAAGCTGCGAGATAAGATAAAAGATTACCGTAGCAAGAGACCCCAGGGCTGCAACCCGCGTGATCGGTCGTTGATCAAGGCGAAATGAGATGACGTCGATAAACGTATAACGGCCGAGATTACGCAACCTCTCGGCGACCAGGAACAGGATAACCGGCCAGCTGGCGACTGCGCCGACTGCCAGCATCAACCCGTCCGTGCCGGTAAAAAATACCAGGCTCGTCAGTCCCAGAAAGGTCGCCGCCGACATGAAGTCACCGGAAATGGCAATCCCGTTCTGCCACGCGGGTATACCGCCGCCGGCAACATAAAACTCCTTGCGGGAACGGGTGTGCCGGGCCGCCCACCAGGTAATCAGCAGGGTACTGAAGACAAACAGGAAAAACGTGATGATCGCGGCCACGTTCAGGGGTTGTCCGGTACCGGCGCCGGCCAGCGTGTCGGCCCGGGCAAATACCGGATTCATCGATACAAGGAAAACAAGCGGTGGAACTACTCTACTCATCCCGCAGTCCAAGTTCTCTCATGACCGCTTCTCTTTCCGGGTCATGGAAACGGGCGGTCCACCATATATATCCTGCTGAAATGACGATGCTCAGCAATATAACCAGCACGGTGAGCCAAATGATCACACTGACGGCGCTACCGGCCGGCCAGGCCGTCCCTGCCGGTCCCGCCGCCCAGGCCACGGCAAAGAAGTAAAGGCTGTATTGAAAAACAGCGATGGCCGTTAACAGGTAAGTCACCCGCCTGCGCTTATCCACATGCGCGCGGTATTTCTCTGACGCGGACAACCGCCTGAGTTGCTCCTTCAGTTCCAAAGCCGGTATTACTCCTGCTCGTTTTTGTGGTTCTGCTTCCAGGTTTCCCTTAATTTATTCTTTTGTACTTTGCCCATTGTATTACGCGGCAGTTCCTCCACGAAACAAATTTGTCTGGGAACCTTGAACCCGGCGAGTTGCGTTTTCAGTCCGGCAATAATTCCCGCTTCATCCAAACGGCAATCCGGCTCCGTCACCAGGACGGCCACTACCCTTTCACCCAGGTCCGTATCTTCAAGACCGATGACGGACGACTCACTGATGCCTTCGATGCGATCCAGGCATAGTTCAATCTCTTTCGGGTAGATATTCTCCCCCCCGCTGATGATCATGTCCCTGGCGCGACCCACTATGCGGATGTAACCATCGGGATCCCGTTCTCCCAGATCGCCGGTACGGTAATAACCATCCTCGGTGAAAGCGGTCCTGTTCACGTCATCCAGGTTCCAGTAACCGGAAAAGACGTTAGGTCCCTTCACCAGTAACTCACCAATAGCGGTATCTGTCACTTCGTTACCACCATCATCCACGATTTTGACCAGGACGTCCGGCAGCGGCATCCCGACCATCCCGGCCCTGCGTTCCCCATGCAGCGGGTTCGAGGTGCTCATACCGGTCTCCGATGCGCCGTAGCGTTCCAGGATGGTATGACCGGTAGTTTGTTTGAATTGATTAAACGTATTCTCATGCAGCGGAGCCGAACCGGAGATGAACAGGCGCATGGCACTGCAGGCTTCCCTGGACAAGCCGGGAGATTGCAGCAAGCGCGTGTAAAATGTGGGCACCCCCATCAATACCGTGGCCTCAGGCAACAGGCAGGTTATTTCATCTGCGTCAAACTTTTCCAGCAGGTGGAGAGAAGCGCCGGCAGTCAGGACACAACCCAGTGCTACGAACAGGCCGTGAACATGGAACAGCGGCAAGGCATGTATCAACACGTCATCATTCGTGAATCCCCACAGGTCAACCAGGGTCCTGACGTTGGCGGCGAGGTTGTCGTGGCTGAGTTTTATACCCTTGGGTTTGCCCGTAGTGCCGGATGAGTACAGCAGGCAGGCAAGTTCGGATCCGTCACACCTGCGGGTAGTAAATTCGCTTCCCGCCTTTCCGGCAGCGGCAGCCATGGTACCGGTCCCGTCCCGATCCAGGGTCAGCACATGATCGATGCCGGCGTGCTTTGCCGCAGCCCTTACCCAGTCTTCGTTCACCGTTGCGCAGACCACCATAGCCGGACCCGCATCTGCCAGGTAATAATCAACCTCGGCAGGTTTAAATGCGGGATTCAGCGGCTGGTAGACAATCCCCGCGCGCAGGCAGGCCAGGTACAGAAAAATGTTATAGATAGATTTATCGATATAGGCGCAGACCCTGTCTCCCGGCCTGACACCCATGGCCGTCAGGGTATTGGCATAGCGCGCGGAACCATTCGCCAAGTCGGCATAGCTGCATCTCCCGTCGCCGGCATAAACGGCGGCCCTGTCACGATTATTCTCCTTACCTCGCAGGTAACATGAAAACAGGTTCCGGTTTTTGTGCATGAGTTCGTTCTTAACAACAGTATGGGAGACAAACAGCGCCGGGGACGGGATAAATGCCGTCCCCGGCAAAGTTGTCTATAATAAAGCAAGAACGCGCCTGACTACAGGAGAACAACTTCCAAGTGTCATCACGGGCATCCGTTGAAAGACAGCAAAAACTCGCCTCCATCTCGGCGGCGAACATGGCCGATCGCGACACGCCGCTGATCCGTAACGCCTGGTACGTGGCCGCACGCAGTGACGAGATCGGGCGCACACTGTTTTCCCGCCGGTATCTCGGCATCAGCACCGTGTTATTTCGCAGGGAAGACGCTACCCCGGTAGCCTTGCAGAACCGCTGCTGCCACCGCTCTTTCCCTCTGTCCGAAGGTAAACTGCACGGCGACATCCTGGAATGCGGTTACCACGGGTTCAGGTACAACAGTACCGGCCGCTGTGTAGCGGTACCGTCCCAGGACAGACCCCCGCAAAATATCGGCGTACGCGCATTCCCGGTTATCGAGAAAAAACCCTTTATCTGGATCTGGCCGGGGGACCCGGACCTGGCCGATGAAGCCCTGTTGCCGCACCAGGAATACTTCGACCACCCGGACTGGGCGGTAAACATCGGCTTTCTGAACATCAAGGGCAGTTACGTGCACCTGCACGAGAACCTGCTGGACCTGTCCCACCTGAGCTTCTTGCACGACAAGACCTTCGGCACCCCGGAGTATGCCCGGGCACCCATCGAGGCGACGGTTGAGGACGAGCATTTCGAGGTATGGCGCCGCGTGGAATGCGTGTTGCCGCCCATTTATTCAAAGCCCCTGGGCTGGGAGAACGAAAAAGCCCTGCGCAGCTCCGGTTCCCTGTTCGTCACCCCCGGCCTGCATGTCAACACGGGGATACTGAAAAACCTGGCCAAGCCGGAAAAAATGGCAAACCTGCAACCCCTGGTCAAGGTGGCCCAGTTGATCACCCCGGAGACGAATACGTCCACCAATTACTACTATGCCCAGTGCCGTAATTTCTGTATCGATGATGGGGAAATGGGCGCGTTCATGCTGAAAGCCAACCAGACGGCGTTCAGCGAAGACGTGTTTGCCATCGAACATATCAACCGGATGCAGGATACCGACCGGACGCCGGACTTCTACGAGATAGACGTGCCCGCGGACCGGCCCGGCGTCGCCATGCGCCGGCACCTTAAAAAGTTATCCGACGCCGAATGCGTATAATGGGGACGGAATTATACACAACGACATAAATAATGCCGCATCATGATTCGTCATTCCATCCCGCGATGACGCTAACCCCCTTGTTTTATTAACTTATATGAAAAATTCGACCAACCGGTATCATCTGCGGGCACCGATCAGGGTACTCTTTTTTCTTCTCGCAATATCCTTTTGTACGACAACTTTTGCCGACACGGCGTCTCATGGTTCGAAAGGCCTGGCCTTGACCGGCGCCAGTATAATTGGCTACGGCCCGGCGGTGATCACTGTTCGAGACGGCAAAATCGAAGCGATCAGCAAAGACAGCGCAGGCGACAATACCGATGTAATTGATTTGCGTGGCAGGTATATTGTGCCGGCCTTCATTGACAGCCACGTGCACCTGGCCATTGGTTATACGCCCGGGCAACTTGCCCGGGGCGGCATAGCTGCCGTTGTCGACCTGGCAGCGCCTTTACCTTTCCTCGCCTCGGACTACGGACCCCTGCACATCCTGTTGTCCGGCCCCATGGTCACCGCAAAACGCGGTTACCCAACCCGGAGCTGGGGGGCTGATGGTTACGGACTCGAGACAAATGGAGTTCAGTCCGTCCGTGCTGGCGTGGATTTTCTGGTCGCCAGCGGCGCCCGTGTCATCAAGATGCCGGTGGGAGATACCACCGGTAGCGGCGCGATTCCAGGGATGGAGGAAAACAAATCAACGTTGAGCGACGAAGAACTGAAAGCCATCGTTGAGCAGGCACATTCTCATGGATTGCGCGTAGCTGCCCACGCCGTAACCGACAGCGCTGCCATGCGCGCTGCTGAGGCGGGCGCCGACATTCTGGCACACACACCCACTGTCGCTCTTGCAGACGCCACGGTACAAGCCTGGTCGGACCGGGCGCTTATCTCCACACTCGCGGTGTTCAGGAATGTGCCTGCGGCTGTTGACAATCTTCGACGACTTCGAGAGGCCGGCACAACCATTCTCTATGGGACAGACCTTGGTTACGCGGAAATACCCGCCATCAATCCCGAAGAACTTGAGCAGTTGCGCAAAGCCGGGCTCGATAGTGACGCAATCATTGCTTCGGCAACTGTGACACCGGCAGAATACTGGGGTTTCGAGGGCTTTGGGACCGTGATTACCGGTGCCCGGGCAAATTTATTGGTCCTGGATGCTGATCCTCGTGAAGATGTGTCAACCCTGGCACGACCTGTTGATATTTATTCAGACGGCGTCGAACTCAGTACAGGCGTCTCCTCAACCGGCGATAACTGATTCGCATGTAACCATTTTTTGTATGTATTTTGTTGCCTAAAGACAACAAACCGGTTGAAGCGGGAACACAATATCACGGGCACCCCTGTTTTATAATAAAGGAAGCTCTGATCAAGTCCGTCCGGGACTTGTCAGAGCACGCACAAATCGGCAGGATAGCCGATTTGCACAACTTGTTGCCGCCTTGCGGCGAGCTACCAGGATGGAGCGAGTGAAAACAAAAATGCGATTTTATTTTGCTCCCAAAATCAATGAACTACAGTCATTGATTTTGACGGCACATCCCTGTACCGTAGGAACCTCTGACTTAATCAGAGGTTCCTAAATTTCGCCCGATTATGCTTAATATTCGGGTATTATCGGATTATTCTTATGCAATAACACATTGTTGCAGGTATAATACAAAGAGTTATAAGCGACAGAAACAACTTACATCCGGGGAGATATAATGAAACCATCCAGCACTTCTCTTTTCAGGCTCATTTTGATCCTGTCCGTAATTATCCCGTTCAACACAGGCGCACAGGTTCTGGAAGAAATAATCGTGACCGCGCAAAAACGCGAACAGAACCTGCAGGACGTGGGTATATCCGTAACCGCATACACGGGCGAGCAGATCAAGGAACTGGGCCTGGCCGATACCGTGGACCTGACGACCATGACCCCCGGCCTGCAGTACACAGTACCCAACGCCGAAGGCAGCCAGATCAATTTCTTCCTGAGAGGCGTCGGCCTGAACGAAGTATCCGATTTCAACGAGAACCCGGTCGCAGTTTATTTTGACGGCGTCTACCGCGCCGCGATCGGCGGCCTGCACCTGCAGAATTTCGACGTGGACCGGGCGGAAGTGCTGCGCGGCCCGCAGGGCACCCTGTTCGGCCGCAACACCTCGGGCGGGCTGGTGCATTTCATTTCCAGGAAACCGACCCGGGAGTTTGAAGCCTACCTGGAAGCAGGCCTTGAGTCCTACGGAACGTTCAAGACCGAAGGCATGGTGAACGGCGCCATCGGCGAGAACATGGCCGCGCGGGTCTCTTTCGCGACCAACAAGAACGGGGGTTACGTGGACAACGTCTATGACGGCGTAGATCCGATCAAGGGCACGTCACCGGGCGATTTCAATGAGACCAACGCCAAAGCCGGGCGCATCCAGTTGCTGGTCACGCCTTCCGATGACGTTGAAGCCCTGGTCAAGGCCCATTATTCCCACAACCGGGGCCAGGTGGGTGGGTGGCAAAACCAGGCGACCGGATTTGCTCCTGCTCCAGGAGGTGGGTATGATTTCGATAATCGCGTAAACCTGGGGCCGAACGAATCGAATCCCAATTGTTTTGACCCGGGCGCTGGTATTTTCTACGAGGTCGTCGGCACGGACTGTTTAGGTTACCGGGATACGGACGGCGATCCGCATAAAGGCAGCTTCGATCGGGACGGTGATACGGCGGTCACCGCCACGGGTGTATCGGCAACCATCGACTGGGACCTGAGAGATGGCCTGACTCTTACGTCGATAACGGCCTTCGACCATGTGGACCGCACCCAGGAGGAAGACACCGACTCCACCCCCATCAATTTCGTCCGGGTTGAGTTTTACGCCATAACGGAACAGTTTACCCAGGAACTGCGTCTGGCCGGCGAGTCTGACCGGGTGCGCTGGCAGACCGGGCTGTATTATTTCAACTGGGACGTAGAGGCTGACTATGGCCTGGTCCTGATCCCGGATTTCTTTGTCATTGACGTTGATGCAGATCAGGATACGGAGTCCTGGTCGGCTTTCGGCCAGTTTGAGTTCGATTTAACCGAACAACTGACCGTAATAGGCGGGCTGAGGTACACGGAAGAAGAGAAAGACATGGACTACAGCAGCATGGACATAGCCGGCGGCCTGACCGGATTCCTGACAGCGCCTCCTCCCGATGTGGACCTTGGGGCCGGTCCTGGTGTCGGCGTGCTGCCCAATTACCCCAGCGCCATCAGACCGACGCCCGACCAGATGATGCTGTTCAATACCTCAAGCGTCGGTAACATTGCAAACCATAACAAGAACAATGTGACCGCATTGGCAGAACTGGACTGGAAACCCAACGATGATCTGTTGGTTTATGCTAAATTTTCTAGGGGGGTGAAGTCGGCCGGCTTCAACGGCACATTTCTTGATGCCAGCGCCAACTTTGGGCTGGACGCGCCGGAGGACATCCCGTTCGATGATGAGACGCTGACCAGTTACGAGGCCGGCTTCAAGGCTACCATTCTGGGCGGCGCCGCCCGCTTGAATGCTGCCGCCTTTTATTATGACTACAATGATTTTCAGACCTTCCGGTTCGTTACCTTCAACGCGATCATTTTCAACTCCGACGCGGAAGTCTATGGTGGCGAAATCGAGTTGCAGGCCAGCCCGGCCGAGGGTTGGGATTTTATCCTGGGCGCCTCCTTCCTGGACGCTACCGCAAAGGATATTGAGACTACTGCCACCCGTACCCCGGTTGACAGGACCATGGTCTCGGCCCCGGACTTTACGGCAAACGGCATGGCCCGTTACGAGTGGCCGGCATGGAACGGTACCATGGCGGCAATTGCCAGTTTTTATTACCAGGATGAAACCTACTTCGACATACAGAACTACGATATCGCGCTTGGGGATGACTATATCGTCGGGAACTTCAGGCTGAAATGGACATCTGCCAACGACGCCATGACGGTGTCGGCCTTCGTCAACAATATTGCCAATGAGGAATACCTGACCTATACGTTCGATTTCACCGGCCCGGGCGGCTTCAACCAGTTGCACTACGGCAAACCGCGCTGGTACGGCGGTTCGGTCCGTTACAGCTGGCAATAATCCAACAGGGTATTTCATATGTAACGGGGAGAGAGGACGGAAAGAAATCGTCCCGGATGATAAGCGGGTCCTTCCCTTTTCGACACCGGTTGAGTACTCAACCGGTGTTTTTTTTCGTGCGGATCTTGTTAGACTCCAGCTTGTGCCACCAATTCGAGACGCCAGATGACCACTGAACAACAGAACAAGCCCGTCGCCCCCTACATGGCCATCGGCCTGTCCACGACGATCACGGGGATAGCCGACCGCAAACATATCCGCCACAACCTGGAAAACATCGAGGAGGCGATCCATGCGGCCGTCTCCATGGTGAATATCAATATGCCGGTGAAACTGATTGCACTGGCGGAGGGCGCGCTGACAGGCTTCACCGATGAGATATTCGACCTGCCCCACGTGCTGGCGGCAAAGGAGTTGTTCATCGATATCCCCGGTGAGGAAACCGCATGGCTGGGACGTCTGGCCAAACTCTATAACACCTACATCATCGGCCAGTGCAAGGCGCGCTGGCCCGAGATCATGGACGACCGGTTCTTCAACACCTTGTTTGTTATCGATCCCAATGGAAACATGGTGCACAAGGCGGCAAAAAACCATATCTGGTGCCGGGAACGTTCCTGTACTCCCCACGATGTCTACGATCGCTGGGTGGAAGCATTTGGTGACGACATTGACGCCTTCTACCCCGTGCTGAAGACTGCTGACATCGGCAACATAGGTACTATCTGCTGCAGTGACGGCGAATACCCCGAAGCGGTGCGGGCGCTGGCTTTCAACGGCGCTGAAGTGGTATACCGGCCCAGCGAGGCCATGCCCATGACCGGTTCCGGCTACCCGGGGGGCGGTTCATGGATGATCCAGAACCGGGGCCACGCGGAATTCAATTCCGTGTATATGCTGTGCCCCAATGCCGGCCCGATTTACCTGTCGGCCACCTCCAGAAACCCCGTAGACATCACCGGCGGACACGCCCATATCGTCGATTACCGCGGCGAGATCATGTCCTACAGCCCGTCGGCCAACAACACCCTGGTGTGCGCCACCATCGATATCGAGGCATTGCGCCAGTTCCGCATGATGAACCTGAACAGTAACTGGCTTAAGGACCTGCGCACCGAAGTATTCCAGCGTATGTATGAAAAACCCATACACCCGAAAAATCTCTGGATGGAACAGGACCCGCAACATCATGCACAGGTGGACGAGATCTATCGCCGGAACATCGAATCCCTGGTAGAACGGGGCACGTGGACCAGGCCGTTTTATGAACACGAGGGCTGCCGTTTTCAACCCGGTGGCGAGGAGGAACCTTCCTGGGACGACCTGAAAGCGATGTGGGCGCCGTGGAACGATGATTAAGCAAAGTTCGTCGTTCCTGCGGAAGCAGGAACCCAGTGATTTACCCGTCCCGAAGGGACACTTCATAAAATGTCGCAAGCGACGTGTTTTTACTGGGTTCCTGCTCCCTGCTTTCGCAGGGACAAGCTGCGCAGGAATGACGGGGGAATGCCGGAATGACGGGAGTGCCGTAGATTAAGGATTCCAAGGGCGCCGCCAGGTTGCAGACTGGCCGTGGAAGACGCTGATCAGACTGCCGGTGGTCAGGTAGAGATGATCATCGACAACCGCAGCCACAGCCCCCAGCAAGCCCCTGGGAAGTCCCGGCAGAGCGGACCAGGTATCGGTATCCGGATCATAAGCGTTCACATAGGGCAGGCCGCGCTCACGATAAAACGGATGATCACTGTAGTTTTTACCGCCAAGCACATAAATACGGCCGTTATCCACAAAGGTGCTGGATTCTAGGTGGGAACGCCGGCCTGGTAATGGCGCCAGTTCCGTCCAGGTGTCACCGGCCGGGTCGTAAACATGTACCCAGGTCAGGGTGCGGGCATCTACATGATGGCCGTGCATGCCGCCGATAGCATAGATCCTGTCGTCCAGAGTCACGGCGGAAATATGGCCCCTCGGTTCCGGCAACGGCGCCAGCGGCTTCCAGGTTGCGCCGCCATCCATATCCAGCACCCAGTGCCCGGCACTCATGCGCTCGCCGTCTTCACCCAGAAATCCGCCGAAAAAATGCAGTCTCCGCTCATGCCGAACCAGTGCGCCCGAAGCAACCGCCCGCGGCAGCGGCGGGCCCTGCTGCCAGGTATCGTTGACGGTGTCATAAACCCACACGTCCCGTGTACCGTCAAACCCGCCTGACCGGCTTCCCAGCCAGCCTCCCGCGAACCATGTCCTGTGTTCATCAACGGCCGCCATGATATGGGTAATGCCTGCGGGCATATCGGCATTCTGCGTCCAGCTGTCGGTCTTTGGATCGTAGACATGGATGGAAGTACCACCTATCAGGTTAAAAAGGGAGGGGCGTTCGATACCACCAAACACGTATATCCTGCCGTCCACTACCGTCCCGGCAGATTCCAGCAAGGCGACGGGTGCATCTGCCATCTTTTCCCAGTCATCCGCCTTTTCCTCCCAGGGTGACTTGACCAGGGCGATGGCCGCCAGGGTAATTTTATGTTTTATAACCCTGGCCGGCGCGGAGAAAGACATTGTCACCCACGCAGTAAAGGCCAGAACAATGATGAGAGTGAATGCAACGACAATTTTTCTTTTGCCTGGCGTTGCGTTATCTGTAACCGCTACCCCGCTTACACCTGCCATACTTTGTCCCCCCGGCTGATTTATCGAAAAAGCTACCTTACAAACTAGCTTACTATGGCGCGTTATTCAATCCGGAGACGGGCGCAATGCCGCTCTTTATCGACCCGACAGCGCGTCAATGGTGGAAAAGCAAACACAGGCTGGGTACAATGAGTCACAGGCTGACGCCTGTTGAATTCATTTGTAACAGATTGAATCAAATAGGTTTATACCCACACTCTTCGTGCACTGCCCGGGCTGGGGCAGGCATGGATACCATGGAGAAGCTAAATGAACCGGTATGATTGCATCATCGTAGGGAGCGGCATTAACGCCCTGGTCTGCGCGGCATTATTGAGCAGGAAGGGTAAAAAAGTACTGGTGCTGGAACGCAATGATCGTGCGGGCGGCTGTATCCGCACTGATGAGATCACCGCCCCCGGCTTCATCCATGACGTGTTATCCAGCTGGCACCCCCTGTTCGTGACGTCCCCGGGTTATGCAGAGTTGAAAGACGACCTGGAAAAATGCGGTCTCGAATACTGTAATTCAGACAGCCCCACCGCAGTGGTGTTACCGGACCGGACTGCTTTTATCCTGAAGAATTCGCGGGATGAGAACATCGATAACATGAATGCCCAGTCGAACGGGGACGGTGACCGCTATGGGGAGGCCATGGCGGAACTGGAACAGGCCCTGGGACTGACGTTTACCCTGCTGGGCAGCGAGTTATGGCGCTGGTCCACTTTGAAGGTCATCCTGTCATCCCTGGTCAAGATGGGCCCCTTCAGACTGGCGCAGTATTTTGGTCATACACTGCAAACCGCACGCGCCTGGCTGGATACCACCTTTACTTCCAGCGCCGTCAGCGCCTGCCTGGCCGGCTGGCCGTCCCATGCCGGGATCGGTCCGGATGCGCCGGCTTCCGCACAAATGGCCCGGGTCATCGCCTTCACCCTGGAGATGGTGGGCTGCCCGGTAGTCAAGGGCGGGAACTACAATATCGTGCGGGCCTTTCAGCAGGTAATAGAAGCCAATGGCGGTGAGTTGCTGGTAAACGCGGACGTAACAAAGGTAGTAACTGAGAACGGCCGGGCAACAGGGGTTAAAACCCGCGACGGGACCGGGTACCGGAGTGACAAGGTGATCTGCAGCGTCACTCCGAACCAGCTCTACGAACAACTGCTGGACCCGGCTGACGTACCGGAGACGGTGGCTGCGCAGACCCGGGCCTACCGCTACGGCAACGGTGACATGCAGATCCACCTGGCCCTGTCGGAACCGCCCCGGTGGTGCGCGCCCGGGCTGGAAAAAACAGCGATCACCCATATCACGGCCGGCGTGGACGCGGTGTCAAGTTCGATTAACGAGGCGAACTGCGGGCTGTTGCCGGGCGCGGCAACCATCGTTGTCGGACAGCCCGCGGCGTTGGACCCGAGCCGCGTACCTGCAGGAAAAGGCCTGTTGTGGATACAGTTACAGGAGTGCCCGCGCCATATCAGGGGCGACGCTGCCGGGGAAATCAGTATACCTGAAGATGGCGCCTGGACCGAAGAGGTACGCGAGGCCTATGCCGACAGGGTCATTGACAGACTGGCGCACTATATTCCGAACCTGAAAGACAGTATTATTGCAAGAACGGTACTGTCTCCTGCCGACCTGGAGGCTATCAACATCAACCTTGTAGGAGGAGACCCCTACGGTGGCGCCTGTTCGCTGGACCAGTTCTTCCTGTGGCGGCCGTTGCGGGCGCTGAAAAACCACGCCACCCCGGTAAAAAACCTGTACCATATCGGCGCGTCCACCCACCCCGGTCCGGGCCTGGGTGGCGGTTCCGGATACCTTGTCGCAAACAGCCTGTAACATATAACAGTAATGGAGAAATAAAATGATTAGAGTCAACGTGATGTACCCCAAACAAGACGGCGGTAGTTTTGACTATGACTACTACCTTAACACCCATATGCCCCTGGTGGGGGAAAGATGGGCCGATGGACTGCGCGGTATGGAAGTTTACCGGGGTTTAAGCGGCGCGGGCGGCGCTGCTGAAACTTACGTCACCATCGCCAACCTTAAGTTCGATAGTGTGGAGGCGTTTCAACAGGCGCTGGATGCACACGCGCAGGAGATCATGGGAGACATTCCCAACTTCACCAACATCGATCCTGTCATACAAATTGAAGAACAACTGATGTAACCCATGGGTGCGTGAAGGATCATGCATTCAGGTAAACCGGGAACGGGGTGAGTACGGAATCACAATGCGGGTTTTCAGGCCAGCATCCAGTCAACGCCATGACGCCGGCAAAAACCTTCTTCCTCCAGTTTTATCAGGCCGGCCAGCAGCGATCGGGCAGCGATCGGGTAGACGCTTTCAGATACGTCGGCGTAAACTTCAGGCAGTAAATTATCAATACTGCGCGGCGCGGCGGTCAGCGCGGTCCTGACGGCATTTTCACGCTTTTGTCTGTGTTCCAGAAAGTACCGGATCAGGCTGTGGCCGTCACGGTGGGGCGGGCCGTGGGCGGGATACAATGCCCGCATGGGAATGCTGAGTAACCTGTTCAGGTTGTCCAGGTAGGTGCGCAGGTGCCCCTCCGGCGGGTCGATCAGGATGGTGGAAACGGTAGACAGCATGTCGCCCACTATCGCGGCGTGATAACGGCTGTCGATATAACACAGGTGATCCAGCGCGTGGCCGGGCGTATGTATCACTTTGAGATGCCAGTCGCCCGTGCCATCGGGGGCGGTGCCCAGTTCCACTCGATCGCCGTCTTTTAACGGTTTTCCTTTGATGTATCCGGAGTCAATCCGGTGGTATGTTTCCCCGTGGGCACGGACCGGCAACCGGTAACGCCGGCTGACGGCGTTGACGGCGCCGACGTGGTCGATGTGGTGGTGCGTCAACAGGATGGCCTCGAATGCTTTACCCTCACCTATCATTTCATCCATCTTGTCGAACAGGCGTTGTTGTTCCGCCGGGTCCGGGGTGGCCGGATCGATGATATATAGTTTATCGGCGCCCGCTATCATGGTGTTGGTGGTGGTTGCCGGCGGCAGCGTCGGGGTTGACAACGGCGCAGTGAAGATACCCGGCGAGAAATAAACCGAATGCAATGCCCCCTGTGCCAGGCGTTCCGTCTCAAGCCTGGTCCGGTCAAAGAATGCTTCCAGCCCCCCTGTCACCATGAGCCGCAACAGGAACAGCACCGGCGGAGCGATTTCCATTTCTCCCCTGTCCCAGGCGTCTACTACCTCCCGTGGTTTGACAAACCGGCCTTCGACCAGTTCGTAATTATCAACGACCGGCGTTTCATTTTCCGGACAGCGCACGTACATGAACTGGGTATCGAAGCGAACGGGGAAAAACGGCGGTGTGGTAATGCGGTACAACGGCGTAACCAGCGCAAAACCGGTATCGAACTGCGCTAGGAACTGCTGCCATTGTTCCGGGGAATCCTTTATCTTCTGCTTTAATGCCTGCTTCTGTTCCCGGCTGTATTCCTTGCCCAGTGTAGCGCACAGGACGTCCGTTTCCTCCAGGATTTCCCGTACGGCACAGCGCTGCAACGCCAGAACTTCCGGGTCATTCTCCCAGAGGTAATCGATCCGGCTGACGTTGCCGCCGGGGAATACCCAGAAGCCGCCAAAGAACTTGAGTTCGGGGGCGCGCCGCGCCAGGTACACTTCCGGGTCATCGGCAGGACCGCGTGCGAGAATGACGCTGGCTGCCAGTTTGATCTTAGTCTGCATTACCCACCAGTTCACTTGTCGTCATCGTATCTACCAGCAAGAGTTGCCGTCTAACCTGAGATTGCTTCATACAAAGTTCCACCCAGGACAATGATAAGGATGGCCGGGGCCGCCCACTTGATCCAGAAAAAGTAAACCGACGACAACACCCTGTACTCAACGCCAAAAACCTGTTTGACCGTGTCTGCCCTGCCTATCCCCCATGCAAGCGCAAGCAGGGCAAGACAGCCGCCGAGCATCATTCCGGCGGAACCGAAAAGTAAATCCGCTATCCCGATCAATTCTGGACGAACAGTAAAGAAGACTGCCAGCAGGGCTTGTATCAGCACTAAAATCATCAGCAGGCGGGTCTTGCTGAAGCGGATAATTTCAGCATCACCCAGCAGGCCGCCGACTATTGCTTCAATCACGGCAATGTAGGACAGCAAGGTCACCAGAAACAGGGAGAGCAGCATCAGACTGCCGAATAAGCGGCCACCGGGAATGATACTGAACAAGGCGGGCAGGGTTTCAAACAGCAGGGTGGGTCCTGCCGTCAGGTCCATGCCGAATACGAGCAAGGCCGGAATAAGGTAGAACGCGGCCAGCAACGCCGCGCCGGTATCACTGATACAGGTCATCACGGACAGCTTCGGCAGATTGATGTCGTCGCGCAGGTAACTGCCGTAAATCAGCGTGAGAGTCGCGCCCAGCCCGATTGAAAAATAGGCCTGGCCCATGGCCGCAAATACCTCGGTAAACCCTATCCTGCTGAAATCCACCTGCAGGAATACGGACAGGTGTGAAGTGGCGCCCGGCAGGCTCATTACCTCGTAGACGAGATAAAAGCTGACCAGGAAGAAAAACGGGACAAACAGGTTGCTGACGGCCTGGATACCTTTCCTGACACCGCGATGTATGATGAAGGCGGAAACGAGAAGGACAAACAGCGCCAGGCACAACTGCAGCGAGTGGCTGCCCAGGCCCGCCTTGAAATCAGGAGTCGTTGCCGCACTGAACCCGTGAAGTGCCGAATAGTAACCACTGTAGAAAACATTTCCGATGACGACCAGGTAATAGCCCCCGGCAATGGTGACACAAAGTAACAGGGCATAACCGACCAGGCGCCCGTACACGGGGCCGAACGTCATCTTGAAGGCGCCGATAGTACCCTGCCGCGTGTGCCTTGCCAACGCCCATTCCGCCGTCAATGCAGGCAGGGACAGAAACACGACGCAGGCGATGAACAGCACCAGGAACGCACTGCCGCCATGGCTGCCCATCATGTAGGGGAAACGCCATACATTGCCGATACCGATAGCAAGACCGGCGGTCGCCATCAGTGACGTCAGGAAAGAAGTAAAACGCGGCGCCGGCATGATGTCTGTTCAGCCTTGTGCTTCAGAATCTTTCGAGGAGGGGCTCAACCTGTTTGATCAGCGCATCCTGGTGGGGCTGTAATGGGTGGCCTCCCAGCCCCGCCAGTATCGGATCAAACGGATCCTCAACCCCGGAGCGGATGCCGGATAGCTGCTCCAGCACGGCAAGACCGAAGAACGGCACCGTGTAACCGCTGTACCCGCCTTCATGGCACAGCACCAGGCGGCCGTCGCATACTTCGTCCGCGACCTGCATCATTTTTGCGGTCAGGTTACGGAAACCTTCGCTGGTGAGCATCTGCCGGCCCAGGGGATCGTGCGCGCCGGCGTCAAATCCGGACGGGATGATGATGAAATCCGGTTTGAATTTCTGCAGCGCCGGGATGATTATCCGGTCATAGACCGCGCCGTAGGCGCCGGTACCCGAACCCGGCGGCAACGGGACGTTGATGTTAAACCCCGCGCCGGCACCCTCGCCCGTTTCACTGATATGACCGGAATCCGGGGGGAAGCAGTTATCCTGGTGTACCGATATGGTCAGCGCGGCAGGATTGTCCCAGAACGCGGCCTGGGTGCCGTTGCCGTGATGCACATCCCAGTCAACAAGGGCGATTCGGTCCAGCTTGCGCGCCTCAAGCAGGTGCATCCCGGCAATGGCCGCATTGCCGAATATACAGAACCCCATGCCCATATCGGCCAGGGCGTGATGACCCGGCGGCCGCACCAGGGCATAGGCGTTGTCCACCCTGCCGTCCAGCACCGCGTCAACCGCCTCGATCACACCGCCCGCGGCCAGGCGGCATATCTCGAAGCTGCCCCGCCCCATCGCGGTATAAAAACCCGTTTCGGACAGGTACAGGTCATTCTGTGCCTTGATCCTCTCGTAATACTCCGGGGTATGAAACCGGCATATCTCCTGTTTCTCCGCCTCCCGGGGCTCGATGTGAACCAGTTCACCTAACAGGCCGCTGACATCCAGCAGGTTACGTATGCGCCGCTTGGTTTCCTGGTGTTCCGAATGCACAAACGGCTGTACCGGGTTCCCATAAGGCATGAAGCCGGCAAAGTTGCCGTTCTCATGCCAGGTATACAATTCGTGGTAAACAAAACCTGTTGTCATGTCTGACTCCTTACGTGGGTAAATTTTCAGATTAGTATTATCATTCTCCGGGTAACGTCCATGTCAATCTAATCCTACCACAGGGTAACTGATAATTTCCGGATTGCGCCACGAAAGCCGGAGAGGCAGCCGAAGCAGGTCACAGTCACGAGTGATGGTATCTCTTGTGTCATTCGAGATTTCAATTTATTTACACTTATTCGTTTACTACCCGGACTTGAACGGTTTTTATCCATCAATATCGTGAGGCTGGATCATTGAATAAACCTGGATCGGTCGAGAAGATCAAAATCCGGTATACGGCGGACAATGCCGAACTCGTAGACAACCTGTGCAAAGGGTATAACGATGCATTGATTCGTTACCTGTCACACAAATTGCAGTCAGAGAACGACGCAAGGGAAGTTGCCCAGGAAGCTTACCTGCGCATCCTGGGGATGGAAAAATTTACCGTCAACAGTTCCATGCCGGCCTTGTTATTCAAGATTGCATCCAACCTCGCGATTGATCGGTTAAGGAGAGAGACTAGGTACAGAAAGGTCTGGCAACTTGAAAGATTGCGGGAGGGCGATAATGCATCTTCCGAAAGACATGCCATAGCGAACCAGGAACTTGAAATGTTGAGCAGTATCGTAAAGGAGCTTCCGCCGAAATGTCGTAAAGCGTTTTTGTTATATAAAATTCACGATTACGGCTTTGCGGAAATAGCGGAAAACATGAAATTGTCCGAGAGGATGGTGCGTTTGTATGTGACGCGAGCAATCAACTATTGCCGTTTAAGGTTGGATGAAATCAGTTCACCGGATTAATGCAGTATGAGGGTATTCTATGATTACGAAAGTAGCTTATAGCCGGGAAGAAATTCCTGATAAAAAATACGAGGAAGCTGTCAACTGGTTCATACGTTTGCGCGAACAGGATTTAACAGATGGGGACTTTATCATCTGGAATGAATGGTATTCCAACAAAGAGAATCGAGATTCCTTTACCCGCATAGAAAAATTATGGGCAGAATGCAGTGTGTTAGATGATTCTTTAATGCCCGAGGAGATTGAATTATCCAAGGACATTGTCGGTGGTAAGTTTTCAGCCGGTATGTTGTCCCGGGAAAACTTGAAAAACCTGGCAACCTTCTTTCTGAATAAACATTTTGTAAATACAGGTAAACCTGAATTTCGCTTTTTACTCGTAACAACCGCTGTAGTATTGGCAGCAGGTATACTTCTCCTTGCCTATACCAATACATGGCAATTAAAGAGTAACGTGTCATCAGAGCCTAGGGTGTACCAGACCGCTAAATCAATCCAGCAGGATATCAAACTGGAAGATGGTTCAGCGATTGTTCTGGGCGCCGAATCAACCATGTCCGTTTTATTTTCATCAGAAAAGAGAATTATTGTATTGGATAAAGGACAGGCTTTTTTTGATATTGCAAAAAGTCCCGGTCAACCCCTTGTCGTACTCGCGGGCCGTGGTTCCATCCGTGTTATCGGCACATCGTTCAGTGTAAAGCGAGATCTTGAACGGGTGAAAGTCACCGTATTGTCAGGACAGGTGGAAGTAACAAAATTTGAAAGTAACGCTACAGTTGCCGGCGCAGAAACGGGCGGAGCTGCTATTTCGGCAAACCAGTCAATGCAAGGCATCATTCTGCTACGCGAAGGAGAAGCGGTTACCTATGGAGAAGGAATGCAGTTAAACACAGTACAACCTGTAGATATCGAACTGGCGACATCCTGGAAGAAGGGACAGCTAAAATACATTAACGAACCGCTCAAGTACGTTATTGCGGAGGTAAATCGTTACTACAACCGTCAAATTGTCATTCGTGATCAAAATCTTGAAAACCTGGGTTTCACGGGCACCGTATTTTCCGATCGGATTGACGAATGGTTGAACCACCTTCCCAGGATATTCCCCATCACCGTTGAAGATATCGGCGAGCGAAAAATAATTGTCGAATACGAAAACGAAACATGACCCCTAAACTTCAGACCCCATAAAAAATATTTCAATAATACCCCGGTTGTTCGTTATTCACCTGTAAGCGGTAACCGTCCCGTAACTACAGAATGAGGTAACGAACATGTCGGCCCACAACGGAAAGCAATTTATCAGAAAAATGGCCTGGTCAACCGGGATGCTTCTACTGAGCGCTACAATGAATTGTTTGTCGAGCGCGGAGTTGGATGAACGAATCAAATTTCATATTGAATCACAAACGTTAAGCACAGCATTAATTGAATTTTCTGATCAAGCTCAGGTACAGGTGCTTGTGGCTGCCGCTGATATAGAGGGCATCCACACTGATGGCGTAAAGGGAAAAATTACCCGGCGTAATGCGATTCGCAATCTGCTCAGGAATAGCAGTCTCCAGTTTCAATACACGGGAACCGGCACGGTTACAATTACGGACTCAAACAGCAACAGACGTCAACCACGGCTTGAGAACAATAATCTTAAATACCGCCAAGACAGTGGATTAAAGGATTCAGACAGAATATTGCTTGCGCAAACGGAAAATGCTGAAGCCGGCGTGCGGGGCAGAAAAGGCGCTGCCGAGCAAAAGGGCCGCTCCGTTTTAGAGGAGGTTGTTGTCACCGCGCAAAAACGCGAAGCAGCGTTACAGGATACGCCTATATCCATTACCGCGCTGACTGTGCAGGATATAGAGAGATATAACATGACGGATTTGGCCGAGGTTGCCCGCGTTGTGCCGAATTTCAAACTCAATCACGGACGCGATTCTACCAGCCAGGCAACGGTTCACGTGCGTGGCATTGGTCAAAGCGATGAGCTGGGTGACCCCGGCGTCGGCATCTATATTGACGGTATTTACCTGGCCCGACAGCACGCTGCCCTGTTCAAGCTGAATGACATCGAACGTATAGAAATATTACGCGGCCCTCAAGGGACGCTGTTTGGCCGCAACACAATTGGCGGCGCCGTGAGCGTCGTGACCCGACGGCTAACGGGCGAAACGGAGTTTTCTGCTGAACTGGGAGTAGGCAGTTACGACAGTTTAACCGGAACCGCTTATGGACAGGTCCCCGTTATTGAAGACCGGTTATTTGCCCGCGTGGCGCTATACGGTGAGAAAAACAGCGGTTTTACCGAGAATACATTCCTGGATGGGGAGTTGAATAACAAAGATGTGCTGACAGGCAGGTTTGCGTTACGCGCGTTGCCGGCAGAAAATCTTGAAATAAACTGGTCTGCAGATGTGACCCGTGATGAATCCAATGGCCCCGGCATTTTCATCAGTGGTCTGGACAGGACACAGCCATATCTGCCTTTTATCGAAGGTGGCTTTGGTTCCCTGTCGACGTATGTTGCCGGCGACCCTGCCGGAGTATCAGACCTCGATAGCCATGTACGCAAAATCAGTAACGATTCACCCAACAAGCACACCCTTGATATATGGGGTACTGCGCTGAATATCAGCTGGGATGCAGGTGATTATGAGTTTCGTTCAATCACCGGCTATCGTGAGATAGAGGAACTGATCCAAAGCGATTTGGACGGAACTCCATTTCCTATCTTCGACCAGGATTCCGACGAATTTGAACAGTGGCAGGTGTCCCAGGAATTTCAATTACTGGGAGAGGCATTTAATGATCGGTTGACATGGTTATTGGGGGCTTACTATTTTAAGGAAGAACACCGTCTGCCAATCTCCGTGATATTTGACATCGGGTTAGGAGTCAATTTCGGATTTGATCGGACGGTACAACAGGAAGTGGAGACCATTGCGGGGTTTGGCTCGGCAACGTATGTCTTTACAGACAAATTTTCAGCCACGGTGGGCGCAAGGTATTCTTCGGAGGATAAAACACTTGAATCGCTTAGAATTCAAGCGAACGGTACGATTAGTTTCAACGAACCGGGTATCTCAACGGATTTTAACAATTTTTCTCCCAAAATTGCGCTGGATTACCAGTTGACGCAAGCTGTTCTGGCTTATGCAAGTTTTTCCAAGGGTTTTAAAAGTGGTGGGTTTAACCCAAGAGCCGATGTACAAGGTGAGACACAGCCGTTTGACCCCGAAAAAGTATACAGTTTTGAAGCAGGGATTAAATCCCGTTGGTTTGATGACAGGTTACAAGCCAACATTGCCGGGTTTTACATGGATTATTCCGATATTCAACAGCAGGTATTCATAACGGACCCATCAGGAGCAGGTTTCGTCAGTACCGTAGCCAACGCGGCTGAGGCGACCATTGCCGGTCTGGAGCTTGAGGTCATGGCCCGCCCCACGGATAATTTCTTTTTTTCGGGTACGCTTGGATATACGGATGCGGAATTTGACGAGTTTATTGATGCGACGCTGGGTGATTTAAGCGACAGGGAATTTCAAAACACGCCGGAAATAACAGCCAGTATTGCAGCAGAATACAGCGTGGTTCTTGCTCAATCCTGGGATGTTTCACTGGGGGCGTTTTATTCTTATCAAAGCGAGGTATTTTTTGATCCCAAGAATGTAGAACTGATTAAAGAAGACGGTTTTGGCCTGTTGGATTTAAACCTGAAAATTACTCCACCAAACAGTAAATTCCAGCTTGAAGCGTTTATCAAGAATGTGACGGATGAATTGTATCGCACTAATGGTGTGGATACGGTAACAGACTTGGGCTATGCGCTTAATTATTTTGGGGCGCCACGCACGTTCGGAGTCAATTTACGCTTTCAACACTAGCCATTCCGGGATAGCCCCAAAACTCTCTTGCAATCGAACAAGTGGCCTTGGCGGATGCCGTTACAGATGTCTTGGTCGTTGCGCAATTACTGCTGATTGTTATATTCGCACTATGGTGTGAGCGGTTCAGCCTTGGAAAGAAGCTGTCAGCTGCAGTGGTTGCCTTGATCATAGGAGCAATATGCTCAAATACCGGCCTGCTGCCACAGACTTCACGCGTCTATGGAGTCATTGTCAGCTACCTTGTCCCGTTGGCTGTCGCCTTATTGTTGTTCAAAGCGAACCTGCAGCAGGTAGTGGCCGGCGCCGGACGACTGGTGGTTGCTTTTTTGATTTGTGTTGCCGGCACATGTCTGGGGGGCATCGTTGGATTACTCCTGTTGCCCCTGGGGCCGGAGGCCGATAAACTGCTGGGGGTATTCATCGCCACCTACACCGGCGGTTCCATGAATTTTATCGCGGTGGCGCAGACCCTGGAACTAACTGATGCAGGGCTGCTGGCCGCGGCGCTTGCTTCAGATGCGATTGCCGGCACGGCGTATCTGGTTTTACTGGCAGTGATGGCTACGTCGGCCTGGTTCATGCGTGCATTTCCCGTGCACCCGGACTGCGTCACGTTGTCGTCGCGGCCGGCGCACAGTCAGGAGACAGGCCGCCCAACTACTCGACTCCCTGTTGGGAGCGTCGCTTTGGCGCTTCTGCTGGCGGTAGGAGTTTGCTGGTGCAGCGCCCTCGTTGCGCAGTATTTTTCCGTTCCCCGATTTACTTTATTGTTTATTACGTTATTTGCTGTTGCTTTGGCTAACATATTGCCGCGTCAACTGGGCGGCTTGCGCGGCGACTTTGAGATAGGGATGTTTCTGATGTACCTGTTTTTTGTTGTCGTAGGCGCCGGTGCCGATATATCAATATTGTTTACCTTCGGTCCTGTTTTGATGGTTTATGCTTTCCTCATCTGCCTGATTCATGCGAGTGTCACCATCGCGGCGGGAAAACTCTTCCGGTTCAACTATGCTGAATTAATCACCGCGTCAAATGCCTGTATTCTGGGGCCGGCGCCCGCTGCGGCGCTGGCAGCTCACCACAAGTGGCACAGCCTGGTTACTCCCGGCCTGCTCTGCGGTATCCTGGGATATGTGATTGCCAATTTTATCGGCGCCTCACTGTCGCTTTGGGTTGGAGGTTGAGAGTTTATGAATGGGAAATACTCAAAGGAAAGGAAACGTAACTGGAATGTTTCGCAGGAAGCAGAAGCGCTGCACAACCGTTCCATAGTATGGGATAACCATGGGTGCCTCCCCTTGGAGTTGGGTAAAAACCTGGAATTTATTCCACAATTACAGCGTTACCGGGATGCCGGTGTTGACGTAGTCAGTATTAATGTCGGTTACGGGGAAATCGGACTGGAGGCCTGCATACGCGTTCTTGCACAAATGCGGGACTGGATTGGGGTGCGTCCAGACGATTACCTGAGGGTTGAAGCGGTTGAGGACATAGAACTCGCGCATGCCACAGGTAAATTGGCTGTGACCTTCGACCTGGAGGGAGCGGCTCCCTTGCAACGGCAGATCAATTGTTTTCGATTGCATCAGTTACGAGAATGGATAGCCGACTTCTGTGTTGCGGGATAGCAAAACGCGCCAGGGACATACCCCGAAAAAAGCGGATGCTATAGTATTTCTGTAAGAGGTCCCCATGAATCAACGCTGGTGCATCTATATTGATATTCTTGGATTCAGTAAGGTCTGGGAATGCGATGAATGTAAAGCGCTTAAGTCCCTTAGGGAACTGATGCGGGCTATATATCGAATCGGAAAAAAGGTTTATCCGAACGAAGCGGAACGTTTGTTTGTACATCAGACGGGAGACGGCTTTGCCATAGTCAGCGACTTTGGTGAGGATACGCTTGAACGTCCCATCGCCATCGCAATTGCGCTGATGCGTCACGTGGCATCTACCGGAATGTTCGCGACGGCGGCGATAGCAGAGGGCGAGTTTTCAGACATTACCGGTTGTTATCCGAGTGAGGTAACAGATGATCTCGACGGGAACAGGGTGAAGTTGGGTGAAGGATTGATGACCTTGTCCTCAGTGATGGGAACCGCTTTTATACGGGCATACAATCTGCATAAAAGGGCTCCGTCGGGTCCGTTTTTAGTAGTGCCAAAAGATTACAACCGCATTCGCGTCGCTGACCTGCCAGTAAACGCAATTAATGAGAATAGCCAGGGCACACAGTTGTTGTCGATAGACTGGGTCCGGGCCAGAATGCAGACATTGAACGATATTCAAGCCCGAGCCTGTTTGGTATCCCCCGAATCCAATGAACTGGTGCAAAAAATTATAGAGTACTGCACTTACTATCCGGATATTGGCAAGAAATGGAGTCGACAATTGCATGCTTTCCTTGCTATCAGAGTAGAGTAGTCGTCCCTGAACCGTATCCGCCGTAATAATTCGGCCACACAGACAAAACCACCGCGCCCGGTCAATAAATCGTTAGTATTTGCTGCTTGACACGGTATGATCTTTACAAGATTTGCCTGTACACCCATCGCGTGATGTTCATTGATCGTGTAACTCGTTATACAGGCAAAGTTTTTTTGATTCCCACACTTTACTGACGCGAAATCAGGGATGTTCCTGGCACAGGATGTTCCCGACAGACCAAATAGCGCAAGCAGGTCACAGTCACTCGTTATTTACACCTGACACAGTTATAATGTATCGGGTGTGCCCGTATATTATCGAGGTCCGACTATGTTTAAACAATTTCTACGATTAGCGCTGCTCCTGGGTTGCGTGAATAGCTACAGCGCGGATTTACCCAATGATGAACAGGGCAAGGTGGAGACCCTGCCCGTTCCCTACCCGGATGACTGGGTCATCGTCCACGATATCGCCTTCGACCACATGTCCCTGGGCCGGTTCATGGTAATGGATATCAAGGGCGGAGACATCAAGGATTTTTTCAAGGGAAGTTTCAACGGCGGTTTTATCGCAGCCTTTACCCAGGCGCTGAATAAACCCGAGATGTACGTACTCGAACACTATTACGACCGCGGCACCCGCGGCAACCGCACCGACGTATTGACCATTTACGACAAGGCCACCTTGAATCCCCTCGATGAAATCATCCTCCACGATCCCAAACTCAAACGGGCGGAGATACTGGTCAGCAAGTTTGTCATTTCGCTCATCGACAACGAGAAGTTCCTGTTGTTTTACAGCTTCACGCCCGGCACCTTCGTCACCGTGGTCGACCTGGAAAAACGCGAGGTGGTCAACGGCGTCCCGTTGCCGACCTGCGCCGGCATCTATCCCACCGGCAAACGTGGATTCAGTTCCCTGTGCGGCAATGGCTCCATGGTCAGTTTCCAGCTTGATGAAGACGGCCAGGTTACCGAACAGGAAAAGATCGAGCCGTTCTTCGATGTCGACGATGACGCCCTGTTCGAAAGGCCGGCGATCATCGGCGGCACGGGTTATTTCCCCAGTTTCAGCGGCACCGTACAGGAAATAGATTTAAGCGGGAGCGCAGCCAGGCTGGGAGAGAAATGGAGCCTGCTGAATGAGGAGGACAGGAAACAGAACTGGCGTCCCGGCGGCGCCTGGCTGGCGGCGACGGACAGCACCGGGCGGCTTTACGTGATGATGCACGAAAACGGCGGGGAAGGCTCCCATGACAACCCCGGTTCGGAGATCTGGGTATTTGACACCGGCAGTAAAACCAGGGTGAACCGCATACCTCTCACGCTGCCGGCCATCGCGTTCGACATCACCATGGGTGATGCGCCGAAAATCGTGACCACCAATATTGAAATGAAACTGGAAGTCTATGACGCCCGGTCCGGCAAGCATGTCAATACCCTTGCCGATTTCTACCATAACTGGCCGTTGCTGGTCTACGCTTCGCAATAGGCATCAGCGGGAGAAGAAGAGTATGAACTGGATAGACAAACTGACGGAAAATTTTTCAAGAAACGTAGCCAAAACGTCTTCCCGCAGGAGTTTTCTCGGCGGGCTCGGCGGTGTGATTGCCGGCGGCTCGATCATGCCCCTGTTGCCGGTTGCCCGCGCCGCGACTGCAGAACAACCCGGCCCGCCCGCAGTGGATCCGGGAGATCCGGCAACCTGCGATTACTGGCGCAACTGCGCCATAGACGGCTACCTGTGCTCGTGCTGCGGCGGTACCATCAACAGTTGCCCGCCGGGAACGGAAATGTCGACAATCACCTGGATCGGCACCTGCAGGAACCCCGGCGATGGCAAGGACTACATCATTTCCTACAACGACTGCTGCGGCAAGACATCCTGCGGCAACTGTTTCTGCAACAGGAATGAAGGGGACAGGCCCACCTACCGGCCCCACACCTCCAACGATTACAACTGGTGCCTCGGCACGAAAAGCACAGCCTATCATTGCACCGTGAACCTCATTCTGGGCGTGGCGATTAAATAATAATGTGTCCCCCGCTTACAACATGCGAGGGCAGGCTCCAGCGATGGTTATCTGACTGGATTCCGGGTCAAGCCCGGAATGACGACCCAGTACATTGCACCGTCGTTCCGGCACAAGCCGAGTAGTGGCGCATGGATGCGCCGTCAACGGAGCGTAGGATGCAAATCCAGTCAATTGACTTCCTCCTTATATGTCTACTTCTACTGTTGTGTATCAACACAACCACCGGGGCCAATGAAATTCTAGCCAGGCAGAACTACATCCTCAACTGCCAGGGCTGCCATTTGCCAGACGGTTCCGGTTCCGAGGGCAACGTGCCGAAGATGAATAATTTTGTGGGATACTTCCTGCACGTACCCGGCGGCAGGGAGTTTCTGGTACAGGTGCCGGGCGCGGCCGGCGCCCCCATCTCGGACCAGGAACTGGCCGACGTGATGAACTGGATACTGTTGAATTTCAGCAGGAACGAACTCCCCGACCCGTTTATACCCTATAACGCGGAGGAAACAGGGAAGCTGCGCAAGGAACCGCTAATCGACATGCACCAGCGCCGGGAGGAACTGATTGCCAGAATCAAGGACAAGCTGGGGGTGACGGAGTACTAGCCATGCCCACTGATAAGGACATCAGCCGACCTATGAATAAAATCGTTGAAGTAGAGATAATTAAGAGAGGAATGGCTAAATGGCCATAAGATTTGGCGTGGATTAGAAGTTACGGACGATGTTTGGGAAAGAGTGGAATCGCACGTTAAGTACGCTATAGAAGGACTAAGAAATACCGTAATTGAGGACGCAATCAAGAAAGTAGTTAATGAACATAGTAACCCGAACCACCAAAGTGAGTGGTTAGCAAGGGAACTAGCAGGCGAGTTTAACTACGTTGATGATGGCATAATCCGGTTCGATTGGGCTCACTTCGAATGAGTGTTGAAGGAGAATGGCGTTCCTATGGACGGTAAGTGGGCGAGCTTACCTTCTTCTGGACAACTTGGATGGGCTAGTGAATACAGGAAGAATGGTCGAGAGAAGTTGGAGATTGAAGTTGCCCGTAACAGAGTGCTGAAATTCGACGGCAAGGAAATTATGCCTCCAAAGGAGTGGCTGGATGAGATGTTGAAGTGTAGAAGCAGAACAAGGTCTATAGTCAGGAACCCCGTTAAAGAGACTGTAACAAAAACTGTGTAAACCGCCTATCATTAACCTTAACTATGGGTGAGGATAGGTATCATGAAAAAGCAAGCACTGGAAGCCTTCGCGCGTGAAGTAGCGAAGGGGCTTAAAACCGAGGAAGACCTGAACGAGTTCAGCCAGATGCTGACCAAGGTCACGGTGGAGGCGGCGCTGAACGCCGAGTTGGAGGACCACCTGGGCTACGCCCGCCACGAACAATCGGAGAACGCCAACAGCCGCAACGGCTACGGCAGCAAGACGCTGAGCACCGGTGAGGGCCAGTTTGAACTGGAGACGCCGCGTGACCGGCAAGGCAGCTTCGAACCGAAGCTGGTGAAGAAGGGGCAACGGCGTTTTACCTCCATGGACGATAAAATCCTGAGTTTGTATGCCAAGGGCATGACCACCCGCGAGATCGTGGCCACCTTCAAGGAGATGTACGCTGCGGAGATTTCCCTGACACTGATATCCCGGGTCACGGATGCGATCCTTGAGCGCGTGGTGGAGTGGCAGTCCCGGCCGCTGGAAGCGGTGTATCCGATTGTGTACCTGGATTGTATCGTGGTGAAGATTCGCCAGGACAAGCGGGTTATCAACAAGGCCATCTACCTGGCCCTGGGGGTGAACCTGTCGGGTCACAAGGAGTTACTGGGCCTGTGGCTGGCTGAGCATGAGGGGGCCAAGTTCTGGCTGGCTATTCTCACGGAGCTGCAGACGCGCGGGGTGAAGGACATCCTGATTGCCTGCGTGGACGGGCTCAAGGGGTTCCCCGACGCCATCGGCAACGTGTTTCCGGACACGCAGGTGCAGCTCTGTATTGTGCACCTGGTGCGCAATGCCATGAAGTATGTGGTCTGGAAGGACTACAAGGCCGTGGCGGCGGATTTAAAGCAGATCTACCAGTCGGCTACCGAGGACGAGGCGCTACTGGCGCTGGAGCGGTTCGCGGAACGCTGGGATGAGAAATACCCCCATATCAGTCGTACCTGGCGCCAGCATTGGCAAAACCTGAGCACCCTGTTTCGCTATCCGGACGACATTCGCAAGGCAATATATACGACCAATGCCATTGAATCCCTGAACAGCGTGGTCCGCAAGGCCATCAATAAACGCAAGCTGTTCCCATCTGACGATTCGGCCCGGAAGGTCGTTTACCTGGCGATCATGGATGCGTCAAAAAAATGGACCATGCCGATCCGGAACTGGAAGGGGGCGCTGAACCGGTTTATCATTGAGTTTGAGGACCGGCTGATTGACTATGTTTAACCGGCGATTTAGTCGGATAAGAGAGTGGCATTGCTGCCACTCCCTCTCCTAAGAACCGTGCGTGCGGGTTTCCCAGCACACGGCTCAAGCCCTTATAAAGTCGCTGGATAGCGACCCGGTAGTCCACGGCGGCACCATGGCAACCTTGCGCGACCTGCTCTCAAAATATTCAAAGAACTCAGGATCATACGGGGTTGCCGCTGCGATTAATTGTCGATGTCGGCGAATGGGCGTGGCTGATGCCTGAATCAAAGACAAAGCCTTGACGACTCCGTCCTTACCCACAAAGGGCGCATGGAGGTTCCATTTGCGCTTCCCGTGACCAGCAAAGTACTTCCTGTACCTCCAATTCGCTGATTTGTTGGGGTGACGCCGACGACTCCATTTCCATACTGCCCAAAATATCACGTTATCCACAAATCCGAAGGCTTGTTTGGCGACTACATGGCGGTAGTAATTCACCCAACCACGTATGTTCTGATTGAGCCGACGGATCAACCCAATCGTAGGTACGCCAACACTGCGCTTTATCTCCTCACGAATTCCGTCCAGAAAAGACTTGATACTGCTCTTGCTGGGCTTGATCAACAACTTACGCCCATATTTGCGGACGTTGAAACCCAGAAAATCAAAGCCTTCGTGAACTGAGGTTATCAGCGTTTTCTCTTCCGATAGGCGTAGGCCTCTTCCTAGCAGAAATTCTTCAATGGCAGGCTTAATACGGTGCTCAAGTACTTCTTGCGAAGCCCCTGTGACCACAAAATCATCCGCATATCTGATAACATGGACCTTGTCCGACGGCTTGGTAATGCGTGCTACCACATCTTCCAGTCCATCGAGAACCATATTTGCCAGACACGATGAGATAACGCCGCCCTGTGGTGTTCCTGCCAGGGTGGGGAAGGGTGTCTTACCTTCGAGATAGCCCGAGGCCAGCCACTGCCGCAATACCTTCCGATCCATCGGAATGTGCTCATACAGCCAGCCATGGTCGATATTATCAAAGCAACCCTTAACCCAAGTTTACCAATCTAAAAAATAAATCGTTATATGTCAATGGGTTAGATTGACATAATTCCGCTTATGGCACTACATTCGCGCCATGTTGCGGACGCTGTACTCAGACGATCTCTTTCTGCGTACCGCCGGGTGGTCCACGAATTCCCAAGGCGTCCAGGATGGCCTGTTGCGGCGGTTCCGGACGGGTGGCCTTGCGCACGTGCACGGTACGTCCGTCTTTGCGCCGGACCGTGGCGGTCACCCGCTGACGGGCGCCGAGGATGCGCCGCAGCGTGGTCCAACTTGCGTTGCGGCAGGATTCATCGCCGTGCGCGGCCAGACGACGGCGGACCACCTGGACCAGTTGGTAGGCGATGACGGTGATGAACAGGTGGCCCTCGGCGCGTCGGGGCGTGCGGTGATAGATGGGGCGCAATCCCAGCTCGGATTTCAAGGCGCGGAACACTGCTTCGATGTCGGTGAGCAGGGTGTAGGTCTGCCACAGCCGCGCCTCATCCCAGTCGGTGAGGTTGCTGCGCAGGCAATAGATGCCGGGGTGGGTGAGCATCGAGCCGGTGACCGGCTGGCGCTGCCAGCGTACGGCCACGGCCCGTTGGCCCTTGGCATCGGTGTCGACCTCGATGGTATAGTGCTGGCCGATGCCGTGGCTGCGGGCTTTCAAGCGTCCGATACGTTCCCGGACGTAGCCTGGCTGCTTGCGCGTACGCGGCCGGGACAGGCCCTCGTGCAGCGCGCTGAGGCCCTGCTCAAAGCGCGCCATGAAGCGTTCGGCGATGGCGCGCTCTTTCTCGGCCCGCGCCGCCGAGTAACAGTACAGGCGCACCTCACCGGCCTTGGCATCGGCCACCTGCTCCAGTTGGACCGTCTCGCCCCCACGGGTACGATGGGCCAGGGCGGCGTCCACGTCGAACCGGCGCTGTTGTTCCCGGCTCACCACGATGTAACGGTAGTCGTTATCCTTGAGCCAGGTGACCTGCGCCTCGGTGGCGATGCCCCGGTCGAGAATGACCAAGGCCCCCGGCGGGGTCTTGAGCGCCTCCAGCATCCCGGCCAGGGTGGTCTCCTCGCGCACGTTGCCGGCAAACACCCGTGAACGGCGCACGAAGCCGCTCGCATCGAGCACCAGCCCCAGGGTGAGCAGCTTGCAGTCGCTGCGTTTCTCTTTCGAATGGCCGCGCTGCGCCAGCGGCTGCCCGTGGGCCTCGCCCTCGTAGTAGGTGTTGGTCAGGTCATACAGGGTGACCGTCGGCGCCAGGTCAAACAAGTCCATGGCCTGCGCGAACAGGTGTGTCTCAATGACCGCACGGTGTTTGAGCAGCGCATCGGAAGCCCGGTACAACTGCATGGCGCCCATGCGTTCGAAGTTCACGTCCAGCAACTCGCCCAGGGCACTGCGCTCGCATAACCAGGCATGGGTGGCCCGCTCCGAGGCCGGGCACGCCAGCCGGCCCACGATGGAGCCGATGGTGGCGGCGCGCAGGGATGCATTGACGCCCTGTGCCGCGAGTAACTCGTCCAGCCCCACCTGTGCCAGGGCCCACAACCCCACCTGCTCCACGCCCACGCTGCGCGGGCGGGTCAAGGCCAGCGAGTCCAGATCGACTGCCATCCACGCCGGCGCCGTTCCCGTCTCGTCCGGTCGAGACCGGGCCAGCAGTTGGGCGCTAATCTGTTGTGCCGCACTCTCCACGCCGGCGGGCAGGCTCGCCAGCAGCGACGTCTGGCCCTGGCGCAACGCCTCAATACGTTGGCACAGGGTCGGCCAGTGTTGTTTATCGATAGCAAACTCGCTGCCGAGGTTCAGCAGGGTGCGTTGGCGCACCTTGGTGCCCGCGCGCTCACTGTGCACCAGGCGGTGGGAGTAATAGGCCTGGCCGTCGGTACGGCGGGTGAGGGTACGGCGGATGAACATAGGGGGAGAGGATACCGCTCTACCACACCGATGTCAATATAAATATTCATATTATGGCACTACAATGGCCAGACAACCCGTCACTCACCAAAAATCAATGCGTTACGATGACGAACCCGGCAGAAAATAGCAACATCCAACTAAATGCCAGTGAATCTTGGTAAACTTGGGTTAATGTCCCCCTCCAGAATCCACTGGGCGCATGATCTCTGACAAAGCACTGTAAAGCACCGTTCCACAGCGTCGGCGGTGGATCGCCCCGGCCTGAATCCATAAGAATGGATATCGGCCTGAGTTTCTGCCACCGGTTCCAGTGCCATGAGATAGAGTGCCTGCATGGCTCGGTCATGCATGACAGGGAGCCCAAGAGGACGCTTCCTCCCGTTCTTCTTGGGAATGTAGATACGCCTCAGGGGTGAAGCCCGATAACCTCGACTGGTCAGGGCCAACGCAGCCAACCATTTCTGGTTCGGTAGCTGCCAGACCGTGCCGTCCACACCCGGGGTGTTTCGACCACGATTTTGTGTCACTCGTCTTACCGCCAAGAGCTTGGCTGAGTGACTGTGGGAGAGGAGCCGTTGCAGGGCTTTTACCTTACCCCAGCGTCTTTCCCGGACTGCCTTGGCAATACGGATCTGAAGTCGGCGCACGCAACTCTCCGCGGCTTTCCAGTCTATGGAATTCCAGAGAGTTGTCGCTGAGGATGCACCGCCCGAAGGCGTCATTTGCCTTTCCTCATTCTACCGATTCCTCAAACGCTCTTGCCATTAAGGACCCGTCGGACGTAGGCTCCCCTTTCGGGGCGGGTAACATTAAAACCCGTATGCCGACCGTTACAGCCGGCCATTCGCTTCTTCCGACATCCTGGGTCTGCACAGTCATCAGACTCCCTCGCGGGCGACTTACCTTACGGAACCGTACAGGGTTTCCACGTTCCACTTCTATGACAGATGGCGGGTTAGGTCTCTCCCTTACACCGGTGACGCATCGCCCACGATACCCTATCTGTGAGGGGGTATGCCTGGTCACTTACCGTTTTGGTCGGAGCTTATCAGCCTCTTTAGCTCCTCAAAAATTACGATGCTTATGGAGATTCGCATATGCTGACCATACCACCGTCCCTAGCGCCGTTACCGCCCTGAGGCTGGCAGATTCGGTGATTGCCTCGCGGTTTTCACCTCGGAAATCCTCGACTACATTGTCCCCGACGCTTTGCACCACAGCATCACTGCCATCGCACAGCCGGGTAGGGAACCATTGATGGGACAACGGGTTTCTTATCCATTACCTCCTTGATTGGATGAAACAATCATAAAAGCGACTTCGTGTCGCACCACGGAAATATTTACAGTCCCCCGTTAAAGCTTGTTGTCTGCGCTCCCGTTGAATGATCCAGTTGCTCCATGCCTGTCTTCTCGGTTACCGTCCAATTCTGAGAGACTATGCGAACCAGAGTTTACGTTGACGGCATCAACCTTGTGTTACTGCGCGCTCAAGGGCGTACGACAATTTTTCTTTAGATTCAGGCTTTACTGCTATAAATTCCTCTATATTCGTCACGCACGAGAGCATATTCAATACAGTTGATCAAAAACCGTCTGGCATCCTGCCAGCCAATGTTACGATCATTGGGTAACTTCCCAAGTAAGATCTTATCGCCTCGCAGTAGATGCGGCAACTCTGCTCTAACATATTCAAGGACAAGATTTCGCTTTACACTACCTTTATTTCCAACTGTCATTGTCCCATCATGCCAAATCAATGCCTGTTGCCGGCTTCGTTCGACGAATTTATCCATATCCAGTTGCAAAGAGTGATGGGGTCGTTTTTCATAATCGTCAATTGCAAGATTCAACTGTGTATTCCCCCTTCGATTTCCAAGTTTTGGGTGACCTTTGCGCGACATTGTCCCTGTAATTGATAAGCTTATAATCTGAGCATCGCCCTCCTTATCCTTAACGATAAAACTACGATAATGACTCGTATACCCCCCACCAGCGGCATTTCCAAAACTGCGATAACGTAATTTTAAATCTTCTCTGATAGTAATATTTTTGTTTCTGATCGGCAGTTTTGGAGATTCATTCTCGTCCAGTAACAGGCCCGCCAGATTAGCGAAAAAAAGCAAATTTTCTGTGGGACTGTCAACGCCAAAGCAACCATAGTCACGATGACCTTTTTTACCAGTCCCAAAATCAAATCTCCCGGTTTTTATCGCCCTGGATGTGTTCTTGTATGCAGGGCGCTTCCATGGTTTTTTCTCAGATTTCCTGTAATCATAGTCTCCGATCTTCATCATTTCTTTGTAAGTCAAGATTCCTTTTGCGCTATGCCATTTCCCATTTTCTAGCACTGTTACTTCAGTATCGCTGCCATTAGTAGTAAGTACCATCCCACTGCCGGAACAATCTGCATAGGTCTCTGCCTGTTCAAAGACATCCTGTGTCAATGGCGTTTCAGGCTTTTTGCACTCTACTATAAAAAGGGGGTTTTCCGGTGTGGCATGGCCTACGATATCTGCGCGTCCCCTGGCTCCCCTTTTGTAATGTGACATTGCCTGTTCGACTCGTAACATTTTTTCCGGAACACCAACTTCTTCCCGCAAAAAAACAATGAACTCTTGTCGCACCCTCTCTTCTTCAGTAACGTGTACAAACATCTTACGGACCGCACATAAATAAACCTCTACTCCATCACGTCTATAGTGCATCGGGGCTTTTTGCAACTGAAATGCTAAATTCTTTATTGGTTTTTTCTTTTTCATTGACAGCAATTCATCTGATAGCAGCGTCAGAGTGAAGGATACTGTTCGGGCCATACTCTCTCATGGAGTAATGGCACCGATTTTGCGCCTGAATTTTTGCGTGAACAGTGAACAGGTCCTGCTGGTTGGTTTTGATCATTGAGTAAAATTACTCTAAAATGTGGTCCGAAAAATCGCGTCAATGAATAAATGCTGGAGCAGGAATAGATCAAGCACAAAATATTTGTTGTGCCTTAAATACATGCCTGTTGCTTCTTCTGTACAGGCGGCGGCCATGTCTGTTGTTATTCCCGAGGTATTGTAAATGAACAAATGGCGGGGAAGCCCTGATGATGTGCGCATCAAACGAAAAAGGCGGGAGTATGGTACCTGTCGATCAGGAGAAGTCATTACGAGGACAGACGAATGGCGGTGCATAGACTGTGGAGCAGGTCTACCCTATAGCGAGGGCAGACCCAATAAAACCAGACGCTGTGAGAAATGTGACACCTCCCGCGACGCAATGATCATCGAAACTGATCCCACCATCGCGGGCGGTTTCTAAAAAATTCATAATCGCAGTACGTTACGATACTTGATATCTGACCTTACCATTACAGCATGGATACTAATTTGGTCAACCGCACGTTGTTCCGCTGGGATAACCTCACGTTAGTACGCACTCAGATACCATATCTTCACAATGCGTAAATTGGTCGTTTTCCTTGTTGTCATAATCCTCACTGGCTGTGCCGCCAACCCTACAACAAGGTGGCGTAGCCGGACCGTCGTAGCCACAAACACCTGAGCGCGGGGATTTGAAGAAACCCATCAGACCACCGTGCTCGTCGTGTTCTTCATGGGCACCAGCGTGCTCTTCGCAGGCAAAGCTTCGCTCGACTTCTTCATCGCCTTAATAGCAGTCAAGACACACCCAGCGTGTGGGTTTGCCGCACACGTCGCATGGGGGTGGTTAGCATAATTCTAAGGACACAATACAGAAACCGCTGGAAACTGCGCCGATCCTCTATCTGGTACTCCAACTGCTCATCACTCAACCCGTATAAATGCTGAATCACCAGCCCCTTGAACATCAGCGCCTCATCCCGGCGCGGCGCCCCCGCATTGCTCTTGCGCCCGGTGGGCCGGATACGCACCAGCAACGGATGGAATGCCTCCCAGTCCACCACCTCGCCCAACTGCACCAGCGGGTCCTTCAGCTTCGTCAAACGGGCATCTTGTAAGTCAAAAAAGGAACCGGACAGGTCTTGGGTGTTCTTCATGGCAGCACCATCAAACAGGAAAGTGTGGGTTGAAATCAGTAACCCGTATTATATCATTGCACCGAATTAATAGAGGTTCCTTTAAATCTATCTCAAAATCATCCATTCAACCAGTGAATGTCAAGTCCGGAGTCAGGATATCCGAGATGTAAAGTTTCTAAGTGTCGTCTTAATTATCTGACTTGACCTCGTGAAAAATATACAAGAGCAAATTAATTCACACCCAATTACAGCCTACGGCGTTGATGGTTGCCATAAAGTCTGGTTCTTCACCGCTCTGAAACCGGATGGAAAAATTGATTGGGGCTTAGTCTCGACAGTTAGCGAATTAGTTAAAAAATCAGACTATTCAGACCGAATTTTCGTCGATATTCCAATTGGACTATCAGACAGTCCAGATGAACGCTTGTGTGATAAAGAAGCTCGAAAGCAACTTGGCAAACCACGAGGGAGCAGTGTGTTTCGAGCTCCGGCGCGCTACGCACTTAGTGCTGAAACGTATGTTGAAGCTTGTAAAAAAAATCAGGAAAAAACTGGTAAGCGACTGTCTCAACAAACATTCGGGATCATGCCGAAAATTAGAGAAATTGATGATTTAATGAGAAGTGATAAAAAAGCTCGCCACCTCATTCGAGAAATTCACCCCGAGATATGCTTCTGGGCTCTCAACGAAAGGAATGCCATGAAGTTCAAGAAAAGTAAACAGGCAGGAATAGAAGAACGACTTGCCGTCTTAGAGCGCATCCGTCCTTCCGTCCGCCAGGAGTTTAATAAGATACTCGAATGTTTTCAGCGCAAAGATGTCGGTCGTGACGACATTCTTGATGCAATGGTAGCTTCTGTCACAGCCTCCGCAGATGCATCTGCGCTTTACAACTTGCCTGCACAACTGATAAGAGATGAATATGGGTTACCAATGGAAATGGTATATGTTTTGGCGAGTGAAACAGTTGGAAAGATTTATGATACGACACAATGGAATTTCGTATCTAATCCCTAAATTTTGCCTTGCCTCAGGTTTACCACAAGAAGGTAATTTTCTACAGCGACCATTAATTTTTCGGGAGTTGGTTGTTTTACTTCAGCCCAGTCGAAATTAAAACATTTTTGTGTTTCACTTGGGATTTGTTCACGCTCAACAGCAATAAATCCTGTGCCTGGCACACCGGTAGCCCGTCCCACAACCAGAACGGTTAAAGCTGGCAGGTCTTCGAGTAGACAGTATGACTGTACAGGTTCCAGGTACAGTTTCCCGACCATTTGAGGATTACTGCTATCGATATCACTGTAATACAACACTTTTCTGTTCTTGGCAGCCTCCGTCAGCATGGACCAGACTTGGGCTGCTATTTCAAACTTTTCCATATTTGTACTCTATGCTGATTTTTTATGTTTGCTCGTATCAATTTAACATGGATGCACAGGATGTATCAGAAACTGATACCACCTGACCCCGTTTTTCCTGGTCTGTGTTATAATTACTGGCATGTCTGAGGAAAAACGGATTGAACAGGAAATTGGCTGGTATAAGGTTATTTTCGCTATATTTACGGTAACTGACCTTTCTTTACTGGCTTGGTTCGTTCAGAGCTTTGAAACAGCAAAGCAATCAATTCTGCTGCTTTGCTCAGTGTCCGTTATAGTTTTGACCGTCATTTTAGTGTTTATCAACCAGCGTGTGTTTGCGTGCCTTGATCGACTGGAGGAATTATAAGTGGAATACCTGTTTATTTTTACCTTTAGTGTATTCATTGCGGGATTGATTATAATCAGTTATCAAGCCCTGAATCACAAGCGTTCAAAATAAACCAAACCCGGCTTGATAAAAAGCGCCGTCAAAGGCAGGAAAATCCGTGTCTGATTTCATTCAAGAGCGCCTTTCCGGGACCGCCAGACTTACCGATATTGATACCTATATCGAGCGGTGGCACCAATGCAACAGCGACAAGTCAATTCACGATTTCCTCGGCTTGACTTTGTATGAATATTCCCTATGGGTAGAAAACCCCGATATATTGTCCAACATTGTAACTGCACGCCGCACCGGCGCCAATATTGACGACTTGCTTCAAGAAGACTTCGTGAAGTCTTAGTAGTTCTTACATATTCACTTTTTATCCTAAATTAGAAGTGAATATGCCTCTATTTCATGCTATATTCACTTTAAACAGGTTAAATATAGTGAATATTCTATAATGAGGACATGGCAACTACACAACCGACAAAAGACCGTATTCAAGCCCTGAAACGAGAATATGACACATTGCGCAAGGGCAAGGAAGCGCTGCTGTCGATGATCGACGAAGTGGAAGTACCCGAGAATGTGTATAACTCCAATGCAATTGAGAACTCAACCCTCACCCTGAAAGAAACAGAGAAGATCCTGCTGGAACAGGCATTGTCCCGAAACGTATCTGTCAGGGAAGTCTTCGAGGCAAAAAACCTTGCCCGCGTCATTGAATACAAGCGTACAAGGGTTAAAGACAGTGAATTGGACAAAGACCTGATCCTGCGATTACACCAGATGCTTATCGGCGGCATTGATGACAATATTTCAGGCCGCTTTCGCAGGCAGGGAGAGTATGTACGGGTAGGAACTCATATCGCACCGGCGCCCGAGCGCGTGGAACAGATGATGGATGACCTCCTCGTCACGTATTCCAGCGACCTGAGTTCATATTTCCTGGACAGGGTTGCCCGGTTTCACCTGGATTTTGAGACTATCCATCCCTTTTGTGACGGTAATGGCCGTTTAGGCCGCGTCATTATGAATTTTCAATTCCTGCAGTCCGGCCTGCCCCGCGTTATAATCAGAAACTCGGAAAAAGAGCGGTACTATCAAGCATTCAGAGACTACAACGACGGCAAAAAAACAAAGACAATGGAAGGCATCCTGTCGCTGGCTCTCATGGAGGCCCTGCACAAGAGACTGAGCTATTTGAAAGGACAGGTCATCACCAGGCTGTCGGACCATATCAAACAGAACGGACTCTCAGGACCAGCCGTCACTAACGCCGCCCGTCGCCAAAGCATTCCTGCTTTTCGAGAAAAAGGAGTGTGGGAAATAGGACGAGATCCTTCTCGAGGCTAAAGCTGGATACGCCAGGAAACGAGTACTGTACTGTCACAAGTTACGTTTGTCGCTCTATATGAGCAGTATACATCCGCTGATGCCTGCTACGCCTTAACAAAGGCTTTACGATGCCAGAATGGGTACCTCCCACACGGCGAACGAATTGGGTGGCTGTGTAACGAACTCGGCGTCGATACACCATCTTGGGCACAGAATATCAAGGACACTACAGGTACAACAGTATCCACCCTTCGGAATGATGCGCTACATGAAGCCTTGTTCTTCGATGAACCGCTTGGGTTAGTGGTGAATATGGATATCGGTGAAAACCTTACACAGGAAATGAGAAACCTGATCTGTCGATTACTGGTGGCACTACTCGGCGGAAAGGACAGCACCTATCTCAAATCTCCCGTAAACACAGGCCAACGGGCCGTTAAATTCCTTATTCCAACCTGTTAAGTCCGCTAAATTAACACTAATTTCTCTATTCAATTGTGTGCTCCACGATTACCGTTTCAATTCTGTAATTTTCTAATCCGGCGTCAGCCCTGAAAGGGATTGACGACCATGATGTCGTGATAGGTCTGGCTTGTGTTGAAATCCTCCGAGAAAATCTGTGTGCAGCCCGCCTTTTCTGCGGCAGCTATGATCAAAGAGTCCCAGTAGGATATCCGGTAGCGGCTACAGGTACCAACAGCCCGTTGCACCAGTGTGAGGTCAATGTCTATGACCGGCAGGGTCGCAAACAGGGATATTGCTTCCCTGACGACTTCTTCCGGGAGCAGGTTGGAAGTATGCCGGGTCGTTGCGTTGTAAAATTCGCCCAGAACCTGTGCGGACACGACACCTTTCTCGTTGGTGATGGCGTCAGCAAGCAGATCGAAAGCCCGTTCCTGTTTATCCGGGTCTCGCCGGTCGTATGCATAGACGAGAATATTGGTATCGAAAAATACCTTATCGGTTATGGCGGCCAAGTCGGTCTTCATAGAGGTCATCCCGGGTCCACGTGCGCGGGCCGAGATCGCGGCTATGCCGCCGGATTGATTCCCTAAGCGCAGCAACACGCTCCTGTTTGACGCCGGTATCGTTGTCGGCGACAGCAGTCAGGTAGTCTCGCACCATAGCCGTCAACGTCGTATTCTTGTCGATGGCTATCTTGCGCACTTTCTTCATAATGTCCTCATCAATACTCAGCGTAATATTCATATTGTCATCCCCAGCTTAAACGCACATATTAAGTGAGAGCCATAATAAGGGTAAAACTAGTTGTAAGTCAATTTCTGCGGAAATACTTGAGGCTGCCAATCACGCCTTGTGGAATATGCAGAGGGACAGTATTTGGGGTTAGGAATGACAATTTGATAAACTGGTGAAATGCATAGGTGCATAATTTTACTTGCAGCGTTCATTGCTATACCTGCTGTGGCAGCACAGGAAGATGTTAGTAGGCACGATATGTTCGATCTTGGGTAGCCCTGTGGTGGAAAAGTATCTCTATTGGTTGAATATCTAAGTGAGAGTGCAAAAGCAATCGGTCTCACCAGAGAGACTGTAGAAACGACAGTGCGGAGCCGCCTGCGCGGTGCAAGAATCTATGATGCGAATGCAGACCCTTACCTTTATGTAAATACTAACGCGTACAAGATGGCATTCAGTATTTCATTTGAGTTCAAGCAGAAATTTTTCAAGCCACAAATAGTTGGACAGTCTTCAGAAATCGGTCAATCTACTAACTTTAAGGGTGATGCTACCGGATGGAATGAGAGAGTCGCTGGAACTCACGCAAGTGATTCAGGATTCATTTTGCAATATGTCGGTCAGCTGACCGACATATTCATTGACGAATACCTTCGTGTGAACGAGAAAGTATGTGAACTATCCGAGTGATTACCGTACCCTAAGGGGATAAACGCGTTAAAAAATTATATATTACGTCTGTCAATCACGCGTTTGGCCTTCCCTTCCGAGCGGGCTACACCGCCTTCATCAAGCACGTTGACCGTTGTTGAAACGCCGATGAGGTCCTTGATATGTTTCTTGAGTTCGGCGGCGGCCGGCTGTTTTGCCACAGCATCGGCGCCGGGGGATAATTCCACGTTGATCGTCATTTCATCCAGATTTTCGCTGCGGGTTATCTCGATCTGGTAGTGGGGCGCCAGGCCGGCGACCTTGAGTATCTGCTCTTCCACCTGGGTGGGGAACACGTTTACGCCGCGGATGATCAGCATGTCGTCGCTGCGCCCTGTTATCTTTTCCATGCGGCGCATGGTACGGGCCGTTCCCGGCAACAGCCTGGTCAAATCACGGGTCCTGTACCGAATCACGGGCAGGGCTTCCTTGGTGAGGCTGGTAAACACCAGTTCACCCTCTTCCCCATCCGGCAATACCTCTCCCGTCTGCGGATCGATGATTTCCGGGTAAAAATGATCCTCCCAGATGGTCGGTCCGTCCTTTGTCTCCACACACTCCTGGGCGACGCCGGGACCCATCACTTCGGATAGCCCGTATATATCCACCGCGTCAATAGCCAGCCTTTGTTCCAGGTTGGCGCGCATGGAATCCGTCCAGGGTTCGGCGCCGAATATCCCCACCCGCAATTTCAGTTTGCGGCAGTCCACGCCTTGCCGTTCCAGTTCATCGGCGATACTCAGCATATACGACGGCGTCACCATGATGATATCCGGGTCAAAGTCCTGGATAAGCAAGGCCTGTTTTTCCGTTTGTCCCCCGGACATGGGTATCACGGTACACCCCATCAATTCGCCACCGTAATGCGCGCCAAGACCGCCGGTGAACAGGCCATAACCGTAAGCCACATGGATTTTGTCCCTGTGGGAGCCGCCGGCTGCCCTGATAGACCGGGCCACTACCCCACTCCAGGTGTCGATGTCATTCCTGGTATAACCCACCACCACAGGCTTGCCCGTGGTACCGCTGGATGCGTGTATGCGCACTACCTGATCCATGGGGACGGCAAACATGCCGAACGGATAGTTATCCCGGAAATCATGCTTGTCCGTCAGCGGGAAGCGGGAGAGGTCACTCAATTCCTTCAGGTCCGTTGGGTGGACGCCGGCTTCATCAAATTTCTTCCTGTAACACCCGACATTGGTGTAAGCGTGTTCAAGGCTCCATTTAAGACGCCTCAGTTGTAAATCCTGCAATTCATCCCTGCCGGTTTTTTCGATATGTTCCAGGGTGTCAAATGCTCCGGGTTCTGCCATACTGCCTACCTCTCGGGATTAATTAAATTGTTACAGAAATATCTTATATCATTATTTTTCTGTATCATATCATGGTTTGATCGGTGCGTGTAAGAGATCACATGTTTATTCAGCCACTCCCGCTAACTCCGGTCAGATAGATGGGGTCAGAGTAAAAATCCATGAGAACTATGATAATACTGTATGTTCCGATGGGTTTTTACTCTGACCTCGGAGAATTGATCATTGAGGAATTTATATGAATATAGAAAGTTATGTAATGGGAGAGTGGTACAGCGGTCTGGGAAACGGCGTTGAGGTCGTCAATGCAGTTAATGGTGACTTCATCGGCAGCGTCTCCAGTGACGGGATGGAATTCGGGGAAGTGCTGCGCCATGCCAGGGAAGTCGGCGGCCCTGCGTTGCGCAGGATGACGTTGCACGAGCGTGCCCTGCGCCTGAAAGCACTGGCGCAACACCTGCTGGAACACAAGGACGAGTTTTACCAGGTATCAGCCTGGACCGGCGCAACCCGGGCGGACAGCTGGATCGATATAGAAGGCGGTATCGGCACGCTGTTCAGTTACAGCAGCCTGGTCCGGCGTGAATTTCCCAATGAGACGTTCCTGGTGGAAGGCGGGCAGGAGCGCCTGTCGAAAGAAGGGACGTTTACCGGCCGCCATATACTGGTACCCAGGGAGGGTGTGGCCGTCCACATCAATGCCTTTAATTTTCCCTGCTGGGGCATGCTGGAGAAGATCGCGCCCAGCCTGTGCGCGGGGATGCCGGTAGTGGTTAAACCGGCCACCGTTTCATCCTACCTGACCGAGAAGATGGCCCGGGTTATCGTGCAATCGGGACTCCTGCCGGAAGGGGCATTCCAGTTGCTCTGCGGCAGTACCGGAGACCTGTTCGAGCACCTGATGGAACAGGACGTCGTCACCTTTACCGGGTCCGCGAGCACCGGAAGGAAATTGAAATCCCACCCCAACGTGATTGCCAAGTCCATCCCGTTCAACATGGAGGCTGATTCTCTGAACCTGTCATTGCTGGGAGAGACGGTTGAACCGGGTTCTGCTGAGTTTGACCTGTTCATTAAGGAAGTGGCGCGCGAGATGACGGTGAAAGCAGGCCAGAAATGTACGGCTATCAGGCGGGCTATCGTGCCCGCGGACAGGGTTGAAGCGGTTGCAACAGCCCTTGGACAAAGACTGGACAGGCTCCCGCTGGGAGACCCCTCGGTGGATGGTGTCAAGATGGGGCCGCTGGTGGGCCGCGCCCAGATGGAGGACGTCTGGGATAACGTGAACCGGTTGGTCGGTGCCTGTGAAATCCTCTACGGCGGCGCCAGGGAGTTCGAAATCCGCGGCGGAGACAAGGACAAGGGGGCGTTCTTCCCCACTACCCTGCTGTATTGCGTACAGCCCCTGACGGTTGGTGAACCCCATGACGTCGAGGCATTCGGGCCGGTCTGTACGGTCATGCCTTACCGGGATCTGGACGAGGCTATCGAACTGGCAAAAAAAGGCAGGGGCAGCCTGGTGGGCTCGGTATTTACCGCCAATGATGCGGAAGCGCGGCAACTGGTCCTCAATACGGCAGCCTGGCACGGCCGTCTGCTGGTCATCAACCGGGATTGCGCCGCAGAGTCAACCGGTCATGGGTCACCTCTGCCGGCGCTGGTTCACGGCGGGCCGGGCCGGGCCGGCGGTGGTGAAGAACTGGGCGGTGAGAGAGCTATCAAACACTATATGCAACGCACTGCTATCCAGGGCTCACCGACGACGCTGATGGGCCTGACCGGTGAATATCACCAGGGTGCGACACCGATAACGGACAGGGTACACCCGTTCCGTAAATACTTTGAAGAACTGCAGATCGGTGAAACCCACGAGAGCTACCGGCGCACCGTCACCGAGGCGGATATCGTCAATTTCGGTTGCCTGACCGGTGATTTTTTCTATGCCCATTTCGATGAACTTGCCGCGGCGGATTCCCTGTTCGGCAAACGCGTGGCCCACGGGTATTTCCTGATCTCCGCGGCCGCCGGCATGTTCGTGGACCCGGCGCCCGGACCGGTCCTGGCCAACTACGGCTTGGAAAACCTGCGTTTTATCGAACCTGTGGGTATCGGCGATACGATCCGGACAAAAATCGTGGTCAAACAGAAGATCAGGAAAGACAAACGTCCCGACGATCCCCGGGCTACGGGGGTAGTCAGGTGGGCGGTGGAGATTATCAACCAGGATGACAATACCGTAGCCTTGTACGACGTCATGACCCTGGTGGAACGCCGGGATGACTGAACTGGCCGGCGATGAACTGGCGCGCGCCTGCGTCGATGCCATGTACGGCAAGGACGTCGCCTCGCAAAACATCGGGATTACCATCGATGAGGTACGGGAGGGATTCGCCCGTCTCAAAATGCCGGTAAAGACCGAAATGCTGAACGGCCACGGCATCTGCCACGGGGGTTTCATCTTCACCCTGGCCGATACGGCTTTTGCCTGCGCCTGCAACACCCGCAACGACGCAAACCTGGCGCAAAAGTGCGGTATCGAATACAAACGGCCCGGGAAAGCGGGCGACCAACTGACGGCAACCGCCGAACACGAGTCCCAGGACGGCCGCTACGGCCGCTACCAGGTCACGGTCACCGACCAGGACGACAAGCTCGTCGCATTGTTTGAAGGACAGTCCTGCCGGGTGAGGGGGAGTATTCTAGATAGTTCAAGGACTATACCTAATGATGATTGAGTAGAATTTCTTTATATTTTTCGAATATCACACTTCTCAATGAACTACCTTATTTAAATTAACCAATAAATCTTTCCTTAATGAATTCCTGTGTCTGACTAGGACTTAGTTCGTTTGTAGACGGGCCGATACGAATATAAAACTTTTCTGTTTTAGCATCATTAACGAAAATAGGTGATGAAGCCTTACTACATCTTACAACCATAACGCGACAACCTTCATGATCATCAAAATGGGCATGGACGCCTGTCAAGGCTGGTACTCCCATACGACTTTTAACGATATTTATTAAATGCAAATTCATTTTATCTTCATTAAGAAATCCATCAGCTTCAATGCCGACCGGACTACCATCATCGGAAATACCTATTATCAATGTGCCTCCATTAGTATTTAGAAAGCCCGCCAATGTCTTGAGAACTGCTAACTCCATACGTGGGTCTTTGCATGAAGTATGAAGATTTGTTCGGAGAGTAGATTTGAATTCTACAGCCTCAGACTCTCCACTAATCACTACTTGAGATAATATAAAATCAGAAGAACCTGCAGCTACCTCAATCTCAGAAGTAGTCAAAATTGAATAGCCCTCTTTTATAACCTGAGCAATTAACTCACGTCTTCTTTCCAAAAACTCGCGATATTCTAACTGTTCCCAATTATCGGGGAGAGCATGATACTGATACATACGGTCAAGTTCACTTTGGCCATAACGTTTTTTCATTTCGGGGAGGTAATCAGCGGGGGGGCTGTCCGAGATTTGAGAATTATCTCCCCACTCAACTAATGCATAGTTTGCGATCTGGTTAGTTTCTCGGATAGATGTAATACCCAATTTACTCAGAAACCCTTTCGGGAATAGATGATGACGTTCTACTAATGAGCGGTTTGATTGTATTGCAGGATCAAGTAACTCCGATATTTTGCTATGTAACTTAATTATACCATTCCGGCTTCAGGGCGTGCGGACGGGGTTGGTCTACACAGGGTGAGACCGTTAAGGAAGCTGGCGCTACGGCGTGGCCCGCTCTGGCCTGACAGGAGGCCCCGCGCTATGACCTGTGGCCGGGGGGAGTGGCCGCGCTGGCGTGGTGTACCGGGTGGCGGTCCCCACCCGGGTATGGGTCAGGCGGCGGCTGTCATGGTCGTTGACCGGTTGACGGTGTCGTAGCCGTATTTTTCCAGCATTTTGATCCAGCGCGGTGCGTTGCGCTGGACCATCAGCGCCTCGTAGTCGGTGTGCGGGTCGCAGTAGGGCTGACCGGTGGCGAGCAGGCGGTAGAGGATACGCAGCAGTTTGTGTGCGGTGGCGACGGTGGCGCGTTTGTAGCCGCGGCGCACGGTGAGGGCTTTATGGTAGCCCTGGAACTGGGCGTGTCGGGTGCGTACGGCGCCGTGTGCGCACTCGATGAGCAGGGTGCGCAGGAAGGGGTTGCCCTTGCGGGTTCTGCCGTGGCGGCGTTTACCGGCGCTCTCGTTGTTGCCGGGGCACAGACCGGCCCAGGCCGCGCAGTGGCGGGATGAGGGGAAGACGGTGATATCGGGGCCGAGTTCGATGAGGATGGCGCGGGCGGCGGTGTGGTCGATGCCGGGCAGGGTCATCAACAGGTCGAGTGGGCGCTGGTAGGGGGTGAGTTGTTGTTGGATGAAGGCATCGTAGGCGGCGATGCGTGCGTTGGCGTTCTCGAAGGCGTCGAGTGGGTCTTTGAGGACAAACCGGGCGTGTGGGCGCAGGGGTGCGCTGAGGGCATCGCACAGTGGGTCGAGCCGCGCCCGGACATGGCCGGAGAGTCCGGCCAGGATGTCCTCGTTCGAGCGTCCGGAGACCGGCGCCATCGAGGGTCTGGTGGATACGGGTGCGCAGGGTGGCGCGCAGGCGCACGACCTTGTGGCGTTGCCGTGACACCTTGCGCAGGGCGCGGAAGTCGGCGGGCGGGACGAAGCTGGGCGCGCACAGGCCGAACTGACAGATACGCGCCAGCCAGACGCTGTCGGCGATGTCGGTCTTGCGGCCCTTGAGTTGTTTGACATGCTGGGCATGCACCAGTATCGCCTTGATGCCGGCGCTCTCCAGGGCCTCGAAGACGACCTCCCAATAGACGCCCGTGGCCTCCATCACGGCGGCGCTGACCTGGTGCTCAAGCAACCAACGGGTCAACTCGCCCAGCCCGCCGGGCAGGGCGCTGAACGTGCGGGTATGGGTCTCGGCCTCGGCGTCGGGCCGGGCCCGGCGCACGCTGGCGGTGATTTGCATTTTGTGCACATCCAGGCCGGCGGCGCAGGCATGGATGACGTTCAAGGTATCAGTGTGTACACTATCAGACATAACGCTTCCTCCGAATGGGTGGTGTTATAACAGGGGCGGGAACGGGAGCAACGGATAGCTGGCTCGTCTCCCGTGAGGGAGACGGCGCATTTTGCTGTGCGTCCTCGGCAGCGCCGGGTACAAAGCGGGGCACGATGCCGTTGCTCGGGAACAGTTTAGAAACGGGCTCGTAAGGCGCCGCAAAAAAAAGCGTCCTCGGTCTCGCTCCCACCCCGCCAGTGTGCATCAGGACGGGGCGTTAGCCAACGCCGGGGCGGCGGGTTGCCCGTGGCCTCGGCGTTTCTCAGTTACATGCAATCGGGGTGTGCAGAGCCCTGATCATGAGGGTTTAGTTCTGGAAAATAATACGTTGGCATCCAGCAATATCAGTGCAGCATGATATGCAAATAACGACGGGCTGCGTGGTGATGAGGTTGCCAGATCATTTGGTAAGGAGAAACTCCAGAAGTCATCATTAAGTGTAATATCACATACGTGATTTAGCATCTGCACGAAGCCGACAGCTGTACTGATATCACGTAATCTTGCCAAGTCGGATTCCATGACTGTTTCTGCATTACCAGTAAAACGACCTGTGACGCTCGACATAAAGAACCAGCGTGCAATTGCCTGCCGAAGATCGAATTCACTAACCTTGTATTCAGTACGTCCAATTAAATACAGCAAATATGAGAACAGTATATTATTTTGGGAGCTAATCATCTTCGAGCTTCTGAAGCCAGCTGAGCGAATACTGCTCATGAAGTCATGCCAATATTGAAGATTGAGCGTTCTTTCCTGTGCATCTTTAAGATACTCAAACTGCTGAATTCGCCGTTCTTCACTGAATTTTTCTGTCTCCAAATCTTTACCACGAAGAATAGAATAAACATATTTCAATCGAGCACGTTTGAATGCTAACCCAACCGCAACGCGCAAGAGTTGCTCTGGTGATGGTTCTACATAATGGTTAAAAGATGATGCATCTCCTTTAGATGGATTTCGTGAGTCCCGGCAAAAACTTTCCAATTTGGCGCGACCCTCGTTCCAGAACATAGACATGAGGGTGAGAATGAAATCCGCCTGATTCAGGGGTGTCCCCTTGCTATTAATGCGGACAAATACATCCGATACAGATTCTTCATCTATATCAGCTGCCAATTCGAGAACGGTAAATGGGAAGTTTAGTAATCCATACAGATTACTAATAGCTTTACGGATGCGTTTGAGTTCATTCTGACTAACTTCACGAACTGTTGTTAGTCCATCCAGATAGTTATCGACAACCTCAAATAAATCAGTCTTTTCACTCCAAAGTATCGAAATATCTGGAATGAACGCTTTATCTCGTCTGATAGCCGCGTCAGCTACTTCAAATTTCTCTTCAACGGGATTGAAAGCAATATGAATATGCTCAGTCTCGAAATTATCCCGCACTACCGCAACATTTTTCACTACTGCATAAAGTGAAGTAAGCCTCTGCTGACCATCCACTATAACCAGACGTGGTGGTTTCTGTTTACTGTCGGTGCCTATAGTCCGCGTATCAGGATTAACACCATTTTTCCAGAAGAGCAAATAACCAACCGGATAACCCTTATACATAGAATCAAACAAATCGCGAACTTTGACATTTTTCCAGACGAAGGGACGTTGAATATCGGGTAATCCAATTTCTCCGAGACCAATATATTTGGTTAGTGAATCCAAGTCATAATCGACTTTCGTAAATACTGTTTTGCTCATATTTTTTCTTTATGCTCAACAAATGTCTCAAACCACAACTTGATCATATGCTGGCGTAATTTATAAGGGGGTTACTCCCTGTCGTTGGTTCATTAATAAGATCAATCTATCCTTAATTCCTGATGTCTTGATATAGGTGCTTTTTTGTCTACTTGTCTGCAACAAGCATAAAATTGCTAACTATCAACCCGGGCTTGAACTTTCAAATTCAAATATATTTATCAGTTTGGGCATATAAGTAACAATCGAGATTTTGAGACTTCCATAATCGCTGAGTAATAACAGGTTTTTCAATACCTAATTGGGCAATGCTATTTAATTTAGACTTCATTTCATCCCAATTTGATTGTACCTGTTTTATTTCGCGAATTTTTTTGTGAGTTTGCATTAAATCTGATTCAGGATATTTTTCGTCCTTAGGAGCAATCTTGTTGGCATATTCTCCCAATGCGAGAAGAGCTTTTTTGTAAAAGGGCTCACCTAGAAAACTAGCAACCCTAAGCATATAATCGACATTGCGATTCGATGTTCTATTCTTTATCGAAGTGAGTAGTTCTTCCCGGATGATTTGAGCTTTCATGCCTTGAATCCAATAGAAGCATGGAATTCCATAACTAAGAGAAAATTTGAAAATGCTTAATTTATGAGCATTTTGAGGTTCATTTCTTTCCCTTTGAAAATACCATGACCAAATTTGTTCTCGAGGCAGCTCAACATTGAATTGACCCTTAGATAATACTGTCCAAGCTGCGACTTTTTGATCAACTCCTTTTGGTTCGGTCGTAAAGCCAATTCCTTTTACGGGTATAGCATCAGGAGAATCTGTTATCTTTACCTGCTTTGTCTCTATATCTAATTCCGTCGTATCCTCATTTAGGATATATACGTCACTTGCGATTGGTGAATGCACTACTTTAGCCACTTTATCCATCAATGCTTCTCGAAATTGATCAATTCTCCTTTCAATCATTTTTTCAAAATCAACGCTATCTCCAAGATGATTAGTCGCTGAATGCCTGACATAAAATGTGCCTTTTCTCAGCATTACTTTTTTATTGCCACTTTGATGCGAAAACTCTCCGTCCTTTGAAATAATATGTGTTAAATCCTTCGATTGAGGTACATAAATTATTGCTACAGTTTGTTCATCAACATTGAACATTTTTGTTCGAATGGTGGTGATACTTGGCTCAATAAATCGGTTTATTTTTTGTTGAATATTATTTGTATCAGCAATTTTCTTGGCCTCTTCATCAGTAATTCCGATAATTTTTTTTGATTGATCTTCTACACCATAAACTAAAAACCCCCCATAGGTATTGGCGAATGCCATAATGTCTTTGGTAATCTCAAGCCAGTCTTTCTCACTACCAGATTTAAACTGCGATTTGTAATCAACGTACTCGTCCTCTTCCTTGTAATCACATAGAATTTCAGCATTTTCCTGGGTTAATGGATCATCCATACTCAAGATATCATATGGGGTAACATTTCCCATTTTATTAATCTATGTGCCTAAAGTTATTTGACGTGGTACAACGTCTGGAAAAACTAACATTGATTAGGTTGTGAGTCTTACCACTTAAGGCTTCTTTATTTTATCTCCATAACAAATTTCATGGCATCAACACCGGCACTTGCTGACGATCAAAGCGGCGATATATGTTGAAATCCTGATCGAGGGTGATTATTTGAGAGTTTTTTGTAATCTCAGTCATCCGGATTAAACAGGCGTCTGCCAGTGACATCGGGATGTTTGCATATCTCGACATCAGCTTTTTGACGGCTTGTATTTCCCCGGATAAATCGAAATCTATTACTACCAATTTACGCTCTATAAGTTCAGCAACGGCGATTGAACCACCCTCAATATTACGCAGCAGGAAGCAGGCTTCGGAGATGACGGATTCACAGGTATAAACAGGCGGTTCCAATAAATTGAATATTTCATTTGCCCAGGTGAAATATCTGTCCCGCTTGTTTAAAAAAGCAACTATAGGCCCAGTGTCAAGAATAATTCTGGTCATCGGCCATATTCAGCCAGGTGCTCAGCCGATGTGGATAAATCTTCGGGACCTGACAAGGAACCGGCCAGATCACTTGCAAGCGCAGTAAATGACTTATCAGGTTCAGTTACATAGGCAGTGATTGCATCGCGTATAATATTTGACCGCGATAAACAGCGCTGTTCGGAAATCCTGGCAAGCTGTTCATCAAGATATACAGGAATTTTTACAGAAATAGTCCGCATAATTACCTCCGTAATACAATATGCACAAAATTGTATTACTTTTTGTGTGTGAAATCAACGAAGACTGAGAGCAGGCCACAATTCCTTGTGTAGCAATAAAATAAAGCTTGAAACGGTATTTTATTCGTCAGCTTGCAGGGATGCCAGGTCTGCCAGGACTTGGGCGCTGTGGGTGTCGGGGTCCACTTCCCGGTAGATCTTCGCGATGTTGCCGCCGGGGTCGATGATGAAAGTATGCCGCGCAGCGATTGTCATCCCTCTCCACTCCGTGAGGCAACCGTATTGCCCGGCTGTTTCACCTGCCGCATCGGATAATAACGGAAACGGCAGGCCGTATTTTTCCGCGAAACGGGCATGGCTTTCGGTGCTATCGAGACTGACTCCCAGGACTTCGGCGTCCATTGCCCGCAGCTTGAAGATATCATCCCGGAAGTTGCAGGCCTCCGTGGTGCAACCGGGCGTGTCATCCTTCGGATAAAAATACACTACCACCCACTTGCCGAGATACTGCTCCAGGCTATGGGTCTTCATGTATTGATCCGGCATTGAAAATGCGGGGGCGGGCCGCCCCACCTCAGGTTCGGCCACGGCAGGGAGGCCGGACAAGACGAAAATTACTGCGAGAAGTACTCTTGATATATACATAAAGCGATTATATGCCCTGAGTTACGTAATATCAAAGCAAACCGTATTAAGAAAACCCGGATAAATCAGGGCTCATTAATTTTTTTAGAAAAACATTTTTAGAAAATTTTTAGAAAATTTTTAGAAAAAAGACTTGACATATCATATTCAATCACTATAATGCTTAGTCAAGTAGCTAACTAAGGTCTGTTTATGCCCAGGATTAGTGATAAACGTGAACGCTTGATTAGTGCTGCAGACACCCTGATACACAGGCAGGGGTTTTGTCGTACTACGCTGGCCCATATAGCTGAAGAGGCCAGGGTTCCGTTGGGTAACGTGTACTATTATTTCAAGACCAAGGAAGATATCTGCAAAGCGGTGATCTCTGAACGGAAGCAAACGTTATCAAATATGTTGAAGAATTGTTGCAGAAGGAGGGAACCAAAAGAGGCCTTGATGAATCTAATCAAGGTAATGAGCAGTCACAGTAAGGAATTGGCAGACGCAGGGTGCCCATTGAGTGGCCTGTGTCAGGACCTGGATGAGGAATTTGGCGAACTCATGGATTCTGCGGACAGTTGTATGAAATACCTGGTGGACTGGTCAACGGAGCAGTTTCTTCTCATGGACATGAAACAACCGGAGAAACTGGGATTTGAATTCGTTGCCCGTATAGAAGGAGTTATTTTGCTGGGTAATATCCTGCGGGACCCCCGGCGACTGAAAGAGCAATTTAACGCGGTGGCTGACTGGGTAGAAAACATTGATCCGGCGTCACGGAGTGAAGGACTGGCTGCCGCATAAACGGCGAATTTTTTTTGAACAGAATTTTAGTTAGTTATTTAACTTAGAAAGATATGAAAGATATGATATTCAATAAAACAGGTGACTTATTTTGTCGCAATGTCTGTCGGCTGTAGGTGATGAATTTATTCCACACTGTTAAAAATATTTTTTCGCCCATATTTAGTTAGGTAACTTACATATTTAAGGAGAAAGAGAGTGAAAATCTTAACCGGCAAAACCTTTGCCGCCACTTTGATTGCAGGCTTACTTGTGCTGGCCAGCGTCGAGAATCACGCAGATGAGCTCGATAGCTACCTGGACAACGCCATGCGCACACAGATTTTTCAGGAATTGAAAGACAACGTGCAGCGCCTGTATGAGAGCAACCGGCTGATTGTTCCCACGCTGGGCGATAAGGCTCAAGACGTCCAGGCGAGGCGTTTCGGGTTTCCGGTTGCCAACCGCAGTACCGGTATTCCGCAACCGTACCGGTTTGGTGTATTGAATTGAAATCGGCACAGAACTACTCAGAGAGGCTGGATTGTTAACCAAGTGGATAGCATGTAATAGTGCTGATACAGGTTTTTCTCCCCTCTATCCCCCGGGAGCGCCCTAGCTCCCAACTTTGCCGCTACCGGTTCTCCCCCTCCGGTGGCGGTCTTTTTTTTCTATTCGCGGACCAAGCCTTTTATCATCGTAACAGGTATAATCCCTGGCGGCATTTGCTCACCCATCGGACAAGCTGAACGCATGCCGGAAAAAATAAACGATGTCGACCCGCAGGAAACCCAGGAATGGCTTGAAGCGCTGGATTCAGTTCTGGCCCAGGAAGGCATAGAGCGAGCGCACTACCTGCTGGAACAGTTGATTGCCAAGGCAAGAAAATCGGGCGCCTACCTGCCCTATTCGGCCAATACCGCCTACCTGAATACCATCCCGCCGTCCCGGGAAGAACGTGCGCCGGGCGACTCCGGCATGGAATGGCGTATCCGGTCGCTGATACGCTGGAACGCGCTGGCCATGGTCGTCCGCGCCAATCGTTACAGTGCCGAACTGGGCGGGCATATCGCCAGCTTCGCCTCGTCTGCGACACTTTATGACGTGGGTTTCAACCACTTTTTTCGCGCTGCCACGGAACAACAGGACGGCGACCTGGTTTTTATCCAGGGACACTCCGCGCCGGGCATATATGCCCGCGCCTTCCTGTATGGCCAGGTCAGTGAGGAACAGATCAGCAAGTTTCGCCAGGAGGTTGACGGTGATGGCCTCTCTTCCTATCCGCATCCCTGGCTGATGCCAGACTTCTGGCAATTCCCCACAGTCTCCATGGGCCTGGGGTCGCTGATGGCCATCTACCAGGCAAGGTTCATGCGTTACCTGGAGCACCGGGAACTGATCCCGCCCAGTGACCGGAAGATCTGGGCTTTTATGGGAGACGGGGAAATGGATGAACCGGAATCATTGGGTTCCATCGGTCTTGCCGCCCGGGAAAAACTGGATAACCTGATCTTTGTGATCAATTGCAACCTGCAACGGCTGGATGGCCCGGTACGCGGCAACGGAAAAATCATCCAGGAACTGGAGGCCGATTTTCGCGGCGCCGGCTGGAACGTTATCAAGGTGATCTGGGGCTCATACTGGGACCCGTTAATCGCCCGGGATACGGAAGGCAAACTGCTCAAGGTGATGGAAGAGACGGTAGACGGGGAGTACCAGGCCTATAAGGCCAACGACGGCGCCTACGTGAGAGAAAAATTTTTCGGCAAACACCCGGAACTGACAGCGCTGGTTGCCAACATGTCGGATGAGGATATATGGCGTCTCAATCGTGGCGGGCATGACCCCCATAAAGTCTATGCTGCCTACGCCGCCGCAGTTAAACACAAAGGGCAACCCACGGTCATCCTGGCAAAGACGGTCAAGGGCTACGGCATGGGTGAAGCTGGCGAGGGACAAAATATCACCCACCAGCAAAAGAAGATGGGCGAGGAGGCCCTGAAGGCCTTTCGCCGACGCTTCAATATACCGGTATCGGATGAAGACGTTGCCAATGCCGCTTTTTACAAACCGGATGAAAACAGCGCCGAGGTGAAATATATGCACGAACGGCGGGAAAAGCTGGGCGGCTTCCACCTGCAGAAATGGCCCGAGGCACCAGCCCTGGACACGCCTGACGTCAGTATCCACGAGAAACTGCTGGCAGGGACAGGCAAGAGAGAGATATCCACGACGATGGCCTTCGTTCGCATCCTCAATACCCTGGTAAAAGACAGGAATGCAGGGAAATACATCGTCCCCATCGTGCCGGATGAAGCCCGCACTTTCGGTATGGAAGGGATGTTCAGGCAACTGGGTATCTACTCATCCGTGGGGCAACTCTATGAGCCGGTGGACATCGACCATGTCATGTATTATCGGGAAGACAAAAAAGGGCAGATCCTCGAAGAGGGCATTACCGAAGCCGGGGCGTTTTCCTCATGGATAGCGGCTGCCACGGCCTATAAACACCACAGGGTTCAGATGATACCGTTTTATATCTTCTACTCCATGTTCGGATTCCAGCGCACCGGCGACCTTGCCTGGGCGGCCGGCGACCTGCGTTCCCGCGGTTTTCTGATAGGCGGTACTGCCGGTAGAACTACCCTGGCCGGAGAAGGATTGCAACACCAGGATGGTCACAGTCACCTGCTGGCGTCCACCATCCCCAATTGTATTTCTTATGACCCGACCTATTCTTACGAACTGGCCGTTATTATTCACGACGGGTTGCGCCGCATGTACGGCAACAATGAAGACGTCTATTACTATATTACCGTCATGAACGAGAACTACCCGCATCCGCCAATGCCGGAAGACTCGACGGAAGGGATATTGAAAGGCATGTACCTGTTACAGGAGGGCGGCGGCGGGGAACTGCGAGTGCAGTTGTTAGGCTCGGGCACCATCCTGCGGGAAGTGATGGCCGCGGCAGAATTACTCGATAATGACTTCGGCATGGCCGCCGATGTCTGGAGTGTAACCAGTTTTAACGAGTTGCGCCGTGACTGCCTGGAGGTGGACCGCTGGAACATGTTGCACCCCGAACAGGTGGCGAAAAAAAGCTACGTCGGCCAATGCCTGGAACGTAGCGGTGGTCCCGTGATAGCAGCAACGGACTATATGAAGCTCTATGCGGACCAGGTCCGGAGCCACATACCTGCTCCCTACGTGGTACTGGGTACCGATGGCTACGGCAGGAGCGATACCCGCGCCAAGTTGAGGAAGTTTTTTGAAATAGACCGTCACTACGTCGTTGTCGCTGCTCTCAAGGCATTGGCCGATACGGGTAAAATACCGGCAGCAAAGGTCACAGAGGCAATGAAGAACTACCATATCGATCCGGAAAAACCCAACCCGGTGTACGTGTGACCATGGGACGGCTCACTGATATTCTCGTTCCTCATATCGGTGATTTCGATGCAGTTGAAATCATCGAAATCGCAGTTCAAACGGGTGACAAGGTAAAACCGGAAGATACCCTGCTCACCCTGGAGTCGGAAAAAGCAACCATGGACATCCCGTCACCCGCGGCCGGTACAGTCAGGGAACTCCTGGTCAATGTCGGTGATACCGTGGCCCAGGGAGCATTGATACTGAAACTGGAGCAGAACGGCGCCCGGGGTAAAGTATCTCCGGACAATGGTAATCAGGGTATGCCGGCCGATGCTGTAAAAGGTGGGGCAACTACCGCAGGGACTGAAGCCCGGACAGAAAAAGCGGCAGAAACGGCCGCTGAAGCGCCTGAAGATCCATCACCGGCGCCGGGACACGGTCCGAAACCGGCGCCCAGGACCCCGGCCGGCGCACAGACTATTGGCTCAAGTGCATCCTCCAGGGCTCATGCCAGTCCGGGTGTGCGTAAATTTGCCCGGGAACTGGGTGTTGACCTTGGTCTGGTCAAGGGCAGCGGCAAAAGAGGACGCATAATAAAACAAGACGTGATTGCCTTCACCAAGTCTGTGATGACAGGCAAACGCGTGTTTGACCGCAGCGCGGTTCCGGAAATTCCCCCGGTGGATTTTTCCAAATTCGGGCCGGTCGAAACCCGGTCACTGGCGCGTCTGAAACGGCTCGGCGGCCAGAACCTGCATCGCAACTGGGTCAACGTACCCCATGTTACCCAGCACGATGAAACGGATATAACGGAACTGGAAGCCTTCCGCCTGTCGAAAAAATCCGAGGCCGAACGGCGCGGCGTCAAACTCACCCTGCTGAGTTTCATGATCAAGGCTGTAATTGTCGCCCTGAGAAAATATCCGGAATTTAACTCTTCCCTGAGTCCGGACGGCAAGGAACTGGTTTATAAACAATACTTCCATATCGGATTCGCGGTAAACACCAACCAGGGACTGCTCGTGCCCGTGGTGAAGGATGCCGATCAAAAAGGGATGTTTGACCTGGCGGCGGAACTCGCAGAACTGGCGCAAAAGGCCCGGGACAAGAAACTTCGTCCGGCGGATATGGAGGGAGGATGTTTTACCATCAGCAGCCTGGGCCATATCGGCGGCACCGGGTTCACTCCCATCATCAACTCACCGGAAGTAGCCATCCTCGGCGTGTCCCGGGCTGCGACAAAGCCCGTTTACCTTGACGGCAAGTTTGTGCCCCGGCTGGTCCTGCCCTACTCCCTTTCCTATGACCACCGGGTCATCGACGGCGTTGCCGCGGCGCAATTTACCCGCACACTGGGAGAAACTCTCACAGACATCCGTGATATCCTGTTATAGCTTTTTGTAGTATGGGGACGGAATTGAATTCCGTCCCCTGTTGCAGGCTATATCCGATGAAACAGAGATCAACTCCTCCGCTTGCAGGCCGGTTTTCCGTCAACGTCGTGGAAAACGAAAACAGTGAAGTCCTGTTACTGAAAAGGAGCACGGCCAGCAGATATGGACCCGGCCTGTGGGGGTTCCCCGCCGGCCATGTTGAGGACGGCGAGTCACCGGAACAATGTGCCTCACGGGAATTATCCGAAGAGATCGGCGAGAATATTTCAGTGGAACTCATCAGACGCCTTGAACCGGTCAGGGACCGGATTTCCGGCAGAGTTTACGAATTTTACCTGTTTCACCTGCGCTGGCTTGGCGGTGATATCAGGCTCAACCATGAACACACCGACTATGCCTGGGTGAACCGTCATGATTATAAACACTATGCGGTCATGCGAGGGGTGGACCTGGACCTGCTCTACCTGGACATCTGGCCGGGGGAATACCTGAACACCGAAAAATAAAAGCGTTACGGGTTGACCCGTTATATAATCCCCCCCTCGAAACAATCCATTTCCAGGGGATTATTCATACGCGTATGGCCAGTAAACAAGTCAATAAAGTTGTCCTTGCCTATTCCGGGGGTCTTGATACTTCCGTTATATTAAAATGGCTGCAGGATACCTATCATTGCGAAGTGGTAACCTTCACCGCGGATATTGGTCAGGGTGAGGAAGTCTCCCAGGCCCGGGCCAAGGCTGTAAGCCTTGGCGTTAAGGAAATATTCATCGAAGACCTGGTGGAACAGTTCGTCCGGGATTACGTCTTCCCGATGTTTCGGGCAAACACCCTGTATGAAGGCGAATACCTCCTGGGTACATCCATAGCCCGTCCCCTGGTCGCCAAACGTCTGGTAGAGATCACCGAAGAAACGGGCGCTGACGCCATAGCTCACGGCGCCACGGGAAAAGGGAATGACCAGGTCCGGCTTGAGTTGGGGGCTTATGCCCTTAAACCCGACATCAGGATCATCGCACCCTGGCGCGAATGGGAGCTTGATTCCAGGCAAAAACTGCTGGCTTACGCTGAGCGGCACGGCATCCCCATTGAGGCCAAACGCGCGGGTTCATCCCCTTATTCCATGGACGCCAATTTATTACATATTTCCTATGAGGGCGGCGAACTGGAAGACCCGTGGCGGGAACCGGACGAGTCCGTCTGGCGCTGGAGCGCAGCACCCGAAAACGCCCCTGACAAGGCGGAAATCATCGAACTGGATTTCAGCCGCGGCGACGCCTGCTCCCTGAACGGTGTGGCCATGTCGCCGGCACAGTTACTGGGGACGCTGAACGAAACCGGAGGGAAGCACGGCATCGGTCGAACCGATATAGTCGAAAACCGCTACGTAGGGATGAAATCCCGCGGCTGCTATGAAACCCCGGGTGGAACGATATTACTCAAAGCCCACCGCGCGATCGAATCCATCACCCTGGATCGCGAACTGGCGCATATCAAGGATGACCTGATGCCGCGCTATGCCAGGATGATATACAACGGCTACTGGTGGAGTCCCGAACGCCTGGCCCTGCAGAAGCTAATCGACGAGACCCAGGTACCGGTAAACGGCCGGGTCCGTCTGAAACTGTATAAAGGTAATGTCATCGTCTGCGGCCGCGAGTCGGACACGAACAGCCTGTTCAACGAGGATATCGCTACTTTCGAAAGTGATGCCGGCAACTATGATCAAAAAGATGCAGAGGGGTTCATAAAATTGAACGCACTGCGGTTGCGCATGCGTAATTTATAAGGAAGATTTATCCAGTGGATTTGCATCCTACGCTCCGTTGACGGCATATCCATGTGCCACTACTCTACTTGCGCAGGAATGGCGATAGTAGCTTGATTATTAAACCACCTTTTCCGTTCCAAGCACTATTTGCTTGCCATGCATGTCTTCCAGGATAGCGCACCCGCCATTGACAACGATTTCAGGATCGGGATGTGCTATCTCACCGGCAATATCCGTGAGAATATCCCTGCCTGTTTTTTTGTCATCATTCTGTCTGAGGCAATCAACCAGGCGCGCTGCCAAGGGGTTCAACTCGATGAACCGCACGCTGTCCCGGCTGTCCCGGTAAACGAGCAGGCAGGTGGGTTGCGCAGGTTTCTCCGCAGGCAGGTTATCGGGACCGATACGATGCACCGGGTATCCGTACGCCAGGGACCAGGACAGTTCGTTCAACACCGGAATCCCCGACAAAAGGTCGCCGTCCGCATCGATCCCATCCTGCCTGATCTCGCGGGTGTCGACAGACAACGCCAGTTCCACCCACTCGTAGTGAGCCAGTTCGAGCAGGAACGGGTACAAGCCCTCAGCAGTATCTTTATTTTCCTGGAGGTATTGCAGAAACTCCTGGGGCATCCTGGGGAACAGAGGCGTGCGTGACCGGTGGTTTTTAAAATATTCCCGCATTAACGAATGCCATTCATCATCCCTGAGGACCTTCCTCAGTACCGGGAAACTGTTCGCCAGGAAACTCTCTACGTTGCGATACAGCAAGCCACGGTAGATCGCCATCCGACGCTCCTCAATATCTGCGGGCGCCGGCGCATTCTCCGGGTCACGAATATGCCGGGTAAACTGGTACTGGATATCCCTAAGCGGGCTAAGGGAGTTCCTGGCGGAAGACGGGGGCATCAGGATAGACTTTCATTCCGGACTGGATCTGGTTAATCCTGCTCACCTCACCAAGCAACTCGGGCATTGGGGGGATATTGAAATCACGTTCCAGCAGCGTGGGGAAAACACCAAAATGCCGGTAAGCCGTCTCAAGCAGTTTCCAGACGGGGTCGATGACGTTTGCGCCATGGGTATCCACCCGTAAATCCTCTGCCTCAATATAATGACCGGCAATGTGGGCATACGCTATACGTTGCGCAGGTAACGATTTTAACCAGGTTTCGGCCTCGTAACGATGGTTGATGCTGTTGACGTAAATATTATTGATATCCAGCAACAGGTCACAATCGGCTTCGGCCAGCACATTATTAATAAACTCCGTTTCCGTCATTTCCTGCCCGGGAGCGGCATAGTAGGACACGTTTTCAATGGCCAGGCGCCGCCCGATAATCTCTTGGGTACGCTTGATCCTGGCGGCTGTGTAGCGGACTGCTTCATCGGTAAACGGAATCGGCATCAGGTCGTACAAGTGACCATCATCCCCACAATAGCTCAGGTGTTCGCTGTAACAACGAACATTGAACGTATCAAGGAATTGTTTCACCTTATGGAGGAACGCCTCATCCAGGGGCGCAGGACCTCCGAGGTTCAATGACAGTCCATGACAGACAATGGGCACTCTCTCCGCAATCTCGCGGAAGCGGCGTCCGAAGCGCCCACCCACGTCGATCCAGTTCTCCGGCGCCACTTCCATGAAATCAATCCCAGACAATAGCGTTTTTGAATCTGCGAGCGAGCCGATGAAGGCTCGCCGCAGACCCAGACCGGCTCCCTGTACCGGATAAGTTTCAGACATGACAGGCCGCCCGGAATCAGCCCACGGCTACATTACTTTGAGCCAGGTGCTTCGCACTCCGGAACAAACCTGATAGCTGATACGGATTAACCCTATTGGCTGTCACCGTATTTACCCAGGCCGCATTAGCCCTCGGCTTCCTCGGCCTCCCCGCCTTCCTTGTCTTCACCACACTTGCCTTCGCCGCATTTGCCCTCGCCTTCCTTGTCCTCGCCACACTTGCCTTCGCCACACTTGCCTTCGCCGCATTTGCCCTCGCCTTCCTTGTCCTCACCACAACTGCCTTCGCCCTCCTTGTCTTCACCGCACTTGCCTTCGCCGCATTTGCCTTCGCCGCATTTGCCTTCGCCATCCCCTTGAGCATCTGCGACCATGTAACCACCCTGGGACAACTCAGTCATGCTGAAAGGATTGTCATTAGCACTGGCAACAGGGCTGAGTGAAAGTGAAACTGCAAAAGTGGTTCCCAATGCAGCCGCTATAGGTTTTAAAGTAGTCTTTTTCGACATTAATAATTCCTCCTGACTTGGTTTGATAAAATCACGCGGAGGCAGCAGGATATTCTCCACTGCACACTTCATGATACTTTGTAAACTCTCGTATGTAGTATAGCACTACGTAGGCAATGTAGACTCTGTCAACATGGCAAAGTTTCATCCCGGGACAGGAAAAACCCACATTTCTAGGGTTCTTTCGTCCGCAACTGGGGAAATAATATCACGTCACGGATGGATGCCGAATCCGTAAGCAGCATGACCAGCCGGTCGATACCGATACCCTCGCCGGCAGTGGGCGGCATACCGTATTCCAGGGCCGTGATGTAATCTGCATCATAGTGCATGGCTTCCTCATCACCGGACGCTTTTTCCTCGGCTTGTTTACGAAACCGCTCGGCCTGGTCATCGGGATCGTTCAATTCGGAAAAACCGTTTGCAATCTCGCGCCCGCCGATAAACAGTTCAAATCGCTCCGCAAGGTCGGGCTGCGCGTCATTGCGCCTGGACAAGGGTGACATTTCGATGGGGTAGCTGGTGATAAACGTGGGTTGATGCAGCTTCCTCTCCACGGTTTTCTCGAATACTTCTACCTGCAGCTTGCCGGCGCCATGGGTTTCCTTTACCTCCACGCCCATGCCCGCGGCGATATTACGCAACTTATCCAGGTCTTTGAGATCACCCGCCGATAATTCCGGGTTATGGGAAAGGATGGCCTCCTGTACCGTCATACGACGGAATTCCCGGGCGAAATCGTATGTTTCTCCCTGGTATTCAACTACGGTTTCCCCTTTCACTTCCGTTGCCAGGGAACGCAACATGGCCTCTGTCAACGCCATCATGTCTTCATAGCCTGCATAAGCCCAGTAAAACTCGAGCATGGTGAATTCGGGATTGTGCTGCAGGGACAGTCCTTCGTTGCGAAAATTTCTGTTGATCTCGAACACCTTCTCAAAACCGCCGATAACGAGTCTTTTCAGGTACAGCTCAGGCGCTATGCGCAGGTACAGGTCCATATCCAGTGAGTTATGGTGGGTAATGAACGGTCTTGCCGCGGCGCCGCCGGGAATTGCCTGCATCATCGGCGTTTCCACTTCAAGGAAACCGGAACCACTGAGGAATGCGCGAATATGATTGATCACGCGGGTGCGTACCTGGAACGTCTGCCGGGTTGTCTCATTGGTGATCAGGTCCAGGTAACGCTGCCGGTAACGGGTTTCCTGGTCTGACAGACCATGGAATTTCTCGGGCAGGGGCCGCAATGACTTGACCAGCAGCCGGATACTGTCAACCTGTATCGACAGTTCCCCGGTTTTTGTCTTGAAGACACTCCCTGTCACGGCAATGATGTCACCGATATCCCACTTCCTGAACCCGGCATAGGCGCCATCCGGCAGGTTGTCACGCCTGATAAAAAGCTGGATCTGCCCGGACATGTCCCGGATGTGTGCAAACGCGACCTTACCCATGACCCGGCGGCTCATCATCCTGCCGGCAAGACTGAACGTTTCAATTTCTCCCTCAAGCTGTTCCCGGTCCTTGTTGCCGTAACGGGCATGCAAATCGGCTGCCAGGATAGTCCGCCTGAAATCATTCGGGTAGGCGTTGCCGGATTCACGCAGTTCCTGCAACTGCGCACGCCTCTGCCTGATAATCTCGTTGCCGTCGTCTTTGTTCATAACCTGATCAGCTAATGGGGACAGATTTAAGCATGCCCCTGCATATAGTAAGCAGGGGTCTGTCCCCTGTTGCCTTTGAATATTATACCCCGGCCTTGAGACTGGCTTCTATGAACCTGTCCAGGTCGCCGTTCAGGACAGCCTGGGTATTGCCGGTCTCCATGCCGGTGCGTAAGTCCTTGATCCTGGACTGGTCCAGCACGTAGGAGCGGATCTGGTTGCCCCAGCCTATATCGGCCTTGGATTCTTCCATGGCTTTTTGTTCGGACATGCGCTTCTGCAGTTCCAGTTCGTACAGCTTGGCGCGCAGCTGTTTCATTGCCTGGTCCCGGTTCTTATGCTGGGAACGATCACTCTGGCACTGTACGACTATGCCCGTGGGTATGTGGGTCATTCGCACTGCGGAATCCGTCTTGTTTACGTGCTGACCCCCGGCTCCGCTGGCCCTGTAGGTATCTACGCGCAGGTCTGCAGTATCGATATCCACTTCTATATTGTCATCAATCTCCGGTACAACAAATACCGAGGCAAAGGACGTATGGCGCCGATTGCCGGAATCAAACGGGGATTTCCTTACCAGTCTGTGTACTCCCGTTTCCGTGCGCAACCAGCCGTAGGCATAATCACCCACGTACCTGACTGTCGCACTTTTCACCCCGGCCACTTCCCCCGGTGACACCTCGATCAATTCCGTTTTGAAGTTACGCTGTTCCCCCCAGCGTAAATACATGCGCAGCAGCATTTCAGCCCAATCCTGGGCTTCGGTACCGCCCGAACCGGACTGGATTTCGAGAAATGCATTGTTCGGGTCCATCTCGCCGGAAAACATACGCCGGAATTCCAGCTCATCTATCTGTGCGGAATGCTTGTCAAGGTCCGCAACGACCTCAGCCACGGCGTCGGCGTCGTTTTCCTGCCTGGCCATATCGAGCAACAACTCAACATCGTCCATTCCCTGGATGATCGATTCTATTGTCTTGATCGTCTTTTCAAGCAGCGCCCGCTCTTTACCCAATGCCTGAGCGCGTCCCGGTTCGTTCCATATATCGGAATTTTCCAACTCCCGCCTGACTTCCCGCAAGCGTTCGACCTTGACATCAAAGTCAAAGATACCTCCTCAGGGATTCGATTCTCCCCTGGCAGTCTTTAATACGGGTAATAATTGAAGTCAGTTCCAGCATACAGGCATAGTTTACGATATTTGGGGTCAGAGTAAAAATTCTGGAGAATTTTTACTCTGACCCCTGTTGTTCTATATGTTCTACGATGAGTTGCGGGGTCCGGACCCCTTTGTAGTCATTGATTGCCAGGCGGTAGACAAAGCGGTGCGACTGCGCAGACTCCCCGATAGCATCCCGGTCCGTATTGAACGATATGGCTTCGACGGGCCGTTCCGCGCCATCGGGGAGCAGCTTCATTTTCAGGTGCCGGTCTCCCACCGTCCTGGCATCGGCGACGGTGAAGACATCATCGAACAGGGGTTCGGGGAAACCCTGTCCCCAGGGGCCTGCGTTTTCAATTTCTCCGGCAAACTCCAGGCTGATATCGGCGGGTTCCAGCCTACCGTCCGTAGCGATCTCCGCTCCCGGCAACCGTCCTGCCGTCAAACTTCGGACCTGCGCATCAAACAATTCCCTGAACCCGGCATAATCGTCTTCCCTGATTGTCAAACCTGCAGCCATGGCATGGCCTCCATAGCGCTGTATCAGGCTGGGGGATTGCGTCGCCAGCGCCTCCAAGACGTCTTTCAGGTGTATCCCGGAGATTGACCGTCCGGACCCCTTCAGTAAACCTTCACCGGCAGATGCAAATACGATCACCGGGCGGTTTACCATCTCTTTTATCCTGCCGGCCAGGATTCCGACAATGCCCTGATGCCAGCCGGAGTCATACAGGCACACTCCGAAGGGTAACTCACCCTGCTGCAGTTCAGCGATGTCGCGCAGGTAAGTCTCGGCTTCTTCCTGCATGTCGGCCTGGACCAGTTTTCTCTCGCGATTGAATTTATCCAGTTGCAGCGCCAGGGAAACTGCATGGGAAAAATTGTCCGTGAGCAGGCATTCGATACCCAGGCTCATGTCAGCCATGCGGCCTGCCGCATTCAGCCTCGGACCCAGCAGGAATCCGAGATCTGCGGAAGTAATCTTCTCGGGCACACTGCCTGCGACACGGATCAAGGCCATGATACCCTGGGAACAGCGCCGCGCCCTGATCCACTTCAGACCCTGCCCGACCAGGATACGGTTATTGAAATCCAATTCCACTACGTCGGCAATGGTGCCCAACGCTACCAGGTCGAGTAGTGGCGCGAAGTTAGGTGTGCGCAGTCCCTGCCCTTCAAACCAGTTCGCATCCCTCAACCCGGCCCTGACTGCCAACAGTACGTAAAACATGACGCCGACACCCGCGATACACTTGCTTGGGAACTTATCCCCCGGCTGATTCGGGTTGACGATGACGTTTGCAGCAGGCAGTTGCTTGCCCGGCAGGTGATGATCCGTAATCAACACGTCGACGCCCGCGCTACGGGCAGAGTCGACACCGGCCAGACTGGAAATACCGTTATCCACGGTCACCAGGAGGTCAGGTTCAAACTCCAGGGCCCGGTGCACTACATCGGTACTCAAACCATAACCGTGTTTTACCCGGTCCGGCACCATGTAGACAACCTGCCTGGCGCCCAGCAGAGCCAGCCCGCGCAAGGCCACGGCACAGGCAGTCGCACCGTCTGCATCATAATCCGCTATGACGAGTATCCGCTTGCCGTTGCGGATAGCGTCCATGAGCAATCCGGCCGCCGCTTCGATATTTTTCAACCTGCCGAACGGCAGCAGATTTGTCAGTGAATAATTCAGTTCCCGCAATGATGAGATATTTCTGGCAGCGAAGATGCGCCGCATCACCGGGTGAATGGAATCCGGCAGGCCGCACTCGGAAGAAACAACGCGACGGGTGATTTTCATAAATTGAGACTTATCACTATTTTACCGTCTCTTGAGCATGACGATATCCGTGTAAGTCAATACGGCGTCATTATCCTGGTTGGACATCTCTACCCTGAATTTACAGATACCCCTGTCGGATTTACTCCTGGACTCGCGTTTATCGATACACGCCACCTTTATGGAAATAATGTCGCCGGCATGGACGGGATGGAGAAAACGAAGTTCATCGAAACCGATAGCGCCTATCACCGCTGCGCGCCAGGGCATCTTGTTCATAAAGTACTGTTTGATACATAACGTGTATTGGCCGGAAGCAATTATGGTCTTGTGGCCGGCCGCCAGCGCGGCCGCTTCATCGAGGTGGATTGGCAACGGGTCCCACATCCGGTTGAATTCGAACATCTCATCGAACGCTACGCGGTAGGGTTCCGCCCGGTAAGCGTCTCCGACCCGGATTCGATCAAACGACAAGGCCTCCTTCAGGTCCTGCGGGGGACGGGATTTACATGTTGTCAAGAATGACTCTCTTTACCGCGTCCAGGTCTACCGGGACCTTTGTTACCGCGGCGGTACTTTGCTGGATAGCGATATCCGGGTCTTTCAGGCCGTGTCCGGTCAGGGTACAAACGACCGTGCTCCCTGCCGGGATCCTGCCTGTGCCGATGTCGCGCAGGGCGCCGGCAACCGATATTGCCGAGGCAGGTTCGCAAAATATACCTTCTCCTGAAGACAGCAATGCCTGTGTTGCCAGTATCTGCGCGTCATCGAACTCGTCAAACCAGCCTTCTGACTGCCTGCTCGCCGCCCAGGCCAGGTCCCAGGACTGGGGTTGGCCGATGCGGATGGCGCTGGCGACGGTCTCGGGCGCCTTGATGATTTCGCGCCGCAGAAAAGGCGCTGCGCCGGAGGCCTGGTAGCCCAGCATCCGGGGCAGTTTATCCACAACCGCCTCGAGATGATACGGACATTGCCCGTCCAGAAAATTACTGACTGCGGTAGTCAATCCCGCATATTCGCTGTAACCGGCCCAGTAAGCGGAGATGTTGCCGGCATTGCCTACAGGCAGGCAATGAAAATCCGGAGCGTTACCCAGTTCGTCCATGATCTCGAATGCGGCGGTTTTCTGGCCTTGCAATCGGTACGGGTTGATCGAGTTGACGATGTTAACCGGCGCTTCAACAGCCACTTCCTTTACCAGCCGCATGCCATCGTCGAAATTACCTTTTACCTGGATGACAATGGCGCCGTGCATCATGGCCTGGGCCAGTTTTCCCATGGCAATCTTCCCGTCCGGGATGAGGACATAGGATATTATGCCGGCCCTGGCCGCATAGGCCGCGGCCGCGGCCGAGGTATTGCCTGTGGATGCGCAGACGACGGCCTGTGAACCCTCATTGACCGCCTGGGTGATGGCCATGGTCATTCCCCGGTCCTTGAAAGAGCCGGTCGGGTTCAAACCTTCGTACTTCACATACAATTCGATGTCCCTGGCGTTGGCTTCGGGGATATTTTCCAGCCGGATCAATGGTGTATTCCCTTCACCCAGGGTGATGATGCGAGCATCAGCCGCCACCGGCAGGCGCTTACGGTAGCGCTCAATCAGACCATTGTATCTAACCAAGGGATTCAACCCGGATCCGATGTACGTTTCCTTCTATAGAATCCAGGGCCTCGATTTGCCTGATGGCGCTGTTCATATTGCGTTCAAGCACCCGCTGGGTGAGCATGATGATCGGGACATGGCCGGCGCCCGCTTCGGGCTCCTTCTGGATCATTGCCTCGATACTGATATCGAGGTTGCCTAAAATCGTTGTAATCGCGGACAGAACACCCGGCTGATCGATGGCCTGCATACGCAAGTAATACGCCGTGCGGATATCCTCCATATCCAGGACGGACAGGTCGGACATCGCACCCGGTTGAAACGCCAGGTGAGGCACACGGTTTTCCGGATCGGTCGTCAGGGCGCGCACGACGTCAATCACGTCAGCCACCACGGATGAAGCAGTCGGCAGGGAGCCGGCGCCGGCGCCGTAATACAAGGTCGGTCCCACCGCATCACCCTGTACCAGCACTGCGTTCATCACCCCGTCCACGTTGGCAATGAGTCGTCTTGCCGGGATCAACGTGGGGTGTACCCGGAGTTCAATTCCTGTATCTGCGCGCCGGGTGATACCGAGATGTTTAATCCGGTAGCCCAGTTCATCGGCATAAGCCACATCCTGCTGTTCTATTTTGCCGATGCCCTCGGTATAGGTTTTTTCAAACTGCAGCGGGATACCGAAAGCTATGGAGCCCATGATGGTCAACTTGTGCGCGGCATCAATACCTTCAACATCGAAGGTCGGATCGGCTTCCGCATAGCCCAGTTCCTGGGCTTCCTTCAATACCCCGGCAAAGTCCCTGCCCTTATCCCGCATCTCCGTGAGAATGAAATTTCCGGTACCGTTGATAATGCCTGCCGCCCAGTGAATACGGTTTGCCACCAGGCCTTCCCGGATCGCCTTGATTATGGGGATGCCCCCGGCGACTGCGGCCTCGAATGCAACGATGACGCCCATTTCTTGCGCCGCGCTGAAGATCTCATTGCCGTGAACGGCAATCATGGCCTTGTTTGCGGTAACGACGTGTTTTTTATTCTGAATGGCTCGCAGAACCAGTTCTTTTGCCGGTGAGTAACCGCCTATCAGTTCAATGATTATTTCAACTTCCGGGTCATCGACGACGGCAAAACCGTCGTCTGTAATCCGCTCCACCTGGTCCAGGCCGTGAATGGCGCCGGCATCATATTCTTTTGCCGCAGCATGACTGATGACCACTTCCCTGCCGGCGCGCCGGGCTATTTCATGGGCATTCCGGGTCAATACGGTGACAACGCCCCCGCCTACCGTACCCAGGCCAAGCAACCCTGTTTTTATTGGTTTCATTATCCTGTCTCTCTGTTCAATTTTCGTTTTCCCTGACCCGCACCGTCACCACGTCCATACCATGATACTGCTGGTGGCGCACGGAGGATGCGTAGTGCTGCAGGATACGGAGCGATATTTCATGCCCGTCCCGCGCCTCGGTATGGTCTCCCAGCAACCTCATCTGGTCTTCCAGGTTGTCCTCACCGATGGCAGAGACAAACTCCAGTTCCATGAACGGACCGTCATTGGTTGCCGTTACCAGCAGGCGCCGAAGCTCACCCGTGGCTGCTTCATCATGTCCTTCCGCAAGGCACAACAGGGTTTCCTCACCGATCAGGAACAGGCGTTCGATTGCGGCTTCGCCCCAGCCGAGACGCTTTGCCTGTTCGCGCAGGAAATCTTCCAGCCTGTGGAGAACCCTGGGGTCCAGCGCCGTTACTATACTATAGCGACGCGGGCCGGTCAGTTTCATGATTACCGTCAGCAGGATAACGGCCAGGCCGCCCACGGTCATACCGTTGCCCAGTAACCTGCCCCAGGTATCACCCAGCAGGTGTGCGAAAACAGCCTGGTTATGGAATCCTACACCAAGCCAGAATGCCAATCCGATTACCGCTGCTTTGCGGTAATCAATGCCGTCCTGGACCACCATCCTTATGCCTTGCACGAAAACCAGTGCCATGGTCACGGCAAGGTAAGCTGCAATTACCGGTGCGGGGATGGCGAGAAGGATCGCCGTTATCTTGGGGATGAACGCCAGCAATAACAGGATGATCCCGATGCAGACCCCCAACCTGCGGGCAGCAACACCCTTGAGTTCGATGAGGGAAATACCTGCCTGGTCGCTTTTGACCGGTATTGCACCGGCGAGGCCGGCGAGCAAATCACCCAGCCCGTTGGTTGCAACCCCCTCCTGCACCGCGCGGAAATCGACCGCATGCGGGCCGCGCCGGGATACCCTCTGCACAGCAACACCGGTACTGATATCCCCCATTGTGTTAGCCAGGGATACAAACAGAAACGCTGGTAACAGTATCCAGAAATCGGCGCCCAGTGACAGGCTTAACTGCGGCCGGCTGCCTGCAGGAATATTGACCCAGGGCGCTTCCCATACCAGGCCGGCGTGGTACAGACCGAAAAACGCTGCTGCCGCGCAACCTGCAACGATTGCAATAACGGGCGCCCAGAGCCGCAGGGCGCGCCGGGCGCCGAACACCAGCACCACGAACACGAGCAGGGTAACCGCCGCAATACTCGGCGCTGCAGCAGGCGCCGCGCCTTCAGGCGTGTGTGTCAACATATCAAAAGCGACAGGCATGACGGCAACTGCGATCAACATCAGCACCATGCCGGACACGACCGGTGTGATTATGCGGCGCAACAGCGACAGATGCGACGACAGTACCAACTGGAACAACGCAGAGACGATAATCAGGTTCATCATCAGCGCCACCCCTCCTGCCGACAGGGCCAGGATACAGACGGCGATAGCGGTAGCGGCGCTGACGGAAATGAGAACATGCCCGGCGCCGATAAATCCTGTTCGAAAGGACTGTAACAGCGTAACAAGCCCGCACACCAGCAGCGCGGCAAAGATGGCCCATGACAGGTAGCCCGCATCCAGGCCCGCTGCCCGGACTATAATGACCGGCACCAGCACCACTGATGGAAGGACAAGCAGGGCTGCCTGCAAACCGAGGCCAAAACACAAGGAGTAAGGGGGTCGTTCGTCGGGTTCGTAGCGGAGGTCCGTCCGGCTGGATGTGTCATTTATATGCATGGTTCACGCTCCGGGTTGTATTTAATTCCGCAATACGGGGACCTGGCCGGGGACAGATTTAAATCTGTCCCCTATGGATGTTTCATTATATACCAGTTCAGGCAGGATACGCTGTCTTCAAAACCCGGATTCACGTATACTCGGGCGATGGTCAGAGTTGCAACAATCCAGATGGTTTCCTCCGATAAGCTTGAAGCCAATCTTGCCCAGGCTGCCGGACTGATAGAGGAAGCAGCGGGCCGGGGCGCCGGGTTTGCCCTGTTGCCGGAATATTTCCCTGTCATGAGTGACGATGAAACGGCAAAAATCAGCATCGGGGAAGTACCGGGACAGGGCCCTATCCAGGATTTCCTCGCCGGCCAGGCCGGGACCCACCGGATCTGGCTGATGGCAGGAACCTTCTCATTGCAAAGTGAACAGGCTGACCGTGTGTACAACAGCTGCCTGCTGTTCAGCCCGGACGGCATCTGCACTCACCGCTATGACAAGATACACCTGTTCGACGTCCAGGTGGGAGACGAAGAAAAAGAGGTGTATAACGAATCCGATACCATCGTACCGGGCGGCAATGTAGTCGTGGCGGACACCCCGTTAGGCAACATCGGCATGACGGTATGCTACGACCTTCGCTTCCCTGAACTCTATCGCGAACTGTCCAGGCAGCAGGCGGAGATCATCACCGTCCCCTCCGCGTTTACCTATGCCACCGGAAAACGCCACTGGGAGTTGTTTTTACGCGCCCGGGCGGTGGAAAACCTGTGTTACGTCATCGCCTCCAACCAGGGTGGGCAGAATACCGAAACCCGGCGTACCTGGGGCCACAGTATGATTATCGATCCCTGGGGTGATATTTTATCCAGCCTGGAAGAAGGCCCCGGCGTTGCCTGTGCCGATATTGACCTGGCGAGGGTACACGAATTGAGACAATCGTTCCCGGCGCTGGAGCACCGGGTGATAGGAAACAACAGGGGACAGACCCCTGCTTACTACATGCAGGAGCATGCTTAAATCTGTCCCCTGACACAAGGGAACAGCGGGGACGGACTTCAGTCCGTCCCCGGAGACTCCCGGAGACCATGATGAGTCAACAACTGCAAAAAGCCTCCCGGCAATTGCTGGGCCCGACCGGGATTGACCACAGGGATATTGAAAAAACCCTGGACCAGATGATCGTCAATGATATTGACTACGCCGACCTGTATTTTGAATTTTCCCAGGCCGAAGCCTGGGTACTGGAAGAAGGCATCATCAAGGAAGGCTCCCACAGTATCGACCAGGGGGTGGGCGTCAGGGCAGTCAGCGAAGACAAGTCCGGCTTTGCCTATTCGGACGAGATCGTCCTGCCGGCGCTGACCGACGCGGCACGGGCCGCGCGGGCCATCGCCGGCAGCGGCGGCAAGCAAAAACTGCAACCCCGGCAGAAGCGTGATCTAGCACCGCTTTATTCCGGAGCGAATCCGCTGGACTCGATACCCTCCACGGAAAAAATTGCACTATTGCAACGGATAGATGCCCATACCCGTAACAAGGACCCCAGGATAAAGCAGGTAATCGCCGGCCTGAGTGGTTCTTACAGCGCGGTATTGATAGCCGGCAGCGACGGTGTTTATACCGGTGATATCAGGCCCCTGGTAAGACTTAACGTCAACGTCATCGTCGAACAAAACGGCAAACTGGAAAAAGGCGGCGCCGGCGGAGGTGGCCGCTTCGGTTATGAATACTTCCTGGATGATGCAATTGTCAACGGCTACATCGATGATGCGGTGACACAGGCGCTCAATAACCTGGAGGCGGTCCCGGCGCCGGCGGGCACCATGACGGTTGTGCTGGGTCCGGGTTGGCCGGGTATCCTGTTGCATGAGGCCATAGGTCACGGCCTGGAAGGCGACTTCAACCGCAAGGGGACTTCCGCCTTCAGTAACCGGATAGGCCAGCGGGTAGCGGCTGAGAGCGTCACCGTGGTCGATGACGGGACCATAGAAAACCGGCGCGGTTCACTCACCGTTGACGACGAGGGCACGCCCACGGAAGCTACCACCCTGATTGAGAGAGGCATTCTCAGAAATTATATGCAGGACAAGATGAATGCCGGGTTAATGGGTATGCAGCCCACCGGCAACGGGCGCCGGGAATCCTATGCCCACCTACCCATGCCGAGAATGACCAATACGTATATGCTGGGGGGTGAGTATGATCCCGAAGAAATTATCGGTTCCGTCCCGAAAGGCGTTTATGCTTCCCAGTTCGGGGGCGGACAGGTGGACATCACCAACGGCAAATTCGTATTCAGCGCCAGCCAGGCGTGGTTGATTGAAAACGGCCGGCTGACCAGCCCCATCAAGGGCGCTACACTGATCGGCAACGGGCCGGACGTGCTGACCCGCGTGTCCATGACCGGCAATGACATGCGGCTTGATACCGGCATCGGTGTATGCGGGAAAGACGGCCAGTCAGTACCTGTGGGCGTGGGCCAGCCTACTATCAGGATTGATGAATTGACCGTCGGCGGAACATCCACGTGACCTTCTTACCGGGGACGGACTTGAGTCCGTCCCCTTAATACCCAGGATCATGAATGATCTGTTCAGGATCAGGGGTTTCCTCCCCTACGTCGTCATGCTGTTCCTGAATGCCTTTGTAGACCTGGGCCACAAAATCACGATCCAGAATACCGTTTTCAAAACCTACGACGGCAATACCCTGATCATTCTGACGGCTATCGTCAATGCCCTGATCCTGCTGCCGTACATCCTGCTGTATACCCCGACAGGTTTTCTGGCGGACAAGTTCCCCAAAAACAAAGTCATGCGCATCAGTGCTTGGGCTGCAGTCACCCTGACCGGTATGATTACCCTGTTCTATCACCTGGGATGGTTCTGGGCTGCCTTTGCCATGACGTTCCTGCTGGCAATACAAAGCGCCTTTTACTCACCTGCCAAGTACGGCTATATCAGGGAAATTGCCGGCAAGGAGCGGTTGGCGCGCGCCAACGGCGTGGTGCAGGCAACTACCACCGTTGCCATTCTTACCGGAACCTTTGTATTTTCCATCACGTTCGAGATGTTCCTGGCTGACGTGGCTTTTTCCACCAAACAGGATGTGCTGCACGCCATCAAGCAGACCGGCTGGTTCCTGATTGCCGGATCAGTTGTGGAGTTGCTGCTGGCCTACCGTCTGCCTAACGTCCATGAGCCGGATGAAAACCTGCGCTTTGACTGGGTCAAATACCGTACCGGCCAATACCTGTCCGGCAACCTGCGCGCGGTAATATCACGTGAAGTAATCTTTCTGTCGATCATCGGTGTGGCGATTTTCTGGGCAATCGGCCAGGTCTTGCTCGCGGCCTTTCCCGCTTTTGCCAAGGATAACCTGGACATATACGACACCAGGATTATCCAGGGCATGCTGGCCTGTGCCGGGATCGGTATCATGCTGGGCTCCCTGGTCGCCGGCAGGATATCAAAAAACTATATCGAAACCGGCTTGATCCCGGTCGGTGCATTGGGTGTGGCTACCTGCCTGTTCATCCTGCCGGGACTTGCCAGCGTGCCGGCACACGGTCTCAATATCCTGATGCTGGGCATGCTGGGCGGCCTGTTCATCATCCCTCTCAACGCCTTGATCCAGTTTCACGCGGGTGAAAACATCCTGGGCAGGGTACTGGCCGGAAACAATTTCATCAAAAATATAATGATGCTGGGCTTCCTGCTCCTGACCGTGCTGTTTTCCATGCTGGAGATCAGCAACATGTTGTTTACGTTACTGACTGTCGTTGCCCTGGCAGGCGCTTTCTACACGGTGTATAAACTCCCGCAATCCCTGGTGCGGCTTATCGTCACCCTGGCCATCGGCTATCGTTCCCGGCTGGTGGTGCAGGGTTTCAACCATTTCCCGGATACGGGAGGCGTGCTCATGCTGGGGCAGCAGGCAAACCTGAAAGACTGGACTTTCATCCAGATGGCGGCGCCGCGTCAGATCCGGTTCGTGATGGACGAAAACATCCGCCGGAAATGGTATGCGAGAAAGTTTTTTGAATTCTTCGGGACTATCACCGGCGCCCCTGATCAATCGACGCGCAAGACCGTAACCGGACTCCTCAATGCCGGTGAAGTGGTATGCCCGTGGTTCACGGCAGGTCCGGATAGCGCGGAGTGGCTGGAGAATATTCAAAACGACAGTGATAAGACGGTTGAATGGGCAATATTGCCCTATTCCCTGAGCGGTTCACCGGGCAGCAGGCCGTCCGGCGAAACAATCCCTGGCACCAGCGAAAACGACGTGACTATTATTTTCGGCGAACCACGATAACACCGGGGACGGGATAGGGGATAGACCGGGGACGGATTTCAAATCCGTCCCCTGAGAGTAATTCAGCCGGGGTTCTGCGCGCGCTGTCTCAACGCGTGATCCATCAGGACGATCGCCAGCATCGCCTCGGCGATAGGCGTAGCGCGAATGCCGACACAGGGATCGTGGCGGCCGGTAGTGGCGATCTCCGTTTCATTACCGTAAACGTCGATGGTTTTTCCGGGGATGCGGATACTCGAGGTCGGTTTCAGGGCAATACTCGCCAGGATGTCCTGGCCGCTGGAAATACCGCCCAGGGTACCCCCGGCGCGGTTGGACAAAAATCCTTCAGCCGTAATCTCATCCCTGTGCTCTGTGCCGTGTTGCCCGACAACACCGAAACCATCGCCTATCTCCACGCCCTTGACGGCGTTGATACTCATCAGGGCCTTGGCGATATCGGCATCCATGCGATCGAAAATCGGTTCTCCCAGCCCCACCGGAATGTCAGTGGCGACCAGGTTCACCCGGGCGCCGATGGAATCGCCCGATTTGCGTAAATTATCCATCAGGGATTCGAGGTCTGCGACCTTGCCTGCATCTGGGCAGAAGAACGGATTATTCTCCACCTCGCCCCAGTCCCGCAGTTCCAGTCTGACCGGTCCCAGTTGCGCCAGGTAGCCGCGCACCAGGGAACCATATTGTTCACGCAGGTATTTCTTGGCAATCGCACCGGCCGCGACCCGCATACAGGTTTCCCGGGCGGAGGCGCGACCGCCGCCCCGGTAGTCGCGGATACCGTATTTTTTCCAGTAGGTATAATCGGCATGCCCCGGCCGGAACTTATCCTTGATCGCAGAATAATCTTTGGAACGCTGGTCTTCATTCTCGATCATGAGCCCTATCGGCGTACCCGTCGTCCTGCCTTCGAACACCCCGGACAGGATCCTGACCTGGTCGGACTCCCGGCGCTGGGTGACATGGCGGGATTGACCGGGTTTACGCCGGTCCAGGTCGTGCTGCAGATCGGCTTCACTCAACTCCATCCCCGGCGGACAGCCGTCAACAATGCACAGGTATCCATAGCTGTGGCTCTCCCCACAGCTCGTTACCGTAAATAATTTTCCAATGGTGTTGCCTGACATTGAAAGGAGATTCGCGTTAGTTCACAGTATCAACCAGCGCAGCGTCAATAATTCGCTGATCATGCGTAAGCAGGGTGGCGCCAAAAACCCGGGCAGTTGCTACCAGGATACGATCCGCCGGGTCCCGGTGAAAAGAGGCAGGCAATGCAGCGACTTCGGCGGCAATGGCAGGAGAGATACCATGGCGCCGCACCAGTGGTGGTGCCGCTGCCTTATCAAGCCATTCCCGTAAAGGAATAACCAGGCGGATGCGTCCCAGATTGTGCAACATGGCCACTTCCCAGAGAGAGATATCAGATACCAGCAACGGCGATTTGCTATCGACCGTATTGACGATATTCCGTTGCGCCGCTGAGAGGCGATCGCGATCATCAAGCCACCAGAGCAGCACGTGTGTATCAAGCAACGCTTTCACTAGCGCAGGCTGTCCCAATGTTCTTCCGGAACCACCGGATCTATGATATCACCCAGCACTGTAACGGTGCCTTTAAGCTCCAGCTGTGGAAATTCGGCCTGGGTTCGGCTGGCGGGCAGCAATTCGGCAACCGGGCGACCGCGCTTCAAAATAAGCACACGCTCGCCCGTCGCTTGCACGCGGTCGAGAATCGCCAGACACTGGGCCTTGAAATCGGATGCGTTAATCGTTTCCATATGACCAGTATATATGACCAGTCACCTGTAGGTCAATGATTAGTGTTTTCCAACATAACAACACTCTTTTTCGTCTTCCGTGTGCCAAAATATGATATAGTATGAACAAATATGATCTAGGACATCCTATGAGTGTTGAACGCATAACTGTGACATTGACCGCCGACATGGCACAGAGTATCAAGTCAGCTGTGAACAACGGCGATTATGCGTCCAATAGTGAGATTGTGCGAGAGGCGCTTCGCGACTGGCGAATTAAACAGCTTACACAGAAATGTGAATTGGAAGCTTTACGTCAAGAAATTAACAAGGGTATAGATGATATCAATCAAGGACGGGTACAGGATTTTGATGTAGGCAGAATCGTTGCCAAGTGAAATATCACTGGATTCTGGCATTCGCCAGAATGACGTGAGTTACTTATCCAGATTAATCCAGGATCTGGATAAATCCGCCGCGGTTGGGCATCTTCACGTCGGCGAGGGTGGCGGCGTTCATCTCCCGGTCTTCCGGGATGACCTCATTCAGGAACAGCATGTATGCAGTGAGTGCGTAGACTTCGGAGTCGGTGAGGCTGCCCGGTTGCATCATGGGCTTGGAACGGCGGATAAAATCAAACAAGGTGGGAGCGTAGGGCCAGAAAGTGCCGATGGTCTTTTCCGGCCACTCGTCGGTTAGCTGCATCTGCGCACCGGCAAGCTGGTCACCGCTGTCACCCAGGCCGCCGGGGCCGTGGCAAGACACGCAGAGCCTGTCATAGATGGGCTTGCCCTCCCCCGCTGTACCGCTCCCCTCCGGGAGACCCGCGCCGTCCGGCATGATGCCCCAGTCATGGCTGCTCACGGCGCGGCTGTCGGCCGGCTCACCCAGGTTCGGGCCTGGGCGGACCTCATCAGCGCCGGAATTAATCCCAGCCAGCATCAATACTGATATCGCTATCAGCCTGTTGCGCTTCACTCGTATAAACATGCGTCACGGTTCCGTCTTCATCCACGCTCCAGGTGACAATGGCATTGTAGTGATAAAAGCCATGCCTGCCCTGCGCGGCAATTAGTTGTTCTCTTTCCGGTTGCACATAGCCGGTCTCGTCAACCGCCCTGCTCTTTAATACGGACGGCGTCCCGTCCCACTGCCAGGGAATGCGAAAGCGGGTAAACGCCTTGGGCAGGACCGGGGCCTGCAGTTCCGCCGGCGCCCAGGTCTTGCCGCCGTCAGCGGACACGTCCACCTGTCTTATCCGCCCCCGCCCGCTCCAGGACAGGCCGGATAGCTGGTAGAGGCCCGGTCCCTGTTTCAGCACCGTGCCGCCTGAGGGTGAGGTGATCAGTGATTTCGCCTCCATGGTAAACGTGAACATACGCGCCTGGCCGGACGGCAGCAATTCGGTATACCTGGCGGTCTCGTTCCTTGCCATGATGGGTTTTTCGGTAGCCTTTAACGCCCGCAACCATTTTACATTCAATACGCCTTCCCAGCCGGGCAGGATAAGACGCAACGGGTAACCGTTCTCCGGCCTAAGGCGCTCGCCATTCTGGTACAGGGCCAGGATGGCGTCGTCCATGGCCTTTTCGACCGGGATGCTGATATTCATGGCAAAGGCGTCCGCGCCGTCGGCAATGAGCCATTTGGCCGTTTTATCGATGCCAACCTCTGCCAGCACGGTTGAAAGCGGCACGCCGGTCCACTCACTGCATGAAACCAGGCCATGAAAGTAGCCGGCCTCCGCCCGGGAAGGGGTTTTGTTCCACCCGGCGTTACTGTTGCCGCCGCATTCGACGAAACAGACCTGTGACTGCAACGGGTATCGCAACAGTTTATCGATGCTGAAAAGAAGCGGTTGCCGCACCAGGCCATGAACCAGTAACTGGTGCCCGGCGGGGTCGATTTGAGGCACCCCGTTGTGGTGCCGTTCGTAATGCAGGCCGTTTGGTGTAATGATTCCTTCCAACCGGTGCAACGGCGTCCAGGAGGCGCCGCTGTTGCGCAATTGCCGGTTCGGGGATGGATAGCGGACCACGTCATCCTCATATTGTGCGGGTTGTCCGTAGGGAGTAAACGGTTTGCCCGGCACATTCATCCAATCAGGTCTGACCGACTCCTCCCGCCTGGCGGCGTGGGCGTTACCCGCAACCAGTTGAGCAGTCCCCAATACCAGGCCGCTTTTCAGGAATAGACGGCGATCCAGCAAACCGTTGCCGGCAACGGATGAAAAGGGGACAGATTTATTTTTATCTGTCATCAGCGTCCGAACACTCAGCGGGGACGGACTTAAGTCCGTCCTCAAAGGATTTCATTGATTTACCGGGGGCGGACTTGAATTCCGTCCCCTTTTCTGATTTCAAATCTGTCCCTGTGATAACAAAAACCCCTCCCCCACCGTGCTCGAAGTCAAGCCAGATAAAAGGCGTTCGGGGATGTTTTGTCTCAAGCGCAGCGCGGCCTTTGCCGGCTTCCACTACCAGGATGCCATGTGCCGTCATGTGTGTACGGGCTTCCAGCAATATACGATCGACCACGTCGAGACCGTCGGCGCCTGCCGCCAGGGCATGTGCGGGTTCATGCCGGTATTCCTCCGGCAACGCAGACATTTCCCCAGCAGGCACATACGGCGGATTGCCGACGATAATATCATACTTCCTGTCCCCCAATGCGCTGAACAGGTCTGACCGGATCAGGTTTACCCGCGCCGCCAGGTCGTGCCGCTCGCAGTTGACAGACGCAACATCCAGCGCATCGGTACTGATATCCGTTGCATCGACTGTGGCCTCGGGGAATGTCGCGGCACAGGCAATGGCAATACAACCACTGCCGGTACCCAGGTCCAGGATACGGTTTACCCGGGAGGTCTCAATCCAGGGTGAAAACCCTGCCTGGACCAGTTCGGCAATGGGCGAACGGGGGATCAGAACGCGCTCATCCACGTAAAATGGCATGCCTGCAAACCAGGTCTTGTTGAGCAGGTATGCGACGGGTTTTCTTGACCTGATCCTGGTATCGACCAGTTCCCTTATACATTCCTGTTCACCGGCGTCTGCTCCCCTGTCCAACTGTTCCGGTCCCGCGTCAAACGGTATATCCAATGCGCCCAGCACAAGGAAAGCAGCCTCATCCAGGGCGTTATCCACACCGTGACCGTAACACAGGTCTGATCGGACAAACTGTTGTTCGGTCCAATCAATGAGTTGTCGGAGAGTAGTCAAGCTGGTGCAGGTTTATCCGTATTCGCTGTTACCATACATCATACAGCGACACTGCTTTGCTGGGTAGTCAGCGAAATATACACTTGCATATCCGGGGGGAGCGGTGTCTGGCCGGAACCTGCTTAGCGAACATTGAATAAGTTTTACAACTCTGATTTAATCAAAGAGTTTCAACACATGATCCTTTACACCAGATCTGCGGGAGATACCCATGACAAAACTCAGCTCCTTTAACTTTCAGACCTGGCTTGATGAACACTCACACTTGTTGAAACCGCCGGTGGGTAATAAACAAATCTGGGAAGACACCGACTTGATGGTTACCGTCGTCGGGGGTCCTAACAAGCGCACCGATTTCCATGATGACCCGGCTGAGGAATTTTTCTACCAGTTGCGGGGAGACATGGTGTTGAAAGTATATGACAAGGGTGAATTTTACGATGTGCCGATCCGCGCGGGTGATGTCTTTTTCCTGCCCGCACACGTGAGGCACTCACCCCAGCGCCCAGTCGAAGGCAGTATCGGTCTGGTAGTTGAACCCAAGCGACCCGCTGGCGAAAAGGACGGCTTCGAATGGTATTGCTTCGAATGCGGCAGCCTGGTTCACCGAGCCGAGGTGCTGCTGGCGTCCATTGTCCGGGACCTGCCGCCACTGTTTGAGCAGTTCTTCAACGATGAAACACTACGCACCTGTCCCGCCTGCAAGGCATTGCACCCCGGCAGGTATCCACCGGAAGGCTGGGTTGTCGTATGACACCGGTTGTAGATATCCACAGTCATTTCTACCCTGACAATATCCCTGATTTATCCGCCCGCTTCGGCGGGGATTGGCCGGGTTTCCGCCATACCGGACCGGGCAAGGGCATGATCACCCTCGGCAAGGAAGACTACCGGCCGGTATATGAAGCCTGCTGGAGCCCTGGACTCAGGCTGGAGGAAATGGACCGTGACGGCGTCGATATCCAGGTGATGTGCGCAACCCCGTTGTTATTTGCCTATGAAAAACCGGCGCACCAGGCGCTGGAATGTGCCAGGCTGCTGAACGACATGGCCCTGGAGATCTGCGCGTACAACGCCGGCCGGTTAAAATCGCTGTGCCAGGTACCGCTGCAGGACATAGATGCATCCTGCAAAGAAGTCAGCCGGGCGATGGAAGCCGGGCACCTGGGGGTGCAAATCGGCAATCATGTTGAACTCAGGAACCTGGACGACGAGGGACTGGTTACCTTCCTGCAGCATTGCGCCGCGGAACGGGCGGCAGTGCTGGTCCACCCCTGGGACATGATGGCGCGGGAGCGTATGCCGAGGTACATGCTGCAATGGCTGGTGGCTATGCCGGCTGAAACACAGTTATCGATTCTTTCCCTGATATTGTCGGGCGCATTTGAACGCCTGCCGGAGACATTGCGCATCTGTTTTGCCCACGGCGGCGGCAGCTTTGCCTTCCTGCTCGGCCGTGTGGAAAACGCCTGGCACAACCGGGACATCATCCGCCAGGACTGCCCCCATCCACCGTCCCGGTATACCGACCGGTTTTACACGGACTCGGCCGTGTTTGATGAGAACGCCCTGGCCCTGCTGGTGCATGTCATGGGGGAAGAACGCGTCATGCTGGGTTCCGATTATCCGTTCCCGCTGGGGGAACAGCGCATCGGCTCCCTGATTAAAAACTCAACCGTATTCAGCCCCGGGACAAAAGCCAGGTTGTCGGGCGAAAATGCGGTCAGGTTTTTTGACCTGGGCTGACCGCCTGGTTCAGTTCCAGGAAGATACTGTTGAGCCGGTGTACAAACCCGGCCGGATCCTCCAGTTGCCCGCCTTCACTTAACAGCGCCTGCTCATACAGGATATTGGCCCAGTCCCCGAAGCGGTTTTCATCCGTTTCGTTCTCCAGTTTCCCGACTATGGGATGGCCCGGGTTGATTTCCAGTATGGGTTTTGAACCGGGTATTTCCTGGCCCGATGCCTTCAGTATCTGCTCCAGGTGGCGCCCCATTTCATGCTCGTCAGCCACCAGGCAGGCCGGAGACTCGGTCAGGCGCCGAGTGATGCGGACTTCTTTTACCCGCTCATCCAGCACTTTCCCGATACGTTTGGTGAGATCGTCCAGCTTGTCATCCGCAGTTTCTTCGGTTTGATCCCCGCTTTTCCCGCTGGCCAGATCACCCAGGTCCAACTCACCCTTGTTCACCGACGTCAGCGGTTTTTCCCCGTATTCAGTCAGGTGGGTAACCAGCCACTCGTCGATTGGGTCGGTCAGCAGCAGGACTTCAATCTTTTCCTTCTCGAAAATCTCAAGGTGAGGGCTGTTTTTTGCAGTGGCATAATTTTCCGCAGTCACGTAATAAACAGCTTTCTGTCCCTCCTTCATCCTGGCGATATAATCGTCCAGGGAGACTGTTTCCTCCTCCGTGTCTTCATGGGTTGACTTGAAGCGGAACAGTTTTGCAAGTTCCTCGCGTTTATCGTGCGCATCGATGATGCCTTCCTTCAAGACCCGGCCGAAGGTCTGCCAGAACTGTTTGTACTGGTCCGGTTCCTTGTCCGCCAGTTTTTTCAACAGGTCCAGTATCTTTTTTGTGCATCCGGAACGGATGGTTTCAATGATCCTGTTCTGTTGCAGTATTTCCCTGGAGATATTCAACGGCAGGTCATCGGAATCCACCACCCCTTTTACGAAGCGCAGGTATGAGGGCAATAACTGTTTTGCGTCATCCATGATAAAGACGCGCTTCACATACAGTTTTACGCCGTGGCGTTGTTCCCGGTCCCATAAATCGAACGGTGCGCGAGTGGGGATGAACAACAGGCTGGTATATTCCAGCTTGCCTTCCACCTTGTTGTGGATATGACAAAGCGGGTCTTCAAAATCGTGGGACACGGTTTTATAGAACTCGTTGTATTCCTCCTCCTTGATGTCCTTTTTATTGCGCGTCCACAATGCCTTTGCCGCGTTGACCGTCTCCTCCCCCTTTTCGTCCTCACCTTCTTTCGGCATGACGACGGGCAGGGAGATGTGGTCCGAATACTTGTTGATAATGCTGCGCAACCGGTAGCCGTCCAGGAATTCCCCGGCCTCCTTGCGTAAATACAATACCACCTTGGTCCCCCGCTTCGGCCGATCGATACTCTCCACGGTATATTCGCTCTTGCCGTCGGAAGACCAGCGCACGCCTTCCTCCCGGGGTAGACCGGCGCGGCGGCTGATGACCTCCACCTTCTCGGCAACGATAAAGGAAGAGTAAAACCCCACGCCGAACTGGCCAATCAGCTGTGTATCCCTGGTCTGGTCACCTGTCAATGACTCGAAAAACTGCCTGGAACCCGACTTGGCGATGGTTCCCAGGTTATCGACCACCTCCTGCCTGGACATCCCGATGCCGTTATCCAGGACGGTAATGGTTTTCTGGGTCTTGTTATACTCGACCCTGATATTCAATTCCGGATCGTCTTCGAACAGGCTGTCGTCCTGCAATCCCTCGAAGCGCAACCTGTCGGCTGCATCGGAGGCGTTTGAGATCAGCTCGCGCAGAAAGATCTCCTGGTTGCTGTATAAGGAATGGATCATCAGGTCCAGTAATTGCTGGACCTCGGTCTGAAAACCAAGCGCTTCTTTTTTCGTATCTACAGTCATGGTGTCCCCATTATTACTCAGAGTGTTCAAGTGCCTTATCTGGGGTTGACGATGCAGAATTTCAAGTGTAATTGCGTAATAATGACGGTTTAAGCCCTTCTCCATGCCGGCCCGGGAAGTTTGGGGCCAGAGTAAAACTCACGCCAGGAGTTTTACTCTGGCCCTGAATACGGAGAGACTGACAAAGGGGACGGACTTGAAGTCCGTCCCCTTTGTAAGCAGAATAAGCCTATGCCCGCAAACAACTCCGCGCACACCCCGGTCATGCAGCAATACCTGGGTTTCAAGGCTGATTATCCAGATATCCTGCTGCTGTTTCGCATGGGTGATTTCTACGAGTTGTTTTTTGAAGACGCGCGCAAGGCTGCGCGCTTGCTTGACATTACCCTGACCTCCCGGGGCAGGTCTGACAACCAGGTCATACCCATGGCAGGCGTGCCCTACCATGCTGTTGATTCTTACCTGGCGAAATTAATCCGGCTGGGTGAATCGGTCGCGATATGCGAACAAATCGGCGATCCGGCGCTGGCCAAAGGCCCGGTTGAGAGAAAGGTCACCCGCGTAGTCACGCCCGGTACCGTCACCGACGAACTGTTACTGGAGGAAAAGACCGATAACCTGCTGGTATGCGTTCATGTCCTCGCAAATGAGCAGGGTATCGCCAGTCTGAACCTGGCTGACGGCCGCTTCACACTCAGCCAGACCTCCGATACGGGCTCGATGCGGGACGAGTTGGCGCGCCTGCAACCCGCGGAACTGTTGATGAGTGAAGACAGCGGACTGAAACAGGACCCGGATATTTCCTGTAGCAGTGTGGTATCCCGCGCTGCCTGGCACTTCGACCTTGCTGCTGCGGTAAACCTCATCAAGCGGCAATACCAGGTAAGTGAACTGGAATGTTCCGGGTTGGCGGCGGCAACTGCGGCGGCAGGAGCCCTGTTGCAATACGTCAATGAAACCCAGAGCACGGCGCTGCTGCACCTGCAACCGATCAAGGTAGAATACCGTTCGGACAGCATCATCCTCGATGCCGTCACCCGCCGCAACCTGGAACTTGAGCAGGACCTCAGCGGCAGGAAAGCAAACAGCCTGCTGGGCGTACTGGACATGACGGCGACAACTATGGGCAGCCGGCTGCTGAAGCGCTGGCTGAACCGGCCCCTGCGCGACCAGCAGACCCTGCGCCTGCGCCATGACGCCGTTAACCACCTGTCAACCGGCAAAACTTACGTTGCCGTACACGAATCATTGAAACACGTTAATGACCTGGAACGCATCCTGGCGCGGGTAGCCCTGAAATCCGCCCGCCCCCGTGACCTGGCGCAACTGCACAAATCACTGCTCCGGCTGCCGGACCTGAAATCAACGCTGGCGGCCGTGAACAGCCCGCGCCTGAATGAACTTAACGGCCTGATCCGGGTATTCCCCGGCTTAAAGACGTTCCTGGGAGATGCGCTGGCGGAAACACCGGCGGCAAGTATCCGGGACGGCGGTGTGATCGCCGATGGTTTCGACACTGAACTGGACCAGTTGCGGCAACTGGGCCGTGATGCCGGGACCTTCCTGAATTCGCTTGAAGAACGCGAGCGGGAACATACCGGCATCCCCACGCTGAAAGTGGGATTTAACCGCGTACACGGCTACTACATAGAAGTTTCCCGGTTACACAGCGAAGCCGTCCCGGAGCAATATCACAGGCGGCAAACCCTGAAATCCACGGAACGTTTCATTACTGCGGAACTGAAAGACTTCGAAGATAAGGTACTGAGTGCAAAGGAGCGCGCACTGGCGCGGGAAAAAGTGTTGTATGAGCAGGTCCTGGAGCGCATCTGTACCGAACTGGCCGCCCTGCAGACAACCGCCGCAGCGCTTTCCGAAACGGACGTGCTGGCCTGTTTTGCGGAACGGGCCGACCTGCTTGATTATTGTCAACCTGAATTCGTCGAGACCCCCGGGCTCGATATCCGGGCGGGCCGTCACGCCGTCATCGAACGGTTACAGGCCAGCCCCTTTATGGCCAACGATATCCGGCTGGACGAAGCTACCAGTATGCTGCTGATTACAGGCCCGAATATGGGGGGGAAATCCACATACATGCGCCAGACTGCGCTCATCACGCTGCTGGCGCATATCGGCAGTTTCGTACCGGCAGATAAGGCAGTCCTGGGCCCTGTTGACCGTATCTTCACCCGTATCGGCGCGGTCGATGATATCACCTCCGGGAAATCCACCTTCATGGCCGAAATGGTGGAAACCGCAACTATCCTGAACAACGCGACGGACAGGAGCTTGGTATTGATAGACGAGATAGGCCGCGGCACCAGCACTTACGACGGCTTGGCCCTGGCCTGGGCCTGCGCGGTCTACCTGGCAAACAAGATCCGGGCGTTTACGCTGTTCGCCACCCATTATTTCGAATTGACCAGTTTGCCCGAGATCATGGATACCGTACAGAACGCACACCTGGACGCGATCAAACATAATAATGAGGTCGTATTCCTGTATACGGTCAAACCCGGCGCCACAAACAGGAGTTACGGGATCCAGGTGGCGCAACTGGCGGGCATTCCCCGTGCGGTCATTAACCAAGCGAACCACCAACTCAGCATCATGGAAAAAAATACCGTAGACCTGCTACCGGACATACCGCAACAGGACTTGTTCCAGCAACCCGACGAGCTGCGGGAAGTATTGAAAGAGATCGACCCCGATGCCGTCACGCCTAAACAGGCACTGGAAATATTGTACCGGCTGCGGGAACTGAAATGATGACGGGTAATGGCCACATGATATTTAACAAGCTATAATTCAAAGTCACAATATCGTAACTTAACTTATGGTAGGATATTCTTATGCCCTTTATCGTCGTAGAAAGCTGCATCAAGTGTAAATATACTGATTGCGTGGAAGTGTGCCCGGTCGATTGCTTCCATGAAGGTCCGAATATGCTGGTTATCGACCCCGACGAATGTATTGACTGCACCTTGTGTGAACCCGAATGCCCGGTAGAAGCCATCATGTCTGATGAAGACGTTGACGAAAGCCAGCAGAAATTCATAGCACTGAATGCAGAACTCTCCAGGGAATGGCCTGTCATCAACGAAATGAAGGACGCGCCTGCCGACGCGGACGACTGGAAAGAGACAGAAGGCAAGCTCCAATACCTGGAGCGTTAACAGACCCGGGCGTCTTCCCCCAACCGGTACCGTAAGCGCTGCCGGGAACATTACTATCTCAGCCCTCGCCGACAGGGGCAAACTTGCGCAAACCGCCGCGGAACTGGTGCAGACGGCTAACGAAAACGGCGCTAAGGATAATATCTCAGTGATACTGGTCAAAATACCCGGCTAGCATGGAAACACGAAAACAGACACCAACCATGGCGGACGCGTTGCGCGAGTTTCTGCAACTTGAGACTGCCGGCGGCGTTCTGCTTACCATCTGCGTCGTCATCGCCATGCTGATAGCCAACTCGCCGTTATCGGGCATCTATGCGGCCCTTATCGATATGACGATTGCGGTCCAGGTCGGTAACCTGGTCATCAACAAGCCGCTGCTGCTCTGGGTAAATGACGGGCTCATGGCAGTGTTCTTTTTCCTGATAGGGCTCGAAATCAAGCGCGAGATCATGGATGGTGAGCTGTCCTCTTTCGACCAGGTGATTTTGCCGGGAATGGGCGCGCTGGGCGGCATGGTTGTGCCCGCATCCATATATATCTGGCTCAACCTGGGAGATGCCGTGGCATTGGACGGCTGGGCAATCCCGGTCGCGACCGACATCGCCTTCGCGCTCGCCCTGCTGGGGTCTTTCGGCGCCAGGGTCCCTGTGTCCCTCAAGGTTTTTTTGCTTACGCTGGCGATACTGGATGATCTTGCCGCCATCGTCATCATCGCGCTGTTCTATTCTGCAGATCTCTCTCCCGCCATGCTGGTTATCGGCGCTGTCACACTCGGCATCGCGGCTGGCATGAACCGCATGGAAGTGACGAGTACTTCCAGCTACATATTGCTGGGGGTAGTCCTGTGGATCGCCGTGCTGAAATCCGGGGTCCATGCGACACTGGCTGGCGTTCTCATCGCATTTTGCATACCGATGCGGGATAAAGAGGGGCACTGCCCCTTGCGCGAACTGGAACATAACCTGCACGAACCCGTCGCGTTCGTAATTCTCCCGGCGTTTGCCTTTGTCAATGCCGGGCTGTCCCTGTCAGGAATATCACTGGATGCACTGGTGCATCCCGTCACACTGGGCGTGACAACCGGTCTGGTACTAGGCAAACCGCTCGGCATCATCATCTTCACCGGCCTTGCCGTAGCCCTGGGTCTGGCGCGGTTGCCGAAAGACGTCAACTGGATGCAGCTTCTCGGCGCGGCCTGCGCCTGTGGTATCGGCTTCACCATGAGCCTGTTTATCGCCGGCCTGGCTTTTGAACACGGGAGCGGCGCCTATTTCAGCGGCGACCGCCTGGGCATTCTGGTGGGTTCGTTGCTGTCCGCGCTGGCTGCCTGGGTACTGCTGCAGATCAGCCTGCCAAAGGCTGTAAGTGATGCTCAACAGGCATGAAGCCTATCGAGTCAACTGATTGAAAGTTGTATTCAAAGTGTTACCAGGGAACCGGTAACTGTCAGATTGATGGCAGTAGCAGCGAGAACAAGACCGATCATCCGTTTGATGAGCCTGTTTTCCATTTGTATCATTCTTATTTCCATCCTGTTATCCAACTCAACAAGGTCAGGTTTAGTCGCCAGTTGATCCGACAGCTCGTCATTCAACGCCCCGGCAAAGGCGTCGGCTTTTTCCGCATCGAATATCTTTTCCTGTTTCAAGCGATCAGAGAACCCGACTGAGGTAGTAGATACGTGTCACCTCCATTGACTCCTTTAAAATACGTACTGATGATCGTTTACAGGGCAGTATCGTTCGATGGGCATTTTCAGACAAGCTGACAGACGCAGGAATTATTTTTCATGTGTCATCCCAAAGCAGTATTGACATCCGCGAACCGGCGCAATATTTGTATTGCAAATGGTAGCTATTTCATTCAGACTATATCCAGGCAAACACAGGGCAATTATCGTTATGAGCAGGACCAAACAGATGCAAATCCGAATTGAACCGGAACTTAAAGCCGAAGCTGAAGCCGTACTCTCCCGACTTGGGTTAAAACCCACAGAATATATCCGCATGGCGCTGAGCCAATTAGTCCTGCGCAAGGGGTTGCCGTTTGACGCCCGCATACCCAATGATGACACCATTGCGGCATTGGAAGAACCTGCCCAGAGCCTGAGACAGTTCGATGCCTCCAGGGAGGTTCTTGCGAACCTGGCCAACTTGCCGTTAACCGATGAACAAAGGACTGAACTTGATCGGCGTCTGGACGCTTATGAAGTGGATAAAATCAAAGGCCGTGAAGCAGGTGAAGTCATAGCAGCGTTCAAGCAACGATTGTGAGTCTCGAGATACGTCTCCGGCCAGAGGCGGAAACGGACATAGAATCTGCTGCTGTTTGGTATGAGAGACAACGTAAAGGTTTGGGCAAAGAATTTCTTGATGAAGTCCTGAACGTTTGCGAAACAATATCAGACATCCAAAGATCCACAGGCGCACCCGCCATGCTGTCATCCAACGGTTTCCATTTGATCTCTATTTCGTAATCCAGCATCTGGGTTTTGTCCTTCCTTGATCAGCTTTTCAAAGCCCTCGCTGGATAAAGACATTCTGGATGCAGTAGCCAGGAGCAGCGATGCCCTGATATTAAACCGGTCCGATTTTGAGATTGGATTGCCTCCATTTTCCACCTGTTTGATTTTCCTGGACAGTAGTTTTTCCATATCGTCTTCGGATATGCTTGAGACGGCCTGCTCCTGTTTTTTACAAACCAGGATCATGTCAAGGGAGATGGGTTCTTTGGCGCTCGTTTTGGGGCTTGCGACCTTCATCTCAGCGTGGACGGGATAAGAAGTCATCACAGCGAACCTTGCTTCACACAACGCCTTGTAGATTGCCGACCAGCCTTCCGGACGCGAATGATGAAAGCTAAAGGACAAAACACCGTCGTCCTTGAGGACTCGGTAACATTCGCGGAAAACGCGGCCCAGGTTAGTAGCGAACTGATCAGGGTCTTTGTTCTGCACCTCATCCTTATGATAGCTGCTGGCTCGACCAAAAAACGGGTAGCGACTTGACAGAACCGGCGCTAGCCAGGCAAAGAAGAAATCACTCAACTCGCTGTAGTGAACGAAGTCAAAGTAAGGCGGGTCAGTAACAACGGCATCTATACTCTTGTCAGGAATTGGCAGGGCAGCGCTGTCTCCATTCAGCACCATTGCCCGGTTTGGAGCGCGACTGAATTCTTCCCATGAATTTGTGATTTTCAGCTTAACCGGATCGCTTGCTACCAGGTATCGCGACTTCATTTCCATGCTCCCGAACATATCTTCGGGGAAATAAATTTCGGAGGGTGTTTGCAAATATGTTTTCGCCTTCAACAAGCGGGATTTGAATAAAGAAGCAAAAGTGCCGCTGCTTTTGGAAGTGCCCCATACACTGTTCTCAAGCGGAGTTCTTTCAGGTTTAAGGATATGATGCGAAAACGTATGTCTCACGGCGCCCGTTCCTTCACCTTTAAAACTGCAAAACAAATTGTTGAATTCCAGTGTGCTGGAAAACAAACAGAGAAACTGGTCCCTGATCACTTCACTCTTTATCGCCTGGATTTTTTTCAGTAATAAACCCAGGCACAGCAGTTGCCTTGAGTTAAAAAAATCCCTCCAGTACAAATAGTTATAACCCCTTGCCTGGTTGGTGTTGTAGCCGGGGCGTACCGGCATTTGCGGTAAAAGCAGATTTTCTTCTGCCAATCGCCGCCTGGCTTCTTCCACCAAGTCAAGGTCATAGGTATTCGGTGACAGGTAAACTTTTTCGCCCTCGTTGTTTAACACCATGATTGCATAAAGCCTGTGCCGCAGGGGCCGGCCATCTTTCGGTAACAGCTCTTTAATCCTGAATTTGTTGCCCAGGCTGTCCGTAACATATTGCCCATTTGACGGACCGTTTTGCGGATTAAACTCGTGGCTGCATTGAGGGCATCGGAGAGAGCTTGCATCATATCTGCCCGTGTTCACTGACCAGCAAGAAGGACAAACTATCCGGGCTGATGGCTTCTGCTTTGGATAAGCATTCTTACTGAAGATGTATGAATTGAACAGCGGCACCGTTTCGCCGCTGGGCGTTTCAACCAGCTTTACCCAGAAATAATACAGTCCAGGAATGGGACGATTGGTTTCCCGGTCAAGAGTTGTGTAGTACCGTTGAATTTCCGGCTTTACTTCCTGTTCCAGCTTATGAAATACACGTTCCAGCTCATCAATATCTACGTTGGTCAATGCCTGCCTGACCGCGAACGTGCTTATTGGGTTAATATCACAACCAACCGGTTTAACACCCAGTTTCGCCGCCTCACCAAGGGTTGTGCCGCTACCCATAAACGGATCCAGGACACAGACATCCTGCAAGTCATGTTTTTTATAAAATTCTTTCCATATATCAATATTGCTAGCTGAAACGGCGCCTAATACGATCCCCCGGAAGACGGAACCCAAACGATTAGCCCACCACTTATGAATATGGTAGATCGGCCTGAAAATTTCTTTTCGGTAGCTTTCACGCTCTGCCAGTTGGCTTATTTCTTCAACCGGGAAGGCAACTTCAATCGCTTTAACGCGATCTCTCTGGGTAAGCGATGTTTCCGCAGCCTGTCCCGACTTAGGGCCGGAAACGAACTCTGAAATGGGACAACCTGGAGATTCCTTATTTTCTTCAATCGTTACAGCCGAATTTTCCATAGTCCTGGTTTACCCTTATGTATTGTCCGTTATAGTCATCGACACAGGTCTCCCACCTTGAGCTTTAAGCCTGTATGCTATGAAATGATGTTCTTTGCCTGTGGATGGGTTAGGTATGGTCTCGGATGTCAAATCATTGGTGCGTAAATTAAAGCTGTAACCCACGACCAGCTTTTCTGCTTCAACTCGCGCCAAATCACCAACTTGTTCAAACCTTGGATCGCCAGCAAAATCACCCGGTACAATCAAAGTGTAAACGCCTGTCGTACCTGTTGTCAGGGCATAAGGAGTTGGAACCACGTACATTTTCCGATCTCGAATCATGATATCACCATAACTGCCAAAACACTTTATGCTCTTGTTTTCATGGATATAACCATGATCGATATTCAAAAAATCTCCATGACAAATAATCAGGTCAATCACAGGGTATTCCTTGTTGCCGTCTGCGTTTGTTGCAAACTCTGAGAGGTCTTTGGGATAACGTCCGAATACGTAGAAAATCGTACGTCCGTTGTGTGATCCTGCAGGTATCCGGCTGTTGCTGTCATAATTTTTGTCGCGCCCCGGCGTAGCAAGTCCTTTTACTTCATAACCTTCCGGCACATTGACTAAACGAAAGTCAGGATAGGTATTTCGTCCTGGTTCATCATAATTCAGGTGAATATGATCAAGTCTGGCTTGAAACCAGTTTTGAAAGTGATATTCCTTATCGGTCGCGCTTACGGCCTGAATGAGCTCGCCACCTCGAATGGCGGAGACACATTCAGCAAAAACATCATAGCAACTTGACATGGTCATTCCTATTTGAGTGTATCTGGTTCAGCTTACCAACTTTAAACAAATGTAAATGGATCATCTTGGATAATCAATGTCCCTGAACGATCTTTTCTCCCCCCACTCACACAGGTCATAAATCAGGCACTCGCCACACTTCGGTTTGCGCGCCATGCAGGTATAACGGCCGTGCAGGATCAGCCAGTGGTGGGCGTCCTGTTTGTACTCATCGGGGACGTGCTTCAGCAGGCGCTGCTCAACTTCCAGGACGTTTTTGCCGGGCGCCAGACCGGTGCGGTTGGATACCCGGAATATGTGGGTATCCACGGCGATGGTGGGCTGGCCGAAGGCGGTATTGAGGATGACGTTTGCCGTTTTCCTGCCGACCCCCGGCAATTTTTCCAATGCTTCACGACTCTCGGGAACCTCGCCGGCATGGGTCTCGACCAGGATTTGGCAGGTCCTGATAATGTTTTCGGCTTTGGTATTGTAAAGGCCGATCGATTTTATATATTGCTTCAATCCCGGCCCGCCCAGCCTGATAAACTGTTCCGGCGTATTGGCCGTCCTGAACAGTTTTTCCGTGGCCTTGTTGACGCTGACATCCGTCGCCTGCGCCGACAGGATAACGGATACCAGCAACTCGAAGGGACTGGTGTAGCGAAGCTCCGTCGCAGGCGCAGGGTTGTGCTGCCTCAACAGGGAAAAGATCTGTGCGCGCCTGGTGTTATTCAACGTCTGCGGCTGATCTGGAAGACCGGATTCTACCCGGGACGGCATGTGACAGGGCAGCCAGCAGTAATCCGAAGATGATGAACGCGCCGGCGCTGGCGCCAAACAGGGGTAATCCCCTCGTGAAAATGGGTACGGGCTGCAGTGATGCCAACAGTTCAACATGGGACAGCACGCGGATATCCGTCAGGACGCCTCCCGTGGCCGCCAATTCACGCAACAGGCCTGTCGCAGTGAGCAGGGCAACGCCTGTCAGGGCTGTTTTCAGACCGGGCAGTGCACTCTCCCTCAGACTTTTTTGCAGCGGTGACACCTCCAGGTGGAACAGGAGAGTAGTATTCATAGCCAGGAGACACAGGTAAATACCCAGTTGGTCCCTGAGCGCATAGCACCAGGACTGCATCAGTAAATCGATGATTGAGACCCAGGCCGCTGCAAGCAGCAACACATAAACAGATTTGAAACCTGCCGGGACAAAACGCCTGGTACAGGACACGGTTACACCGGTCAGGACCAGCACGGCAAGGTAGGCAATCCCTATCGACAGACTGCTGAGCAGCGTTGTAGAGACCGCCAGCATGGGCGTCAGGCCGGCCAGGCTGAGCGTGGCCGGATCCATGGATTTGGTTAAATCGGGGTAAGGCAATAGTCAAGCCCCGTTATTGCATACTGGTCCCGCTGGTATCAAACTCGATTTCCATGCTCATCAGGTTTGTATTGATTAACTCCAGGCGGTCATTCGCCTTGTCTGTTTCCAGGATTTCCTGCTTGATATTATTGTCAAACGGCAAAAATTCTGCCAGGCGATAGCTGAGTACTGCCGGACTGACGGATAAGCGCTCTTCATATTCGTACAAGGTGTCATAATTCTCGACGATATGCTGGTACAGTTCCTTGAGTAACGGGTACTGTTCCATATCTTCCTCCGCTTCGTTCGGGGCGATCCAGTCGATATCCCCTGTGAGTAAATTGTTGCTCCGAACAGCCGTCTGCAAAACCCTCAAGCGTTTTTTTCCCTGTATGGTAATGGTCAGCAAACCATTAGTCTGGCGGGAGAAATCAATAATTTCCGCGTAGGTGCCTATGTTGAAACAGGTGGCGACCGGACCGGTTTCCGCGCCCTGCTTTATCAGGCAAACACCAAATCCCGTATTGTTTTTCAGGCACTTACTGACCATGTCCACGTAGCGCGGCTCGAATATCCGCAACGGCAATTGTCCGTCCGGATATAAAACCGTGTGGAGCGGAAACAAGGGAATGTTTTGCATCAATTCGACAACCTCTCTATCAGACGCCGGTAAATATTATCGAACCCGCCGTTACTCATGATCAGGATATGATCGTGCCGCATCCGGAGCCGGTCAAGTTGTTCCACAATATCCCCCACAGTGGGAGCCACGCGCAACCTGTCACCCAGGCCGTTGAGACTTGTGCGCAGGTCCCAGCCAAGCCTGGAAGGTTCAAGTACATAGACCAGGTCTGCCGCAGTCAGCGCCCCGGCCAGGGTATCTTTATGTATTCCTGCTTTCATCGTGTTCGAACGCAACTCCAGTATGGCAATAAGACGCTGATTACCGATGCGGTTTCTCAGTGCTTGCAAGGCGTGCGCGATGGCTGTCGGATGGTGGGCGAAATCATCATAAACTGAAACGCCGTCAACCGTCGCCAGTAATTGCAAGCGCCGCTTTACGCTGGTAAAAGCGGACAGGCTTGCACAGGCCTGCTGCGGGAGTACGCCGGCACTGTACGCCGCTATCAGCGCCGCCAGGGCATTTTCCGCGTTATGCTCGCCAAATAACGGCCAGTCTACTCTCCCAACTTCCTGTCCCTGTCTGACCACCTGGAATTTCGAATAGTCCGGGTTCAACGGCACGGTCTGCCAGACGCAGGAACTGTCACCAAAACGGTCCAGCGGCGACCAGCATCCCATCTCCAGTACCGTATCGATATGTGGGCATGCCGCCTTTGCAATAATCCTGCCGTTGCCGGGTACGGTCCGGACAAGGTGATGGAACTGCCTCCGGATCGCCCCTACGTCAGCGAATATGTCCGCGTGATCATATTCTATATTATTGATAATTAATACGTCGGGGCGATAGTGGATAAACTTCGAACGTTTATCGAAAAAAGCAGTGTCATATTCATCGGCTTCAACCACGAACAAACCCGGACTGCCGAGCGCTGCTGAGTGCCCGAAATTTTCCGGCACCCCCCCGATCAGAAACCCGGGGTCCTGCCCCGCGGCATGCAGGAGCCAGGCAAGTATACTTGCAGTAGTGGTTTTGCCGTGTGTGCCGGAAACGGCAAATACCGTGTGTCCCGGCAAAACATTTTCCGCCAGCCATTGCGGTCCGGATATATAAGGCAGCTTCTCCGCCAGCACGTACTCCACGCTCCTGTTGCCCCGCGACAGGGCATTCCCGACTATGACCAGGTCCGGCCTGGGCTTGAGCCAGTCCGGTTCATAACCCTGCCTGACCTCTATGCCCAACTTCACCAGCTCGTCACTCATGGGGGGGTAAACATTTTGATCGCTCCCGGCAACCTGGTGTCCGAGTTGTTGCGCCAGACGGGCGATGCCGCCCATAAACGTACCGCAAATCCCGAGTATATGCAGATTCACGGCTCCGGATATACGATGGTTAATTCGATGAAGACCCCCAGCAACAGGTATATCATTGAGATGAATATCCCGAGTGCGAACGAGGACGACAGCGCATGCCGGAAGATATGCGCCAGTACAACCACGTACCAGATTAGGACAAGATAGAGCAGGATGGACAGGATCTGTTGAATGAGTGTCACCGGGCCGGATTCGGACAGGATTACGATACCGGGCATGAGCAGCAGGCCAAACACTATCCCGGTACCTGCCAATGCCGTTGCCGTCTGTATCCACCTGCCCGGCATACGGCGCAACAACAGAAGTAACAGGGTGAATGCCAGTAAAAACACGGTATCGACCATGGCTGCCGGCAGCGCATTCACTATGTTCTCATCCAGCCCCGCCAACACGTAACCAAGCAGAAAATAAATACCGACGCTGATTACCAGTAATTCCCGGGAAGCGGGAACATCCTGGGGCCGGTACTTCAACAGGCAGATATAAAAATAAGTCTTTGCGAGTGTGACGGCATCCCTATACATGGCAACAGTTTATATGAAAATCAGATCACTTGTATTGCAGCAGTTCCCTGACTCCTGCCGGAAACCTGGGGTCAGAGTAAAAATACGGTCAATCCGGTAGCGTTACCGTTGCTGTACTATCAGGTATTTTTACTCTGACCCCGAATATCGTCATCGATTAATTTAATCTATCGATTCCATTAAATATTAAAAATATCGTTATCCCCGATATTGCGCTATGCTGTTTTTAAATCAGGCAAACACGCTATTGAACAGGAGGTAAACATGCAGATAGATATTGGTATTTCCGAAAACCAGCGGCAACAGATAGCCGAAGGTTTGTCCAGGTTGCTTGCCGACAGTTATACACTGTACCTGAAGACACATAATTTTCATTGGAACGTGACCGGACCTATGTTCACTACCTTGCACACCTTGTTCGAACAGCACTATACGGAGCTGGCGACGGCAGTGGATGAGATCGCTGAGCGTATCAGGGCGCTCGGGGTAGCGGCGCCGGGGTCTTATCAGCAATTCAGCCGGTTGTCTTCGATCCCGGAAGAAACCGGGGTGCCCGGTGCACAGGAGATGATACGGCAACTGGTCCAGGGCCAGGAAGCGGTGGTCAAGACAGCCAGGAGTATTTTCCCGGTAGTGGAGAGCGCCAATGACGAACCATCGGCGGACCTGTTGACGCAACGCATGCAAATTCACGAAAAGAATGCCTGGATGCTGCGCAGTTTGCTGGAAGACCATGGTTAGCCCCGGCAGGAAATACGGGCTAATAATGTTCCTGTATCTTACCGGCGTTGCGGCATTTGCGGAAACGCCGCTGAGAAACTCGTTTGACAGCGCAGATATGATGTTGATGGGCGAAACAAACCTGGCATATACAAGCTGTTTGCAGGAAAACGCACGGCAGCATGTGGCGTCCAGTCCCGATATTCGCGTCATCGCAGGCAATGCGGTTGAATCCTGCAGTTCGATCCTGGCCGAACTGCAAACCGCCCTGACGGACAACGGGGTCAACCCCGAATTCTTTACGGGTGCGGTAGAGAGAATAAAGAACGGGGCTATCCGGCGCTTGTTGCCGTTGCTTATGATGGAGAAATCGAACCAGCGCTAGACCGGATTTCTCACCAAGTGATATGGGTTAGGAAACCTTCATCAGCGGTTCCAATTCCGCCAGTGCCCGTTTGTAGACATCCCGTTTAAAGAACACGACGCTTCTGGCGGGCTCTGAGGTGTCTACCCAGCGCCAGTGGTCAAATTCGGGGCGCCTGCTCGAGGCCAGGTTGACGTTGCTTTCATCACCGGTCAGTTTAAGCAGGTACCAGCGTTGTTTCTGGCCGATACAGAGCGGCCTGACATGACGCCGGATGTATTTTTTCGGTAGCTTGTACTGTAACCAGTTCCGGCTGACGCCGACCACTTCCACGTGTTCGGGCAACAGCCCGACTTCCTCATTCAATTCCCTGTACATGGCCGCTTCAACAGACTCGTCCTGCCTGATGCCGCCCTGGGGAAACTGCCAAGCATCCATGCCTACCCGCTTTGCCCAGAACAGGCGGCCTTCATCGTTGAACAGGACGATCGCCACGTTAGCGCGGAATCCGTGTGTATCAATTTGTGAACGTGAACGGGGCATTTTGTCAGTTATACCAGTACAAAAGATAATACACTTACCATAGATTATTGGTGACGGCAACCATGGGTTACGAATACTGCCCAGTTAAAACAGGTGTTCGATCGCGTCCCGTTCCTGTTCCAGTTCCGCTTGCGTCTGCTTCATCTTTACCCGGCTGAATTCATTGATGTCCAGCCCCTTAACTATCTCATAACCGCCATCTGCACAGGTAACGGGGAAGGAGTAGACGAGGCCCTCCGGAATGCCGTAAGAACCATCCGCGGCCACAGCCATACTGGTCCAGTCGTTTTCACGGGTTCCGAATACCCAGTCACGGGTATGGTCCAAGATGGCGTTTGCCGCAGACGCAGCGCTGGAGGCGCCCCGGGCCTTTATGATTTCGGCGCCGCGCTTTGCCACCCCGGGGATAAATTCATTTTCATACCAGTTTCGTTCGACCAGGTCCATGGCTGCTTTCCCATCCACCAGGGTATGGTGAAGGTCCGGATACTGCGTGGCTGAATGATTGCCCCAAACGGCAATTTTACGGATGGCGTCTACCGAGCACTGAACCCGCGCGGCAAGCATTGCCAATGCCCTGTTATGATCAAGACGCATCATCGCCATGACCTGGCGCGGGTCCAGGTCAGGTGCATTCTTCATGGCAATCAGGGCATTCGTATTGGCCGGATTACCGATAACGAGTATTTTTACGTCACGGTTTGCATGATCGTTCAATGCCCTGCCCTGCACGTTAAAGATTTCGGCGTTGCTCAACAAAAGGTCTGCGCGTTCCATTCCGGGCCCGCGCGGTCTTGCCCCGACCAGGAAAGCAAAATCTGCATCCCTGAAGGCAACACCGGCATCAGCAGTGGTCACCACACCGGCCAGAGTCGCAAAAGCGCAATCTTCCAGTTCCATAACCACGCCGTCCAATGCCGGTAATGCGGGGGGAATCTCGAGAAGTTGCAGGATCACCGGCTGCTCCTTGCCCAGTAACTCCCCGGCAGCAATCCGGAACAACAAGGCATAACCGATTTGGCCGGCAGCGCCGGTAACGGCAACGCGTACCGGGGGTTTCATGCTCACCTGTCTTCCATCGGTATGTAGTTACGGGACTTTTCGCCGACATACAGCTGCCTGGGGCGACCGATACGAAAGTCCTTATCCTCCACCAATTCCATCCACTGGGCAATCCAGCCGGCACTGCGCGCCAGGGCAAACATCACCGTAAACATGGAGGTAGGAATGCGCAGGGCCTGGTAGATCAGGCCGGAATAAAAATCAACGTTCGGGTATAGCTTGCGCTTGATGAAATATTCATCCTCCAGGGCTATCCGTTCCAGTTCCATGGCGATTTCGAACAGAGGCTGGTTCAGGTTCATTTCCTCCAGTAAATCATGGCATGCCCCACGGATGATTTTTGCCCTTGGGTCGTATTTCTTGTAGACCCGGTGGCCGAAGCCCATCAACCTGAAGTTATCCTTGCTGTCTTTTGCCCGGGCAACGAATTTCCCGACGTTGGACGGCGTGCCGATCTCCTCCAGCATCTGGATCACGGCCTCATTGGCGCCCCCGTGGGACTTGCCCCACAGGGTTGTTATGCCTGCAGCAACACAGGCAAAAGGATTGGCCTCCGAACTGCCAGCGAGGCGCACGGTCGACGTACTGGCATTCTGTTCGTGGTCGGCATGGAGTATGAAAAGAAGGTCCAGAGCGCGTACGGCAACCGCTGACGGCGTGAAATCCTCGGTAGGCCATGAAAACGTCATATACATGAAATTTTCAATATAGTTGAGAGAATTATCGGGATAGACAAACGGCAGGCCGGAGGCGTAGCGGTAGCATTTGGACGCCACGTTGGGAACCTTGCCGATAACGCGCTTGGCGGTCATCAGGCGGTTATCAGGGTCCCTGATATCGGTACGGTCATGGTAGTACGAGGCAATGGCGCTGGTCACGCCTGCCATGATCGACATGGGATGTGCATCGTAGCGATAGGCTGAGTAAAACCGGGAAATATGCTCATGGGTCAGCATGTGCATCTTGATGGAATGCTCCCACTCATCCATCTGCTGCCGGTTCGGTAACTCGCCGTGAATCAACAGGTAGACAACTTCCAGGAAGGTGCTTTTTTCCGCCAGTTGTTCTATCGGGTAGCCCCGGTGCAACAGTATCCCTTTCTCCCCATCCAGGTAAGTGATTGCGCTGCGACAGCTTGCAGTGGTGGCATAACCCGGATCAAAGGTAAACATCCCCAACTCCTTGTACAGGGATTTGGTATTGATAACCGGAGCGCCGTAGGTACCCTCAGAAACCGGACATTCGAGTTGCTTGCCGGTTTTGTTATCAGTGATTGTAACAGTACGCATCATGTAATCTTCTCCATCTACACGGGATTTTGCAGCTTTATACGTTTTTTATTTATCTAGCATACATCTATGGGAACAGACCGCAAGTCCATATGTCGGGCGTCTGTCCCGTATAAAATTTGCACCGGGAATAAAACAGCTTATAGTTTAATGTGTTACGGAAGTATTCAGTTAAATTTCAAGAAATTGTCATATAATGTGGCTTGATATCGTGTATGAGACTGAAAAACTGCTGACAAACCCCGGACATTACAGACAAAACTCTTGCAGAAACGTGGATAACGATGAGCACGCGCGAAACATCCCACCTTTACAGCGGTAATACCGCGTTTATCGAAGAAATATACGAACGCTACCTGGACGACCCCGCCGGCGTAGCCGTTGAATGGCGCAGTTATTTTGATACCCTGCAAGAGGAAACCGGACAGGCTGATAACAGCGGCAACGCGCAGGCCGGGGAATCCGCGCCCGCGGCGGAAACCGGACAGGTCCCGACGCCGAAAACCAACATCGCCGTCAACACGGATAACAAAAAGCAGGCCTCAGTATTACAGTTGATCAATGCCCACCGTTTCCGCGGCCACCAGCAAGCTGACCTGGATCCCCTGAAACAGTACGAGCGGCCGAAAGTGCCGGAACTGGATCCCGCTTATTACAATTTCACGGAAGAAGACCTTGTGCGGGTTTTCAATACGGGTTCACTGTTTGCGCCCGATGAGCTTACCCTGGCTGAAATCTTCTACATCGTCAAAGGCACGTATTGCCGGACCATCGGCGCCGAGTACATGCACATCAACGAAACCGAACAAAAACGCTGGATCCAGCGCAGGCTGGAAGAATCCGAAGGACATCACCGGTTCTCGCCGGAAAAGAGGAAACGTGTACTGGAACGCGTCATCGCCGCCAATGCCCTGGAAGAATACCTGCACAGAAAATACGTGGGACAGAAGCGCTTCTCGCTGGAGGGCGGTGAATCCCTGATCCCGTTGCTTGATGAAATCGTGCAGGCAGGAGGGGAAGCGGGTGTGCGCGAAGCGGTTATCGGCATGGCTCACCGCGGCAGACTTAACGTCCTGATCAATATCATAGGTAAGCTGCCCGGGGAACTGTTCGATGAATTCGAAGGGATCCACAATCAGGCACAGGACGTCGAATCCAGCAACTCGGGTGATGTCAAATACCACCTGGGTTATTCCTCGGATATCCAGACACCCGGGGGCGTCATACACCTGACCCTGTCGTTCAATCCCTCCCATCTCGAGATCATCGACCCCGTGGTGGAAGGTTCGGTGCGGGCGCGCCAGGACCGGCGTAACGATAAATCCCGCTCCCAGGTATTGCCGATAATTATCCACGGTGACGCCGCATTCGCCGGTCAGGGCGTGGTGATGGAAACCTTCAACCTGTCCCAGACCCGCGGGTACAGTACCGGCGGCACTATCCACATCATCGTCAACAACCAGATCGGTTTCACCACGAGCGACCCGCTGGATTCCCGCTCGACCCTGTATTGCACGGATGTCGCCAAGATGGTGCAGGCGCCGATCTTTCACGTCAATGGCGATGATCCCGACGCTGTCGTGTACGTTGCGAAACTGGCCCTGGATTTCCGCATGGAATTCAAGAAAGACGTGGTCATCGACATGGTGTGCTACCGCAGGCACGGCCACAGCGAAGCGGACGAACCGGCCGCCACCCAGCCCATCATGTACCGGAAGATCAGGCAGCACAGGAACATAGAGGATATACATTCCGAGCGTCTCGTTCAGGAAAAAGTGGTTACCCATGATGAGGTCCGGACCATTCACAAATCCTACCTCGAGGCGCTGGAATCCAACCGGAGCGTGGCAGGCTCGCGGGCAAGCAATGCCGATTACAGGTTCATGATCAATTACGAACCGTTCAAGAGAACGGCATGGGATATGTGGGTCGAAACGGCCGTCAGTCCCGAGCAGGTAGCGCGCCTGACGGAACGCTTCACTGCCGTGCCGGAGCATTTCAACCTGCACCCGACAGTCACGAAGATTATTGAGAACCGCAAAAAGATGGGCGCCGGTGAACTGGAAATGGACTGGGGCTATGCCGAAACCCTGGCCTATGCGACCTTGCTGGATGCCGGTTTCCCGGTGCGTATTTCCGGCCAGGACAGCGGCCGCGGAACCTTCTTCCACCGTCACGCTGTGATACACAACCAGGATGACGGTGATACGTACCTGCCCCTGCAACACCTCAATGAGGGACAGCCTTCATTCCTGGCCATCAACTCGACACTCTCCGAAGAGGCCGTGCTGGCTTTTGACTACGGCTACAGCAGCGCAGAGCCTAACGCCCTGGTGCTCTGGGAAGCCCAGTTCGGTGATTTCGCCAACGGCGCGCAAGTCGTTTTCGACCAGTTCATCAGTTCATGCGAAGCGAAGTGGCGACGGTTCTGCGGTCTCACGGTATTTTTACCTCACGGCTATGACGGCCAGGGGCCGGAGCACTCCTCCGCCCGGCTGGAGCGTTTTCTGCAGCTATGCGCCCGGGAGAACATGCAGGTGTGCCAGCCCAGCACACCGGCCCAGATGTTCCACCTGTTACGGCGGCAGGTCATCAGGCCTTACCGTAAACCGCTGATCGTCATGAGTCCGAAAAGTCTGCTCAGGCATAAACTGTCCACCTCTACCCTGGATAAAATCACCGGTGGCGGGTTCAGGCTGGTGATCGACGAAATTGACGAAAATATAGTAAAAGAAGATGTTACACGATTGTTGATATGCAGTGGCAAGGTGTACTATGACCTGCTGGCAGCAAGACGCGGCAATGAGGTCGGAAACATTGCCGTTATACGTCTGGAACAATTGTTCCCGTTTCCACAAAAGGAGATGAAACGCGTGATTGATTCGTACCCGAATGCAAAGGAAGTCGTCTGGGTACAGGAAGAACCAAAGAACCAGGGTGGCTGGTACTACATGCAATCCAGGGGGACCATGATCGGCTGTCTCAGCGCCCGGCATGTGTTCGGCTATGCCGGACGTATTTATTCGGCCTCCCCTGCAGTCGGCTCTTTGAGCCTGCACCTGGCGCAGCAAAAGAAGCTGGTTGACGATGCGCTGCAACAGGAAAAACTGGAAGTGACCACCCACAAGCAAAAGTCTCGCGGCATCCGCTAAGCGGAAATATCCCGGTAATAACAGGAGAAAGATGTGTTAGTTGAAGTAAGAGTCCCGGTACTGGCCGAATCGGTTGCGGAGGCCACATTAATGGACTGGCATAAACAGCCCGGAGACGCGGTGAAGTTTGGTGATGTCCTGATTGACGTGGAAACGGATAAAGTCACCCTGGAAGTGGTCGCACCGGAAGACGGGATGCTCGCCAGCATCCTTAAAAACAGCGGCGAAGATGTGGAGAGTAACGAGTTAATCGCACAGATCGATACCGAGGCACAGGCATCCGTCACAGAACCGGCGGATAGCACGGATGCTGAAGCGCCGGAACCTGAAGCTGCACTGAACCCTGCTGATGGGGCGGACAGCGTGACAGCGGCGGCAGAACCCGGACCGGAACCTGCAGACGAGACAAGTTCACAGCCGCCACTTTCCGGGCAGAAACCCAAACTAAGCCCTGCCGTCAGGAACCTGCTGGCCGAACATGGTCTGGATGCCCGGGATATTCCGGCAAGCGGCGACAGACTGACAAAAAAACAGGTGCTGGCTTACCTGGCGAAAACGGAGACTACTGCAAAGGACACGCAAACCGGGAAACCGGTATCCGAAGCCGGCACCCTGGTCGCAGATAACGGAAATCGCGGAAAAACAGGCCAGGACGACAATAAGCCGGTACCGGTGGCAGAAGTCCCGCCAGGGAAGGCGCAGGAGGCTCGTGCGCAGGTGGACAGGGACAGCAACGGTAAAACGAAAGACGGGGAAAGTCCTGACGGGGCTGAAAACCGTGTTCCCATGAGTCGTCTGCGCAGGCGGGCGGCGCAACGCCTGCTGGCGGCGCAGCGGGAAAATGCGATACTGACTACGTTCAACGAAGTGAACATGAAACCGGTCATGGACTTGCGTAGCCGTTACAAGGACAGTTTTGAGAAAACCTACGAGGTTAAACTGGGGTTCATGTCGTTCTTTACCAAGGCGGCAGTTGAAGCCCTGAAAAAAATTCCGGTCGTCAACGCCTCGGTGGACGGCAATGATATTATCTATCACAACTATTACGATATAGGCATTGCCGTCAGTTCCCCGCGCGGGCTGGTCGTACCGGTAATACGCGCGGCTGACAAACTCAGCTTTGCCGAAATAGAGAAGACCATAGGCGAATACGGGCGCAAAGCCCGTGACGCAAAACTCACTATAGAAGAGTTGACCGGCGGGACTTTTACAATAACCAACGGTGGCGTATTCGGATCCCTGTTATCCACACCCATCATCAACCCGCCACAAAGCGCTATCCTGGGCATGCACAAGATCGAGGAACGTCCGATTGCGGAGGACGGCGCAGTCGTGGTCCGGCCCATGATGTACCTGGCCTTGTCCTACGATCATCGCATTATCGACGGGCGCGAGGCAGTCTCTTTCCTGGTGGCGCTGAGAGAGGCACTGGAAGACCCGTCACGCCTGCTGTTACAAATCTGACCCGGACATGAAAAGTTATGACGTGGTAGTGATTGGCGCCGGTCCCGGCGGTTACATCAGTGCGATCCGCTGTGCGCAACTGGGACTTTCCACCGCCTGCGCGGATAACGGGCTGGGCGATGGCGACAATCCTGTCCTGGGCGGAACCTGCCTGAATACAGGCTGCATTCCGTCCAAGGCCCTGCTGGATTCCTCGCACCATTACGCCTTCATCAACAAGCAGGCGTCCAACCACGGCATCAATATCAGCGGCGTAAAACTTGACGTCCATAAAATGATTACCAGGAAAAACAGGATCGTGCAGAAACTGACCCGGGGGATCGCCGGTCTGTTCAAAAAGAACAACATAGACTGGCTCCAGGGCCGCGCGACACTCCTGGGAAAAAATGAGGTGCAGGTAGCACCGGCAGGTAAGCAGCCCGGCGAGGAATACACGGTATCTGCCCGGAACATCATTATCGCTACCGGTTCCGTTCCGGCCGGATTTTCTTTGGCCACGGTAGACCAGAACAGGATTGTCGATTCCACCGGTGCGCTCGCCTTCAAGGAAGTGCCGAAGAGACTGGGCGTGATCGGCGCGGGGGTAATCGGGCTGGAACTGGGCAGCGTATGGAGCAGGTTGGGATCACAGGTCGTCATACTGGAGGCACTGGATGACTTTCTGGCACCCGTGGACCGGCAGATTGCGTCCGCAGCTGAAAAGATGCTGACGAACCAGGGACTGGATATCCGCCTTGGCGCCAGGGTCATGGGTTCCAGTGCCAACAACCGGGAGGTCAGTGTCTCTTATGAGCAGGGCAATGACAAACAGCGGTTGACTTTTGACAAACTGATAGTAGCTGTCGGACGCTCTCCCAATGTAGCGGGGCTTGGGGCTGAAGAAGCGGGTCTGGCCCTGAATGAAAATGGCGGCATCGTAGTTGATGAACATTGCGCCACAAATCTGCCGAATGTTTATGCAATCGGCGACGTGGTGCGCGGCCCGATGCTGGCCCACAAGGCCGCTGAAGAAGGCGTGATGGTCGCCGAACGTCTTGCCGGGCAAAAAAGCGGTTTCAACCTGGACCTGGTCCCCTGGGTAATCTACACCTGGCCGGAAATCGCCTGGGTCGGAAAGACCGAGTTCGAATTAATAGAAGCCGGGCAACCCTGTAAAACGGGCGTATTTCCACTGGCGGCAAGCGGCCGCGCGCTGGCTGCGGGCGATAACGGCGGTATGGTAAAAATGATCAGTGATGCCGACACCGACCAGATCCTCGGTGTCCACGTACTGGGGCCGAACGCTTCCGAACTGATAGCCGAGGCCGTTCTTGCCATGGAATTCGACGGCAGTTCCGAAGATATTGCCCGCACCATTCACGCACACCCGACCCTCGCCGAAGCCATGCATGAGGCAGCCCTGGCAAGTAATAAGCGGGCGCTGCACATCTGACTGAACAACACAGGGGACAGATTTAAGCATGCCCCTGCATGCCTGCCCTGGCCCCCGAGGCAGGGTTGTAAGCAGGGGTCTGTCCCCGCCGAAGCCGCAAGCCGTTGTTACGATTGGTACTGGTATCCTTAATACGTATTTGTTAGGATGCAAGGTCGTTTTGTGCAGTGCAACCAGATGGTTTAGAATGATAATTCACGATACCAACATGAAGATTCATGATTTAGAGGTAGTAATTCCATGACCGACGAAATAGTCATCGTCGCTGCAGGGCGGACCCCAATCGGTTCTTTCAGCGGCACCCTTGCGAATATCCCGGCCCATTCCCTGGGTGCCGCGGTAATCAAATCATTACTGGATAAAACCGGCCTTGATCCCAACCGGATCGACGAGGTTATCCTGGGACAGGTGCTGACTGCCGGTGAAGGCCAGAACCCGGCGCGCCAGGCTGCCATTGAAGCCGGCCTGCCACATTCGGTACCGGCCATGACGATTAACAAGGTCTGCGGCAGCGGCCTGAAAGCCGTTCACCTGGCAGCACAGGCAATAAAGTGTGGTGATGCTGAAGTCATCATAGCCGGGGGGCAGGAAAACATGAGTCGGGCGCCGCACGTGTTGCCCAAATCCCGGTCCGGCACCAAGATGGGCGACTGGAAGATGTTGGACTCCATGATCAGCGACGGTCTGTGGGATGCATTTAATGATTACCACATGGGCATGACCGCTGAGAATATCGTGGAAAAGTTCGGGATATCGCGGGAGGAACAGGACCGGTTCGCTGCGCTGTCCCAGCAAAAAACGGAACAAGCCCAGGCAGGCGGCGTATTCAGGGAAGAAATAGTTCCCATAAGCATCCCGCAACGCAAGGCCGACCCTGTCATATTCGCTGACGACGAGTACCCTAAACAGGGGGTGACTGCGGAAAAAATTGGAAGGTTGCGCCCTGCTTTTAGCCGCGAAGGGACTGTCACCGCGGCCAATGCCTCCGGCATCAACGACGGCGCCGCGGCGGTGGTTGTCATGAGCCGTCAAAAAGCCGACGAACTGGGCCTGCCGGTAATGGCCGGCATCAGGGCTTACTCCAGCGCCGGCGTTGACCCGGCGATCATGGGGACCGGGCCGATTCCGGCAACACAACGCTGCCTGGACAAGGCGGGCTGGAGCGTCGATGAACTTGACCTGGTTGAAGCCAACGAGGCCTTTGCGGCACAGGCCATTTCTGTGAACAGCGAACTGGGCTGGGATCAGGAGAAAGTGAATGTCAACGGCGGCGCTATAGCGCTGGGACACCCCATCGGAGCTTCGGGTTGCCGGGTCCTGGTCACCCTCCTCCATGCCATGCAGCGCCGGGACGCACACAAGGGCCTGGCCACGTTGTGCATTGGCGGCGGCCAGGGGGTCGCCCTGGCTGTGGAAAGATAACCGAGTGTTTAACCGCTATGCGAATCATAAAAAAATACCCGAACCGCCGACTCTACGATACCGAGATCAGCAAATACATCACGCTCGATGACGTCAGGAAGCTGGTACTGGACGGAGTCGAATTTCGTATTACGGACGTCAAGACTGAGGAAGACCTGACGCGCAACGTCTTGTTGCAGATCATCGCGGAACAGGAACACGAGGGGAAACCCATATTCAATACACCGATGCTGACTCAGCTCATCCGTTTTTACGGCAACGCCTACCAGTCCGCATTCAGCGACTACCTGCAAAAGAGCCTGGAAATGTTTGCTGCGCAACAACAGAACATGCAGAAAAACTTTCAGCAGGCGGTCAGCAGCAATCCTTTTGCCGCAACAATGAGTGAGATCACCGAGCAAAACATGGAGGCATGGCGGCAACTGCAGAACAGCTTTTTCAAGTCGACGGGTTCTGCCGGCCCGGACCAGGAAAACAAGGAATAGCGGTCAGGTCATATTCGACAGGTCGTTGAGCACGTCATCCACCAGGGAGCGCGACTGTTTGGCTGAATCACTACGCTCGACCGACAGTTGCGCCAGGTAGTCTTCGCTCACGTCTCCGGTTACGTATTCACCGGTGAAGACCGACATCTCGAAGCGGTTGATGCCGGGGTTCCCTTCTCTTGCCGCTTCCACCAGGTCTTCCACTTCCTGGTAGATCAGCCAGTCAGCGCCGATTGACGCGCACACTTCTTCTTCAGTCCGGCCATAGGCAACCAGCTCATCAGGGGTCGGTATATCAATGCCGTAAACGTTGGGATACAGCACCGGCGGCGCGGCTGAGGCAAAATATACTTTTGCCGCGCCCGCATCCCGGGCCATTTGCACGATTTCCCTGGACGTCGTGCCGCGTACGATGGAATCATCCACCAGCAGCACATTCTTGCCCCGGAACTCCAGTCCTATCGCGTTCAGTTTCTGCCTTACGGACTTTTTCCTGATGCTCTGACCGGGCATGATAAACGTGCGCGGGATATACCTGTTCTTGATAAATCCTTCGCGGTATTTAACGCCCAGTTCATAGGCCAGGGGCAGCGCAGCGGTGCGGCCCGTATCCGGGATGGGGATCACTACGTCGATATCATGGTCCGGCCGCAGCCTTAATATCTTCGCGGCAAGGGCCTCACCCATGCGCAGACGGGTTTTATATACGGAGATGTTGTCGATGACGGAATCCGGCCTGGCCAGGTACACATATTCAAAGATACAAGGCGTATGTTGTGGGTGTTCCGTACATTGGTCTGAAAATAACTCACCCTGTTCACTGATGAATATAGCCTCGCCCGGACTTATATCACGCAGCACGCTGAAATCCAGGGCGTCCATGGCCACACTTTCAGAGGCAACAACAAATTCCTTGCCCCTGTCGGTGGTGCGCTCGCCGAAGATAATCGGGCGAATGCCGAACTGGTCGCGGAAGGCAAGAACACCCACGCCGGAAATCAGCGCAACGGCAGAATACCCGCCGCGACAACGCGTGTGCAGCCTGCGTACGGCCGAAAAAATATCATGCGGCGTCAGGTCCTTTTTCAGTTTGCCGATGTGCTGCAATTCGAAGGCCAGGATATTCAGCAACACCTCGGAATCCGATTCCGTATTGATGTGCCTTAACTCATCCATTATGAGATCCCGTTTCAGTTCTTCGCTGTTGGTGAGATTGCCGTTATGAGCAAGGGCAATCCCGTAGGGAGAATTGACATAAAATGGCTGCGCCTCGGAGGAAGATGAACAGCCCGCAGTGGGATAGCGGATATGCCCGATGCCCATGTTGCCCTTGAGGTTCAACATCTGGCTGGAATTGAAGACATCCCTGACAAGGCCGTTGTTTTTACAGAGATAAAGCCGGGCATTATCGCAGGTAACTATACCGGCTGCATCCTGCCCCCTGTGCTGCAGGATCGTCAGGCCGTCGAACAGCGCCTGGTTGACATTTGATTTTGCAACAATTCCGATAATGCCACACATTTTCTCTACTGTAAGCTAGCTGGGACAAACTGCCGGGGACAGATTGTAAGCATGTCCCTGCATGCCTGCCCTGGCCCTCGAGGCAGGGTTGTAAGCAGGGGGCTGTCCCCTGATGTCCGCCCTGGTCCCCGGCCCTCTTTATTCTGCTGACGGAGAAAGTTCATATCGATGATAAACAGCGATGTCTTCCGAAAGAAAGCGCTGCCCCCACACGCAGGCACGCTGGAACGGTTCAATCAGCACCGCCTCATGCCACCATTCATGTTTAGATATTACCGTAAAGCCGGCCAGGAATACGAGGATGGTAATTGTCGCGCCGCCCAGCCCAATCCCAAAGAAAAAACCCAGAAACCTGTCAACGGCGGTCAACCCTGTCCTGCCGAGTAACTTTACAATGAAATATCCCAACGCCGTAAAGATTACCAGGCTGATAACAAAGACGCCGGCAAATGCGATGACATTCCTGAGTACCGGTTCCATATGATCAGCCAACAGGGGAGAAAATAACCCGCTGAGTTTAGTCGCCGTCACGGCGGCCATTATCCATGCGGCAATCGAAAACAGGAGATGTAATAAGCCGTACAGCAATCCCATGATTGCAGGCAGGAACAGAATTACCAGAATGCCTATGTCTACGCCTTCCACGATCAGGTCACGGATAGTTCAATACAAAACCATCCAGTTTCATTTCCTTCTTTAATTCCGCTTTCAATTTCAATGCTTCCGAACGTAGCACCTCAGGCCCTATTCTTACCCGGTACAACAGGGAACCGTCTTTCGCTGTTACCGGCTCATCAACAACGTATGAGCGATACCCTGCTTGCCGCAGTTGATCATTAAGTTTATCGGCATTTGCCCTGGAAAGACTGCCGACCTGAACAACCCAACCGGTTAAATCCTTGTTTGTCGGTTCAGCGCCTGCATCGGGTGCAGTTTCTGTGGGTTCATCCGGGTCCGGCGCCTCGGCGATGGTTGCGTCTTTCGCATCGACCGGGGCCGGAATAGCTTCCTCCAGATCTGCTCCCGGGAGGATTTCATCCTGTTCCAGGATGGGCACCAACCGCGTTGTGAATTTGTCATCCGGTTTTTCCGGGATGTTGGTTGCCGTGATCCTGGTATCCACTCGCCGGGTATCATCCAGGAGCAGGGGGACAACGATCACGGCCAGCAAAATCAGAACGACAGCTCCGGTAAGTCTTTCTTTTAATTTCTGTTCCATTTCCAGTTCCACAGGGGACGGAATTAATTCCGCCCCCAATTACGCTTCAGGTAATCAATTGCAGTGCCGACGGTTACGAACGACCCGGTAACAATGATCCTGTCACCGATATAACAACAGGCTTCGGCATCTGCCAGCGCTTCATTGACAGTCCGGAACTGCTTGATTTTCGCCTCATCTTCATATTTTCCCAAGGCACCGGTTAATTCTGTCAGGCTTGCCGCTCGATCCGCCTGCAACTCAGCTACATACCAGCAGTCGGCAATTTCCTCCAACTCCTCGAACACGGCGGCATGATTTTTATCCTTGAGCATACCTATCACGATATGTGTTTCGCCGTGACAGGGAATTTTCCTTACATTTTCGACCAGTGCCGAAACGGCCTGCCGATTATGCGCGACGTCCAGGATACAGGGAATCTCCCCGGGGATAACCTGAAACCGGCCGGCAAGTCGAAAATCCCGCAGACAGGCCCTGATTGTTTCCTGGCTGACCGGAAATTCACCGGCCATGGTTTCCAGCGCCATCAGCACACCGGCGGCATTTTGTACCTGCCTGGTATTATTGACACCGGGCTTGGGTAGACCTTCATAAACCTTGTCCGTACACTTCCAGGTCCAGGTATCCGAACCCATCGCACAGGTAAAGTCCTGCCCCGCCTGGTACAGCAACGCGCCTGCTTCCTGTGCATAGGCTGAAATGGAGTCCGGCGCGGCCAGGTCCGAGCAGACTGCCGGGCGGTCGCGTCTGAATATCCCCGCCTTTTCCCTGCCGATGCTTTCCCTGGTATAACCCAGCCATTTCTCGTGGTCCAGGTCAATCGTCACTACCAGGGCAATATCGGCATCCAGTATATTGACGGCATCCAGCCGGCCGCCCAGCCCGACCTCCAGGATAATGATGTCCAACTCTGAACGCTGGAAGATATCCAGGGCGGCCAGGGTGCCGAACTCGAAATAGGTCAGGGAAATATCTCCGCGCGCCTGGTCAATGCGGTTAAATGAATGGCACAACTGGTCATCCGTTACCTGCCTGCCGTCAATACAAATCCGCTCGTTGTACCTGGTTAAGTGTGGTGAAGTGTATGCTCCGACCCTGTAACCGGATTGTCTCAACATCGCATCCAGCATCGCCGCGCTGGACCCTTTTCCGTTAGTGCCGGATATGCTGATCACCTTGCTGTCCGGTTGCAGCAGACCCATTCTCTCAGCCACCTTGTTGCAGCGGTCCAGACCCAGTTCTATGGCAGTGAAATGCAGGCTTTCCTGCCATGCCAGCCAGTCTACCAGGTAAGAAAACCTGGGTGCGGGATCCTGTATCGGCGTGGTCAGTACTTTCGGGACTGAACTCATGGGCGTTAAACGACGCGCGGTTTATGACACAGGATGGATAATAATGATACTATCTTGTCCCGCATTTCACGCCGGTCCGAAATCATATCGATATTCCCGTGTTCCAGTAAAAACTCACTTTTCTGAAATTCCTCAGGCAGGGTCTGGCGTACGGTTTGTTCAATGACGCGGGGGCCGGCAAAGCCTATCAAAGCGCCCGGTTCTGCAATATTGATATCTCCCAGGCTGCCCAGGCTCGCTGACACACCACCCATTGTAGGATTTGTCAGAACCGAGATATAAGGCAAACCGGCATTGCGCAGTTTACCCAGGGCCGAGCTTGTTTTTGCCATCTGGAAAAGCGAAATCAGGGCTTCCTGCATGCGTGCGCCGCCACTTGCGGAGAAACAGACCAGCGGAACATCATGTTCCATACAGGTATCCACGGCGCGCACAAACCGCTCTCCCACGACCGATCCCATGGAACCGCCCATAAATTCAAATTCAAATGCAGCGGCAACCAGGGATACTGTTTTTACCTTGCCCATAACCGTTACCAGGGCGTCATTTTCACCGGTTTCCTTATGGGCGCTTGTCAGTCTTTCCTTGTATTTCCTGCTGTCGCGAAATCTTAACTTGTCTACCGGTTTGATGTGAGAACCGATCTCGACCCGTTCGTCCGGGTTGAGAAAGCTGTCCAGCCTGGCCCGGGCGCCGATACGCATATGGTGGCCGCATTTCGGACAAACTTCCAGGTTACGCGCCAGTTCCGCGCGATAAAGCGTCGCATTACAGCTATCGCATTTCGTCCACACACCCTCCGGCACAGACCGGCGATTGGTGCTGTTGGTTTTTATTCTCGAGGGAAGTAATTTATCCAGCCAGCTCATGACACTTCGCTATGCCGCCTTATCCAGGGTATGTCTGACAGGCGCGACAAAAGAGCCGGCCCGGTCTGCAATGTCCCATCCTGCAGTTGCGGCAGCATGGATCGTTTCAACCAGGGCACTGCCGATGACGACGGCATCACAATAACCTGCTACCCGCGCAGCCGTTTCGGCATCTTTTATCCCGAAACCGACAGCCAGGGGCAAACCGGTTTTGCTTCTCAGCAGGCGCAACCTTGTTTTTATCTCATCCGGGTCAGCTCCCTTGCCGCCGGTCGTCCCTTTCACGGAGACATAATACAGAAACCCGGAGGCAATCCCGTCTATAACTTTAATCCGCTGCTCGGTGGTAGTGGGGGTCACCAGGAAAATCTGGTCGATTTGGCTGGCGCGCAACAGCCGGTTGAGCGACACCGCCTCTTCGGGCGGCATATCCACGATTATGACCCCGTCAACACCGGCCGCAGCGGCATTCCGGGCGAACTCCTCGTAGCCGAAGATTTCTATGGGGTTCAAGTAACCCATCAAAATTACCGGGGTACGGATATCGGACTGGCGGAATTGTTCAACCATCTGCAAAACATCCGCCAGTGAGACTCCCTGTGTCAATGCCCGTTCATTGGCGCGTTGAATCACCGGGCCGTCCGCCATCGGGTCTGAAAACGGAACGCCCAGCTCAATTAAATCAGCCCCGTGCCGCACCAGGGAATGCATGATCTCGAGTGTAACCGGCGGAGCGGGATCTCCGGCGGTGATAAAGGGGATCAAGGCCTTTCTGTTATGCTGTTTAAGCGCCTGGTATGTGGATGAAATACGACTCATCTGTTGACGAAAACCAATGGTATTTAAACGCAATAGACTACAACAAACGGGGTAAAGGGGACAGGTTTATTTTCAGGAGCGCGCGCTGTTCCGCGGCGGGGGCTGCGGAAACTGCTGAGCTGTTTATTCCTTAAAGTGTTATTCCCTCCATGGTCGCGATCGTCTCAATATCCTTATCGCCACGGCCGGAAAGATTGATGATAATCGTTGCGTCCCTGCCCACCTGTGCGACAATCTCCGGTGTGTATGCCAGGGCATGACTTGATTCCAGCGCCGGCATGACCCCCTCGGTACGGGTCAGGTCATGAAATGCGGCAATAGCCTCCGTGTCATTTACCGTGGCATATTCCACCCTGCCGCTATCCTTTAACCAGGCATGTTCCGGACCTACGCCCGGGTAATCAAGCCCGGCAGAAATGGAATGGGTCGGGCTGATCTGTCCATGCTCGTCTTCCATCAGGTAAGTCCGGTTGCCATGCAGGACACCGGGTTTGCCGGCGCTTAACGGGGCCGCGTGGCGGCCGCTCTGCAGGCCCAGGCCACCGGCCTCCACGCCGATTAACCTGACCGATGTATCATTCAGGAATGGATAAAATAACCCTATCGCATTGGATCCACCGCCGACACAGGCTATGAGAACATCGGGCAGTTTGCCCGTCAGTTCGAGACATTGTTGCCGGGTTTCCCTGCCTATGATCGATTGCAGGTCCCTGACCAGTACCGGGTAGGGATGCGGCCCCGCCACGGTCCCGATAATATAGAACGTATCATCGACATTGCTTACCCAGTCCCGCATGGCTTCGTTCATGGCGTCTTTCAGGGTCTGCGAACCGGAGGTGACTTCCACGACCTCGGCCCCCAGTAACTTCATCCGGAATACGTTCACGGCCTGGCGTTGTATATCTTCGGCGCCCATGTACACGACGCACTCCAGGCCCATGCGGGCGGCAACGGTAGCGGTAGCCACACCGTGCTGCCCCGCGCCGGTTTCCGCAATGATACGGGTCTTCCCCATTCTCTTTGCCAACAAGGCCTGGCCGACCGTATTATTGACCTTATGGGCGCCGGTATGATTTAAATCCTCCCGCTTGAGGTAGACCCGGGCGCCGCCCAGTTTTTCGCTCCACCTCTGCGCGTGATACAGGGGTGACGGCCTGCCCACGAACGTCTTCAGGTCACGGTAAAATTCCGCCAGGAATTCTTCATCGTTTATGTACTTCGTGTAGGCCCTGGTCAACTCCTCCAACGGCTCAATCAATGTCTCTGCGACGAATCGGCCGCCATAAACGCCGAAATGGCCGTGTTCATCCGGTACCGACATCATGCTGCCTTTTTAGCCACAGAGGGGAGAGAATTGAATTCTGTCCCCGGACTGACCTCAAATATCCTAACCATTTAATACCTCTCGTATGAATGCGATCATTTTCGTCTTATCCTTGACCCCCTTGTCAAGTTCGACGCCGCTGCTTACGTCAACCGCATACGGTTTGCAGGCGACTATGGCTCGGCCGACGTTTGCAACCGTCAACCCCCCGGCAAGGATGATGGGCTTCGATAATCCGGCCGGCATTAAACTCCAGTCAAAACTGGCGCCGGTCCCGCCATGGACGGTTTCGGAATAGCTGTCCAGCAACAGGGCCGCGGCATCGGCATAGCGCCGGCACTTCTCCTGTAAATCAACATCATGCGCCATCCTCACAGCCTTGATATAAGGTCTGTCGAAACTGCGGCAAAAAGCGGGATCCTCATCCCCGTGAAACTGGATAAGATCCAGGTTGACCGTCTCCAGCACGGCAGAAACAAAGTCCCTGTCCGGATCAACGAACAGCCCGACCTTTGCCGGGAACGGCGCCAACCGGCTGATGATTTCCTGTGCCGGGCGCGGCGCGATATAGCGGGGACTGGCCCGGTAGAAGACGAAGCCCAGGGCATCGGCCCCCGCGTCGATTGCAGCACGGGCATCTTCGATGCGGGTAATCCCGCAGATCTTTGCCCTTACCCTTCGACCTGGAGTCATTTATCCTCCTGACTATCCGGCATGGGATTATATATAGTAATCCGAATAACGGTCCGTGTGTTGTCCCGGAATTCCATATTTTTCAGGATAGTTCACTCCCGTAAGGCACAGACCGTCCGGCGCAGCGGTCACACCGCCGTGGTCCCTGCTTTTCGCGTGAAGCACGTCAAGTTCCCAGCCGACTGCGCGCTTGCCCATTCCAATCTCCATCAACACGCCTGCGATATTGCGCACCATGTGATGCAGGAAGGCATTGGCTTCAATAACAATAATGACATACTCGTTATCCCGTTTGACGCTCAGGTTCAATACGTTTCTGACGGGTGTTTTTGCCTGGCAGGATTTTGCCCTGTAAGAAGTAAAATCATGCTCACCGACCAATGACAGGGCCGCCGTGGACATCCTGTCGGAATCCAAGCGGCGGCATTCCCAGGTTACACAGCCATGTCCCAGTCCCGGCCGCGCCGGGCGGTTCAGGATAATATATTTATAAACGCGACTCATTGCCGAGTAGCGCGCATGAAAATCAACCTGGACAGGTTTTGCCCAAGTTAAACTGATGTCCCCGGGCAAGTGGGAATTAGCGCCGAATACCCAGGAATGGGTATCCCGCACAGCACCTGACTCAAAATGAATAACCTGGTTGAGCGCGTGTACCCCGGCATCCGTTCTGCCGGCACAGGTTACCGAAAGCGGATGGTCGGCGACTGCCGACAAGGCTGCTTCCACATGCTCTTGCACGGACGGCGAGTGTTTTTGTCTTTGCCATCCCGAATATTTCGATCCGTCGTATTCAACACCGGCGGCAATCTTTAACATGAGACGTCACTCTGATGCGGTCTGCTCCAGTAATTGCCGGGCCTTTTCCCTTTGCGCTGCATTCCCTTCGGACAGGACCTCATGCAGGATGGAACGGACGTTTTCCGCATCGCCAAGCTCAAGATACGCCCTGGCGAGTTCAAGTTTATTCTGCACCATGTCCTCTTCGTCATCTTCGCCCTGCCCTCCATCCTCCTGATTGTCATCCAAAGCTGCTTCAGTTTCATCACGGGATTCCTCTTCCTCCGCTTCAATTTCGTTTGCGAAATCATCCTCTCTCTCTATGATTTCTTCCGGGGGAGCCGCTTTTTCGCCGCGGGTCACCTTGACAAAATCGGGCCGAATTGTGGCCGCCGGGATCGTCAGTCCACCCACGGCATTAGCGGATTTTCTGCGCAGCAACCACCACCCGGCCAGGAGCAGCGCTACGAGGCAGGCAAGCGCGACCCGCCAGTTATCCCTGGCCAGGTTGTACGTCGGCTCAATCGTTGAGTCATGGAATGACTCCAATCGCTCCACCAGACCGGGGCCCGGCTCTGCCTGTTCACTCAGCTCTTGCCCCTGCAAGGCAGCCAATTCGTCATCCTTGAGCTCAACCAGACGCCTCAGATCTTTGATGATAGTTTCAGATTCAGACAGCTTGTCTTCAAGGTCAATTTTTTCCTGTGACAACCCTTCGACCTGCTCATTTGCCAGCGCCAGCGCTTCCGCCCGGGCAGTCCCGTCCGGGTCGACAGCCGCGGCGCCGTTATCTTCCCGGTCTTCCTCGGCAACCGCAACCAGGCGCAGCCCCCCGTCAACGGCAACCGTGGCGGGCTCAGTGGGCAAGCCCGTATCAATGCTGGCGTAGCCGCGAGCCTCGCGCCAGACGTTGTTCTGGGCCAGTACTTCGGCATACGCCTCGGACCCGGAAAGCGCCTTTAATTCGAAGTTATTGGGCATCCACAGGACTGCGCCTTCCTTCAACCGGTTGATATTACCGTAACTGAAGGCATCCGGGTTGGTTCGCAACAGGGCCAGCATCATTTGTTGTATGGAGACCGAAGCGTCCGGGCGCAGTTCCCGGGCAAGCGACCACAGGGTATCGAACCGGACAACCGGCCCGTAATTGCGGGCCGCGCCGACTGCTGCCCTTACCTTGTCCCAATCGCGTTCAGCGGCAGGCACGGCGGCAGGTTGCGAGACAGCCTGACCCGGCTGTTCACCCGAGACGTACGGCGGCGTACCGAGTTCCAGGGTATACTCCCTGAACAGCCGCCCCCTGGACCAGGCCACTTTCAATAGAAAATGTAACCGTTGCGCCTGAACCACTTCACTGCTGAGGATACGGATGTAGTCCATATCATCCGCGCCGCGCTTCAGCTCAAATTGCAACTGGTTCAGGACCGGGGACCATTGTATGCCGGCCCAGCGAAACCCGGCGACATCCGCCAGGCCGACGGTCAGGCTGTCCTGTTCGTCCGGCGCCACACCCAGCAACTGAATTTCAGCCTCCAGCGGTTCGCCCGGGGCCGATTTCAGGTTGATTTCCCCCAGGTTCAAGGCATACGCCGAAGCGGGCACAAGTATCAACAGTAAACAGTAAAATAATATCTGAATTGTTGATTTTCTCTGATTCACCCCGGCTTTCCCCCTCTGCGTAAATCCGTACAGGCAGTCAAAAATGATGTTTTAGCAGATATTCCGCAATTTGAACACTGTTTAACGCCGCTCCCTTCCTGATATTGTCGGAAACCACCCAGAAATCGATGCCCCTGGGATGAGACAGGTCTTCCCTGATCCTGCCGACGAAGACCGGGTCATGCCCGGATGCCTCGGTCACGGCAGTAGGGTATCCGCCGTCCTCCCGTTCGTCTATGACAGTGACACCGGGAAAATCGGTCAATAGCGCTCTCACCTCGGCAACGGAGATCTTTTCCTTCGTTTCGATATGCACGGCCTCGGAATGACCGTAGAAGACCGGCACCCGGACACAGGTGGGGTTCACCCGTATTGCATCGTCACCCAGGATCTTGCGCGTCTCCCAGACCATCTTCATCTCTTCCCTGGTATAGCCGTTGTCCTGAAATGCATCGATCTGGGGCAACACGTTAAACGCCATCTGCCGGGGATGCTCGGTGGGCAAAACCGGTTTGCCGTTGAACAGGGCGATGGTCTGCTGCTCCAGTTCTTCAATTGCCTTTTTTCCCTTACCCGACACGGCCTGGTAAGTGGCAACATTGATGCGTTCAATGCCCACGGCGTCGTAAACGGGTTTCAAGGCCATGACCATCTGTATGGTCGAACAGTTCGGGTTCGCAATAATGCCGCGCGTGACATGTTGCACTACGGCTGCGGGATTCACTTCCGGTACAACCAGGGGAATATCGTCCTCATAACGGAACTGCGAGGTATTATCGATCACGATCGTCCCCGCGGCAGCGGCACGGGGCGCATGTACCGCGGAAACGGAGCCTCCCGGGGAGAACAGCCCGATATCGATACCGGAAAAATCGAATGAATCCAGGTCTTCGACCACCAGTTCGTCATCCCTGAACTCGATCCGCTTTCCTGCAGAACGGCTGCTGGCAACTGCGTGCAGTCCGGCAACCGGGAAATCCCGCTCTGCCAGGATGGACAACATGGCGCCTCCTACCTCACCCGTTGCCCCTACAACTGCAACATTGACTTTCTTGCCCATTTCAGTGTCAAACTCTCATCAGTCCGGGGACAGAATTAATTCTGTCCTCACAATTTATCCTGCAAGCGCACGCACCACTGCGTCGCCCATCTGCGCGGTGGATACCTTTTCGGTGCCCGGCGTGTGGATATCCGCCGTTCTCAGGCCCCGGGTCAACACGGATTTCACCGCATTTTCAATCCTGTCCGCCTGTTCCGCCAGGTTCAGCGAATAGCGCAACAGCATTGCCGCGGACAATATCATGGCCAGGGGGTTGGCCAGCCCCCGACCCGCAATATCCGGCGCGGAGCCGTGTATGGGCTCATACAACCCCTTGTTGCGTTCATCCAGTGAGGCGGACGGCAACATACCGATGGAGCCGCTGAGCATGGAAGCCAGGTCGGACAGGATGTCACCGAACATATTGGTGGTGACCATCACGTCAAACTGCTTCGGGCGGCGCACCAGTTGCATGGCCGCATTATCCACGTACAGGTGTTCCAGTTCGACTTCAGGGTATTCGGCGGCAACCTCCAGTATCACCTGGCGCCAGAGTTGGGTCGCTTCCAGCACATTCTCCTTGTCCACGGAACACAGCCGCTTGTCCCGGTGCATGGCTATTGAAAAAGCCACGCGGGCGATACGGCGAATTTCCGTCTCCGTATAACGCAGCGTGTTGATCCCTTCACGTTCCCCTGACTCCATGGTGTGTATACCCCTGGGCTTGCCGAAATAGATACCGCCGGTCAACTCGCGCACGATCATGATGTCCAGTCCGCTGACCAGTTCCGGTTTCAGCGACGAGGCGGCCACCAGTTGCGGGTAGATCAGCGCCGGCCTCAGGTTGGCAAACAGGGCGAGTTCCGCGCGCAGGGGCAGCAGCGCGCCGCGCTCCGGCCGTAAATCCCGTGCCAGCCCGTCCCATTTGGGACCGCCGACGGCGCCGAACAACACGGCATCGCTCGCCTGTGCCAGTTGCAGGGTCGACCCGGGCAACGGGGTGCCGCAATCATCGTAGGCCGCACCGCCCACCAGGGCATGCTCAACGGAAATATCCAGCCCGTACTCCGCCACCAGGGCAGCCAGGACTTTTTCCGCCTCCCGCATGATATCCGGGCCGATTCCGTCTCCTGCCAGTATCAGAACTTTGTGACTCATTCAACAGTTTTTCGTACGTTGTGTGTTGTTGTAAGTTTGCGAATTGTATCATAATGGCGTGCCGCTTATTTTCGGTACAGGATAACCACTTATGAACCCGGGTTTCGAACAACTGCAGCCTTATCCTTTTGAGAAACTGGCAGCTTTGAAAAAGGCCGGTACGCCCGTACCGGGGAAACCACTTATCGACCTTTCCCTGGGAGAGCCGAAACACGAAACGCCGGACTTCATACTGCAAGCGCTGACGGAAAACCTGGGCCTGACATCAGTGTATCCCTCTACCCGGGGCATGGAAGAACTGCGCGAAACCATAGCGGGGTGGCTGACGAAACGGTTCTCCCTGCCTGCCCGGAGCCTGGGAGCCGGTCAGGTACTCCCCGTCAACGGCACGCGGGAAGCGCTGTTTGCTATCGCGCAGTCGGTCGTCGACCGCAACAGGGCGGGTCCACTGGTCGTGCTTCCCAACCCGTTCTACCAGATTTACGAAGGCGCCGCGCTACTCGCCGGAGCCACCCCCTGTTACGTCAACATGGCTGAAGAAGATGGATATCAGCCGGATTTCTCCAGAATCGGCGATGACGTCTGGCAGCGTTGTGAACTGCTCTACCTGTGTTCGCCAAACAACCCCACGGGCACCGTTACCAGGCTGGAAATCCTGGAACTGCTGCTGGACTACGCCGAGCGGTACGATTTTACAATCGCCGCCGATGAGTGTTACTCGGAAATCTACCCGGATGAGGACAATCCCCCCCTGGGGCTGCTCGAGGCCGCAGCAAAGCTGGGCCGGGATGACTACCGCCACTGCATCGTGTTTCACTCACTCTCCAAGCGCTCCAACGTCCCCGGACTGCGCTCGGGGTTTGTCGCCGGCGACGCCGCTATCATCGATACATTTTATACGTACCGGACTTATCTCGGCGGCGCCATGCCGCTCCACGTGCAACGGGCCAGCCGCGCAGCCTGGAGTGATGAAGCCCATGTCCTGAATAACCGCAACCTGTACCGGGAAAAATTCGCTGCGGTCCTGGCGATCCTGCAACCCGTAATGGACGTGAGCGAACCCGAGGCAGGTTTTTATTTATGGCCGCAGATACCCGAAAATGATGTAGACTTTGCCCGCTCACTATACTTGGAGCAGAACCTGCTGGTTCTACCGGGACGTTTCCTGTCGCGGCCGGCCGCAGGCAGGGACCCTGGGGCAAACAGGCTGCGTATCGCCTTGACTGCCCCGTTACCCCGGTGTATAGAAGCAGCAGAACGCGTGGCAGAATTTATTCGCAAACCAACATAAGGAACAGGAGCTAGCAGCCGATGAGCAGTATTGCAGACATTATCAACGAGGCTTTCGAGCAACGCAGCCGCATCAGTCCCGGCAACGCCGGTGATTCACTCAAAGATGCCGTAAACGAGGCAATAGCCGGGCTGGACAGCGGCGAATTGCGGGTGGCGGAGAAACAAAACGGCGAATGGGTGGTCAACCAGTGGCTGAAAAAGGCCGTGCTCCTGTCTTTTGCATTGAACGATAACCGCGTAATGGAAGGGGGCTGGACCAATTATTACGACAAGGTAGAACCCAAGTTCGCAGGTTACGGTAAAGATGATTTCATAGCAGGCGGTGCGCGGGTTGTGCCGCCGACTATGGCACGTTACGGCAGCTACGTGGCGCCCAACGTTGTCCTCATGCCCAGCTACGTCAATATCGGCGCCTACGTGGACTCGGGCACCATGGTGGACACCTGGGCCACCGTAGGTTCCTGCGCCCAGGTAGGCAAAAACGTACACCTTTCCGGCGGTGTCGGCCTGGGCGGGGTGCTGGAACCGTTACAGGCCAACCCGACCATCATAGAAGACAATTGTTTTATCGGGGCGCGTTCTGAAGTTGTCGAAGGTGTTGTGGTCGGTGAAGGGTCGGTGATTTCCATGGGTGTGTACATCGGGCAGAGTACCCGGATTTACAACCGGGATACCGGTGAGATCAGTTACGGGAGGGTGCCGCCGGGATCGGTGGTGGTATCGGGGAACCTGCCGTCGAAGGATGGGAAATATAGTCTGTATTGTGCGGTTATTGTTAAGCAGGTGGATGAGAAGACGCGGGGGAAGGTTAGTTTGAATGAGTTGTTGCGGGATTTGTAAGTCTGGATCAGGCAGCTTGCTGGACGAGGGGGAAGATCGCAAACGGCAAGACAAGTCCCAGTTTGGTTTTTGAAGTCGATTCCTTCGGCATTACCAGATCGACATTATTCAGATGTTCCTGGAGGGGGAGTAGAACTAGATTTACAACCTCTTGATTGTACCAAGTTTTATTCAACACCATCTTTTCAATACCCACAATTTACCCAACGTATTTAGGTTCCCTCCCTCCAATTTTGTACAGCCTGACCCATTCCCATCGCGTGCCCCTTGTTTAAAATATAAGCAATCAAGAAAAACCGATTGCCTATCGGTATTTGTATGCTAATATAAGCTCCGGTTAACACTTAGGAAAGCTGTATTGTGATATTGGGTGAATTAGAAAAACGCGTTCTGCAGTACTTGTGGGAGGCGACAGAGGCCGATGCCAAACAGACGCATACAGCATTAACCAAGCGCCGGGGTGGCACACTTAATACCATTCAGAGCACTCTGGACAGACTGTTCAAAAAAGATCTGCTCACCCGTCAGAAGCAGGGGCATGCCTACTATTATCGCGCTAAGGTCGCCAGGAAAGAGCTCATCGCCCAGCTGATTCAGAATGTGACCAGCGATTTTATCGGTGAAGGTGAAGACCATTTGATAGCCGCCTTTTCTTCCTTCTCGGCAGGACTGGATGACGATAAGCTGTCTCAATTTGAAAAGTTGATTCAACAACAACGTCAATTGCGCAGTCAGGCAGACAGCGATGCTAATTAATGAGTGGGCGATTGTTTTCAATCTGCTGAGTATTGCGCTGATGGAGCTGTTGGCAGCGGCAGCACTGCTTGCTTTGATCTGGCCGTTAATAGCTCGCCATATCACGCTGTTTTCTGCCGCTACACAAAAAAAACTGCTGTGGCTGTTTGTGGTTACACCTTGGGTAGCAAGCGTTCTTTGCCTATTCATTTTTTTACCCTCGGTGTTTCAATTAGAAAGTACGCTGTGGCTGACCCCACTGGTGCACTGGCATCATCCGTACGTGTTTTACCTGGATAGCTGGCACGGAGCGGCACTGTGCCTGTTTATGCTGGGTACTGCGTATGTGTTCATTAAGAACGGGCTAGGTGCAGCTCGCCACTTGAACGCACTGGATTTACTGACACGCCTTTCTAAGGAGAGCCCCGGTAGTCGGACTCAGAGCAATTCCAGGCAGTGGAAAATTGGGCGGGACATTATTGTGCTTGAATCCCGCACCCCGGTAGCGTTCACCGCAGGTCTGTTAAGTCCCAAGTGTTACGTGACAACCGGTCTTATCGGGCAGGTCACCGAGGCGGAGCTGGATATCATTCTTGCCCATGAGCGAGCGCATATTAAGCACAAAGATACCCAGAAAAAATTGTTTTTTGCGCTATTGGCATCGCTTTACCCGAAGCCAATAACACAGCGATTAAATCGGTTGTTCTCGCTGGCCACTGAGCAATTGGCTGATGCACACGTCAGTCAATCCTACAGTGCTTTCGATGTCGCCCAAACCCTGGTTAACGCGGCCAAAATTCGGCGCTTCTCTGGGAACAGTGTGAATACGGTCAGCATAAACTATTTTATTACCGACGACATTGATGTGCGGGTTAGAGCTTTGGTGGCACCGCAAAAATTTCGATCGTTTCCCTGGATACACTGCCTGTTGATCATGATGGTAACAATGACCCTGTCATTCGCCGGGGTTGATACCTTGCACCATCTGATCGAAGTGATTTTTTCCCACTAATTTTTTAAATCAAGAAGGCTGATGAATGAATCTGTGCTCTTTCAGTTTGCAAAAAATACCGATTGCCAATCGGTTTATGAGGCCATTTGGGTTGTCTGTAGTCGTTTTCGCTGCAATGTGCCTAACTGTTTCAGCTGTTCACGCACAGAGTGAGTCAGAACCCACCCTGTTGTCACTGGAGAAAGCGGTGCGACTCACTTTGGAACAGCATCCACAGTTGGGTACGTTTCTCCACCAACGCGAAGCGTATCAAGGCTTGGTAGAACAAGTCAGCGTGGGACAGCGGCCCGGTATCGGCTTAATAATTGAAGATTTTGGTGGTGATGGTGATTACAACGGCTTTGATAGCGCTCAGTCTACGTTATCCATTAGTTGGGTAATGCAAGGAGCACGAATCGATCAACGGATTCAGGCAGCACAGGTTACCTCCACTCAGGTGGATATCCAACGACAAATCAAAGCGCTTGACCTGTCTGCTCAGACTGCCCGGTTATTTGTTCAGACACTGGTCGAAGAACAGCGTTTAACGCTGGCTCGACAGGCGCAACAACAGGCCAGAAGCACCGTCAACGCCCTCAAAAAGCGGGTCGAGGCCGGTAAAAGCCCGGAATTCGAACGTCTCCAGGCGGAGGTGGAAATGGCGCAAAGGGAATTGGAGGCCGAAGACCTGCAGCACGTGCTGACGTCAACGCGTTACCAGTTGCGCGCGCAATGGGGTGGTGAGCGTAATGACTTTCGGTTAGTGGGTGAGCTTCTTACCATTCCAACACTGGGAAGTGTTGAACAGCAATTTGATCAACTGAAACAAAACCCCACATTGGCATTGCTGGCGAACCAGCAGCGTATTGCAGAATCAGAAATAGAGCTTGCCAGAATTGAGGCCAAGCCGCAGTGGCAGTTTTCGGTTGGTGTTCGGCGTTTGGAGGCAAGCAATGATTTCGGCATGTTAGCCGGTGTTTCTGTGCCGCTCGGTAAGGACCGCAGTAGCACCGGGAAAATCAGAAGCCTTCAGGCCAGGCAGGCTGAATTTGCCAGTGAATCCGAAGCACTGCAACGCCAGTTGGATACGCAGCTTTATGTCCTGCTCCAGGAAATTAAACACAGCCATCATGTAATTGAAACGCTGCAAAAGCGAATTATCCCCGCCTTAAACACTGCCCATGCACAGGCCACGCATGCCTATGAAACCGGCAAGCTGGGTTATCAGCAGTGGATCATCCTTCTGAATAAAAAACTGGGCGCGCAACAGGATCTGTTAAGTGCCTTTGAAGCGATCCATTTACAACATATCGAACTTCAGCGCCTCACCGGTACCACGCTGACATTCTAAGGACGCCGCTACCGTGAGAGAAACCATTATGAACCGCTATGCTCTACGATTATTCCTGGTGTGCCAGGTAGTACTGGGCGCCATGTTTCTGCCTTCAATCGCCGCCGCTGCCTCAGAGTCGGGGGCTCAGGAAGCAGAACCCGAAAAAGGGCCGCACCGGGGTTGGATGTTGCGCGATGGCGATTTTGCGGTGGAGCTGGCTGTTTTTGAAACCGGCGTACCACCGGAATTTCGTGTCTGGGTAAGTGATGACGGTGAAGCGGTATCACCCGATGCGGTGGACCTTCAGGTCAAGCTCACACGCCTGGGCAATGTCGTTGACGATATCCGTTTTAGAGCCGAAGGGGACTACCTGCGTGGCGATACGGTGATTTACGAACCGCATTCATTTGTCGTCACCCTTATCGCGCAATACCAAGGCAAAACCTATCGCTGGGAATACGACAACTTTGAAGGCCGTACCCTCATAGGCGACGGCGTCGCTAAAGCCATGGGTATTGGCACAGAAACCGCTGGCAGTGCCACTCTGCATCAGACCATCCGGGTTTATGGCAAGCTCGTTTATCCCCCAAGTGCCAAACGGCAGATTCAGGCCCGCTTTGACGGTGTAATCAAACAGATGCACGTCAGCCTCGGAGATTCGGTCAGCAAAGGCCAGGTACTGATTACGGTAGAAAGCAATGAGAGCCTGAAAACCTATCCGATTCAGGCACCCATGGCTGGTGTGGTCAGCGAGCAATTTACAAGTGCCGGTGAGCAAACGGCCGGGCGCACATTATTGGAAATGACCAATACCGATACCCTTCTGGCCGAATTGGCGATTTATCCGGCGGACAGAAGTAAGGTCAACGTTGGCGCTCCGGTAACCCTGTCGATTAACGGTGTTGATGCGCCACTGAGCAGTACCGTCAGTGGATCGAGAGCGGCTTTGCGCAGTGATCAGGCGCGGCTATTCCTGGCCGAAATTAACAACAATGGGTTGTTGAGTGCCGGGCTGTTTGTCCGCGGCGATATCGAAGTCGACACCGTTGACGCGCCACTGGCGGTAAAACGCAGCGGCTTGCAGAGTTTCCGTGACTTCACCGTCGTTTATGCCAAGGTTGGAGAAGAATATGAGGTACGGATGCTGGAGCTGGGCCGTGAAGCGGGCCCCTGGGTGGAAGTGTTGGGTGGATTGGAGCCTGGCACAGAATACGTGACTGAGAACAGCTACATCATCAAAGCCGATATCGAAAAATCCGGCGCGTCGCACGACCACTAGGAGCAGCCCATGCTGGACAGGATTTTACGGTTTTCCATACACCGCAATGGTGTCGTGATCCTGCTGGTTTTGGCGCTGGCGGCGCTGGGTGCCTGGAATTTCACCAGGCTACCCATTGATGCCGTACCCGACATCACCAATGTACAGGTGATGATCAACACCGAAGCGCCGGGCTTTACCCCCCTGGAAGTGGAACAGCGCTTCCTGCCGCTGGAAACCTCGTTAGCGGGATTGCCCGGATTAGCACATACCCGCTCGGTCTCCCGCTATGGGCTGTCACAGGTGGTCGCTGTTTTTAGCGATGACACCGATATCTATTTTGCCCGCCAGCTGGTCAATGAGCGGCTTTCGGCCGCCCGCTCCAGACTGCCGAGTGGACTGGAGCCTGAAATGGGGCCGATTGCCACCGGTCTCGGTGAGATCTTTATGTTCACGGTAGATGCCGAACCCGGCGCCACCAACGAAGACGGCCACCCCATTACGCCCATGGACCTGCGCGCGGTGCATGACTGGATTATTCGCCCGCAACTGATGCGGGTGCCCGGCGTGGTGGAAGTCAATCCCATCGGTGGCTACGAGCGCGAGATTCTGGTCGCCTTTGATCCGGCACGTCTGCTGGCATTTGGCTTGACCCAAGCCGATGTGGTGGCGGCGATCAACGCTAATAACAGCAATCAGGGTACCGGGTTTATAGAGCGCAACGGTGCCCAGTGGTTGATGCGAATCCCCGGACAGGCGGAAGTCATCGACGATATCAGCCAGATTCCCCTCGCCACTCAGGATGGTGCCACAGTCAGAATCGCTGATGTGGCGCAGGTCAGTGAAGGGAAAGGACTACGTATCGGCGCGGCAACACAGAACGGGCGTGAAGTGGTCATGAGTACGGTGTTTATTCTGATTGGCGAAAACAGTCGCACCGTTGCCAATGGCGTCGCTGAAAAGCTGAAGGAGATCAATGAGAACCTGCCGGAAGGAGTGGCGGCGACGGCGGTTTATGATCGAACCAAACTGGTGGATAAAACCCTGACCACCGTGCAGACCAACCTGGCCGAAGGGGCGCTGCTGGTTATCGTTATTTTGTTCCTGTTGCTGGGCAATATCCGTGCGGCGTTTCTGACCGCGTTGGTGATTCCCTTCGCCATGCTGATGACCATCACCGGCATGGTGCAAACGCGGGTCAGCGCCAACCTGATGAGCCTCGGCGCTCTGGATTTTGGCTTGCTGGTTGATGGTGCCATTATTATTGTTGAAAACTGCCTGCGGCGACTAAGTCAGTCCAGTGCCAGCGGACAAGTGCTGGCGGTTCGTGAACGTCTCGAATTGGTGTTTGAAGCAACCCGCGAAGTCATACGACCAGCGCTATTTGGTGTATTCATTATCACCGCGGTCTACCTGCCGATTTTTGCCTTGGAAGGTACCGAGGGCAAAATGTTCCATCCGATGGCCATTACCGTGGTGATAGCCCTGCTCAGTGCTATGGTGCTGTCTGTCACCTTTGTTCCAGCGATGATTGCGCTGCTGTTTAAAAAACCGGTGCAGGAAAAGCGCAATGTTATTACCAGTGGTGCATTATCGCTGTATCAGCCTGCATTGGCTTGGGTGCTCAATCATCGTGGGCTGTTTGTTGGACTTGCCACGCTTTTGGTTATCATCAGTGGTTTTGGCGCGACGCGTCTGGGCAGCGAATTTGCGCCCAATCTGGACGAAGGTGATATTGCCATGCACGCACTGCGCATTCCTGGAACGTCCCTGAGCCAGGCGATTGCCATGCAGGAGACGTTGGAAGAGCGCATTAAAGCCCTGCCGGAAGTTGAGCGGGTCTTCGCCAAAATCGGTACGGCGGATGTCGCTACCGATGCGGTACCCCCTAGCGTGGCGGACAATTTTATTATTCTGAAACCCCGCGATCAGTGGCCCGACCCGAGTAAACCCAAAAATCAAGTAGTGGCTGAGCTGGATGCATTGGTCAGCGATATTCCCGGCAACCGCTACGAATTTTTGCAGCCGATTCAAATGCGTTTTAACGAGCTGTTGTCCGGTGTGCGGGCGGAGCTGGCCATTAAAGTGTTTGGAGATGACCTGGAGATGCTAGCGACACTGGGTGATGCTATTGAAGCTGCTATAGGGGCTGTTGAGGGTATTGCCGATGTGCAGGCGGAACAGACCACCGGCCTACCGATGCTGGTGATCGTACCGAAGCTGGACAAGCTGGCCCAGTATGGTGTCAGTAAAATGGAGGTACAGGAACAACTGGCGACGGCCTTTGGTGGGCGTGTAGCTGGCAAGTTTTACGAGGGAGACCGGCGTGCGGATATCGTTGTGCGACTCGATGAGTCTCTGCGTAATGATGTGGATGCCATGCTCCGTCTACCCATCCATCTATCCGATGGTATGAGTGTTCCCTTGCAGGAGCTGGCGACACTGGAGAGCATGGAAGGGGTCAATCAGATTAACCGTGAAAACGGCAAGCGCCGAGTTGTGGTTACCGCCAACGTGCGGGACCGTGATCTGGGGAGTTTTGTAGCGGATATTCAGAGCGCCATTAACAACTCGGTAGAACTGCCTGCGGGTTACTGGGTGGAGTACGGCGGCACCTATCAGAAATTGCAGTCGGCCTCACAGCGTCTGTCGATTGTGGTGCCAGTCACACTGCTCATGATCGTTGGCTTGTTGGTGCTGGCACTGGGATCTTTTAAAGACGCCATGATTATTTTTTCTGGTGTGCCGCTGGCGTTGACCGGCGGCGTTGCTGCGCTGATGTTGCGGGATATTCCCTTTTCCATTTCCGCTGCTGTGGGATTTATCGCACTGTCGGGTATCGCTGTTCTCAACGGCCTGGTGATGGTGTCGTTTATCCGGGAATTGATCAAAGATAAATTACCTTTGGATCAGGCCATTACCGAAGGTGCCTTAACACGTTTGCGTCCGGTGCTTACCACAGCACTTGTCGCCTCCCTGGGCTTTGTTCCCATGGCACTGAATACCGGTATCGGTTCGGAAGTGCAACGACCGTTGGCCACCGTGGTGATTGGCGGTGTGATTTCATCCACCTTACTGACGTTGTTTGTGATCCCGGCGCTTTATCGGATGCTGCATCGCAATGAGCCTCACATGCCTAAGGAGACAGCCCATGTTGGGTAAGCATTGACCCTCTCCCCGTAACCTGATCCACCTGCGGTTTAAGAATTTCCCTGTTTTGGCTGCAATGCATATCAAGTTGAAATCGTTGATTATCATTAGGTGAAACAGATGACGAGACTAAAAAATATCCATCCCGGCGATATTCTCCTCCATAAATTTTTGCAGCCGATGGGTATCAGCCAGAATAAACTGGCCAGAGATATTTCTGTTCCGCCGAGACGAATAAATGAAATCGTTCTTGGCAAGCGGGCAATTACCGCGGACACGGCGTTACGTCTTGCCCGTTATTTTGGTAATAGTGAAAAATTCTGGTTGGGATTACAGGGTGATGATGATCTGGAAGAAGCCAGTAAAATATTGGGTAAGACACTTAACCAGATTTCAGCCGTTGCGTAAAATCAGAAGATAAATCTGGACTGGCCTGACCCCTCAGGGGCCGCTTCGGGTTATATCTTAACCCAAGTTTACCAATCTAAAAAATAAATCGTTATATGTCAATGGGTTAGATTGACATAATTCCGCTTATGGCACTACATTCGCGCCATGTTGCGGACGCTGTACTCAGACGATCTCTTTCTGCGTACCGCCGGGTGGTCCACGAATTCCCAAGGCGTCCAGGATGGCCTGTTGCGGCGGTTCCGGACGGGTGGCCTTGCGCACGTGCACGGTACGTCCGTCTTTGCGCCGGACCGTGGCGGTCACCCGCTGACGGGCGCCGAGGATGCGCCGCAGCGTGGTCCAACTTGCGTTGCGGCAGGATTCATCGCCGTGCGCGGCCAGACGACGGCGGACCACCTGGACCAGTTGGTAGGCGATGACGGTGATGAACAGGTGGCCCTCGGCGCGTCGGGGCGTGCGGTGATAGATGGGGCGCAATCCCAGCTCGGATTTCAAGGCGCGGAACACTGCTTCGATGTCGGTGAGCAGGGTGTAGGTCTGCCACAGCCGCGCCTCATCCCAGTCGGTGAGGTTGCTGCGCAGGCAATAGATGCCGGGGTGGGTGAGCATCGAGCCGGTGACCGGCTGGCGCTGCCAGCGTACGGCCACGGCCCGTTGGCCCTTGGCATCGGTGTCGACCTCGATGGTATAGTGCTGGCCGATGCCGTGGCTGCGGGCTTTCAAGCGTCCGATACGTTCCCGGACGTAGCCTGGCTGCTTGCGCGTACGCGGCCGGGACAGGCCCTCGTGCAGCGCGCTGAGGCCCTGCTCAAAGCGCGCCATGAAGCGTTCGGCGATGGCGCGCTCTTTCTCGGCCCGCGCCGCCGAGTAACAGTACAGGCGCACCTCACCGGCCTTGGCATCGGCCACCTGCTCCAGTTGGACCGTCTCGCCCCCACGGGTACGATGGGCCAGGGCGGCGTCCACGTCGAACCGGCGCTGTTGTTCCCGGCTCACCACGATGTAACGGTAGTCGTTATCCTTGAGCCAGGTGACCTGCGCCTCGGTGGCGATGCCCCGGTCGAGAATGACCAAGGCCCCCGGCGGGGTCTTGAGCGCCTCCAGCATCCCGGCCAGGGTGGTCTCCTCGCGCACGTTGCCGGCAAACACCCGTGAACGGCGCACGAAGCCGCTCGCATCGAGCACCAGCCCCAGGGTGAGCAGCTTGCAGTCGCTGCGTTTCTCTTTCGAATGGCCGCGCTGCGCCAGCGGCTGCCCGTGGGCCTCGCCCTCGTAGTAGGTGTTGGTCAGGTCATACAGGGTGACCGTCGGCGCCAGGTCAAACAAGTCCATGGCCTGCGCGAACAGGTGTGTCTCAATGACCGCACGGTGTTTGAGCAGCGCATCGGAAGCCCGGTACAACTGCATGGCGCCCATGCGTTCGAAGTTCACGTCCAGCAACTCGCCCAGGGCACTGCGCTCGCATAACCAGGCATGGGTGGCCCGCTCCGAGGCCGGGCACGCCAGCCGGCCCACGATGGAGCCGATGGTGGCGGCGCGCAGGGATGCATTGACGCCCTGTGCCGCGAGTAACTCGTCCAGCCCCACCTGTGCCAGGGCCCACAACCCCACCTGCTCCACGCCCACGCTGCGCGGGCGGGTCAAGGCCAGCGAGTCCAGATCGACTGCCATCCACGCCGGCGCCGTTCCCGTCTCGTCCGGTCGAGACCGGGCCAGCAGTTGGGCGCTAATCTGTTGTGCCGCACTCTCCACGCCGGCGGGCAGGCTCGCCAGCAGCGACGTCTGGCCCTGGCGCAACGCCTCAATACGTTGGCACAGGGTCGGCCAGTGTTGTTTGTCGATAGCAAACTCGCTGCCGAGGTTCAGCAGGGTGCGTTGGCGCACCTTGGTGCCCGCGCGCTCACTGTGCACCAGGCGGTGGGAGTAATAGGCCTGGCCGTCGGTACGGCGGGTGAGGGTACGGCGGATGAACATAGGGGGAGAGGATACCGCTCTACCACACCGATGTCAATATAAATATTCATATTATGGCACTACAATGGCCAGACAACCCGTCACTCACCAAAAATCAATGCGTTACGATGACGAACCCGGCAGAAAATAGCAACATCCAACTAAATGCCAGTGAATCTTGGTAAACTTGGGTTAACACCGGAGATAAAGATAATCGGGCCGCAAATTTTCAGATCCAGCTCTCTACTTGCAAACTCTCTACCCGGTTAAACTCCTGGATATTATTTGTTACTAATGTTGCTCCAATACTGCGGGCATGGGACGCGATCAGCATATCATTCAGTTAAAGACTTCCCGTTGCTCATACTCCATCTCCTCGATATCCGGAATTCGTTCGTCTTCTGGCAGGGCCTCTCTTGCAAAAAATTCATCCCAGCGATTTGTCTTCGGGCTGATGATCACAGTATTGCCCAGTTTCTGGATAGTGACTTCGTCTGTATCGAACCTGCATTCAGCCGGCAACCTCACAGCCTGACTGCGACCATTCATGAACAGTTTGGCAACGCCGACAAATGCTTTTCCCGCCATGTTGCACCCCAAATGAAAATAAGTGGTTCAGGGATGTACCAGTATAGTTCGATTGCTGGCATATATTAGACGGAATATTACAATTTTCCGCTATCTGTTATGCACTGATGTTCTCGCCGTAGATGGGTAATCCATTTAATCTCATCGTCTGGCCCCTTCCATCAATGCACTCTGTCCCTCCAGACACAGGACGGCAAATACAGCATCCCCGGATTTAAAGCGCAAAGCGCTCAATCATGTCTGGAGTCACCTTCCAATCCTCGCCCGGGATGAGGTCGATTAGTTCCGACAGGACCCGCCTGAATGCGTCCTTCGTAGCCTCCTCGTTCAGGGTTTCGGCACGGTCGGCCGGAACTAGCGGTCGCATATCCGTAAGAAAAGCGGGAATTGCGAGCTTGGCAAACATTCGCTGCTGCGCCATGGCGCGTGAAATGCTCAAGCCTGATGTTTTAAGATAGAACGCCAGGCTTTCCACGATCCGTACTTTGTTCAATCCGTCAAACGTGCGCAGTCCATGAGCGAGATCGAACAGGTCACGCCCCTTGTTTCTCTGTAGGAGAGCCCTGAGTTTCGTGGCAAGCATTTCCTCGGGCGAGAAAGTCGGTATTTCGGCCGCTCCACTGAACCAGGGGTTTTCTACTTCGAAAGGAACGGCGACTGGCGGATCGAACGTCTCAATCTCACGCGTATTGATTTCGACTTTCAGGCGGATCGGAGCAGCTGCCTCCCGGTCTTCAGCTTCAGCCCGGAACAAAAGTCTGGGCGATACGGCGCTTTGACGGAAATTTGCTTGCCCCAGCCAAGGCTCAAGAGCAGTTCGAATAGCATCGAGAACGGGGCCAACTGGTCCCGCCTCGGTCCTGACGAGGTCAATGTCTTCCGAATAGCGAAAGGGCTGGGAAAAATGGAGTTTGTTAAGCGCTGTACCACCCCGGAATCGTAGTTGCCGGGACAACCCGGGATCGGAAAACATCTCGACAAGTGCGCGGCTTATGATGAGATCTTGCTCAACCTGGCGTTGCTCTACCCAAGGGACGACATTTCCCCAGGCAATGATGTTCATCACAGGGATCATTCATCAATCTCCGGCGGGCGGCGAACGATGACGCGCCATCGTTCGTCACGCTCCAGTGGCGGCAAGGTGAATTCAGGATGGCGGGTTTCCTTGCTGTCAAGTTCGACCCACGGAAAAGCGCCGCTGCCAGACAGCGTATTGAACAACGAGCCGGTACGACCCTCGTGTCCGAGCCGGTCCAGCAGGTAGCCGAGACGCTGAATGACCGGGCGCTCCACCGCCGATGAAAGCTCTGCCAGTTCTTGTGATCTGAGTTTCGGCCCGAGATCTGTCAAGGCGGTAACGATGTTGTCCATACCGCCGGCGGCATGGGGGTAGCGCAGAAGGTCGAGCGCTGTGAGTTCGACGGAGGACGCATTCATCTTGCCAGTGTTGGTCTTGCGGTCCTCTATGCCATTCAGGACAGTTTTCAGATCTTTGCGATAATAGAAAGCGATCAGAGTCCTGCCAACGTGGAGTTTCGGCAGCCGTTTGTCCGTGACAACCTGGAACTCCATGACGGCCTGATGCGTAGCGCCACTCAACTCGGCCGCCTTGAGGAGGCCGACATAATACGGTCGCCCTTCATGCCGCATGAGGTCATCAATATACCAACTCGGGGGCGGGGCGCCCCAGGACGCGTACTGGGGCGGTACCACGACATAGAACCCGCGTCTTGGTTTGACGAGGTGCTTGCGGCGCTGGAGTCGCTCGGCGGCGTCCAGAAACGCGCCCCTACTGATTCCCAGTGCCCTCTCGGCCTCGCCTGCCGAGAAGACTAATCGCCCCTCTGACAGCAAGCGGGAAGCATAGGATGACAGTGTTGAACGCTTATCGTGAATCATGCTTTATTATCCGCTTAAAATACGGATTTTTCAACATGAATGTTTACTGCCGGAAAAACCATTCGAGAAAACCCGCATAATATGCGGATTTTTCACGGTGAAAGTTCTCCAGCAGGCGGGCCGGGTAACGCGCTTTAGAGTAAAAATTCTGGCGAATTTCTTACTCTGACCCCAGGTATCTGCTGGCCCCTCAGGCCTCGGCCTGCCACACCAGTGGAAAGGCCTTCTCATCCCTGGCGGGAGCGCCGGGACTGATGGAAACATGCTCCTGGGTCACGATCGGGTCGGTACCGGGGCGCGGGTCCCAGCAGGCATCGTCGCCGAGCCAGCGCGTGGACAGGGCCAGGCGCCGCCGGGTGGGTGAGAAATTGCCGTGGGACGTGTGGATGATGGACGTGTTGAAGATTATGGCGTCCCCTGCCCTGGTCTCGTAAGACAGGAACTCGTAATCATCCCTCAGGGCGTTGAAATCAGGTATTTCCTCCTCGGAACTGGACCCGATCCACTCGGCCTGGCTGGTGTCTTCCCCGCCGTCGGGCAACACCGGCCTGAACCATTTGTCCCAGTTATGTGAACCGCGCACGAATTCGAGGCCGCTCGACCTGAGATCGGCGTCGGTCAGGGACAGCCAGACCGAGCAGATCTGCTCTCCCTTGAACGGCCAGTAAGGCAGGTCCTGGTGCCAGAAAAACTCTTCCGGCGTATTCGGTTCCTTGACGAACACGTGGTCGAAATAGATACGCGCGCTATCCGACCCCATGGCCTGGGCGGCCAGTTCAGCCACCCCTGAGTTGAACGCAAACTCCCTGAAGTCCGTATCGGTAGGCCACAGGTAACGGTCATGGAGAAAACGTTCCTGGTTCCCACCCGGATTGGTATCATGCACCCATACGCTGGGGCTGGCAAGCTGCCGGTCTATGGCCTTGATCATGCGTTCTATCCATATCGGGTCGACGCATTGCGGCACCACTACTGCGCCTTCTTCCTGGTAGGCTGTTATTTCTTCGTCGGTGAGGTCTCTGTAAGCTATGTCCGGCACGGTTTCTCCCCCCATTCAATGGGGTCAGAGCAAAAATTCTTCGAATTTCTTACTCTGACCCCTGAATTTATCAAAGTCATGGCTTTTTTCAGGTTCAACTATAGCGGTTTTTCCACTGTTATCAACTCCCGAAACGCCGGCTGATGCGTATCCCGTATTCCCTTCGATCATTGCTGTTGATGATCAGGGTCGTGGGGTCGATGTCCAGTTTGGCCAGGGGATAGACTTCGTTGGTGAGATTGTCGCCGTACAGGGAGATGCTCCAGGCGCGCTTCGGGCTGGTCCAGGTCAGGGAGGCGTTGAGCCGGTCAACCGCCTCGATTTTGTTGAGCGGCGTATTGACCGGTTGGCCGAACATCCCGCCCCGGTGGTAGTAGTCCAGGCGCGACTCCAGTGTAGCGCCGCCGGGCAGGTCGTGGGCGTAGCGGGGCGACAATGAAACGGTCAATTCAGGCGTCAGCGCCGGCCTGTCGCCCTTGCCGATGCCTTGCACTCCCTCGTCCACTTCGGATATCTCGACATCGATATAGCCCAGGGTGAAGTGGATGTCAAAAGCGCCTGCAAGCTGCAAGCGGCCTTCCAGTTCCAAGCCCGTGGCTTCGGATTCGGCGGCGTTCTGGGTCAGGGTGAGAAAGCCATCGTCGATCAATTCATTGCTCTGCACCGCCAGGTCCCGGTAGCGGACGTGGAACAGGGCGGCGTGCAGCCACAGGCGGCTGCCCCAGGCGCCTTTTGCGCCGAGTTCAAACGAGTCGGCAAAGGTGGGGTCGAAGGCGACAAACGTGGCCGCGCCGGCGAAGGGGCGGGGCGGGTAGCCGCCGGCCTGGTACCCGCGCGCGTAGCTGATATAGGTGTTGAGGTTCTCGGCAATGCGGTACGAAAGCGTTGCATCGCCGCTGAATTCATCCCAGTCGTCCCCGCGCTGCGCCGGCGCCGGAAAGTAATGCAGGGATGCCAGGGCGTCTTTCTTATCGTGGGTGTAACGGGCGCCCAGGCCCAGGACCCAGCGCTCGTCGAGATCGATATTGGCGTGGCCGAAACCGGCCCTGCTGCTGGTCTCCTGCTCCAGGTAGAGCCTCCCGTCAAAATCGCGGGTCGGTATCACTTCCGGTCGGCCGTCCGCCAGCCCGCCGGCGCGGAATACAAACGGACTGTCGTTGTACCCGTCTTCGTCAAAGGCGTAGAAACCGGCAATCCAGTCGCCCCAACCGGCGCTGCCGCGCAACTGTATCTCTACCGTTGCTTGGTCAGCTTCGCCGCGTTCGGGAAACTCGATCAAGGTCGCTCTAACCTTCTCATTGTCCAGCCCCCCCTCATACCACATATCGCGATAGCTGAGGATCGCCCTGAGATCCAGCCGGTCCGAAATGTTCCAGTCGGCGGTCAGCGAGACCCCCAGGGTCCGGTCTTCCGTAGCGGTCAAATCGTCGTTTACGGAAAAGGTATCATCAGGGTCCGCCGGCTGATCTTCAGGGCGGAGTCCGAAGCCGTTGGGGACGTTGAAAACTTCGACTGCATGCGGCGCCACCCCCTGGTCTGAACGGGCAAGATCAGCCGTTGCCAGGAAACTCAGCGTATCAGACGCCTCCCAGAGCAGCGCGACGCGACCGAAGCCGCGCAAGATTTCACCGATATCCGCGTCGGGGTCTTCAATCAATAAAGCTTTGCCCGTTCCGTTACGGGACTTGGCGCCGGCCGAGACCGCGACGGAGAGCGTCTCGGCCAACGCCACATCAGCAAACAGGTGTCCGTCAATGCGCCCGAGACTGCCGGCTTTGATATCGAGGCGTGCGCTATTGTCTCCTGCAGGCTCCCTGGTGACGATGTGCAGGGCGCCGCCCAGGGTATTGCGGCCTGACAGGCTGCCCTGGGGGCCGCGCGCCACCTCGACCCGTTCAATATTCATCAGGTCCATGTTGGCGCCCATGTTGCGCCCCAGGTACACCCCGTCCAGGTAGATGCCCACGGACGGATCCGTAGTGATGATGTGGTCCTGCAACCCGGCGCCGCGCATGAATATGGCCGCGTGCCCCGTGTTGCCCTGGCCGAAGTTTGTCTGAACCACGTTGGGCGCGAATTTCTCGACCTGGTTAAGCTCGGTGATCCCGCGCTGACGCAGGTCCTGTTCCTGTAGTACGGTGATCGCATTCGGAACCTCGTGCAGGGATTCCTCGCGTTTGCGCGCGCTCACGACGATCTCTTCCATGCTTGACGCTTGTGTTTGCGCGGACGCGGGAAAGACGGGCAAGGCAAATTCCGCCATGAGTCCGGCAATGATTAACGCCGGCCGAACGCCGCCAGGCAGGTTCCAGCGTTTATCGATCATGGGTGAACAGGCTGTCCTCTTGTATCGATGGGGTGCGGGCTCAGAGTAAGAAATTCGAAGAATTTTTACTCTGACCCCTGAATTCTATTATAGAAATATTCCACCCCCCCCTTCCAATTCCTAATTCGTAATTCCTAATTCCTAATTCCTAATTTTCTTCCTACGCCGGTACCTGGCCAGGAAAAACGGGAACCCGGCAAAGTATAGCCACACCCGCGGATTGGACAGGGCTTTCTTCAAGGCATTGACGATATCATCGGGGCTGACGTAGACCCGGGTCTGCATGGCCTGCTCCGCTGCGCTGTGGATGACCAGGTGATCTTTCCTGTATTCGAACTCGCCGAACTGAAATTCGACGTCCGCCAGTTTGCTGCGTACTCTCATCGGATTAACTCTTCTTCAGGCGCCCTGTTTCCTGGGCGTAGGCGATCCTGTCTTCCAGCAATTGGGAAATGTCTTCGGGCGCATACCCCGCCGGCGGCGTGAACTGGCCGCGCCCGTACAGGTCGTCAAATACCTCCTTGCAGATTGACACCTTTTCCGACAGACTGCGCGGGGCCTTGCCGGGGGGGAAGCGGTTGGGCGGGTAGATGGGATTATCGTAGATCTGGCGAAATCCCTCGGTACGCAGGTCCACCCAGCAGTTGTGGATGGTCTTTGTCCGGTGATGCCGCAATGCCTCGATGTCGATGGAAACCGCCAGCACTTGTTCCTCAGGGTAAGGCACATGGCGCAGGACCATACCGGTATAATCAATGGCAAATGAATTACCCGGGCAAAAGGCCTTGGGGTAATACTCGTAATTGACCTTGCCCCAGTTGGAACCCAGCAGGTAACACATATTATCGTGGGCCCGGGCGCGCCGGGTGAACATCCAGAAATCCCAGGGTTCGGACACGCCTTCCACCTCCTGGATGGCGCCGGGATGGCAGATGATCTCCACCCCGTTATAGCCCAGGGCGCGGGAGACCTCCGGGGTACAGCCGTCATGGCAGGTCATGGTGCCGAGCTTGCCGATGGGGGTATCGACCACGGGGAACAGGTCCTTGATATCGCCGCCGATTTTTTCGCAGTACTCGGTAAACAGGTCATGGGGGCTGGTGCCGAGGCCGATGTACGCGGGGATATGCCACTTGTGGTATTTCAGTACGATGTCGCCTTCCGGCCCGACGATAAAATTGCTGTTGAACCAGCGGTCCGGAAACTCAGGCAATTCCTCGCAGACGCCGCCGGCGACGATATACAATCCATACTGCCGGGCTATTTCACCCAGTTGTTCCGATTCAGGTCCCGGAATGGTCACCACCTTGTCCATCTGGTCCTTGATGCGGCTTTCACCCTTGCCCGGCGTGCCGACACCCTGCATGAAATATTCCGGTAACACCACCAGGCGCACCGGCTGTTCCCAGAAATAACCCACGCCGAAGTGGATCAGGTTGCACACCCGGTCCAGGTTTTTCCTGATATCTTCCCGTTTCTTTACAACCGTTACCTCCGGTTGCACCACCAGCGCCGTGTAAGGCGCGATACGCTCAGCTTTTTCAGACATGTTTAATACCTTGTTGTTTGTTTATCAGGGGACGGAATTAATTCCGTCCCCAGCCCTCTCGTCCCGATTAATGTTACATCCACCAGACACAGAGGAAAACAAATCTGGACAGACTTTTCGCTGTCCAAATTTGTTTTCCTCTGTGCACGCTCTATCTACAAAATCAAAAATCAAAATCATCATCTTCCTGCTTCAACCCCAGGTCCAGGAGAATTTCGTTAGCCGCGATGGAACCCATACCGCAGATACCCCCGCCGGGGTGACAGGACGGCCCGGTCATATAGAATTTCTTGATGGGACCCCGATAGTCGGCATAATTCGGAAACGGCCGGAACGCCCCCATCTGGGACAGGGTGCGTTCGCCGCCGGTGGTGACGCCCCGGTAAAAGCACAGGTTTGCCCTGGCCAGGCTTGGTCCTGTTTCCACGTATTCAGCCAGTATATTGTCATCATCCATGTTGACCGTGTAATTGCGCAATTGCTCCAGTAAGGTATTGCGTACATACGCGGGGCCGATCTGTTCCCAGTCCTGGCCGGATGCCAGGTCTACCGGCACAAAGGTATCCATGATCAGCGTATGCTTGCCCGCCGGCGCCCGGCTGGGGTCCATGGTGGTCCAGGCGGCAGTCCATAAAAACGGATCGGTCGGGGCCAGCCCCGCGGCCATCTCGTTGTATTGTTTATCGATATCCGCCACCGTGCCGAAGATGCGCTGGAAGGCCGTCCTGTCCATGTCCGTCCCGTTCCTGAATTTAGGCGCTTCGTTCAGCGCGTAATGGACGCGGGCGATGGTCACGTCACCGAAGCGGAAATTTCGCACCAGGTCAAGAAACTCCTGTGTGAGCACGCCCTCATCGAAACCGTGCAGGTAGGTCTGGTAGGGGTCCAGTTCCGAGACAACCGCCTGTCCGGCGCTGATTTCAGAACCGTCCTCCAGGCGAATGCCGATACACTCATCGTTTTCGACGATAAACTTTCTGACCGTCGCGCCGGTCAGCACCACGCCGCCGTTGGCCTCGATATATTGCTGCAGGGCCACCGCCAGCATACCGCTGCCGCCTTCCGGTATGGCCTGCCCGTAGTAATGGATACTGGGGATCATGACGTAGAAGCCGGCTGCCGTGCCCAACTGGTCCGGCAGCGTCTGTGGCGCCATCGCCCAACCCAGGATAAAGGCGCGCACATGATCGTTCTCGAAATTCTCCAGGGTGAACTGGCGCGAACTCAACTGGTAGTCACGTAAACGCTTTAACCCTTCGGGGCTGTTTTCCATGGCCTGGTACAGGTAACTGGGCGGCGCCGGGGGAGAGAACATGCCCTTGATCACACCCTCCCGGATCTCGCCGAATTCCTCGTAGATTTCCCGGTAGCGCCTGGCGTCCCGGCGGGAGTATTCCGCTATCGTGTCACAGGTCTTGTCCACGTCCTTGTAAACGATGATACCCTGCCCCTCGTACTTGTTCGGGTGGCCGGTAATGTGGTCTTCGGACCAGATGTATTTCAGGCCGTATTGTTCCAGTTCGGGCTGCAGGGTCTTGAAATCGGGGTTCAGGTGGATCCAGACGTGGGAAGAACCGAACATGTCATGTTTATAACCGGGCAGGGTAACTTCCCGGGTAACCACACCGCCGCCCACCCAGTCATTGCGCTCGGCCACCAGGACTTTCAGGCCGTTTCTGACCAGGAGCGCAGCACAGATCAGTGCGTTATGGCCGCCGCCGGCAATGATGACGTCGTAATCAGGCATTTTCCCTTAACAGTTGAAATACAGTTTCCGGTAATGGCGTAATTCTTCGATGGAATCGCGGATGTCGTTCAGGGCAAGATGGGTCGATTCCTTGTCAAACGGCTCCTGGTTGTTGGTCCAGCGCTTGACCAGTTCCTTCACTGTGCTCACGTCCAGATTACGATAGTGAAAATATTTCTCAAGCCCGGGCATGTGCCGGACGAGGAAACGGCGGTCCTGGCAGATACTGTTGCCGCACATGGGGGAGACCCCGGCCGCTACGTATTTACGCAAAAATTCCAGGGTGAGTTTCTCGCCATCCGACTCGGAATATTCACTGCTGCGCACCCGCTGCAACAAGCCTGAGCGGGTATGCTGGTTCATGTTCCAGTCATCCATGCGGGACAGGACCGATTCAGGCTGGTTCAGGGCCATCACCGGACCTTCCGCCAGCAGGTTCAACTGGGCATCGGTGATCACGGTTGCAATCTCTATGATGTAATCCTGCTCCGGGAGCAATCCGGTCATTTCCAGGTCGATCCATATCAGGTTGGTATCCAGCGAAGGCATCTTAGAGTTACGAATTTATGGGTGTCCCAAATTTGTGATTGTTGCAAATTTACGGGTGTCCCAAATTTGTTCAGGGTTGTTCGATATTTGTTTTTAGTTGATACTACCTTAATCGTATTGGGAACCGACAGTTGATCCATGAATACATTTACCTACCTGTTTATCATAGCATTGATTTCAGGCGTTTTACTTCAATGGCGCCTGAGCGTGCGTCATGTCCGCCACATCAGGGCCAAACGGGATGCGGTGCCGGATGAGTTCGCGGACAAGATCCCCCTTGACGCACACCGCAAGGCGGCTGATTACACTTGCGCCAAGACCCGCGCCGGCTTGCTCGAACTGGTCGTGTCATCGCTGCTGTTGCTGATCTGGACCCTGGGAGGGGGCCTGGATTTACTTGACAGCGTCGTCCGTCCATACCAGTTATCCACCTTGTGGACGGGAACTGTCTTCATCCTGGCAGTGTTATTGATCTCATCCCTGCTGGACCTGCCCCTGTCGCTGTATCGCACATTCAGGCTGGAACAGCGCTTCGGATTCAACAAGATGACCCTCAAGCTGTTTTTCAACGACCTGCTGAAAAATACCCTGCTGGCGCTGCTTATCGGCACACCGCTGATCATGCTGGTGTTGTGGTTCATGGACAACTCGGGCGCCTGGTGGTGGTTGTACGTATGGTTGACCTGGTTCGGTTTCAACCTGGTCATGGTATGGGCTTATCCCGCCCTGATCGCGCCGTTGTTCAACAAGTTCAGACCGTTAAGCAACGCCGAGCTCGCGCAACGTATCGCCGCCTTGCTGGACCGTAACGGCTTCACCAGCAACGGCATCTTCGTCATGGACGGTTCGACCCGCTCCACCCATGGGAACGCCTACTTCACCGGTCTGGGAGCAAACAAGCGGATCGTATTTTTTGACACCCTGATCGATGAACTGTCCCACGATGAGATCGAGGCGGTCCTGGCCCATGAACTGGGGCATTTCAAATGCGGCCATATCAAGAAACGCCTTGCCATCCTGGGGCTGACCTTTCTCACCGGTTTCGCCATACTAGGCGTTTTGCTGGAAGTACCCTGGTTCTACGCAGGCCTGGGTGTCAGCGCAGCCTCGACCTACATGGCCCTGACCCTGTTCGTACTGGTAGCGCCGGCATTCACCTTCTTTCTGCAACCCATGTTTTCATCTCTCTCGCGCAAACACGAGTTTGAAGCCGACGATTTTGCCAAGGCCCAGGTGCAGGCCGGCAGCCTGATCAACGCCCTGGTCAAGCTTTACAAGGAAAATGCCAATACCCTGACCCCGGACCCGTTGTATTCAGCTTTTCATGATTCGCACCCGCCGGCGCCCATAAGAATAGCCCACTTGTCCGCCGGGTAAGGGATCAGGCAAGCAGTTTCAATACGGTTACCCTGATCATTCGGGTATTTCGTGCCGGCCGGCCAGGGCATGGGAGAGCGTATTACTGTCGATATATTCCAGTTCACCACCTAGCGGCACGCCGTGGGCGATACGGGTAACGCGAATTGAGTATCTCTGCACGATGCTGTTGATAAAATGCGCGGTCGCTTCCCCTTCCATGGTCGAGTTGGTCGCAAGTATCACCTCCCTGATCTCTCCTCCCGTTTCACTCCCGGGCGGGCCGGCAAGATACGCCGCCAGTTTGTCCAGCCCCAGTTCCTGCGGCCCGATGCCGTCCAGGGGAGAGAGGTGCCCCATCAACACGAAATATTTTCCCTTATAGCCCGCCTCTTCCATGGCAAACACGTCCACCGGACTTTCCACGATGCAAAGCAGCGAGCTATCCCGTCTATCGCTCTGACAAAGATCACACAGCGGGGTTTCACTGAAATTGCGGCACCTCTCACAACTGCCTATGTTATCCATTGCTTCAGCCAGCGCCGCGGACAAGGACCTGGCCCCGTTCCGATCCCGTTGCAACAAATGGTAACTGATACGCTGGGCCGATTTCTTGCCGATCCCCGGCAGACAGCAAAGCGCCTGGATCAGCGCGCTCAGCCTGGGCGGTTCAGCTTGCATCTGTCACCGGCTTCGGGTAATGCGGGTAATGGGGTCAGGTCGCACATTGCACACGCGCAGGTTTGTCACAGTTTCACAGTCATTATTTTTACGTGTGCAATGTGCGACCTGACCCCATTACTCTGGTTGTTAAAACGGCAGTTTCAATCCTGCGGGGAGTTCCAGACCGGAAGCCACATTGGCCATCTTGTCCTGGGTGGCCTTTTCCACCCGCCTGTTGGCATCATTCACGGCGGCGGCAATCAGGTCTTCCAGCATCTCCTTGTCGCCGCTCAGCAGGGACGGTTCAATTTCAACCCGTTTAACGTCGTGCCTCCCGGTCATGATGACCTTGACCATGCCGGCGCCGGCCTCACCCTGCACTTCCGTAGCCGCAATTTCCTCCTGCACCCGCTGCATGTTTTCCTGCATTTTCTGGGCCTGCTGCATGATGTCACCGAAACCACCTTTCATTTATTTATCCTCTTTCTCTCAGCATGGCGGGGACGGATTTGAAATCCGTCCCCATTCATTGTCTCTATGATATTACTCCGGCCCCAGGTATTTGATCGATTCCTTATCGATGGTTGCATCAAAGGTATCTCTGAGCAACTTGACGTCAGGGTCGTTTTCCACGGCTTCAAGAGCAGTCTGTTTTGCCTCAAGTTCCTTGCGGGCTTTCCTTTGCGCGGGCGTTTCATCCCCGGACCCTTCGATCAGCACAGCAAGCCTGATTTCGGCGCCGAGGCGCGACCTGAGCGCGTCCTGCAGCTTTTCCTGCTGGTTCGTGGCCGCCAGGTGTTCCTGTTCCGGCTGCAGGTTCAAACTTATCCTGTTTCCCTCATATTTCTGCAATGTGCAATGGGAGGCCAGTTCCTTTGTCAGTCCATCCAGCGCCATCGAATCTATCAGCTTAAGCCAGTCCTCGTTGCCGGCGAGCGCGGGCGTATCCTGTACCTGGTCCTGATTACGATTCACCGTATTCGTTGCTCCGGAACGGTCCGCGTCCGGCTTGCTATTATTTTCTGCCGGGCCGTCATAGCCCGCGGTCGATTGCTTGCCCCCTGATCCGGACGGGCCATGTTTAGTTACCGCTCCACCGTTGCCTGTCGTTTGCGTGCCGGCAGGCTCCCAGGGGCAAAACGCCAGCAAGCGGATCATGGTCATTTCAAACGCCGTTTTGGGATCCGGCGCGATGTGCAGGTCGCGGCGGCCGTTCAGGGCAAGCTGGTAGTAGAGCTGGACGTCCTCTTTATCGAGTCTGCCGGCCAAAGCGCGGCTGGTCTCGTCAACCAGGTCAGAGCCGTCCGGCAGCACCTGTGCGACCGCGGTATCGTGCAGGATGGACAACAGTTGCGCGAGCATGGCGTCATAATCCGGCGCCAGCTCGGCCATATTGTTGATTCTCGCGAACATGGACTCGGCATTCCGTTCGATAATATCGGTAAGCAAGGCGCTCAGCTCCTCCCCGTCAATCGTACCCAGCATGTCACGGACCTGGGAGGACTCAAGGCGGCCGTTGCCGTAGGATATGGCCTGGTCAAGCAGGCTCAGCGCGTCACGCATGCTGCCATCCGCCGCGCCGGCAATCAGGCGGGTACAGTCAGCCCCTGTTGCGATCTCCTCCTGTTCCAGGATATTGTCCAGTTGGGTTTCTATCTGCCCCGCGCTCAGGTGCTTGAGGTTGAACTGCAAACAGCGCGACAGGATGGTGATCGGTATCTTTTTCGGTTCGGTCGTCGCCAACAGGAATTTTACATGCTCAGGCGGTTCCTCCAAGGTTTTCAACAAGGCGTTGAAACTGTGCTTGGAGAACATGTGCACTTCATCAATGAGGTAGATCTTGTACCTGCCGGCAGTGGGCGCATACTGCACGTTATCCATCAGGTCCCGGGTTTCATCCACTTTGGCCCGAGATGCCGCGTCGACTTCTATTAAATCGACAAACCGGCCCTCATCGATACCCACACAGGCGCTGCACTGCGCGCACGGTTCGGAACTGACACCCGCTTCACAGTTGAGACACTTGGCCAGGATCCTGGCCAGGGTAGTTTTGCCCACGCCCCGGGTTCCCGTAAACAGGTATGCATGGTGTAACCTGTCGGAATCCAGCGCATTCACCAGCACCTTGAGAACATGCCCCTGCCCGACCATGTCGGCAAACAACCGGGGCCGCCATTTACGCGCCAGGACCTGGTAACTCATTGATAAGCGTGTAGTAATGTTTCAATTCGGTATATAAAAACAGTCCGGTTGACAAGGCGCACACGGTACCTTCAACAAGCCTCCCCTGTCACGAAGATATAAGGCGACCCATACTGTTCTTGGCCCGGCGCCCGCATCCATTGTTACCGCTGCTCCCTTCCGGGCCTGACGGGGTTCACAACTTCGCGCCGCGGGGAGACCAGCACAGGCCGCAACCCCTATACTAGCACAGATAATGCGTTACGGAGTCCATCCGCGACGCGGATGCCGGCCCCGCTCAGAACAGAAAATCCGTCGCATCCAGGTTGGCAATATCGAAACCCTCAAGCAGGATGGTGTCTTCGGCCTTGTCGGGGGCGGTCCCGCGGCCCAATAGGGTAATCCGGTAGGTTTTTCCCCGCTCCAGTTCTATCCCTACCCAGTCTTCATCGAACTTGCGGTCAAGAATACCGTTGAACGTATCGCCAACGGATATGGCGTAGGTAGTCTCAATACCCGCAGCCGCATCCAGGGATGTCTCGGCGCTCTCATTGACAGTGGTCATGTTACCTGTCCTGACAGGTTGGGAAATGACCCTTGTACATACGGATCTATTCCTTTTCCAGGACTACTACCGGAATCTCACGCTCCGTCCTGCCCTGCAGTTCCGTGTAGGTCGGGTATATGGGAAGCATCATATCCCACAGTTGCGCGCGTTCGTCTCCTGCCGCTGTCCTGGCCCTGGCTTTGAACCGTTCGGCGCGTATCTGTACTTCTACTTCAGGATTGGCATCCAGGTTCAGGTACCAGTGCGGATGGGTCGGCGCGCCGCCTTTCGATGCTACGACGACATACGCGCCGCCGGCTTCGCCATAGATCAGCGGGGTAATGATGGGTTGTCCTGACCGTCGCCCGATGGTTGTCAACAGCAAGGCGGGGCATTCACCATGATCTCCCAACCCCGCTGAATTCCACATGTGTCCGTCTTCCCCGTTACTGTCAAGATAGCGGCCCAGGTGCTCCGTAACGAAATCAGGCACGTTTTCCGGCATTCTTGGATTACTCATGGTTGGCGCCTCGCATAAAATTAACTGGAAAGGATAGTGTTAATGATGCATGATTATTTTTCAACCACGAAATTCAAAGAACGAGCGGGTTGTGTCATGAAAAAAGAAACCGGCATTCATGAATTGTTCAGGCTTGATCCGGAAAGAGCGGATTACCTGCTGTGGGGCAGGCGCTCCGACCCGCTGACCCGCCGTGGCTTCGTTAAGGGACTGGCCGGTATAACCGGCGTCATCGGTGCCGGAATAGTCTATCACCACACCATGCCGGCAGGACTGATCCCGGCAGTCTTCGCCGATACTGAAGAGGCGTTTGTCATCGAAGGGAAAAACGGCCTGCGGGTGCTGAATGACCGCCCTCTTAACGCAGAGACCCCGGCCCATTTACTGAATGACGATATTACGCCCATCGAGCGGTTATTTATCAGGAATAACGGTATTCCTCCAGGTAGTGTTGATCCTGACACCTGGAGCCTGACCATCGACGGCGAATCTGCTGGGACGACGAAAACCTATACTATCGCTGATCTGGAACAGCGCTTTGAAAACCATACCCTGCAATTAACCCTCGAATGCGGCGGTAACGGCAGGGCCGAGTTCGACCCGCCCGCGTCCGGCAACCAGTGGACCCTGGGTGCGGTGGGCTGCCCGGAATGGAACGGCGTCCGGCTCAGGGACGTGCTGGAGGACGCGGGGATTAAAGACGATGCCGTGTATATCGGCTATTACGGCGCTGACGCTCACCTGAGCGGGCAGCCGGGTAAACTACCCATTTCCCGCGGCGTACCCATGAGTAAGGCGCTGGAGGGGGAATCCCTGATCGCCTGGGGCATGAACGGCGAACCGTTGCACGGAATGAACGGCTTTCCGTTACGCCTGGTGTTCGGTGGATGGCCGGGTTCAACCTCCGGGAAATGGCTGGAGCGGATTGCCATCCGCAACATCGTCCACGATGGCCCGAAAATGACGGGCAAGTCCTACCGCATGCCCTGCGACCCGGTCGCGCCGGGGACAAAAGTAGCGGATGAAGACATGTGTATTATCGAAGCAATGCCGATCAAATCGTTGATAACCTCTCCGCAGAACGGCGCAAAAATCCCACTGCAACAACCGCTGGCAGTACATGGCCATGCCTGGGCGGGTGACATGGAAGTTGCCGGATTACATCTGTCCATAGATTTCGGCCGCACCTGGCGCCAGGCCGGCCTGCAGGTTCCCGCGAACCGGCTCGCCTGGCAGAACTGGGATGCTGAGATAAGGTTTCCTGCAACGGGCTACTATGAAGTCTGGGCGCGGGCAGTGGATTCAAACGGGGCATCCCAACCCATGGTCATCCCCGGCTGGAACCCGAAAGGGTACCTGAACAACTCATGCCACCGTATCGCTGTTTTCGTTACCTGACCGTATGTGTCTTGCTTGTTTCCGTCCTGGCGGCTCCTTGTACTTCTCTTGCCGAAGACAAACCCCGGGACCAGGCCAGCGGTTTCGTTATCGATGGCGGCTGGAAGCTGACCAATGCACACTGCACTGCTTGCCATTCAGCCAAACTGGTGACCCAGAACAGGATGGACAGAGAGGGCTGGGAAGACACCATCCGCCTGATGCAGGCGGAACACGGCTTATGGGACCTCGGCGCGGCCGAGACGGTAATTATCGATTACCTCGCCCGGCACTACGGCATTGCCAACAACACAACACGCACGCGTAAGGGAAGGATAAGCCCAGCGCCAATACAACCCGATACGGACAAAATGCCGGTCGCAAATGATAAAACCACCGATGCAACAGTTTCTGACAGGACACAGCAGTAACCAGGCGCCCAGGCAACTGGTGAAAGATTGCCTGGACCAGGTCGGCCAGGTCCCCGACTCCGCGAACTTCGGTTTTATCTACGCCACCCATACCCTTATCCCGAAGCTCGACATCATATTGGATACCCTCCGGCAACGTACCGGCGTCACACACTGGTCCGGCAGTGTCGGCCTGGGGGTGAGCGCCACCGGGCAGGAATATTATGATCAGCCGGCCCTGACCATCATGCTCGCGGAATTTCCCGATACCGCGTTCAGGACCTTGCCAGTACAAACCGGGGATATAGACGGATTCATCACCAGCGCCGGTGAATGGCTGAAAAACGATGAGTTTTACTTCGGCATCCTGCACTGCGACCCCGGCAACATGCAGGTGCCGTCATTGATTTCGTCCCTGGCGCAATACGTGCCCAACGCTTTCTTCGTAGGTGGCCTGAGTTCGTCCGCAGACGTGAATGTACAGGTGGCCGACAACGTCGTATCCGGCGGCATATCCGGCGTCCTGTTCTCCAGCGAGGTGCCCGTGGCGACAGGCCATACTCAGGGCTGCACGCCCTTTACTTCCAGGCACGTCATCACCACCTGCGAGCGCAATATCGTCATCGAACTGGACAATAGGCCTGCCCTGGACGTATTCAAGGAAGACGTGGGAGAAGTGATAGCCAGGGACCTGCAGCGGGTGGCGGGTTACATATTCGCCGGTTTCCCGATCCCCGGCTCCGATACCAGTGATTACATAGTACGCAACCTGGTCGGCATCGATGAAACCAACCGGCTCCTCGGCGTGGGCCAACTGCTCACGGAAGGCAGCGAGGTCATGTTCTGCCGGCGCGACGGCAATACCGCCAGGCAGGACATGCAGCGTATGCTGACCGACATCAAGGGCAGAATGAGCTCATCCCCCCGGGGAGCGGTCTATTACTCCTGCACAGGCCGCGGCCGTTACCAGTTCGGCCCCGACTCCGAAGAGCTGAACCTGATCCGCGCCGAACTGGGCGACCTGCCCCTGGTGGGTTTTTTTGCCAACGGGGAGATTTTCCATAACAGGTTGTACGGGTACACGGGTGTATTGACGGTGTTCTGTTGAGATTGCGTTGTTCCGGCCACCATGAAAATGGTGACTCGATTCAATCAAATTAACAGTGAGGTTATATCAGGCCAAGTCGCGCCCTGGCATCGTCGAGGGATACTTCACGCCCTGCCTCCAGGTCCGAAAGACCCGCGACTACCGCGCGCATGAATTCCCGCTCTTCCTCCGCCTTCTCATAATCACCAACAAACTGGACCACCGCCACGCCCCGGCCTCTGTTATTCACGATACATATCCCATGGCGTCTTTCCTTCCGGCAACTTGTCCCGGCTTGTCAGTTCCTCTTTGGGAACGCCGGCCTTCAGTTGTGCGCACATTTCATCCGGGTCAAATATGATTCCCATGAAATTCTCGTCAAAGGCGCCGGACGTGAAAAACTCCAGTAACTCTTCACCGGAAAGGTTGTCGCACAGCAATTCCACGCGGTTCAGATCAGGGTCCTTATAATATAAAGATGTCGTAGGACCATGAAGAATTGGCCAATACGGTTCAATACCTTCGCTTTTCAGACGTTCATAGGTAAATAATAACTGCTCAAGGTCTTCCATAGTAAAGGCAAAATGATTCAGTCCCCAGGACTGATCCCGTGGTTTGACTACGTGCGGCACCGACGCGATGGCGATGCGATGATGTTCTTCATCAAACCCGAGAAATGCAACATCGTCATTGGCGTAAGCAATCTCCGCTTCAAACACTTTCATATACCAGTCAACCATATTCTCGTAATTGCCGGGATGGGTATTGATCACGATATGGGACATTCTAATCGGGGCGATTTTACCCCGTTGTTTGGCAGGAACTGCCAGTTTTGCTTTAAATTTTTCCATTGTTAATACCTTGGTGTGAATTGGATAAGGAACCTCTGAATAAGTCAGAGCTTCCGTAACTATAATCGGTATCAGTCACCGCTGATATCAATTACGATCTTCCCCTGTGCCAGGCCGGTCTCACAGTAATTGTGGGCGGCAACCATGTCTTCCAGAGCGTAAACCCTGTCAATCACCGGACGAATCTTGTTCGCTTCAATCAGACCGGCAATTTCCGCCAGCGCCTGGCCATTGGGATTAAAAAAAGACCAGAAATAGCGTCGTCCGAGTTGTCGCTGTGGCTCAGCACGCTGTTGGAATAGTTTGTCAGCGATGCGGATGCCTTCTTCCAGACCATACCGGTCTGTAAGCACCATTTTCGGTGAGCAGATAGTAACGTATGCCGCGTCGGCATTCTGTTTCAGAACACTGAGCAACTTTTCGTCGAAGTCGTCTTCGACCTCTTTTATGTGACCTTTGCCGTTCATAGCTTCAAAATCACCTGGCTTGCCGATAGTGTCAAACGCGGCATCAAAGTCACCCAGCACTTCGGTAAAATCCTGCTTACCATAATCAACGACTTCATCAGCCCCCAGGCTTTTTACCAGTTCTACATTGCGCGTACTGCAAATACCCGCGACATGGGCTCCCCATGCCTTCATTAACTGCACTGCGAAGCTCCCTACTCCACCGGCTGCCCGGGCTATTACAATTTTGCGGCCGGCACAGTTGCCGGCATTCAGGCCTGCCTTATCGACCAGGGCCGTCCAGGTCGTAAGCGCAACAAACGGCAGGGATGCAGCTTCCCGGTGGCTGATATTACGGGGCTTCAAGGCGGCACGTTCAGCCTTGACTGTTGCGTACTCCGCATAGCAGCCGATATGGGGCGCTGCATAGACCTCATCGCCCGGAGAAAACTGCGATACATTGCGGCCAATGTCCGTCACGACGCCGGAGATGTCCCTGCCCAGGATCAGCGGCAGTTCTCCCCAGAGCGTTGAGAAAATGTTCCGGCCGTATCCGTTACGCGCCACGCAATCCACCGGATTAATCGCTGTAGCATGGACTTTTACCAGGATTTCATCATCAGCGGGTTGTGGGACAGGCGTATCTGTTGAAAGTACCAATACATCTTCTGCCGGACCGTAGCGTTCGACCTTTACCGCACGCATCGTACCAATCGTTGAACTCATCTCACCAGGGGTTTGTAAACATAATCTCGCGGCGCTGGTATTACCCTGTTCTCGATCACGCCGATACCTTCCACCTCAACGCGCACAACGTCCCCGACCGCCAGGAATTGTGGCGGGTCCATCAATGCGCCAACGCCTGCCGGCGAACCGGTGGTGAGGATATCGCCCGGCTCCAGGGTAAACACGGACGATAGCTCAGCGATCATTTCGTCACAGTTGTGCAGGAACTCATCGGTCCTGCCGTCCATCCGGATTTCTCCATTGACCCATGTTTTCAGTGCCAGATTATGGGGGTCCGGTATTTCGTCCGTTGTCACAATCCATGGACCGACGGGGCCATGCGTATCAAATGATTTCCCGAGAGTGGTGGTCGGCGCGCGTAACTGCCAGTCACGGACGCTGACATCATTGCAGATGGTATAACCTGCGACTACGCCATACGCGTCCTCCTTCGGGACGTTGCGGCAACGTTTGCCTATAACCATGGCCATCTCCCCTTCATAATCCAGTTCCGATGACACATCCGGCATGTGAATATCACCGTAAGGCCCGTTAATGCAGGTTACCTGTTTATTGAACCAGGTTTGATAGGCTGAAAATCTCAATGGTATGCCGGCAGCTTTTACTTCCTCAAGGTGCGATTTTGTATTACCCCCGATACCCAGAAACTTCCCCGGATTGGGAACAGGCGCTTCCAGCCGTACATCCGCCAGCGGTATTTTGCCGGTTGTGCCTGTTGACACGGATTTCGCTCTTTCCATCGCTGCCGCGCCTGCCTCAAGAAACCCGACCATGGTCGGCGGCAATTCCGGCGCACTGAGTGACAGGTCGACCACCATATCGTCAACCACAACGCCGATGCGGGTTCGTTGCAAGTGGGTGAAAGTAACAAGTTTCATACGTATTCCCTCATGTTCATTGGTTATGACCGGTCCCGGAACCAATCGAGACTGCCAACCGTATCGTGAGTGGGTATATACTCCGCTCCGACCCACCCCGAATAGCCGCTCTCGTCAATTTTATCGAAGATATCGGAAAAATTGATGGCGCCCGTCCCGGGCTGGTGCCGGCCGGGAGCGTCGGCAAACTGTATATGACTGATTATTGGAGCAAATTCCGTAAACGCATCGATTACATTCCCTTCAGACACATGGCGGTGATAAATATCGAATTGCAATTTCAGGTTTTCCCGCCGCACTTCCCTGATGCAGTCAACCGCACCTGCCGTAGTCTGTACAACATAGCCGGGAACATCGATACCGTTGATCGGTTCCACTAATGCCCGGGCATTGATCCGGGCCAGCATATCCGAACCATATGCAAGGTTATCCACTAAAGTGGCATGGTTCGCGTCGGGATCGCCGCCAGCCCTGCCGGCCAGGATGTTGACCCGCGAGCACTGCAGGATTTGCGCGTACTCACACGCAATCCCGATGCCTTCCCTGAATTCCTCCACCCGCTCGGATCGACAGGCGATGCCGGGTTCCTTACGGGATTGATCGCCACCGGGCGCATTAATGAGAACAATGGACACATTTGCGTCCCGGGCCCGATCCGCAAGCTGTGCAGCAGGATAATCGTAGGGAAACTGGATATCCACGCCGGTGAAACCGGCAGCAGCGGCAGCGGCAAATCTATCCGGGAACGGCAACTCCCCGAACATCATACTGATATTGACTGAAAACCTGGGCATGGCAGTGTATAACTCAATCCCCGTCCTCTTTATCGAATTGTCTCATCAGGTTTTCGGCGTCTGCGTGTAAATAGCCCTTATCCGCGACGAAGTTATAAATTTCCTGCGCGGCGCCGGTCATGGGTAACGGGGTATCCAGGGACTGTGCAAACTGCAAGGCATTCCTGACATCCTTGAGCATGGTATATATCTCACCGATTTTCTCTGCGCCATGTTCGGCCGCCATGCGCGGTCCGTAAATTTGTAACGGCAGGGAGTCTGCCCAACCACCCTGTAACGCGTCAGGTATTCGCTCTGCATCGATCCCGGCATTGCTGGCAAGATTGATAGCCTCGGCGATCACCGCGAGATTGCAACTGACAATCACCTGGTTACACAGCTTGGTGGCCTGCCCGCAGCCGGTCGGACCCATGTGTGTGATCCGTTGGCTGAGCAGCGCAAAAACAGGACGGGCATAATCAACATCAGCTTTCTCACCACCGCACATGATCACCAGCTTGCCCTGTTGCGCTCCACTTACACCCCCCGATACCGGGGCATCTATCCAGCGCATACCTGTTTCCTGGTGCAATTGCGTTGCGATGCGCAGGGTGTCCTGAGGCGATATACTGGAAAAATCGATCACCAGTTTGTCTTCGCCGGCAGTTTTGATAATTCCCTGGGCGCCAAGTACGACCTGCTCTACCGCAACACCATCAGTCAGGCATAACATAACTACATCGGTACTGGCCGTTACTTCAGCAGGGGTGTCGGCAATCCGGGCGCCGGCAGCGCCAAGTTCTTCAAGCTTTGCCGCGCTCCGGTTATACGCTACCACTCTCCGTCCTGCATCAAGCAGACGCAACACCATGGGCTTACCCATCTTGCCGGTGCCGATAAAGCCCAGGGTGGTGTTATCCGTCATAAGCCTGTACCTCTTCCACCGGCCAATGGACGTTGCCGCGATGGGTAACGGCGCCGAGATGTGCGGGACCAACCTGGGCTGCATATTTCTGCAACACGCCTGCCAGATGGGAATCATCGGGGGGGCGCCATTGTTCAGCACGTCGCTGCCGTTCATCATTGGATATCAGGAGATCGAGAGTTCTCCTGTTTATGTCGATACGAATTCGATCTCCATTTTTTATCAGCGCAACAGCGCCGCCATCAGCCGCTTCGGGGGCAATATGTCCAACACAAATCCCCCGTGTCGCGCCGGAAAACCGGCCGTCAGTCAATAATGCGATTTTCTCTCCAAGCCCCTTGCCATAAATCAACGAAGTAACACCCAGCATTTCGCGCATGCCCGGCCCGCCCCTGGGTCCTTCGTTGCGAATCACGATGACAGAACCCTCTACACGGGTTTGCCGGCTGACTGCCTTCATACACTCCTCCTCGCTTTCAAAAACAAGCGCAGGCCCTTCAAAGAACAACGAATTGAGGCCGGCAACCTTCAGCAGCGCGCCGTCAGGGCAAAGATTACCTTTCAACACTACGTGGCCGCCGGCCGTCGACAACGGGGCGGTGAGCGGCCTGACGACCCGGCCGTCGGCTTCTCCTGCACCTCGAAGCTGTTCAGTTAAACTTGTGCCGTCTATGGTCAGGCAGTCTCCATGCAGGTATCCGCCATCCAGTAGTATTTTTAATATAATCGATACGCCTCCGGCATGGTGCACATCCTTCGCCAGATATTTCCCGCCCGGCTTCATGTCGGCGATCAACGGCGTGCTTTGCAGTTTTTCTGCCATGTCATCAAGGCTGAAACGGATGCCGGCTTCGTGGGCAATCGCGGGAATATGCAAGGCAGCATTGGTGGACCCACCCGTAGCCGCCACCACTGCGCAGGCATTTTCCAGACTTTTTCGAGTGATCAGGTCGCGCGGTAAAGGTCCGCCATTTTGCAATATCTCCACCACTCTTTCCCCCGCCCTGTACGCCAGGGCTTCACGCGCTTCATATACCGCCGGGATTACGGAAGAATCAGGCGGCGCAAGGCCCAGCGCCTCGGACACCATACCCATGGTATTTGCGGTAAATTGCCCGGGACAGGACCCGATAGTGGGAATACTGCATTGTTCCAGTTTATCCAGGTGTGCCCGCGTCATTTCTCCCGCAAGTACGGCGCCTACGCCTTCTGTTACGTCCAGGATGGTAACTTCCTGTCCGTGCAGGTTCCCGGGCAGGGTACTGCCGCCATATATAAACACCGCAGGTGAATTACAGCGCGCCATGGCCATCATGATGCCGGGCAATGTCTTGTCACAGCCGGCAAATCCGACCAGGCCGTCGTAAGCGTGGCCGCGCATTACCGCTTCGATACTGTCGGCGATCAATTCACGTCCAATCAGGGAAAAGCGCATCCCCTGGTGATTCATGGACATGCTGTCGGCAACCGATATGGTCGTGAATTCACGCGCTACCGCTCCGGCGTCGGTGATGCCGGACTTGGCGGCCTGTGCCTGTTGCGACAGGTTCATATTACACGGGGTGGTTTCTCCCGCAGTTGTCACAACGCCGATGAATGGTTTATCAAAATCATCATCACCCAGGCCCATGCCGCGCAAGAATGCGCGGTGGGGCGAACGGGTCAGTCCCCTGGTGGTAATGCCGGATCGCAACCCGGGTTTATTCTTCTCTGACATTAATATCCACTGATCCAATCCGGCAAGATCACATTGTTTTCCTGCACGTAGTCCTTCCACAGGCTAATTAATTCATGGCGTTTTTGCGGGTGTTGCACAGATAAATCCCGCATCTCCGCCAGGTCGTCCGCCAGGTTATACAGCTGCCACTGTTCGGTGTTTATTCCATCCGTCCAGGGTTCCCATGTTTCCTGGTCCGGTTGCCAGACGATCTTCCAGTCGCCTTTGCGATAAGCCCGTTTGCCCAGCAACTCCCAGCCCATTGAAAATTCTTTGTCAGCGGCTGCTAGCGTCCCCCTGCTCAACAGGCCCACAAGCGAACGACCCTGCATGGGCAACACTTCGCGACCGTTAAACTCCGTACCGGGATGCCTTATGTTTGCAATTTCCAGCAGTGTCGGCATTACATCCATCACCGTCAGGATTTCCTTACGCACTTCGCCCCCCTGGATGTAAGCCGGATAATATATGAACGCCGGCACGCGGATACCGCCTTCCGTGGTAAACCCCTTGAACATTCGAAACGGGCCGGTGGCAGCCCGCGCCCAATTCGGTCCCAGCATGACATACGAGTCAGCATTGCCCAGGTTGCCATAACTGTTATCACAACATTGATGTGACCATTCCCGTAAAGGTATCAAGCCATCATCAAGACGATGGCCTTCCGCGCCATTGTCGGACATGAAAAAAACGAGCGTATTGTCATACTCACCGGCGTCTTTCAGGTAATCCATCACCTTCCCGACATACCTGTCCAGGTCATCGATCATTGCTGCATAGATCTCCATACTTCTTGCAGATACCCTGCGCTCCTGTCCGGTGAGCCGGTCCCAGGCCTTTTCCGCGGGCAACGGGGGAAATGCTTCGGTACCGGCAGGTATAATGCCCAATTCCTTGAGGCGCTGAAACCGTTGTGCGTGTAAAACGTTGTATCCCTCATCATATCTGCCGGAATATTTTTCAATGGATTCTCCCGGCGCCTGTAACGGAAAATGCACCGCGGTGAAAGCGAGGTAGGCAAAAAATGGTCTGCCGTCACCAAGACCCTGCCCGATATAATCGATCATCTTGTCGGCGTAAAAGCGCGTGGAATAAAAATCTGCCGGCAAACTACCGAGCTTCTTCCCGTTTTCCCGGTATATGGCCTGCCCCGGTCCGGACAGTGATTGCATATTGCTGAAGTGCCCCGCGCCGGATTCCGCCAGTACCCAGGATTTTTCAAAACCCCTGGCAGCCGGGCTGTGCTCTTCGCTCTCACCGAGATGCCACTTGCCGGTGATGTAAGTGTGATAACCACCAGCCTGCAGTAATTCCGGCAACGAGGCAACACGGTTCCGGAGATGGCCCTGGTAGCCGGTTTGACCCTTTTGATTATCTGCCAGCTTCGCGTAAAGGTTGCCTACTCCGGCCCGGTGATTATCCATACCGGACAGCAACATGGCCCGGGTCGGTGAACACATCGGTGAACTGTAAAACTGCGAAAATATTAGCCCGCCCCGGGCCAATTCATCAAGGTTGGGCGTTTCAATTTCGCTGCCGTAGACGCCGAGATCGGTATATCCCAGATCATCCGCGACAATAAGCAGAATATTCGGCCGGGACGCTTCCCGTTCATCGGGCTGAGCCTTTCCACCTGCGTCTCGGGTTGATTGGGGAACGGCCGAGAAAGACCAGGTCGAGAGTAGCAGCGTCAATATAATGGCAGACGAGGACCACTTCTGTTTTCTGGTAATACCGGTATCCGCCGGCTGTTCACTCCTTTGTCCGACTCTGAGGCGCAAGGTTATGGTTACGCTCAACGATCTACATTAGTCAATCTACTGCTCTTCCGTCACAAAGTCAGATGCTTTTCTCGACATCATGATAATGGCGAACAAGGCTACGGCTGCGGGAACCGCGGCTACAAAGAAGATTTTATCGATGTCCAGGTTAACACTGACGAGGATTCCACCAACCAGGGGTCCTACAATGGAACCGACGCGCCCTGCTGCAATGCTCCAGCCACTACCTGCACTGCGAATCTCAACCGGATAGTTGATTGCGGCGATTGCGCTGATATTCAACTGTGCTCCCACGAAGGTAAACCCTGCCAGAAAAATAATGGCCAGTACGACCGCCGCTCCGGCCGGGGTGCTGATACCGATTGCGGCAATGAATACGATGGCTATTCCCATGGCAACGGACATGGCAAGGTAAGGACCGCGCTTATCACTGATTCGACTGATGATAATACTACCGATAATGCCGCCCAGGTTAAGTAACGCTACCCCCTTGATGGCATTTTGCTGCGCGATCCCGGCATCCACCAGTACCAGCGGTATCCAGTGTACGAGGAAATAGGTCAATAATAATGCCGAAAAAGTCAACAGCCACAGGAACAAGGTCCACATTGCCCGACCATCCATGAACAATTTCTTGACTGGTTGTTGTACAGGTTTGTTGTGCGGCAGGCGCAAGCGCTCAACAGCAACGGCGCTCTGCGACGGGTCAATCCGGGCCAGGATAGAAGCAATCTGCTCCGGCTGTTTTTTGTTGAGCGCAAGAAACTTGATCGATTCCGGAAGCTGGAACCAGGCGATAACCAGCAGGATCAATGGCAGGACACCGCCTATGATGAATACCATTTCCCACCCGTATGCGGGAATAATATGGGCGCTGCTCATGCCGCCGATGACGGCGCCCAGCGGGAACCCTATAAACGTCGCGACAATCGTGGTGGAACGTACCCGCCTGGGTGAATATTCCGACACCAATGCAATGGCGTTGGGCAGTAATCCGCCCAGTCCCAGACCACCTGTAAACCGGTATATTGCCAGCATTTCTACCGAGGACGCCCATGCGCTCAACAATGACATGATACCGAACAAGAGGGTTGATGCCAGAATGAGCGGCTTGCGCCCAAGACGATCGCCAACGGGCCCTAATATCATGGCGCCGAGCATGCTGCCGAGTAGCCCGGCACTGAACAATAAACCGAATGTATTGGGTGATATCTCCCAGGCATGACGTAACGCCGGTGCAACAAAGGCAATTGACTGGGTATCGAAACCATCGACCATAATCAGGGCAAAACAGGTGGCGATCACGCCTTTCTGGAATGCCCGTAGTTTTGCGTTGTCCATTATTTCGACAACGTTCACTTCCTGCTCTTGCATGGCAACAGTGTCCTCAGCGCCCCTTCAGTTGAGGCGGTTGTTGTTATGTAGTACCTGTGTTAATCGTTAAAACGCCAGGTAATGGTGCCGCCCACGATACGCGGGTCGGCAAACAGGCCGAGGCGGGATATCTTGTCATCGATGTCGGGCACCGGTCCGCCGCCCCGGTAATAATCATTATCTGTCACGTTTTTCGCCCATAACGAGACGTCCCAGTTTCCGGAAGCCGAGCGCCATGTCGCGCGCACGTTGAACACTTCGTATGAATCCGACCAGAGCGTGTCAAATATGGTTATTGTCTCGTCAACTGCGACCACGTCACCGGATATCGAGAACGAGGCGCCGCTGCTCAGCGGCCAAGTGTAGGTTGCCCCGGCGTGAATATTGTACTTGGGAATCGCTCCAAGCCTGTCCCCGGCCTTGTTGACCAGGCGGAAAGGAGGGCCGCCTTCTATAGTGGGGTCAAATACTTCAATGGCAAACTCCTTGAACTCATGGTCCAGGTAAGACGCGCCGAAGTTGAGCAATAAATTATTCACCAGCAGGTCAAACTCGATCTCCGCGCCGAGGATCTCCGCCTGTGCCGCGTTGTTGGTAATAGGCGATCCTGTTTCCGGATCAAACCCCTGCAATTGCAGGTCTTCGAAGTCTATAAAGAAACCTGCCAGGTTTGCCGACAGGCGCCCATCCATTAAACGTCCCTTGAGGCCGATTTCGTACTGGGTGGCTTCTTCCGGCCGGAACGGAATGACATCGGCCGCGGTATCCGGGCTACCGTTATATCCGCCGCTCTTGAAACCCTTGGTAAAGGAAAAATAGGTGTTGACGTTATCGACCAGTTCATAGGACAGAACCGCCTTGGGGGAGAAATCCTCCCATGACTTGGCATCGGCCGCGGTGTAATTCCCACCGGGCTGGAACAGGGAGTAGGAAGATGTCGAACCGGGGTTGGCTACTGCGAACGCATTGATATCGTAGTCTTTTTTCTCATAACTGTAGCGACCGCCCAGGGTAATGCTGAGGCGCTCGGCAAACCGGTAAGTCAATTCGCCGAATACCGCGTATGCATCCGTTATCAGGTGTTGCTTGAACGTGGTGGTGGAGTTCTGAAGCTCCGGCGAGCCCGGACCTACCAGGCCGCCGGGACCGAAAAAATCGGAAAAGCGCATCTGGTCGCGGTCGCCGTTATCGTGGAAATAGTACAGCCCGGCGGTCCATGCCATATTGCTGTCGTTGCTTGAAGATAGCCTGATCTCCTGGCTGAAGTGCCAGCTTTCCTGCTCGGAAAATACTTCCGCGGATTTCTCCGGGGCACGATCATTGTCTTCCAGGTTATAACTGTCCTCAAAGCGCAGACCTGAAACAAGGGTCAAATCCGCATTGTCGAAGGCATGGCGCGCGGTGAGGTTGAAACCATATTGCTCAACGCCCTGCTCACCATGGGTACCGGCGCGCGAAGTGCGCACGTTGTCTTCCTGCGTGGGAAACGTGGCCTTGAAAAAGTCCTTCAATATATACGGCGTGCCGGGCACATCCACTATAATGCTCTTCAACACGCCGTCCTGCTCGACCTTTTCCCAGTCAGCCGAAAAGTCTATGGTAGTCCGCTCGCCCGGCGTGAAGCGCAGGGAACCGCGGAAAGCCTGCACGTCGGTATCGTTGGCTTCCTCATCGGTGTTCAGGTTCCGGTAGAGACCGTCACGGTTCCTGGTGGAAAACGCAAGGCGCCCGTACAGTGTATCTTCTACCAGCGGCGCGCTGACTCCGCCGCGCACGTTCACCGTACTGTGCTCGGCCAGGTCCGCGCTGACATAGCCGGACATTTCATCTCCGGGTTTGCGGGTAATGATGTTGATAGCGCCGCCAACGGCATTTTTACCCCATAATGTTCCCTGGGGCCCGCGCAGGACTTCAACCCGCTCGACATCGAACAGGGCAAGGTTGGCCGCGCCCTGGCGGGGCACATAGACATCGTCGATAAAAACGGCAACGCCGGAGTCCGAGGCCAGGTCCTCGTTTGCCCGTCCGATCCCTCTTATCGTATAAAACTCACTGCCGGTCTGTTCGGCGAAGATATGCAGGCTGGGAGTGTACTGGGACAGGGATTCCGTATCAAAAACCTGCTTTTCCGCCAGGAAAGCCCCACCCAGGGCAGTGATGGCAATGGGCACGTCATGCAAGCCCTGTGCGCGGCGTTGCGCAGTGACGACAACCTCTTCAAGAGAAGCTTCTGCCTGTTGCGCGATAACAGGAAAGGTAATGGAAGAAAACAAGAAAAACAGTGACGCCAGACAGACAGAAATCCGGATACGGTTCATGAGACACCCCCTGGGTTGCGCTTACAGGCAGGTTTGTGCCGGTTGCCTGTAGTTGTAGTTTGATGCGTTTATATATTGTATACAAAATACAATAATTGTATTTTGATTGCAACCAAATTATCATCTCCCGGTAGAATATGAGTCTCTACCAGATAACATAGACTCCGGGTTTTTGACGAAATAAAATTTTGGGTATGAAATTGCAAGAACAGACCAATAATCCAGCCATGTCCGGTAACATTGGCGCATCTTTACAATCATCGCAAGCAGACTCGCCTTACATGATCCCCCGGCGCTCACTGCAGGAAGAAGTTACGGTCAGGTTAAGAAATGAGATCGTAGAGGGTATCTGGGCGCCTGGTTCACGACTGCAGGAGAGAATACTGTGCGAACGCTATGGCGTCTCCCGCTCTCCATTACGGGAAACGTTTCAGATTATGGCCAAGGAAGGACTATTGGAGCTATTACCCGGTAAAGGCGCCGTTGTAACCCGTCCGACCATGACGGATGCTGTAGAGAATGCCGAATTAATCATCGCCCTGGAGACCCTGGCAATTGGCCTGGCCTGTGAACGTGCAAGTGAACAACAACTCAAGGAAATCCGTAAATTGCACGAACAAATGCGGCAATGCAATCATCGGCACGATATCACAGCTTATTTTGAATTGAACAACGCCGTACATAGCGCCCTTGTTGCAGCCAGCGGTAACGCCGCGTTGATTTCAGTCCATGTAACCACGCAACGTCATATTACCCGATTACAAAATCTGTCAGGCGCGCTTGAGGCGGTTTCTGACGAATCATTTCTGGAACATGAAGAATTTATCACAGCGCTGCAGGAACGTAATGCAGATAAAGCTACCGGCGCACTGAAAACGCACCTCACCTCTACGTTGGAAAAAATCAAGGAACGGATCATGTCCAGTAATCCATAGAATTCACGACTTGGGCCGGCGCCTCCCCGGCCAGGGGAAAGTATGCCGGTTTTGATGCGGAATGAACCCGCGTTATCCGGTCCACCCCAACCCGGCGCTGACGCAGTTGATGGAGAGCAGCAACGCGACCAGGTCTGCCTGTTTGCCCTGTTCGCGAAAGCGTTTGACCAATTCGACCTGGGCCAGCCCGACCTGCTTGAGGATATCGCCGCGGCGTTCCAGTTTTCTGCTGAAGCGCGGGAACTGTTCCGCCAGTTTTTTTTCGCCGGTTATCATGAGCACGCCCGCGATGGATAGTTTATATTCCTGCAATATTTTCGCGGAGATTATCTCCTTGATGATCTCCTGGTCCAGCAGGCCGGCATACTGGCCTATTACGTCGGTGTCCACAAAGGCCAGGGATTTCTCCGCCTCATCGATTACCAAACTGAACAACGGCCAGCGTTTATACATTCTCTTCAGCAGTTTCTTTCCCTCGTTGCCCCTGACCTTGATAAACTTCTCAACGGCGCTTCCCAGCCCGTACCAGGCCGGGACGTGGTGGCGGTTCTGGGTCCAGGCGAATACCCATGGAATGGCGCGCAGGTCATCCAGCGAACCGACACCGAACCGGCGATCCGGCCGTGAGCCGATCCTGAGCTTGCCCAGTTCTCCCACCGGGCTTGCCGTCTGGTAGTAATCAACCAGCCCGGTTTCCTCCACCAACTGCCGGTACTCGGTGTAGGCCAGGTTGGACAGCGCGTCCATGGCCTGCTCGAACTCGGGATCCGGTTTGAACTGTTTCCCCGCCGTGGAATTCAGGGTATGTTCCATGACGCTGGCGGCAAGCAGTTCCATCTCGTACTGCGCGGTACCGTGGTTGGCGTACTTGGTGGAGACAACTTCACCCTGTTCCGTAATGCGCAGTCTGCCGTTTACGGAACCCGCCGGCTGTGCCGCGATAATGCTCCCGGCAGGCCCGCCGCCGCGGCTGACCGACCCTCCGCGGCCGTGAAAAAAGACGATGGGGATCCTGCACTTTTCCGCGGTCCTGGTCAGTTCGGCCTGGGCCCGGCTCAATTCGTAATTCGCGGTTAAAAAACCACCGTCCTTGTTCGAATCCGAATAACCGATCATGACTTCCTGTATCCCGCCCTGTTCCCTGACACTGCGCCTGACAACCGGTGTCTGCAACACCTTTTGCATGATCCTGGGGGCCATGCGCAGGTCTTCTATGGTCTCAAACAGCGGTATCACCGGCAGCGGCGAACTTTCCACCGCCAGGCTGTCGGAGAATACGCCGGCATACTTTGCCAGCAGGTACACGCCTAATACATCCGCCACCGACCGGGTCATGCTCAGTATAAAACCACCGATTGCCTGCCGGTCCAGGGTGCGCCGGGTTTCCGCAATCATCTGGAACAGGCCGAAGGTCATGGCCGATTGCCTGTCGGCAAGGGAGATATTCGGGAGTTCATCGGCAGGCGTGGACAATTCCTCCTGTACCCATTCAAGCCAGACGGCGGAATCCGGCGCGGGGGGCGATACTTCCCGGGACTGGATTCCTGCTTGCGCAGGAATGGTAGTGGGGCACTGCCGCAAGCGCCATATGTCCTGCAGGGTGCGGGTGATGACCGTGGAGTTTTCCCTGATATCAAGACATGCCGTGCAGAACCGGAACGCCTCGGCCTGGCGCAGCAGCGGGGTTACCCGGGAACTCGCCAGGTGCGCGCACTCGGCGCCCTCCAGTCCCTGTTCAAGAATTCTCAGGTCACGGATAAACTGGTCGGCATCAGCGTAGCTGAACTCGCTCAGCGTGTTCTTCTTCTCGGTATTCCTTATCTTTTCCCGTAGGCAGATAACATACTGGCGGAAGATCTCCCCCGGGTTGCGTTTTTCCAGGCTGTTCCGGCGGCCGCTTTCATCCAGCAACCTGTCCAGGTGTTTTGCAAATCCGGCAGGCGGGCGGATCGCGTGAATGGAAACACTGATCTGGGAGAACAAGCTGTTCAGGCGGCCCTGGTAATGCCGTAAGACGGCTTGCCTGTTCAATACCAGCGCTTCCCGGGTAATGGTGTTGTTGACAAACGGGTTGCCGTCCCGGTCGCCGCCTATCCACGAACCGAACCTGAAAAACGGCGGGGTGGTAAATTTCACGTCCGGATAATATTTTTCCAGGGCCCAGTCAAGTCTTTCCAGGGTTTCAGGGACGCGGTCATACAAGGTCTGCTCAAAGAAATGCAGCCCCCATTTAACCTCCTGGACGACGGATGGCTTTTCCAGGCGCAATTCCCCGGTCAACCAGAGCAGGTCGATTTCGTTACGGAGTTGTTGTTCCAGCACCTCCCGTTCCCGCGGGGTCCAGCGCGTGGCTTCCAACCGGTACAGGATCACGTAGATGCGGCGGTGTATCTGCAGGACGGTAACGCGTTTTGCCTCTGTAGGGTGCGCGGTCACGGTGGGCATTACTTTCAGGCGGTTGAGCAGGTCCTGGACTTCCAGGTGGGACAAACCCAGCTCAAAGGCCTGTCCGATCACGTTGTCGAAGGTGCCGGAAACATGTTCCAGTCCCTGCAGACTCTCGGTGACGCGGCGCCGGCGCATTGCCGCGTTTTCTTCGGCGATATTGAGCAGTTGGAACCAGATACCCCAGGCCTGTAACCCGGCCAGCAACAGTTCGTTGTCATCCCTGGGCAGGACCTGCTCTCCATCAAAAATCGGGAGTATTTCCGGTTTTCTTTGCCTGATGACCTGGCGCAACAACTCCGCCAGCAGGTCAATAAGGTTGCCTGCATAACTGGCAACCGCCGAATCCAGTCCCGCTACCGAGGACTGCTCGGGGAAATCAAAGGTGGATTTTGACTCGGGTTTCACACGACGCGGTCGCGTGGCGCCTCACCGTTGAAAAATGCCTGCAGGTTCTCCACCACCCGCATGCCCATTGCGACCCGGGTTTCCGTGGAAGCGCTGCCCAGGTGTGGAAACAGCACGACGTTATCCAGGGTCAACAGATCTGCGGGCACTGCCGGTTCTCCCTCGTAAACGTCCAGGCCGGCCCCCGCGATGGTGCCGTTATCGAGCGCTTCAACCAGGGCGGACTGGTCGATGACATCGCCGCGGGCGCTGTTAACGAGAAACGCCCCCGGTTTCATCATGGATAAACGTTCCCTGTTGATTAAATGGTAGGTCTCTTTGCCTCCGGGACAATGCAGGGAGACAAAATCCGCTTCCTGCAGCACCTCTTCTATCGAGGCGCGGGATTCTGCCTGTAACTCACTGACCAGTTCAGCAGGCGGCGGATACGGATCGGTAAAGATGATCTTCATGCCGAACCCGTGATACGCCCGCTGCGCCATGGCCCTGGCGATCCTGCCCATGCCGATTAAGCCCAGGGTCTTGCCGGTCACCTTTGTGCCCATCATGTGGGTCGGGCGCCAGCCGCTCCATTCCCTGTTGCGCACGTGCCGCTCCCCTTCCCCGGCGCGGCGCGCCGTCATCAGCAACAAGGTCATGGCGATGTCCGCGGTGCAGTCGGTCAACACCTCGGGGGTATTGGTTACTACCAGCCCGCGCGTCCTGGCGGCATCGAGATCAATATGGTTAAACCCCACGCCATAGCTGCCGATAATCCCGGCTTTCAGGTTGTCTACAGACAGGACTTCTGCGCTGACCTTATCCGAGACGGTAGGGCAAAAGGCATCAACGGTCTGCAATGCCGCCTGCATCTGGTTGGCGGACATTGGAATATCTTCTTCGTTCAATTGCACATCGAAGATCTCCTGCATCCTGCTTTCGACTTCCTGCGGCCATTTACGGCTTACTATCACTCTGGGCTTACTCACCTTATTCTCCTCCGGCTCACACCGTCATTCCGGGCCTGACCCCGGCTTAAAGCATGCCGGGGCAGGCTCCGGAATCCAGTCAAACCAACCTTCATTACGAGGAATTATTTTATCGACTGGATTCCGGCCTACGCCGGAATGACGATAGGATAAATTAAGATTACGTATTCATAACTACAAAGATAAGACAATTACAGCGCATCCAACACTGCCTTTACGGTGCTCCCGAATTCAGACGGCTTCGGTACTATGGTTACGCCGCATTCCTGCAGGATTTCCACTTTTTCCGCGGCGCTCTCGCCGAATGCGGAAATAATGGCGCCGGCGTGCCCCATGCGCTTGCCCTTGGGCGCTGTCAAACCGGCGATGTATCCTATCACCGGCTTTTTCATGTTATCCCGGTAAAACTCCGCGGCTTCCGCTTCCTGGGGGCCGCCAATCTCACCGATCATCACCACGGCATCGGTCTCCGGGTCCGCTTCAAACCGTACCAGGTGATCCATGAAGGAGCTGCCGTTAATCGGGTCCCCACCGATGCCGATACTGGTGGATACCCCTATCCCCAGCGCCTTCATCTGCGATGCCGCTTCGTAGCCCAGGGTGCCGGAACGGCCGATGACGCCAACCCTGCCCGGTATGTAGATATGCCCGGGCATGATGCCCAGCATCGCCTTGCCGGGACTGATTGTCCCCGCACAGTTGGGCCCCATCAGCACCATCTTGTGTTCCTGGCGGTAACGGCGCATATAGCGTTTCACCCGGATCATGTCGTGGGCGGGGATACCGTCGGTAATGCAGACACAGTACTTTATGCCCGCATCCGCCGCCTCCATGATGCCGTCCGCGGCGAATGGCGGGGGGATAAATATAATACTGCTGTCGGCCCCAGTCTCGGCTACCGCATCCTTGACCGTATCGAATACGGGCCGATCCAGGTGCGAGGCGCCGCCTTTTCCGGGGGTAACGCCGCCGACGACGTTGGTGCCGTAATTGATCATGTCCCGGGTGTGGAATGTTCCTGTCTGCCCGGTAAAACCCTGGACAATGACTCTTGAATTTGTGTCTATCAATATCGCCATGATTTATCCCGTCAAGCCTGAGTTTTTTCGTAATCCTGCCAGGCGGCAACCGCCTTCTCCGCCGCCTCGTGCAAGGTATCTGCCATGATGATCGGTAAATTGCTGTTCTTCAGTATTTCCCGGCCTTCTTCCACGTTGGTGCCCGACAGCCTGACGACAAAGGGCAATTCCAGGTCGATCTTGCTTACCGCCTGGACGATCCCTTCGGCGACCCAGTCACAGCGGTTGATCCCGGCAAATATATTGACCAGTATCGCCCTGACGTTCTTGTCACCCAGGACCAGGTTAATGGCTTTTGCCACGCGATCCGGCGAAGCCCCGCCGCCTATGTCCAGGAAGTTGGCCGGCTCGCCGCCGGCGTGTTTGATCATGTCCATGGTCGCCATGGCCAGACCGGCCCCGTTGATGATACAACCGATGTTTCCTTCCAGGCCCACGTAACTGAGGCCGCGGTCCGCTGCCTTCATCTCCCGGGGGTCTTCCTGGGACTTGTCCCGCAACTCGGAAATATTCGGGCGCCGGAACAAGGCGTTGTCGTCAAACCCCATCTTCGCGTCCAGCGCCAGCAGGTGATTGTTCTTCGTCACGACCAGGGGGTTTATCTCCACCATGGTGGCGTCCAGGTCGCGGAACGCCCGGTAGCAACCCAGCAGCGCGGTAATCGCCTGGCTGCTCAAGGATTTATCGATCCCCAGTTTGAAGGCGATTTCCCGTGCCTGGAAGGGCTGCATCCCCACTGCCGGCTCGACAGTGACGCGAATCAGTGAATCCGGGTTTTCCCTGGCTATATCCTCAATCTCGACACCGCCTTCAGATGACGCGACGACGGAGATCCTTTCCTTCTGCCGGTCCAGTACGAACCCGACGTAGTACTCGTTGGCAATTTCACTGGCCTCCTCGACGTATAACCGGTGAATGATCTTGCCGGCGTTGCCGGTTTGATTGGTGATCAGCCGCTTGCCGAGCAGTTCATCGGCGGCCGCCCAGATCTCATCGTCGTCCCGGCAGAATTTTATCCCGCCGGCCTTGCCGCGCCCGCCCGAATGGATCTGCGCCTTGACCACCCAGGCATCACCGCCCAGTTCATGGGAACGATACACCGCCTGTTCCGGGCTATACGCCAATCCCCCCCTCGGGACCGGCACGCCGAAATCAGTCAGTATCTCCTTCGCCTGGTATTCATGAATTTCCATAATTTTTACCTCTTGTTTATCAATTCAGCCTGCCGCACGATATTTCTTGCCATGCGTTCCGAGGCTGCGTCGATCATCTTGCCGTCCAGTTGCGCCGCGCCCTTGCCCTGCGCGGCCGCTTCCCGTAACGCCTCCAGCACGCGCCGGGCCCGGGTGACTTCGGCTTCCGGCGGCGACATCACATCGTTGGCCAGTTCGATCTGGCTGGGGTGGATCGCCCATTTGCCTTCGTAACCCAGCGCCGCCACCCGTTTGGCCGCAGCCACGTAACCGTCCGGATCGTTGAAATCACCGTACGGGCCGTCTATGGCGCGCAGTCCGAAGGCCCGGCACGCAGTGGCGATGTTCACCAGCGCGGCATGCCACTGGTCGCCCAACGCGCCGTCACACTGGTAATCCGGGTTCAGGCCGCCGATGTTCACGGTGCGCGCCCGCATGCTGGCGGCATAATCCGCGACACCGAAGTGCAGGGCCTCCAGGCGTGTGGAGGACTGTGCGATGGACATGACGTTGGCCCCGCCCAATGCAGTCTCAATCAGGCACTCTATGCCGATCCTCTTGTCAAGGCCCTTGGCATCCTCAATCTGGGTCAACAGGCAATCCACCATGTACACGTCTGCAGCAGTGCCTACCTTCGGGATCAGCACGGTATCCAGGTTGGCGCCGGACTGCTCTACTATATCCACGACGTCGCGATACATATAATGCGTGTCAAGACCATTGATGCGCACCGACATGGTCTTACCCTGCCAGTCGATATCATTCAACGCCGCGATGATGTTCTTCCTGGCCTGGGGTTTGTCATCGGGGATCACCGCATCCTCGCAGTCCAGGAAGATAAAGTCCGCGGCGGAGCGGGCTGCTTTCTCAAACATGCCGGGGTTGGAACCGGGAACGGCGAGTTCACTGCGCTGTAACCGGACCGGCGCCGGCGGGTACTGGGTAAAACTCATCAGAACCTGGCCTGGCGGGTGTTACGCAGGTATTCCTGCGCGGCGGCCACGCCGCTGCCCAACTCGATATCAATCCCCATGTCTTTCATCGACATTTCTGCGGCGTTGAGCGGGGTCAGGACCATCACTTCATTCAGGTCACCCAGGTGGCCGATGCGAAATGCCTGACCGGCAATCTTGCCGAGGCTGATGGACAGGGCGACGTTATAGTATTTATAACTGTGCTGCGCCACTGCGTTGCCGTCAAATCCCTCCGGCACCCGCACCGCACTGACCGTATCGGAATACCAGTTCTCGTCTTTTGCAACCAGGGACAGGCCCCATGCCGACACCGCCTTGCGCACCGCGACAGCCATGCGGGTATGGCGGGCAAAGACGTTATCCAGCCCTTCCTCCATGAGCATGTCGATGGATTCCCGTAACCCTCTGAGGTAGATGGTGTTGGGGGTATACGGGAAATAACCGTTGTCGTTGGCGCCGATCATGTCGTCGAAGGAAAAAAATGTGCGGTACAAGGTTGCGTCTGCCCGTGCGGCAAGGGCTTTTTCACTGACGCCGACGATACCGAGTCCGGTGGGCAGCATAAAACCTTTTTGCGAACCGCTGACCGCCAGGTCCACACCCCACTCGTCCATGCGGAAATCCATGCTGCCCAGGGAGCTTACCGCATCGACAAACAACAGGGCCGGGTGATCCGCCGCATCCAGCGCCTTGCGTACTCCCGGGATATCACTCTTCACACCCGTAGCCGTCTCATTCTGGGTGGCAAAGACAGCCTTGATCTCCTTGTTGGTATCGGCTTTCAGTATTTCCGCATAGCGGTCAACGGGGACACCATCGCCCCAATCCATCTCGATGGCATGAACGTCAAGACCGTGGCGCCGGCACATGTCTACCCAGAGTTGGCTGAACTGGCCGAAATGGGACATCAGGACCTTGTCCCCGGGCGACAAGGTATTGGTGATGGCGGCTTCCCACCCCCCGGTGCCGGAAGATGGAAAGATGAATATCCGTCCCGTCTCCGTCTTGAATATCTTTTTCAGGTCGTTAAACAACGGCAACGTGAATTCCGGGAAATCCGCTGCGCGCATGTCTTCCTGCTCTATCGCCATGGCATTGCGAATGCGCTGGGGCACAATCGTCGGACCGGGTATGTGTAAATAGTTTCGACCGGGCATAGTCACTCTCTCCAGGTATTAATATTATAGAATTCAGTGCGATCTGGCTGGTCGAGACGGCGTACTATGTAGCCGTTTCCATGGGGGCAACGTAACAGGTTGATACTTCGAAACTGCCGAATATCAATCTACGTCAAAGCCGGGCAAATCGCTTTGCAGTTCAATACAGGGATTTCCAGGGCATCACCCTCAAGAAGACACGGACTGTCATTCCGTTTACCAGTCCGCAAATGCAGTATTGCGTCAAGGAGCGGACTTATACCACATTCCATTGGCGGGTGTCTATAGCGGAAGCGGAAAAATGCACGTTCCAGGCTGTTGGCATTCATCCCTGACACTCCGTTTGCTATGAAAAGCAAGCAGTAAATGACATAATTATCTCGATAACCCGTAACCAGGGAACCGATCATGCCCAAGCAATTTGACAACAACCTGAGCCTGGAGGAACTGGACCGGCAGACGGTATTCCATGCCTCTACCGACCTGAAAGCCCATGCCAGCGGCGCCCTGGGCACGCCGCGCATTATCGATTCCGGGAACGGAATTCATATCCGGGATAACAAGGGCAATACACTGCTGGATGCTTTTGCCGGGTTGTATTGCGTCAACGTCGGTTACGGCCGCATGGAAATCGCCGATGCTATCCATGCCCAGGCAAAAAAGCTGGCCTACTACCACACCTATGTAGGCCATTCCAGCGAGGTTGTTATCGACCTGTCCAGGCGGATTATTGAAATGGCCCCCGACGGCATGAGCAAGGTCTATTACGGTATGTCCGGCTCCGACGCCAATGAAACCCAGCTCAAGCTGGTCTGGTACTACAACAATGTGCTCGGACGCCCGCAAAGACGCAAGATAATCTCGCGCCTGCGCGGTTATCACGGTTCCGGGATCATGACCGGCAGTATGACCGGCCTGCCCGTGTTTCACAATCATTTCAACCTGCCTCTGGATGTAGTCAAACATACCGTAACACCACATTATTACTACGGCGCTGAAGACGGCATGGATGAGCAGGCGTTTTCACGATACTGCGCCGCAGAGCTGGAAAAACTGATCCTCGCCGAAAGGCCGGACACGGTTGCCGCGTTCATCGGCGAACCGGTAATGGGTACGGGCGGTATCATACCGCCTCCCGAGGGCTACTGGTCTGCCATACAGCCAGTGCTCAAAAAGTACGATATCCTGTTGATTGCCGACGAGGTGGTTACCGCCTTCGGCCGCATCGGACATGACTTCGGCTGTGAACGCTACGGCATTGAACCGGACCTCATCACCATCGCCAAGGGACTGACCAGCGGTTACCTGCCCCTGTCCGGCGTGATCGTCGGCGACAAGGTCTGGAATGTGCTCGAGCAGGGATCCGAACAGTTCGGCCCCATCGGTCATGGCTGGACCTATTCCGCCCATGCCCTGGCCATGGCGGCCGGTATCGCCAACCTGGAAATTCTGGAACAGGAAGACATCGTAGCAAACGCCTTGAAAACCGGCGCCTACTTCCAGCAGCGCCTGCGCGAGACCTTTAGCGGCCACCCCCTGGTTGGCGAAGCGCGCGGGGAGGGTCTGCTCGGCGCGCTGGAGTTTGTAGCCGACAAGTCAAAAAAACAGCGTTTTGACGCCGCCCTGAAGGTCGGACCCCGGGTTGCCGCAGCCTGCCTGGAGCAAGGGCTGATCGCCCGGGCCATGCCCCATGGGGATATTCTCGGCTTCGCCCCACCCCTGATCGTCAATCCCGCAGACATTGACCGGATCATTGAATTAACCGGTAAAGCGGTAGATAAGGTAACCGGTGAGCTGGTCCGTGACGGGCAGGTGATAACGGAATGATCAAGGACAACCGGCGGTCCCATAAAAAAACCGCCGTTTGAAACGGCGGTTTTTTCACTTTACTGAAGCAGTTCCTGTCAGAAAAAGTTGTAGCTCAACCTGCCTATGACGGTACGCGGGGTATTGATATAGTAACCGCGGCCGCCCAGTCCTGACGGGAAACCGTTTATCGCGTGAAATTCATTGGTCAGGTTTGTCCCCGTGACGGAAAGCGACCACTTGTCTCCCGGTCCCATCAAGGCGACATGCGCGCCCAACTTGGTATGGTCCTGCTCTTCAAAAGGCACGTTTTCAATGGAGATGAAATGGTCGGAGGTATGGCTGACGCTCATCTGCAAACTCACACTGTAGTCATTATCCAGTTGCATGAGGTAACGGGCCACACCGGTGAGTGAGAAATCGGGCGCGAACGGCAGTTCATTGCCGTCGATGGACACGACGGTATCGCCGGCGCTTGGTCCGCCGCTGCCGTCGGTATCGATGATGCCCGCACTGGCCACTTTATCATCCACTTCCGTGTCGAGGAAGGTAGCGGTAGCCAGAAACTCCAGGCCCTCTGCCGGTGCAAAGGTCAGCTCCAGGTCCAGGCCGTACACGTCGGCAGCCTCGACGTTATCCAGCCGCTCGGCACCGACCGGATCCCCGAATTCATTGGTGATGTAAACGGAAAACCGCTGCACCATATCCTCGTAGTCATACCAGTAGGCGCTGGCATTGAAGCGGAAGCTGTCCGTAATGTCCCACTTGATGCCGCCTTCCAGCGCCTTGAGTGTTTCCTTGCCGAACGGAGGGTTGTTGAACCCGGCAAAAGCCTGGTCGGTGCCGCCGCTCTTGACCCCGACCGAATAGGTGCCGTAGAGCATCATGTCCGCGCTTGGCAGGTAGTTCAGACCCACCTTCCAGGAAACATCTTCGAAAGACGTTTCCTGTTCGGCCCGGTTTCCGCCAAAGGCCACGCCGATCGCGTCATTGACCGGGCCGGCGCCGGGTAACGCGGTCAGGTCGGCGTGCCTGCCCTTCTTCTTTTCATCTTCGTAACGCACACCGCCGATGAGTCTCAGGTTTTCCGCAATGCCGTATTCCACGTGCGCGAAAGCAGCGTGGACCGTGGTCTCCTGGAAAGTTTCGAGGTCAAACGGGAACCCGCCGAAGTAACTACTGCTGCCGTCACCCGGTTGCAGCGGCGCGCCTGTGAGTACGGCATTGAAATCAGGGGGTATCGAGTCATAAGTCGCGCCGACCGGGGTAAGGTTCGCCGGGTCCTTGATCTCACTGTTGTCAAAGTAATAGCCCAGCAACCAGAACCCGTTGTCCAACTGGCCTTCCAGGCGCAGTTCCTGGCTGAACTGGTCAAACTCCTGGTCGTATATCTGGCGCCCGTAAATGGTGGCCGTTCCCTCGAAATCCAGGCCGTCAAGACGTTCAAAACCGTCATAGGCGCTGATGGAATGAATGCTCATATTGCTGCCGATATCCCAACCCAGCTTCAGGGTCACGCCGTAGAACTTGTTATTTTTATCCGAGTCCCAGTCTGTCGACACGGTGTCGTCAAACGGATTCGTGGCCTTGGTGCTGTTGCCGCAGGAAGGATGTTCAGGATCACCTGCCACGGGAACGCCGCCAATGGTCGTCACGATACCGGCTGCCGGGCTGCAGCTTCCCAGAATATAGGCGACCGTGGGCTCTATCTCGCCCTTGTCCTGCGCATAATGCGCGATGAGCTGGCCGGTAAAGTTGCCCGTCTCAAGCAGCAACTGCCCCCTGAGCGCCACGTTGTCAAGGGCGCCGTGTTCACCGTTCGTCACCGAATCAAAGGCCCCGTCACTTTCCATATAACGGAACGACAGCCTGGTGGCCAGGGTATCCGTCAAGCCGGCGCCGATTGCGCCCTCAACCTGTATGTGATCATGGGTGCCGTATCCAACCTCGATAAAACCATCGCTTTCCTGGGAGGGTTTGACGCTGGTAATACTGACCGCGCCGCCGGTTGTATTGCGGCCCCAGAGTGTGCCTTGCGGTCCCTTCAGGATTTCGACCCTCTCCATGTCAAACATCTGCGGGCCGCTGTTGATATTGGACGCCTTGTACACGCCGTCCAGGTACACGGCGGCTGCCGGCGGGGTCGTTGCCGCGAAGTCGTTGACACTGACGCCGCGGATGGCAAACAACGGCGCGGTGCCGTATTCCATATTGATGGTTACGCCGGAAGTGAGGTCGGCGAGGTCAGCCGCATCGGTCACGCCCAATGATCGCATTTGCGTATTGGAGAATGAACTGATCGCGATCCCCACGTCCTGGGCGTCCTGCTGGCGCTTCTGCGCGGTCACTATGACCTCTTCCAGCAGCGCGGCGGATGCCGGAGTTGCGAAAATGATGGAAGCCAGGGCAATGGCCGAAAATGTGTTTGTCAGCCTGAAATACGGTCTTGGTGTCATTGATTGATCCCCCGTCTGTTAACCTGTAAACGCGCAAAGAAAACCTAATTGTTGATTTTCGTAAGAAAACGCCGCTTTTCCTATACCTCATTTGAGTTAATTGCAACCCTCGCGTCCGGCATTACTATTCTGGTAGACTGGGCCGGTAAACCGCCTGACCCGGGTAAAGATGATTTTGACCGTGACGAAAATATTGACCGCGTTTCCCGCAGCCGGATACGGTACGGAAAATGCCTGAAGCCGGCGCCGCCAGGGTCGTATTGCTTACCGGCGCGGGTTCCGGTTTCGGCCGGCTGGCGGCCAGGCGGTTTGCGGACCAGGGCGATACGCTGGCATTATGTGACGTCAACGATTCCGCCCTGCACAACCTGGCCGGAGAACTTGGCAGAGAACACCTCATGTTTCCCTGTGACGTCAGCAAAGCGGCACAGTTAGACCGTTTCATTGACGCGGTCATTGAACGGTTCGGCAGGATTGACGTCGCCGTTAACAACGCCGGTATAGCCCATGAGCAACGTCCGCTGGCGGACTGTGATGATGAACTGTGGTCCCGGGTCCTCGAAGTCAACCTGACCGGTGTTTTCCTGTGCATGAAGCGCGAGATACGGCAGATGCTGGAACAGGGAACAGGGATGATACTCAATATCGCGTCCGTTGCCGGGGTACTGGGCGCGCCCATGCTGGGACCTTACTGCGCCAGCAAGCATGGCGTGGTCGGCCTGACGCGTACGGCCGCGGTGGAGTACGGCCGGAAAGGAGTGCGCGTCAATGCGCTGTGCCCGGGTTACTCGCCCACCCCGCTGGTCGCCGGAATGTTGCGCGCCGGAGATGAAGGTATGGAGAGCCGCATGACTGATCGCATACCGTTAAAGCGCATGGCGCAGCCTGACGAGGTGGTGGACGCCATCCTATGGCTGTGTTCGGAACAGAACAGCTTTATGAACGGGGCGTCAATCGTGCTGGACGGCGGTCTGACGGCCTGCTGAGAGTTGGATCAAGCACTTGATTGGGATCAAGAGCCTGGTCAGCATCAGCGATGCTAACAATCTTCAGCCCTGGAATACATTCAATATCGTCGACAGCTGACTGCACCGCGTCAGCAAAACTCACTGCCTCACGATCGAATACGATGAATTGAATGCCATCTGACCGACCAATCGTCCCATCATCACAGCCATTCTCGAAGAGAGTATCGATGATTGCCTCTTCCTGCATGTCCGGGCCTTCGATAATCAGTGTAAAGTGGTGGGTCTGCATCACGTGTACTCCTCTAAGGTCCACTCTGGTGTGGGCATTTATGCACCATTCGTAGTAGATGCCTGGCATGATTGTGTGGATTTCGGGGCGTAGACCAGATAGAATACTGACAGCCCGAACGGCTGGATTCCACACAGCGGATCACACCCCACCGATGGCCAGATTTTGTAGTATTGACTGTCCACCCCGCTGCTTCTGCATAAACCAGTGCTTCCTCAACTTCCCTTTTCGGGTGTCTCGTCCTTGACATAATGAAAGTATACAGAGATTACAATCGATTAACAATGTCACGAGATAGCTGCCTGCCGTAGTCATTCCAGGCATGTGATGACAGTCTGATTAATCTGGACGTAACAGGCCCGATCTGATTTATAGCGATTGCGGTGAACCGCCGCTGACCGGTACGGCGGCGCCGGTCATGTAACTGGACAGGTCGCTCAGCAGGAAGGCCACCACCTCCGCCACTTCTTCCGGCCGGCCCCATCTCCCCAAGGCGGCGTCTTTGGCAATTGCCTTGTAGGACTGTTCTTCGGAGACCCCGGTATGTTCCGCATAGTAGACGGGCATCTTCGCGCCCATTTCCGTATCAATCGCGCCGGGGCATACCAGGTTCACCCGGATATTGTCGGCGCCGACTTCCAGCGCCACCGATTTGCTCAAGCCAACCAAGGCGAACTTTGACGTTTCGTAGGCGGATAAGTGGGTGCTGGCGTAAATCCCGCCCAGGGAAGCATTATTGACGACGGCGCCGCCGCCCGATGCTTTCATGTGGGGGATGACGGCCTGCATGAAAGAAGCGATACTGCGGGTATTGATGGCGAACATCCGGTCGTATTCTTCCAGGTCCGTATGCAGAAAAAGCGACATGTTTCCACAACCCGCGTTATTGAAAAGACCGTCTATCCTGCCGAATTCACCCATGACCCCGTCAATGCAGGCGCGGATAGCGTCATCATCCGTCACGTCACAGGTGAGCGCCAGGGCGCGCCGCCCCATAACCTCAAGCCGGTCAACCAGTTCATCCAGCCGGCTTTTGGCGTGCGCCAGGTCCGACACGGCCACGTGGGCGCCGTATTCGGCAACTTTCAATACCGCAGCCTGGCCCATGCCCCCGGGGCTGCCGGCGCCGGTAACGATGATCACCTTGTCCGGCAGGCCGCGCATTATTCAAATTCCTGGTACCTGCTCATCAAACCCATGCTGACACCGGCCGTCCAGCCACCATCCACGTTGAAGACCTGGCCGCTGATAAAGCGGCTCTCATCGGCAGCCAGAAAATGATACAAACCCACCAGGTCCTCCACTTCGCCAATCCTTCCCAGGGCAGTGAGTTCCGCCGACATGTTTTCTCCCAGTTCCCCGCCTCCCATATCGGTGCGTATGAACGAAGGGCAGACCGCGTTGACGCGGATGCCGCGCGGTCCCAGTTCCACCGCGGAAGTCCGGGTGAACTGCGCGACGGCGGCCTTGCTGGCGGAGTACTGGCTGTTGCCCGGTAGCGCCAGGTGGGCGGCCAGGGATGAGGTATTGATGATGGAGCCGAAATCACGCATACAGGCCGGGGCGTGTTTCAATCCGTAAAATACGCCATAGGTGTTCACTTCGAATACGCCGCGCAGGCTGTCGTCGCGGGCCGCCTCCGTCAACACGAAATTGTCCCCGGGCACGATACCCGCATTATTGACCACGATGTCCAGCAGCGACTGTTGCGCAGCCAGTTCCTGAAAACAGCCTGCAACCTCCTGTTCCCGGGAAACATCGAGCCGGAGAAAGCGCGCGCCGATAGCGCCAGCTGTTTCAGCCGCATCCGAGATAGGTGCGCAGCATCGCCTCACCCATTTGCTCATTGATGAAAAAAAGCCGCCGCTGGATGACCGAGGCCGTTATTTTGTCGGTTGCTGGCATACAGGCTTATGTCCCGGATAGCGTTGAGCCGCGTGATGTGACCGTTGTTTTTCCCGTTCCAACTGTAAAATGCCCGGATAATGTGGCAATACCTCATTTGGGTTAACCTGGAACGTTCCATTGGTAGTATAACCGGTGTAATATCTTCCGGTATCCTGGAATAACTGCTGATCACTATGGCTGGTTCACTGAAACGAAACACAGACCGGATCGGTAAAATGGCCGATGCGGTGGAGGCTATCGGGAGCGCATACCTCTGGAGCAGGCTGACGGAACTGCTGGCAGGTGAAGTTGCTTTTGACCAGGCGGCGGTATTCCGCTACGTGGATCATCTCCCGCCGGAACGGATGTATGACGCCCAGCCGGGCCCTGAGCGGGACAGGCTGCACCTGACCCTGCTACGGGCCGCCTACCCTATCAGTCCGTACATCAACAAGGTTATCTGGGCAGGGGGTGCGGATGATTTCTACCACATCAACGACGTTGCGCCGGATGAATTCACCGAAACCGAATACCACCGGGTTTATTATTCGGAGAAGCATGTGGAGGATGACGGGTTGTTCTTCACCAGGATCGACCAGTCCCTCTCGATAGGGCTGGTGATTGAACGGCAGATCCCTTCCACGCCGTTCAGCAAGGTGGAACTGGCCATGTTGCATAAACTCGCCCCCCTGGTAAGCGCCCTCACGCGCCAGCACTCACAGGGATCGAAGTCGGTCAGCAAAGTGACGGAAATCTCCAGCGCCAACTGCATTTCCGAACAGATGACGGGAGCGTTCATGCGTTTCGGCAGCAAGGTGCTGACGGAGCGGGAGCGGGAGATTACCGGCCTGATCCTGCGCGGCCATTCTTCCAAGGCAGCCGCGCGGGAACTGAACATTGCCCCGGAAACGGAACGGGTTCACAGAAAAAGAATATATTCGAAACTCGGCATTTCCTCCCATGCCGACCTGTTCTGGATGTTTATTGAATCATTTTCCTATTTCGATCCTGAAAGTACGGAAGATCCCTTGCAGGAATACCTGCGCCTGCGGCGCGCAAGCGCAAGCTGACAGGCTCATGATAAGCGGATTACATCACGTTGCCCTGTCGACCCCGGACCTGGAACGTTGCCTGTCGTTTTATTGCGGCGCGCTCGGCGGCAAGCAGGTCAGTGAAGTTCACTCATGGAATAAAGGCAATGAAATCGCTGATCGCATGACCCGCCTGAAAGACAGCGCCGCGCGTTATGCCTTTGTCAAAGTGGGCAATGTCTTTCTTGAAATTTTTGAATTTACATCTCCGATCCCTGACGACCAAAGCCACCGCGCCTGTGATTACGGTCTCGTCCACCTGTGTTTCGTCGTCGATGACATCCAGGCAGAGTATGCCCGCCTCAAGACCGCAGGCATGGAATTCAACGGCAATCCGGTGGAATTCGGAGACGGTTCCATTTTCACCTACGGGCGGGACCCGGATGGCAATATCATCGAATTGCTGGAGATCCCGGTAGGGGCAAGCACGCCCAAAATTCAGGATGCTCCGGTTTAAGGCAGAGGCTCATCAAATCAGGTAACCCCCGTCCACAGGGAGAATACTACCGGTGGCAAAGCCGGAGGCCGGTGAGGCCAGGAACAGGATGGCGCCGGCCATTTCATCGGGTTGGGCATAGCGCCGCAGCGGCATATGCTGCAACCAGGCATTCAGAACTTCTTCATTTTCGGTCAGGGCGCCGGCGAATTTCGTTTCGGTCAGTCCCGGCAGCAGGGCGTTGACCCGGATATTGTCCGGGCCGCACTCCAGCGCAAACGCCTTGGTCATCTGGATGATGGCGCTTTTGGTAATCGAGTAGATGCCCCGTTTGTCTCCCGGCCTGATGCCGTCGACGGATGACACGTTGACGATGGCGCCCCCGCCGCTTTCCTTCATCAACTTGCAGGCGTTTGCGGACATGAAGAAGTAACCGCGTATGTTGACTTCAACGGTCTTGGTAAACGCGGCCATACCGGTATCCGTGATATGGCCGTAATAGGGGTTTGCCGCGGCATTGTTGACCAGAATGTCCAACCGGCCATGCTCCTGCCGGATGTACTCAAAGATTGCTTCGATTTGCTCCGGGTCGCCGATGTGGCAGGCATAAGCAGTCGCCCGGCGGCCTTCATCCCTGATACTCCGGGCCACTACCTCGCAGCCCTCCTGCTTGCGGCTGGAAATAATGACATGGGCGCCCTGCTGCGCCAGCAGCCTGGCGGCCGCCTCTCCGATTCCCCGGCTGGCGCCGGTCACCAGCGCAATCTTGCCGGTCAGGTCAAACAAGTCTGTTGTCATGGTTGATAATCTCCGGATTTTTGCGGTTCACACCAGGGGGATACCTTGAGATTCCCGGAACTGTCAAACTGTGTTTATCTCCCGGGTAATGCTGGGGGGTCCAAATTTTGCTAACGCGGCGATCTTATTGAAACGGCAAATTTCAGGAAGGCGAATCACCACTCATTCCTGGGCGCCGACAATGGCTATTCCGACTGTTTCTGCCGCTTGCCGTAACCTTACATCAAGTGTAGCCAGAGGCATACTACGTCGATGAGCCACTTCAATATACGCAGCATCGTAGATGGTTAACTCAAACTGCCGCGCAAGTTCAAGTACCAGCGTCTCATCGTGTCCACCATCAACTGAAATACCGAGAGACTGGCTATCGACCAGCGTATCTGCTACCTGTTGCCGGGAGATGCGCCCGCGGCGTTCGTTCATCAGTAGGGCATTGCGTAGTTCATACCACCATATTCCCGGCACAACTCCGCCTTCTTCGATGACGCGTGACATGGCCTTATCTGCCAAGGGGGCATCCTCATCACTCATACACCAGGCCAGGTAGACAGAATTATCAATGACGATGGGCATTAATAACGGTGTCCTTCATGAACGGTAGACAGCAGTTGTTTCAATGACACTCGCGCAATGTGCTGGCGGCGTTCGATAATACGCGCGGCTGCTTCCCTTGCCCGCTTGCGGTTGCTATCTACAGGGACCAGATGCGCAACCGGTTTGCCATGTTTTGTAATGGTTAAAGACTCACCGCGAGCCACGCGTTCCAACAACCGCGGCAGGTGTGTCTTCGCTTCAAAAGCACCGATAGTTTCCATAGCCATGATCTCACCATTGATTTTAGACCAGTCTAGTCTACCAGTTTATTTGTGTTATTGTAATGCCAGTCTTTACGCAATAAGTTCTACTGCGTCGGCAGCCATTGGTTCTACTATTCTGCCCATCTCCAGGGCCCTGTCGCTGGACGCGTTGCCGTCCAGACCGCGTTTATACACGCCCTGGCAGATAGCGGCCATACGAAAATAGCTGAACGCCAGGTAGAAATGCCAGTTCTCGATTGCCGGCAGGCGGCGGAATTCGCCGTACTGCTCGATAATCGCCTGCTCGTCAGGGACTCCCAAAGCCGCGCGGTCTTTTCCGGCCAGACCCCTCACATCGCCCTGCGGGGGGAGCCGCAGACACATGCAATAGTAAGCCAGGTCCGATAACGGATGCCCCAGGGTGGACAGTTCCCAGTCGATAACGGCCAGGGCGCGGGCCTCACCAGGATGAAAAATGACATTATCGATGCGGAAATCGCCGTGGATCAGGCCGCTCCTCCCGTCATCTTCGGGCAGGTTGGCAGGTAACCAGTCCATCAGCGTGTCCATAGCCTCAATCCTGCCGGTTTCAGACGCTTTATATTGTTTTGTCCAGCGGCTGATCTGGCGCTCGTAGTAATTGCCCGCACGGCCGTAGCCGGCCAGTCCGACAGCATCGACATCTATTTCGTGAATGGCTGCCAGGACGCGCATCAGCTCACGGTGGTAGCCGGCGCGTTGTTCCCGGCCGATATCCGGCAGCGCCGGGTCCCAGAAAACCCGCCCTTCCTCGTAGCTCATCACGTAGAACATGGCGCCGGTGACATCTTCATCCTCGCACAGGTGCAGGGCCCGGGCGACCGGTACGCCGGTCCCTGCCAGTGCCTTGATCACCCTGAACTCGCGATCGACTGCGTGGGCCGATTTAAGCAACTGCCCGGGAGGTTTGCTGCGCAATACATAGCGGCCGCTGCCGGCGCTGAGCAGCCAGGTGGGGTTCGACTGCCCGCCCGGGAACTTCTCCGCCTTGACCAGCCCGCGGAAACCGTCCACGTGATCCTCAAGATAGAAGTTCAGTTTTGCCAGGTGGGAAGTTTCCATAATCTATCTGACCGTCATTTCAGCCACAGACGTCACAGAGATCACACAGTTTGCCCTGTGCGTCCTGTGGCTCAAATAACAAGGTCAAGGTCAAGGCCAGGCGGCGTGTTATCTTCACGCTGAATAACGCTGGATGATCTGTTTGCCCAGGGACATCATGTGGACCTGGTCGGGACCGTCGGCAAGGCGGATCTGCCTGGCATAGTTATAGGCCTCCGCCAGGAAAAAGTCCTCGGTCAGACCGGCGGCGCCGTGCATCTGTATCGCATCGTCAATCACCTCGCAGGCGATTACCGGCGCGGTGATCTTGATGGCCGCAATAAGGTCGCGGGCGACCTTGTTACCGTGTTTGTCCATCCTGTCCGCGGCCAGCAGGGTCAACAGGCGCGCCTGCTCAATTTTACAGTAGGCCCTGGCGATATCTTCCCGCACCGACTGGTGCTGGCTGATCTTCCTGCCGAAGGTGGCGCGCGCTTCCACCCGCCGGCAGGCCAGTTCCAGGGCGCGCTGGGCGCAGCCGACCAGGCGCATGCAATGGTGGATGCGGCCCGGCCCGAGGCGTCCCTGGGCGATTTCGAAACCGCGCCCTTCTCCCAGCAGGATGTTGTCCAGCGGCACCCTGACGTTGTCGAAGCGGATTTCCGCCTCGCCGAACGGCGCATCGTTGTAACCGAAGCTGTGCACGTGACGGACTATTTCCACACCCGGTGTATCCCTGGGCACCAGGATCATCGACTGCTGCTTGTGGCGATCCGGGTTGCCGGGGTCGGTCTTGCCCATGACGATCAGGATCTCGCAGTTGTCGCGCATACCACCGGTGGTAAACCACTTGCGCCCGTTTATGACGTAGCCGTTGCCCTCTCTTGTTATGGAACAGGAGATATTGGTGGCATCAGATGAGGCAATGTCCGGTTCGGTCATGGCAAAACCGGAGCGTATCTCACCGGCCAGCAGGGGTTCCAGCCAGCGTTCTTTCTGCTCCTCCGTCCCGTACAGGATCAGGGTTTCCATGTTGCCGGTGTCCGGCGCGTTGCAGTTGAACACTTCAGCCGCCCAGGTGACCCGGCCCATGATCTCGGCCAGCGGGGCATATTCCAGGTTGGTCAGCGCATCTCCACCAGAGTGCGCCTTCGGATAGAACAGGTTCCAGAGCCCCTGCGCCCGCGCCTTTTGCTTCAAGTCCTTCAGGATGGGCGGGGTAGTCCAGGGATTCCCGGCGCCTGCCAGTGCGTCCCGGTAGGCCTCCTCCACAGGATAGACGTGAGTCTGCATAAATTCGTTGAGCCGTTCTTGCAACGCCTGTACTTTTTCTGAATAGGTAAAATCCACCGGAATCTCCTCGATAAATATATGGGGTCAGAGTAAAAATTCTTAGGATTTCTTACTCTGACCCCTGAATTTCAAACACCGAAAATCAGTAATTTTACTCTGACCCTATATATCATATATTCAAAACGCCTCTTCCGGCATATCCAGGCAGGTCGTATCCAACCCGGACAATAATTCGGACTGCGCCTGCGTTTTCGGTAGTTCCCAGCGGAAGAAATAACGGCAGGCCTGCATCTTGCCCTGGTAGAACTGCCTGTCGGCATCATTTGCATCCGCAAGTCCCGCCTGGGCGGCCACGGCCTGTTTCAGCCACATCCAGGCAATAACAACGTGGCCGAGCATGTCCAGGTATGTAGATGAATTGGCCAGAAACCGGTTCAACTCCCCCCTGGCCGCGGTTGCGGCCAGGACTTCCGTCGTCTCCGTCACAGTTGCCACGGCGCGAGTCAGGGCTGTGGCGAATTCGGACAATGCCGGGTGCGCCGCCGTGCCGTCGGCATCTTTTTGTATCTCGCGCACCAGCAACCTGAATCCCGCGCCGTTCTTCATCATGACCTTGCGGCCCAGGAGGTCAATACCGTGGATGCCGTTGGTCCCTTCATGGATCATGTTCAGGCGGTTGTCCCGGTACAGGCGTTCCACCGGAAAATCCTGGGTATAACCGTAACCACCCAGGATCTGTATGGCATGCTTGTTTGCCTCCAGGCACCAGTCGGACGGCCACGCCTTGACAACGGGTGTCAATACATCCAGTAATAAACCGGCTTCCTGCCGGGCCGACCGGTCCGGATGGGTTTTCATCTCATCCACCAGCCTTGCGGCTAACAGGCACAGGGCCAGTCCGCCCTCAACATAGGCCTTCTGCGCCAGCAGCATCCGTTTCACGTCGGTATGCCGGATGATCGGCACCATCTTGTTTGCAGGGTCTTTATTGTCCGGTATGCGCCCCTGGGCGCGCTCCCGGGCATATTCCAGCGAATACAGGTAGCCTGCATAGCCTGCGCCCACCGCAGAGAGTCCTACCCCGATGCGGGCTTCGTTCATCATCATGAACATGTACTCCAGCCCACGATGGGGTTCGCCCACCAGGTAACCGGCACAGCGCCCGTTCTCGCCGAAATTAAGCGCGCAATTCGGGGTGATGCGTTGCCCCATCTTGTGGTTCAAGCCGGCCAGGGTAACGTCGTTATGTTCAGCCACACTGCCGTCTGCATTAACCCGGTGGCGCGGCACGATAAACAGGGAGATGCCCTTCACGCCCGGCGGCCCGCCCGGGATCTTGGCTAGTACCAGGTGGATGATGTTCTCGCCCAGTTCATGTTCGCCGCCGGTAATCCACATCTTGTTGCCGGTAATCGCATAGGTCCCGTCTTCCAGCAACTCGGCCCTGGTACGGATATCCGTCAGGGATGACCCCGCATGGGGTTCCGACAGGCACATGGTGCCGTAAAAGCGGCCGTCCAGCAGCGGCGGAATATACAAGGCCTTTTGTGCGTCGTTCCCGTATTCTATCAGCAGGTTGGCGACACCGGCCGTGAGTAACGGCAGGCCGGACAGGCCTATGTTAGCCGACTGAAAAATAGCCATGCAGGCACTGGCGACCGTGAACGGTAACTGCAAGCCGCCGTGTTCTGCATCCATGCCGGCTGCGACAAAGCCGGCTTCGAACATGATGCCCGCCGCTTTCCCGGCCCCGGGTATCATCCTGACCTTGCCGTCTACTACCTCGGCAGGATGCTTGTCACCGGCTTCGGCACAGGCCTGAAAGTGTTCCCGGGCAACGTCCTCGGCAAGATCAAGCATGGGGTCGAAAACATCACGCCCTTGTCCGGCAAAATACGCGCGCTCGCATAAGCTCTCCACGTCGAGCATTTCGTATATCAGGAAATCAAGATCCCTGCGGTTGATTGTTTGGGACATGTCTTTTAAATATAAATGGTGAGGCCCAGTGCGGTTGCCGATTCCGGAAACGATCAGGAAATTGTTCAGATCTGCCGGGAACAGGTCTGGTTGACGGTCATAATTGTCTATTACAGTATGAGAAAAGATTCACACGCCGCACTACACGCGCATGTCCGCGGGCACGACCTTGCCCTCGTCCACGATCAGCTCGTCGTCAAGCAGAAGGGTACAATTCTGCATGGGCAGATCGAGGTGGCAGGGTGTATCGTTGTCACCCCCGAACTCCGTGTCCGGCCCCATGGAAAACAACACGTTGCCATAACAGGCGCGCCCGTCCATACCAATCCCCGGGAGATCAACGTCCCACTTGCAGGCGGCGTTGAGACCCCAGCCGATATGCGAGATGGCATAGGCGCGTGGATCCTGGTAGTCGTCAATAAAATGCTTCAGCAGATCCGCATCCGGGCCGCCGTTTATCTCGATGACCGCGCCATCCCTGATCACAAATTCGATCGGTGAGGTGACGAAGCGTTTGAGTGGATAGATGATGTCGTCCGAATCCATTACCACCCGGCCATTGACGCCTTTATCAGCAGCTACGGTGGCAAGAAATCCCCCCGGCCAGTGATCCCAGCGCCCGGGAGAGCAGGTATAACCGTATTCGGTCAGTATCGGTTTGCCGTCGAGATTATAAGTCACATCGGTGCCCGCCGCATTGGTAAAACGCAGGCGCCTGGCTCCACTGAGCCGGCGTTCGCCCGCTTCCACCCGCTTGCGCAATGCCGGTGTCGGAAACAGCCGCTGCAGGATTTCCGGCGGTTCAACTACCATCAGCACGCGCGCGCCTGCCTCCTGCATGGCAACCTGCTCATGGGAGAACAGCAGCAGCATATGGTCGATCACCATGTCCGCCTCACAGCATTGCTGGAGCAGCGCGGGATGCTCGCTGAGGGGGTTTTTGCCGACGTTCGCAATTCGCTCACTCGCGTCCATGGCCCGTTCGACCTGCAGATTGGCATCTGTGACGTGAGCGCCGAGCTCGGAGGCTGCACTGAGGGAGTATTCGGCGTAGTCGCGTAACAGGTCCCCCTCGGATAACACGGCAACAGTTTGCCCCGGACCAACCTCACACAGCCTGAGTTCATCAAGAAAAACATCTTTCATTGCCTTATCCATCATGAAATTCTCGTTTTAAACCTGTGCTGTCTGCCTCTTTCAGTGATCCGGACTTATGTTACGACAAAAGCTGCCGGGAGTTCTGCTTTTGCCGCGGAAATTTCCGTTTCATCGGGCATGCCTGCCCGTGCGCCGGCAGCCCCTACCGATAATGAAGCCGCAATGACGGCTGTGTTTATGGCGTCCATTATGTCATCACCCGCAGCCAGACCTGCCGCAAGCACGCCGTTAAACGTATCCCCTGCGCCGGTCGTATCGACAACATGCGTCAATGGCGGGTTGGAAAAGCGTTTGATCTTTCCGCCCGGCAGCAGCGCGGCGCAGCCGGCGCTACCCAGGGTCGCGACAACCGGGGCATGGGTATGCTCAGTTAAAATACGGAGGTTCTCCGTAATCACTTCATCACCCTCGCCTTTTGCCGGAGAGCCGGTAATGTCATGAACCAGTTCACCCAGTTCAATTTCATTCGGCGTAAGCACAGGGCGCAAAGGCAATAAATCAATGAGCCCGGAAACAACCGGCGCAGGATTCAGTACACACGCCACCCCTGCTGTCTGCGCCGCGGAAATAGCTGCGGCTACCGCGCCGTATTGAATTTCCGTACTCACCAGTACCAGATCGGCAACGGGCATTAAACCGGCTAAAACGGTGCGTACATGTTCCGGTGATACCGCATGATTTGCACCCGGACCCAACGCGATTTGATTTTCACCCTGCTCATCAACAACGATTAACGCCGTGCCGGTCGGTTCGCCGGTGAGCGCGTCTACCCCGCTGGTATCAACGCCGTCACTCTGCAATAACGCGAGCGCCTGGTTACCGGTCTCGTCGGCGCCGACTGCGCCAACCAGCATTACATCTGCGCCGGCGCGGGCGGCGGCCACCGCAGCATTTGCCCCTTTACCACCCCCGAACACCTGTAACCCGTCGCCGACGACTGTCTCGCCCGGGGCGGGAAGATGCGGCGCGGTAATAACCATATCGATATTTATAGCGCCGACTACTATTACCCGTCCGGGTTTCATAATGATGTCTGACTTTGGTTTTGCGGTAGATTCACGGCCGGCCGGTTCAACTGGATGCCGCCTGCTGCCCGGGACACGACAGATGACCGGAGTTTAGCATAGTGGGGCCATGTCATGAATTCCTCAGGCGCCTGCCAAGAAGTCACATGCCTTCCGCTGTGTTCGACCGGCAGGCAGCATGATATGATCGATTATCCTCAACAGCTGTGGACCTGGTCCGGCGGAAAGATCAGACTATATAACAAACCAACTGTACAGACAGCTTCCCGGGTTTATCATGCAACACACAAAGAGCGCCGTAACGGCGGCACTTTGCTTATTGGTCGTCATTTCCTGCGGCGACCCTGAACGGACAGGCCGGGGTGCCGGCCAGGGCAGCCTGGACAAGGAACGCCCGGTGATTGCGCTGGTAATGAAATCCCTCGCAAATGAATTTTTCGTCACCATGGCGGAAGGGGCAAAGGCACACCAGGCCGCGAACCAAGAGCGTTACAACCTGATCATCAACGGCATAAAGAATGAGGTTGACCTCGCCCAGCAGGTTGCCCTGATCGACCAGATGATTGCCTCCAGGGTGGACGCCATTGTGATCGCACCGGCTGACTCCAAGGCGGTTGTCCCCGCACTGGCGAGAGCGCATTCCGCAGGGATTGCCATTATCAATATAGACAACCGGCTGGAAAAAAAGGTACTCAGCGAATATGACCTTGAAATTCCGTTTGTCGGACCGGACAATTTCCAGGGCGCTGAGACAGTCGGCAAATACCTTGTGTCAAAACTGAACGCCGGCGACCAGGTCGCCATACTTGAAGGCGTACCTACTGCTTTTAACTCGCAACGGCGTACGGCCGGGTTGCGCAAGGCAATGACCGATGCGGGAATGGATATCGTGGCGCAACAGAGTGCCCAATGGGACCAGACCTTGGCGGTGACGGTAACGGCGGCCATGCTGGTACAACATCCTGACCTGGCGGCCATCCTGTGCGCAAACGACAACATGGCCCTGGGCGCCGCGGCGGCTGTTGCCCAGGCCGGGAAGAAGGGCGGGATAAAAATAGTCGGTTTCGACAATATTTCCGCAATCCATAACCTCATCAGGGCAGAAGAAGTACTGGCAACCATCGATCAGCATGCAGATTTACTGGCCGTGTATGGCATCGAATATGCACTTGAGGCATTATCTTCCGGTTCGACAATAGCAGATAAAACTACCCCCCTGGACCTGGTAACCAGGGTCTCCGTAGAGTAACCGGGAGATGGCATCTGCCCGTTTACGTATTTCGAACCTCAACAAGTCGTTTTCAACGCCCGTTCTTACCGGTATCACCCTGACCATCGCACGCGGCGAAATACACGCGGTCGTAGGCGAAAACGGCGCCGGCAAAACAACCCTGGGCAGTATTCTCGCAGGCTTTCTGCACAAGGACAGCGGCAAAATCGTTCTTGATGAAACAGATTACGAACCGGCCGGCCCCAGGGATGCGTTCAACGCCGGCATATCCTGTGCCACCCAGGAATTCAGCCTGGTTGATACGCTCAGTGTCGCGGAAAACATCGCGCTGAGGAAATTACCTCAATACCGTTCCGTAATATTGAAACAGGATCTTGAACGACAGGCACGGTCATTGCTCCGGGTTGTCGGTCTTGACCATCTCAGTCCGGATACAAGAACGGAAACACTGGGCATTGCCGAACGCCAACTGGTGGAACTGGCCAAGGCGCTTTGCATGGATTGCAAGGTGTTGATCCTGGATGAACCGACGGCTGCGCTCACGGCGCCGCAGACCGCCCACCTGCACAAGGTCATTACTGACGTGGCGAATTCAGGCACATCGGTAATATACATCAGCCACCGGTTGCGGGACGTGCTTGAAGTATCCGATACGGTCACGGTGCTCAGGGACGGACGAATCATAACGAGCGCGCCGGCAAAGACTCTGAGTGTGGCGCGGCTCATGGAATATATGAGTGGCCATATCCACCAGCAAAACAGCAGGTCACCCGCGCCGGCAGCAAGCCGCCCGGTTGTCCTGGAAGTCAAGCGCATAACCAGCGCAGGTCTGCCCCATGAAATAAGTTTTTCGTGCCGCGCAGGGGAAGTAATCGGTATCTCCGGCCTGTCCGGCTCCGGACGCAGCGAATTACTCAATGCACTGTTCGGCTTGACTCCACTGGCAGGAGGCAGTATCACTCGGCATACTGCCCATGGAAAAACAGGGATCAGGAACCCGACCACGGCAATAACGGCAGGGATGGCATACCTGGGTGAAGACCGGCAGTCCATGGGGTTATTTTCAGGCCACTCAATTCTGACGAATATGATGATCCCGGGCGCTACACGTGGATTGACACCATTAACCCTGCTGGATTACAGCCGCGAAAAACAAGCAGGCGACGAACTGGCCGGGGCGCTGGACATTAAATGCCAGGGTCTGGGCCAGGATATAGACCAGCTCAGCGGGGGGAATCAACAGAAAGTGCTTATCGCACGCTGGCTGCACTGCGAAGCGGACATATTGCTGTTTGACGAACCCACGAGAGGGATCGACGTGGGCGCGAAAAACACCATCTACAACCTCGTCCATGATTTGCGGGACAAGGGGAAAACCATATTATTCACATCAAGCGAGATTGAAGAGATCATGCTGGTAAGCGATCGCATACTTGTATTATCGGACCGGAAACTCGTCAGGGAATTTAACCGGGATAACTGGTCCGAAGCGGACATACTTGCGGCTTCTTTCAGCGAATTCACCACGCGGGTTGCAGGCGTTACACACTGACCAGAGATGCGCCAACACGGTTACGGCATGGACTACATCCAGTTTTTCAAGACTCATAACAGCCCGCATTTCTCACCAGGTCGCTTGTTGCCATCGTATATTTATTTGCTGTCAACAAGCTATGGTAATGTTTTTACTATGTCAACATTACAGACTGCGCTTGATGCGTCCTTACTTGTCTTTTTGCCGCCAGCGGGCACGTGCTCCCTCAACCAGAGCTACTGCTATGCTTTCGGTCGCAGGCACCCGCTGGCGGCAAAAATCCGGCGTAATCATCGCATCACCTGGTGAGAAATGCGGGCTAGAGAAAACTTTATCCTGGTTTCCCTGGTCCTGCTGATCCTGTTTTTCAGCCTTGCTTCGGACAATTTCTTTTCATTCGTAACACTCACAACAATCCTTAACCAGCTGCCCGCACTGACAATCGTCACTGTCGGCATGACGCTTGTCCTGATTGTCGGGGGCATCGATTTGTCGGTTGGTTCCGTACTCGGTTTCAGCGCCACGGTCGTGGGAGTGGCGCTGCTCAACTGGGGCCTTCCCCTGTATGCTGCCTGCCTGATCGGAATAGGCGCAGGTTTTCTCTGCGGCACCATGAACGGCATTCTGGTGGCCTATCTTTCTCTTCCCTCATTTATCGTCACCCTGGGGATGCTGGAAATGGCGCGTGGACTGGCCTATATCACGACGAACTCACAAACTATGTATATAGGCGCCTCGATCCAGAAACTCGCGTTGCCGATTACAGGGACCGGCGTTTCCGTTGCATTAATCATTGCCCTTGTGACGGTCATCGCGGGCCAGTTTATTTTGACCAGGACAGTGCTGGGACGCTACATCACCGCCACGGGCACCAATGCCAATGCAGCGCGCATGTCCGGGATCAATACAAGGCTCTACCGCCTGCTGGTACTGGCCGTGTCCGGCGCCCTGGCAGGTCTCGGAGGCGTATTCAATGCAGCCTACCTGGGGTCGGCCGATCCGAATGCCGGTTCCGGCATGGAACTGGCTGCAATTGCTGCGGCGGTTATCGGCGGCACAAGTTTAATGGGGGGTCGCGGCACCGTTATCGGCGCATTCGCAGGCGTCCTGATCGTCGCAGTACTACAGAACGGACTGGCGCAGCTAGGCGTATCCGAACCGGCAAAACGCCTGATAACGGGGGGAGTGATAATTATTGCCGTGTTTCTTGACGGCTGGCGTATACGCAGGGGTAAGGCGACATAGACCCGTTGGATGCAGGTCTGGTTCCATCGATTGGTGCAGCGCGCCGGTGATTTCAATATGTGTTTCTTGAATACGATAGTAAATATGGTGCTTTCCTGCCCGGATACTGTGATAGCCCTCTTTGATCTCACCGCGCCTTTGGCCCTTATCGGGACTTTTAGCCGCACTACGCATCTTATCTCGTAGGAGTTTTATATATTTCCTTTTCTGCTGCTCTCCGAAATTTTCAGTGGTGTATCTGCTGATCTGTTTAAGGCTGTTTTGCGCCAGCGGGCGCCTGCGACCGAAAATGAAGCCATCGGAAGAGCTTATGCGGAATATGGTGTTTCGATGGGTGCATTGACAGAACATGACTCTCGTGATTTAATTGTTGAATATCTTATTTTATAAATCAGATATGCAACAATATATAACACGAGCAGACCTCCTCTCTGCTGTTATCGGAGGCCTCTCCGAGGCCCCGGTAGTAGCATTGCTGGGAGCCCGCCAGGTTGGCAAGACTACTCTCGCCGGGCAGGTGGCGTCAGCGTGGTCGGGCCCATTCACAATTTTCGACCTCGAGGTCGCCGCGACGCGGGAAGCGCTGTCCATGACTCCCGAGAAACTGCTGCGTGAGAGCCAAGGCCTGGTTATTCTCGACGAAGTGCAACGAATGCCGGCGCTTTTTGAATTACTGCGTCCAATCTGTGACAGCCAAAGCCGGAAAGCGGTCTTTCTGCTGTTGGGAAGTGCCTCTCTGGACTTGATCAAGGGGGTGTCTGAAACGCTGGCCGGGCGGATTCTCTTTGTGGACGTGGGAGGCTTCTCACTGGCCGAGGCGGGCCCACAAAACCAGGACAGCCTGTGGATGCGGGGCGGTTTTCCACGGGCCTGGCTGGCGGCGTCAACACCGGCGTGGGCACGTTGGATGCAATCGTTTACGCGCACGTTCCTGGAGCGGGACATTCCCGGGCTGGGATCGAAGGTATCACCTGAAGCACTGGGCCGCTTCTGGAGGATGCTGGCGCATTATCACGGACAAACCTGGAATGCAGCGGAGCTGGGACGCTCAATGGACGTGAGCGTTACCGCGGTAAACCACTACCGCGACCTGCTGACAGGTTCTTTCATGTTGCGCGTACTGCCGCCCTGGTACGAAAAACTCGGCAAGCGCTTGATCAAGGCGCCAAAAGTATTCCTGCGTGACAGCGGAATCCTGCACTTCCTGATGGGGTTGGAAGAAATGAAGGAGTTGCAGGTACACCCGCGCTACGGCGCTAGCTGGGAAGGATTCGCCCTGGAGCAGACGCTCATTGCGCATGGTGAACGCGAGGCTTATTTCTACAGGACCCAGCGCGGCGCTGAGTTGGACCTGATGTTGTTGCGACGGGGACAGCGCTGGGGCTTCGAGTTCAAATGCACCGACGCACCGCGCACGACGAAGTCCATGCACGTGGTCATCGAAGACCTGGGGCTGGAGCGCTTGTGGGTAGTCTATCCCGGTGAGCAGAAGTATGCCCTCACTGGGACAATCACCGCATTGCCTCTGAAACTGATCCAAAATATCGAACTGCGGCCAAGGATATAAAAGCTGTCACTACACTGAAATATCAGCAGTAATCACCGAATTTTCATGGTAATAGGTCGAACGCGCCCTGGTCCACTCGGCGTGCAAACCCCGGGAACAACCCTGCGACGTCTCTGGGCGATGCTGGCGCACCGGGTATCAGGATGAATTTTATAGTCTGCCCGCCTGTCGCTTCTATCCCAAGCCGGTGCAGCAACCCCATCCTTCCGTTATTGTCGGCGGCAACACTTTTTAGCTGTTATTTGGCTGTTTCACGTGTTAAAATATGGATGTTATATGGGTGCTTTTTGGATGTTAGCCATGAAGAAGATTAACCACCTGGCAATTACAGGTTACCAGGCTTCCCTCATTTCCAGAATCGAAAGGTTCCAGGGAACCTTTGAGGCAACCTGGTTTCAACGGCCCGCTCTTGTGGAGAGCCTTAAACAGGCCTCCATCATCACTTCTTCCGGCGCGTCCACCAGGATTGAAGGCGCCGTACTGAGCGATGAGCAAGTCAGGGAACTGGTGGAAAAAGGTTGCCGGATAACAGACATCTCGTCCAGGTCCGAGAGAGAAGTAGCAGGATACGTTCAGGCATTAAATTATATTTATGATAATTTTGAAAAACTCACCATCTCCGAAAAAACGATCAGGGAACTGCACCAGTTGCTTACGAATAAATTAACGGAAGATCAACTCCCCTCAAAACAGAGGGGCGCATACAAGGATATCATCAACGATGTCGTTGAAATCGACAGCGCAACAGGTGAAGTGATCAGAACATGGTTTAAAACGACATTACCCGGCCCGGCCACCCAGGCGGCAATGACCGGTCTTGTATCCGGATACAACGAACTTGTCTCAGGCGATGAGTGTCACCCGCTCATTGTTATTGGCGGGTTCATCGTTCATTTCCTTGCGATTCATCCATTTCGTGACGGCAACGGCAGATTGAGCCGTCTCCTTACCACCTTGCTTTTATTGCGGCATGGTTACAGGTGGGCCCAATATGCTTCACACGAAAAGATCGTTGAGGATAATAAAGAACGTTACTATGTGAGCCTGAGAAACACACAATCCACACTGGAAGCCGCACAGCCAGAGTACGGAGACTGGCTTGACTTCTTTTTAACAACCCTTTCAATACAGGCCGACTATTTAAACAGTACAATTATGAAGGAAGCGCCTGTCGGGGTGATGAACGCCAACGAAAAACACGTATTCCAGGTCATTGAAGGCGTCGGCGAGTGCAAAATCGCTTACATACTGGAAAATACGGATATGACCCGTTCCGGCCTCAAAACCCTGCTCAAACGGCTTGTCGACAAAGGGGTAATCAGGAAACAGGGGCGCGGTAAGGGAACCACGTATCAAACCACTGCAGGCATAATGAAACAGATACGAAAGGGTTAATGATGGAAGCGATGGCAGTATTGCTATCCGGGCCAGATACCACCTGCCTGGATATACCGGAAGAAATGTTCTAATATTTCCTGAGCCTATGAGATTTAAGGAACCTCTAAAAATGTTGATTTTCCGTTTCCTTCATTTTCAATCACTTGCGTGACCAATCGGCATGACCGCCGATTGGTACAGCACAGGCTGCCCGAAGGGTGACGCTTCAGGATGAATGTCATGATTAAATGGCAGCACGTCCATACACTGCACGGGCGCCTCTAATTTTTAGAGGCGCCCTTTAATCAGTGTACGTAACAGAAAGACACGTCGACATTGTTCCGGCAGGGCGGCTACGGCTTCACAGTAGAGTCCGATATTCTGCTTTGCCTCAACTTCTCCCTGCACAGGGTCATCCTGGCCAATGGCCAGGGGCAAATCGTAATCATCAATGTAATCGTAAATCTGTCTGGACTTTTTTTCAACTCCGTCAGGGCCAGGTTTTTGGCAATTTGAAAGAGAAATGCCCTGGGATGTTCAATGACTTTTTTCTGCTCGGCGCCGTAGGCACGTAAATAGGTTTCCTGCACCACATCCTCAATATCCTGCCGTTCTGAAAAATAGCGCGTCAGGAACCGCTTTAGAAAATCAAAATTTTCTATGAAAGATGTGCTGATTGAGGGGCGCCGTAAATTTACAGCCATATATTGTTTCTCTACTTATACCCACATATGTTTCTGAGGGCCAACGGGCAATCCCGGGACGGACTTGCCCTCTGTAGTTAAACTACCCATCCCTCAAAACCCGCACCCTTTCCAGCCAATATTGACCTTCGAGAAAATAGTATCTTTAATTTGTGATACCAGGCATCCGCCAAATTATAAAGTGTTTTATTGAGCTACGTAACCACCGTCCACGGCCAACGCGTGACCTGTGACAAAGGAGGCCTGCTCGGAGCAGAGCCAGATGACTGCATTGGCCACCTCCCCCGGTTGGCCGAAACGTCCTATGGGCTCGGATTCCAGCGCTTTAGGCAACAGTCTGCGCTACCATGTCCTCGACGGCGGGCAAACTGGACACATCAACCTGCATCGCCGTCGCCTGTCCACCTTCTGATTTGATGATCTTTACCGTATCGTCCGCAGCCGAAAGGTTGATATCGGCAACCACTACTTTTGCGCCGCACCTGGCAAAGCCCAAGGATGTGGCGCGCCCAATACCCGAACCTGCTCCGGTTACCAGCGCCACCTTGCTGACAAATTCCTGCATAAGCGATGTTCAGACAGGCACTTCTATCATGGACCCTGACTAACAGGGCACGCCGGCAATACGCCCGCCGTCTACCACCATGCAATGGCCATGGACATAGCTTGCCAGGTCCGAGGCCAGGAACAGGACCACGTTTGCAATTTCTTCGGGTTCGGCAATGCGCTGCAAAGGAATGCCGGCCTTGGCTTCCCGCATGAATTCGGGATCCGACCAGTATTGTTCTATCAAGGGTGTTCTTACCCAACCGGGGGCAATGGCGTTTATACGCACACCCGAGCCGGCAATTTCTTTGGCAAGATAGGCGGCGAGCTTGGTCAGGCTGATCTTGGAAATACCGTAAGGCCCTTCCCCGGCAATAACATCAAAGGCGCTGTCCGAAGCAACAGTTATCACGTTGCCGGAGCCTTGTTTGACCATGTTGGGTACAATGCGCTGGCACAGGCGTAAACAGCTCTTGAAATTTACGTTCTGGACCAGGTCCCAGTCCGCTTCGCTTATTTTCAGCAAGGGATCAGGATAACGGTGGATGGCTGCAACGTTCACCAGCACGTCGATGGATCCGAATTCCTCGTAGGCACGCTCTACCAGTACATCAATCTGCTCTCCGGCGGCCAGGTCAGCGAACAGCGCGGTAACCGGTTGCCCAAGCTTCTCTATGGATTGCCTGGTTTGGGTCAGCCTGTCTGACTCGGATTCCTGATCGGTAAGAATAATGGATGCCCCCTGTTGCGCCAGGGTAATAGCCACTGCGCTGCCGATACCACCGGCGGCGCCGGTGACCAGGGCAACCTTGGACTCCTGGGAAAGGGGGTTGACGGAACTGTTCATCTATTGTTCATGCACGGCAAAAATGCCATCCGCAAAGGCCTGTGTGATCTCACCATAGGGCGCGCAGACGGACATCTTCAGGGGATTGTCCTGGGAACAGTTATACACGGTCTTGGAATGGGAATAATTGTTAAATCCCTGGGGGCCGCCATGACACCCGGTACCGCTGGATCCAATCCCGCCGAAGGGTGCGGTCGGCTCCGCTGCCTGGAAACCAAAGACATTGATGCCGGCGCCGCCTGAAACAATACCACGCTTGAATTGCTCGACCGTTTCCGGCTCACGGGCCATGGTCACCAGGTAAGAAGCCAGGGGGCGCTCGCGGCTGTTAATGTAGGCATAAGCCTCGTCCAGGGTCTTGTAGGTCCGCACCGGCGTAACAGGGCCAAAGGTTTCTTCGCGCATGACTTCCTGGTCATCTGCAGGGTTCACCACCAGGTACATCGGGATTTGACGCCGTGCACGGTCCGGTTCTTCATCACTCAGGTTAATCACCTGGGCGCCGCTGTTGCCCGCTTCTTCGAGGGATTTGATGATGCGGTCATAATGGCGTTCATTGATGATGCCGGTTACATCAGGATGGCCGATATAGGTGGGATAGGCTTCCTTCCATACCTTCCTGGCCAGTTCCAGCCAGGTATCCAGCAAGCCTTCAGGTACCAGGGCATAGTCGGGGGATGTACAAATTTGTCCGTTCTTGCAGAACTTGAAGCTCAGGTATTCCTTGATCAGTTGCTCGTCGACTCCATCTTCAAGGAAAATGGTCGGATTCTTGCCGCCCAGTTCCAGGGTCACCGGGGTCAGGTTCTTTGCCGCCGCCTGCATGACCAGCCGTCCCACGTTGGTGTTGCCCGTATAGGTCAGGTGGTCCCAACGTAATTCGGAAAAATACTCGGAAAACTCAACATCGCCGATAACGACGGCCAGCACGTCTTCCGGAAAATACTTGCCGACACTCTCCCGGATAAGGTCTGCGGTTACCGGGGCCAGTTCAGACATCTTGACGATAACGCGGTTGCCGGCCGCCAGCATGTCAACGACCATGACCAGGGAACACTCAATGGGAAAATTCCAGGGTGCTATGTTACCCATCACGCCTTTGGGTTGTTTGACGATTTCACAACGTGATGACCCATGAATTATATCCAGCAAAGGCCGCTCTTCCGGGGCCATCCATTCCTGCAAATGGACCATGGCATTGCGACAACGGCCCAGTACCCCGCCGGTTTCAAACAGGTCGGTAATCAACTCCGGGTGAGAGTCAAAATCCCGGCCCAGCGCATCACGGATGGGCTGACGCAAGTCGACCATCATCTTCTCCATGGCCTGCAGCCATTCCATCCGTTGTTCATAGGAGGGATTGTTGTCGGCCAGGAAGGCAGCTTTTTGTTGTTCAAACAGCCTGTCCAGCTCCGCTTTGCTCGTGTCAGTCATGGTAGTACTCCGGTTGTATGTTGAAAACGCGAGTTAATCCCTGCAGCCAGGGATGAATTCTATAACAGTGATCTGAAATCATATTTATCCAGAACCAGGTTCGTCCTGTCAATGATGACGTCGATGTCCTCGCTGCTATGCATAAAAGACAGGTAAATGTGGTGCGAGGTGGGCAATGTCAGGATCACCCCTTCGTTAATGAGCGCCAGAAAGAATAGTGATAACACCTTCATGTCCAGTAAGGAAAAGCGCTCGAAACCGGGTTCTTCTGCCGAGAGGAAAAGCTGCAGCATGGGCCCCAACCGGTTCACATGACAAGGTATCTCCCGGGACGAAAATGCCTGGTGGATACCTTCGGCCAGCGCTTCACCGATATTGAACAGGTGACTGTATTCTCCCCTCTCATTCAGTTGCTGGTATGTCCTGATTGCGCCGATGGCGCCTGCAATGCCCGCGCTACCGTCGTTACCTGTGCCGGACTGGAAAACACGCGGCGTACCGGAAGCCGCCAGGGGATCAACCACGCGCATGATTTCCTCTTTACCTGCAACCGCGGCCAGCTTCTCTCCCGCAGCAAGGGCCTTGCCGAGAGTGGTTAAATCCGGCGTCACGCCGTAGTAAGCCTGACCGCCACCCAGCGCCAGGCGAAAACCGGTAATCACTTCATCGAATATGAGTACGATGTTACGCGCCAACGTGAGAGATCTAACGGCTTGCAGGAATGATCCGTTGCTACCCCACAACCCTCCCGCGTGCATTGCCGGATCCAGGATGACGGCTGCGATGTCATCGTGGTTTTCCATAAGTTTTGCCAATGCATCGATATCGCCATAGCCGGTCAATAAGGTGTTGCTTGCCGCCTCACCGGGAACACCGGCGCCGAACGGTTCAGCGGTCGGCCCAAGTCCGGTCAGGAACTGGTCAGCCTGGCCGTGGTAGTGGCCGTAGAATTTAACGAGCTTGCTGTTGCCGGTGAAGGCCCGCGCATAGCGCACGGCCATAATGACGGCCTCGGTGCCGCTGTTCAGGAATCGCACCCGCTCGGCGCAGGGGACAGTTTCCTGCACCAGTTCCGCGGCCTCTGCAATGATGGGGGGGTTGACGACCAGCGGACCCGTTTTGCTGTGCCTTGCTATAGTGGCGATCACATCCGGATGATTATGGCCCAGCAGAAGAGGACCGTTGCAGAGAAAACAGTCGATGTACTCGTTACCGTCCAGATCCGTGACCCTGGCGCCCCGGCCACCGGTTTCATAAACAGGATATGGCGGGAAAAAACGTAAATTCCCGGTAGTGCCACCGGCCAATGACTGGCGGGCGCGTTGATAGTATGCCCCGGACGCGGGGGTCAGTTTCCGGTAGGCCGTGAAAATGTCCTGTTGGATAACATCCAAACTGCTAGCCTGCATATCTCACCAATCAGTAGATTAGCACGAATGCATCCCAGCCTGAATCATTGAGCAGGAGAGAATACGGGTTATTCCCGATCAGTCTTTCCACGCATCATCGCGCCGGTGCAGGATGCTGGTCTCCCGGGGCCCTCTCTCGATGACTTCGATGGTCATGCCGCGGCTCACCTCAGCGGGGAAATAGGCTATCTTCTCGCCATAGGGGTCGAGCACGTAATACTTTTCACTGTCATCCAGCGGTGTTCCGTCGATGCCCACCATCTGCACGCCTTTTGCTTTCATTTCGTCGTAATACGCAGCCAGGTCATCGACTTCGGTACACAATTCCGCTACGTAACCGTCGCCTTTTTCATTCAGCAGGTCCATGAGCGGTCCGGGACCGACAGGCTGGAACAGTTCCAGCCAGACATCGCCCGCATCGATGAACGCGGCCTTCATGCCGCCGATCTCCTCGTTGGAAGCGCCGTCAATGCCCAGTTGCATCGGGTGCCGTTTCAGCCCCATAACATCGGTATAGAAACCGGCCGTGCGCTCCAGGTCCGCAACGACGATGGAAATGTGGCTCATGCGCGGCCCTTGCTGTTGCAGGCTCTCCTTTTCCCACTGCCGATCGCGCTGGCTGATCAGGTTGAGTTCGTCACCCTTGATCACCTCGAAGATCTCGACGACCGTCCCCCGACTCAGTTCGGTGGACCAATAGGCAATGCGCTGGCCGGTATGCTCGAAATCGCCTTCATCGACCACGCCTTCCTTGATGACTCCGCCGTCTTCACCCAGGGGAGAACCGTCCATGTTGAACATCGGGATGCCCCTGGCCTTCATGTCATCCAGCACTGCATCGTAATTGCCGGGCTCGAAGTTGATCTCAATGATGGCGCCGTCGCCTTTTTCCTTGAGGATGTCCATGCCCGGACCGGGTGACGTGGGTAATATCATTTCCAGCCATATGCCGTTGGCGTCGACGAACACGGCCTCCATGCCGCCGGTGGTTTCGTCCTCGTCACTCACCATAATCTCCATGGGATGGCGCCGCCAGCCTACCACGTCAGTGAGGAAGCCGACTGTTTTTTCCATGTCTTCGACCCAGATTGCGGCGTGGTCCAGGCTTAGTGGGTGTTCATTTTGTGTGTCTGACATTGGCTTTCTCCTGTTCAACAAGTTCTTATTATAATATAATGGCCTATTATTAGTCAAAATATTAATATTATGAGTTATATAATCTTATTAATATTTTTATTTATTATATGTTTATCATATAGTTATATAATTAGTAAATTTTTTCGTAAAATACTATGTGTTGGCCTAATATTTACTAACACAGTTGTACAGATCATTTCCTAACTGGAATCACGTAACTCAAATACCCAAATAGTTGCACTGCTCTTTTTTGGATTTTGATCTCCTTCACCCAAATTGTATTCACCGAAACCTTCAGAGTCACCGGTAGTAACCGCGATGTACTGTTTACCTTCTACCATAAAACTGATGGGGCCACCGCTGGGAACTCCATTGAGACGAACTTGCCATAATTCTGTACCACCAGATTGATCATAGGCAGAAAATACCCGGTCCCGCGAACCCGAGAATATCAACCCTCCCGCGGTCGCCAATACGCCGGTACTCAGCTCTGCCCGTTTACGGGTTGACCACAATATTTCCTGGCTTTCCAGGTTTATAGCCCGCAGGCCGGCAAAGTTACCGTCGCTACCCGGTGCCGGATAAGGTTTCTGGCCAAAAAGTCCGTGCGGAGTATCACCGGGTAATAATGGCGATCGTATTTTCATGCACGACTCTCTATATGGCGTGAAGAGTGTATTTGTTTCACTGTTGAATGATGTTGGCTGCCAGTTCCTGGCCCCCAGGGAATCGGGGCAGACAAAACGCGTTTGATTTTTTTCAGGTAATACATTCGCAGCTATTCTTTTAGTGCCCGTCAGTGGCTCTATTGCCTTGATCACAGTTTGCAAACCTGTATCTATCGAGAAATGATACTCACCATTACTAACCTGCAAGGCTTCAAAAATGGCTTGCTTACCGCCTGTAATGACCACTTTTTTGTGAACTCCGTTGACAGGTAAGACCACAACTGTTCGTTCAAAGGCCCAATCATAATTCCATTGATCATTCGGTAGATGTTGGAAATGCCATTTCAGTTTTCCGCTATCTATATCAAGCGCGAGTGTGGAATTGGTGTAAAGCCCATCATTGCTTGCGGCGCCTTCGGCCAATATTCTCAAAAGTTGTGGCCTGTAAGTATTACCGGTACCAAAGAAAACCAGATTTGATTCCGGATCATAGCTACCTGGTACCCAGACGCCCGCACCCTGGCGTTGCCCTGTTGCAACCCCATTCCAGCTATCACTACCCTGCTGTCCATCCTGTGGGATGGTATGGAAGCGCCATAATTCATCACCGGTATGTACATCAAACGCTGCGATAAAGTTCATGCCGGGTGCGCTGGCAGTAGCCGTGCCGATGAGAATTTTTTCATCGGCAACCAGGGTACCCGCGGAAAACCAAAGGGTGGTAGCACTTAATACGGATTTATCCCATTCGACTTTGCCGGTCTTTACGTTGAGTGCGACGATATTTCCGTCATCGGTGGTCAGAATGATTTTGTCGTTATAAATTGATATGGCGCGCGGACCAAAAGAACGTGGAGAGTGCCACTTCTTCTCCCTCTCATAACGCCAAAGAATATCCCCCGTAACAGCATCAAACGCATACACGAGGCTGCCCGCACCATACATGAACATAACCCCATCATGGACTAATGGTGTTGAAATGTTCCTGCCATCGGGCATTGTCCATGCCCATGCCACCTTCAGGTCCGTCACATTTTTCGCGCTGATATTTTTTAATGGACTGAAGCCCTTTGCGTCGTATGTTCGACGCCACATTAACCAGTCCCCGGCGGGCGCTTGCGCCAATGTTTGACTGCTTACCCTTGTGATTTTATCAAGCGGGTTCGCCCGTGGATCGGGTGGCGGTGGTATGGCGACAATATCTGCAGAAATCCGGCCTCCGGACGGTATCGGTAAACGCGCAGTATCATACTCATCCGGATTTTGTGACAGTTCACCATCCCTCGCAGGAAAACCGCTCACCTGGAACATATAAGCCAGAACTTGCCGGTATTGTTTACTGTCAAGTGTTCCCGGTGAACCGGTCGGCATCTCTGTTTCAATATACTGCAGTAACTCTCCTGCAGAACGTCCACCCCATATACTATAGAAAAGGTCACCGGTAATCGGTGGTGACGAACCATCATTTAAATTTGCCCCGTGACACAACTCACAGGATTGTTTATAGACTGCCCTGCCCAGTTGCGCCTGCTCATAGGTATAACCGGGCAGATCAGTATCGAGAGCAAAAGCCGGTTTTTGAAATGTAACCATGAATGCGATGATTGTTACGAGAATGGTTTTCATCCTGCTATCCCGGGTGGTTTTTTATGGCTTCAGGACAAGTAAATTACCGACAAATGTGGCGTTACGCGTTCCCTTTTAACATTCACGCGTAAAAACTATAAGCCGCTGGCCTATTATTAATCCCATCGTTAAATCCTGTTTTTTGATAATTCTAATTTAAAATTGTTTAATACATTGTATATTAATGACTTATCAATTTTAAACAATTGTTGAAATAAACTATACTCTGGCCTATACTCGCTGAATATTTTGTTGAGTGACTGCAATATCAATATTTTGGCTTTAACTTACATATCACCCGGAGAGAATTTAATGAATAATCCTCGTGAATTACTGGTCCCTCTACGGTCAAGCTTGTTCACCTGTATTTCAGCGGCTTTTGTACTTGTTTTTGCATCAGGCACTTTATTTGCCGCGGTACTGGAAGAAGTCGTAGTCACGGCACAAAAACGTGAACAGAACCTGCAGGACATCGGTGTTTCGGTAACGGCTTTCAGTGGTGCGCAAATGAGAAAGCTGGGTTTCGTTGAATCCAATGATTTGATTGCGCAAACTCCCGGCCTTGAAGTATCCGGTTATGGCGGCGGTGCGATCGCCTCATTTAACGTTCGTGGTGTTGGTCAAAACGATTACACGGCGAATCAGGAAGCGCCGGTTGCCTTATATATAGATGAGGCCTACCAGAGTTCTAACGTCACTACGCGCTTCAGCATGTTCGATGTCGAGCGTGCAGAGGTTTTACGCGGCCCCCAGGGCACCTTGTTCGGGCGCAACTCCACGGGGGGGTTGGTACATTACATCACCACCAAACCATCACAGGAATTTGGGGGGTTTGTTGATGTGACCCTGGGTGAAGAAGGACGTAGACGGGTTGAAGCTGCTGCAGGTGGCGGTCTGACCGACCAGGTTTCGGGTCGCCTGTCGATGGTCTATAACGAGGATGATGGTCTCCTCGATAATGACATTGGCACCGATGCGCAGCAAGCTGATGATTGGGCGGTGCGGGGACAATTGTTGATTGAACCCTCTGAAGAGCTAAGCATCTTGTTGAAAGCGCAATATGCGGACGAAGACGCTGCGCCAAATGGGTGGACGTTAAATGTGCCGTCATATAACGCAACTGATTTTTTTGGTTATGTAGATGAAATAGACGGTAATCCTTACACCATTTCCAATGATTTCGACTTTTATCAAAAGACTGAAGTCATCAATTTGTATGGCAAAATCAGCTGGGACCTTGGTGGCTTTACAGTGACCTCTATCACTGATTACCAGGATATTGAACATGATTACGCTGAAGATTCAGACTCAACACCCGACAGCGTTTACCACTACACCCAGACTGCTGATATTGAACAAATTTCCCAGGAACTTCGTTTGAGTTGGGAAGGTGAACGACATCGTTCTGTCATTGGTGTGTACTATTTAGACATTGATGGCGATTTTTCCACCGAGCAATCCGGGCTGTTTTATTTTGGTCCTGATATTTTCGATGAGTTCGCCGTTCAGAGCACGACAACCTATGCGATTTTCGGGCAAACAGAATTTGATCTTACTGATCAACTTGCCCTGATACTCGGTGTGCGCTACAACGATGACGATAAGGACTATACGTTAACTGCGCCTGACTTCGGGTTCCCGACTTACACAGGCTCACTTAATGAAGACGACTTTAACGCAAAGGTACAGCTTGACTATAACCTGAATGATGACTGGTTGTTGTATGCAGGTTGGAACCGGGGCATCAAGTCCGGCGGTTTTAATTTTCCACTGACGCCGGTCAGCGGCGATGTTTTACCTTACAGTGGTGAAGTACTCACCTCGTACGAAGCAGGATTTAAAGCAAGTTTAAGCGATACCACGCGTCTGAATGTATCGGTTTATTATTATGACTATGATGATTATCAAGCCTATAACATCGATCCTTTCTTTAATGCACTACTGTTCAATGCAGAAGCAGAATTCTACGGTGGTGAGATTGAGTTGGTCGCGAATCCTGTTGAGGGACTGGATATTCTGCTGGGGGCATCTTTCAGTGACACCGAGATAACCGGCCTGCCTACCGATTTTAATTCCTTGGACCCTGTCACTTTCGCTCCTGCCCAAACTTACCCAACCGGAAAAGAAAAAGCGCCATTAGCGCCTGACGTTACTTTTAATGGCCTGGTGCGTTATTCGTGGTCTGCTTTTGGTGGGCAACTGGCGCTGCAAGGGGATTTTCGTTGGACTGATGACCAAAAATTTAATTTATCTGAATCCGAAATTGTCACTGAAAGTTCTTATGGCATAGTAAACGCCAGACTGGATTTCACGAGCGGTGATGAGGCCTGGAGCGCGGCCATTTTTGTTAATAACCTGACCGATGAAGAGTATCGAACCTTCGGGGTTGACGCAAGCCTGTTCTTTGGTTCCGGAGAGGACGTTTTTGCCCCTAAACGTTGGGTTGGTGGAAGCATCGGATATAGCTTCTGATGACATATCAGTGACAGACGGGAATTGGTATATTGCACGTTGCCGGGGACAGGATTAATTCTGCCCCCGGAAGTTACACAGCAAAAAAGCCATGGCACAAGGAGTGTGTCATGGCTTTTTTTATTGCCGCTTACTTCAGTTAATGATTATCATGCAGTAGTTCATACAGGTGGTTGCAGATGAGGAAATATGACAGCGATATTACCCGCCGTGACTTCGTCAAAGGAACGCTGATCGGTTCCGGCGCCATGCTGTTGAGCATGCCGGCGCCCAATACGGCCACAGCCAGGCCGGGCGATACAGCAGCACAACATCACGCGGAAACGGTTCACCCCTGGGACGGCTATGCCGGTGTCGGCGATTACGCCCGCGCAAACGGCAACACTGACAATACCACCAGCGCCGCCCACCTGATACGTGACAAACAAATTGACGGGATACTGCGTGGTGCGGTCGACACCGGAGAAGCATACGATCTTGTCATCATCGGCGGTGGTTTCGCCGGCTTGTCGGCCGCCCGCACATTCCTGAAGGAATCCAGGCCGGGACAAACGTGCCTTATCCTGGAAAACCACGCCCTTCCGGGCGGCGAAGCAAAGCGTAACGAATTTATCGTCGACGGCTATAAAATCACCGGTCCGCAAGGGTCGAACCTTACCGTGGTTCCCGCTGTCAAGGGTGACTGGTATGACGAGTTGTTTAATGATTTGGAAATCCCGCGCCACCCGGAATTCCAGACCCTGGAAGGCTACAAGGGTGATCTGAGATTATCTCCGACAAATTACCTGCCTATGCTGGGCATTGCCGAACAGGCGGCTAGCGCGGGTTACTTCTTTGACGACGAGACCTTCGGTCTGGAGGAATCCTACTGGGACAGGGATTCAAGTCAGAATGCTTATGCAAACACGGCTTTTTCAGCGGCTGAGAAAGCGGACCTGAAGCGCCTGCGTGAGGGAACCGGCGTCAATAAAGCCGGAGACGACTGGTCGCAGTGGCTGGACAGTATCACCTACCGGGAATATCTGGAAGACGTCCTCCAGATTCAACCCCGTGTAATCAAACTGCTGTCCATAACCCTCTCTACCACCTCGGGGATGGGTTGCGATGCAATTTCCGCTCGCTACGCAATGATGTCTGCATTACCGGGGTTTGATAAAGGCTTCGGTGACAAATCACTGTACCGGGTGCCTTCTGATGACAAGGAGGTTGCCGGCATTTTCTCGTTCCCCGGAGGCAACGATGCGATCTATCGTCTCATGCTGAAGAAGGTGTTGCCGAACGCGATTTCAGGGGGGACGCGCTTTGCAGAGATTCATGATTCGGCATATCGGTTTGATAATTTTGATAACCCGGGCAACCCGGTGAGAATCCGTTTAAACGCTACAGCTGTTCGTGTCGAGCATGATGGTGACCCGGCCAGGGCAGAGAGTGTTACGGTCTATTATCAACAGGATGGCAAAGTCTATCGTGTCAGGGCCAAAGGCGCCGTGTCTGCTATTGGCGGCTGGGTAAACAAGCATATTATCCAGGACCTGCCCGGCGCATATGAAGATGCTTTCGGTCAAATGGTTTATGGTTCCAACATGATCATCAATGTAGCGCTCAGGAACTGGAAGCCAATGGCAAAATTAGGGGTGAGTGCCTGTCATTTCTTCACGGACAATGGCCTTGGCGGATTCTGCAATATCAGGCGGCCGTTGGTTTTTGGTGACAACCAGCCCCCGCTCAACCCCGAAAAACCGGTTGTCCTGACCTTTTATGCCGGGTTTACCAAACCGGGATTACCTGCAAAGGAACAAGCGGCGGCAATAAGATGGGAACTGATGTCAAAAAGCTATGCCGATATCGAAGCGTCGGTGCGCCGACAGTTGACCACCATGTTTGGCCCGCTGGGTTTCGATGATGAAAAAGATATCGCCGGCATTATCGTGAACCGCTGGGGCCACTCCTATGTCGCTGCAGTCCCGGGATTATTCCATGGTAACGATGGCAAGCCGGCCCTGCAGCAGGTTATTACCAGGCCATTCGGGCGTATTGCCTTTGGTCACTCGGAACACAAGGGCATCCAGGAGTGGTTTGGCGCAGTTGAACATGGGGAGCGCGCGGCGCTACAGGTTATGGAAATAATAAATACATAGATTGTTACCGATTTATTTTGAGAATTTTAACGCAGGATTTTTTTCATCAGGCGAGGCGGGCGACGAGAGAGGGAGGGAGTGTACTTATGTACATGACCGACCGAATGAGGAAACCCAACGAAGCATGATGAAAAAAAGACAAGTTAAAATGGGAGTGAAGCATGAACACACCAAAAGCCTTACGCTTTAACATGAAAGACGTTGATTGGGAACTGACACCGGAATTCGGCGGCGGGGAACATGTTTTCTACCGGTCAGCCGACAAGACACGGGCAGTCGTTGCTTTCAAGGAAGCCGGAAAACACACCTTTACCTACCCCTTTGACGAATTTGCCTTCGTACTCAAGGGTTCCGCCAAAGTCAATGTCCATGGAGGTGAGAACTTTTCGATAGGCGTAGGCGACATCCTGTATGTTGAAGAAGGGACTACTATCGATTTCGAAATGAGCGATGACTTTGAAGACATCACCATGCTGGTATCGGATAAACCGGTGGAATGGCGTTAAGGCGCTCCGGAACTGTGTAGTCCTGAACCGGGATACTGGTTGAAATGCAAGCTGCAACCCGAGTGTTAATCGACACGCTGATAAAGTCGCTCTCCACTCCCCTTGAGGAAGCCCGGGGCCTGCCGCCGCAGGCATACCTGTCCGAAGAGTTCTACGAACTCGAACTCGAACACCTGTTCCGCCGCGACTGGATCTGCGTCGGACGCGAAGAAGAAGCTGAGAACCCGGGGGATTACTTCACCATCGAACTGGCCGGCGAACCGCTGGTCGTGGTACGCGGGACCGATAACAGGCTGCGGGTGCTCTCCAACGTCTGCCGCCACCGCTATATGCAGGTTGTCATGGGGCAAGGGAGCGCAGGGCGGTTGTCCTGCCCCTACCACGGCTGGACCTACCAGCTTGACGGCAGGTTGATGGGCGCAACCAACATGAGTGAAAGCCGTATCCTGGATAAGGACAACTGCCGACTGCCGGAATTCAAGCTGGAAACCTGGCTCGGTTTCATTTTTGTCAATCTCGACCCCGACGCAGAACCCCTGGCGCCGCGGTTGCAGGAACTGGGTGAGCGGCTGGCTCCTTACCACATCGACAGGATGCGGATTTCCTCGATGTACGACGAAATATGGGAGGGGAACTGGAAGCTGACCATGGAAAACAACGCCGAGGCGCACCATCACCGTACCCTGCACCCGGAGACCCTGCAGCCGTGGATGCCTGGCGACGACTCGCACTGCGGCGAGGATGAGCAGGACTGGAGCCTGTTGCGTACCCCACTGATGCTGGACCTGGTACGCGCCGAAGCGCCGATCTACGCCGACCTGATGGAGCGCTGGAGCGCAGACATCGAACCACGGGACAGGGAAGAGACGCTGACCTATGTAATTTATCCGTCAAGCACCGTCGATGCATCCCCGGGGATTGTCTTCTGGAAACGGATCCTGCCCCTCAGCATCGACCGTACCCGCGTAATGATGGGCGCCCTGGTACCTGAAGAAGAACTGAATGACGAGTTAAGCCGCTACAACAGGGAATTTTTCGAGGTGCTCAACCCGGAGGATTACCAGGCCACCTGGCGGCTGCAAAGAACCATCGGCTCACGCTACGCTGAAGCAGGTCCCCTCAGCGTCAAGGAAGCCTGCCTCTTTTATTTTCAGCGTTACCTGGCCAGGCGTCTGAAGGACGCTGTTTGATTCTATACATAACGACATAAATAGCGTCGCACTGTTTATGTCGTCATTCCGGGTCAAGCCCGGAATGACGAACAGGGGATAATACTCGAGGTCAGAGTAAAATCACCCTTGACCCTGCCACCGGCAATGTTCTTCAAGATTTTACTCTGACCCCAACTATACGTTGTAATCAGTCTCCGTAGCGTACGAGGCTCAAGCCGGCGCAGATATTGATATCCTGCCCGGTAATACAACGACCATGCTCACTGGCGAGATAGGCCGCCATGGCGGCAATATCCGCCGGCTTGATGACAACACCAAGGGTATTATCACTCATACTCTCTTCAATTATCTCTTCAAGCGTCTGCCCTTCTTCCTTCATATCCTCAAACGCCTTCCTCGCCATAGGCGTATCCACCCAGCCGGGGTTGATGCTGTTTGCGGTTATGCCGTATTGGCCGACTTCTACGGCCAGGCATCGGACCAGGGCATTCAGCCCTGCCTTGGAAGCGCAATAAGGGCTACCCAGCACTTCCGCCATGATTGCGCTTACCGACGAGACATATAACTGCCTTCCCCCCGTGCCCTGTTCGATCATGGTTTGAAGCGTAATCCTGGTGATGAGTTGCGGCGCTTCCAGGTTGACCGCCATGGTCCTGCGCCAGGTATCGATGTCACTTTCCACCATTGCTTCCGGGATATACAGGCCGGCATTATTCATGACGATGTCGATGCCGCCGAGTCCCTTGACCCCGGCATCACACATGGCTTCGATAGCCGCCGGGTCGGTCAGGTCGGCTTCAACAGCAAAGGCCTGCCCGCCACCCGCCTTAATCTGTTCTACAGTTGCTTCCGCTTTCGCAAGGGTACGGGCATGAACGGCGACATGTGCCCCCGAGTCAGCAAATACTTCGGCAATCGCAGCGCCAATACCTGAAGCTCCTCCAGTAACCAGCGCACGCTTATCACTCAGATCAATATGCATAATAATACCTTTCCAAAAGTCTTATGTTACTGCGAACAGTTTGTTCAGTTTTATTAACATTATAAGCAACGGACCTGGCATCAACAATGTTGCGACTTGATAAGACCCGGCCAATGGCCTATATTCCATACTTACCTCAATCAACAGGGGAGATAAGAAAGATGGGTAAAACGGGTACGCTTACGCTGGACAAGTGGGGTCCATTCTCGCCGGTTCATGACTCCTGTGCATCCAAGGGTCCCTGGTATTATATCAACACCGAAGGGATCATCATTGAATTTGAAACAGACGAGGATGCGGCGCGCAGCCTCATGCCTCCCGATCTCGAGCTTGTCGAGCCGGCGACGGCATTCGTCTCAATTGCGGACAACCATTGGACGACGCTGGGGCCCTATAGCGAGGCCTACATGGGCATCATGTGCAAGTGGCAGGGAGAAGACTGCTGTTACATCCCTGCCGTGTACACGAGCGGCGTCGCTTCCCGGGTGGTTGCCCGGGAAATCGTTGGATGTGGCAAGAAGACCGCTGAGCGCATCGAGGTTACTCAGCACGAGGATGGAGACATCCAGGCGATCATGGAGATCAAGAACGGTGACCGGGCAGCATGTGCCGTAATGCGGCCGGCTACGCACGAGTCGGCCGAAGCACTGGGCGCGCACCAGTCTATTCCGATGATATTTCTCAAGACATTCCCTGATTCTGAGGGTGGAGACCGTCCTGCCTTGGCGCAACTCGTCTCTCAGCCGTATCCGGTCCATCCTCACGTTGATGCGCAGGGCCGTGCCATGGTCTATAGCGGCCCCGGACATCTCGCCTTCGGGTGGCCGTCCGACCTTCAGTTGCCCATTCGCGGTGTTGCATCGTTCAAATTTTCGCGCTATGACTCCGTGCTGGAGTACCCGAAGATCCTGAAGACCTACACGGCGGAAGAGTTCGAAGCTGCAGAGGTAGAGGCCTCAGCGGGGAACATACAGGCAATAAGGGCGATTCGCTGACGGACTGAATACCACCTGTTTTATCCTTTCGTAGTCCGCTTGACCAAAGGTAAAAAACTCAAGCTTTTGAAGAGCTTTCATAACGGGTCTCCAAGTACCGGCCTACCCTATAGAAAAAAGGCACTGCTAGAACGCAACAGAAAAAACTGAACCATCCAAGCATGCCGTAGCTATATCGAGAAGCAATCAGTCCGCCAACCGCAGGTCCGATGCCAACAGCAAGCCATAATAAACCGCCGGTAATGGTAGCCAGACGTCCGGAACGATCCAGCTCAGCAGCAGCGCTGAACAGTAGTGGATAAAGAAACAGATAGATAAACCAGTAAAGAATTATACTGCCGGTATAGACTGGTATTGTAGTTGAATTTGTGATCCCGTAACTTGTCGCTCCAAACAAGACCAAGCCAAACAATATTGAATTTATGCGACCCAGGTGGGTATAAGCCCATGAAGCTGAATAAGCCCCCACTACCCCGGCTGCTGTTCCTATCCCGAGAATCAAACCAATTATTTCAATATCCAATCCAAACCTGCTAACTCCTACTCTTTCCACAAATGCCCAGGTTGTACCGGCGGCAAGATTAATTAATATAATTGTAATCAGTAAGGCAATGTAATAGCGCCAATGCACCTCTATTTTTTGCTGTTTGACTATGCTGGGTTCACTGGGAAAGTTGCGAATAAACAGCAGAGAAATCAATCCTGCTACCGTAAGAAAGATACATGCACCGCCAAACCCAAAACTCCCGATGACCATGGACATCAGTGGTTGCGTAATTGCGTACAGGAGAAATGTAATAGCTGTTGAATAGCCAAATACCTTATCTGGATATTCGGAAGTTGCGCCTACTGAATTGACCGCGGCATAAACACAACCCAGCCCAAGCCCAACACAAAAACGTGTTATAAAGAGCTCATAATTCTCCAGGAAAAACGGACTGATCAATTGAGCAATCGTAGCGAACACAACACCTGCAATTGCTAACCTTTGCCGATTAACATGCTGTATGAAAGGCAATACTACGAGCGTCGCAACAGGGATGGCACAAATTTCAAGTGCTAAAATATAGGCTCCGGTAATTTCAGCTACTATGTCTGAATCCGCTAATATGCCGATTAAAAGCGGGGAGAAATTAGACGAGGTGATACTGATATATGTCCCGGCCGCGACCGCAATTATTAAGGCAATATCAGAATTTTTACTGGAATGCTGCATTATCGTTTTTAACTATACATGCACCGGCTGATTGACCAGCGTCCTGTGGATAATGAATATTATTATGCCATTGGCCTAATTTAAATATAGGTATCTTATGATAATTTACATAATTAACACTATAAAATCGATGATTTAATATACTATTCAGTAGGTTAACTCATTTGCTGGACGATTTGCAAAAATAAATAATTTGGCCTATACTCACCAACGCTTTATCAAATATAATTTATTTTGAAGACTCACATTCTTTCCCCATAAAGGACAAAGAAACAGCGGAGATTATCATCATGGCAAAAATGGGAAGACTGACACCCGATCAATGGGGCTCAACAATGCCCGCACACAATGCTTCTTATAAGAAAGGCCCCTGGTATTACCGCGATACCGAAGCGCTGGTGATTACCTACCTGACCGATGAAGATGCGGCACTTGATATCATGCCGCCGGAGCTTGAACTGATTGAACCTGCAACCGCGTTCATGGTGCTGGAAGTCAATAATATCAGTACCAGTGGCGGCCCTTACGGCGAGGTGTACACCGGGATCCTGTGTATGCATGAAGGCCAGGTATACGGTTACACCAACGCCGTATACGTGACGACGGAAAATGCCCTCATCATAGGCCGGGAAGTCTGGGGTTTCGGAAAAAAACTCGCCCACCGTATCGAGTTGATCAAGCACGGGACCGGTGAGATCGAGGGTGTTGTAGAGGTCAAACCGGGCCACATAGTCGCCAAAACCTTTTTCTTCCCGGATAGAAACCTGCCCGCTTCGGAACTGGCGGCACTGCCGCTCGCGGTCCTTAAAGTCATACCCGATGTCGAGGGCAGCGATACGCCCGCCGTGGCGCAGTTGAACTCGGTGTTGTTTACCGGCGTCCCCCACAAGGGCCCTGATGGCAAGGACGAGTTATACAACGGTTCGGCATCACTGGAAGTTGACAGAATATCCGATGTGAATCTGCCGGTAGTGCAGATTGTCGACGCCAAATATGTCAGGATGACGGCCGACCTGCCCTACGGGAAAATTCTCAAGACCTACTGAGAAAGAGCGCAACCGCCGGTAACACGAACATGGGCCCGGACCACACGGTGGTTCGAGTTAACATGTACCGGGTATTTTTCCGCTGTTTCAGGCTTCGAACGCCACCTGGCGGAAATCGGGGGAATAAACCATGAAATTAGGCGTACTGGTCCCGCTTAACCTTACCGCAACCCCGGAGTTTCTGCGCGCGCTTGGAACGACTGCGGAGAAACTGGGTTTTAACTCGCTGTGGGTCGGTGAGCATGTTGTGATGGTGGATGATTACGATCCGAACTTTCCCGTATACGAAGATGGCAGGATGGAGTACGAAGAAGCTGCCGATAATGCTGAACTCGATGCATTCACTTCCCTGGCTTACCTTGCCTCGATCACTGACAGAATACGGCTGGGCACCGCTGTCATCGTGCTGCCGCAACGCAATCCGGTTTACACGGCAAAAGAAGCGGCAAACGTGGATTGGCTTTCAAACGGGCGCCTGGAACTCGGCGTCGGGCTGGGGTGGCAGAGAGAGGAGTTTGAAGCTGTCGGCGCCACCTATGAACAGCGCGGGGCGCGATCCCGTTCGTATATCGAGGTGATAAAACGCCTGTGGTGCGACCCTGTCTCTGAATACCATGATGAATTTTATGACTTACGCCCCTGCAGCTTCTATCCGAAGCCCGTTCAAACGCCCCACCCGCCCATTATTTTTGCCGGTAACAGTAAACCCAGTTTCAGGCGCGTTGCAGACCAGTGCCAGGGCTGGTTTGCCATCGGCGCCAATCCCGAACAACTGGCTCCGCAAATCGCGGACCTGGAAGCCGCGCTTGTTGAGGCGAACCGGCCAAGAGAAGAGATTAAGGTTTATGCCTGTCCCTATGGACATGACTATGACCACGAAATGATTGAGGAATACAGGGAACTGGGTGTCGACGAACTCGTCCTTTTGCACTTTGCAACATCTGCAGCCGAGGTCGAAAGTCTGTTAAACAGGTTAGCCGAACAATACCTGGATTTCGTTTCATCAATTTAACTGATGATTTCTGTCCATGTCCCGCCGGGAGAGCTACTACATCTGTCCGAATTGTGAAGCCATCTGTGGGCTGGAACTTACGCTCGAAGAAAATAAGGTAGTCAGCATTCGTGGCAATAACAATGATCTGATGACCCTGGGACATGTCTGTCCTAAAGGTGTGGCACTAATGGAACTGGGAGATGACCCGGACCGGCTAAGGACACCAATGGTGCGAAAAAACGGCAAGCTTGTGCCTGCCGGCTGGGATGAAGCCTTTGCGGTTATCGATGAAAAACTGTCAGACGTAACACAACGATATGGTAAGGAGTCTGTTGCCCTGTACGTGGGTAATGCCACTTTACGCAGCGCAGCTTTTAATACCGGCTTTCTGTTTCTGTACGAAGCCCTTGCTACGCCTCATCTGTATACGGCCAACTCTGTCGATGCACTCCCGAAGATACTCACTTGCACCGAAATGTATGGTGATGAGTCCACCAACCCCGTACCCGATATAGACCGCACTGACTACCTGCTCATCATCGGTGCAAACCCGGAAATTTCCAACGGGAGTTTATGGCTGGCAACCAATTTCAGGAAACGTGCGCGGGATTTGAAAAAGCGCAACGGCAAGTTGGTTGTTGTGGACCCTCGCCGTACTGAGACGGCAAAAATTGCCGACCGGCATTTGTTCATTCGCCCGGGACAGGACCAGTATTTCCTGTTGGCCGTGCTGCATGTCATATTTCGTGACCGGTTGTCGAAAACAGCCGCTATCGCCCCGTTCATATCAGGCCTGGATACGATAGAAGCGTTGGCAAAACTGGTTTCCCTGGAACAAATGTCGGCCAACTGCGGGATAGATGCCTTATCCATTGAAACAATCGCCCATGAACTGGCGACAAGGGAAAGAGCAGGCGTTTACGGCCGGGTCGGCTCCACCACGCAGAAGTACGGTACGGTTACCAGTTGGTTAATTGAAGTCATTAACATCGTGACCGGCAATCTTGATAAACCCGGCGGTATGATGTTTGCCAAGGCGCCATCGTTTGCTGCCAACACAAAGGGTAAACCGGGTACAGGTGAACCGCTACCCAAATCCACGTTCCGTAGCCGTGTTCGCAACATGCCGCCGACCTGTGGTGAATTGCCGGTTGCCTGTCTGGCTGAAGAAATTGAAACACCTGGAGATGGACAAATCCGCGCCCTGGTTACCATGTGCGGAAATCCGGTATCCAGTGCCCCGAACCCGGAACGCCTGGACAAGGCGCTGTCCCGACTGGATTTTTTCCTGTCGCTGGATATTTATATCAACGAAACCTCGCGCCATGCCGATGTAATCCTGCCGGGAACCCCTACTTTCGAAACATGCTACTACGGGAGTTTTTCGGCCATGTATGCAGTGCGGAATGTTGTCCGGTTCTCCCCTGCCCTGTTCACGTCACCCGCGGAGTGGGTATCGGATTGGGATGTATTACTGCAAATCAGCGCTATAGCAGCCGGGCTTGGGGTTCAGGACGAACAAGGTTTACAGGAAATGGAGGACCGGATGATCAGTGAAATTATCGCCGAAGCGGCGGCTGATGAGTATTCCATAGCTCACGGTATTGATATTCCCTCTGCAATGAGCCGGCTCTCAGGCAAGCGCGGTGTGGAACGGGTATTGGACGCCGGGTTCAGAGTCGGCCCCTATGGCGATGGATTTGGCGCGAACCCGGACGGTATAACACTGGAAAAAATAATTTCCAAACCTGACGGGGTTGATTTTGGCGCTTTACAACCGCGCTTACCCGAAGTATTGCGCACACCCAACGGAAAAATTGAGATGGCTCCCGCAGCCTTCATGGAAGAAGCCCGCACATTGCTTCAGGCGCCGCTGCAACACCCTTCCGGGGAAGAACTATTACTAATCGGACGCCGGCATTTGCGCAGTATCAACTCATGGGGTCACAACGTTGATATTCTGGCGAAAGGTCAATCCCGTTGCACCCTGCAGGTTCATCCGGAAGATGCGCAGCGGCTGTCCCTGGATGACGGCAGGCCGGCCAGATTGAGCACAAATACCGGGGAGATCGAAATACCTGTTGAGATTACCGAAGATATCATGCCGGGAGTCGTGAGTATGCCTCATGGATGGGGACACAACAGGGAAGGTATGCGCTTGAACATCGCCCGGCAGAAACCGGGGTCAAACATGAATGTACTGGTAGACGACATGAACCTGGATACTTTATCCGGGACAGCAGTACTGAACGCTATTCCGGTTCGGATAACACAAATTTAGCTGACAACCCTGCGAGAATAATACAATGCCAAAACCCGGACGACTCACTTTTGACAAATGGGGCGCATTCGCACCTCTACACAGCCCTTCTGTGCATAGAGGTCCCTACTATTTCCGCGATTTTGAAGCCGTTACCGTCACCTGGAAGACTGAGGATGACGCCATACTTGACATCCTGCCTCCCGTTCTCTCACTCCATGAACCTGCCACTGCATTCATGGTGATCGAGAGAAATCATTGGAGCACTGTAGGGGCCTACAACGAGGTGTTTACCGGTATCCTGTGTGAATGGCAAGGCAAAGTCCACGGCTACCTGGCGGGGGTGTACTGTACCAGTGAAACCTCACAGATTGTGGATCGTGAACTGTACGGATTTGGCAAAAAACGCGCCCACCGGATCGACGTTATCAAGCACAGCGACGGTCATGTAGAGGCAGTGATGGATGTCAAACCTGACGACCGGGCCATCCGGGCCATGATGAAACCGGCAAGGAATGAACTGGCAAGTGACGGAGATGCGGTACCCCTTATCTGTCTGCGCGTTATACCGGACGCAGAAGGAGGGCAATTACCAATTCTGGCACAGATGGTTACACTGAACTACCAGGTCAACCCGATCATTGGTTCGGACGGGAAGGCAGAAGTCTATACCGGTTCGGGGAACCTGCAGTTCGGCGCGCATTCCGATTCCATGTTACCCGTCAAAGAGTTGATTTCTTTCGAATACGGCCGCGCCAATGCTGAGCTGAATTACGGCAAAGTAGAGAAGACATACACTACCGAAGAATTACGTTCGTTTATGATTAGCAAACGCTAACTCGCCTGCAGCATGGCGAATAACGCTATCTTAATCTCGCTGGCCAGCGCCCGCATCTCCGGGCCTTCCGCATCTTCATAGGAGAACTGGATGCCGAGTCCGTCGAGTATGGCGTGGATGATCCGGGCGATATGGCGCCTGCGTTGAATAGACAGCCCTGGAGAAATTAACTCCAATTCCTCCGCCACGACCTGTTCATACAGGTCGTTTTCCTTCTTCAAAATCGAGGCCATGTCCGTGTTGTGGTCCGCTAGGGACATCATCATGCGCCATAACGCGGTTTCGGGCGCTTTCAACTCGGCGATACCGGCATCGATGATGGCATCCAGCCTGCCCTTGCTGGTGGACGTTTCGGAGACTGCCACCTTCATGCTCTCCGTGTATTTCTCTACCGCCTGGTCGAATATCGCTATCAGCAGATCGTTTTTCGTGGGGAAGTAATATTGAAGATTGCCGTGGGTGATACCAATCTGGTCCGCGACATCGCGCAGGACCAGGCTGTTCGCGCCACCCTCTATCAGGGCCTGCTTCGCCGCGTCAATGATCTGCTGGCGGCGCTTCTGCCCCTTGGTCCCGGTGACTTTATTGTTCGATTGTGGCTTGTCCGGTTTTTCCGGTTGTTCTGCGTTCATTATATCGGTATTTATCCGCCCATGATGTTGCATGATACTCGAAAAATGCTTGCGAATAATAGTGCGTCGGCCTAAAATAAAAACCTTGATGCGGCCAAAACCCAATATATCATAAAGTTATAAACCATTGTTGCCGGGTTGCCGGACAAGAATGGCCTAATCTCTTGTTATTTAATCAGGAAGCATAGTATGAAACTCGGTGTACTGGTTCCTCTCAATCTCTACTCCACCCCGGAATTAATTCGCACGTTCGGCATAACCGCCGAAGCCCTGGGCTTTGATTCCCTCTGGATTGGCGAACATGTCGTCATAACGGATAACTACGAGGCAAACTACCCGGTGTCTGAAGACGGCCAGATGCCGTTGGAGAACGTGGAAGACAACGTCGAATTGGATATATTCACGTCACTGGCCTATCTCGCCGCGGTCACCGGCAGGATACGCCTGGGCAGCGCAATTTGCGTCCTGCCGCAACGCAATCCTGTTTACACCGCAAAAGAAGCCGGAAACGTTGACTGGCTTTCCAACGGGCGCCTGTTATTCGGGGTCGGCCTTGGCTGGATGGCCGAGGAATTCAAGGTTGTGGGCGCGCCGTTTGAACAACGCGGGGCGCGCACCCGCTCTTATATAGAAGTGATAAAACGCCTGTGGTGTGACCGCGTTTCCGAGTACCACGATGATTTTTATGATTTGCCCCCTTGCCGATTCTACCCGAAGCCGGTGCAACGTCCTCATCCGCCTATCATTCTCGCCGGGAACAGCCGGCCCAACTTCAGGCGGGTGGCGGAGCAAGGCCAGGGCTGGTTTGCCATCGGCGCCGACCCGGAGCAACTGGCCCCACAACTTGAGAACCTGGAAGCGGCGCTGGCAGAGGCAGGACGCCCCAGGGAAGAGATTTCCGTTTATGTCTGCCCTTTCGACCATGAATATGACCGCGAGATGATCAGGCAGTATCATGAACTCGGGGTGGATGAGCTTGTACTGCTGCATTATGCCAAATCGCCGGAACAGGTGGATACACTCTTGAACGACCTGGCTCAACAATACCTGGAGTTTGTCGGGTCTCTTTAAGTTCCCGGGACGCGCACTGTTTCACGGTTCAATCACCCACCCGGAACAACGGATATGAAAGGATTAATGATGGACATGCCGCTCACCATCACCACGGTGATGCGCCATGCGGAAATGTACCACGGCGAGCGTGAAGTCGTATCCGCAGTATCCGAACAGGATGTCCGGAGAACATCATATTCCGGTGTATTCCGGCGCGCCCGCAAGCTGTTTAACGCCTTGCAGGCGCTTGGCTGCCGGCCGGGTGAGCGCATTGCGACACTCGCATGGAATCACCAGCAGCATCTTGAACTCTATTACGGGGTCATCTGCGGAGGTTACGTACTGCACACCATCAACCCGCGCCTGTTCGACGACCAGATCGCTTACATCATCAACCACGCGGAGGACAAATGGATATTTACCGAGCCGGAGTTTATCCCAACCCTGGAACGGCTGAAACCACAGATCAAACATGTCAACGGCATAGTCGTCCTGGACACAGACGATGATGCGGGCGCCTCTTTCCGGAATGTACATGTCTATGAACACCTGCTGGCCGGCCAGGATGACACCTGCGCCTGGCCGGAACCGGGTGAAAACTCGGCCTGCGCCATGTGCTATACCTCCGGCACCACCGGCAACCCCAAAGGAGTGCTGTATTCCCACAGGTCGCTGCTGCTTCACACCCTGTCCACCGCGGTACTCGATGCCGGCGGCCCCGGCGCGAACGACGTCATTATGCCGCTCGTGCCGATGTTTCATGTCAACGCCTGGGGCCTGCCTTTCCGTGCGCCGCTGGTCGGCGCCGGCATCGTGTTCCCGGGCCGCTACATGGGCAATCCGCAGGTGGTAGGCCGGCTTATCACGCAGGAAAAAGTCACTTACGGCGTCAGTGTGCCGACAATCTGGCAGATGCTGCTGGATCACCTGGACCGGTCAGGTGGCAACTTGGATACCTTGCGCAAGGCAGTTGTCGGTGGCGCGGCCACCCCGCTGTCCTTGTTCGAACGTTTCAGGGACGATTATGGAGTGGAACTCGCCCAGGGCTGGGGGATGACCGAACTCTGCTCAGCCGGCACATTGAATGTGCCCGGTCCGGACTTTGAATTACTTGATGAGGAACAACGCAGGCAGTACCCGCTGAAACAGGGCAAGCCCATCTTCGGCCTGGAGGTAAAGATCACCGATGATAGGGATAACGCCCTGCCCTGGGACGGCGTCGCGGCCGGACACCTGAAGGTGAAAGGCCTGACTGTATGCGAGAGTTATTTCGGGGCAACGGAAGCGGAATCCGGTGTTGACGCAAACGGCTGGTTCACGACCGGGGACGTTGCAACCATAGACCCTGACGGTACCATCCAGGTCACCGACAGGTCCAAGGACCTGATCAAGTCCGGCGGGGAGTGGATCAGTTCCATAGAGCTTGAGAACTGCGCCATGACCCATCCCGCCATTGCCGAAGCCGCCGTGATCAGCGCCGCACATGAGAAGTGGACCGAGCGGCCCTTGCTGATAGCCGTTAAAAAGCTCGATCAAACCGTGTCCAGAGAAGACCTGCTGGCCTGGTTTGACGATAAAGTTGCGCGCTGGTGGAAACCCGATGCAGTGATATTCGTTGAGGAATTACCTCACACGGCCACGGGAAAAGTCAGTAAACTGACTCTGCGGGAACAATACGGAGATTATCTCCTCGCCCAAAATGCCCAAAATGTTTGACACGGACCAGTAATTGTAATACCGTTGCTCTTAGTTGTGCGCCGATTTGATATTCAGCTTGCGGGCGCATTATAAATACGGCTAAAGAGAACCAACCTGCTTTAGCGTCCAAGCTGAATGCGGGTTTTTTTGCGCCTTCCGCCAGTAAAACTCGCACTCAGCCATGTACTTTCGACAGGTGGTCTCTTGCTGTTTCAACTGTCAGACCTGTTTTTCTCCGGTGGAACTGCCGGAAACAGACGGGTCGAGGAGGTAACATGGCTAAAATCGATCCTGATCGGTACGGGGTGAACACCCTGGCAGTGCGCGCCGGCCGGCAACCTACCGGGGAAGGCGAACACAGTGAACCGCTGTTCCTGACGTCCAGTTACGTATTCAGGGACGCGGCCCAGGCCGCGGCCAGGTTTGCCGAGGAAGAACCGGGCAATATCTATTCCAGGTTCACCAATTCCACGGTGCGCATCTTCGAGGAGCGGCTGGCTGCGATGGAAGGCGCTGAGCGGTGTATTGCAACTTCTTCCGGAATGGGCGCCATACTGAGCACGTGCCTGGGCCTGTTGCAAGCAGGCGATCATATCGTCTCTTCCCACAGTGTGTTCGGTACGACAGTGAACCTGTTCAATAAAATCCTCAGTAAATTCGATATCGCGACCAGTTATGTCGGGCTCAGTGACTACGGCGCCTGGGAGGCCGCAATTACCGCAAAAACGCGGCTGTTATACCTCGAAACCCCCTCCAATCCCTTGACGGAAATTGCCGATATTCAGCGTCTGGCCGACATGGCCCGGCGCCACGGCTGTTTGCTGGTGGTGGACAACTGTTTCTGTACGCCCGTCCTGCAGCAACCTTTTCGGCACGGGGCCGACATCGTTATCCATTCCGCGACAAAATACCTGGACGGCCAGGGACGTTGCGTCGGCGGCGGTGTGCTGGGCAGTAATGAACTACTGGGAGAGAACGTATACCCTGTCCTCAAGTACGGCGGCCCCTCCATGAGCCCGTTCAACGCCTGGGTGTTCCTGAAAGGGCTCGAAACCCTGAGCCTGAGGATGCAGGCCCACAGCCGCCACGCTGTGCAGATCGCCGAGTGGTTACGAGGCCTGCCTGGAATAGAAAAGGTTTACTATCCGGGGCTTGCCGATCATCCGCAACACGAACTGGCACAGCGCCAGCAGAAGGACTTCGGCGGCATCGTCAGCTTCGTCGTCAACGGCGGGAAAGAAACGGCATGGCGGCTTATCGACAACACCGAACTGTTCTCCATCACCGCGAATCTCGGCGACAGCAAGAGCACCATTACCCACCCCGCCACCACCACCCACAACCGGCTGACGGATGAGGAGAAAGCCCGGAGCGGCATCGAACCCGGCCTGCTCCGCCTGTCCATCGGCCACGAGGACGTGGCAGACCTCAGGGAGGACCTGCATGGCGCATTGCTCAAGGCATTGTCATAAAACAGGATAACCTGAAAACTGGTCAATCAGTGGAATACCCTAGGCTGGAAATCTGCCTGGTTGATGATACCGGCGCTGCTCCCGGTGGCCCGGATGACAAACAAACCCTGCCGTTCCGCATACAACTCCACATCATGATCCACCGTCAGGTATGCCACGGCGCCGAAAATCTTCTTTCCCTTATACACCGGTTGATGTACCGTGAATTTGGCTAACTTGCCCAGAAAATGTGTCACATCCTCAGACCGCAAGGTGGTCTTCACTTCCACCACGACCACTTCCTCACCGTTAACGGCCAGAATGTCATATTCATAATGCTCACCATTACGGCGTCCCTTGACTCGGGGGGACGTCGACTCCACGTCAATCCCGTATCCCTGCAACAAGGCAACCAGGTCGCCTTCCACCAGACTCTCTACCAGCCTGCCCCATTGACTGTTAAACAGCGCCTCCGTCTTCTTCAACCGGCGGTCGGTTTCCTTCATCTGCAGAGCGGTTTCTTTTTGGGTCTTGGATACCTCTCGCAGAATGGCCCAGATCTCTTCGGGGGTGGCGGGTTCTTGAGGCAGTTGATTGTCCATGAGGGCGGTCTCCTTTTACGTGTTTGATGTCGTCTGAAGTTAACAGACGCGTTTGGATAAATCAAATTCAATTCCATGCTCCCGGGGCATGATACATTTCCTGGTGGGAGAACATTCAGTCTAAGAATTAAGGAAGAGTTTCCTTTGGGAAGCAGGTTGACCGGAAATTTATGGATGTCCTGAATTACTCGCGCTCTGTCTTAACATACTGTTTTGACCGTCAAAAGTGCATTCTAAGCCCTGAATCGGAGGTATAAACAGGCTTTTATATGGCAAAATCAGAGAGTTACGTTGGTCCGACCCCTCTGACAAGATCAATCGAGTCTGACCCCGTCGATTTACCCCTTTGATTTGACGGTGATTTCTGTTGACCCGTTTTGATATAACTTGACTTTTTGATATGGACTAGTTATCTGTCTAGTCAGATTAAACTAAAACATGTTAGAGGAAATATGAACAATACATGGCAAGTACAAGACGCCAAGGCGCGCTTCAGCGAGCTCCTCGAGACGAGCCTGGCCGAAGGGCCGCAAATCGTAACCAAACGCGGCGTGGAGGCGGCGGTGCTGGTCCCGATCGAGCAGTGGCGCCGATTGGAGCAATTGACCAGACCGGATCTCAAGGAACTGCTGCTCGCACCCGAAGCCAGGACCGACGCCTTGACGCCGCCGCGTGAGAAACGCCGACACCGCACATCGCCGAGCTTCGAGTAAACGGGTGTATCTTCTCGACACCAACGTCGTTTCGGAACTGCGTCGTCCCAGACCACATAAGGGAGTCCTGAACTGGACCGCCGATGCAGCCCCCGAACAGCTTTACCTCTGCGCGGTAACTGTTGGAGAGATCCAGGCAGGTATCGAGCTGACGCGTGAACAGGATTCCGCAAAGGCGGCAGAACTGGAAGACTGGCTTGGCAGGGTGCTCACTTCCTATAACATATTGCCCATGGATGCGGCTGCCTTTCGAATATGGGCACGGCTCAAACACCGGGGGACAGATACATTGATGGAAGACGCCATGATCGCGGCGGTAGCCGTGATTCACAGGCTGACGGTCGTGACCCGCAACGTCAACGATTTCACCCAACTCGGTGTGGACGTATTGGACCCATTCGAAAACCGGGGATGACCCCGGTTTTTTTCTATAATGGCCGGGGGACAGATTTAAATATGCCCCTGCATGTTGTAAGCAGGGGTCTGTCCCCTGTTCCTGCTAGAAATAATTATACCTCAGCTTGACACCGTAAGTACGCGGCCAGCCGACTGACTGCTCGTCGCAACCACAGACTGCGGCCAGTTCAAAGCCGATATTGACGTTGCGGGTGTCGGAGAAGTTGTCGATGAACCCGGTTACTTCCCAGCGCTCGTCGGCACTGTACCAGGACAGGCTGGCGTTGCCGCGCCAGTAGCTGGGCATGTAGTGGGTATCGAAATTGTTGATATTGTGGAATGCGGACGAGGCATAGTTGCCATCCACCTGCGCCACCACACTGCCACCCACCGCCAACGGCCAGGTATAGCGGCCCAGAGCGTTGAACTGTACCTCCGGGGTAAATGACGGTTCCACGTCGCGAAATACCCTACCGCTCCCATCGAGTTCGCCCGAATTGGCGACACTTACGTCTTTCACCGTCGGGTCTATATAGGCAATTCCCAGTATCACGTCCAGGTTATCGATAGGGTTGGCAAAGATTTCCACCTCGCCGCCGTAGTACTTCGCATCGGCGTTAAACACGGCGCCGGAGGTGCCGATGAACTGGAACACCTGGTAATCGGAGTAGTCGTAGTAGTAGAAGGAACCATTAATCCTCGCCTTGCCGTCCATCACGGTAGATTTGAAGCCCACCTCGTAGGCCAGCAAAACCTCCTCATCGTAACAGTACTCATCCGGTACCAGGGACGTCAGCAAGGGTGAGTTGCAACTCCCGGCTTTCACGCCGCGGTTGAAGTTGGCATAGAGCATCAGGTCATCGTTATGGGCATACTGCAGTCCGACCCTGCCGGACCAGAGAAAATCGTCAGTCTCTTCTTCGTGGTAGGGGTACGGTGATGGACCTAGCGGTATGTCTCCGCTCCGCAGCCCTTCCACTGTCGCATCCCGGGTATTGATGAAGAAGTTGCTGTTGAATTCGTAATCCTTTTTCTCCCAGATGCCGCGTCCGCCCAGGGAGAACATCAACTTGTCGGTCAGGTCATAATCCACCTGGCCGAACAGGGAGAAGGACTTGGTCTTGAGGAACGCATCAAATGAAAGATCCCAGAACTCGCCCCACTTCGGTGGGCCGCCGAAAAGAGCAGCAAATGTATTTATTCCGCCGATGGTGTCGGACAGGTTCTGGGAGAACTCACCGTCGATGGTCATGTAATAGGTGCCGAAAATCCAACGATAATTGTCTGTATCACCTTCCAACCGTATCTCCTGGGTATACCAGTCCAGGATCGAATCCCCGGTCACGATAAATTGCGGTCCGGGCCCGGAATCCACATCCAGGGAGGTATCTTTATCCTGGTCGGAATAGTTAAGCACCGCCACCAGGGTAGCGAAATCAAAGTCAATAGTTACTTTCCCGGTCACACTCCAGATTTCGTACGTATCATAGTCATCAAGGGCATGGTCCGTGGAAATGGTCAGCCCTTCCAAGCCGTCCGGGTCGTGATAGCCGAAAAAGTCCGTATGCGGCGCCGGTCTGGTGTCGTTAAAATCCAGATCAAACGGCGACCCTCCGGGAATGCAGTCGGTGGTGCCCACAATCAACTGTTCGCAGGAGTTGGGGTTGGTTGTCGCGTTGGAGTACAGGGTATTTACCACCCGCCCCTTTGCATCGACCTCACTGATGGTAGCGACGTTCTGGTAGGGACCGGATGTAGTGACGCGCTTGGCGTACTGGCCTTTCATCTGTATCTCAACCGTATCGCTGGGCTCCAGCAATAACTGGCCGCGTATCGCATGGGAATCTTCCGCCCACATATCGGCCTGGCCGTCCGTTGAACCATTCAGGCCGCCGGTATTGCCTATCCATGGACCGTAGCCGCCCTGGGCGACATCCTGGGGCTGGAACACATTCTTCAACATCGGGTCATTGCTACGGTAAAAGCCGGAGACCCGGGCCTTGATACCCTCGGTCAGGGGACCGCTGACCGCCCCCTCGAAACGTATGGTGTCAAAACGGCCGTACTGGATATCGCCATAGCCTTCAAACTCGTCCGTCGGTTTCCTGGTGAGGTAGTGCACCAGTCCGCCGGTTGCGTTACGGCCGAACAGGGTGCCCTGCGGGCCCTTCAGGAGTTCCACCCGCTCCATGTCGAACTGGGAGAACAACTGGGCCTGGCCGGCCGCCTGGTAGGCTTCGTCGATATAGACCGCGTTCGGTGCTTCGGCCAAGTCGTTGAAGTCGTTCTGGGTGGCGCCGCGGATAGTGAACTGCTGCGTATAGCCGGCGTTGTTGCCGGAAATGTGCACGCCCGGGGTAAACTCGGCGATAGCGGTGCTGTCAGTGATACCCAGGGCATCCAGTTGCTCGCCGGAAAACGCGGTGATGGCGATGCCGACGTCCTGGATGGATTCCTCACGTTTCTGCGCGGTAACGATCACTTCCTCAAGGGCGCTGCCCTGAGCCCATACCAGCGTGACGGGGCTGAGCAGGAATGCGATTAAAGAGAGTTTCAACACCCTGGCTGAGCCGATAACAGTAATACGAAGCATGATTTTCCCCACCTATCCGTTAAAATTTGAAGTTATATTGAAATTGCATTGACTATTGTAATTTATACAATAAAAAAGCTTACGTGTAAACGATGCGAATATACTATGATAATTATCTGATGGCAACATTTTCTACAACAGCGTTGTAATTGCACAACTATACAGGTGAAACATGGCAAACCAGCATATTCAACCCGACGACGTCTGGCCTTCCGCCCAATACGGTTTTTCCCAGGTTGTCGTCTCCACGGGGACAAAGATCATCCATTGCGCCGGGCAAACTGCCTGGGACAAGGACATGAACCTGGTAGGCGGGGACGACCTGGAAGCGCAGACGGCCCAGGCCCTGGAAAACATAAAATCCACCCTGGCCGCGGCGGGTGCTACCATGAAAGACGTGGTGCGCCTGGATGTTTACGTGGTGGACTACAACCCGGACAAAATACCGCCCATCGGTGCGGCCATGGGCCGCTATTTCGACCCGGAGCACGTGCCGGCCAATACCTTGCTGGGAATACAGGCCCTGGCCATGCCGGAGTTCCTGATCGAGATTACCGCAACGGCGGTTGTCAATTCTTGACAATGATTGAACGCGGGGATAAAACCCACTAAACTTTATCCTGATTATCCACGTCAAGAGATTAAGGGGGGAACGAAGGATGCACGCCAAAGTTGAACCTGAAGTAAAGCGGGTTTCCACCTACTGTTACCAGTGCGTGAACGGTCCCGACCTGCTGACCGTGGAAACCGTCGACGGTGTAGCCACCAAGATTGAGCCCAATTTCGACCTGAAAGGGGAACACCCTGCCGACGGCAAGGTCTGTGTCAAGCCCTTCGGACTGGTGCAGAAACTGTATAATCCCGACCGCATCAAACGGCCCATGAAACGCACCAACCCGAACAAGGGCCGCCACGAAGAGCCGGGCTGGGTGGAGATAAGTTGGGACGAAGCCCTGGATATCGTCGCGCAGAAGATGAACGCGACCCGGGCCAAAGGCGTCATGGACGAGAACGGCAACCCGCGCCTGGCCTTCACCACCGGCGGCGCAGCCACCCCGTTCAAGTACATGGGCAGTTTCCCGGCCCTGCTGTTCGCCTGGGGTCCATTCGACCAGAGCCTGGGCGCCGGCGGCACGGTCAAGTGTTACCACACCGAGCACATGTTCGGCGAACTCTGGCACCGGGCCTTTACCATCCTGCCCGATACGCCACGCTGCGAGTACATTATTTCATTCGGCATGAACATCGACGCCTCCGGGGGCGTGACCGGGGTGCGGCGCCATGCCGACGCGCGCAAGCGCGGCATGAAACGCATACAGTTCGAACCGCACCTGTCGGTGACCGGTGCCAACGCTGCGGAATGGATCCCCATCAAGACCAAGACCGACAACGCGGTGCTGTATTCCATGCTGCACGTGCTGCTGCACGAGACCCCCATCGACAAGCTGGATGTGCCATTCCTGAAGAACCGCACCGCATCCCCCTATTTGGTGGGACCCAACGGTTTCTACCTGCGCGACCCGGAAACGAAAAAACCGCTGTTGTGGGACAACAACTCAAACGGGGCCGTGCCTTACGACTGGGCCGGTGCGGACCCGGCCCTGGTCGGGACGTTTACCGTAACCGGCGCAATCGAGGTCGGCGCCGATGAGGAGATCTGGCGTTACGACCGCGTCGAGGGCGCGACCGGGCTGGAAAAAACGCGGCAACTGCTGGCCGACAAAACCCCGGAATGGGCTGCGGAGATTTCCGAAGTCCCGGCCGCGACCATCCGCCGCATCACCAATGAATACCTGGCCCACGCCCATATCGGCGAGACCGAGATAGTGGACGGGCGCGAACTGCCGTTCCGTCCGGTGGCGACGGTGCTGGGCAAGTCGGTCAACAACGGCTGGGGGGCGTACGAGTGCGTCTGGGCCCATACCATGATGCAGGTGCTGGTGGGCGCGCTGGAGGTGTCCGGCGGCATGCTGGGCAGCACCACCCACGTGGCCGGCGATACGGACTGGGAAAGGTCGCTGACCGTGGAAGCCGGGGAAGACGGCTTCATGACCCATACGTTTACCCCGACCGACAAGGAAGGCTGGGACGCCAATCCCTTTACCCGCCATGCCCACAACAGCCTGACTCCCATGGGCGGCAGCAAGATGGGCGCACAACTGTTCGGCTCCACGACCCTGGCCTGGTTACGGTTACAGGGACGCGCGGCCGAGAGCTGGCCGAAACCCAACCCGCCCGACATCTGGTTTGTCTATAAATGCAACCCTGCCATTTCCCATTCCGAAACAAACAGGATGGGGGATGCGATGGCAGAGTTTCCTTTTGTCGCCGCGTTCGCCTACACCCTGGATGAGACTAACCACTTCGCCGACGTGATCATGCCGGAGGCGACCGACCTGGAGAGCGACCAGTTGCACCGAATCGGCGGCGGTCATTACATGGAGAACCACTGGGAATCCGAAGGCTGGGCCCTGCGCCAGGCAGTGATAGAGCCATTGCACGAAGCGAAAGACTTCAGCTGGATCGCCAATGAACTGGCCCGGCGCACCGGCTTGCTGGAAGCCTATAACGGCGCGATCAACGCCGGCGTGTGCGGCATCCCCCTGCAGACCGACGATTATGATTTCTCCCTGGAGCCGGACAAGGAACACTCCCAGAATGAGATCTGGAACGCGGTAAGCAAGGCCGCCAGCCATGACCTGACCGGGGGCAAGGAGATCCTGGACCTGGAGTGGTTCAGGAAAAACGGTTTCAAGACCCGCCCCTACTCCCGCCTGAACTGGTACCTGTACCACAAGCTGGAGGACCTGGGGCTGCGTTTTGAACTGCCGTACCAGGAACGCTATTTCCGCATGGGCAAACAACTGGCCAACCGCCTGCATGAGACCGGGGTGCACTGGTGGGACAAGCAACTGGAAGAATACGAACCCCTGCCCGAATCCAAGGACCTGAACAAACTCTGGGACGAGATCATCGAACGCAACCACGACGTCAAGGCGTCGGACTACCCGTTCTGGCTGTTGACCGGGCGCAGCATGCAATACGCCTGGGGCGGTAACGTCGGCATCCAACTGATAAAGGAAGTGGCGGACAACGTCTACGGCCACGACGGTGTCGTCATGAATGCCGGCAGGGCCAGGGAAATGGGTATCGAGGAAGGCGACCTCATCGAGGTCACCTCGCCGGTAAATTCCACCCGCGGGTATGCCCGCCTGCGCCAGGGGGTACGGCCCGACGTGGTGGTGATGATAGCCCAGTTCGGCCAGTGGAAGATGCCGTTTGCCAAAGACCTGAAACGGCCGGGGCTGAATGCCCTGGTCCCCATGAACGTGGACTCGCTGGATGGGGGCGGTTCCAGTATCGACGGCACCAAGGTGTATGTAACCCGGATAGGAGCAGGACTATGATTGATTGTATTTTGCCAACTAACTGGATACCGGCTTTTGCCGGTATGGCGGTTGTGGGAGCTGGACTATGACGCGCTATGTCATGATTGCGGATCTTAACCGCTGCGTCGGCTGCCAGACCTGCACCGCCGCCTGCAAACACACCAACGCCACCCCGCCGGGCGTGCAATGGCGCAAGGTGCTGGACGTCGAATGGGGCGAATTTCCCGACGTGCAACGCCTGTTCATGCCGGTGGGCTGCCAGCATTGCGCGGACCCGCCCTGCATGCACGTCTGCCCCAGTACCGCCACGGCGCAACGGGAGGATGGCATCGTCACCATCGATTACGACCTGTGCATCGGCTGCAGTTACTGCACCGTGGCCTGCCCCTACCAGGCCCGCTATAAGGTGGATAAACCGGAATTCGCCTACGGCGATATCCCCACCGAGACCGAAGCGATTCAATTCGATGAACGCACCATGGGCGTGGCGCAGAAATGCACATTCTGTTCCGACCGGGTGGATGCCGGTGTGGAAAAAGGCCTCACCCCCGGTATCGATCCCGAAGCCACACCGGGTTGTGTGAATTCCTGTATCGCCGATGCCCTGAGCTTCGGCGATATAGAAGATGAGGACAGCAACGTCTCGGAACTGCTGGCGGAGAACACCTGGTTCCAGATGCACGCGGAACTGGGCACCGAGCCCGGTTTCTACTACCTCTGGGACAAGGAAGCGCCGGAAGACATGCAGGGGGACATGCAGGAATGAGCAACACGTTCGGCAATACTCTGCAGACCCAGTGGGACTGGCGCGCGGCGGGGAATTTCATGTTCGGCGGCAGCGGCGGCGCTCTGATACTCATGGCGGCCATCGCTTCCTGGCCCGGCACGCCGAACCTGGTCATAGGTCTGGCTTCCCTGGTGTTCGTGGGCCTGGGACTGTTCCTGGTATGGCTGGAGATCGGCCGCCCGTGGCGTTTCCTGCACGTATTTTTTCATCCCCAGACGTCCTGGATGACCCGGGAGGCGTCCGTCTCCGTACTGCTGTTTGCCGCCACGTTTACCGGCGTACTCATGCAGGCCCCCAGCCTGCTTGCCGCGGCAGGGTTGCTGGGTTTCCTGTTCCTTTACTGCCAGGGCAGGATCCTCAAGGCCAGCAAGGGTATCCCGGCCTGGCGCGAGCCGGCGGTGGTGCCGCTGATCATCAGTACCGGGCTGGCAGAGGGCGCGGCCATCCTGTCCATCCTGCTCATCGTTTCCAATGCCGCACAGGGATGGCTCCTGTACCTGCTGATGGGACTGCTGGGCTGGCGCTTGGTGAGCTGGCGTAATTACCGGCAACGGCTGGCGGCCGACAACGCTCCCCCGGCCGCGCTGAAGATCCTGGACGGTATCGACAGACCGCAAGTCATCCTGGGCAACGCCCTGCCGTTGTTGTTGCTGGTCACGGTCATTGTCCAGCCGGCCCTGCTCGACCCGCTGGCGTTACTGGCCTGCATCCTGGCGACGGCTGGCGGCTGGCTGATGAAGTTCACCATCATAGCCAAAGCCGCCAAGGTACAGGGCTATGCCCTTGGCAAACTGCAGAAAGGGCGTCCGAAGATCAAACCGCCGGTGCGGCGGGAAAAGGATAAATTCGTGTTCAGCCGGGATTGATGGAGTATTTTCGGAACCCTGACTCAACCAGGGGTTGCCATGCTATAATTAGGTACCTGAAGCAAGGGATATAAGGACTATAACGATATCATTTTTCCGGTGGCGTACTACTGGGCAAATGATAAAGACATATGGAGAAATCAAATGAGTTGTATCTCACTTTATAATGCGTTAATGGAAGCAGGTGTAAACGAAGAACTGGCCGCTGCGGCAGCCAACGATGTGGCCCGATCCGAACATGTAGCAACAAAACTGGACCTGGCAAACATGGAAGTAAGATTGATTAAGTGGATGCTGGGAATTGCCGGCCTTGCAGTTGCGATCATGAAACTGACCTGATCGATCGGTTTTATCCCTCCATCTCCGAAAAACTGATATTTATGCGATGCGCCAGGGTATGCATCTCCGGCATCAGGTATTCGGCGTAAAACCTGGCGCAGTTGATATTGTTTAACAGCTTGTCCCGGTCATATCTACCGGTCGCATGGGCGATTCGCAACCACATCCATGCGCCGGCGACAAGACCCGTGAGCAGGCAATAATCCTTTGCGATAAATTCTACGTCGGGCCATCGCTGATCCGACGCCATTTGCAAAACATGCCTTGTGGTACGTTCCAGCACGGCCAGTCCTGTCTGCGTCGCCAGGTAAATCTGTTCAACCGGCTCCACAGCGTCGGTGTCAGCCAGTGTCGCCGCAATTTTTCCTGTCAGCACCTGGAACCTGGCGCCCTGATCCCATAGCAGCTTACGGGTCACCAGGTCCAGCGCTTGGATGCCGTTCGTGCCTTCATAGATCGCTGCCACCCGCACATCCCTGACATACTGCTCAACGCCCGACTCAGTGATATAGCCATGCCCGCCGAATACCTGCACGGCCAGGCTGGCCACGTCGAAGCCGGTTTCGGAACCGCAGGCCTTGCACACCGGCAATAAAAATTCGGCCAGCTGCAGCGCTTGCTGTCTACTGTCTTCATCTCCCCCGTGGCGGGCGAGGTCAAGATTGCTTGCCGCTTCAAATACCAGGGTGCGCATCGCCATGGTCCTGCAGTGCATGAGCAGCAGCATGCGTTTCACATCCGCGTGTTCGATGATACTCACTGCCCCGGCGTCCGGCGCGCCGCCCTGGGGTCGCTCAGCGGCATATTTCAACGCCTTTGCCGTGGCTGCGGCGCCAATTGCCGGGCCTTGAACTGACACTTCCAGGCGCATCAGGTTGACCATGGTGAACATGGCGTTCAGACCCCTGTTTTCTTCACCGATGCGGTAACCGGTCGCGCGTTCCAGACGCATCACGCAGGTGGGCGAGGCCTTCAGGCCCATTTTCTTTTCCAGCCGCTCGACCCGCACCCCGTTGGCCTGCCCGCCGTCGAACATCAGTTTGGGCACCAGGAACAGGCTGATTCCCCGGGTCCCGGCCGGAGCGCCTGGTGTCCTGGCCAGCACCAGGTGGATTATCTGCCCGGTGAGGTCGTGGTCGGCATAGGTGATAAAGACCTTGGTGCCGGTTAACCGGTAGCTGCCGTCGGCCTGAATTTCGGCCATGGTTTTTATGCGGCCGACGTCTGAACCGGCCTGTGCTTCCGATATGCAGATTGTTGCTCCCCACTCGCCCTTGATCAGTCTGGGAACTACCTGCTGCTTTAATTCCTCACCGGCATGGTCGATCAGCAGCCTGGAGGCGGCGCGCAGCATCAGGGGCAGCATGGCAAACGACAGGCAAGCGCCGTTGAGCATTTCCGCAAATGCAACCTGTACGGTCAGCGGCAGTTGCTGTCCGCCGAATTCTTCCGGCATGTCCAGACCCGGCCAGCCTGCCGCCGTGAACGACTTGTAGGCTTCCCTGTACCCGTTGGGAGTCTTGACCTTGCCATCCTGTATCATACTCCCCTGTTCGTCACCAACGGCGTTAATGGGTCCCAGCACCTGCTCGCAGAATTTTGCGCCTTCCGTCAACACCACCCTGGCCAGGTCGCTGTCGGCGTGCCGGTAGGCCGGCAGATCGAACAATGTTTCCCAACGGATAACATGCTGGAGAATAAATAACGTATCGTCCAGCGGCGCCGTATAGCTGTTACTCATCGCACTTTTCCGGCAGTTTTATCCTGGCGCATATTTCCCTGACTACGCTATCCTGCGATAGCTCGCCCGCCATGATCTGCGCTAATGCAAAGGAATGTTTGCTTACTGGATTCCCGCCTGAGCGGGAATGACGAACTATGATGCGGCATTATTTATGTCGCTATGTATAACAATATTTGCCAGGTTATCCCGCAGTACCCGCTTCAGGATTTTCCCACTCGGGTTTTTCGGCAATTCGTCCAGGAAAAAGACTTTCCTGGGTTTCTTGTAACCGGCCAGCGACGCCTTGCAGAGTTCAACCAGATCCCCCCCGCTTACCTCCTGCCCGGGTTTCAATGCAATCACGGCTGTTACAATCTCTCCCCACTCCTCGTCCGGCAGGCCAAGCACAGCCGCTTCAAGTATTGCCGGGTGGCGGTACAGCACACTCTCAATCTCCTTGGAATAGACGTTCATACCACCGCTGACCACTATATCCTTTTTCCTGTCGACGACAAACAAGTAACGCTCATCATCGAGGTATCCCAGGTCGCCGGTATGGAACCATCCGTCCCTGATTGCGCTTGCGGTTTCCTCCGGGTTGTTCCAGTAAGCGGTTATGACCGACTCGCTCTTGACCAGGATTTCTCCTGTCTCACCGCCGGGTAATTCAACTCCCGCATCATCGACTATCCTGACTTCCGCCCCGACAGCTTCCCGCCCTGCCGACGCCAGGCGCCGGGATTGAATTTTCTGAGAATATGCTGGGTGCGCTCGAGGTCAAGTTGCGCAAGCTTCAGTTCAGCCCGGGCTGCCCCAAGTCTTGCCTCCGCGCTCCGGGAATTTTGTGCGGACAGCCGCGCTTCCGCTTCCCTGACGGCCATTTCCGCCGCTTCCACCTGGAGCTCGTAGCGTACCGGGTCAATCCTGACGAACGTCTCGTTCGCTACAATGGACCCGCCGTTGGCAAATTCGGGAGCTACCCAGACTGCGCGTCCCGCTACTTCGGAACGTACAGCCACCTGGTTGTATGCCCTGACTGCGCCGGTCAGCTTCACCGTCAGCGCCTGCTCGGTGGGCTCGGGCCGGATTACATTGACGACCGGTTTGGCAGCGTCCACATCCTCACCGGCCACCGTGTCAAGGGTGACGCGACCCGGCGCCCGGGCAAAGTACAAGGCAATTACAACCAGGATGAAAATAATACCCAATTGGGCATAACCGAACCACGCGGGACGGGCGCTGCGGTCTTGAGGGTCGTTTGTTTGTTGCTGCATGTTATTTTCCTGATGTTGGCAGGTGCTGCGAACAGTAAACCATCGCGTCGTACCGCTGCGCGGGCAGGATTTGTAATCCCTGCTCAGGTATGGAATGCTGTGCCTTTTACGGAACTTGTCAATACTTTTGTATATAGGTTCGGCGCCGCCGGTTTCGGGCCGCAAATAATATGTCTTGACAAGCCTCTCACGATATACTTTTATTCAGGGGGATAGGTGATCATGTGGGGGAGACTCATGTCGTTCAGAACCAGGCAACGAGCGGTGCCGGCCGTAATATTGACTATATCACTCTGCCCGGTAATGCTGGCGCCGTATGCCCAGGAACAGGGCCTGCTTGAAGAGATCATCGTCACCGCGCAGAAACGGGCGCAGAACATCCAGGACATCCCGGTCGCCGTCACCGCCCTGTCCGGCGAGCAACTCATCGAACACGGGATTACCGACGCGTTCGACCTGCAGCAGAACGCACCGGCACTTCATGTCGGACAGAGCCAGACCGCCACCACCGCGAACTTCAACATCCGCGGCATCGGCACCAGTTCCCAGAATTTCGGGCTCGAATCCTCGGTCGGCCTGTATGTCGACGGCGTCTACCGGGCGCGCCAGAGTGCGCTGATCAACGAACTGGCGGACATGGAGCGGGTGGAAGTGTTGCGCGGCCCGCAGGGCACGCTGTTCGGGCGCAACTCGTCCGCCGGGGCGGTGTTGCTGAACACGGTGGCGCCGTCCCATGAGACGGACGGCTACCTGGATCTGAGCTACGGCAACCTGGACCTGTTCAGCGCCAATGGCGCCTTCGGCGGTTCCCTGGTGGAGGACGTGCTGGCGGTGCGGTTGACGGGGTTCATGACCAGCCGGGACGGGTTTGTCGATGCGCTTGGTGAGGGCGGGAACCTGCTCAATGACCGGGATCGCTACGGCGGGCGGGCGCAACTGCTGTACACGCCCACGGAGGATGTGTCGCTGCGGGTCATACTGGACTATTCCGAGATCGACGAGGTCTGCTGCGCCGCGGCCACGTTCCGCAACAATTATTTCTCGTTCGACGGCCGGCCCGGTTCCGACGCGCTGCTGGCGAGCCTGGGCATTCCGCTGGTGAACGAAGATCAATTCACCAACTACGTGGTGCATATGAACCGGTTGCCGGTGTCGCGGAACGAGGACAGTGGCGTGTCTGCGGAGCTGAACTGGGACCTCGGCGCCAGGGACACGTTGACGGCGATCAGCGCGTACCGTACGTTCAACACGACGGACGATGCGGATGTGGATTTCAATGCGGCGGACATAGCGGACCGCTATAACCGCGGGGAGTCGGAGATGTTTTCCCAGGAGTTGCGGCTGTCGGGGAGTCGGGGCCGGGTAGATTACCTGGCCGGGGCGTATTATTTCAACCAGAATCTGAATAGTTGGACCACGACGACGCTGGGTGGGGATTTTGAAGCATTCGCTCTCGGCGGTAATCCGCAACTGGGCACCTTGATCAGCACCATCAACGCCCTGTCTGCGCTGACCGGCGGGTTTATCCCCATGACCGGTCCGGCTGTTCTGCCCGGGGCCAGGTCGCTGGACGTGATGCTGCAGGACCATGAGGCCTGGGCGCTGTTCAGCCAGGTTGATGTCCAGTTGCATGACCAGTGGACCGTATCTGGCGGGTTGCGCTATACCGATGAGAAGAAAAAACTGAACGGCACATTTACTCAGGGCAACTTCGGTCCGCCGCCGGACTTTACGGCCATCGGCACCAACCTGTTCCTGGCGAGCCAGGGCCTGGCGCCTCTGGACCTGTCATTGCTGGCGCCGCTGGTGTATCCGGGCTGGGGTTTTTACCTGCAGCCGGTGTTTGCGCCACGCCCGGATGTGGATGAGACCCTCAAGGACGACCAGGTTACCTGGAACGTCAAGCTGAGCTGGACACCGCACAATGACCTGCTGCTGTACGCCGGGTATGCCACCGGATTCAAGTCCGGCGGCACCAATACCGACCGCATCCCCGCAGCGTTCAGCCAGGTGTTCGGCGCCGAGAAGTCGGACTCGTTCGAGGCCGGCCTGAAGCTGGTCCTGCCGGAACAGAACCTGCGCGTGAACCTGGCGCTGCACTACACGACGGTGGAGGACTTCCAGAGCAACTCGTTCACCGGCGCCGGCTTCAACCTGCGCAATGCGGGCGAACTGGAGGCCAAAGGTGGCGAGTTGGAAGTAGCCTGGGCGCCGCTCGACGGCCTGAGGTTGAGTGCGGCATATATCTATAACGAGGCCGAGTACGATAAGTTCGAGATGGCCAACTGCTGGGTGGCGGCGCCGTTCCTGACCGGCACGCCGGATCCGGGCAGGACCAGCCCGGGCGATGCCTTCTGTGATCGTACCGGCGACCGCCTGGCCGGCAACCCGGAACACACCGTGCTGCTGTCCGCGACCCTGTCCCGTTCATTCAGCGACAACCTGAGCGGCTATGTCCATGCGGATTATAACCACCGGAGCGACATCGTGATGGATGGGAATGCCGACCCTATCAAGGTGCAGGACGGTTTCGGCCTGCTCAATGCCCGCGCCGGGCTGGTGTTGACGCCGTTAGACCTGGATGTCTCCTTCTGGGCGCGCAACCTGCTGGATGAGGATTGGTTTGGCCCCGTGTTCGACGTGCCACTGCAGAACGGAAAGCTCGCCTCCTACCTGCGCGAGACCCGTACCTACGGCGTGACCCTGCGCAAGCGCTTCTGACGGGCTATGTCACTACCAGGACAGGAGGTTTAGATTCACCAATCTAACTTGCATTGTGTGCTAATTGAAAATGTGATTTATAATTAGCACATGTTTATCGAACGGGAAACCAGACAGACCGTTATCGACGACCTGGCGCATTTCCCTGCCGTGGCCATTCTCGGGCCCAGGCAGGTGGGGAAGACTACGCTGGCGAAGTCTGTGATGGCATCCTGGCCGGGTTCATTGTACCTTGACCTGGAACGGCATTCACACCTGGCGCAGTTGCAGGATGCCGAGGCGTTTCTTTCCCTGCACCGGGACAAGCTGGTATGTATCAAGGAACTGTAGACCGGGCGGTAGTTTATCCACGCCGAGTAGTAGAGGCGTCAATGAGGAGAGGAGCTGCAGCAATCGTGTTGGCACACAATCACCCTAATGGCCGAGTGCAACCAAGTGAACATGACAAAATCCTCACTCGGGCTATCGTACTGGCTGCCGAGACTATTCAATTACGAGTCCTGGACCACCTGATAATATCAGCGCAAGAAGTCTTCAGCTTCCGCAAGGAGGGTCTGCTGTGACGATAGCGTCTGATATAAAAAAGCACTACCCGGACCTGAATAGCGCCCAACGTAAAATCGTTGGCCACGCGGGCGGCCCATTACTCGTAATTGCAGGACCTGGCTCGGGGAAAACCATCCCGATTGGGTGGCAGTACAGAAAACCCGGGATGGTGAGGTAAACTGGATTATCGAAACCAAAGGCCGGGTATGGGAAGGAACCGGGGAGAAAGACGCCGCGGCGCGGGATTGGTGCAAGCGTGTAAGTAAAACCACTGGTGATATCTGGAGGTACACGCGCATCAATCAATCCGAATTCAGTGATGAATATACAACTTTCCGCGCCTTTATCCTGAGAAGAGCCCTCACAGCTTCAAGCGAACTGAAGACATCCATGAAACCGGTGACTCAAGAAGAGATTCGACGTTGGAAAGAGGAAGGGCGGCGCTGATGGCTATAGTAATTGACGCTTCGGTGATGATAGCCCAGTTATTACGCGATGAGGAACATAGTGATTCCGCTCGGATAATAATGGAACGACCGGATAGCGAGGATATTATCGTGCCGTACATTTTCTGGTACGAAATTCGCCATGTCCTGCTGAAAGCAAAACGAACCGGACGCATTGAACAGAAAATTTTTCAGATTTGTTTAAACCGACTCAGGGATGAATTCTCACCATCCGTGGATACTGACCACGATGAGGCAATGGCACTTGTCAAAATCTCTTAATTCAACCTCATCCCCGCAGCCATGGACATGACATCTTCCAGGTATTTATCGTAGTAATAGAGATCTGTTGCCTGGTAAAGCATCAGGTACAATGCCTCCCCTTTTACCGCGCCGGCAACGAAAGCGCGCCGGGGAACGTCGCCGGCGATGAAATCAAAGCTTGACTGAAAGCCCGGGTTGCCGTCAATCGTCAACGGCTTTAATCCGCTGCTCCCGGAAATCGTGGCCCCAAGTTCTTTCGCGATGGAGGATTCGACGATTTCCACTATCTCATTCGGCAACAAATCAGTAGTAAAAGCCGGATACGGATCATCACGCCTTGATTTGAACAGGGGTTTCCCGTTTTTTATCGCCGGGAAAAATGTCACAGAATTCAGGATAACTCCGTCAGTTGTCCAGGTCGGGTAACCCCCCATACGATCCGCGGGAGGCGCTGCATTCCAGGGTTTGGTTGGAGACACCCCAATCTGTTGTACCTCAACAAGCCCGGGTTGAACCAATGTGTACTGGTTACAGGCGCTCAACAGAAGGACGCCGGCAAGAATGAGCAGTCTGTTCATGTGTTATTGCCCCATTGTCAGGTAGTATTCAATCATTTCCCGGTCTTCCGCGTCAGGAGATGCCGCAAGGTACCGCTTCAGGTTCTCCCTGGCCTCCGGCATGCGTTTTTCCTTCAGGTGCAACAAGCCCAGCGAACGGTAGGTTTCGGGAAGAAAATAATCGGCCTGTAACGCCTGCCGGTAATGTTGGCGCGCCAGGTCGGTGTCGCCTGTTTCCTTTCTCTGTCTATACAACTCCCCTTTGTAAAAATGTACGATCCCGGGCACAACATTGTTATCGATTAAATTGTCGAGGATGTATTTCGTTTTCCCCGGTTGGTTCAAACGCAATTCATCCTCCAACAATGTCCTCCAGTACGGCGCCATATACTGCATGAACCTGTCGGTTGCCACTTCTCCGTGCTCCGTTGCGCCTGACGTCAATATGCGAGCATAAGCATCCAGGGTTATCAAGCGGTCGCTGGGCGCCGGATGTGTCGCAAAGAAAAGTGAGCCATGAAGTTTGCCATGTTTTGCCGCTTCTTCCTCATCAATGATATTTTTCCAGACCCTGGCAGCCTCGAACGGATCGTAACCAGCTTCAGACATCAACTGTATGCCAAATTGATCTGCTTCTCGCTCGGCGGATCGGCTATGTGCATACCGACTCGCGAGCAAAATGTATTGTCCAATATTATTACTATCAGAATAAATATCTGCATTCCAGATATCTGTAATAGTGGCAAATCCAAAGCCCAGGGCAAGCAATGCCCCTATGTTGGATTTGAGCTTTGCATCCTTGAAGTCTTCAAGACCGTGCTGGCGCAAATAATGACCCAACTCATGGCCCAGAATGGCGGCAAGCTGCGCCTCATTGTGGACTCTCAGTAACAAGCCGGACCAAATCGTCATCAATCCGTTCGGCGCCATAGTGGCATTGAAGTAAGGCACACGGGTGATGTACAAACGTATATCTTCGCAGTAATCTGGAGATAACCGACAAACAATACCATAGAGATACTGGTTGATCGCGTCGTCGCGAATACGCCGAGGTGAGTTTCTGACATCCGTTTCGTGCTGCTCAACCCGCATCCATAAACCGGCCTCAATACCCGCTGCATCAGGTACATGTCCGGGACTGACTTTCGTGTCCAAGGGCTGGAATTCCGTAGCAGCCGCGCTGAGGCCGGCCAGCAACATGCAACACAGGACTAGGCTATTACGAAACATGCTCCGCATCCCCTCCAACACGATGTTTATTGCGGTAAACCTTCCAGCAACAGTGAGACTGTCTTTGCCGCGGGTTCTTCCGTACGCAAATCACCAACTATACTGATTAAACGATTGAACCAGACAATATCACCGCTACGCAGGTCAACCAGGGAAGCAAACCCTTGTTGTTCGCCACCTTGCATATAAACGCCGAGCGCTGCGGCGGCCAGTCTCGCCAGAACACGGCCGGCGCTGCTGTAACTGTTCCTGACTCGTATAAACAGGGCGTAATCAGCATTGTATTTTTGTGCGAGTGTCGTTACTTCCGGCCCCAGGGTCCAATCGAGTGCACCATTTTTTGTGGGCAACTTCATCCCTTCATATTGATGCTTTTGTATTGCCAGTCCCACGGCGCCGTGTAAACGCTCCAGTTCCACCAAGCGCTCGGCCAGGGGATCATTGCCATCGGGCTGTTCATAATGCAGCATCCTGGAACCGCGCGTCTGTTGTTCCGTCTCCAGTGCAGTCAATATGTGTTGTTTTGCATCCCTGGTCCAGTCGGCGCGGGGCTCCAGAATGCCGCCCATGGTCAGGACGGATAACTCCACGTCCAACGGCATTAATACGATTTCTATTCCTTCATCCTGGGATTCCAGGGCCGATATGGTGGAAAAATCCTGGGTGGTAGTACAACCTGCGGCTAGCAGCAGCGATGCTGCCAATAACAGGATGATGCGCAAAGATCCGATAGATTCGGAAATTCGATCCGACCGGTAAATTCCGGTTGTGGCTGGCATGACGTGACATCCTCTGAGTGGTTGTTAAGTCTTGTTACACGGCAAGTATATTGACCCGCCTGACAATTTACAATTGCAGAGACATACCGGCCGTAGCTTTGACCTTGCTTGTGAGGGACGAATTCCCAATTCGTAATTGCTAATCCCCTTTACCCCCCACATACAAATCCGTAATGGTCCCCTCGTACATGTCGGCGGCGAAGGCGACGGTTTCCGACAAGGTGGGATGGGGATGGATGGTCAGGCCGATGTCTTCGGCAGTGCAATCCATCTCTATGGCCAGGGCTACTTCCGCGATCAGGTCACCGGCGTTGGGACCGACGATGCCAGCGCCGATGACCTGCCGGGTCTGTTCATCGAACAGCAGTTTGGTCAACCCCTCGTTGCGTCCCAGGCTCAGGGAACGCCCGCTGGCCGCCCAGGGAAACGCGCCCTTTCCGTAATTGAGCCCCTGCTGCTCCGCCTCCGCTTCCGTGATGCCGATCCAGGCCACCTCCGGGTCCGTATAGGCCACCGAGGGGATAACCCTGGCGTCGAATGCGCTGTTCAACCCGGCGGCGACCTGCGCGGCCACCTTCCCCTCGTGGCTGGCCTTGTGGGCCAGCATGGGTTCACCGACCACGTCACCCACGGCGAAGATATTGGCAACGTTGGTACGCTGCTGTTTGTCCACCGGGATAAATCCCCGCTCATCGACATTGATACCGGCGTTAGCGGCGCCGATATGTTTACCGCCAGGCTGCCGGCCCACCGCCACCAGGACCCGGTCAAAGGTGTCCCCGGATGGCGCCCTGGAGCCGGAAAAGCCCACCGTCAAACCTTTTTCGGAGGGCTTGATCCCGGTCACGCGGGTGCCCGTGTAAATATTCTCGTATTGCCCGGTTATGCGTTTATGCAGGGGTTTCACCAGGTCGGGGTCGGCCCCCGTCATCAGGTTATCCAGCAGTTCCACCACGGTAACCCTACTGCCTAATTCGTGGTATACCGTAGCCATTTCCAGGCCGATGATCCCGCCGCCGATGATGAGTAGCCTTGACGGTATATCCGGCAAAGCCAGGGCGTCGGTTGAATCCATCACACGGGGATCATCCGGGCAGTCCGGCAGGCTTATCGATCGGGACCCGACGGCAATAATGGCTTTGTCGAATTCCACATCCTGTGTTCCGTCCCCGGTGTCTACGGTAATCCGGTTGGGCGAGGCAAACTGGCCCGTACCCTGGATCAGCGCAACTTTTCTTTTTCCTGCCAACCCTTTCAGGCCGGTGGTGAGCCGGGATAATACCTTGTCCTTCCAGCGCAGCAGCCTGGTCCGATCTATATCCGGTCCGCCGAACTCAATCCCGTATGCGGCTGCCTCCCTGGCATCACTGATCACCCTGGCGACATGCAGTAGGGCTTTGGAGGGGATACAGCCGACGTTCAGGCATACGCCACCCAGGCTGGGATAGCGCTCGACCAGAACGGTCTTCATGCCCAGGTCCGCGGCGCGGAATGCCGCCGTGTAGCCGCCGGGACCGGATCCCAGTACCGCCACATCCGCCCGTATTTTTGCTTTTTGTGTCGACATTTGTTTTGACCTCCTTCTTTTTACTCAGCTTATCCACACGAAATTCAACGCTAAACCACAACAAAATCCACAAGATATTGTAGTAAAATAATACTTGACCACACAATATGGTGGTGTAATAATGAGCCTTACGTAACAAACTTCATCCCGTTTTCGGATTCCTGACCAGTCCCGCGAACGGCACTCAACAAGAATAAGATGCGCGGATAGGGCCTATGCAAAGCGAAAAATCCGTTGTGGCGGAGTCCGTAGTTGACATAAGTGCCGACAGGATTCACACCGGCAACGAGCCTGCCAGACAGAACGGCGAGCAGCTCAATCCCGAATATACCGGTGTATTAAACACCTACCAGCCCGGCGAATACAACGTTATCCGCCGCAACGGCAAAGTGACTGCCTTTGACGCATCCAAGATCAGTGTAGCGATCACCAAGGCGTTCCTGGATGTGGAAGGGGGAACAGCCGCAGCATCAACCCGTGTCCACGAAAAAGTAGAGGAGCTTGCCGAACAGGTGGTCAGGGGCGTGACGCGCCGGCTGTCCAGCGGCGGCACCGTGCATATTGAAGATATCCAGGACCAGGTCGAACTGGCATTGATGCGCGCCGGCGAGCAGAAGGTTGCGCGCGCGTACGTGATCTACAGGGAAGAACGGGCCCGGGCCCGCGTTGAAAAAGAAAAGGAGACGGACGTCGAACAAATCGATGCAACGGACGGTATTAATGTAAAAACCAGGAATGGTACGTTAAAAAAACTGGACAAGGAGCGTCTGGTCGCGGTCGTTAACGAGGCCTGTAGCGGCCTGGAACACGTCGACGGCAGTCTGATTATTGACGACACACTGCGTAATATATTCGACGGGGTCAATGAGGCTGACGTGAATCCCGCATTGGTCATGAGCGCCCGGGCGCTGATCGAGAAAGAACCGAATTACTCGTATGTCGCCGCCCGCCTGTTGCTGGACGGCTTACGCAGGGAAGCCCTGAGCTATGTCAACCAGGGCGACGTGGAGGCGACCCAGGCGCAGATGGCGGAACAATACCCACTGTATTTCCGCAAGTATGTTGAAGCGGCTTCTTCCCTGGATTTACTGGGCCATGAACTGGTGAAATACGACCTGGACCGCCTGGGTAAGGCATTGAAACCCGAGCGCGACCACTTATTCACCTACCTGGGCCTGCAAACCCTGTATGACCGCTACTTCATCCATACCGATGAGCAGGTCCGTATCGAACTGCCGCAGGTTTTCTTCATGCGGGTGGCGATGGGCCTGGCTATTAACGAACTGGACCGGGAAAGCAAGACGATCGAGTTTTATGAACTGCTGTCTTCCTTTGACTTCATGAGTTCCACCCCTACCCTGTTTAATTCAGGAACGTGCCGGCCGCAGCTTTCCAGTTGCTACCTGAGCACGGTACCTGACAACCTGGACGGTATCTTCAGCGCGATCAAGGATGACGCCCTGTTATCCAAATTTGCCGGCGGCCTGGGCAATGACTGGAGCCGGGTGCGCTCAATGGGCGCGCATATTAAAGGAACCAACGGGAAATCCCAGGGTGTCGTGCCCTTTCTCAAGGTTGCCAACGACACCGCCGTAGCAGTTAACCAAGGTGGGAAAAGAAAGGGCGCCATGTGCGCATACCTGGAGACCTGGCATCTCGATATCGAGGAGTTCCTGGAACTGCGTAAAAATACCGGTGATGACCGGCGCCGCACCCATGACATGAATACCGCCAACTGGATACCCGACCTGTTCATGCAGCGGGTCAGCGAAGGCGGCGACTGGACCCTGTTCTCACCGGACGATACCGAGGATTTACATGACCTGTATGGGCGGGAATTTAATCGGCGCTACGTGGAATATGAGCAAATGGCTGCTGACGGCGAGCTTAAACTTCACAAGACCCTCAAGGCGCTTGACCTGTGGCGCAAGCTGCTTTCAATGCTGTACGAAACCGGCCATCCCTGGCTCACGTTCAAGGATCCCTGCAACCTGCGCTCACCACAACAGCATACCGGCGTTGTGCATTCATCCAACCTGTGTACCGAGATCACGCTGAACACCTCGGATGACGAGATTGCCGTCTGCAACCTGGGTTCCGTCAACCTGGCGCAGCATGTGACGGAAAACGGGCTCGACCAGGAAAAACTGGAGCGCACCGTCAACGTCGCCATGCGTATGCTGGATAACGTAATCGACTACAACTATTACAGTGTGCCGCAGGCGCGCCGCTCCAACCTGAAACATCGTCCGGTAGGTATGGGGATCATGGGGTTTCAGGATGCACTGTACAAACTGCGCCTGCCCTACGCGTCCAGGGAAGCCATTGAGTTCGCCGACAGCAGTATGGAGATGGTCAGTTACTGCGCCATCAAGGCATCAACCGACCTGGCCGAAGAGCGCGGCACTTATACCAGTTTCAAGGGTTCACTCTGGAGCAAGGGAATTTTACCGATTGATTCCATCGACATACTTGAAAAAAACCGCGACGGTTTACTGGATATGGACAAGTCGCAGAACCTGGACTGGGCCGGGTTACGCAAACGCGTGAAAAAAACGGGTATGCGTAATTCCAATTGCATGGCCATTGCACCCACTGCAACCATTTCCAACATTTGTGGTGTCGCGCAATCCATCGAGCCCACCTACCAGAACCTGTTCGTCAAATCGAACCTGTCCGGCGAGTTCACCGTAGTCAATCCTTACATGGTGAACGATCTCAAGGAGCGCGGCCTCTGGGATGACGTCATGGTCAGCGATCTCAAGTATTTTGACGGCAGCGTGCAGCAGATAGACCGCATACCGGATGATTTGAAAATGCTTTATTCGACCGCTTTTGAGGTAGACCCGCGCTGGTTGGTGGAATGCGCGTCACGCCGGCAGAAATGGATCGATCAGGCACAGTCACTGAATTTGTACATGTCCGCGCCGGACGGTAAAAAAATGGATAACCTGTACAAACTGGCCTGGATACGCGGACTCAAGACAACTTACTACCTGCGCAGCCTGGGCGCAACGCACGTAGAGAAAAGCACCCTGAGCGGTGGCCGGGAAAACAAGCTTGCTGCGGTCGAGCGCGTAGCCTCCGAGCAGGAAGATACCAACATATGTACGCTGGATGACACGGAGTGTGAGTCATGCCAGTAACCATTGGACAAGTGCCTGGGACAGGTCTCTGCAAAGCTCCCGGCAGGTTATATACATGTCGGAAACGTAAACCATCATGATGACGGGTGAAAATTATGCTGACCAGTTGGGATGATCCTATTGCCTGTATCAAACAAGAGAAGAGTGAAAACAGCTTTCCGCTCCGGCCGGCCATAGAGTCCGAAATGGGCGCACCGGACAGCGCTGCACAATCCGGCCCGGACCTGATCATTGCGAACGGGCAGGATCAAGGCGGAATTACCGGCCTGGAGGAAGTTGAATTCGGCGCCGGCAGGATCAGTGTCGATGACAAACAGATGATCAACTGCCGCGCCGACCTGAATCAACTGGTGCCGTTCAAATACAAATGGGCCTGGCAGAAATACCTGGACGCATGCGCCAACCACTGGATGCCCCAGGAAATCAACATGACTGCGGACATCGCGCTGTGGAAAAACCCTGAGGGCCTGACTGAAGATGAACGGACCATCATAAAACGTAACCTGGGGTTTTTCGCTTCTGCGGACTCACTGGTGGCCAACAACCTGGTGCTCGCGGTATACCGTCATATTACCAACCCGGAATGCCGCCAATACCTGCTCCGGCAGGCTTTTGAAGAAGCATTGCATACCCATGCCTACCAGTACTGTGTCGAATCCCTGGGGCTGGATGAGGCTGAAGTATTCAACATGTATCGTGAAGTTCCATCCATACACGACAAAGCGTCCTGGGCCATGCGCTTCACTCACAGCCTGGGAGACCCGGCGTTCCATACCGGTACGCCGGCGGCCGACCAACGCCTGTTACGAGACCTGATTGCCTTCTATATCGTATTCGAAGGCATCTTCTTCTACGTCGGCTTCGTACAGGTCCTGTCCATGGGCCGGCGCAATAAAATGACGGGTTGCGCCGAGCAGTTTCAATACATCCTGCGGGATGAATCCATGCACATGAACTTCGGCATTGATGTTATCAACCAGATAAAAATCGAAAACCCACACTTGTGGACCACGGAATTCCAGGAGGAAATCATTGCCATCCTGCGCGAGTCAGTGGAATTGGAAATCCGCTACGCCTACGACACCATGCCGCGGGGCGTACTGGGCCTGAATGCCAATATGTTTGAGGAGTACCTGAAGTTCATCGCCAATCGACGCTGTGCCCAGATTGGTTTGAGTGAACAATATTCCGGGGCCAGCAACCCTTTTCCCTGGATGAGCGAACTCATGGACCTGAACAAGGAAAAGAACTTTTTTGAAACACGCGTCACCGAATACCAGACCGGCGGCGTATTGAACTGGGACTGACGGAGACTGCTCCGACTAAACAGACCGAATAAAACGATTTCAGCGGGAAGCCCAGCAGGAGCTCGGCTATTGCCTGGCGCCTCCAACCTCCTTCAGGCGCCAGGCCTTCTTAATTTAACTTGTCTTTTTTTGCCATCCTTCGTTGGTCTTCCTCGTCTGACAAATAAAATCCTGCGTTAAATCCCTTCGTAGCACGGGGACGGAATTAAATTCCGTTTCCTTTTGTATCAATTCGTATTTCAGGTGGGATTGTGCCAGAGACCAGGGCCTGTTGCAGGATTTCCAGGTCATTGATACAGACACAGGCAATTTTCTTCACTTCTGTTTTTGCAAGCATCTTCGGGAAAAATTCATCCAGGTAGCCGGACGCAGCCAGTTGTCCTGCGTCCGGGGTCTCGTTGCTAGCCGATTTGACCAGTATTAGCGCGTCTGCATCGATTTTTCCGGCAAACCACAGGGCCAGGCTGTCGGAGGTCACCTGCCAGCTCACCGGGATGTCAGGTTGTCCGGTAAGCAGTTCAGCGGGAAGCCAGACGGGTATCGCCGCCTTGTTGTTTATGGCGCCAATTTCGCCTGTATGGACAATCGGGTGTAAATTCGGATTCAGGCCGCACAATACCCCGGCAAACTGTTCCATGGCCAGTATGGCCATGACGTGAGCGGCTTCATCACTCAGGTTCAATTCAGCCTGACCGGACCGGACCCGGTCGGCAAATCGTCCGCCACCGGGCACGATAACGATCCTTGAATGCCCATATTCAACCAGCAACGCCAGCAGGTCACCTAACCCGGGCGCCGTTTCCAGACTACCGCCAACCTTAACTACCCACATCTCTACTCAAACAGCCGCATAATAGCCTCAGCCTTGGTAAAACACTCCCGGTATTCACTTTCAGGCATGGAGTCAGCCACTATTCCCCCGCCTGCCCAGAAGTAAATTCTGTCATCTTTATGTACCAGGGTACGAATCGCAATATTGGTATCCATATTACCGTCAAACCCGATATAGCCGATGGCGCCGCAATATACGGTACGGCGAAAGTCCTCCAGTTCTTCGATGATTTGCATGGCGCGAAGTTTGGGCGCGCCCGTTATGGAACCCCCCGGGAAAGCCCCTCGTAATAGCTCGAGCGCATGTCTGCTCCGAGCCAGGCGGCCGGTCACAGTGCTTACCAGGTGATGTACGGTGGCAAAACTTTCCAGGGCGAATAACCTGGGGACCATGACGCTGCCGATCTCGCAGTTCTTGCCGATATCATTCCTCAGCAAGTCCACGATCATCAGGTTCTCCGCCCGGTCCTTTTCACTCTCCAGTAATTGTTCTGCCAGGGCTTTGTCCTCGTAGGCATAATCGGAGCGCCTGATGGTACCCTTTATTGGCTTGGTCTCCACCTGATCATTGGATACGGAAATGAACCGTTCCGGCGATGAACTCAGGATGCAGCCCTGCTCGAGCCGGAAAAAGCAGGCATAGGGAGCAGGGTTGGATTTTCTCAACTGCCGGTAAATGCTCCATGAATCACCTGTGACGGCAACGCTGAAACGCTGGGCCAGGTTGACCTGGTAGCAGTCACCGTCGTGGATATAGCATTGAATACGGTCAAAAGCGGCGCGGTACTGCTCCTTGCCAGTGTGATTCAACATACGCGACCCTATCGAATGACCCGCCATCTCCCGGGTATCGTCAGTGCTGAACAACTCCTGCAAACCCTTCCAGTCCTCAACGCCGAGCCTGGCCTCTTCAGCTGCAATCAACCAGGTTCGTCTCCTGTGGTGATCGACAATCAGCGCCCAGTCATACAGGCCTATGGCCATATCCGGTATACCGATGTCGTCCCGGCACAGGGCCGGCAACTGTTCTATACGGCGTCCAAGGTCGTAGGAAAAATACCCCAGCGCCCCGCCGGAAAACGGGAGCCCGGAGAAATTGATACGGTGTTCACCCAACTGCCGTCTGACCAGGTCAAACGGGTCTTCCCCCGAGAATTGCACCGATTCCCCGTCGGCTATCCGTGTTTCATCTGCACAGGTGACGAGGGTACGATAGGGCCGGGCAGTCATTATGTCGTAACGGCCCCTGTCAATCAGTGGATATCCGCTGTCAAGGAAAATACTCCACGGCTCAGCGGCGATACGGCTGAACAACAGCGCAGAGTCACGGGCATAATCCAGTTCAACCAGGCGCATTACGCATATCCCAACAATTTGTCATAATACTCAACGGCGCAATATCCGGGTTAACCCGGCGACTGCCACTGCTGTGGAACAATTATTAACGAAGCGCAATTTCTTGTCGGATGACGGTAATAAATCCTCAAAATCGGTTACTCCGTAATTATTTTTCCGGGCCAGTTTCTCAATAATAAAGCGCCCTGCTCCTGCAGCGACGATGTTGTTCCGTATGGTTTTTCCCAGCCTGTCCGTAACGGTGTTGAAAGCCTGGTCGATTCGTTCAAATTGTTTTTCAGCAATATGGTGTGCTACGTCCAACCAGGGCTCAATGGCATCTGTCGCCTTATATTCCGCTCCCAGCATTCTCGCCAGGCGTTTAACACTATGGTAGCGGGTTTTCTCACCTCCGTCAGCCGCGGGCATTAAATCGCAGTGCTCATCCAGGTCTCCGGTGATACGGTATACGTCCGCCATGCCGGCAAAATACTCCGCGGCGATTGATTGCCACGCATCCTTGTATGGTACGCGATCAAGGACTGCCATAACGGGCGTCCTGGTTATGCCCGTATACACCAGTTCACCGGTTCTCAGCCGTTCCTGGTCGGTATAGCCGCGGCTGCAAACCCGGTGTGCATGGAAAGGAATGATATCGGTGGTGGTAGTACCCAGGTCGACCAGGATTCCCGAGCCCAGGTCTTTGGCAACAAATGTCGCAGTTGCATGCCAGTTGGCTGAGGCGATGTCGGTATGACAGTCATGTACCCGGTCAGGCGTAATCAGACCTTTGTTGCCCGCATATACATAGATGGGGTTATTACGGCCAAGCCGGGCCGATATATAATCCACCAGCCGTATCACCCCGTCCCGGCGCCCGGGAAAGCAGTCCGCCAGTTCCCCGGTCATGGTCAGGGTATGGACGCAGTTACCCGGTGGTAGAGAATCAACCGCCCGGTTGACCGGATCCTCCAGCATATCGATACCTTGCCATAATGGAGTGGCAAACTGGTCCAGGATACGCAGGGCCCCGTTTTTATCGAGACTGGCGATCTTTAAATGTGCACCGCCGATATCCCAACCTGTATAATTTTCCACATGCATATCATACCCGTTATTGATTTGAAAGACGGCCTGGTAGTTGCGGCCAGACAGGGAAAAAGACAAACATACCGGCCCCTGGCCACGCCACTTTGTCCGGTACCGGATATCCTGGCCGTCGTCCGCGCCTACCTGTCGGTATTCCCATTCAAGACATTTTACATCGCGGATCTCAATGCCATTGAAAATAACGGCAACAACCACACTCTCATCACCCGGTTACTGGAGACCAACGACGAAATCAGCTTATGGATAGATTCAGGCCTGGAGCTGTTCAGCAGCGGAAACCCCGGTTCCTTCCAGGATCGCGTCTGCAACGTACTGGGCTCGGAAACCGGAATCGCCGTCGATCAACTCGCCGATTATACGCGCAATCCGGATAGTATCTTATCACTGGATTACACCGGCAGACGTCTTCTGGGCAATACAGACCTGCTGGAGCGGCCTGATCTGTTGCCGCGACGGCTGATCATCATGGCCCTGGAACGGGTAGGCAGCAACAGGGGGCCTGACCTGGAACGCATCCGTAGCCTGATCGATAAACTGCCTGACAAACAGGTCTATGCAGCCGGAGGCGTGCGTAACGCGGATGACTTGCGCCTGCTCAGCGCCTGCGGCGTGCACGGGGCGCTGCTCGCCTCATCTTTACACAACAAAAAGATCACATCCGAGCACCTGATCCAGATACAGAAAGTATAGAAAATACAGTTCTATACGTAACGTCATAAATCGCGCCACGTTTGTCATTCCTGCTGTTCGTCATTCCTGCGAATGCAGGAATCCAGCGAAAAAACATTCCCTATAAGGAGTTTTATCGTCTACTGGATTCCGGTCCCTGCCTTCGCCCGGATAAACATTTGCAAATGACAAACCATGATGCGGCATTATTTATGTCGTTGTGTATAACAAAAACCCCGGCTTGCGCCGGGGTTATGGTACGACAAGTGGTTACAAATAGTTGTTATGAGTGAGCCTGGAACGGATGATCCGCGTCTCCCCGCTTGCTCAATACTTCGGAAGCCTTGGGTTCACGAGCAACAGCACGTTTGATTGACATCTTCACGGATTCGTAATTGTAATCCTGAATTTTGCCATCGTCCTCTGCCAACCAGTGTATAAACACACCGACACAGATAAAAATATCATCGGCTTCATCGGCAGGAATGGTGCCATCTTCAACGCAATCCATGACCGCCATCGACACTGCACGTTGAGCCGGACCGAACATCTGCACGGCTTGCTTTGCGCCCTTGATAGTCACCTTGTTGAACATAACCGTAGTAGGTTTACATGCCAGGTTTGGTGATACGACTGCCAACAGGGATGTAAAACCGTCTTTATTGTTGGTAAGGGCATTGCAGGCCGCGGTCTCTGCCGCGCTACCACGGGGCCCCATGATCAGGTCGATATGTGCGACCTCATTACCATCTCCCACCAATGCTTCACCAACGAGTACTCTATCAATAACGGCCATATCATTACCTCCTTCTTCTGATTTAAATATACTAGTAAGTTTGTCAAGAATTTTAAACATAATAAACCTCCGTAAGGTCTATCAACTATCACCCGCACCAGCAGCTACAACAGCCAGAATCAACCAACACCGAGCCGGTACAACAACAGGCTGGCTATCGTCAGATCTGCACAGGTGCCCGGATTAATTTCCGATTCTTTGAGTTCCCTGTCAAAGATCATCAACACATCTTTCGCATCCCCCGGATTATCGCAGTCCGTAAACCGCTCCCGCACAAGTACTGTATTCTTCCTCACCTGCTCCGCTATTTCCATTCCGTGTTTTCTGCGGACATGGGAATCCGGGAAACTCGCCATATACATAAGATAACAGGCAACGACCGCCCATTCTACACTATTCCAGCGATTGTGATAGTTTTGCAAGCATTTTATGCCCAAATTAACGACTTCCCGGTAACCGTTTGCGTATTGCAAGGCAATAAGGTCACGGTCCTTCGCGGCATCCATAGCTGAAAATATATCAATTTCCAGTGGTGAGTTTACGTCATATTTATCCACCTTGCCAAGCCCCCCCGGATTGGCCAGGCGAATGGCCGCAAAGATGTCCTGTGCCTCCCGCCGCCCCAACGACATCAGGGTGGGTTTGATCGTATCCTTGAAATCTTCCGGAGAAACAAGCTGTTCAAACACCCTGATGACAGGTGCGATGAGTAATAGCATGCCCAGGTTGGTATTGCAGTGAACCGCGGCAAGAGTGGCCTCGACACCTGCCAGAATTCTTTCGCCAAGCCCAAGCCGATGATTACACAGGATGGGCGTGACGACTTGTGCACTCCTGATAAAGTCCGCACATTCCATACCGTGGCCGGCGCCGTGCCGGCCTACGTTACCAGGTTTTAACGCATTGATATCGCAGATGAAACAGTCATACACCTGCGCGGCCAAGTTAACCACGAGAACATGGGATCAGGTCGCACAATGCACACAGGCAAAGAACTGGATAAGTAAGTTGTAGAAAAGATAGAACGTGCATTGTGCGACCTGACCCCATGTTCCCATGTTGCGGGTGTTACACAGTTACCGTTTAACTGAATATGCTGGTGAATGATTTGTTCAAGGCGCTAAGGTTGATCTCTCCTGCCTTAAACGAACGCCCGGTACTGAGAGAACTCACGATCACCATAGCCGGGCTGAACAACATGGGATCAAGCTTGTAGAAATCAAAACCGGCGCTTCTGAATACCTCGGCAAACGGCCTGCCGTAGTCTTCTGACGTATTGCTTGGCAACGCGCGTGCCAGCGCCTCTGCATCTTCATTACCCGCATTGACAAACAAATGGACCTGGCCACCGAACAAAATCGCATCATTGGTACGGCTCATGGCCGTCAGAAAATCCGGCGCGGGGGGACACAAGGGGACGGTGCCCATGCCGTCTACAATTCTTTTCAGGGGAAAACGCATAGTGTGGGCCTTATGCAATGCGGCCTCAAATACCCGGGCGACAACCTGCACTGAGCCGGCCAAACTTGAGGTAGGCGTCATGATAAGCGTGAGGTTTTCCGGCGAAACCTGACACCGCCGGGCAATTTTATCGGCAATTTCAACCGGCGGGATAGTATCAACTTCCAGTATGATACAGGTTTGGTCCGCTTTATCACGATAACCGATTTCATCAAACAACGGTTCTTTGCTGCCCAGGGCCCTGGCCGGACCGGACCCCAACGCGTTGAATGTCCCCTTGCCTTTGCCGTTGGAAAGACTCCAACCGGCGTATTGGCTGGCCAGACAGGCAATCACCGGATGGCTGGTATGAACGTCCACGTGCCACGGCCAGTTTTCATAGTCTCGCGAAGCCCGCAATCTCGCAGTAGCCAGTCCTCCAAGACAGATTTCAGCAATTTGTCTGCCGGCCTCAATACTGCCACAGCCGGCGATGCCCGCGTCTATCAATAAACTTCCGTTTTCCGCGCGGCTGGTATTCAATCCGAGCCCACCCGAAGTGTTGATCAATTGATTTACCTTCGGAGCGATCAAGGTGTTGATGCTCAGGTTTGTTTCTTCTGCGCCAAAATTTCTCATGTCATTAATAGTAATGTGTGTATTCACATCCGGGTCTTCCCGGACCAATAATTCACGAAATTTTCCGAGCAGGATAAAAACCCGTCGGCAGCGCGGCGTGAAATGCGCATGTTGATATACGGGCTGTACACCTGTCGGCACACCAAAACGTAAGGCCCCATCTGCACCACGCTAATCACGTTATACCTACGGCAAGGGAGCGAATTGTAAAACACTGCCCGGCAAATGTCCAAATGTTTATACAGGGGCCCCCGCTGATTATGCCGGATGAGGGAATTACTGATGTTTATAGCAGTTTACCGTAACAGGGTTGCGGGGTCTGATTTCAGTCCTGCCTCCGCCGTCACCAGTCTGTTGACTTGGGCCTTGTTGTTTTCCGCCCCGGCAAACCGCAGGCTTACCTGCATATCCCTCCCGATTAAATTGTCTACGGCCTGCATTGCCGATTTTTTATCCGGGAATACAGCAAACCCGGTCGGCCCCCAGGATGTCTGGCCGATACCTGTTGCCTTGTTTTCCAACAGGAATTCAAGCGTCCGTCTTACATTGTCACTGGCAAACATACCTCCCTGGGCAGCGCTGAAATAGTCGCCGATGCGCGCCTGTATCCTGCTGACGGATGCACCGAATTGCCCGCAATCTTTTTCTATAATACTCGGCAGCATCCGCATCAATACCTGTTGGCAAATCTCCGCGCTGGCCTCGGGGGACATATCCGGCAATGAATTGAACGCTTCGATTTCTTCCATCCCGTTTATCCCTTTGGCCCGTTCATCCATCACCAGGACGAACTGCCATTCTTCAGGAAGGTCGTGGCGGAATATCAGCGTCGGCAACCCGTGTCCTCCGGTCTTGCCGCTGTCAAGAATGAAACCACCCTCCTTGAACACCCCCAGCCCTACCCCGGAACGCGCTCCTCTTCCTGTTGCAAGCGCAAGTTCGTCAACCGTGGTGTCGATACCGTACAGGCCGGTGATGGCAGCGCCCAATGCCAGGGCCATCTGTGTGCCGGAACCCAGACCCTGGTGCCGGGGAATATATTCTTCAACTTTAACCCTGACCCCGGAATTCAGGCGGAAATAATCCAGGACGGTTTCCGTTATCCGGGCGATATATTCATCATCCGCTCCCTCGATATCAACCCGGTCGCTATGGCAGACACTCACCACCGTGGAAAAACCCGTTATCCCGACCCCGATACTGCCGTAGCGCCTGTGCAAGCCACCGTTCAAATCCAGGAAGCCCAGGTGCAGGCGGGCTGCCGCGGCAACCCTCACAGTTTCAGCAGCAGCGATGTCTTCTCGTGTCTTCATCTTCAAAACCACGGGGATATTCTAATTCGGGATATCCATAAATTCCAAGTATTCTAATTTGGGACATCCATGAATTCTAAGAAAACTCTGACTTGACCCACATATCTCACCAATTCGCTTGGAGGAAGACTGAAACTTATGTATCGTCAAATGGTTACATATCCAATTCTGGCCTTGTCGCCATCACACCCTGCGCTGGATGCGCCCTCGCTGGTCTTTTTGCTGCCAGCGAGCACGTGTTCACTCAACCATAGCTACCGCTATGCTTTCGGTCACAGGCGCCCGCTGGCAGCAAAAATCCTCAGCGATCATCGCATCCATTGGTGAGATATGCGGGTTAAGTGGCAGCTTCCCCAGGATGATTTGACGATTCCCTATGAAAATGGTATTAATTATCTGGAAGCTGTGGATTATGGCGCCGGCATATTTCCCGATACATTTCACCTATCCAGACAGTACTTTAACGGAGCTGATATATGCCTGTAACCATGTTGTTAATCCCGGGACGATCCAGTAAACAGGGGACTTCCCTTAACAAGGGGAAGCTCGGCGATGAGTACCGGGACGTCACATCCACCGTCGAAATAAATGCGGATGATATGGCCCGGCTCGGTTTCGACAACGGTGATAAGCTGTGCTTGAAAAATCATATCGGGGAGGTCGTTGTTACCTGCGTTTCCAAAAAAGCCACCGACCTGCCGGAAGGCATGATGTTCATAGCTTACGGGCCTGTGTCGAGCCGCCTGATGGAAAGCGACACAGCCGGCAGCGGAATGCCCCTGTCAAAACATATTTCTGTCCAGGTGGAAAAAATCAGTTAAAATGGCTTGCCGCGATTCCGTGGGGAGAAATCATGAGTGAAAACGTCAAAGTTGTAGAAAATGCCACCTGTACCTTCTGTGGTTGTGTCTGTGATGACATGATCCTGACGGTGGACCTGGACGAAAAACGGATTACCAAGTCAAAGAACGCCTGCATACTCGGCAAAGCCTGGTTTGCGGAGCACTATATCGAGGAAGACGCTCCTGCCGCCATGATAGATAATCGGCCCGTCTCCATTGACGAGGCAGTGGAAGAAGCCGCCAGGACCCTGGTTAACGCCAGGTTCCCCATCACTTACGGTCTCAGCGATACGACCTGTGAGGCGCAGAAACAAGCCGTGGCCATTACCGATACCATCAAGGGCAACATCGACACCACAACTTCAGTCTGCCACGGGCCTTCCGGCATTGCCTTGCAGGGCGTCGGTGAAAGCACCATGACCCTGGGCGAGGTAAAAAACCGCGCCGACCTGGTCATTTACTGGGGCGGCAATCCTGCGGAGTCCCACCCGCGCCATTTCGGCCGTTATGCCGTCACCGCCAAAGGGATGTTTACGCCGCGCGGCAAAAAGGACCGTCACGTGGTCATGGTCGACGTACGCAGGACACCCAGCGCGCCGGCAGCTCACCAGTTCATCCAGGTAAAACCCGGAAAAGACTTCGAGTTGTTATGGGCCCTGAGGGCATTGGTGAAAAACCGCAAAATCGACCCGGAAATCGAGGAGATTACCGGAATCAGCCTGGAAACCCTGCAGGAACTGGTCGACAGGATGAAAAACTGCCGCTACGGCGTGTTGTTTTTCGGCATGGGCCTGACCATGACCCGCGGCCGGCACTTTAATTCAGGCGCGCTGCTGGCCCTGGCTACGGACCTGAATGAATATACCCATTTCGTTGCCAAGCCTGTGCGCGGCCATGGCAACGTAACCGGCGCAGATAACGTCATGTCCTGGCAGACCGGCTATCCCTTCGGTGTTAATTTCAGCCGGGGGTTCCCCCGTTTCAACCCGGGCGAGTTCACCACCGTCGATTTACTGGCCAAGCAAGATGTCGACGCCGCTTTGATTGTTGCCACCGACCCTGCGTCCAATTTTCCCCAGGCGGCTATTGACCACCTGTCCAGAATTCCGGTGATATGCCTGGATACCAAGGCGACTCTCACCAGCAAGCTGGCGCACGTTGCTTTTCGGACCTCTACCTACGGCATCAATACGGCCGGTACCGTATACCGCATGGACGACGTGCCTATCACCTTGCGCAAGGCCTTTGATTCACCTTTTCCGAACGATGAGGAAATTCTTACCGCAGTCAAAAAGCGTGTGCGCGAACTGGTTCTGGCGAAAGGCCAGGCCAGAGGAGCAAGCGGAGAGAGCAAAGCCGCAGCACCCATGCAGTAAGCCAATATGACGGAATGCATTCAACTTGCAGGGGGCAAGGTTCATGACCCGGCCAACGGCATCGACGGGGCAATAAAAGACCTTTACCTGGAACAGGGGCGCATGGTCGAGACGCCTTCCTCCACGCCCCGAAGGATAGACGTCAGCGGCATGGTAGTGATGCCCGGCGGCGTGGATATCCACTGCCATATAGCCGGCCCCAAGGTAAACCTGGCCAGGAAACTGCAGCCTGAAGACCATCGCCGCGATCCCCACCCTGCCACGGAACACACCCGGTCCGGCGCCGGCGGTACCGTTCCTTCCACCTTTGCAACAGGGTACCGTTATGCCACCCTGGGCTACACCACCGCCATGGAAGCGGCCGTCACACCTATCGGCGCCCGGCATACCATTGAAGAGTTTCACGATACGCCGGTTATTGATAAAGGATTTTACGTACTCCTGGGTAATAATATTTTCTTACAGCAGTTGATCAAGGCCGGCCGCAAGGAAGAGTTTCGCCATGCGGTAGCCTGGTGGATTAACGCGACCAAGGCCTACACGACCAAGCTGGTGAACCCGGGCGGAGATGAACCCTGGAAGGGCAAAAAGAATTCAAACGTCAAGGATATTGATGAAAAAAGTGAGTTTATAGAGGTCTCACCCCGGCAGGTAATCGATTCTTTTATTGAAACGGTCAATGAACTGGGTCTACCGCATCCGCCCCATATTCACTGCAACAACCTGGGCCATAGCGGCAACTTCGAGACCACCCTGGAGACCATGAAAACGGCGGGCGACAGACGCGCGCACCTGGCCCACATCCAATTCCACAGCTACGCGGGAGAGCTCGGCAAGAACCCCAAATCCGCGTCCCGGCAGATCGCCGAGTACGTTAACGACCACCCCAATATCACCTGCGACGTCGGCCAGGTCATGTTCGGCAAATCCACGATCATGACCGCGGACGCACCGCTGGCCTACATGCTCAGGGGTTTTAAAAAAGCGAAATGGGTCAACGCCGATACGGAATGCGAGAGCGGTTGCGGTATCGTTCCGTTCAGCTACCAGGAGCATGTCTATGTCCATGCCCTGCAATGGGCTATCGGCCTGGAACTGTTCCTGCTGTCCAGGGACCCCTGGCGTATCGTCCTGTCCACCGACCATCCGAATGGCGGCTCCTTTATGAGCTACCCCAAGCTGATCCGCCTGCTGATGGACAAGGAATTCCGCAAGGAGGAAATCAAGCGCGTCAACCAGAAGGCCATCAACGGTACGATACTGAATGAACTGGACCGCGAATATACACTCAATGAGATAGCAATCATCACCCGCGCCGGCCCGGCCCGGGCACTGAACCTGAAAAACAAGGGGCACCTGGGCGCGGGCGCGGACGCGGATATCACCATCTACGATGAGATGGACGACAAGGAGGCCATGTTCAACGCGCCCCGTTACGTGATTAAATCAGGTAACGTCATTATCGACAACCACGAGTTCTGCCGGGATTTCTACGGGAAATTCCTGCATACGGAACCCGCATACGACGAATCCATCGTCGCCGAGGTCAGGCCGTTTTTTGAGAGCTATTATTCCATCGAATTTGCGAATTATGCGGTCAATGACAGTTACCTGCATGACCATGAAGTGATCGCAACGGTGTGATGATGAAGCTCAGGTCAACGGAAATTGTCGGAACCTTTGCCGAAGCCTTCAGCATGTGGGGAGCGCGGGTGATTGTTACCGCGGCGACCAAACGCTGGAGCCTGGCCGCGGCACAATCGATGACCGGGTTTGCCACCTCGGTGATCGGCTGTAAATGTGAGGCCGGTATAGAGAGCATCCTGCCACCCGATCAGACCCCGGACCGCCGGCCGGGCGTCAGCATCCTGTTATTCGCCATGGACAAGGCGTCGGTAGGCAAGCGCCTGCTTGAACGCATCGGCCAGTGTGTGATGACCTGCCCGACTACGGCTTGTTTCAACGGCCTGGATGGTGAAGAGGTTGTCCAGGTCGGTTCGCAACTGCGTTATTTCGGCGATGGCTTCCAGGGCAGCAAGAAACTGGCGCAGCGGCGGTTCTGGCGTATCCCGGTCATGGATGGTGAATTTACCGTGGAAGAATCGTTTGCCGTACAGAAATCCGTAGGCGGAGGGAATATCATCATACTGGGGACCGATGAGAAAAAAGCCCTGGCTGCAGCCGGCGCGGCCACCCGGGCCATGGCTGCGGTAAAGGATATTATCCTGCCCTTTCCCGATGGTGTCGTGCGCAGCGGCAGCAAAGTGGGTTCACGTTACAAAACCCTGCCCGCGTCCACCAATGATGCCTACTGTCCAACGCTGAAAGCGGTAACCGACAGCAGCCTCCCGGCAGATGTCAACTGCGCCCTGGAAATCGTGATTGACGGCCTGACAGAGCGCGCGGTGAGGGAGGCCATGGCTGCGGGCATCCGGGCTGCGGCAAAACCGGGGATCAGGCAGATCACTGCCGGAAACTACGGCGGCAACCTCGGCCAGTACAAGATTAACCTGCATGAACTGGTGGCCTGACCGCTGTGTATCGCCGGATGAACTATTTTTGCAGACAGGGGACAGGTTTGAAATCTGTCCCCGGTAGGTTCCTGAGATGCCTTTTTCGCTGAAACAAATCGCGACACCGGACGTTCCCCTTGAGGCGGACAACATTACCCCTGCCCGCCTCACCGGCCAGACCCCGGCGAGCGTGGAAAAACTGACCGTCATGCATGGCAGTGAACCCCGTTATATCGGTGACTTCTTCAGCGTGACAGGCCAATCCGACGGGGTCATCAACGTGCAGGGAGACCACCTGGGGCGGGTAAAACTCATCGGCGCCGGGATGTCACGGGGGACCATCCAGGTGGAAGGTGACGTCGGCGAACACCTTGGGGCCGCCATGAGCGGGGGTGAAATACGGGTTAACGGCAATGCCGCCGACTGGGTTGGGCCGGAGATGTCCGGCGGCAGAATTGAAATTCGCGGCAATGCAGGCCACATGGTAGGGAGCGCCTACCGGGGTGCAACCATGGGCATGACAGGCGGGGAAATCATCATTCACGGCAATGTGCGTAACGAGACCGGCAATGCAATGCGCAACGGGTTAATCGCCGTTGCCGGCAACAGCGGGGACTTCACCGGGGTCAATATGCTCTCCGGCAGCATAATTGTACTGGGAGAACTGGGTATCCGCACCGGGGCGGGCATGAAACGGGGCAGCATCGCCAGTCTGAAGAGCGCACACTTGCTGCCCACCTTCAGCTATTCTTGCACTTACCGGCCGGGTTACCTGATGCTTTACCTCATCTACCTGATGGATGTCTTTGCGATAGGTGAAGAATACCTTCAGGGTTTATTCAAACGTTACTGCGGCGACAGTGTTGAATTGAACCGGGGTGAAATATTATTATATGCTGGATAAAACCACGGCTGCCGGGGTAGACTGATCGCAGATGGGCTTATTTAGGAGAATATCATGACAACTATCGTAACTGATAACTGTAAAGACTGTCGCTATACCGATTGCGTCGCGGTATGCCCGGTAGAATGCTTCCACTACGACGATCAGATGTTATATATCGACCCGGAGGTCTGTATCGATTGCAGTGCGTGCCTGCCGGAATGTCCGGTCGAGGCAATCTACGAGGAAGATGACCTGCCCGAGGACAAGTACGAGTGGATTGAAATCAACGCGGAAAAATCCAAGGAGCTGCCGGTCATCACCGATACCATGGATCCGTTACCCGGCGCGGACGAAAGGAAAGCCGCCCTGGGTTTCTAGCCCGGATTTCTCACCAGGTGATGCGATGATCGCGCCGGATTTTAGATGTGCGCCTTCCGTGGCGCACACCCTGCGGGCGTCCTGCGGACGTCCAAATCTGCTCCTGGCAGATTTGTCCCGCCAGCGGGCGCCTGCGACCGAAAGCATAGCCGTAGCTATGGTTGAGGAAGCACGTGCCCGCTGGCGGACAAAAGACAAGCGAGGGCGCATCAAGCGCAGTCTGTAATGACAGAATAGTAAAACTATTACCATAAATTATTGATAGCAAATATGTTTCAGATAGCAACAAGCGACCTGGTGAGAAATCCGGGCTAGTACTCCGGCTGGCAGGTATTCTGCAAATTCAGGGAACCCCTGGCTTAACAGGTTCCCCAGTTCATCCCCGGACAAACCCGTTCGGCGCGGCGTCGGGTGTTCGGGATACGTTTCTCTTCCAACCCGGATATTACGTCAGTGGATGTGAACATCCAGGCTGAATATTATTGTGTAAATCATGAGTCGATTAGGAACCCAGGATAACCCCTTGATCGTTGCCGTAGTCGGTAGCGGTCCCAGCGGATTCTACGCTGTTGACGCGCTCTTCAAAGCGAACCTCGAAGTCAGGATCAACATGTTCGAACGCTTGCCGGTACCGTATGGCCTGGTGAGAAGCGGCGTTGCGCCGGATCACCCGAAACTGAAACAGGCTATCAAGGTCTATGCCAGGATCGCCGAAGCGGAACAGTTCAATTACATCGGGAACGTCGTTGTAGGCACCGATATCAGCGTAGATGAACTGCGGGCAACACACCACGCGGTGATCCTGACCTGCGGGGCTGAGACCGACCGCCGTCTCGGCATTCCCGGGGAAGACCTTCCCGGCAGCTATACGGCAACGGAATTTGTCGGCTGGTACAACGGCCATCCCGATTACCGCGACAGGGAGTTTGACCTGTCCCACGAGACCGCCGTCATCATCGGCCAGGGCAACGTCGCCGCCGACGTGAGCCGGATACTGGCCAAAACAGTTGATGAACTGAAGCACACGGATATCGCCGGACACGCCCTGGATGCCCTGGCCGAGAGCAAAGTAACAAATATCTATGTCATCGGCCGGCGCGGACCGGCACAGGCCAAGTTCACCTCCAAGGAATTGAAGGAGTTCGGCGTACTGGCTGCCTGCGACCCGGTGATCGACGCCGGTGAACTGGCGCTGAACCCGGAAAGCGAAGCCGAACTGGCAAATACCGGCAATAAAAAAATCTACGACCTGTTCTGCGGTTTTGCCGGCCGGGAAGCGGCCGGTGAGCGACGCTGTATCTTTACTTTCCTCAAGAGTCCCAGGGAAATATCCGGCGCCGGCAGGGTCGAACGACTGCTAATTGAAAAAAACACCCTGTCAGGGGAGGCATTCCGGCAGTCGGCAAGAGGCAGTGGTGAGACGTTCAGTATTGACGCGGGAATCGTATTTCGCAGTATAGGTTACCACGGCATTCCGATGCCGGGAGTACCGTTTGACGAATCACGAGGGGTGTTTTCGAATGACAAAGGCAGGGTCACAAAGGACGGCGCGGTGGAACCCGGCTTGTATGCGGCCGGGTGGATAAAACGCGGCCCTACCGGCATCATCGGTACCAACAAGGCAGACAGCGTGGAAACAATAAGCATGTTAATGGATGACCTTGACAGCCTGGATACCGGTGCAAACAAGAGCGGCGCGGCGGGGTGTTACGAAATCCTCGACCGGAGTAATATCCGCCATATCAGCTTCGCAGACTGGAAAATAATCGATGCTGCCGAGATTACACGGGGTGAACCTGCAGGCAAACCCCGGGAGAAATACACCTATGTCAATGAAATGCTGGCCCTGCTGGACTGAAGTCATTAACTTCGAATGGCGTCAACAGCGAATGTAACCTGCCCGTTTTGCAGTCTTTTGTGCGATGACCTGACGGTCCGTAACAATCAGCAACAACTTGACGTATCCGCCAACGACTGCCGGCTTGCCGTGCAGGGCTTTGCCGCTCCCCCCCCTGCTGCGCAGGCAAGCGTTAAAGGCATTCCGGCGACCATCGACCAGGCGGTAACAGCCGCAGCCGCGCTACTTCGACAGTCCGGCAAACCGCTGATAGCGGGCCTCGGCACCGACGTGGACGGCATACGCGCAGCCCTGCGCCTCGCCGAAAAGGTCGATGCCGCGCTCCTGCAGGCACACGAACACCATGCCGGCCATAACCTGAAAGCGCTACAGACCCGGGGCGGGATTATGACCACCCTGGCAGAGGTGAAAAACAGGGCGGATACCGTCATCTTTATCGGTGAAAACGTTACCGGGGATTATCCCCGGTTCATCGAACGCTTCATCAAATCCCCCTACTCCCTGTTCGCCGCATCAAACAACAGGAAACTGGCCTACCTGGGCCGGCCCGGTACTGCGGAGTTGAATGAATTCAATGACCACGCTCCCGTTGTCGTGTCCGGCCACGCTGATGAAATAGCCGACAACCTGGCGCTGCTGCGCGCCAGACTGGCAGATGAACAACTGTCTGACTACCAGGCCATACCGGCGGCAAAAAACCGCAAACTGAACCAGGTTGCAGGGATGGTACGGAACGCGCGTTATGGCGTGCTGGTATGGTGCCCGGCAGCATTACCGCAGGACCATGCGGACCTGATCATCAATTCGATACTGGACCTGGCGCGCGACCTGAACACCCGGCAGCGCTTCGCCGGATTGTCACTCAGCGGCAGTAACGGCGCTGCATCCTTCCAGGGCGTGGCTACCTGGCAGACCGGATTCCCGACCGGCGTCAATTTTCGTTCCGGATGTCCGTCCGGCGCCGCTGCCGACATATCTGCCGTGGACAGCCTGCTATGGATCTCGACTTTAGCAGACGACCGTCCCCCGGCGTTAAACGTCCCCACGATAATTTTATCCCCATACCGTACCGGGGCAGCAGACGCCGACGTTTATATCCCCGTGGGAATTCCCGGCATCGACCACGCCGGCAGTCTGTTCAGGACGGACAACATCATCAATATGCCCCTGAAACAAGTGAGAGACTCCGGATCCCCCAGCGCCGCCCGGATCATCAGGGAGGTTATCTCACAATTGGAAGGCAATCCGGCATGATAAAGCTCGAAGGCGGTAAGGTCTACGACCCGGCTAACGGCATAGACGGCAGAATACTGGACCTGTACGTCCAGGACGGCATGCTGGTCGAACCGGCGCCGGATCAGAAAATTCACCAGGTAATAAACCTGGGCGGCCGCATCGTGATGGCAGGCGGTATTGACATCCATACCCACATCGGCGGGGGCAAGGTCAATATCGCCAGGTTACTACTTGCAGATGACCACGACAGTCACCCGGTGTCCCCGGGAGACCTCACGCATTCGGGCTCCGGCACCATTGCCCCTACCAGTTTCGTCACCGGCTACCGTTATGCCGAAATGGGTTATACCACCTGTTTCGAACCGGCGATGATGCCTGTAAATGCACGCGCCTCGCACCTGGAAATGGCGGACACCCCCATGCTGGACACGGGCGCTTACGTTCTGCTCGGTAACGACGATTTCCTGCTGCGCCTGCTGCAGGGCAAAAAAGACCAATCCGTGATCAACGATTATGTGGCCTGGACAATCCACGCAGCACGGGCAATGGGCATCAAGGTAGTGAACCCGGGGGGTATCAATGCGTTCAAGTTCAACCAGAGAAAGCTGGACCTGGATGAAAAAAACAACGGCTACGGGATCACCCCACGTAACATCCTGTGCGCGCTGCTTGACGCACTGGACGCCCTCGGCATTCCTCATCCACTGCACGTGCATGGCTGCAACCTGGGGGTGCCCGGAAATTACCGGACAACGCTTGACACCATAGCTGCAGCCGAGGGCAAGCCCTTGCACCTGACTCATGTACAGTTCCACAGTTACGGGCAGGAGGGTGACAGGAAATTCTCATCCGAAGCGGCCCGGATAGCAGAGGCTGTCAACCGGAACGGAAACGTATCCATTGACGTCGGCCAGATCATGTTCGGCCAGACCATCACCACGTCTGCCGACAGTATGACGCAGCACAGGGGACATGTTCACGCCCATCCGAATAAATGGGTCTGCATGGACATAGAATGCGATGCCGGCTGCGGCGTGGTGCCGTTCCGCTACCGGGACAGGAATTTCGTCAATGCCCTCCAGTGGTGTATCGGCCTTGAGATATTTTTACTCGTTGACGATCCCTGGCGCGTCTTTTTGACCACCGACCACCCCAACGGCGCACCATTCACTTCATATCCGCATTTGATCAGGCTGCTCATGGACAAGGGCTTCCGCAACGACATGCTGGCCACTATCAACAAGGATGCCGCCAGCGCAAGTATCCTGTCCACAATCGACCGGGAATATTCATTATACGAGATCGCAATTCTCACCCGCGCCGCGCCGGCCAGGAGCCTGGGACTGGACAACCTCGGCCACCTGGGTACTGGAGCAACCGCGGATATCACCGTCTATAAACCCGACGGCAACGCAGAGACCATGTTCAGCAGCCCGGAGTACGTATTCAAACGCGGCGAACTCTGCGTCCGGAACGGCAAGGTCTGCGCCATACCGGCCACGTCCACCCACGTGGTCGAACCGGACTACGACCGGGGCATAGAAAAACCCCTGAAACGCTATTTTGACAGGTACATGACCATGAACCTGGAAAACTACAAACTCAGCCGTGACGAATTGGAGGGGTATAATCAACATTCGCTGCTGGTGCATGACTGCAAACAGGATTTATCCGCAGATGACGCAGATTAACGCAGATTATATTAAGAGTTTTATATCTTTCAGGCTGTTATCGTGAATGCAGGCATACAGCAGACTGGCATAAATAATACCTGAAAACATCTGCGTTAATCTGCGTCATCTGCGGATTTATTATATCTTTTAATTATGAACATCAACGGCGTAACCATTGACGATACGTTTGCGGAAGCCTTCCCCATGAAGGCGACCCGGCTGATCATCACCGCCATGACCATGAAGTATGCATACATCGCGGCCAATTCCCTGACCGGATTTGCTTCGTCCGTGATTGCCTGCGGTTGTGAGGCGGATATTGAGCGGGAACTGAAACCGGAAGAAACCCCGGATGGCAGGCCCGGTGTAGCGATCATCATGTTTGCCATGTCGAAATCGCAGTTGGCCGACCAGCTCACCCGGCGCGTCGGACAATCCGTAATGACTACCGCGACCAGCGCCTGTTTTGCCGGGACCCACAGCGATACCATGTTACCCCTGGGTAAAAGCCTGCGATATTTTGGCGACGGGCACCAGATATCAAAAATACTGGACGGTATCCGTTACTGGCGCATCCCGGTCATGCACGGCGAATTTCTGTGCGAAGAAACCACCGGCGTCGTTCCTGCCATCGGCGGCGGCAATTTCCTTGTCATGGCAAAAACCTCCCGTCACGGTCTGAGCGCCTGCGAAAAAGCCGTCAAGGCGATTCGCGCCGTAGATGGTGCTGTTACCACGTTTCCCGGCGGAATAGTCGGTTCCGGTTCCAAGGTAGGCTCGAAATACTCATTTCTACCGGCCTCGACAAACGAGGTCTTCTGTCCCACCCTGAAAAGCCGGGTAAACAGCGTGCTGACGGAAGAAATCGGCTCCGTCTTGGAGATCGTCATAGACGGCCTGAATGAAGCGGCGATCCGCGCCGCCATGCGCGCCGGTATCGAGGCGGTCTGTAAAAACGGGCCCGACAAGGGCATCTACCGGATCAGTGCCGGCAACTACGGCGGAAAACTGGGACCTCACCATTTCCATCTCAGGGAAATTCTGAAATGAATCCCATGATTTTCACCTTGAAGAAAAAACCGCAGCGGACACTGGATTTATCAGCGCTGACACCGGACAGGCTGTCGGTCGCGGATAATATCGCCGGGATCGAACTGGCCTACGGTTCCAGGCCGGTCAGGGCCGGGGAGCTGTTTTCCATTAGCGGGGAAGACCCTGAGCATATCGAATTACGCCGCACGACGGAACTGGTTACCCGGATAGGCGACCGGATGACGCGCGGGCATATCAGTGTCAAGGCGCACGGCGGCAGTTACCTCGGACACGGGATGACAGGCGGCACAATCAGGGTCAACGGCAGTTGCGGCGACTGGCTCGGCTGCGATATGTACTGGGGCAGGATCGATGTCGAAGGCGATGCCGGCGATTACATCGGGGCCGGGGCCCGAACCAGCATGCAGGGAATGCGGGACGGCCTGATAACGGTATGGGGCAATGCCGGAAATCGTCTCGGTGACAAGATGCGGCGCGGGATGATCATGATTGGTGGTGACGCCGGTGACTTCAGCGGCGCGGGGATGGTTGCCGGCACCATTTTGATACTGGGCAAATCCGGCAAACTCCCGGGTTACGGGATGAAACGCGGGACCATCATACTGGGCAGGCGTCCTGAGAAAATCGGCACCACCCTGGCGAACTGCGGTACGTTGAAGATGGAATATCTGCGCCTGTTTTTCAAACAGCTCTCCCGGATGGGCAGCCGTTATCGGTTTTTCCGAAATTTCGGCCCGGAAGTCCGTTTGTACAGCGGCGATATGGCGAACAAAGGCAAGGGAGAAGTCATGGTGCTGCTCAATGCAGCCAGGTGAACGCGCTGCTTGATGGGACTGTCAAACGACGAAAAAATCAGTCCGTGAATTCTGCGTTCTGCAGGGTCAGGATCTCTTCTATCAACGGTTCCTTGTCCGGTGCTGTGTCCGGGATGACGGTCTTGATCTGGTACAGTTTCCCCGGTACCTGATCGGACAGGATGAATTCATACACCTTGGGAGCAAACTCGGCGAACTGCCTCCGCCTGGGGTCGTTGAGATACGGGGTGATGGAAATTTTCTCGCCGGTCAGTTGCGTTCCGTCATATTCAAACGAAACCGTTTCTATTTTCGCTTCCTCTGCAAAAGCAGACTTGATCCGCCTCTGGAAATAGCGCCAACTGCCGTTGGTCAGGCGATTCATCTCGTAGACGTCTCCCTGCATATAGACAAGCAGGACCGGGTTACCCGTTACGCCGACAAGGTTGTCGCCGCGCGCATCCTGCTGTCTATCTGCGGTGAAAAATTCCAGGTCGGCATTCTTGCTGCCGTCCTCGTTCACCTCGACGATATCCAGGTAGACGGAGTCGCTGAAACCTTCCTCGTAACTCCCGCGCTTGACGAAATCGTAATAAAGCCGCCCCGGGCTGTTGATGTTCTGCAGGTGATTATCCAGCCAGAGTTTGGCTTCCGCGTCGGCAAACTCATAGGTATCCGGGTCAACGGCAACGGGGTCGCCCATTCTGCCAATGGTAGCCCCCTTCACTTCTACGCCGTCATCCGCGTCCTCGGCAACAGCGACCACCGATGAAAATAGCCACAGGGCGCATAGAATTATCCGCAGATGAATCTCTGTGGCCGATATTTTAGTCGTCATCATCTTCCCGTATTTCTATTTTTTCCAGCGGCAGCAACGGTACGCCATAGTCTTCCAGGATGGCGTTGATTTCCGCCTGGTTCTCGGCAATCAGTTGATTTACCTTGTCCTTCCACTCTTTTTCTCCGTGCCTTACCGCCATTGCTACAGTGAACGTAAACTTCAGGTAGGCGGACGTAGGATCATCACTTAACGGCAGGATGATAAGATTCTCACCACCTTCCATGGTTTTGGCAAAATATCCTATGGTAGGCCCCCAGATAATCGCCGCATCAATTCTCCCGGCAAGCAAATCCTCGGTCAATGTTTTACCCGGATACACCTCGGGGTCGCCAGGTTGTCCCTGGTACGGCACTATACTCCCCATCAGACCGTGCCTGAACACCCAGAACTGGTCCTGGCCACGATCAGTCACGCCAAATTTTATTTCCAATCCATTGTTGACCATTTCAACCAGCATTTCCGGAGAGGTGACATCATCCATTCCCCGGCCCCTGGCCATGACCAGGGCATAGGAACTGGTGTAATAAGGGTTTGTAGCCGCAGCCCGCTCGAAATTCACCGGCGCGCTCATCACCAGGTCGCACTTGTAGCCGGTGCCTGACTCGGATTCTGCCTTGAGAGTATTGCGGATAAACCCTATTCTCTGGGGGAAAAATTCATACTGTAGTTCCACGCCCAGTTTCTCCGCGAACAATTCCGCAATCCTGTTCTCGAAGCCCTGCTCCTTGCGATTGGAAAAGGGCAGCATAAACGGGTCGGCGCACACTTTCAACGCGGTCATTTCCCCGACGTCTGCCGGTACGGACGCCACACCGGATACCAGCAACAGGCACGCCAGCAAGTATTTTTTCATTTTCATCAACCTTTCTTCGCAGCCCGCTGCACTTTGAGGATCTTGCCGATAAGCCGCCGCCAGCCACCCGTAAGGTTGGCTCTCGCATTCTCCATGGCAGTATCGATGTTGACCGGCTCACCTACTACGATGACACCCACCATTCCGAACCCGATATGGGGAATGCACACAAAGGGATACACACCTTCTATGTCTAGTTGCAGGGTAAAATCGTTGCCCATTTTACTTTTCCAGCCTTCGGCGCCTTCGGGAAGCATTCCCTCGAACACCTGGCCGTCGGGAAGCGGCACTTGATTAATCGATACGGCGTCATGGGACGTCATATTGACGAACCTCACGTTATCGCCCGGCTCTACGTAAATCACGTCCGGATTGAATATACGCGCTTCCGCGTTAATGATGTGAATCTGCTGGGCGGACACCTGCATGGAGCCCAGTAACAGTAACATTATAAAAAGACTTCTTTTCAAATACATATTCTCTATCCCCTTAATCCATCCCGGTTTTCTCATCACCTGGCGAAAAAACCGGATTGTTCATTTTTTTGTCGTCATCATAGCATAATCGGCCGCTCCGGCCATATGGATATGATTGATAATTCCCGGATAAGTTCCACAAAAAAATCCCCGATATCACTGATATCGGGGATCATGATTACAAACTTGTAAATAAGTTTGTTCGGTCTACGGCAGGCTGAACACCATCAACACACCACTGTTACGTGTTGAATTCCACAGTGCGCGATAGCCGCCGACAGCACCCAACGCTGCATCACCGGACATGTCACGCAGAACCGGGATAGCCACAACAGCGCCGGCCCATCCGCCGATGCCGGAAAGGACACCAACGTATTGCTTGCCCTTATGGGTCCAGGTGTTGAAGTTGCCGATAATGCCTGATGGGGTCTTGAATTGCCACAGCAGCTTGCCGGAACTGGCATCAATCGCCTTGGCATAGCCTTCAAGTGTACCGTAGAAGACTACGTCACCGTTGGTTGCCAGTGCGCCGCTCCATACCGACCACCGCTCAGGAATAGACCATACGATCTTGCCTTCGCTGGCATCCCAGGCAATAAAGTTGCCCATGTTGGTCGTACCGTTACCCATTACCTGGCCGGCCGGATACATCGTCAGGTTGGCATTTACATACCAGCTGCCGGCTGCTTGTTCATAGGTAACGCCACCAGCGTCGTCGCTGACCGGTTCATAGGTCATGCAAACGTGGTTTGTCGGTACGTAAAACAAGTTGGTTTTCGGGGAGTAGGCAGCAGGTTGCTGGTCCTTGGTACCCAGTGCGGCAGGGCAGACATCCTTGGAAGTAACGTCCTGACCGTTGTAGTGAGTACTGAACTCATTGACAACCTGGGGATAACCCGTCTTCATATCGACGTGGGTTGCCCAGTTAACGGCCGGGTCATACTTCTCAGCTACCAGCAGTTCGCCCGTCTTGCGGTTCATGGTATAACCGAAACCGTTACGGTCGAAATGGACCAATGCCGGTGTCATGGTGCCGCCGATATCCAGTTCGGCCAGGATCATCTCGTTAATACCGTCATAGTCCCACTCATCGTGGGGCGTCATCTGGTAAACCCAGCGGGCTACGCCGGTGTCGATGTCACGGGCAAAAATGGACATGGACCACTTGTTGTCGCCAGGGCGAACAACCGGGTTCCAGGTGCCGGGGTTGCCGTTACCGTAGTACATCAGGTTCTCATCGAAGTCGGCAGGCCACCAGCCCCATACGGAGCCGCCGCCAATCTTCCACTGGTCGGTAGTCTCTTTACATTCACGCTCAGCGGCTGAGTTGGCACGCAGTGCCATTTCGCCCCAGGAACTCTTCCCGGTACCTACTTCGGCGTCAAACGCACACCAGGTCTTCAGGGAAGAATCCGCACCAACCGGTTCGCCCATGGACGTGGTATTCTCGTCAAACAGGATATCCTCGTCGGGACCCATGCTGAACGCACGCCAGGCCAGGCTGCCGTCAGCAGCATTGAAAGCTGCAATCCAGCAACGTACGCCAAACTCGGCGCCGGAACATCCGGTTAAGACCTTGTCCTTGATCGGGTGCGGCGCGTTGGTGTTGGTCATACCGTTATGCGGACCATAACCTTTACCGGAGCCATCACCCATAGCACTGGGGCCAACCATGTCGTCAGAGATATCAGCGCCGTTCTTTGTCTGCCAGACAATGCTGCCGTCCGCCGGATTCAATGCATACAAAGTGGTGTCAGCCGCTTGCAGGTAAATCTGGCCCATGCTGTATCCCAACCCGCGATTCACGATGTCACAACACATCTTCGGGACAGTTGCCGCCTCATCCTGAGCTGGTACAAAATCCCAGGTAATTTCCAGGGTCTCAAGATTAATGGCAAAAACATCATTCGGGAATGATGCGTGAATATACAGATGGTCTGCGTCCAGACCGGTCTCGCTTGACGGCAGGACCAGGGGACCTCCCTCATGACCTTGCAGACGTCCAGTTGAAAACGTCCACGCAGCCACCAGGTCACCGGCATTGTTGTTATTTATCTGATCCAGTTCAGAATAACGCCAGTTATTATAATTACCTCCCGGATAGACCCAGTAGTTCGCATCCTTCATCAATTCCCTTACGCCGTCGTTAGCGTAAGTTGACAGGGACATGAACAGGGCCAGAGAGACAATTATCCATTTACTGAAGGAAAATTTACTCATGACCTCCTCCTCTTTTATATATAACAAGTTATTTTGATCTCGATTTTATTGACCTCCCCGCTATCTCGAGATCATGAAAGATAGCTGAGAGTTAAATTATCAGAGCGATAACCCTGCGTCAAACTTTATTATCCTAATGCTGTTATTATTTTAATGAATACTATCACAATATTAGAACATGTCAAATATAGGAAATTTTCATACAATAAGCAAGTTTTTTACATATCGGCCCATTCTTCACCCTTATAGACGAAGAAGTCAAGCATATATTCGTGATCTGTCCCGGATCCATGCAAATAATGGAAATACTATTATCGGTATTGTATACTCGGCAGACCAGACCGGATTACCGGAACAGTCTTGATAAACAAGTTTTAAAACAGGAATTACAGAGGAACATATGTTACACAAAACCATAAAGACGCTTATATATGTTACCGGATTGTTCATTTCGGTATCAGCAGTGTTTGCTGATGTCATGCCCCATGACTGGCGGCATAAATTGTCAGACCAGGCATGGGAGGAGAACCTGCGTTATGCAACGTTCCAGGACAGGGAAATAGTTGAAGATGCCGAGCAGAACGTTCTGGAAGTCAAGGCTCCGTACAGGGCGGAAGACGCCACCCTGGCGCCGGTTTCCATACATACCAAAATACCCCAGAGCGATGAACTGTACATACAACGGATGCATGTATTTATCGACAAGAACCCGGTCCCGCTGGTGGGCATGTTTGATTTTACTCCTGCCAGCGGCAAGGCCGACCTGGCCATGCGCGTCAGGGTAAATGACCACACCTATGTGCGCGCCATTGCCGAGTTGAATACAGGCGAGCTTTACATGGCCAAGAGTTTTGTCCGGGCAACGGGTGCATGTTCTGCGCCGCCACCCAAGAGCATCGGTGATTCCATAGCCAACATGGGTGCGATGAAAATGAAACTGATTGGCGATGTTGAATACAGGAAACCGAACCTGATGCAGCTCAAGATAAAACATCCCAACATTACCGGGTTGCAACCGATGAGGATAGGCTCCCATGTCCATCCCCCCGCGCATTTCGTCAATACGTTGAACGTCAATTACGACGGGGCTCCGATAATGAAAGCAATATTGACCTTTGCAATCAGTATGGACCCAAGCCTGCGTTTCTTCTTCGTGCCGGAAGACGAGGGGAAATTGACGATCGAAGCGACGGATACCAAAAACGCGTCGTGGTCTTCGGAATTTATTGTTAATTGACCATCCTGCCGTCGCCGGACTTCCATCTGTCCGGCGACGGAGTTAAGTCCGTCCCCAAAGAAGTATAATCGCCCGGCGACCGGGTTTACTACTCGGAGTTTCTCTCCCCCGCCCGCTTAACCTTCCTGACCTCGGGACACGCAGTTCCCGCTTTCTTTCTGGCGGCTTTCAGCGCTTTAAGGTATTCCCTGCTGGCATCATCATCACGAAACAGGCCGCCGCGTTTGCCCGGCATCCCGGAATAGCGTTCCTGCAGGCTGGCCTCCTCGAAATCCTCGAAGGTCATTTCAGCCTCAAGAACATCCTGCCGGCACGCACAGGTGAGTAAATTTTCTTCGGTCTGATCGCCCAGCGCGGCCATACAACTGACGACCATCCTGACTGTTTCAACTGTCGGGAAGCCGGCAGCCGCGACGAATGAAGGGACCAATAAGGCAAGTATTGTTACGGCTTTCAGCATGATCTGGGAACCTATGGGATAAAATCAGGAGTTCCTACGATACAGGGGCCCGGCGTCAAAATCAATGCCAATCCTGTAATGGGGGTCAGGTCGCACACATATGCAATGTGCGACCTGACCCCCATTACGCTGGTTCGGTGGTACGGTTAAATACAATTTTTACTGGTTACTGGAACAACTCTTCGTAGTGCTCCTTTCCCTTGTCTTATGATTGAATCAGAAGCGATAGCCCGCCCTTACTCCGAAGGTACGCGGGGGAGCAAACATCTTTCTGCAACCGATACCCAGGCCGCCCTGAAGCTGATTAGCACAGTCTGAGTTTGTCTGGATAGTTTCATCCTCAAGATTACGCACATATGCCTCTCCATAGAAGCCGTTATTATCAGACTCCCAATGCAGGCTGAGATTGGTCCGAGTGAAATCATCCTGGATATCATTCAACAATCCATGTGCGCGTGTTTTATATTTTGACTTATATGCCACCTGCACCATTGGGGATAAGCGACCATTCATCACACCCCACTCGACGGGGACCCAGGTCAAAGTCAGGTTCCAGTCAGGCGCATTAAGCACTGTTGCTCCGGAAACATCAAGGGTTGCCCCACTACCGATAATAGGGTCCGGCAGATTATCGAACGTACCATAGGTCGCATCCAGGTAACCCAGGTTGAAATCAACCCGTCCACCGGAATTACCGTATACCATTGAAGTCTCTACTTCAACACCCCAGACCTCAACATCCGTTGCATTGACTGCGGTATTGGTAGGTACGCCATTAATGGTTCTGACTACTGATTCTACCTTACTTGCATAGTCGTTATAAAATCCGGCAATGTTAAACCGCGCCCGGCCATTCAGTAAGGTTCCCTTATAACCGATCTCAAAAGCATCCACCTCTTCAGGGTCGTATACATCCAGCATAAAAACCGGTGGCGCAGTGCCGGGACCGGCGCTGCCACGGTTAAAACCACCCGCCTTGTAGCCGGTGCTGAACTTGGCATAGATCATGGCATCATCATTGATAGCATAGTCAAAACCAACATTGTAGGTCACCTTGTCCCACTTGGGATTAGCCACCTGCGCACGGAAAGGTGGGCCAAAGATTATTCCCGATTCCAATATGCCGACTCTCATAAAACTACCCGCGGACGGGTCCGTAGCGCTACCGCCCTTGTCCTTCTCATCGTCGGTATAGCGGACGCCGCCTCTAAGGGTCAATTGATCAGTGACATCATAGGCCAGGTTGCCAAATACCGCCCAGGATTCAATACTCAAATCATCATCCGTAAACTGGAGGTTCAGGTGATTACCCACAAAAGGACTGCCAACGAATACCGGACGGAAAAAGAAGGTGCCGTTGATTTCCTCATCCAGCATATAGCCGCCCAGTATCCATTGTAGTGGGCCATCCGTGGTGGAAGTGAATCGCACTTCAGCGCTAATGGATTCAGACTCGGTGGTTTCTACAACATCTGCCTTAACCGGGATGCCCCTCAAACTGTCTCCCCACCCTTCATCATTCTGATAATCTCGCTCATGCTCCCGGTAGGAGACCAGTCCGGTGAAATCGAAGTTTTCAAAACTATGATTCAATTCAAACTTAAAATCGGTGTCGGAGTTATCACGAAAAGGTTGGGTATTCAGCGGTACATTTCCTTTGTTACTGGTGATGCCCGAACCCAGCTGACATGTTACGTCAGACTCGCATGGCACCCCGTAGATATTCAGACCGACGCCCTTCCTCTGGTAATAATCTGCGGTAAATAACAGTGATGTGTCATCGGTGACATTCCATAACAGGTGGCCGCGTATACCGAAGTCATCCGCATCATCTGAATCCTCAATGTCGGGTCCATTATCACGATAGCCATCACGTTCTCTGTAGGTAAAGGCCACTCGCCCCGCGACATCACCAGATAAGGGTAAATTAATCGCGCCATTTGCCGTGAAATCATTGTAATCGCCATAGCCCAACTCGAAATCGCCATTTATGCCATCAAAATTAGGTTTCCTGGTTATGAGGTTAACCACGCCGGTCGTACTGTTACGGCCGTATAATGTACCCTGGGGGCCGCGCAGTACTTCAAGACGCTCAACATCATAGAAATAAGCTGCAACACCCGACATCCTGGGCACAGTCGCACCATCTATAAAGAATGGCGTGGTGGCATCATCCGTATTACGACGTTCGCTCTGTGAGATACCGCGAATGGCGATATAGGTTGCATCCCGCGCCCCTTCCGTACCAATGGTCACATTAGGAACGATATTGGATAGTCCTTGCATATCGGCAACGCCCTGGCGTTGAAGATCACTACCCGTAAACGCACTGACCGATAACGGTGCATCCTGAAGTGACTCTTCACGCTTGGTTGCCGTGACGATGATCTCTTCCAGGACATCTTGGGCAACGGATATTGTCGGTACCCAGACGATTGCCGCAGCGATTGCCATCAGTCCGCAGTGAGATAAGGGTGAGAAGCGTTTTTTGGAATTACCTTGATTCATTCAAAGCCCCCTTTTATCTATAGTTATGATTTGTAACTACAACAATATAAAAGTCACGGCGAACTGGGTAGCTTAACTATTATAAGATACCTTTAATACAATCATACATTTGACATGGTTGTGATCGCAACTAATAGAGAAGAAATCGATTTAAGAAGTCTCTATCTTATCGTTTCACTGTCTCTTTAAACCGAACCACCATGTACAGGTTAGTGGTTGCGTATATAACAATCAAGAGGTACTTGGGGTCGGAGTAAAAAAACTTACACAATTCAGAGCGCCCGGCCTGATCAACCATATTTTTACTCCGACCCCACATATCCTTCCAGCAATGCCATGACCGAGTCGATCGCGCCTTGATTCTGCTGCACCAGCCGTTGCCCGCGTTCACCACAGGTTTGCCTCAGTTCGCCGTCCTGCAACAAGCGGATAACTACCGCGGCCAGTTGTGAGGCACCGGCCGCGATCATGATTGCATCGGCGGCCTTGAACAAACCGGTAATCTCCGCGAAATTGCCGGTATGCTTCCCGCTTATCAGCGGCACGCCCAACCTGGCTGCTTCCAGCACATTGTGTCCTCCTGCAGGGACCAGGCTGCCGCCGATGAACGCTACATCGGCACAGGCGTAGAACAGGGGGAGCTCTCCCAGCGTATCCAGCAAATATATGTTTGTATCCCGGGGCGCAGCGCCTGCGGCGTCGGTATGCCTGACGACGTACAGGCCGCGGCGCCGGCACAGCTTATATACCTTATTGAAGCGTTCGGGATGACGCGGCGCGATAACCAGCAGGCACTCCGCAAGCGTTTCACTGACCTGGCGGAATGCATCCAGGATCTGTTCTTCTTCACCTTCGTGGGTGCTGGCCGCGATCCATACAGGACGGCCTGCAGCAAGCTCTCGCCGCAATGACAGCGCCTTGTCGGCGACGCCATTATCCGCCTCGATGTCGAACTTCAGGTCGCCTGTTACCGAGACCTTGGCGGGGTCCGCTCCCAGCGCCAGGAAACGGTCGGCGTCCTCAGCGCCCCGGGCGGCGATATGACTCAACGACTGCACGGCAGACGCCGAGAAGCGGCGCAACCCCAGGTAACCGCGGTATGAAGCGGAAGACAGCCTGGCATTGACCAGGATCGCGGGGACGCCGCGACGCTCACAATAATGCAGCAGGTTCGGCCATATTTCCGTCTCCAGGATTATCAGCAACTCCGGATTGATCCTGCGCAGAAACATGCGGACAGCATGGGGCAGGTCATAGGGCAGGTAACGATGCTCCGCCGCGCCCGCAAATACAGACCTTACCTGTGCCGCGCCCGTCGGTGTGATGGTCGTCATCAGTACCTGATAGCCGGGATACGTTCTGAGCAGGCGCTTCACCAGCGCGCCGGACGCCTGCACCTCGCCGACGGATACCGCGTGAACCCAGATCAGGGGTAATCCGGACTTCGGTTCCGGTACGCATCCGAACCGCTCGGGGATACGTTCCAGGTAAGCTGCGTTTTTCAGCCCACGCAACAGCAGTTTCAGCAACACCAGGGGTACGGACAGGTACAGTACGAGGCTGTATATAAACCGCATGGGTCCGGATTTCAATTCAACCGGTCCAGGTATGTTCCGATGCCCTTTTCCAATCCCTTGAACGGAGTCCGGTAGCCGGCCTCCCGCAATGCCGAAACATCCGCCTGGGTAAAGCTCTGGTAAGCGGGCAAGAGACCCTCGGGGAAATCCACGTAGCGGATACTGCCCTTGCCATGCCAGTCCGTCACCAGCCGGGCGACATCGTTAAAGCTCCTGCTCCTGCTGGTACCGACGTTGAATATACCGCTGTTCCCGCTGTTATTCATGAACCACAGATTAACGTCAATAACGTCATCGATATAAATAAAATCCCGGCGCTGTTCCCCGTCCGCGTAGCCGCCGCTGCCCCTGAACAGGTTTACCGCGCCGGTTTCCAGTAATTGTTTATTCAACTGGAATACCACGCTGGCCATTGCGCCCTTGTGTTGCTCGCCGGGGCCGTAGACGTTGAAGTACCTCAATCCCGTTATCCGGGAGGCTGGATTTTGCGCCATCCGGCGGGCATAGCGATCGAACAACAGCTTGGAGTAACCATATACATTCACGGGCTTCTCGCAGTGCGGCTTCTCGATAAAACTTCGACTGCCGCCATACACCGCGGCGCTGGAAGCATAAATGAAGGCAACGTTGTTGACGATACAGGCATCCAGCAGGTTGCGGGACCAGGCGTAATTGTTTTCCAGCATGAATTTGCCGTCCCATTCCCGGGTATCCGAGCAGGCGCCCTGGTGAAACACGAGTTCCACGCCGTCCAGCCTGTGGTGCAGGGAAGAGATGAACTCATCCTTGTCGAGATAATCCAGAAAATCGCAATCAACCAGGTTGCGGAACTTGGTCCCATCGGATAAATCATCGACGGCAATAATATCCGTACGCCCGGCCGCATTCAGGCCGCGCACCAGGTTACTGCCGATAAACCCGGCTGCCCCGGTAATGACGATCATGCCGAGCCCCGGCCGGTATTCCTGATTTGGGCCACAATACTGCTGGTCGAACAGCCATCCACCAGCGGCAGTACTTTTACTTCGCCTCCCTGTTTTTTTACATGCCCGGCCCCGGCAATCTCATCGACGGCATAATCACCGCCCTTTACCAGCAGGTCGGGACTGATCTGTTCCACCAATCGCTCCGGCGTATCCTCGGAAAACGTAACCAGCCAGTCGACCGCGGCCAGTCCCGCCAGTACCTTCAGGCGTTTTTCCAGGTCATGCAACGGTCTGCCGGCGCCCTTGAGCCTGCGCACGGACGCATCATCATTTACCGCGACGAGCAGCCTGTCACCCAGCGCCCTGGCCTGTTCCAGGTAGTCGACGTGGCCTGCGTGCAGGAGATCAAAACAACCGTTGGTCATGACGATTTTTTCTCCATTCCTCCTGCTCGCGCTGAGCGCATCGAGCAGGCCGTCAAGCTGCATGTGCCTGGCGCTCCCCCGTGCGGCGGAATGGGCAACGGGGGCATTTAATTCAGCGAGGCGTACGGCCGCCGTACCCAGCTTCTGTACGGCAATACCGGCGGCCGCGTTGGCGAAGCCGACGGCATCCCGGTAGTCGTAACCGGAGGCAACAGCTGCCGCAAACGTCGCGATGACGGTATCGCCGGCGCCGGTGACATCATAGACCTCGCGGGTTTCAGCCGGGAGATCGATAATTTCATGATTTGCCCTGTCCAGGAGGGTTATCCCGCGCCTGCCCCGGGTAATGAGCAAGGCGTCAAGTGATAATGTTTCACACAGGTTCATGCCTTTTGTACATACCTGTTCCTCGGTCATGCAAGCACCCGCAACGGCCTCGAACTCCCGGTAGTTCGGCGTCAGTACCGCGGCGTTTTTATAGCGGGAGAAATCAGTGCCTTTCGGGTCGATTATGACAGGCAGGGTACGTCCGGCGGCGAGCCTGATGAAGGCCTCCACACGGGCCAGGCTACCTTTGGCATAATCGGATAACACCACAACAGTCGCGTCGCGCAGCAGCCCGGCATAAATCTCCTGCAGCGGGCCGGTCGCGTCCGCCGCGAAATCATCCTCGTAATCCAGGCGCAGTAATTGCTGGTTTTGACTTAAAACCCGGAGTTTGGTTATAGTGGAAGTCCCAGGTTGACGATAAAAACGAGAACTGACTCCCAATTCCGATAATGCCCGCTCCAGAACCCCGGCCTCCTCATCCTCTCCGGTAATGCCAGCCAGCGTGACTTTCAACCCCAGGCAGCTGATATTGGCTGCGACATTAGCGGCGGCGCCCGGTCGTTCCTCAATTCTGCCCACCTTTACCACCGGGACCGGCGCTTCCGGTGAAATCCTGTCGGCATCACCATAAACGTAACGATCCAGCATCACGTCACCGGCTACCAGGATATTTGAATGATTACTGGGATAAAAATTTTTTCGAGTTGTCTGCATGTCCCGACAGAACCAAATTTACGGCAGGTTTACTATACCGCCGTTCCCCGGTTATTCACAATGCTGATTTTTTTCTGCCTGCTCGTGATGCCGGGCTTCATATGGGCCGAAAGCGTTGCTGTCCTGCCTGCTTTCGAAGCGGAATATACGCTATACGCCAAAAACACAAAAGCTGCACGGGTAACCCGGCGCCTGACAAGACAGGATGATAACAGTTACGAGTACCGTTCCGAGACGAAAACGGTCGGCCTGATTTCATTATTCAGAAAGGTGCATATTATCGAAACCAGCCGTCTGACTGTCCGGGAACGGCTGCTCAGGCCGGTCTACTACACTTACAAGCGAACCGGTGACAGGAAAAAACGTGACGTCTCCATCGAGTTCAACTGGCAGACCAGCAAAATAAAAAATACGATTAACGGCGATTTCTGGCACATGCCGATAGAACCGGCCGTGATGGACAAACTGCTTTACCAGCTCGCAATCATGTACGATCTGCAAAACGGGCAGACGCCCGATACCTACCTGATAGCCGACGGAGGGGGGATTAAGACTTACCGTTTCGAGAAACTGGGCGAGGAAATCGTCGACACGCCCCTGGGCAGTTTCAATACCGTGAAAATGCTCAGGCACAAACCCGGCAGCAGCCGTAGGTCCGTTTTCTGGTGCGCGCCCGACCTGGAGTTTCTGCCGATAAAGGTCGAGCACACCGAAAAAGACGGCAGCAGGACGGTTGCGGTGATCAAATCATTGCGTGGGGAACTGCAGCAGCGCTCACCGGGGACGGACTTGAAGTCCATCCCCTGATACTGCAGTTCAGCCTGCGTAATGGTTAAGCGCCTCAAGCAGGTCGTCCGGCGGGACGTACCCGGGCATTTCCTGTCCGTTTTCCAGGTAAATGGCGGGCGTCCCCCGCACTCCCAGGGATTGCCCCAGTTCATATTGCCGCTTCACCGGGTTATCGCACTGTGCCGGCGCTACCTGGTTGCCCTGCTTGGCCATGGTCATGGCTGCATTCGGGTCCGCGGCACACCAGACCGATTCCATATCCCTGAAAGAATCCGTACCAATACCCGCGCGGGGGAAAGCCAGGTATCTGACCGCCACACCCTTCTCGTTCAACTCCGCCATGTGGCTGTGGAACCGCCGGCAATAGCCGCAGGTAATATCCGTGAATACATAGACAGTATGCTGTTTAGCGGGGGGAGAGAAGTCTATGGTCTCGCTCGCGGGGATACTTTCCAGTACTTCTTTCCTGGCGGTTGCACGTTCCCGTTCACTCAGGTTAATCCTTTCACCCAGGTCGATCAGGTCCCCTTGCAGGATATAGCGGCCGTCTTCGCTCAGGTAGATCATGTCCGTGCCGAGCATGACTTCGTACAGTCCGGGAACGGGCGCCGGCTTGATCCGGGTGATTTCAACGTCCGGAAAAACATCACTGATAGATTTGCGTAACAGGCTGTCCCGGTCCGGGTCGGCGTTTATACCAGAGGAAAACAGGAAAACCGAAAAAAATAATACCCAATCAAATCGCATATATCGCCTCCTTGTCTAATTTGTATTAATTCTATCTACGGACAATAGTAAAGTCCAACTTGGTTACCCAAATCCCGCGTTAGTATTCCAATCTGGCGCAACATTAATGACTTCGATAAGCCCCAGCCTCGCCATCCCTAGTTCACTGTTCGCCGGGACAAATCTACCAGGAGCAGGTTTGGACGCTCAGAGAGCGCCCGCAAGGTGTGCGCCAGGGAAGGCGCACATCAAACGCACATTAAGTGTCTGTTTCTCTTTCCGGCTCACCCACGCGGATGGTGTTCGGCATGCAGGTTTTTCAGCCGTTCCCTGGCGACGTGGGTATATATCTGTGTTGTCGAGATATCGCTGTGTCCCAGCAACATCTGTACCACGCGCAGGTCCGCGCCATTGTTCAACAAGTGGGTGGCAAAGGCATGTCTGATTACATGCGGTGAGAGTGTCTTGGTAATACCCGCCAGGACGGCATAGCGTCTCAGCGCGTACCAGAAAGTCTGGCGCGTCATCATGCGGCCGCGGCGACTGGGAAACAGCGTTGCTGCAGGCGGCCCCTGCAACAGTTCGGCGCGGCCCTGGCGGATGAATTTTTCCAGCCAATCGACCGCTTCTTCCCCCAACGGTACGAGCCGTTCCTTGTTGCCTTTGCCGATGACCCGGACTACCCCCTGCCTTAAATTCACCTGCCCCAGTTGCAGGCTGACCAGTTCCGATACTCTCAGCCCGGTCGCATACAAAACTTCCAGCATGGTGCGGTCGCGCAGGCCGATTGCTGTCGAGGTATCCGGTGCTGCAAGCAGCCCCTTTACTTCCTCCTCAGTCAGCGATTTCGGTAACGGCCGGCCGATGCGCGGCGCCGCTATCCGGGCACAGGGGTCATGGTTGATGTGCCCTTCCCTGGCGAGATACTGGAAGAAACGGCGCAGCGAAGACAGGCGGCGCGCGCTGGTACGAGCAGACATGCTGTTCAACGAGGCCAGGTAACCCAGGATATCCTCGGGCCTTGACTCCAGCAGATCAGCGGAGGCATTCTTCAGCCAGTTCGAATATGAATAAAGATCGCTACGGTAAGCGCTTAAGGTGTTTTCACTCAAGCCCCGCTCAAGCCACAGGGTATCAAGAAACTGATCGATAACAGCCTGATTGTCAGACACGAACCACCAAAACCCACAAGGGATGCGTCATCTGCGGATAAATAAAGACTTCAGGATGAGGGTTTGATTTTTTCCTTGATCCTGGCCGCCTTGCCGCGCCGGCTGCGCATGTAATACAGTTTCGCCCGTCTCACGTCTCCGCGCCGCTTCACGGAGATATTGGCAATACTCGGGCTGTGAGTCTGGAACACTCGTTCCACGCCTTCACCATAAGAGATTTTGCGCACCGTGAATGAGGAATTAAGGCCCCGGTTCTTCTTCGCGATCACCGTGCCCTCAAATGCCTGTAACCGCTCGCGCTGGCCTTCCACCACTTTAACCTGTACAACAACGGTATCACCGGGATTAAACTCCGGTATTTCCCGGTTGCATTGTTCAGCTTCGAGTTGCTCAATAATATTTACCATGGTTATAGACCTCATATGCCCGGATTTTTCACCAGGTGATGCGATGATCGCGCCGGATTTTTGATGTTCGCCTTCCCTGGCTCACACCCTCTGGGCAACCTTCTGTTGTCCAAATCTGCTCCAAGCAAATTTGTGCCGCCAGCGGGTGCCTGCGACCGAAAGCATAGCCGTAGCTCTGGTTGAGGGAGCACGTACCCGCTAGCGGCAAAAAGACAAGCGAGGGCGCATCAAGCGCAGTCTGTTATGACGTGATGATGAACATATTATCATAATTGGTTGATAGCAAAAACCCAGCCAAAGGCAATAAACGACCTGGTGAGAAATCCGGGCTAAAGTCATTCATTATTCCGCTGTTCTCCTATGTATTCATCCAGCAGCGCCCTTTGTTCAGGCTCCAGCGACAGCGCTTCCAGCAGGTCCGGGCGCCGTTTCCAGGTACGTCCCAGCGCCTGTTTCAGACGCCACTTACGTATGGCGTCATGATCGCCGCTCAGTAATACCGGCGGCACCGACCTGCCGGCAATCCGCTCCGGCCGGGTGTAGTGGGGACAGTCCAGTATCCCCCGGAAAAAAGAATCTTCCGCTACGGATTCCTCATTTCCCAGTGCGCCGGGCAAACACCTTGCTACGGCATCAATCAATACCATGGCAGGAAGCTCACCGCCGCTGAGTACATAATCACCGATGGACCACTCCGCATCGACCTCCAGTTCAATGACCCGCTCATCAATGCCCTCGTAACGGCCTGCCACGAGGATTAACGAGTCACTGCCGGCAAAAGCCATGACGTCCTGCTGCCGAAGCCTCTTGCCCTGGGGCGACAGGCAGATTACCGCGGCCCCAGGCAATGCCTTCCTGGCAGAGCCTATGGCAGCCAGCAACGGTTGTGCCGTCATAACCATGCCCGGACCGCCGCCATAGGGCCTGTCATCAACGCTGCGGTGGCGGTCGGTCGCGTAATCCCGCAGATTTACAGTGCTGATTTCCAGCAACCCCGACCGGCCGGCTTTTCCGGTAATTCCGTAGTCGCTGACCGCAGCAAACATCTCCGGAAACACCGTGACTACGCAAACAGCTAATCCCATTCCCAGTCCACCGTGATGATTGCGCCATCCAGGTCTACCTGCCTGATTACTTCTTCCATGACGAACGGGATGGAGCGGCGCTTTCCACCCTCAACCACCAGCACGTCATTGGCGCCGGTTGCACGGATATCAACAACCCTGCCCAGGCGCTTGCCCGACAGCGCGACAACCTCCGTGTGCAACAGGTCTGCCCAGTAATATTCACCTGGCACCGGTTCCGGCAAGCGTTCGCGCCGCACAGCAACCTGACAACCAATCAATTTATCCGCTGATTCCCTGTCTTTGACCCCGGGAAATTTAACCAGCAGGGTTTTCCCGCTTGATCCCCACTCGACAAACTCGACTTCAGTCCATGTGCCGCCGGCATTTTTCCCGCTTTCTCCCAGCAGCCAGGGGTGGTACGAAAAGATATTTTCCCTGGGTTCCGTGTAGGAGAATACCTTCAGCCAGCCGTGTACACCATGTACGCCGGACAGCTTACCGATGACGACCCGTTTTCCCGGCTCGTTGCCAGCAGGTCCGGGCATGAAAATCAGTCCGGTTTGGCTTTAGTTCTGGCGTTATTCCTGATCAAGCCGGCTACGCGCTCAGAGGGCTGTGCCCCCTGGGAAAGCCAATAATCAATCCGTTCCTGCTCCAGACTCAATTTTTGTTCCTGGCCGGTTGCAATCGGATTGAAATAACCCAGCCTCTCTATATACCTGCCGTCACGCGGATTGCGTGAATCGGTTGCAACTATATGATAAAAAGGCCTTTTCTTTGCACCTGCTCGTGCTAATCGAATTGTTACCATAAACACACCTTGTCCCGGCCAATCGGCAGGTTCAGTTGTACAGCGGAAAAAATGGGGTATTGTACGGTTTTTTTACTAAAAAGAAAATGACAAATGCTTTGCAACCGCGTTTTAATGAATGGGGTCAGGTCGCACATTGCACATTTTGACGTGATAGATCGATGGCGCTTATCACTAACATCATTAACCGGGTAAAGATAGAATATGAAATGCTAATGTGCAATGTGCGACCTGACCCCATTCATTTGCTCTGCGGCAGACAACAGTCACCCTGATGATCAGCCGACAAAAAGCGCGCCTACGCGAGCGCCTGAAACAAACCCGGCGTGCGCTTGCGCCTGTCCAACGGTTTGAATTCGACCGCGCCATTCATGCGCGCCTGCCGGCTCACGTGGGCCAGGTAGGCACGGTATTCTGTTACATATCTGCAGGTGATGAAGTGAATACCCACCCCTTTATTAATCACCTGCGGCAATCGGGCAAAACAGTGGTGGTGCCCAGGATCGTCAACCGCGACAGGATGATCGCAGTCCGTTTCACCGGCTGGGCGGACCTGCGGGTTGGACAACTGGGCATACTCACGCCGGCTACGGATGAGGAATGGCAATCCGGGGTGGACCTGTGTCTTACGCCGGGCCTGGGCTTTACCCTGGACGGCAGCCGGATAGGCTTCGGCAAAGGCTATTATGATAAGTGGTTTGCCGATCACCCGCACTGCGCGAGAACGGCGTTGTGCTATGAATGCCAGATCGTGGATGATATGCCTGCCACCGACACAGACGTGCGAGTGGAGAAGATCATCACGGAGAGACGGATTATCACCTGTTAGTTTTAACTTACGGGATATTTGCGTCCCCACAAGGCTGCGAGCAGCGAACCGCTGATATTGTGCCAGATACTGAAAATGGCGCCGGGCAACGCAGCGACCAGCGGAAATTTTGCTATTTCCACCAGGGCGATGGCGAGACCCGAGTTCTGCATTCCCACTTCTATGGCAAGGGTGCGGCGGATGCGTTCGTCACAACCGAACAGCCAGGCCAGGCAATAGCCGCCGGCCAGCCCGGACAGGTTATGCAGGCACACCGCGGCCAGGACGGGCGCCGCCAGCATGGTCAGCTGGTCCCGGGTATTGGCAATGATGATACCGATGATCAGGATGACAGCGGCGACGGATATTCCCGGGAACAGGCGTTTGAGCAGGCGCACCCTGTCACCGAAACGGTAATTGATGAACACCCCCAGGGTAACCGGCGCCAGGATGATGGCAAAGATATTGAGCATCATGGCCAATACCGGCACAGGGACTTTTTGCCCGATGTACAACCAGGTCAGCAACGGCGTCAGGAATACCGCCAGCAGCGTAGACACGGCCGTCAGGGTAATGGATACAGCAACCTCGCCTTTCGCCAAGTAGCAGATGATATTGGATGCGGTACCACCCGGGCACGAACCCACCAGCACCATGCCCAGCACCAGCTCAAGCGGCAGCCCCATGGACCCGGCTACCATCCATGCCATGAACGGCATCAGGATAAACTGCAGAGCAACGCCCAGCGTGACCGGTTTGGGTGTTCTGAGTACATTCCTGAAGTTATCCGGACGCAGGGTCATACCCATGCCCAGCATGACCAGGCCAAGCAGGGGAACGATGTATCCCTTGAAAGAGAGCAGCAATCCCGGATGCAGGTAGGAAATGACGCTGATGGCGATAGCGCCCAATGGAAAAAGCGTTGTAGTGCTCACCTGTCCTGATCGCTCATAAAAGAATGCCGGGAACTGCTGTAAAGATGTTATTCTAACCGGTAATGAAACCATTCATTGATCTTATTCCTGTGCGTTACCGGAAGCGTCTCCGAACGGTCACCCGGCGCAGCAGTAACAGCCTGATCCCGCTGTTGTTTTACCTGTTTTCACAACCCGCCTGCGCGGCGGTCAAGCTGACCGACAGCAGCGATTGGCCCCTGTACGGGCGCACCTATGATAACCAGCGATTCAGCCCCTTGTCCCAGGTCAACAGCAGCAACGTGGACCGGTTGCGGCTGGCCTGGCGTTTCAACACCGGCAAGTTCGGCTCGTTCCAGACCTCGCCTGTCATACGGGATGGAGTCATGTACATTACGACCCCTTACAATGACGTCATCGCCCTGCGCGCGGACACGGGCAAGGTGTTGTGGCGTTACCGGCACGACCTGGCAGACGGGAGTTTCTGCTGCGGGCCCGCCAACCGCGGACCTGCACTGACGGCTGACAAGGTCTACAGCGTGACCATCGACGCCAGACTGATCGCCCTGGAACGGAATACGGGCAAGCTGCTCTGGGACGTGGAAATCACGGACGCCGATGCCGGCAAGGCGGAGCAACTCGACCCGCTCCTCGGTGTCGACGAACTGCAAGGCGCCAGACAATCGGGGCAGACCGGTTACACTGCCAACCTGGCCCCACAGGTCTTTGCCGATAAGGTCCTGGTGGGTATTTCCGGCGCGGGTTACGGACTGCACATGGACCTGGAGCAGGACGGCGAATACGTATTGTCTGTGGGCGGCCTGTCCGGTGGCGGACACGGATTAAGGGGTTTCATCGTTGCTTACGACACGGAGACCGGTACGGAAATCTGGCGCTGGTACAGTACCGCTGAATCCGGCTGGCAGGGCAAATGGCGTGAGGAAACCAGGTATGGCGTTGCACTGAACCGGGACCTGAAGGCCGAGCGGCGCGCCAACAAGACCTATGCCGACACCTGGCGTTACGGCGGCGGTTCGATCTTTACGACACCGGCCATTGACCCTGAACTCGGCCTGGTTTACATCGGCACCGGCAACCCGTCGCCGCAGATGGACGCCTCAACCCGTCCCGGCGACAACCTGTACACCGTCAGCCTGGTCGCCCTGGAAGCGGACACCGGCAAGCTGCGCTGGCATTACCAGCAGGTTCCCCATGACCGCTGGGGATATGACGTCGCCAGCCCGCCGCTGTTGTTTGACCTGGTCGAAAACGGTAAAACCATCAGGGCGGTCGGGCAGGCCAGCAAGCTCGGCTGGTTCTTCATCCATGACCGGCAGACCGGTAAACTGATCCGGCGCAGCGAGGCTTTCATCGAGCAGGAAAACCTGTTCGCGCGGCCTTCAAGCGCAGGCGTACGCATCGTGCCCGGCACCCTGGGCGCGGTGTCATGGTCTCCGGCCGCCTACCATCCCGGCCTGCAACAGGTCTATATCGCAGGCATATACCAGCCTTCCCTGTTCTATTCCCGCAAACTGGAACCGAAGCCGGGCGCGCCCTGGCAGAGCTACACTTTTTTCCGCAAAGCCGATGAACCGGATTGGGGCGTACTCAGTGCCATCGACGTCGTATCCGGAAAACTGAGCTGGCAGCAAAAAGTGGCGCGGCCCATGGTCGGCGGAGCGCTGGTCACGGCCGGCGACCTGGTATTTGCCGGTGAGGGAAACGGCAGGTTTGTCGCCTACGACGCACACACTGGCGCACCCTTGTGGCAGCATGAGAGTGAATACGGCGTGAATGCGCCGCCCGTCAGCTATATGCTCAACGGAAAACAATATATTACCGTGGCCGCGGGAGGGAATTCCCTGTTCGGCTACAAGGTCGGTGATGAGATACTGACGTTCACACTGGACGAATGAGCGCCGGAATCCCGTTGCCGAAAACCTAATATTTCTGGATAATCTGATCTGGTTTATCCGTAACCTGGAGAATGTCAGTGGACATAAAAGAAAATGTAAAAAATCGTGACGTGTGGCTGCGCGGCCTGTTTATCATTATCTTCGGCGCCATTCTTTATTTCGTAATTATCCTGGTCTGGCTGCTGGTTGCGTTTCAATTCATCAGCAAGGTCGTGACGGGCAGCCTGAACCGGCAACTGGCGGATTTCAGTGTCGGCCTGACCCGTTACATCTCCCAGATCCTGGGTTATATCACTTTCCAGTCAGACGAACGTCCTTTTCCCTTCAATCCCTGGCCCGCAGGTGAGAAGACCGTGCCGGCGGCAAAGCCAAGGACCAGACGTAGATCAACCCGTTCCCCCGCCAGGAAAAAAGAAGACGGCTAACCCGGGTGGGTTAACCGGTAGACCTGTCCTATCCAGTTGTTGATCACGGCTTCACCGCTGTCGTGCCAGGTATTGTCAAGAGCAGGGCTGATCAGTTGCTCGGGGAATTCCGGCAGTTCCCGTCCGCGCTTCCTCGCGGCCACGACGCGTTCCCGGTACTCGACCAGTATCGCCCGGGTCTGCAGGCTGAAATAATTCTGCGGGAACGGCGGATAAATGTCCGTTTCTCCCCCTATATAACGCAACACCTCGCGTTTGTATTCCTTGAACAGGCTGTTCGCGTCGTATTCGGGATGGCCCTGGAAAAAAACCAGGCGTAAACCGTCTTCGCTGGCAGCCAGATGAACCCCGGCCCGTTCGCTTTCGACCAGGACGTTCAGGCCGGCTTCGGCAAACTGTTGCGGCGTTACCGCGTTAAACCGGGAGTGCGGGACATCAAAACGCGTATTGACGCCGGACACCAGCGGGTGCGAACGGTCCCTGACCCGGTGCGAATAAACACCCCAGCACTTCCCGGACAAGGGGATGCGCTTCTGCTTGTAGCGGAACTGCAATACCGCATGGGTGGCCAGGCAGGAACACAGTATGGACGTTACGCCGGCGCAGGCCCAGTCGACCACGTCGATCAACGGCGCCCAGAATTCCTGCCGGTCCAGGGCGGGGTCGACCACGTTGGCGCCGGTAATAATCAATGCATCCAGGCCGTCGGACTGGATTTGCTCAAAACTCTTGTAATACCTCTCCACGTGCTCCCGGCCTTCCCTGCTGCGCTGCAATTCCTTCAGGGTAAACGGGTGCAGGTAAAACCTGGCTATCTGGTTGCTTTCGCCGACAAGCCGGAAAAACTGTCTTTCCGTCGCCTCCAGGGCCTTGTCCGGCATCATGTTGAGCAAGCCGATGTGCAGTTCGTGCACTTCCCGGGTCATGGCGGTATCCCGGGGTATGACGAGACTGCCTTCACTTTGCAGTCGCGCAAAGCTGGGCAGGTCAGTATTAGCGATTAACGGCATTATCTAGCGCGCCTGCCGGTCCAGGACACCGGCGATGACATCGATGAAGTCCTGTTCGGATTCAACGGCAAGCACCTCATCGGTAGCGACACTGTAACCATAACTGGCGGCGATGTTCTCATAGCGTGGAATGCGGGCGCGAAACAACTTGGGAAATACCCACCTGACAAAATCATCGGGATCAATCAGGGCAATATAGTCCAGGTTCCGTTCACGCATGTATTCCGCCAGCTGTTCATCCAGGAAGCTCTCCTGGTAATACAATGGTTTGGGGTCCAGCTCGGCCCGCGCTTTCAATTCCTTCTCATCTCCTGCAGTAGCCTCCATGTACAATACCAGGGTGTGGTCCGCCAGCAGCCTGATCACGTCATCGTCCATTTCGCACAGGCTGCCGCCGGCGTCATTAACAAAATGCGCATAGCCGTATACTTCACGGGCTCTTTGCATGAACTCCGGCACGTCGTTCATGGAGTTGATCTCCGCGACCCGGTGCAATTCCTGGCGCCGCTTGAACTCCTTCAGGTCCAGCCCATCCAGTTCCGGGTTACCCAGTTTGCCCAGGAAACTTGAAAGCGGTTTCAGGTTGTCGATATCAAGGTTATTGGTAATGTAAATCGAATCGGAGCGCAGCAATTCCCGGGTAAACGGGATCTGCATGACATGCTGCTTGATATTATCCAGGATAGGCTCATCCAGGTAACGGGTGCCGATCCGGTAATCACCGGAATAATGGAACCAGTTGTGCCGGCGCAGCTTCCTTGCCAGGGTGGTCTTGCCGACCCCGGACATGCCCAGCAGCGTTACGGATTTATGCCCCCAGCGCCTGAATTCGTCACCGGTCAGTCTCATAATGGTTCAATGCAATAGCGACCTTTCCGCCAGTATGTGCTGACGGGATCGGCCGGCGTTAATTCAATACGCACATGCAGTTCGTCATGATGCATGATGTCAATAATAAAGTTTCTGTCTGCTTCAGTTTCAGCATCGGAAGTGGGGCTTGCGCTGCTACACCGATAGCTGATCCTGTAACGGGAGACGCCGGATACGTTGTCCGCTTGCAGCAAATATGGCATTACACAAAGCCGGTGCGATGGGCGGCGTGCCTACTTCCCCCATACCGCCTATCGCCTCACCGCTCTCAATAAAATGCACTTCCATGGGCGGCGCACCGGCCATACGCACCATCCTGTAATCGTGAAAATTACTTTGCGTTACCCGGCCTGCATCGATACTGATATTACCGTACAAAGCCGCGCTCAGGCCGTAGATGATGCCACCTTCAACCTGGTCCCGGGCAACGGCGGGATTGATGACTTCACCCGGGTCAACCGCAGCCACCACTTTTTCCACACGCAGCCTGCCGCTGGAAACGGCCACCTGTACTGCCTGCGCCACGATTGAACCGAAGCTGGCAACGACGGCAATTCCCATACCCGAATTTGCCGGCAGGGGGCGACCCCAGCCGATTTTCTCCGCCACCAACTGCAATACGGCTTGATGGCGCGGCTGTTCGCGCAGTAGATCAAGACGGTATTCAAGTGGGTCGAGCGCCGCGTGCTGCGCCAGTTCATCAATAAATGATTCGATAAAAAAACCCTGGCAGGAATGTTGCACACTACGCCAGTAACCGAACGGGACCGGGGTATTACAGAGCGCCCTGCCAACCTGCTGATGGGCTACCGCGTAGGGTATAAACGCAGCGTCACCGTCGCTGTTGAGGCCGGTATCGGTATAGTAATTCAACCAGGTCGCGGGTTTACGGTCAGCATTCAGCCACGCTTTGAAGCGGCTGAATTCCGCCGGGCGGTAGCAGTCATGGCGGATGTCTTCTTCACGGGACCAGACAACCTTGACCGGATACGGCACACGCATGGCGGTATGCACTGCGTCCTCGATGAAGTTGCCGCAGAACGATGACTTGCGCCCGAAACTGCCGCCCATCGGGAACGGGTGTACGGTTACATTTTTCATATCCATGGCGGCAGCCTGCGCGGCCAGTGCGCGGGTACCCAGCGGGTCCTGGGTGCCCGCCCACACCTCCAGTTGTCCGTCGTGGCGCCAGACGGCGCAATTCACCGGCTCCATGGGGGCGTGGGCCAGGAAAGGTATTCGATATTCAGCTTCCACGGCGGCACCTGTCCCCAAAATGGTTTCTGTAGCGTCTCCCTGTTCAAAATCAATTTCATATTCCCCGGCGTCCAGGGCGGCGCTGAAGTCCCTGTGCATCTGCCCGGAGTTGAAAGCACCGTTGCCGCCATCCCCGGACTCGACTGCCAGCCGGGAAAGCGCCTGGTTTGCGCGCCAGTAGTTATCCGCCGTCACAACAACTGCACCGGGTATTTGCACCACATCTGTTACCCCGGGCAGGGATTTAACGGAGTCAGGTTCAAGGGACACGATATCTCCGCCAAAAACGGGTGCGTGGCGAACGGCTGCAACCTTCATATTATCCAGCTTGAGGTCGATGGCGTAATCCAGGGCGCCGGTTAGCTTGTGCGCCAGGTCAACAGGTGCGACAGGTTTGCCGCAGATGACATAATCCTTCCTGGCTTTCAGCGTCGGGGTCAGTGAGGGCGTAAGTTCCGCCGCGCGCGCGGCCAGGTCCACATAACGGCTGGAACGACCACTGGCAGCATGATGAATATGGCTTGATTGTGCATGGCATTCAGACTGCGCCACTCCCCACTGTTCAGCCGCGGCCCGGAGCAGCATGTCCCTGGCTGCAGCCCCGGCGACCCGCATCCCCCACTGTCCGGTAAACCTGACGCTGGTGCTCCCCCCGGTCAGTTGCAGGTTCAGCCTGCCCGAAACCTTGTACAGCGAATAATCCAGCAGTCTCTGTAGAGGCTTCGGCACATCCACCGCGCCGAGCTTGAAACCCCGGGCAATCTTGTCCGTTACGTAAATCTCCTCTGCGGGAGCTTGTTTGACGCTGACGAGAGACCAGTCCGCTTCCATCTCTTCCGCCAGCATCATCGGCAGTGCGGTCAGGATACCCTGCCCCATTTCCGCCTGCGGGACCAGGACCGTGATCGTATTATCGGCATTGATGCCGACCCAGGAGGTCAGCCAGGTTTGTTCAGGCGTTGAAACGGCTGTTTGCGCCAGCCGGTTGGGGGTAAAGAAATAGCCCAGCGCCAAGCCGCCGCCCAGGAATCCGCCGGCAACCAGGAATGCGCGTCGCTTCATTATTCAGCCGTGGGGAATATGCCCGTCTCCTTATTCATTGACTGCTTTCATGCTGAGACGGACCCTGCCCTGCCGGTCGATCTCAAGCACCTTGACCTTGACAAAATCACCTTCTGATAACTTGTCACTGACGTTCTGCACGCGCTCCTCTGAAATCTGCGAGATATGTACCAGACCATCCTTGCCCGGCAGGATATTGACAAACGCGCCGAAATCCATCAGCTTGGCCACTCTTCCTTTGTATATTTTTCCTACTTCCACCTCTTCCGTTATGTCTTCAATCCGTTTACGCGCGGCATCGCTGGCTGTCTTGTCACTGGAATATATCTTGATGGTGCCGCTATCATCGATATCGATAGCCGCGCCCGTTTCATCCGTGATCGCGCGTATTGTGGAGCCGCCCTTGCCGATAACGTCCCTGATTTTGTCCGGATGAATCTTGATGGTGGTAATACGCGGGGCATGTTCGGACATCTCCGTGCGGGCCGCACCGAGTACGGCATTCATCCTGTCAAGGATATGCAGCCTCCCATCCCTGGCCTGGGACAAGGCAACTTCCATAATTTCCCTGGTTATACCTGCAACCTTGATGTCCATCTGCAGCGCGCTGATGCCGGCTTCGGTGCCGGCCACCTTGAAATCCATATCGCCAAGATGATCTTCATCGCCCATGATGTCCGACAACACTACAAATTTTTCCCCTTCTTTTATCAGGCCCATGGCAATACCGGCCACCGGCGCCTTTATTTCGATACCGGCGTCCATCAATGACAGGCTCGCGCCGCATACTGACGCCATGGAACTGGAACCGTTCGATTCGGTTATTTCGGAGACAATCCGTAAGGCATAAGGAAAGTCATCCGGGTCCGGCATGACAGCCATCAAGGCGCGCTTGGCCAGCTTGCCGTGGCCGATTTCGCGCCGTTTGGGTGAACCTGCCCGTCCGGTTTCACCGACACAATAAGGCGGGAAGTTATAATGGAGCATAAACGGGTCCTTGTGCTCTCCTTCTATCGCATCGATGATCTGTGCGTCCCGGTCCGTGCCCAGGGTAGCCGTCACGATGGCCTGTGTCTCACCCCGGGTAAACAGGGCAGAACCATGGGCCCTGGGCAACACGCCCGCTTCCACGCTGATATCTCTTACCGTAGCAGTATCCCTGCCGTCGATGCGCGGTTCTCCGGCAACTATCGCCCCCCTGACGATACTGCTCTCCAATTCTTCAACGGCCCCGCCGATGTCCCGATCACTCCATCTGTCTTCGTGCTTTGCCGTGATCGTGCTGATCGCCTCGGCCCGTATTTCAGTCAACCGTTCCCGCCGGCTGATTTTGTCCTGGATTGCATAGGCTTCGCGCAGCAGGTCCGCACACAGGTCGCTGACTTCGTCTTCCAACTCGCTGTCGTCATCCGATGGTTGCCAGTCCCAGGGTTTGGTTCCGGCGTCGGCAACCAGTTGCCGGATATTATCAATGACGGTCTGCAACTGCTCGTGGCCGAACATCACCGCGCCCAGCATGACTTCTTCCGACAATAACCCGGCTTCGGATTCAACCATCAGGACAGAGGATTCCGTACCGGCCACCACCAGGTTCAGTTCCGATTGGGACAGGGCGCCATAGCTGGGGTTAAGCAGGTATTCGCCGTCACGGTAACCGACCCGGGCGGCGCCGATGGGTCCGTTAAACGGTGCTCCGGAAAGCCCCAACGCGGCCGACGCGCCGATCAGGGCAGGGATATCGGGGTCAACCTCCGGGTCCAGCGACATGACCGTAGCGATAATCTGGACTTCATTTTTAAATTGTTTTGGAAACAGGGGGCGTATCGGCCTGTCAATCAGCCGGCAAGTCAGCACCTCTTTTTCCGTCGGCCGCCCTTCGCGCCGGAAGAAACCGCCGGGGATCTTCCCGGCCGCATAGGTTTTTTCCTGGTAATCCACCGTGAGCGGGAAAAACCCCTGGTCGGGCCTGGCTTCCTTACTTGCCACACAAGCTACCAATACAACCGTATCCCCCATACTTACCATCACTGCACCGCTCGCCTGCCTGGCAATCCGGCCTGTTTCCAGGGTTACCGCAACATTCCCATACTGAAATTCTCTTTTAACTACGTTCATTATCTTTCCCGATTTTTATCTAACTGACAATTGAGATGACCTGCCTCTACAAGGATTGGAGTATGCCGACAACCCTGGACTCCCGGGTTGCCGGGTAACGAAGATTACCTGGACAATTACTTTCTAAGGGCTAATCGACCAATCAGTTCCCGATACCGGTTTACGTCTTTATTCTTTAAATAATTCAGCAGTTTCCGGCGCTGATTAACCATGCGCAACAAACCCTGGCGTGAATGGTGATCTTTGGAATGCAATTTAAAGTGCTGCGATAAATCAGTAATGCGCGCAGTCAATAATGCCACCTGGACCTCGGGCGACCCCGTATCAGCGGATGACCGTTGATACTTGTCTAAGATATCAGCTTTGTGCTGCTGATTTAATGGCATTGTGAGTATTCTCCTGTCCAATCTTCTAAAAAGCGTGCGTATTGTACCCACGCTGACAGCGACTGACAAGAGAAATGTTGGGAAAAACATTTAATAATGATTATTTCCCGGACACCACCAGCCGTTTCGGCGCCACGCGTCCATCCTCGAGCACCTCACCCACCCCCAGAAAACGCCCTGCCTCAGTGTAGACTCGTAACATGCCACGGGTCGGCGCCCTGGGCACCATGACCGGCTGACCCTGGCACAGGTAATAGACAACGGCGTCGACCAGGTGGATGGACGGCATATCCTGCAGGACGGAATCGATTTCCAGCAGTTCGGCATCCAGGGCGGGCAGTCCGGTTTCGGCAATGCTTTCCAGTTCGGACATGGTCAGCATGTTTTTATCGGAATAAGGCCCTACGCCGATGCGCCTCAGGGATTTCACGTGCGCCCCACAGCCCAGTTCCTTGCCGATATCTTCAGCCAGTGTGCGGATATACGTGCCTTTGGAACACAATATCTCCAGTTCCAGTTCGTCATCCCGGTAATCAAGCAGGATTATGCTGTGCACGGTGATTTCCCGGGGTTCTCTATCCACCTCCAGCCCCTGGTGAGCCAGTTTATACAACCGCTGTCCCTTATGTTTCAGCGCCGAATACATGGGGGGGGTTTGCATGATTGCACCCTGAAACCGTGTCAACACCGTTTCAACGCGCTTACGCGACAGATTCTTCAGTTCACCCCGAAAAACGACCTCACCCTCTGCATCGCCGGTGCTGGTCTGGATGCCAAGCTGAAAGATGGTGCGGTAATGTTTATCTGAATTCAGCAAAAAACCGGAAAATTTCGTCGCCTCGCCAAAGCACAACGGCAACAGGCCGGTCGCGGCCTTATCCAGGCTGCCGGTATGTCCTGCCTTTTTCGCCCGGTACAGGGACTTCACTTGTTGCAACGCGGCATTGGAAGTCAATCCCACCGGCTTATCCAGCAGCAGGATACCTGTGACGTTGCGGCCTTTAGCCCTCCCCCTGTTTCTCATCTCATGATATCCGGGGTCAGAGTAAAAATTTAAGGGGTCAGAGTAAAATTGTCGTGATCCATAGTTAAACGCCACATATCAAATAATTTTACTCTGACCCCTTAAATTTTGTTCCCTTCATATTTTTGTCTGGTTGACGGAATCAATCAGTTCCGTCAAGCGGTTTGCACGATCGAGGGCGTGGTCGAAGTGGAAAGCCAGTTGCGGTACTGCCCGCAACGGCAGGACCTGCGCCAGCAGGTGGCGGAAGTGCCCGGCTCTTTCATTCAGTAAATCCACGATGGCCTCCTCGGTGCAGGTGGGCTGCAGACAGGTAAAATAAATGCCGGCATTTCTGAGGTCGGGGCTGACGTCGACATACGATATTGTAATCAGACCTGCTTCCCCGATCGACATCTCCTTTTGCAACAGTAACGCGACCTCGCGTTGCAGCAAGTCTGCAACGCGCTGGTTCCGACCGTACTCACGCGCCATTATCAATTACGAATTATCAATTACGAGTTAGGAATTACGAATTAGGAATTAAGAATTAGGAGTTAGCAATCAGGAATGAATGTACCGCATGTGGCGGCTGTTTATCAATGCGTCGCTGGCCTTGTCCAAGCTGGATCAAGGCTCTCAGTGGCGTAACACCCCCAATTCGTAATTCCTAATTCTTAATTCGTAATTCGTAATTGTCCTCCTCAAATATTGCGTTCGACTTCGATCCGTTCAAATACTTCGATCTGGTCGCCCGCTTTTACATCGTTGTAATTTTTCACACCGATGCCGCACTCAGTACCGGATTTGACCTCGTTCACATCATCCTTGAAACGCCGCAACGACTCGAGTTGTCCCTCGTAGACGACTACATTGTCCCGCAGTACCCGTATCGGATTGGCCTTGCGCACCAGGCCGCTGGACACGATACACCCGGCGATCTCCCCGAAAGCGGGCGAACGGAAGACCTCTTTTACTTCTGCGATACCGACGATCTGCTCCCTCACTTCCGGTGACAACAAACCGTTAATCGCCGCCTTCACGTCATCGATAACATCATAGATGACACTGTAATAACGCAAATCCACGCCTTCTTCATCAACCAGTTTTCTGGCCGCGCCGTCCACCCGTACGTTAAACCCGATTACCTTGCCGTTTGAAGCCAACGCCAGGTTTATATCCGATTCCGTTATGCCGCCGACGCCGGTGCTGATGATGTTGACCGCAACTTCATCCCCGGACAGTTTCTGCAGCGCCTCCGACAAGGCTTCTGCCGAACCCTGGACGTCTGTCTTGATAAGAACGTTTACCGAAACGCCGTCGGCGTCATTCATCCGGGTGATTGCATCCTTTGCCTTGGATGCCTGTTGTTTTGCCAGTTTGACTTCCCTGTATTTGCCCTGGCGAAACAGCGCAATTTCCCTGGCCTTGCGTTCGTCGGGCACGACTATCATATCGTCACCGGCCTTGGGCGTGCCTGACAGGCCCAGGACTTCTACCGGGGTTGACGGACCGGCTGCCGACACTTCGGCAGCGTTTTCGTCATGCATGGCGCGCACCCGGCCGAATTCATGGCCGGTAAGGATCATATCTCCCCTCTGCAACGCTCCATTCTGTACCAGTACGGTGGCGACGGGTCCCCTCCCCTTGTCCAGCCTTGCCTCGATGACCGTGCCCGCAGCAGGTCCGCCCGCCACAGCCTTGAGTTCCAACACTTCGGCCTGCAACGAGATGCTGTCGAGCAGGCTGTCAACCCCCTCTCCTGTTTTGGCGGAAAGGTCGACAAACATGGTATCGCCGCCCCACTCTTCGGGAATCACCTCGAATTTGGATAACTCCTGTTTTACCCGGTCGGGATCGGCGTCGGCCTTGTCAATTTTATTGATCGCGACAATCAGTGGAACAGATCCCGCCCTGGCGTGTTGTATGGCTTCTTCGGTCTGCGGCATTACACCGTCATCCGCGGCGACCACCAGGATAACGATATCCGTCACCTTGGCTCCCCGCGCGCGCATTGCAGTGAACGCCTCATGCCCAGGCGTATCCAGAAAAGTAATATTGGCGTTTTCCGTCTTTACGCTGTAGGCGCCGATGTGCTGGGTCACGCCCCCTGCTTCCCCCGCGGCAACCTTGCTGCGCCTGATAAAATCGAGCAAGGATGTCTTGCCATGGTCGACATGGCCCATGATTGTCACCACCGGTGCGCGGGAAGTTTCATGCCCCCCGATACGGCCCGATTGCATGATTTCCTCTTCCAGTGCGTTTTCCTTGAGCATTTTGGCTTTATGACCCATTTCCTCCGCAACGATGGCAGCCGTTTCCTGGTCGATCATCTGGTTGATGGTAACCATACTACCCAGGTTCATCATCGCCTTGATGACCTCGGTGCTCTTTACTGACATCCGTTGGGCCAACTCGGAAACCGTGATACTTTCCGGTATCTCCACTTCGCGCACGATAGGCGCAGTCGGCTTTTCAAACCCGTGCTGCGGAGGTCTTTTGACTACCTGCCTGGTTCTTTGCTTTTTCTTTCTACGGCCGGATTTACCGGAAGCGACATGTAATTCCTCGCGATGAATGCGGGCGGGTTTTTCCTTCTCCGCCGCTGGCGGCGAGGGTTCTGCAGGTAATTCAGGAGCGGCGTCAGCCTGCTGTTCGGCAACATCCTCACGGGATTGCGGCGTCTCTTCCTCCTGCAAATCGTACGTGAGAGTTTCTTCCTCAGGTTCCGGCCCGGAAACGCCGGCAGCTTCCCCGGCCTGCCCGGATTCGGTTTCCGCCGGGACATCCGGCTGCGGACTTTCTTCCGGCGCCGCCTGCTCTTCCAGTTTTGCGGTTGCTTCCTGCTCCGCCTCGCGCCGGGCTTGCTCTTCCGCTTCCGCCTTTGCCTGCTGCTCTTCGATCTCCTGCGCCCTTTTCAGGGCTTCTTCCTCTATTACGCTGCGCTTGATGTAGGTCCGGCGTTTTCTGACCTCCACACTTACGGTTTTCGAGCGTATCTTGCTGCGGCTGCCCGCGCCGGTGGCAGGCATTTTGATCTCACTGAGGGTTTTCCTTCTCAGGGTTATCCGCTCCGGTCCTGCCCGGTTCTCTTTTCCATGTTTGCGCCGCAGGTAACCAAGCAGTTCCGTCTTTTCATTATCGGAAATCGAGTCATCCGCAGACTTGCCCGCCAGACCGGCTTCCTCAAGTTGCTCAAGCAACCTTTCTACCGGTATCTGGATAACCTCTGCATACTGTTTTACCGTTACTTCAGGCATATATTTAGCTCGCATTTCTTACCAGGCCGCTGGATGCCGCCTGATATTCATTCTTTGTCAATAAGTTAATATACATTCTTTACTATCACGCTCTTACTAGCTGCGCTTGATGCGCCCTGGCAAGAAATACGAGCTATACTCTAACCGTTGATTTCTTCCTCTATAAACCAGGGAATACGCGCAGTCATTATCAAATCACCTGCCCGGACTTTATCCAAGCCTTCAATTTCAAGCAGTTCGTCCACCGATTGTTCTGCCAGGTCTTCCATGGTGACGACGCCTCGCACGGCCAGTTCATAAGCCAGTGCCTCATCCATGCCCTCCATTTCCAGCAGGTCGTCTGCCGGTTTGACATCCACCAGTTTTTCCTCGTTGACGATGGCGCGGGTCAGCATGATATCCCGGGCGCGGCCGCGCAATTCCGTTATCAGCCCTTCGTCAAACTCATCTATATCCACCATCTCATTTTCAGGCACATACGCTATTTCCTCAACACTGGAAAATCCTTCCTGCACGAGGATGACTGCGATTTCCTCATCCACGTCCAGTTCTTCCATAAACATCTGCTGCAGCGTCTGGGACTCGGCCTCAGTCTTCTGTTCCGCCTGCTCAACCGACATGACATTCAGTTCCCAACGCGTCAGTTCGCTGGCGAGCTTGACATTCTGGCCGCCGCGGCCGATCGCCTGCGACAGGTTCTCTTCAGACACCGCAACGTCCATGCTGTGGCTGTCCTCATCGACCAGTATCGATACCACTTCAGCCGGCGCCATGGCATTGATGACAAATTGCGCGGGGTTTTCGTCCCAGGGTATGATATCGACGCGTTCTCCGCCCAGTGCATTGGAGACCGCCTGCACCCTTGAACCTCTCATCCCGACGCATGCGCCAATCGGGTCGATCCTGGGATCGTTGGCTTTGACCGCAATTTTAGCCCGGGAACCCGGGTCGCGCGCGCCGTTGATTATCTCTATAAGACCTTCGTTAATCTCCGGCACCTCGATTTTAAACAGTTCAATCAGCAGTTCCGGGGCCGTCCGACTCAGAAACAGTTGCGGCCCCCTGTTTTCAGGCTTCACTTCGCGCAGGTACGCCCGGATCTGATCCCTCGGCCTGACCGCTTCCCTGGGTATCATCTCGTCCCTCGGTACAAATCCTTCCGCATTACCCCCCAGGTCCATGATGATATTGCCTCTTTCCACCTTCTTCACGAAACCGATGACCATCTCGCCAACCCGGTCGATATACGCGTCGTAAACCTGTTTACGCTCAGCTTCCCGGACCTTCTGCATGATCACCTGTTTTGCGCTTTGCGCAGCGATCCGGCCGAACTCGACCGACTTCATGGGCTCCTCGATAAAATCTCCCGCCTCTATATCCGTTTCTTTCGCCGCGGCGTCAGACAGGAAGATCTGGCGCGTGGGAAACTCAAGCGGTTCAGTGTCATCTTCAACCACTTCCCATTGCCGGAACGTTTCATAGTCGCCCGTCTCATGGTCGATGGCGACGCGCACTTCGATATCTTCACGCGAACGCTTTTTCGTTGCGCTGGCCAATGCTGCTTCAATGGCTTCAAATATGATGCCCTTGGCGACGCCTTTTTCATTGGACACCACGTCGACCACCATCAAAATTTCTTTATTCATTGACATAATTCTAATACTCCCGAGGGACTATCCTTGCCCTGTCTATTACATCCAGAGGTATCTGGAATTCCTTGCCCTCCTCATCCAGGATCACCGTGTTTCCGGCTACTCCCTGAATCCGGCCCGTAATGCGTTTACGCATCTCATAGGTCCTGGATAAACTTATTTTTACGGTCTCTCCAATAAATTGTTCATACTGGGCCGGGGTAAACAGCAACCGGTCCAAACCAGGCGATGATACTTCCAGCTGGTACTCACCGGCGATTGGGTCTTCAACATCCAGTATGCCGGATACCCGGCTGCTCACTCTTGCACAATCTTCCAGGGTAATGCCTGATTCACTATCGATATAGATGCGCAGCAGCGAAGTGCGGCCTTGTCTCAAATGTTCAATTCCCCAGCACACATACCCCATGTCCACAACCACGGGTGCTAATAATGAATCCAGGTTCACGCTTTGTTTGTACACATTCTCACCAAGGCCGGTTCCAGCCCGGGATTGCCGAGGTCTAAAACAAAAAGTGGGCATAAAGCCCACTTCAAAAAAACCATCCGACCGCTATCATTACCCGCTGTCACGATACCGGTTTCGGCCCCCTTTTTTAATCCCTGATTATGCTCTCCTCGATAACTGGTAGCGGGGGCAGGATTTGAACCTGCGACCTTCGGGTTATGAGCCCGACGAGCTGCCAGACTGCTCCACCCCGCAATCGAATTTCCGATATTAGAACATCAGGATATTTTTTTCAAGTCACTATACCTGTGCTCCGTCATCTTTTTTCCGCACGTCTTATCAATTCAGCATTGGCCTTGCGTATTTCCGGGTGCCTGACCGACAGGGAATTCGATTTTTCCGCCAGGGCAATCGCCTGGCGCCACTCCCCTTGCCGAAACCGCAGCACCGCTAGGCGATGCCACAGCCAGGGGTTCCCGGGCTCCAGTCGCAACGCCCGTTCAATGGAACTGGCGGCCCGCTCTGCATCGCCCTGGCTGAGCCTGAGGTCCGTATCATCCAGCAGGGCAATCACGGCGGGATTTTCGCTGAGCCGTCCCGGTTCCGCCAACGCTTCCGTTTCGACTTCTGCCGGTGTCTGCGGCTCTCCCGGCTGGGGCAAGTCTATCCATGCACCGGTGGCATCATCCGGATGTCCAAATCCGCTCCCGGCGGATTTGTGATGTGCGCCATCCATGGCGCGCTCCCGGCGGGCGTCCTCCGGACGTCCAAATCCGCTCCCGGCGGATTTGTCCGCAGCGGGTGTTGCGGGCTCGTCGTCCCAGACCGCGCCATCCGTTTCGATGTCTGTCTCCTGCCTGTCTTCAACAGGCGCATGCTGCACGGTTGAGCAGGCGCCGCAAAACACCAGGCCAGCGATCAACAGGGTTATCGAATGCTGTTTTTTCATAGCTGTTAACATGTATCCACCTGTCCGGGTTCGGCCCCTGATACGTACGGGATATGTGAGAATCCGATGCAGTTACCGGCGAATGATATATTAACCCCGTCCAGTGAGCCAATACCGGGAGGTGGTAACAATTCAATATGCCGGATGCCCTGCCGCTTGACTATGTTACCCCAGATGCGCATGGCGCCGGATGCGCCGGTGAAACGGGCCGGTTGATTATCATCGCGCCCCAGCCACACGACACCTGTCAGATCGTTGCCAAATCCGGCAAACCAACTGTCCCGCAGGTCATTGGTACTACCGGTTTTGCCGGCAAGGGGCAAGTGTTCCGGGAGAATACGCCGCAGGCCGCGGCCGGTACCGTGATTGACTGCCTGCACCAGCATGAACCCGGTCAGGAAAGCAGCCTCGGGCTCCAGTGCCTGGCGCACATCGAGGGCATAGCGCTTCACTGCCCTGCCGTCGTTGTCCAAAACCTCCCTGATACTGTTCACGGGAACAAAAAATCCCCCATTGGCCAGGGTTTGATACATTTGGCTGACCTGTAGCGGAGTCAACTCCAGCGAACCGAGCAGCAGCGCCGGAAACGGTTTGATATCGTTACCGATTCCAGCTTTTTTGATTGCAGCAATGACCCGTTCCAGGCCAATCTCGAGTCCCAGCCTTACGGTTGCCCTGTTATAGGATTTGGCCAGGGCTTCCAGCAGGCTCACCCGGCCGTGGTTCCTGCCATCGTAGTTACCCGGCTGCCAGGATGAGCCGTCAGCCTGCTTCACGGTTATATCGCTGTCACTCACCCTGGAGATGAGTGAATACCGTTGCGGGTCCGTCAGGGCAGTATAATACACAAACGGTTTCACCAATGACCCGATCGGCCGTCTTGCGTGCATGGCCCGGTTAAAACCAACGTAGTCCGCATTCCTGTCCCCTGCCAGGGACAATACCGCGCCGGTACTGCTTTGCACGAAAATACCGGCTGCCTGCAGTGTCCCGGCTTTCATGGAGTTTGCCCGCTCCAGTTGCTGCAGATGTTGTTCGATAACAAGTTCAGTGCTGTCCTGGCGCCCGGTATCCAGCGTAGTAAATATCCGCAACCCCTTGTTGCGCAAGTCTTCGATATCGTAATCACGCAACAGTTGACTCTTGACAAGTTGCAGAAATGCAGGGTATTTGCCGGAAACCCAGCGCGGTCTGGCGCTCAGGCCCAGAGGCAGTGACCGGGCCTGGCGGTGGGTCCGTTCATCCAGGTAACCCTGCTGGTACATCAGGTCCAGCACCAGGTTGCGGCGGTGTCCGGCCCGGTCGGGATGCCGTCTCGGGTTGTACCAGGATGCGCCTTTAACCATGCCGACCAGCAGGGCTACCTGATCAGGACGCAGTTCATTCAGGGGCCTGGCAAAATAAAACTCCGCCGCGGTGCCGAAACCATGTACGCTGCGCCGCCCCTGTTGTCCCAGGTAGACTTCATTGATATAGGCGGTAAGAATCTCTTCCTTGCCAAAGCGCCGCTCCAGCAGCAACGCCATAATAATCTCATTGACCTTCCTGGTAAGGGTGCGCTCGCGGTTGAAAAAAAAGTTCTTTACCAACTGCTGGGTGATAGTACTGCCACCCTGTTCAACCTGGCTCCTGAGGATATTGTAATAAAGCGCCCGCATCATCCCCCTCAGGTCAATTCCGGGATGGCTGAAAAAATTGCGGTCTTCCGCCACCAGCAGGGCATTGATCAGGGCGGCAGGTGCATCGTCATAGGCAACCAGTATCCGGTCTTCGTAATTATCCGGATAGATCCTGCCGATCTCTTCCGGTTCGAGACGTAGCAGCGGGAGGGCATTCCCCCCGGTCAAGTCCAGAATTTCCTTTACTTCCCGGTTGCGGAAACTTACCCGGATAAGCCGGCTGTCCTGCATGCCGTCCCAGTAATGAAACTCACGCTGCATGAATTCCACGTATGACGCGGCACGCTTGTAAGTGCCCGACTGTCTGACGCCGGTTACTTTTTTATAGCCTGCCCTGGTCAAGAGTTCTTCTGTTTTATCGGCAGTCAGGGCCTGGCCCATATATATCTCTGCAGGACCGGCATATACCCGGGCGGGCAGAGACCATCGTGTGCCGGCAAATTCCGACTGTATGCGAAAATCCAGCCAGACGACATAAGCACTGAATGTGCAAATCAGGATGATCGCAAAGTGTACGTGCCAGAATTTAAGACCGGAACGGCGTTTTGGTTTACCTGCAGATTTTCTTGTTTTACGCGTAACCCGCATTTCTCACCAGGTAATGCGAAGACAAATCGGCAGGATAGCCGATTTGCACGGCGATAGCCGCCCGTAGGGTTGCGTCCAGGGATGGGCGCAATGAACACGTGCCCGCCGGCGGGACAAAGACACGCGAGACAAATCGGTAGGATAGCCGATTTGCACGGCGACAGATGCCCGTAGGGTTGCGTCCAGGGATGGACGCAATGAATGCATCACCTGGTGAGAAATGCGGGTTAGCTGGCATTACCTGTTTTCAAGCCCCGCAATCAGGTTGTGCCTTATCTCCTGGACATCACCGACCCCGTCAACGCGCAGGTATCCCCGGGCCTTCCGGCCATCAGGGTTATTGTAAAACCGGACCAGCGGCGAGGTCTGCTCGTGATACACCTGCAGGCGCTTCCTGACGGTCTCTTCCTTGTCGTCCTCCCGTTGAATGAGCGCCTCACCGGTAACATCATCCCTGCCCGCCCGCTGTGGCGGGTTGAACTCGATATGGTAAACACGTCCTGAACCGGGATGAACGCGCCGGCCGCTCAGCCGTTTTATGATCTCTTCATCAGCCACGACGATCTCAACCACACGGTCAATTTCTATCCCTTCCTGCCGCATTGCCTCGGCCTGGCCGAGGGTCCTCGGAAAACCATCAAACAGGTAACCCTGCCTGCAATCATCCTGGCGGATCCTTTCTTTTACCAGCCCCATGATTAAATCATCGGAAACCAGTTCACCGGCATCCATCACCTTTTTAGCCTCAAGCCCCAGGGGGGTGCCGGCCCTGACTGCGGCGCGCAACATATCACCGGTTGAAATCTGCGGTATGTTAAACTTGTCCTTGATGAAAGCGGCCTGCGTACCCTTACCGGCGCCCGGCGCCCCCAGTAATAGAATTCTCATGTTGATGGTTTCCGAAATATTTGGGTCAGAGTGAAAATATTAAACAATATATTAGCAACACCTGCCAAACTGACTGTATTTTTATTCTGACCCCAAAAATTGATAAAGCAGTTTCCGGTTACGGTTATGAAAATTGAAGCGGACATCAATCAAGACCGGCACAGGATTGATGCCTATGCGGCCGGGTCGATAACCGTTGCCGGCATACCATACACGACAAATGTCATAATCACACCCGCTGCGGTCATTGAAAGGCAACTGCCGGATAACATACACACCCTGGAAGAGTCCCACCTCATGACAATACTTGAGCACAAGCCGGAAGTCGTGTTATTCGGCAGCGGCAAAACGCTCACTTTCCCGCCGGATGAAATCTGCGAAATTCTCTACCTCCGGCAAATCGGGTTCGAAATCATGGATACTGGCGCTGCCTGCCGCGCCTTCAATTTTTTATCCGGAGAAAGCCGCCAAATCGTAGCCGCGCTGTTCCAGATTAAAGATCAATTAGAAATTACGAATTAGGAATTAGGAATTAGGAATTAATGTGCCGCCAGCGGCGGCTGCGTAATGCAATAACTCCAATTCGTAATTCGTAATTCGTAATTTTCAATTCACTGCAACGCATCCAGGGAAAATCCTTCCCTCTTCAGGATACGCCGCAGACGCTTCAGCGCCTCAATCTGAATCTGCCTGACCCGCTCCCTCGTCACGCCTAGTTCCGCGCCGACGTCTTCCAGGGTAGCGGCTTCCCTGTCATGCAGGCCAAAGCGCAGTTCCACCACTGCGCGCTGCTTTTCCGTCAGTTGCTTCAGCCACAGGTCGATATGTTCCCTGACATCATCATTCTGCAGTAATACCGAAGGATCGATGTTCTGTTCATCCGCTATGGTATCCAGCAATGGGCGCTCTGCTTCCCTGCTTGCCGGGGCATCGACCGAGGTAACCCGTTCGTTTAATCCGAACATGCGTTTGACACTTTCTATCGGCCGGTCCAGCATCTCCGCCACGTCCTCGGAGCTGGGTTCGCGGTCCAGGGTCTGCGCCAGTTTTCTGGCTGCGCGCATGTAAACATTGATCTCCTTGATAATGTGGATTGGCAACCTGACAGTCCTGGCCTGGTTCATCAATGCCCGTTCTATGGTTTGCCTTATCCACCAGGTGGCATACGTCGAAAAACGGAACCCTTTATCCGGGTCAAACTTTTCCACGGCCCGGATCAAGCCGAGGTTACCCTCCTCAATCAGGTCCAGCAACGCCAGACCCTGGTTCATATAACGCCGCGCGATTTTTACCACCAGGCGTAAATTGCTTTCAATCATACGTTTACGGGCATCAGCATCACCGCAACGCGCCCGGCGGGCAAAGGTTACCTCCTGCTGCGCGGTCAATAGCGGAGTAAAACCTATCTCGCTTAAATATAATCGGGTTGCGTCAAGGTCCGTGTCAATGAGGGCGTCATGGCGGTGTGCTTTTACCGGCTTCCTGGCGCCACGAGACCCGGCCTTGGCCGAACCGGAGTGATCGAGGTTCGGAGTCCGAATTTCATCATCTTCAGCCATGAATATTATTTACCGTTAAACCCTGCTCGGTGGTTATATTGTCAGACACTCAGCCGCGCGGAAGTTGCCCGAGCGGATCGATCGGTTCGCCATTTTTGCGGATTTCAAAATGCAGCACAGGGGCGCCTTTGCTGTCCAGTCCCATAGTCGATATCTGCTGGCCGGCCTTTACCGTTTCACCTTCCTTCACTCTCAATTCTCGGTTATATGCATATGCGCTCAGGTACACATCACTGTGCTTGATGATAATAAGCTTACCATAGCCGCGTAATCCACTGCCGCTGTATACCACCTTGCCGGGTGCCGCGGCGACGATTTTCTGGCCGGTCCTGCCGCCGATATTGATACCTTTTTCTGTGGTTAAAGACGTTGACTTCAACAACTTGCCGCGTGCAGGCCATTGCCAGGAGATAGCCGTGGCAGATCCGGTTGCGGCGGCCTTGGGCCGGTTTGCAGTTTGTGTTTTCGCAACCGGTTTTTTACGCGCCGGGGTTCGCTTTTCAACGACGGGAGGCGGTTGTATCGCACGGCGCCGTTTTACCGGTCTCAATTGGATGACCTGCCCCGGGTAAATAACAAATGGAGATTTTATCAGGTTCCAGGAAGCAAGACTTCTGTAATCCTGTCCATAGCGCCAGGCAATTGAATACAGGGTCTCGCCTTTAGCGACCGTATGAGATTTGTGTTGTTTGCTGGAGCGTGCGGTGGTGGATGACACCGGAGGTGTGGTCCGTTTACTTTCCTGGCGCGCTGTGACTGGGGCATTGGTTGTCGTACCACAGGCGTAGATGCCGGCCAGCAGGCATAACAACAAGCATATGCCGGGAACCTTGCTCACAATTCAACCCATTCCGTTGAGCATAGGTACAAAACTGACACAATCCAGGAATTTTTCGGCAAAACCATCCTCGGTACGGGTTATGGACAGTAAATTCTGTTCCCCGCTATGCCCGATGGGAATGATCATACGGCCTCCGGGAGCCAATTGTTGCAGGAGCGTCTGCGGAATTTTAGCCGGCGCGGCGGACACCAGGATCCCCTGGTATGGCGCGTTCTCCGGCCATCCGTCGCCGCCATCAGCGTACCTGGCCTTGATATTACGGTAGTTCAACGCATAAAGCCGCTCCCTGGCGCTTTCCTGTAATACCTTGATGCGTTCAACGCTGTAAACCTGGCGGGCGAACTGCGCAAGGATTGCAGTCTGGTAGCCGCATCCGGTACCCACTTCCAGTACCTTGTCCGGATCCTCGATTTCCAGCAACGCCTCAGTCATACGCGCAACTATATAGGGTTGCGAAATGGTCTGGTTATGCCCGATAGGCAAGGCAGTATTATCGTAGGCGCGGCTTGCCAGGGCCTCGTCAATAAAAATATGCCTGGGGGTGCTCCGGATAGACGCCAGAACACGTTCGGACTGTATCCCCATATCCCGGAGTTGACTCACCAGCCTGTCCCGGGAACGCTGGGATGTCATTCCGATACCCTGAAAATGTTTAGCCCGCATTTCTCACAAGATCACTTGTCATTAAGCCCACAGTTATAACGGCCAAGGAACCTCTGATTAAGTCAGAGGTTCCTACGGTACAGGGACGTACCGTCAAAATCAATGACTATATGTCATTGATTTTGTATGTAAAAAAATCACATTTTTGTTTTCCGTGCTCTGACAAGTCCTGGACGGACTTGTCAGAGCTTCATTAGTCTACATTTCATTCAACTCAAGATCAGCCATCCAGTCACCGACACGGGTCAGGACGGCATAGCGCGTCAAATCCGCCTGTAACGGCGTAACGGATATCTTGTTGGCGGCAACTGCATGGAAATCGGTGCCGGGTCCGGCGTCTTCCCCGGCGCCGACGGGCCCTACCCAGTATACGGTACGGTTTTTCGGGTCCTTTGTTCTGATGGCAGGTTCGGACTTGTGCCGCTGGCCCAGCCGCGTCACTTCAAAACCACGAAGTTCCTCAAACGGGACATCCGGAATGTTGATATTCAGCAATATGTCGTTATCGATAGGGTCGGCCAACAACTTGCTGATCAGGTTCCTGACAACCATTCCTGCAGTGCCGTAATGGGTCGGATTTTCACCGGCCAGGGACAAGGCAATGGCGGGCCGTCCCAGGAACCGCCCCTCCATGGCCGCCGCTACGGTTCCCGAATATATTACGTCGTCGCCCAGGTTGGCTCCGTGATTTACACCACTGATGACCATGTCCGGTATGTCATCCAGCAAACCGGTAATAGCCAGGTGGACACAGTCCGTGGGGGTGCCGTTAACATGGAAGAACCTGTCCGAAAGCTGTTTCGTATAGAGCGGGGCATCAAGGGTCAATGAATTACTCGCGCCGCTTCGATTTCGATCGGGCGCCACCACGGTAATCTCACCAAAAGCTCTCATTGTCTGCACCAGAATTTCCAGGCCGGTGGCCTGGTAGCCGTCATCATTACTCAGCAGGAAATGCATCAATTCAGTAGAAATTCCAGCAGCGCTTTCTGGGCATGCAGGCGATTACCCGCTTCTTCCCAGACTACACTGCGGGCGCCGTCGATTACTCCGGCGCTTACCTCGGCGCCTCGATATGCCGGCAGGCAATGCATGAATATCGCGTCCGGTGCGGCGCCGGACATAACCTCTTCATTCACTTGATACGGTTGAAATAAAGCCTGCTGTTTTTCCCTCTCCGATTCCTGTCCCATGCTCATCCAGGTATCGGTAACAACCAGGTCGGCCTGCGCGGCAGCCTGCTGCGGGTTCCGGGTAAGGATAATATTATCTCCGCCCCTGCTGACGATTTCCGGGGCCGGTTCATATTCGGCGGGACAGGCGATATGCAAATGGAAATCCATTATTCCCGCGGCATTAATCCAGGAATTGCACACATTGTTCCCGTCACCGAACCAGGCCACTTTCTTGCCCTTGATTGCACCCCTCAACTCATAATAAGTCTGTAAATCCGCCAGTAGCTGGCAGGGATGATAACTGTCCGAGAGGCCATTGATCACAGGGACTGAAGAATGTTCGGCAAAGCGGGTGATCCGGGTATGCTCAAAAGTCCGTATCATAACGGCATCAACCATCTTCGACAATACTCTGGCAGTATCCTCAATAGGCTCGCCGCGGCCCAGTTGGCTGTCCCGGGGCGACAGGAAGACGGCATGTCCCCCGAGGTGCGTCATTGCGGTTTCAAATGAAACCCGGGTACGCGTGGAAGATTTTTCAAATATCATGGCCAGTACCCGGCCTGCGCAGGTTTGCCGCAACTCCCTGCGTCTGAATTCTCCCTTCAATTCGACAGCCCGGTATACCAGGGCTTCAATTTCAGCACGATTGAGATCTGTCAGGGTTAAAAAGTGGCGCATTGCTTTATCCCGCAAACTCCCTGACCAGGCTGCAAACCGTGTCACAAATCTGATGCATTTCCTGTTCCGTGATGATCAGCGGCGGCAGCAGGCGCACGACCTTCCCCGCGGTAACGTTAATCAATAAGCGCCGTTCCAGCGCCCGGTCGACCAGGCCGGCGCAATCCCGGGAAAGTTCTATCCCGATCATCAACCCCTTGCCGCGGATTGCAACCACTTCATCGAGGTCTCCCAACTCGACGCGAAACCTTTCCAGCATGATTCTACCGTATTCGGTTGCCCGCTCGGCCAGGTTCTGATCGTTCATATTCTCAATGACGGCAAGCGCTGCAGCCGATGCCAGCGGATTACCACCGAAAGTCGAACCGTGACTCCCCGGGTGCAACATATCCGCCGCAATCCCGGTAGCCAGGCAGGCGCCGATCGGCAGGCCGTTGCCCAGGGATTTCGCCAGGGTAACGATATCGGGCAGGATATTTTCATGCTGGTAGGCAAACCAGGCGCCGGTGCGGCATAATCCTGTCTGGACTTCGTCGAGGATCAACAGCCAGCCATTCCGATCGCAGGTCTCGCGCAGGGCCTTCAGATAACCGGGATCAGGGATGACCACTCCCCCTTCCCCCTGGACGGCCTCCAGCAGGACGGCGACAACCCGCCCGCGTATCTCATCCGGTTGCTGCAAGGCACCGGCATCGTTATAGGGGATATACCGGAAACCGGGCAGCAAGGGAGCAAATCCTGCGCGCACTTCAGGCTTTCCGGTTGCACTCAACGTCGCCATGGTGCGGCCGTGAAAACTGCCTTCCATTGCGATAATAAGCGGTTCTTCAACCTGTTTGTGGGAGGCGAATTTACGGCAAATCTTTATCGCGGCTTCATTGGCTTCGGCCCCTGAGTTGCAGAAAAATACCCGCTCCATCCCTGCAATCCCGACCAGGCGTCCGGCCAGTTCTTCCTGCAGGGGTATACGGTAGAGATTAGAAGTATGAACCAGTCGCCGCGCCTGCCGGGCAATCACTTCGGCGATCCCCGGATGGGCATGACCCAGGCCGCAAACGGCAATGCCGCTCAGCGCATCCAGGTAGCGGTTTCCCTGCAGGTCAATCAGCCAGGCGCCCTGACCGGACTCAAATGCCACGTCCAGACGCTTATAGGTTGCCATTATTGCTTCCGGCATTGCAGCCCAGAATTCTTCATTTATTGGAATAATATCAACCCGGGTATTGGCCCGGTTTACTTGCTGTCCTTGAAATTTCCAGTAAAAAAGGGGACGGGGTGATATGGTTAATCGCCACGTCCCCTTTGCCGGAGAACTGTTCGTTCACGCCGGCAATCCATGTTTTCCGTTTGTTGTATTCCGTAGTTAAAAAGGTAACCCATGGCCCTGCCCGACCATGCACATCAGCATAGGTATGGACAGGAAGGTATTCGTACGTGATGCCATGGCTGCAACCACCTTGGCTTTTGCCTTTTCCTCATCCGAAGCCGCAACTATCCCCAGGATCTTCTTCTGGTTCGGCCAGATTAATACCCAGACGTTGAACAGCATGATGGTGCCCAGCCACGCACCTGTTCCGATAATGACTGCGCCGCTGCTCAGCGTGAAAGCATCGCCAATTCCGATCCCCATTATTTCCAGCGCGGCAGCCCCGGTCAACCAGGTCAGCAACGCGGCCCAGCGGAACCACAGCAATGCCAGGGGAGCGACATATTTACTGATCGCGGCCGGCCCGGGACCATCGCTGTCCGCAGTCGCCGCTGCCACCGCCGGTGTTTGGACAAAATTGAAATAATACAACAGTCCTATCCAGATCAGCCCGAAGAAGACATGCAGCCAGACCATCAGAGACCAGTTGTTTAAATTGCCTGCCGCACTATCACTCACACACAGGTTAATTACTCCGGCCAGCACCAGCGCGGTAACAAAACCCAAGATCAACGTGCCCTTTACAGTTTTTAGCGGATTCATCATTGCCCCTCCAGCATATGGTTTCAACAAAGGATTATGTTGTTTCCCTGATTATACTACTGCTATCAGACCGGACAAGTATACAATAGAATTTCACAACGTAATTTGGGACACCCATAAATTAAGAAGTTTTGTAAATTTATGGGTGTCCCAAATTTATGCCAATTTTATGATGAATTTCACAGTAGAACCGGGGATAGAGTTCAAATGTGTTCAAATGTGTCCCCAGCCGGTTAGCTATGATGTATAATAGCCGCAACACAAACCGTCAGAATTCTGATTTACAACGAGACATCACAATGAGCGATATAGTTGAGCAGTTAAAACATACCATTTCAGAAAACCCGATCATCCTGTTCATGAAAGGGAGTCCCGATTTTCCCCAGTGCGGTTTCTCCATGCGTACCGCACAGGCACTGAAGGCCTGTGACGTCGACTTCGTCTACGTCGATGTCCTGGCATCACCTGAAGTTCGCAGCAACCTGCCGCAGGTTTCCAACTGGCCCACATTCCCCCAGGTATTCGTCAACGGCGAATTGATCGGCGGCTGTGATATCGTCCTGGAGATGTACCAGAACGGAGAGTTGAAAAACGTCCTTGACCAGGCTGCCACTGCTTCGGAAGACCCCCACTAACGGGGGACAAGTTAAATCTGTCTCCTGAATTGGTACGGGGACGGACTTAGGTCCGTCCCCAGAGCAGGGCGGGGCTGGATTGGAACAGGTTATCACCTGTTAATCCGCTCCATCATCCTGTTGTGTGCTTCCAGTTCTTCCGGGGTGGGTTCCACTATTTTCAAGCCGGTTCTCGGCTTGACCGGGCGCGGGCGCTGCCGACCGGAACGTAAGCCCTGTTCCTCTTCCTCGCCCAGCAATAAACTCGATTGCCCTCCGGTCATTGCCAGGTAAACATCCAGCAGGATGCGCGCGTCCAGCAATGCGCCATGCAGATTACGTTCGATATTCACCTGGTAACGCGTAGACAACGCATCCAGGCTGTTTTTCTGCCCGGGGTGTAATTCCCTTGCCATCACCAGCGTATCGGTAATGCTGCAGTAATCCTCCAGCTTCCCCCATTGGTCTCCCAGGCGGGCCAGTTCGGCATTGATGAAAGCCACATCGAACGGCGCATTATGGATAATAACCTCGCTGTCCCGGACAAATTCAATAAACCGGTCAGCGATATCCGCGAACACCGGTTCTCCTTCAAGCTGTTCCTCCGTAATGCCGTGTATTTCGATGGCTGCCTGTTCTATCTCCCGCTCGGGATTGATAAAATGGTGTAAAATATGGTCCGTGCTGCGGCGGCCCTTCAATTCAATACAACCGATTTCAATAATGCGATGCCCGCTGGCCGGTTCCAGGCCTGTCGTCTCGGTATCGAGAATGACCTGACGATTCATTATTCTGTACCGTCCGGCCGGTTTTTCATCATCTCGTCCAGGGCCAGGTTTGCCAGCGCATCGACCCGGTCATTTTCCGCATGGCCGCTGTGGCCCCGCACCCAGCGCCATTCAATCTCGTGGCGTTGCGCCAGTTCATCCAGCTTCTGCCACAGATCCTGGTTCTTCACTGAACGCCTGGCCGCGGTGCGCCAGCCACGCCGTTTCCAGTCATCAATCCACTGCTCTATGCCGGTCTTTACATAACTTGAATCCGTAGTCAGGCATACCCGGCAAGGTTCGGTCAGCGCTTCCAGGGCTTTTATTGCCGCAGTCAATTCCATGCGATTATTGGTGGTCCGGGACACCGCACCGGATAATTCCTTCTCCGATTCGTTATAGCGCAACAGTACTCCCCAGCCACCTGGCCCGGGATTGCCCCGGCAGGCGCCATCAGTAAAGATTTCAATAAACTTGCTCATGTAACACAGGTCAAAGTTGAGGGTCAGCCATTGTAGCCGGTCCCGCCGAAGCGCCGGACAGAAATATTTTTTTGCGCCTGTTCATTTTTATGGGAGTAGCAGGGATGCGGCGTTTTTGCGCCACCATGATGTATGCCGCGCCAAGAAACGGCAACCGGAATTTACCCCGTTTTTGAGGAAATAACAAACGGCTCAACAGGCCCTTGCGCGCGGGCGGAAGGGGAAATAAAAACCGTTCTACCCCAATCAGCTCAAAATTCAGCACGGACAACCAGTGCCTGAGCCTTGCAATACTATGGAAGCGGCCGTTCAACGGCAGCCGCCCGGGCCGGATCGGGTTCAAACGCCACAGCCCCCACAAGCTCCACGGATTGAAACCGGCGACGATCAGGTGGCCGTCTTCTATCAGGACCCGTTCAATTTCGTTCAGCGCCGCGCCGGGGTCCGGGGTGAACTCGAGGACATGGGGAACGACCACGACGTCAATGCTGTGCGCGGCAAACGGCAGGGAAGCCGCGCCGGCCAACACGCCGCAGCCGCAATCCTTCACGCCGTCATCATCCAGGTGCAACTCTATCTTATTCCTGATGCGGCTGGCTGATTCCAGCAATCCACCGTCATAATGACCGATCTGGGCAATATGGTAGCCAAACAGGCCCGCTAATATCCTGCCGATTTTGTCCCGTTCACAGCGCGCCAGGATGCTGCCTGTCTCGCTTTTGAGCCATAGGTCGAACCCGGCGCGGGCAGGATCGGTTGATGTTGCCGCGGATCTGTTTCCCATTGTCTGACGGAGCAGCCTCACAGGTAAAATCTTACCTTAGGATCTGCTATTTTTCCTGAAAAAAATATTGAGAAAATACTTGACATTGAGCAGCGTCATGCATAGCATTCACCGATGCGCTGCTCAGGACTACCAGCAATAGTTATCGGCGCCGCTTTCTTGCTAAGCGCGTGCAGCCAGCAACCCCTTCAGAAAACTGCCGGAACCCAGCCGGGCGCTGATGCGCAGGGGCGCGCTATAATCATCGCCCCTGAGCCGGAACTTCCGGACGAAACTGTAGAAGAACTCGCCAAGACGCCTGCCGATCCGGTCCAGCCTGCTGCGCAGGATGACGATGCAGCGGGTGACGATCTCTGGAAACGGATCGGCGCCAACCTGAACCTGCCTCGGCACCTGGACCGGCGGGGAGTCAAGGGCAGGCTGGCATGGTACGCCAAAAACCAGAAATATCTCGACCGGGTGGCCGCTCGCGCAAATCTCTACCTGCATCATATCGTCGGCGAAGTGGAAAAACGCGACATGCCGCTGGAACTTGCCCTGCTGCCCATCGTCGAGAGCGCTTTCCAGCCCCGTGCCAGGTCGCACAAGGCCGCGGTAGGTATCTGGCAGTTTATCCAAGGCACCGGGGAGAGGTACGGCCTGAAACAGAACTGCTCGTATGACGGCAGGCGGGACATCGTAGCCGCCACCAAAGCCGCTCTGGATTACCTGGAAGATCTGAACGCCGAATTCGGCGACTGGTTGCTGGCTATAGCCGCCTACAACACCGGCGAGAGGAACGTGGCCCGGGCAATTCGCCGCAACCGCCGGGCCGGCAAGGACACCGACTTCTTCTCCCTGCGCCTGCACCGGGAAACCAGGGGCTATGTACCCAGCCTGCTGGCCGTAGCGGAACTGGTCGCCAACCCGGCGCAGCACGGCATCGTATGGCAGCCGGTACCGGATCGCCAGTATTTTGTCCAAGTGGACACCGGCGGGCAGATTGACCTCGCCGTTGTCGCAAAACTGGCCGCGATGACCAGGGATGAACTGCGCGACCTGAATCCAGGCTACGATGACTGGGCGACAAAATCACAGGACGCACACCAGCTGCTCCTGCCCGTTGCCCGCGAAAAACCATTCCTGGAAAAGCTTGCCGGCCTGACTCCGGCACAACGGTTAACGGCCGCGGATGCCGGTGAACAATGCTACTACATTGTCAAATCCGGCGATACGCTCTCGCACATCGCTCAGCGTTACCGCGGCGTAAGCGTGAGACAACTGCAAGCATGGAACGGCATTTCCCGACCCAGGAGCCTTAAGCCCGGACAAAAACTAAAGGTGTTCGCAGCGTCTGCCGTTCAGAAGGTTGCGGCCACGGCTGAACAGCCGGCAGAAAAACCCGTCCTTTACACTGTCAAACGCGGCGATACGCTCTCGCATATAGGCCGGCGTCTCGGTGTAAGCGTAAAACAACTGCAAACCTGGAACGGCATTTCCCGACCCAGGAGCCTTAAGCCTGGACAAAAACTCCGTGTAGTCGCTGCGCCTGGCGTCCGGAAAGTTGCAAACAAGACCGATCGGCCTGCACAAGAACCCATCCAATACACTGTCAGAAAAGGCGATAACCTTTCGAAAATAGCCAAAAAATTCAGTGTAACATTAAAAGAGTTGTTGGCCTGGAACAACCTGCACAAAAACGATACCATCTTTCCCAAGCAGAAAATAACCGTCCATCAATCCGGGTCCCACTCAGTCGGCATTTGACAATCCACCGGGCCTCGCTGCCCATTCATATTTTCCCAGATTCTTCGTCATTTCTAATTTGGGACAACCACAAATTTGGAATTTATGGTTGTCCCAAATTTAATCTGTCCTGAACTGGCCCTTTCGGTTCACATTCCCGCTGAAAATCCGTAGAATTACAGCATGACAGGTCTACTGAAATTTTTCCTGCGTTGCCTGTTACGAGTACTGTACCGGGTTGAGGTAACCGGTATGGAGCATTATCACCAGGCCGGCAAACGGGTTTTGATTGTCGCCAACCATACATCCCTGCTCGATGGCATTCTGCTGTATGCCTGGTTGCCGGATAACCTCAGGTTTGCAATCAACACGCAGGTTGCCACGCGCAGGCAGTTCAGGCCGTTTCTCTATTTCGCCGATCTGTACACCATGGATCCGACCAACCCGCTGTCGGTCAAATCCATGGTGCGTTTCCTGCAGGAAGACCGCAGGGCAGTCATTTTCCCGGAAGGCCGTATCACCACCAGCGGCGGCCTGATGAAGATCTATGAGGGACCGGGATTGATAGCTGACCGCGCCAAGGCGACCGTGCTGCCCATCGCCATCGACGGACCGCAATATACTGCTTCAGGATACCTGGGGGAACACAGAAAATTTCCCAAAATCCGGCTGAAGATACTGGCGCCGGAGAAGATCGAGGTAGACCCGTCAATCCAGGGACAGGCGCGGCGCAAAACCGCGGCCGCCCTGATGCAGGACCTGATGTACAGGTTGTCCTTTGCCTGTTATGACTATGACAAGACCGTGTTCGATGCCATCCTGGAGGCGGCGGGACAGTTTGGAAAAGGACGCGTGGTACTCGAAGACATCAAACGGGAACCGCTGACCTACGGCCAGTTACTCACGCGCACTTTTATCCTAGGGAGCGTGTTGCGCGAGGACACGCAAACCGGGGAACGCATCGGTGTACTGATGCCGAACGTCGCGGCCGGCGTCGTGGTCTACATGGCCCTGCAATACCTGGAGCGCGTTCCAGCCATGCTGAATTACACGACCGGCCTGCAGGTGTTACTGAAAGCCTGTGAAACGGCCTCGATCAGGACGGTTTACACCTCCAGGCAATTCATCGAGACCGCCGCGCTCGAATCACTGGCGGAGGGACTGCAACAACGCGTGAACCTGGTCTACCTGGAGGATTTGCGCGGTCGCATCGGTATCAGGGACAAGCTGCTCGGGCTGCTGCGCAGCCGGTTCCCCCGGATGCACCACCGCAGCACCGCACTCCCCGGCGACCCCGCCACAATCCTGTTTACTTCAGGTTCGGAAGGGGTCCCCAAGGGAGTGGTGTTATCCCATCGCAATATATTGTCCAACTTTGCCCAGGCGCGCAGCTGCATCGGTTTCAAACCCAGTGACATTTTCTTCAACTGCCTGCCGCTGTTCCACTCGTTCGGCCTGAACGTCGGTTGCGTGCTGCCCCTGCTGGCCGGCTGCAGGATATTCCTGTACACCACGCCCCTGCATTACCGGGTCATTCCCGAAATGCTGTACCAGGTTGACGCAACGATTTTGTTTGCCACCAATACCTTCCTCAAGGGTTATGCCCACCATGCCCATCCCTATGATTTCAAATCCCTGAAGTACGTGTTGGCCGGGGCTGAAAAACTGCAGGACGACACCCGGAAACTGTGGCTTGAAAAGTTCGGCATACGTATCCTGGAAGGCTACGGCGCGACGGAATGCAGCCCGGTGGTCTCGGTGAATAACATGATCAGCAATAAAGCCGGCAGCGTGGGGAAACTGATGCCGGGCATGCAGGCCTACCTGGCGCCCGTGGCCGGGATAGCTAGCGGCGGGCGCCTGGTGGTGAAAGGACCGAACGTCATGTCCGGTTACCTGTTGCACGGTTCGGACGGCAGCATCCATCCACCGCACACGGAGCGCGGGGAAGGCTGGTACGACACCGGCGACATCGCGGCCATCGATGCGGACGGGTATATCGAACTGCTGGGACGGGCCAAACGCTTTGCCAAGATCGGCGGCGAGATGATCTCACTCACCGCGGTGGAAGAACTGGCCGGTACCACCTGGCCGGAGTACAACCATGCCGCCATCTCCCTGCCCGACGAACGCAAGGGGGAAAAAATCATCCTGGTCACCGACTACGACCAGGCCAACCGCAAATCATTCCAGCAAAAGGTGCGGGAACTGGGCTACGGAGAACTGTATATACCCAAGGACGTAGTACATATACGAGAGTTGCCGGTACTGGGTACGGGGAAAACGGATTACGTTACTCTGACCGAAAAACTACTTGGGCAAAACGGATAATTCAATTATTCATACTCAATGACAGGTACAGGTTTGGATAAGCCTTTGATGTGCGCCTTCCTTGACGCACTTCAAAGGCTTATCCAAACCTGTAGGAGCTCGCATCGACCTGGTTGATCATCTACTTGACTATCTCCCTGTTTCCTTTAACAAACGGGACAAAACCGACCGGCAGGATGTCTGTGACCTCGATCTCGCCGGTGTCCTTTTTTTCCAGCACCTGCAGTGATTGATAACCGTGTTGCGGGCCGACCGGGACCACCATGCGTGCGCCTGATTTTAACTGGTCGATAAGGGGTTGTGGTACTTCCTCGGGGGCGGCTGTAACGATGATTGCATCGAAAGGCGCGTGTTCTTCCCAGCCGGCATATCCGTCTCCGATCCTCACGGTCACGTTATCGTAACCCAGACGCACCAGGGTGTCCGCCGCCCGCCTGCCCAGCGTTTCAACGATCTCTATGGTGTAAACATGGCGAACCAGGCGGGCGAGGACTGCCGCCTGGTAGCCCGAACCCGTGCCAATCTCCAGGACGGCCTTGTCTTCATCCACCCCCATGAGGTGGGTCATCAACGCAACGATATAAGGCTGCGAGATTGTCTGGCCCGCACCGATGGGCAGGGGGTTGTTAATGTAGGCGAAATGGCGCAGGGAGGGGGGCACGAATTCGTGACGAGGCACGGTGGCCATGGCCTGCATCACTTTTTCATCCAGCGCGGCAACGCCGGTATAACTCCGGGTTTCGACAACCGTTGCATTGATATCTGCAACCATCTCCCGGCGCGCCGCTTCATATCCCTCCTGTGCAGGCAGACCGGTGTGGAACGCGACATACATCAGTAAACAGCAAACTGCGGTCCTGCCAGAGCCGCGCAGCGGCAACCGGCCGTTATACAACCCCTCCTCCTATATTGAGCACCGCACCCGTCATATAGACCGAATCTTCGCAGGCCAGGAACACTGCCGCCCCGGCAATGTCGTCAGGCAGTCCAAATCGTTTTAATGGTATTTCAGCCGTACGCTCCGAGTAATAACCCTGTTCCATTATGTCCCTGGCAAAAGACGTGGCGATCCAGCCGGGCGCCAATACGTTGACCCTGACCGCAGGGGCAACAGTCTTGGCTAGTGATTTACTGAACGCCTGGATGCCGGCCTTTACCGCGGAAAACATTTGCGGATTGGTTCCCTGGTAACCGTGTACCGCCTGGTCCCAGGACATATTGATAATGACCCCGCTACCCTGTTGCTGCATGACATCGGCAACGGCCCAGCAACACTGGATTGTCCCTTTCAGGTCTACGTCAACCAGTCGCTCGAGTTTTTGCCCGTCCGTCAGTTGCGCGCCGCTACCGGTCAGGATATCAGCGCCGGCATTATTCACCCAGACATCGATTCGGCCAAACTCGCTGGTGCTTGAATTGAGCAACCCGGCGACGGCATCGGGTTCGGCAATATCCGCCTGTATGGCGACTGCCTGTCCGGAAAACCCTTGTATTTCACTGACTACGTCCTCCGCCCGGTCTTTTGACCTGTTGTAATTCACCACTACCCGAGCGCCTTCCCTGGCATAAGCCAGTGCGATAGCGCGTCCGATCCCGGAACTCGCCCCGGTTATTACCGTCACCTTGTCCTTGAGCCGCGCCATGTGCCACATTGTACATCAGTCATATTCTACATTGATATACAATAGCGCTTATATGATCTCCATCAGCGTTATCATCCCAACTTATAACCGCGCCCACCTGTTGCCCAGGTGTCTGAATTCGGTCATCTCCCAGGACTACGCCCCATTTGAAATTATCGTTGTCGACGACGGTTCGACCGACCTGACCCGGTCCCTGGTGCAGCGGGACTACCCCGGCGCAAAGTTAATCTCACAGAAAAACAAGGGTGTGAGCGCTGCCAGGAATGCAGGCATTAACGCGGCAAAATGCGATTGGCTGGCGTTTCTCGACTCAGACGATGCCTGGTCTCCCGGCAAGTTGAGGCGCCAGGTACAGGCTATTGAGAAATCTCCCGGCACCTGTATCGTTCATACCGATGAGACATGGGTGCGTAACGGCATCCATATCAACCAGCAGCACAAACACCGGAAATACGGCGGATCGATCTTCAAAAAATGCCTGCCTCTGTGTGTCATCTCCCCTTCATCCGTCATGATACACCGGCGCGTATTCGACCAGATCGGCCTGTTCGATGAAACGCTGCCGGCCTGTGAGGATTACGATTTATGGCTGCGCATCTGCGCCCGGATGCCGGTGTTGTTCATCCATGAACCCTTGATTACCAAGTACGGCGGGCACAGTGATCAACTCTCGACCCGGTATTGGGGAATGGACCGTTACCGGATCAGGTCGATAGACAGGATTCTCAATGAGGTGGAACTGGAAACGTCCGACAGGAAAGCAGCAATACACACACTGGTCGGTAAAATCAGGATCTATTTGAACGGCGCCAGAAAACACAATAACCGGATATATGTCTCTGAATGCGAACAGTTGTTGACCCGCTACGCAAGTCAATGCTCCACATAACCTGTGCCCTCAAACCTGAGGCCCGGCCGTTGCTGGATTATTTTGCCATGCAGCCACTGGCCGGCAGGGTTCCAATTTACGCGGATCCTGACGGGCAGGTTACCCTCACCCTCTCAGGTATCGGCAAACCCGCGGCTGCGGCTGCGGTTACCCGCACCCGCGATTATTTCAAGGCCGGCAGGTCACACGCCTGGCTTAACCTGGGCATTGCCGGTCATGCCGGCCTGCCGCTGGGCCAGGCTGTCATAATAAAAAAGATAACCGATGCCGGTTCCGGACAAACCTGGTTCCCGTCCCGCGTTTTTGACACGGCACTGCCGGCCCACGACCTGCTGACCCTGGACCATCCACGCGAGGATTACCGAAAGGAATTATTCGACATGGAATGCGCTGGTTTTTTTCAGGCCGTGACCGGATTTGCAACCCTGGAACTGGTGCAGGCGGTGAAGGTTATCTCGGATAATGCCGAGCAACCCATGGAAAATGTTGACCCGGCCCTCATCAGCCGGTTGATGATGCAAAACCTGCCTGTGATAGAAGAAGTCATTCAACAACTGCTTTCACTCACGGCGCTGCAACAACGACTCATCGACCCGGACCCGGACTACCACGCAATCACCCGGCACAGGCATTTTACCGTCAGCCAGCAACACCAGTTGCAGTCCTCACTTAGAAAATGGCGGGCACTCCACCCCGGCGAAACGGTACTGCCCGACCGCCTGTTCGGGCAGAAATCCGCCAGGGAAGTCCTCAAATTCCTGCGTGACGAACTGGACAAGGCTCCCATCAAGTTCCGTTAAAGCCACAGAGTACACGGAGAGCACAGAGCGTGATAGTGCATGCCATCGGCCCGTCGTACCGGCGCATGCCGGTATCCAGTAAACAACTTTTTCCTTTATGCGCCCTGTGTACTCTGTGGCCTATAATAAAGAGCAATGATAGATCAGATTTACATCGAGGAAGCCGTGCTCGATCACCCCCGGGCGCGTGCAATCATGCAAAAATTTCCGGACGCAACAGTAACGGAATGCACGCGTTACGGCGAAATCTTCAACCGCAGGGCGCAAAACTTCCGCCTGCAGAAAATCAGGCCGGCATTGATCCTGGCCGAAAAGTTTGCCCATCACGTGCTGCCTTCCCCGCCCGAGTACGCCATCGGGGGAGAGCAGAATTACTATTTCTCCCACATGCTGAATTGTATCTATGACTGCCGCTACTGCTTCCTGCAAGGTATGTACCAGTCGGCACACTACGTCATATTCGTGAATTATGAGGATTTTACCCGGGCCATCATTGAAAAGATCCGCTCGGCGGGCAATGCCTCGATACATTTCTTTTCCGGTTATGACTGCGACAGCCTGGCGCTGGAGCCCGTAACGGATTTTGTGAAGGAATTCCTTCCCGTATTCAGGTCACATCCCCGGGCCCTGCTGGAATTGCGCACCAAGAGCACCCAGGTCCGTTCCCTGCTGGACCGGGAGCCTCTGCCCAACTGTATCATCGCCTACAGTTTTACACCGGCTGAAATCGCCGCTGCCATTGAATACAAAACACCCCCGGTGAGTAAACGGCTGCACGCGCTGCAACGGTTACAGGCGCACGGCTGGCAAATTGGGCTACGTTTCGACCCGTTGATCTACCAGGAGGGGGTAATGGAACAATACGGGAAACTGTTTGCGCAAGTGTTCAAACACATCGATACGGAATTACTGCATTCGGTCAGCCTGGGGAGTTTCCGTTTGCCCAAATCATTTTACCAGACCCTGTCGCGCCTCTACCCGGAAGAAGTCCTGTTCGCTTCGCCGCTGGAGGAGACAGGGGACGGGATGGTCACCTACCGGGAGAACATACGTGACAACCTGTTGTCTTTTTGTAAAAACACCTTGCTATCCTACATACCGGAGGACAAGTTCTTTCCCTGCGAGCCTTTATAGAGATTAAATCTACAGGGTTATGACCGGTTGGGATGGCATCCATTACCCGACAAGCTGAGTAAACGCTTCCCTGACCTTGGCCCTGATCTCAAGAAATTCCGTCATGAATTCCCGGGTCTGTCCATCGGCAAACCCCATGCCCCGGGACAGCACTGCGTTTTGTTCAGGGTCGGCCGGGATTGTACTGCTGGGTTTTAAATCTATCAGCCGCATGCAGATCTCCGCCTTCTTCAGGTAGTCGTATGCCGTCAGTAAAAACCCGGCAGTGTCAGCGTCGATGTAGTTCAGTGCGGACAAGCGGTTTAACGCCGTTCGGGTGCTTGTCGTTCGCAGCCCGGCTTGTTTTTGGCCATGACTCAGTTGCATAAAATGGGTAATAAAATCAATATCCATGATCCCGCCTTTACCCCGTTTTATTTCATGCTTGTGGCGCGGGCTGCCCAGTGTCTCCTCTATCAGTTCGCGCATTTTCACAATTTCATCCTGCAGGAATTCCGCGTCGTGATCTCCATAGATGGAGTCCGAGATCGACTGCAAGGCATCCATACCCATGTTTTGCGGGTCATAGATGGGCCGGCAGCGAGTCATCATCTGCCGCTCCCAGACAGCTCGGTCAGACCGGTGGTAGTCGATAAAGGATTCTACCGATGTGACCAGCGAGCCGGATGTGCCATGGGGCCGCAGGCGCATATCCACTTCATACAGCAGCCCGGCAGGGGATATCCTGGCAAGGTGGCGCATCAGACCCTGAAGTTCGCGTGCTGCCTGTGTCGTGTCTGCACCGGATTTCGGACGATACAGGAATATCAGGTCGAGATCCGAGCCGAATATCATCTCATACCCTGCCATCCTGCCCATACCCAGGACCGCCACGTTGTCAAACAACTGCCGGTTGGCCTTGTACATATGCCTGATCATGGCGCTGAAAACGCATTCCGCCAGCAGGGTCAGGTTTTTCTCCACTTCGGCAAGCGCCATCTCTCCCTGTAAAAACCGGATGAGCAGCAACAGCATCCATTGATTTTTTATCGATGACAGGACGTTCAGCCCAAGTTCGACATCCTGTTTGAACGCGTCCACCTGTAACGTCCGCATCATCTCGTCGGTGTCGATGGACTTGTCCCGGTAATGGTCGATCAACTCGGTAATTTCATATCCCCGGAAAAAAATATAACGGGTGAAATACCAGCTTGCACCGAAAATATTGATGATCAGGTTCTTGTCCTTCGGTCTGTCACCCCATTTTTCCGCCTCGCACAATTCGGTCCATCGGGTGAAACTGACCTCAGCCTGCACCTTGTTCCAGGCGCCGGCAAACGTGAAGTGGGGCTCAGCACCCGCTTCCGCACTGTCTTCCCCGGCCTCGGGCAGGATTTTTTCAAAATACTTCTCGGCTATCTCACGGTTAGCGTTGAGGCATTGTTCAAAACTTGCCAGGATTTCATCATCGGAGCTGCCTGCCATATTCAGGGAACGCGCCACCCTGATCCTGCCGGCCGCATCATCCGGCAAGGCGTGGACCTGTTTCTCAGCCACCATCTGCAGGCGGTTTTCCAGGCGTCGCAGGAACAGGTAGGCAGCCCTGATTTCCTGCTCCTCCTGCTGCCCTATAAAGTTCAGCTTGCACAAGCTCTCCAGCACCGCCAGGGTGTTGGTAGTGCGCAACTCGGCGTGCTTTGCGGCGCTGACCAGTTGCAGTATCTGGACAAAAAACTCGATGTCCCTGATACCGCCCCGGCCCAGCTTGACGTGCCATTGACCAGCGCGCGCCCGGATGTCGGCCATATCTCCCTTGATGGCGACAAACCGCTCCAGGTCCGCGCTGCTCATGGAACGTATGAACACAAACGGCCGCAACCGGGTAAGGAGTTCCTCACCGAGGGCTGTATCGCCCGCCACACACCTGGCGCGTAACCACGTAAGCCGTTCCCAGGCCTCGGTACTCGCCTGGTAATAATTCTCGGTCTCGTCCACGGACAGGAATAACGGTCCGCTCTTCCCCCAGGGCCGCAGTTTCAGGTCGACCCGGTACAAAAATCCGGTATGGGTGGTTTGCTCCAGCATCCGGGTAAACTGCCTCAGCCCTTTCGTCAGCGCGCCCCGTAATTCGTGCGGCGCCATTCCGTGAATCTCATCCTGGTTGCTACAAGCAATGATCAGGTCAACGTCAGAACTGTAATTCAACTCGCTCGCCCCCAGTTTTCCCAACGCAAAAATACTGATGTATCTGCCCAGATCATTCCCGCCATCCGCGCTGAAGCAGAAAGCAAATGCCTTCCTGAGAATATAATCCGCCAGCAGGCTAAGCCGGTCGAGGATGATTTCGTAAGGGTAACAACCCGACACATCCATCCAGGTTATTTTCAGCAGTTGCTCATACTTGAAGCGGCGCAACGCTTCAGGGTCCTGAATGCCGTCCAGTTCCCGGGGGGTAATTTCAAAGGGCTCGCCCAGTAGGCGAACAGTTTGCGGATTGCGACAGATATAATTAAACAGAAAGGTTGAATAGCCGATAATATTTACAAAATCGGCCGCACGGGATTCCGGCAGCAGATCCAGTTCCTTGCGCAGGGAAGCATCTTCCCGCATCCGGTCAAACCTGAGTGCGGCAACCTCGGGGTCAGGCGCTGCCGCAATCAGTTGCTGGAAATCTGTCATAGAGGAAAATTAGGAATTACGAATAACTGAGTCGCCTGCGGCGACATGTAATTTGAGCGGATAACAGCATTCGCAAAAACAAAGGCACAACGCTTACAAACTGCAGATGCTTCCCCATCCCCAATTCCTAATTCGTAATTCGTAATTCCCAATTCCCAATTCTCATATCTTGTTATAGATCTCTCCCCCTTGGCGGTTGAACTCGGCAGCCATGTCGCCCAGTCCTTTGGCCAGCGCCACATCTGCTTTCTCGATACCCTGGCTTTTTGCATAGTCACGCACGTCCTGGGTAATTTTCATGGAACAAAAGTTCGGACCGCACATGGAACAGAAATGGGCAACCTTATGGGATTGCTTGGGCAGGGTCTCATCATGGAACTCCCTGGCTTTATCGGGGTCCAGGGACAGGTTGAACTGATCTTCCCAGCGAAATTCGAAGCGCGCCTTGGACAAGGCGTTGTCCCTGATTTGCGCTGCGGGATGCCCCTTGGCCAGGTCGGCTGCGTGGGCAGCGATCTTGTACGAGATTATCCCGTCCTTGACATCATCCTTGTCGGGCAGGCCCAGGTGCTCTTTCGGGGTGACGTAACACAACATGGCGGTACCGTACCAGCCGATCATGGCTGCGCCGATTGCCGACGTAATATGGTCATAACCGGGCGCGATATCGGTTGTTAACGGCCCCAGGGTATAAAACGGCGCCTCGGCACAGTTATTCAATTGTTTCTCCACGTTTTCCCTGATCAAGTGCATGGGTACGTGGCCGGGTCCTTCGATCATAACCTGCACGTCGTGCTTCCAGGCCGTTTGGGTCAACTCACCCAGGGTTTCCAGTTCCGCGTACTGGGCGGCGTCACAAGCATCTGCAATCGAGCCCGGACGTAACCCGTCACCCAGGGAGAAGGAGACATCGTAAGTCTTCATGATCTCGCAGATTTCTTCGAACCGGGTGTAGAGAAAATTTTCCGTGTGGTGGGCCAGACACCATTTTGCCAGTATCGAACCGCCGCGCGAGACAATGCCGGTCACCCGGTTTGCCGTCAGCGGGACATATGCAAGGCGTACGCCCGCGTGGATCGTAAAATAATCCACGCCCTGTTCAGCCTGCTCTACCAGGGTGTCCCGGTAGATTTCCCAGGTCAATTCCTCCGCCTTGCCATCCACTTTCTCCAAGGCCTGGTAAATAGGCACGGTGCCGATAGGCACGGGTGAATTCCTGATTATCCATTCCCGGGTCTCATGGATGTTCTTGCCGGTGGACAGGTCCATGACCGTGTCGCCCCCCCAGCGTATTGCCCAGGTCATCTTTTCAACTTCTTCGCTGATGGACGATGTGACAGCCGAATTACCGATGTTGGCATTGATTTTGACCAGGAAATTCCGGCCTATGATCATCGGTTCCGATTCCGGGTGATTGATATTGGCCGGGATTATGGCGCGGCCTGCCGCCACTTCGGAACGGACGAACTCAGGCGTGATTTCGGCAGGTAAATGCGCTCCCAGGGGTTGGCCCGCATGGCGTTTTAACAGGCCCGCGTCAAGATATTCACCCAGACGCTGGTTTTCCCGGATTGCAATAAATTCCATCTCGGGTGTGACAATGCCGCGTCTTGCATAATGTAACTGCGTAACATTGCAGCCGCTCCTGGCCCGGCGCGGCGTTTTTGCCGGACCGAAGCGTAATTCAGCTAGCTTCTCATCATCCAGGCGCCGGCGCCCGTAGGTGGAGGACAGGCCCTCAAGTTGCCGGGTATCACCCCGTTCGTTTATCCAGTTATCCCTGAGTCCGGCCAACCCGGTACGTACATCGATTGAAACAGCCGGATCCGTATAAGGTCCTGAGGTATCGTACACCGAGACGGCGGGATTTTTCTCAACGCCGTCTGCAGACGGCGTATCACTGCAGGTGATTTCCCGCATCGGCACGAGGATATCATCACGACTTCCCTGTACATAAATTTTTCTGGAGTTCGGGAAAGCTTGTACAGCCCGGCTGTCGACTGTCGGCCTGCGCGCCTGGCGCGCTGCATTACTGGTCATTACGGGAAAGTCCTCAGTTGTAAATTCAATAGGGTATAATAGCAAAAAAAGGAGCACAAATACGCATCATGCAGACTATCACCGCAGAACAACTGGCAGCGTTACAAAATGACCGTGACAAGGCTGTCCTGCTTGACGTGCGCGACCCGTGGGAGGTAGAAATCTGCCGGCTGGCCGGCTCCGTGAACATTCCCATGAACGAAATAGAGCAACGGGTGAATGAATTGGAACCGGACGCCAGGACAATCGTCATCTGCCATTTCGGCATGCGCAGTTTGCAGGTGGGCCACTACCTGGAGTCGGCCGGGTTCAAGGATATCGTCAACCTGGAAGGCGGGCTTGACGCCTGGGCTGAACGGGTGGACCAGGACATGCCAAGGTATTGAGAATTACGAATTAGGAATTACGAATTAGGAATTGGGGGGACTTGAACGTTTAATTCCTAATTCCTAATTCGTAATTGAATTTGCGGAGTGCGAACACGGGGTATTATGAGAATCTGGTATTTTGTTTTTTTGTCGGTTTATGTCTGTCCTGTTTTTCCGGTGGATTTACTGGAAATTTACGGGCATGCCCTGGATAGCGACCCGCAATACCGGCAGGTGGCCGCCACACAACGGGCAGTCCTGGAACAACGGCCCCAGGCCCTGTCGCAGCTCCTGCCGACGCTTACATTCAGCGCCAACGCCATGACAAATGAAGAAGATATCACCACCGAGTTCAACCCGATAGAGAGAACGGGCAAAGTGAGCTACGGCAGTCACGGCTACAGTCTGGACCTGTCCCAACCGTTGTTCAGAGGTGACAGGATTATGGGCTACCTGCAGGCGGACAACCTGATCAGGCAGGCGGACGCGGAGTTGATCGCGGCCCGGCAGGATTTGATTGTGCGCACCACCCGCGCTTATTTCGAAGTATTGGCTGCTTATGACAACCTGGGTTTTGCGGAAGCCGAAAAAAAATCCCTGAGCCGGCAACTGGACCAGGCGAAACAGCGTTTTGACGTGGGATTGAGCGCCATAACCGACGTACAGGAAGCACAGGCGGGATATGACCGGGCATTCGCCGCCGAGATAGAAGCGCGTAACAACGTTGACAATACCCAGGAGGCGTTACGCGAGATCACCGGTGTCTATATTTCCGACCTGGCGCTGCTGGGAGAGACCATGCCCCTGCTCAGCCCGCAACCTGAGGAGATCGAAACCTGGACCGGCGCTGCGCTGGAACAGAACCTGAACGTGCTGGCGGCACGGCATTCCGTCGATAGTTCACGCCGGGAAGTAAAAAAACAACAGGCGGGCCACCTGCCCAGCGTAGATATGGTTGCCCGGCATAGTCTGAACAGTACCGGGGGCCGCTTCGGCTCCTATGAAAGTGAGTCAAGTTCAATAGGCGTACAGGTCAACGTGCCGCTGTTCTCGGGAGGATTTGTAAGTTCGCGCGTACGGGAAACCCGCGAACGTCTCAACGCGGAACTGGAACGGCTGGAACAGGCGCGCAGAAACGCGCAACGGCTGACGCGGCAGGCATACCTGGGCGTTATTTCCGGCATCAGCCGGGTCAAGGCCCTGAAGCAGGCCGTGGTCTCCAGCGAGACCGCATTGGAGGCCACCGAAGCCGGCTTTGAGGTCGGGACCCGCACCGCGGTGGATGTCGTCGCAGCAGAACGTGCCACCTCCCAGGCCAGACGGGATTATGCCCGGGCCCGTTACGATTACCTGCTGGACACCTTGCGCCTGAAACAGGCTTCCGGCAGCCTGTCGGTGGAAGACCTGTCCGAGGTGAATCGCTGGTTGAACTGAGACGGGATTAATCCGGGTAACGCTCATGGCATCTGCCGCAGAAAACTACACCTCGCTTTGTGACGCCGGCAATTCCGTATTGGTCATTATCGACATACAGACGGAATTGACCGCGGTCATGCCGGCCAAGGTGCTGGCCAGGCTGCAGAGAAATACATGGTTGCTGATTAATACGGCCGCCAAGCTGGCGCTGCCGGTATTCGCTATGGAACGGTCTCCCGATTCGCTCGGCATCATGGAACCGGAAATCCGGAAGTTATTGCCGGCCACCGCGAAAACGTATGAAAAGACCACGTTTTCCTGTACCGGCGCCGACAATTTTGCCGCGGACCTGACTTCAACAAGGAGGAAGCAGGCCATACTGGTCGGCATGGAAGCGCATGTATGTGTATTGCAGACGGCGCTTGACCTGCACAACCGGGGTTACGTGGTTTTTGTGGTAGCGGATGCGGTCTGCTCCCGGCAAAGGGAAAACTATGAAACAGCATTAAGGCGCCTGGGCAGGGCCGGGATTATCATCAGCGACGCAGAATCGGTACTGTTCGAATGGATCCGCGGCGCCGACGAGCAACTGTCGCTGCAAGTGCAAACGCTGCTGCGCTGATGCTTACAAGGATGGGTTTTCAAGATTAGAATCCAGAATAGACAAGCTGGAAACATGGCTCATTACCTGGATGGTCGGTTGTATGTTCGTGGCTGCCAGTCTTGCTGTCGCCGACACTGGTGTGCTTGTTCAAGTCATGTTGTCATCTGGCGTTGTTCAGTAAAACAGTCTGCAAAAACTTTAGCTGGTTCATCAATCCCTTTTTTCGGATGCGTTTTCCAAAAGCTCCCTGGCGCTGCCGCGGAAGTCAACGTCCGGCAAAATCGTTTGTGGCTTGAACGTCACCCGATAATGATACGCAGCCACATCCGCCGTACTCAGTTGCTCAGCGAAGTACGTCACGTTGTCAGACAGGCCAAGAAAGTGTTTCTTGTACTGACCCTCGCCTAACTTGCAGGTAACCTCTAACTGAGTGGACTGGTCTTTGATTGCGCACCGGCCCTCAATGGTCAGCATGTACGTATCCGCGATGCCGTTATAGAAAATCACACGCCGGTCAATCTCAAAATTCTCCGCTGCTTTTGACAAGTTGTGCGACGCCACCTCTGCGTCATCACAACCGGAAAGAAGTAACAACATCGCAAGACCAATAACTTTTCGCATATCTTTCTCCTGTGCTAATAACTTTACCGTTAATCATTTCCAGTTCCTTCCGGTTAGCATACTCCGAGTAGCAAATATGTATTAGACCTAATAATGGCACAGGTCAAGAAAAAGCAGAAAAGCATGAAGTTTATATTCACTAGCAAATTCCATATCTGGCAATCGAAGTAAAATCATGTTATCAGGCAAAACAAGGTCTTGGGCTTGTCGGAATGCCTGATGTCCAGCAGTATCGTTATCGAAGATTGCGACAAGGCGAAGAGGAGTTCTGGCTGCAGCGAAAGCTTTAAGAAATTTTACTAGGGAACCATCTGATTAAGCCAGAGGTTCCCTAATTAACAAGGACCTGAGGAACGCGTCTATACCACTCTTCAATGGTAAAGTTACGTAGAGCCATAGTAGTCTCTTCAGCCCAATTTCCTTCGTCCCCCGAAGCACGTTCTTCCCAAGTTGCACGTTCTTCGGTAATCCATGTGGATAGCCGTTCACGTGCAAATTGCGAAGTACATCCTAGGAGAGCGAGACGGGCGAGTACTGTATCTTTAGCAGTTTCATATACTACTTCTGGCGTGTTATCTTCCTCATATCGAGATTTTCGAACCGATCGATCTGACTCTTGGAAGATAGCACTAAAAACGTCTGGAACGGCTGACTTCGCGTTGCATATTTCTAGCTCATCAAAGTAGAGAGTGCAATAACTACCCATGTTGACCCCGTCTTCTAACCTGGACCATCTGCCATTTAGGAATTTTGACTCATCCTTCCACATTGTCGGACTGAGACATGGGTACACTGGCATTGGTGCCAACCTCTGCGTTGGATAAATCCTCGAGTTCAAACAAATCGTGGCTTCGTCGTGAAACTCCAATGCCGTTTTCGATGAGCAGTAGAACCAGTTGTTCTCCGTTCATTAGCCCGACGGGTGTGGCATCCGATCTGGCGGCTTCCTTGCGTGCACCTGCACTGAAGTCACTGGTAGTGATGATGAGCCCTTGCTCGTGGGTGCCGAGGCTCCCTCGGACCTGTTGGACGACCGGAGCCTGTATATTTCGCTTCCACTTTTTAACCTGAATGGCCATTCTCGTCTGAATGACATCACCGACAACCAAGGTTCCACGAACGTCGATGCCACCATCCTTGCTGCGGCTTGTGACCTCGATTTCCTCGAAACCCATCTCTGCCAAGAGCCGTGCAATCAATTCCTCAAAAGCATCCCACTTCGTTTCGAACAGGCGTTTATGCAATGCCTGGCGTACTTTTTTATTGTGCTGTTCGATTTCAAATGCGAGCCCCCGACCCATCCATTTCGAAAGGCCAACATACCCCTTACCATGCTGAACGAATCGAGGCTGCTCCCCACGGCGGTTAAAGCGTTTAATTTCCGTCAAAATCTGCGCGTACATTGAAGCTTCGGGTGTCTTACCCTCGCTGACCAGCCACCCCAACCCAAGAGCCTTGTCGGTAATAGCTCGATAATGCATTGGTCGTCTATTACCGAACTTTTCCAACACTTTCTCGGCAGAATCAGTGAATGAGTATGTCTTGGTTTGTGTCTGGATAGCCTCCAAGGAAATATCCTCAGGCTGCGCATCACCCGCACCCTTATCAGGGAACTCCAATGTTCTGAGGCCGAAGGTCAGCGGCGCGTGAAGGATGAAATGTGAGTTTTCTCCCTTTTTCTTAATATCCGAATAGAGCCTTGCACTGACAGTCGCAGCAGGAGTTTTGCCGGAGGTCTTCCAAAGGCCCTTCGATAGAATACGTCCCGTAATCTCATTAGCATGAAGTGGGTTATCCGCTTCTTTCAATACCTGTATAGCGGCATCGAGCACACTCATTTGTCCACACCTTTCGCCTGTGGACCGAGCAGGTCAGGATCACCCTGGATACATGACTGGGTGTCGTTGAAACAACATGCTATTTCATCTCTCATCATTGAATTTGCATTTCTCCCTGGTTTAGCTCTCGGCCCACTCTCTACACAGAACTTCCGCCTGCTCCAGAACGGTTTGTGTTGCTTTTTCCTGTTTGTCCGGGGGATACCCGTACTTGCGAAGAATCCGCTTCACGATCACACGTATTTGGGCACGGGCATTTTCACGGACGGTCCAGTCTATCGTTACGCTCCGTCGAACCGCTTCGACCAACTCGTGGGCAATCGTTTTGAGCGTCTCATCCCCTAAAACCTTAACGGCGCTATCATTGACTTCCAGCGCGTCGTAGAAAGCAATCTCATCATCGGTCATCCCGAGATCATCGCCACGCTGCTGAGCTTCGCGCATCTCCTTGGCTAACCTGATTAATTCCTCGATGACCTGTGCTGCCTCAATTGCACGGTTCTGGTATTTCCGTATGGCCTTTTCAAGCATCTCCGCGAAGGATCGTGCCTGAACGACGTTTTTGCGGGAATTCGTCTTGATCTCATCGTTCAGAAGTTTCCTCAGTAATTCCACCGCCAGGTTCCGGTGAGGAAGCTGCCGTACTTCCTGGAGGAAGTCATCCGATAGTATTGAAATGTCGGGTTTCTTCAGGCCCGCCGCTGCAAAAATGTCGATGACCTCTTCAGTCGCCACTGCTCGCGACACGAGCTGGCGGATAGCAGTATCCATATCTTCAGGGCTCTTGCCTTCGCCTTCAACCGTTGCTTTCGCCAGCCCGGCGCGGACCTCTTGGAAGAACCCCACTTCATCACGCACCTTAAGAGCTTCCTCATGCGGAACAGCGAGAGCAAATGCCTTCGACAGCGCCGTAACCTCTGCCAGATAGCGCTTTTTACCATCGTCCAGCTGAAGGATATGTTCCATAGCGGCCGCGATACCGGCGATACGCGTTGCCGGTTCTGCTTTGAGAATAGAGAGGTAATCGAAGCCGTGGAACATGGAGACGACGACCTCGAACTTCTCCAGCATCACCGCAACAGCTTCTTCCTGGTTGACCGCCGCCTTACCGCGGCCGCCCGCTCCGGTGTAGTCCGCAAGGGCCCGTTTCAACTGATCTGCGAGGCCAAGGTAATCGACAACCAATCCACCCGGTTTGTCTTTGAACACCCGGTTGACGCGAGCTATTGCTTGCATCAGGCCATGCCCCCGCATCGGCTTATCCACGTACATTGTGTGTAGTGACGGACAGTCGAAACCGGTCAACCACATATCCCGCACGATTACCACCTTCATAGGATCGTCCGGGTCCTTGAATCTTTTGGCCAGGGCCTCACGCCGCGACTTGCTGCGAATATGGGGCTGCCAGTCAGCGTGATCAGATGCAGAACCGGACATGACGATCTTCAGCACGCCATTGCCATCGTCACTGCTCTGCCAGTCCGGCCTGAGCTTTGTGATGGCGTTGTACATGTCCACACAGATTCGACGACTCATGCAAACAACCATAGCTTTACCGTCTATGGCTGAGAGACGACCCTCAAAATGGCTAACGAGGTCTTCCGCAATGAGTGCGATTCGCTTTTCCGTACCGACCATCGCTTCAAGGGCGGCCCACTTGGTGCGCAGTTTTTGCTTGTCGGACTCTTCTTCACCCTCGGTGATCTCTTCAAACTCAGGGTCGATTTTCGGCTTTTGCTCCTCCTGTAAATCAATTTTCGCCAACCTGCTTTCGTAGAAGATGGGCACCGTGGCCCCGTCCTCAACCGCGCGCAGGATGTCGTATTTGTCGATGTAGTTACCAAAGACCGCTGGCGTGTTGCGGTCATCACGCTCTATGGGAGTTCCCGTAAATCCTATAAAGGAAGCGTTCGGCAAGGCATCGTGCATGTGGCGTGCGAATCCGTCGATAAAGTCATACTGACTGCGGTGCGCTTCATCGGCAATAACCACGATATTGTGGCGGACAGACAACTCTGGGTATTGCTGGCCCTTGGTGTCGGGCAGAAACTTCTGAATCGTCGTGAAAACAACCCCACCGGCAGGAACCTGAAGCAGCTTCTTCAAATGCTCCCGGTTTTCCGCTTGAACGGGTGTTTGCCGAAGAAGATCGTTACAGGATGAAAACGTTCCGAAAAGCTGGTCGTCCAGGTCGTTCCTGTCGGTGATCATCAGCAGCGTAGGGTTCTCCATGGCGGGATGACGGATGACTTTACCGGCGAAAAACGCCATCAATAGACTTTTTCCGCTTCCCTGGGTATGCCAGATCACCCCGATGCGGCGGCCGCCAAAGTGTTCGGTTCCCGAACCATAAGCGGCCTGCGGTTCGCGCACTGCAAAAGGGTTATGCTCGTCATGCTTCGGGAAGCGGACATACAGCATGTCGGAATCAGCATCGATGCCGCACGCCGACAGAGTGCATTCAACCGCTTTGTTCACGGCATGGAACTGGTGATACGCCGCCGCTTTCTTGGCGATGGTGGCTCCGTCATCTTCGAATACGATGAAATTCAATACAAGGTCGAGAAACCGCCGCTTTTCAAAAACTCCCTTTAGCAGCACTTCAAGTTCCACAGAGCCTCGCGGGGCAAATTCTTTGCCGTCAATTGTGCGCCACGGCATGAACCGGTCCCAGCCGCTTGTAAGCGTCCCGCCGCGTGCTTCCAGACCGTCGGAAATGACAAGCAGCTCGTTATAAATGAAGAGGCCGGGTATATCGCTCTTGTACGTCTGAAGCTGGTTGAATGCGTGACGAATAGTTGCCTTTTCATCTGCTGGATTTTTTAGCTCGATCACGCCCAGGGGCAGGCCATTGACGAAAACCACGATGTCAGGCCGGCGATTTCTGCGATCCTCGATGACGGTGAACTGATTGACGGCGAGCCAATCGTTATTATCCAGGTCCTCAAGGTCGAGCAGCCAGACCTTGTCGTGGACCTCTCTACCAGCCTGCATATAGGAGATATCTACTCCATCGGTAAGCATCCGATGGAAACACCGATTGTTCTCGATTAAACTGGGCGAGTCGGACCTCGCGATTTTCCGTACAGCCTCTTCTATGGCATCTGGTGGGATGTTTGGGTTGATGTTCTCAAGCGCAGTCTGAAGTCTGCCGGCCAAGACAACCTGAGCATAATCTTGGCGTTCCTGCGTCGGACCGTCAGGGCTGATATCCGGGCCGAAGGCTGTGGCCCAGCCCAGGGATTGGAACCAATCGAGGGCGGTACGTTCGAGAAGTACTTCGGTGGTTTTATTCAAAGTCCTCCCCTTGCGTGCCCTGAACGCGCTTAATTTCCCGGTCAAAGTCGGAAATATAGTCCCGGTCCTGTTGCTTCCTATATGTTTCGTATTCCTGTTCGGCCTTCAATCTCGCATCGAGCGCGCTTACTTTTCCCTTGTCTTTAAGAATCGGGTAGTTGGAAAGCTCCAAAAAACTGTGCAGAAACTGAACCCAGTTTTCCATCCTCATGAGAATCTGCCGCTCAGCCCGATTTTCGGCAAGGTCGAGGTAGGCGGTCACAATCCGGTTTAATTCTCTGATGTGAGCCTCGCTCAAATAGTTTTTGGCAACAGAGATATCCGATTTCAGAATTTTCCCGTCAGGCGCCTGCTTCCAGCTTGTAAGCCCCATGTGCATTTTTTCTGCATCCGCCGCTTCGTAGATGATTTCCGCCGCGGTCTTTCCGGTAATGGCCCAGTGCAGTTTGTTCTGAACGGTAGCGAAAAATTCATGGGTCATCGGAGCGTCCCGATCATAATCCGCTGAAAGCGCATAAATATCGGTGATCTTTTGATAAAACCGCCTCTCACTGGCCCGGATTTCCCGAATCCGTTCCAGAAGCTCATCGAAATAATCCTTGCCGAAGTGCTTTCCCTGTTTGAGCCGTTCATCATCCAGCACAAAACCCTTGATGATGAATTCTTTCAGAGTTTTGGTTGCCCAAATACGGAATTGGGTGGCCTGGTAGCTGTTAACCCGGTATCCAACGGCAATGATGGCATCGAGGTTGTAATATTTGGTTTTATAGTTTTTGCCATCGACAGCAGTTGTTTCCAAAATGGAAATAACTGAATCCTCAATCAGTTCACCGGATTCAAAGATATTTTTAAGATGTTTACTGACTGCAGGTATCTTTACATTGAATAGCTCAGCCAAGACCTTCTGGGTCAGCCAGAAATTCTCATCGTGAAACAATACACCGACTTTCTTGTCACCGTCCGGGGTGCTGTAAAGGATGATTTCGTTGTTTTGCTTCATACTTCTCACCCAGGGATGCGATGTGCCAGCTCCTTAACAATCCAGTCAAGAATGGTTTCGGAGGTCTTAATCATTTCAACAATCCCCTGCTAAGTTTAGTGTTCGTTTTACAAAGCCATGCAATTCGTCTTCTGACAAAGTTTCAGAAGCTGCACTTGGATTCTGATCATGGTGGTATTTTTTGGAATAATCGTTGATCGCTTCGATTTCCGATAGATCAGCTTGGGCGGGAGACAGTCCATCGGTATTGCTTGCGTTCCGGATTTTGACAATGAAATCACCAAGCCATTCGTTTGGTTGAAAGTGTCCGGGGAAACGAGCACGTAGCAACCCTTCAATGAAGGGACGGATTGAGCGCGCAACATCCAACGGTACACCTTTCCATTCCCGATAGAAATCAAGAAGCGCGGAGTAGTTCTTCAAGTAAGTTGACTTCGTTTCCGCTTCAATATCCCACTCGCCGATGATCGTATTATCTCCAGTCCTGCACATTTGCAGAGTTTTGATGTCTGCGGTTGCGTAACCTTCCCAGATGGATTTCAGGAATGACGGATCATGTGAGAGAACGATAACCTGTTGGGCCGTGTCTGCCATTTGGCGAATCAGCTGCTGCGTACATGTGCGGCGAAAGCGATCCTGACTGGTGAATGGATCATCGAAGACGACAATCTTGTTTTCGATTTCCGCATCCTGCTTCAACACCGCAAGAAAAAAAGCAAGGGCTAAAGCGCTTCGGTCTCCCGAACTCAGAGTTGTCTTGAAGCTTGGTGTGCCCGGTTGTGTTCGTGAATCGCCAAGGTCAACTGCATTGTTATTTATTTCAATCTGGTAATGAGAGCTGGGTGTTCCACCGGTATATCGATGCCGTGAGTTCGTGATTCTGAATCCAGCATTAAACTGGTCCAGGTATGTGTTTATGGACGATTGGCAGGTTTGAAGAATCTGCTCGCAGTGTTGGTCGAGCTGTTCCTTGGCCGCCGTTTTTTGCTGTTCAAGAGAGGTCTTCGCTTTTACCGCATCTTGGTAGTGTTTGCATGCCTGCACAACATCCGACTCGAAGCGCTCTTTCTTAGCCACCAAGTCGGCCAGTTCACTTTTGAGAACGTTTATGTCAGCGCCTTGCTGCACTGATGCTTTCTGCTCGTTGATGAGAGTATTTGCCGTTTCCACTGCGGCATTGTAAACCTCGACTGAGGATTGAAGGGCAGTCACAGCACCAAGCACGGCCTGGAAATCGTCACCCGGCAGAATGGGCTCCGTTGGCGATTGCTGCTTTGTTTCAGCCAGCATTGAGGCAAGATCGTGAAGCGTTGTGTACTTTATGCGGACATCCTCGAAGTCGAGGGAGGGCACAGCAATTTCGGTAAATTGCTTCCAGAATTCGACGAGCGTCTGGTTGCTTGAGTACGTTTGCTGAGGAGTGTTGAGAGAGGTTTCCCCGACCGCACTGGATACTCGCTGAGAAAGGGCTGCAACTTCCTGCTTCAATTCCGCATAGGCGGTGTTGAAATGCGAGTTGTAGGCGGCAATCAGTTCGTTGGTCGTGATTCCTTGCCCGCAAAAGGGGCATTTGTCTTCGGCAACAAAGCCCAATCCCTGAGATAGCCATGTTTCGCCTTGGTTCCCCATGCTGTGATCTTCGATTTGCCGTCGGATGCGCGCCCCAGCATCAGCAATTATATCGGTTAACTGTTTGGATAGAATGTCCAAGCAATCGGCAGGAAGAGCGGGCAGGCCAATCTTCGAAAGCAGGCCTTTGGATTGTATTTCTGTCGCCTTGTCCAAAGCGCGCTGACGATTGGCTACTTCGCTACTCTTCTGACTTATCTTGGTTTCAACATCTTCGACAGGTTGCCAGGAAAGATAATCCTCGAGCGTCGTTCCATTCGGGAGAGTATTTGATGCAACGCTTTTTTTTGTGTTGATGTCGGTATTGACATCACGAATCTTGCCGTCCAAGTCTTCAACCTTCCGTGCGAGTTGAACGCCTTGGGCACCGACGACTACACGGTAGAGATTCTTCTTGTGTTCGTGCTCTACATAATCACCAGCGTACACATTGTCATGAACAAAGACCGAATCAAATACGATAATGTCCGAGTGAGTGGACGACCACCCATCGGTCGCAAAAGCGTAAGTATTACCGTCAAGTCGTACTTGGACGGATGCCGAATCTGTCGCTCCCAATGTTTGCCGTTCGGAAATGTATTGAGACAAGCCGGTTTGGAGCGAACGGAAGATCGCGCAAAGCGTCGTCTTGCCTCGTCCGTTCTCGGCAAAAAGCAAGGTCAACTTCCGTAAGGACACATCCCCACGAGGACTGCAATCTCGAAACCGCCCGATGTTCTTTATTGAAATGAATTTTTCTATCATATCCCGGCCTCCTCAACGAATTTCTCGGCATCCGGGACACGCAACTCGCCGGAAATGAGTTTGGGCAGGAAGATATCGCGGAGAGAAGCGAGGGTTATTATTTCTTTTTCATTTGTGTAGATCGTTTGAAATAATGGATAAATCTGTCCATCTAAAACCTTCAAGACCTTTTCAGGAGGCACTAAGAACTTACTCATATATGCTAAATTTCGGTTCAACCCAGGAACGGCGGAATCTGCGCTTAAACTCGGTAAATCTTGATATTTTAGAGCATAGAAAAGATAGTGCAGGCTTGAAACAACTCCTGTTTTCTTGACATAGAAGGTTGTGTCAATTGGGAAAAAATCCTCATATGACCATGTGACGATTCCTGGATTGCCTTTTCGTCCGACAACGATTCCTGGTCCTTTGACAAAGACTTCATTGTGTAGTCCCACTTGTCCATTGGAACCAAATACCGGTACGTCGCCGAGTTTTCTATCGGATGCCTTTAAGGCCTTTCCATAGGCAAACTCAGCCACATCTCCAATTGTCTTGACATACCACCCCGCCGGAATCTCCCCAAGCTCCGAGTTCTCGAAACTGTCGGGAAAGAGCGCGGCCACATCTTCCGGCAAGCCGGTGTCACCGCCTTCTGCTTTGGCTCGCACCGGATCGAAATCCACGAACCAGGACTTGAAAGTTGCCCGGGCAGTGGCCTCCAACGTTTCGTTCATCCGGCGGTTCAATTCAATTTTGTCGTCCAGCGATCCGAGGATATGAGCAATGGCCTGTTGTTCATTATTTGGTGGTAATTTCAGTTTGACCTGGGTCATTGTCTTAGCGCTAGCATTGGGTTGTGCAGATTTGTCACCCAATACGCCCTGCATATAAGCCCAGAACTCTGGAGATTTCAGAAAATAAGAGATAAACCGAGAATGAGCCTTATCAGAAATCTTCAGACGTACCAGATACGAAGCAAACACTGCTTCTGGGGGAGAAGATATAAAAATACTGCTCCCGGTACTTGCGCCTGTTCGAGCGATAACAATGTCTTTGTCATGGACAAGGTACTGTTTAGTATTAGCTTGGTCACTCTCGCAGTAAGGCACATCATTCCAGTCAATATGACCGGTCACAATATCGGTAATACGAAGGAACTTCGGCCCTACAGGCTCGTCTTTGGCCGATGTAGTGAATCCATAATCAATCGACTCGCAGAGGTCCGCGAGCTTGTATTCCTGCCAATCACTCGCCATAGCCCATCGACCCCAAATTCTTTTGTATGCTGGCTCCGAGTTGAGCAGGTTCGGCAAACTGCTTATACAACGTGGCTGAAAGTTCGGTCATTTTTTCCGTTTCGTCGGTCGATTATCGGTCGGTTCGCCCTGCCCACGGGCGAGAAAAGCTGTTCGAAGAGAATGGGTTCAATATAACCCTTTAACGTCGGATCGGTGGTCAATAACGAGAACAATGCGAGCCGCTCCGGTTCAAGCTCTTTCTGTACCGAACTGATGGATACTCGAACCGTCATCTATTCCACCCCACACCCCAAGACCTCCAGGTTCTTCCTGATGACGGCTTCGAGCCTGTCGGCTTCGGCAAACTGTTCGTATAACGTGGCTGAAAGTCCGGCCATCTTCTCCTCGAATGGAATGCCGTCGTCCTCGATCTCAGCAACGCCCACATAGCGACCAGGGGTCAACACGTAACCATGTTCCTTGATTTCCCCGGTACTGGCGCTCTTGCAGAAGCCTGGCACATCGTTATACTCACCGGCATTCTTTTCGCCCCGCCAGGCATGGTAGGTGGTTACGACGTTGTCGATCTCTTCTTCGGAAAAATCCTTGTGGGTTCGATCAACGAGGGCGCCGAGTTTGCGCGCATCAATGAAAAGCGTGTGGCCGCGCCTGTTGCGGAACTTGCCGTTCTTCTTGTTCCGGGCTACGAACCAGAGGCACACCGGAATCTGCGTCGTGTAAAAGAGCTGTCCGGGTAACGCAATCATGCAGTCCACCAAGTCAGCCTCAATGATGTTCTTGCGAATTTCTCCCTCGCTGGTGGTATTGGTGGACATGGAGCCGTTGGCCATGACAAAACCGGCAACACCCGTAGGCGACAGGTGATGGATGAAATGTTGAATCCAGGCGTAGTTGGCGTTGTTCACCGGCGGGATGCCGTATTTCCAGCGGGCGTCTTCCCGAAGGCGTTCGCCGCCCCAGTCGCTCATGTTAAAAGGCGGATTGGCGAGGATGAAATCGGCGCGCAGGTCTTTGTGCAGGTCGTTGTGGAAGCTGTCTGCATGCTGACCTCCAACATTGGCATCAAGCCCTCTGATGGCAAGGTTCATCATGGCTAGCCGCCAGGTAGTGGAGTTGGACTCCTGGCCATAGATGGCGATGTCGCCCAGGCGTCCGCCGCGCTCTTCAACAAAATGCTCACTCTGGACAAACATGCCGCCAGAGCCGCAGCACGGGTCATACACGCGGCCTTTATAGGGCTCGATCATTCTGACGAGCAGTTTGACCACGCACTGAGGCGTGTAAAACTCGCCGCCGCCTTTTCCTTCCGCTGCGGCAAAACGCCCGAGGAAATACTCATAGACCCGACCAAGAATATCTTTCGACCTGGATTCATCATCCCCAAGCCCGATCTTGCTGATGATATCGATGAGCTCACCCAAACGGTGTTTGTCCAAGGCCGGGCGCGCATAGTCCTTGGGGAGAACGCCTTTAAGCGTCGGATTCTCTTTTTCAATGGCCACCATCGCATCATCAACGAGCTTGCCGATAGTCGTTTGTTTGGCGCTCGCCTGCAGTTTGGCCCAGCGGGCTTCCTTCGGCACCCAGAAGATGTTGGCTGCCGAGTATTCGTCTCGGTCTTCCGGGTCGGTGTATTCGGTATCCTTCATGGCCTCAAGCTGCTTGTACTTGGCCTGGAAAGCGTCAGAGATGTATTTCAGAAAAATCAAACCGAGAACCACGTGCTTATACTCAGAGGCGTCCATATGCCCCCGGAGCTTGTCTGCAGCTGCCCACATCTGGTTCTCAAAGCCGAGATTGGCACTATTGTTGTTCTTGCTCATTTGTTGCCTCCGGTCAGCTTCAGTTGCTCTTGCCTGGCCAGTTCCCGCGCCTTCTTCCAAGCTTCGATATCTTCAAAATTCTCAATCTTTCCCATATTTGCTCCGTGCAGGTCTCAAGAACTGTTGCTGACTTGGTCACTCTCAGGTGGATGATAGCAATTTGCGATCCAGTTAACGGTTTCATGATCCCGTTTCCCGCCCCCGTACCTCGATAAACCGCTGCATTTCTTCCTTATTTGGAAGCTCTAGCTGGTATTTGGAAACAAAAAGGCTGTTGTCCATCCGGGCCAGCGCATAGTCTACCAGCGTATGATCACGCTGTATGCAGAGAAGGATGCCGATGGGTGGGTTGTGCCCTTCGGACATCACGTTTTCTTGTCTTTGGAAAGCATGTCAAGCAGAGGGGTGATTCTTTGAGCGATGCGGGAGGTGCGTGTTCCAACGTTACCTCGCCCGCTGCAACGTCAGCACTGGTGTATTACTTTCTCGGGCATTCCTAATCTCCAACGATGAAGTCGGTCGCAATGCTTTTCGAGACACTCATGGTGTCGTCCTAATCCAATCAGTATCACTCAATTTCGACATCACATCTCTGAAGCCTGGTCCTGTGTCAGGTCATCCAGTTCATGTTGGTCGAAGGTGCCCGGGTACCACTTCCGCGGCATAGTCACATACAAATCATCCAACCCGAGTCCATCCCTGTACCATTTCGGCATGCCTGCCGTCGGTGATATGCCTTCCTCGTAGATGGATTGTCCCGGCGGCGGCATCCCCACGTCAGGCCAATGGTCGTCATCATGTTTTACCGGATACACCCACCACAGAGAGTCACTGGGACTTACCAGATAAATATCGTCCGGCGCATCCTTCTGTCCGTCCAGTAATGCTGGAAGATGGCGACCTATCTGGTCGGTGAGCGTGACGATGGAATCGACGGCCTCCAGTATCAGTACCGTTCGGGCGCCTTCGACCTTGCAACGTTTGAGTTTCGGGCACTTTTTGTCAAACGCCCGTTGCAGCCGCCTGAAATAACGATGGCTTCTTTCATCTTCATCGAGGTAGTTGTACCACAGCACAATAGTCCCCGGCTTGCGCCCTGCTGTATGTATATCAGGCGGCCAGAGTTTTGTCCGCACCAATTTGATTTCATAAGCAGTACCCAGCGGTGTGCCGGTAACGCAGTCATCGTGCCAGACTTTGCTACGATTGGGTGCGAACAGGGGTCTAAAAAGGTCTGTGTTCCTCCCATGCATACAATGCGCACCCTCTCTAATCCACATGTCAAGAGTGCTTAACATCCGCTCTCTATCTTTCCTCTTTTCAGGGAGGCAGACATCCATCGGCACCTGCAATTCGTAGTAAACCGGTCCCGGCAAGGGGTCCGTAAACTGCTCCTTGATATAGTTCTTTATTTCTCTGATTGAGATGCCGGCCTTGATCTGGTTATCAAACGACTCAACGCGCGTGTGCTCAATCGCGTAGTTTTGATTGCCCAGTTGCAGGCGCAGTTCAACGGGCGGACCGACACCGTCTGATTCGGGATGACGAATTTCGGTGCGTGTCTCGTCGGTCCATTTCTCAAGATGCCGTATCACGGCGTCGCACGCCATACCCTCATTATTCGGAATATTCACGAATAATACTTCTAACTGAGCAAAAGAGAATTAATCGGATTAATCAATTTCCGTTGAAGGTTCAACGCGTACCATACTTATTCCGTTTATACGTCCTGTCATAGGTAATCCCAGTTCATTATCAAAAAATGACGTAGATATTATTTTGTAACAAAGCTTGCCTGCTGCACACTCATGAGGTACGTAACCAGATTTTTTGATACAACCAAAAAATGTTTGTCTGGCTAAATCTGTTATAGCAGATGGGTATGGGGACTCTTTCCGATAGAAACCATGATAAAAATACCTTGGCTCAGGCGGATTTCCAGGCAACATAGAATAAATTTCCTTATCGCTTAACATTTTTATTCTCGTTTCTGGGTTGGCGTACAAATTTCCTGTTCTATTACATTTATTGACAACTGTTATTTCATCCAGCACACATTCTTTAGGGCACGAAAACGCAAAACTATCTTGCGCAGCCAATTCCAAATATTTAATCAAAAATAGAAATGTAATAAATAAAACAATAACGGCGACAGGGCCAAAAACCACAGTTATTCTTTTCCACCCGCTCCAATTTGATGCTGTCTTAAGCCAAGCAATCACAATTGGAAGAAACAAAAAAGTAGCAACAACCCCGCCAATAGCAGTACCTATAGCAGTATTAACAATCAGGCGAAAATCAAGAAAATCCATCACGGTGTTGTGAATATACAACAAAGTATCGTGCTTTCAAGAGCCTAAGTTGTTGATTCTGTTTGATACCTTTTTGGAGATAAAAGCAAAAGTACCATACTTCGGACGCAGATTAATTCTAATCTCCTCATTAATATGTATAAAGTTGTCATCCGAACCTAACACCGAACGAGCTCTTCATTGCATATAACAATGAACAATGACTATATTCGATTTTACGACAAAGCACCCTCTCTGCTACCATTTATCATACGGTGAACAAAATGAGCACAAAAGACCTTTACCAAGTACTACGCCAGATACCAAACGTAACCGAAGAACAAGCGAAACAAGCCGCGGCCGGCGCGGGACAGAGCGAGCGGCTGCACCGGATCGAGACCGAACTGGCTGAGCTACGAGCGGAATTCCGGACAACGTCACGTATCACCCCGGCCCTGCTACTCGTCATCCTAGCAGTACCACTGGCCCCACTTTTACAATAACCCCCGCGACCGGTCACCTGGAGAACGTCTGCTGGTGTCCGAAACTATACCCGCCCAACATTCGATACCAACAATAAGGATTTAACCACCCAATTCATCTTGCAAAAGTATGACACTTTTTAAAGTATGATGCTTTATTGTAAGTATGACACTTAATTGTCAATTTACACCGTTAGGGACCTGCCCCTAATCCCTCATTCTACGGTTACTGATTTGGCCAGGTTCCTGGGCTGGTCGACGTCAGCTCCCTTGAGTACGGCCACGTGGTAGGAAAGCAATTGCAATGGCACGGTGTACAAGATCGGTGCGATGCTGTTTTCGACTGCCGGCAACTGCAGGACCTTAACGCTGGAACTCACTTCCATGCCGATATCCGCGTCGGAAAACACATACAGCCGGGCGCCGCGGGCCCGGACCTCCTGTAAATTGGAGTTCAACTTGCCAAGCAGGCTGTTGTTCGGCGCAACAGCGATGACCGGCATTTCATCATCTATCAGCGCTAGGGGGCCGTGTTTTAACTCCCCCGCCGCGTAGGCTTCCGCGTGGATATAGGAAATTTCCTTCAGTTTTAACGCACCTTCCATGGCGACCGGCAGCATCATTCCCCTGCCCAGAAACAGGGTATGATGTTTATGGATGAACTCCTCAGCCAGCTTTTCCAGGCGACCGTCCAACTCAAGCACATGGTTAATCTGGCCGGGCAATTGCTCCAACCGGTTGACCCAGCGCAATTCCTTCTCCTTATCCAGGCCGCGCCGGCGCGCCAGTACAATCGTCAGCATAAACAGTGCAACCAACTGGGTGGTAAAGGTCTTGGTTGACGCGACGCCGATTTCTATCCCGGCACGGGTAAGAAAAACCATATCCGCTTCCCGCGTCAATGAACTTTCCGGCACGTTACAGATTGCCAGGCTCGCCAGGTAAGGCCGGGTCCTGGCCAGCCGCAGGGCCTCAAGCACATCCAGGGTTTCACCCGATTGGGAAATTGTCAGAAACAGGGTGTTTGCCGGGACTACACTGTTGCGATAGCGGTATTCACTGGCGATATCGACACTGCACTGAATGCCCTCGGCTTCAAGCCAGTACCTGGCGATCAGCCCCGCGTGGTAACTGCTGCCGCAGGCGATAATATGAATGTTTTGCACTCGATCAAAAAAACCGGCCGCGGCCATGCCAAATTCAGACTCGATAATTCCACGGTGATTAATCCTGCCTTCCAGGGTGTCGGCGACTGCAACGGGCTGGCTGAATATTTCCTTGGCCATGTAATGGCGATAACCGGTTTTATCGCTGCTGTCCGGAGAAAGTTCAGAGGTAACCGGTGTGCGCCGCACCCGCTTGCCGTCACGGTCAAAGATTACTACCTTGTCCCGGTAAACCTCGGCAATGTCTCCTTCTTCCAGGATAATGAACCGGCGCGTTACCGGTAACAGGGCAAAGATATCGGAGGCAATAAAATGCTCACCGATACCCACGCCGATAACCAGGGGGCTGCCTTGCCGGGCAACAACCAGCCGTTCCGGCCGGTTTTTATCGACGACACCCAGTGCGTAGGTGCCTTCAATCTGCGCCGCGGTGTTCCTTACCGCAGCGAGCAGGTCCCCGTTGCCCTGCAGGTTGTAATGGATCTGGTTGACGGCAACCTCGGTATCCGTTTCCGATGCGAACGTATAGCCGGCGCCCGCCTGTTCTGCCCGCAGCATTTCGTGGTTCTCGATAATGCCGTTATGCACCAGGGCAATTTCATCCTTACAGATATGCGGGTGGGCATTATTGACGCTGGGACGGCCATGGGTTGCCCAGCGGGTATGGGCAAGACCGGTATTGCCGTGCAGGGATGATGCGCCGACGGATTGAACAAGTTCATTGACCTTGCCCTGTACCCTCAGGCGGTCGAAACCCGCAGTTTTTTTCAGCACTACGATACCGGCGGAATCGTACCCGCGATATTCCAGGCGCCGCAACCCTTCCAGCAGAATAGGCGTGACATCCCTCTCCGCAACCGCCCCGACGATACCGCACATTACGGGCTGATCGCGCTATGTTGCCCCTCGCGGAACAAGCTGCCTTCCGAACCCTGCTCAGCAACAACGGGGTTGGTGATGTATTGTCTTGCCCGGAGCTTGGCGTAGTCTATCTGGTTCGGACTCAGCAGGTTATCCGCCGCCAGGGTATTCATATAATGCCCGGCAGTTGCATTGCCCTGCCGGTAGGATGCGTAATACCACATGAAAGCCGTACCGATGTCCGGGGTCGTGCCATAGCCGTTATGGTGCATCAGGCCATAGTTGAGTTGTGCACTGGGGTCGCCTTGATTTGCCGCTTTTTCATACCATTGCAGCGCCTGGCGCCAGTTCCGCTTTACCCCCAGGCCCAGGTAATAATGCACGCCCAGGTAATTCTGCGCCTCGGCCTCACCGGCCTCGGCCCTGGGTCTGAACAGCTTGTACGCGGTAGCGTAATCTCCGGCCTCAAAAGCCTGCCGCGCGCTCTTCCCGGTACCGCAGCTTAACAGGATCAGGCTTATGAACAACAAGGACGATGTTTTTAACATTTTGATTCGTACTGATAATTCCCGAAAACCGGAATACATTCATAAATTGGTCGGGGCGAGAGGATTCGAACCTCCGACCCCTGCAACCCCATTGCAGTGCGCTACCAGACTGCGCCACGCCCCGGCCGTATTATTTCAATATCTTTCCGACAGGATAAAATGATTTCGCGCCCATCTCTCAGTGTTGCAGGCAGGCGACAGGCGAGGAATAAGTTGTGACAGAACACCGGCGCTTGCCGACAGGAGGCGAAACGGGTTAACGCCGTAACAACTCCCTGACTTTTTCCAGTTCGGTGCACAACTGGCGGATGATCTGCTGGCTCTGGTTGGAATCTTCCCTGGCTTCATCACCAGAAAGACGTTGCCTGGCACCGCCGATAGTAAACCCGTGCTCATACAGCAGGCTCCTGATCTGCCTGATCAGGATTACGTCCTGGCGCTGGTAATAACGTCTGTTGCCGCGCCGCTTCAGGGGTTTCAGTTGCGGAAATTCCTGTTCCCAGTAACGCAATACGTGGGGCTTGACCGCACATAACTCGCTGACTTCCCCGATGGTGAAGTAACGCTTACTCGGAATTGCGGGCAGTTCACTATTCTGTGCCGGTTCCAGCATAGGCTTCTACACGTGCTTTGAGTTTTTGTCCGGGGCGAAATGTTACTACACGACGCGCGCTGATTGGGATCTCTTCGCCGGTTTTGGGGTTGCGTCCAGGCCGCTGCTTTTTGTTGCGCAGTTCAAAGTTACCAAACCCCGACAGCTTGACCTGGTTCCCGGCTTCCAGTGCCGATCGTATCTCTTCAAAAAACATCTCCACAATTTCCTTAGCCTCCCGCTTGTTCAGGCCATCCTGCTGATGAAGCCTCTCGGCCATGTCTGCTTTTGTCAGTGCTGCCATCTTACTCTCTCAACTGCGCATCAAATTCCTTACGAAGTGAATCCAGTATCCGAGTGACCATGCTATCCACCTGATTGTCCGTAAGAGTGTCTGAAAATCGTTGAAACGTCAAGCCCAATGTGACACTTTTTTTTCCGGGGGCAACGGGTTCGCCCTGGTAAATGTCAAATACCTCCAAGTTTCGGAGGAGATTCAAATCTCCCGATGCCTCCAATTCCTCCGTAGACAAATGCGTGCCGGGCAAATTCAAAATCACGTTTTTTACACCGTTTAACAGGTCTGCTACCGGGATTCCCTTATCCACAAGGATGGACAGGTCCCGCCTCACATGGGGAAACCTGGAAATTTCCGCGTACTTCACCTGCTGCCTGCCGGGAATTTTCTCCAGGTCGATCTCAAACAGGTAGACCTCACTTTCGACCTCAAGACGTGATTGCAGCGCCGGGTGGAGCGCTCCGACCAGGCCAACTCGCCGGCCGTCATGAATGATCTCCGCCGCCTTGCCGTGATGCAGTGCAGCGCCGGCAACAGGCCGGTAATCCAGTGAATTCGACCCGCAACTGGCCGCCAGCATGGCTTCCAGGTCGGCTTTGATGTCGTAGAAATCAGCGCTTCCATTGCGGTCGTTCCATTGTTCCGGCGCCACGTTTCCATAGCTCAGTCCGCCGATGACCGGTGACTGTTGAATTTCATCCCCGACGTTGAAAATCTTGCCGGTTTCAAACAGCCGCACGCGTTCCTGTTGCCGATTGAGATTATGCCGTAATGCCGTCAGCAGACCCGGCCACAGGCTGAGACGCATCCGTTCCATATCGCTGGAAATGGCATTGAGCAGGGCAATGCTTTCGTCTTCGGGGAATAACCGGGATTGCAGCGTATGGCTGACGAAACTGTACGTGATTGCTTCCTGGTAGCCGCGGTTGACCAGCGCCCGGCGCATGAAGTCAAGGCGTTCCCGGGAATCGGGCCTGCGCATCGCCAGGGTTGCAGACGGCAGTACGCTTTTAATGTTCCGGTAACCATGGATGCGGGCTACCTCTTCAATCAAATCCGCCTCGATCGAAATATCGAAACGATGGGACGGCACGGTGAATTGACGCCTGCCCCCGTCTGCCGCTATTTCCTCCAGGCCAAGACGGGTTAAAATCCCGGCGCATTGTTCCGCGTCTATGGCTTCACCCAGTAACTGTTCCGCTGCCGCAGGGCGTAGTCCGACCACCGGCCTGGCCGGCAATGCCTGCCCGGCCACTGCCTCGGTCACCGGCCCCGGCTCTCCTCCGCAAATATCCACGATCAACCGTGTGGCGCGTTCCATGGCCCGGCGCTGCAAGATAAAATCGACTCCCCGTTCAAACCGATGGGATGCGTCCGTATGCAATCCGAACTGCCGGGCCCGCCCGGCCACGACAAGCGGAGCGAAATAAGCGCTTTCCAGGAAAACATGCCGGGTACCGTCACCGACTGCCGAACCCAGACCGCCCATCACACCGGCCATGGCCAGCGCCCGTTCGCTATCGGCGATTACCAGGGTTTCTGCCGGCATGACCCGTGCTTCACCATCCAGCAAGGTAATTTCCTCTCCTGCAGCAGCATAGCGCACGGACATGGCGCCGCTTAACCTGTCATTGTCAAAGGCATGCATGGGTTGCCCCAGTTCCAGCATCACGTAATTGGTGATATCCACGACCGGGTTGAGGCTGCGCAATCCGCACCGGCGCAGTTTCTCCCTCAACCATAGCGGGCTGGGACGGGAGATATCGATATTGCGGACAATCCGTCCAACGTAGCGCGGACAGCCGTCCGGTGCTGCCAGGTTTATGCTGCGGGAATGCTCATGGCCGGCAGGGACCGGGGTGCCGGCGACGGGAGGCTCGAAGGCCATCCGGTTAATGACTGCAATTTCCCGGGCTATGCCGTTAATGCTCAGGCAATCACCGCGGTTGGGCGTCAGACCGACGTCAAACACCTGGTCATCCAGTTGCATCGTGTCGGACAGCGCGGCGCCGGGTACGGCATCATCGGTCAGCAGGAACAACTCATCGGCCTCCTCGGACAGACCCAGTTCAGCCGCAGAGCAGAGCATGCCTGCGGACCTGACACCGCGGATCTCCGTTTCCTCTATTTCCGCCGCGCCCGGCAATACGGTGCCGACTCCCGCATACGGGTAACACCATCCCGGTTTTACGCCGGGGGCCCCGGTCACGACAATGACCGGCGTCCCTGCGTCCTTTGTGACCGCACAAACAGACAGTTTGTCCGCGCCAGGGTGTTTTTCAACTGTCTCAACCCGCCCCGCCACCACACCGTCGAGATTCGGCGCCGCAGGAGCCGCGTCCTCCACCTCCATGCCCAGCATGGTAAGCTGGTCCTCAAGCTGCCCGGATGAAATTGGCGGGTCCACCCACTCGCGCAACCACTGTTCGCTGAATTTCATGGGCTTTAATTGAACTGTCTTAAAAAACGCAGGTCGTTTTCGAAAAACATGCGGATGTCGTTAATACCGTAACGTAACATAGCGATTCGCTCTACCCCCATGCCGAAGGCAAACCCGGAATATTTCCGGCTGTCGATACCGACGTTTTCCAGGACCGCAGGATGCACCATGCCGCATCCCAGTATCTCCAGCCAGCCGTTTTCACCGAGAATGTCCACTTCCGCGGACGGTTCGGTAAACGGGAAGTAAGAGGGACGAAACCGGGTGGGAACGCCTTCACCGAAAATATGTTCGGCAAACTCTTCCAGTACGCCTTTCAGGTGGGCAAAGGTCACACCTTCATCCACCATAATGCCCTCCACCTGGTGAAACATGGGCGTATGGGTCATATCGGAATCACAGCGGTACACACGGCCCGGCGCGATGACCCGTAACGGCGGCCGGGTTTCGTTCATATGGCGAATCTGTACATTCGAGGTGTGCGTGCGTAACAACAGGTCCGTGTGACAGTAAAAGGTGTCGTGCATGGCCCGGGCCGGATGATGCTCCGGGATATTCAAGGCCGCAAAGTTGTGGTAGTCATCCTCAATCTCGGGGCCGTCCACGACGGTAAACCCGATCTCCACAAACAGGCGCTCAATTTCCTGCAGAGTCAAGGTGACCGGGTGCAACCCACCATTGCGCTGACCCCGCCCCGGCAGGCTTATATCGATTCTCTCCCGGGCAAGACGCTGCGACAACTGTTCCTGCTGCAATTCCGTTTTACGCCGGTCCAGCGCCTCCCGCACCTGTTGTTTGGCCTGGTTGATTGCCTGTCCCGCCGCCGGCCTTTCCGAGTCGGGCAAACTACCCAGTTGTTTCAGGCGTTGCGTGATCTCGCCTCTTTTCCCGAGATAACGGATACGCGTGTCATCGAGGCTGCGTTCGTCTTCAGACCCGACAACTTCGTTGAGTGCCTGCTCAAGTAATTCCCGGAGTTCGGACATGGCAGTAGAAAAGAGACCTGGCTACAGGGTCAGCACCGTACAATTTCCGCGTCCGGCAGGATACCGGGGAAGAGGCATCTGATTAAATGTGCTCGTCCCGGAGTGTCGGTATCCGGTTCAGATGCTCTGTCTGGCCTGTTCAGCCAATCGGGCAAACGTGGTTTTCTCATTTACTGCCATCTCCGCCAGCAGTTTCCGATCGATCTGAATACCAGCTTTATGCAATCCGTCCATAAAACGGCTGTAAGACAAGCCATGCTCCCTTGCCGCTGCATTGATACGGGTGATCCACAGCGCGCGAAACTGCCGTTTGCGCTGGCGCCGGTCCCGGTAAGCGTACTGGCCGGCTTTTGTGACTGCCTGTTTAGCCACCCGGTATACATTTTTCCGGCGGCCCCGGTAACCCTTGGCCTGTTCAATGACCTTTTTATGTCGGGCGCGTGCGGTAACGCCCCGTTTTATTCTCGGCATAACTAAAATTCCTCAACTATACGGCAGCAACTGTGCCAGTGATTTCTCATCACTCTTGTCAATCAACTGCATGGGACGCAACTTCCTGATCCGTTTGGCGCTTTTTTTGGTCAGAATATGGCTGCGATGGGACTGCCGATGTTTAAACCGGCCCGACGCAGTCTTGCTGAAGCGCTTCGCTGCGCCACGATTTGTTTTCAATTTCGGCATAATCTGTATTCAGTTTTTCAATTGGAGGGGACAGAATGTGTCTGTCCCCGGAAGTTTTAACCAGAATGCCAACTCCTAATCCCTGGTCCCTGATTTCAGCGTCTGGGGGCCAGTATCATGACCATCTGGCGGCCTTCCAGTTTGGCTTTCTGCTCAACTTCCGCGCTCTGCTGCATATCAGTTTCTATACGATCCAGCATCTTGCTCCCCAACTCCTGGTGAGCCATCTCGCGGCCGCGAAAGCGCAAGGTCACTTTTACCTTGTCGCCGTTGTCTAAAAACCTGGTGATATTTCTCAGTTTGACCTGGTAATCACCGTCATCTGTACCGGGCCTGAACTTCACTTCTTTGACCTGGATCTGCTTTTGTTTCTTCTTGGCAGCGTGCTTTTTCTTGTTTTGTTCAAACAGGAATTTACCGAAGTCCATAATCCTGCAGACGGGAGGTTCTGCATTGGGGACGATCTCAACCAGGTCCAATTCAGCGTCATCCGCCTGTTGTAAAGCATCATCCAGGTTCACGATACCGACCTGCCCCCCTTCCGCACTAATCAACCTGACCTCTGCAGCGGTTATTTCGTCATTCACACGATTCTGTTTTTTAATTGCGATTCGTTATTCCTCCGGTAATTCAGACAATAATATACTGCCGTGCTTCAAACCTGCCAGCCGGTGACGGCAATCCTAATCCGCTTCATTCCCGTTCAACCGGTCAATAAAACCGGGCAATGATAACACACCCAGGTCTTTCCCGTCACGAGTACGCACGGCTACCGTGTTACTTTCCATCTCGCGGGCGCCGATAATCAGCTGGTAAGGCACGCGTTGCATTGCGTGTTCGCGGATTTTAAGGTTGATTGTTTCATTTCTCAAGTCGGTATTGACCCGGAAGCCCTGATCTTTCAGGGATTGCGCTACTGACAGGGTATAATCAGCCTGGTGTTGGGTAATTGACGCCACGACAACCTGTACCGGCGCCAGCCACAGCGGGAACGAACCCGCATAATGCTCGATGATGATTCCAATGAAGCGCTCCAATGAGCCCAGGATTGCCCGGTGCAGCATCACCGGCGCCCTCCTCTTGCTGTTATCATCCACGTACTGTGCGCCCAGACGTCCCGGCATGGAAAAGTCCGCCTGAATGGTGCCGCATTGCCACACCCGGCCGATACTGTCTTTCAGGGAAAAATCGATCTTGGGGCCGTAAAACGCGCCTTCACCCGGTTGCAATCCCCATTCCACCCCCTTGGCATTGAGCGCCTGCTCCAGGGCCTGCTCGGCCTTGTCCCAGATCGCATCATCACCCACCCGGTTTTGCGGGCGGGTGGATAACTTCATAATCACCTCGTGGAAGCCGAAATCGCCGTAAATCTCGAACAGCAGGTCGATAAAATCCGAAACTTCCGCCTGGATTTGCTCCTCAGTGCAAAAGATATGGGCGTCATCCTGGGTAAACCCCCTGACCCGCATCAGGCCGTGCAGGGTCCCGGACGCTTCATTGCGGAGGCAAGAGCCGAATTCAGACAAGCGCAGCGGCAGGTCACGGTAGCTTTTCAAACCCTGGTTGAACACCTGTATGTGACCGGGACAGTTCATGGGTTTGATGGCGTACTCGCGGTTTTCCGAACTGGTAGTGAACATGTCCGCTTGAAACTTGTCCCAATGGCCGGATTTCTCCCATAAACTGCGGTCCAGCACCTGCGGCGTATTGATTTCCCGGTAGTCCTTTCCGGCCAGTTTAACGCGGATATAATCCGTGATGATGTTATACAGCGTCCAACCCCCGGGATGCCAGAAAACCAGGCCCGGCGCCTCTTCCTGGAAATGAAACAGGTCCTGTTTACGTCCCAGCTTGCGGTGGTCCCGCTTCTCCGCCTGTTCCAGGCGGTGCAGGTACTGCTTTAACGCCTTGCGGTCCGGCCAGGCCGTGCCATAGACGCGTTGCAGCATTTCGTTGGCTGAGTCACCGCGCCAGTAAGCGCCTGCCAGCTTGGTCAACTTGAACGCGGCAAGTTTGCCGGTGCTGGGCACGTGGGGGCCCCGGCACAGGTCAACGAACTCACCCTGCCGGTACAGTGATAATTCCTCATCCGGGGGGATGGATTCGATAATCTGTGCCTTGTACTCTTCCCCCAGGCCGCGAAAGAATTCAACGGCTTCATCCCGCGCCATGACAAAGCGGTTGACGTTGAGGTCCTGGCGGGCCAGATCCGTCATTTTTTCCTCGATCGCAGCAAGGTCTTCCGGGGTAAACGAACGCTCGAACGCAAAATCGTAATAAAATCCGTCTTCGATAACGGGGCCGATTGTCACCTGTGCTTGCGGAAACAATTCCTTTACCGCCTGCGCCATCAGGTGCGCGCAGGAATGGCGCAATATCTCCAGGCCTTCTTCGTCCCGGGCGGTAATGATGCGCAGGGCCGCATCGGCGTCAACCAGGTGGGCAGCATCGACCAGGCTGCCGTCCACTTCACCGGCCAGGGTCGCCCGGGCCAGGCCGGGTCCGATATCCGCGGCGATGTCCAGAACAGATAAGGGTTGTTCATAGCTGCGCTGACTGCCGTCAGGCAGGGTAATAACAGGCATTATGTCTTCTTCACCAGTGGCGGCCCCCACAACAGGCTGCGTGTCAAAGAGATAATCAATGTTGTGGATTGTAATTCGCGCCCGGCGTTCGGGGACGGATTTCAAATTCGTCCCCTTTTTTCCAGGCTTAAATCTGGTAGGCGCGATTGGATTCGAACCAACGACCCCTACCGTGTCGAGGTAGTGCTCTAACCAACTGAGCTACGCGCCTTTGGACCTTGAAGTATACAACGAACCGGATTACCGGGCAAACAGGAAATCCGCTGCATCCAGGTCGGCGCTATCAACGCCCTGCAGGGTTATTCTGCCCCCACCATGGCCGGTCAGGTCGATCATGCTGCTATCCGGGCCTCCAGATATCACCAGGTCATTGAAGGACAAACCGGCAAAGCCGGAAAGGTCAATGCGATCTTCTGCGTTCACGAAGTCGGAAATGGTATCGTTACCGTCATCCCCCCCGCCAAAGGTGAATATGTCACTGCCCCTGCCGCCACTCAGTCTGTCGGCGCCGCTGCCGCCAATCAACTCGTCAGACCCTGCTTCACCCAGGAGTCTGTCGTCGCCCTCCCGGCCGCGCAAAATGTCGTTACCGTCACCTCCCGACAGCCTGTCATTTCCTGCGCCGCCGTCCACAACATCATTTCCCTTAAGTCCTGATATCGAAACAACACTTTCACTGCCGCTGAAGGAGTCTGCAAATTGCGATCCCCAGACATTCTCCATGTTAACAACCCTGTCCCCCCCGGCATCACCCCCGGTTCCGGTGCCGGCTGCAAAATCCACCTCCACACCCGCCGGCGAGCGGCTGTAATCCAGCGTGTCCAGACCCGCACCGCCGTCTATTATGTCTGCGCCCGCATCGCCCGCCAGCGTGTCATTGCCGCTGCCTCCCAGCAATTCATCAGCTCCGCCACCACCCCGTAACGTGTCCTTGCCTTCTCCCCCATCCAGCACATCAGCCCCCGCATCACCCGTCAGACTGTCATCACCGCCACGGCCCCACAGCCGGTCATCTCCCTCATTACCCCATAACCGGTCATCTCCGGCGCCGCCGTCCAACTCGTCCGGCCCCGCATCGCCCGAAAACGAATCAGCCCCGTCACTCCCCAACACCCGGTCGGCAAAACCCGAACCCCACACACTCTCCATCCCCGCTATCACGTCCCCCTCCGCATCGCCGCCGACGCCCGTACCCGCTGCAAAATCCACCGCCACACCTGCCGGCGACCCGCTGTAATCCAGGATGTCAACGCCCGCACCACCGTCCAGCACGTCCGCACCCGCTTCGCCCGCCAGCGTGTCATCACCGCCACCGCCTGACAGGTTGTCATCACCTGCACCACCCCGCAACTCGTCATCTCCAGCACCGCCGTCCAACTCGTCCGACCCCGCCTCACCCAGCAGACTGTCATTACCGCCACGGCCCCACAGCCGGTCATCTCCCTCATTACCCCATAACCGGTCATCTCCGGCGCCGCCGTCCAACTCGTCCGGCCCCGCATCGCCCGAAAACGAATCAGCCCCGTCACTCCCCAACACCCGGTCGGCAAAACCCGAACCCCACACACTCTCCATCCCCGCTATCACGTCCCCCTCCGCATCGCCGCCAACGCCCGTACCCGCCGCAAAATCCACCGCCACACCTGCCGGCGACCCGCTGTAATCCAGGATGTCAACGCCCGCACCACCGTCCAGCACGTCCGCACCCGCTTCGCCCGCCAGCGTGTCATCACCGCCACCGCCTGACAGGTTGTCATCACCTGCACCACCCCGCAACTCGTCATCTCCAGCACCGCCGTCCAACTCGTCCGACCCCGCCTCACCCAGCAGACTGTCATTACCGCCACGGCCCCACAGCCGGTCATCTCCCTCATTACCCCATAACCGGTCATCTCCGGCGCCGCCGTCCAACTCGTCCGGCCCCGCATCGCCCGAAAACGAATCAGCCCCGTCACTCCCCAACACCCGGTCGGCAAAACCCGAACCCCACACACTCTCCATCCCCGCTATCACGTCCCCCTCCGCATCGCCGCCGACGCCCGTACCCGCTGCAAAATCCACCGCCACACCTGCCGGCGACCCGCTGTAATCCAGGATGTCAACGCCCGCACCACCGTCCAGCACGTCCGCACCCGCTTCGCCCGCCAGCGTGTCATCACCGCCACCGCCTGACAGGTTGTCATCACCTGCACCACCCCGCAACTCGTCATCTCCAGCACCGCCGTCCAACTCGTCCGACCCCGCCTCACCCAGCAGACTGTCATTACCGCCACGGCCCCACAGCCGGTCATCTCCCTCATTACCCCATAACCGGTCATCTCCGGCGCCGCCGTCCAACTCGTCCGGCCCCGCATCGCCCGAAAACGAATCAGCCCCGTCACTCCCCAACACCCGGTCGGCAAAACCCGAACCCCACACACTCTCCATCCCCGCTATCACGTCCCCCTCCGCATCGCCGCCAACGCCCGTACCCGCCGCAAAATCCACCGCCACACCTGCCGGCGACCCGCTGTAATCCAGGATGTCAACGCCCGCACCACCGTCCAGCACGTCCGCACCCGCTTCGCCCGCCAGCGTGTCATCACCGTCTTGACCATAGAGCCGGTCAGCACCTTCCCCGCCATACAGCTTGTCAGCCCCGGCGCCACCGTCCAACTCATCATCCCCCGCCCCGCCAGACAGGTCGTCGCCGCCGGCGCCTCCCGCCAGACGGTCCACCCCCAACCCGCCCAACAGAACGTCCGCGCCGTCTCCGCCCAGCAACGCATCATCACCCTCGCCTCCCAGCAATTCGTCATCTCCAGCACCGCCGTCCAACTCGTCCGACCCCGCCTCACCCAGCAGACTGTCATCACCGCCACGGCCCCACAGCCGGTCATCTCCCTCATTACCCCATAACCGGTCATCTCCGGCGCCGCCGTCCAACTCGTCCGGCCCCGCATCGCCCGAAAACGAATCAGCCCCGTCACTCCCCAACACCCGGTCGGCAAAACCCGAACCCCACACACTCTCCATCCCCGCTATCACGTCCCCCTCCGCATCGCCGCCGACGCCCGTACCCGCTGCAAAATCCACCGCCACACCTGCCGGCGACCCGCTGTAATCCAGGATGTCAACGCCCGCACCACCGTCCAGCACGTCCGCACCCGCTTCGCCCGCCAGCGTGTCATCACCGCCACCGCCTGACAGGTTGTCATCACCTGCACCACCCCGCAAAACGTCAGCGCTCGCTCCACCGTCCAGCCTGTCACCTCCCGCATCACCGTCCAGGATATTGCTGCCTCTGTCGCCTGTCAGGATGTCGGCAAAAGCAGAACCCCAGATATTCTCAATACCGGTTATTACATCACCCTGGGCGTGGCCTCCTGCAACGGTTTTATCGACCAGGTTTGCCTCTACCCCCGCATCCGACTCCCTGTAATCCAGCGCATCCAGATCATCCCCTCCGTCGATGATGTCGGCCCCCGAACCGCCTGCAAGGGTGTCATCGCCGGCCTCACCACGCAGTATGTCCGCACCTTCTCCACCGAGCAGGCTGTCACCTGCTCCCCCTCCGGCCAGGGTATCGGCTCCAGGTCCGCCGATAAACGTATTAATGCCGCTGTCACCCGTCAGCACATCGTCAAAAGCAGACCCCCAGATATTCTCAACGTTGGTTATCCTGTCACCCCCGGCATGACCACCGGCAGCCGTTCCGGCAGCCAGGCTCACCCTGACCCCTGCATTCGACCCGCCGTAGTCCAGGGTGTCGATACCGTCACTCCCGTCTATGGTATCTGCGCCCGCTCCCCCCCAGATCAGGTTATCGCCGGGATCTCCAATCAACGTATCGGCGTCCGAACCGCCGTACAGGTCGTAACCTCCTTCCGCTCCCCTGTTGGTTAACAGGATGACAACCACGGCAAGGGTAAGGCCCAGTATCAATAAATCCGTAACGGAAATAAGCGGTTTCATCGGTTATGCTGAGAACTATCAGTTATGGGCAGCGATCAAGGGGAACGACGGCTTATAGTGCTCAACCGGCGCTCTGCTCGTGGATTTCCAGGCTGAATTCCTTGATGCGCGCGATCTCGTCGCGTATCTCGGCTGCCCGCTCGAATTCCAGGTCGCGGGCATGTTGATACATCTGCTCTTCCAGCTGGCGGATTTTTTTTATCAACAGGTTGGGAGGAAGCTCCATGTAAGCGGATTTCTGCTCTGCCACTTTTGCATAGCGCTTCGTCCTGCCGCGTTGATCGCTATAGGCCCCTTCCAGTATGTCGGTGACCGCCTTGCGTATACCCTGCGGGGTAATACCGTGGGCCTGGTTAAATCGCCGTTGTCTGTCACGGCGCCGATCGGTCTCCCGGATAGCCCGCTCGATGGAACCTGTCACCGTGTCGGCGTACATAATTGCCCTGCCGTTGATATTGCGGGCGGCGCGACCTACGGTCTGGATCAAGGTCGTCTCCGAACGCAAAAAACCTTCCTTATCGGCATCCAGTATGGCTACCAGCGACACCTCCGGCATGTCCAGCCCCTCCCGCAACAGGTTAATCCCGACCAGCACGTCAAAAACTCCCAGGCGCAGGTCCCGGATGATCTCGACCCGCTCCACCGTATCTATGTCGGAGTGCAGGTAGCGCACCTTGACGCCATGTTCGGCCAGGTAGTCGGTCAGGTCCTCCGCCATACGCTTGGTCAGGGTGGTAACCAGCACCCGCTCATTGCGCTGCTCGCGCAATCGGATTTCCGATAACAGGTCGTCCACCTGGGTTGCAACCGGACGTACGTCCACATCCGGGTCAACCAGGCCCGTGGGCCGCACGAGCTGTTCAATAATCTCATCCGACCGGTCATGCTCATACGGACCCGGCGTCGCCGACACAAACACCATTTGCGGCGAGAGGTGTTCAAACTCATCGAAGCGCAACGGCCGGTTGTCCAGGGCACAGGGCAGGCGAAAACCGTATTCCACCAGATTTTCCTTGCGTGAGCGATCGCCGCGGTACATTGCGCCCAACTGGGGTATGGTCACGTGACTTTCATCCACCACCAGCAAGGCATTATGGGGCAGGTAATCAAACAGGGTCGGCGGCGGTTCTCCGGGCCGCCTGCCAGACAGGTGGCGGGAGTAGTTTTCAATCCCGGTGCAATAACCGATTTCCATCATCATTTCCAGGTCAAACCGGGTGCGTTGCTCAAGGCGCTGTAATTCGACCAGCTTATTCTCCCGGCGAAACTGCTCCAGACGTTCGGCCAGTTCCTCCCTGATGACTTCAATGGCGTCCAGAATAATCTGGCGTTCGGTGACGTAATGGGTCTTGGGGTGTATGGTGATGCGCGGGACCTGCCTGTATATCTCCCCGGTCAGCGGATCAAAGATTGATATGGATTCGATCTCGTCATCAAACAACTCGACCCGTATTCCCTCGCGCTCGGATTCAGCCGGATAGACATCGATAATATCGCCCCGGACCCGGTAAGTGGCGCGATGCAGTTCCACCTCGTTGCGGGTATATTGCATCTCGGCCAGACGGCGCAGCAAAAAACGTTGCTCCATTCGCTCACCCCGGTCAAGGTGCAACACCATTTTCAGGTAGGCCTGGGGGTCGCCCAGACCGTAAATGGCTGAAACGGTGGCAACGATAATGGTATCCGGTCGCTCCAGCAGGGCCTTGGTGGCGGACAGGCGCATCTGTTCTATATGCTCGTTGATGGATGCGTCTTTTTCGATATAGGTATCGGTGGAAGGGACATAGGCTTCCGGCTGGTAATAATCGTAATAAGAAACAAAGTATTCCACGGCATTGTCCGGGAAGAACTCCCGCATCTCTCCGTACAACTGCGCGGCCAGGGTCTTGTTAGGCGCCAGGACCAGTGTGGGGCGCTGCAATTTCTCGACCAGGTTGGCGATGGTAAAGGTCTTGCCGGAACCTGTCACACCCAGCAGCGTCTGTTGCGCGATCCCGCTCTGGATCGAATGGTATAATTGTGCGATGGCCTCGGGTTGATCGCCCGCAGGAGAAAAATCAGCCTGTAATTTGAATTTTTTTGCCATTGCCGGAATGAACCGCATTATAATACACGAATAGTCGTCTCTAAGAGGAGCCTAGCTTGGATATCAGAGTGGCAAACCGCGCCGCGAGCGTCAGACCCTCCCCTACCCTCGCCGTCACTGCCAAAGCTGCGGAATTAAGAACAGCAGGCCGCGATATCATTGCCTTGAGCGCGGGCGAACCCGATTTCGACACACCTGAGCATATCAAGGAGGCCGCAACCAGGGCTATCCGCGACGGCAAGACAAAATACACCGCGGCAGGCGGTATGCCCGAACTAAAACAGGCCGTTGCCGACAAGTTCCGGCGTGAAAATGACCTTGAATACGATCCGGTACAGATCCTCGTCTCCTGCGGCGCAAAACACAGCATCTACAACATCATGCAGGCCTTGCTCAACCCCGGTGATGAAGTGATTATCCCGGCGCCCTACTGGGTCTCCTATCCGGACATAGCGAAGCTGGCCGGAGCGGAGCCGGTGGTAATACCGACAGGAATTGAACATCGTTTCAAAATTACCCAAAAACAACTGGGCAGGTTCATCACCGACAAAACACGCCTGCTCGTGATCAACAGCCCGTCCAACCCGACCGGGGTCAGTTATTCCGACACGGAATTGTCGGATATCGCAGCGTTACTGCTGGAACATCCGGAAATTACCGTTCTGACGGACGATATTTATGAACACATCCTCTGGGGGCAGGAGGGCTTCAGGAATATCGTCAATGTCTGCCCGGAACTTGCCGGCAGGACGGTGGTGGTCAACGGAGTATCCAAGGCTTACTCCATGACCGGCTGGCGCATCGGCTACCTGGGCGGTCCGTTATCCCTGGTCAAGGCGGCGCAAAAGATCCAGTCACAAAGCACCTCCAACCCTTCCTCCGTCTCCCAGTACGCGGCCATGGCCGCGTTGAACGGCGACCAGACCTATATCCGCGAGAGCACCGCGATCTTCAAACAACGCCATGATTTCGTCCTTGCGGGTCTGAACGGCATTGACGGAGTTGACTGTACTGCATCCGACGGCACTTTTTACAGCTTCCCCAATATGCAGGGTGTCATCCACAAACTGGATGGCATCAAAAACGACATTGAACTGGGCGAATACCTGCTGGAACGGGCCGAGGTCGCCCTGGTGCCTGGATCGGCCTTCGGGGCAAAAGGCTATATGCGCCTGTCCTACGCCACCAGCATGGAAAACCTGGAGGCGGCGATGCAACGGTTGACGGATGCGCTGGGCTGATATTATGTGTATAATCCGCTTGCGAGTTAACCAGGAAGCAATCAGGAATACGTAACACATGGAAATTGAGGAGAGACATCATGAGCATGATGAACATGGAACTATACGATGCGCTTATAAGTGTAAATGTCCCGGAAACTAAAGCCCGGAAAGCAGCAATGTCGATATTGGGTCAGGGTCAGGTCGCCACTAAAGCTGATATAACTGAAATTAAAGCAGACATCCATGTGCTCAAATGGATGGTGGGCGTAAACATGGCGATGACTCTGGGCCTGATATGGCATGCCATGGCGTAACAGGATTATTCCAACCACAATTCCCCGGTAGCTCAGTCGGTAGAGCGGGTGACTGTTAATCACTAGGTCGGCGGTTCGAGCCCGTCCCGGGGAGCCATTTTTTTTATAACTTACTGATTATTAATGATTTTTTATAGTCTTTATGCGGTGTTCCCACAATAACAACCACAGTAAAAATCTGGCATGATATAGAATATGTCAACCATACCGCCGCGTGCCATTTGCTAAATATCGGGATCAGTATGCGGGTTCAGGATTCTGAGCACAATGTAAGAGAAAGTACCGGCTCCTGATTGCTATAGTACTCTCTGCCTGGGTGAAGCCCTGCATCCGCCGGTGATCAGGAAAGGAACGGTTGTAATTGCAAGACCAGGATAGCTACCGCCAAACCAACCAATACCCGCAAGGTGACCTCGACACGAGTCAATCTCTCTTCCACGCGTTGCAGGCGCTCAGTCTGCCCGGCGTCATCGGCCGCGGCGGTGGCAATTTCATCCGATACCCCTGCCTCCCGCAAGGCCTTGCAAAGTGCTGTACCCATACCCTGTGCGTATCATTTGGGCCGATAACTGCCCCTGAGCTGGAGTGTTTTGAGCAAAATCGGGAAAATGACACCGCACGTATAACCGATTTATAACAGCGGAAATAGTGCTTAAACTTCCTGCAATATCTGTGGGACGGATTGTGTGAAAATTACAGATCGTATTTTGTAAACTATCATATAAAACAACGAGTTAATGAGTGATTATTGCTCATATCCCCCACATATCCAAGGCTCTGTTTAAACCACCACCGGCAAACGCGCCAATCCGCGACTCTGGATACCGGGCTTCCATTGCAAATCATCCTCGGCAACAGCCAGGCTCAAACCCGGCAGGCGCCGCAGTACGGTATTGAACATAATCTCCATGTTCAACCGCGCCAGGTGGCTGCCCAGGCAGTGGTGCACGCCGCCGCCGAAGGCCAGGTGCCGGTTCGGTTCCCGGTGTATGTCAAAAGTATCCGGCGCAGCGAACCAGGCCTCATCACGATTGGCTGAGGCATACAGGAAACCGAACTTCGCGCCTTTTGCAAAGGAACGGCCCCGGTATTCCATATCGTCCAAAGCATAACGGTGAAAATATGGCAACGGGGCATCATAACGGAACATTTCCTGCACCGCGGTAGGCATCAACCCCGGGTCGGCTTGCAGCGCGGCCACCTGTTCCGGGTGCCGAAGCAGAGCCAGCATACCGTTGCTAGCGGCGTCGATGGTGGAACCATGTCCCGCCATGAGAATGGTCATGGCGGTTGACAACAGTTCATCGTGACTGAGGCGGACGCCACCATCGCGCCAGGCGATCATCTCCGAGAGCAGGTCGCAACCCGGCCGCTCCCGGCGCTGCGCGACCAGGGCCTCCAGGTAGGCGGCAAACTCCGTCGTGGCCTGCTCGGCCAGTTCCCGGTGCGCAACGGTGCGTTCCGGCTCGAAGAACTGCACGATGTTCTCCGACCAGGTGCGTAACCGCGGCCGCTCGCGCGCAGGCACTCCCAGCATTTCCCCGATCACGAACCCCGGCACCGGCGCCACCAGGTCTTCGATGAAATCAAAATCGCCGACCAATCCCAGGGCGTCGATTTGACGGTCTATCAACCTCTGGATAAAGCCCCGCAAGTCGCTGACACGCGCCGGCGTGAACAGCCTGAACACCGCCTTCCTTAAACGGTCATGCAGTTCCCCCTCACTGTCGATAATCGACACCTTTACGTAGCGGCTGTGGTTGGGCGCCGCATCCCAGTCCCTGCTTGCGCGGTCTGCCGCGACCTCCTCAGGAGACATAACGTGATCCATGGTCCTGCCAAGGCGTTCGTCCAGCACAAGCGTTTTTATATCCTCGTACCTGGAGAACAGCCAAGCATCCCAGCTTTCATGATAATACACGGGGCATTCCTGACGCAGGCGCGTATAGACCGGGTAAGGGTCCCGGGCGAATTCTGCTGAATAGGGTTCAAAATGCAGGTTCATTCACCATGTCTCCCGATGCGGCCGTCCGTCTTCGCAACAGGTGCGCGGCGAACAGCAGTACAATCATCACGCAGTAACATATGCTCGTGAACCGTAACGCGGCAATCATGTCGTATTTTTCCACGATAACGGCGCTGAGGGCCGGCGCTACCGCAGTGCCCAGGGCCGAATTGAATATCAGGAAACTGATCATCCCGGCGATCGGTCCGCTGACGATGCCCAACGGCGAGATCACCGCGGACATAACGAAATAAGCCAGGAAGCTGGCGACGGTAATTCTGAATTTATTCATCAGCCGACCAGACCAGAACCCCGCTCGTCATTCCCGCCTGTGCTGGAATGACGAACGGGGAGCGATTTGTGGCGTTACGTATAATTCCCAATTCGTAATTCTCAATTCCTGAGTATCCCCTTCATAATAATCCGCTTAATGTTTTTCCGGGTCTGGTTACAAAAGCGTTGCTCGTCCAGGTTTTTCCCCAGCACGGCGTTAACCTGGACGGCGAAGTCCGCGTAGTGCTGGGTTACCGCCCAGATCATCATGATCAGGTGATAGGGGTCGATATCGGCCATCTCCCCGCGTTTGATCCAATTCCTGATCACCCGGGCCTTTTTCTTTACCACGTCACGCAAATAGGTATCAAGCACCGGTTTCAGGATGGGCGCTCCAGTTTACTCATTTTTGATATTTCGGTGATAGTCATTGCATTTACTCAACTTGTAAAAAAGTGGTTCAGTTATGCGCTTGGATTTTCCAATTCTAACACGATGGTATTGTTATTCTGAAAAACTCACTGCGTATTTCACTAAATGCTGCCACCCATTTCACGTGAATACTGCCACCCCTGTACGCGTCGTGACGCGGGTTTGGGTAATTATGACTCTATTGGGGTAATGTGCGCCAAACCGTCTTTGCGTTTGCGTATGGATAATCCCTTGAGGTCAATTTTGTAGGCGGTATGCACCAGGCGGTCGAGGATGGCATCGACAAGGATGGGGTCGCTGATACTTGTGCCATTGTTGGGCGGGTAATTGTCTGCTGACGAGTATTGAGCGAAGGCCGTGCCGGTCCGACAGGATTTCCAGCAGGTTGCAGAGCTGCTCAGCGGTGAATTTGGCCAGTGGATCGCCACCGTTGTTCACCAGTCGCCGGTTTTTAAGTGCCTGCATCTTTGCATCGTTCACGCGCACTACCGGAAACCCGCCAAGACCAATATCGCGCCGTTTACCGACAATCATGATACGTTGTACCCAGGACTTCGCCCCGCTTGGACTCACCTTCAGATACAGGGTCGTATCGGCCGCGTATCTACCGGGTTTTGTCAGCTTTTTTGCGACGCTCTCGGTCATGCGTCATCGATGGCTCCGTCCCTCGGAGCCATTTAAAGTGTACCGACGCTAATCGGCCCCAGACCGGCCTGCCTCAACTTTTTATTAAGCTCGGGAACATCGTTGTCAAGATATTTCTGCAACATCTTCAGGTGTTCGCCTACCCTGCCTTTAAGCACTTCGTAGACTTCGTAGGCCTGGCGGGTCGGCGCCCTGTCTGAATTGGCAATAGTCCCGATGAGGAGGATTAACTGGTTGTCCAGCCTGACAGGAAAATGAAATGCATCCGATGCGCCTTGCATTCGAGGTTCCGTCAATGCGTATTCCACGGCCATCAGATTGTCCCGCAGTTTTTTCAACGCCATGTTTGCGCTAGCGGCCTCCTTGTTGTTTTCGGATTTCGCATGAATGCGATCAATTTGATCGTAAACGCGTCGAATGCCCAGTACCGATTCACTGATTTCAGAGAGTGTGTCGCGCACCTTGACGTGCAGATCAAATTGTTCACGTAATTCCTCCAGCGGAAATGCGATACGCGGATCAGCAGTTATCGTCAGCGCTGCAGCCGATACAGTGCCATCGACTTCCATGCGGATTTCATACTCACCCGGCAAGGCCAACGGTCCAACCGGAGGTGTTTTCGGCGGATGCCAGAAGATCACACTGCCTGCTATCCCGGTGGGGCCGCGGTGACGAAGATCCCAGACAAAGCGGTTCAGTCCCGGTTCTGTAGAAACAGGAGACGACCTGCCGTAATAGGCGCCCATATCCACCGCAGCGTGAGTTTCCAGCGATTCACCGGCCGCGGGTGAAGACGAAAAGGACTGCACCGTGTTACCTGCGCTATCGATGATCGATATCTCCACGGGACCCTCTGGGATTTTTCCGAGATTGTAGTAAATCACCGCGCCCGGCGGCGGATTCCGGCCTGCCGGTGTAGCTGGAATTGAAAAATCATCCCGGATCCTGACAGTGGCGCCGGGTGAAAAAATATGGGACGGTTTTGCAGCCAGTTTCGCTGTCAGTGTGCGCAGCGGCGAGATATCATCCAGCACCCAGAAGGCTCTGCCGTGGGTTGCAACAACGAGGTCATTATCCTTGATCGTCAAATCATAAACAGGAGCGACCGGCAGGTTAAGCTGCAGGGTTTGCCATTGGTTACCACCATCCAGCGAGAAGTACATACCCATCTCGGTACCGAGGAATAACAAGCCTTCCCGTTGCAAATCCTCGCGCAACACACGCACAATCGTGTCGTCGGGCAAACCATTTGTGATCAATTCCCAACCGGCGCCGTAATTGGTTGTTTTCAATACGTAGGGACGGTATTCATTCCACTCCCTGCGGTGAATTGAAAGATACGCTGCGGCAGGGTCGTGCCGGGATGCCTCGATTGAATTGATACGGCTCCATTCGGGCACGAGTGTTTCGGGAGGCGTTACATTGTTCCATTGCCTGCCGCCATTTTCGGTCACGTGGACCAATCCATCGTCCGTACCAACCCAGAGCAGGCCTTTCTTCAGACTCGATTCAGCCAGCGCATAGATGGTTCCGTATACTTCCGTGCCGACATTATCCTTACTGATCGGGCCGCCCGATGGCTGTTGTTTAGTTTTGTCATCACGGGTCAGGTCACCACTGATTACCTCCCAGTTCATGCCATCGTTTTCGGATTGCAACAGCACGTTGGCGCCGCTGTACATTACGCTTGGATCGTGATGGGAGATAAGTATCGGAGAGGTCCATTGAAAACGGAACCTGGCATCCTTGGCGCCGTGCCCGATATTGGTCAGCGGCCATGGGCCTACTGACTGGTTGCGTTGGGTTTTGCGGTCGTAACGGCTGATACCACCATCCGTACAGCCGGCATACACATAATTACTTGTTCTCCTGTCAGGCGCGGTCCAGCCCATTTCACAACCACCTACGGGATACCAGTCCCGGTAACCGATACCATTCCAGTTGCCGCGACTGGCAATCGCGATTGTCTCCCAGTCCTGTTGCCCGCCGTAAATAAAATAGGGAAAACGGTCATCGGTAATTACCCGGTAAAATTGTCCGGTAGGCTGGTTGTCATCGGAACGGGCCCAGCTGAGTCCGCCATTGACGGATACATTGGCGCCGCCGTCGTTACCACTGAGCATGCGTTGCGGGTTTTCAGGGTCCATCCATAAGTCGTGATGATCGACATGATTGGTTTTCATGGTTGTAAACGACGCGCCGGCATCGACTGATTTTTCGAGTTGAATATTCAGGACAAAAATTGTGTCCGGGTCCAGTGGATGTGGAACGATGTCCATAAAAAACCAGGCGCGTCTCCAGAGTGCGCGGCTTGGGTTAATGTATTTCCAGTTAATGCCGTTATCGTCAGAGCGATAAAGCCCGCCTTGTTCGGCTTCCATGACCGCGTATATACGGCTGGGGTCTGCCGGTGAGATTGCCACGCCGATTTTGCCCAGCACGCCGTCCGGCAAGCCGTTTCCCGTCAATCGTTGCCACGTGTCACCGCTGTCGGAAGAATAAAACAGGCCGCTTCCCGGACCACCACTGACGAGGCTGTAGGGGTTACGCAGCATTTGCCACGTTGTTGCATAGAGTTTGTCAGGACTTCCCGGCACGAAATCGACATCATAAGCACCGGTGTGTTCATCGACGTAAAGGACTTTCTTCCAGGTCTTGCCGCCGTCCCGGCTGCGAAACACGCCGCGCTCCTTACCGGGCCCGTAATACCCGCCTTGCGCGGCGACCAGGACGACGTCGGGATTTTCCGGGTGGACTATGACGCGGCTTGTCTGTCTGACCCCGGCCAGTCCCATATGCTGCCAGGTTGCACCGGCATCAATGGATTTATAGACACCGTTACCGTGAGAATCATTGCCCCGTGACTTGGCGTCGCCGGTGCCCACATAAATAATGTCAGGGTTGGACGGCGCAAGGGCAATGTCACCGATAGCGCTCACCGGCTGGTCGTCAAAAATTGGAAACCAGGTAACGCCGCCGTCGGTGGTTTTCCAGACACCACCGGCAGCAGTACCAAAATAATAGGTTGCCGGATCACCACTGATCCCGGCGACCCTGGTAGCGCGCCCGCCGCGCATGGGGCCCACCAACCGGTAGCTGAGACCGCTCAATTCGTCCGAATCAATTTGATCGTCAGCAGCGTAAACGGTACCGGGAATTGACAGGTTGATGCCAACCAGCAGAATCGCCGCAATAAAGAATTGTTTCTGGTAATTAATGTTCATGGCAACTCCGAAAACCGGATAGTTTCAAACCCCGTTATTCTTTACCAGGTCCGCCAGGTATGCTTCGAACTCGGCGCCGATTACCCCGTGCCTGAGCGCATACTCGACGTTGGCTTGCGCCAGTCCCGGGATTGAGCCGCAGTCGTAGCGGGTTCCCTCAAATTCACACAGGTATACATCTTCTTTCCCCAGCAGCGCCGCAATCGCATCGGTTAACTGTATCTCGTTTCCCGCGCCCCTGGGCGTGGTTTCCAGCACGGGCATGATGCCCGGCGTAAAGATGTAGCGACCTACCACCGCCAGTGTGGACGGCGCGTCCTCCGGAGCGGGTTTTTCCACAACCGAATTCATTATCTTGTCACCGCCGGCATCAACGCCTGTCTCGACTATCCCGTAACGGGAAACCTGTGCGCGCGCCACGTTTTCAACTGCCACTACGCCGGCGTTTTTCTCCAGGTACATATCCATCATCTGTTGCAGACAACCGCGCCCGGGACTATGGATCAAATCATCCGGCAGGATAACGGCAAACGGTTCATCCCCCACCAGGGGCCTGGCGCACAGGACGGCATGGCCCAGCCCCAGGGGCTCAGGCTGGATGACGTAGTGACAATCGGTCCCATGGGGCGGAATATCCCTCACTACCTCGAGTAATTCCAGTTTGCCCCTCCGCTCCAGTTCACTCTCCAGTTTGACGTTGGACTGGAAATGATCCCGGATGATCTCTTTTCCCTCTGCGGTGACAAATATCAGTTCCCTGATTCCCGCGCTGAGCGCCTCCTCTACGGCATACTGGATGACGGGACGGTCCACCACGGTCAACATCTCCTTGGCCAGCACTTTCGTGGCCGGCAAAGTACGCGTCCCCAGGCCCGCCACCGGGAAAACCGCCTTGGTGATCTTAGCTGCCATTACCCGGAATATCCTGGTGACTACGCAACCTTGACAATACCAATCGCATCTTCATCCTTATAGTGGGGAACCAGTTCGGCCAGGATTCGTTTTATCTCGTGATCGTCCATGTTTGTCCGGGCCTGCTCCAGGCGGTCAACCACCTGCTTGACCAGGCGCCAGTCGGCCGCGGCATGTTTTGCCCTGAATACCTTGCTGTTCCTGGTTGTTTCTTTTTCTTCACCATCATAAAACAGTTCTTCATACAGTTTCTCCCCCGGCCGCAGGCCCACGTATTCAACTTCGATATCCTCCCCCGGCACTTTGCCGGACAACCGGATCATCTGTTCAGCCAGGTAGTCGATACTGACGGGTGCGCCCATGTCCAGTACGTAAATCCCCCCTTCCTGTTCCACGACACTGGCTTGCAGGATCAACTGGCACGCTTCCCTTATGGTCATGAAGTAGCGGGTCATATCAGGATGGGTTACCGTCAACGGGCCTCCGCTCCTGATCTGCTCCCTGAACAACGGGACTACGCTGCCGTCCGAACCCAGCACGTTGCCGAACCTGACCGTGATAAACCTCGTCGCGGAAACCGCATTCATGCCCTCGCAGTAGATCTCACCTGCACGCTTGGTCGCCCCGAGAATACTGGTCGGGTTGACCGCTTTGTCGGTGGAAATAAACACGAATTTGTCACAGTGGAATTTACTTGCCGCCTCGGCAGCGATGCGGGTGCCGGTAATATTATTTTTGACGGCCTGGGCAGGGTGCGCCTGCAACAGCGGCACATGCTTGTACGCAGCCGCGTGGAATAACAGCTCCGGTCGGTATTGCCCCAGGATAGCCTCAACAACCTGCCGGTCACACACGTCACCCAGTACCGCGACCTGGTTGAGTTCCGGGTAGTTGTTTTCCAGTTCCTGCTGTATGCAATACAGGTTGAACTCACTCCTCTCAAAAATCACCAGGGTAGCCGGTGCAAACCCGGCAACCTGCCGGCAAAGCTCCGTCCCGATGGAACCGCCGGCGCCGGTCACCATAATAACCTTGCCGGACAGGCCGACCTGCATCATGTCGCGGTCCAGTTCGATCTTTTCCCTCCCCAGCAGGTCCTCAATAGAGACTTCCTGGATGGAACTGACGCTTACCTGTCCCGAGATCAGGTCCTCAAGTCTGGGCAGGGTTTTAAACTCCGTGCCAGTGCTTTCACAGATGCCGACCAGTCTCTGCATCCTGGCAGTGGACAAAGAGGGAATCGCGATGATTATCAGGTCTACCGACTGTTTCCCCACCACGTCCGGAATATCCTCAAAACCGCCAAACACCTTTATCCCATGTATTTCCCGGTTCAGCTTGTCGGGATTATCATCGATCATCCCGACCGGCAGGTACTCACCCCGGGCATGCTGCAAAATATCACGCGCCAGCATCTGGGCCGACTCGCCGGCGCCGATTACCAGGACCCGTTTACCGCCTCCCGCCCGCATGCGCTGGTCTTTCAGGGAACGGTATAACGCCCTGTTGCCGCCCAGCAAAATAAACAGCAGTAACATGTACAGGGGTATTACCGACCTGGGCACCTGCTCCATCCCGGTAACGGCGAATATCACCAGGGTTGCGATTAACGCCCCAACGTAGACCGATTTACCTATACGGATGAAGTCATACAGGGAGGCAAAGCGCCAGATACCGCGATACAAACCGAAAACAACGTAGCTGAATGACTGGCAGACGATGACCACCGGCAGCATGAGGGTGGCAACCTGCAGGGAGTTCTCGGGAATGGTCCCCAGGTTGAACCTCAACCAGTAGGCCAGGTACCAGGCTGCCGGGATCATCAGGACATCGTGTAGAAATACGCCCGCGCGGATGTACAGGCGCAGCAGAGGTTGGGTATTCTTCAGGCCGTTAACAAGATTTTTGAACATAACGGCTTAACAAACCCCGGACAGAACTGCGCGTATCGACCCGGCCATGACAGCCATCAACTCATCACCAATGCCCGGATGTACCGGAAATGCAATGGCCGTCTCTCCCAGCGCCCTGGCGTGAGGCAAACGCGGATATCCCTGGGGAAATGCGCCCTGGTATGCCGGTTCCCGGTAAATCTCGGGGCAGATGCCGGTATCGCAAGGGATACCGGCATTGCGCAGGGCCTCGACAAGCTTGGCCCTGTCCCAGTCCGGGCGCAGTTTTTCCCTGTTTAAAAATGCATAAAACCGGTAATACGCGTGTCTGATATTCCCGGCCGGCGCCGGTAAGCGCAGGATATCCATACCGGCCAGGGCATTCCTCAACAGCATGGCGTTGCGCCTTCTCTCTTCAAGCCACAGGTCCAGCCGGGCCAGATGATGCCTGCCGATTACCGACTGCATTTCCGTCATCCGGTAATTACTGCCGACCGTCCCATGCAGGTAGGGGTATTCATGATTGCCTTCCGGCATGCTTCTCGGGTCACGGCCATGATTTCTGAAGGCGGCTGCCTTTGCCCAGAGTTCTTCATCATTGGTAACAAGCATACCACCTTCTCCACCGGTGGATACAATCTTGTCGTGACAGAAGGAAAATGCGGCAACGTGTCCCAGTGCGCCTACTTTTACCCCGTCAATGGCAGCGCCGTGGGCCTGGGCGCAATCCTCTATGAGGTGCAGGCCATTGTCCCTGGCCAGTTGCCGCAACCCGGCCATGTCGCACGGCCAGCCGGCCAGGTGTACCGCCAATATCGCGCGCGTGTTGCCGGTAATGACGGCGCGGACAGATTCCGATGTGATATTCTGGCTGTCCGGGTCAACGTCGGCAAACACCGGTCTGGCGCCGCACAACACGATACTGTTGGCCGTGGCGATGAATGATCGGGGGGTAGTCACCACTTCATCGCCGGGTCCGATACCCAGCGCACGCAGGCATAATTCCAGTGCAACAGTACCGTTGGCAACGACCAGGCCATGGGCCAAACCGCAATACGAGGCAAATTCCCGTTCAAACGCCTTGCCTTCCGAGCCATACCAGTAATTTCCCAGTCCCCGCTCCAGCACCCGGTCAACGGCTGCTCTTTCAGCTTTGCTGTATACCGGCCAGGAAGGGAGATCAGGCAACATGGTCACAGGGGCCGGGTATCAGTCGCCCGGTTGATCCTGTCGAATGGGACGGGCGGGTACGCCCACCACAGTGACCCCGTCGGAGAGATCGCCGATCACGCAGGAACCGGCCCCCACCGTCACACCGCTGCCGACAGCCGTCCGGTTGATGACTAACGCGCCGACCCCCAGCCAACTGTAATCACCTATCTCCACTTCACCCCCCAGGTGTACGCCGGGGGACAGGTGCACCCCGTCGCCGATACTGCAGTCATGATCCACGGTAGCGGCTGTGTTGACGATAACGGCGCTGCCGACCCGGGCAGCCGCCTGCACGACCGCCTGGGCAAAAATCACTGTGCCTGTCTCAATGTGTGCCGATTGCGCTACGACCGCTGCAGGATGTATCAACGTTACCGGTTTAAACCCGGATTGCCTGAGCTGTGTGGTCAGGTCCGAGCGTTTACGGTTATTGCCGATAGCAACGATAACGTCCCCGCGGCAGCTCCCCATGGATCTTGCGCCGGAGAAGTCGGCAACCACCGGATAACCGTCAACGGTTGTTGCTTGCGGATAAGCATCATCCGCAAACATGATCTCATTCCAGTTCCCAATGGCTCTCGCAGTGTCCGCAACCACCTTGCCATGGCCGCCGGCGCCGAAAATCAGTAACGTACTCATGATATCGAGCCCTTGAACTTCTCCGCAGTCGCCATCCCCGCCTGGCTGATGCCCTCTTTCCTTATAATTCTCACTACAGTCAACAGGACGATCCTGAGATCCAGGAACAGGCTGCGGTTATCGACGTACCAGAGATCCAGACTGAATTTTTCCTCCCAGGTGATGGCGTTACGGCCATTGACCTGTGCCCAGCCGGTGATCCCCGGTCTGACCTCGTGGCGGCGCATTTGCTCATCGGTATAGAGATCGAGGTATTCCATCAACAGGGGGCGGGGCCCGACAAGGCTCATATCACCCCTGATCACGTTGAACAGTTGGGGCAACTCATCCACGCTGGTCCCGCGCAGGAACCTGCCGAAACCGGTAAGCCTGTCTTCATCGGGCATTAACCGTCCGTTCTCGTTCGTCCCGTTGTTCATGGTGCGAAGCTTGTAAAAGGTGAAAGGTTTCCCCTGCAATCCCGGCCGCCGCTGGCGAAACAGTACGGGACTGCCCAGGTCGATATAAACCAGGACAGCCAGCAGGGCAAACAACGGCAACAACAGGATCACCAGGACCAGGCTGAAAACCAGGTCAAACAGGCGTTTTGCACAATCGGACAGGTCAACCCGCATCTCTCACCAGACACTGCTCCATCCCGTCGGCCAACCGTTTCGCCAGCAACTTCATATCGTGTTCCTGTTCAACATATCGACGCCCTCTCAAGCCCATGGCGCGCAGTTCCGCCTCACTCATTTGTGCCATCTTCATGATGGAACCTGCCAGTTCCTCAGGGTCTTCCGGCGGTACACAGATACCGGCATCCGCCTCGATAACCGGATTATTGACGGATTCAATTGCAATAATAACAGGACGACCCATCGCCATGTAGTCAGGAATCTTGTTCATGCTGATTCCATACTTGTACAGCGACGGCAGTTTTCTGCCGCATAATACAAAAGCCTGGGTGCCCGATGCTAGCGCCGCGATGGCGTTCTTGTTGACGGGAGGATGAAAAACAACCTGTTTCATCCCTCTCTCGGCACAGTAATCCGCCAGCGCCTGCTTCATCGGGCCTGAGCCGATCAGGTGGCATTCGATTGTCGCAAGACCGTGCGTCAATTCTATGATCTCCATGGCCCGGACCAGGGTCTGCAGGTCATTGGCGGTGCCGTGAGCGCCGAGATAAGTAATCCGGAACGTACCCTGTTTCCGGTAACCACGAGGTTCGCCGATATTATCCAGGTTGACGCCGTTGGGTATGTGGATCACCTCTTGCGTCGGGATGTTACGGTCGCTGACATAGTTCCCATACCCCGGCAGGACCGACACGACCCGGCAGGACCGGCGACACAACCACCTCTCCAGCATTGCGAGCAATACGGCGAACGGGCTGTGCCTGCGGGTGCGACCCAGCGCGATGAGAGTTTCCGGCCAGATGTCGCGCACCTCGAAAATAAAAGGGACCCGGTAACGCCGCGCCAGCAGCGCCCCGGAGGCGGCTGCCAACGGGTGGACCGTAGAACCGACCACCAGGTCCGGCCGATCCAGGTCTGCGGTCGACTTTCCAACCAAGACCTGCCAGGAAAATGCAAGCATATTGACCATGCGTCCAACGCCGTTGCCCTGGTGCCCGGGCGTTTTCAACCAGCGAAAATTGACTCCCCCGACGGTTTCCGACCTGCTATGTTCATGTTTTTCCAGCCTTTGTTTCTGCGTATTCAACTCAACGCTGGCCGCGAATATCCAGGTTTTCCAACCCAGGTCGCGCAGGTGTTTCGCCAGGTCATAATGGCGCGTGCTGCCGGATCCCGCGGGCGACTGGGCATAATGGTTGATTATCCAGACAGTCCGGCCAGACATAATTTATAATGGCATCAATACGCCGTTGCCGTAATTTGCCGATGCAGCGTAATGTTCGTGAGTCAACATTTGAACCGGAATCCTATCAGAACATGTTAGCAGACTGCCCGAATAGTTCCGACCGGGGATTGAAACTCTCCCGTACTGTCGCGGGCGTCAGTTTCTTCCTGCTGTTTCCGGGGTACCTGTTCTATCACCAGTCCGTAGCCATGGGACTCATCCCGCCATTTGCCGCGGGGCTGTTCGGCTATGTTTCCCTGGGTGCGCTGCTGGCCCTCCTGGCCCTGCTGCCCTGGAACACCGGCTGGCTGAAAAAAATTACCGGGAACCGTTACGTTCTGTGGGTGCTGGCATTTCTGTTCTATACCACGGCATGGACTCTGGCACACTACCTGATTCTCGATGGTGATCATGTTTCAATAGCCGCAGTACAATCTCTGGAGACGGTTATCTTCTGGTCCTCCCTGTTTCTGATAGGACTGTTGCTGCCCATTGAATCCGGACTCCTACGCTGGTCGCTTTGCATCAGTTTCGCCTTCATCCTGGTTTGCCTCCTTTATTTCTACGTCAACACTGATGCCAACATGTACAATGCGCGGCGACTTTACGGGAATACTACGGATGTATCCACCTACCAGGGATTCGCCCGTAGCGTCCTGTTTACACTGCTGGTGCTGCTGGCGGTTTTTAGTTCATTGCGCGCCAGGGCTGTGTTGATGCTCAGCGGTGTCTTTGTCCTGTTCATGCTGATCAGCCGCTCGGATTTCTACGCGTTCCTGGCATTATCGACCGTGTTATGCATCATTTACGGCATCAAACAGCCTGGATATTTTCTGCTCCTGCTGGTTGTTTGCCTGGAAGTGTTGCTGCTGGCAGCTCCCGATATAAAGCCTCGCATCGAGGTTTTTCTGGAAACCCGCACCACGGAACAAGCGGAACCGGCACCGGCCGCGGACAGGCTGCCCGGCGCTGATGACACGACTCAGGCGTCCGGGAAACCCGCCCAGGCAGCTACGGCGGCGGGCATCGACAAGCCTCCCGCTACGGAACAAGCCGGCCCGGCCGGGGATAATTCCTCCCCTGCACTCCAGACAACGCCCGCACCGGGTGCAGCCGCCCCACCCCCGCGCCTCAGCCGCCAGTTTGAAGTGCTTGACATCTTTTCCTCAAAATCCTGGAAAGGCCGGCTTGCCCTGCAGGACAAAGCCCTCGAACAAATCGCGGAGAACCCGCTGCTGGGTAAATTCGGCGGGCACGTATTGACGGAAAATACCGGTAAGTTTGCAAAAGGTCACGCAGGCAGGTATGCGCACAACGCCCTGTCCGCATGGGTCAGCTACGGTCTCGCAGGTTTTCTCCTGTACCTGGCCCTGGCCCTGTACGGTTGCCTGGTGTCCGCCCGTCATGTCATACTCAAGCAGGTGGATGAGCTGCTCTGGATGTTTGCGTTTACGCTGAACTTTGTCTGCCTGATGCTGATCATCGTCTCCAAACCGGTCTTCTGGCCGTTGCCGGCGCTGGGCTGGGGGGTCCTGGCCCAGGCACTGGTCAGCCAGACAAACGACCAGGGTTGAATTCACTTCAGCACAGGTATCGCTTCCGTGTCCTCCGGCAAATGGGTTAAATCGGAATACGTCCGAAACGTACTGACCCTGGTGTCAGGCACGACCATCGCCCAGGCTATCCCGGTTGCGGTCACGCCGATCCTGACGCGCATCTACTCACCGGCCGAATTCGGTCTGTTCGCCGTTTACATGGCCTTGATCTCCATCGGCGCCATGATCGCGACCGGACGGCTGGAGATGGCCGTGCTGATCGCCAGGAAAGACAGCGAGGCCCTGCAGCTTGCAATCATCAGTTTTGTCATTTCCGGCATCGTAAGCCTGCTGGTCCTGGTCGCGGTCGCCGTCTGGGGGCAGCAGATCGCAGCCCTGTCGGGACAGCCCGGATTCGAGAACTGGCTGTATATCGTGCCGTTCAGCATTTTTCTTTTCTCCGTCTACAAGGTCCTGCTGCACTGGCTGAACAGGAAAAAACAGTATGGACTGATGAGCCGAAACCGGGTTATACAGAGCGGGTCCATATCTGCCCTGCAGGTGGCTGTCGGGCTTGCCCCAAAAATCACGACCGGACTCGCCATAGCAGACTGTCTGGGGAGGGCCGCTGCGTTGCTGTTAATCCTCAGGAGGATAACAGCCACCGTCAAACTGCCGGAATTCAACCGCGTCAGGCAGTATGCCTTGATCAGGCGATACAGGAAATTCCCGTTTCTAGGCTCGCCGGCAAGCCTGCTGAACGTGCTGTCACTGCAGATGCCCTACGTGATCATCCCGGCAATATTCACCAGCGCCGTTGCCGGCATGTACTTCCTGGTGTTCCGGGTCCTGATGCTGCCCATCGCGCTGATCGGTGAAGCAATGATGGAGGTGTTCAGGAGCAGGGCCATGGAAGACCTGAAGGAACACGGCACCTGCAGGCCCCTGTTCATAAAAACCCTGTTATCGCTGTCCATTATCGGCCTGCCGCCGGCACTGCTGTTAATCCTGTTCGGCCAGGAAATTTTTGCTTTTGTCTTCGGCGAGGACTGGCGCGAAGCGGGACTCTACGCAACGATTCTGGCCCCAATGGCCTTGTTGAGACTGGCCTGCGCACCACTGGGCGGCGTGCTGTTCATCCGGGAAAAACTCAAGCTTGTCCTGTTGCTTCAATCGTTCTTTTTCGTCATGGTGGCGTTGTCCCTGGTATTGGGCTGGATGCGGCAGGACCCGGTCATACTGGTGAGCTTCCTGTCCGTATCGGGGTGCCTGTTCTACATCTTGCAGGCGCTGAGTTCATTCAGGTTGAGTACGATTGAAACCGCACGAGCAACTTGATCAGTATGATGGAACAAACAGAAATTGCCATTTTAACCAGTGTTCACCCGCGTGGAGACACCCGGATCCGGGTAAGAGAAGCAGGCACGTTGGCAAAAAAGCTGGGTCGGACTGTGTTGTTGTTCGTCCAGGACGGCAAAGGTGATAGTATCGAAGCAGGCGGAACGATACGGATTATTGACACGGGACAGGCGCCGTCAGGACATCTGACAAGGATGATGCTGGGCGTCCGGCGTATGTGGCGCGCAGTGCGAAAGGCGCAACCACGGGTCGTTCATTTCCATGACCCTGAACTGATTCCACTGGGAGTCATACTGAAGTGCTTCAGTTACCGTGTGGTTTATGACGTGCACGAGGACTTGCCGCGCCAGGTATTGACCAAGTACTGGTTGCCGACAATCACGAGGCGGCCAGTATCCTGGGCAGCGTCAGCCTGTGAATGGCTGGCGGCCTGTGTATTTGACGCCATCGTACCGGCTGAGCCGAAAATTGCCGGGCGTTTCCCTCCTCACAAGACGACGCTGGTGCAGAACTTCCCCATCCTGGATGAACTGGTCACGACGGAAAGTATTCCCTACCAGAAACGTCCGCCTCACTTTGCTTATATCGGTGGGATAACCAGGATACGCGGCATCAACGAAATGATAACCGCGATAAGCTACACGAAAGGGAGAGGGAGACAGGATATCCAACTCTGTCTCGCCGGCGCATTCCAGCCCGCTGGCCTGCAGGCGGAAGTCCAGACATCACCGGGCTGGCGGCAGGTAGACTTCCCAGGCTGGGCTGACCGTAAACAGGTTGCCGGGATTCTCGGAAGTGTTCTGGCCGGGCTGGTCGTATTACATCCGACGCCGAAATACCTGGATGCCTGGCCCACAAAAATGTTTGAATACATGTCGGTGGGCCTGCCGGTCATCGTATCCGATTTCCCCTTGTGGCGGAGCATTGTTGAAGATGCGGAATGCGGCCTGCTTGTCGACCCGCTGGACCCGCAGGCCATATCCGAAGCCATGCAATGGATATTGGACCACCCCGATAAAGCTGAAGCCATGGGCAAGCGCGGCCGCGCGGCGGTGGAAAAACACTACAACTGGGAAACCGAAGCAGAGAAACTGGTCGCGCTCTATAAGAAACTGCTGCGCACCTGAATACAAGTCTCAATAAAAGCAGCCTTGTCAGGCACGCTGACCGGAACGCGGCATATATCCAGCTTCCAATAACAAATATTCGTACTTTTTTCACCAAAATGTGACTTTTCTCACATTTTTATTGATTTTTTGCTTTTCAATCCATACGGGCCGGATAAAATCATCGTTGCCATAGGGAAATCAGGCAGCGGTCGGTCCGGCATGGACAAGAATAAACAACGCCGGCTGGCCGGTCGAAAGGAATTCGAGCCGTTGAATGCCTGCATACCCGAGGGCGGCCCCGTTTGTATTCGCCAGGGCCACGGATCAAGGACAGCCCGAGGGTGCCAAGGGGGTGGTTTTGCATCTGTTACTGACCTCCCAAGCCACCCCCTTTGGCAAGGGCATGTTGCAACCGCTCTGGGGGAGGGCGCCCCGCCCGCGGTTGCCGGAAGGACCAGGTCGGTATCAACCCAACTGAACGTGTTATACTGCAGAGCTATCAAATCATAGCATAAGGAGAATTTACCTATGAGTGCTTATACTGAACAACCCCCTGCCACCCCGGAGGAAATCTGGGCTGTCCTGCGCGAAATCACCCGGAAGCAGAAAGAGGCTGCCGAACAGGCTGAAGAAAAGCGAGAGCAAGACCGTCAAAAGACAGAGCAGGAAATCCGGGAAGTCAGACGGCTCATGGCCGAAACCGCGGAGGAAAACCGCAAGCGAGCGGAGGAAGATCGCAAACGATCGCAGGAAGCTGACAAGCGGGCAAAGGAAGCCGACATACGTCTGAAAAAGGCCGAAGAGTTATTTACCAGTCAGTGGGGCAAGCTGGTGGAGAGCCTGGTTGAAGGCAAACTCGTTGAACTGTTACAGGCCCGGAACATTGATGTTTATCACACATCCACGAGAGTCAGGGGTCAGCGCGGCGCAGCACAATGGGAATACGACGTTGTTGCACATAATGGCGAGGTGGTGGTAGTGGTAGAGGTGAAGACTACCATGAAAGTGGCTGATGTGCGCGCATTTCTGGCAGGCATAGAGTTTTTCAAGCAACGGGAGTGGCGATACCAGCGCGACCGGGTGTATGGCGCGATGGCTTACCTGCGCGCAGACGAGTCGGCGGCTGTATTTGCCGAGCGTCAGGGCTTATTCGTGATACGGGCGACGGGGGACAGCGCCAGCATTATCAACAAGGATTCGTTCCGTCCCAGATCGTTTGGCTGAGTTGCCGAGCTATACGCTTCCGAAAATCAGTAAAGACGATGGTGTCACCGGGTTCCTGTCACCACTCCCGCTGCCATTCCTGAAATTCCACCGGACGCAAACGGTAACGGGCAATATTCCCCTCGTGCAAGCCCAGCAACTCGGTTTCGACAACTTCAATAAAACGCTGCCGGTCAGAGGGATGGCGGCGGCTATCATAATGCCTGCCGGATGACATCGCAAATCCCGCTTTGCGCTTCCTCCTCAAGATACGGATGCATGGGCAGGCTCAATACCTGCGCGCTCAGGCTTTCGGACACGGCCAGGTCCCGCGCGCGGGGATAGCCTTTGTATGCGGTCTGCCGGTGCAGGGACGCGGGGTAATAGACCGCACTCGGGATGTCCTGCCGTTTCAGTTCCTGCGCTATCGCATCACGTTCGCCTGACTGTATCGTATATTGCGCCCAGACGGAGATGGACCCGGCACGTGGCGCCGGGGTAACGACCAGGTCCTCCAGCAGTTTGCCGTATCTTTGTGCAACCCGGTCGCGCAGGGCGATCTCTTCCTCGAATATCGGGAGTTTTTCCAGCAGTACCGCTGCCTGGATGGTGTCCAGTCTGCCGTTGATACCGATGTGCACATTGTCGTACTTGTGCGCGCCCTTGCCGTGCACCCGCAGGCTTCTCAACCTGTCTGCAAGTTCATCATCATCCGTGAACAGGGCGCCTCCATCACCATAGCAACCCAGGGGCTTGGCCGGAAAAAAACTGGTGGCGGTCAGTTCTGCCAGGGTCCCGACCCGGTTGCCGTCCAGGCGCGCGCCAAAACTCTGGGCGGCGTCGGCGATGACAAACAGCCCGCTCTCCCGGGCATATGCGTTTATTTCCGCGTAAGCACACGGCTGTCCGAACAGGTCCACGGGAATAATGCCTTTCGGCGCCAGCCCGGCCCGGTTTGCCGTCTCCAAGGCGGCGTCCAGACTTGCAATGTCCAGCAGGAAGCTGCCCGGTTCGACATCGACGAAGACCGGTGTGGCGCCCAGCAGTGCGACCGCCTCCGCAGTGGCGACAAAAGTGAACGCTGGAATAAAAACAGCATCACCGGGACCCGCTCCCTTTGCCAGCAGGGCCATCACCAGGGCATCCGTGCCGCTGGCGCAACTGATGACATGCCTGGCGCCGCTGAAACGGGCAAGCTGTTGCTCCAGCTCCCACACTTCCGGCCCCAGGATGTATCGGCCGTGGTCCAGCACCCGTTGAATTGCCTTCGGAATCCTGTCACCCAGACGCCGCTGTTGCGCTTTGAGGTCGATGAATTCTACAGACCTTTGTTCCATCTCTGTTAGTGATCTCCCAACTTTTTATACTGATTCCCTCGTTCGTCATTTGGGCTTGACCCTGGCTTAAAGTATGCTGGGGCAGGCTCCGGAATCCAGTAATATAAAGGGTCGCCTCTTGGGCGACACACTATTTTACTGGATTCCCGCTTGCGCGGGAATGACGGATAATACGTCAATCCACTGGTTCGAGCCGGCCGTCGCTGTTCAGGCGATACTGTTTCCCCGTCTTCGGGCACACTAGGTCGTCTCCCAGCCGCTCGCCGTAATGCCCCACCCAGCCGACCTGTTTCGCAGGCGTTCCCGCCATCAGCACAAACGGTTGTACATCCCCGGTTACGACGGCTCCGGCCGCAATGAAACAGTATTCTCCGAGTTCGATGCCGCACAGGATGGTGGCATTGGCGCCGATGGTCACACCCTGCCTGACCCGGGTGTCTGCGAACTGGTCTTTCTTCTCCAGTTCGGCACGCGGGTTGTTCACGTTGGTAAACACACAGGACGGTCCGCAGAATACGCCGTCCTCCAGCGTAATACCCTTGTAGATGCTGACGTTATTCTGGATCTTGCAGTTATTGCCCATGCTCACGTCGGGACCCACCATGACGTTCTGCCCCAGGATGCAGTTCTCCCCTATGCTGGAGTTTGTCAGGACATGGCTGAAATGCCAGATCCGGGTGCCCTTGCCGATATGGCAATGACCATCTACAACCGCGGTTTCATGGACAAAACAGTCAGCCATTTTTTGACCTCCCGGATTCATGGTTCCCGCCTCCTGGCGCGTATGTTGTTTCAGTATGTCTTGTTCCGAAGCCTGTAACACTCTCAACACGCGTATTCCTTCGTTGCCATCGGTGCGGCAGCTTGCCTTTCCGGTAATGCAGTTCAGGAAATGGGACAGTTCCTCCCGTAACGGCTCTGCCGGGATTACGGCAACCGCCTCGGCCTCGGCCTTGTCCGGCGTGGGCAGACTGTTTTCCCAGAGTATCCTGTGCCTGTAAATCTGCAATTTCTGCTCCCACTCCAGGGTATCATCGAACACCGCCATGCCGTCGTCACCCACGACGACCAGTCTCTGTTCCTTGTAAGGATGCAGCCAGGACACGAAAACATGGGCGTTTTCCCCGCCGGGGAAAGACATGTGGGTCGTGGTCACGTCGGCAACCTGCGATTGAAGGAAAAAACTGCCCACGGCAGAGACCCGGTCCGGTTCCTCACCAACCAGTGACAGGATCATGGAAATATCATGGGGTGCGAAGCTCCAGAGTATGTTCTCCTCGCGCCTGACTTTCCCCAGGTTAAGACGGTGGGAATAGATATGGCGCAGGCGCCCCAGCCCGCCCTGCGCAACCAGTTCCTTCAGCCGTATGAACGCAGGGTGATACTGCAGCAGGTGGCCTACCATCAACACCCGTTCCTGCTGTTTTGCCAGCGTATTCAATTCTTCGGCGGCGTCAACGTCCAGGGCGACGGGTTTTTCGACAAATACGTGTTTTCCAACCGCCAGCGCCTGCCTGGCGAAAGCCGAATGGGTCACGGCCGGTGTGGCGATGGCGACCGCGTCGATATCCGCATCCCGGAGCGCTTCTTCAAACACAGGCGTGCCGACCTGGTATTTGTCACCGAACTGCCGCGCCAGTTCCGGGTCCGTGTCGCACACCGCGACCAGCGCCCCAAGGTCGGCAAAATTGCGCACCAGATTCCTGCCCCAGTAACCGCAGCCGATGACGGCAACGCGCGCCGGTGCTTGCTCAGTCATATTCATTAATAACCCGTCATCTGCAGAAATATATCCCGACCATGGGTAACATCGCGCTAACGCCCCACACAGTGATAATCAAATCCGGACGCCAGCATTGCATCCGGCTCATAGACATTGCGCAGGTCAATAAATACGTTCCCGCTCATGAGTTCCCTGATTTTTGCCAGGTCCATGCCGCGGTAGGCATTCCATTCCGTCAACAACACCAGCGCGTCCGCGCCGGTCAGGGCCGCGTAGATATCATCGAAATACACCACGGATTCGGGCAGGATATTCCTGGCCTCCGACATGGCCTGGGGATCATGCGCATGCACCCTGACCCCGTTTTCGACCAGTTTAGGCAATATGGATAATGCCGGAGCGTCGCGCATATCGTCTGTTTCCGGCTTGAACGCCAGGCCCAGCACGGCCAGGGTCTTACCGCTCTCGCTGCCGCCCAGGGTGCCGCGGATCTTGCTGATCATGCGCGCTTTCTGTGCTTCGTTCACCTCCATCACCGCTTCCACGATGCGGCTGGTGACGTTGTTTTCCTGCGCGATGCGCACCAGCGCCCGGGTATCCTTGGGGAAGCAGGAACCGCCGTACCCGGGTCCCGGGTGCAGGAACTTCCTGCCGATGCGCCCGTCCAGTCCCATCCCCCTGGCCACCGCGTGGACGTCGGCGTTCACCGCTTCACACAGGGCCGACATCTCGTTGATGAAACTGATCTTCGTGGCCAGAAAGGCGTTGGCCGCGTACTTGATCAACTCGGCGCTTTCCAGGTCGGTCACCAGCATGGGCGTCTCGATAAGGTTGAGCGGCCGGTACAACTCGCGCAGCACCTGCTCTGCCCGTTCGTTCTCGACGCCGATGACTACCCGGTCCGGGCGCATGAAGTCGGACAGCGCCGCGCCTTCCCGTAAAAATTCAGGATTGGCGGCAACGTCAAAGTCCACATCCGGGTTTTTCTCACGGATGATGCGCTTCACGTTACGGGCAGTCCCCACGGGCACGGTGGATTTATCCACGATCACCGTATGGCCATCAAGGTAAGGCGCAATCTCCCTGACTGCCTCATAGACGTACTTTAAATCCGCGTGCCCGTCGCCGCGCCGGGCCGGCGTACCGACCGCGATAAACACCAGGTCGCACTCCGCAATGGTTTCATCGTAAGCATCCCGGAACGATAACCTGCCCTGCTCCCGGTTCTTGTCGATCAGTTCCGCCAAACCTGGCTCGTAGATGGGAATCACGCCTTCCCTGAGTTTGCCGATCCTCCCGGAATCAACATCGATGCAGGTAACGTTGGCGCCGAATTCGGCAAAACAGGCCCCTGAAACCAGCCCTACGTAACCCGCGCCCACCATTGCAACATTCATAGCTGACTACTTCTCGTCGTTCCGGCGAGACATGTCGTTCCGGCGAAAGCCGGAACCCAGATCGTAACCTTCATCTCTCGACACCGGCCATCAAAGTCTCATCACCTTTACGCCGGCCGGCGCCGCCTCCCGGTCCAGCCTGCCCTTGACGTCGTAGACTATCCCGCCTCGATTCTTAAGCAGTTCGCTAATCCAGTCCCAGCCTTTATCCAGATATACGGAATGGGGGACGGCAAGTATCACGGCATCGGCAGGCTGCAATGAATGCAATGCGACCAAGTCGATTTCATATTCCGCCCTGACCTTATCAGCATCCGCCTGAACGTCATTAACCTGCACCGCAATGTTAAACTGGTTCAATTCATTGATGATATCGATGACTCGGGTATTGCGGGTGTCACCCACATTTTCCTTGAACGTGAGTCCCAGCACGGTTACCAGGCTGTTTTCGGGTGAATGACCGGCCTGCAAGATTGCCTTCACGACCTGCCCGGCGATATAGTTGCCCAGGCCGTCATTGATGTTGCGCGCGGTCAGGATCAGGTCCGGGATATAGCCGCTCCTGGCTGCCCGGTACGCCATGTAATACGGGTCAATACCGATACAGTGACCGCCTACCAAGCCGGGTGAGAAACGCAGGAAATTCCACTTGGTGGCGGCTGCATCCAGCACGTCGTTGGTATCGATATCCAGCTTGTCGAAAATCAGCGCCAACTGGTTCATCAGGGCGATATTGACATCCCGCTGGATGTTCTCAACAACCTTCGTCGCTTCCGCAACCTTGATGGAGGACGCCTCGTACACACCTGCCGTGACCACACTTTCATAAACCTGCGTGATGACTTCAAGCGCGGCGCGCTTCTGCGCCGATACGATCTTCACGATACTGGTGAAACTATGCTCCTTGTCGCCCGGATTGATACGTTCGGGGGAATACCCCAGGTGGAAGTCGCGACCGCACACCAGGCCCGATTCCCGTTCCAGTATGGGGACGCAGATCTCTTCGGTGGCGCCGGGATAGACGGTGGATTCATAGACGACGATGTCGCCCCTGCTGATGACGCGTCCCAGCATCTTCGAGGCGGCGGTCAAGGGCTCCATATCCGGGTTTTTCGCATCGTTTATCGGGGTCGGCACGGCCACGATGTGAAAATCAGCCTGCTTGAGAAGCCCGCTGTCCGTGGTGAAAATAATCTGCGTGGCCGCCAGTTCGTCAGGGGCAACCTCCCCAGTGTTGTCATGTCCCGCTTCCAGTTCCGCGATGCGCCGCTCATCGATATCAAACCCGATCACCCCACCCAGGCGACCGAACGCGACAGCGACGGGCAAGCCGACGTAGCCCATACCGATGACAGAAATTTTCCTGTTTTTATTCATGTTTCGTCTTCAAAATACTACCCTATCGTTCCGGCAAACGCCGAGCAGTGGCACATGGATGTGCCGTTAACGGAGCATACGACACAAACCCAGTCAAACAACCTTATAATACCTCTTATACCAGTCAATAAATCGTTTTATGCCCTGTTCGAGCGATACGCCGGGAACAAATTCAAATTCCCCGGCCAGCCTGGACGAGTCCGCCTCGGTGTTGAGCACATCACCCGGTTGCGCCTCCGCAAACTCGATAACGGCGTTTCTGCCGATCTCCGTCTCAAGCATTTTAATATAATCCATGAGGTTGACCGCGTTTTGATTCCCGATGTTATAAATCCGGTACCTGGCCGTGCCGCTTGATGGATCGGGCCGATTCGCATCCCGGTTCATATCCCTGACGGGGACCCGGCCCGTTATTCTTACCGTCGCCTCCACCACGTCATCGATATAGGTAAAATCTCTCCGGTGCTGTCCGCGGTTGAACACCTGTATCGGTTCACCTGCGTAAATTTTCCCGGCGAACAGGATGGGCGACATGTCCGGCCTGCCCCAGGGGCCGTAGACGGTGAAATAGCGCAGGCCGCTCACGGGGATGTCATACAGGTGACTGTAGCTGTGCGCCATCAATTCGTTGGCGCGCTTGGTGGCGCCGTACAGGGAGACCGGGTGTGCCGCGGGATCCGATTCCGAATAAGGTATTTTCTCATTGGCGCCGTAGACCGAGCTTGACGAGGCATATACCAGGTGCTCCACCCCCGCGGCGCGGCAACCTTCCAGGATATTCAGAAACCCCACAATATTTGCATCGATATAGCTGTGCGGATGGCTGATCGAGTAGCGCACGCCGGCCTGTGCCGCCAGGTGCACCACCCGCCGGGGATTAATCTCCCTGAACAGGTTTTCCATCTGTTCCCTGTCCGAGATATCCACCTTCCTGAAACTGAAGTTGTCGAAATCCTCAAGTAACGCCAGCCTGTCCCGCTTCAACCCGGGGTCGTAATAGTCATTCAGGTTATCGATCCCTATGACTTCATCACCCCGCTCCAGCAGTCGCTTGGACAATGCCGCGCCGATAAACCCGACGCAACCTGTAACAAGGATATTCATACTGACTAGTAAACAAATAGAAATAATCGACAGGTGGAAGGACATATTACAGGAAAACGGAAACTCTGTAGAAATCCGGCATATCCCGTGCCGATCAAACAATGCTAAGATGGTTGAAACAGGCAAAAAATCTCAAGGTGGAATCACAGGCCGATAAGTTGCCTGAGCATTTTCGAACAGAACATACTCACCTGGAGGACAATAATGGCGATTATCAGAGAAGATAGCGGGGATGCCAGAGCAAGCTCCAGAACACAATATGTGTTGTCAGTCGGCGATTCATTCCAGGGCAAGTTGAATCCCATCAGTGATACGGACTGGCTCCGGATCGAACTGACTGCCGGGACGATTTACGACATAATTCCGCGTGGAGTCTATTCAGCCCAACTCAAAGTCCTCGATTCACACGGAAACATGGTCGCAGAAGGCAGCAATTTCTTCTCCTACACAAAGCTCAAGATTTTCAGCCCGGATGTCAGCGGCACTTATTACATCAGCATGGGCAGCAGCAATACCGACCACACGGCTGACTACGAAATTTCGCTTGAGAAGGCTTCGACATAGCCAACCTCGACGCATCGGATTTCACCTTCTGATCATCTTATCTCCATGGATTACAGACGACTGGTAGCGCTGTTGATCTTCGGGGCAACCGTATCCGTGGCCCGGGCGGACAAGACGCCGCTCTTGTTGTCCTGTCACGGCATACCCAAGACCGATGCGGCCATTGTCACCACTCTGTGCGATGCATTGGCAACCGAACTGGACAAACGTAAACCGGGCCGTGTGCTCCGGCGCAGCGCGGCGCCGGACCCTCTCCCGAAGCGGGCCTGGGATGTGGTCCTTGAAGTCACCCGCACCGAAGACTACCACTGGGAAGCGCGCCTGGTATGGGCAAAGACCCGCCGCAAAGGTGACGCCAGACGCACCACCGGCCCGGACGTCGAGATTTTCGGCATGGACGCGCCGCTCGGCCGGGGGGCTTACTCACATTTCGTCCGCAGTCTGTTGAAAGTGAGCAAGCCGGAATTTATGGCGTCCCCTAGGGGAGTCGAACCCCTGTTGCCGCCGTGAAAGGGCGGTGTCCTAGGCCTCTAGACGAAGGGGACAGGTGAGATCGTAAAAAATCCTGGTGGAGCCAGACGGGATCGAACCGACGACCTCTACAATGCCATTGTAGCGCTCTCCCAACTGAGCTATGGCCCCAAATCGAAACGAACGTCATTCTACGCTGTGGAGTCACATTGTCAAGTTGGCTGTCAGGAGCCGCCAGTCGCTGCTGCCGCTTCAATATCGGTGCGCGAAAAGTCCTCTCCCTTGAACAGAAGCGCTTCATTACTCGTTTCGGCGAGCGCATATGCGAAACAGTCACCGAAATTAAGTCCCGCCGGGTGGTTTCCCTTGCCGAAACGCCGCCAGGCGCGTCGGGCAGCCTGGGCCTGTGCGGCCGTGACCGCTACCAGTTCTATCTCCGCAGTTTGCAGGAATATATCAAGCTCGTTACCGGCTGCCATCCCCCCCCTGCTCTCAAGCACAATCGCCGCTTCCAGCAGCGCGACAGTGGAAATACGGCGCGGCCATGCCTCTGCTATTGCCTTTTCATAATGTCCCGCGTCGGACTCTCCCAGAAGTATTGCCAGAACAGCCGATGTATCAATGATCACCCAGGCAGTCCCTGTTCGTCGTAGAGCAATTCGCCATGCTCAACTGCTGCAGGTCCGGGACCTGTCAGTCCGGCGCAACGCTGTCCGATAACATGTAGTTCCCGGGCCAGCGCCTCGGCGTTACGATGACAATTCTCGCGCGCCAGTCGATCGCGCAAAGCAATCGTGATTGCTCCTGTCATGGATTCTCCTGTCAACCGGGCAAGTTCGCCGGCTAACCGGCAAGTTTCATCGTTCTTGATGTTCAGACTCATCGCACTTTCCTTACAGGGTAGAAAAATCATCATCATTCTACCCTGCGGCATTGTCCTGTCAAGCTGTTATCCAAACACCTGTTCGTGAAAGTCCGAATCAATCCCGGGAATCAGTCCTGCGTTCAATCAGCTCCAGTGCACGCGCCAGGCGCGCAAGAGTCCTCTCCCGGCCCAGTAACTCCAGGGTAACGTCGATGGAGGGGGAGACGCTACTCCCCGTTACCGCCACGCGCAGGGGCTGGGCGATTTTACCGAATTTCATCGCCCGTTGTTCCGCGACAGATTCGATGGCGGCATGCAGCGCGGCCGTGTCCCAAGTGTCCAGCTCGGAGAATACATCCCCGACCTGTCGTAGCGCCTCAAGCACTACGGGGCGCAAGTGTTTCTTTGCGGCAACCGCATCATACTCCGTAAACTCCTCGTGGAAGAAGCGGCTCTGTTCGGCCATTTCCGCGATGGTCTTTACCCGCTCCTTCTGTAGCCCGGCCACCTGCTTGAGATCGGGCGGCCTGGTTACGTCAACACCAAGCTTGACCAGTTTCACTTTAAGCAGACAGGCAACCCGTTCCGCGTTGCTCTCCCTCAGGTAATGCTGGTTCAGCCAGGCCAGCTTGTCCGGGTTCAGCGCGGCCGCGGCCCTGTTCACCCGCCCTATATCAAACAGTTCAACCATTTCGTCGACGCTGAATATCTCCTGGTCGCCGTGGGACCAGCCCAGCCGCACCAGGTAATTCAGCAGGGCTTCCGGCAGGTAACCCTGGTCCCGGTATTCGAGCACGCTCGCGGCGCCGTGGCGCTTGGACAGTTTTTTGCCCTCAGGGTCCAGGATCAGGGGGATATGGGCATACGTCGGCGCGGCGATGTTCAGGGCATTGAAGATGTTGATCTGCCGCGGTGTGTTGTTGAGATGGTCGTCCCCGCGTATCACGTGGGTGATACCCATATCGGCGTCGTCCACTACCACGGTCAGGTTATAGGTCGGCGACCCGTCGGAACGGGCGATGACCAGGTCGTCCAGTTCCGTATTGCTGATTACCACCCTGCCTTGGATAAGATCGTCGATGAGCACGTCGCCGTCCAGCGGGTTCCTGAAGCGTACTACCGGCGTTTCACCTGCCGCCGGCCGCCGGCCGCGGTCCCGGCATTTGCCGTTATACCTGGGCTTCTCCCCTCCGCTCATGGCCTCACGGCGCATGGTTTCGAGTTCTTCCCTGCTGCAGAAACAATGGTACGCCCGGTCCCTGTCGAGCAATTGTTGTATTGCTGCTTTATATTTTTCCGTGCGCTGCGACTGGTAAACGATGTCCCGGTCATGGTCGAGCCCCAGCCATTTCATGCCTTCCAGGATAACGCCGAGAGCCTCTTCCGTGGATCTCTCGCGATCGGTATCCTCAATTCTCAGTAGGAATTCCCCGTTATTGTGCCTGGCGTATAACCAGGAAAACAGGGCCGTGCGGATTCCCCCTATGTGCAGGAAACCGGTGGGACTGGGCGCGAAGCGCGTGATTACTTCAGCAGTCATTGACAAATGTTGCTGCAATGCGACGAGGGACAGGTTTCAAACCTGTACCCTTTGGGGGACTTCGGGGACGGATTTAAGTCCGTCCCCAGCCGACGCCGGACGTGCGGGATCAGCATCGCTGCGCCTCCCCGGTCAACAGCGATACCCCGCATTCCACCCGCCGTCTCAGCCAGGGGCTCAGCCGGTAGCGCGGGTCGCCGGTCAGTTTGAACAGGTTATCCAAGATCCCGGCGATCCTTTCCCCCCCAACCTTGTCTCCCCAGGACAACGGGCCGTGCGGGTACCCGAGGCCCAGGGTCACGGCGGCCTCTATGTCCGGCACGGAAGCGATGCGGCGCTGGGCGATGTTCGCGGCGATGTTCACGATCACGGCCAGGATGCGCTGGCTGATGAACCCCGGACTGTCGTTAATCACGGTGACGGGGACCCCGCCCGCCGCCAGCAGGCCGTGCATGCTGTCGCGCACCTCCGGGGAAGTTACAGGCGATAACATCAGGGTGCGCCTCGAACCCTGGCCGGGCAACGGGTCCACAGCCACCGTGCAGACAGGATCAAGTTTCATATCGGAACAGGTGTGACTCACGTCGCCGCCCCATGGCTGTAGCACGGCAATCGTATCCCCGCCCCCCGGGGAGTCCGTTAACTGCGCGCCGTTGGCCTGCAATTGTTCCGCCAGTTGCCGCGCCGCGCCACCTTCAGCGCCGTCCAGCCACACCCTAGTGAGGCTGATTTGCGGCGCCGGCGCCTCACCGGGCTCAATTTTCCTGTTGTCCTCATACCGGTAAAACCCGCGCCCGGACTTCCGGCCGTACAGGCCCGACGCCATCCTCGGCGGGACCAGCGACGAGGGGCGGTACATGGGTTCCTGCAAAAACTGGTCATAAATGGACTGCATCACTTTCCCGGACACGTCCAGCCCGGTCAGGTCCAGCAGTTCGAACGGCCCCATGCGGAACCCCAGCGCCTCGCGCATGACCCGGTCGACGTCGGCGGGTTCTGCCACCCCCTCTTCCAGGATGCGTAACGCCTCGGTGGTAAAACCGCGCCCGGCATGGTTCACCAGGAACCCGGGCTGGTCCGCGGCGACCACGGCGCGATGGCCGGTGCTGGCGACCAGCGCCGTCAGTTCCCGGACTACGGCCGGCTCGGTCAGCGTGGCTGGTATCACTTCAACCAACCGCATGAGTGGGACCGGGTTAAAAAAATGCAGCCCCGCGACCCGGTCGGGCCAGGCGCAGACTGAGGCGATATCAGAGACCAGCAACGACGAGGTATTGCTTGCCAGGATGGCCGTAGCGGAGACGGTTTTTTCCAGTTCCGCAAACAACTGCTTCTTGACATCCAGCAGTTCGACAACGGCCTCGACCAGGATGTCGCAGCCGGCCAGTTCCTTCATATCGCGGCAAACGCTGAGCCCGGAAAGTACCTGCTCCGCTTCGGCCTGCGTAACCCTGCCCTTGTCAACCTGTCGCTTTACCATCCTGCCGATGAATTCGGCAGCGCTGTCGAGCGCCCTGGCCTGTGAGTCATACAACCGGACCGGGTACCCGGCCTGCAGGAACAACTGGGCAATCCCGCGCCCCATGACGCCGGCTCCGACAACGCCAATGCACCTGTTGCGCTCAGAGGTGTGGCCGTTTTTATCGTTTGACATGATTCACATATGGGACAGTTCTGAAAGTCGCCCGTAAGGCGTCAGAGACGTCCATTATAGCGTGACGAAGTTTTGCTGTCATACGGGGCCTTTAACGGGGCCTTTACCGTCATACCGGGCTTGACCCGGTATCCAGTATGATATTGTGTCGCCTTAGGCGACTCATTGTTCACTGGATTCCGGTGTACGCCGGAATGACGACGAAAATATACGCCGGAACGCTTCTTGGAACACTACTATGAACACCGACAAATCCAACAAGGGAGTACGACTGCTGCCCGTCCACGGCATGCCGGAAGTCATGCCTGGCGCCGACCTCGCGCAATTGCTGCTGGAGCAACTGCAGTCCCAGCCTCTTGCCGAAGGCGATATCCTGGTCATCGCCCAGAAGGTTGTGTCCAAGGCCGAGAACCGCTACGTGGACCTGGCCGGGATAACAGCCTCGAAACGGGCCGTGGAACTGGCCGGGAAAACGGACAAGGACCCGCGCCTGGTCGAGCTGATACTGGCCCAGTCGAAACGGGTGGTCAGGTACCGGCAGGATGTCCTGATCGTTGAGCACAAGCTGGGCTACGTCCACGCCAACGCTGGCATCGACCATTCCAATATCCCGCAGCACGCGGGTTCGGAAACAGTCCTGTTGCTGCCGGAGGACCCCGATGCCAGCGCCGCGCAGATACACGCTGAATTCAGGCGGACCCGGGAGGTAAACATCGGCATCATCATCAACGACAGCGCCGGGCGCGCCTGGCGCAACGGCGTGACCGGCATCGCCATCGGCGGCGCCGGCCTGCCCTGCCTGCTGGACCTGCGCGGTGAGGCTGACCTGTACGGAACCCCGTTGCGCGTGACCGAGGTGGGTATCGCGGACGAGATTGCCGCCGCCGCCTCACTGGTTATGGGACAGGGCGCCGAGGGGATACCTGCGGTACTGGTGCACGGCCTGGACCTGCGCGGCCCGGCCAGTGACGCATCCGCCCTGATAAGAGACCCCGACAAGGACCTGTTCAGATAAATTACCATCGTCCCGGCGAAGGCCCCGTCGTCCCGGCGAAAGCCGGAACCCAGTGCGTCATACCGGCACCTATATGTAATAATTCTCCAATGAATAAAACCATCCTGTCCCTGTGCGGCGGCGTGGGCGGTGCGAAACTGGCCCATGGACTCAGCAAGGTCGTCAGCCCGGACGACCTTCTCATCGTGGTCAATACCGGTGACGACTTTGAACACCTGGGGCTGCATATCTCACCCGACCTGGACACGGTCATGTACACGCTGGCCGGGGTGGCGGACCCGGACCGGGGCTGGGGCCTCGCCGGCGAAACCTGGTCATTCATGGAGGCACTTGCCGGTTTTGAGGAAGCGGCCTGGTTCAAACTGGGCGACAAAGACCTTGCCACCCACCTGTACCGGACCCGGGCACTGAAACAGGGCCTGGGGCTGGCCGGGGTCACCCGCGCACTGTGCCGGAGTTTCGGCATGGCACACCGGATCATCCCTATGACCGACGACCCGTTGCAGACGCTCATCGTCACCGACCGGGGAACCCTGTCGTTCCAAGATTATTTCGTGCGCCTGGGCTGCCGGCCCGGGGTCAGGGCCGTCGAGTTCAGCGGCGCCGGCCAAGCCCGTCCACACCCGGACTTTGCCGCCCTGCTCAGCGGCCGTGAACCGGACGCAATCATCCTGTGCCCGTCGAATCCCTTCCTCAGCATCGGCCCGATCCTGTCCCTGGAGGGCATCCGTACCGGCCTGCAATCCGTCAAAGCACCCGTCGTCGCCGTCTCACCCATCATCGGCGGAAAGGCGTTGAAAGGCCCCGCGGCCAAGATCATGAAAGAGCTTGGTATGCCGGCAAGCAACCTGTCAATCGCAGACTATTATGCTGACTTCCTGGACGGATTGGTCATCGACACTGCTGATGAGCAGGAAACCCGGGCCATAGAGAAACTCGGAATCAGGGTCAAGGTCACCAACACCATCATGCGCTCCATACAAGACCGGATTTCCCTGGCCGGAACCTGTCTTGAATTCGCGCTGAGCCAACAGTAAATTTGGGACACCCATAAATTTACAATTTTCGTTAATTTATGGGTGTCCCAAATTTACGTCTCCTTTAACCCAGGCGCTTCTCCCAGGCCACCTGGTTGCGGCGGGCATCCTGGATGAACGGCGAGAGCCGGATCAGTTGCAGCATGATCCGGTTGATGAGTGAACAGGGAAATCTTAACGGGCGCAATACGTCGAGAAACAGCACCACCCGGACCCCGTCGGTGTTGTTCTCCACCCGGTGTTTATAGGTATCATCAAAAACAATACAGCGCCCCTCTTCCCAGGTGGTTGTCTCCTCACCCACTTCTATCCAGCACGCTTCCCGCGGCCGGGGTACGACCAGCGCCAGGTGACAGCGCAGCAGGCCGCGGTAAGGTCCGCGATGCCTGGGTATGTGCTTGCCCGGCGCCAGGACGGAAAAAAAAGCCGTGAACATACCGGGTATTGATTCGATAATACGCGTCGTTTCGGGACACTGATCACAGTTGTCGGTCATTTTGTAGCCGTATCCGTAAAGAAAATACGACTTCCACTTGTCATCCCGGGTAATGTTGGCCTGGTCGGGCGATATATCCTGAAAATTCGGGATGCGTTCCGGGGTCTTCAACACCTGGTCCAGCTCCGCGCGAATCACCTGCCAGTTGGCTTCCAGCGTCTCCACCCAGGCAAAGGCCGCGGACGGCAGGAAAGGCGTGTCGCCGACCAGGGAATGCCTGATCAGAAACTGCTCCACCCGCTTGATGATCCACAATCCCAGCGCCACGCTGGGCCGGTGCTTTTTCTTCACCGTCTCCATGGTTAATGTATAATGCCCCGTTTGACCAGTTGCCGGAAGACCTGCCAGCCGAACAACAGGGGATGGCGGCGCAGTTGCGGGGTGACTTCTATACTGACCCCGGTATGCCGGTTTATCTTCCAGGCGGCATAATCCACACCGTTTTGAAAGGTCAGGGTCGCCTTCATCAACCTCAGTACGGACAGCACGCGCCCCTGCCAGCGGCGCAGGCGCCAGCGGCGCAATGCCGCCTTGCTGTCACCGCGATCGCCCAGGCACAGGTAATCATCTTCACCCTGCCGGCGCAGCTTGGCGCCGAGCGCGGGCAAGGCGGCCTCCAGCAACCCGCTGTAAGCGGCCGGATCGGACCTGACCAGCTGGCCGGCCTTGGTGCCGGGTTCCGGCCGGTATTCCGCGGAATAGGATAACGCCAGGGCCCGGGTCCAGATTGCCTCTGCATCCCCGGACTTTTCCCCCAGGGCTGGAATCGATGCCCTGAGCAGGGTCAGCACGGCCTGCGCCATGAGTCCATGAAGTTCGTTGCGCAGCGTTTCATCCCGCACGTACAGTATGCGCGCCGGCTGGGCAAAACGCCCCCACAGGTAGGAATGGAACCAGTCCAGGATACCGCCGCGGAAATCCGCCAGGCTGATCAGCGCCAGTTTTATCCTGATCAAACCGTGGTTGCTGGATATTTCCCGGTAAAACACGTTAGGCGGCAACCAGTCATTCAGGGTTGCCAGGTAACGTTTTTCATAAACAGATTGATAGTCATCGACAATGGCATAGATATCAACGATGCCATCCTCCACGGCCTCATCCCGTGAGCAGGATCCATACAACAGGACACCCACAAGCGCCGCACCGTAGGATTCCCTGATTGCGTCGGTGATGGCAGCACAGGAATCCGGCACGGTCCCGGCACATTGGCGTGCGACGGCGTCCGTTAATGCCGGCGGGACGTCGGGGCCTGAAAACCGTCTCATGTACAGGAACCTCTTAAGTCAGAGGTTCCTACAGTACAGGGATGTGCCGTCAAAATCAATGACTGTAGGTCATTGATTTTGGGAGCAAAACAAAAATCGCATTTTTGTTTTCACTCGCTACATCCTGGTAGCTCGCCGCAAGGCGGCAACAAGTTGTGCAAATCGGCTATCCCGCCGATTTGTGCGTGTTCTGACAAGTCCCGGACGGACTTAATCAGAGCTTCCTGAACATCTTCACAGCCACCCTGTTGTGCCGGGTTTCCGGTCCGACCCGTTCCAGCCAACTCTCCAGCGGCCCCTGGTTCCGGCTCGCCTGCCAGGCAACAGCGAGCCTGATGATCAGGAACAGGGTGGACAGCAGGTGCCAGGCGATGATGAGCACCAGCCCGGTGTCGGGCCGCCCGGCCATCACCGCGGCCGTCAATATCAGCATATTCGGATTACGCCGGGCAGTAATCAGGCGGCTCAGTGAATCAACAGGCCGCCACATGAAGATAGAGAAATCGGCAATGTAATGCTGAAACACTCCTTCACACAGACGGCCACAGACATACGCGCCGAACATCAGCCACAACAGCATTGCCAACGACCCCGGCAACGGCGTCTGCGCGGCCAATCCCACCCCCCAGGCAACATACCAGAGCGGCGGATGTACCAGGTCCAGGCCATGGTCCAGCAGGTCACCGAAACGGCTCGAGGTCAGCGTCACCCTGGCCAGCTTGCCGTCCACGGTATCCAGGAAGGTCATTAACCAGCCCAGCAACAGGCCGCCGGCGTATTCCCCATACCAGAAGGCAATGCCGGCCAGGATTGCCAGCACCAGGCTGAATATGGTCACGTGGTTCGGTTTCAAACCAAGCCTGGCACACATTTTTGTCGCCCACCTTGCGGGCAGGGGCCAGACCCATTTGGTCACCAGGTCGGTTACGCCTTTGTAGGAACCACTGAACAGCTCCTGCTCAAGAAAATCCCGGTTGTCAGGCTTAATCTGCCAGACCTTGGCCTGTTCATATTTTTTCAACCGCTCGTTGTACGGATTGACCAGGTCATCCAGCCTAATTCTTTCTAATGCTTCCGGGTAATGGTCACGATTGAATATGTTTTCGTCAGGGTCGTTTGTGCGGATGGCAACGGCAGTCCGGCCATCCTGCCTGTACAGGACAAACTCGCCGTCCAGACCCGTAACAGCCTGCAATACCCGGGCATCGAACAGGTAATCTCCTCTGAGAAAAATGACCGGCGCGCCGGACGGCAATCTCTCCCCCGGAGCAGTGATTTCCACGCCGGCGCTCCTGTCCAGCATACGGACCAGCCTTTCACGGCCGGTCATCCCCCATATCTTTGTCCGGCTGTCGCCGATGATTTGAACATGCGCATTCATAGCCCGCATTTCTCACCAGTTGATGTGATGATCGCGCAGGATTTTAGATGTGCGCCTTCCTTGGCGCACACCCTTCGGGCATCCTGCGGACGTCCAAATCTGCTCCTGGCAGATTTGTGCCGCCAGCGGGTGCCTGCGACCGAAAGCATAGCCGTAGTTGATGCGCCCAAGGATGGGCGCAATGAACACGTGCCCGCTGGCGGCAAAAAGACAAGCGAAGGCGCATCAAGCGCAGTCTGTAATGATGACATTGTGAGCAGGTTATCATAACGTATTGACAGCAAACAACTATCCGGTGACAACAAGCGGACTGGTGAGAAATGCGGGCTTTATAACTTGTAATCCGGGTGCTGTGCTAATATTTACCCGGATAATACACTCTTAACCCGTCAACGTGAATCCAAGCCTGAAGATTGCCCACATTTCCGATCCCCACCTGACGTCGCTGGACCACATCAAATGGTGGGACTTGCTGAACAAGCGAATTCTCGGGTATCTTTCATGGAAACTGAAGCGCCGTGACTCGCACAGCAGGGAAGTCCTGTCCCTTACTCTTGCAGACCTGGCGCGGCACCAGGCCGACCACCTGGTCATCAGCGGCGACTTTACCCACCTGGGCACGGAAAATGAATGCCGGGAAACCGAAGCCTGGTTAAACAGCGCCGGCCAGCCCCGTGATGTATCAATCATACCGGGGAATCATGATCAGTACGTGGCCACCGATTTTGCCCAAACGACCGGACGCTGGCGGGCCTATATGCAGGGTGATCCGGGTGAACGCGACAACACCGCCGCCTTTCCCTACCTGCGGGTGCGCGGTCCGGTGGCGCTCATCGGCCTGTCAACGGCAATACCCACGGCGCCCTTTCTCGCCAGCGGCAAACTGGGCAATGAACAGTTGCGACGCCTCAGCCACCTGCTGGAAACGACCGCGCAACGGGGTTTATACCGCATCGTTGTACTGCATCACGGTCCACAATCATCAAGCTTCAGACGCGGACTAACCGATGCGGACGCGCTGCTGGCGAACCTGTCAGGACCGGGCGCGGAACTGATTGTTCACGGTCACGGGCACCGCCAGTTGCATGCAGTACTCGAGGCCGGCGCCCACTCAATCCCGGTGTTCGGCGTGCCGTCCGCTTCCGCCAGTTACAAAAACCCGGATAAAAGGGCAGGCTACAATATTTACCAGGTAACCAGGACCTCGAACGGTTGGCTGACCTCAATCAGGTCATTTATCCTTAACGGGGAAACGCAGAATTTCGAGCCGGATCGGGAGAGGATAGTTACGAATTAGGAATTACGAATTAGGAATTAGGAATTACGAATTACGAATTAGGAATTAGGAATGAATGTGCCACCTGTGGCGACGGTTTTTCAATGCTCCTCAGGTTTTTCGCACGCCGAACCGAGGCACGTAGAGACGTAGTCCACCTGTTCCTAATTCGTAATTCCTAATTGCCTTTCACGCCACCCGCTCCAGCCACAGGCGGCCTATCAGCATCAGCGCAATTCCGGGTGACAACGCCACCAGTGCGTGGTTCATGTTCAGCAATAATCCGGCGTTGGATAAAATCTGGTCCAGCAAGTACACGCAGATCCCCGTGATACCGGCAAGTACCAGGCGCGAGCCGATGCCCGTCCGAATCGATCCGAATACAAACGGTACCGACAACAGCAGCATGGCCAGCATGATCAGACCGGTGCCGAATTTCCGCCAGAAGGCCAGTGAGAGCTCATCATGTTGCTGGCCCGTCTTCTTCAGGTAAAGGATATGGCGGTATAGATCCGTCGGCGACAGGCTTCCAGCCTGTCTGGTCAGTTTGTCAACCTGCTCGGAACTCAGAAAAGGGCGCCAGTTCATGCGCGCTGAAGACGTCGTATTTACCCGGGTGTCGGTAAATTCTTTCATGGTGACGTCGTACAACCTCCACTTTTCGTTACTGATTATCTCGGCGTCCTGCGCATGGATGTAGCTGCTGAGCAAACCCTGTTCATCCAGGGTGAAAATCTCCACGTCCTCCACGTAGGCCGCGCGGATAGCCTCACCAAGCCGCAAAATCCGGTTTTCATCCCGTGTCCAGATGCCCAGGTCGGCACCCAGTTCCGCACTCTGGTTCAAGGCGTCCAGACGATGGGCGATGGCTTTGTTCTGCATATACGGCGCGGCATACTGCTCCAGTACCCCCAGCAACAGCAACAGGCACAGGCCCACCTTGAAGGATGCCAGGCTGATTCTCGTCGGTGACAGCCCGGCCGCGCGCATGGCGATAATTTCCGAATTCAGCGCCAGCCTCCCGAGCGCAATCACGTTGCCGATCAGCGCAATAAACGGGAGCAGTTGAATCAACCTCCTGGGCGACAGCAACAGGACGATGTAAAACGCATCCTGCGCGCGGTAAAAACCTTCACCGATATCCTCCATCTGTTCAATCAGGTCAAAGAAGCAGAACAGCGGCAGCAGGACCGCGGCCGCGATCAACAACCCCACGCTGATCTGCTGCATCAGGTATTTTTCAGAAATACTCACTGGCACTGTCCGCGCTAACGGAATCCTTGCAAATAACGCCGGTTAAATCTTTCATACAGGAACATGAACACGACCAGCGCCATGAGCGTGTGCAACCACCAGACACCAGGTATCTCGTCCATCACGCCCTGCTCCACCCAGGACTGGGCGACGCCGTTCAGGTTGTAATACACCGCAAATATCAATGCAGCCGTGAATACCCTCTCATTTTTCCCCTGCCTGGGCGACGAGCGACTCAGGGGTATGGCGATCAGCGCGAGCAGCAACGTGGCAACGGGACGGGACAAGCGCCACTGGAGTTCGGCGATATCTTCCGGCCTGTCGGACTTGAGCAGCGTGAGCGTCGCCTCGGCCTTGCGTTTATAACCGATACTCAACTCGGGATCCTCGTGATACCTGACCAGCTTTTCAAAGCGGATGACTTCATCCTCCCTTGAACCCTGCTGCAACCTGTACTGCAAGCCGTCATGGAGTGACACCCGCAGCCTCTCGTCCTCCGCGCCCCTGTCCTGACCGGCGCTCACCGCCGCGGTGATCTCACTGACCTCCTCCTTGCGGGTATAGTAAAATATCCTGGACATCGCGCCGCTCGCCTCATCCTTTTCGGCAATGTAGATAACCGTACCGGTATCTTCGTTGCCGTAGAACCGTCCTGCCTGGAACCGGTCCGTATTCAGGTCGGCCTTGGCCGTGGCATCCAGGATATAACTGTTCTGGTAGGCCCAGGGACGGCCGTAAAGGGACAGCGCGCCCACCACCAGGGCAATGGGTATGGATATGACGATGATCGGACCGATAATGCGACTGTTACCGACACCCGCGGCGCTGAGGGCCACTATCTCACGGTCCTGGTGCAGCCTGCCAAGGCCAATCACGACGGAGGTGTAGAGGGCAATGGGAACCAGGACTTCCAGGGCGATGAGCGTCTTCAGTACAACCAGCTTGAGCATGAAATAGACACCCAGGGTCTCCGTCACCGCTTCCGCCAGGTATCTTGCGCTGCTGAAACAGGCGAACATGGCAACCAGGATGATTAATACGAAGCTGAAGGGCCTGAGAACTTCCAGAATGATATAGCGTTCAATATGTGACATACGGTTCAAAACAATCGCATACTTTTTACATCCAAGGCCCCTGTCAAGTCCAAGGCCCCCGTCAAGTCCAAGCTTCCCGTCATTCCGGCGCGAGCCGGAATCCAGTGAGGGAATCTTCCTTGTAAAATAATCAAGATTGATTGACCGGATTCCAGCTTGCGCCGGAATGACGGGGTTTACCGGTTTGATTGTATTATAAATTTCATTAAACTGCTCACCTCACGTGTGGAATTAACCGGCCAGTAAAAATGTAACGTCATGACTAACGCGATAATATTGAGCGCAGGCCAGGGGAAAAGACTGCTGCCCCTGACCGAGACGCGCCCCAAGTGCATGCTTGCCGTTGCCGGCAAACCCATACTGGAGTGGCAGGTGGCGGCACTGCTGGCGGCCAAGATCGACAGGATTTCCATCATCACCGGGTTTAACTCGGGGCTCATAGAGGAACATATCAACGACCGTTTCGGCGCTGACCTGACAGGATTAACATCGTTTTCAATCCCTTCTACAGTGTTTCCGACAACCTGGCGAGTTGCTGGATGGCCCGTCACGCAATGGACGGGGATTTTCTTTTATTGAATGGAGACACGCTGTTTGAACCGGCTTTACTGGACACTGTGCTCAATTCACCGGCGGCGCCGGTCACATTAACCATCGACTACAAAGACAGGTACGATAATGATGATATGCGGGTCGAACTGGAAGACTCCATGGTGAAGGCCATCGGTAAAACGTTACCGGATGAACACACCATGGCGGAATCCATCGGCCTGCTGTATTTCCGGGGAATGGGACCGGCACTATTCCGCGATCACCTCGACCGGCAGATGAAGCAGGGAACCGGTCTGCGTTTATGGTTCCTGAGTGTTGTGGATGAGCTGGCTAAACAATCACTGGTGCGCGCCTGCGGTATCAGAGGTCTGCGCTGGTGTGAGATAGATTTTAAAAGAGACCTGGAGAATGCCGAGAGTGTTGTTAGTCCCTTATAAGTAAAATGTTGCGCAAAATGATCAAGAACCTTGTTCGTCCCCGGCTAACGACATGCCGGGGACGAACGGAGGTATTCTGGCTTGGCCAGGTTAGGGATTGGGGGCAAGTATCCGTTCCACCAGTTCCTTGTCTGCGGGGGTATCTACGTCGATGCCGGCCTGGGGGAAGGGCAGGTTGATGAAGTCCACCGCGATGTCGGTGGTTTTGAGGATGGCCTGTTGGGTCTGGCGGATGCTCAGGCGGCCGCAGGCATACTTTGCCAGTGCGCCGATACCGAACAGGTTGAGGGCCATCCGCCAGGGCTGCTTGCGCTGCGTCTGTATGCGTTGCCACAGTGAAATTATGTCTCTTGCCCGGTCACCGGAGAGTGCATACAGGTTACAGCCGCAGTAGCCGCCGTCGGAAAATTTCAGCACGGTGCGCCGCGTGCCGGGCCAGGCCGTCTCGATCAACCCGTATTCCACCAGCCCGACGTTAACGTCGGCGCGGCTGTCAATGACCCTGTCCAGGAAATAATCAAGGATGCCGGCGTCCAGCAACGGGTGGTCCGCAGTCGTGATCAGCACAAGCGCGGCGGGATCGATCCTTGCCAGACCGGCCTGCACACTGTTGCTGAGACTGTTCCCGGCGGGGACCCGGGTGACATTGTCGAGATCAATGAATTCCCGTAACGGCGGGCAGGCGTTCACGGCGTCCGGACCCGGACCGCACAGTACGAAGGAGTTAATCCGCCTGCTCGCCTGCAAGGCGTCGATCACCCGCACGATCATCGGTATTCCCGCCAGCGGCGCCAGTGCCTTGCAGGAGACGCCGGCAGCGCGGGCAACCTCATCGACGCCGCTGCGGTCCCCGGCCAACAGCAAGGTGACGATTTTCCGCTCAGTGGGCATGTCCGGACAAACGGTTCATCATTATCTATAACTGCTTCCGGTAGATCCGGTAAGTCTTGTACAGCCTGCTGCCAATCTTGTCCAGGATGCTGCGCATCCCCTGGTTGTCCTCCAGTATCCATGACATTTCCACGCCTTCTATTCCCCTGTCGATAACCGGCTGCCTGAGGTCATGTATGACAAGTAACGCCAGGGCAACTCCCAACGGGGTATTCTGCAATTCTTTCCTCACCCCCATTAACGGTATCCTGCCCGTCCTGATGCGGCGTTTGCGCAATGCCCGGATAATTTTAAACAGCCCCGACGGGAATAAATTGCCGTCCAGGTCCTGCAGGACTTCATTCAGGTTGGGCAGGATGGCGATAAATGCAACCGCCTTCCCCCGGTATTCCGCAATACGGATAAAGTCATCCGGCACGAACAGGCGTAAACTGGTGCCTAGTTCGGCAAACTCCTCCCTGGTGAACGGGACGAAGCCCCAGTTACCGGACCAGGCATCATTAAAAATATCCCGCAGGGTCTCCAGTTCCTGTTTGAAATTCTTCCGGTTCAACCCCCTCAGCCTGACGGACTTGCCAAACCTGTCCACCAAGGTCTGCATCACCCGCGGTATGGTGAAGTCGGGCCTGATCCAATAGGCGTACAGGTCTTTAGCGGCGGCATAGCCCTGTTGTTCAAGCAGGTCTGCGTACCAGCGATGGTTATGGGGCATCATTATTACCGGCGGGGTATCGAAACCGTCCACCAGCAGGCCGCATTCCTGGTTGATGGAAAAATTGAACGGGCCCGTAACCACCTCGGTCTGGTTCTGCGCCAGCCACCGCTCGCTTTCCGCTACCAGCGCGCGCATCACATCCGGGTTGTTTTCACACTCCAGGAAGCCGAAATGGCCGGATTGCTCGCCGTAACGGCGGCGGTGCAATTCATCAACCTGGGCACTGATACGGCCTGCCGGCCGGTCCCCCTGCCAGGCGACCCAGCCCTGCCAGCGGCCATGGGCAAAATAAGGGTTCAGGGAGGACAAATGCAACCGGCGTTCGAGTTTCAATGGCGGCACCCACAGGGAGTCCTGCGCATACAGGCGCCAGGGCAAGCGAATAAACGCATTCAACTGACGCCTGTTACTCACCGGCACCACCCGTATTTCGTCAATCGGCTTACGTTTCATTCTCGACAGCGGCTCCTGTTAATTCCACCTGTGGAGGGTTTGCTTCATCCCCGAAAAGAACTTTGATCTCTTGTGAATCATCGTTTACTATACAAGGCCTTATCATAATAATCGGGGAATCCAGATATGTCTTTCAACACCCTGAACGATACCATGTTGAAATTCGGGGCGCCTGAAACGACTATCCATACGTATTCCACCTGGTTGGTATTGCTGCGACCCGCTCAAGTAACACTGGGCGCCCTGGTTCTGGTTGCCCGCGAACCGGTAATGGCATTTTCGCAACTCAGCCAGGCTGCGTTCACTGAACTGGCCCGGGTTACACATGATATCGACACGGTATTATCGCACCTTTTTCAGTATGATAAACTGAACTACCTGATGTTGATGATGGTTGATCCCCACGTCCATTTTCACGTAATTCCGCGTTATGCGGCAATACGTCATTATGCGCAGGTGGAATTCACCGATTCCGGCTGGCCCGGACCGCCGGACCTGGGGCATAATAACGAGGTTGACAGCACGGTCTTCAATCAACTGCGGGATGAACTCAGGTCGTCGTGGCCGGCCTGAGTAACACATGCGTTAAAAAAAGATGGAAGTTTTCTACAGGTTGTGTAATATTTGTCACCCTGGCCTATGTAAAGATATACAATGGGCGTATTTTATGATTATAATTCACATTTGGAAATAACAGGTTAGGTATCCTATGCTTGCGGAAGGACCTTGTGATAGGCCAAAAAAAAATCTGTCGTTGTCAACAGGCATTAAAAAGAACGATACGGGGGATTATTCATCGTGAATCGAGAAGCGACGACCACTGATAATACTCTAGCGCAAAATCTAGCCGGCTTCTCCTGTCTGTCTGAAGCGCTTGACTACGCAGCCGCAGGTATTACCGGGTGTAATTTTTATGATGCACGGGGCAGGCTCAGCGTCGTCCTGCCTTACCCCGATCTGCAGCAGCAAGCCAGGCTCGCGGCTCGCCGTCTTCTCAGCCTGAATCTTAAACGCGGCGATCATATCGCGCTCGTCGCCGATACTCACCCCGATTTCATCGTACTGTTCTTTGCCTGCCAGTATATCGGGCTTGTCCCGTTCGCCATGCCGATCCCCCTGAACCTCGGCAGCCATGCAGTTTACGTGCAACAACTCAAAGGCTTGCTGACCGGCGGCAAGGCAAAGGTGGCCATCGCCCACAAAGAGTTCATCAGCTTCCTTGAAGAAGCAGCCGTGGATAACGATGAACTCGAATGGATTGGCACACCGGAACAACTGTCTGACATTACCCCGTCAGGTCGTTCTCTCGAGCCAAGCAGGCCTGAGGAACCGGCCTACCTGCAATTTACTTCCGGCAGCACCCGCGCCCCGCAGGGGGTAATCATTACCGGCAAGGCGGTAATGAGTAACCTGCAGGGGATAACAAGAAGCGGGCTGAAAGTACATAACGGCGATCGTTGCGCATCCTGGTTGCCGTTCTACCATGACATGGGGCTGGTCGGTTTCGTCCTGGGTCCCATCGCCTCCCAGTTGTCGGTGGATTACCTGCGCACACGGGATTTTGCCATTCGGCCCTTGCAATGGCTGCGCCTGATCAGCAGGAACCGTTGCACCATCGCCTTCTCGCCGCCGTTCGGTTACGAACTTTGCACCCGTAGAATTCGCAGCGCAGACCTGCAGCAGCTTGACCTGGGTTGCTGGCGCATTGCCGGCATCGGCGCAGAGATGCTGCGTTCCAGCACATTCGAGGCGTTTGCGGCAACCATGGCTGAAACCGGGTTTAACTCCAATGCTTTCCTGCCCTGTTACGGTCTGGCCGAGGCATCGCTTGCCGCGACGTTCTCGGAACTGGACCGCGGCCTGGACGTCATGTCCGTGGACGCGCTGACCATGGCCGAGCGCGGCATTGCCGTGCGCGTACAGTCCGATAGCCGCAAGGTGAATGAAATCGTTAATTGCGGTCGCGCCCTGCCTGATCACGAGATCAGGATTGTTGACAACGACGGGGATATATTGTCCGACCTGCGCGTCGGCAGGGTGCTGGTAAAAGGCCCCAGCCTGATGAACGGTTACCTGAACGACCAGGAATCAACCGACCGGGTGATACTGGAAAACGGCTGGCTGGATACCGGTGACCTGGGGTACCTGTTCGAGCAAAACCTCTACCTGACGGGACGGCGCAAAGACATCATCATCGTTAACGGCAGGAACATCCGCGCCCAGGACCTGGAAGAGATAGCGGAGGACCTGGACGAAATCAGGATGGGCGAATCCTCGGCATTTGATATCGAAGCCGACGACGGCCGGCAGATCGTAGTGCTGGTGGTTGAATGCCGCCTTACGGAAGCCACGGCCAGGCAATCGTTAATCAAGCACCTGCAGAGGAAAGTGTACGAGGGTTTTGGAATTTACTGCTACGTTGACCTGGTCGCGCCGCATACCTTGCCGCGTACTTCATCAGGCAAGTTGTCCCGCGTTGCCGCACGCAAGGGCTTTACAGACAGGGTAGACCTGGCTCAGGCCATCACATCACAAGCTGAAACCGCGTAATCTGTTTAGCCCGCATTTCTTACCAGATGATGCAAAGATCACATAGGATTTTTGCTGTCAGCGGGTGCCTGCGACCGAAAGCATAGCAGTAGCTACGGTTGAGGAAGCACGTGCCCGCTGACGGCAAAAAGACAAGTGAGGGTGCATTATCTGGTAAGAAATGCGGGCTGTGACCATGACGGAGCAGGTGGCGCTGACAGGAGCCACAGGCTTTCTCGGGTCAAACCTTCTCGCCGCACTTGACAAATCAGGATATCCGGTCCGGGCATTGACCCGCCGCGACAGGCCCGATTCCGGGTTGGTAACCTGGATCAACGGCGACCTGAACAATCAAACCGCACTGGCTGAACTGGTCGAGGGGTGTACTTCCGTCATACACTGCGCCGGCGCGGTCAGGGGCAATTCACTGGAGGGCTTCCTGGAAGTCAACCTCAGGGGAACTGAAAACCTGCTGGCTGCAGTCCGGAAAAATTCACCAACAGCCAGGTTTCTGCTCATTTCATCAATCGCCGCCAGGTGCCCGGACTACTCCTGGTATGCGCGCAGCAAATCGATGGCCGAGGCACTGCTGATGTCGGACAGCTACCGCGGATTATCTCGGACCATTTACCGCCCGACCGCAGTATACGGTCCCGGCGATAAGGAAATGCGTCCCATGTTCCGGCTGATGCGACGGGGTATTTTGCTGGGGCCGGGGATACCCGGTGCCAGGATAAGCCTTATCCACATTGATGACCTGGTCAGCGCCATTCTGAAATGGCTGCAGGCAAGGGAAGTGCACGGCCTGTTCGAACTGGATGACGGCACCCGCGCGGGTTACCGGTGGGCGGACATCATGGCTATCGGGCGCGACACCTGGAAGCGCCCGCTGATCCATATCCGGGTCCCCGTGATGTTACTGAAAGGTATGGCCCATATCAACCTGCTGCTGGCGCGGGTATTCCGTTATCCTGCAATGCTCACTCCCGGTAAGGTGAATGAGATTACCCACAAGGACTGGGTATGCGATAACACACCTTTAACGAACGCACTGGGATGGCGGCCGAACATTCATTTGGCAGATGTCATCGACACAGTTATATAATAGCAATACAAGAACCGGGGGTGATTCAAAGTGTGGTCAAAATCAGTACATCTATCCTGACCTGGCCAAGCCAGAACCAAAATTGATGTCTCTCGTTCGTCCCCGGCTAACGACATGCCGGGGCAGGCATTCCTGTGAAGCTTGTCCCTGCGGAAGCAGGGAGCAGGAATCCAGTGAAAAAACGTCCCGAAGGGACACCTTATAATGTGTCCCCCGCTTACAACATGTAGGGGCAGGCGCAAGCAACAAGTTAATCGACTGGATTCCTGCCTGCGCAGGAATGACAGTAAGGAGTTTGACCACACTTTGAGTCACACCCACAAGAACCCGTCATCTGGATATATAATGGAGAACGATGTATGTCTGTAAGTTATGAGGAAATACTGGCAAAGGTTAACACTGAACTGTCCGGACTGGCCCCGTCCGGCGTCGAGTTGAACGAAGATTCCAACCTGGTCACGGAGTTGGGACTGGATTCATTCAAGGTGCTGGACCTGCTGATGGATATGGAAGATGAATTTGACATATCGCTGCCGGTCAACCTGCTCGCGGACGTCCATACCGTTAAGGACCTGGCTACCAGGGTACACTCCGTAATCAACTCATCATAGGGATCTACGGAAACTCTGAACAAGTCCGTCCAGGACTTGTTCAGAATGCGCAAAACAAAAAATGTGCTTTTTGTTTTGCTCCCAAAATCAATGACATATAGTCATTGATTTTGACGATACGTCCATGTATCGTAGGAACCTCTGACTTAATCAGAGGTTCCCAAACATGAGCCTGTTTGCCAAATTCCAGTCCCTTGCACAAGATCGGCATGACCTGCTGGCGCAGGGTGTCGACCCTTTCGGCGCGCCCATTGAAGAAATCTATTCCCCGACGGAGGCGCGCATTAACGGCAGGAGGACGATCCTGGCCGGCACCAACAATTACCTGGGTCTCACCTTCGATAAACAGTGCCTGGACGCGGCCCATGCGGCGCTGGATGAACTGGGTACGGGAACAACCGGTTCGAGAATGGCCAACGGCAGCTTCGCCGGGCATCGCGCGCTGGAACAGGAAATCGCGGCATTTTACGAATGCGACAAAGCCATGGTATTCACCACCGGCTACCAGGCAAACCTGGCGGTGATATCCGGCTTGACGAATAACGACGACACGATCCTGATAGACGCCGACAGCCATGCCAGCATCTACGACGGTTGCCGGCTGAGCGGCGCCGATATCGTGCTGTTCCGGCATAACAACCCGGACGACCTGTACAAACGCCTGAAACGGCTGGGACAGCGCGCAGCCAACACCCTGGTCATTATCGAAGGTATCTACAGTATGCTGGGTGACAGGGCGCGCATCAAGGAAATTATCGAGGTAAAAAACACCTTCGGCGCGCTGTTACTGGTCGATGAGGCCCATTCCCTCGGGGTCCTGGGGGAGAGAGGCAGAGGGCTGGTCGAAGAGGCCGGTGTCATAAACGAATCGGATTTTATCGTCGGCACCTTCAGTAAGAGCCTGGCCAGCACGGGAGGCTACTGTGTCAGCAATCACCCGCAGATTGACTTCATCCGTTATGCGAGCCGGCCTTATATCTTCACCGCCTCACCCTGCCCCGCAGTGATCGCGTCCACCCGCGAGGCGCTGAAACGGGTGGAAAACGGCGCCGACCTGCGCGCCCGGCTCTGGCGCCACGCACGCCGCCTGTACCGGCACCTGCTTGATGCGGGTTATGAACTGGGACCCGAGCCCTGCCCGGTGATCGCAGCCATGCTGGACACCCGTGAGCAGGCCCTGGCGCTGTGGCGCGGCCTGCACGAACATGGCATCTACGTCAACCTGGTCTTCCCCCCGGCCACGCCGGCAGGTAAATCACTGGTACGCATCAGCGTCAGCGCCGCGCATACCGATGAACAGATCGATAAAATTTGTAGGGCGTTTACCGCGTTGTCTGCAAGTGTATGACCTGACACCTGCTGACTTCAGTAACCAATCTCCAGCCATAGACGGACGAGCATGAACTCAGACTTCAGCACGTCATTCCGGCGTAAGCCGGAATCCATACGTAAACATATTGGATTCCTGCTTGTGCAGGAATGGCGACGGGATGGTCGGAAATATTCCAGGATTAGTCAGTGTCTTCCAGCGCTGAACAAGTAGTAGACGACGGCCTGTTTCGCCGGGTGTTCAAGAATTCCGCCATGCTGACTGCGGGCAAGGTGTATACGGCCCTGGTCGGATTGCTCTACCTTGCCCTGGCCACCCGCGCCCTCGGCGCGCATAACTTCGGCGTGCTCATACTCATCCATGCTTATGCCGTCGCAGTGCGTGATTTTGTCACGCTGAAGACCTCGCAGTGCGTAGTCAGGTACGGCGCCATATGCCTGGAAAGCAATAAAGAGGGAGATTTTCAGAAACTGGTCAAATTTACGATGCTGCTGGATATCGGCTTTTGCGTTGCCGGCGCGTTGGTGGGCATCCTGGTCATTCCCATCGTCGGCCCGTCATTCGGCGTAACGCCGGAACTGGTCCCGGTGGCATCCGTCTATTGCATCATGATCCTGTTCAACTTCAAGGCAACCCCCCTGGGCCTGCTGCGCCTGTTCGACCGCTTCGACCTGATAGCCGTCATGCTGATGGTCGTCCCGACTATCCGCCTGGTCGGCGCTTGTCTTGCATATCTCTTTTACCAGCATGTCAGCGCGTTCCTGTTGTTCTGGTTTGCCGCCGGCGCGGTGCAGTGTCTCGGTACCGTCTGGTTCGGCTGGCGTGAATTCAGGCACCGGGGTTTGAGCAAAGGTATGAACCTCGAACTCAAACACTTGATTCGTCCCCACGAGGGGATACTGTCATTCATCTGGACTTCCCATGTCCATCGAACCCTGTATGCTTCAACCGCGCACATCGCGACCCTGATCGTCGGCTTCCTGATGGGACCGGTGGGCGCCGGACTTTTCAAGATTGCCCAGGAAGCCTCGACCGTGCTGCTCAAACCCGCACAACTGTTTAACGAAACGGTTTACCCGGAAATGGCAAAAATTGCGGTCAACAAGGATTACCGCCGCCTGTGGAGCGTCGTCACCCACTCTGCGCTGGTTGCGGGAGCCATCGCAGGCGTTATCCTGCTGGTGGTTTTCGTGTTTGGCCAATCCCTGTTAAGCCTGACTTTCGGCGCAGAGTACATCAATGCTTACGATGTGCTCATCCTGCTCATGTTTGCCGCCGCCATCATGATGACCACGTTTGCCCTGGACCCGGCCCTGTATTCCATAGGCCGTCCCGATATATCCATGAATGTCAGGATAGTCACGACCATCCTGCATATATCGGTTTTGGTCCTGCTGCTACAGGAAATTGGCCTGGTCGGCGCCGGCATAGCCGCCGTCTCCGGCAACTTGGCAACGGCCCTGCTGTTGCTGTTCTATACCAACCGTCTGATAAGAAATAAAAAAGCGTGATTTATCCGCAGATTACGCAGATTACCGCAGATAAAAATATAAAAATTAATAAACTTGTGGAGTTTTTTAGTTATCGATAACTTATTCTGTTATCAATAATTTTATTACATCTGCGTTAATCTGCGTAATCTGCGGATGAATCATCTTCTACGCAGCGTGGCCGTGATCTCGGCCATGATTGACACTGCAATTTCAGCGGGAGAGCGCGCCCCGATATCGAGACCCACCGGCGCTTTGATGCGGGCGATCTCAGTCTCCGTGAAACCTGCTTCCTGCAGCCGTTTCACCCTGGCGGCCTGGGTCTTTCTGCTGCCCAGGGCGCCGATATAAAAAACCGGGGAACGCAGGGCCACCTGCAGGGCCGGGTCATCCAGCTTCGGATCATGGGTCAGGGTAACCAGTGCGGTGCGGGTATCCGGCGCCAACGTCTCCAGGGCAAAATCGGGCCAGTCCCGGTTCAGCGTCACCCCGGGGAAGCGCGCCTCGCTGGCGAACGCCTGCCTGGGATCGACCACGGTAACGTCATAACCACAGGACCGCGCGTGGCCTGCAAGGTGCTGACCCACGTGCACGGCGCCGATGATGATCAGGTGCAGCGCGCTGTTGAACGGCTGGATAAAATAGTTCTGCCCATAGAGATCGCGCTGAAAACACTGGTCTGCAGCCAGGGCCTGCATGGCAAGCTCGTGCAGTTCCGCTTCTTCTTCATCCACGTGCAGGCCGGGTTCCAGCACGAAGCTTTCATGGTTGTCCAGGTTCCTGAATAACACGCAGGGCCTGTTTGCCGAACGGCAGTTATTGATCTCCTGCAGTAATGAAGTATGCATGCCGTCAAGCGTGTACCAGGGGTTCCACATACACCTTGATCCGACCGCCGCAAGCCAGTCCGACCTCCCAGGCCATCTCGTTGGTCACACCGTATTCCAGCACAACCGGCTGTCCGGTTTTTATCACTTCCTGCGCCTCACCGATGACGGCAGTTTCCACACAGCCACCGGAAACGGAGCCGATGAAGTTGGTTTGCGCGTCCACCACCAGGTGACTGCCGCTGGGACACGGCGCCGAACCCCAGGTTTCAATCACGGTAGCGAGGGCGATGTCACGACCCTCGTCCAGCCAGTGCTGCGCCGTATTAAGAATGTCCTGTTGTGCCATGACAATAGTATAATTGAGAATTACGAATTACGAATTACGAATTACGAATTACGAATTACGAATTACGAATTACGAATTACGAATTAGGAATTAGGAATTAGGAATTAGGAATTAGGAATTAGGAATTGGGGGTAGTAGCAGATACAATGCTGAATTGTCATTCCTAATTCCTAATTCGTAATTCGTAATTGTCATGAAGTATCCCGGCTTTGATACCATCAGCCTGCACGGCGGGCAACGGCCCGACCCCGTCACCGGCGCGCGCGCCGCACCCATCTACCAGACCACGTCGTTTGTTTTCAGGGAAACGGACCAGGCATCCTCCATGTTTGACCTGGCCCGCTCAGGACACGTGTATTCGCGTATCTCCAACCCGACCGTGGCCGTACTGGAAGAACGCGTTGCCGGGCTGGAAGGCGGCACCGGCGCCGTGGCGACGGCAAGCGGCATGGCTGCGATCCACCTGGCGATATGCACGCTCATGGACGGCGGCAGCCATATCGTGTCATCCCATGCCCTGTACGGCGGCACCCACAACCTGTTTACCTACACCCTGTCCCGTTTCGGCATCACCACAACTTTCGTGGACCCGGGCGAACCCGAAGCGTTCAGGCAGGCCATACGGCCCGAAACCCGCATGGTTTATGCCGAAACCATAGGCAACCCGCGCTGCGAAGTACTCGATATCGAGACCATTGCCGGGATTGCCCATGACGCGCAAATACCGCTGATGCTGGATTCAACCCTGACCACGCCCTACCTGCTGAAACCCTTCGACCACGGCGCGGATATCGTAGTCCACTCCCTCACCAAGTTTATCGGCGGCCACGGTGTTGCCATCGGCGGTATCATCGTGGATTCCGGCCGCTTTGACTGGGATGCTTCCGGTAAATTCACGACGCTTACCGAACCCAGTGCCGGGATACTTGACATCGATTTTGCCGAGGATTTCGGCCCCGACGCCTTCCTGCACCGGGCGCGGCGCGAGGGACTGCGGGACTTCGGCGCCGCCCTGAGCCCCGGCAATGCCTTCTATATCCTGCAGGGGGTCGAGACGCTTGCGCTGAGAATGGATAAACACGTGGCCAACACGAGAAAAACCGTTGAGTGCCTCAATAATAACGAGGCCGTCGAATACGTCACCTACCCGGAACTGCCCGCACACCGTGATTACGGGCTGGCGCAGAAACTGTTGCCCCGGGGCTGCGGGTCGGTGTTCAGTTTTGAACTGAAGGGTGGGCGCGACGCTGGCCGTAAATTCATCGAGTCCCTGAAGGTTTTTTCCCACCTCGCAAACGTAGGCGACGCCAAATCCCTGGTGATACACCCGGCCTCAACCACCCACAGCCGCATGGACGACGACGCCTTGACACAAGCCGGCGTCACCCAGGGACTCGTCAGGTTGTCCGTCGGACTGGAGGACCCGGAAGATTTGATCAACGATCTTGAGCGAGCATTGTATCGCTCACAGAAATAGATGGAATTTAAACTGAACAATCAGAGCGCCTTCGCCGCCACCGGCAGGGAAGATTTCGACCCCGCTTTGGCAAATATTGTCTTCGTACATGGCGCCGGCCTCGACCATACGGTCTGGACCCTGTTCAACCGTTACTTCGCCAGGCACAAAATCAATTCCATCGCCGTCGACCTGCCGGGTCACCGTCGTTCAGGGGGCGAGCCGCTGCCATCCATTGAAGCTGGTGCGCGCTGGTTGCTTGAATTTATCGGTACCCTGGGAATTGAACAGACCGCGCTGGTCGGCCATAGCATGGGTGCGCTGGTGGCCCTGGAAGCCGCGTACCAAGCACAGGTAAGGATCAGCAATATCGTTTTGCTGGGCGCCGCGCTGCCCATGACGGTAGCGCATCCCCTGCTTGACGCCGCACGGGCAAATGACCACAGCGCGGTTGACATGATCATGTTGTATTCCCATGCATATACGTCGCAACTGGGCGGTAACCCGGTTGCGGGGATCAATATACTCAACAGCAACATGCGTTTACTTGAACGGTCCCTGGAAAATGTTCTGTATGCCGACCTCACGGCCTGTAACGAATATGACAACGGCATCAGGGCGGCAGGGAATATCAGCGCGCCGGCAACCCTTGTCCTGGGCGAAGAAGACAGGATGACGCCGCCGGCACAGGCAGCCGACCTCATCACCGCACTTGCTGACGTGCAGGTGGAGACCCTGCCGGATTGCGGCCACATGATGCTGTCCGAACAACCGGAAGCCGTCCACAATATACTGGCCCGCACATTACTCCAGCCATGAGAAAAACAGGAGACAACATTGAACCAGCTTGAAAACTCCCTTAATGCAGGGAAATTCTGTTTTACCGCGGAACTGGTGCCGCCGCTGGCGGCCGCAGCCGACAGCCTGCTGGAGGAGGCAGATTTACTCAAGAGCCGGGTCGAAGCGATTAACGTTACCGACGGCGCAGCAGCGAAGACCAGCATGTCGAGTGTTGCTGCCGCCACCCTGCTTGCCGTCAATGATATGGAACCGGTGCTGCAACTGACTTGCCGCGACCGTAACCGGATCGCGCTCTGCGCCGACCTGGTCGGTTGTGCGGCATTCGGCGTCTCCAACCTGTTGCTGCTGACGGGAGATGACCCGGCCAAAGGCGATCAACCCGATGCAAAAGCGGTTCATGATATTGACAGCACCGCCTTGATCGCCCTCGCCCGGGATATGTGTGAGAAAGGCGCACTTCCGAACGGCCGTGCAATTGACCCTCCCCCACAGTTCCACATCGGTTCGGCAGACCTGCCGCAGCGACTCGGTGACAAGGGAGCGCCGCCCGTCATCACCAAGAAGATAGATGCAGGCGCCCGCTTCATACAGACCCAGTTGTGCTACGACATTGACCTGATCGAGGCATACATCGGGGGAATGGGGGAATGGGGTTTGCTCGACAGGGCAAAAATTCTCATCGGACTGGGGCCCGTAGCCTCTGCCCGCTCCGCCGGGTGGATGCGCGAAAACCTCTGGGGAGTGGCTGTCCCGGATTCCCTGGTACAGCGCCTGGAAGACAGCACCGATCCGAAACAGGAAGGCCGGCGCATCTGTATCGAATTGATCGAGGCCATGCAGAAGATAGACGGCATAGCCGGCGTCCACCTGATGGCGCCGGGACAATCCGCCCGTTCCATCGCCACCCTCCTCTCAGAACTGGGCATGTAAATCTTAATTTGGGACACCCATGAATTTTCAACATATCTCAATTTGGGACACCCATGAATTTTCAATAAATCTAAATTTATGGGTGTCCCAAATTAAGTTCTATAAATCTAAATTTATGGGTGTCCCAAATTAAGTTCTGTATAATGACGCCCATGAAAAAACTTTACCTGCTGATTACCCTGGTGTGTTTGCCGGTTACCCCGGCGCTTGCCGATTTTAACGACGGTGTTTACGCCTATGCCAGAGGTGAGTATGAACAGGCCTACAACACCATGCGTTCGCTCGCGGAAACCTCGGAACACGGTCTTGCCCAATATTACGTTGGCATGATGTATTTACGCGGGAATGGCGTCGGGCAAAACTACGAGGACGCGGCGAAATGGTTCCGTAAGGCGGCGGAACAACGCGTCAAGCAAGCCCAGTACAGGCTGGCAGAGCTTTATATGAAAGGCCGGGGTGTGCCGAGAGACTATGAGTACGCGTATGCCTGGTATCGGGTGGGCGCAGAGCACGAGCACAAGAAATCGATAGGCGCAATAGCGGCGGCCAGGGAGAACCTGGCGCCGGCGGAACTGGAAGAAGCGGAAAAACTTGCGCGGAAATTGATCAGGCAATACGGCCCCGAGGAAGAAAAGGCGAACTGATAAATGTAAAAATGGGGTCAGACCTCATTTATCCCGTCACCCAGATAGTCCAGGTCCTCGGGACGGTCGAGGTCGCGCCGTCCGGGCAGTTCGTACAGCTTTAAGTCCAATTGCGCAACACGCTTCCGGGTTTCCCGCAATACAGAGTCCGTCCCCCACTCAATACCCATAAACAATTCCCGGTATAACCTGCTCAACCCGATCAGGTGATAGCCGCCGTCCAGGGACGGACCCAGGACAACATCGTATCCCTGCGCCAGTTTTTCCCGGGCAAGATCAATATCCGCAACGGCCAGGTCAATGCAATCGGCACCGGCCAGCATGACATGGCGGTAACTGTCCAGGGCCTGCTCCATAGCGGAATACATGCGCTCACCCAGGTCGGCGCCAGTCTGGGTTTGCAGCGCCACGGAAAAATTTTCCCCAAGCTCAACCAGGGTGGGATGCCGCGCAGTCGGCGTACACCATAACTCGATATCCCTGACACAGGAGCGGCGGGCAACGTCTAGGGTCCGTCGTAACAAATCAACCGTAATTGCGGCAGCCTGTTCGGGTCCCATAACAGCCAGAAGGCGGGTTTTCACGCGTCCCGGGACGGGCGTTTTAGTGAAAACGAGCAATACTGCTTCAGTTTTAATAATACTGCTTGACGAGTTCGCGCGGGTCGAATCCGATTCCATAACAGAACCTTAATTTCCAATAGAGCAGGGTTGTCCTGGCAATACCGTGTTTTTCCCAGCGCCGGGACGAACTGGTCACCTTTTGTCCGATACAGGCAGGCGCAGAGATTTGTTTCAACCTTGAAGACATTTCCACGTCTTCCATCAACGGGATATCCGCATAACCGTTCACCTGCCGGAAAATACGCCGGCCGGTAAAGATAGCCTGGTCGCCTGTCGCAATACCGGTAAGCCGGGAACGGGCATTCATAAAAATCTCTATAAAGCGGAACATGAAATGGTTGCCGGACAACCTGATATCAAAGCGCCCCCAGGTGTCCTCAGACACGGGGTGCGTATCCAGGATCCTGTCAAATTCGTCATGCAGCAGGGTATCGGCATGGAGAAAGACGAAGATGTCGCCTCGGGCAATCTGCGCACCGCGGTTCATCTGCCCGGCCCGGCCCGGGGTGCATTCCAGAACGTAATCGACCCTCCCTGCCGCGATCCTGCAAGTCTCATCCGTGCTGCCGCCGTCAACAAGAATCACCTCATGGCCCCTGCCGCGAGCGGCCTGAAGACGCTCCAGGTTTGCGCCGAGATAATCCGCCTCATTCAAAGCGGGAATAATAATGGAATATTTGTGCATCAAGACAGAGCCCCATCACGACAGCTACCCCGTCCAATCGTTTCGACAGGAATGGCGCCGGCAATTTATCGTCAATCGCAACGAGTGCAGTATAGTGTAAATTCTCCGGTATTATCAATACATTCCCGTTACATATATATGTGCTGCGACCAGGAATATCGGGATATCTTTTGAGGTTTCAAACCTGCACGATTTATTTAGCTGCTGCTAAACTCTATAATGACACCCTGGCAGGTCGCCGAGCCAGGATTTCGGGTAAACCGTATAGCCACGCCCTGATAGCTCAGACGGATAGAGCGTCCGCCTCCTAAGCGGAAGGCCAGAGGTTCGAATCCTCTTCAGGGCGCTTTTTTTGACTTCGAACTACATGAATTCGAGGACTGTGGACATTTTCTGGCCAAGGAAACCGCCGAGAAACTGGTGACGGCGCTCAGGGTCTTCATGGCTCAAGCATAGCGGAACGGTATAATGTAAAGCTTGACCATCCCCAAAAAGGGGTCTAAAGTACCCTCTATGGGTATGAGTCTTTCCTTCAATCAGCCTCTGGCCCTTGCCAAAGCGGACAAGTCGGGCACCTATTCACAGTCCATGGCGGATGCGTTGTTCACCACAACCCAGCAACGACTGCTTGGTTTGTTGTTCGGTCAGCCCGGAAGGAGTTTCTACGTTACTGAATTGATAGAACTCGCCAATGTCGGGCGCGGCGCCGTTCAGCGCGATCTGGCTCGTCTTGAGCAAAGCGGCCTGGTCGTGACAAAGCGATACGGGAACCGGAAGCACTACCAGGCCAATGAGGAGGCGCCCATATACAAAGAGTTATGTTCAATTATCCTCAAGACCGTTGGCCTGCAGGAGCAAGTGCGGGTAGCGCTCGAACCATTGGCGGCACTGATGTCCCTCGCCCTCATTTACGGTTCGGTGGCGAAGCAGGCCGATACCGCGCAGAGCGACATTGACCTGCTCGTCGTATCCGACGACCTGACCCTGGAAACGCTTTACTCGCACCTGTCAATTGCCGAGAAAGAGTTGGGCAGGCAAATCAGCCTCACCCTTTACACGGTAACGGAGTTCAACCAGCGACGTACAAACGGCAACCCTTTCCTGACACGCGTGCTGGAAGGACCAATCGTCTTGCTCAAGGGACAAATCGGTGCCGCATGAACAGTTAAACAACCTGGTAAAGACCGGCCACCTTAAAGCCGAGCCGTCTTCGGAGAGAGAGGTGGCCGGGTTGATGCGCTCCGGTCTTGCCAGACTCCATGACGCAAAAGATAAATCGCTTAGTATCGAGTCACGGTTCGACCTCGCATACAACGCGGCACATGCGTTGTCACACGCGGCGCTACGCAGGTTGGGGTACAGGGGAGAGAATCGGTACATTGTGTTCCAGTGTCTCAAGCACACCCTGGATATTGCGAACGAACAGTGGCGTATTCTTGAGCAGGCGCACCGGAAACGTAATCTGGCGGAATACGAGGGCGATCTTGACATAGATACCGGATTGCTGGATGCATTGATTCGAACCGCGCAAATCGTTGCTGACAGATTAACCGCAGAGATCGCCTAACCAAGCTTGGTTTGTTCTGTAGTCTTTACCGCTGTCATCCGGTCCAATGACACCTGGCAGATAATCCGCTTGTAATGGCCAAAAAAATGTTGGTACGATGGTTGGGATGCAATAAATCCTGATGAATAATATTCGGCTCAATCAAATACTTACATAACAGGTTCTACCCTTCAGGGCGCCATAATATTATATAACTTACTGAATAACGGAGTATTTATATAATGGAAGCTCTGATCAAGTCCATCCGAGACTTGTCAGAGCACGCACAAATCGGCAGGATAGCCGATTTGCACAACTTGTTGCCGCCTTGCGGCGAGCTACCAGGATGTAGCGAGTGAAAACAAAAATGCGATTTTATTTTGCTCCCAAAATCAATGACATATAGCCATTGATTTTGACGGCACATCCCTGTACCGTCGGAACCTCTGACTTAATCAGAGGTTCCTTAAGTGTTGCCGAGCGGTATAACTGAAGTTATACTCAAAGTATGAAGACGGCAATTTCCATCCCTGACTCGTTATTCCATATCGCCGAATCACTGGCTGAACGCATGGGCATGTCGAGAAGTGAGCTTTTTCGTCACGCACTGGAGAATTACATTCAGGCGCATAGGCACGACGGGGTGCGAGAGTCGCTTGATGCAGTTTACGCCGAGGAATCATCTCACGTCGACGAGGCCCTGGCGGAGATGCAATGGGTATCGTTGACCAGGGAAGACTGGTAATGCGCCGCAAGCTCGGCGATGAAGCGGGGACCCGCCATGCCCAAAAAAATTGCCATTATCGGTGCAGGAGTTTCAGGTCTCGGGGTAGCCTGGGCGCTGCATCGTCACCCCGATCGCTTCGATTTTCGAGTGTTTGAGGCGCAGTCCCGGATCGGCGGCAACGCCATTACCGTGGACATGCCGCAGGACGACGGCTCCTCAATCCCGTTCGATATTTCCGTAACCGCGTGCATCCCCTCGGTATACCATCATATTCTCCTGTTCATGCGGCAGCACGGCATCGACCTGGTCGATACCAGGTTCAGCTACAGCGTGAAGTATCACGGCGGCGTCTATGCCCACGATTTCGACTCCGACATCAGGAGGCAGTTACAACCGGAGATTGAGAAATTCCAGAACCTGCTCAGGCGCCTGAAATGGTTTGGCCGGCTCAACAAGTCCAGGTCCCGCTTGCTCAACGCGCTCAACCCGTTCAATTACGTCAGCATGGGTACGGTCCTCAACGTCGGCAGGTTTTCAGGCGATTTCAGGTACAAGATACTGAAACCCATGTTCGTTAACTTCTTGATGGCGACAAACGTGTTCGACATGCCCGCGTCCCTGTTTTCCCGCTACCTGGAGTTCTTCGATATCGAAACTGCAACGCCGATGCAGACCTGGGGCGGGGGCACGCGACGTATTTATGAAGCCATGTCGGCGGACTTTGAGGACAGGATCTACCTGGACCGCCCGGTCCGGAAAGTGCGCCGGGGACCGTCCGATGTCGTCGTAGAGGATGAGAACGGGGAGACGGAGACGTTCGACGATGTGGTTTTTGCGTGCAACGCGAATCAAACGCTGATGATCCTGGACGAACCGACCTTGCTGGAGAGCTTCCTGCTGTCTTCGATCCGGTACGAGAGCGAATTGCACAACCATACGGTCATCCATTCGGACGCCTCGGTTCTCCCGGACAGCGCGGTCAAGGCGCTGGACACCCGCAGCAACCATATCGAGCAGTACGGCGCCAGGCCGGACAACTACGAGATTACCTACATCATGCACAACCAGCAGCCGTGGGCGAAGCGCTCGGACAAGCCATGCCTGGTGACCTATAATCCGATCAGTCGTATCGAGGAAGGAAAGATCATCAGGAAATGGTGGTTTCAGCACATCGTGCACGACGTGCGTCACGTGGCTTTCCTGGTCCACTTGTTTCGATTTGTCCAGGGCAGGCGGCGCACCTGGCACTGTGGCGCCCACACCTTGATCAACAGCCAGGAGACCTGTTTCGTGACCGGCCTGGTTACCGCGAGACAGCTCGGCGCGGACTACCCGTTCCAGGATTCCGCAGCGCGCAAGTGGTTCAACTTCTACGGGCGCCTGATGTATGGCTTGCGCTTCAGAAAGGCCCGCTGACTAAGGGCCGGACCCCGCTGATGCGGCAAACCCTTGCCGCTTTCCCGGTAATACAGGGTCAGGTCTCCCGATATCCGGGCTTCACCCGATTTTGTTTGAAAATCATCCATTAAGGCCAGGTTCCGATATAATCAGTTGAATGGTAGATTTAAGTCGTGACTATAATACAGGGATTTCCCCTATGGCAGCACAAAACAACAATCCGCCGGAACAGTCAGAGGTCTGGCGCCTGCTTGCAGAACACCAGCGGCAGGTAGCGCAGCTGCACCTGCGCGAGGAATTTACCCTGGATCCGGAGCGGGCACAACGGTTTTCACTGGGTCTGGAACGGGTATTCGTCGATTTCTCCAAGAACCTCATCATCGATGAAACCCTGTCACTGTTGCTGGACCTGGCCGAACAGCGCGGCCTGCACAACCGGATCGACGACTTATTCTCAGGTCACGAGGTCAACACCACTGAACGGCGTCCCGCGCTGCATACCCTGTTGCGCGTGCCGGAAGGTGAAGAAAGACCAGGCCGGAACGACGAGCAACTCGTCCTTCCTGCGGAACACGGAATTTGGGACAACCATGAATTCTCCGATATTGCCCGCCAAGTGCGACAGGAGCGGGACAGGATGTTCGAGTTCGTGAAGAGATTACGCGCCGGAGAGGTGGAGGGCGCCACGGGAAAACCCCTGTCCCGGGTGGTGAACATCGGCATCGGCGGCTCTGACCTGGGGCCGCGCCTTCTGGTAGAGGCGCTGTCCGACTATCACCAGGACGGGATACATATCGACTTCGTTGCCAACATCGACCCCTTCGACATAGAGCGCGCCCTGGCGCGCGCGCATCCCGAAACCACGCTGTTTATCGTCGCTTCCAAATCCTTCACGACACAGGAAACCCTGCGCAACGCGCAACGCGCGCAAGCCTGGCTGCGGGACAACGGCTGCAAGGACCCGGGCAGGCACTTCCTGGCGGTGTCGGGCAACGCCGCCGCGGTCGAGCGCTTCGGCATCAATAAAGATCGTTACTTCAGGGTCGAGGACTGGACCGGCGGGCGCTATTCGATCTGGTCCTGTGTCGGCATGAGCGCCGCTCTCAGCATCGGGGAAGATAATTTCAGGCAGTTCCTGGCCGGCGCGCACGCGCTTGATTCACACTTCGCGACAGCCGAATTCAGCGGCAACATTCCCGTCATCCTGGGCCTGATTGGTATCTGGCACAACAATTTTTGTGACATCGGCGCCCATGCCGTTATCCCCTATGATCAAAAGCTGGAAAGACTGCCGGCGTACCTGAGCCAGCTGGTCATGGAGAGTAACGGCAAGTCGGTCAGCGCGCACGGCAACAGGGTGGAGGCAAAGACCTCCCAGGTCATCTGGGGCGGCGTCGGCAGCAACTCGCAGCATGCCGTTTTCCAGTTCCTGCACCAGGGTACGCGCTTGTCAACCATTGACTTTCTGCTGCCCCTGGAGAGCCGTCACGCCGGCGGGCAACACGAACTGCTGGTCGCCAACTGCCTGGCTCAGGGTGAAGCCCTGATGCGGGGCGAGGCCAATCCCGCCGAACCCCACCGGCACTTCGACGGCAACAGGCCCAGCACCACCATCCTGTACGACCGGCTCGACCCCTACACCCTGGGCATGCTGCTGGCCCTGTATGAACACAAGACCTTTGTCGAAGCCGCCATCTGGGGGATCAACCCCTTCGACCAGTGGGGGGTCGAACTGGGTAAGACCCTGGCGGGCCGCATCGCGGGGGAACTGGCAAACGTTGAGACGCAAACGTCCCATGACTCGTCCACGCAACAGTTGATGAACAAGTACCGTTCCGGCCGCGCATGAAAGCGATAATCCTCGCCGCGGGCCGCGGCAAGCGCCTGGGGGAGGTTGCCGCGGGCCGGCCGAAATGCCTGCTGCAGTTCGGCGGCAAATCCCTGCTGCAGCGCCATGTGGAAATCCTGGACGGCCTGGGTACGGACCGGATAATCATCGTTACCGGCTACCGCCGTGAACAGATCGATGCGGCGCTGGAACAGGTCGAAAGCCGTGCGTGCGTCGAAACCGTCGTCAATCCGGACTATGCGGCGGGCAGCGTCGTGAGCCTGCATTGCGCCCGGGATTTCTTGACCGACGGGACAGACACCATCCTGATGGATGCCGACGTGCTGTACGACCCGGAGGTCCTGGGCCGCCTGTTCAATACGAATTTCAGTAACTGTTTCCTGCTGGATCGGGAATTTGAGCCAGGCGACGAGCCGGTAAAGCTGTGCGTGTCAGGCACAATACCGGTGGAATTCAGAAAAAGGCCGGACCCGGGCATAGCCTGGGATTTCCAGGGCGAATCGGTGGGTTTTTTCCGTTTCGACGCCGCGGTGTGCAGGCGCCTGGCCTTGCGGGCACGCAGCTATCTCGATAATAACCGGAGGGAAGAACCTTACGAAGAAGTGATCCGTGACCTGCTGATGGAAACGCCGCACCTGTTCTACTTCGAGGATATCACCGGCCAGGCCTGGATCGAGATAGATTTCCCCGCCGACGTGGAACGCGCGGCGAAAATGTATGAGAATAGTGTTTTGACCGGATTCCGGCATGCGCCGGAATGACGAATTTGCTTTGGGGACGACTTTGCTTTGGGGACGGACTTAAGTCCGTCCCCAAACCTCCCCGGATAGACTGGAGGCAGGCGCCGGACGAATGACCTTGAGAAACAATAAAAGCCGACAGTTACGCGACTTGCTCAATTCACCTGAGCTGGAATTCATCCTGGAAGCCCATAACGGCATCTCGGCCAAACTCGTGCAGCAGGCAGGGTTCAAGGGTATCTGGGCGAGCGGCCTGGCCATGTCGGCCCAGTTCTGTGTCAGGGACAGTAATGAGGCAAGCTGGACCCAGGTCGTCGACATGCTGGAATTCATGTCCGACGCCACGGATATCCCGATCCTGCTCGATGGCGATACCGGTTACGGCAATTTCAACAACATGCGGCGCCTGGTCAGAAAACTCGAACAGCGCGGGATAGCCGGGGTCTGTATTGAAGATAAGGAATTCCCCAAGACCAACAGCTTCATAGACAGCGAGAAACAGGCCCTGGCCGATATCAATGAGTTTTGCGGCAAGATCAGGGCAGGCAAGGACAGCCTGCAAGACCCTGATTTTTGTATTATTGCGCGGGTGGAGGCACTGATCGCGGGTTGGGGCATGGATGAAGCCCTGAGACGGGCCGAGGCCTATTGCGCGGCGGGTGCCGACGCCATCCTCATACACAGCAGGCAATCACGCCCGGATGAAATCATTACCTTCGCCCGGGAATGGGACGGCGCCTGCCCCCTGGTAATCGTGCCGACAAAATATTACAGCACCCCCGTGGACGTATTCAGGAAAGCCGGGATCAGCCTGGTTATCTGGGCCAACCACATGATCCGCGCGTCCATCAGGACCATGGAGAACGTAAGCAGGGAAATTTTCGAACAGCAGTCACTGGTTGACGTTGAAGACCTCATCACCGACGTGGACAGCGTCTTCAAGCTGCAGGGCGCGGATGAATTACTGCGCGCGCAGGAACGTTACCTGGATAACACCGGCGAATGCCGCGCACTGGTACTGGCGGCAAGCCGGGGCAATAACCTGTACGAACTGACCGAAGACCGGCCCAAGGCAATGCTGAAAATACGCGGCAAACCCTTGTTGCAGAGACTGGTTGATGAATTCAGAAAATACGGCGTCAACGACATCACGGTCGTCGCCGGTTACAAGTCGGAATCCCTGGACGTGAGTGGTGTCGATATGCGCCTGAATACCCGTTATGACAGCACGGGCGAGCTCTATTCACTGGCCTGCGCCAGGGACAAGTTCAACGATGATATGCTGATCATCTACGGGGACCTCCTGTTCAGGTCGTACATCCTGCAGGACCTGCTGGAATGGGACGGTGAAATAGTCATCGTCGTGGACTCCCTGACCGACGTGACCGAAACCGGTTCCCGGGATTATGTCTGGTGTGACCGGCCCGACGACCGCTCGATATTCATGCAGGATGTCAGTCTGCAACGCATGGCGGGAGAGATAATCCCGGGGGCAAACCCACCCTCCGGCCGCTGGACGGGGATGATGCGGGTCAGGCCGCAAGGGAGAATCTGGCTGGAACAGGCGCTGGACGAACTGGAAAACCAGGCCGGATTTGATCAACTGACCCTGCCCGACCTGCTCAACCACCTGACCCGGCAGGGTCGGACTATTACGGTGCACTACATAAACGGACACTGGCTGGATGTGAACAGCGTCAATGATATAGACAGGGCCGGTGATTTTACCTCGGATTGAGGAAGGTGATTTATCCGCAGATGACGCAGATGAACGCAGATGAAATGATGATTTTGATTTGATTTTTTTCTTAAGTTCAGTCGGTAGCAATATAACCAGCCCGGATACGAAACTACAGAAAAATAAAAAATAATCTGCGGTAATCTGCGGATGAATCTCCTATGAGTCCTGATGAAAAATGATAAATGCTGAAGCATTCATTGAGGTGGCCCGTGGGCATGGATTTACCCGGTATACCGGGGTGCCGTGTTCTTACCTGACACCGTTTATCAACTACATTATCAACGATGATCATCTGTCCTATATTTCTTCCGCCAATGAGGGTGATGCGGTTGCCGCCGCGGCCGGGCTGGCAGTGGGGGGACAGCGCGCCGTGGCCATGATGCAGAATTCGGGACTGGGCAACGCGGTCAATCCGTTGACGTCGCTGGCGCATACTTTTTCCATTCCCGTATTGCTGATTGTTACCCGGCGCGGCAAGCCGGGGAGCAGGGATGAGCCGCAGCATGAACTGATGGGGAAAATCACGGGCGACCTGTTCGACCTGATGGAAATTCCCTGGGAACCGTTTCCGGCGGAAGAGCGGGACATCGGTCCCGTGCTGGAACGGATGACCCGGTATTTTGACGCGCGGCAAAGACCGTACGCATTGCTTATGGACCAGGGTGCGATCGCCCCGCATCCGTTGAAATGCGAGTCGATACCCTCCCGAACAGGGGTGCAATGCTGGCGTGAGAGTATTGCCGGGGAACCGCTGAATTCCACTACGCGGGAACAGGCGCTCAGGGAGATAATCACCCATACCCCCGTACAGGACTCTATCCTGGTAGGGACGACGGGCTACACCGGGCGCGAGTTGTTCGCCATTGACGACCGCAGCAACCAAGTCTACATGGTGGGTTCCATGGGCTGTGCGTCGTCCTTTGCCCTGGGTGTCTCCCTGTCGCGGCCGGACCTGCAGGTCACCGTTGTCGACGGGGACGGCGGCGCTCTCATGCGCATGGGAAACTTTTCCACCATCGGCAGTTATGGGCAAAACAACCTGGCGCATATTCTGCTGGACAACGGCGTCCACGAGTCGACCGGGGCACAGGCCACGGTCTCGGCCAACGTCAGCTTTGCGGATATTGCCGCGGCCTGCGGCTACGGCCTCGCCCTGGACGGCAACGGCCCGGGAGTGATCAGGGAACTGTATGCCTGCAAGGACATAGACGGCGCGCGCTTCGCAGTACTGAAAATCAGACCGGGCACACCGGGTAAACTGCCCCGCCCCGACACCTCACCCGCAAACGTCCTGCGCCGTTTGATGAGTCATTTCAATACCAGTTTCCTGGGGCAGTAATCTACTGGATACCGGCCTGCGCCGGTATGACGACCGTCATGCCCGCGAAAGCAGGAATCCACTGGACCCTGGCCTGCGCCGGTATGACGACCGTCATGCCCGCGAAAGCAGGAATCCACTGGATACCGGCCTGCGTCGGTATGACGATTGGATTCCTGCCTGTGCGGGAATGGTTGTGGCGCCTACCTCTGCCGGATAAACTCCAGCAACCCGGCCGCGGTCAGTTTCGCATCTTCCAGCATGTCCTGCTGGGAACCGTGTTGCAGCAGACGATCCGGCAATCCGTAGTTGAGCACCCGTTGTATTATCCCTTGCTCTGCGAGGTATTCGTTCACCGCGCTCCCTGCCCCGCCCTGGACTACGTTCTCTTCCACCGTAACCAGCAAATCATGGGACGCGGCCAGGTCGGCGACCAGTTCCCCGTCCAGCGGTTTCACAAACCGCATGTTCGCCACGGTCGCGCCCAGTTCGGCGCCGGCCTCCAGCGCCGGCTTCACTGCGCTGCCGAAGGCAAGCAGCGCGATCTTTTCTCCCTGCAGGCGCACCTCCCCCTTGCCCAGGGGTAATGCCGTCATCTCTTTCTCAACCGTCGCACCGGGACCGCTGCCGCGGGGATAGCGCACCGCCGCCGGCTGGTCCAGCAGAAACCCCGTATACAACATCTGCCGGCACTCGTTCTCATCCGCCGGCGCCATCACCACCATGTGCGGCAGGCAGCGCAGGTAACTGAAATCGTAGGAACCGTTATGGGTGGGCCCGTCTGCGCCGACCACGCCGGCCCGGTCGATGGCGAACAGCACCGGCAGTTTCTGGTTCACCACGTCATGCACCACCTGGTCGTAAGCCCGCTGCAGGAAGGTAGAATAGATCGCCACCACCGGTTTCAGGCCGTCGCAGGCCATCCCGGCGGCCACGGTTACACTGTGCTGCTCGGCGATGGCCACGTCGAAATAACGATCCGGGTATTCCTGCTCGAAGCGCACCAGCCCGGAGCCCTCGCGCATGGCCGGCGTCACCGCCACCAGGCGCTCGTCCCGGGCCGCCATGTCGCACACCCAGTCACTGAACACCTGGCTGTAGGTCGGTTTGGCCGGCTGCGCCGGCTTCCCGGTTGCTGCCTTGCCCGTCTCCGGGTCGAACGGTTTGCTCACCGCATGCCATTTCACCGGGTCTTCCTCCGCCGGGCCGTAGCCCTTGCCTTTGCGGGTGATGATATGGAGAAATTGCGGCCCTTCCAACTGGCTGATGTTGCGGATGGTCGTCAGCAGGGTCGGCAGATGGTGGCCGTCAACGGGGCCGATATAATTGAAACCGAACTCCTCGAACAATACCCCCGGAACGATCATACCCTTGAGGTGTTCCTCCGCGCGCCGCGATATCTCCAGGGCACCCGGTACATGGGACAGGACCTTCCTGCCCCGCTCCCGCACCGTGGTGTAAAACTTCCCGGACAGCACCTGGGCAAAGCGGTTGGCCAGTGCGCCGACGTTGGGGGAAATGGACATGTTATTGTCATTCAATATCACCAGCAGGTCGGCCCCGGCGTCACCGGCATGGTTCAGGGCCTCGAAAGCCATGCCGGCCGTCAACCCGCCGTCGCCGATGATGGCGACACTTTTGCGCCCGCTTCCCGTGTTCCGGGCCGCGATGGCCATGCCCAGGGCGGCGCTGATGGACGTGCTCGAATGACCTACGCCAAACGTATCATACGGGCTCTCGTCACGTTTCGGGAAGGGCGCCAGTCCGCCGTGTTTCCGGATGGTATGCAGCCGGTCGCGGCGCCCGGTGAGGATCTTGTGCCCGTAGGCCTGGTGGCCCACGTCCCACACCAGCCGGTCGTCAGGTGTATTGAAAATATAATGCAGTGCAAGCGTCAGCTCGACCGCGCCCAGGCTGGCGGCGAAGTGACCGCTGTTCCTGCTGGCCCAATGCAACAGGAACGCCCGCATTTCCTGCGCCAGCGGCTCCAGCTGATCCTCGGGCAGACGCCTTAAATCATCGGGGGAATCAATCCCATCCAGTATGGGCGTCTCAATTTGCTCTGACATGCATTTATCCTTTGAACAATATATCGCGAGTACTGTAAGCAGAAATCCGCCGGCTTGCAACCGCTGTCACCCCTGCCCCTGTTCGTCATGCCGGACTTGCTCCGGCATCCAGTATTATATCGTGTCGCCCGGCGGGCGACTCATTGTTTCACTGGGTCCCTGCTTGCGCAGGGACGGCGGGGGCACAGGCAGGGACGACGGGGGCGCACGCCGGAAGCCAGTCTGTTAACTCCGAGTTGCATGATGCAACTGTACATTTCCATGCCGGTCATGTATTCTGCCGTGTTGAAAGCGTTTCAGGTCGCTGAAGCGCTATATTTTTAATGATAATCCGGAATAATCAGGCTTGCACATGGCTGTACCGTTAACCCAACAACTCCGTATCTCAAAATATATCCTGGGCAAAAAGCTGCGCGGCGAACAGCGCTTTCCCCTGGTGCTGATGCTGGAACCCCTGTTCCGTTGCAACCTGGCCTGCTCCGGTTGCGGCAAGATCGACTATCCTGAGGAGATACTGGACAAACGCCTCAGCGTTGAAGAGTGTATGCAGGCCATCGACGAGTGCGGTGCCCCGGTCGTCTCCATCGCCGGCGGGGAGCCGTTGATCCACCAGGATATGCCGGAAATAGTGCGCGGCTTCGCAGCCAGGAAGAAATATGTCTACCTGTGCACCAATGCCTTGCTGCTGGAACGGCGCATGGATGACTATTCGCCCTCTCCCTACCTAACTTTTTCCATCCACCTTGACGGCAACCGGGACCGGCATGACGCCTCCGTTTGTCGCACCGGTGTCTTCGACAAGTGTGTTTCAGTCATTAAAACGGCCCGGAGCAAAGGCTTCCGGGTGACGATCAACTGCACACTGTTCCAGGGCGAACAGGCCCATGAAGTAGCGGAGTTCATGGACATGGCCATGGGACTTGGCGTTGAAGGGGTCACCATATCCCCCGGTTACAGTTACGAACGGGCGCCGCGCCAGGACGTATTCCTGAAACGCAAGGAGAGCAAACAACTGTTCAGGGACATCTTCAAGTCAGGGGTTGGTAAAAAGTGGCGTTTTAACCAGTCATCCCTGTACCTGGATTTCCTGGCAGGCAACCAGCAATACCAGTGCACCCCCTGGGGCAATCCTACCCGGAACGTTTTCGGCTGGCAGAAACCCTGTTACCTGCTGGTCGGTGAGGGTTATGCGCCGACATTCAAGGCCTTGATGGAAGAAACGGAATGGCAGAATTACGGCAACGGACGCAATCCGAAATGCGCCAACTGCATGGTGCACTGTGGTTACGAGGCATCCGCGGTTGAAGACGCAGTCAAACGTCCGTGGAAAGCGTTGAAAGTAGCCCTGATGGGACCCAAAACTTCCGGGGACATGACCCCTGAACTGCCCATACTCTACGATGAAGATGCAACACTGTCGAAACCCAAACTGGTTGCCGAACTCAAACCCGCGCCGGTAATAATCCGTAGCAATAAACAAGACAACCAAGACAAACAAGTCGCTTAATGGATCCAGCCTGGCTCGTCATACCGGGAGTCATTCTCTGGACCGGTATCCTCGCGCTTCCCTGGCAACCCTGGCGCAACAGGGAAACACTGGAGGCGGACGGTAACACCGGCGCAGACCTGTCCGACGTCACCGTTTTGATCCCGGCCAGGAATGAAGCCGATGTCATTGCCGAAACCCTGCTCTCTCTCACCTCCCAGGGCCGGAACCTGCGCATCATTCTCGTCGACGACCAGTCCACCGATGCAACCGTGGCGCAAGCAGACGAGATGAATCTTGAAAACCTGGCAATTATCAACGGCCAGCCCCTGCAACCCGGCTGGAGCGGCAAATTATGGGCCTTGCAACAGGGCCTGGCGTTCGTGAAGACGAAAACCATCCTGTTGCTGGACGCAGATATCCGCCTGGAACCGGGCACCATCCCGGCGCTGCAGACCAGGATGCGGAAGCACGGCCTGCACTTGGTGTCATTACTCGCGTTCCTGCGTATGGATTCCTTCTGGGAGAAGCTGTTGATGCCGGCCTTCGTTTATTTTTTCAAGCTGCTTTACCCGTTTCACCTGTCCAACACGGGCTCGAAAGCGGTCGCGGCGGCGGCAGGCGGCTGCATCCTGCTGCGCAGCGCTTCACTGGAGCAAGCAGGTGGATTCAAGGCCATAAAAAACAGCTTGATCGATGATTGTGCGCTGGCGCGCCGGTTCAGGCAGGCCGGCTTTGCCACCTGGATAGGGTTGTCACACTCGGCCCGCAGCCGGCGCCGTTACGACGGGCTGTCGGGTATCTGGAACATGGTCGCCAGGACCGCTTATACCCAATTGCGCTATTCCGTCGTCCTGCTGCTGGTATGCAGCGCCCTGCTCACCGCAGGCTTTGTGCTGCCGGCAGCCGGCCTGTTCTATGCCGACCCCGCTACCCGGATACTCGCCGTTACCGGCATTATCCTGATGGCGGCAAGCTTCCTGCCCACCCTGCGCTACTATAATATCCATCCTGTCTGGTGCGCCGGGTTACCCCTCGCCGGTGCGCTGTACCTCCTGATGACCTGGAGTTCGGCGTGGCGCTGCTGGACCGGCAGCGGCGCAGACTGGAAACAGCGCAAGTATGCGGGTGTATCCGGGAGGGTGGAATGAAACAGCAGCCCCCAAAACCCTCTTACGGTAAACTACCTACGCACATCGAAATGAATACTGGATTATTACATCACCTGCTTAATTTTTTGTTGCTATTGTGTCTGTCATATGTAGCGAGTGCTGGAGAAATGGATGGGCCCGGCGCGACTGTGGATGAATTTCACGGTAAGCTGATCAGCGTCATGCAGCGGGCTGAAGAGTTAGGATACCGGGGGCGTTACCGGGAGCTGGAGCCGTATATCAGCAACTGTTTCGACATTCCGTTAATTACGGACGTCATACTGGGCCGCTACCGTGACCGGCTCGATGCAGAACAGAAGGCCGAATTCACCAGGATATTCGGCCGCTTCAGCACGGCCACTTATGCGTCCCGCTTCAACGGCTACGACGGCGAGGAGTTTCATGAAATCTCCCGCGAGCCGTTAAGAAGGGGGCGGGTACTGGTCAGGACCGAACTGCGCCGGCCCGACGATGAGACGGTGGCCCTGGATTATCTGCTGCACGAAAAACAAGGAAAGTGGTATATTATCAGCGTCAGCGCCAACGGCGTGAACGACCTGTCGTTAAAACGCGCTGAATATGCTGCCGTTATCAAGGAAAAAGGATACAATGGACTTGTTACAGACATTTCATCTAAAATTGACGGGCTGGAGAAAAATAACTGACTTGCAAAGCAGTTTTGAGCTATGAGGAACAGCAGTAATGATGAATAAACACAGACATGATTGTCCGGTTTCTTTATTCGCAGTACTACTGGCAGCAGCCTTACTTACGGGCTGTGCCGGCAATCAAATCGTAGACGGTGAAGTCAACCCGGACCCGTATGAGGATACCAACCGGTCCTTCTACAGGTTCAATGACGCACTGGACAAGCATATTATGACCCCGGTCGCACGGAACTATGTAAAAATCACGCCGGAACCGTTGCGTGACGGGATTACGAACTTCTTCGATAACCTGGAATACCTGAATGTTATCCTGCACTCGTTCCTGCAGGGCAAGCTTGGCCAGGGATTCTCTGATTTGACCCGTTTTGTGGTCAATTCCACGGTCGGACTCGGCGGGTTATTCGACGTCGCCACGGATATGGGCCTGAAGGAGAACGATGAGGACTTCGGCCAGACCCTGGCGGTATGGGGGGTTGAACCGGGCGCTTACCTTTACCTGCCTTTCCTCGGCCCGTACACTGCGCGCAACAGCCCGGATCTGCCGGGCAGCTATTTTACCAATCCGTTTGCGTATATTTCTTCCATTTTCCTGCTGCCGGTCAGTGCCCTGAATTTAATCAGCGACAGGGCAAACCTGCTGGAGGCAACGGAATTTGTCGAGGAGGCCTCCATCGATCCCTACTCATTTACCCGCGAGGCTTACCTGCAGCAACGCAGGTACCTGATCCACGACGGCAATCCGCCTTCCGAGGGTTATGACGATATATTCGAAGCAGGCCTGGAAGACGAGCCGCAATTAGTCATAGAATAAGCTCCGCTCGGATATTTGGGGTCAGAGTAAAAGTACAGTCGCCAGCAGGCAGCGCCGGTTTACCGTTGAGTATTCTTACTCTGATCCCGAATATTTCTAGGCAGACGGGTGCCAGCCGGCGTCCGCCCACAACTGGCCGGATACGATCGAGTTGGAAATCATGAAACAGATCGCATCGGCTATCTCATCGGGCCGGATTAACCTGTTGATCTGGGTATCCGGCAGGACGTGGTTTTCAATATATTCATCACCCAGCGCCCGCACCATGGGGGTATCGGTATAGCCGGGATGGATCACCCCACACCGGACGCCGTAAAAAATCGCTTCCTTCATCAGTGTCGCCGCCGCGCCCTCCAGTCCGGCCTTGGTGGTTGCGTAGGAGATCTGGCCCTTGACCCCCTGGGACGACACGGATCCGATTAAGATCACTGTCCCCTGCACATGCTCGTCGGGGTGCCACTTTTTCAACCCGCGCTGCGCCCTGTCCTCCGCGATACGTGAAATCATTTCCATGGCCCAGTAGACCGGGGCGATAAGATTGATATTGACTACACGCTGGAATTTTTCCCTGGGGTACATGGCGGCCCTGCCCGTTTCCTTGTTGACCTTGACGGCCAGCGCATCAAGCGTAATGCCGGCGGCAGGGATGCAGATACTGGGAATCCCGTACCTGGCGCAGACCTCATCGTAAACACGGGTGCGGAACCCATCATCGCTGACGTCCCCGCAGTACGCTATCGCCACATCCCGGGTAATCTCATTATTGATCTGGTCGACAGCAATATCCGTTTGTTCGGATTGATCGATTACGGCAATCTTCATGATACCCCGGCGAGCCAGTTCCAGCGACACGGCGCGCCCGATACCGCTTGCCCCACCCGTAACGACGGCAACTCTGTCTTGTATCTGCATCGTTTATCCCATCAGAAGTAAATGACACAAGTCTATAACCGTTGTTTGTGCAATGCAATATATTTAAGGGAAATTTGGGACACCCATGAATTTAAAACATTTATTAATTCATGGGTGTCCCAAATTAGGTTGGTTCCAATTTATGGGTGTCTCACAAATCCGTCCGGAACGGATTTACAAAGTACGTCCTGTACTTCGCCCCTGCGGGGCCAGCCTCGCTAGGCTCGACTGTTCAAATCTGTTCCATACAGATTTGTGGACGTCCGAAGGACGCCCGCAGGGGGTGCGCCAGGGAAGGCGCATATCACAAATCCGTCCGGAACGGATTTGGACGTCCGAAGGACGCCCGCAGGGGGTGCGCCAGGGAAGGCGCACATCAAATCAGGTTTGTTCTTCCTTGTATTGGCGGCGGCGTGCGTGCAGCACCCGTTCCGTGTAGCCGTTGGGTTCCTCGCGGCCGGTGAAGACCAGGTCGAGGGCTGCCTGGAACGGGATGCTCCGGTCAAAGTCCGGGGACATGTTGACGTAGTAGGGGTCTTCGGCGTTCTGGTAGTCCACCAGGGGCGCCATCTTCGTGAACGCATCGACCACCTGCTCCCTGGTCACGATGCCGTGGTGGAGCCAGTTGGCAATATGCTGGCTGGAAATACGCAGCGTAGCCCGATCCTCCATGAGGTTGACGTTATTGACGTCAGGCACCTTGGAGCACCCTATTCCCTGTTCAATCCAGCGCACCACGTAACCCAGTATGCCCTGAGCGTTGTTTTCCAGTTCTTTCCTGATCTCGAAATCATTGAGCGTATGCCTGTCGACCAGGGGGATGGCAAGCAGATCATCCGGATTGACCCGGCTCAGCCGGATCAACTCACGCTGGCGCGTGCCCACGTTGATCCGATGGTAATGCATGGCATGCAATGTGGCCGCGGTGGGTGACGGGACCCAGGCACTGGTCGCCCCGGCGCGGGGATGGTTGACCTTGACGTCCATCATGGCCGCCATGTTATCCGGTTCGGGCCACATACCCTTGCCGATCTGCGCGTGCCTGGGCAGGCCGGTGACCATACCGGTATCCACGTTCCAGTCTTCATAGGCAAGCAGCCAGCGCGCCGACTTCAACCTGTCCTTGGGCAGCATGGGGCCGGCCTCCATGCTGGTATGAATCTCATCAGCGGTGCGGTCGAGGAAACCCGTATTGATGAATATCACCCGGTCCTCGGCGGCGCGGATACACTCTTTCAGGTTAACCGTGGTCCTGCGTTCCTCATCCATAATCCCGATCTTGATGGTCAACCGGTCCAGGCCCAGTGCATCCTCCACCCGTTCAAACAGTTCCACGGTGGCAGCCACCTCTTCCGGGCCGTGCAGTTTCGGTTTGACGATGTAAATGGAGCCGGTACGGCTGTTCCTGAACCTGCCGTTGCCCAGTAAATCATGCTTGGCCGCCAGCGTCGTCACCATGGCATCGAGAAAACCTTCCGGTATCTGCCCGCCGCCAGCCGTCGTCACGGCATCGGTGTACATGTGCAGGCCGACGTTGCGCAGCAGCATCAAGGCCCGTCCCGGCAGCACAAGGGTCCTGCCGTTCGGCGCCTTGTACTTGCGGTCATCGTGCAGGGTGCGCGCGATGACCTTGCCGTCTTTCTCCACCTTGCGGGTCAGGTCGCCCTTCATAAGTCCCAGCCAGTTCCGGTACACGGCCACCTTGTCCGGCGCATCCACTGCCGAGACCGAATCCTCGCAGTCCATGATCGCACTGACCGCGGCTTCCAGTTGAATATCGTAAACACCGGCCAGGTCGTTACGGCCGATGTAGTAGCCCTCCCCCAGCCGCAGTTCGATATGCATGGCATTATGGCGCAGCAGGACACTGTCGGGGGCGTCCGGGTTACCGGTATAACCGGCAAACCGCTCACGTTTGCCCAAGCCATGCTCGCTGCCATCGCCCATGACGCCGACCAGCTGGCCCGATTTCACCTTGTACTTCACCACGTAGTCATGGCTGCCCACGGCCATGGGCGTGGCGCGGTCCAGGAAGCGGCGCGCGTAGTCTATGACCTTGCGGCCGCGCACGGGATTGTACCGGCCGGCGCGTTTGCAGCCTTCTATCTCGGGGATCACGTCGGTGCTGTACAACGCATCATACAGGCTGCCCCAGCGGGCGTTTGCGGCGTTCAGGGCGTAACGGGAATTATCCACGGGCACCACCAGTTGCGGTCCGGCGATGCGGGTGATCTCCGCATCGGCATTGGCGACAGTCACCTTGAAGGATCCGCCTTCCGGCGCAAGATAACCAATCCCCTCAAGGAACCCCTTGTATTCCTCCGGTTGAAAATCCAGGTTGGCCTGGTGCCACCCGTCGATCTTCGCCTGCAGTTCGTCACGCTTGTCCAACAATGCCCGGTTCTTGGGTCCGAGATCGGCCACGATGCGGGACAGGTCCGCCCAGAACCGGTCCGGGTCGACACCGGTATCCGGCATGATCTCATCACAGACCAGGTCATACAGTTCCCTTGCAATGGATAATCCGTGTAATTCAACTCGTTCGCTCATCAGTGCAATTCCTATCTACGTAATTTATGGATAATATATCAATTAATCTCCTTGACTGTCCGTTTATACAAGATTCGTGAGCAAAAAGATCCTGCAAGAACCCCTGGTGCATTTTTTCCTGGCAGGTGTCCTCATTTTCCTCCTGTATTCCCTGATCGGACCGGATACCCGGTCCGACGACCAAATTGCCATAGACAAAACCGTTATAGAACGTCTCAAGGCCTCCTGGCAACTCCGGGCTGACCGTGAACCGACACCGGACGAACTGGATGGCCTGCTCGAAGACTACCTCTTTGAAGAACTGTTCTACCGCGAAGCGAGGTCACTGGGACTGGAACAGGGCGACCCGATTGTGCGCCGCCGCCTGGTGCAGAAAATGACCCTGCTGGCCGAGAGCGCGGCGCAACAGGTCCCACCCACCGAGGCAGAACTCATGGAATGGTACGAGGCGCATCCCGACCTGTACCACACGGAACCCAGGCTGGGTTTCAAGCATATCTATTTCAGCCAGGACCGGCGCAACACCAGCGCAGAGAAAGACGCGACGGCGTTGCTGTCCCGCCCTGGAGGACTCGATGAAAATCCAGCACTGGGCGATGCATTCATGCTGCCGCACGAATTCACCGACATCAGCCGCTCGCAACTGGGCAGGCTGTTCGGCGAAGACTTTGCGGCAACACTGTTCACCGTGCAGACGGGAAGCTGGCAGGGACCGGTCCGGTCCGGCTACGGCTACCACCTGGTCTACCTGTTTAATGTGCGGGACGCCGAACCAATCCCGTTCAGCGAAAGCAAAACCCGGGTATTACAGGACTGGCAAAGGAACCGGACCGAACAGGTAAAACTGGACCTGCTCAAGGATTTGAAAAGCAGGTACGGAATCTCCTACAGCAGCGAAGCACAGTCCCTGTTAAGCGGAGAATAACAAAACCTGATTGATGTGCGCCTTCCCTGGCACACCCCCTGCGAGCACCTAATTTGGGACACCCATGAATTAATAATATTTATTAATTCATGGGTGTCCCAAATTTGCTTACATACGTTCTACCACGTCGATGCCCAGCAGGGACAGGCCCAGTTTAAGGCGGTGGGCCACGGCCAGGCTTAATACCAGGCGGGTGCGCCTGACATTCCCGGTCGCCGTCAGGACAGGGCAATCCTTCCAGAAGCGGCTGTAACAACCCGCCAGTTCATACAGGTAGTGGCAGATAATGTGGGAAGTCAATTCCTCTTCATAACCTGAAAAAAGTTCGGGAAATGAGACAAGCTGCATCAGCAGTTCCCGCTCCAGGTCATGGGTCAGGGCGATCGCGCCCGGGCTTTGCGCCAGTTCTTCCGCGGCCAGCCCGGATTTAGCGAACAGGCTGGCAATACGGACGTAACCGTACAGTATATAGATGCCCGTGTTACCCTGGCTGGCGAGCATCTGGTCCCAGTTGAAGGTGTAATCCGATTCCGGGCGCTGTTTCAGGTCTGCATACTTGAGCGCGGCGATAGTCAGCTTCCCGGCAATCTCATCCAGTTCATCCGCACCGATATCCGGGTTTCTCTCCAGGGTGAGCCGCTCGCTGCGCCGGCGCCCCTCGGCCAGCAGGTCCCTTATCTTGACCGTGCCGCCGCGGCGGGTCCTGAACCTGACCTTCCTGGTCTGCCCGTCCTGCGTGATCTCCTGCAGTATCACGCCGTAGCCAAGATGCCGCAACTGCACGCTGTCGGGCAACCAGCCCGCCTTCTGCGCCAAAGCCCGGAGCATGCGGAAATGCAGCTCCTGGCCACGATCGGTCACGACAATGATCTGCTGCGCGCCCAGCCGGTTGACCCGGTGCCTGATCCCGGCCAGGTCGGTGGTCGAATAGTTATAGCCTGCATCGCTTTTCTGCACGATCGTGGGAAGCGGGTCACCGTCGACATTATAGAACCCGTCCAGGTAGGCACATTTGGCATTATTGTCATCGACCAGCAGGTCCCGTTCGTACAACTCGCTGACGACCCGGGGCAGATCATCCCGATAGAAACTCTCCGGACAGTCATGGGACGCATCCAGGCTGACGTTGAACGTCCTGTACAACCCGTGGCAGTTGCGCAGGGTCTTCTCCATCAGCACCTCCCAGACTGCCACCGACTCAGGATGGCCGGATTGCAGGTTATTTACTTCAGCGGCGACCCTGGCGGCAAAATCGTCATCGGTTGCCTTCAACCTGCTGCCCCGGGAATACAACTCTTCCACCGCTTCCAGCGGCGCAGCCCGCAGTTCGTCCAGGCCGGCGCCGTACTCCTGTTTTATCATCGCAACCAGTACACCGAAATTGGCGCCCCAGTCCCCGTAATGGTTCTGGCGCAGCACGTCATGGCCCAGGAATTCCAGTACCCTGGCAATGGAGTCGCCGATAACCGTCGAACGCATGGTGCCCACGTGCAGGTCCTTGGCGAGGTTGGGGCTGGAATAGTCCACAACGATCCGTTGCGGCTGCGCGACCCGGCCCACCCCGCACCTCGGGTCCGCCAGGGTACGCAATACCTCCCCGGCCAGCGCGGTATCTTTAATACGGATATTTATGAACCCCGGCCCGGCGATTTCGATGGTCTCTATCAAGTCCCGCGCGCTCATGGAACCAGCGCCGTCTGCGGCGCTTTCTCCCGGAGCGCCCTTCTCCACGCCCGGACGGGGGACGGATTTGAAATCCGTCCCCTTGGCATCTGCAGCGAGATCTCCCCGTTCCCCAGGCCGCGCCTGTTCGGCCTGCACCGACCCGGCAACGTCGCCGGCGCTGCTGCGCGCTGTTTCGGCTGCCTCGATAGCGAACTCGAAATCGGCACGCACTCTCTGGACAACGGCCTCGGCAATCCCGCGCGGGCTGGTCTTCTCCCGCTTTGCCAGCAGGAACGCCAGGTTGGACTGGTAATCACCAAACTGTTTATCCTGGCACGGCGTCACCTGGCACTCGAATGGCGCATCAGACCCCGCGAAACAGTCCGCAACCGCGCGGTTCAATATTCTCTTGATCGATTCGATAAAACCCATTCAACCATCCTGAAACTATCACCAAACGCGTATATTGCCCTAAGGCAGTGAATAAACAAAGCACACCGGCACTACAAGTTGAAAATACACGAAAATACGGCCACAATCAGTCACGGGCAAATTTGGGACACCCATAAATTACCGGCCAAGTCGCAATGCGTAACGTAAACCTTAACCTGCTGAAGGTATTTGACGCGGTGATGAGAGAGCGCAACATCACCCGCGCAGCCGCGAGGTTATGCGTATCGCAGCCGGCAATCAGTAATGCCCTCAGCAGCCTGCGCGCGCTGTACGGCGACGAATTATTCATACGCACGCCCAAAGGCGTAGCGCCGACGGCAAAAGCCCTGGAGATTGCCGATCCCATCCGGGAATCGTTGCAACTGGTAGACGATACACTGGAAAATAACCTCGAGTTCCGGCCCGAGTCCCTGCACCGCCAGTTTACCGTCGCCTTGACCGACTACGGCGAACTGCACTTCCTGCCCTATATCATCAGTGAATTGAACATCAGCGCACCGGGGGTGGAAGTCGTCTGTCTCCCCGAACCCGGCGCGACACTGCGACCCGAGCTGCGGTCCGGGACGGTTGACCTGGTCTGGGACTGGGTCAGGATTGACGATCCCCAGTACCACGTGGAACTGATCTTCCAGGACCGGAGCTACTGTGTAGCCCGTAGAGACCACCCGAAAGTCAATGCCGGCCTGTCACTGGACGATTTTCTCGAACTGGAACACGTTGCCCTGCGGCCGACGCGCACGCACATCCCCATGATCGAGCGGGAACTGGAGAGACAGGACCTGCAGCGCAAGGTCGTAACCGAAGTATCCCACCTGCTGGCAATGCCCGGCATAGTGGCCAACACCGATCTGGTTGCCTGCCTGCCGCAACGGCTGGCACACAACTATGCCAGGCAAATGAATCTTGCGATCTGTCCCAACCCGGTATTTTCGCACCCAGTCCCTGTCTACCAGATGTGGCACAAGCACCTGGACGACGATGCAGGACACGTATGGTTCCGTACTCTTCTGCATGACCTGGTCCAGACCGTTTGATCATAGGGATAGTTTTTCATGATGATTCAATATCACAAATTGTGATTAGAATGTCCACCTGAGGATTGCTAGTTTCATGGGGTGGGAAAATGATTAATTACTGGATACTGGCTTACGCCAGTATGACGGTAATCTGAGTCCAGTATGGCGGTAACTTGAATCCGGAGAGCACATGAGCGCTGAACAAGCCCGATCAATACCCTACGCCAGCCGCACATTACCCCGGATACTCAGCCTCCAGGCGGCGCGCCGCGGTGACAAGACGTTGATAGCATCTGCATCCCGCTCCATCACTTATGCCGGGGCGCCGGATATTGCCGCACGCAGCGCCGGACGTCTCGCGGCCGCCGGCGTACAGGTAGGAGACCGGGTCATCGCGTTCCTGCCCAATAGCATGGACCTGATAGAACTCTGGTTCGGCGCGGCCTGGCTGGGCGCGGTGCTGGTGCCCATCAATACCGAGTTTCGCGGCGCACAGTTACGCCATGCCCTGACGCTGGCGGACCCGGCGCTGATCGTCACCGACCGGCAATTGCTTGAACACCTGCACGACCCGGTTGTCCGGCCGGTAATCGCTACCCGTATCTGCATCACCGGCGCGGCAACGGATATGAACGGCGGCCTGCCCGCCGCCCCACTGCCACCGCCCGGTGAACCGCTTGCCGCCCATGCGGCGCCACCCGGCGACCCGGTAGCAATCCTGTACACGTCCGGCACAAGCGGGCCTTCCAAGGGCGTGATATGCCCCCATGCCCAGTTCTTCTGGTGGGGGGTGCTGACCGGGGAGGCGCTGGACGTTACCTCGGACGACGTGCTGTTCACGGTATTGCCGTTCTTCCATACCAATGCCTTGAATACCATGTGGCAAGCCTTGCTGGCCGGTGCGACATTCAGTTTCGGCGAACGCTTCTCCGCTTCGCAGTTCTGGGACCAGGCGCGTCAGGCCGGCGCAACGGTAACTTACCTCCTGGGCGCCATGGTGTTTATCCTGCTCAAGAGTCCGCCGGGAGCGGCAGACCGCGCACACAGCATCCGCGTCGGCTTGTCACCGGCAACTTCACCGGAACTCGTGGAGCAGTTTTATCAACGCTTCGGCATTCGGCTTATCGAAGGCTACGGCTCCACGGAAACCAACCTGGTCATGTCGAACACGATCGGCGGCTATGCGCCCGGGACAATGGGGCGCGTCGTGCCCGGCTTCGAGGTACGGATAGTCGATGAAAACGACAGCGAAGTCGCCGCCGGCGCCGCCGGGGAACTTGTCATCCGCCATAGCGAACCATTCAGCGTCGCCAACGGCTATTTCGGCAACCCCGGGGCGACGGCAACGGCCTGGCGCAACCTCTGGTTCCATACCGGCGACCGCGTGCTCCGGGACGACCAGGGGATCTACCACTTTCTCGACCGTATCAAGGATTCCATCCGCCGCCGCGGCGAGAATATCTCCTCCTGGGAGGTTGAACAGGCATTGCTGTCCCACCCGGACATCAAAAGCACCGCAGTGGTCGGAGTCCCGGCAGAGGTAGGCGAAGAAGACGTAATGGCGTTCATCGTCCCGCTCGACGGCAACCTGCCTGATCCGGATGCCGTAATCCGTTATCTCGAAGACCGTCTCGCCCGTTTCGCAGTCCCGCGCTACCTGCAATACGTGGACGAACTGCCGTTAACCGAGAACGGGAAAATAAAAAAGTATATGCTTAAGGAGTGGGGAGTAGGCCCGGAAACCTGGGACCGAGATGGATAAATTAAACAAGGTCAGACTCATCAAATTTGGGACACCCATGAATTACGATTTTTCGTTAATTTGGGACACCCATGAATTGGGTAGTATCCATGGGGACAGCCCCGGTTGATTTGGGCCGTGACGAACCAGACATAAAGAGGAGAGCGTAACCATGACCCGCGATGAATTTGCAAAAACAATACACTGGCCGGTTATCATCTGGACCATGGGGATAATCAATGTCGGCGCGATGCTGCCGCAACTGGTCAGGCTGATTCAGACCCAGGTGACCGAGGGTCTGGCGATCCAGATGTTCGTGATTTATGCCGCGGTGCAGGCCGCGTTTGCGGTGGAGGGCTACTTCAAGCGCAGCACCGTCCTGTTGATCTGCATGACGCTGAGCGCGATTATCAGTGTGACCGTGATCGCGCTGATCATCACCTACAGGTGACATATGGGGTCTGTCCCCCATTACTGGTCATCACCTGCAGGTATTAACAACCTGGAAATAAAACAGGGTCTGTAATCAAGCGGGGTCTGTCCCAATTATTTTATAACTTAAGGAGTGACGCATGGTACGAGTTCTGGTTTGCGCCGGTGTCTTGCCGGCTTTCTTTGACGCTTCCGCAGAGGACAAAAGTTATGTCTTCAGCAAATGCCAGGAAGTGTTCGGCGGCTGGAAGGAACGCTACGGGATCGAAGTGCTCGCATCAATGGATGATGATCAGCTCCAGATCGGGCCGACGCTGGGCTATCCATGGACATTTTACGTCATGTGCGATGCGCCCAGCCATGAGATCATGATCGACGTGGTCGACCAGTTCCGCCGCGGCGAGAAGCCACTCTCCAGGTACATCAAGATCGACGTGCGCATGGGACGGCCACTGTCCGACCTGGGGCTGTCGTAATGGTCGATCTCGCGGGCCGCGTCGCACTGGTTAGCGGGGCTGCCCGCGGCCTCGGCCTGCACATCGCCTCGGAACTGGCAGGCGCCGGCATGAAGATCGCCGGTATGGATACGCGCAAAGACGAACTGAACGACGCGCTTGCCGGCCTGCAGCGCCGCCACGGCGTTGCCACCCTGCCCCTCCCTGCAGACGTTTCCGCCGAGGCGGACGTCACCGCCGCGGTGGGAAACGCGGTCGCAACCTTCGGACAGATTCACGCCCTGGTAAACAATGCGGGTATCCGGCTGGTGGCGCCGCTATGGGAGACGGGCACGGAAACCTGGGACAAGACCATGGCCGTCAACCTGCGCGGCGAATTCCTGTGTACCCGGGAAGTGCTGCGCCAGAGCATGCTGAAACACGATGAGGGACGGCTCATCTTCATCTCGTCGATAGCCGGACGGCGCGGCGCGCGCCACAGCAGCGCCTACTGCGCCAGCAAGTGGGGGATACTCGGCCTGGCCCACACGGCGGCGCAGGACCTCAAGGACACTTCAATCAGGGTGACCGCAATCACCCCGGGACGCACCGAAACCCCCATGGCGCACGAGTCCGAACAATGGGACCCGGAGCGAGGCTGGCTGGACCCGGACGCAGTGGCCCGCGCGGTCGCGTTCTGCCTGCGCCAGGACCCGGCCACCGTCATACCCGAGTTCCACCTGCACCACGAGACGGAGTTATGATGCCGTGAGCAACCCCGACCTGCATAGCGCGCCAACCAGGAAGGGGACGGAATCAAATTCCGCCCCCTGCTTCCGGGGGGCTGAATTGTAATGGCAACCCGCCTGACTTTTGCAGCCGATACCGGCGGCACCTTTACCGACCTGGTCGTCAACAGCGCCGGCGGCGCGGCGCGGCTGTACAAGCGCCCCACCACACCGGCCGACCCGGTCACCGGCCTGTTCGACACGCTCGGCGCGGCCGCGGCCGACATGAACAGCAGTGTCACGAACCTGCTGGAACGCAGCGACCTGTTCGTGTTCGGCACCACCCTGGCAACCAATGCGATCGTCACCAGCAGCACCGCGCGCACCGCACTGCTGGTCACCGAGGGCCACCCGGACATCCTGCTGCTGCGCGAGGGTGGCGGACGCCGCACCCTGTTCGACTACAGCCAGGAATATCCGGAGCCTTATATCCCGCGGGCGCTGACGTTCGAGATCCGTGAGCGTCTCTCCGCCGCCGGCGCAGCGCTCACCGCGCTGGATGAGCAGCAGGCGCTGGAAGTGATCGCCCGCCTGCGCGAGGCGGAGGTCGAGGCGGTCGCCGTGTGCCTGTTGTGGTCGATGATCAACAACCGCCATGAGGAACGCATCGGCGAGTTGCTGGAACGGGAACTCCCCGGTGTGCCGTATACGCTTTCCAGCCGGCTCAACCCGTCGGTACGCGAGTACCGGCGCACCTCGTCGACCGCCATAGACGCCTCATTGAAGCCGCTGATGAGCCGCTTCTTCCACCACCTCGAAGAAGAACTGAGGACTAACGGCTTCAAGGGTCGACTGCTGATCATGACATCATCCGGCGGCGTGCTCGATGCGGGGCACGTGGCAGAGACCCCGATCCATTCGATCGGGTCGGGACCGGCCGGCGCGCCGGTCGCAGGCCGGCACTTTGCCGCGCTGGACGGCGGCGGCATGACCGCCATCGTCACCGACGCCGGCGGCACCACCTTCGACGTCAGCCTGCTGCGCGACGGCGAGATCCCGACCACCCGCGAGACCATGGTGGGCGACCAGACGGCCGGTTACATGACCGGCTTCCCGTCCGTGGACGTGCGCAGCGTCGGCGCCGGCGGGGGCAGCATCGCCTGGGTCGACTCGGGCGGCATGCTGCACGTCGGGCCCATGAGCGCAGGGGCCGATCCCGGTCCTGCCTGTTACCAGCGCGGCGGCGACCGGCCGACGGTGACCGACGCGTGTCTCGTGCTGGGTTACCTGGACCCGGACTACTTCCTGGGCGGCGAAATCGAGGTCGCCGCCGAACCGGCCGCCGGCGTCATCCGGCGCGACGTTGCAGAACCGCTGGGGCTTGACCTGAACGAGGCATCCTCGGCAATCCTGACCCTGGCGACGGAACGCATGGTCACCGCCATCGAGGAAATTACCCTGAATAAAGGCATAGACCCGCGCCAGGGCCTGCTCATCGGCGGCGGCGGCGGGGGCGGGCTGTATTGTACCGGGATCGCCCGCCGGCTCGGCTGCTGGCCGGTGCTTATTCCCAGCGCTTCCGCGGCGTTGAGCGCAACCGGCGCAATGCTGTCGGACCTGCGCGCCACCTTCACCGCGACCGAACTCATGTCCACCAGGGTATTTGACCGCGACCGGGCAAATGCCGTGCTGGACGGGCTCATGGGCCAGTGCAGGGAGTTCTGCGACGGTCCGGGCGCCGGGTCGATTCGTTCCGAGATTACCTTCTCCGTAGAGGCCCGTTACCAGGAACAGGTATGGGAGATTGAAGTCCCGCTGGCGCGCCCGGAATTTACTTCCGATGAGGATGTCGCGGCCCTGGTCGAAAACTTCCACGACACCCACGACGCGCTGTTCGCGGTACGCGACACCGGTTCGGACGTGGAAGTATTGACCTGGGTCGCGCACGTCAGCTGCGCCCTGCAGGATGCGGATGCCCTGAAACCGCCCTCGGCGCCGGGACGCAGCGGCGCAGGCGGCACACGCAGGGCCTATTTCCCGGATACGGGCGTCATCGACACACCGGTCTACCAGGTACAGGACCTGGAAACCGGGCGCCGCTACCCCGGCCCGCTGCTGGTCGAGTCACCGGTCACCACGGCAGTGATCGACTCCAGAACGGAAGTCGCCCTCAACACCAACGGCTCCCTGCTGATCTACCCGTCAGAGAACGGAAGTTAAGAATCAGGAATCAGGATGGCCAAATTTGGGACACCCATGAATTCGTAATTTGCGCTAATTTGGGACACCCATGAATTAGATAGTATCCATGGGGTCAGACTCGATTGATTTTTTGACCATTTAAAAAACCGGCTATCAGAATGCAAACCGAAAAAACTGGACACACCCTCGACGGACACCAGCTCGCACTGCTGAACAACCGCTTCGACGGCATCGTGCGGGCCATGACCAACACGCTGTTGCGCACAGCGCGCTCCGCGGTCCTTAACACCGCGCGGGATTTTTCCTGCTGTATCCTGACTGCCGGACATGAAATGCTGGCCATGACCGAGAGCCTGCCGATCCATGTCATGAGCGGCCCGGACCTGATGGCGCAGTGGATGGTGCGTTTCAACCCGGAACTCAAGCGCGGCGACGCCTTCCTGCACAATTCTCCTTACCATGGAAATTCACATGCCGCCGACTGGACCCTGCTGGTCCCGGTGCTGGACGATTCCGGCCGCCATCGGTTCACCGTCGTCGCCAAGGCGCACTTAGCCGACTGCGGGAACGCGGTGCCCACGACTTACTCGGCGGCGGCGCGAGACGTTTATGAAGAAGGCGCGCTGATATTTCCCTGCGTGAAAGTGCAGGAAGACTACCGTGACCGGGAGGATGTACTGCGTATTGCGCAGGTGCGGATACGGGTCCCGGAGTTGTGGCACGGCGATTTCCTGGCGCTGCTGGGCGCCGTCCGTATCGGCGAACGCAAGCTGCTTGAACTGTTGCGGGAAATGGACGGGGAACAGCTCGAGGCGTACCCTGCGGAATGGTTCGATTACAGCGAGCGCCTGATGGTCGACGCGATCCGGCGCCTGCCGTCCGGTGCAGCGACGACTTCGGGCTGGCACGATCCGATTCCCGGGGCGTTGCCCGACGGGCTCGAGGTGAGGGCCCATCTCAACGTCAACAGTGATGCGGCGCTCATCGAGGTGGACCTGACGGATAACCCCGATTGCCAGCCCTGCGGCCTGAACCTGACCGAAGCCACCGCGCGCACGGCAGCAATGATGGGGGTGTTCACCGGACTGGGATCTGTCGTACCGTCGAACTCGGGCAGTTTCCGCCGCCTGCGCGTGCACCTGCGCGAGAACTGCGTGGTCGGCATCCCGACTCACCCGCATAGTTGCTCGGTCGCCACGACCAACCTGTCCGAACTGCTTGCCAACTGTGTGGTACGCGCGGTCGCGGCCCTCGGTGACGGCCACGGCATGGCCGCGACCGGGAAGGCATCGCCGGCCGCCACCGCGGTGATATCCGGCATTGATAACCGCCCCGGACGGGGACCGTTCGTGAACCAGTTATGGCTCGGCTTCACGGGGGGCGCGGCCGGTCCCGTTGCCGACGGCTGGCTGACGATCCTCGGCCTCGGCGCCGCCGGCTTCCTGCGCCGGGACAGTGTTGAAATACTGGAGATGAAGTACCCGGTATTGATCCATTCGGAACACATCGTCCGGGACAGCGAAGGCGCCGGACGCTACTGCGGCGCGCCCGCTACCCAGGTCGAGTTCGGTCCCCTCGACAGTGAACTGACGGCCGTGTGGCTCAGCGAAGGCACTACCCATCCACCTGTCGGCGTCCAGGGTGGAGATAACGGCGCAGCTGCGCGCCAGTATGTACGCGGCGCTGAAGGAGAATTGTCCGAACCGCTGGGAACTTACGAACAGGTCACGGTCAAGCCGGGAGAACGCGTCGTCTCGATATGCAGCGGCGGCGCCGGTTACGGCGCGCCTGGCACCCGCGCGCCCAACCGGGTCGCACGCGACGTGCAGCGCGGCTGGGTATCAGCGCAACGGGCGCGGGAAACATACCGGGTAGCGATCGATAAAAACGGCGCCCTGGACCCGGACCAGACCGCCGCGCTACGGGAATAAGTGGCGGGAATAAATGGGGTCAGACCCCATTAATCCTCCCGGCAACCCCGTCGTTCCAGCGAACACCGGAACCCAGTGGATACCGTGTCAGGCCGGCATGACGAAAAAGCCAAGGCTTTTTTACTCTGACCCCAGGTTTTCCGCCCCCGGGCTTTGCGCTTTCTTACTACGCTTTGCCAGCAGCATCTGCGACAGTTTCGGTCCCCGGCCCGGTTCCGACCAGGGGCAGACTTCGATACAGATCGCGCAGCCGAAAGTTGTGGTGAAATAAGGCACGCATTTATCGAAATCCACGTACCAGCGGTATTCGCCGCGCACCCACTGCTTCTCATCAAGAATGGCATCGGGCGGACAGTCGATGGTACAGCGCCTGCACCCCAGGCACAGGTCGTCCACCCCGATATCGACGGGGCGGTCCAGGCTCAGCGGGATGTCCGTGGCAACGGCAGACAGGCGGAAGTTGGAACCGTATTCCTTTGAGATCAGCGACCCGTGTTTACCCAACTCGCCAAGGCCGGCGCGCACCGCCATGGGAATCTGTAAAACTTCGGTACTGCGCGGGTCACCATGAGCGTAGGCGGGCCAGCCCATGGCGCGAATGTATTCTGCCAGTTCAATCGACACCCTGGCCACCTCCCCGTAGACGCGCTGGACCTCCAGCCCGGAGCGCTCATGGGGAACATGCTGCATCTCCTCCCGGCGCATGGGCATACCGATGCAGATGGCATACCGGTGCTTCGGTTCCATGTCGTCATACAGGTCACCAGGCTCGATTTCGGTGATGCCGACAATTCCCGCGCCCAGTTCCTTCGCTTTCTGCTTTAATCGCCGCGCCATCTCCTCCGGGTTACCGGCTTCAACCCGGCGTTGCGCGACGGGACCGGCGCAACGTCTCATCAACCACCGGTTCTTCAGGGCCTGTACCAAAATGGCCCAGGTGTTGTTCATCAGGAAAAAGTCATTCATGCCGGTCCAGGCCATCTCCCTGTTCCACGGGGCGTGGAATACCCGCCTGGCGCGCACCTTTTCCTTTATGCCCTGGCCATTGATCTCGTTGCCTGAAACCGGTTGCGCCCGGTATGCGGGCAGGTTCTCCGCCGAAGGTGTGTCGTACAGTTTCATTTCCCGGCCCCGGGGGGAGTGAATTTATCGACGTAATAGCGCTTGCCCGCCGCCCGGTAACGGCGGAATTCAGACCTGAACTTCCCGGCTTTCAGCCACATAACGACGGTGATAAAGATGTGTACGACAAGGCGGACATCGCGTTTCAGCCGCCGGAAAAAACCGGCTTCCTCCAGGTAGAACTGCTCGGCAAAGGTTTTGTATCTGTTCCCCATGGTATAGGCTCGGCCGGTATCGGGCGGCCGGCACCTGCAGTATAAAGCATGACGTGACGTTTGGGTATCCATCCAACGCGCCGGGAAAACCGGCGCATTCCAGGCTATAATCCATCAATTTATCCGGGCAGTTTCCCGCAATCGGACTGAACATTGCCGGGGACGGAAGGCTGCGGCCACTCACCGGTATTGATACGACCGATGCATTTCTCTGACAAAGAAAAATTACTACCCGGATATCCGGCCGCACGGTCCGGGCACGATAGCGGCAAAGTAAACGCCGGTTGCGCCGGGTTTATTTACCGCGCGTCCACCAGGTCGTTGCTGGTGCTGGCAGTTTTGTTCTGCGCACCGGCACAGGCCGATGACTGGCTGTTGCACGGCAGGACCTGGGCCGAACAACGCTTCTCACCCCTCACGCAGATTAATCACGACAACGTAGCCACACTGGGCCTTGCCTGGCTCTTTGACATGAACTCGGTGCGCGGGCTGGAGGCCACCCCAATCGTTCGTGACGGCATCCTGTTTACCACCGGAACCTGGAGCGTTGTCTATGCCATCGATGCGCAGACCGGGAAACTGTTGTGGAAGCATGATCCCGAAGTACCGCGCAGCTGGTCCCGAAAAGGTTGTTGTGATGTGGTGAACCGGGGCGTCGCGGTCTGGGCCGACCGGGTATTCCTGGGCGCATTTGACGGCAGACTGGTAGCGCTGGACGCGCAAACAGGACAGTTGCTGTGGGAAACCAGCACCATTGACAGGACCAAACCTGCCACCATCACAGGCGCGCCACGGGTCGTCAACGGCAAGGTCATCATCGGCAACGGCGGGGCCGAATTCGGCGTGCGCGGTTACGTGTCGGCCTACGACGCCATGTCCGGAGAACTGGTCTGGCGCATTTACACCGTACCGGGCTCACCCGATGGACCCCATGAACAGCCCGAACTGGAACTCGCGGCAAAAACCTGGAGCAGAACCGGTGAATGGCTTGAGACGGGTGGCGGCGGCACGGTCTGGGATTCCATTGCGTTCGACCCGGATCTGAACCTGCTGTATATCGGCACCGGAAACGGCGCCCCCCATGCCCGGCACCGGCGCAGCCCGGGCGGCGGGGACAACCTGTTCCTGTCGTCCATCCTGGCCCTTGATGCGGACAGCGGGCAGATGAAATGGTACTACCAGACCACGCCCGGGGATAGCTGGGACTATACGGCCACCCAGCATATGATCCTGGCGGACCTGCTCATTGGCGGGGAGGAAAGAAAAGTCATCCTGCAGGCCCCCAAAAATGGCTTTTTTTACGTGCTCGACCGTACCGACGGCGAACTCCTGTCGGCAGAGAAATATGTCACCGTGAACTGGGCCAGCCATATAGAAAACGGCCGGCCGGTAGAGACCGGGCAAGGCGATTACAGCCGTGAAGATAAACTGGTCTACCCGTCGGAACTGGGCGGGCATAACTGGCACCCGATGTCGTTCAATCCCGGCACGGGACTGGTTTATATACCGGCACAGGAAAAAGGCTGGGTACATTCACCCGATAATTTTTACCTGTTTGATTTCAACGCGCCGCACATTGAAAAACTCAGGCAGAACCAGCCGGCAGTAGAGGAAGGCGGATACCTCAAAGCCTGGGACCCCGTCCGGCAAAAACTGGCGTGGCAGGTAAAAAATGCAACCTTCATAAACGGCGGCACGCTGTCGACCGCCGGCAGGCTGGTGTTCCAGGGAACGGAGGATGGATATTTCAACGCATACGATGCCTTGAGCGGCGCCAGGTTGCTCCATCTTTTTGTGGGAACGGGCATCATGGCTCCGCCCGTCAGCTACGCAATAGACGGGGAGCAGTATATTGCCGTTATGGCGGGATTTGGCGGCGCCACGCTGTTCATGCTGGACGGTGCTGCCGCGGCAATGAAATACAAAAATGCCGGGCGCCTGCTGGTTTTTAAACTGAACGGAGACAGTGTGCCGTTACCTCCCGGGATAACTGCGTCGCCCACTGCCCCGGCGCCGGTCGTGCAACAGACAGGCGATGAAAGTATAAGCATGGGCGAGCAACTTTACATCAGGAACTGCGGCAGTTGTCATGGGATGTTCGGCAGCAAGTCAATATTGCCCGACCTGACCAGTATGGCCCCCGAAATCAATAGAATATTCAAGCACATAGTACTTGATGGCGTTTTTGAGGCGAAAGGGATGCCGGGTTTTGCCGATCTCCTGGATGCAGGAGAAGTCGAATTAATCCGGCGCTATTTAACCCGCGGCTCACCGGGGCTGTAGAATTCCACCGTATCAAATCGAACCCGCCCGGGCAAAAGGTGCTAAACTCCTGCAAGGGGTATGTAAGAAATTTCTACAACAATGAACATGATATCAACGTGTTCACATTTTCACACCCAGGTTAGCGCCGGGTGAGCCACTGTCTATTTCCATTCCCGTGGAAACGGGAATCCGGTAGCCCAAGAGCCGCCGCCCGTTTTCACGCGGGCAGGCTTCCGCGCGACACGTTGTTATTTATTTTGCCATGAACAAGAAATCCGAAAAAAACAGGAAACCGGTTGTTAATTCCGGCAGAAGACGGTTTATTGAAAAAGCGGGAGGCCTGGTTACCGGCAGCTTGCTCCTGCCCCGCCTGTCCCCGGCTGCAACTCTTATCAGGAATAACCCCGCAAAAACAGTTGCAGCGCTGAAAAGCCGGGTTGCCGGCGCGGTCGTGGAGCGCGGCAGTCCCACCTATGAGCCCTGGCGCCAGAGTATGATCTGGCAATTTCGCAAGTTCAAGCGTTACCCGGATGTGATTGTCCAGGCCGAGACCGAGGCAGATGTCGTTGAGGCGGTTAACTATGCCCGTAACAATAACCTGAAGATTACCACCCGCAGCGGCGGGCACAGTTGGAGTGGTTGTTACCTGCGCGATGGCGGGGTGCTTGTAGACGTATCGCGTATGCAGAAGATCGAAGTCGATACCCGTACACGCATTGCAGTGGTTGAAGCGGGTGTGATCGGCAGGGGACTGAGTGAATACCTGCGCCCGTATGGACTGGCGTTCCCCACGGCCCACTGCGGGATGGTGCCTCTGAGCGGTTTTTTACTGGGTGGCGGCCTTGGCCTGAATTCAGGCGCCTGGGGGGGCATGAGCGTATTCAATATTGTCGGACTTGATGTGGTCACGGCTGAAGGTGAATTGTTGCATGTCAACGAGAACCGGAACACAGACCTGTTCTGGGCTGCACGCGGGGCCGGGCCGGGGTTGTTCTTTACCGTAACGCGTTTTTATGTCAGGTGTCACCCCTTGCCCCGGGCAATCTCCACGGATTATTACACGTTCCACTATTCTGATATGTTGCAGGTTGTGGAAATGGTGGAAGAACTGGGGCCGTCCCTGGACCCCAACCTGGAGGTATTGACCGTCGTTGTCCCGGCCCCGCCGGACCTCGCCGCACAGTGCGAGGGCAGCCAGTGTGGCCGTGTTGTAGTCATGACTGCCATCACGTTCGCGGATACGGCAGCACAGGCGCAGCAGATGATGGCTCCAATTGCCGGCCATCCGACCAGTAAACTGGCTTTAGCAACCCTGAAAAGCAGGCCCACACCGGTGGAAGTCCTGTACCAGGATAACGAGGGCCCGTTCCCGCAACGCCGGGCGCGGGCCGACAACATCTATACCAACAATATCCTGGACTCGACCGGGGTGTTGAGTAAGCACATGCTGCAGTCACCCTCCGACAGCAATACGCCCGTTATTCTATGGCGTGGAGATTTAACCTTCCCCGATGCGGCCTGTTCGACGACCGGGTTATTTTACCTGGCCGGTTATGCGCAATGGGATCATGCCGCAGATGACCATGCCAACCAGGACTGGTTGAAAAATTTTTATGACGAAATGCGTCCTTTCGCCTCCGGTTATTATATCAATGAGTTCGACCGTGAGACGCGCTCGGACATGACGTACGCGTGTTTTGCGCCGGAGAATTGGGAGAAACTGGATAAACTGCGCCGGCAATACGACCCTGACGGCGTGTACCATGATTTTCTGAGCGTGTAAATCATGTGGGATTTTCTCACCATGCCTGATAAGCGGAAACACGGCACCCGCTCCCTGGTTGCAGTAATTTCCTGCCTGCTGGCATTAACCTGCATTGCGTCCGAGGACGCAATGGTAAAAATTACCAGGGATTTCTATGGGGCTTTTGCCGCGCATGAAATGGACAAGGCGCTGTCGCTCCTCTCGCCGGACGTGGTATGGGTCTTTTACGGACCTGAATACGTTATTGATTATGCAGGGACCTACAAGGGGCACGAGGGTGTCAGGCAGTTTTTTACCGATGAGGAAAGGACCGTAGACATTTCGGAGGTCACCCGGGATAATTTTGCAGTGGACGGAAACGTGGTGATCGTAACCGGACGGCAAAAAGGCGCCGGCAAAATGACCGGCGGTGAATACGATGTGGGATGGTCGCACCTGTTCACCATTGAAAACAACCGTATTGTGAAACTGGAGGTGATCACGGATTCAGCCGCCATCATGGAAGCGCTTGTCCCGGCAGATAGCGCGCGCGGCAAGGCTTACTATACTACCTGCGCCGCCTGCCACGGGATTAACGGCGAGGGCAATCCAAACATGCACGCGCCGCGACTGACACTGCTGGATGCGGAGTATCTGCGCAGGCAATTGCGCAACTTTCGTCAAATGGTACGCGGAGGCGTTACCGATTTCTATGGCTGGCAGATGAACGGCCGCGCGACGGCGTTACCCGGCGACCGGGCAATCCGTGATGTCGTGGCATACATCGATACCTTGCCGGATACCTATGCGAGCGATTCCCCCGGCGGCGACATCAGCCAGGGCAAGCGCTTGTACGACAGCTACTGCGCCAGTTGCCATGGCGGCAAGGCAGAAGGCATCCCGGTCCTCAACGCCCCCGCGCTGGCCGGACTGGAAGGCTGGTACCAGTTGGAACAGTTACGCAAATTCAAGGCAGGCACACGCGGCTCACACGAATCCGATACCCCGGGACAACAAATGCAAGCAGCGATGACACCAATCAAGGATGAACAAGCCATGATGGATATAATCGCGTATATCAATTCGATCCTCCTCCCCGATACATAGCCTGCATATCCCAGCTGTAAAGCCATCCCCGCCAATTTGGGACGCCAATTTGGGACACCCATAAATTTACGTTAAACACCAATTTGGGACACCCATGAATTGAATCGAGTCTCAATTTATGGGTGTCCCAAATTAGGTTCGAGCGACCGTCGTTCCGGCGAACGTCGTTCCGGCGAACGCCGTTCCGGCGACCGTCGTTCCGGCGAACGTCGTTCCGGCGAACGTCGTTCCGGCGAACGCCGTTCCGGCGACCGTCGTTCCGGCGACCGTCGTTCCGGCGAACGCCGGAACCCATTGATTCAATAATAAGTCCGGATTATATCCCTGTATTCATTATTCTGATTACTATTTGACCCGCGTTCTCTTTATACTCAACACAGGGAAAAATTGGGAGTAATCGTATGAAAATATCACTCATTCGGCTGTCCACCATTTGCCTTATTGCATCACTCGTCCCTGTCCATGCCGCCACGGTCCTCGAAGAAGTCGTCGTCACGGCGCAAAAACGCGAGCAGAGTTTGCAGGACGTCGGCATTTCGATTACCGCGCTGACCGGCGAGCAAATCCGGGATTTCCGCCTGGTAGCCAGCACCGACGTGGTCGCCCAGACTCCAAGCGTGTATAACTTCTCGACCCAGGGCCGGGGCGCCAATTCCTATACTTTTATCCGGGGTATCGGTTTGAGCGATTTCGGCGACGGCCACGAATCCCCGGTGGTCGGGTATGTCGACGAATTCTACATGCTGCCGCCCGCGGGGCTGGATTTTGCCCTGTACGACCTGGAACGGGTCGAAGTTCTGCGCGGGCCGCAGGGAACCCTGTTCGGGAGAAACACGACCGGCGGCCTGCTCCATTTCATCACCAAGAAACCAGGGCGGGAAGCCGAGGGCTACATCGATGCCACCTACGCATCCTACGACGAGGTGCGGATTGAAGGAATGATCAACGCACCCGCCACCGAAACACTGGCGGTACGCGCCTCAATGCTGTTTCATGACGGTGACGGCTATGTGAAAAACCTGAATCCCGAATTCAAGGACGGTACGGACTACGGCACCAAAACGGGACGCGTGCAATTCCTGTATACGCCCAATGAAGACCTTTCGATCCTGGCCAAGGTACAGTACGCCGATATCAACGTGATCCCTTTATATACAGACCACGAAATCGCCTATATCGATCCGGCAACCGGACTGCAGCACCTGGACCTGGACGGGCTTGACACGCTGGGGTTCAACGAACGCCAGGTCGGGGCAGAGGCACCGCGCACCGTGTATACCGACGGCGGCCAGGAGGTGGAATCCGAAGTATTGAACTGGTTGATCCGGATGGACTGGGACATGCCCAATAACATGACCCTGACCTCACTCACCGGCTACGCCTGGGTAACCCGCGATAATCTCGAGGATTGCGATGGCGGACCCAATGACATGTGTACGGCGGGGTTCCCGGTGGATCAACATATCTGGACCCAGGAGGCCAGAGTCTACCAGGAGACCGAAAACCTGCGCTGGACCGCGGGCTTTTTCTACCTCAACCAGGATGCGGAGGCGCATCCCACCGCCAGATTTTTCGGCTTCCCGCGCGCCCTCGATGCCCCGTGGCAACTGGATCTTGAGTCGTGGTCGATCTTCGGCCATGTCGAATACGATATTACACCGCAACTGGCGGTCCTTGCCGGGGTCAGGTATACCAACGACGACAAGAAATATGAAGCGATCAACACATTTTTCGGTAATTTCCGCAATGCGGCCGGCAATTTCGTCGAGGAAGCCGTCGGCGACCTGGTCAACCGGAGTGATGAACTGGTCTCGGCAAACCTCGAACTTGACTGGACGCCGAGGGAAAACTGGCTGATCTACGCCAAGGTCGTCAGGGGAACCAAGGGTGGAGGCTTCAATAACGGTTTCTACAATGTTCCGACACCGGAGGACGTCCAGTACGAAGACGAGACCCTATGGGCATACGAGGCGGGGTTCAAGATCGATGTCTTCGGCCAGCGGGCGCGCATAAACACGTCTGTCTTCTATTACGACTACAATGATTTCCAGGCATGGAACTGGGTGGGATTAAGCGGGGCGATGGGTAACTCCGAAGCGGAAAACTACGGCGCCGAGATCGAGATAAAGGCCTATCCCACGGAACCCCTTGAACTTTCCCTGGGTGTCTCCCTGCTTGAAACGGAGATCAAGGATATCAACAACGGGACCATCACCAGGAACGTCGACATGGGGTTCTCGCCCAACGTAGCCTTCAATGGCGCAGCGAAATACACACAGGCGGCTTTCGGCGGCAGTGTGAGCCTGCTGTGGGACTTCGTGTGGACAGACAACCAATACCGGACTAATTTCAATGATCCTTCCTCCGACATGGGCGAGCAATTCGTGACCAATGCCCGCCTGACATACAGGCCTGACAACGGCAGGTGGGAGGCGAGCTTCTTTGTCCAGAACTTCACGGATGAAACAAACCTGATCAAGGCAGACCCGTTTCCCGGTTTTCGCTTCCGACAGGGCGTGTACAACCCACCCCGCTGGTTTGGGGGGACTATCCGGCTGAACTTCAAGTAACACGCCGGTAGTGTGACAAAAACACCGCAGACCCGGCAAAGTTTTACCCGGTACGGTGTTAATGCGGGGTGGGATTGTACCGCAACCTAATTTGGGACACCCATAAATTGTCAATTTTTGCAAATTTGGGACACCCATGAGTTGGATCGATCTAATTTGGGACACCCATGAGTTGGACAGTATCAATAGGATTAGACCCGATTGATTTAGCTCATTCAGATTCCTGTATTCGCAGGAATGGCGGAAAATCAATCGAGTCTGACACCATTGATTAAATAACCTGACCACCAGAATTATATTGATGAACTGCCGGGTGACCGATATATGAGAGAAATTACAGTTACTACGTTATTGTGCCTGCTGACGCTATGCAACGTTCACGCGGCAGGGACGGATGTAACCGCAAACCCTGCGCGCCTGTTTATTGAGGGGGGTACGCTGGTTGACGGGACCGGGGCAGCGCCCGTGCAAAACCCGGGACTCCTGATTGCAGGAGAGCGCATACACAGCATCGGCGGTACGGCGAGCGAAGGACATGATGTGCAACACATCTCCGCCGAGGGGAAGTGGGTCCTGCCGGGACTGTTCGACCTGCACGTTCACGTCACCTTCATGCTGCCCGGCCCCCGGCGCCTGGATGACGACATCGTCAATGCGATCCGTTCGGAACGGTTCCTTGAACGATACCAGGAAATCGGTGTCACGACGGTGCGCGACGTCGGCGCGCGTGAATGGATCGGCTATTCGTTGAAACGCACCCAGCGCGCCGGCCTGATGGGCGGCGCCCGTTACTATACGTCCGGTCCCATTATTACCGTGACCGGCGGCCATGGGTCGGAATTCCAGCCGCTGCATCCTCCCCTCTGGGCAGTGGAAGCCAGCGGTCCCTGGGCAATGCGGGAGCGGGTAAGAGAGGCTATCAAGCTGGAAGCAGACTTGATAAAAGTCGCCCCGTTCCTGACGCAAGAAGAAATGGCCGCGGTCGTCGACGAGGCCCACATCCACCACCTGCGGGTCACCGCCCACGTCGGCGGGACCCACGACCTTGTCAAGCAGTCCGGCCGCATTGCGGTCGAGGCAGGCGTGGACAGCACCGAACACATGTATCCCTATGGCGGCTCGAATGTGATCAACACCATGGTGGAACAAGGCGTCTACGTCATTCCCACCCTGGGTTTTCACCTGCGCGAACTGGAGGGTGAATACGCCGCCAACGCGGAAAAGCAGAGCGCCGCATGGCTGGCCGAAAACCTGGGACATACCTATGAGACGATGATGGCCCAGTTCCGCGAAATGCGAGAAGCCGGCGTGCGCTTCGCGGTCGGCACGGACTCCAACGTAAAAGACCTCGAAACCATCGACCTGCTCTACCTGCAGGAATTGCAGGCCCTGCAGACGGCAGGCATGACCAACCCGGAAATCATCCAGGCAGCCACCCTCCGCGCCGCGCAAGCCATGGGCCTCGAGGACCAGTTGGGAAGCATCGCCGCCGGCAAGCGCGCCGACCTCATCCTGCTCAGCGCCGACCCCCTGGAAGACATCAGCAACCTGGTCTACCCCGAACTGGTAATCCAGAACGGAAAGGTTGTCTGCTGCGAAATCAACGGAGCCAGTTCCGATTAATTGACCCCTGCCCCCGCAGGAATGACCAATTTTGGGACAGCCATGAATTCAAGAAATAAATTTGTGATTTATGGGTGTCCCAAATCAGGTCTCTGAACACGTCCCCCCTTCAGGCTCATTTCATATTGGAAAACACTTATACTTGCAATATCCCGCTATGCGGCACATACTATATTCCGACTGTCGACGATAAGATTATGTACACAAAAAACAGTGAAAAAGCCTTAAGAGTAGACGCTTTGTGGGATGATGAGACGGGTGTATGGAGCGCATCCAGCACGGATATTGAGGGCCTCGCTATTGAAGCGGTAACCAAGGAGGCTCTTATAGCACGGCTCAAAGCCGTTATTCCTGATTTGTTGGAACTAAACCATGCAAGCTCTAACCGGGTTCCCAGCATTGATTTGATTGTCAGTGGCCATCAAAATTTTCGACTAGCCAGTTAAACGACTTTGGCGCCGACTTCTTTCACGCCGGAAGTAAAGCGTATATTAAAGAACCACGGCTGCAAATTTTACCGGAAAGGCAAGGGTGACCATGAAATATGGCACAGCCCGCTTACCTATCGGAAAATTACTGTAGATGGTAAAATTCTTTCCAGGCATACCGCCAACGAAACATTAAAACAAGCTGGCATAACCAAAGCCTTTTGAGTTCACGGTCTTTTTGATGCGTTTCGTTACTCAAATCGGCCTTGTCCTCGGGCTGCTGCTACTCATCGGCCTGCTGGCCTGGCAGGGCTTTCGCGACGTCTTCCAGCTACTGCTCGCCTCGGGCTGGTACCTGCTGTTGCTGCCCCTGGTGTGGTTCCCGGTGCTGCTGCCGTCGACTCAGGGCTGGCTCCTGTTGTTCAAACCCGGCAGCAGGCCCTCGTTCGGACACGGTCTGCTGGCGACGTGGATGGGGCGTGCAGTCAACAACCTGCTGCCGGTCGCATCCATAGGCGGGGAGGTCGTCAAGGCAAGGCTGGTATTGATATGGGGCGCCGGCGGGGTGGATGCGGCCGCCTCCGTGATGGTGGACAAGGCGGTCCAGGCCATGGCGCTGGCCTTGTGGGCGTTCGCCGGTGCGCTGCTGCTGGCGTTCCTGCCCGGCGACAAGGCAGTCGTTCCGTACGCGGTCGGCGGCATCGTCTTCCTGGTCCTCAGCGCGGTCGGGCTGGTCATACTCCAACGCTTCGGGATGCTGGGCGCCCTGGCAAAACTCGCGGGCAGACTGGTCAAACACGACTCCTGGGAAAACGTCACCTTCTCCGCTACCGAAGTGGACCGGTTAATACGGGAGTTATACTCGGATAAACTCAATATCCTCATCGCCACGCTGTACCGGCTGGCCTCATTGGCATTGCACACGTTCGAACTATGGTTGGCCTGCTACCTGCTGGGCCAACCGATAGGCATAGTCGAAGCATTAATGCTGCGCAGCCTGACGGCCACCCTGAGCGACCTCGCATTCATCATCCCCAACGCCTACGGCGTACAGGAAGGCGCGTTCATCATCATCGGCGCACTGGTCGGCTTCGACCCCGAATTTTCCCTGGCCCTGTCCCTGGCCCTGCGCGTCCGCGACCTGATCTTCGACCCGGCCGGCCTGCTCACCCTGCAACAAGTGGAAAGCCACCGCTATTTCAACCGCCGGTAAAGGAAGAAATTTGGGACACCCATAAATTAACGAATTTTCTAAATTCATGGGTGTCCCAAATTGTTGGATATTCCAAATTTATGGGTGTCCCAAATTAAGCTCCCATGAATTGGGCAAAAACTTGCCTTCATACCCGATAGTTGGCATATTGATGAGGTTATGAACCCACCGGCGACAGCAGACCTGGCCTACCAGGACCGGATCCTCCAGGATGTTTCCCGCACTTTCGCCCTGACCATTCCGCAACTGCCGGCGCCGCTGGCGCGGGTGGTCGGCAACGCCTACCTGCTATGCCGGACTGCCGATACCATAGAAGACGACAAACACCTGCCATACGAAGATAAACAGCAATTCTCGGAACGGTTTATCCGGGTAGTAGCCGGCACAGAGGATGCGCAACAATTTTCCCGGGACCTGTATCCCCGGTTATCACCCACCGCAACTGCCGGCGAGCGCGACCTGATACAGAACACCCCGGCAGTCATCAGGGTCACCCACAGCTTCAACCAGCGCCAGCAGGCGGCATTGCATCGTTGCATCCGCATCATGGCGGATGGCATGACCAGGTACCAGGAGGCGAACGTGGCAAACGGGCTGAAAGACCAGCGGGATATGGACAACTACTGTTATTACGTAGCAGGCGTGGTGGGTGAAATGCTGACCGAATTGTTCTGCGATTATTCCAGCGCCATCAACCAGCACTACGATGAGATGATGCAACTGGCGGTCTCCTTCGGCCAGGGCCTGCAGATGACGAATATCCTCAAGGATATCTGGGATGATCAGAAACGCAACATGTGCTGGCTGCCGCAATCAGTACTGGAGAGCTACGGTGTGCGCCTGAACAGCGATACCCCTTTGCATAACGGAAAAGAATTCCAGCAGGCGCTGGGACACCTGCTCGGCGTCGCCCGCGGGCACCTTGACAACGCCTTGAACTACACGCTGTTGCTGCCCGCGCACGAAGTCGGGATCAGGCGTTTCTGCCTGTGGGCGCTGGGCATGGCGGTACTCACCCTGCGCAAGATCAACAGCCATCGCACCTTTACCTCCGGGGAAGAGGTGAAAATCACCCGCCGCTCCGTGAAAGCCACGATTATCTCCACGAACCTGCTCACGAGACACGATTTCTTCCTGAGATGGCTGTTCAACCTCCTCTCCGCCGGCCTGCCTGCGCCGGCGCGGGCCGGACCGGGATGAATCCGCATAACCCATTGATTATAATAGCTATAAATATCAATACGGGGCGATAATTGCGCTTGGAAGGGTGTTTTGGGGGGTGAAAAACGCTGTCTATGCTCCGGCTCTGGTCTGATCCGGCTCTGGTCTGACCCCGATGAATCTCTATAACCTATTGATTGTATTGGGAATAAATACTGAGACGAAGCGATAATTGCGCTTAGAATGGTCTTTTTGGGGGTGAAACTGAACCGATGAACCGTATCGGAATAGTCTGTGCGCTTTATGTTGAGGCGTCCTGCTTTATGCGGGGGAAACTGCCGGTCCGGCAACCCGTGAGGCTGAATGAACGGACTTTCATGATCCTGTCCGGCATGGGCCGTGACAGGGCGAAACAGGCAGCGCTGGCATTGGCCGGGGAAGACGTGGACTGCCTGGTCAGTTTCGGCACCGCAGGCGCCCTGTCCCCGGCGCTCAGGCCGGGCGACCTGGTGCTGCCCCAGGAAATTATTTGTGTCGGGAAAAGCAAACTGGCCGGATTGGTAAATCCAGCTACCGGTGGCCAGGAAGCTAACGGAAAACACAGCATAGCCGTAGCGGCTGATACGGCCGGCCCGGGATTGCAGGAACAGCAGGGTGCAGTCCACTCCGTAAGATACGCCGTGAACGCCGCCCTGCCCGCACAGGCAGGACAACGGCTATCCAGGCAGAACATCCACGTCCATACAGGCCCGCTGGCATGCACGGACGAGGTAGTCTCAAGCAGCGCCGGCAAACAGCGGCTGTTTGAACGGACAGGGGCAACCGCGGTGGACATGGAGAGCGCCGGTGTGCTCGAGGCGGCGCAGGAAAACGGCCTGCAGGGTTGCGTTGCGCGCGTCATTGTCGACCCTGCCGACCTGGCGCTGCCCGAGATTGTCCTGCGCCGGGTCGATGCCTACGGCAGGCTCAACGGCCTGGCCCTGGGACTCAGGCTGGCCACGTCCCCCGGCCAAATTCCGGACCTGGTGCGCCTGGCGCGGGCCTCCCGCCAGGCCGGGAAAACCATGGGACTGGTCGCACGGGAGTTGCTTGACATCGCCCTTCATCCGCCATCCTCCGCCGAGGCTTGTCAAAACGGCTGAACTAGTTTATAAGTATGTATTTTTAGCATGAAAACCTGAACATAATGCTCACAGAACAACAAGTTGAAGACTTTCAGCGCGACGGGTTCCTGGTTTACCGCGGGCTGTTTGACAGCAACGAAATAACGGACTTGACCCGCTGGACCGACGAGGTCATGGATTATCCCGAGCTGTCGGGAAAATACATGATGTACTTCGAGGAAAGCAGGCTGAACGGCGGCCGCATCCTGAGCCGCGTGGAAGATATCGAACCGTACCACGAGCAGTTCAGCCGTGTCTTCAACGGTGAAAAATTAAAAGGCGTCTGCACGCGCCTGTTCGGCACAGAGGCCGTACTGTACAAGGACAAAATCAATTTCAAACTGCCCGGAGGCGCCGGTTTCAAGGCCCACCAGGACGTCCAGGCCGGGTGGGATACCTATGCCGGGCTGCATATCACGGCCCTGGTCAGCATCGACGACTGCACCCTGGAGAACGGCTGCATGGAAATGGCCCCGGGCCAGCATACCCGGGGACTGATAGGCGAGAGATGGACGCCCCTGGAGGAAGACGCCCTGGACTACACCCCCATTCCCACGCAACCCGGCGACACGATTTTTTTCGATTCCTTCGCCCCGCACCGCTCCAAGGAGAACCTGACCGGCAATCCCAGGCGAGTGCTCTACGTCACCTATAACAGGCTGTCCGAAGGCGACCACAGGCGCGAGTACTACATCGACAAACGCAAAAGCTACCCGCCGGACTGTGAGAGAGAACCAGGCAAGGAATACGTATTCCGGGTCTGAAAGGCTGCTGCCATTGCCGTCATGAAGGCGGCCATCCCGATCATCATGCCGCCGACCCCCAGGCCGGATTTCCTTTCTTAATTTGGGACACCCATGAATTGGGAATTTGCGCTAATTTGGGACACTCATGAATTGGAAATTTATGGGTGTCCCAAATTAGCACGGATTGGAAATTTATGGGTGTCCCAAATTGGCCCGACAGCGGGTTTTGATGATGGTATTTTCATAAGATGATCAAGCAATTCTCAGCCGCGCTGCTGCTCAAATGGGTCGGCTTTGTCCGCACAAACGGCGCGCTGGTGCTGGTGGCGGTGTTCGCCCTTGCCTTCTTTGCCATGCGCTATACCGTGGACAATCTCAGCATGAACACCGACACCGAGGATATGCTGTCCGAGGAGCTTATCTGGCGCAAGCTGGACCAGGAGTACGAAAGACTGTTCCCGCAATACGATAACAACATCCTTATCGTCGTGGAGGCCGCGACGCCGGACCAGGCCCGGGACGCCGCCGCGTTACTCTACGAGCGCCTGCAACCGGAACAGGCCTTGTTCGAATTCGTGTTTTACCCCCATGCCCTGGCAGTGTTCAGGGAATCGGGCCTGCTCTACCTGGATAGCGGGGAACTCCAGGACCTGTCCGACAACCTCGCCGAGGTCCAGCCGTTCCTGGCAAGGCTGGCCCGCGACCCCTCCCTGCGCGGCCTGCTGGAGGTACTGGCCGATGCGCTCGATGCCCGCGCCGACGGGGAACAGGTGGATATCGACCCCGTCCTCACCCGCATCAATGCCGCAGTCGAGGCGCTGCAGGACGGCAGACCCTACCGCCTGTCATGGCAGGAGCTGATGTCGGGGGACAGGCCGGACGAAGCCGGCCCGCCGGGCGCCGGTGCGGGGAAATCCACCTACCGGGAGTTCATCCTGACGCAACCGAAGCTGGACTACGGCGGCTTTTTCCCGGCAACCGCCGCCATCGACACGATCCACCAGGTGTATGAAGACCTGGACATCGCCTCAGCCCCGGGCGCGCAGATCCGGCTGACCGGCGCCACGGTGCTGGCGCACGAAGAGATGCTGAGCGTGATGAAAGGCACCAGAACGGCCGCGCTCCTCGCCCTGGGCCTGGTGACGGTCATCCTGCTGGCCGGCCTGGGCTCCGTCAAACTGGCGCTGGTCACCGTGACCAGCCTGGTCACGGGCCTGCTGTTCACCGCCGCCTTCGCCACCCTCACGGTCGGCGAACTGAACCTGATCTCCGTAGCGTTTGCCGTGCTGTACATCGGCCTGGGGGTCGATTTCGCCATCCACTACTGCCTGCGCTACCGGGAACACATCACCGGCGGCGCCGACGGCCGCAACGCATTGCAGCAGACCTCTGCCAACGTCGGCGGATCGTTGTTCCTGTGCGCGGTCAGCACCGCCATCGGTTTTTTTGCCTTCATCCCCACCGACTACACGGGCGTCGCAGAGCTCGGCTGGATTTCCGGGTTCGGCATGTTCATCAGTTTCGTGGTCACCCTGACGGTCATACCGGCGCTGCTCTCTCTCCTGCCTCTCAGACCCGGCGCAACGGTCCGGCCCGTGCACGCAGGGCGGCTGGTCGAACACTACCCCGGCAAGATCCTGGGCGGCGCGACCTTCCTCACCCTGGTCTCCGGCCTGCTGCTCACCGGCATACGTTTCGACCACAACACGCTCAACCTGCACGACCAGGACGGCGCCGCGCTGGCAACCTTCCGGCAACTGCTCGCGGACCATGACCTGACCCCCTGGACCGGGATCATGATCGCCGCCGACGCGGCACAGGAAGCCAGGTACCGAGAACAGTTCGCGCACCGGGACGAGGTCGAAAAAGTCGTCTCGGTGGCGGATTTGATCCCCGCTGACCAGGATGAAAAACTGGATATCATCGATGAAATGAGCCTGCTGCTGGGCGATCTGTCCGTCGCCGCGCAACCCCATGCCGAAACGCAAAGCCACGGCGCACGCCTGGCCGCGCTGCGCGCCTTCCAGCAGAAATTGCAGGAACACGGGACGGATGACCCGGTCATGGCAACGTTGCGCGAGAACCTGGCCGTGCTGCTGGCGGAACAGGACATGCTCCTGTGGGCGGAGAAGGATTCCCGTTTGCGCGGGGATGGCGGAAATGACAGTAACAGCAGGAATGACGGCGATGGCGCGACCGGCGGAAATGGCGGCAGCAACAACAGCCCGGAGAAACTGGCGCAGCTGGAGCATGCGCTGCTGGCGTCCCTGCCCGGGCGCCTGGATGCGTTGAATGCGTCCCTGGATGCCGATTATATATCCCTGGACAACCTGCCTGCCCCGCTGAAACGCCTCTGGCTCAGCGCCGACGGCCGGCGCCGTATCGAGATCTACCCGAAACAGGACATGCAGGACGATACGGCATTAAGGGAATTCGTCCGCGCCATCCAGTCCGTTTCACCCGAGGTTACCGGCGCGCCGGTCATGAACCTGGAGGCCAGCGACGCGGTGGCCACCGCGTTCAGGCAGGCATTCCTGTACGCCTTCATCGCCATCACGATCATGTTGTACATACTTCTTGCCCGTAAAAAAGACGTGTTCCTGGTATTGATCCCCCTGCTCATGGCAGCCGTGATAACGGGCGGCATCAGCGTGCTGGCCGGCCTCCCGTTCAACTTCGCCAACGTGATCGCCCTGCCGTTATTGCTGGGGATAGGCGTGGACAGCGGCATCCATATCATCCACCGGTTCCGGACCGACCTGCCGGACGGGAAAAACATCCTGGCCACCAGTTCCGCCCGCGCCGTGGTGGTCAGCTCCCTGACCACGATGGGCGGAGTCGGCAACCTCGCCCTCTCCCCGCACGCCGGCACGGCCAGCATGGGCATGTTGCTGACCCTGGGCATCGGCGTCACCCTCGCCTGCATGCTGCTGGTCCTGCCCGCCCTGCTCACCGTAGCCACCAGGACCCGCTGACATCTCTCACAGTCAGCCCGACCTGACCCCCCCAATTTGGGACACCCATAAATTTGGCAGGATCAACTTGGGAGTGCTAAATTCATGGGTGTCCCAAATTAAGCCGCAATTTATGGGTGTCCTGAATTGATACGATGATATACTTTGCGGCGTTATGGAAGCAGCCCTGAATTCTCCCCATGCCGGAAAATAAACCGCTTGACGCCAGACTGGCTGCCAGACTCGTTAATCCGTTGCGGGATTCCGCGATCACGCCCAACCACCTCACCACGGCGCGGCTGCTTACCGGTGTCATCGCCTGCGTACTGCTCAGCACTGGTGAGCCAAACCTGGTCAACGCCGGCGCGCTGTTCTTCGCCTTATCCAACTTCCTCGACCACACCGACGGTGAACTGGCCAGGATTACCGGCAAGACGAGCAGGTTCGGACATTTCTACGACCTCGCCAGCGACGCCGTCGTCGACATCCTGCTGTTCGTGGGCATAGGCATCTGCCTGATGCACGGCCCCCTGGGAACCTGGGCGTTACCCATGGGGATTTTCGCCGGCGTGTCGGTGGCCGCCATTTTCCAGTTGCGCCTGATGATCGGCAACATGCTGGGCAAAGAACAGATCGCTCAACCCAATATCGGACTGTTCGAGATCGAAGACGTCTTCTACCTGCTGCCGCTGGTCACGTTTTTCGATGTGCTGTACCCGTTCCTCATCATGGCCACGGTCGGCGCGCCTGCGTTCGCATTGTGGACCCTGCGCGACTACCTCAGGCTCAAGCATAAATGACCACCCTGATTACCGGCGCCAACGGCTTCGTCGGGTCGGCGCTGGTACGGGAACTGCTGCAACAAGGCCATGAAGTGAAGGCCCTGGTCAGGCCCGGCAGCGACCGGCGCAACCTGGAACAACTGGACATCACCCTGGTTGAAGGCGACCTCACCGATGCCGCCTCCCTGCAACGGGCCGTCAGCGGTTGCAACTACCTGTTCCACGTCGCCGCCGACTACCGCCTGTGGATAACCGACCCGGCACGCATGTACCGGACCAACGTCGACGGCACCCGGGACCTGTTGCGCCAGGCCGCGGACGCAGGCGTCAGCAGAATGGTGTATACCAGCAGCGTGGCAACCCTGGGCATCAACCGCGACCGCAGTCCAGCCGATGAAACCACGCCGGTCACCCTGGAAGACATGGTCGGCCACTACAAGCGCTCGAAATACCTGGCCGAGCAGGCCGTCCGGGAAATGGTCGAAGCACAAGGCCTGCCCATCGTCACCGTCAACCCGTCCACACCGATCGGCCCACGGGACGTGAAGCCCACACCCACCGGCCGCATCATCGTCGATACCCTGAGAAGAAAAATCCCGGCCTACGTGGACACGGGACTGAACGTGGCGCACGTGGACGACGTGGCAAAAGGCCACCTGCTGGCATTCACACACGGCGAACCGGGCAGACGCTACATCCTGGGCGGAGAAAACATGACGTTAAAGACCATCCTCGAAACCATCTGCGCCTACGCAAACCTGCCGCCCCCGAAAGTGAGACTGCCCCACAACGCCGTCTACCCCTTCGCCTGGCTGGCCGAAAAGTGGTCACAGATCAGCAACAAAGAACCGTTCGCAACAGTGGACGGCGTAAACATGGCAAAAAAACACATGTACTTCTCCTCCACCCTGGCAAAACAGACCCTCAACTACCACCCCCGCCCCGCCCGCCAGGCCATCGAAGACGCCATAGACTGGTTCCGCAACAACAACTACTGCTGACCCGGACTCAATTTGGGACACCCATGAATTGCTAAATTTCAGCACCCCCGGAGAGGAGTCAATTTAGGACATCCGTAAATTGCTAAATTTCAGCATCCCCCGGAGTGGCTCAATTTATGACACCCATAAATTCCAAAATCACTTCCCGAATTTATGAGTGTCCCAAATTAAGAAATTTCTCAAATTTATGGGTGTCCCAAATTAAGAGGTCAATTCAGGATGCCACGGAGGGGAAATATGCGTTACTGTTTACCTTTGCCGGAGCCAGTCGTTGATGGCGGCGGGGAGAGTTGACTGGGAGTCGGCGCCGACGTAGATGCCGATATGTCCGCCGGGCAGTTCCAGTTCGGTGTAGTCCTCGCTGCTGATGCAGCCGGCCAGGGCTTTGGATGCATCGGTCGGGACCAGGTGGTCATCGCTCGCGTAGATATTGAGTATCGGGATCGTTATTTTTTCCAGGTCGACCTGTTGCGCGCCGATACGCACCTCCCCTTTCACCAGTTTATTGCCCTGGTAAAAATCCGTGGCGAACTGGCGGCATGCCTCACCGGCCTGATCGGGGCTGTCAAAAATCCACTTTTCCATGCGCATGAACATGGCGAGCCTGTCCCTGTCATCCAGGATATCCAGCGCGTCCAGGTATTTCTTGCCGGTCAACTTGTATGGCCGCAACAGCAGGAATAGCCAGTTCAGGAACTCGCCGGGTATATTGCCCAGCGTGTCCACGGCCAGGTCCAGGTCCAGGTGCCGGACCAGGTGGCTGAGCAGGTCCCGGCGGGTATGAAAGTCCACCGGCGTCACGCTGGTCACCAGGTTGGCGACCTTGTGCTGGCGCAGCGCCGTGTAACAGAGACAGAACGTCCCCCCCTGGCACACCCCCAGCAGGTTTACCCGGTCAGCGCCATGCCGCTGCCTGATGACGTCCACCGAGTTGTCCAGGTAGCGGTTGATGTAATCATCCAGGGTCAGGGCCGCATCGTCCCTGTCCGGGTAGCCCCAGTCAAGCAGGTAAACATCCAGGTCGGCCCTGAGCAATCCCTGGACCAGCGACCGCCCGTCCTGCAGGTCCATGATGTACGGCCTGTTCACCAGGGCGTAGACGATCAGGACGGGCACGCCATGAGGATCGGCGACCAGCGGTTTGTAACGGTACAGCCTGACCTTATCCTCCCGGTATACCTCGTCTCTGGCCGAAGGGCCTACGTCAACGGGACCGGCGTCAACCTGGCCGGCGCCGGACGACCCGGCAAATCCGGGAGGCAACGGCAGGTCGAACCCGGCCGCCCCAGCACCAGACTCGCGCCGCATGGCCAGGACAGCATTCACCAGCCCGCCGAAGTTGCGGGAGTATTCCTCGGTAAATGCCATCTCCGCATACGCCTGCTCCCCGCATTCCAGCCACAGGCTGAAATACTCTTTCAGGGATGCGATCGAGTCCGGTGACAGTGCGGATCCAGGCTGCCCGTCAGTGGTTTTCTGAGTCATTAAATGCTCTGTTACCACTCCTGTGCAAGCATGCCCCGGCATGCCTTAAGGCAGGGCAGGAATTCAGTGCAGGGTGTCCCAAATTTCTTCTTCCTGGATTCCATCCAATTCATGGGTGTCCCAAATTAATAATGTTTGCCAATTTATGGGTGTCCCAAATTGATTCCGGTCTACGTCGTTCCGGCGCAAGCCGGAACCCAGGAATTCATGGGTGTCCCAAAATTTCTGATCCAGACTGCTTCTCAGCGGTTTCCTGCGTCCGGGGAGTAGGGAACGGAATTGAATTCCGTCCCCGGTGGAAGTGTTTCACTACCTCACCGCCCGGTTTTCGACCAGGTCGTCCACCACAGCCGGGTCGGCCAGGGTGCTGGTATCGCCCAGGTTGTCCAGTTCGTTGGCCGCGATCTTGCGCAGGATGCGGCGCATGATCTTGCCGGAACGGGTCTTGGGCAGGCCGGGCGCCCACTGGATCACATCGGGACTGGCGATGGGACCGATTTCCCCGCGCACGTGCCGCACCAGTTCCTTGTTCAGTTCCGGGGAGGGGTCGGCGCCGGCCATCAGGGTCACGTAGGCGTAGATGCCCTGGCCCTTGATATCATGGGGATAACCCACCACGGCCGCTTCGGCCACTGCGTCATGCAGCACCAGGGCGCTTTCCACTTCCGCCGTCCCCATGCGGTGGCCGGAGACGTTGATCACGTCGTCCACCCGGCCGGTGATCCAGTAATATCCGTCCTCATCCCGGCGCGCGCCGTCGCCGGTGAAATACTTGCCGGGGAAGGTCTTGAAATAGGTATCGATGAAGCGCCGGTGGTCGCCGTACACGCTGCGCATCTGGCCGGGCCAGGAGCGTTTCAGACACAGGGCGCCCGAGGCGGCGCCAGGCAGTTCGTTGCCCTTGTCGTCCACCAGGCAAGGTTCCACGCCGAAGCAGGGCCGGGTGGCGGAACCGGGCTTGAGGGCGGTCGCGCCCGGGTACGGCGCAATCAGGATGCCGCCGGTCTCGGTCTGCCACCAGGTATCGGCTATCGGGCAGCGCCTGTCGCCGACTACGTGGTAATACCACTCCCAGGCTTCCGGGTTGATAGGCTCGCCCACACTGCCAAGCACGCGCAGGCTGGAGCGGTCGTGCTGTTTCACGAAGTCGTCGCCCTGTCCCATCAGTGCGCGCAACGCCGTGGGCGCGGTATAGAAAATACTGACCCGGTGTTTGTCCACTACCTGCCAGAACCGGCCCGCGTCGGGATACGTGGGCACGCCCTCGAACATCAGGGTCACGGCACCGTTGCACAGGGGGCCGTAGATGATATAGGAATGGCCGGTGACCCAGCCGACGTCCGCGGTGCACCAGTATACCTCGCCGTCCCGGTAGTCAAACACGTACCTGTGGGTCAGCGCGGTGTACAGCAGGTAACCGCCGGTCGTATGCAATACCCCCTTGGGCTTGCCGGTGGAGCCCGAGGTGTACAGGATGAATAACGGGTCCTCCGCATCCATTTCTTCCGGCGGGCAGTCCGCCGCGGCGTTCGCCATCTCCTCGTGATACCACACATCGCGCGCCGCATCCCAGCCCACGTCCGCGCCGGACCGCCTGACCACGATCACGCTGTGCACGTCCGGGCACTGTTCCAGGGCCTTGTCGGTATTGGCCTTCAACGGGGTGTTGCGGCCACCGCGCACGGTTTCATCCGCGGTAATGACCACCCGGCAATCGGAATCCAGTATGCGATCCTTCAAGGCCTCCGGCGAGAAACCGCCGAATACCACCGAGTGGACCGCGCCGATGCGGGTACAGGCCAGCATGGCGACCGCCGCTTCGGGGATCATGGGCATATAGATGGACACGCGATCGCCCTTGCACACGCCCCTCGCTTTCAGGACGTTGGCAAACCGGCACACCTCCCGGTGCAGTTCCTGGTAGGTGATGGTCTTGTCAACAGCGGGATCATCGCCTTCCCAGATGATGGCCGTGTCATCGCCGCGGGTTTCCAGGTGCCGGTCCAGACAGTTATACGACACGTTCAGTTTCGCGCCGCTGAACCACTTGATGTCCACGGTCTCAAAATCCCAGTCCTGGACCTTGTCCCATTTCCTGAACCAGCTTACGAACTGGTCGGCCTGCTCGGCCCAGAACGCTTCCGGGTCGTTGATCGAGCGTTCGTACATCCCGGCATATTGTTCCGCGCCGATATGGGCGGTTGATGCAAGCGCCCCGGGCGCCGGATAGATTTTTACTTCAGACATGGAGTTCCTCTTCAAGATTATTCAGGTGGTCAGGTATTGGATTGTACATTATTCGCCGCCATTATTCGGCGCGCGTTTGACAAAAACATCCCCGCTCGATGGTTCCGGCCGGGGAAACCCGGTGCGGGAAAAAATAGTGCCGCCAGCCCGATAATTATTGACCCTTTACGCTATTTGTGTGCTATATTTGTTTGGTGGCTTGCCGTGGTATCCATGTCAAGGACCGGCGTGGCCACTCGACGGTGAGCCCTTCACGAAATAATAACTGTAGGAGGGAAAAAGTATGACTAGAATCATCGTTGGATTGATCACCTTAGCGGCTCTTATCGAGGGTCTTGCTCCCGGTGCAGTTCCATCAAACCTGCTTCCATTAGCTATTGCTGTTCTTGGCCTTGCCTATGGCTGGACTGCGGTTGATGCGGAAGATCCTGTGGCATTCCTGGCAATCGCTATCGCCGTAGGAGCAGCAGGGGGTGCACTGGGCGCCATTCCCGCGATAGGTGGATACATTGATGCTATCGTTGCTCAGGTCAGCGCCGCACTTTATGCTGGTGTTATCAGCGTACTCGTAGCGAGGACCATGAATCGGTTGAAAGGCTGATACCCATCGGGCCGGGCATTCGTTGGCAGATCGAAAATTCCGGTTAATGCTATTGTTCAGTCTGCTTCAGGCATTTGTCTCACCCGTCTTGGGGGACGGGTGAGGCTTTTGTGTTGTTACAATGCCATTCTCATAATATCCGCAGGAGGGAAAAAATATGACTAGAATTGTCTTTGGATTAATCTTGCTGGCAGCGATCATCGAGGGTCTGGCCCCCGGGGCTGTACCATCGGACCTGCTTCCCCTGGCTCTCGTGGTCCTCGGCCTGGTCTTCGGCTGGACGGCGGTCGATGCTGACGATCCCGCCGTTTACCTGTTAATCACCCTTGCTGTCGCTGCTGCAGCGACGATGCCGGACGCGGGGATGGGAGACGGAGACGGCGTGTTGGCGCTTATCCCCGCGGTAGGCGGATACCTCGACGCCATCCTCGACCAAGCAGCCACAGCGCTGTTAGCCGGCGCCCTCAGTATTTTCGCTCAGAGAGCTATGGATCATTTGAAAGGCGACTGATATCCGGCGGGCCGGATTTTCGCACCGTTCGTCATTCCCGCGGCACGCGGGAATCCGGGGCAGGTCGAAACATCCGGTCAATACTTGCGTACAGTCTGTCTGATGCATTTGCCTCACCTGTCCCGAGAGGCGGGTGGGGCTTTTGTATTTCATTCGCCGTTCCCGCGCACGCGGGAATCCAGTGCGTAGCCGAATTCCGGTCTGTAACTGTATGCGTTATTCCCGCGCACGCGGGAATCCAGTCAAAAAAAGTCGCCCCCCGGGCGACACTTTGCCACACTAACCAGCGTTGTCCGATCCCGGCTCACCCAAAACGGTTTTCAATATACTCATCCACAATACGCTGGAACTCGCCGGCGATATTGTCGCCGCGCAGGGTCACTGTTTTCTTTCCATCGACATAGACCGGCGCAGACGGCGCTTCACCGGTTCCGGGTAGGCTGATACCGACGTCGGAGTGCTTGCTTTCACCCGGCCCGTTGACCACGCAACCCATCACCGCCAGGTTCAACTCCTCAACACCCTTGTATTTCTCACGCCAGATCGGCATCTGGGTCCTGATATAGGCCTGGATACTGTCTGCCAGTTCTTGGAAAACGGTGCTGGTGGTGCGGCCGCAACCGGGGCAGGCAGTGACCAGGGGCGTGAATGAGCGCATACCCATGGTCTGCAGGATCTCCTGGGCAACGATCACCTCGGTAGTCCGGTCCCCGCCCGGTTCGGGGGTCAGGGAAATACGGATCGTATCCCCTATCCCCTCCTGCAGCAGGATGCCGAGGGCCGCGGTGGAGGCAACAATCCCCTTGGACCCCATGCCGGCTTCCGTCAGGCCGAGGTGCAGGGCATAGTCACAACGCCCGGCCAGGTCGCGGTACACCGAGACCAGCTTCTGCACGCCGCTGACCTTGCATGACAGGATGATCCGGTCCCTGGGCAGACCGATCTCCTCCGCCTTCGCCGCGCTGTTCAGGGCAGAGACGATCAACGCCTCCTGCATGACGCTGTCGGCGTCCAGGGGCTCTGCCAGCCTGGCGTTCTTATCCATCATGTGGGTGGCCAGTTCCTGGTCCAGGCTACCCCAGTTCACGCCGATGCGGATCGGCTTGTCGTACTCGATGGCTTTCTCGATCAGGATGGCAAACTGGCTGTCACGCTTCCTGCCGAACCCCACGTTGCCCGGGTTGATCCGGTACTTGGCCAGCGCCTCGGCACAGTCCGGGTACCTGGTCAGCAACTGGTGGCCGTTATAGTGGAAATCGCCAATCAAGGGCACGTTGCAACCCAGCACGTCCAGCCGTTCCCGGATACGCATCACCTGGCGCGCCGCATCATCGTTATTCACCGTGATACGCACCAGTTCCGACCCGGCCGCAGCCAGTTGCTGTACCTGCTTCACCGTGGCAGTGACATCAGCCGTATCCGTATTCGTCATGGACTGCACGACAACCGGTGCACCCCCACCCACTTCAACAGGACCAATTTTAACCGCTACACTACGCCGCCTATTAGTCATACCGCAAGTCTAAATACAACACACCAATAGTCAAGCACATCCTCAATTTGGGACATCCATAAATTACAAAAAAACATTAATTTGTGGATGTCCCAAATTGAGGATGTTTCCTAATTTATGGGTGTCCCAAATTAATATTTGTCCCAAATTAATGTTTTTGCAGGAATGGAGGTAATAGGAAATTGGCGTGAAACATGAGATACTGTCCGGTCTATGCACAATGGAAAAAGTCAGTATTCCAAAGAAGAATTGTTGGCCTGTGGTCGGGGCGAATTGTTCGGAGAAGGCAATGCCCAGTTGCCGTTGGACAACATGTTGATGGTTGACCGGATAACGGAAATCAGTGACAACGGGGGCAGGAAGGGCAAGGGGTATGTCATCGCGGAACTGGATATTAATCCGCATTTATGGTTTTTTGATTGCCACTTCCAGGGCGACCCGGTTATGCCCGGCTGCCTTGGCCTTGACGCGATGTGGCAGTTGGTGGGGTTTTACCTGGGCTGGACCGGCGCACCCGGTCGCGGACGAGCGCTGGGAGCAGGCAAAATCAAATTCTCCGGGCAGGTCACACCTGACTGCAAGCTGGTAAAATACGTTATCGATATGAAAAAAGTAGTGACGCGCAACCTGGTAATGGGAGTCGCAGACGGCTATATGTATGTCGATGGCAACGAAACCTATTCGGCAAAAGACCTCAGGGTGGGCTTATTTCAACAGCTGTGATATTTTTTATGGGCAACAACCACGTCAGTAAATCTTTTCAGAGAGGCATAATTTGAAACGTGTAGTCATTACCGGCCTGGGCATTAAATCCAGTATAGGAAACAGCCGGCAGGAAGTACTCGGCGCATTGAAGTCGGCCACATGTGGCGTAGAGTTTTCGCAGGAATATGCCGACCTGGGATTCCGGTCCCACCTCCACGCCCCCATCCATCTCAACCTGGATGAACTGATCGACAGGAAACAGAAGCGTTTCATGGGCGATGCGGCCGCATTTGCCTACCTGGCGATGCGGGATGCAATCTCAGACGCAAACCTGGATGAAGAGCAGGTATCCCACCACCGCACGGGCCTGATAGTCGGTACCGGCGGCACGTCCACCGAAAACATGGTCGCCGCGGCAGACATATTGCGCAACAGGGGCGCCAGGAAAGTCGGGCCGACCATGGTGCCCAGGGTCATGTCGAGCACCGGCAGCGCCTGCCTGGCGGTTGCCTATAAGATCAAGGGGATTAATTATTCGATCGGATCCGCCTGCGCCACCAGTGCCCACTGCATAGGCAATGCCTGCGAGCTTATCCAGTCCGGCAAACAGGACATCATATTTGCCGGCGGCGGCGATGAGGTTCATTGGACCGGCACCCTGTTATTCGACAGTATGGGCGCCCTCTCGTCCCGTTATAACGACAGCCCGGCAACCGCGTCCCGGCCTTTCGACGCCACCAGGGACGGGTTCGTCATCTCCGGCGGCGGCGGCATAGTGGTCCTGGAAGAGTATGAACATGCCATGAACCGGAATGCGAAGATCTATGGGGAGATCCGGGGATACGGCGCCACTTCCGACGGCTACGACATGGTCAAGCCTTCCGGCGAAGGCGCAATACGTTGCATGGAGATGGCGCTGGCAAACGTCGACGAACCGGTCGACTACATCAACGCCCATGCCACCAGCACACCGGCCGGGGACACCGGGGAACTCAGCGCAATTAAAACGGTATTCAAGGACAACATCCCCGAGATCAGCTCTACCAAAGCCCTGTCAGGTCACGGCCTGGGCGCCGCGGGTGTCAATGAGGTCATCTTCACGCTGCTGATGCTCAAAGAAGATTTCATCTGCGAATCCGCCAACATTCAAACACTGGACAGCGAAGCAGACGGCCTGCCCATCGCCCTGGAACGAATCGACAACGCCGGCCTGAACACGGTGATGTCGAACAGCTTCGGCTTCGGCGGCACCAACGCCACCCTGGTATTTTCCCGGACCCAGTAATACACCGTCGCCATCATACCGAGCCGTCCCTCGTTCCGGCCTGCCCCGTCCGTCGTTCCGGCGAAAGCCGGAACCCAGTCAAAACAATTCCTCATATAGATCCTTCCAATCCGGATTCATCGCTTCTATTATTTCCAGCTTCCAGCGTCTTTTCCAGTTCTTGATATTTTTCTCACGCTGAATGGCCGATTCCATCGTGCCGTGTAACTCATACCAGACAAGCTTGTCCACTCTGTACTTCTCGGTAAAACCTTTGACGAATTTTGATTTGTGTTCCCAGACCCGTTTGGGCAAATTCGAGGTGACACCTACATATAATGTGCCGTTACGCTTGCTGGCCAGTAAATATACACAAGGTTGTTTTTCCATACGCTCTCCTTTGTTTTCCTGTTTCTGATACATGTAAAATCTGCCCCATTGCGGTGCAGGTACCGCTCCTTTGGAGGTCTGGGTTCCGGGTCAAGCCCGGAACGACGGATTGGGCCGGAACGACGGATTGGGCCGGAACGACGGACCTGGTCGGAACGACGGATTGGGCCGGAACGACGAAGTTGGAACGGCAATATCAAGGGGTGAGCTGTGCCAGGAGACGGAGCAGGGCGATGCGGGTTTCTTCCAGGCGCAGGTGGCTGTTGAGCAGTTCGAACTCGACTTCCAGGGCGTCTTCACGGGCTTCGATGTGTTGCACAAAGGTGGCGCGGCCAACGTCCAGCTTGCTGCCGGTCAGTTCTAAGACCTCTTCCATATCCGTGACGGCGCCCTCGAATTCGCGCAGGGCAAGGATCAGTCCCTGCAGCAGGTCCCAGTTCGAGCGCACGTCGATGTCGATCTGTTCCCGTTCCGCGGTCAGTTCCCGGCGCGCGGTCTCCACCGCCAGCTTGGCGCCGCGCAACTGTGAACGTTTGAGACCGCCTTCATAGATTGGTACCGACAGGTTGACACCGCCGACGATGTCGCGGGTATCGATCTGCCCGAAGTGGCCGGCGCTGGCGTTCACCTCCAGGCTCAGGGTCGGCCAGAGTTCGGCCTTGCGGAAATCCAGTTCACCCTCGGCCGCCTCCAGGCGCATGCGCGCGCGCAGCAGGGAGGGAGACCGGCTCTCGGCCTGATTCAGCGCATACTCGAGATTGGCCGGAGTCACCAGTTCAAGACCCGCCAGGGAGGTGGGCGCAAGGCTGTCATGGCTCGACCCGGTGAGGCGCGACAACTGGGCCTTCGCCACCCGGTAACGGGAACGAGCCTCGATACGTAGTGCCTTGGCCTGGTGACGGCGGCGCAGGACTTCAAACAATTCGGTGCGATCCAGGGTGCCCAACTCGATGCGGCTGCGCGCGGTGCCTTCCAGTTCGCCCAGCAGCAACTCGAAGGCGTTCCGGCTCTCGTAAATGCGTTCCCGGAATAATTGCTCGGAAAAGGCGCGGGCGACCTCCGCCAGGACTTCCTGGCGCACTTCCTCAAAGGCGTACTCCGCCTCGGCGATCTCTGCCTCAGCGCGGCGCTGGCGGCCTTCCAGACGGCCGAAGGTGTACAGGTTCTGGTTCAAATTCAGCCTGCCCCGGTATGTCTCGCCCTCATAAACCTGCGTAAAGCGCGCCTCGCTGCGATTATGACTGTACCCGGTGATGCCCGATACCGTAAGCGATGGGCGGCGACTGCTGTTCACCTCTACCAGCCTCTCGCGCGCCTCGGCTACGCGGTTCTCTGCCGCCTGCACCCGGGCGTCCCGCGCCAGGGTGTCGAGAAACGCCTGCGACAAGGTGTAAGCGTCGGCTGTCGTCTCGTCGGCGATGGCAGGCTGTACCAGGAACAGGGACAGGGAAAGGAGCAGAATGACAAGAGAGAATGCATAGTCCCCGCCATTCCCGCGAAAGCAGGAATCCAGTGTATGGTCCAGGTTCCGGCGTTCGCCGGAATGACGGACTGGGTTCCGGGTCAGGCCCGGAACGGCGAACGAGCCCGGAACGACGAATGAGCCCGGGACGACGAACGATCCCGGAACGAGAAATGAGCCCGGAACGACGGGCTTGCAGGAACGACGAAAAATATTCATTCTTCTACCAAGGCCTTGTCCATGATATCTGTCAGCGGATCGGATAGGTACGACCAGGCGGTGCGTTCACCGCCGGTGAACATGATGTCAACTGGCATACCGGGGCCGATGGTGACATCGCCCAGCTTCGCCATTTCTTCCTCCGACACCACGATCCGGGCGATATAGTAGGCGCTGCCTACCTCCTCGTCGCGGAAAGCATCTGGTGAGACTCGATCAACCGCGCCTTCAACCTGCGGCGTGGTGCGCCAACTGAAGGCAGAAAAGCGTAACCTGGCAGTCTGGCCCGGATACACGTTATCGACATCGAGGGGCCGCACCTGGCCCTCCACCATGAGCCGGTCTTCAGTCGGCACGATGTTCATAATAGCACTGCCCGGCGGGATCACCCCGCCCAGGGTGTGGACGGACAGGCCGATGACCTTGCCGTCCTGGGGCGCCACGATGGTGGTACGCTCCAGCACGTCCGACACCGCGTTGATGCGCTCGCGGGTCTCGAACCACTGCTGCTGCGCCGCGGCGATCTGGTCGGATACCTCCGTAACCCAGCCGTTCTCGATCTGGAGGATCTCCTGGCGGGTCTCGCCAATCTTTACCCGGGTCGAGGCAATGTCCGCGACGATGCTGCCGAGCCTGCCGACATTCTGTTCATACTCGCGCTGCCGGCCGATGAGCACACCCTCGTCCACCAGTTGCTGTTCCTTCAGGGCAACCAGGCTTTCCAGGTCCTGCTCGATCAAGGCCTGCTCGCGCAACAGGGCCTCCCGGCTCGCGTCCTGGCCGCGCACCTGCTCCTCAAGCTGGCCGATACGGTGGCGCAGGATCTCGATCTGACCGTGGTATTGACGGCGCCGCACCTCGAACAGTTTCTCCTGCTCGGTCAGGATTTTCGCGATCATCGGGCCGTCGCGCAGCGCCAGCAACTCGTCGGAAAAGGAGATCTCGTCCTGCAACAGGCGTTCGGCGTTCAGGCGGTCGATCTCCGCCAGGCGCCCGTAATAGCGGCTCTCCAGCAGCTCCAACTGGGCGCGGTTCTGGGTCTCGCTCAGTTCGACGAGGACGTCGCCGGCCTTGACCTCGCTGCCCTCGCGCACGTACAGGTTCTCGACGATGCCACCCTCCAGGTGCTGGATGGTCTTGTGCTCCGTGTCCACCACCACGGTGCCCATGGCCACCACGCCCTCGGTCAGGGGCGCCAGCGTGGCCCAGGCCAGGAACCCGCCCAGGGCGATGACGATCACGATGATGCCCCGGCGCATGACCACGTCGCGGTTCAGTAACCTCTGCAGTTCCTGCTTCTCGTCCGAGGCATCCAGGGACAGCCCGACTTCCTCCTCCTTCGGCCCCCGGATAAGGGAGACGACGTACCCGGACAGGCGCTGCAACCACTCGCCTGCCACTTTAGTGAACAGGGCCAGTGGAACTTGTTTTGCTTCTGCAACCATAAGCTAGCTCGTACTGCTGATAAATAATGCGGATAGTCTAACAGCTATGATGACAAGTATGTACTATTCCTGCGAACTATCGTCATTCCTGTGGACGATCGTCATTTGCGAACGATAGTCATTCCTGCGAGAGCAGGAATCTACGCTCTGGGTTCCGGCTTTCGCCGGAACGACGGATGGGACAGAACGACGGATGGGACGGAACGACGGATGGGGCGGGATGACGGATGGGGCGGGATGACGGACGGGACGGGATGACGATGTGGGTTCCGGGTCATGCCCGGAACGACGGACAGAACGACGGATGGGACGGGATGACGATGTTGTCAGCTTCCAGCCTGGGCTTTTTTCTCGGTGGCGGGGGCCGGGCGCATGAAGCGTTTCAGGACCTCGTCGCGGGGGCCGCTCTCCAGCAGGACGCCCTCCTTCAGGACCAGTATGTGTTCGATCATGCGCAGCAGGCGGAAGTTGTGGGTCACCATCAGGGTGGTGACGCCGCGCTGGGTCAGGTCGCGCAAGGTGTTGCTCAGTGCCACCTCCCCGTCGGTATCCAGGTTTGCGTCCGGTTCGTCCAGTATTACCAGGGCCGGGTCGCCGTACAGGGCCCGCGCCAGGGCCACGCGCTGGCGCTGCCCGGCTGACAGGTTGGCGCCGCCCGCGGCGATGGGCGTGTTGTAGTTCTGCGGCAGGCGCATGACCATGTCATGGCTGCCAGACTGCTGCGCCGCGGCGAGCACCGCATCATCATCCGGTTCCGACAGGCGGGCTATGTTCTCGGCCACGGTGCCCTCGAACAGTTCCACCTCCTGGGGCAGGTAACCCACGTGGCGGAAACGGCTCTCGCTCGGCCAGTCGCCGATGGCCGCCCCGTCCAGGCGCACCACCCCGCCCTGGGGTGACCAGACGCCCACCATCAGGCGGGCCAGGGTGCTCTTGCCGCTGCCGCTGGGACCGATGAGCCCGGTAGAAGAACCCGGTTCCAGGGTGAAATTCACGCGCTTCAAGGCCAGTGTCGTCGTCCCGGGCGGCGCCGCGGATACCCCCTCCACCTCCAGCTTGCCCGTAGGCCGGGGCAGACTCGTGGCGCCCCCATCCCTTGCCGGCGGCGCGGACGTCAGCAGGTTATTGAGCCGGCGCCAGGCCTGGCGGGCGGACATAAAACCGCGCCACGCCGATATGCCCTGTTCGATGGGCGCCAGCGCGCGTCCCAGGATAATGGAGGCGGCGATCATCATGCCCGGCGAGATCTGCTGCTTGAGCACCAGCCAGGCGCCCATGCCCAGTATACCCACCTGCACGATCTGGCGGCCCGACTTCGAGGTGGCCAGCAACGCGCTGATGCGGGAGCCGCCGCGGGCCTGGAAGGCAACGCTGCGGTCGTGCTTGTCGCGCCAGCGCCGGCGAAAGCCCTCGAACATGCCCATCGCTTGCAGCACGTCTGCATGGCGCAGGCTGCTCTCCACAAACCGGTTGGACTCCGCGGTGTGCTCCGAGGCGTTGCGCAGCGGTCCGCGCGAGGTCCATTCGGTCAACAAGGCCACGAACAGGATGAACAACGCAGCAAATATCGCGAAGAAACCGAGCCAGGGATGGATCAGGAAGATGGCGGCGATGAACACCGGCGCCCAGGGCGCATCGAAGAAGGCTATCGCAGGGGGACTGGAAATGAACTGGCGCACCGAGTCCAGGTCGCGCACCGGCTGGTCCGCGCTCTGGCGGAAACGCTGCAGGCTGCCGCGGAACACGCCGGCCAGCACGTCGTCCTGCACCTCGTGGCTCAGGGACAGGGCGATGCGCGCCATCAGGCGCTGGCGTACCCAGTCCAGCAGGCCGAAGCAGGACAGCAGGAATACCGCCACCAGCGTCAGCACGATCAAGGTCTCGTAGCTGGCGCTGGTCAGCACCCGGTCGTACATCTGCAACATATACACCGGCGCCACCAGCATCAATATGTTGGCGAACGCGCTGAACAGCGTCACGCCCACGAAACCCTTGCGGCAACGGCGCAACGCCGCCTGCAACTGGGTTTCTTCTGACGGGCCGGATTGTCCTGGAAGTCGTAGTTGCATGTGGAATTACCGGTGTGTCACCTGTCCGGTTTTTTCCGGGCTAAGAAAATATTCTGTAAGTGATGGCAAGTATAAACGGATAGAGGCTGAGTACCGCGAATTTCAACAGTTTCAGTTCAGACCAGACCTCTTGTATATCAGTTTTAATAAGGTGAATATCAGATTTTCACGGCAGCCTGTCTTCTGCAGGCACGGCGCCGGCTGCCGCCTTCGCTTTTTCTTCGGATACCCCGGCTAACACCACGCCGGGACAGGCCCCGGCTTCAACCAGGGCTTCATAGACTTCGGCAATCATTATGCTCATATTCTCTCTCCTTGGGTATTTCTTCGTGTCAGGTTGACGAAATATTCTAATTGAAACGCCCGGTATGTCAAGTTGAACCGCCCCGGATGTATGCGTGCGGGTGTATGTGTGTAGGTGTATGTGGGGACCCACTGTGGGTAACCGCCTTTTGCAGGCAATATAATTTAAGGATGTCCTGAATTACGTCATTCTGGCGAACGCCAGAATCCATAGGCAACCCGGTAATTCATGGATGTCCTGGATTGCTCCGGGCTGATCAGGGGACGAAGCTACCATCCGGATTGGCGTCAGTGATTTTGTTTGCCACAGAGATCACAGAGAGATAGCTTTATGGGTGTCCTGAGAGGGACGGGTCGTTCTTGCCCGGGTGGTGTGTCAGCCCCCCGGGATCAATCCAGTTTCCGGGCTATTTCGGCGATTTTCCCCTCTTGTCGAGCAAACTGCGCCTGCATGTTCTTATTGGTCGTGTCGATATCCTTGCTGAGAGAGCCCATTCTCTCTTCCTGCCGGGCAAACTGCGCCTGCATGTTCTTATTGGTCGTGTCGATATCCTTGCTGAGAGAGCCCATTCTCTCTTCCTGCCGGGCAAACTGCGCCTGCATGTTCTTATTGGTCGTGTCGATATCCTCGCTGAGAGAGCCTATTTTCTCTTCCTGCCGGGCAAACTGCGCCTGCATGTTTTTGTTGGTCGTGTCGATATCCTTGCTGAGAGAGCCTATTCTCTCTCCCTGTCGGGCAAACTGCGCCTGCATGTTCTTATTGGTCGTGTCGATATCATCCTTGGTGGCCAAGTGTGAGGTTGAATCTTTTATCAGATCGGAAAACGCGCGGATGAATGCTGTTGCGCTGCCGTTAAGTTTGTCTTGATGTTCCAGCATGGGCAATACTCCTTTTTTTGATACGAATTTCCAGGGGCGAAATCAATTCTGCCCCCAGCGACACCGGTCAGTATTGTTGTATGCAAGGGGAGTGTCAACGGATTTTTGCCGGGGTTTGTGAGTTTTATCACAAATGACAATAGATATTTATGGGTGTCCTGAATTACATACTCTACTGACTCTCAACCTTAATAATATTTATTAAACATTTGACATGACTGAACTTTCTGATTATATTTCTGTCATAATACTGTTTTTCCCATAACTTGACATAAGAGGCATCGATTATGGCAACTGTTAACGAAAGCACCTCACGGGATGCACCGGCAAGTAGCGCAACCACCTACACCATGGCCGTTGGCGATACGTTTAACGGCAACCTCAGCGAAAGGTCCGATGAAGACTGGATCGAGATAGAACTGGAGCGGGGGCAAACCTACAAAATAAATCTTTCAGGCCGCGGAAGCAAAGGGGACGAGGCGGAAGACACCATCCTCGAGCTGTACGATGCCAGGGGAAATCTCCTTGCCGAGAACGACGATATCAATACGGCACAAAGAATCTACGATTCGGAACTGACCTATACCGCGACAACCACCGGCACCTATTACCTCAGCGCCAGCAGTTACTCCACCAACCCCAACAGGGACAACTCAGGCGCTTATGAACTGACGGTTGCCCTCGACGGCGGGACAGCACCGACACCTGACCCGACACCCGATCCGACTCCCGACCCGACTCCCGGACCTGATATTACCGGGACCAACGCCAGTGAGACACTGAACGGCACCGAGCAGGGAGAAACCATCTATGGACTTGGGGGCAGCGACACGATTAACGGGCGCGGCGGCAACGATATCCTGGACGGCGGCAGCGGCGGCGACACCCTGGAAGGCGGCCCCGGCGCCGACGTGCTGATCGGCGGGACCGGCAGGAATATCGCGTCTTACTCGCGTTCTGACGCCGGCGTCACCGTGCGTCTGCACGGGCCGGTAGCCGCCCGCGGCGACGCCCAGGGCGATACGTTCGGGCGTATGGTTCCCTTCACCTACACCGATAACGGACAGTCGGTGACGGTACAGCTCCCGGACATCATCGACCTGACCGGTTCCGACGAGGACGACGTGCTGGCCGGCGATGCCCGGGCCAATACCCTGCGCGGCGGCGACGGCGACGATACGCTGTACGGCGGCCCGGGCGGCGACAACACCAATGACGACAGGCTGTACGGCGAAGACGGCGACGACAAGCTCTACGGCGGGCGCGGCGACGACAGGCTGTTCGGCGGCGACGATAACGACCTGCTCAGGGGCGGCCCCCATAACGACCTCCTGGAAGGTGGCGACGGCGATGACAACCTGGGAGGCGGCGACGGCAACGACACCTTGGAAGGCGGCGACGGCGAAGATACCCTGAGCGGCGACGCGGGTAACGATGAATTGCAGGGCAACGGCGACGATGACACCCTGTCTGGCGGTGACGGCAGGGACGACCTGTTCGGCGGCGCCGGCGATGACACCATCGATGGCGGCAACGACAATGACAACCTGGAAGGCGGCGACGGCGACGACACACTGATCGGCGGCAACGGCAACGACGACCTGGAGGGCGAGGACGGCGATGACATACTGGAGGGCGGCGCCGGTGACGACGACCTGGTCGGCGGGTTCGGCGCGGATACATTCAAGTTCAGCTCCGGCGATGGTGACGACGTAATCGAAGACTTCACCCCCGGTGAAGACAAGATAGACCTGAGCACCATTTCCAGCATTGACGACTTCAGTGACCTGGAAGACAGTATCACCGAACGGGGCAACAACGTCGAGATTGAACTGCCCGGCAGGGGCGAGTTGACGCTTGAAAACGTCAGCAGCGTGGATGAAGACGATTTTATATTCACGGGCAGTGGGTCCGGCAACGGCGGAAGTGGTGGCAACGGCGGAAATGGCGGCGATGGCGGAAATGGCGCCACGCCCGTAACCGGCGACCCCGACCCGGACCGCCTGCACGGCACGCCCCGGGACGACAACCTGAACGGCGGCGGCGGCAACGACGTGCTGTACGGCGCGCGCGGCAACGACATCCTCGCCGGCGGCGCCGACGTGGATAGCTACGAGGGCGGGCCTGGTAATGATGTGATCATCGTCGATTACTTCGATTTTACCAACGGGAAAGAGCCGCCTGAAGAGGCAGTCAGAACAATGGCGGCAGGCGTGTTCGACGGTGGCGAGAACGATGACGGCACCAAGGACAGCGATACGCTGTCTTTTGCAGACTTTTCGGATGATGACGCAGATGGTGATGGAAACGGTGTCACAGTGACAATGGCAAACGCCGTGGTAACTTACAGAGGCAACACCACAGCCACAAACTTTTTTAAGAACATTGAAAACCTCATCGGCAGCCCCGATATAGATAACCTGACAGGTGATGCCGGAGACAATATTATTGAGGGTGGTCCTGGCGGCGACACGCTGAACGGCGGTTCCGGCGGTGTGGACACTGTTTCCTACCGGAGTTCGTCTGGCAAAGTCGAAGTAACGCTTAACTCAAGCGCTAACTTTGGGGACGCACGCGGCGACAGGGTAACTGATTTTGATAACCTTATCGGCTCTGCTTTTGACGATAAGCTAACCGGTGATGACCAGAATAACGTCATCGAAGGACTGGCCGGCGCCGACACCCTGGGCGGCGGCGGCGGCGTAGACACCCTGTCTTACGAGAGTTCCGATGGCGGTGTAACTATCGACCTGAGAGCAGGGACCGGGAACAACAGCGACTTAATCAGAGCCAGCAACGACGGCTATGGCGACGTCGACAAGGTCACATTCAACACATTCGACAACATCATCGGTTCCGCTCACGTGGACACCCTGACCGGGGACAACGACAACAACACACTGGAAGGACGCGCCGGCAACGACAAATTGAACGGTGACGGCGGCAACGATATCCTGGACGGCGGCCCCGGCGGTGACACGATGGACGGTGGTATTGGTGGGGATACAGTAACTTACTCGAATGCTACGGAAGGCGTCACCGTGGATCTAAGCTCCGTCTCTGTCAATCAGACCACCAACGTCACCACTATCCGCAACGGTAGCGGCCGGGGCGACGCCCGCGGCGACACTTTCATCGACATCGAAAACTTCATCGGCTCCCCCCACGACGATACCTTCATCGCCGGGCCGGAAGCGGATGACATCGACGCCGGTGACGGTATTGATACAATCTCCTATGAACGATCCAGAAAACCCGTAGATGTGACTCTGCCCGCTCTCGGTGGTGGCGCGACTGCGTTAGTTGGCGGCATTCATGCCAATGATGGTGATAGCAAGGACAACTACGCCCAGGGAGACACACTGGATAATTTCGAGAATATCATCGGCTCCAACCGCTCAGGCAGTAATGAGCGCGTTACTGATGATGACGATGAGATCCACGACAAACTCATTGGCAATAGCTCTCCAAATGTCATAGACGGGCGCGGCGGCGATGACAAAATCCAGGGCGGCGGCGGCAATGACACTTTGATCGGTGGCAGCGGAAACGATTTCATGACCGGCGGCAGGGGCATGGATACTTTCGTGATCAGTGGCAGGGATACGATTACAGATTTTGGGGCAGGCGACAAGCTGAGCTTCGGCAGCTCCTCCCGTACATTGAACTTGAACTACCAGTTTGATAGCAACGAACTCGTCATCACGTCTGGCAGCCAGCGGGTTACAATTGAAAACATCGCCGACACCGCCGGATTCAATGCCCTGACTGCCGCCAACTTCATCTTCAGCCCGGATCACCATGTCAAACTGACAGACAATAGTCCGGCAGGTGACGGTAGTACAAGAGGAAGTACCACAATCCTGGGTGGCGAGGGCGACAATCGGCTGACCGGTGGCAGCAATGCTGACAGAATCTTTGGCGGCGGCGGGGATGACACCATTGAGGGCCGCGCCGGTGCTGATGAGCTTGATGGTGGCGAAGGTGGTGAAGAAAACGGCGACACCTTGTCTTATGCAGGTTCCCCCCAACGCGACAGAGATCCTGAGAATAATACTCAAGATACCACAGGTAATGCTTACAGAACAGGTGTTACTGTAGTCTTGAATACATCTGCCGTTGGCCCCGGTACTTACGCAGACGAAGATACTAATAGTAATTTCGAAAACCTCATCGGCAGTTCTCGTGACGACCACCTCACCGGTGACGGGGAAGCTAACGTAATTGATGGTGGTGGAGGCAATGACACAATAGCAGGCGGCGGCAGCAGCACCGGTATGGACACGCTCAAAGGCGGCAGCGGCAGTGATGTAATTACTGGTGGCGGCACCAGTAAAGTGGAAGGCGGTTCCGGAAGCGACAGGCTTATAGGCTCTACTGGTGACTTTTTATCCTATGAAGGCGGTTCCGGAGTGACAGTAGACTTGAGCGACATAGACGAGCGACCTCTATCTGAAGCTGAAATGGACCGGTTCGATTTTGGAGACACGACTACGAATTTGAACATCATCAAAGTCAGCCGTGGCGATGCATCAGGCGACATAGCGACTGGTTTTAAACACGTCATCGGCTCCCGCAGTGGCGACACGCTGATCGGTGATGATGATCCCAACGAACTCCGCGGCCTCGGCGGCAACGACACCCTGACAGGCAAAGGTGGCATCGATACGCTCAAAGGCGGCGCAGGCAACGACACGCTGAATGGCGGCGACGGTAACGACATCCTGGACGGCGGACCGGGCGCGGACAAGCTGAATGGCGACGCGCAGGATTCCGGGGGTATGGATATTGCAACCTACGCCAGCGCCACGGAAGGGGTAACGGTTGACCTGAGCGGCGGCCGCGGCGGTGGCGACGCCGCCGGCGACACCTATGACGGTATTGAACAATATGTAGGCTCCCGCCACGACGATGTGTTTATCGCCGGCAAAGAGGCTCACAATATTACCGGCGGTATAGGTGGCTTGGACACCGTCTCCTACGAGAGGTCGGTGAAAGGGGTCGAGGTGAATTTGACTAACACGGACGCGCAGGACGCCGGTGGTGACTACGACAATCCCGACAATTACGCCAAAGACGATATGCTGGCCGGTATCGAGAACATCATCGGCTCGAACCATGACGACGAACTGACTGGCGATGATAACAACAACGTGCTCGACGGCGGCAGGGGCAGGGACGAGCTCACGGGTGGCGGCGGTAGCGATACCTTCGTGTTTGCCAGCGGCGATGGCCGTGATGAGGTGTTCGGTTTCGAGGCCGCTGACAGGATCGACCTGAGCGCATTTTCAAGTATAGCTTCCATGGATGACCTCGACATCAACCCGGTGGGAGCGAGCGATGCAGATACCGAGATCATTTTGCCAAACCGCGGAGTGATTACGCTTAACGGCTTCGTGGAAGGTTCCCTGACCCCGGACAACTTCATCTTCTACACCAAACCCATCAGCGGCAATATGGGTGATCACTTCAACAACGAGATCAACGGCGGCCGCGGCGATGACGTCATCTACGGCGAACAAGGCAGGGATATCCTCAACGGCGGCGAAGGCGACGATGAAATCTACGGCGGCGAGGACAAGGACATCATCAACGGCGGCGAAGGCAACGACCTGCTGGACGGCGGCCCCGGCGAGGACACTTTCGTATTCGAACCGGGCCATGGGAACGACCATATCATGGACTTCACTCCCGGTACAGGTGGTGACAAGATCGACCTGACGGCTTTCGAAAATATTACCGACATCGGACCCAATTTAGTCCAGGCTCGGGAAGGAGACAATACCGTGATTACCTTAGCCGACGAGGACGGAGAGACGACCACCATCACCCTCCTGGGCATCGGAACTGACCTGGGCGCAAGCGACTTCATGTTCTTCACAGCCTAAGTCACAAAAAAAGGGGTCGGAGTAAGGTATCCCCGACCCCAGGATATTTCAGATGGAAGGGGTCAGCCAAACCCAAGTGAGGAACACGGGGTCAGGTCGCACAATGCACATGAGCGATCGTATCACTGTGATTAAGACCGGGCGAAAGTTTGAGAACGCCGAAATCCCGGCTATCCCTACCTTACAATCTGCCAGGACCTCACCCTTGACAAGCGGGGATTCCATTGCAGCCATATTGGCTTCCAGCCTTGCAATATCACTTTTTAGATCGGCCTTTACCGCCAACAAAGAGGCTGAAAACCATGCTTGCCGTCATGAAGTCCCTGGGGGTTGACCTGGCTGTCAGGTCTCATGTGTCCTAAGATTTAGATTTATTGACATACGCTGGTTCGCTTGCGGAAGTGACATTATGGAAACTATTGCAGCTCATTTGGGGTTGACATATTTGTGAGAAAACTCACAAAAACCCGGCAAAACCCGTTGACAGTTCCCATACATGTATCATACTTGGAAGCAGTTGAATTACTGAACGGCATCCGGAGATTAAGGAGAAATAAAATGTCCATGGAGATCATTGCAATCATAAGCGCCAGCACAGCGCTGGCCGGCCTCATCCTGAACGGCCAGAACAGCCTGCGCAGGGAGATAGGCAGCGTGCGTGGGGAGATAGGCAGCGTGCGCGGGGAGATAGGCAGCGTGCGCGAGGAGATAGGCGATTTGCGCGAGGAGATAGGCGGTTTGCGGGAACGCATGGCGCATGTGGAAGGACTGCTTGAGGGCCTGCTGCGTGAAGCCTTCATCGGCAGGCGCGCAGCGCCGGCGGAAGCCGTGGCTGAGGGTCCCGGCCCATACGATAAACGCTGACCTGGCGCCTAATCTGCGACACCCGCAACAGCCACCGGCAAGAACCCGTTGACGGTTTCCATACATACGGGAAGCCGGGGTCAGGTCGCACGAAGCACCGCGTAATTTGGGACACCCATAAATTAGATAGATGCGCTGAGGGTGTCCTGGATTACTCGAGAGGTTGCGCCGGTGTTCAGCGCGTATTGTATTTTCCCGTTTCTTCAGCCACGCGCCGGCCGGTGATGGCCTCACGCAGGCCCTCAAGCAATCCTTCCAGGTGCGCCATGCGTTCCAGTAAGCTGATTATTGCCTCCCGCTGGGCCCGCATCTCCTCCCGCATAGCCTTGAATTCTGTCTTCACCTCCGCCCGATGGGCCTGCATGTCCTCCCGCACAGCCTTGAATTCTGTCTTCGTCTCCTCCTGCTGGGCCTGCATGTCCTCTCGCATAGCCTTGAATTCTGTCTTCACCTCCGCCCGCTGGGCCTGTATGTCCTCCCGCATAGCCTTGAATTCTGTCTTCACCTCCTCCCGATGGGCCCGCATGTCCTCCCGCACAGCCTTGAATTCTGCGTTCGTCTCCTCCCGCACAGCCTTGAATTCTGTCTTTGCCTCCGCCCGCTGGGCCTGCATCTCCACCCGCAGGTTGCGTTGGGTATTCAGGATAAGGGCGGCCAGTGCAACGCCGGTACTGATTACCGTTACGCCGATACCTGTCAAGGCAATTAATTCCATTGGCATGATGTATTGTCCTCAGTCTCCTTGTGTAGTCAGCGCCGGCCTGTTATCCACCGGCTCTGAGTTATCCTTAATATAAAGATACGGTTTGAACCTGTCCAAACATCTTTTCCCGAGTTTGTGGGTTTTGTCACATACCACCGCAGGTTAACAATTGAACGGCGTAAACTTGGACACTACCTCCAATTTGTGGGTGTCCCAAATTACGCCGGTTGCTGTTGCGGGTGTCGCAGATTAGGCGCCAGGTCAGCGTTTATCGTATGGGCCGGGACCCTCAGCCACGGCTTCCGCCGGCGCTGCGCGCCTGCCGATGAAGGCTTCACGCAGCAGGCCCTCAAGCAGTCCTTCCACATGCGCCATGCGTTCCCGCAAACCGCCTATCTCCTCCCGCACGGCCTTGAATTCTCTCTGGGCCTCCTCCCGGTGAGCATGCAGCTCTCCCCGCAGGGACTGTATGTCTCCCCGCTGGCCATTCATCTCTGCCCGAAGGGCGCGCTGACCAGTCAGAATAAGACCGGCCAGCATGATGCCGACAGTGATTACCGTTAAACCGAGGCTGACGATGGTTATTATTTCCATAGACATGTTGTATGTCCCGATTCGCCCGTTCCCTTAATTTCAAGTGACACTCACTATAAGTATATGCATGGAGACCGTCAACGGGTTTTTCTCCGACATTTGTGAGTTTTGTCACAAATCGACGCATATTCTCCGCTGCGCAAGACGGGGGTTTTATACAATCAACGGGCATTAAAAAACCCGTCCCCCGAAAGGGACGGGTCGTTTTTGCCCGGGTGGTGAAATCGGTAAACACAGGGGATTGCCACTCCCCCGGCCTCTGTAGCCAAAACTACATGCCTTACGGGTTCGAGTCCCGTCCCGGGCACCAAAGGTGATGTCAGTATCCTACAGGGATGGGGGGTTGTCAAACAGTTTTGGGTACTCATCAATTTACGTTATCCTGGTTGCAGAATTACCGCCAATTTATGGGTGTCCTAAATTGCTGCCTCCCCGTCGTTCCGGCGCAAGCCGGAACCCAGGAATTCATGGGTGTCCTAAATTGCCGCTACAAAAAATCCTTTCCGGCGTGATTATCGAATAACCCCACGTCCCGAATGTATCTCATCACCATTTCCGGGTTTGTATGGCGGGTAATTTCCATGATTTTATCGAGCCGCGCATGGTGCACGGCCGCACTGGTCACAAAGCCTGCTCGCAGTGAGTGGCCGGAGACCTCGTCAGGGTCCAAGCCAATTGTTTCGGCGTAATGTTTCAACAGACGGGGAATATCCACAGAATGCAAAGGACGTCCACGCAAACTACCGCCGCGCGCCATCGTTTGAAACACGAATCCCCGCGTGATACCTGAGGACTGAAGCCAATCTTCCAGGCGTTTTATCGGTTTTATCCTTTGACCATCCGGCACCGCGATGCGTTGACCTTTCCCTGTCTGGTCCGTTTTCGATTTTCGGATATGCACAAGCATCTTACGGTTATCGTCTCCATGGCCTGGTGAAATGATTTGAATATCGTCTATCCGGAGCGCACATATTTCAGACCGGCGCAAGGCAGCCGAGAAACCAAGCGAAATTATCGCCGCGTTGCGCAGACCGATAAGACTGTCGCCACACTGCTCCAACATACACAGGATATGGTGCTCCCGCAAAGCCAGCACCTGGCGCGGAGCAGTGCCGCGCATACGCGCCAATCCTTTCAGGACGGCATTCACCTTCAGGTGTTTTGTGGGTGAAGATTTGTGTGCTTCCACATACCGCCTGTTTATCGCACTTCTATACAGGTAAAGCGTGCCAATTGATAACTTTTTCCCATTGGCTGTATTGGCGCGTGACCCCATGTCAATAAAGAAATCAGCTACATGATCAGGCGTCGCAGCTATCGGGTTTACGCTTTTCTGCACACAGTAGTCTTGAAAACAAGACCAGCCCTTGTCATAAGCGATGCGGGTGTTCTTCGACAGTGACGAAAAAAGCACGTCATCATAAAAACTGCTCTTCCTTTCGATCGGTTTCATCATGATTAATATCCTCAAAGCTATTTTAGTTCTTTACATTATCGCTGCAGAAAACCCTGCAGTATTCCAATTATAAGGGGGCATTACTGACAATCACGCTGCTTCTAATACTCGGTAATTAGTAAAACCAAAGAATTCGTTTACTTCTATCTGATATAACAGGAGAAAAAAGTTATGGCAACTGTACAAGAGATGATGCCTGAAGCGGCCCACAGCATCGACACCTCCTACACGATATCTGCCGGCGATACGTTCGCAGGCGAAATTACTCGTGGCGATGAAGACTGGATTAAGATCGAGATGAGTGAGGGCAAGGAATACACCATCACTGTCGGGGGCGGTGAGGGCGGAACGCTGAACGACTCCATCCTCAAGCTGATGGACGGCAAGGGCGGCGTGATCGAGATGAATGACGATACGGACCCCGCCAAAGGCAAACTGGGTTCCGCAATCACGTTCACCCCGGAGACCGGCAGCGGCACGCAGACGTACTTCATCAGTGTCAGCGGCTATAGCGACAATCCGGGCGCAGTGAATGCCGGCACCTACACGCTCAGTGTCACAGCGATAGACGTGCTGCCGACCGGCGAGGGTGCGGACATCGAGGGTACGGGTGGCGCCGACAAGCTCACCGGCACGGCTGATGGCGAATCCATCGCGGGTCTGGGCGGCAATGATACTATATACGGTGGTGGCGGCGACGACAGCCTGAGCGGTGGCCCCGGTAACGACCTGCTCATGGGCGGTGCGGGCGCCGATACGCTCAGGGGTGGCCTCGGTGAGGACACCATAACCTACAGGTATTCCCCGATGGGTGTGACCATCAACCTGAATGACGGCACAGCCAGGGGCGGCGACGCCGAGGGTGATGACCTCGGTACGGATATCGAGAATGTCATAGGTTCCATGCACGACGACACGATTACCGGCACGGATGACGTCAACGTGGGTAACAAATTGTGGGGTTTGGGCGGAAACGACGTTCTCTCCGGTAGAGAGGGCGAAGACATGCTCTACGGCGGCGCCGGCGATGACATGCTGGACGGCGGCGATGAGAACGATACCCTGGAAGGTGGCTATGGCGCGGATGAGTTAACCGGTGGTCTGGGCGCGGATACCGCCTCCTACGCCAGTTCCATGATGGGCGTAACGGTACGGCTGCATTCCGGCCAGGCCATGGGCGGCGACGCCGAAGGCGATACCTGGGGCGACACGGTGACCGTAGAGTACAGCATGCCGGCTGAGGACCCTGAAGATCCCCCTGTTCTAAAGGAGGAGACGGTACCTGATATCGTCCACCTGACCGGTTCTCACATGGCCGACATACTGGCCGGCGACAGCAGGGACAACACCATTATGGGTATGGGCGGCGATGACGAGATCTACGGCGGCCCCGGCGGTGGTGATGACGTGCTGCACGGTGGTGGCGGCGCTGACATGCTGTTCGGCGGTATAGGCAATGACGATCTCCATGGCGGTGGCGGCAATGACATGCTGAGTGGCGGTTCGGGCGATGACGATTATTACGGCGGCGCCGGCAGTGACATGATATACGACATGGCGAACACAGGTGATAGCGGAACCATTTCCGGTGCTGCAATGGCGGACGATGGGATGACGACGGATTTTAACGAGATGACTGATAATGCGCCGGGTGAGAACGACACCCTTTCCTACGCCAGGAACAAGGAAGGAGTCGATATCAATCTGGGTCTTCCTCGTTTTGTTTCTATTGAAACTCTCATCGGCACCGACGAGGATGATACGTTGACAGGCACAAACGCTGCCCCTGAAATCATCGAAGGTGGCGATGGGGCGGACGATCTTATAGGTGGTACTGGCATAGGTGATACTGTGTCCTATGAGAATTCGGACAGGGGTGTGCGGGTTGACTTGGCTGCTGGCGAGGATACTCTCGACGCAACTACCGCAACCGCCTCCGGCGGCCATGCATCAGGTGACGACATTGCCGGCTTTGAAAACGTCAGGGGTTCGGCCTTTGACGACAACCTGACAGCCCGGTCGAATGATACCGATCCTAATACTGGCGGTATCCAAGGTAGCATACTCTGGGGTCTCGACGGCGATGACACTCTGACGGGTGAAGACGGCAATGACACCCTGGAAGGCGGCGCCGGCGCTGATGAGCTGGATGGCGGCGTAACTCAAGATACAGACGATGTTGATGAAAGTAGCCAAGTAAACACCTTGTCCTATGCCAGTTCGGATGCGGGCGTCACAGTGAACCTGGCTACTTCCACCGCATCAGGCGGTCATGCCCAGGGGGATGAAATTGAGACCTACGAGTTTCTTGATGACAAGGGCACCACTACTGATGACGATGACGAAGATATAGATGTTTCCACCTTCGTAAACGTGACCGGGTCGATGCATAATGACCACTTGACCGGTGACAGGTTCGATAACCATCTCGAAGGCGGCGCTGGTGACGACAACCTGCGCAGTGGCGCCGGAGCGGACATACTCGCTGGTGGCCCGGGTGCTGACAGGCTGGATGGTGGAAGCAGCAAATGGAACCATGATGAAAATGCTGATACCCCTGATGTAGAGCACGAAGACTGGGCAGCCTACCGCGGCGCTATGGACGGTGTGATGGTGAACCTGAACACCGGCATGGGCACGGGTGGAGACGCCATGGGTGACACGCTCAAGAATATCGAATTGATATGGGGCTCTATGCACGACGATACGTTCGTAGCCAGTGAGGGTGCCGACATCATCCACGGTGATGGCGGCAGTGACACCGTATCCTACGAAGCATCGAAGCATGGCGTGACTGTAGAATTGGTTGGTAACGATGCTACTACGTTCGATGCCAACGGCCCCGATGATATTGAGGGCAATGACGATGATAATGCGTTTATCAGTGCTACTGATGCAATTGTTGAGGAATGGAGAGGAGGTAGTACAAATACTCCGAGGCCGGTAGCTGTCCAGGAACCAGATACTTTGACAACGACCAAGAGCTACGCCGAAGGTGACGTACTGGCCAGCATTGAGAACGTGACCGGTTCCCGTCAGGACGACGTTATTGTCGGCGATGCCACTCCCAATGTCATCAAAGGCGGCGGCGGCCCTGACAGGATTAGTGGCGGCGATGGAAATGACAAGCTGCACGGCGGCGCCGGCAATGATGTAATAGGCGAAAGAGCTGAAGCGGACTTGAATGACGACAACGATAACAGTGATCGTGGAGAGGCTGCAGCTACTGACGCAGGCAATGACATGATGTACGGTGACGCCGGCAATGACACCATAAATGGCGGCGCCGGTAATGACACCATAAATGGTGGCGCTGGTGATGATGACCTGACCGGTGGTACAGGCATAGACACTTTTGTCTTCACCCCGGGCAACGGAAGCGACGTCATTATCGACATTGAATTAGCGCCGACTGCTGCTGGCGACGCCACGAATCGTACCGGCGATGGCGATTACATCGACCTCACGGCTTTCGGGATCAGGCCGGGCGATATGGAAGGCCTCCTCAGCGAGCGTGCCGGCAATGTTGTCGTTAACCTGGAAGACTACGGTGGCGGCAGAATTACCATTCAGGATCAGACTATAGCCGTACTGACAGCTACAATCGGTATAGCACTTGTCCTTAATGATACGAATGGTGCTGAAGATGGCATAGGTGACGGAACCGATGCCACAGACGGTATCTTTATCGTATAACCATAGGCAACAAAACCAAAATCTTCCTGATTTCACGGAAGTAAACGATCACAGGGGCGGTTTAGACGGGGCAACCCGTTTAGACTGGCCCCTGTTTTATTTGTACCCCCCCAGTCGTTCCGGGCTTGACCCGGAACCCAGTCATTTACCGAGTTACCTATGGATTCTGGCGTTCGCCAGAATGACGGGAGGACACCCATAAATTAGATGGCCGTACCTGTAGCTTTCCAGGGTCGGACAGAAAGTGCGAAAGATTCTTGACACGACCCGTCGTTCCTGCGAAAGCAGGAACCCAGTCCGTCATTCATTCATGTCAAGTATGTGGGAAACTGCCTCTTGCAGGCAGGATAATTTGTGGGTGTCCTGAATTACCAGGTTTTTTAGTGCCCATTGATTGTATAAAACCCCCGTCTGCCGCAAAGCGAAATCTGATCAGATTTGTGAGAAAACTCACAGCCTCCCCAAAAAATATCTCACTCCGGCCCCCAGGCAGGCTATAATCGACTCTGGCGTTTCATCAACAAAGAAGGATACGGGAAAACATGTCAATGGAATTAATTGCCATCATCAGCACCGCCGTGGCGCTGGCCGGTCTTATTCTGACTGGTCAGCGCGCCCTTCGGGCAGAGATGAATGGCCAGCGGGGAGACATACAGTCCCTGCGGGGAGAGCTGCATGCTCACCGGGAGGAGGCCCAGAGAGAATTCAAGGCCGTGCGGGAGGAGATAGGCGGTTTGCGGGAGCGCATGGCGCATGTGGAAGGACTGCTTGAGGGCCTGCTGCGTGAAGCCTTCATCGGCAGGCGCGCAGCGCCGGCGGAGGCCGTGGCTGAGGGTCCCGGCCCATACGATAAACGCTGACCTGGCGCCTAATCTGCAACACCGGGAAGCCGGGGTCAGGTCGCACGATGCACGGCGTAATTTGGGACACCCACAAATTGGAGGTAGTGTCCAAGTTTACGCCGTTCAATTGTTAACCTGCGGTGGCATGTGATAAAACCCACAAACTCGGGAAAAGATGTTTGGACAGGTTCAAACCGTATCTTTATATTAAGGATAACTCAGAACCGGTGGATAACAGGCCGGCGCTGACTACACAAGGAGACTGAGGAAAATACATCATGTCAATGGAATTAATTACCTTGACAGGTATCGGCGTAACGGTAATCAGTACCGGCGTTGCACTGGCCGCCCTTATCCTGAATACCCAACGCAACCTGCGGGTGGAGATGCGGGCCCAGCGGGCGGAGACGAAGACAGAATTCAAGGCTGTGCGGGAGGACATGCGGGCCCAGCGGGCGGAGGTGAAGACAGAATTCGAGGCTGTACGGGAGGACATGCAGGCCCAGCGGGAGGAGGCGAAGACAGAATTCGAGGCTGTGCGAGAGGAGACGAAGACAGAATTCAAGGCTGTGCGAGAGGACATGCGGGCCCAGCGGGAAGCAATCATCAGCTTACTGGAACGCATGGCGCACCTGGAAGGATTGCTTGACGGCCTGCGTGAGGCCATCACCGGCCGGCGCGTGGCTGAAGAAACAGGAAAATACAATACGCGCTGAACACCGGCGCAACCTCTCGAGTAATCCAGGACACCCTCAGCGTGACGGGGTAGAGTAATTCAGGGCACCCATAAATCACGTTGTCCGCAAACCTCTATAACGGGGTAGAGTAATTCAGGCACCCATAAATTAGATAGCCGTACCTGTAGCCTTCCAGGGTCGGACAGAAAGTACGAAAGATTCTTGACACGACCCGTCGTTCCTACGAAAGCAGGAACCCAGTCCGTCATTCATTCATGTCAAGTATGTGGGAAACTGCCTCTTGCAGGCAGGATAATTTGCGAGTGTCCTGAATTACCATAAAAAATCCCGCCCCCGAGAGGGACGGGTCGTTCTTGCCCGGGTGGTGTATCAGCCCCTCGGGCTCAATCCAGTTTCCGGGCTATGTCGGCGATTTTCTCTTCCTGTCGGGCAAACTGGGTCTGCATGTGCTTGTCGGTCGTGTCTATCCGGTCTGACAGTTCATTGATATCCTCCTTGGTAGCCATGTTGGCAACCGCGTTGTCCAAATCTTCCTTAGTGGCCATGTTGGCAACCACGTTGTCCAAATCTTCCTTGGTGGCCAAGTGTGAGGTGGCGTCCTTTACCAGGTTGGAAAAGGCGCGGGCAAAGGCTTCCGTGCTGCCGTTCAGTTGGGCTTCCTGATTTATCATTGGGGTGTACCTCCTTTACTGTTACAACTTCCAGTTAATCGTTCGGGCAGTATGGCTTGGCCGGGGTTCGTTGTCAATCGGTTTTGGGCAACGGGTTGGAACAGGGATGAGCAGGAAGGGACAGGTCAGCGTTTATCGTATGGGCCGGGGTCCTCAGCCACGGCTTCCGCCGGCGCTGCGCGCCTGCCGATGAAGGCTTCACGCAGCAGGCCCTCAAGCAGTCCTTCTACATGCGCCATGCGTTCGCGCAAACCGCCTATCTCCTCGCGCAAACCGCCTATCTCCTCGCGCACGGCCTTGAATTCTCTCTGGGTCTCCTCCCGGTAAGCATGCAACTCTTCCCGCACGGCCTTGAACTCCGACCGCATTTCTTCCCGCAGGGACTTGATGTCTCCCCGCTGGCCATTCATCTCTGCCCGAAGGGCGCGCTGACCAGTCAGAATAAGACCGGCCAGCATGATGCCGACTGTGATTACCGTTAAACCGAGGCTGACGATGGTTATTATTTCCATAGACATGTTGTATGTCCCGATTCGCCCGTTCCCTTAATTTCAAGTGACACTCACTGTAAAATATACATATGGAGACCGTCAACGGTTTTTTTTTCGATATTTGTGACAAAACTCACATGAAACGTCGAACTCCTGTTTGAATACGTTTGCCCGCGTTGATAATATAATAGACATCTGATAAACATACATGGAGAGAGAGCATGAGCATGATGATTGCCGAAATCTACGAAGCCCTGGTGGAAGCCGGAACGTCCGAAGAGAAAGCGAAGGCCGCAGCAGGCGTCGTGCCTGTCACCGACAACCTGGCAACGAAAACCGACCTGCAGGAACTGCGTACTGAATTGAAATCGGACATACAGGGGCTACGCTCTGATATGAACGCCGAACTGAAGGTCTTGAAGTTCGCTGTGTTTTCCCTTTATCCCTTTATCCTTGCGATTGCCTACAGGATCTTTTCCTGATACACGACCCATCACAAAAAGGAAGGCAGAAATAAAACAGGGGCCAGTCCAAACGGATTGCCCCGTCTGAACCGCCCCTGCGATCGTTTACTTCCGTGAAATCAGAAAGGGATCAGCTTCAGTGCCCGTACCGCCTGTCACCACTGTCCTGTGCTGAGTGTCACTGCTCTGGTCCACCGTGACGCCCAACGACGATGCCTCGTAGGAGGCCGGTGTAATTTGGGACACCCATAAATTAGGTAGATGCGCTGAGGGTGTCCTGGATTACTCGAGAGGTTGCGCCGCTGTTCAGCGCGTATTGTATTTTCCCGTTTCTTCAGCCACGCGCCGGCCGGTGATGGCCTCACGCAGGCCCTCAAGCAATCCTTCCAGGTGCGCCATGCGTTCCAGTAAGCTGATTATTGCTTCCCGCTGGGCCTGCATGTCCTCCCGCACAGCCTTGAATTCTGTCTTCGTCTCCGCCCGCTGGGCCTGCATCTCCACTCGCAGGTTGCGTTGGGTATTCAGGATAAGGGCGGCCAGTGCAACGCCGGTACTGATTACCGTTACGCCGATACCTGTCAAGGCAATTAATTCCATTGACATGTTTTCCCGTATCCTTCTTTGTTGATGAAACGCCAGGGTTGATTATAGTCTGCCTAGGGGGCGGAGTGAGATATTTTTTGGGGAGGCTGTGAGTTTTCTCACAAATCTGATCAGGTTTCGCTTTGCGCAAGACGGGGGTTTTATACAATCAATGGGCGTTAAAAAACCCATCCCTCGAAAGGGACGGGTCGTTTTTGCCCGGGTGGTGAAATCGGTAAACACGGGGGATTGTCACTCCCCCGGTATTTGCAGCGAAACCTACAAGCCTTACGGGTTCGAGTCCCGTCCCAGGCACCAAAGGCACCGGTCATGATTATCGTAACTGGATTTCGGTTTGTCAAACGGTCCTGTAGGGTACAAATAAAACAGGGGCCAGTTTAGACAGGTTTCCCCGTCTAAACCGCCCCTGCGATCGTTTACTTCCGTGAAATCAGGAAGATTAGTTTACTAATACCTCGGCTGATCAGATAATGAAGATACCATCTTCAGCAACACCATCAACTGTATCTCCAAAGTCACCATCGTTGTTGAGATCCACACGGACGCTCAGCGTCTCGATCTCATTTTCCTCAGCATTTGTACCCTTCTCAAGAACGTCTATATCGGTACCCTGAAGCGTGATTGTGCCGCCACCGTAATCATTCAGATTGATGACAGTATTACCGGCACGTACACTGATGGCAGCTTTCAATTCATCCGCATCGAGACCGAACGCACTCAGGTCAATCTTGTCGTCTGCCTCAGCGAACGTAACGATGACGTCATCTCCGTCGCCCGGGCTGAAGACAAAAGTGTCAGCGCCGCCGCTACCGGTCAGGTCATCATCGCCGGCACCACCGTTCAGGGTGTCAGCACCTTCACCACCGTCCAGGTCATCATTGCCATCACCACCCATGAGCATGTCATCACCTGCATCGCCGTTCAGGGCGTCGTTCCCGGCTTCGCCGTACAGCTTGTCATTCTGACCACCACCGCTCAACTCATCATTGCCGGCGCCGCCTTTGAGGGTATTGGGAACGGCATCACCGGTAATGTTGTCGTCCTGACGGGAACCGGTTATGTTCTCAATGCTGGCCAGTACGTCGCCTTTGGCGTAGCTTTTGTTCGTTGCATCGGTACCGAAGTCCTCGACAGCGGTTGGCCTTTCGGTAAAGTTACCACCTCTCCATGCCGTAACGATTGCATCAGTAGCAGGGTTATATATGTCCGGTGTGTCATCCTCGTTACCCGGAGTACCATCAGTATCAGTAGCCGCAGTGAAGGTCGTATCAACAACGTTCACTGGGTTATCACCCGCCATATTGACGGTAACCCCATGCTTCGATGCTTCGTAGGATACGGTGTCACTGCCACCATCACCGTGGATGATGTCGGCACCCTCACTGGCTACGAACGTATCAGCATGCGCGGAACCCCATACCAACTCAACATTCTTGAGCGTGTCACCCATGGCGTCACCACCCGTACCGTTGCCTGTGTTCAGGTTCACCGTAACACCTTCCATGGCGCCGCGATAAGCTGCCCAGTCTTCTGAAGCAGCCATCATAGCACCTTCGTCCCCATCAGGATCAGGTACCATGTTATTCCTTTCATTCGCATCCTCACCACCGTCCAGCCTGTCGGCCCCCGGGCCACCAGCAAGTACATCCGCTCCGGCACCACCGCTCAGTCTGTCATCACCGGCGCCGCCTGCGAGATGGTTATTGAACATGTCACCGGTCAAGTGGTCATCATGCATTGACCCGGTCACGTTTACGAAGGTGGCAACATCGATTTCCGTCTCATTATCTCCGCCTTCATTGAGCGTGAGTTCGTAGGTTTCAATTTCATCACCATCGGCATGACCGCCTGATGCGGTTGAAGTAACCAGATTCACCGTTACGCCCGCATCCGAACCGGCGTATGACAAGGTGTTAGCTTGGGTATTCGTACCCACTACTCCCTCGGTAGTACTGGCGGTGAAGCCACCATCTACCTCATCAGCGCCGGCACCGCCTTCAATGGTGTCATTATCAAAGCCGCCTGTCAGGGAGTCATCGCCGCCGAGACCCCATAGCGTGCTGCCGGTCGCAGTAACCGTTCCAGTCGTCGTTTCAGTCCCAGTCAGGCCTTGCAGAACGTCGCCATGGGCCGAACCCTTGATGTCTTCAAAACCGGAGATGGTGTCGCCCGTGGCGTGACCGCCGGAGTTGCTCGATCCGGCCTCTCCGGTGGCAGTGCCATCGCCAAGATCCACCCGCACGCGCCGGTCGGAACTTTCATAGGATACGGTATCCCCGCCACCAACACCGCCAACAAGCGTATCGCCACCGTCGCCGCCTTCGATTTCTTCCCCTGCGTCATTTTCATCGTCTGCTGACTCATCTGCACCGGTTATAAAATCATCCTCGTCCGTACCGATGACACGCTCGATGTTTACTGCATCAACATCAGCGGGTATTGTTCTATCCTCTGCGCGAGCCCCAAGGGTAAATGGGTCATCTGCACTCGTTCCAACGTTCATATCCACCAATCTTGCAAATGAGACGGTGTCCATATCCGGTGGATGTCCTGCTGGATTACTTCCTCCGTCAATAACATCATCATCAAGATCCGCATAGATCATGTCATTACCGGCGCCGCCATAAAAATCGTCAGCGCCAGGGCCGCCATGCAGCATGTCATCGCCGTCACCACCATGGAGATCGTCAGCGCCTATACCGCCGAACAGCATGTCAGCGCCACCACCACCGTGCAGCACGTCATCACCGCCACCGGGGCCGCCGTAGATCTTGTCATCGCCGCCCATACCCATAATGGTGTTGTCCCTGCTGTCGCCGGCCAGTATGTCGGCCATGTGAGAACCGGTCAGGTGGACGATATCAGGTACCGTCTCCTCCTTTAGAACAGGGGGATCTTCAGGGTCCTCAGCCGGCATGCTGTACTCTACGGTCACCGTGTCGCCCCAGGTATCGCCTTCGGCGTCGCCGCCCATGGCCTGGCCGGAATGCAGCCGTACCGTTACGCCCATCATGGAACTGGCGTAGGAGGCGGTATCCGCGCCCAGACCACCGGTTAACTCATCCGCGCCATAGCCACCTTCCAGGGTATCGTTCTCATCGCCGCCGTCCAGCATGTCATCGCCGGCGCCGCCGTAGAGCATGTCTTCGCCCTCTCTACCGGAGAGAATGTCGTTTCCGCCCAAACCCCACAAACTGTTACCCACGTTGACGTTATCCGTGCCGGTCAACACGTCGTCGTGCATGGAACCTATGACATTCTCAATGTCCGTGCCGAGGTCATCACCCTCGGCATCGCCACCGCTGGCCGTACCGGCGTTCAGGTTGATGGTGACACCCATCGGTGAATACTTGTAGGATATGGTGTCCCGGTGCTCATCAGTTGCTGTCCCTGGACCATCACCATCAATATCATACGTGGAGGAACCACCTCTCAGCGTGTCGGCGCCCGCACCGCCCATGAGCAAGTCAGCACCTGCGCCACCGCTCAGGCTGTCGTCGCCACCACCACCGTATATGGTGTCGTTGCCGCCCAGACCCGCGATGGACTCGCCATCAGCCGTGCCGGTGAGCTTGTCGGCGCCACCCGTACCCTCGATGTCCGCACCCTCGCCGGTCGGCAGCACGTCTATCGCTGTGACACTGAGCGTGTAGGTGCCGGCATTCACTTGCGCCCGGATTGTCGCTATAGCCGCTGACACTGATGATAGTACGTCTGCGTGCCGCTGCCGGTACCTCCGGGGTGAACGTGAATTGCGGAACCCAGTTTGCCGTTGGCGGGGTCCGTATCGTCATTCATCTCGATCACGCCGCCCTTGCCGTCCATCAGCTTGAGGATGGAGTCGTTCAGCATTCCGCCCTCACCGCCCCCGACAGTGATGGTGTATTGCTTGCCTTCACTCATCTCGATCTTAATCCAGTCTTCATCGCCACGAGTAATTCCGCCTGCGAACACATCGCCAGCAGATATCGTGTAGGAGGTGTCGATGCTGTGGGCCGCTTCAGGCATCATCTCTTGTACAGTTGCCATAACTTTTTTCTCCTGTTATATCAGATAGAAGTAAACGAATTCTTTGGTTTTACTAATTACTGCTCACGGTAGAGCCAGACCAGCTACTCTGCCTCCAGGGCAGGAGTGACTGCTATGGTAGTTCCCCGGGCCTGAGAATCGGGTAAATACGCTCTTCGTTTGTGCAGCCACTGCGCCGGGTCTTGTCCAATGCGCCTGTACTGCAAGGTATTCAATGAGCGGCCCTGGAAATGCTCGGCAAAAGAATACCGCCGCGCCCGGCGTAATCGGAAGACATCGCCCGGGCTGCTGAACCTATTATCGGGTACGATTATTTGTTTGCCACAGAGGGCACAGAGGGGGATGGGTGTCTCTGTGCTGAGTGTCCTGAATCAGGTGAACCTGAATCAACAGTCAAACGCATGTGGCGGATGCAAAGGGTAATTTGGGACACCCATAAATTAGAGGAATCCAGCGGACTTCAAGCATGCCCCCGCATGCCTGCCCTGGCCCCCGAGGCAGGGTTGTAAGCGGGAGTCCGTCCCGTGCCCCGCAGTGTAAATCCTGCTCATCCCTGTTCAAACCCGTTGCCCAAAACAGTTTGACAACCCTCCATCCCTGTAGGATACTGACACGGCCTTTGGCTGCCCGGGACGGGCTTCGAACCCGTAAGGCATGTAGCTTGTACTACAGAGGCCGGGGGAGTGACGGTCCCCTGTGTTTACCAGTTTCACCACCCGGGCAAAAACGACCCGTCCTTCTCGGGGGACGGGTTTTTCTATACCTGTCGATTTTATCCGGTTCCCGTTTTCTGCTGCAGAAAATCTGTCGTCTTTTGTGATAAAACTCACAATGATAATTCAGGACACCCATAAATCACGTTGTCCGCAAACCTCTGTAACAAATAATCCTTGACTCACTATCCCGATATATTTATAAACCCATTAGTTTCTCGTTAAGTTCATGCTCACTCTATAGAGAGAGGATAATGATGATCTGTCTGAAGCCTTCAATAAAAGATCTGTTGTATGTCGTTGTCTGTTTTAGCGCACTGGTCACCCTGCTCTCACCCGCCACTCTCGCCTCCGGTTCCATCAGTACCGGCAGCAGCGGTGTCGGTAGCCAATACGGCCAGTTGTACAAACAGGGCAAGGTGGCGTTCTTCAGGAAGGTCGCCTGCAGCCGGTCCGAGTGCCCTGTCAAGCGTAACCAGATATCAAACAGCCTCGCTGCCGACCTGGTCGAGAGCCTGCGCACGCGGGCAGAGCTTAAATTCGAGGAATCGGAAAACGACTCCATTATCAGCGTGTTGTGCCCCGGTGAAAACGCCGGCGATTGTGCCGGCCGTCCCGACGAGCAGGAGATGGTGCAGTATTACCTGACCCGGCGTTTCAACATCAAAGGCTGAGGCCGGTACGCAGACCCCTGATGCGACACTTTATTACACTCATTCTTATCACATCGCTCAGCACCCCGGTCTGGGGCGAGGGTTCGCCTTGGTTGCCTGTCCCCAGGTCCGGTTCCTTAAGCGTCTCCCACGTATACCAGGATGCAGAGAAGTTCTATCGCGGCAAGGACCGGCGGCGTCTCCCGTTCGGCGGCATCGAGCAGAATACGACCTGGGTGACCCTGAACTACGGTCTGGCCGAATCGGTGGCACTGGACGTTCAGGGCGGCCACTCCGAGGTGGAAGCGGACAACGGCATGGAATCCGACGGGATGACTGACACGACAATAGGGCTTACCTGGCGGGTTATCGATGAAGATATCAGCGAGGCCGGCGCGCCCAGTGTTGCAGTGCGTGTGGCCGGCATTATTGCCGGTGATTACGATACCGGCATGCCCTGGTCCGTCGGCGATGGCGGGGACGGCTTCGAAGGGTCCCTGATCATCGGAAAAATCTTCCACAACAGGTTTGCATTGTCCGGCGAAGTCGGACGCCGGGAACGCAACCGCAATGTCCCGGGCGAGACGTTCCTCAACGCTGCCGCTTACTTTCTGGTATCGCCGAAACTGGCCCTGTCCGCACGCTACCACAAGACCATGTCCGACGGCGACCTGGACATCGGTGGATACGGCTTCAGCCCGGCCCGTTTCCCTGAGACCGACGAGGATATCGACCGCATCGCGGTGGGCGGGTCGTTCAACCTGACCGACCAGATCAGCCTGGGGCTGAACTGGTTCAGCATCCTGGACGGCCGTAATACCGCCGATTTCGATGCCATCCTGGGCTCGATCACGTATACCTTCGACATCTACAACCCGGGGGGGCAGTAAGCCCGCTTACCCATCACAGTGGCAGGTCCGTGCGCGGGGTTTGATACGGCATGTATAACAACATGAGTGTCGCAGTAGTGATACCGGCTCTGAACGAAGAACAATCCATTGGTATGGTCGTGCGCGAATTGCGGTCTTTGCGCAATGCAGACAATACGCCGGTGGTAGACGACCTGGTTGTCTGTGATAACGGTTCCAACGATATGACGGCACTGCGCGCGCGGGACGCCGGCGCCCGCGTGGTCCACGAGCAACAGGCAGGTTACGGCAGCGCCTGCCTGGCTGCCATAAAGACACTGCAGAGACCGGACGTTATTGTTTTTATTGACGGCGACCATGCGTTTGATGCAGCGCAGGTAACGAACCTGCTGGATTGTATTGCTGCAGGCGCCGACCTGGCCATCGGTTCCCGTACCCTGGGCCGTCCGGCGCGCGGCGCCTTATCTCCGGGCCAGGCGCTGGGCAACCGCATAATCTGTGCCCTGATCCGGCTCCTGTGGGGACAGCGGATAACCGACCTGGGTCCGTACCGGGCCATCCGCTATGATGCATTCACCACACTGAATATGGCGGATACCCGCTTCGGCTGGACCGTGGAGATGCAGGTCAAGGCAATGCAACAGGGTCTGGAAACGGTCGAGGTGCCGGTGGATACCCGGGTGCGTATCGGCAAGTCCAAGATCAGCGGCACCCTGCGGGGTGCAGTCGCGGCCAGCACGGGCATCCTGTGCATGATCGCCAAACTCCGCTGGCAGCAATACTGCCAATATCGATACAGGTAACTCAATTATGAATAAAACCCTTTTATCTGCACTGGCTTTAGCAGCACTGGCCGTTTCCGTCTGGATGCCCGCCAATGCGGCCCCCGAACCGGAACTCATCGCCGGCTGGGATACGAGCGATGAAGCCAGCACTACCGTCATTGATCACTCACCCTGGCAGGCACTCCTGGATACCTACCTGAAAACCGGCCACCCCTCCGGCGTCAACCGCTTTGACTACGGCGCTCTGAAAGCCAATGCGGCGGACCGCAAGACTCTGTCCTCTTATCTGAAGAGCCTGGCCGGTATCGACCCGCGTACTTTCTCCAGGGATGAACAGATGGCCTACTGGATCAACCTCTACAATGCGCTGACCGTTTTCGTTATCGTCCCGCGCTACCCGGTGGACTCGATCAAGGATATCAAGAGCGGCATCATAGACTTCGGCCCCTGGAACCTGGAACTGTTTCCCCTGCAGGGCCAGAAACTGACCTTGAACCAGATAGAACATGGCATACTGCGGCCCATATGGAAAGACCCGCGTATTCACTACGCGGTGAACTGCGCCAGCATCGGCTGCCCTAACCTGCATCCGGAGACATTCCGCTCCGATAATCTTGAGAGGCTGCTGGAGCAGACGGCCAGGGACTACGTCAACCACCCCCGGGGTGTGCAGGTACAAGGTGATAAGTTAGTGGTTTCCAGCATCTACGACTGGTACAAGGTCGATTTCGGCAACACCGATACCGGTGTGCTTGCCCACCTGAAGAAATATGCAGAACCCGAACTGGCCAAAACCCTGGGTAACTACAACAGCTTCGACGACTACTACGACTGGAACCTGAACGCACCCTGAGCACTCCACGACTACTACGACTGGAACCTGAACGCACCCAGAGCGCTCCACGTCGTTCCGGCTTGAGCAGGAGCCCACCACGTCGTTCCGGCTTGAGCAGGAGCCCACCACGTCGTTCCGGCTTGAGCAGGAGCCCACCACGTCGTTCCGGCTTGAGCAGGAGCCCACCACGTCGTTCCGGCTTGAGCCGGAACCCACTGGATTCCTGCTTCCGCAGGAATGACGGATGTGGTTCAGGACGAATGTAGTTCAGGATGTAGTTCGGGACACCCACAAATTTTAGAGTACTACAAAACTAGTGTGCCGGATCATATTTTACTCACCAGCCAGGGGCGCAACAGGGTTGTAGACGCTTGCGGGCTGGTGTGCCTGACAGGCTATGCCGCACTTGCCTGGTATTCACGCGGAACGGCCTGGGCGCCGGAATTACCGGGCTTCTTCCTGCTGCTGGGCTGGGTGACGCTGCCGCTGCTTGTGGTGTTTGCCGCGTTCAGGCATCAGCCCGGGATGCTGCCTGCAGGACGCCTGATCATCTGGGCGCTATTATTCCGCTGCTGCGGTATGTTCGGTGTGCCCCTGTTCGAAGACGACTGGTTCCGCTACCTGTGGGACGGATACCGTTTTGCCGAAACCGGCACGCCGTATGGCTGGGCGCCGACGGATTCCTTCAACGACCCCGGGGTACCGGTCGAGTTCCAGCGTATCCTGGACCAGGTCAACTACCCGGATTTACCCACAATCTACGGGCCTGTCAGCCAATATGCCTTCCTGTTGAGCTATTTTCTGAAAGCCGGCAGCCTGGTCCCGCTGCAACTGCTGTTCATCGGTTTTGATATCCTGCTCATTCGACTGCTGCTGTCCGCCGCCCCTGCGGGATATGTGCTGCTGTACGCCTGGTGCCCGTTGGTTATCAAGGAAATCGCCTTTACCGCCCATCCGGACGGCATGGGCGCCTGCCTGCTCGTTGCAGCCGTGCTGCTGCGCCGGCGCGAATATGCCTGCAGCGCTGCAGCCTGCCTGGCTCTTGCCGCAGGCGCCAAGATGCTTGCCCTCCTGCTGGCGCCGTTTGTCCTGGCGCGCACAGGTCTGCGCGCATGGCTCGTGTTCGGCGCCGTTCTCGCCCTGTTGTACCTGCCATTCCTGCTTCAGGGAAGCACGGATACAGCATCCCTGGCTGTGTTCGCCCGCGCCTGGGAGTTCAACGCGGCCTTGTATGGGATGCTGACACAATGGCTCCCCGATGCTGACGCAAAACTGCTGCTGGCTGCCGGGCTGCTGGCGCTCGGCAGCGCCTACTGGCTGCGCTACCGCCGGGAAACCCCGGGAGAGATCCCCCGGGGGGACTGGATTTACGGTCTGTTCCTGTTCGCCGCCCCGGTGATCAATCCCTGGTATGTGCTCTGGTTATTGCCCTTCGCCGTTGTCTATCCCAGTTTCTGGGCGTGGACAGCCTCCTGGGCGCTGTTCCTTTCCTATATCACGGGGCTCAACCTGGGCAACTACAACCTGGAACCGTTTGCCCATCCGGTGTGGGTGCGCCCACTCGAATTCGGCTTGATCCTGATTGCCCTGATCGTGGATATTTGGCACCGGCGCAGCAGGCGTTCATAATGCTTATAACGCCAGAATCCATAGGTAACTCGGTAAATGACTGGGTTCCGGGTCAAGCCCGGAACGACAGAATGAGGCTGGATATAAAATGGATTCCCGCTTGCGTGGAAATGGCGGAAGGGGTGGATTTGTGGGTGTGTTCTTTGGGTATTTTTGCTCTTTCTATTTACCTTCCTTTTCTTTACGATGAGCTTTGATATCGTTGATAATATCCTTCGTCGTCATGCCCTGAAACAGTCCTTCTCGCTCTGTAGTGTAATCGCCATACCCGGTTCTGTACTGGTTCAGGAAACGAATGGTATCGACCACGCCTACTTCCCGAATCAATGCGTCAGTTACCTGTTGGTTCAGTTCAGAAAGAGGTTGAATACGTGCGCTCATTGTAAAATCTCCACAGCCAGATCAAGAATGGATACTACATTACACTTAAGATCGGACACTAAAAGGCTTTTTCTTAAAAGTTCGTCGTCGCAGGTACAGAAAAAATCGACATCAGCCGTTGATGCAAGGGCTAGGTGGACGGCGTCCATTGGAAAAATACCACCATTCTCAAGCGACCGCGCAGCAGGCGTTCATAATGCTTATTCCGACTTGTACAAATATCGTTGCGTGATTTTTGTTCATTCACAAAGAAGTATCATACCTACAAGAAAGTATCATACTTTTGTACGATAAACTTGGACGCTCAACAGTTCTTGTTAGCAGGGAACGGAAGAGGTTTTTAAGATGTTCTTATGATGCTGATGAGTATCGGGGTTATCCAAAAGCAATACTTAGTGCCGTTAGGAATATACCAATCTGGAGGGCTATGCTGTAGTTGATTTTGGTTTCAACTTTAATCAGCCGTTCTTCGGTATTTTTGACGCGTTCTTCAATGTTATTGATGCCTTTTGGTTGTTCCAGACCACTGACGGCCTGTTTGGCTTGTTCTTCGGATACGTTTGGTATCTCGCGTAGTACTTGGTAGAGGTCTATTGCGCTCATTTTGTTCACCTTATGATTAATAGTAGCAGAGAGAGTGCTTTCTTGTAAATGTGAACTCGTTGTTGCTCATTATTTTATGTAATGAACAGGTTGTCTCGTGCAGGCAAGGGTGATTTCTTTGTTCGGTTTAATGAGCAGATTAGAACTAAATTGAATCCAAAGTATGATACTTTCGGTTTTATCACAAAAACGCTACCTAATAAAATCAATAACTTAGAATTATGAAAGCATGATACTTTATTGTTTATCTCCAATTTTTTCCGTCCGACCCTGGAAGGCTACAGGTACGGCTATCTAATTTACGGGTGTCCTGAATTACTCTACCCCGTTATTCTGGCGAACGCCGGAATCCATAGGTAACTCGGTAAATGACTGGGTTCCGGGTCAAGCCCGGAACGACTGGGGGGTACAAATAAAACAGGGGCCAGTTTAAACAGGTTTCCCCGTTTAAACCGCCCCTGTAGTCGTTTACTTCCGTGAAATCAGGAAGATTGGTTTACTCTCAACTATCAGAGGATGAACAGACCATCGGCTCCTCCATCACCCACGCCAGGACCACTATTCGTATCATTATGGATAAGTGCAAAATCGTCAGTTGATAATGCGTCTATTGTCGTACCCTGAATGGTAATTCTGCCGCCGCCGTAGTCTTCCAAGTTAACGATAACATTGCCAGCTCGCTCACTGAGGAGATCGGGCAAATCGCCCGCCCTGATCCCAAAAGCTGTGAGATCGATGTAATCGCCATTACCAGTACGATTTCCAACTGCGGTAGCAGCGGTCCCTTCGATTTGAAGGCTGATAATCACGTCACTTCCGTTGTCCGGGCCGAAGACAAAAGTGTCTACGCCGTTGCCACCCGTCAAGTCATCATCACCGGTACCACCGTCCAAGGTGTCATTACCAGTGCCACCGAACAAGTCATCATTGCCGGCATCACCGTACATCGTGTCATCGCCGGGATCATCTATAACCGCAGCTATTGCAGCTTCTCCAGGGTCATCAGTATCACCGTCTCCATTTACATCCACTGCTGCTATTTCAGACCTTGTTCCTAACGTATCATTACCAGCGCCACCGTACAGCGTGTCATTCTGCCCGCCGCCAGCCAACTCATCATTGCCCCCACCGCCCTTGATGACATTGGGAACACCATCACCGCTAATCTTGTCGGCTGAACGGGAACCGGTTACGTTTTCGATGCTGGCCAGTACGTCACCTTCAGCGTAGCTCTTGGTCGTTGTATCCGTATCGGCACGCTGAACAGCCGTCGGCCTCTCTCCAGTAGCAGATGCATCATTTCCGCCCATTCTCCAAAAACCAAGAATTTCATTAGTTGCAGCGATAAACATATCCGGTGTGTCACCACTCTCGTCATCCGGAGTATCAGTATCAGCAGCCGCAGTGAACGTAGTATCACCGTTACCCACCAATACAACGTTAACGCCATGCTTCGATGCTTCGTAAGACACGGTATCACTACCGCCATCTCCGTGGATGATGTCGGCACCCTCACTGGCTATGAACGTATCACCGCTATCCGTGGCCATGGAACCCCATATCAATTCGATATTCCTGAGCGTGTCACCCATGGCGTCTCCACCGGTGCCCATACCGGTGTTCAGGTTCACCGTAACACCTTCCATAGCGCCGCGATAAGCTGCCCAGTCTTCATGCTGAGTCGTGGCCTCATTGACATCTGTCGTGTTCTCGTCATCTTCTTCCGCCAGCGTCGAACTTCCACCATCCAGCCTGTCGGCGCCCGGGCCACCAGAGAGCACGTCCTCTCCGGCGCCACCGCTCAAGCGGTCGTCACCAGCGCCACCCGTGAGATGGTTACCGAACATATCACCGGTCAAGCGGTCATTATGCATTGACCCGGTCACGTTTACGAAGGTGGCAACATCGATTTCCGTCTCATCGTCTCCCTCACCGAGCGTGAGTTCGTAGGTCTCAATTTCATCACCTTCGGCATGACCGCCTGATGCGGTTGAAGTAACCAGATTCACCGTTACGCCCGCATCCGAACCGGCATAGGACAAGGTGTTGGCCTGGGTATTTGCTGTAGTCTCATCCTCTGCTGTAGCCCTTGTAAGCCCACCATCCAGCTCATCAGCACCGGCGCCGCCTTCAATGGTGTCATTACCAAGGCCGCCTACCAGAGAGTCATCACCGCCGAGACCCCAGAGTGTGCTGCCGGCGGTCTGACCAGCCGTTCCAGCCAAGGCTGTCAGGACGTCGCCATGGGCCGAACCCTTGATATTCTCAAAACCGGAGATGGTGTCCCCCGTGGCGTGACCGCCGGAGTTGCTCGATCCGGCCTCCCCGGTGGCAGTGCCATCGCCAAGATCCACCCGCACGCGGCGGTCGGAACTTTCGTAGGAGACGGTATCACCACCACCAGCGCCGCCAACAAGCGTATCGCCACCGTCGCCGCCTTCGATTTCTTCCCCTGCGTCATTTTCATCGTCTGCTGACTCATCTGCACCGGTTATAAAATCATCCTCGTCCGTACCGATGACACGCTCGATGTTTACTGCATCAACATCAGCGGGTATTGTTCTATCCTCTGCGCGAGCCCCAAGGGTAAATGGGTCATCTGCACTCGTTCCAACGTTCATATCCACCAATCTTGCAAATGAGACGGTGTCCATATCCGGTGGATGTCCTTCTGGATTACTTCCTCCGTCAATAACATCATCATCAAGATCCGCATAGATCATGTCATTACCGGCGCCGCCATAAAAATCGTCAGCGCCAGGGCCGCCATGCAGCGTGTCATTACCCGCGCCACCGCGGTGAGTGTCATCGCCCCTGCCGCCGAACACCATGTCATTGCCGTCACCGCCGTGCAGCACATCATCACCACCGCCGGGGCCGCCGTAGATCTTGTCATCGCCGCCATTGCCCATGATAGTGTTGTGCCTGCTATCGCCGGCCAGTATATCGGCCATGTGAGAACCGGTCAGATTGATAATATCCGGTACGGTCTCCTCCATTTCCACATCGGGGTCCTCGGGATCCTCAGCCGCTACGGTGTACGGCACGGTTACCATGTCGCCCCAGATATCGCCCTCGGCATCGCCGCCCATGGCCTGGCCGGAATGCAGCCGTACCGTGACACCCATCATGGAACCGGCGTAGGAGGCGGTATCCGCGCCCAAACCACCGGTCAGCGTATCCGCGCCATAGCCGCCTTCCAGCGTATCGTCCTCATCGCCGCCGTCCAGCATGTCATCACCGGCGCCGCCGGAGAGTATGTCAGGGCCTTCTCTACCAGTGAGAACGTCGTTTCCGTCCAAACCCCACAACCTGTTAGGATTGCTGGGGTCATCCGTGCCGGTCAGTGTATCGTCATGCATAGAACCGCGCACGTTCTCGATGTCGTCACCCAACTCATCGCCCTCGGCATCGCCGCCCCTGGCCGTGCCATCATTCAGGTTGATGGTGACACCCATTGGCGAATATTCGTAGGATATGGTGTCGCCGAAAGCTGATTCATCTACCTCAGTAGTAGCTTCATCATCTGGAGCATTGTCACCGCCACTGATCTTATCGGCGCCGGGACCGCCCGTGATAAAGTCATTGCCAGCGCCGCCGTCTATCTCGTCGTCGCCGCCCATGCCGTTGATCGTGTCGTTTCCTTCCAGACCATGAATTGACTCCGAAGCGTCTGTGCCGTCGATCTTCTCTGAGGCTTTGGTACCTACGATATCCGCAGGCAGGTCCAGCGCCTCGACAGTAACCATGTAATCGCCGGAATTGTCATCGCCGGGGATCCTGTTGTAGCTGCTGGCGTCGATGTAATAGGTGCCGTCCTGTTCAACTCGAACCATAACCTGTGAGTTGAGGTCTGCCGCATCTCGCGGCGTTCCAACAGATCTGATGTCGTCGTTCATGGCAATCATGCCGCCCTTGGAATCACGCAACGTCAGGACGGTATCGGCAGCCCCATCTTCTTCCGCGCCCATTAGAGTGATTACATAGGTCGTCCCCGCTTCCAGCTCGATCGCTATCCAGTCTGAGTCTCCCGGGCCGTCTAGGTTGCCTTCGAACGTATCGCCGACAGCCATCATGTATGAGGTCTCGATGCTTGCAGCCGCATCTTGCATCATCATCTCTTTTACAGTTGCCATAACTTTTTTCTCCTGTTATTTCAGATAGAAGTAAACGAATTCTTTGGTTTCTACTAATTATTACACACTTTTACACAAAATATAATCACTGTCCACAAATATCTCACTCATTATAGATACAAGTCAACAGTAAATCACTAAATCTTGTCACCGGGACCCCCCATGGTTCGCCGACCATGGTACTACTTTCGCTGATTTGTTGCAATATGCCGATATTCATTAACTATGTCAACAGCATAATAGAAAATAATCGCGCAGGTCTATAATGGATTTGACCCGCCAGCTTCCTCCTTGTCTTAAAATGGTCGCAATATGTCAGGATTGTTCATTCTTGTCAACAGTATAGTAAGAAATAAATTATGTGTCGTCAAGTTTTTGTTGCGGTTTTTTGTATTCGGATGGGGCAGGGATTATATCACAGTTTTTGAGGGGAGTCAGTGGGGTAATAATCAGGGTGTGGGTGTTGTTGTTTAGTTGCAACTTCCGTTAATTCAGGACACCCATAAATTCCTGGGTTCCGGCTTGTGCCGGAACGACGGGGGCGCCGGTACGACGCAGGCCGGGGTAATTCAGGGCGACGTTGGGGCTGATTTGCTCTATACTCAGATCCTGTTATTTCTGAACATCACTTGAGTTGGAAAGGAGAATGTCATCATGGAAAACCAATCATATCAACAACCCGCTACTCCTGAAAAAGTCTGGGCCACCCTGGACCGTATTGCGGAGAAACAGGAGAAAGCAACACTGGATATGGAAAAAATCCGCAAGCGGCAGAAGCAAACCGACCGGCAGATGAAAAAGCTGGCAGGCTTGTTCACCAGCCAGTGGGGCAAGCTGATGGAGAGCCTGGTGGAGGGCGACCTGGTTCCCTTGCTGCAGGCGCGAGGCATCAATGTACAGTCTACGCATCCCCGGGTGCGCGGCCGGCGCAATGGCGAGCATTATGAGTTCGACATCCTGGCCGGGAACGGCGAGCAGATGGTGGTTGTGGAGGTAAAGACCACTCTGAAGGCCGATGATGTAACGCGGTTCCTGGAGAAACTGAATAAATTCACGGCGTACGAACCGGTATACCGGGGCAAGCAGGTCTATGGTGCGGTGGCGTATTTGCGGGTGGAGCAGGACTCGGCGTTATATGCAGAGCGGCAGGGCTTGTTCGTCATCCGGGCCACCGGTAACAGCGCCAGTATTGTTAATGACGCGGGGTTCGTGCCGCGGGTGTTTGACTGCGCGTAATTTGGGACATCCATAAATTTGGGACAGGTTGAAACCTGTCACTGATCTTCCCGCAAAGTAATTTTTGGGTGTCCCAAATCAGCCCAGCCCGCGTCGTTCCGGCGCCCTCGTCGTTCCGGCGCAAGCCGGAACCCAGAAATTCATGGGTGTCCTGAATTTAGGAGCGGGTGTGGCCGGTATTGTGTAAAAGTGAATTTGCTCTATACTCAGGTCCTGTTTATTTCTAAACATCACCTGAACTGAAACGGAGAATGTCATCATGGAAAAGGAACTGCATCGCCAACCCGCCACGCCCGAAGAAATCTGGGCCATCCTGCGCGAGGTATCAAAAGAACAGAGGAAATTATCCAAGCAGCAGAAGCAGACCGACCGGCAGATGAAGCAAACCGACCGGCAGATGAAAAAGCTGGCAGGTTTGTTTACCAGCCAGTGGGGCAAGCTGATGGAGAGCCTGGTGGAGGGCGACCTGGTTCCCTTGCTGCAGGCGCGAGGCATCAAGGTACAGTCTACGCATCCTCGGGTGCGCGGCCGGCGCAATGGCGAGCATTATGAGTTCGACATCCTGGCCGGGAACGGCGAGGAGATGGTGGTCGTGGAGGTGAAGACCACTCTGAAGGCCGATGATGTAACGCGGTTCCTGGAGAAACTGAATAAATTCACGGCGTACGAACCGGTATACCGGGGCAAGCAGGTCTATGGTGCGGTGGCGTATTTGCGGGTGGAGCAGGACTCGGAGTTATATGCAGAGCGGCAGGGCTTGTTCGTCATCCGGGCCACCGGTAACAGCGCCAGTATTGTTAATGACGCGGGGTTCGTGCCGCGGGTGTTTGACTGCGCGTAATTTGTGGGTGTCCTGAATTTAGGAGCGGGTGTGGCCGGTATTGTGTAAAAGTGAATTTGCTCTATACTCAGGTCCTGTTTATTTCTAAACACCACTTGAACTGAAAAGGAGAATGTCATCATGGAAAACCAATCACATCAACCCGCTACTCCTGAAAAAGTCTGGGCCACCCTGGATCGTATTGCCGAGAAACAGGAGAAAGCAGCGCTGGATATGGAAAAAATCCGGAAGCGGCAGAAACAAACCGACCAGCAGATGAAACAAACCGACCGGCAGATGAAAAAACTGGCGGGTTTGTTTACCAGCCAATGGGGGGCGCTGGTGGAGAGCCTGGTGGAGGGCGACCTGGTTCCCCTGTTGCAGGCGCGGGGAATTACCGTACGATACACGCATACCCGCATGCGGGGACGGCGTAACGGTGAGCACTACGAATTTGACATCCTGGCCGAGAACGGTGAGGAAGTGGTGGTCGTGGAGGTGAAAACCACGCTGCGCGCCGAGGACGTGGCGCAGTTTCTTGAGAAGCTGGGCAAGTTCACGGAATACGCGCCGGGCTACCGGGGGAAGAAGATTTACGGCGCGGTAGCTTACCTCAAGGCGGACACCTCCGTACAGGTACACGCGGAGCGGCAGGGCCTGTTCGTCATCCGGGCTACCGGCAACAGCGCCAGTATTGTTAATGACGCGGGGTTTGTGCCGCGGGTGTTTAACTGCGCGTAATTTGGGGCATCCATGAATTTCTGGGTTCCGGCTTGCGCCGGAACGACGTTCGGAGTTCTGGGTTCCGGCCTGCGCTGGAACGACGGGGGCGCCGGAACCCAGGAATTTGTGGGTGTCCCAAATTTAGGAGCGGGTGTGGCCGGTATTGTGTAAAAGTGAATTTGCTCTATACTCAGATCCTGTTTATTTCTAAACATCACCTGAACTGAAACGGAGAATGTCATCATGGAAAAGGAACTGCATCGCCAACCCGCCACGCCCGAAGAAATCTGGGCCATCCTGCGCGAGGTATCAAAAGAACAGAGGAAATTATCCAAGCAGCAGAAGCAGACCGACCGGCAGATGAAAAAGCTGGCAGGCTTATTCACCAGCCAGTGGGGCAAGCTGATGGAGAGCCTGGTGGAGGGCGACCTGGTTCCCTTGCTGCAGGCGCGAGGCATCAATGTACAGTCTACGCATCCCCGGGTGCGCGGCCGGCGCAATGGCGAGCATTATGAGTTCGACATCCTGGCCGGGAACGGCGAGCAGATGGTGGTTGTGGAGGTAAAGACCACTCTGAAGGCCGATGATGTAACGCGGTTCCTGGAGAAACTGAATAAATTCACGGCGTACGAACCGGTATACCGGGGCAAGCAGGTCTATGGTGCGGTGGCGTATTTGCGGGTGGAGCAGGACTCGGCGTTATATGCAGAGCGGCAGGGCTTGCTCGTCATCCGGGCCACCGGTAACAGCGCCAGTATTATTAATGACGCAGGGTTCGTGCCGCGGGTGTTTGACTGCGTGTAATTTGGGACACTCATGAATTTCTGGGTTCCGGCTTGCGCCGGAACGACGGGGCGGGGCTAATTTGGGACACCCATAAATTAACAAATTATAGCAATTTGTGGGTGTCCCAAATTGGATCTGTTGTCGAATATTGACGATATATGTCATCAGATTTATACTGTATATCTACCAGGTTGATGACTTGAGAAAAAACCATGGCAAGCAGCTTGAATTTATCCCTGACAAATGAACTGCGGAAATTCGTCGATAGTCGAACGGGCGACTCCGGCGTTTACGCAACGCCAAGCGAATATATACGCGACCTGATCCGCCACGATATGGAAGCCGGCACGACACTCAATCATGTACTGGCCGGCCTTGATGATATCAAACAGGGGCGGATGTCGGAGAAATCCATCCTTGACATAGCTGATGAAGCCTGAGTTTCGTGGGGCAGCGCAAGCATTATATGGGTGTCCTAAATTACTTGGTCGTCGGTTAGTATACGGTCGAGATTTTTCAGGGCGTATTCGATGGGCAGGATGGTGATGTCTTCCATGTACCGGGGGGTAGTCCCTCCATAGAATATGTAGCACCTGGCGGGGGGATAATCTTTTTTGAATTCCCGCAACGCTCGAGTTTGTTTGAACTGGACCTGTGGCGAGCGTTTTACTTCGATGGCCAGCAGGCCGCGCGGCCCGTACAGGACAAAATCGATTTCCAGGCCGGTTCGTGTGCGCCAGAAATATAGCCGGTAATCGCATTCCAGGTAATCGTTCAGCGCCCTGATTTCCTGGAGCACGAGTGTTTCCAAAGCGGGACCGTCCAGTTCGGCATCGGAGTCCAGGGGGCCGAGGGGCCGGATCGCCCGGAACACGCCGGTATCGAAAAAATAAAATTTCCTGTGTGTGATGAGTTTTCTTTTCGCTTTCCGGCTGAATACCGGCAGGCGCACGGCGATGAGCAGGTCTTCCAGTATCGAGAAATAGTTCTCTGCGACCGGGCGCTCGACCTGTGCCTCGCGTGCCACGGCGCTGATATTGACCGTTGCTCCCTGGGAAAAGCCGGCCGCTTCCAGAAACCGGGAAAAATGGCCGATGTTGCGGGTCAGGCCCTCCTGCATGACTTCTTCCCTCAGGTACGTCTGCACGTAGTCCTTGAGATATTTGCCGGGGTCGTCCTCGCTGAACCGTGCGGGCAGGTGGCCGAGCAGTATGGAGTTGTGCAGGTCGAACGCGTCCTGTTGCTCGGTTACCGTCAACGGGTGCATGAAATACGTCAGGGCGCGGCCGGCCAACAGGTTGACACCCTTCCGTCTTAACGCCCTTGCGCTTGAACCGGTCAGGACAAAGTCCAGGTTTCTTGATTCGATAAGGTCGTGTACCTCGTTCAACAGCGCAGGGATACGCTGTACTTCATCGATAATAACCCGTTCCCGGTAACCGGGGGGGATGAGTTCCCTGAGGTATCCGGGATTTGCAGTCAGGCGGTTGTAGAACTCGGATTGCAGCAGGTTGATGAACAGCGCACCAGGGAGATGGTGTTTCAACCAGGTGGTCTTGCCGGTCCCTCTCGGGCCGAAGAGAAAAAAGCTCTTGCGTGATTCCAGCGGTTTTTTAATGAGTCTTTCGAACATGAACGGGGTATTTGGCTTCATTTCCCGGTCACTATAGCTGTTTTACGTGAAAAATGAAGTCAATAAGTGAAAATATCATGTAATTATTCAGTTATCAGGTGAATTATGAATTCATACTGCAGGTTAATTCAGGACACCCATGAATTCCTGGGTTCCGGCCTGCGCCGGAACGACGTCGGAGTTCTGGGTTCCGGCCTGCGCCGGAACGACGTCGGAGTTCTGGGTTCCGGCCTGCGCCGGAACGACGGAGCGGGGCTAATTTGGGACACCCATAAATTAACAAATTATAGCAATTTATGGGTGTCCCAAATTTAGCGGTTCAAAAATGGAGCCATGAGGGCTGGTCCTTGTGCTTGAAGACGAAGCGCAGGGGGACGTCGGTGGTGGTGGCCGGTTGGCCGTTGCGGTAGGCGGGGCGGTAGCGGGTGGCGGCGATGCCGCGTTCGGCGCGGCGGATCAGGGCGGTCTCTTCAGGCGGGTGGACGGCCTGTATCCTGATGTTGGTGGGCCAACCTGATTTGGGTACGTCGAGCAGGGCGTCAACGTAGTAGCTGCCGGCGCCGGCTTGCGTCTCCGCCTCGCCCGGGACGGGGAGTTGCTCTATGGGTTGCGGTTCGCCGAACAGTTCATCCACCTGCGCCGGGTCGGCGTCGTGCTGTTCCAGGGCGGCCAGGGCCTGCCTATACAGGCGGGCGCCCTCCAGTACCCGGCGTTGCACGGTCAGCCAGTCGCCCATGAACACCAGCGCCCGGGCGTAGTCCATGATGCCGTCGGGCAGGGTTTTCTCGTAGGTCTCGACGATGCGCTTCAGTGAGCGCTTGCCCTTGTAGAAACTCTGGTCGGCGTAGTACTGGCGCACGGCCGTTTCGTGGAGGTAGGGGCTGCTCCGGCCGTGCGGGATCATGGCTTCACGGATCTCCCGGTGCGACAGCATCGGGTCCTGCACGTCCTCGGCGACATGGTGGTTGATGACGGCCACCTTATATAAGATGTCTGCCCGGTCCCGGGGCTGCGCATCCTCCGGGAGGATTTTCAGTGCCCTGGCATACAGGTCGTCCGCTGCGATCAGGGGTTCCACCGTGGTATTCGGGGGGCTGAAGTTGTAGAGGTCGAAGTACCACTGGCCCAGCTTCTTGATCACCGGCACCAGGCCGGCGTTACGCTCGCCGTAGTTGCGCTGGTACAGCCAGAACAGGTATTCGTAGTCGCGCCGCAACGCATCCCTGGCGCCCAGGGCGACCCGGCTGTCGATGATGGCCTCCAGTAAGGCGACCTGGCTCATGCTGTGCAGCCCCTCGTTGACGCGCACTGACTGCATGGCGTCCCGCAATACTGTAACCGCCCGGCCGTGGTCCCCGGCCTGCTGGTAGAGCATCCCCAGGCTGGAGCGGGCCTCGACGAGCCCGGCTGCATGGGGACCTTCGGCAACCTCCATCTCGGCAATCTGTTTTTCGTAGCCGGCAATGGACCGGACCAGCCCGGGCGCTGCCGGGCCGGGAGGTTGTATGCCGGATACATCGTTACCCGGAGCGATGGACGGGGCAACGCAGAGCAGGAGGAATATAACTAAGCTATAAATGGAGGTCATATCCTTTGGGGTCGGGGTCGGCGTCGCCATCTCATGATGGGACTTATCTTAGTCGCCATCTCATTGAATTTATCATAACAGCTAATTTGGGACACCCATAAATTAACAAATTATAGCAATTTATGGGTGTCCCAAATTAGACCCACCCCGTCGTTCCGGCGCAAGCCGGAACCCAGAAATTTATGGATGTCCCAAATTATTCCGCCAATTTATGGGTGTCCCAAATTTATTCTTCAAGTCGGGTACAATTATGTGATGGATACTATGACTGGTTCCGGGCGATACTCGGGTGCTGTGCGGTGTGTGGCGATTGCGCCGGCCTGGCATGTGCCGGGGCTGGAGGAGGATGCCCGGGCGGGTCTGCTTGAGCCGCCCCGGTCGCTGCCGCCCAAGTATTTTTATGATGCGCGGGGGGCGGTGTTGTTCGACCGCATCTGCGACACGCCCGAGTATTACCCGACCCGCACCGAGGATGCGCTGTTGCGGCAGTACGGTGACGAGATCATTGCGCTGACCCGGCCCGATTTCCTGATCGAGTTGGGCAGCGGCAGATCGAAAAAGACCGCGAACCTGTTCGATGCCTGTGAACGGCAGGGCCATTCCTGCGTGTACGCGCCGTTTGACATCTGTGAGCCCGTGCTGGTGGAGGCGGCCGGCAAGCTGCAGGCTGATTACACGTGGCTTGACGTCAGGCCGTTGCTGGGCGACTACCATGCCGGCCTTGCGAACATGCCGCACTACCCGGGCGCCGGGCTGTTCATGTTCCTGGGCGGCACCATCGGCAATTTCACTCCCCCCGAAGTGCGCGCTTTCATAGGCGACATCCGCCGGCGCATGCAGCCAGGCGATTTTCTGCTGCTGGGGGCGGACCGGATAAAACACAATGACGTGCTGCATGCCGCCTATAACGATGTCCGGGGCATCACCGCCGAGTTCAACCTGAACGTGCTGCAGGTGCTCAACCGGGAACTGGACGCGGACTTCCGCGTGGATAATTTCGCCCATTTGGCTGTCTATAATAATGAGTTGCACAGAATCGAGATGTACCTGGTATCCGAACTTGACCAGGAAATTACCCTGGGCAGGCTGGATTTGAGCATCCGGCTGGAACACGGCGAGCAGATACTGACGGAATTGAGCTACAAGTTTGACCATGATGAACTGGAAACACTGCTGGAGGAATTCGGGCTCGGGGTTATCCGCCATTTTGAGCCGGACAACCGCTATTTCTCCCTGGTACTGGCGCAGAGTGGTTAGTGCCGCACAACGTGTCGTCATTTTAACCGGGCTGGCCCTGCCCGCGTTCCTGTTCACGCTGGGTTGCGCCGAGAAGCGCTCGCAGATCGAGATGATCCGTGACACCGGGATAGTCCGCGTCGTGACAAAATCAGGCCCGATGACGTACCAGCGCGACGCTGAGGAAGGGGAACGCGGCCTGGAATACGAACTGGTGAGGCTGTTTGCCGGCTGGCTGGGCGTCGATTTCAAGCTGAGCCTGGCAGACAGCAGGGAGGAGATCACCGACCTGCTCGTCTCGGGACAGGCGGACGTCGCGGCAGCCGGGCTGACCCGGTCCCTGGCGCCGGGCGATCCCCTGGCATTCGGCCCCGGCTTTCAATGGGCCACCCGGCAGGTGGTGTACCGGCACGGTTATATCCGACCGTCCTCGCTGGCGGGGATTGCGCCGCACCGGCTGCATGTGACCCGCAATGCTCTGACCCGGGAGGAACTCGACCGCCTGCAGACCTTCTACCCGGACCTGGTACTGGTCACGCACGAGGACAAGGACGACCTGGAACTGCTGGAGATGATCGAGTACGGGAAGATCCTCTACGCCGTGGCCTGGTCCAACGAGGTGGCCTGGTCGCGCATCTCCCTGCCGGAGCTTCGGGTGGCCTTCGACCTGTCCGAACCCGAACCCCTGGGCTGGGCCGTGCGGCGCTCCGCCGAGGATGATTCCCTCATCAGGGCGATCCGGGAGTTCTACGACCATGTCAGGAGCACGCGCCAACTGGCCGGCCTGATCGACCAGGCATACGTGTTTGCCGACAAGTTCGATTACGTGGAAGCACGCAGCTTCATCGACGGCTATAACGACCGGCTGCAGGAGCTGAAGCCTTATTTCATGAATGCCGGTAACGAGTTCGGCTTTGACTGGCGCCTGCTGGCCGCAATCAGCTACCAGGAGTCCCACTGGAAGAATTCGGCGCGCTCCCCCACCGGCGTGCGCGGGCTGATGATGCTGACCAGGCAGACGGCGCAGCAGGTCGGCATCAGCGACCGCCTGGACCCGGTGCTGAGCGTTTACGGCGGCGCCAAGTACCTGACCATCCTGGTGGACAAGATACCCGACCGCATCCCCGACCCGGACCGCACCTGGTTCGCCCTGGCCTCCTATAACGTCGGCTTCGGCCATCTCGAGGACGCCCGGGTAATCACCCAGAAAAGCGGCGGCGATCCCGATTCCTGGACCGACGTGAAAAAGTCGTTACCCCTGCTGACCGACCACAAGTGGTACTCGAAGACGAGATACGGCTACGCCAGGGGCTATGAACCGGTCAAGTTCGTGGAAAACATCCGCAAGTACTACGCCATGTTGATGCACCTGACCCACGAGGAAACAATGGCAGAAGCCGACCCGGCGCCGGCCCCAACGCCGCATAACCTGATTAATTCCCCCGTATTGTAGCCCCCACCCTGCCGGCCGTCATGCCGGGAATACGCCCGCCGTCATGCCGGGCTTGACCCGGTATCCAGTGGATTCCTACTTCCGCAGGAATGGTGGCCGTCATGCCGGCGCAGGCCGGTATCCAGCGGACACCTATTCTTTATTACATTATTAATGTGTAAACTTGCACTCCTCAACACGGGAGATCCAATATGTCCGAGAACAGCAAAGTCGTCAAATCCGAGCAGGAATGGCAACAGGACCTGACGCCGGAACAATTTGAGGTATGCCGCCGCAAAGGGACGGAGCGGCCTTTTACCGGCAAGTACAATGACTGCAAGGACGCGGGCACGTACCGCTGCGCCTGCTGCGGCCAGGCCCTGTTCAGTTCCGGGGCCAAATTTGACTCCGGCACGGGCTGGCCCAGCTTTTACGAGCCCGGAGATGCCGCCGCGGTGAAGACCGAGGACGACTACAGCCTGTTAGGCAGACTGCGCACGGAAGTACTGTGCAACGCCTGCGACGCCCACCTCGGCCACGTCTTCCCGGACGGCCCGAAACCTACCGGCTTGCGCTACTGCATCAACTCCGTCGCACTGGACCTGGAAAAAGAGCAGTAAATTTGGGACACCCATGAATTTGGGATTTTCGCAAATTCATGGGTGTCCCAAATTCACTTCTGGAACCAGGTCAGCTTATCGTGCAGTTTCACCACCTCGCCGATGACGATCATTGACGGGGGTTTGACCTCTTGGTCGGCGACGGTTTTTGCCAGCGTGGACACCGTGCCCACGTAGACTTTCTGGTTCGGCGTGGTGCCCTGCTGGATGACGGCGGCGGGCAGGTCCGGGCGCATGCCGTGTTCCAGGAGGTTATTCTGCAGCACGTCGATCCCCTTGACCCCCATGTAGATGGCCAGTGTCTGCTTCGGTTGCAGCAGGGCCGCCCAGTTGAAGGCCAGTTTGCCGTCCTGCAGGTGGCCGGTGACGAACAGGCAGGAGTGGGCGTAATCGCGGTGGGTCAGCGGGATGCCGGCGTAGGAGGCGCAACCGGCGGCGGCGGTGATGCCCGGCACGACCTGGAACGGGACGCCGGCCGCGGCCAGCTCCTCGATCTCCTCGCCGCCGCGGCCGAATACGAACGGGTCGCCGCCCTTCAGGCGCAGCACGCGTTTGCCCTGTTGCGCCAATTCGACCAGCATGGTGTTGAGATCGGACTGCGGCACGGTATGGCTGTCGCTGCGCTTGCCCACGTAGATCCGCTTTGCTTCCTTCCTGACCAGTTCTACTATGGCCGGGGCAACCAGCCGGTCGTACAGCACGACGTCGGCCTGCTGCATCAGGCGCAGGGCGCGGAACGTGAGCAGGTCGGGATCGCCCGGGCCGCCGCCGACCAGGTAAACTTCGCCGGCCCGGAGGTCGGTCGGCTCGGCGCTGTCGAGTTCGTCCTCCAGGGCCTGTACGGCTGCGGCTTCACGCCCGGCAAACAGCATCTCGACCACCGGCCCCTGCAGGATATTCTCCCAGAACCGGCGCCGCTGCCTGAATTCCGGGAAGCGTTGTTTTACCCGCCCTCTGAACTCCCGCACCACGGTCGCCAGGCGCCCGTAGCTTGCCGGTATCAGGGTTTCCAGTTTTACCCGCAGCAGCCGGGCCAGGACCGGCGAGGCCCCGCCCGTGGACACGGCTATCTGCACCGGGTCCCGGTCGACCACGGAGGGCATGATGAAACTGCACAGGGCAGGATTGTCGACCACGTTGACCGGCACGTTGTCCGCCTTGGCGGCCTCGGCAACCCGGACGTTGACCTCTTTGTCAGCCGTGGCAGCGATCACCAGCGCACAACCGACCACGTCACCCGGCATAAACGCCCTGGCCTCGCGTCTTAACTTCCCCTGCTGCTCCAGCGCCAGTATTTCCTCCCCCGCCCAGGGCGCGACGACCAGTATGTCAGCATTCGACCTGAGCATTTGCTGCACCTTGCTCGCAGCCACCTCACCACCACCGACCACAAGACAACGGCGCCTGTTCAGGTCCAGAAAAACCGGAAAATGTCGCATCATCCTACTCTACCATATTAATTTGGGACACCCATGAATTTGGGATTATCGGTAATTCATGGGTGTCCCAAATTACATGAAGAGATTTTCACGGTTGGCGGCGTAGTATTTCAGGGTTTGTTCCACGGCGCGGAGGACGGCGCGCTGACTGGAGGTGGCGCCGCTGATGTGGTCGAAGATGCCGCCGTCAGGTTTTACTGCCCAGCCGTCTTCGGGGGTGTTGCCGAGGGAGCGGCCGTTGAAGGCCAGTATCCAGGGTGAATTGTCCTGGTGGACCTGGTCGCCCAGACCCTGCGTTTCCCGGTGCTGCAGGACCCTGACGCCGCCCAGGGTCCCGTCGTAGCGAATGCCTACGGCCAGTTCCATCATGCCGTTATAGCCCCTGGCGCGCACGGGGCTGAATATGACGCCCACGGGTTCTCCACCGAGGCGGGCGCGGTAGACGCCGGTTGTCGTATCGGTGCCGAAATACGTGGACATGTCGACGCTCAGCCTGTCTGCGGGCAGGTCGTTATCGTGCTCCAGCGGCAACACTTCGGCGCCGATCTCGAGGATGGGCAGGTGCCGGTTGCGGGTGATGTTATCTTCCAGGAATTGCCCCAGGGCATAAATCCCCAGCACTGCGGCGAAGCAGATGACCATCAGCGGCAGCGTACTCAGGAGCAGGTTTTTCTTGTTGGGCATTATGTTTCTCCGAACGCCCTGGGGCGGGTCAGCAGGTCAATCAGCGGGACGAAGATATTGGCCAGGAGCACCGCGAACGCCACGCCGTCCGGGAATGCCCCCCACTGCCGCATCAGGTAGATCAATACGCCGATCATGGCGCCGTAGACCAGGCGCCCGCGCCCGGTTGTGGACGCGGTGACGGGGTCCGTGGCGATAAAGAATGCGCACAGCATGGCGCCGCCGCTGAACAGGTGGAACAGCGGGGAGGCGTAGGTTTCCGCATCGTAGAGGTAAAACGCCGCGCTGACGATGAACATGCTGGCCAGCACCGCCACAGGAATATGCCACCTGATGACACCGCGCACCAGCATATAGATGCCGCCCAGCAGGAACAGGGCATTGATCCATTCCCAGCCGGCGGCGCCGAAATACCCGTATACCGAGGCCGTCTTGATCTCCGACACCATTTTCATCATCTCCAACCGGGTTTTCAGTTCATCCAGGGGCGTGGCGCCGCTCAGCATGTCCAGCTCCCGGCCTGCCATGGGGAAGATGCTGCCCAGGTATGCGCCGACACCCTGCGCCGGCAGGTCTGGCCAGGTATTCATCTGCACCGGGAAGCAGACCAGCACGAATACATAACCCGCCATCGCCGGGTTGAACAGGTTGTAGCCGATACCGCCAAACGCATGTTTGGCGATGATGATTGCAAAGGCGATCCCGCACAGGGACACCCACCAGGGCGCTGACGGAGAGATGCTGACGGCAAACAGCAGCGCGGTGACCACGGCGCTGCCGTCGCGCAGGAACGGCCGGGGGTTGCGCCCGCGCAGCCTGAGGACGGCAAACTCGAACAGCAGGGCAAACGACACGGCCAGGATACACTGCAGCAACACCCCCGGGCCGAACAACCAGGCGTAGCAGAGCAGCCCCGGGACCAGCGCGATGCATACGTCCGCCATCACCACGCCCACGGTCCGGCTATCGTGCAGGTGAGGTGAGCTGTCAGTTTGCATCTTTCATCGGTTCACTGGTCATTAATGGATATTTTCTGCTGTCAGTGGGTTACGATAATAATACCTTCGTCATTCCTGCGAAAGCAGGAATCCGGCCAAACTAAAGAGTCGCCGGAACCTGCACTGGCAAGTTGGTAGCCGGGAGCGACACAGAATTACACAGGACTCCAGGTCAAACCCGGTGTGGTGACGGTTACCGGTTCTGCCGCTTCGTCCGGGTCCGGGCCAGCGCCTCCTCCACGTAGGCCTTTTTCGCTGCCCGGGTGTCCTGTCCCCGGTCTGCGCCGGCGCCGGTTTTGCCTGTTTTCCCGGCTGCTGCTTCCTCCTTCTCGCGTACGTTTTTCCGGGTATAGCGCTGTCGTGCCTGGTCGGCTTCATGGCTGCGTTGTTGTTCCAGGCCTATCTGCGCTTTCGCGTGACGGTAATAATGCACCAGGGGTATGCGGCTGGGACAGACATAGGCGCAGCAACCGCATTCTATGCAGTCGGCCAGGCGATACTCGCGGGCCTGGTCGTAATCGGCGGATTTGGCGAACCAGTACAGTTGCTGGGGCAGCAGTTCGGCCGGGCAGACATCCGCGCAATCGCCGCAACGGATGCAGGGCATTTCCGGGTAGGCGGGCGCATTTTCCTCGATAATGATGCAGTTGGTGGTCTTGATCACCGGCATGTTGGGGCTGGTGACGCGCAGACCCATCATGGGGCCGCCGATGATCACCTTGTTGTCCTCACTGTGCCGGTAACCGCAGGTGGCCAGGCAGTCCTCGACCGGCGTGCCGATCAGCACCTGCAGGTTGACGGGGTTATCCACTCTGCCGGTCACCGTCACGTAGCGCGAGACGATGGGTTCGCCGCGGGTGACGGCGCGGTAGACCGCCGCGGCCGTGGCGACGTTGTGGATGACGATGCCGACGTGGATCGGCAGGCCATCGCTGGGGACGTCTTTGCCGGTCAGTGTCCTGATGAGCTGTTTCTCGCCGCCGGCGGGATAGCGGGTGGGCACCATGACCAGTTCCAGGTCGTCATCGACTAGGTCGGCCAGCGCGTCGTACGCCAGCTGCATGTCATCCTCAACGGCGATCACGCAGTGCCTGGCCTGCACGGCATGGCGGATCATGCGCGCGCCGGATACGACGTAGGAGGCCTTTTCCTGGATAAGGCGGTCATCGCAGGTGATATGCGGTTCACATTCAACACCGTTTATTATTAATGTGTCGACCGCATTCTCAATCCCTTCCATCAATTTCACGTGGGCCGGAAAACCTGCGCCGCCCAGGCCGACAATGCCGCAATCCCGGATCAACTCCTGCAATTTCGCCGGTTCGGTGCGGTCATATTCCTCGGTGGGTTTGATATCGAACCAGGCATCGTTTCCGTCCGGCTCCAGTACGATGCACGGCGCTTCGCTGATGGTCGGATGCGGGACCGGATAATTGCCGATATCCGTTATTTTCCCGGACGTGCTGGCATGGACGGGGACGCTGACATAACCGCCGGAGCGGGCGATGATCTGGCCTTTCAGTACCCGGTCACCGACTTGTACGGCAGGCTCCGCCGGCTGGCCGATATGCTGCTGCAGGGGCAGGAACATCCGCTCCGGCAGCGGGTGCAGGATGGACATTTTCTGGTCGGTAACTTCCTTATGCGGCTCCAGCAACAACCCGCCCGGGAAATCATGTAATTCACGCATGCCGCCACCGCTCCGAAAATAAGCCCAATATCACTCCATATTATCCTAATTCAGGACACCCATATAACCTAATTTGGGACACCCATGAATTTAGAAAATTCGTTAATTTATGGGTGTCCCAAATTAGTTCGTTAATGGATTTCTGCTCCCTGCTTTCGCAGGGACAAGCTTCGCAAATAACGAAGCGGGCAGCTTGTTCAGTTTATGCGGTCTGTTGATGTGATGCCGGGTGCCGTGGGATCATGGTTATGCAGTCTACCGGGCAGGGTGGGAGGCAAAGTTCGCAACCGGTACAGTATTCCGGGATGACGGCGTGCAGTTGTTTGGCGCTGCCGGCAATGGCATCGACGGGGCAGGCGTGGATGCACTTCACGCATCCTATGCAGGTGTCTTCGTCAATCAGGGCGATGGTATCTTCAGGTGTAACCGGGGCACTATGCAGGGAGGACGTCCTGCCCAGTAATTTTTCCAGCTTTCTCACGGTGATGGCGCCGCCGGGAGTACATAAATTAAGGGGTACATCCTGTTCAACGATTGCCCTGGCATACGGCAGACAGCCGGGATAGCCGCAGTCGCCGCACTGGGTCTGCGGCAGCAGGGCGTCTATCGCAGTGACGGCTTCCTCCCCGGCACGTGTATTGGCTTCGCCTGCTTCGGATAACAACATGGCCGCTGACAATGCCAATAAACAAAGCGCCAGAGTAACAATTATCAATTCCAACATCATATCTTCGCCGAATAAGGCAACTCTTCTAATTTGGGACACCCATAAATTAACGAATATTCTAAATTCATGGGTGTCCCAAATTAGGCTATCAGGCCGGTGAGGCCTGAGAAGGCCAGGGAGATGACGCCCAGGGTGACCATTTGCAGGGGGAGGCCTTTGAACGGGGCGGGCAGGTCGGTGACGGTCAGGCGCAGGTTGATGGCGGTGAAGCCCAGCAGGATCAGGGAGAAGCCCAGGCCGGCGCCGGCGCCGAAAAACAGCGATCCGAGCAGGCCGGTGTCCTGCTGCACGTTGAGTAGCGTGACGCCCAGTAACGCGCAATTCATCAGCAACAGCGGATAGAACCTGCCGTCCCGGTCAAACAGCCGGGGGAGGTACCTGCCCGGAATTATCCGGGACGCCTGGCAGACGCAAACGACGGTCATCACCAGGATCAGCAGCCGGTAGTTTTCCAGGTGCAGCGGGGTGATGAACAGGGTGTCCAGCAGGCAGGTAATGAACGCGACGAGCGTGGTCACGCCTGTGACGGCGATTGCCATATCGACGGCGACGTTAATTTTCTGCGCGGCCGCCAGCAGGGGGCTTACGCCGAGCAGGTGGTCGGTCATCAGGTTGTTGGCCAGGCAGGCCGCCAGGAGGATGAGGAAAAACTCAGTCATAACGGTGGAGGGTTTCGTCGTTTAATTCGGGACACCCATAAATTGTATCGTAGCATCGTTTAATTCAGGACAACCATAAACTGTATCGTAAATATCGAAGGTCTCTAAATTTATGGATGTCCCAAATTAGCCCCGCCCCGTCGTTCCGGCGTAAGCCGGAACCCAGAAATTTATGGGTGTCCCAAATCAGGTGGTCACTTGACTTTCATGCCGGGTTTTGCGCCTGAGTCGGGGGTGAGGATGAAGATTTCTTTGCCGCCGGGGCCGGCGGCCAGCACCATACCTTCGGATACGCCGAAGCGCATTTTCCTGGGGGCGAGGTTGGCTACCATTACCGTCATTCTGCCGACCAGGTCTTGCGGCTGGTAGGCGGACTTGATCCCGGCGAATACGTTCCGGGTCTCGCCGTCCAGGTCCAGGGTCAGTTGCAGCAGTTTGTCCGCGCCGTCAACGTAGTCGGCGCGAGTGATTTTTGCGACGCGCAGATCCATCCTGCTGAACTCATCAAAGGAGATTTCCGCGCCAACCGGATCTTCTACCAGGTATTTGTTAACGGTGGCCGAGTCCCCCGTCCCGGCACCTCCGGTCCCGGTATCATTGGTGTCGTCTCCCACCTCTACGTCGCCTGTTCCGCCATTTCCTGCTGAGGCGTCCTCCGCTGCGGCGTCCCCTGCACCGTCATCTCCCGCTGCAGCGCCACCTGTTGCGTCATCCCCTGCTGCGGCGTCTCCGGCATTCCCTACTCCGTCATTTCCCGCTGCGGTGTCGCCTGCCACGTCATCCCCCGCTACGTCATCTCCTGCTCCGCCATGCCCTGCACCGGCTGCCCCAACGCCCCCCGTCCCCAGGCTTTCCTTGCTGGCTTCTACCACGGCATCGATCCGGTCTTTTTCCACCCGGGTGAGGAGTGGCTTGAACTTGTTTATCGGGTGGTCCAGCAGGGGCGCCGCCAGGTCGTCCCAGTTCAGCGGGTCGACACCCAGGAACGCCTCGGAGCGCTGCGCCAGGCCGGGCAGCACCGGTTTCAGGTAGATAATGAGTATGCGGAACAGGTTGATACCCAGGGAACAGACCTGCTGCAATTCGGCCGATTCGGGGTCCTGCCTGGCCATCTCCCAGGGCTTGTGCCGGTCTATGTACTGGTTCGCCCGGTCGGCCAGGGCCATGATCCCGCGCACCGCGCGGGCGTATTCCCTGGCTTCGTAGGCCTCAGCGATGGCCTCGCCTGCGCCGGCAAACTCCTGCAGCAGCGCCGCGTCATGGATGTCTGCCGCCAGCCTGCCGCCGAACCGCTTGCGGATAAAACCGGCGCAGCGGCTGGCCAAGTTGACCACCTTGCCGACCAGGTCGGCATTCACGCGCTGGCGGAAATCCTCCAGGTTGAGGTCGATATCGTCCACGCCGCTGCCCGACTTCGCGGCGAAATAATAACGCAGGTATTCCGGGTCCAGGTGCTCCAGGTAGGTGCGGGCATTGATGAAGGTGCCGCGGGATTTCGACATTTTCTGGCCGTTGGCCGTGAGAAACCCGTGCACGAACACGTTGCTGGGCAGGCGGTGGCCGCTGCCGTGCAGCAGGGCCGGCCAAAACAGGGTATGGAAGTACATGATGTCCTTGCCGATGAAATGGTACATCTCGGCGTCGCTGCCGGCGTCGATGTACTCCGCCACGTCCCGCCCCTGCCCGTCCAGCAGGTTCTTCAGGCTGGCGAAATAGCCCATGGGCGCATCGACCCACACATAGAAATACTTGCCCGGCGCGCCGGGGATCTCAAAGCCGAAATACGGCGCATCCCGGGAGATGTCCCATTCCCTCAACCCGGCGCTGAACCATTCATCCAGCTTGTTGGCGACCTCGGGCTGCAAGTGCCCGGCGCCGACCCAGTCCTGCAACACGGTCTCGAACGCGGGCAGGTCGAAGAAATAGTGCTCGGACTCCTTCTCCACCGGCGTGGCCCCCGAGACGGAGGATACCGGGTTGACCAGGTCCATGGGCGTGTAGGTGCGGTTGCAGGACTCGCAACTGTCGCCGTACTGGTCCGGTGCGCGGCAGAACGGGCACTCCCCGCGGATGAACCGGTCCGGCAGGAACATCTGCTTCACCGGGTCGTAGAACTGGCGGATGGTGCGGCGCTTGATATGGCCTGCGGCGTTGAGGCGGGCGTAGATATTCTCCGCGAATTCCCGGTTTTCCCCGGAATGGGTGGTGTAGAAGTTGTCGAAACCGATCTCGAAGCCGGCGTAATCACGCTCGTGTTCGGCGTGGATGCGGGCGATCAACTGTTCCGGGTCAATGCCCTGGCTGTCCGCGCTCAGCATGATGGGCGTGCCGTGGGCGTCGTCGGCGCATAGGTACAGGCAGTCATGGCCGCGCAGTTTCTGGAAGCGCACCCAGATATCCGTCTGTATCGCCTCCAGCAGGTGGCCGATATGGATCGAGCTGTTCGCATAAGGCAGTGCGCTCGTCACAAAGATTTTACGTTGTCGGGCTGTCATCACATTTGTCCGGCTTGACCGGCAATTTTCATGTAAAATGTCCGTTTGCTAACCGACATACCGAGCACCCATGCTGAATACAAGCCCTGATGCGATAAAAACGGCCCTGGCCGGGGTACAGGACATCAACCTGGAAAAAGACCTCGTTTCCGCCGATATGGTCAAGGATATACAGATTGACGGAGATAATATCAGAATTTCCCTGCAAATGGGTTACCCGGCAAACGGTTACATCGATACGCTGCGGGACGCCGTCACGGAACGGCTGCGGCAGTTCCCGGGGGTGCAGGGCATCGACCTGGACATCGGCACCAGTATCAGGTCACACGCCGTGCAGCGGGGCGTGAAACCCATAGACAACATCAAGAACACGATTGCCGTCGCCTCCGGCAAGGGCGGCGTGGGCAAGTCGACGACCGCCGTCAACCTGGCCCTGGCCCTGCACGCGGAGGGGGCAAAGACGGGCATCCTGGATGCGGACATCTACGGCCCGAGCCAGCCGCGCATGCTCGGCTGCCGCGCCAAACCGGACAGCCATGACGGCAAATCCATCGAACCGAACGTCAGCTACCACCTGCAATCCATGTCCATCGGCTACCTCGTCAACGAGGAAACACCGATGATCTGGCGCGGCCCCATGGTTACCTCCGCGCTGGAGCAGTTGCTGGGCGATACCAACTGGTCGGACCTGGATTACCTGGTCATAGACCTGCCGCCGGGCACCGGTGACATCCAGTTGACCCTGTGCCAGAAAATCCCGGTATCAGGGGCGATCATCGTCACCACGCCCCAGGACATCGCCCTGCTCGATGCGCGCAAGGGACTGAAGATGTTCGAGAAGGTCGAGGTGCCGGTGCTGGGCATCGTGGAGAACATGAGCACCCATATCTGCAGCAACTGCGGCCACGAGGAACACATCTTCGGCAGCGGCGGCGGGATGCAGATGGCCGAGCAGTACGACGTCGGCCTGCTGGGTTCCCTGCCCCTGGACATGAGTATCCGCGAGGGCGTGGACAACGGCCGGCCGACCGTGGCAATGGCCCCGGACTCGCCCCTGGCGGAGACCTACCGGGCCATCTCTCGCAAGGCCGCGGCAAGGTTGTCGTTGCGGGCCAAAGACTTCAGCAGCAAATTCCCCAAGATTGTGGTCGAGAACGCCTGAATGCCGGTAAAGAGCGATAAATGGATCCGCGAGATGGCTGAAACCCAGGGCCTGATTGAACCATTTACGCCCCGGCAGATCAAACAAAACGGGTCCATGTCGCTGGTATCCTACGGCACCTCCAGTTACGGCTACGACATCCGCTGCTCGAATGAATTCAAGATATTCACCAACATCAACTCCGCGGTCATCGATCCGAAAAATTTCGACGAGGACAGCTTCGTGGACTTCACCGGGGACGTGTGCATCATCCCCCCCAACTCGTTTGCCCTGGCCCGCACGGTCGAGTATTTCCGTATCCCCCGGGATGTGCTGACGATATGCCTGGGCAAGTCCACCTACGCCCGCTGCGGCATCATCGTCAACGTGACGCCGCTGGAACCGGAATGGGAGGGTCACGTCACCCTGGAATTTTCCAATACCTCGCCGCTGCCGGCGAAGATATATGCCAATGAGGGCGTCGCCCAGGTGATCTTCCTGCAATCCGACGAGGCGTGCGAGACGTCCTACAGGGACCGCAAGGGGAAGTACCAGGGCCAGACAGGTGTAACGTTGCCGAAGACGTGATGAGCACGGTGAAGAATGCGTTTGCGAAGCAACCGGGGACGGACTTGAAGTCCCTCCCCGGAGGATCCGGCACGTCATTCCTGTCCATGCCGTCATTTCTATCCATCTCGTCATTCCTGTCCATCTCGTCATTCCTGTCCATCTCGTCATTCCTGTCCATCTCGTCATTCCGGCGCAAGCCGGAATCCAGTACTGTCTTCCCACTATTCCACTGGATTCCGGCTTGCGCCGGAATGACGAAAATAACGACGAAAATAATGGGGTCTGACCTCATTTATTTCCGCAGCATTTTTACTCTGACCCCTGGCATTTTATTGGTTATCCTGTTGTGGGCGGGCGCGGCTACGGCGCAGGAGGCGCCGGCTGGCGGGCCGTACTGCCCGGTCGTGTTCCAGATCCCCGACAGCCCGGTGGTCGATGTCGAGTTGGAGCAAGGCGACACCTATGTCAATGCCGACCGCATAGACCTGCTGGAAAAGGGCGTGTCCGAGTTGGAGGGCTCCGTTGAAATGACCACGGAAACCTGGCAGGCGCGGGCGGACGAGGCGGTCTATCACGATGCGGGGAATTACGTTGACCTGGCCGGCAACGTGAAGTTCTGGGAAGAATCCCTGTATCTCGACGGTGACAGCGCCCATATCGAACTGGATGAGAGTACGGCAACGGTAAACGAAGCCCGCTACTATATCCCTGAAAGCGACGCCCGGGGCGAGGCCGAGGAACTGTTCATTGACCCCGGCTTCACGACTGCGGGGAAGGAAATGGCCTTCACCACGTGCGCCCCGGAGAACGGCGGCGGGATCGAAGAGAATTTCTGGCGCATCTCTGCCCGTGAACTGACCCTCAACCACGAGACCAACCGCGGCTCGGGCCGGGGCATCGTGCTGAAGATCAAGGATATCCCGGTCTTCTATGCACCCTACTTCACCTTCCCCCTGAACCGGGACCGGAAATCCGGCTTCCTGGCGCCGGGGATCGGCAAGAACAGCCACGGCGGGTTTGAAACCCGGTTGCCCTATTACTGGAATATCTCACCGAGCATGGACGCGACCATTACGCCCAGGGTGCTCGCCAACAGCGGCGTGATGGGCATGCTGGAATACCGCTACCTGTTCAAGCGCGGCCACGGGCAACTGAACCTCGAGTACCTGCCCGGCGACGTCGGCTTTGACGATCGCGACCGCAGTATGATCAATTTCGAACACACCCAGAGTTTCCTGGACCGGGGCCGGCTTTCCGTGGTTTACAACCGCGCCTCGGACCCGGAATACCTGGAGGATTTCGGCGCGGAACTGGCCATTTCCAGTACCCGTTACCTGCCGCGCCGGGCCGACCTGACGTACCGGGGAAACAACTGGAACCTGCTGGCCCGACTGCACAGCTACCAGGTTATCGACCGCACCATCGCGGTGACGTCCAGGCCCTATAAAAACCTGCCCCGGCTGCAGTTCAGGTATTATCCCCTGCGCGGCAACAAGAAAATCAATCTCACCATGCTGTCGGATTTCAGCTATTTCGACCGCACCGGTGAAGCCGGGGTCACAATTGACGTGACCGGGTTCCGCACCGACCTGTACCCGGCCATCAGTTTTCCCGTACGCTCCCGGTCAGCCTACGTGATTCCCAAGGTCGGCGTGCGCTTCACCCAGTACAACCTGGACGAGCAAGGCCCGTTCAGGAAAAGTCCGAGCAGGACCCTGCCGGTAATCAGCGTCGACAGCGGCCTGTTTCTGGAGCGCACCTTCCAGCGGCAACCGGCCGATTACCTGCACACGCTGGAACCCCGGCTTTACTACCTGTACATACCGCACGAGGACCAGTCGGATCTGCCGGTATTCGATTCGTCCATTTTCAACCTGGACTACAACGCCCTGTTCCGGGAAAACAGGTTCAGCGGCTATGACCGCATCGGCGACGCGAACCAGGTCACAATGGCCCTGGGCAGCCGGCTGATCAACCGGGAAACCGGTAGGCAGACCGCGTTTCTCCAGGTTGCCCAGACCTTCTACCTGGAAGACCAGGACGTCATCAGGCAGATACTGGGCAGAGAGGGCGAACTGGTGGATATCGGGTCACCGGAGAATGACCTGCTCTCACCCCTGATCGTAGAGGCGACTGCCAGCCCGCGCGAGGACCTGACCCTGGGCGCCGAGCTGTACTGGGACGCCAACGACAGCCTGACCCGGAAAATGGCGCTGACCGCGCAATACAACCCACCCGGCAACAAGGTAGTCAATTTTGCTTACCGGGTAAGGCGGGCCGGTTCCGGCCTGATACGGCGTATCCCGACGGACATCGAGCAGACGGACATCTCCTTCAGTTGGCCCCTGACCGACAGGCTGAACGCGGTGGGCCGGTGGAATTACGCGCTCTCCGAGGGGCGCTCCCTGGACCTGTTCTTCGGCATGGAATACGAGGGTTGCTGCTTTGCCATCAAGGCCGTGGGGCGGCGCTTCCTGTCCAACCTGGACGGCGATTTCAATACCGGTTTCTTCTTACAACTGCAACTGAAGGGGCTGGGCAGCATCGGTGAGAGGACTGCGGAACTCCTGAACCAGGCTATCCCCGGCTACCAGGACAACCCGATCCTGCCATGAAACAATGCTTGGCCCTGGTAGTGCTCGCCGGCGCCCTGCTGTCCGGACCCGGCCAGGCCGCGCAGGACCTGGACCGGATTGTCGCGATCATCAATGATGACGTGATCATGCGCAGCGAACTGGCCGAGAAGATCGGGTCGGTGACCGCCCAGATGCAGGAACAGAACATTCCGCTGCCGCCGGACAACATCCTGGAAAGACAGGTGCTGGACAGGCTGATCATGACCAAGCTGCAGATCCAGATGGCGCAGAACACCGGGATACGGGTCGACGATGAAACCCTGAACCGCACCATCAGCAATATCGCCGCGGGAAATGAACTGAGCCTGAACGAGTTCAGGGAAATACTGGAAGGTGACGGTTACGGCTACGAGAAATTCCGCAAGGACATACGCGATGAAATCCTCATTTCACGGCTGCAGCAGCGCCAGGTTGACAACCGCGTCATCGTGACCGACCGGGAGATCGATAACTTCCTGTCAAACCAGGAGCACCAGGGTGAGACGGACCTTGAATTCCATATCGCCCATATACTGGTTGCGATACCTGAAGGGGCTTCGACGCGCCAGGTGACGCGAGCCAGGGAGACCGCCGAACAGGTGTTGAGCGAGCTCCAGGCCGGCGCCGATTTCAGCAACATGGCCGCCACCTATTCCGACGGCCAGCAGGCGCTGGATGGCGGCGACCTGGGTTGGCGCAAGGCCGGGCAGGTGCCGACGCTGTTTGCCAATTTTATCTCCGAAATGGACATCGGCGGGCTCAGCGAGATTATCAAGAGTCCCAGCGGCTACCATATCATCAAGCTGGTCGACAGGCGCAGCGGCGAACAGGTGGTCGTCACCCAGACCAACGTGCGCCATATACTGATCCGGCCCGATGAGCTGACTACGCCCGAGGACGCCCTGCGCCGGCTGGAGCAGTTGCGCATTCGCATCGTGGGCGGCGATAATTTTGCCGAACTGGCCAGGGCCCATTCCGTGGATTCCATGAGCGCCGCTGAAGGCGGCGACCTGGGCTGGGTCAACCCCGGCGACCTGGTGCCGGAATTCGAAAATATGATGAATTCACTCGAACCCGGCGAGACCAGCGAGCCGTTCCCGTCCCAGTTCGGGTTTCATATCCTTCAGGTGCTGGGCAGGAGAGAGCATGACAGCACCGAAGATATCAAGCGGTCGCAGGCCAGGGAAGCGATCCGCAGGCGCAAACTGGAAGAAGCGCGCACCGACTGGCTGCGCCAGATGCGCGACGAGGCGTATGTAGAATACCGGCTGGATTCGTAATGCGTCTGCCGCACCATTCCTGCGCAAGCAGGAATCCAGGCCATGCACGTCATCCCCGCACAAGCGGGAATCCAGACTGTCCCTCATTCCCCGAATAACAATGGCGTGCCCCCGACTCATACTGACCCTGGGCGAACCTGCCGGTATCGGTCCGGATATCGTCCTGAAAAGCGCCTGTCATGAGTTGCCGGCACAGATCGTCGTTACCGGCGACCCGGACCTGCTGGAAGACCGGGCGCGGCGGCTGGGCACCGCCATCGAACTGACCGAATTCATTCCGGGTACGGCGCCGGCGCCGCACATGCCGGGGCACTTTTATTATATCTGCCAGGCGCTGGCGCAGCAGGTTGAGCCCGGCAGGCCGGATCCGGTCAATGCGGGCCGTGTCCTGGCATCCATCGAGCAGGCGGTCCGGGCCTGTCTGGCAGGAGAATTCGACGCCATGGTGACCGGGCCCGTCAGTAAATCCGTCATTGCCGACGCCGGGCATGCGTTCAGCGGACATACCGAGTTCATCGCCGGACTGTGCGGCGACCCGGTGCCGGTGATGATGCTGGCAAACGATTTTGCGCGGGTGGCCCTGGTCACCACCCACCTGCCCCTAAACCAGGTGGCGGGGCGCATCACCCGCCGGCGTCTGCGCGAGATCATCGAGGTCGTTGGCGCGGACATGCGGGCAAAATTCAACATCGGCAGACCCCGCCTGCTGGTGTGCGGCATCAACCCCCACGCCGGTGAGCAGGGCTACCTGGGCAGCGAAGAGATCGAGGTCGTCAACCCGGTCCTGGATGAGTTGCGGGCCGCGGGCCTGGACCTGGTCGGACCGGTCCCGGCGGATACCGCTTTTACCGCCGCTTCCCTGGAAAATGTGGATGTGGTGATCGCCATGTACCACGACCAGGGCCTGCCCGTACTGAAGTCCCACGGCTTCGGTAACACCGTGAACGTCACACTGGGACTGCCCATCATCAGGACATCGGTGGACCACGGCACGGCCTTCGACCTGGCCGGCACCGGCAATGCTGAGGAAACCAGCCTGGTTGCGGCCATCAACTATGCCGTAGACATGGTGCAGCGCACATGGCGCAGGTGAGAATCAAGCGGCGCCAGCAACGCAGGCAACGTCATGCCGGGCTCGGCCTGGTATCCAACAGGCGGCGTCATGCCGGGCTCGACCCGGTATCCAGTCTGATGTTGTATCGCCTCTGGCGATTCTTCGTTTCACTGGCTTCCTGCTTCCGCAGGAATGGTAGTAGCGCGCTATCAGATGGCTAGTCCCCGGCCGCATCCTGCCCGCAGGCGCTTCGGCCAGCATTTTCTTGTTGATGGGGCCGTCGTTGAGAGGATAATCCGGGCCATCGACCCGCATCCCGGTGAACGGATCGTGGAGATTGGCCCCGGGAAAGGGGCGCTGACCCTCCCCCTGCTGGCCTGCACCGGCCGGCTCGACGTGGTTGAGGTCGACCGCGACCTGGCTACGGACCTGGTCGAGCGGTGCAGGAACGCAGGTTTTTTGAACCTGGTCCTGGAGGACGCGCTGCGCTTGGACTTTACACGATTCCCGGCGCAGCGCCTGAAAGTGGTGGGGAACCTGCCCTATAACATTTCCACTCCCCTGCTGTTCCACCTGCTGCAATTCGACCGGATCAGCCTGATGCTGTTCATGTTGCAGAAAGAAGTCGTAGACCGGCTTTGCGCCCGTGCCGGCACCCCCGAGTACGGCCGCCTCAGCGTCATGGTGCAGGCCCGATGCCGTGCGGAAAGATTGTTTGAAGTACCCCCCGACGCCTTCCGGCCCAGACCGAAGGTCGATTCCGCCATGGTGAGGCTGAGCGTCATGCCCGACGCCACAGACCGTATCACAAACTTCGACCTGTTTACCGACCTGGTCCGCGCCGCCTTCTCCTCCCGCCGCAAAAAGATCAGCAACGGCCTGAAACCCTGGTTCAATGCAACCCAACTGCAACAACTGGACATCCCCCCCACCGCAAGACCCGCCGACCTGACCGTAACAGACTACATAACCCTGTCCAACAATTTGGGACATCCATGAATTTAGAACATTTGTTAATTTATGGGTGTCCTGAATTAAGAAAGGGTTAGAATGGGGGTTATGCTGCGGGTGATTGAGAAATTGTTGGGTAGGATTGAGCGGTTCAGTGAGTTGAGCGGGAGGGGGTTGGCGTGGCTGGTGCTGGTGCTGGTGCTGGTGGTTGCCTATGACGTCATAATGAGGTACCTCTTCCAGAGCGGTTCCATTGCGATCCAGGAGCTGGAGTGGCATCTGTTTTCCATCATATTCCTGCTGGGGGCCGCCTATACCCTTAAACACGATGATCACGTGCGGCTGGACCTGGTTTACCGCAGCCGTTTCATGTCGGATTACCGCCGCGCCTGGATCAACCTGGTCTGTTCGCTGCTGTTCCTGATCCCGTTCTGCGTCCTCATCATCATCAGTTCCTGGCCGTTCGTAACCCAGGCCTACCAGTTTTCCGAGGGCTCGCCCGACCCCGGCGGATTGCCGTTCCGCTGGGTGCTGAAGGCGTCGATACCGCTGGGCTTTTTCCTGCTGATCATCCAGGGTATCAGCGAGGGCCTGAAAAGCCTGTCAGTTATCCTGGGCTGGAAACTCGCCGGGTGATGCGCCCCCGTCTACCCTGTTCCAGTCTCCGTAAGCAACGATGACCGTCTGGATCGCCCTGATGTTCCTGAGCCTGATGCTCATGCTGATGCTGGGCTACCCGGTCGCGTTTACCCTAGGGGCGATTGCGCTGCTGTTCGGCGGGGTCTTCCTGGGGTTGGATTTCTTCCACCTGCTGCCCCTGAGAATCTGGGGCGTCATGACCAATTTTACACTGCTGGCTGTCCCCCTGTTCATTTTCATGGGGATCGTCCTGGATAAATCCGGATTGGCGGAGGACCTGCTGGAAACGATGGGCCTGTTGTTCGGCCGGCTGCGCGGCGGACTGGCGGTTTCCGTTGTCATCGTCGGCGCCTTGCTGGCCGCGACCACCGGGGTCGTGGGGGCGACGGTCGTGACTATGGGGATCATTGCGCTGCCCACCATGCTGCGGCGTAATTATTCCAGGCAGCTTTCGACCGGCACGATTGCCGCGGCAGGCACCCTGGGGCAGATCATCCCGCCGAGTATCGTCCTGATATTGCTGGGCGACGTAATGGGCGTACCCGTCGGCCGGTTGTTCATCGGCGCCGTTGTCCCCGGCGTACTCCTGGTTGTCCTGTTCCTGGTCTACATCAGCGTGTATGCCTGGCTGAAGCCGGAGGTCGCGCCCGCGATCACGTCCGAAACCGATGAAAACCTGGTGCGCAAGGTGTTCCTGACCCTGCTGCCACCGCTGGTCCTGGTCGTCGGCGTGCTGGGATCGATCTTCTTCGGAATTGCATCGCCAACGGAATCGGCCGCGGTGGGCGCGGTGGGCGCACTGTTACTGGCGGCATTGCACCGGCAGCTCACCCTGGACAGGCTACGCGAGGCCATGCAACTGACCACCCGCCTCACCAGCATGGTCTTTCTGATCCTGATCGGCGCCACGGCTTTCGGGCTGGTGTTCCGGGGTATGGGCGGCGACGACCTGGTGCTGGACGTGATGACCAACCTGCCCGGCGGCACACTGGGTTTCCTCATCGCCAGCATGATCTTGATCTTCCTGCTCGGTTTCTTCCTGGATTTCCTGCAGATTTGCTTTATCGTCGTCCCCATCCTGGCGCCCATCGCCGCGAGCATGGGGGTCGACCTGTTGTGGCTGGCTGTGCTGATAGCCATCAACCTGCAAACGTCATTCCTGACCCCACCGTTCGGTTTTTCCCTGTTTTACTTGAAGGCGGTGGCCCCGAAAGAGATCCGCATCCAGCACATTTACCAGGGGATCATCCCGTTCATATCCCTACAGGTCACCACGATCCTGCTGCTGTGCCTGTTCCCCATCCTGGTCACCTGGCTGCCGGACCTGATGGACAGGATGCAGGGATTGTAAATCCGCAGATTACGCAGATGAACGCAGATAAAATCAAAAAATTTAAGTATCTTAATCCAATAATCAGAAATCCTCATCTGCGCTAATCTGCGTCATCTGCGGATAATAACAGTCATTCTGACCTGAGTTCATCGATGACCGGTTTCGTGTCCGGGCAGATGCCGCGCCAGAGGTAGAAGGATTCGGCGGCCTGTTCAACCAGCATGCCCAAGCCGTCGCAGCACAGCGCGGCGCCGTTGGTTGCGGCCCAGTCCAGGAATACCTGCGCCGCCTCGCCGTAGGCCATGTCGTAGCAACAGGCGCCGGGCGCCAGTATTCCGTGCGCCAGCGGCAAGGGCTGTCCGGCCAGGCCCGCTGAGGTACCGTTGATCACCAGGTCGTAGGGGCCGCCGGCCGGCTCGTCAAAGCCCCGGGCAGTGACTACCCCGGCGGCTTCGGGGAATAGTTCCAGCAGTTGATGCGCCCGGGACAGGGTGCGGTTGATGATGGTCACGGATGCCGGCTGTTCGTCCAGCAGACTCCCCAGCACACTCCTGACTGCTCCGCCCGCGCCCACCAGCAGCACGCTTTGTCGCCTGATTTGCACCCCGTTGCCGCGCAGATCGCGTACCAGGCCTGTCCCGTCGGCGGAATCACCGTAGACCCGCCCGGGGCCGTCAAAACGTATCAGGTTGACGGCTCGCACCCGGTCCGCCCGGGCGCTGCTGTCATTAACGTATTCCCAGGCCTGCTCCTTGAACGGCAAGGTGACGTTCAGCCCGCGCCCGCCCGCCTGCCTGAACGCATCGACGCTGGCGCTGAATTCGCCGAGAGGGGAAAGAATGGCGCGATAAGTCAACGCCTGGCCGGTCTGCGCGGCGAACAACGCGTGGATGCGGGGCGACAGGCTGTGCGCTATCGGGTTGCCGATGACGGCGTAGTTATCCATCCGGCAATCGTACAGCAATCAACAAATTTGGGACACCCACAAATTTACAGTCGTCGCGTGCGGGGCTCCGGAATGACGGGAGCCGGAATGAAGCAAATTTGGGACACCCACAAATTTACGTACGTCGAGAGCGAGGCTCTGGATTCCGGCATGCGCCGGAATGACGGGTCGACCGGAACAGTTAAATTCAGGACACCTATTATCAATCGAAACTAATTTGGGACACCCATGAATTTATGAAAATCATAAATTCATGGGTGTCCCAAATTAGAGGGGTTCAGAAGGAATAACCGCGCTCGTCGTGTGCTACCAGGTCCAGGCCTTCGGTTTCTTCATCCGGGGTCACGCGCAGGCCGATGACGCTGTCCAGTACCTTCAACAGGATGTAACTGACCACGCCGCACCACAGGACGGTTGCGATTACGCCCACGGCCTGGATCCCGAATTGCGAACCCATGGCGTAGCCGGCCTCACCCGGACCGCCCAGGCTGCCGGCAAAAAATACCGCCGTCAACAGGCATCCTAGCGCGCCGCCCACCCCGTGCACGGGAAAGACGTCCAGGGAATCATCGATCTTGAGGACGCGCTTGATGTACTGGGTGGCAAAATAACAGATGACACCGGCCGAAATACCGATCAGCAGTCCGCCCACAGGGCCAACGAAACCCGAGGCCGGGGTGATCGTGCCCAGCCCCGCCACCATACCGGTGACGATGCCCAGCACGCTGGGCTTGCCGTGTTTGATCCACTCGCACGCTACCCAGGCGAGGGAGCCTGCTGCCGCGGAGATATGGGTGACCAGCATGGCCATGCCGGCATTACCGTCGGCAGCCAGGGCGCTGCCGGCGTTAAAGCCGAACCAGCCCACCCACAACATCGAGGCGCCGGCCACCGTCAGGGTCATATTGTGCGGCGGCATCGGGGTGCCGGGAAAACCCTTGCGGTTACCCAGCACTATCGCTGCGACAATCGCTGCCACTCCGGCGTTGATATGCACTACCGAACCGCCGGCGAAATCCATGAAGCCCATGTCGCCCAGCCAGCCGCCGCCCCAAACCCAGTGACACACGGGAGCGTACACCAGCAGCAACCACAGGGCCGAAAACCACAGCACGGCCGAGAACTTCATGCGTTCGGCGAAGCCGCCCACGATCAGCGCAGGCGTGATGATGGCGAAGGTCATCTGGAACATGAAAAACACCGTCTCGGGGATGTCGCCGCTGAGGGTGTCCCAGCCTACTCCTGCGAGGAAGAACTTGCCCATGCCGATAAACTGGTTCATCCCGCCGCCGTCACCGAAGGCCAGGCCGTAGGCAAGCACCAGCCACAGGATGGACATAAGGCAGGCAATGGAGAAACACTGCATGAGCACGGACAGGACGTTCTTGCTGCGCACCAGGCCGGAATAGAACAGGGCCAGGCCCGGCAGCGTCATGAACAACACCAAGGCGGTGGATACCAGGATCCAGGCCGTGTTGGCGCCGTTCAGTGCAGGGACATCCTGGGCAAGAACGATTCCGGGGGTAATGACACCGGCAACGAGTAATGCCAGACGCAAAGCGTGTTTTGCGGACTGCTTCATAAGGATCTCCATTATAAATATCAGTAAGTTACTATTCTAAACTCTCATGATCAGGTCGCTACGCACCCCGACGAAATGTAACTCAGGCCGGGCACAGAACGTGTGTGTCACCGTAGATGTTACACAGCAATTTATGGGTGTCCCAAATTATGTAATCGCAGCAATTTATGGGTGTCCCAAATTACGCGTTCGCTGCGCCTGGCTTACAGGGCTGCACTTCCCTTTTCACCCGTTCTTATGCGAACAACCTCATCCAGGCCGAGGACAAAGATTTTCCCGTCACCGATCTTGCCGGTGCCGGCTGCTTTGCAAATCGCCTCGATTGCCGCCTCAAGCTGGTCGTCATCCAGGGCAATTTCAATTTTCACCTTCGGCAGAAAGTCGACGACGTATTCCGCTCCCCGATACAACTCGGTATGGCCTTTTTGCCGGCCAAACCCTTTTACCTCGGTTACGGTGAGACCCTGGATGCCAATCTCCGATAACGCATCGCGTACATCGTCTAGTTTAAATGGTTTGATTACGGCCGTAAGTAATTTCATTGTTTCATGTCCTGTTGTTAAATATTTCAGATAATATAACCACGTTCATCGTGTAACACAATATCCAGCCCTTCCTGCTCCTCGTCGGACGAAACACGCAATCCGATCAGGCTGTCCAGCACCTTGAGGATGATGAAGCTGGCGATTCCTGTGTAAACCACCGTTGCGAGCACGCCGGTAAACTGGACGCTGAGCTGGGCGGCCATGCCTCCCTGTTCCACGCCAAACCCGGCGCCGCCCAGGGCCTCGGCACAGAAGACGCCCGTCAACAGGGCGCCGATGATGCCGCCGACCGCATGGACGCCGAACACGTCCAGCGAATCGTCATAGCCGAGCATGCGTTTCAACTTGACCGCCGCCAGGAAACAGCCGATGCCGGAGGCAAAACCGATGGCGATGGCGCCCATGGGTCCGACGGACCCACAAGCCGGGGTAATGGCAACCAGGCCGCCCACCGCGCCCGTTGCGATGCCCAGCACGCTGGGCTTGCCGTGGTTGACCCACTCGCAGATCATCCAGCCCAGTGCCGCGGAGGCGGTGGCAACCTGCGTCACCGCCATTGCCATCCCCGCGGTGCCGTCGGCTGCCAGTTCGCTGCCGGCGTTGAAACCGAACCAGCCCACCCACAGCATGGAGGCGCCGATCACGGTATAGGTCAGGTTATGGGGCATCATGGGGGTGGTCGGATAACCTTTGCGTTTACCCAGGACGAGGGCAGCGACCAGTCCCGCCATCCCCGCATTGATATGCACCACGGTGCCGCCGGCAAAATCCAGGATACCCTTGTTGCCGAGCCAGCCGCCGTCACCCCAGACCCAGTGGCAGATGGGGGCGTACACGATAGTCAGCCATATTGCCATGAACCAGAGCATCGCGCTGAATTTCATTCTCTCGGCAAACGCGCCGACGATCAGGGCCGGGGTAATGATGGCGAACGTCATCTGGAATGTCATGAAGACGGTTTCCGGGATGGTCCCGCTGACCGAATCCACGGTGACCCCGGACAGGAACATCTTGTCCAGTCCGCCCCAGTAGGCGCCTTCGCCACCGAACGCAATACTGTAGCCGTACAGCACCCAGAGCACTGTCATCAGCGAAGTAATGGCGAAGCACTGCATCAGTACGGACAGTACGTTCTTGCTCCTGACCATGCCCGCGTAGAACAGGGACAGTCCCGGTATCGTCATGAACAGCACCAGGGCCGTTGCGGTCAGCATCCAGGCGGTGTCCCCCGCGCTCAATTCATCGGCCCGCACCTGGAACGGTAATAACAGGAGAACAGCCAGGGCTGCCATACCGTTCGTTTTAAACATGCGTCTCATCGTCGAATTACTAAATCGCTTCATCATCAGTTTCTCCTGTACGTATTCGAACAACTCGTCTCAAATCACTCAAAAATACCTTCCCGTCCCCCAGTCTTCCCGTTTGACCGGCGTTGACGATTACCGTCATCACGTCATCCAGCAACCGGTCTTCAGTGGCAATGTCAATCTTCAGTTTCGGCAAATAATCCAGCACATATTCCGCACCCTTGTAGACCGTGGTATGGCCTTTTTGCCGGCCTGTGCCGCTGACCTCCGTGACCGTCATGCCCTGCAGGCCGATCTCGGTCAGCCCCCGCTCGACATCATTCCGTTTCGACGGCCGGATAATAGCCGTAACGTACTTCATCTTCCCCGTATCCCCCCATGTTCATTAATCCGGGTTGACTTAAAAACTCATGGAAATACTGCCTACCAGCGCCTCGCAGATCTCCCCGCCGCAGTCATCATCCGCATCGTTCCAGGATGCGCTCAGGCTCAGGGGACCGAGGCTCTTACTGATACCGATGCTGTAGTGGGTGTAGTTGAAGCCGTCCGGCCCCGTGGTCTTATCGCCTGCCACGTCCTGCCAGCCGACGTAAAACGACAGGCCGAAACCATGCGGCAGCGACAGGTCCAGGCTGCCGTTCAGGTAGACGCCGTCACCGTCTTCGCCAAAAAAGTCCGGGGAGTAGGCAATGCCGGCGCCCACGCTGGGCTCCAGCGCGCCGGGAAACGTATAGCCCGTGCTGGCGTAGACTTCGACAAAGTTCTCCTCGGGTTGGGCATCGGAACTGGGATAAATATAATAGAGACCCCCTACGTCCCAACTGAGGCCGCCGGCCAGTTCACCGGAAATGCCGCCGTAGACGTCGATCTCCAGGTCTTCGGCAAAATCCACGTTGGATGCCCAGGTACCCACGTAAAACCCGCTCTCATGGGCATAATCCATACCGCCCTGTACGGCTGCCTTCTCACTGGTCTGGGAGATACCCCGGTAGAGATAATCGGTCACCAGCGCAATGTTCCCGCTGAACGAGTGTGGCGAGTCCTCTGCCGATGCGTTTACGGCGCATATTGCAAGGATAAGTACAACACTGATTTTTTGCATTTCATTCACTCCGGCTATTTTGTTTAGACCACGTCGGTTTGATTGAATGCATATATCATGCCAACTGTTGAATAAAACAATTCATCCGCAGATTACGCATCCCTGCTTAAAGTATGCAGAGCCTGCCCCGCCCGTCATGGCGATGAACGCCGGCATCCAGTCAAACAACAGTGCATGATCATGGTAATGAAGGGTTATTCACTGGATTCCGGCCTGCGCCAGAATGACGGAAGCGGGACTCGGGCCTGCGCCAGAATGGCGGAAAATGTTTTTTTCCGATACGCCCGCTATCTGCACCCGCAACGTGCAGCAAGTACGGGGAATGCACAACGATAGTGCAGGCAGTTGTCCGGGCGCGGGGAAATGTCTATGATATGGAGTCGGCCAAACGGACCGTATCGATTATGATCAAGGCACGGGAATTTGAAGATTTCGTTCAGCAGTTCTTACGGCTCCTGCCCAAGGACCTGAGCCGCTCGCGGGAGGATTTCGAGAAGATCGTGCGCGCCTCCCTGAACGCGACCTTTGCCAGGATGAACCTGGTGACCCGGGAAGAGTTCGATATCCAGATGCAACTGCTCAGCAATACCCGGGCGGCGCTGGACGACCTGGAGAAAAAAACCGCAACACTGGAAAAAGCGCTTTCGGAAAAACAGGCGGACGGTTAGAATAGACGCGGTATAACTCAACATGCCGCATTTAACATGGAGAATGGCAAATGGAGATTGCAAAGACCTATTCACGCGCCTTGTCAGGGATCGATTCTGTCCAGGTTACGGTTGAAATTCACCTGTCCGGGGGCCTGCCCAACTTTTTCATAGTCGGTTTACCCGAAACTGCGGTCAAGGAAAGCCGGGAGCGCGTGCGCAGCGCAATCCTGACCAACCGTTTCGAGTTTCCCATGAAACGGATCACCGTGAACCTGGCGCCGGCGGATTTACCCAAGGAGGGCGGGCGCTACGACCTGGCCATCGCGATCGGGATCCTGGCGGCCTCCGGGCAGGTTGCCCGGGAACCCCTGCAACAGCATGAACTCATCGGCGAACTGGCCCTTACCGGCGAACTGAGACCGGTCGGCGGCGTACTGCCCAGCGCCTGCTCCATCAACAGGGCCGGACGGGCCTTGATCCTGCCGGAGCAAAATGCCGCGGAGGCCGGGCTTATCAATAAGCTGACGGTGTTGCCGGCGCGGCATTTGCTGGCCGTTTGCACCCACCTCAATGGCGCCGGACCGTTGCCGCGCTTCGACAACCGGGGTAACTTGCCGGAGAATCTCCCGGTATACCCGGACCTGACTGACGTCCATTCCCATCATTTTGCCAGGCGCGCCCTGGAAATCTGTGCGGCGGGCGGCCACAACCTGCTGATGGTCGGTCCGCCCGGCAGCGGCAAGACGATGCTGGCCCGGCGCCTGCCCGGCCTCCTGCCCCTCATGAGCGAGGAGCAGGCCATGGCCACGGCAATGATCCGGTCCGTCAGCGGCCGGGGATTCAGGGTCGAGGACTGGAAGCAACGCCCGGTACGCACACCGCACCACTCGGCCTCATCCGTCGCGCTGGTAGGCGGCGGCAGCCAGCCCCGTCCGGGAGAAATATCGCTGGCGCATAACGGCGTTTTGTTCCTGGATGAGTTGCCGGAGTTCAACCGGGCGCTGCTCGAAGCCCTGCGGGAGCCGCTGGAAGCAGGCAAAATCAGCATTTCCCGTGCTGCAAGACAGACCGAATACCCTGCCAGGTTTCAACTGGTCGCCGCTATGAACCCCTGCCCGTGCGGTTATTACGGCGACCACAACGGGCGCTGCCGCTGCAGTATTAAACAGGTCAGGCGCTACCGGGGCAAAGTATCGGGTCCATTGCTGGACCGGATCGACGTGCACATCGAAGTCCCGAACATCTCCCCGGACATCCTGGAGAAACTTCAGGGCGAACGGCCCGAGACCACTGCGCAGGTACGCCATAGGGTCATCCGCGCGTACCGCCGGCAACTGGCGCGCGCCGGCAAGCAGAATTACCTGCTGAACAATGATGAACTGGGAGTACACTGCCACCTCGATCAGGAGCTTACGGCGTTGCTGCACAAGGCCGTGAAACAACTGAACCTGTCCACCCGGGGCATGTACCGTATATTGCGGGTGGCCAGAACCGCGGCCGACCTGGCAGAATCCGACACGGTCCGGGCAGAACACCTGAGCGAAGCGATCTCCTACCGTAACAGTTCCGAAAGCCGGCCTTGACGGCTTATGAGGTGGGGTCAGGTCGCACAATGCACACCTGAGTGGACATCGGGTTGAGGAATGAGACAAATCACCAGTGTGCATTGTGCGACCTGACCCCACCTTAAACACGACCTGACCCCACCTTAAACACTGATAAGATATTGACATGCCCGGCGCCAGGCAATAAGGTAAAATACATTATGCAGGAAAGCGAGCGCTACGAATTTACCGTCAAGGTAAAAACCGCTTATCTACAGGAACAATCGATTCCTGAAGATAACCGGTTTGTGTTTGCCTATACCATTTCGATTACCAATACGGGCAGCGTCTCCGCAACCCTGTTGCGTCGGCACTGGGTAATCACCGATGCAAATAACAAGGTACAGGAAGTCCACGGTGACGGGGTCGTGGGAGAGCAACCCCGCCTGCTTCCCGGCCAGACTTTCCGGTATACCAGCGGCGCCGTTCTGGAGACCCCGGTGGGCTGCATGGAGGGCGCTTACGACATCCTGGCTGAAGACGGGGTTGAATTCGCTTCCCCGATCCCGGTTTTCAACCTGGCCACACCACACACGTTACATTAATGTGTTGCATCGGCTTGTCCGTTTCAGGGCCGATCGAGAAATTTTGTGACCCCAAACCCTTGCAGGTTTTAAATCTATGTCAACCTTTGCCATCGGCGATCTGCAGGGATGCTACGATGAACTGATGGACCTGCTGGAGCAGGTCCGGTACGACCCTGCCCGGGACCGGCTCTGGTTTACCGGCGACCTGGTAAACCGCGGCCCGCAATCCCTTGCCTGTCTGCGCTTTATCAAGGACCTGGGGGATAGCGCCATTACGGTGCTGGGCAACCATGAACTGCATTTACTGGCGATCGGCAACGGCCAGCCCCAGTATATGCACGCGGGGGATACCCTGGATGAAATCCTGGCTGCGGACGATTGCACGGAACTGCTGGACTGGTTACGGCGGCTGCCCCTGATGCATCACGATGCGCAATCCGGTTTCACAATGGTGCATGCCGGCCTGCCGCCGCAGTGGCGGATCGGCCAGGCCCTGGAATACGCGGCGGAAGTGGAACAGGCGTTGCGGGGACCCCGTTACCGGGACTACTTCGCCAACATGTACGGCAATGAACCGGTCTCCTGGTCTACCGATCTCCGCGGCTGGGACCGGCTGCGCTTCATCACCAACTGCCTGACGCGTATCCGCTGCTGCAGCGCGGACGGGGTACTGGACCTGGGCGAGAAAGGCGTACCGGGCGCGTCGTCCGCCCTGCCCTGGTTCGAGGTGGCAGGCAGACAAAGCCGGCCGGATAAAATCCTGTTCGGCCACTGGGCCGCGCTCAGGGATTACCCCCAGGATTACGGCCGCTTCAACGTCTATCCCCTGGACATGGGTTGTGTCTGGGGCGGAGAACTGGTTGCCCTGCGGCTGGAGGATGAGCGGTATTTCAAGGTGCCGTCAAGGCAGGGATGACAGGCTTTCAACTCAGCTTTTGGCCGGCTACGCCATGTTAATCCACCATTGAGTGTGCTCATCCGTGAAAAACAACTCTACTTTAGAAGAGAAACGCCCCCGTATAGTTCATTGAAACGTACAGGTTTTTTGACATAAACCTAATTTGGGACACCCATGAATTAACGAATTTTCTAAATTCATGGGTGTCCCAAATTAGGTTTGTTCAGCGGCTGGAGACCTTTTTCTTTCTCTCCAGCACCAGGAAGGTGCAGGGGTATTCGTTGCGTCCGTCAGCCTGGTGGTCCCGGCGCTCCACCTCGTTCCAGGCACTCTCGTCGAACGGCGGGAACCACACGTCGCCATCGACCTCCGCCTCTACCCGTGTCAGGTAGATGCGCTCAGCGCGGGACAGGAACAGCTCATACAACGCGGCGCCGCCCATCACCATGACCTCCTCAAAACCGGCACAGGCCGCCAGGACACTCTCTACGTCATGGCAAATGACACAACCCTGCGCCGCATAGCCGCGTTGCCGGGTAAGCACGATATTGTGACGCCCGGGCAGCGGCCGGCCGATTGACTCATGGGTCTTCCTGCCCATGATGACGGGTTTGCCCATGGTAATCGCCTTGAAGTGTTTCAGGTCATCGGATAGCCGCCAGGGCAAGGCGCCGCCGGCACCGATGACGCCCCAGCGATCCATCGCTACTACGAGTGAAATGATCACAAATTCCAGCTACTTTTCCGCTGATGTGCAGTGCCGAAGTTCAGCGCGGCCACTCTATCCATGGGTTGACCGCTCCGGCACCCGTGTTCCGGAACTCGCTCTCGTTCCGCGTCACAATTGTGAGTCCATGGCGAATCGCAGTCCCGGCAATCATTGCATCCGGTAAGTGACTGTCCAGCGGTTCACCCCTGCGACGTTTTGTTTCCATGATGCGGGCGCAGGCCTGGGCATCGGCGGCGGTCCAATCAAGAACCCGTTCTTCGAAAACATCGTCCAGCAATCCCTGGAACCGCTCGGCAATATCCTCCCGGCGCTGTCCATGGTCGAGCTGACCGATACCGTTGAGGATTTCCCAGACGGTAACCGAGGAAAGACCGATCCCTTCCGCGGCAATCGTATCGAGAAAGCCGGCGACCTGCCGCGCGGGCTCCGGCCGCATCATCTCCGAGACAACATTCGTATCAAGAAGCCAGGCAACAGGCGCTGTCATGACGTGTTTTCATCTGGGAATTCAACCGGCCGGTAGCCATGACGTTCGGGCAGCGGGAGTTCGAAACCGTTATCCGGTCCGAAGTAGCGCTTGAATGCCTCGGACGGTTTTGTGCGGGCCTCTGATTTCTCACGCCGTTCATGGATCAACCGGCGCACCAGTTCCTCCATTGAAACACTTTGATGGCGCGCTTCACGCTTAAGCCAGGACTTGTCGCCCGGGTCGATATCACGGACGGTGATGACGGAACTCATTGTCGTATTCTCGCAGGTTCAGAATGAGGGGTTAATCATACTGCTAGCAATGTTTGCAGTCAACCCTTTAGTCAGAATGACGTCAGGGCAGACGTGTTTAGCTAAGTGGGGCCACCTCTGCTGATTAAACTGCGATGGGGGCCGGGATGGACGGGTGCGCCTGGTAGTTCTGTAGTTCAAAATCCTCGTAACGAAAGCCGAAGATATCCTTGACGTCGGGGTTGAGCCGCATCTGCGGCGGCGGCAGGGGTTCCCGGCTCAATTGCTCGTTGGCCTGCTCCAGGTGGTTCATATACAGGTGGGCATCGCCCAGGGTGTGCACGAATTCGCCCGGTCTCAGGCCGGTGACCTGGGCCATCATCAGGGTGAGCAGGGAGTAGGAGGCGATGTTGAAGGGCACCCCCAGGAAAATATCGGCGCTGCGCTGGTAGAGCTGGCAGGACAGGTCGCCGTCATTCACGTAGAACTGGAAGAAGGCATGGCAGGGCGCCAGGGCCATCTTGTCGATCTCCCCGGGGTTCCAGGCGCTGACGATCAGGCGGCGCGAATCCGGGTTGGCCTTGATCTGTTCAATGACGCCCGCTACCTGGTCTATGGTCGTCCCGTCCGCCGCGGGCCAAGAACGCCACTGCACGCCGTACACCGGACCCAGTTCGCCGTCTGCGTCGGCCCACTCGTCCCAGATCGTGACGCCGTGGTCGCGCAGGTACCCGACATTCGACTCCCCCCGGAGGAACCACAACAACTCGTAAATGATGGATTTCAGGTGCAGTTTCTTGGTGGTCAGCACGGGGAAGTCCCGGCCCAGGTCAAAACGCATCTGGTGACCGAACACGCTCAGGGTGCCGATGCCGGTGCGGTCGGATTTCCGTGTGCCCTGGTGGCGCACGTGGCGTAACAGGTCCAGGTATTGTTTCATGTCATTCTGCGGTATGCCAGAACGAATAATACTACACCTGCCAGTATCATAGGCAACGATAACACCTGCCCCATCGTCACCCAGCCGAAGCCGAGGTAGCCCAGGTGGGCGTCCGGTTCGCGCACGAATTCCACGGCGAAGCGGAACAGGCCGTAGCACAGCAGGAACAACCCCGAGGCCGCCATTAACGGCCGCGGCCGGACGCTGAACAACCAGAGGATGATGAACAGGCACACCCCTTCCAGGAATGCCTCGTAGAGTTGCGACGGGTGCCTGGGCAGGCTGCCTGCGCCGGGGAATACCATTCCCCAGGGCGCATCCGTCGGCTTCCCCCATAGTTCCGCATTGATAAAATTCCCTATGCGGCCGGTAAACAGGCCGACGGGCGCCGCCGGCGCCAGGAAATCGATGACTTTGAAGAATTGTTTGTCGATCCTGCGGCCGTACAGCCAGCAGGCGATGAGTACCCCGATCAACCCGCCGTGAAACGACATGCCGCCCTGCCAGACCTTAACCACGTCCAGGGGGTTGCTGAGGTAGTACGGCAGGTTGTAAAACAGCACCGAACCCAGCCTGCCGCCGATGATGACTCCGAGGATGCCGTAAAACATGAGGTCCGCGACCTGTTCGACGGTCCAGCCGAAACGTCCCGACTTTGCCCGGTAATGCAGCAGCGCCCAGGCGCCGAGTATGCCGGCGATGTAGCTGAGCCCGTACCAGCGGATCTGGATTAAGCCCAGGTCGATGGCTACGGGGTCAATGTTCGGGAAGGTCAGCATGATTGGTGATTTTAACTATGTCTACGGTATAAAGTGCTACCCATGTGCCCGGTGCGGACCCTTTATGAAATGGCGCGCCTGACAGGATTCGAACCTGTGGCTTCTGCTTTCGTTCTTGTGCCGGCCATGGCCAGTGGGAGGTCATCAGAACAGGAAGTCTGATGCGTCGAGGTTGGCGACGTCGAAGTTTTCAAACAGGATCCTGGCTCCAAAATGTGTGTCCAGGCGCAGTACCGCACCGTCGGGACTGGATGAGAGGGTGAGCGCATCGAAGCCTGACAAATCAAGACCGGTAAGATCGATCACGTCAACACCATCGGTGAAATCGGTGATGAGGGCGTCTCCACTGAATTGATCAAAAAGGAAGGTGTCGGCGCCTTCTCCACCGTGCAGCCCGTCGGTCCCCCAACCACCGTACAGGAGGTCATCACCCTCTCCACCGTGCAACAAGTCGGTGCCCCCACCGCCGTGCAGGAGATCGTTGCCGGGTCCACCCGACAATTTGTCGTCGCCAACCTTCGAGTCATCACCCAAATCGCCAAACAGGGCGTCGTCGCCACCTCTGCCCACGAGTTCATCATCACCCCCTGAGCCGAAAAATACATTATCGTTATCGTCACCCCACAATTCATCCGGGTAATCCGATCCTTGCGCACGTTCAACGCTGTTTAAGCTATCACCCTCGGCATGACCCCCTTCAACCGTACCTTCCTCGAGGTCAATTCTGACACTCGCAGTCGAAGACTGGTAGGACACCAAATCACTACCGTCACCCCCTTCGAGCGTATCAGCGCCTGATCCACCCGACAGGAGGTCGTCACCGTCACCCCCGTCAAGCCGGTCGTCGCCCTGGCCGCCGACCAGGAGGTCCTTGCCATCATCGCCTTCAAGACGGTCATTCCCATAGCTACCTCTCAAAACGTCATCGCCGTTGCCGCCTTGAAGAATGTCGGAGCTTGCATGGCCGCTGAGATCATCGTTGCCATCTCCTCCGATCAAATGGTTGCTGTTGTAGTCTCCAATCAATATGTCGTCATAACCTGATCCTTCCAGGTTTTCTACATCAATAATGACATCTCCCATGGCATGGCCACCCTCGCTTGTATCAGCAACGAGACTCACCGAAACCCCGGTATCGGACCCACGGTAGGATGCCCAATCGAAACCGTCCCCTCCGTTCAAGCGATCTGCGCCCGCACCGCCTTCCAGCGTATCCACGCCGACACCCCCCTCCAGTACGTCATTCCCCGCACCGCCGCGAAGCGTATCGTCTCCCTCGGCCCCTTCCAGCCGGTTGGCTTGATCATCACCGATTAAAACATCCTCGTAGCCGGATCCCCACACGTTTTCAAACCCGGCAATGACGTCACCCTCACCATGGCCTCCCGTGACTGTGCCCGCCTCGAGATTTACCGTGACGCCCGCGTCCGAGTCCAGGTATAGCACCCAGTCCACCCCGGCGCTGCCTGCCAACGTATCTGCGCCGGCGCCGCCCTCCAGCCGGTCGTTGCCGGCGCCGCCCTCCAGCCGGTTGGCACGGTGGTCGCCAACCAGGCGGTCTGCATGTCTTGATCCCCGCACATTCTCAACAGTCTCGAAGGTGTCGCCTTCGGCGTGGCCACCCCTGCCCGTACCGTCAGCGAGGTTCACCGTGACGCCTGCGCCGGACTGGAGATAGGACACCCAGTCCGTACCGCTGCCTCCCGATAATCGATCAGCACCGGAACCTCCCTCCAGCGTGTCGTTGCCGGCGCCGCCGTCAAGTGCATCATCGCCGCCGCGGCCATCCAGCCGGTTGGCGGCTGCGTCACCGATCAGCGTATCTGCGTAGCCAGAACCCCGTATGTTCTCAACTTCTTCAAAGGCATCACCTTCTGCATGACCTCCTTTTCCCGCAGCGTCACCGAGATGCACCGTTACGCCTGCATTGGACCTGAGATAAGACACCCAGTCCGCACCACTGCCCCCGAACAGCCGGTCGGCGCCGGCGCCCCCCTCCAGCGTGTCGTTACCCGCGCCGCCCCACAGGCTGTCATCGCCTCCGTGACCGGCGAGATGGTTTGTCTCATCATTACCCGCCAGGCTGTCGTTGTAGGCAGACCCGGCCAGGTTTTCGACATCAACAAAGACGTCACCCTCGGCGTGCCCTCTCTCTCCCGTGCCTTCCTTCAGCCTGACTACCACGCCTGCATCTGAAAACATGTAAGAAGCAGTATCCGCGCCGGGCCCGCCCCTGAGCGTATCCGCGCCCGCGCCGCCTTCCATCATGTCGTTACCCGTTCCCCCATACAGGGCATCCGCGCCCGGGCCGCCCCGCAGCACGTCATCACCACCGCCGGGGCCGCCGTACAGGCGGTCATCCCCTGCGCCCCCTTCCAGGCGATTAGGCCGGCTGTCACCGGCCAGGGTGTCGTCATGGACCGAGCCTGTAAGGTGTTCAATATCGGGAACGGATTCCTGCTGTGTATCGCCATCGCTGTCGGAATAGTACACCGTCACCATGGCGCTGAACGTATCCCCTTCGGCGTCACCGCCCTGCAGTAAAGCTGAATGGAGGCGGACCGTCACCCCTGCGGTTGACTGCTCAAAGGCGGCGGTATCCCCGCCGGCGCCCCCGGCCAAGCGGTCGGCGCCGGCGCCGCCGGCCAACCGATCTGAACCGGCGCCCCCGTCCAGTATGTCATTACCTGCATTGCCCTGGAGTTCGTCATCAGCGCCATGGCCTTCCAGGTGGTTGGCTCCAGCGTCACCGACCAGTCGATCCGCATGACCGGACCCTCTCACATTTTCAACGCCGGAGATAGCGTCGCCTGCTGCGTGTCCCCCCTCACTCCTGCCAGTGCCAAGGTTCACCGTGACCCCTTGATTCGATCCGAGGTATGACACCCAGTCCGCGCCGCTGCCTCCCGCTAATCGGTCAGCACCGGGACCCCCCGTCAGCGTGTCATTACCTGCGCCGCCGTTAAGCTCGTCATCGCCACTGCGGCCATCAAGCCGGTTGGCGGCCTCGTTGCCCACCAGTGTATCTGCGTAGCCGGATCCCAATATGTTCTCAACTTCTTCAAAGGCATCTCCTTCAGCGTGACCGCCCATGCCCGTACCGTCACCCAGGTTCACGATTACGCCCGCGTTGGAGCTGGTATAAGACACCCAGTCCAAACCGCTGCCCCCGAACAGCCGGTCGGCGCCGAGGCCGCCCTCCAGCGTATCGTCACCCGCGCCGCCCCAGAGTCCGTCATTGCCTGTGTCGCCCGCGAGGTAGTTGGCTCCGTCGTTCCCCACCAGTCCGTCGTTGTGGGCAGAGCCCCACACATTTTCAATGTCGGTGAACGTATCGCCCTCGGCGTGACCTTTTTCTCCCGTGTTTTCCTTGAGCCGGACTACGACACCCGCATCCGACCCCCCGTAGTACGCCGTGTCCACGCCGGCGCCGCCGTCCAGTTCATCAGCGCCGGGACCGCCTTCCAATACGTCGTTGCCGCCGCGGCCCTGTAGCTTGTCATCACCTTCTGCGCCGTCCAGCCGGTTGGCGCCATCGTCACCCGCCAATTCATCTCCATAGGCGGATCCCATCACGTTTTCGACCTCGAAAATTATGTCATAGTGAGCGTGGCCACCGCTGCCTTCGTGTGCCCCGAGATCCACTGCCACACCCGCATCAGATCCCTGGTAGGACACTGTATCAACGCCATCGCCCCCGTCCAGCCGGTCGGGACCGGCACCCCCCTCCAGTACATCATTACCTTTGTTGCCCCAGATGTAATCGCGACCGGGACCACCGGCCAGCCGGTTCGCAGCGGTATTGCCGATGATGTGATCATACCCTGATCCAGCGACAGCGTTTTCAATGATAGTGCCGGGAGCGATGATCAGAACTGCCCTAAGTCCGGGAGTATTCGATATTTCTCCCGGGCGCAGGTCTATAGTCTGGTCGATGGTGTCCGTGCTTAAATCAAGCGTGTCATACCCGCCATCATCGTGGAGTGTCAGGTAGACCGGATGCTGGAGGTTTTTCAGCGTAAAATCCGGATCAGTCAATGTTCCGCTATTCTCATAGTATTTGACCCCGTCATAAATATCGACAACGACAAGGTCCGGCGCGTGGTCGCCGTCGATGTCGGCAAATGCAAAGTTGCCATATGTCTGATCGTTAACTTCGTGAAGCGGATTGTCCGCCCCTGTGCGTTGCACAAAGCGGGGATTGGTTGGCGTCCCGGTGTTTTCGAAGTATAGGTTTACGCTATTACTTCCTAAAATGGTGAAGTCAGAGTCATCATCGCCGTCCAAGTCGATAAGCATAGTACCTGCCCAGAATCCCAGTCTATCGGTATCGGAGAAAGCACTGTCCAGCGGATTGGCAGTGCCGCTACGCTGCGTAAAACGGGGATGGGTAGTTGTACCGGTGTTCTCATAGTAGTAGATGACGCTGCTCTCTTTCGCGACGATGAGGTCAGTGTCGCCATCATTATCAAGATCGTCCAGTGCCAGTGACATGATTGAGTCGAACGGGTCGTCTGAATCAGCATTTACGCCATCCATAGGATTGGAAGCGCCGGTACGCTCCGTAAACTTCGGACTGGCAGCCGTGCCGGTGTTCTCGAAATACTCGATATGGCCATTGCCGTGTAAAATTATGAGATCGAGATCACCGTCGCCATCGAGGTCGGCCGGTGCAGGTTCCGTCAATCCGGAAAAATAATAACCATCCATAGGATTGTCGGAATCGAAGCGCTGCGTAAAGACAGGATTGCGGGCTGTGCCGGTGTTCTCGTGATAGTCAATACGGTTGCTGAATGTCCCAACGATAAGATCCGGGTCGCCGTCGTCGTCCAGGTCGGCAAATACCGGTCTACTAAGTGAATCCAGGGACAACTGGTGTAGCGGGTTCACCTCTCCCGCCAACACCGCAAAGAATTGTCCCAGGTACCCTTCAATGTTGGATTGGAAGCCGTAGACAGTATCGCCGGCATTATTACCATGAGGCGTTCCGTACAGATCTTGGATGGCGATGATATCCGCAATCGAAGGCGTAACCGGTCGGATGGAACGATCTCCGACAGGTGAGTCATCGGCGGGTAATACGAACGACATCACCGATACGCGCCGTGGAAAATCCAGGGCAGCGTACACCTCATCCAGGGTCGCAAGGTGATCAAATTCTCCAGGGTGACCGAGCCCGAGGGCATGGCCGATTTCATGGAGATAGGTTGTGAAGGAAAAACTCTCTACCTTTGTTCCGTACTCAATGAGCAAGTCTGCCGGAATTGTGACATGCGAGGAAATAATGACCCCGTTATTCACCCTGGACTGGGTAATGGGCTCCTCGCCATCATCATCAAAAACGATTTGGGCATTGTCATCATCCACGATCTCAAACGTGATGCCGGACACATCCGTCCAGGCCTCAAGCGCCCGGCGGGCCAGTTGCTGCCCCTCAACAGTCAGGTCAGTGATATTGGCGGTCAAGGTACCGCCAGGTTCAACGTCAAAGGCGCGCCGGGTTTCTCCCTGCCACTCCCAATAACCGTCGGTCAGCTGCTTGGCGATATCATCGTAACTGTAATTTGTAGCAGTTTTCTCTCCGAGAAATATCCTGTAGTTATAATATGGGGAAGACGTACCGTATATGCTCAGGTAGTAATCACCGCTGACAGCCGGCTGGAAGGTGATATCTCTGAAGTTAGGATGATCGCTGAGCCCATAGGCGACTTCATTCCCTTCCGAGTCGAGAAGCTTGACAAAAGTGGTTCGCAATGGAAACGAGATGTGGAATTCATACTGGGTCCCGGCAGTCAGTTCGGCCCGGAACCAGTCCACATCATGTGGAGGATCCAGCGTGCCATCGAAACCACCGCCGACGTATAGTGTATACTGGGTTTCGCGATCGGGCCTTGCGTCGCCTTTGCTTTCGTAAGTCTGCATAGTTAGTTTGTTCCGTTCGGTAGATATGCCGTATCTTCAGCCTGTCCCGGAATAGTCCTGGTCAGAACAGGAAGTCCAATGCATCTAGTACCCTTTCCAGTTAATATTGACATGTTCACCGGGGGCTGGATTAGACGAACCAGTCATCATTATCCACCGGCGCGAAGGCGCCGGCATAAACAGGTGCTGACTCGTCCACGAACTCAAATTCATCAATCAGGTTAATGGTTCCCAGCAAATTTTCGTCCTGCACAATCTCGAGAGCATCAACTGCCAGTTCGTCAAACACCTCCTCGATATCACGTTCGAGCTCATCGTCCGAGCAGTTGACGTCCAGCGAAGTAACCGTGAGATCTTCACTGAGGTCCGCGTTCGCTGAGCAATCGGCAGAGACGTCCGGGCTGTTAATGTCGATATCGAGACTGACTCCGTAGCCGTTCTGACGCTCATTAATCGTTAAATCAACGGTGATAGTCTCACGATAACCGAGTGCGTTGTAAGTCTCGGAGCTGAGATTAAAACTATCCGGATTAATGGCGCCTTCTATAATGGATTCCTCGTCATAACCCAGTAAATCATATGCCTCCAATACGAAATCGAAGTGTTGTATTTCAGAGCCGTCCCGACCCTGAATGAAAGTAGCGTCAACCGAGATGGTTCCGTCGAAGTTGAGTATATTGCGATCCCCTCCCACTACATCGACGATGAGTTCGTCATTCTCAGGCGCCTGGTTAATGGTTACCCGAAGACGCGCGACGCTCGAAATGCCATTATCGAATATATCAAGGGCCTCTTCTATTTCATACTCGATCAACTGAATTCGGCCGTAGAGTGTATCCTTCCGGCCATTGCCGTATAAAAGCTCCCCCCACTCAGTGTCATTAGTTGGCGACCAACCCCAGTCATAAACCAGACCAACCGTGACACCGCCGCGAACGCCGCCAATATCAAAAGACGTGCCGTCGTGAGTAAAATCTACCGCAAACGTGTAGTAAGTGTCGTTCACGAAATCATAATCCGTGAATAACCGAATCGGATGATCAGGCCCACTGTACCTGTCACTTACACGCATATCCCTGCCTGCCATCTGAAATTCATACAGACCGTCCGCCTCCCCTTCCAGCTTTTCCAAATGTTCCTCTAAAGTAAGCGGAACGACGAATGAGGAGGGCAACAGTTCATCCACCTCCACCAGGCGGTCATAAAGATCATCCGTTTCAGTCCGGTCCGGGTGGGCGTGGGTTGTCTGGCCCGCCCTGGACCAGCCGGACACATAGGAACCGTCCTCCGCGAAAAAGAAGACCTTGAGTTGATCGCCCTGCCCGTGTTGAAGCCGGTAGTCCACGTGAGATTTACCGGGGTCGTGTAAATTGCTATATGTATTCCCGCGCCACTCAAATTCCTGGGGCAAACCAGTTTCTTCATATGTATCGATTGCAGCCGCCAGGCGGGCGTAAAAGACTTTTTCATCCAGACGGGAGGTCAGTTCGGTCAACCTATCATCCAGAGTGAGCCGACGATCCTCATCGAATGATGTACTGAAGGTCAGGGTTTCAGTGCCATAACCCCGTTCCCAGACAGAAAGGTAGGTGCCGTCATCGGAGATAAAATAGATCTTCAGGTACGGATCGCTTTTTTCTCCGTGATCAAAACGATAACCCTCAAGCCCCCCACTGGCGGTATAGGGGCGCAGGTCCGAATAGACCTCGCCGTTATGCCCGAAAGAGGTCTTTCCAAGTTCTGCAGTCTTTTTAATCTTGGCGTCTAATACGTCTGGCATAACAACTTCACATGATCAGTCCGGCATGCTGAACGATGGCATTGGGTAATGTCAAAAATTTCTCGCACTTTATGGGCAGTGGCATTTTACACCCGGGGGCATGAACCCGGCCGTGACTATACGGCCTGCTGGCTTGGGTGTCTGCAATAGCCTGTTACAAAACGAAATCTGGCGCGCCTGACAGGATTCGAACCTGTGACTTCTGCCTTCGGAGGGCAGCACTCTATCCAACTGAGCTACAGGCGCTTATCAATTTTCAAATTATAACAGTAATTCCACGCGAGAAGCGGAGGAGCAGGAATCCAATTCTAATTTGGGACACCCATAAATTGCTATAATTTGTTAATTTATGGGTGTCCCAAATTGGATCTGTCTTATTTGGGGGGATTGGCGGATAATGGATGGATGAGTGACAATTCCTTTCCGCCTAATGCGCTTGCTGGTGAGACCAGCCCTTATTTATTGCAGCATGCGAGTAATCCGGTTGCCTGGCATCCGTGGAGCGATGAGGCGCTGGCGCTTGCCAGGACGGAGGGGAAGCCCATTTTGCTGTCCGTCGGGTATTCGGCCTGCCACTGGTGTCACGTCATGGCGCACGAGTCTTTTGAGGACGAAGAGACCGCGGCCTTGATGAACCGTCATTTCATCAACATCAAGGTGGACCGGGAAGAACGGCCCGACATCGACAAGATCTACCAGACCGCGCAGCAACTGCTGACGGGACGCACCGGGGGCTGGCCCCTGACCATGTTCCTGATGCCGGACGACCACACGCCGTTCTTCGGCGGCACCTATTTTCCGCCGGAACCGCGCCACGGCCTACCGGACTTCAAGTCTCTGCTGACCAGGATTAACGAGGTCTACCAGGAAGACAGGGCGGCCATTGCGGAACAGAACACGGCCTTCATCAAGGCCCTGGAACAGACCCAGGCAGGCGAGCCTGCCGCCGATGGGACTCTCATCGATACCGGTCCGGTGGATGCCTGCGTCGAGCAACTGGCGCGCGCCTTTGACCGGCGCGACGGCGGCTTCGGCGGGGCGCCGAAATTTCCACACCCGGTCAACCTGGAGTTACTCCTATACCAGCATGCCCGCACGGCGGATACCAACCCGCTGGATATGGCGTGCTTTACCCTGGAAAAGATGGCCGAGGGCGGCATTTACGACCATGTCGGCGGCGGCTTCTGCCGTTATTCCGTGGACGCCCGCTGGCGCATCCCGCATTTTGAAAAGATGCTGTACGATAACGGCCCGCTGCTGGGACTGTATGCCGATGCCTGGCACATCAGCGGGCACGAACTGTTCAGGCAGACCGCCCGGGGCACGGCCGCCTGGGTAATGCGGGAGATGCAGTCTGCTGAAGGCGGCTATTTCTCTTCCCTGGACGCGGATTCCGAAGGGGAGGAAGGGAAGTATTACACCTGGGAACCGGGCGAGGTGCACCGGTTGCTGGATGAGGCCGAATTCGATGATTTCGCGCGCTACTCCGGCCTGGACAAACCGGATAACTTCGAAGGCCGCTGGCACCTCTACGTGGAGGAAAACCCGGAGACGATTGCTCGCGCCAGTGGTCGGGACCACGGCGAAATAAAACAACGTCTGCAAAGCGCCAGGGAAAAGCTGTTCCGGGAGAGGGAAAAACGGGTACGCCCCGGTTGCGATGATAAAATACTGACGTCCTGGAATGCCCTGATGCTGAAAGGCATGAGCAGCGCGACAATACGCCTGCAGGAGCCCGAATATTACCAATCCGCGCAGCGCTGTCTTGAGTTTATCCATGCCCGTCTCTGGGACGGGAGCAGGCTGGCAGCTACCTGCAAGGACGGCAGGGCGCACCTGAACGCCTACCTGGATGACTATGCCTTCCTGATCGACGCCATCATCCACCTGCTTGCCTGCAAGTGGTCGGGCAGGTGGCTGGGCTTCGCCATGGAACTGGCCGATACCTTGCTTGAGCAGTTTTTCGACGACGATGCCGGTGGCTTTTTTTTCACTTCACACGACCACGAGACCCTGTTGCAACGGCGCAAGGACTTCACGGATGACGCGCTGCCCTCCGGCAACGGCATGGCGGCGCTGGCCCTGCTCAACCTCGGACACCTGACCGGCAGGCAGGATTACCTGGAGGCCGCAGAGAAAACCCTGAAGTCTGCCTGGGGCGTGCTGCAACGGGCTCCCCATGCCTGTGCCGCCCTGCTGGCGGCATTACTGGAATACGACGATCCCAGACGGGTGATTATCCTGCGCGGCCGGGAAGAGACCATCAGCGACTGGCAAAGACAGGTCGAACCCTTGCTGGATGTGCGCTCCCTGGTCTTCGCTATCCCGTCCCCGGAACAGGGATTGCCGGACCTGATCAATGAGAAAAGGACGGACCAGGCGGCCACGGCGTTTGTCTGCACGGGCTTTACCTGCCTGGAACCGATCTCCGACCTGGATGAGTTACGGCAAGTGTTAGCTGCCTCCCCGCCAACGAAATAAGGAATAGTTTACCTACTAGATTCCCGCTTGCGCGGGAATGACGGACTGATGAAATTTGGGACACCCATAAATTGCTATAATTTGTTAATTTATGGGTGTCCCAAATTTCCGGGAATGACGGACGACGGATGGGGGTATCTGCTTTGCGTTATCCCTGGTAGGTGTGGTCAAACAGGGAAATGCGTTTTGCCAGGTGCTCCACCGCCATAACCAGGGAATCACTCAGCGCGGATTTCTCGGAATAGTCCGCCCGCACCAGGTTCGACACGCGGCCGTCCTCGATAAACCCCCAGGCCTTGCTGCGTTTTTCTCGATCTTCGGAATCACCGTACACGCCGATGGCAATGCCCTGCCCCTGGCGCACCAGCGAGAAACAGGGTATATCGGTAAAACCGTCTCCCACCATGATCATCCGGTTGAGCGGCACCCTTACCTTAGCGGGGTCGACCTTGCGGTTGACTTCGAACGGTTTGCCGACGTACTCGGGACCGAAAATCCCCTTCTGGACATGAAAAATATACCGGGTTTTGTCGGTAAAACTGATTATCTTGCGGGGAAATTTAATCCGCCCCTCGTCATCGTAGGCAAAATCCGAGGCCCATATTTCCCTGAATTCATGGGCGATGGGCGTATTCCGCAACACTTCGCCTATGCCGGAACTGACTACGTAGAATTCCAGCGTGACCCGCGGGTTCACCGCGGCGGCAACCTCTCGTAACCGGGCGAATATGGTTTCAACGTCCGGGTACAGGGGGAGCTCCCTGCCCCAGCGGGACAGGCTGTCCCGGGTAATCGGTTCGATCTCCCGGCCGGCGGATTTTTCAACCATCTTGTAGAGATAAGCGGGCACCGGGTCCCATTCCTCCGCTGCGGTTTTGGTTTCCGTCAACGCCTTTACTTCTTCTTTCCAGAAGTGAGGCACATCTATCCCGCACCGGCCCAGGTACCCCGAGGTGCTGTCCGGCGCCAGGGTATCGTCAAAATCAAAAATGATGGCAATGATCTCGTGCATTGATATCTCTATAACCGGGGACGGACTTGAATTCCGTCCCCTTCGTTGAGAGTAGTGTAACAAAACCCGCTTGTGCGGCAATCAGGATATTGAATATTCTGATAAAAATGGACAGAATGCCATGATGATTGATAGCAAAAAATTTCCGAAAGTGGAGCTTCATTGCCACCTGGAAGCCTGTTTTCAGGCGCACACCGTGAAAAAGATCGGGCACACCCATGGAAGCGGGGGTAATGATATCCGTCAACTCGGACGACACGTTGTTTCAGTGGGGTCCTGCTTGCGCAGGGACGACGGGGAGGCGGAACAGTTTGCGGATGTCTTCGACGATGATCACGTTGACCGGGATCATGATGAGGGTGATGGTGGTTGCGAACAGGATGCCGAAGCCGAGGGAGATGCCCATGGGGATCAGGAATTGCGCTTGTACCGATTTCTCGAACAGCAGCGGCAGCAGGCCGAAGAAGGTGGTCAGCGAGGTCAGCATCACCGGCCTGAAGCGGACGACGCCGGCATTCAGTACCGCTTCGGGTATGCTCTTGCCTTCCGCCTTTTTCTGGTTTATGAAATCCACCAGGACCAGGCTGTCGTTGACGACCACGCCGACCAGGGCCATCACGCCGAGCATGCTCGGGAAGCTCAGGTCGCGCCCCATGATCCAGTGGCCCCATACCGCGCCGATGATGCCGAAGGGGATCACCGACATGACTATCAGCGGCTGTACGTAGGACTTGAGCGGCAATGCCAGCAGCACGTAAATGACGAATAATATGACAATCATGCCCCATTGCAGGCTGTCAAACGACTTGCGCTGTTCCTTTGCCTCGCCTTCCAGGGTATAGCTCACCCCGGGATAGCTGGCTAACAGCGTGCGCAGGTAGTCTTCCAGGTCTGCCCGCAATACCGTCATGTTCGTCTCGTCCTTGTCGACGTCGGCCTTGATGGTCATGGTGCGTTCCCGGTCGATGCGGGTAATCGTCGACGGGCCGATGCCCGGTGTCAGCGTTGCCACGTGGGCCAGGGGCACCCGGCGGCCGTCCGGCGCGGTGATCAGGTATTCATCCAGCGTCGCCGTGGTGCTCCTCTCTTCCCTGGGCAGACGCACAATCACGCGGATGTCGTCGCGGCCGCGCTGTATGCGCTGGGCTTCAAAGCCGCGGAATGCCTGGCTCACCTGGTTCGCGATGGCGGCGCGCGTCAGGCCCAGCACGTGACCCTGGCGGGTCAATTCAATGCGCAGTTCTTCCTTGCCGTCGGACAGCGTATCCTCGATGTCAAACACCGTGGGATAGGTCGCCAGGCGCTGTTTTATCCGTTCCCCCACCTGCGCCAGGGTCTCCAGGGACTGGGCGTTGAGCTGAATGTTGACCGGATCGCCGCTGCTGATAAGTTCGGCGCGATAAGTAAGCGATTCAGCGCCGGGTACCGTGCCGATGGCCTTGCGCCATTCATCGACCAGTTCAAGTGTCCTGATGTCTACGACGCGCTCGTCGGAAGGCACCGTTTCAATGACGACCTGGCCGACATTGTCGCCGTAATTCTGGGTGCCTCCCGGCCCGCCGGTCTGGGCAAGCGCCGAACCCGTCGTGGACAGGATATTACGGATGATCGGTTCCCCGCCCTCACCGTTGGTGTATTTCCGCTGCAATGCGAACGCGGTTGCGGTGATGCGCTGCATGTGCCGGTCGGTGACCTGGAACGGCGTGCCGACGGGCATGGTTAGGGTCACTGTTGCAGTATCCGATTCGACGCGCGGGAAGAAGATGAACTTGGCCCAGCCGCTCAGCACCAGGGACAGGGTCAGCACCAGGACACCCAGGAACCCGGCGATCACCGAATAGCGGTGGGCCAGGGCAAAACGCAGCAAGGGTCGGTAATAGTCGAATATGAACTGTTCAAAGCCGTCGGCAAAGCGCTGCTGGAACCCGGTGAAGCCGGTGAGCGCTGCCGGGTCGCTACGGATCCTGACGCTTTTCATGTGCGCCGGCAGCACCAGCTTCGACTCGACCAGGGAAAACACCAGGCACGGTATGACGACGGCCGGTATCGCGCCCATGAAATCGCCCATGCGCCCCTCGACAAACGCCAGGGGGCTGAATGCCGCGATGGTGGTGAGGATGCCGAAGGTCACCGGCACCGCGACCTGTTTGGTGCCGCGTATGGAGGCGTCGAGGGGGTCGCCGCCCTGGCGCAGGCGCGTGTAGATATTCTCACCGGTGACGATGGCGTCGTCGACGACGATGCCAAGCACGATGATGAACCCGAACAGGCTCATCATGTTGATGCTGACCCCGCTGAGCGGCATGAGTATCAGGGCGCCGAGGAAACTGGCCGGTATCCCGATAAACACCCAGAAAGCCACGGCCGGCCGCAGGAACATGGCCAGCAGGATGATCACCAGGATGCTCCCCTGGATACCGTTTTTGACCAGCGTGCCGAGGCGCGCCTGCAGGTAAGTGGAACGGTCGTTCCAGTAGTCCAGGAGCATGCCCGCGGGCAGCGTGCCCTGCCGCTCTGCAATATAGTCCTTTACCTTCCCGGCAACCTCCAGGACGTCCTGGGCGCCGGTGCGGTAGACCCGGATCATGGCAGCATGCTCGCCGTTGAAGCCGGCCTTCAGCAGGACTTCCTCGAAACCGTCGTCGACCGTTGCCACGTCGGACACCCGTATGATGCTGCCGTCAGTATTGGTCTTGACCACGATGTCTTCGAACTGCGCGCGCCGGTAGGCCTGGCCCTTGGAGCGGATGAGAACGTCGCCCCCCTCGGTGCGCACGTTGCCCGCGGACACGTCCAGGGAACTGCGCTGCACCGCGTGGGCGATATCCGCCAGGGTCAGCCTGAACTCCCGCAACCGGTCCTGGGAGGCCTCTATGCTGATCTCGTATTTCCTGACCGCGTCCAGCCTGATCTGCGTGACGCCCTCGATGGCCAGTAAATCGTCCCGTACCTGCTCGGCGAAAGTGCGGATTTCCTTTTCGCTGTAATTGCCGGCCACCACCACCGAGAGCACCGCGTGGTTGCGTTGCAGCAGGCTGACTACCGGTTTCTCCGTATCGGCGGGAAAGGTATTGATGGAATCGACCCGGTTCTTTATGTCATTCAGCAAGTCCCGCGGCTCATAGTCCGAATCCACTTCAATCCTGACCGTCGCGCTGCCTTCGACGGAACGGCTGGTGATCTGGTCGATGCCTTCCAGGTCCTGTACCGCCTCTTCGATGCGAATCGCGACCCCCAGTTCGACGTCCTCGGGTGTGGCGCCGCGCAGGGGGACGAATACCCGGATGATATCGGGTTCGACTTCCGGGAACAGGTCCAGTCTCAAGGTCGAGTTAAGCGAATAAAAGCCGCCGATGATGATACTGAACAGCAGCAGGTTGGCCGCTACATGGTTTCTTGCGAACCAGTCGATCATGGTTACATGCTGCCGACGGCTCCGGCGCGGGGTTTTTCAGACGCGATGGGCTGGTCCTCCCGTAATGATTGCCTTGATATCGCCACGCGCACCCCTGAAGTGACCTGTCCGAGCGGAGTCAAAACCAGCAAATCACCCTCGTCCAGGCCGGCGGCGACCAATGCCTCCTCCTGGTTCTGCCAGGCGACGTCGATCTCGCGGCGCTGCAATACGTCGTCCATGACAACATAGACGTAACCACCCTGGTAAATGGCGTGGCTCGGGATCACCAGGGCGTCCTCCAGTTGCCTGCCGGCCAGCTCGGCGGTCACGTACTGCCCGATCTTCAACGGGGTCTTGCCACGTGCGCGGATGCCGAAGGGGTCGTCGACCTGCGCCACCACGTGCAACTGTCTGGCGCGGTCATCGATGGTGCCCTCCGTGCGCACTACCCTGCCCTGCCATTCGGCGCCTGTTGCCAGTTCGGAATAAATTGCGACCTGCGGCCCGTCGACGAATTCATCGTCGTCGAACCGGTAGTCTTCGGGCAGGTCGATAAAGGTCAGGTCGCGATTGCGCAGCGGCAGGCGGATTTCGACCAGGTCGACGGCATAAATTTCCGCCAGCGGCGAGTTCCTGTTGACTACCTGTCCCTGGTCCACCAGTTTTGTCAATACGCGGCCGGCGTAGGGCGCGACGATGTTGGTGCGCTCCAGTTCAAGGCGCGCCTTGTCCAGGGCCGATTCGGCAGAGATTACCCGGGCTTCGGTTGCCAGTAACTGTGGCTTGCGCAACACCAGGGCAGGTGCTTCACCCTGGTTGCCGAGACGGTTCCAGTCTTCCAGCGCCTGGGCAGCCCGGGCATTTTCCTGGGCCAGCGCCTGTTTTGCATCCAGCAGGGTCGCTTCGGCAATCTTTACATTGGCGAGGTAATCCCTTTGATCGATGTTGAGCAGGACTTCGCCTTTCTCGAAGAAACCGCCGCCTCTCAGGCTGTCGTTGATGGCGGTGATCTCACCGAAAACCTGCGCAATCAACGTGCTCTGGGTGCGCGGCTGAACCGTGCCGTAGCTTTGCAGCCTGACCTGGTAGGGTTCCCTCTCCAGCTTCAGCACATCCACCGTGAGTTGCGGTCCCGCGGGCGCGGCCTGCCGGTCCGCGTGCGGCGGGTTGCGCAGCACCAGGTAGGCCAGTCCGACGAGTACGGCAAGAATGATGATTGGCGTTAATTTTTTCATGCGGCAGGCTTGTGTGTTGCCTGGGAAAAAGGGACAGATTTCAAATCTGTCCCCTGTTCTTACTCAAAGTCGCCTCCCAGGGCGAGGTACAGGGTGATCCTGTTCTGTAACAGTTCATTGCGCAACCCGATAATCCCTGATTGTATATCAAAAGCGCGCCGTTGTGCCTCAAGAACCGTGGTGTAAGGGACCAGGCCGCGCTGGTACTGTTCAAATGCCAGGGTCAGCGCGGCCACGGCATTTTTCTCCGAAGCCAGGGTGACCTGGTAACGGGTCTGCACCGTCCTGGTGCGGGTGAGGGCATTCTCCACCTCGGAAAAAGCCTGGTATAACATCTCCAGGTACTGCTTTTCCGCCTGCACCAGGCGGGCCCTGGCCTGCTCTTCCTGCGCTTTCAGCCGGCCGCGGTTGAACAGGGGCTGGGTCAGGTTGCCCAGCACCGACCAGGCCAGCGCGGTGCCGTTCAGCAGGCTGCCGAGTTCATCCGAAACGTCGTTGCCGGACGCCACCAGGGCGAGGCGCGGGAAGCGCTGCTTGTGGGCGACCGCGACCGCGGCGTCAGCGGCCAACAGGTTCATCCAGGCCTGCTGCAAATCCGGCCGTCGGCTGACGAGTTCCGAGGGCAGGCCCGCCGGGATGGGTGCCTCGAACAGCGGCAGCGTCCTGGCGGCTTCCAGCCTGCCGTCCGGGTAATGCCCCAGCAGCAACTGCAGGGCAACCCGGTTTTCTGCGAGCGCCTGTTCCTGTGCCGCGATACGGGCGCGTTCCTGGTCCGCGCTGGTACGGGCCAGGTAGATGTCCAGCGCTCCCGTCAGGCCCTGGTTGTAGGCGCTTTCGATAATGTCCAGGTCCTCTTCCAGGTTTGCCAGCCGCTCGCGCAATACTGCCAGTAACTCAGCTGCGCCGACCACGTTGAACCAGGCGCGCGCCACCCCGGCCGCCAGCCTGTTACGGCTGTCCGCATAGCTCGCCTGCGCCGCCATCAGTTTCAGACCGGCCTGTTTTTCGACGTCCCGAAGTTTGCCCCAGGCATCGATTTCCCAGGCCAGGTCCACGCCAAGCTCGAAGTTGCTGGAGGTGCGCGTGATCCCGAACTGGTTGCTGATAACCCGCCTGCGCGAGGCATCCAGCGCAAGCGATACATCCGGGAGCCGCGCCGCGCCGCTGATGATGAGGGCCTGCTGCGCGGCTTCCACCTCCGCGGCCAGTTGCGCCAGGCGGTAGTTCTGCTCCATGGCGATATCCACCAGGCCATTGAGTTCAGTGTCACCCAGTTGCGCCAGCCAGCCGTCACTGACGGAGTCATAATCGGCCTCCCCGGTCCAGCTCTCGGGCAGGTCCGGGTCTCTGACATCGGGAGAGATTGCCGAGACGGCGCAGCCGGCAAGAAGCAGTGTCGCGGCCAGGGCAGAAAACCGTGATATTAAAGTCTTAATCAATGGGGTCAGGCTCAATTGATTTTTCAGGATGTAATATCATCCAAAACTTCCGGATACCTCTGCGCAACCTTTATGAGCGTTACGGCAGCGCTGTCGGGTTGTTTCCGGCCCTGCTCCCAATCCCTGAGGGTAGCAATGGGAATACCCAGCAACCTGGAAAAGGCTGACTGGGATTTTTTCAGTTGCTTACGTACTGAAATAACCAGCAACTGTTCAGGGGTCCGGACTTTAGCGGTCGCTCCGGCTTTGATAACCAATACGTCATCAAGCAGCGCTTGTCCGGCTTTAGTCATTTTTACTGTCATTGATTGCCTTTCAGATATTTTCAGTGTTTCAGCAACTGTACGCATAAGTTTATCATACGGCTCTGCAGTACTGCGTCAAATCGGGAATTTTCTCCATTACCTGTGAAGGTGCACAATATGAAAGTATAAGTTTCATTTTGTTCAAACGAGATTGTTGAGTAAACCAGTGACATCTGTCGCAGGCTGGAAATCAATCGAGTCTGACCCCATTGATATTTCTCATTCTAGCTGGTATTTGGGTATAATGAAGTTATGAAAACGAACTACACTGCCATCATTAAACAACAGGACAATTGGTGGATCGGCTGGATTGAAGAAGTACCCGGTGTAAACTGCCAGGAAGCAACCCGTGAGGAACTCCTGGAATCATTAAATGTAACATTGAGGGAAGCGCTTGAACTCAACCGCAAGGATGCGCGTCATGCTGCCGGTGAGAGGTACGAGGAACTTAATATCGCCGTATGAATCGGCGTAAATTGTTACGCTGGCTCAAAGCACATGGTTGCGAACTCCTGAGAGAGGGAGGAAATCACTCTTGGTGGCATAATCCTCTACTCAACAAAAGATCGGCCATCCCGCGTCATCGAGATATTGACAAACACCTGGTGCGGAAGATTTGCAAGGATATCGGTGCGCCTCCTCCTGAATGACGGCATATCTGTTTCATGGTATTGAGGGACCATGTGCCACTCATATCTGTGGAATTCAGCCAGCATTCAGGGCCTGTACCAGATCGGCGAACTCCAGGCGCGTTCCTGTATGGTCAGGTCAACGTCGTCGAACGGTTTTGTATTTTCCCGGATTGCTTCCCAGGTGCTCCAGCGGCAGCTGGGGTTCTCCAGCACCCTGACATAATAAAATGCGTGTTCATTCCGGTTGAAATCCGGGTCCTGCCACAAGGCTTTCAGTTGCGCCGCGCCCTTACCGGCGCTGACGCTGCAATCGTCCAGGTTCACGCCGGCGCCGTTGCCGGGACAGCGCTGGGTGTCCGGGTCGGGGACCAGGCCGTCGGCACAGGCCACGTCGTACACCTGTTCCCGGGCCTCATCCTGTTCCAGCCATCCCTTGATTACCTGCATGCGTTGCAGGTTTACGCCTTCCGGGTCCTTCATTGCCAGGAGGATGAAACGCGGCGCTGTTGGGTTGTCCTGTGCGGCGCTGTTGCCGGTATGCTCCAGGCCGGGACGTGATGGCAGGTCGCCGCCCATGGTCACTCCCTCGCCGTAGCCCAGGGCAGCCAGGTCGGTGTTCATGTCAACAGTTTCGGGATAATCCCAGCCGGCAAAAAAGCGCACGCTGATGCGCGTGCCGCTGGTGGCAAAGGTTTCCCGGCGTTGCAGCGCGGCGAATATGGCGGTCCGGGTATTCTCCTCCGCCCACACGCCGGCCAGTCCGCCGGAACTTTTCTCCCGGCTTGCGGAAAATTCCTTTATCTCGGGCGTGAGCGCGCGCCGCGCCGGGGTGCCGTCTTCGAACCCGTGGTGGCCCTGGTAATTTGACTCGTCGGTGCCGCCGGGGGTGCCGTTATGGGTGTCAGTGCTGCCGATGAAACCGAACTTGTACGGGTTCACATCCAGTTGCCGGTCAAACTCAAGGCCCGCTTTCAGGGCGTTACGGACATAGTTGTTGGGCGCAACGCAGCCTTCGGGAGAGCCGTCGTCTGCGCATACCCGGGCACAGGCTGCAGCGCCGGGTTCTGCGCCGCAGATGCGGCGGCGCTCCAGCTTCTCATACAGGCACAGTTCATCCTCCGTACCCACCCTGGTGTGGCATTCCGACTCGCCCTTGGCCTGGATGATCTCCACCAGGGGTTCCGTCCTGGCCCGCAGCGCCGCCCACCCGGCGCCGTCTGCCTCGTCATTCCGAGCCTGACCCGGGGCATCCCGGCCTGGCGCCGGGACAATCTCGCGCAAAGACGGGAACTGCCGGCCGTTGCTCTGGTTGGAATTATGCGGGATGGCCAGGACTTCGCAGGGAGCGGCACAGGTTTCGTGCAACTGCGCCCACAGTTTTTCCGGCGTATTCGCTTCAAAATAACTGATGGGTAACGCCGGGACATGGTCGTTGCCGTAGATAACATTCCTGTGCAGGTTGTTTCCGTCCGGATTCCCGGTCCACTCGTAGCCGACCAGGGTGGTGAATACGCCTGGGCGGTTGAATTCATGGGCGATATCCTGCAGTTCCCGCCAGGTTGACTTCGCCCTGGCCAGGCAACGGGCATTGTCCGCACCGCACAGTCCGGGTTCCCGCTGCGGGTCCGTGGACACCACGTCGCGAATGATCAGTTCCCGGAAAACCTTGTCTATGAGCGGCTTGTGCCGGGTTTCATTGCGGATGTCCCGGCAAATCTCCAGCGCATACGCGGCGCTGGTTTCATCGGTGCAAAGCGGCAGTTCCCCCAGGTACTCCCCGTGGTCCGTCACCGCGGCAAAATCAAGCGGCCGGTCGATCCGTACCACCCTGCCGCCGGACAGGACAACCTCCTCACCCAGGGCAAAACGGTAGGCGTCACGGGGACCGGCGGGATTGTAATTGACGTAGCTGTCCAGCGACCAGGATGAATGCACGTGCAGGTCGCCGAAGTACGGGAAGCGCTGCGCCGCCTCCTGTGCCGCGAGGGGAAATGAGAGCAAAAAAAATATTATCCGCAGATTAACGCAGGTAAATTTAATGTTGTTTCGTGCCAGCCGCAAGAATTTGACCTATAGGAATATCATCTGTGACCAAAGAAATATGCAATAAGAACCTCAGCAACAAAATACTTACATTTGCCGGCTTGAGCATATTTCCCCGGAAAAAAGATAACACATATTTAATCTGCGTTAATCTGCGTAATCTGCGGATAAATCATCATTTACGGTTTATTATATCCGCGGATAGTTCGCTTCAAATTCAGTGAAGCGTCGCTCCAGTTCCGACTGCAGCCTGGCTTTTTCGTTGCGGAACATGAATTCCAGGCAGATCTCGACCTGGTCTTCCACCACCTCATCGGCGGCCGGCGCTGTGGTGTCGTAGTCACATTCTTCCACCATTTTTCCCGTCCGGGTTGAAGCAAGCAGGCTTTCCCCGGGGAGGAAACTGTAGGCAAGGGCGTTCCGCGACAGGTACTTGAGATCGTCGTAGCTAAGGCCGTAGGTTTCCAGGGCGCGCTGGTATTCGTGGGTCAGGTCGATGCGGGCGACTCCTTCATCGTCGGTCGACAAGGCAATGGGAACCTTGTGTTTGAGGTACGCCCGGATGGGATGTCTCTCGCCGGTTATGCCCAGGATGGCCTCGCTGCTGGTCAGGTTGATCTCGACCAGGATGCCCTGTTCGGCCATGCGCTGCATGAGTTGCACGGCCTGCGGATCGTAATATATATCCGTGCCGTGGCCGATGCGCCTGGCGCCGGCAAGATCCAGCGCCGCGCGGATGTGCCAGCCCAGGTGTTCGGGCGGCACCAGTCCCATTTCAACCTCACCGGCATGCAGCGTGATGCTGTCTTTTGCCGCAGGGAAATGCTCCGCCAGTTCCCCTATCATCTCCATCTGCCAGCGATAATCTCTCAGGGTGACGGGGTTGTCTTCCGGCGCAACGAAGTTCAGACCCACGTAGCGCGGGTCTTTTTCAATCAGGTGGTAGGCCAGCAGGGTCTGGGCCAGGACCTGTTGCGGCGGAAAGATTCGGATTACCTGGGCCAGGTAACGCACGGTTATGTCACAACCGGGATCTGCCTGTTCCCCACCGCAGGCAAGGCTGTCGCGCCACTGCTGCTCAATGCTGTCGAGTTTGAGGATTGTCGCCGCAGCCAGTTGTTCGATCCCGGGGTGGCGGACCAGGTCCGCCAGGGGTGTATCGATGTCGAACTCCCTGTTAACCGCAGCCAGTTGGCGCGCCTCGGCCATGCCCCAGGACTGCAACAGTTCCAGGTAGAGGATATTCTGGCGCGCAGACCTGGCGGTCGATTCCGCCAGCATGTGCCCTTCGCGCCCGACGCCCGCGGGGATGAAATGCCGGAACGTCGAGAAAAACTGGTCGTGCCCGGAAACGGAACGGCGCTCATAGTTGCGTATGGAAAACGCATCGATAATCCGGTTTACCACGTCGGCGTCATAGCGGATGTCGCTGACGGCCGGCCGGCCGGCCTCCGCATCGCAGCGCGGCGGGGTGTGATCATGAAACTCTCAAGGTCTATGCACTTGCCGTCCTCAGCCGCCCAGCGGATGTAGCTCTCCGCATATATGGCGCCGTCCAGGTGATTATGCAATTCGCCTCCCTTGGGGAACGCGTAGAGGAAACCCCGCAGCAAGGTCGGTTCATTACGCACTTGCTGGAAGTACGCCCTGGTTTCAGCTTCGCCGGCAGCGGTGGCGGCGGGGAACACAGCGGCGATCAGCGCTGTCATCGCCAGCTTCAGGAATAGCGGTAATTTCATTTTGCCTAACCTCCTCACCGCGTGTATCTTATAACAATTCCACTACGGGATCAGACGGAACGGTTTTTCATGACGATACTGATGTGTTTTGTCGGGATGGCGGTGATTCTCTGCCTGGCCCTGTTGCTGTCCGAAAACAGGCGGGCGATCCGGCTTAAAACCGTCGTTCCCGCGTTCCTGACACAGGCTGCCATTGCCGGTCTCATTCTCTACTTCCCGCCGGGCCAGACGTTCCTCAACACCATGGTGGCAGGCGTACAGAACGTGATCGACTACGGCAGGGTGGGCAGCGAGTTCGTGTTCGGTGACCTGGCCACCCAGGAAGGCGGGTTTTCCATCGCGTTTCAACTGTTGCCGGTGATCATCTTCTTTTCCGCGCTGATGTCCACCCTGTATTACCTCGGCATCATGCAGAAACTGGTAACGTTTCTGGGTGGCGGTATACATAAACTGCTTGGCACCAGCAAGACTGAATCCATGTGCGCGGTGGCCAACATATTCATCGGCCACAGTGAATCACCGCTGGTCATCAGGCCCTACCTGAAGGACCTGACGCGCTCGGAACTGTTCGCGGTGATGACCGGCGGCATGGCGGCCATCTCCGGCGCCATCATGGCAGCCTATGCCGCAATGGGAATTAACCTGAGCTACCTGATCGCGGCCAGTTTCATGGCCGCGCCCGGCGGTCTGCTCATGGCCAAGATCATCAAGCCGGAGACCGAAAGCTCGGAACAGAACATAGAACACGTACAGTTCAGCGGCCCGGGAAAAGTGGTGAATATCTTTGAAGCCATCGGTAACGGTACCCTGGACGGGCTGAAACTCGCGGCCAATGTCGGCGCCATGCTGATCGCGTTTGTGGCCATGATTGCCCTGTTCAACGGCCTGCTGGGAGGTATCGGCGGCTGGTTCGGCATTGAGGGACTGACGCTGCAGGGCATCCTCGGCAAACTGCTGGCGCCGCTGGCCTGGCTGATTGGCGTGCCGTGGCATGAGGCCGCCGCGGCCGGCAGCCTGATCGGGCAGAAATTCATAATGACTGAATTTATCGCCTACCTGAGTTTCAGCGAGATAGCGGATACGCTCAGCCCGCACACGCAGGTGATCGTCACCTTTGCCCTGTGCGGCTTCGCCAATCTGACATCCATTGCCATCCTGCTGGGCGGCATGGGCAGCCTGGTACCTGAACGGCGCCAGGACATCGCTGCACTGGGTTTCATGTCCGTGCTCGCCGGTACCCTGTCCAACCTGATGAGCGCGGTGCTGGCAAGCCTGTTCATGTCCCTGCAGGTGTAACGGCGCCTGGGAGGCCGGCTATCTGACAAATTACAGGGAACGGGACTTTGTCAACTCATGAGGGGATTTTTTTGTTATAATTTAATGTGTATACTAATTACACATACATATTATTTTTGAGGATAAATTGAATGGCCAGAGTTCAATTAGTCATTCCGGATGAAGACCGCACCCGGTTCGTTTACCAGGCGCGTAGAGAGGGTATGTCCCTGAGCGCTTGGCTGCGCGCCGCCGCGCGTGAGCGGCTGGAACGGCAATCTCAAGTCCAGCCGTTTGCATCCATTGCAGACCTTGAAGCTTTCTTCGCCGAGTCCGACAAACTGGAACACACAGAGACAGAGCCTGATTGGGAGCAACATCTCGCTGTCATCAATGAAGCTCGCAAGCGCGGCGCAACAAGTACGTGATCTTCGTCGACACCAATGTATTCATGTATTCCATAGGCAGGGCTCACCTGCTCAAGAAGCCTGCCCGCGAGTTTTTCAACGAGGCTATCCGTAAGCAAACGCGCTTATGCACATCTGCCGAAGTGTTACAGGAATTGGCATATTCTTATCTTACCGTCAACCGCAGGTACACGCTTGAAACGGTCATTTCACTCATCGTCAAAGCCGAAGTTGAAGTTTGGCCACTGGAAAGCGAAGATGTGTTCCTTGCCTGCCGGCTTCACGCACAATTCCCTGCTCTCGCGGCGAGGGATCTTTGTCACCTGGCCAGTTGTCAGCGGCGCGGGATAACCCGTATCAAGACGTTCGACCAGACTTTTGCGTCGGTGGTTGACAAATCCTGACATTATCTTATTGAGACATTATGAGTACGCCACACATCAATGCAGAACCCGGTGATTTTGCGGAAACCGTGCTTATGCCGGGAGACCCCCTCCGGGCAAAGTTTGTTGCGGAAAACTTCCTGGACAACCCGCGCCTGGTGACCGACATCAGGGGGATGCTGGGTTTTACCGGCAGTTACAAGGGGCAGGCCCTGTCGGTCATGGGTCATGGAGTCGGAATACCCTCCTGTTCCCTGTATTGCACCGAACTGATCAACGATTTCGGTGTGAAGCGCCTGGTGCGGGTCGGCAGTTGCGGCAACGTAAACAAATCGGTGAACCTGCGGGATATCATTATAGCCATGGGCGCCTGTACCGATTCAAAGGTGAATCGCATTCGTTTCAGGGACCATGATTTTGCCGCTATCGCGGACTACCGGTTATTGCAGTCTGCGGTAACAATCGCCGAACAAAGGGGACTTTCCTTCCGCGTGGGCAATGTCTTCTCCAGCGACCTGTTTTATTCGCCCGAGCAGGAAGCATTCGAAATGATGGCAAAATACAACATTCTGGGCGTGGAGATGGAGACCGCCGGCATTTACGGCCTGGCCGCGGAATTCGGCGCCCGGGCCCTGGCGATCTGTACGGTCAGCGACCAGATCATCAGCGGTGAGCGGCTGAGCGCCGAAGAGCGGCAGTCGGGATTCAAGGATATGATCGAGCTGGCGCTGGAGACTGCCATCACCACAGTTTAACCGGGGACAGATTTAAACATGCCCCCGCATGCCTGCCCTGGCCCCCGAGGCAGGGTCGTAAGCAGGGGTCTGTCCCCATTCAGATTGAGATGATGTTCAGGCTGGAACTGGTGCCCAGCCGGGTGGCGCCCGCTTCTATCATGTTGCGGGCTGTTTCATAATCCCTGATCCCGCCGCTGGCTTTCACGCCCATGTCCGTTCCGACCGCGGCGCGCATGAGCCTGACGTCTGCCACTGTGGCCCCGGAACGGTTGAACCCTGTAGAGGTCTTTACAAAACCTGCGCCCGCGGCAACACAGACCTCGCAGGCCCGCAGCTTTTCCTCATCCGTCAGCAGGCAGGTTTCCAGGATTACCTTGACGAGATGTCCCCGGGCGTTTTCCACCACGCTTTCCACATCAGACCCAACCTTTGTCCAGTCCCCCGCTTTTGCCGCGCCGACGTTCATCACCATGTCGATTTCATCTGCACCCTGGTGAATGGCGCGGCGTGTTTCATAGGCTTTCACGTCCGTCTCGTTCACACCCGCCGGAAAGCCGACCACTGTGCACACCTTCACCGGCGAGCCTGCCAGTGCATCACGGGCAAGGGGAATGAAAACAGGGGAGATGCAGACAGCATAAAATCCATGCTCATCCGCTTCCCGGCACAGCCGCGCCGCCATTTCCGGCGTGGCTTCCGGCAGCAGCAGCGTGTGATCGATCATCCCGGCAATTTCTTTTGCCGGGATCTTCCTGGTCATAGCCACAGGGGATGCAGGACCTGGCATATCGCCGTGCCGATGCCGCCTGCTCCGCCCGTGACCACGGCCGTCCTGCCGCTCAGGTCCAATAAATCATTCTGTGTCTCTGACATATCTGTTTGCCTGGTACTCGAGAACTGGTTATACCACAGATTATCACACATATTGTTTTATCCGCAGATGACGCAGATCAGAGCATAATTTGGGACAACCATTAATTGTGTCTCAGGGCAACCGCATACTTTTATATGTTTTCTCGAAAAACAGCAATCCAACCCGGAAACCCAGCGCGTCATTCCTGCGGAAGCAGGAATCCAGTAAGTAAACCGGTCTTTTATCGTTTTTTCGACTGGATTCCCGCTTGCGCGGGAATGACGTTGGGCTGTTTTTCGGTTGTATTTCTGAATATTCAAAAGTATGCGGTTGCCCTGAATTGTGTCTCCCCTTGGCTTCCTTAAATTTATGGGTGTCCTGAATTACATGTTAAATTTATGGGTGTCCTGAATTACGCTGCTGAATTACGTGACGATCATGAAAAAAATAACCGTTGAAGCATTGATCCGGAATTTAGGTCTTGAAGTCCTGCCGCTTGAAGGCGGGCACTTCAGACAGACCTATAAGGCGGACGAGACCGTGTCCGTTGCGGAGCCGGGTCGGGAAAGCCTGCTGCTGAAACCGCGTTCCACCGCGATCATCTACCTGCTCTCAGCAGACCCGGATTCCTTCTCGGCAATACACTCGCTGCCGGCCGACGAGATCTATCATTTCTACCTTGGGGATCCGGTTGAATTGCTCCTGCTCGAACAGGACGGCGCCGGCAGGGTCATCACCCTGGGGCACGATGTAATGAGCGGACAACAGGTCCAGTTTGCGGTGCCGGCCGGTGTCTGGCAGGGCTCCCGACTTGTACCGGGGGGTGAGTTCGCCTTGCTCGGCACCACCATGGCGCCCGGCTTTATCGACGGGGATTACACGCCCGGTGAACGGGACTTCCTGATTAAACAATACCCGGACAGGGCTGGGTTGATTACCTTATTGACAAGGTAATATGTGGGTTCCGGCTTGTGCTGGAACGACGAAACCTACGCTGAATTAATGAATTAATGAGGTCTGTCCCAGTTTTCCCCATGTAATATTATAATGTAACATTGTCAAATGAAATCGAATATATCGTAGGAACCTCTGATTAAGTCAGAGGTTCCTACGGTACAGGGATGTACCGTCTGACAAGTCCCGGACGGACTTGATCAAAGCTTCCCTTACTCAAAGGAGGCCGATTAACGGATGGCAGTCCAACAGTTATGAGCGAGCCGGGAGACACGTTATGAACCTGTTCAGTGAAGAGATGCTCAGTACGTTCAACGCATCCGTCTTACCCACCAACGAAGCCTGCCTGCTGCCACGTGAGGTTTACACGTCTGAAGAATTTTTCCGCTTTGAGAAAGAAGCGATCTTTTCCCGGGAATGGCTGTGCGCGGGACGGGTCGACCAGGTGCCGGAGGTGGGTGATTACCTGGTTGTCACCATTTTCGACGAACCCCTGATTGTCGCCCATACCGGGGAAGGGATCCGGGTCATCTCCGCCGTGTGTCAACATCGTGGCATGGTCCTGGCTGAAAAAGGCGGAAATTGCAGCCGCTTTATCTGTCCTTACCACCACTGGACCTACGGCCTTGACGGACGCCTGGTCGGCGCGCCGGAGATGGACCGGGCAGTCGATTTTGACAAGGCAAACCACAACCTCCCTTCTCTGCCCGTGGAAATATGGCAGGGATTTATCTTCACCAGTTTCGATGAGCAGGCAGCGCCGCTGGCGCCCATGCTGGCTGAACTCGACCCATTGCTGGAACACTTCGAACTGCCGCAGACCGCCACGCGCACCGGCACGAAAATTCCCGACCTGCCCTGGAACTGGAAGGTGATGATGGAGAACTTCAACGACCCGTACCATGCCAGCCGCCTGCACGGACCGCTGCAGACCTTCGCGCCGAGCGGGATGAGTGATTTTTTTGACTGGCGCGACGACATGAACCACATCTCGCGCATCCAGCACTTCACCGAGATCGACGGTTCGTTCAACCCGACAAAAAAAAGTTTATTGCCCGTGTTTCCGAAGCTGACCCTGGAGGAACGCAAACGCGGGATGTTCATTCTCATCCCGCCCACCCTGGCCCTGGCGGTGGTGCCGGACGAGATCGCCTATTTTATTATCGACGCCCAGGCAGCCGGGCAGATCAGCATCGATATCAACTACTGTTTCAACCCCCAAGCGCTGAAAGACCCGATGTTCGAGTACCTGTTCGAACAGGCGGAGGCCGGGGTGAATAACTTCAACGTCCAGGACGTCTATGCAGACACCATGGTGCAGAAAGGGCTCACCTCCCGCTTCGGTCCCCGCGGCCGTTACTCCTGGCAGGAAGGGACGCTGCCCCAGTTCAACCGCTGGCTGGTGCAGCGTTACCGCAAACACTGGCCGGCGGCGTAGGAATTACGAATTAGGAATTAGGAATTAGGAATTAGGAATTAGGGGATATCGAGAAGCAGATATTAATTCGTAATTCCTAATTCGTAATTCGTAATTATCCGTAATTCCCCAACCCCCCCCTTGACCTGTCCTGAAACTATCGTTATGCTGCGGGCATGAATTGTATGAATCACAGGCAATGGTGGTGGCGCGACATCCCGGGGTGGATGCCGGCTTAATCACTGTTGCAAAATAGTTTATTAACCAAACCCACCTCTGGACCAGGGGTGGGTTTTTTTATGCCTGTTCCTCCTGGTAGGTGGTGGCGAACGAACAAGGGGAACTGATGAAACCGCCTTTTGACATTGCTGCCGATCTCGATACACCGGTATCGGCTTTTCTGAAACTGAAGGCCCTGGGCGCGCGCTTCCTGCTGGAGAGCGTGGAGCGGGGCGAACAGGTCGCGCGTTTTTCCTTCCTGGGCCTGGGCAGTGCGCTGGACCTGCATTTTGACGCACGGGGCCTGACCTTGAACGGCAGAACATGTTCCCGACCTTCCGGCCGCGCTGAGGTGCTGGCCGCGTTACGGGAGGGATTACGTGCCGCGCCGCAATTAGCCCCCCAGGCAGACGAGATACCGTTTCAGGGCGGCTTGGTGGGCTATGCCGATTTTGACCTGATCCACGAACTTGAGCAATTCCCCGCTAATACGAGCGTGACGGATTACCATCCGCAGGCCGCTTACATGGCGCCGCGCTCCCTGTTGGTGTTCGATCATCTGACCCGCCGGGTGGCCCTGCTCCATGCCGGTCCGGAAGCGGAACGGCTGGCTTTGCAGAAAGAGGTCAGTGCGGCCTTGCGCGGCCCGGTCCGGGTACCCACCTCCAGGGACACCTGTTCAATAGCGAAGGCGAGTCTTTCCCGGAATGACTATATGCAACTGGTGTACGAAGCCAAGCAAAAAATACGAGACGGCGATATTTTTCAGGTGGTTCTGGCAAACCGGTTTTCCGGGGAGTGTGCCGTCGACCCATTCATGGTGTACCGGGCGTTGCGCCTGATTAACCCGTCCCCGTATATGTACTTTATCGAGATAGGCAGCCGGACTATCGCCGGCTCCTCCCCCGAGGCCTTGGTTAAATTGCAGGACGGTGTGGCCGCACTGCGGCCCATCGCCGGCACCCGTCCCCGCGGAGGTACCCCTGAAGCAGATCGGAAACTGGAGTCGGACCTGGTGAAGGACCCCAAGGAAATTGCCGAACATGTCATGCTGGTGGACCTGGCCAGAAACGATTTGGGACGCATCGCGGCCACCGGTTCCATCCTGGTCGACCCTTACCAGTCCATCGAACGCTACAGCCACGTCATGCACATCGTCAGTGGCGTCAGCGGCAGGCCGCAACAAGGGAAGGATGCTTTTGATTTATTTGCCGCGGCATTCCCCGCGGGCACCCTGGTTGGCGCCCCCAAGATCCGCGCCATCGAGTTGCTGAACGGCTATGAACCGGTGCGGCGCGGGTTATACGGCGGCACGGTGGGTTATTTCGACCACTACGGCAACATGGACCAGGCCATCGCGATACGCACCATCATCTTTGAGAACGGCAGCTACAGCTACCACGCCGGCGCCGGTATCGTTGCCGACAGCCACCCGGCGACGGAACACAACGAAGTGCTGGCAAAAAGCGCAGTGATGCGCCAGGCGCTTACGCTGTCGACAGAAGGCTTTTGATCAATTACTAATTCGTAATTCATAATTCATAATTCCTAATTCGTAATTCACCCATCCCCCCGTCTGACATTCTCGTGCCACTCTTCCATGGATATGATGCCGCCCTCTTTTTCCGCGCGTCCCTGGTCTCTCGTGGGCAGGACTTCCTGGATCTTGTCGATATGCTTCCAACCGGCCAACGGCGTATCACATTCGGTACGGGGTACGTATTTGGACGGGTCGACTTTCTGGTACTTGTGCACGTAACGCGGGCAGTTTACGAAGATCTCCGAGACCTTGACCCTGACAATCAAATCCGCTTCCTTGTACGCGGCGATCAGTGGGTCGTCATCGTGGATGGAGGCTTCTCCCTGCAACCGCAACCTGTGAGGCGTCTCAAAATTTATGAATAACATGCCGATATTCGTATTGCCCTTGATGTTTCCCATGGACAGGAACATGCCGTTTCCGTCATAGCTGGGAAAAACCACCGTCGTGTCATCAACCACCTTGACGAAGCCCGGGTCGCCGCCCTTGTAGGACACCGTGGGCCTGCCCTTGTGATCCACCGTACTCAGGAAAAACATATCGCGGCTTTCGATAAAATCCTTGTGTGGGCCAACCACTTCCGTCTCCATCGCGACTTTCTCGATAACGTCGGCCATACGCCGCGTTTCAAACTGTTCCTGCAACTGCCGGTGGTTATCACCGTATAATCGACTCATATTCATTTCCTCGGCTTGTTATAAGGTATTGTTTTGTCAGCTGGATTCCTGCTTGCGCAGGAATGACGGACCACAGTCCTGCCGGGGCCGGATTTCAAATCTGTCCCCCGGTCGACGAAATGGTCTTATTTGCCGGAATGACGGTCGCGGTCCTCTGTCCTCGGTCCCCCGTCATCCGTTCTCTGTCTTCTGTCTTCCGCCCTCTGTCCTCCGTATCGGCGCAGATTTTCTTTATCACCCGGTACGCGATGACGCCGGCGATGACGTTTCCGGCGGCGGCGCCCGCGAACAGGCCGGTTATACCCCAATAAAGGCTGCCAATATACGCCAGCGGCAGGTACAAAGCAATCAGCCTGATAATGATCAGGAACAAGGCAAGGCGGGGTCGTCTCAACACGTTCAGGGAGACCATGACCAGGATCACGATAGCATGGGCGCCGTAGGTCAGCGGCAATATGTAGATGAAGGTATTGATCACTTGCATCACCCTTGCGTCATCGCTGAACGCGGGGGCGATATACGGTGAGAGGATGAGCAGCAGGACATAGACCGCAACCTGGAAGACGATACCGAACTTCAGACAACCGAATAATGCCTGGTAGGCGCGCTCCCCTTTCCCTGCTCCCAGGTTTTGTCCGATGAACATGGGCAGGGTCGCGGACAGGGCAAAAATGACGAGCAGGCACAAGGTCTCTATGCGCGCCCCTACTCCGAACCCGGCGACGGCCTCGGCGCCATAACCGGCTATCATCGCGGTCATGATGGCCGCGGCAAACGGAGTCATCATGTTGGCGAGCATGGCAGGTATCGCGATCTGCAACAACTCCTCCCAGTTTTCCCTGATATGGTGCAGGCGCGGCAGGGTGAACAGCAGCAGCTTTTCCCGGACCGCCAGGATATAGACCGCGACGACGGCCACGGTCGTCGCGGCAATGACGCTGGCGAGCGCCGCGCCTTTTATCCCCATTTCCGGGAAAGGACCCGGACCGAAAATCAGTAACGGGTCGAGGATCAGGTTCAGCAATGCCATAAGCGTGGACATCAAGGCGGAAGTCTTCATCGCGCCGATGGAACGGAACGTGTTCCCGCTGACCACTGCGATCATTATCACCGGCAGGCCGAAAATCAGGATATACATATAGCTCCTGATATGGGGCATCACTTGTTCCGTCGCGCCCATAGCTGAAAAGACGGCGTTGATGGAATAACCGACCAGGATGGCGATGAAGATTGACAACAACAGCGCCAGAATTTGCGCATCCGTCACGTAACGGGCGGCCACGTCATGTTTTGCTTCGCCGATCAAACGTGAAGTAATCGAACTGATGCCCATGCCTATCCCCAGGGCAAAACTGATAAAAATCATGTATACGGGGACGATGAAGCCGATGGCCGCCAACTGGTTTGTCCCCAGCAGGCTGATGAACCAGGTATCGACAAAGCCCAGCGTCATCATAGCGATGACGCCCAGGACCATGGTGCCGGTCAGGCGCGCCAGTAACGGGGCAACCGGTTCCGTGATGATTCTGCGGGTGCGTTCTGTCCTGGTATCAATCAGTCATGCCTGTCCATGTTGTAACCGAAGTAATCGCGCAGCTTTTTCTCCCAGTATTCCACGCGCCACTCCTCGACCCCGGGATCCTTCCTGGCGTTTTGCAGGCTCTCATAAATGATGGTGAGCGAACCCGAACAGCGGTCCTGGGTGAACAAACAGCGCTGGATGTCCAATTCCCAGTCCTGCAACTCCCAGTTCGCGGCTTGCGCGTCGGACGCTTTGCCGGAAGACACAGCCGGGTCATTTGCCCAAGCCGGCGTTGCCAGCATCAGTAATCTCGTCCTTGCAGACATATCACGCGCAGGACAGGATGCAGCCCTATTCAGGCTGAGGCACTATCCTCAGGTAGGGCTTCGGGGCCTTCCAGCCCTCCGGAAATTTCTCCTTGGCGGCCTCGTTTGACACTGCAGGGACGATGATCACGTCCTCGCCCTGGCGCCAGTTAACGGGAGTGGCCACCTTGTGTTTGGCGGTCAACTGGATGGAATCCAGCACCCGGAGCACCTCATCAAAATTCCTGCCGGTACTCATCGGATAGGTAATGATCAGCTTGATCAGTTTATCCGGGCCGACGACGAACACCGAACGTATCGTGGCGTTGTCCGCTGCGGTGCGCGACTTTGCCGCGCCGCTGGCGTTCGGGTGGATCATGTCATAGAGCTTGGCAACAGCCAGGTCGGTGTCTCCTATCAGCGGATAATTGACCGCATGGCCCTGGGTTTCCTCTATGTCGTTCAGCCAGGCATTATGATCATCTACCGAATCGATACTCAGACCGATAACCTTGGTGTTGCGTTTATCAAACTCCGGCTTGAGTCCGGCCATGTAACCCAGTTCCGTCGTGCACACCGGGGTAAAATCCTTGGGATGGGAAAACAGGATGGCGTAACCGTCGCCAATCCAGTCATGGAAATTGATCGTCCCTTCCGTGGTTTCAACAGTGAAGTTCGGTGCTTCATCACCAATACGTAAAGGCATGCTATTCCTCCTGCGGGTATGTGTTTTATATTTTCGGGAAAATTATAGCAGAGTCCCGAAAGTTCAATCCAGCGGTTTTCTGAAGGAATACGTTTCAGTTGTCGCTATGGTTTCCAATCTAATGTCATCCAGACCACAATTAACCTCAATCATTACCTTGAGCATAGCACGATTGCCCGTTTCGGGGCCGGGTAGCCTTCTACGGTCAGGTCGGAGTTTTGCGGATCCAGGAAGTCTGACAGTGACTGTTCGAAGGTCCATTCCGTGACCCGTTGTTCGGCAGGGGTCGTGGCGGAGACATCTGCGACTTCGATTGAAATGAGACCCGCGTCGGACAGCCAGTTTTTCAGGGCGGTGATGGAGGGGATAGTCCAGATATTCCTCATCCTGGCGTAGCGGTCCCGGGGTTGCAGTACGTCACCATGCTCCTCGTCAATGATCAATGACTCCAGCACCAGTTCACCGCCGGAGCGCAGGAACATCAAAAGATCGCGAATATGCCTGACAGGGTTGCGGCGATGATAAATCACACCCATGGAAAAGACGGCGTCGAACCCGTCAGGGGGTAACAGGGAAGCCGCGGGGTGGATTCCTGTCCCCTGCTTAGAGCCTGCAGGGGCAGGCTGGGCAGCAATGAAGTCCGGCGCGCTGCTGACCAGTGTCTCCAGCGAAAATGGCAAGATTTCGAAAGGTACATCAGGAAGGTATCTCGCAATGGCGCGCTGCTGCATAACATATCGGAGTGTGGGGTCCGTCCCGACCACATGTTTCGCTCCGGCCCCCAACATACGCCAACCGTAATAGCCGTTGCCGCAACCGACGTCCAGCACGGTACGGCCGGACAGTGGAGTTATTTTGTCCTGCAAGCGCTGCCATTTCATGTCGGAACGCCATTCGGCGTCAATCTTTAGGCCGAACAGGTTAAACGGGCCTTTGCGCCACGGCAGCAACCGTTGCAGTTGTTGCCGGATGATGTCGCGTTGTGATGCGCTGCAATCCGTCGCAGCGCCGATCCGGATGGCGTCCGCGTCGAGCCTGACTTGTGAGGGGCTGATTTCAGGCAACCTGCTGATTGCGTCCAGCCAGTCCGGGTAATCGCCATGGCTGACGTGAGTGTAAACCCGCGCCAAGTGCTGCGGAAAAATTTGCGCTTTCCTGTCCTGTAGTTCCCTGTCAGTCCACGCCGATGTGTTTTTCACCGCGGCTCTCCGCCAGTTCGACCTGGCGCTGGCGTTCACTGAAGCGTTCCCGTTGTTCGGCAGTCAACTCATCATAACAGCGCGGGCAGGACACGCCAGGCTGATATTTTTCCGCGGTCATATCTTGCTCGGTAATCGGCCTGCGACAGGCGAAACACTGCTCATAATCACCTTCGCCCAGGTCGTGATTGACGGCAACCCGGCTGTCGAAGACAAAACACTCTCCTTCCCACAGGCTGTCTTTACGGTCGATTTTCTCCAGGTAGTTCAGGATGCCGCCGTGTAACTGGAGAACCTCCCTGAAACCCCGGGACAGCAGGTAAGAGGATGCCTTCTCACAACGGATACCTCCCGTACAAAACATGGCGACCCTGGGATGTTCAGCCGGGTCGAGGTTTTGTTGCACGTACTCCGGAAATTCGCGGAAGGTCTCGGTATGCGGCGCGACGGCGTTTTTAAAACCGCCGATCCCGGATTCATACTCGTTGCGAACGTCCAGCACCAGCGTATCCGGCCGGGAGATTTCCGTATTCCAGTGTTCCGGCTGCACATACCTGCCGCTGAGATGCTGCGCATCAACTCCCTCTACACCCAGCGAGACTATTTCCTGCTTGAGCTTTACCTTCATCCGGTGGAAAGGACATGCAGCGGCGCGGGATTCCTTGTGTACAAGGTCGGCAAAACGGGGCTCCGCACGCAGGTAGTCCAGGATCCCGTCCACGCCTTCCGTGCTTCCTGCGACGGCGCCGTTAATGCCCTCGGGCGCCAGCAGGAAAGTCCCCCTGAGCCGGAGATCATTACAACGATCCAGCAGGGGTCGCTTCAATTCTCTAAAGTCCGGCAGCCTGAGGAACTTGTACAGCGCGGCGATGGTGAATCGGTTACTCGTTGTGTTCATGTTTTATCTGCAGATCAACGCAAATTGAATTACGAATTAGGAATTACGAATGAATGTGCCGCCTGCTGCGGCGGCTTTTCCATTGTGATAACTCCAATTCCTAATTCGTAATTCCTAATTCGTAATTCCTAATTCGTAATTCCTAATGCCGGTGCGCCACTCCCGCGCCGGCGGGTATGCGGACGTCATCGACCAGTGCCTTGATATAATCCGGCGGTTGCGCGGTGAAACGGTTGACCGTAAACGCGACCGCGAAATTGATTACCATGCCCATACTGCCGATTCCCTCCGGCGAGATACCCAGCCACCAGTTTTCCGGGTTGCTGGCGCCGGGGTTGACGAACTTGAAGTAGACGATATACGCGGCGGTGAACAGGAGACCGCTCAACATGCCGGCTATGGCGCCCTCGCGGTTCATATTACGCACGAATATGCCGAGGAAAATGGCCGGGAACAGCGATGCGGCGGCCAGTCCGAACGCAAACGCGATCACCTGGGCGACGAACCCCGGCGGATTGATCCCCAGGTAGCCGGCAAAGCAGACGGCAGCCGCGGCCGCAATTCGGGCGTAGAACAACTCCTGTTTTTCGCTGATGTCCGGCCTCAGGGTTTTCTTGAGCAGGTCATGGGAGATGGATGTCGATACCACCAGCAATAAACCGGCCGCAGTGGACAACGCCGCGGCCAGTCCACCGGCTGCCACCAGCGCCAGCACCCAGGGCGGCAGGTTGGCAATCTCCGGACTGGCCAGCATCATGATATCGCGGTCGACATACACCTCGTTGGTATTGTCCAGCGGGGTATTCCCGACCAGTTTCTGCCCGTGTTCCCCTGCGCCGTCGATGAAGACAGGCGCGCCCTCGAAGGCGGCGCCTGCGGCATATTGAATCCTGCCGTCCTCATTTTTATCCAGCCAGGCAATCAGGCCGATACCCTCCCAGGTCTTCACCCAGGAGGGCGCTTCCACGTAGGCGGTGTTGTTTACCGTGTCTATGAAATTCAGCCGGGAGAAGGCGGCGAGAGCAGGCGCGGTCGTGTACAGCAAGGCAATGAATATCAGGGCGTAACCCGCGGATTTGCGCGCATCGGACACCTTGGGCACGGTAAAGAAGCGCACGATCACGTGGGGCAGGCCGGCCGTGCCGGCCATCAGCACCAGGGTAATCGTGAACACGTCAATCATGCTTTTGCTTCCATCCGTGTAAGGCGTAAAACCCAGGTCCGTCAGCACCTGGTCCAGTTTTTCCAGCACCCGCAGACCGGATCCGTCCTGCACCTCGGAACCGAGGCCCAGTTGCGGCACCGGGTTGCCCGTGATCAGCATTGAGACAAAGATCGCCGGCGTTATGTATGCAAAAATCATGACGCAATACTGCGCCACCTGGGTATAGGTAATGCCCTTCATGCCGCCGAGCACGGCATAGAAGAACACCACTGCCATGCCGATAAACACACCGGTCATGATTTCCACTTCCAGGAAACGGGAGAACACCACCCCTACCCCGCGCATCTGCCCGGCCACGTAGGTAAAGCAGATAAAGACCAGGCAGATCACGGCCACCACCCGGGCGGAACTTGAGTAATAGCGCTCGCCGATGAAGTCCGGCACGGTGTACTGGCCGAACTTGCGCAGGTACGGCGCCAGCAACAGCGCAAGGAGGACGTAACCGCCGGTCCAGCCCATCAGGTAGACCGAGCCGTCATAACCGGCAAAGGCGATCATGCCGGCGATGGAAATGAACGAGCCGGCGCTCATCCAGTCCGCGGCGGTCGCCATGCCGTTGGTCAGTGGGTGCACGCCGGCGCCCGCCACGTAGAAATCCTTGGTTGATGCCGCCCTGGACCACACGGCAATGCCGATATAAAGGGCGAAGGTCAGGCCGACCACGATGTAAGTCAGCATCTGGGTGGTCATGGGCGTTCTCCGCGCCGGTCACTGTCCGCATCGGAATCGTCCACACCGAACTTGCGATCGATCCTGCCGATGAGCGCCACGTACACGAAAATGAGTATGACAAACGTGTAGATTGACCCCTGTTGCGCCCACCAGAATCCGAGCTTGAAACCGAACAGGCTGATCCGGTTCAGCCAGTCGACCAGCAGGATTCCGAAGCCGTAGGATACGGTAAACCAGATTGCCAGCAATATCAGCAGCAGCCTGATGTTGGCGCGCCAGTAGTCCGAGACGCGGGACTCCGTCAATACTTCGTCATCATGGGAACCGTGCGCGGGCAGGTTGTCTGCCTGGTGGTGATAGACCTCAGTATCACCGTTATGGTTGTCTGGTGTTTTTTGCAATGAACAAAGTTTATTTTTCTGTTGACCCGGCTATAGTCTATAGTTCAAAGGAGCAGGAGGCAAAACATGAATCCCGCTGCCATTCCACCCGGGGAACAGATTTAAATCTGCCCCCTTTTTCTAATCTGTAAAATCGGGTTTTCTTTTTTCCATGAACGCGCCGATGCCCTCACGGGCTGCCGCCGTGCAGGCGCTGTCTCCGAACGCGCTATAACCGGCCTCCAGCGCTGCGTCCAGTGATACGGCCGCCGCCGCATCAACGATAGCCCGACGGATAATAGCGGTCACCGCGGCGCTCAGTTTTTGACCGGTGGAGCTGAGTGGTTTGTCCTTTCCGGCAGCCGGAGGCGAAATATTGATGGGGGTATCCGTAAGCGTGTGCGGTTTACCCGCGAGTTCCCTGACCAACCGCACCGCGCCGGGCAGCAGTGCGGCATGGTTATCCTCCAAGGTGTCAATTATCCCCGCCTCTGCTGCATCGGTTGCAGCCATTTTTTTTGCTTTGAGCAGCATGGCATGAAAAGCCGCCGCGGCTGCAGGCCAGCGCCGGTAGGGAATCACCATGCCGCCCAGACCCGGCGCAATACCCAGGGTAATCTCCGGAAATTGCAACCACGCGTCCTCCACGGCAACGATGCCGTGGCAGCGGACCACCAGTTCCAGGCCGCCGCCCAGGGCCATGCCGTTCAACGCAGCGACAACCGGCTTCGCGCAGGTGTCCAGGTAGACCAGTAACCGGGAGCACACGCGTGCGTAATCAATACTCTGGTCCTTGTCTCCCAGCATCGAGGGAAACCTGCCGATGTCGGCGCCCGCGCTGAACGCCGCGCCGCCATAGCCGGTAATGATGAATCCGGTAGTCTGCGGATCATTCTCATATTGCTTCAATACGGCCAGGATTTCGTCGGTCATGTCATCATGCAAAGCATTCAATGCCTCGGGACGGCGCAGCGTGATGATGATTACGCCGTCGAGTTCATCGACCAGGATAAACCTGTAAAAATCCTGGTACGCGCGCAGCGGTCGTTGCGCGCCGGGCATACCGGGCTTTGCGCGGGTAAACTTCGTCAGGATCCGTTCACTCTCCTGTTCGCCCAGTTCCCGCATCAGTTCCAGGGGACCCTGCCTGAAGGCAAAGGCAAGCCGGCAGCCCAGTTCCAGGTCGGCCGCCGTACCGATGTCACGGTCCAGGATATCCACGGTCTGCGAAAACAGGACCCCCAGCAGACGGTCCCGGATTTCCGCAGTTACAGCCTGTGGCACGTCTACGTTCTCGCCGGGTTTGATTGTTAACCATTTTCCCGACTCGTCCCATAATAATCCCCGGTCTGCAATTTCTGGTTGTCCCAAATTATCATTTCCGCCAATTTGTGGTTGTCCCAAATTATCACGTGAATTGGCAATTTGTGGGTGTCCCAAATTAGTACAATCCTGTGCTGTCTGGAAAATTTCTGCGGGGCGGTAGTGTGGGCCTTCCAGTTCGGCTTGCAGGGAGTTGGTCTCAATGATGATCGGGTTGCCGTTGGACATGTTCAATACAAAGAACGGGCCGGCGTGTACGTAATCGCCGGCTGCGTGGTCGATTTGTGCCGGGGTGGCGCCGGACAGTAAATAACCGGCTTCGTTACACCAGTTGTCGAATATGCGGTCGAGCATGAAGCAGACTACGTCACGGGTGACCATAGGGACCTTGCCGGTCAGGTAAAACAGCCGGCGCAGTTGTTGCAGGAATACCGGATCGGCCTGTTCCCAATCGACCACCTCGACCACCGGGTTGCGGAAGGCCGGCGCAAAAAAATGGGTAACGGTAGTCCGCCCAGGATGATGCAGGTGAGAAAACAGCAGCCTGGCGGGGATGGAACTGGTATTTGAGGTGATCATGCACTGTTCACTGCAAATGGCCTCCACCCTTGAGAAGATCTGTTTTTTCAGTTCAATATTTTCCGTAGCGGCCTCGACGACCCAGTCGCATCCGTCCAGGGCCTCATAGTCAAGGGAAACGCTGAGGTTCTGCCGTACATGTTCGGCCTGCGCGGGGGTCAATTTCCCCCTGGCAAGCCCTTTTTGTGCATACCCGTGGATCCTGTCGATAGCCCGTTCCAGGGCTTCCCGGCTGATATCAACCAGGACCAGGCTTAAATCCGGGAGGGTGCTTTTCAGGTAATAACCGATGTCCGGGCCGATGGTGCCGGCGCCGATGATACCGATTTTGCGGGGTATTTCCCCTGTAGGCTGGATCAGGATGGGGTTATTGTATTCCTGCATAAGGCGGACAACCTCAAGATTTCTTGTTATTAATTGCTGCCGACGGTTCATTGCCTTCCGGATTCCGGCGTTCGCCGGAATGACGGGATTCTGGATTCCGGTTTGCCATTTCGGCCAACAGGATTTTGTCTACTTTTCCTACCACAGTCTTGGGCAGGTTGTCCACGAAGTGAAATTCCGCCGGGATCTTATAGGATGCCAGGTATTCCATACAATAGTGCCGCAATACTTCCTCATCCACGCCGTCCTCTTTCCCCGGCACTATAAATGCAACCGGCAATTCGCCGCGGTAGGCATCTTTCTTTGCGACAACGGCCGCTTCCCTGACGCCGGGGTTTTGATGCAGTATCTCTTCGACCTCGCGGGGGTACACGTTATAGCCGGAAACAATGATCATCTCCTTTTTTCTGGCGCGTATATACAGGTAGCCCTCCTCATCCAGTTCACCGATATCGCCCGTGTAGAGCCAGCCGTCGCGCAATGCCTGGGCCGTCTCCTGCGGGCGATTCCGGTAACCGCCCATCACCTGGGGGCCTGCCACCCGGATTTCTCCTTTTTGCCCGGTACTGAGTACCTGTGTGCCGGTCTCCACGTCGACCACCTGGATTTCCGTTGCGGGCAGGGGCAGGCCGACCGATGTCGGTTTCCTGACCCCGTGCAGCGGGTTGAACGAGATCACCGGCCCCGCCTCCGACTGGCCATAGCCCTCAAGTATCGGCGTGCCGGTGATCCTTTCCCAGTTACTCAGTATATTTTCCGCCAGGGGCGCCGAACCGGATGAGGACATGTACAGGTTGGAAAAATCGGTTTCGGCAAAACCCGGATAATTCAGCAACCCGGTAAAAATCGTGGGGCTGCCTGCAAACAGGGTGATCTTTTCCCGGACCAGGGCGGCGATGACTTCTTCGGGGTGATAGCGCGGCAGGATGACCAGGGCGCCGCGCCGGTAGACCATGGCATGCAGGCACATGGACACTGCGTAGCAATGGAACAGGGGCATGATGCACAAGGTTCTTTCCACGTCATCGCGGGTGGGGGAAATGGCCTCGCGCTGGCTCACGTTGACGGACAGAGAATGATGGCTGATACAGGCGCCCTTGGCCGTGCCGGTGGTACCGCCGGTAAACTGCAGGGTGGCCGGGTCTTCTGCTTCCGGCAGGTCACCGAGGCTGTCGAGATCCCGACGCTCGCGCCATTCGGTTAAACGCCGGCTGTTGCCGACGGCGAGCAGGCGTTTGATGCCCGGTTCGGGCGCGAGGGACCTGACCATGGCATCGAAGGGTTCATCGTAAATTATGGCCGCCACTTCGGCGTCTTCCAGCATGGGAAGCAGTTCGCGGGCCGTGTAGGCCGGGTTCAACGGGACTGCCTCGGCGCGGGCGGCATGGACGGCGAACATCGCTATGCACACGTCGATGGAATTGCCCATCAGCAGCGCCACCCGGCAGCCGCCCAGTTCCAGCGCTTCCAGCTCCCGGCTGAATCCGGCGACGCAACGCAGGTATTCCCGGTAATTGAGCCGTTCATCACCGAGTACCAGGGCCTCGCGCCCGGGACTCCTTGCCGCCGCGTCCGCCAGTGCGTGGACAACGGTAGGGAATAGCGTGGGCAAACCGGTAACCGTCCGGACCATGATCAGTTTACGCGCAGCACCACTGCCATGGCGGTATCGCCGGCCGCACAACCGTGAAACAGGCCGTATCCACCGCCTTCCAGTACCAGTTCCTCGATGAGTTCGATCACTGCGCGCATCCCTGTCGGACCCTGCGGGTGACCCCAGATCAGGGAACAGCCGTAATTGTTCATGGTCATGACGTCGATACCCATCTCCCTGGCAAAAATAATGTCATTGACCGCGAACGGGTTATGGGACTTGATTGCCTTGATATCCTTCATCGAAATTCCTGCCCGGGCCAGGGCGCGCCGGCTGGCCGGAATGGGCGCGGCCGGCATCCAGGCCGGGGCTTCCCTGGCCTGCCCGTAAGCGACGATGCTGATCCTGATATTCGGATCGCTACTCAATGCTCGTGCCTTGTCAGAAGTCGTGATGATCATACCGGCATTGCCGTCGGCCGGGTGGGTCTGGCCGGCAAAGGTCACGGTGCCGCCTTCCCGTACCGGCTTCAGCCGCGCCATCTTCTCGCCGCTGGTCGCGGTAATACCCTCATCGCCCGTCAGGGTAGCGACCGTTTTCCGGTACTTCTTGTCAGGCACATCCAGGGGCAGAAGCATGTATTTCTGCTGAAATGTGCCGCTCCCATTGTCGTAGAGCGCCTGCTGGTACTGTTCGTAACGGCGCAAGGCAACCTCGTGCTGCTGCGCCGTCGACACGTTCCATTTGCCCGCGCAGTTCTCCGCGGTGCGGGTCATATCGCATTTCGCATACGGGTCCTGGGTGAAATTGCTCATGACCCAGTCTTCCGTAACACCGGTGCCGCCGGGGCCGAGCGGGTCCGGGTAGTAAATATGGGGGCCGTTGGAGATACGGTCTGCGCTGATGACCAGCGCACATTGCGCCAGTCCGGCCTGGATTTCCCCGCTGGCGGTCGCCATCGCCCGGGCGCTGGTGGCGCAGGCCTGGCTGACCGTCGGGCCGCCGATATGGCCGAGCCCGGCCATGGCCGTCAACCAGGGCAGACCGTAAAAACAGCTATTTTGCGGGACGGTCATCCCCAGCACACCGAAATCGAACTGCCGTCCGTCGAGGTCCCGGCCGGCCATGACCTGCCGGGTCACGTGGGCGGCGTATTCCATGCTGTGCAGGTGGGACAGGCTGCCCTGCCAACGGGCGAACGGCGTGGTCCAGTAACCACCGTAGGGGATGTGGGTTTCCATCTATGATTACCTGATTCAACAAAATTGCCAGTATAATATCACTTTAGATTTCAATAAAACTTCGATAAAACCTGATGGGTAAAAAAATCAAGGTCATCTTCCCGGTACCGCTCAACGAACATACCCGTGAGTTGATTGAAACCCAGATCCCGGCGGAATACATCCGGCCGGAATTTGACGTGGAATTCGTCGGGTCAAAACGACTCATGTCGCTGGCGGACAGCTATTACGATACTTACATCATGGATACCATAGTGATCGAAGCCGGTCTCAGGGCAGAGGAAGAGGGCTGTGCCGCAGTCTGTATCAACACGGTCAGCGATTCAGGGCTGTATGCCCTGCGCTCCCGCTTGAATATCCCGGTCATCGGTCCGGGCCAGGCGTCATTCCACCTGGCCGCCACCCTGGGGCACCGGTTTTCCATCCTGACCATGTGGCAACCGTGGCTGGCGTTATACCGCAAGACCCTGAAAGAATACGGGCTGGAGCACAAGCTGGCCTCGATCAGGCATATTGACACCCGCCCGGACGTACAGGAGTTGTTGACGGGCAAGGAAGAGATGGTGTTTGACAAGCTGAAGGAGCAGGGGTTGAAAGCCATCGAAGAAGACGGCGCCGACGTCATCATCCTGGGTTCCACCACCATGCACCAGTCACACCGCTTCCTGCGCGACAACCTGCCCGCGCCCGTGCTCAACCCCGGCGTGGTTGCCTACAAACTGTGTGAAGCCCTGCTGGATATGGGGCTGGCGCATTCGAAACAGGCGTTTCCGTCTCCCGAAACCATCCAGGATGAAAATTTATTTCCAACAATCTAATATTTAGGGTCAGAGTAAAAATACCCAACAATAAACCGGCATCGCCTGCCGAACAGACAAATTTTTACTCTGACCCCAAATATTCAACGAACTGGGTAACTCCTCTGATGAAGAAAAAACAGGAAAACTTTGAAGCATCCCGTTACCGGGCCTGGCACCTTGCCAGTTCATCCCATGAAGCCATTTCCACGGAATTCGAATGGAGCATATTGCGTTTTCAGCAGGCCTTTGAACGATGGGTGACGCAACTTGCCGGGGTGACCGGCATGGGCGAACTGAGTTATATCGAGGCCGTCATCATCCATATCATCCGCATGCATGACCGGCCCAAGAGCGCCACGGACATCGCCCGGCAGTTGAACCGGGATGATATCCCCAATATCCAGTATTGCCTGAGGAAACTGGTGAAGACCGGGTTCTGCGAACGGATCAAGGACAGGAGCCGCAAGACCGCCGCCTACCGGGTAACGGCCAAGGGCAGGAAAATGACCGACAATTACGCCGAACTGCGCAGGCGCATCCTGACGGAGCAATCGAAGAACATCGACCGGGTGGACGAAAAACTTGATGAGACCAACAAAATGATCAGCATCATGACCGGTCTCTACGACGAGGCCGGCCGGATTACGGCTACCTACAATCCTGCGACGGAGGGTAATGGGGACTGATACCTGGATTTGACGGAATGCGGCCTTCCTATTACTCTTGGCCCTGTCATTTCTGAACAGGAGGAAGTATCAATGGAACGCAACCCTGACCAACAACCTGCCACCCCCGAAGAGATCTGGAATATCCTGCGCTCGGTATCAAAGGAGCAAGAGGAATTGTCCCGGCGGATGCGTGAAACTGACCGGCAGATGAAGGAAACCGACCGGCTGAGCAAGGAAACCAAACGGCAACAGAAGGAAACCGACCGACAGATGCAGGAAACCGACCGGCGTATGGATAAACGCATGAGAGAGATGGAAAACCTCTTCACCGGTCAATGGGGCAAACTCATGGAGAGCCTGGTGGAGGGTGACCTGGTGGCCTTGTTGCAGGCGCAAGGGATAAATGTGCGTTCAACCCACACCAGGGTGAAGGGCCGGCGCAACGGGGAACATTACGAGTATGACATCCTGGCCGTCAACAGCGAGGTAGTGGTTGTAGTGGAAGTGAAGACTACGTTGCACGCCCAGGATGTGACACACTTTCTGGAGAAGCTGGCAAGGTTCACGGGGCACGTGCCGGTTTTCCGGGGCAAGCAGGTGTACGGCGCGCTGGCGTATTTGCGGGTGGAGCAATCCGCCGAGGTCCATGCGGAGCGACAGGGGCTGTTTGTTATCCGGGCAACTGGGAGCAGTGCCAGTATCGTCAACCAGGCAGATTTTCAGCCCCGGGTATTCGGGTAAGCGGGATTGGGGCGAAAAAACCGCCTCTATAGCGGTTTTTTCGTTACTCGGGAGCAGGGTCATTGACGATAGTCAATCACACAGGCAAGACGAAGCCTTAGACAATCTTAAGACCGACTCTGACAGACACTCAGCCGTCAACCAAAGGCACAAAATCCTCACCTCTCATGGGTTCGTGGGTTTCCCAGCGGCCACGCATCTCAATCAGAACCCGTTGTTTTGACAGGGCAGGCTGGGGATTAACCCGCACCACATGGGCAGAATATTCAGGAGTTTCAGACTTAGACGCAACAAAATCGGCAACCAGATAGCGTGGCGCCCAACCAATCATAAAACCATCACCAGTGCAGATTTCTACTGCCAACCCGGTCTCAGGACCGGTCTGTCCCCGTGTTAGGAAAAGCCGTTCTCCAGATTCCAGACCGTTAATTCGCTCCTGGGCAGCTTGTTTGACGTGCCGCCAACCATGCAGAAAGAACCGACAAGAGAAGTTCCCACTATCGTCCTTCTCGATTTTCGGAAACACCTCATAGGCGTCCGTTATGCGTTGACCTCCGTTTACCGATAGAATCTCAATAGGATCAGCTTCCTCCGTAAAGTCAAGACTACGCAGATAGTCGGCAAAGTCCGGCCTTTTCTTATTCATTACCCGGTTCTGGAACAGCGGGAACAACTCTGGAGATTTATAATCCCCCCCTAGTGAGGGAAACTCAACGAGTAGAGGGAACCCTGAGTTTTCCTGCGCGCGCTTCGCTCCTCCGATATAACGGAAACGATACAAAGGACGATCAACGTCCGCATCGAGCTGTCCCACTGGGAACCACGCCCTGCTGGAATCGCTGTCCTGCCAGGCCAGAAATAAGGTTCGTTCACTCATCAGAATAGTTCCTGTAATTGTTTAAAATTATAACACAGTAGCGCAACAGCAAACTTTCTGGCGAAAGATGATATCCAACCATCAGGTATGTGGTTCACGATATCTTCCATAGCTTTCCCGTCCAGCTTTTCCAGCTTCTTTCCAACCGGAAGGAATAGGTCTGGATACGAAATGACTGCCCGCCGTACCAATTCCAGCGGGCTTGGACCGTGCAGGTCATCTTCCGACCAGTAAATCGCGCCGCGTCCCTTTTCGACATATTCGCCTACACGATTCTCAGCTAACAGCCTTTCACGTCTCACATCCCGAAGTTCCCGGCCCAAAGAGGAAGCATGATCGAATGATGGAGCCACCGACCCTTTCCAACGGTCACCTACGCGCTTTCGAAGTATCCCCCAATTCTCGTGATGGCGATCCGTGTTGCCAATCAATGCATCTAGAACCAAGTACTCTGCAAGACGGAGTTTCGCCCGATTTGCACCTGTGTTCTCTGTAAAAACTCTGTCTATTGCCTGCCAGATATTCGCCAGACTATGACTTGACTGATGGAATTTTCTCTCGGGATCGTAGCCGTAAACAGCCCTTACCAAAATCTGATTGCCATGAATTAATTCCCGCTTACCATGTGTAAATGCTTCCGTCACCGATCCTTGCTCACTTCCAAAAACCGCCAATTCCACTTTCGCACACTGAATATTCAGTAACCTCGCAACCTCGGCGGCAATCTTCTCTGCCCAGTGTTGCCCAGTACCTGCCTGTGGATATTTGAAAAGCCAATATCTTCTCTGTCTCCTAGGAACCAGATACCAGAACTTTTTCTTGCTTCCCATATCCTCGGGGTCACGAAGCCATTCCGGACTTACTTTAACAATTGGGTATAGGACAGGCATTGAGGGAAAAGAGAAGATTCACGAGTTGGCGAATAACATCACTCTCAGAACTTCGTTTGGTTTAAGTGGTTCCATGTGTGCCAGTTTGTTACGGACCAAGCGAAGACTCCGGATTTTTTTCCTCAACACTTTAGGTTTGTCTCTCCGGTCCAGATGCCACGCTAATTGACCAACATCTAAATCGAGTGGATCGTCGATTTGCCGCCCATCTTCAGTTTTAATAGGTAGATTCAGATACCGACTATTTTGGGATATAAGGCTGATGCGCTGCTCTTCTATGAGAGGCAGCAGCACCGCCGCCTGAGCTGCCCAAATTCTTTGGCGCACTGTTCGCGATTCTCCGCACACTTCCAATAAAGCAGAATGCACGACAGGTTTTTCTGGCATGCCATCCTGCGTTCCATTCTCCCAACAATTAAGTGTTTCGGATGTCCAACCGCGATCTAAAGCATATTGCCGGAGGATATTATCGGGACTGAGCACTTCTTCGAGTGGCAATGCTAAAAGCTGACCAGCTAGAGAGATGTCCCACTGTGCAACCTGAGCAACCATATGTGCCAATAGTGCACGATATTCGCGGGGTTTATTACTTACCGGAGCTTCCCGTAAGGCTAACACAAATAGATCCAACATATCCACGACTCCTCTGAAGTCATAGGATACGAGAGCTACTTCTTTTGTTATCTTGCCCGCAATAGCTCCTTTGGATAATAGAACAATGAATACTGTACGGTTCATAAGGTCCACATTCCGACATGCATCCGAGTAAGCTCTTAGAAACGTTGACCATTCAGGCCACATTTCATTATCGATGTTCTCTACCCAAATGAGCCTTCCCTGAAATGAAGTATTATCTGCTAACTCTGCAATGCTACTTATCTTAAACGCACTGACATCTGGAGAAATTTGCTGGTGCAGAAATGCAAGTGGATTCAAGCTGGAATCCGATGCATCAATGTAATTCCAGATAAATAGCGAGTGTAACCGCTCTCTTAGTTCGCGCTTCAATCCACCAGGGATATCTATTGGAAACCTGACAATTACATTTGATCCATCCCGAACCGCATTCTCGATATTATCAACGAACGAGGACGGGCCTGGGAGACTCCAGATATCCACACATCAACGTCCGATCGAAGAGATCGCATGTGCCGCGATTGAGTCCAACCGCCAAGCGTTATGGCCTGCCCTACGTACTAGATGAAGCAACTCAGCCCACTCAAGGGTTCGTTTTAGTGTGACACCATCTATGCCATAGTCATCAGGGAAGTTATCAAGGAAATTCATGATTTCCTCTGTCGTAGTTTCATTTTTACCACCGACATCATTAAGACACTGCAGCGCCTTATTTGCTCCGGGAACATCAAGAGCAAAGTTTTTGCGAAGTATAGAATCATCCCCATTCGTGAATTCATTTTCCAGTGTTTTGAGGCTGTTTTCCAAATTACCAGTTTCCTGGCTCAAAAAATAAAGTCGTTCGAGGAGTGTCTTCCATCCACCTGTTTTCTCGATGATCTGTTCGCGAATGGTTGGGTCATTGCTAAATCCGACATCATCCATCCATTGGCGAAGGAAGCCTTCTCGCCACGGTCGTAATGAGTTCCACCGAAGCCCCGCCTGGTTGAGCTTTTTGAGTTCGGATTGAAGTGTCCACAGGTGTTGCGGATCAGTCATAAATACTATCTGGAGATACCGGCCCTTTGCGCTTAGTCTGTCAACCTGATCCAAAGCAGCTTGAACCCATCTTTCACTCCACGGCACCTCATGGGAAATCACACAGATAGTTGTACCGTCAGGTCGTTTGGAATGCAGACGTCTCACCTCTTTTTCAAATTCACGTTGGTCAATTAAGTCATTGAACTCAATAACGGAATCATTATCTCCACGGGATCTGAGGAACGGTATAACATAGTCAAATCCGGAAGCCGGAAGACCACAGATAAGAGAAATACCATTCCGCTCAGCACGTAAAATATCTTCCTGTTGAAACGTAAGAGGACTCCGAGAAGGACCGTCAGGTTCCTGTGGATCACGTGCCCTGAAATATTCGCGCTCGAACTCCTGCGGTGGTTCACGATTCCTGAGAAGGTTTTCGGCGATTTCATTTTTTGTCCCCATCAACAGCAAGACATTTGGATTACGCAGAGTATATCGACCATCTTGTTCATCGACGACCCTTAGCACACCGAGCCCTGCCATCTCCTCCAGAAGCGCTCTTAACCCGTCAGTATGAGGCTCAATATCCTTAAAGCCTTCCGGCCACCAGTCTCTTACAGCCTCATCAATCCGTCGATGATCGATTCCTTTGCCCAGTAAAGCTTCCTGTTCAATACAATCATTTGCGATAGAATACGCAATAACCTCATAGCGCGGGTCGAGTTGTAAGGTTAGATGAAACCTCGAACGAATCATCTCTCGAAGATTTGTATTCTGATAAGTTTGAGCAAGTATTTTGTCATCTATGATGTAGAGTGGAGCGCCGGTTATTTGCCGGGACCGCATCTCCTTTATTAGCGCTGAACCATACAGTTGGATGAGACTTGGGTAATAATTCGTCTGGGCCAGAATGCGAGTTACGAGGCTATCGTCCTTGAATCGATATCCAGACACAAGGAGCGGTTGGCGAATTAACTCCTCTGCGTTTTGCCAGCCAGTACCTGAAAGCAGTGGACCAACCTCGATAGGCTCCCCGAAGTGACCTAACGGATGATTTGCCCCTTTAACAGTGCGTAACACATTGTGAAGTCCTGCAAATACAACTTTGATAGAACGTCCGGTTCTGTCCATTAGTGCTTTGAGCCTGGATGACTCGCGAAATCCCTTCGTTGAAATACCTGAATCTCGTGCATCCACTTCCAGGAACTTATCAGCCTCATCCAATAAAATAAAAAGTGAACGTCCTGATGACTCACTGAAACGGGTACATAAGCGATCCATGAAATCGTCTATACGTCCTCTCCCCTTATTATTAGGTTCCTTGATTTCATCAGGTATGGCTGAAAGTTCCCGTAGTCTGCGCCAGATTACAAGCCATATTTCTGCCGCGTCTCTATCATAACCAACCCCTGCACCCTTGAGGTCTATAAAAACGGCAAAACTACCGTCTTTCGGCCGATGCGACATCCTCTCAACTGCTCGAAGGAGCGCCGTCTTCCCAAGTTGTCGGCCTCCAAAAATGAAGACGGAACCATGTGGATTTACAATCTCTTGCATTTCTTGCTCACGCCCATAAAACATTTCTGGAGGGACTGAACCGGCGATCGTCACGTATGGCTGTACATAAGTGAACGGTATAGCACATGAGAAGAGATTGAATGTCCGCGAGTCGCGTTCACCACAGAGAAAAACCAGCAAAAGTTCATCTAGGATAAGTAAGGTCCGAGATCGCTCGCGAGAAATACGTGATAATCCCTCTCGTCTAGCATTACTGAGTCGTCCCAGGTAGAGAACAATTGTGGCTTGCGTTACGCTACGCTCATCAGCGTGCTGGATAATATCCTCCTCGGTGGGTCGCCCCCAGAGAAACACGAGACGATATTGACCCTTAGTAAATGATCCAAATGCAGGAATAGGGCACCGTTCTCGCGCTTGTAAAGGATCTGTTTTAATCAAAGCTTCCGCAAAATTCCGCCCTGATCGATTTATAGCCACCTTTTGTACGATGAACCCTAGTCCCGAAAATAGCGTAGTTATACTTGCCTTATCTTTTTCATCGAGTCGATTTGCGCGTTTCAGGCTATACCATGCTTCAAGCATCTGCTTTGCAGAATCCCGCTGCGCACCAGGGATTTCGCCGAGTGCCATTCCTCCAAACTCGCTACTTTTTCTGATTTTCTCTACAATTTCTTTGCTGTTTCGTAATACCTCAAGTTCTTTATCTATCTCATCTGACCGGATGGGATAAAACTCCCGGAATACTTGCCTTTGATTACCCGGTTCAGTTTCGACCGAATAGGATGTGTTGTCGCGAACCCGATCTATGAGTTCATTCGCAGTTACAAGATCACCCTGTTCAATTGATTGTGTAATCTGCTTATGTTCCGTGCTTTCAGAGGAAAGAGAGAGATCATCAAGCGACACTTTCAACTTCTCCGTTTTTGAATCGCGGCTGTTCTTGATAGTTTCAACTATATGTTCCAGCTTATCCCTCTCAAGATCAAAACGTAGTACCCTCGCTTCTTCAAGAAGAAGTTCTAATTGAACTAAGTCTGCATCAAATGTATCTCTTTCCGCATCAGATATGGTGCCACGACCAAGTCCAACCTCGACCTCCTTCCTCGTCTCATTTATGAGCAAGTACAATTTTTGGGTTTCCGAAGCTAATACTTCGTCCAGTCGATTTTGGATATCCCCTGTATCATTAAGATCTTCGTATTCAATCCAGTTTGCGACCCGCTTTGCTGTCTTCAGATCACCCACTGTCAAATATCGTTCGAGCGCCGATTCATATTCTTCTGGCTTGTCGGTAGACAAGAGGGCATTGAGTGCCTGCTCAGGGTCACCTTCTGGCATACCATTGTCATCGATATGGATAGATGAAAAACCGAAAAGTCCGGAACCAATAAGTTCCTTGGGATCAGGTTCTTGGTCACCCCCCGTATATCCAGTCGTTAATATCTCACGAAACCGCTTGAGCGCGTAGATGGCAGAATTCGCAGCCCCGGAGAGTAGTGATTTTTCTTCACCCATAAAACTGTCTAACTCTTGGAGTGCGATTGGTGCCAAGTTTTCAAAGCTATCACGTATATCTGCTAGCGTGTTGGTCAGGAAATCTGACTGAGCAGGTATGGAACTATTCAAGCTGAGGTGGCGACGAGCAAGATCTACGGCTTCCCTTGTCAATGCATAGAGTTGGTTTAATGCTTTCGAGTGGATGTTCTCACCCCTCCGACGTCCGAGTTCTGATCGATCAGTATTTTTGACTAATTCCTCGAACGACTTTCTATCTCCTAATTTTGTTAATATCTCCTTAATTGTTGTGCTATTACCATTACTGCCAGGGGCAATAGGTGATAACAACTGATGTATGTAGCCGTCTGTCTTCAGCCACTTCTGCCATACCTTAGTGGCAGGGGCATACTTAATTGTCCTGTACGGTGCCTGTTTTTTCCATTCGACTACATCCGACACGAGTTGTTCACGTTTAGTTTCCCAAACGGCTTTAGAATCAGCACCTCTCAAAATGGAGGAATCGACCCGTACCCCTTGGAGCTTTTCACTCCCTTCGATAATCACATTGGCAAGTTGATATACGGTACCTAAACGTTCACTCGGCTTTAACGCAGTCAAGAACACTAACGCACCGGATTGTGGCGCGAGTAATGCTGGACGCAAGGTGCCTGCAAGCACCAACATTACATGCAGGTCACGGTTTGAACCATCCGTGATTTTTTCTGGTGAAGAGAATTGCTCAAGAACTTGCTCAAGAACTTGCTTCAATTCAAAAGCCACATTTGCATCAGGCAACTGAAGACGATCAGATAACAACATGGCCTCAAAAAGTTTGACTGGTGGCAGATCAGTATCAAGACTAAAGCGGTTAATCAGACGGCAAACTTGTACCACGTAGGCAAAGCGAGGCGGTGATTCAAGCAATGCATCAATCACTCGTGTCCGTGCAAGATCTAAGCGTGTATCCGCTACTGAACCACTTTTTGGTTTTCCAATATCAACCCTTTGGGTTGATGTAATAGTTAAAGGTTTCTGCGGTTCGGAATCATTTTCAATATTTTGTTCGCTATGCGTTTCCTCAATATTTTGTGGTTGGTCAACAGGATCAACATCATCAAGATCCTTAACAGAAACATCTTCTATTTCGATTTCCTCTGTTTGCTCGGCATGGCGCTTTTCATCTATATCTGACTTCTCAGAGAAAGGATCTTCCTCAACAGGAACTGGTGTATCTCCGCTTGGACGGGATTCAATCCCATCTTGGCTAAGCTTGAAGGTTTCCCCTAATGGGGAAAGCTTGCTGAGTAATTCGACCCGTGCCTTACTCTGTTCGCGCCTTAAATCGGGGAGTTTCTCCTCCTGCTCATTAAGTTTCTCCTCCCAGAGGCAACGTATTTTAAAGTTAGTTGGTTCTTCTGTGCGGAGATTATCAAGTTTTTGTGTGACTTCCGATAAGGTAGTCGCAAGGTTCTGCACATGTTCAGATGCGTTCGGAACTTCTTCCTCCAGCCGCTTGAACTCTTCTTTTATCTGATCGGGAGACAATGACTGTCCTACTTCTAGCCATCTAGTTTTCAATTGCTTACTGACCGTATCATCAAGCCATGAGAATGCCTCTTCTATAGTAAGTTCATTAATGAGTTCCTCTACACGTGAGATCAGGCGTTCTGATGAAATGGTAACAAGGTGAGCTCTCACAGACTGCTCGATTTTATCTAGTTCCCCTACAGTGAGCTTGATTTGGGCTAGAGCATCCACCTTAGGGGGAGAGCCGACCGCCTCTGCTGCTAACATCCCTAACGTCCCACAGAACTCATTCCACTGAAACACGATATCCTTTTCTTCGATTGGGTCATCAACTCTTTCTGTGTCACTACCGCCGTTAAGCAGGCTACTAAATTCATTTTCCAGTTGTGGGACTTTCTGGATGGCGGTGCTGAGTATTCGATCATCATCGACGATAGTTGCCACGGCAAACGTGACCAGTGTGGTTTGTGTGCGTTCATCGTCAGTTAGGTTGTCCCAGTTATCAAGATCCTTCTTGATTTCCGACCACACATATCCTGCTAAATTGGCCCATGGAATCTCATCTTTCAAACACTGAACAATCTCCGGCCACTCAGCAAAAACTTCACTGATGTCGGAGGTACTGTTTTCCGTAGAGAAATTTTGAATATGATTGGTAAGAATGCAATATTCCAGTGATGGAACTAAGACTGTCTCTAAATGGTTTTCTTCTTCACCAGTTTTAATTTCATTGAATGATTCGCACCAGAGTTCAAGACGGGAGTTTGGGTCGCTATAAAGCTCGAATAACAGTTCTCGGTCCCGCATACCCGGTCCGGGCCGAGTACGAGATAAGGATTTGCGAAGGGTACTTGTTTTCTCTTTTACAAAGTCATTTTTCAGTAGAACTTTACGATGCTGCCGATCGATTAGCCCAAGCGTATTACATAGTCTCTCGAAGCCATTTTTATCACTTCCTATACAACGAGGAAGACCTTTGCCGATTCGATGTTTTTTCATGTTCTCTGGGCTAGCAAAATGAATTGGTACCTGAAAACCAGACAGGTTCTTAAACTCTGATATTGAAGAATATAGTGAGTATAATTGATGGGTAGAAAACGACAATAGTATTTCAGGTTCGAAGTGACCGTCGTCTTCGCCGTCAACAAATATAACTGAACATTGATACTTGATATTGACAAGTTCGCGTCAATATTTGATAACTTGCGTACAACTCACCCCTTGCCAGGTTATTGCAAATATTGGCTTGGGGCGGAAAAACCGCCCTAGAGGCGGTTTTTCCACTAACAATGGAAAGTAATATTCCTTCAGACTTAGGACGAGGGCCCGATGCATGCGATTGAATCCTTGAAACAACGTTTCACCACCATAGCTTCAATTACTAATCCTCAATTACCCGATGCCCGCCATGTGGCAAGATGCTGTAAGCCTACAGCCGTGCAGGATGGCATCGTTGTTCAACCATAGAGACAAGCAGAAGTATGAATCAACCTGAAGACCGTCTCAAACAGGGTATCAGCCATGATGCTGCTCCGGCATAATATCCTTCAACAAAAATATCACGAAGATTGCCAATCTACCGATTGTTCGAACGCATGGGCAGCCCGGTAGATGGTCTTTTCGGAAAAATAACGACCGACCAGCATCAGGCCCACCGGCAGGCCGTCTATGCGGCCGCACGGGATGGAGATGGCGGGATGCCCGGTGGCGTTGAACTGGCAGGTGTTCAGCGTGTTGCCGAACGCGGTGTACATTATCTCATCATCGCTTGCGTGCTCCAGTGACTCCGGATTCGGTGCGGCCGTGGATACCAGGGTGGGCATCAGCAACAGGTCATAGTTCCGTAACGGCCCGTCGTAGCTTGCGCGCAGTTTGCGCACCAGGTTCTTCGCCCTGGCGTAGTAGCGGCCGTCGTACTTCTCCAGGTGCCGGGCCAACAGCCAGATTAGTTGCGCGTTGATCGGGGCATCTCCTGTGCGGGCCGTCCAGTCCTGCATTGCCCGGTACAATGCCGGTGAATAAACATCACCATGGTTAAAGCCCACCCCGTTCAGTTTCACGGTCTGCCAGAAACCGTCCGTAACCACGGCCCCCCATATTGCCGGGCCGGTCAGGTGTTCGGGGATGGATATTTCTTCCACCGCCGCCCCCAGCGAGGCGAACTGTGACGCCGCGGATTTCACGCATTGATCCACCGCGGCCGCAGAAGACGGCCAACCGAAACCTTCCCTGACCACGGCGATCTTCAACCCTGCCGGGTCTTTTCCCAACGCGCCGGTATAATCGCCTGCGCCGGCGGCGGCCAGGACTTCCAGGCACTGGGCATTACCGGCAACGCTGTCAGTCAGGGGACCGATGTACTCTATGGACGCCTCAATGGGCACGCCGCCGCTGAAGGGGACCACGCCCCGGGTTGCTTTCATCCCTACCACACCGGTCCAGCATGCCGGTATGCGTACCGAACCGCCCTGGTCGGTGCCCAGGGCAATATCCACTTCACCGGCGGCGACCAGCGCCGCGCTGCCGGAGGAAGACCCGCCGGTGGAATAGCCCGGTTTCCTGGGATTTTGCACGATGCCTGCGCTTGAGGTGGCGCTGCCGCCTGACAGGCACATGTACTCACAGGCGGACTTTCCGACGATCTCGGCGCCGGCGCCGAGCAACCTGTCCACGACCGTCGCATCGAAATCGGCAACGAAATCGGCCAGGACGCCCGAACCGTTCGTGAGAGGCAGGTCCGCGACAAAGATATTGTCCTTGACCGCGACCTTTTTGCCCAGCAAGGGGCCCGACGGGGCGCCCTTGATCCGGCATTTCACCAGCCAGGCGCCATAGGGGTTTTCCTCCGCCTCCGGGTAGTAATAATCCCGTCCCGGGTAGGCCGACTCCGGCAGTTCGTTATCGCACTGGTCAATATATTCATATCCGGCGGCAAGAGGCTGCATGTAGTCAAGCAGTTTTTCCGCCTGGTTATCGTCGAGTGCCAGGTTCAGTTCAGCGGCCAGCCGTTTCAGTTCGGTGCTGTCGGGGAGTTTAAATGTCATCAGGATGATTACCGTTCCAAATTAAATAATATTTCAGTACCTGAGATTCTCCCGTATAACAACTTGAATATCAAAAATATATATTGCATGATTTACCCATGACAAAACTTGATGAGCTAAAAGAAAGAATTTCATTCTTAACCAAACTATTTTTTGTGCTTGTTGGGCTGTTTGTACTTATCATAGGCGGATTAGTGAATTTGTATCTTTCAGGGAATATCAATGAGATTTTTTGGGTAGGCATGTTTCTCCTTTTCATTTTAAGCTACATGAATTTAATAGTCTTCAAGCGCATCCAGAAATATACCAAAGAAATAGGAAAAATATGATTGAGTTCATTTTACTGACCATTGCTGTATTGTTTTTTGTCGGCGTACTTTATTACGGCGCTACCAAAGTGTGAGTAATCACACCAGCCACGTCGATACGTTCGTCAGGGACAACCTGCCCCCGGCGGAACAATTACCTGAATTCCTGTTCAGCACCGACGAGTTACAGCTCCCGGCGCGCATGAACAGCGCGGCAGAGTTGCTCGATAAGCAAATCACCCGGGGCCACGGCCCTAACAATGTCATCCTGACGCCCAACGAGACCTGGAGTTACCGGGACCTGTACGAAAAATCCAACCGGATTGCCCGGGTACTGGTGGACGACCTGGGCCTTGTGCCGGGTAACCGCGTCCTGCTGCGCTCCCCCAACAACCCGATGCTGGTCGCCTGCTGGTTCGGCGTGATAAAAGCCGGCGGCGTGGCCGTCGCCACCATGCCCCTGCTGCGCAGACGGGACCTGGAACCCATCGTCGACAAGGCGCAGGTGCAGTTCGCATTGTGCGATGAAAGACTGATTGGCGACCTGGTTGCCGCCACGCAATCCAGTCCGTACCTGAGACGCATCCTGCAGTTCAACGGCTCCGGAGAGGCCGGCGCGGCGGCGGAACTGGAGCAACTCATGGCCGCCAGGGAACCCTCCTTCAGCCCTGTCGAGATGGCCAGTGACGACCCCGCCATCATTGCCTTCACCAGCGGTACCACGGGCCAGCCCAAAGGCACGGTCCATTTCCACCGCGACATCCTGGCCATGTGCATTTGCGGCAATTCCTACGTCGTCAGAGCGGAGCCCACCGATATCTTCATCGGCAGCCCGCCGGTTGCATTCACCTTCGGCCTGGGCATGCTGGTAGGCATGCCCCTGTATGCCGGCGCCAGCGTGGTGTTGCTGGAGACGTCTCCACCCCTGGAACTGGCCAGGGCAATCGACAGGTTCAAAGCTACCATCTGCGCCTCTGCACCGACTGCTTACCGCGCCATCCTGGGGCACATCGATGAGTTTGACCTGGGCAGCCTGAAAAAAAGCGCCAGCGCAGGCGAAAAACTCCCCCTGCCCACTTACCGGGAATGGCTGGCGGCGACCGGCATCAAAATGGTGGATATCTTCGGTTCGACCGAAATGATCCACGTCTTTATTTCCGCGGTCGGTGACGATATCCGCCCGGGGGCAACGGGCAAGGCGATCACCGGTTACCAGGCCTGTATCCTGGGCGATGATGACCGGCCGGTACCTCCCGGCACCCTGGGCCGCCTGGGGGTAAAGGGCCCGACCGGCTGTAAATACCTGGCCGATGAACGGCAAAAAAACTACGTGGTCAACGGCTGGAACCTGACCGGGGACGTGTGCACCATGGACGAAGACGGTTACGTCTGGTACCAAGGACGCACGGACGACATGATCATCTCCTCGGGTTACAATATATCCGGTGCGGAAGTGGAGGCGGCCCTGTTGCCGCACCCGGCGGTCAGTGAATGCGGCGTAGTCGGCATACCGGATGAAAAGCGGGGGATGCTCATAAAAGCATTTATCGTGCCCGCAGAGGGTTTTCAGGCATCGGAGAATTTAATTTCGGAGTTGCAGGACTTTACCAAACAATCCATTGCCCCCTACAAGTACCCGAGAGTGATAGAATTCATAACGGCATTGCCGAAGACACAGACCGGCAAGATCCAGAGAAACAAACTGCGGGCATTACACCAATGAGACACGCACTCAGCGGAAGGTGATTCAAATGGTTACAGCAATCGTGTTAATCAATACCCAGCACGGCAGGATCAATGAGGTCGCCGAAGCCCTGGCTGACGTGCCCGAATTTTCCGAGGTTTACTCCGTCGGCGGCAGCTACGATATCGTCGGCATCCTGCGGGTAGAAACCAACGAGGCCATCGCCGACATGGTGACCAACCGCATGGTACGGGTTGAAGGCATTGAAAATACCGAAACCATGATCGCGTTCAAGACCTATTCGCAACACGACCTGGAAGAGATATTTTCCATCGGCATGGGTTCCTGAAGCAGCATCTCGCTAAATGCCATTCGTAGTCGCAACTGACGTTGGCGGTACCTGTACCGACACGGTGATCGTCGAGGACGGACGTTCCGTCTACATCGGCAAGGCCTTGTCATCGCCGCCTGATTTCGCCGACGGCGTCATTGCTTCCATCAGGTCCGCGGCCGAAACCATGCAAGTGGGCCTGGCAGACATTTTCCGGCACACCACCCTGTTCATCCACGGCTCCACCGTGGTGGACAACACCTTGCTGGAGCGCAAGGGCGCCCGCACCGGCCTGATTACCACGGCCGGTTTTGAAGACACCCTGCTGGTCACCCGGGGCGCCTACGGGCGCTGGTCGGGCCTGTCGGAAGAGGGACTCAAACACCCGGTTGCCACGGACCGGCCTGCCCCGCTGGTCCCGTACGACCTGATCCGTGGTGTGACGGAGCGGGTGGATTACAAGGGCGCCGTTATTCAGGAACTGGATGAGGCCGAGGTTGCCGAGGCCGTCAGTTACCTTATCGGCGAGCAGCAGGTCGAATCCGTTGCGGTGGCGTTGCTGTGGTCGTTTGCCAATCCCGTCCATGAACAGCGTATCCGCTCCATCATCAAGGCGCGCAGGCCGGACATCCACGTGTCCGTCAGCAGCGAAGTGGCGCCGCTCCCCGGCGAGTACGAACGCACCTCGACCACAGTAATCAACGCCTATGCCGGACAAGTGGTCAACCGTTACATCAGCAACCTGCAAAGGCTGCTGGGCCAGCATGATTACCAGGGGCCGGTGCTGGTCATGCAGGGCTACGGCGGCCTGCTGCCTGCCGAACAGGCTGCCGGGCGGGCGGTGAACATGGTGGAATGCGGCCCCGTTGCCGGGGTCATCGGCAGCAAGTTTCTCGGCGACGGCATGGGCGACAGCAACATCATCGCCGCGGACATGGGCGGCACCACGTTCAAGGTGGGCATTATCCAGGACGGCGAAATCGAGTATGCCAGGGAACCCCTGATTGACCGCTTCCACTACTCGGCGCCGAAGATTGACGTAGCGTCCATCGGCGCCGGTGGCGGCAGCCTGGTCACCCTGGAACAGGACACGGCCGCGCCCCTGGTGGGACCCCGTAGCGCCGGGGCCGATCCGGGGCCGATCTGTTACGGCCTCGGCGGCACCCGGCCAACCCTCACCGACGTGTTGTTATTGCTGGGATATATCGACCCGCAGCATTTCCTCAACGGCGCCATAACACTGGATACGGGAAATACGGTGGAGTTGTTCAGGAAACAGATTGCTGAACCGCTGGGCCTGTCCGTGGAGCAGGCGGCAATCGGCATATTCCGCGTGGCAAGCGCACAGGTCACCGACCTGATCCACAAGATCACTGTCGAGCAGGGCCTGGACCCGCGGGATTTCGTGCTGCACGCGTTCGGCGGTACCTGTCCCATCCTGGCGAGCGTGTTCGCCCGGGAACTGAGCGTGCAGCGGGTTATCGTGCCGTATACCGCATCGGTGAATTGCGCCTTCGGCCTGGCCAGCACTGACGTGATGCACGAGTACAGCACGACCCTGACCAAATCCGCCCCCTGCCCTGCCGGGGAAATCAACGCCATCTACGAGCCCATGCTGAAAACGGCCGCGGACACGCTGGACCGGGAGGGATTTTCCGGGGATAAAATGAGCTTCAAGTGGTCCGTCGGGTTCCGCTATGCGATGCAGGTCCATGAAATCATCACGCCGGTGCGCGCCGCAACGCCGCTGGACGAAGACGGATTGGAGCGATTGATCGATGATTTCGAGGCGCTGTACGAGAACCGCTACGGCAAGGGGTCCGCCTACCGGGATGCGGGGATCGAGATGACCCGGTTCCGGCTCAGCGCCGCCGGCAGGATAGACCGCCCCGAGGTTGCCGCGCAAGCGTTTGCGGATTCCTCCGCGGACGCCGCCCGTACGGGGCGGCGCAGGATATTCGTCGACGGGCATGACGGCCTGACCGAGGCTTGGGTCCATGATTTTGAAAAACTGCGTCCGGGTAATATCATAAACGGACCGGCAGTAATTCATACACCGATCACGACTATCGTGGTCCAGGACAGCCAGCAGGGGTTTATGGACGGTTATAGAAATATTGTTATCGAGATTGCCCGGGGAAACCGGACATGATTGATCCGATCACTTTTTCGATCATCCGCCACCGCCTGTTCCGGGTCGTGGACGAGGCCGTGATCACCCTGAAAAACGTATCCGGCAGCGCCATCACCAACGAGGGCCATGATCTCATGGTATCCCTGTACCGGGCGGACGGTTCCCTGCTGATGGGCGGTGTGGGTTTCCTGCACCACCTGACCAGCGCCGCGGAGGCGTGCAAATCCATCATCCGACGCTTCCGCGGGGACATTCATGCCGGTGACGTGTTCCTGCTGAACGACCCCTACACCGCGGCCCTGCATACCTCCGACGTGTACCTGGTGGCGCCCATTCACTACCGGAGAGAACTGGTGGCCTGGAGCGCCTGCTTTGTGCACGTGTACGATATCGGCGCCACCAACCCCGGCGGGTTCTGCCCCGACGCGGACAATATTTATACCGAAGGCTTCAGTTCACCGGGGCTGAGGCTGGTGGAAAAGGGAGAGATTAACCGGGCTATCATGGATACTTTCCTCAACATGGTGCGCGCGCCGGACATGGTGGCGCTGGACCTGAATTCCATGATCGCCTGCAACAACGTTGCCCGGGAGCGGATGCTGGCCCTCATTGAAAAATACGGGCTCGAGACAGTGGATGAGACCTGCAAAACCCTGATCATCAGGTCTGAAGAAAAATTGCGCGCCCGCCTTCAGGAACTGCCTGACGGGCAATGGCAATCGCGCCAGTACCTGAGCGTGGAGGATGAGGTGTGCCGGGTCGAACTGACCATGACCAAGCGGGACGATACGCTCACCTTCGATTTTAGCGGCTCCAGCGAGCAGAGCCGGTACGCCATCAACTGCACCAGATGGGCCTCCCTGGGCGGCTTGTTCGCGCCCCTGTTCCCGTTGCTGTGCTACGACATTACCTGGAATGAAGGCGTGATCAGCCCTATCACCATGATCGCGCCGGAGGGGACGGTCGTGAACTGCACGCGGCCGGCGCCGGTCTCCGTCGCCACTGTCGGCGCCATACAGTCCGTCAACAATGCAGCCTGCACCACCATCGGCAAGATGCTCAGCGCCAGTGAAAAGTATGCTGACGAGGCCACGGCCGTGTGGCACGCCAACCATTTCGCGGTGTTCCTGTTCGGCCGGAACCAGCACAACAAACAGGCCATCGGCATCCTGACCGAGACCTTCGCCGGCGCCGGCGGCGCCCGCGCCTGGGCGGACGGTATCGAGGTGGGCGGCGAGATCCCGAACCCCATCTCGCGTATGGCCAACGTGGAGACCGTCGAATACACCTTCCCGATCCGTTACCTGTACCGCCGGCGCCTTAAGGATTCCGGCGGGCCGGGGCGTTACCGCGGCGGTGTCGGTATGGAGCTGTCCTTCGTACCGCACGATGCGCCGGACGGCGGGATGCACTACGTGGTATCCGGCAAGGGCTCTAAGTTCCCCATGAGCGAAGGTCTGGCCGGCGGTTATCCCGGATCTCCCAATGCCTACATGTGGATCAAGAACAATGAACCTGGTGCAATCAACGGTGAGGACACGGCACAAGCAGGTACCGCAATGGCAGAGCAACAGGTCGTAGACTGGGGGGTGTTTCCGTTAATGGGCAAGGATGCCTTGTACGTCCGCTGGAACGGCGGCGGCGGTTACGGCGATCCGCTGGCCCGCCCGCCGGAAGAAGTGGCCCGCGACGTGCGGGACGGGCTGACTTCAGCGGAATTTGCAGAGACCGTGTATGGCGTCGTCGTGGACGCCGGGACAGGGGAAGCAGACCCGTCCCTCACAGAGAAGAAGAGAACCGGACTGGTAGCGCATAGAAAAAACAGAGCGCAACCCGCGCCTGTTGCAGGCGCACCCGTCACCTGCAAACATTGCGGCGAGAACCCGGCTGAGGGAGACAACAACTGGAAGGAATCTGCCTGCCTGCAGGAAACGGCCATGCAAACCCTGGGCGGGCCCTATGCCAGCGGCGGCGAAGTATTGCTGCGCTCTTTCTCCTGTCCGGACTGCGGCGCGCTGCTGGAAACGGAGACTGCCATGACGGGCGACCCGTACCTGCATGACCAGATATTTATCCGCAGATGACGCAATTGAAATTTGGGACTGAAATTTGGGACACCCATAAATTGAGGACAACTGTCAATTTGTGGGTGTCCCAAATTATTAATGAACCAACATAAACAATCTGCGTAATCTGCGGATACATATAATTTTCTTAAGCTATGCACAATATACGAATAAGTGACGAGATCGTTGAGCGGGTGATGAAGCGCCGCGGGCGTTATCACCTTTATGACAGTTTTGACCCGGCAAAATGCGCCCTGGTGGTCATCGACATGCAGAATGCCTTCTGCAAGCCGGGGGCGCCGGCCGAGGTGCCGGCCAGCCGCGGGACTGTCGGTAACATTAACCGGCTGGCACAGGAACTGCGCAAGCGGGGTGGCGACGTGATCTGGATCGTCAGCGAGTTCCATTGCAACGGCGGCAAATCGGAATGGGAGAATTTCTTCAGCAACATGGTGTCCGGGGAGGTGCGCGAGCGTACCATGCAGTACATGGCGCCCGGGCAGGAGGGCGGCAAGCTATGGCATGAACTGGAGGTGGATGAGGACGATATTCACCTGGTCAAGAACCGTTACGGCTGTCTCTCACCGGGTGCTTCGAAACTGGAACGGGTGTTGCGCAGCCGCGCCATCGAGATCCTGCTGATAGCCGGGACAAAGACTAACATCTGTTGTGAGACCACTGCACGCACTGCTTTTGACATGGACTTCAACGTGGTCATGGTCGAAGACTGCTGCTCCACCCTGTCCGACCGCGAACACCAGGCGACGCTGGAGTCCATCATCCAGCAGTTCGGCGACGTGATGACCGGGCAGGAGTTCATCGAACGTTGTATCTAATCCGCAGATTACGCAGATTAGTGCAGATGGATAACGTATTTTCATGCACATGAAGAACGTGGATGAACATTACCTGCGCATAGCATTCAAGGAGGCCGTCAGGGCGCGGGTGCGGGGCAACCACGCGTTCGGCGCGTTGCTGGCCGATGGAAGTCATCGGGCCCATGCTGGAAGACGAAGCTGAAGCGGTTTTTCATAAAAAATGTCACAGGAGAACCTGAGGAGTTTTCTGAAGGGCATTGATACTGACGTAGAGCGCGACCCGGATCGTTTCTGATCATATCCAAAATGTATCCTGTTTCAGCCCTGCTGACCGGCGCGTGGGAGCTGTTACCCAGTGCTTACAACTGCTTACCCGGTAAGAGATGTGATAAGCTATTGCAAAAATTGACCAACCAAGGAGATTTAACGTGGCCACAGCGTTATCGATCCCCCCTGAAGGGGAAAAGATCACTATTGAGAACGGACGACTGCAAGTCCCGGCTCACCCGGTAATACCGTTTATCGAAGGTGACGGTATCGGGCCTGATGTCTGGCGTGCGACCCGGCAGGTACTTGATGCGGCGGTTGCCAGGGCCTACAACGGCCGGCGCGAGATCCATTGGCTGGAAGTCTACGCCGGGGAGAAGGCCAACGAATTGACCGGATCCTGGCTGCCGGACGAGACCCTTGACCGCTGCCGGGAATTCCTGGTTGCCATCAAGGGCCCGCTCACCACGCCCATCGGCGGCGGTATCCGTTCCCTCAACGTCGCCCTGCGCCAGATCCTCGACCTGTATGTCTGCCTGCGTCCGGTGCGCTGGTTTCAGGGCGTACCGTCGCCGACAAGAAACCCGCAACTGGTGGACATGGTCATATTCCGGGAAAACACCGAAGACATCTACGCCGGTATCGAGTTTGAACAGGGATCGGAAGAAAACCGGAAATTTCTTGAGTTCATGCAGGAAACATTTCCCAACTATTACCGGAAAATCCGCTTTCCCGAGACGTCCGGTATCGGTATCAAGCCGGTATCACAGGAAGGGACGGGGCGCCTGGTCAAGGCGGCAATCCGGTACGCGCTGGACAATAAGCGCAAGAGCGTGACGTTTGTACACAAGGGCAACATCATGAAATACACCGAAGGCGCGTTCCGTAACTGGGGCTATGCGTTAGCGGAGGACTCCTTCGCCGACCAGACCTACACCTGGGATCAATGGGAACGCACCCGTGCGGCAAAAGGTTCGGCGGCTGCCAACAAGGAACAGGAAGAAGCACTGGCGGGCGGCAAAATACTGATCAAGGACGCCATTGCCGATATTACCCTGCAACAGGTATTGACCCGGCCCAAAGAATTCGATGTGATTGCCACCATGAACCTGAACGGTGATTACCTGTCCGATGCACTGGCGGCACAGGTCGGCGGTATCGGCATTGCGCCCGGAGGCAATATCAACTACGACACCGGACATGCCGTATTCGAGGCAACTCACGGCACCGCGCCCAAGTATGCCAACCAGGACAAGGTCAACCCGGGATCCCTGGTACTCTCCGGCGAGATGATGATGCGCTACCTGGGCTGGACGGATGCCGCAGACCTCATCATTTCCGGTATGGATAAAACGATAGCCGCCAAGACCGTCACCTATGATTTTGCCCGACTCATGGAGGGTGCGAGAAAGGTCAGTTGCAGCGAATTCGGCCAGGCATTGATTGCAAACATGTAGCCCGGATTTCTCATCAGCCGATGCCCGAGCAACGTAAACAGACCATTGCGCGCATCTCGGAGTTTATCTACGAGGGCTTCCAGAAATATAACGAGAATTTCTTTCGTATCACTGAGCGGGCAGGGCGCCGGTTTGAACAGCGGGACTGGGAGGGACATCAACAGGATATAACCGAACGGGTCGAACTCTATGAAAAATCCGTGCGCCGCATCGTCGTCTCGTTGCGCAAAAACCTGGGGCCCAGGGTCGTCGACCGCAAACTCTGGCACAGTACGCGCAGGTACTTCGGCCAGCGCCTGTATAACGTGCCTGACGCCGGATTTCTGAAAACCTTTTTCAATTCCACAACCCGGCGTATTTTCAATACCGTAGGGACCGACCCGGAAATCGAATTCGTTACCTCGGCGCCGGACGAAGGCTTTAACCCGCTGGAAACCCTGACCCTGAACCGCTATCCCTACTGGGGTTCGCTGGAAAAGACATTCAAAAAAATCCTGGAAGATTTTGCCTTCAAGGTCCCGTACCGGAATATTGCAGCCGACACCCGGACATTCAGCCAGGAAATCCAGCGCTATTACCAGGTGCACCTGCGGGAACACGGCGAGTTTGTCAGGTTCGAATTCATCAACTCGGCATTTTTTCAATCGGCACGCGCCTACCTGATTGGGCGCACGATCCAGCAGGACCACGTCAACCCCATCATCATTGCCCTGAAAAACACCTCGAGCGGTATCGAGGTTGACGCGGTGCTGTTGTCCGAGGAAGAAGTCAGCGTCGTATTCAGTTACACCCGCTCCTACTATTTCGCCAACCCCCATTCCGTCATAGGCGCGGTGCATTTCCTGCATTCCATCCTGCCCAACAAACCCATAGACGAGTTGTACACGGTGCTGGGGCGGTTGCGCCAGGGCAAGACCGAACGCTACCGCATCTTTTCACACCACCTGCAGAACACGGATGACAGGTTCGTGCACGCTGAAGGAGACAAGGGCCTGGTGATGCTGGTGTTCACCCTGCCCTCCTACGACCTGGTATTCAAAATCATCCGGGATAATTTCGGCTACCCGAAGACCGTCAACAGGGAGGAGGTGCAAAGCAAGTACCGGCTGGTTTCCAGGCATGACCGGGCCGGCCGCCTGATCGACACCCAGGAGTTCCGTAACCTGGAATTCCCGGTAAACCGCTTCGACGAAGCCCTGCGGAGTGAACTGCTGAGTGAAGCGGCCGAAACCGTGCGCGTAAAGAACGATAAACTGATTATCGACCACGTCTATATCGAACGCCGGGTACGGCCGTTGAACCTTTATCTCAGAGAAACAAACCGTACCGATGCCGGCGAGGTCATACTGGATTACGGACAAACCATCAAGGACCTGGCCAATACCAATATCTTCCCCGGCGACCTGTTGCTGAAAAACTTCGGCGTGACCCGGCACCGGCGGGTGGTTTTCTATGATTACGATGAAGTGGCGCTGGTAACGGAATGCGATTTCCGCGAAATTCCGGACAGCGACGACGATGAAGACGTGATGCGCTCCGACGTCTGGTTCCACGTCAACAAAAACGATATTTTCCCGGAAGAATTCATCAAATTTTTATCCATGGACCCGGATTTGCGGACCCTGTTCCTGGAGGTCCACGGCGACCTGCTCACGGCGGAATACTGGAACCACATTAAACAGAAACACCTGAGTGGCGATATAGAACTGATTATTCCCTACTTCCGGCATTCGGTGCCGGAACGCGACCAGGGAACGGCCGTTATGTGACGGGTCACCCCCCCGTTGCCGTACCTGGAGGACGAAAGAATGTTTCCACTTCGGCACGGGGACGGAATTAAATTCCGTCCCCTGCTGTTCCCTGTAACCCGCCGTATTCTATTATCCGTTACCTGTTTCCTGTCCCTGTCCTCGTGCCAGTCGGAGCAACCGCGACAGGTTTATGAATTTGCCGGGCTGACGATGGGAACAACCTGGTCCGTCCTGATCAACGCCGGGGCGCTGCCGCATTCCAGGCAACGTATACAGGCGCAGTTCGATACCATCCTCAACCGGGTCAACAAGGAGATGTCCACTTACCTGCCCGGGTCGGAACTGTCACGGATAAATGCTTCGGACAGCACGGGCCGACTCAGCGTGAGTGCATCCCTGATGCAGATGTTACAGGCGGCCCGGGAGATAAGCCGATCAACAACAGGCGCCTTCGATGTCACTGCCGGCCCCCTGGTCAACCTGTGGGGATTCGGCCCGGAACAGGAGTTCACTGTCCCGGAGGACGAGCAAATTGATACGGCTTTACGCCTGGTTGGTTATCAAAAACTGCAACTTGACCCCGTCGCCTCTACCCTGAAAAAATCGAATGGCGGAATGTATATCGACCTCTCCGCTATCGCAAAAGGGTTTGGTGTGGATGAGGTCGCGGCCTACCTGGACCTGCTTCAACTGGACAACTACCTGGTGGAAATCGGCGGGGAAATTCGCGGGCGGGGCGTGAACGGCAAAAACAGGCCCTGGCAAATCGGGATTGAACAGCCTGTTAGCGGACAGGACGGCGTGCGGAAAATCATCAAGCTTGAGAACATGGCCATGGCGACCTCGGGTGATTACCGGAATTATTTCGAGAAAGACGGGGCCCGCTATTCACATACGATAGACCCGCGCAAGGGCCGTCCGATCGCCCATGGACTCGCCTCGGTGACGGTGTTGCACCCCTCGGCCATGCTGGCCGACGCGTGGGCGACCGGCCTACTCGTGCTGGGGCCGGACCAGGGCTATGAACTGGCTTTGAAAAAGAAGCTGGCTGCCTGTTTCATCATCCATGCCGGCATGGGGTTCAAGGATAAATCCACCCCTGAGTTTAACTCTAATATAGTTTATGACTGATGGATTCCTACCTGCGCAGGAATGACGGCGGGACAGGAGTGAACGGCAGGACCTGTCCCCTTTTGCCAGGGTCCGTCTGCTATTTCAGGTCCTTGACCAGGATCCTGGAGTTGCGCTGATAGTTGTACAGGCTCTGCTTTTCCATGGGCAGGTTCTCCAGTGAGACTGTGTTGAAACCGCGTTCGAGGAACCACTGCTGGGCCCGGGTGGTCAGCACAAACAGGCTGTCCAGGTCCTGGCGCTGTGCCTCTTTTTCCACTTCGTCAAGCAACTGGTTGCCGTGACCGGCATCCTGGTAATCCGGGTGTACGACCAGGCAGGCCACTTCTCCCATCCTGTCATCCGGGTAGGGATACAGACCGACGCAGCCGATGACGACGCCGTCCCGGAGCAGGATGGTGAAGTGGCCGACCTCCAACTCCAGTTTCTCCCGGGAACGTTTTACCAGGAACCCCTGCTGCTCATGGGGTTCGATCAAGTCCAGGATAGCGCCGATATCAGCGCTGACCGCTTTGCGCGTGACGTCATAGGCAGAGGTGGTGATCATCAGCCCGGAACCGTCACGGGTAAACAGCTCATTCAACATGGCGCCGTCTTCTTCGCGATCAAGCAGGTGTGCGCGCTGGACTCCGTCGGCGCAGGCATCCAATGCGTGTTCCAGGTAAACCCGGCCCTGTGATTCTACCCCCAGCCGGCTGACTAGCGCCTGGGCCGATGCCTGGTTCAACTGGTTGGCCTGGCGGCCGTCCATCAACCCGGCCAATTCATCCTGTTCCATCAAATAAACCAGTTTGTCCGCTTGCAGGGCCACCGCCACTTCCGCCGCCAGGGCAATTGCGGACAGGTTATACGCCTCTCCGGTCACGGAATAGCCCAGCGGGGGCAAGACCACGATTTCACCCTTATCCAGTTTGTGGGTGATGGCGTCCGCATCGATATGGCGGATATTGCCGGTGAGTTGATGATCCACGCCTTCGATAACACCCAGGGGTTTTGCCGACACGTAATTTCCCGTGTTCACCCTGATCAGCGCATTGGACATGGGGCTGTTGCCGGGCCCCATGGACAACCCGGCCTGCAGGTCCAGCAACAGCCGCCCGGTAACCGTCCTGACGTCTTCCATGGTGTCCGAGTCGGTGATGCGTATGCTGTTGTGATAGCTTGAATCCACTCCTCTCTCACGCAGACGCGCCTCGATGGACGCACGGGTACCGAATACCAGCACCAGGCGGATCCCCAGGCTGGTAAGCAGGGCCACGTCGTGGACCAGCGGAGTAAAGCCGCCGCTGCGAAGCATGGTGTCACTGACCTGCACAACGAACGTCTTGCCGCGATGAATGCGGATGTAAGGCGAAGCAGACCGGAACCAGTTTACGAATTGCGATTTGTCCATAACTTCATCTCATGACATGCAGAAATGGGTAATCATCTTTTTCAGCAGGTCCTGCATGGGCCGGATGCGCGCCTGCTCGATATATTCATTGGCCTGGTGCGCCTGGTCGATATCCCCCGGACCCAGCACCACCGTGTCCATGCCCAGAGAATTCAGGTACGGCCCTTCCGTGCCGAAATTGACGGTCCCGGCGGTATGTCCGGTCAGTTTCTCCGCCACGCTGACGATATCACTCCGGGGATCGGTTTCCATGGGGGGTGTCCCGGAGAATACCTCATCAAACTCCACGGTCAGGCCGCTCCCGCTGAGCGCCTGTGTCACCGTCCGGCGCAATTGTTTACGAACGTCACCGATGTGCATGCCCGGCAATAGTCTCAGGTCGATCTTCAGTTCACAGTCGGCACAGATCCGGTTGGGGCTGTCGCCGCCATGGATAGAACCAAAATTCAAGGTCGGTACCGGCACATCGAAGTTTCCGTTGGAGAATTCCTGCTGCAGGCGGCGGCGCCAATCGAGCAGGGTGTTCATGACATCATGCATACCTTCCATGGCATTGATACCCAGGGACGGATTACTGGCATGTCCGGCCTTGCCCTTGAGCATAATGGTCTCGATCATCACTCCCTTGTGCATGATGACGGGTTTTAAACCCGTCGGTTCGCCGATGAGCGCGTAGCGTCCCAGACCCCTGTTTGCATCAACCAGTGCCTTGGCGCCGGCCATGGTGCTTTCTTCATCACAGGTCGCCAGCAGGACAAGGGGGCGCTTGATCCTTTTCAGGTCCAGTGACAGCAACACCTGCATCACGATAGGGAAGAAACACTTCATGTCCGATGTGCCCAGGCCGTAAAAACGCCCGTCCCTTTCCGTCAACCTGAACGGGTCCTGGCACCAGGCGGACCCGGTGTAGGGCACCGTATCGGTATGGCCCGACAGGACCAGCCCGCCGGCGCCGCTACCCAGGCTCGCGACCACGTTGACTTTGTCCGCCCTGCCGTTAACCGGCAACGTCTCAACGGCGCAACCCAGGTCGGCAAACCAGTTTGCCAGCAGGTCCGCCACGGGAAGATTACTCTGGTCATGGCGCGGGTCTATGCTGCTTACTGAAGGCGCTGCCACCAGCGCGGCAAATGACTCTTTGAACGCAGGTAGTGTTATCATGTTGTCATAATAATTTATCCGCAGGTTAGGCATCCCTGCTTAAAGCATGCGGGGACAGGGATTATCGCAGATGAAAATAATACAGGAAACCTGTATTTATTCTCAGTTTCCTGCGGGGTCGGGATGTACCGTCAATATTAATGTTCGTTCTCCAATCTACAGGCACAGGAACAATACAATGACTGAGCAGCTAAATCGTTACAGCGCAAGGGTAACCCAGGAGAAATCACAGGGCGCCTCACAGGCCATGCTCTACGGTACCGGTATGACCGAACAGGACATGGCCAAACCCCAGGTGGGTATTGCCAGTGTCTGGTTTGAGGGCAATACCTGCAACATGCACCTGCTGGACCTTGCGGCCAGGGTCAAGGAAGGCGTGGAGGCCAGGGACCTGGTGGGGATGCGCTTTAACACCGTCGGTGTCAGCGACGCCATATCCATGGGTACGGAGGGCATGAGTTTTTCCCTGCAATCCCGGGATCTCATCGCGGATTCTATCGAAACCATCATGTACGCCCAATGGTATGACGCCAATATCTCGATCCCGGGATGCGACAAGAACATGCCCGGTTGCATCATGGCCATGGGCCGCCTCAACCGCCCCGCCCTCATGATCTACGGCGGCACCATCAAACCGGGGTATCACCAGGGCAACAAAGTGGACGTCATCTCCGCGTTCCAGAGCTACGGCGAGTTCATATCGGGCCGGATCGACAACAACAACCGCAGCGCTATCGTGCGTTCAGCCTGTCCCGGCCCGGGCGCGTGCGGCGGCATGTACACGGCCAATACCATGGCCTCGGCGATTGAGGCGCTGGGCATGTCGTTACCCTACAGTTCCTCCACACCCGCAGTCGACCCGCACAAGCTGGATGAATGCCTCCAGGCCGGCGCGGCCATAAAAAACCTCCTGGAACTGGATCTCAAGCCGCGGGACATCATGACCCGCTCCGCATTCGAAAATGCCATGGTTGTCGTTACGGCGCTCGGTGGTTCAACCAACGCGGTATTGCACCTGATCGCCATGGCCCGCTCCGTCGACGTGACGCTGGGTATCGACGACTTCCAGGCAGTCAGTGACCGCACCCCGTACCTGGCAGACCTCAAACCCAGCGGCCGCTACGTGATGGAGGACCTGCACAAGGTCGGCGGCGTACCGGCGGTGATGAAGTTCCTGCTGGAAAACGGCATGATCGACGGCGCTTGCATGACAGTCACGGGAAAGACCATAGGTGAAAACCTGGCCGGTTTGCCGGCGTTGAGTGAAGGGCAGGATGTGCTGCGGCCGCTGGACAAACCGTTCAAGTCAAGCGGCCATATCCGCATCCTGAAGGGCAACCTGGCGCCGGGCGGCGCGGTGGCGAAGATCACCGGCAAGGAAGGGGAAGTGTTCAGCGGCCCCGCCAGGGTATTCGACTCGGAAGAAGCCATGCTGGCGGCGCTGGAACAGGACCGGATTGAAAAAGGCGACGTGGTCGTGATCCGTTACGAAGGTCCCAGGGGCGGGCCGGGGATGCCGGAAATGCTGACCCCGACTTCCGCCCTCATGGGCGCAGGACTGGGCAACGATGTCGCCATGATCACCGACGGCCGGTTTTCCGGCGGTTCCCATGGTTTTATCATCGGCCACGTGGTGCCTGAAGCCCAGGAAGGCGGGCCCATTGCCTTGATTAAAACCGGCGATATGATCACGATCAATGCGGAGCATAACCAGATAAACGTTGACCTGACCGATGACGAACTGGCGCAACGCAAGGCGGACTGGATCATGCCCCGGTACAAGGCGACGCGCGGTACCCTGTACAAATACATAAAGAGCGTGAAGTCAGCCTCGCTCGGTTGCGTCACCGATGAGTAAGCAGGGTTACCATATGCCGGTGGAAGATTTCCGCCGTTACGGCAAGGAGGTGATCGACTGGATAGCGGATTACTATGAAAATGCAGGCCGCTATCCCGTTCAGTCACAGGTAAAACCGGGCGAGACAGGTGCTTCACTGGCTGATGCCGTACCCGTACAGGGCGAGGAATTCACCGACATATTCCGGGATATTGAGGACAAGATCCTGCCCGGAATCACCCATTGGCAGTCCCCGCACTTCCATGCCTATTTCCCCGCCAATACCTCAGGACCGGCTATCCTGGGCGACCTGCTGTGCTCCGGTCTCGGGGTGCAGGGGATGTTATGGTCGACCAGTCCCGCCTGTACCGAGCTTGAAACCCGGGTAATGGACTGGCTGGCAGACCTGCTGGGATTACCGGACAGGTACCGTTCAAAGGGCAGCGGCGGCGGCGTGATCCAGGACACGGCTTCCAGCGCTATCCTGTGCGCCCTGCTCGCGGCGCGGGAGCGGGACTCCGGCCTGCGTACGAACCGGGAAGGCTGTGACGGGAAACAGGTCGCATACTGCTCCACACAAACCCATTCCTCCCTGGAGAAAGCCATGGGCATAGCTGGCCTGGGGCGGGCCAACCTGCGACAGGTCGGCGTCGATGAGAACTTTGCCCTGGACGCCGGCAAACTGGCCGCGCAGGTCAAGGCCGACAGGGCCGATGGTTTGCGCCCCATCTTCGTCTGCGCCACACTGGGCACCACCTCATCCAATGCACTTGATCCCATTGCCGCGATCGGCAGGATCTGCGCCGCTGAAGGCCTGTGGTTCCACGTGGACGCGGCCATGTCCGGCACCGCGGTCATCTGTCCCGAATACCGTTATCTCCACGACGGCATCGAATACACCGACAGTTATTGCTTCAACCCCCATAAATGGATGTTTACCAATTTTGATTGCAGTTGCTTCTGGGTGGCGGACCGCAGCGCGTTGATCAATGCATTGTCCATCCTGCCCGAATACCTGCTCAACGAGGCGACGGAAAGCGGCGCGGTGTTTGATTACCGCGACTGGCAGGTGCCGCTGGGCCGCCGTTTCCGCGCGCTCAAGCTCTGGTTCGTACTGCGCTACTACGGTGTGGAAGGCCTGCGATACCATATACGCCGGCATATCGAGCTGACCCGGTTACTGGTTGGGTGGATCGAGGCTGATGAGCATTTCGAAATCGTTGCGCCAGCGCCGTTCAACCTGGTCTGCCTGCGTCACCGGGGCAGCGACGAACTCAACAGGAAACTTCTGGATGAACTTAACAAAAGCGGCGATATTTTCCTCACCCATACGAAGCTGAACGACCGCTTTGTCATTCGCATCTGTATCGGCCAGTCCCACACCGAACTGGAACACGTCGAACAGGCATGGCATAAAATTACGGAAACGGCGAGCCGGCTGCGCGCGCATGGAAACCAGGGATGACAGCTATTACGCGGTGATTTTCACCGCAGAAATGTCTGACGACACGGCCGGCTATGCAGACACGGCACAGCGCATGACAGAACTGGTCGAACAGCAACCCGGTTATATCGGCAAACATACCAGCATGGAGGGGAACCGGGAGCTCACTGTTTCCTACTGGGAAAGCCTCGCCGCCATCAAGGCCTGGAAAGCGCACCCGGAACACCGGGCGGCCCAGGCACTGGGGCGCGCCAGGTGGTACGCCGACTGCCAGGTGCAGGTAACCCGGATAGACAGGATAAATGCGCGTTTATGACAGGATCTATGCATGGGTGCGCCGGGTCCCGGAGGGAAAAGTCGCCACCTACGGCCAGATAGCCGGGCTGGCAGGGAGATGCTCAGCCAGACAGGTAGGCTATGCCATGGCGGCCCTGTCCGGAGACAATAACATTCCCTGGCACAGGATTATCAACAGCCAGGGCCGGATCAGCATGCGTACTGGCTCGGAGGGACATCATCTGCAACGGATATTGCTTGAAGCAGAGGGCATCGTTTTCTCGGAGGATGATAAAATCGACCTGGTAGAATATCGTTGGGCGGATGCTGCAAACGATTCCGGTATTTTATCATGACGGAGCATGATATTCTCTGATTTTCGGGGTCAGAGTAAAAATCAATCGAGTCTGACCCCATTGATTTTCCCGGGAGTAACTATCATGAGCAGGTTAACCATTTTCATATTACTGGCGCTGGCGTTTGCAGGTCATGCCGATCAGCAGGACGGCCTGCTGGATAAGGCGATCGCCTCGGAACACCGGACCGCGGGAAACGTTGCCAGGGATGTCTACCGGCACCCCGGGGAGACCTTGACCCTGTTCGGGATCAGGCCGGATATGCACGTGCTCGAAATCCTGCCCGGCGGCGGCTGGTACACGGAGATACTGGCCCCGTACCTGAAGGATGACGGCCTGCTCGCGGTCGCCAGTTTCGGCCATGAGCATTCCGTTGAGTTCCTGCGCAGCATGCATAACAAACTGGCGGAAAAATTTGGCGGCGAACCGGAGATATACGGTAAGGTCGTACTCGGCGTGTTTCAGGGCGAGGCGTACCTGGAGAACTTCGAGGATGCCAGTTTCGACATGGTGCTGACGTTCCGCAATACCCATAACTGGATCCGTCGCGGGGGTGTGGAAGACATTTACCGTTCATTTTACCGGGTGCTCAAACCCGGCGGGACCCTGGGCGTGGTGCAGCACCGGGCCGAACCTGGGAGCAATGCCAAAGAAACCGCTGAGCGCGGCTACGTGCCCGAAAGCTACCTGATCGGACTGCTGGAAGGCATGGGCTTTGAACTGGTGAAAAAATCGGAGATCAATGCCAACCCGAAAGACACCAAAGATTACCCTGAGGGCGTCTGGACCCTGCCTCCCTCGTACCGGCTGGGCGAGCAGGACAGGGCAAAATACACCGCCATAGGCGAAAGCGACAGGATGACCATGAAGTTTGTCAAACTGTAGGGAGTGATGAACCGGGGACAGGTTTAAACCTGTCCCCGGTTCCCGAATACTCACAGTCGAAACAACGGTTCAAGGTCGCCGCTGTCCGGGGATGATTCCTTATCGGCAGTTTTGCGCTCCTGCAGGAATGCCTGCCATAACGGTTCGCCGCGCCAGGGGTCTGTCGTGCGGGAATAAAGCCGGCGCGACAGGGCGCGGATTTCCACGGCCAGGGCCTCGCTGCTGTGTCGTTCCAGGTCACCCAGGCTGGTGACCAGCGTTGCGCTTGTGCGTGCCCCTGCCCAGCGTAACAACGCCGCTTTTGCCCGTTGCGGGTCATTCTCCCGGCAAGCCCGTTTCAGCGCTTTCAGCGCTTCGTTGGCATCCCCCGTATGCGTCTGCGGGGTCACAGGCCGCGAACGCCCTCTGTTCTTCAGTAGATATACGAGGGTGATGACCCAGGTCAGCGCCATGATGCAGGTAAGCCATTGCCAGATCGATACAACGGGAGGGGCCGTGTGTTCGGCTGTGGCAGCCTGTGCAGCGTCCGGGACCGTCCGGCCGGGGGCCGCCGTATCCAAATCGAGCGCAGGCAGCTCCGGCGCCTCGATAACTGCCCCCGCTTCAGCCGCCGCTACCTGTACGCGCCGTTCGGGTAAAACCGCATTTTCCATGGTCTGCGTTCCGGTATTCCACCAGGTCAGGGAGATTGCCGGCAGGACATAGTTGCCCGCCCGCGCCGGGATGATTGCGTTCTTTTGCTGTCTTACCCCCGTTATACCGTCAGCGCTCCGGCCATTTTCCAATACCGGGATATCCGGGTACTGCTTGAAGTCCGCGGGGAGTTGTTCCTGCATCTCCGGCAACTGGCTGGCGGTCAAACCCTGGGCAGTCAGCGTGACGGTACGGGTCACCGGTTCATTGGGCAATAACTCGAACGGATTTTTTGACCACCTCTCGGTGATTTTTACGTCAGCCGCAGGCAGCCAGTGTCCACCCCGGTAATTGCCGGGGACCGGCTTGATCGCCAGTTGCACCGGTTCCGACTGTCTTACGACCGTCCTGGACCTGGCTCCGAAAGGATCGAGGCTGAAGGGTGAACTGTTCGACACCTGCGCCTGAAACCGCACAGGCTTGATCGACAGGGTCCCGCTGACCTGGGGATAAATCCCGTAACGTCTCTCGAACACCGCATAACGCCTGCCTTGAAAGAAGTCGTCGTAACTCCTGTCCGCATCCAGCACTTCTATAATTGCACTCCCCTGGCCCAGTTCCGGCTCGGATAATGTCTCATTGGAGGTGGCGACTGCGCGATACAGTTTTACGGTATAAATCAATTCGGCCTGGACATAAGCCGCTTCAGGCGTCACCTTGACGTCCAGGAAGATGTCCTGTGACGCCTGCCCCGGCAGACCGGCTACGCCCGTTATGACTGTCAACAAGGTTTGCGGGCTCTTGTCCCGGCCGAAAGAAATGGCGGGAATAACCACGTTGCCGGCAGTCAGCGGCAACAGGGTCAACTGCCATTGCCTGGTTCGGGTAATTTTTGCGTTGACGATACTCATGCTGGTACTGGTGCTGGTGGACAGTACCTGGAAATCCTTTTCCAGCGGAGAGAAGTCGGGATCGCCATCCACGTCTCCGGCAGCTTCAAATACCATCTGGAAGGATTCCTGCAATACGACCGGGTTGCGATCAGTTTTGACCGTGATGGTCGCGGCTTTGGTGAAACCGGGAAGCAACGCCAGGACGGCAACTGTCGTGAACAGCAGGTTATAGCTGCCGGCAATCATGAATACCCCTGGATTCCCGCTTGCGCAGGAATGGTGGCTGCTACAGGCATGATGGCGTTGACTTTACCAGGTCTGGTCATTGCGATCGGTTTCATAGTTGCGTTGCTGGTATTGATAAAGGAACTTCCTCCTGAGCAGTCCTGAGGGGTCGTCGGGGATGCGCCGCAGCCATTGTTCCGTAGCCTGTTGTTCCTCAGCGCTTTTCAGGTCGTCAGTTTGCGCGGTTTGTTGCTCAGCCTGTTGCTGTCTTCCCTGTTCTTTTCGCTCCTGCTGTTGCGCCCGTTCTGTTTGGTCCTGTTCGGACGTTTGATTACGATTTGCCTGTTCCTGCCGATCATCAGCCTGCGGGGATTGGGAGGGTTGCCGCTCCTGCGGTTGTTCCCCCACTTGTTGCTGCTTCTGCTCCTGTTGCTGTTCCCCGTCCTGTTGCTGCTCCCTGTCCTGTGGCTGCTGCTGCGACTGCTGCCGTTCCAGTTCCTGTTCCAGTAATTCCCGGTTGAATTTTGCATCGGCATGGTCCGGCAGTTCGGCCAGGGTCCGGTCATACGCGGCGATGGCCTCATGGTATCGTCCCAGGCGGGCCAGTGAGTTTCCCCTGTTGTAGTTGCTTTGCGCGTCATCGAGTTTTTCCAGGTTATCGACGGCCGCCTGGTAATTGCCGGCGCGATGTTGCGCTGCCGCTTTCCAGGCGGGGTCATCAAACCACTCAGCCGCCGCTTCATAATCCCGCTCATCCATCGCCCGCTGTCCACGCTGATCCTTGCGTGACCACAGATCCTCCCAGTCCAATGCGTGAGCCGGGTCCGCCGGAGCAAGCAGCACTGCCGCCAGTACGAAGATATAACCGCGCCGGAACAGCAAGGCAGCCAGGGGAAGCAGGCACAAAACCAACCACGGCCCCTGTTCGCGCCAGACATCCGCCGTTGTCCCGCTACCGGCCTGCCCGGCGTCGGTCCGGGCGGCGGAGAAATTGTCGGTCAACAACCTGGTGTCCCGGTCGTCTTTTGTCAAACGCACGTACATGCCGCCGCCTGCCGCTGCAAGCCGGCGCAATGCGCTCTCATCCAGGACGGGTATCACGATCTCACCGTCTTTCCCCTGCAGGAAACCGCCATCAGGCAATAACACAGGCGCACCGTGGCGCGTGCCGACGCCCAATACGGAGAGCCGGTAGCCCTCGTTACGCAAGCGGCGCACGCTTACTCCCGCCCGGTCCGGGTCCGCCTCATCGGTAATCAGCAGGACGTGGCCGCGTCTCATGCCGGCCTGCTTGAGCAGTTCCAGCGCCCGCTCCAGCGCCCGGTCGGTTCGATTGCCTGCCACCGGCATGATATTGCTGTCCAGGGCGTTCAACTGCGACTTGATGGTCTCGCTATCGTCGGTCAGCGGCGTGACCGTAAAGGCTTGCCCGGCATAGACCAGCAAAGCCGTCTGGCCTTCATGACGCTGGTCCAGGATGTCCCTGATCTTGTAGCGGGCCCGTTCCAGCCTGCTGGGCGACACGTCGGCGGCTTCCATGGAACGTGTGAGGTCCAGGGCGATAACCAGGGCATCGTGGGTGGTAAACACGGGTTGCGGCAGTTTCTCCCAGACCGGACCCGCCAGTGCAACAATTCCCAGCAACCCGCCTGCGGCCGTCGACAGAAGTGCAAAACGCCGGTTCCTGCGTACGCCCCTGATCAATATATGCGGCAATAACGGTTCATCGACCAGCGCTTCCCAGTTGCTCTGCGCACCCTTCCTGAAAAACAGGAACCAGGTCAGCAACCCCAGGGGTAGCACGGCAAAAAACCACTGCGGCCGTAAAAAATGAAATAATTCCAGGTCAATCATTTATTCAACTCAGGGCAACCGCATAGTTGCAGGGGACAGACCCGGGATCTGTCCCAAACCGGCCGGTCGTAGTTGATCTGCGGCCTGACCCCCCCTGTACATCAGGGTCAACAGGGCACCCAGCAACAGCGCCGCGGCCAGGGGCCAGTAATACAGGGATATCTGCGGCCTGAACTTTTTCGGGTCCTGTTCAACGGGTTCCAGTTCATCGATCAGCGCATACACCTGCTCCAGTTCACCCAGGTCGCGGGCGCGAAAATAGGCGCCGCCGGTCAGGTTGGCGATCTCCTTCAGGGCGGCCTCGTCAAGGTCCGCCGACGGGTTAATCTTCCTGGCGCCGAACAGGCTGCGTTCGACCAGTTCAGTCGCGCCGATGCCGATGCTGTATATCTTCAATCCTTCCCGGCTCGCCAGTTGTGCCGCGGAAAGCGGGTCTACGACGCCGGCCGTATTCGCGCCGTCCGTCAACAGGACCAGCACACGCTGGCTTTCATCCCGCTCGCGCAGGCGTTTTACCGCCAGGCCGATGGCATCGCCGATGGCGGTCGCTTTGCCGGCAAGCCCGATCACGGCCTCGGACAACAAGGTCCTGACCGTTTCACGATCGAATGTCAGGGGCGCCTGCAGGTAAGCCTGCTCACCGAACAGGATCAGGCCGATCCGATCGCCGACACGGCGTTCGATAAAATCACCGGCGACCAGTTTCGTCGCGGCAAGTCGGTCAATGCGCCTGCCACCGAGGGAGAAGTCCTGCTGCTCCATGCTGCCGGACAGGTCAACCGCCAGCATCAGTTCCCGGCCGGTTACGGGGATATCGACCAGGTCACCCAGCCATTGCGGCCGCATGGCGGAGACAACCAGCAGGCACCAGGCAAATATTGCAATCCATAACGGCCAGGGCCGGGATTTGCGCCTGATGTCAGGTTCAGCCTCGGCAAAGTCATCCAGGAACGGGACCCGCAGGGCGGAACTCATGGCAACATTGAAGGGCCGCGCGTAGCGGTAAACGAAGTACGGCAACGGCAGTATCAGCGCCAGCCAGGGCCATTCAAATCCTATCATCGCATCACCTGACGGGAATTCCGGGCTACGGATTCGATCCAGTCCGAGCAAAAGCCCATGAGGTCTTCAACTTCTTCACGGGCGACCTGCCGGCGGTACGGCGCTTCGAGCAATAACCTGCCGATGTTCTCCGGCATAACGCCGTCCACGCCCGGTTCCTTATTTTTCGGACACTGTTCCCGGCCACCAAGTTCACCTTCCTGTGACTGGATACCAGATCTACTTCCCTGTGACTGGATACCGGACAATCCCTGTCCGGTATGACGAATAGAGGCGGAATGCCTGTTACCTGACTGCAAAAATGCCAGCCATTCGGCGCCGGTCAACCCGGCGCTCTCGGCCCTTGGGAAAACACTGATGCAAAGACGCCTCAATAACCCGGAAACGGACCGGACGCAGTGTCCGGCATCGCGGTCAACGGCATAGCGGGATTTGATCCGGACCAGTTCCTTTCTTGCCATGTTAATGGCGGAATACCTGCGCCGCTTGTACAGGAGCCGGCTATACCAGATTATGCCTGCGGCAAGTAAAACGAGGATCGGCAAAATCCACCATCCGGGCGCCGGGGGCCACCAGCCGACAGCGTCCGGCAGGTGGATTTCCCTGAGCGGCAAGGCTGCCGGATCCGTGTTCAATGTACCAGCCTGCATTTCCCGGATACTCTATGGTTCCCGAATCCCGTCCCCTGCCCCGGATTTCAGGCCGCTGAGCAACAGTTGCAGCGGTTCGGCATCGGTTCTGCACGGGAGCAAGATCATCCGGTTTGACCTGGACAGCTGCTGTAACCGGCCCAGGCGCGCCCGGAACTGCTGCCGGTATTCCCTGACCCGGTGATTATCCGAGCTATCCACCAGGAACTCCCTGGCGCCGTCACTGACCTTGTAACGCCCGGGCGGAGGCAATGCCTGTTCAAGCTGGTCATAAACAAACAACATGGCGACCTCGTTATGCCGGGACAATCTGGTCAGCGTTATCTCAGCCTGGGCGTCCAGGCGCCGGAAGTCACTGATTAAAAATATCAGGCTGCCCGGCCTGGCGACGCGCCGCAGGCGCTGCAAGGCATGTTCAAGGGACTGTCTGCCGTTTGTGGAAAGCGCCGGATGTGACCAGCCGGCGTCCTTGACTATCCTGTTGATCAGGCGCAATACCGCAGTCTTGCCGCGCTGGGGTCTCAACTCATGGTGTTCCTCTTCGGAAAACACCACTCCCCCTACCCGGTCGCCGTTATGCAGTGCGCTCCAACCGATCAATGCGGCCAGTTCTGCGGCCAGGACCGATTTATACCTGCCGCGCGTCGCGAAGTGCATGGCCCTGCGCAGGTCGATCCAGACAAATACCGGGCGTTCGCGTTCCTCCCGAAAAAGTTTCGTATGGGTCTTGCCGGTTCTGGCCGTCACGCGCCAATCTATATTGCGGATATCATCTCCCGGCTGGTATAGCCTCGATTCATCAAACTCCATTCCCCTGCCACGGAAAGGGGACTGGTAGTCACCGCCCTGCCTGGAGAATATCCTGCCGCTGCCCAGGCGGATCGAGGCGGCCGCCCGGTTCAATCCGACCAGGGCCGGTACGGAAACCCGGACCGGATCAGTAACGGCGCTGGAGATGTTGGCCTGCATACTGCCCTCAGGGTACTGCGATGCGGGTAATCAGTTCACCGATCACGTGGTCCGTGGTGATCCCTTCGGCTTCCGCTTCATAGTTCAATATCAGGCGGTGGCGCAGAACGTCGTAGACCACCGCCTGCACGTCCTCCGGCCCGACAAAATCCCGGTCATTCAGCCACGCGTGCACCCGGGCGCAACGGTCCAGGGCGATGGTTGCGCGCGGGCTGGCCCCGTATTGCAGCCACTGGGCTAGGTCGTCGCCATAAGCGCCGGGACTGCGGGTCGCCAGCACCAGCTGGATCAGGTATTGCTCGAGGTTCGCGGCCATGTAGGTGTCCAGCGCTTCGTTGCGGGCAGCAAACACGGCTTCCTGGGTCACCGGTGACAGTTGCGCCGGGTCATACCCCTGCCGGGCTTCCTGCCGGGCCAGTCCCAGGATTGCCAGTTCATCTTCCGCCTCCGGGTAGGTGATACGGACGTGCAACAGAAACCGGTCAAGCTGCGCCTCCGGTAACGGGTAAGTGCCTTCCTGCTCGATCGGGTTCTGCGTTGCCATGACCAGGTAAAGTTGCGGCAACGGGTAGGTTTCCCTGCCGACGGTAATCTGCCTCTCGGCCATTGCTTCGAGCAACGCCGACTGGACTTTTGCCGGCGCCCGGTTTACTTCGTCCGCCAGGATCAGGTTATGAAACAGCGGCCCGCGCTGGAACTGGAAAGTACCGTCCTGGGGGCGGTAGATCTCGGTGCCGGTCAAGTCGGCAGGCAGCAGGTCAGGGGTGAATTGAACCCGGTGAAAATCCGCTTCGACGCCGTCACCCAGGACCTTGATGGCCCGGGTCTTGGCCAGGCCCGGCGCGCCCTCGACCAGTAAATGACCATCAGCCAGCAACGCCAGCAGCAGCCTGTCCACCAGCGTGTGCTGGCCGATGATATGCCGGGAGATGAATGATTTAAGGCGGAGAATCTCGGATCGGTTTGACATTTACCGGTTATTGTACGGATAAACGGATATCCTTTGTGAAATAATTAAACGGCGCAGCATAGTGGGATGGGGGACGGATTTAAAATCCGTCCCCGCTCTTTGTTGCGCCGGCAGACAACGCGTCCGTCAGTGGACCTGGATCTTCCTGAGCCGGGTTTCCTTCGCTTTCGGCAACATCAGGGTCAATACGCCGTCGGCAACACTGGCCTTGATATTATCCGTGTCGACCTCACTGGACAGGTTAAAACTGCGGCTGTAGTGGCCGACGTTATATTCCGTATAGACCGGCTTGAAGTTTTCGTAATTATCGAAATCGATATGGCCCTGGATCGAAAGCTGGCGCTGCTCCAGTTTGATATCGATATTTTCCTTGCTGACACCGGGCATTTCCAGCGCCATGGTGATCGCATCACCGGTCTCGAAGATATCCGTGCCGGGCAGATAGAATTTTCCGGCATAGGTCTTCTCTTCCTTTGCATCCAGTTCTTTCTTCTCCTGGGGAGTTAAATCTTGATTCTTTGACATGATAACCTCCTGCCTGTGAATGGCTGAATGTTCGCTTGAATAGTTCAGGAAATATTGATGGAACGGGGCTTGTCCTGCTCGGCCCGCGGCAGGGACAAAGCCAGTATACCGTCATGGTATTCTGCATTGACCCGCTCTGCGTCTATCTCAAACGGCGTGGCGAAGGTACGGTCGAACGCGCCCGTTTGCCGCTCGCGCCGGTGTACGCTTGATCCCTCTCCGTAGTCCACCTGCTTTTTTCCTGAAATCCTGACGCGGTTGCGCTGGACGTCGACATCAATATCCTCACGATTGACCCCGGGCAGTTCCGCAATAATTGCGTATTCGCCGTCCGCCTGGAATATGTTGATCGGTGGAAACCCGCCGCGGCTGCTGAGTCCTGATCCGAACCAGTCGCTCGTCATCGTGTCCGACAACGCTTTTTGCAGGGTCAATAGACCGTCAATGGGACTTGTAAATAATCTGACCATGTTTCACCTCCAGATTTATATATGCGAGTAAAAAGTGTTACTGGTAGAAAAAATGGGGATGAGATAGAATTTTTCAAGCGCGGACGCGCTATATCGGCACGCGAATACTACAGTGATTAAAAAACTCATGAACCCGTTTACCATCAAAACACTGCTCAATTCCGCCCCCCTGATCATTCAGGGCGCAGGCAAACTAATCGATTTGATCAAGGAGCGGAACCAGGATGCCCCCGCTCGCACCGAAAAACTCCCGGTCACGGCGGACAACCTGGAACAGGTCATCGACAGGCTGGAGGCGCGCCTGGATGCAATGGATGAAGCCAGCGTCGAGCAGATCAAACTCATCGAGCAACTGGCCCGCCAGAACGAGGCGCTGGCCGGTTCGCTGCAGCGGGAACAGCAGCGTTCCGGTTTTGCTTTCTTCCTGGCGCTGGCTGCGCTACTGCTGGCGATAGTGGGCCTCGCGGCGGGCTAGGCCGGGCCGGATGGATTATTTTTCCGCGGCGGCCGGCGCGGCGCTGTCACTCATATTCAGTTTTGACCGGGAAGTCTACACGGTAGTCTGGACCTCGTTACACATTTCCGTTGTGGCGGTCACGCTGGCCGCGCTGGCCGGCATCCCCCTGGGTATCATGGTGGTGCTGCGGGACTTTCCGGGCAAGCGCCTGCTGCAACAGACACTGAATACCCTGATGGCCCTGCCGACGGTGGTGGTAGGCCTGTTGTTATACGGCGTGCTGACCCGGAAGGGAGTCCTGGGCGACCTGGGCCTGCTGTACACAACCGGCGCCATCATCATCGGCCAGACAGTGTTGATATTACCGATCATCTGGAACCTCTCCATCGCCGCGGCGTCCAGCGCCGACCCGCGCCTGCTCCCCACCAGCCAGGCCCTGGGTGCATCCACCCTGCAACAGGGGATTATGTACGTGAACGAGGTGAAGTTTGCCCTGGCGGCCGCCATGGTCGCCGGCTTCGGCCGGGCCATAGGCGAGGTAGGCATTGCCATGATGCTGGGTGGCAACATCGAAGGTTTTACCCGCACCATGACAACGGCAATTGCGCTGGAGACCAGCAAGGGTGAATTCGAGTTCGCCCTGGCCCTGGGAATATTATTGCTGGTTACGGCCTTCCTGGTGAATTTCATCGTACAGCGTTTCCAGGCCATGGGCTGATGGAGCACCTATACAAAATCTCCGACCTGACGTTTTCCTATTCCGCACGGAATGTACTGGACCTGGATGAACTTCTCATCGGCCGCAACCGGGTAACGGCAGTGGTCGGACCCAACGGTTCCGGTAAAAGCACGCTGTTCGACATCCTGGCCTTCCTGCGCAAACCCGATACCGGCAGGATACTGTTGCGCGGCAAACCGACCGCCGGGATAACTGCCGCCCTGCTGCGGCGCCAGGTCGGCTACGTACAGCAAAAACCCTACCTGATGAAGATGTCGGTCCGGGACAACATCGGCCTGGGGCTGAAATTCCGCGGTGAAACCCATGCCGCCATCAATGCTGCGGTTAATACCGTTGCCGGTGAACTGGGCCTGGCGACGCTGCTGGACCGGGACGCCGGCAAGCTGTCAGGTGGTGAAATACAGAAAGTTGCGCTGGCCCGCGCCCTGGCTTTGCAACCGGAGGTGGTTATCATGGATGAACCGTTCACCTACCTGGATGAGGTGACCGTCCACGACATTGAGGAGTGGATCGCCGCGCAACGGGCGAACCGGTCGAAAACGATACTGTTCAGCACCCATGACCGGCTGCGGGCGCTGTCGTTGTCCGATAATATTCTCAACCTGATCAACGGCCGCATACATCCTGTTTCGTCCGGGAACCTGTTCAGCGGAACGGTGGACGTGAACGGCAACACGTTCACCAGCGGCAAGGCACGCTTTTCGGTACCGGAAAGCGTCAGGTCCGGCCATAAACTGTTCATCGATCCAAGGCATCTCGTTATTTCCCCCGAGCGCCTGTCATCCAGCATGCGCAATAACTTTTCCGGTACTGTGACGGCAATGAGCGCGGTCAATGGAGAAATCCACCTGAAGATAAAATCGGACGTGGTGTTCAACGCCGTGATCACCCGCACGGCAATGGAAGAGTTGAACCTGCAACTTGGCGCCACGGTATGGGTCAGTTGCAAATCCAGCCAGATTACCGTGATTTGAGGAATTAAGGAAGCTCTGCTCAAGTCCGTCCAGGACTTGTCAGAGTACGCACAAATCGGCAGGATAGCCGATTTGCACAACTTGTTGCCGCCTTGCGGCGAGCTACCAGGATGTAGCGAGTGAAAACAAAAATGCGATTTTTGTTTCCCTCGCAAAATCAATGACATACTATCATTGATTTTGACGGCACATCCCTGTACCGTAGGAACCTCTGTTTTTATCAGAGGTTCCTTAATCATGAAACCTGATAATACGATCAATGAATTCGCCGAGCTTGCCGCGCTGAAAACCCGATTCCTTTCCAGCAATCCGCCTGGTTTCTGGGTAGCCTCAATGATGGCCGGAGTTTACGTCGGGATGGGTATATTGTTGATTTTTTCGGTCGGGCAGACGGCGGATCCGGCAATTCGCAACCTGGTGATGGGTGTCAGCTTCGGAATCGCGCTGACGCTGGTTATCTTTGCCGGGTCGGAACTGTTCACAGGCCATGCGATGTACATGACCATAGGGCGTTTGACCGGCAGGATCAGGACCGGCGACCTGGCGCGCGCATGGGGCACTACCTGGTCCGGCAACCTGCTCGGATCGGCGCTGCTCGGTCTGTTATTTGTGCTCGGCGGTGGTGGCGTGGTGCTTCAGGACGGAGGCCAGGACCTGATCCATACCGTCGCGCTGAAGAAAATGACGGCCCCGGGCATGGAGTTGTTCATGCGCGCCGTGCTGTGTAACTGGTTGGTCTGCCTTGCGATCTGGGGCGCGGCGCGAACTGATGACGACGCCGCGAAGTGCATCATCATCTTCTGGTGCCTGTTCGCTTTTATTGCTGCCGGTTTTGAGCACTCCGTTGCCAATATGACCCTGTTCTCAGTCGCCTTGTTGTCAGAACATGGCGCGGGCATTTCGTTGGCCGGGGCAGTTCGCAATCTGGTCTGGGTGACGCTGGGCAATGCCTGCTCCGGAGCAATCCTGATGGGATACGGTTACTGGCTGGTCGCCGGCAGGCCGGTCTCAGAGGAGAATCCAGGCCCTGTACAATAGTCTCAGGGCAAAGCATGTCATGATGATCTTGAATATGAGCCGGAACCTGTCTTCGGAGATTCGATGCAATACCTTTTTCCCCAGGAAAGCGCCGGGGATGGCGACCAGGACAGCGGCCAGGATGACGCCGAAATAGGGGCCGTAATCAAACCCGTAATAACTGTATGCGCCCAGCTTGAGCAGGTTCATGAGCAACAGGCCCGCAGCCAGTGTCCCCACGATTTGCAGCTTGGTTAATGCTGCGCGCAGCATCAGCGGCTGATACAGCCCGCCAAAGGAAAACAGGGTCGATATGAAGGAATGGATAATGCCGACCCAGAAAAACGGCGTGGGTAGCTGCGACCCCCACCTTACCCGTTGCGGCATCCACACCGCGCCCAGGATCAACAAGCCGATAACCAGGCTCAACAGAAATTCCGAAAGGTCAAAATAGACCCGGCCCCCGGCAAACACACCGATACAGGCGCCCAGTATAAACGGTAATACGATGGGCCAGTTTATATCCTTGCGGAAATACCAGAACCTGCCCAGCGACAGGCCCAGCATCATCCAGCTGTGCAGCGGCACCGCCGAGGTAATCGGCAATGCGCTGGAGAGGATGGCAAGCATGATGAAGCCGCCCCCCACCGCAAAGGTCGCGCTGATGAATGATGAAAAAAACGACCCGAATACGATCAGGATTGCAACCGGTTCAAGCAAAGACATATCAGTGTGTACTAATCGGGTAAAATACCATGATGAAAATTAAAGCAACCCTTGCCGACGAGTTTGACCGGTTCTCCGATAACTATACGGAAGATATCATCCGCATTGTCCCGCATTACCTGCGGTTGCTGTCCAGTCTCAGTGAATGCCTGCCGGACAGCTTTTCTGCGGCTAAAATCCTGGACCTGGGGTGCGGCAACGGCAATGTGACAGCCCTGCTTCTGGAAAAATTTCCCGACGCCGAATATACCTTGCTGGATGTCTCGCCGGACATGCTGGCCATATGCCGGGAAAGATTTTCCGGCATAAATATGAACTGCGTCAGGAGTTACTTCCGGGATTATACCTTCCCCGAGGACTATTTTGATCTTATTGCAGCAAATTTCAGCCTGCACCACCTCGACAGTGGGGAAAAACAGTGGATTTTTCCCCTGCTCTGCAATGCGCTGAAACAGGGAGGTATTTTCACCTGCTCGGATATGATGGTCAAAAAGAATTCCGCTGAACACACACGACTGGTCGGGGAATGGCGGACGTTCATCAATGCCAGCTATCCCGATGGTGAAAAATGGGCGTGGATGGCCGAACATCATGACGCTTACGACTGGCCTGACGATTATACCGATCAGAAAGCCTGGTTACACTCCGCCGGCTTCCGCCATGTCGATACGGGCTGGCGCACCGGTTACTGGGTTAATTTCAGGGCGGTAAAATAATTCAATGCGCCGCCCGGGGCGGCGTTTTGATTTTTACAGGAATGACGGTCTGGCGGTTTACTGGGCCTGATCTGCGCTTTGCTTCTGCTTTATCTTCTCGTGGATGTTGTTCTTTCTGAAACTCAGCCCCATGGCCAGTTCGGTCAGTTCGAACGAGATGGCCAACGGCCGTTGCCGGTAGAGGGAATCCAGGTATTCGACCAGGGTATCGAATATCTTCTCAGCGACAGACTGCCTGACGTCAGGCTCCCGCCTGCGGCCTATTTTGGCGGTTAAATGCACAAAGGCGTTTTGCGGGTCGGCGTCGGCGATCAGGTAATCATCGCAACGAACGGCGCGAAAGCGGATACCGCCCAGGGGAAAGACACCGGTCTCCAGCGCGGTTTCATGCAGGGACCTGAATAACCCGTCCAGGTCCAGGTCGTCCTTGATATTGGCTGAATACTCCAGGATGAAATGGGGCATATCAATATCCTCAGATTACCGGAAATTCCGCGTTGATCTGGCCGGTGCCGGAACTGGGGAAATAATCACTGATGATTTCCACCGGTCTGTCGTAGGCGTCCCAGCCCAGCATGCCCAGCAACATCGCGGTGTCGTGCATCCAGCCCTCGCCATGACAGCGGTAGGCGTACTCGTGGAACATTTCCGTAAACGTCTTGAAATCTCCCTGTTTCCATAAATCCACCACGCGCAGGTCCGTCTGCTGGTAAAATTCGTCGCTGATCTGGAATATCCTGTCGCCGGCGTTGGAGTTGTCGTTGAAACGGTGCGATAAGGACCCGCTGGCCAACACCATGACCTTACTGTCGCTTTTTTCTATGGCGGTCCTCACCGCCTCGCCGAAGACCCTGGAATCGTTCAGGTCGTGCCAGGCGCACCAGGCCGCGACGGAGACCACCTTGAAATGCCGGTCCTGGTTCATGTAGCGCATCGGCACCAGGGTGCCGTACTCAAGCGCCAGGCTCTCGATGTGGTGTGACCGGGTATTGATCCCCCGGGCATTGGCGCACTCGGCAACCAGGTCGCCCAGGGCGGGGTTGCCGTCATACTCATAGGCCATGTCCTTGATGAAATGGGGCAGTTCATGGCTGGTATACACCCCCTCGAAATGTTCGCCGCTGTTAATGTGGTAACCGCTGTTCACCAGCCAGTGCACGTCAAACACCAGCGCCGTATCCGCGCCCCGCTCCCGCGCCCGCCGGCTAAGCTCCCGGTGGCCTTCAATGGCATCCTCCCGGCATCCCTGGTGCGGCCCGGGCAACTCCGACAGGTACATCGACGGCACATGCGTAATCTTTGCGGCTAATACGATTTCACCCATACTTCCCTCCCCAGCCAGACTGGAAACCCGTAATCACAGAATACCGACAGGTTGGCATAGCATTTTCAAGAACGCACCCATCCTTTCCTCCACAGCCTGACCAGGAACCAGTAATCGCAGGATGCCGACAGGTTTGGATGTGCATTTTAAGACTGTCATCCGCAGGGACAGCGGATGGACCAAGCGTACAGGGATGTATTCACAGCGTGTCTTAAAATGCATATTCAAACCTGTACCCTACCTACCAAGCACAGGAATCCTGTGCGTCCCATGTGCGATACAGATGTTTTTGGTTTCCATATAAAAATCAAAACTGTAGTCACCACCATCCCGACCGATCCCGCTCTGCTTCATCCCGCCGAATGGCGACGGTAGGTTGCGGTTATTCTCCGAATTCACCCAGACCATGCCCGCTTCCAGGGCCTCCGCCATGCGGATACCGCGCCCGGAGTCAGCGGTCCAGACATAACCTGCCAGACCGTACGGGGTATCATTGGCCAGGGTTACCGCGTCCTGTTCCGTGGCAAAGGGGATCACCGTCAGTACCGGGCCGAAGATCTCTTCCCGCGCGATCTTCATCTCGCTGGTTGCGCCGGTAAACAGGGTGGGCCGGAGATAATTGCCGGGGCCGAGTTCATTCACCAATACGCCCCCCGCGGCAAGCGTCGCGTGCTCCTGCCGTGCCGCATCCACGTAACCCAGCACCTTTTCCAGGTGGCTCGGATGGATCAGCGGCCCTATCTCGGTGGCTGGATCCAGCGGGTGACCCACCCTGATACTGTTAACCCGCTGTTCCAGCGCAGCCAGGAACCGGTCAGCGATACCGTGTTGTATCAGCAGGCGGCTGCTGGAGGTACAGCGTTGACCGTTCAGGCTGTAGATCATGAATACGACCGCATCCAGGGCCCGGTCGAAATCTGTGTCGTCAAATACGATAACAGGGTTCTTGCCGCCCAGTTCCACGTGTATTCTTTTCAGTGTGGCCGCGGCCTGGCGCATGATGTGGGTTCCGGTCACCGTTTCTCCCACGAACCCGATGGCCTTGATGGCAGGATGCTCGGTCAACGCTTTACCGGCAACCTCACCGAAGCCGTTGACGGTGTTCCATACCCCGTCCGGCAAGCCGGCCTCGCTGCTTATTTCCGCCAGGATCATGGCTGACAGGGGGCTGAATTCCGCCGGCTTGTGCACCACGGTGCACCCGGCGGCCAAGGCCGGCGCGATCTTCCAGGTAGACAACATGAACGGCGTATTCCACGGCGTGATCACGCCTACCGGCCCGATGGGTGTCCGTTTCGTGTAATTAAGGTGTTCATCCTGGTGCAATGACAGGCCGTTGCCGGCCTCCGGCGCCTTGTCGGCGAAGAAACGGAAGTTATCGGCGCCGCGCGCCGCGGCCGCGCGCATGAAGCGGATCGGCTGGCCGCAGTCCATGCTTTCCACCAGGGCAATCTCCTCGGCCCGCTGTTCGACCAGGCCGGCAAAGCGGTTGAGGATTTTCCTGCGATCTTTCCCGGAGGTACGGGACCAGCCGGGAAAGGCTTCCTGGGCAGCCCGGCAGGCGTGGTCGACATCGGCAGCCGAACCTGCGGCAACGAGTCCGAGCGAGGTATTATCCGCCGGCGTCAGGTTCTCAAAAGTCTCACTGGAAACGGCCGGACATGCTTCTCCGTTAATATAGTGCGCGCTGACGTTCTCCCTGAAGCGCTGTAAATAGCCTTCGGCCTTTTTCAGGTTTTCTTCTAATTGTCTGGTCATCAATTCTTACAGTTACCCAGTTTTCAATAATCCCCAGCCCCTGATCCCTGGCCACTGAAATACTCCCGCTCGCTGACCACATAATTGATCAAACGACCCACTTGTTCAACTTCAATCACCACCTCATCTCCCGGTTGCACGTCCGCGAGTCCTTTCGGCGTGCCGGTCGATATCATGTCCCCCGCTTGCAGGGTCATGAATGCGGACAGGTATTCGATTAAAAAAGGGATCCTGAATAACATGTCGGCAGTCGTCCCTTCCTGCCGCACCTCCCCGTTGACCCGGGTGCGGAGCCTCAAATCGTGGGGGTCGCCAATGTCGTCCCGGCCAATGACATACGGCCCTAACGGGGACAATGAATCCCGGCACTTGACCCGCAGGTTCGGCCGGTAATAGTTTTCCAGGTAATCCCGCACCGCGTAATCGTTGCACAGGGTATAACCGGCCACGTAATCCATGGCATCCTGCTGTCTCACCTTACGCGCCGTGGTCCCGATCACGGCGACCAGTTCCGCCTCGTAGTGCATGTAATCGACATGGTCGGGCCGGTAGCTGCGCTGCCTGTGCCCGACAAACGTATTGGGCGTTTTCAAAAAAACCAGGGGCTCCTTGGGCGCCTTGAATGCCAGTTCGGACGCATGGTCGGCGTAATTCAATCCCAGCGCGAACACGGTACCGTGCTGCGGCGGCAGCCACGTCACTTCATCCTCCTGCCAGGTCCTGCCGTCCGCGCCGACAACGCTGTAATCGTCGTTCACGCCCACCAACTCTACCCGGTTATCAATTTTCACTCTTGCCGTTTTCATCTTATATTCAAATCATGGGGGCCACATAGCTATGGATGGGTTTGGACCGTGTCAGGAGTAAAATTCCGTTGCTGCTACAACATGATTCACCAACGAACCAATCTGTTCTATCTCGACCCTGACCTCATCCCCCGGCTTCACCGCAACCCGCCCGTCGGGAAAACCGCTCACGACCACCATGCCCTGGGACAGAGTCATAAATTCGGTCAGGGACTCGATGATGGCGGGGATGGGGACCCTCAGGTCCGCCGTACTGGCAGTTTGCCGCGGTTCTCCGTTCACATATGTCGAGATCGTGAGGTTATGGGGATCGGTGATTTCGCCCCGGTCAACGATATAGGGCCCTGCCGGACCGAAGCCGTCATGGCACTTGCCGGCGATGGGCGGCCTCAGGTAGCTTTCCTCGGCAAGGCTGAAATCATTGAAGATGGTATAGCCGCTGACATAGTCCAACCCCTGCTCCCGGTCGACCCGGGAAGCCCGCCGGCCGATCACGAAAGCCAGGCCCGCACCGGTGTATATATGGTCAACGGCGTCCGGGTACGGCACGTCACTCAAGTGTCCCGCCAGCGTATTCGGGGGTTTGATGAAAAATACGGGTTGGCGCGGCGGCTGTTGGTGCGGAGGTTGATGAAATGTGTGTTCGAGTCGGGCGTAATGATCAGCGTAATTCAGCGCGACGCAGATGACCGGTTGATCGGTAACGGGCAGCAACCTGGTCTCTGCCAGCGCCATTGTCCTGCCGTCCAGGTGGAGACAGGCCCGCTCATCGACTGTAGCCACCCGCAACGTTCCATCGGTATTAATCCTGATCTTTTTCATCTCTGACGCTGCCGGCAAGACGCTGCGCGCTGTTGGCGAGCAGCAAGGTATCCGTGCCGATGCCGATCATGTTGGCGCCGCAGTCCCGGTATTCCTGTGCCTGGGCCGGGTCAAGGACGAGTATGCCCGCTGCCTTGCCTGCCGCGCGGGTCTTGTGCAGGATATCCCGGATCACCTTGACGACGTCCGGGTGGCGGGCGTTGCCGGTATGCCCCATGGAAGCTGACAAGTCGGACGGTCCGATAAATACGCCGTCAACACCGCTGACTTGCAGTATGCCGGGTAACGCCTGTACCGCGCGCAGGGTCTCAACCTGTACGAACAGGCAGATCTGCTCGTTCGCCTTGTGCAGGTATCCGGGTATCCTGGCCCAGCGCGCCGCCCTTGCCAGGGATGTACCGAGACCGCGCACACCGGCAGGCGGGTAGCGCACCGACCGGACCAGTTCTGCCGCCTGTTCGGCTGATTCGACCATCGGCACCACCAGGGTCTGTGCGCCCGTATCCAGGAGTTGTTTCAATACATTGCGATCATCCGATACCGGACGCACGGCGGCCGCAACGTCGTAGGCTGCGATGGCCTGTAAATGGCTGAGTACCGCAGGCAGGTCGAATGGACCGTGCTCCGCGTCGATGACCAGCCAGTCAAAGCCAGCCCCGGCACAGATCTCGGCGCAGGTGGTGTCCGGCAAACCCAGCCACAGGCCGTATTGCGTGCGGCCGGCTGCCAGGGCCTGTTTCAGGCGGTTAATGGGTAATTCCATTTTCATCTCCTGGATTAATATTTAGTGTCTACCACAGATGACAACGGATATTCAAAAAAGGGGACAGATTTATGTTTCCTCCATCACACTAACATGTGCCTCATTATTCCGAAAAATAAATCTGTCCCCTTTTTTTACGTGAAGCGGCAATCGATACTTCCCAGGTTGCCGTAATCGGCACGGAACACATCACCCGGGCTGGCGATGACTGGCCGGGTAAACGAACCGGACAGCAGCACCTGGCCGGGTTCCAGCGCGATACCGTGGGGCGTAAAGCGTTTTGCGATCCAGGCTATCCCGTTGGCAGGATGATCCAGCACACCCGCGGCCAGGCCGGTCTCTTCCACCACACCGTTGCGGTAAAGCAGGGCGCCGCACCAGCGCAGGTCCATATTGCCGGGTTTAATGCGCTGTTCTCCCATGATGACGCCGGCGCCGGCAGCGTTGTCGGCAATGGTGTCCTGTATCCTGCGCACGTAACCGCTATCCGGATCGACCCGGTAGGTGCGGGCTGCGATCAGTTCCAGGGCGGGCACGACGTAATCCGTTGCATCCAGCACGTCAGCGATGGTCGCGTTTTCACCTGCCAACCGGTCCTTCAGGATAAACGCCAACTCGACTTCTATCCTGGGATCGGTAAATTTTCCGGCATCTATCACGGCGCCGTCTGTAAAAAACATGTCATCCAGCAAGGTGCCGTAATCCGGTTCGTCAATGTGCATGGCCATCTGCATCGCACGCGAAGTCAGGCCGATCTTGTATCCTCTTATTTCTCGCCCCTCAGACTGTTTGATTGCCATCCATTGCGCCTGGATGCGATAGGCATCATCAAGGCTCATGTCAGGATGTTCAAAGGTTATTGCCCGTGCCTGCCTGCGATTGGTTTCCGCTGCGTGGATGGCTGCGGCGGCTCTGGCGATCTGTGCGTCATTCAACATATCAGGGCGTCTACTTCCATCGGCAGGAAGGTCGTTAATTTCAGACTTTTTCGGGATATTTATTCTTTCCCACAGATACTAAGGGAGATAAGCGCACTTTTCAACGAGCAATCAGCATGCAATCATAGCATTCGTCTCGTTATCCGACCGCTTTAATGTTATCGTATTGGCGCTTTAAAAATCACATCCCGGGAGGGATACATGGCCTGGTTCTCATTGGATTACAAAAAATACCGCGTGCCGACAAAAGGCTCGTTTTCGCTCGACAATATCGACCCCCGGGACACCCAGGGACTGGAAAAAGAGCGCGACAAACTGGTAGTGGGTGAACAACTGGCACAGGTCCAGGCGCAATTGGACGAGTTGCAACAACGCCTGTTTGCCGAGTCAAAACAGTCCCTGCTGCTGGTGCTGCAGGCCATGGATACCGCCGGCAAGGACAGCGTCATCCGCCACGTCATGGCGCCGCTGAACCCCATGGCCTGCCGGGTAACGAACTTCAAGTCACCCAGCAGCGCGGAACGGGCGCGGGATTTTCTCTGGCGTGTACACTCGCACGCGCCCCGCAAAGGCGGTATCGGCGTATTCAACCGCTCCCATTACGAGGATGTGTTGATCGCGCGCGTCCATAACCTGGCGCCGCTCGACCTTATCGACAAACGCTACGGCCATATCAATGACTTCGAAAGGATGCTCAGCGACCACGGCACCCGTATCGTCAAGATCATGCTGCACATTTCAAAAGACTACCAGTTGAAACGCTTGAAACGGCGGCTGCGGCGCCCTGACAAGCACTGGAAATTCTTCCCGGAGGACCTGCGCGACCGGGAACGCTGGGATGACTACATGGAAGCCTATAATCTCGCGCTGCGGCGCTGTTCCACTGCTTATGCGCCCTGGTATGTTATCCCCTCGGAAAACCGCTGGTTTCGCAACCTGGTAATCAGCCAACTGCTGGTCGACAACCTTGAAGACATGAACCCCCGCTTCCCCGAACCCCAGTTCGACCCGGCTGATTATCCGCCGGATGCAATTACTTGAGGAACCCCTGATTAAGTCTCAGCGCGTTCTCTGCATGACAGGGAGTCCGATTTTCAGCTATTCGCGGACGAATTCCGTGCCGACGCCGGCATCGGTCAGTATCTCGTTGATAAAGGAATCGACGTCTCCCTTGATGATATGAGACTTTCCGACTCCGTGTTGCAGCGGTTCCAGGCAGGCTTGCACCTTGGGAATCATTCCGCCATGAATTACCCCTGATTTGATAAGGGCTTCCGCCTGTTGCTGCGTGAGCGACGGCAACAAGTCGCCGCGGCCGTCCTTCACCCCGTCCTCATCGGTCATCAGGATCAGTTTTTCCGCCTTGATCTCCCGGGCGATGGCGCTGGCCACTTCATCGGCATTGACGTTGTAACCGGGCTCCCGAGATTCCTCGCCTGAGGTAATCGCCGTAACGATGGGGACAGCTTCTGCCGGCAGTTGCTCGAGCAAAGGCGTATTCACGCGCACCGGTTCGCCGACGTAACCCAGGTCGGCATGTTTCCGTCTGGAACAGACCAGGCCGCTGGAACGGTCGAATATGGTGCCCCGGTAGCCCCGGTTGGCGACCGCGTCCCTGATTTTATAACTGATATCCAGGAAGACCTCGTTCGCCAGTTCCAGGACTTCAAGGGAAGTCACCCTGAGTCCGTCCGTCTTGCTCGGCTCCATCCCTAGTGATTGCATGCGCCGGTCCAGTTGCCGGGCGCCGCCGTGGACGAGAATCACATTGATATCCAGGCGCTTCAGAAAGATGACATCACTGACCAGTCGCGGTATCAGGCGTTCATCCTGCAATACCGAACCGCCGATCTTGAGAACGAACTTCTTTCCCTGGAAGGCCTCCAGGTAAGGAATGGCCTCTCTCAGGGATGCCCCGTCAAAATCGTGTTGTTCGGCAAGCTTCCTGGCCGTTTCCAGTAAGACGAGTTTATACGGCATGTCGGCGGGTCTTTCCTTCCTGAGTATGACGATGAGAATATGCCGCCGGGATTATATTATCGACGGACGCCGGTTACAAACTGAATAGTGGTAATATGGCCTGATGAAGAAATTCCTGCTCATCGTACTCGTCCTGGTAATCGTTGCGGTCCTAGGGTATTTTGCAGCCATGGACGGCAGACAAACAGTGAGTGACGCGCCTCACTCTCAGGCAGGCTGCAGCGAACCGGCAGGACAGGACGATATGGTCTGGATCGAAGGCGGCAGCTTCACCAAGGGCGCGGCAGAGTTTTATCCCGAAGAAGGACCGCCGCAGGAAATGGAGGTCGGCGGCTTCTGGATAGACAGGTATGAAGTGACCAACGCGAGGTTCGGCGAGTTCGTGCGCGCGACCGGTTACGTCACCGTGGCGGAACGCCGGCCGGACCCGGACGACTTTCCGGACATCGACCCTGCCCTGCTGCAACCCGGCTCCGTCGTATTTACCATGCCCACGGGCCCAGCCGGCAGGCTGACCCAGTGGTGGCGCTTCGTCCCCGGGGCAAGCTGGCGCGAACCGGACGGGCCCGGCAGTTCAATCGAAGGCAGGGATGATCATCCCGTCGTGCATATCACCTACCAGGACGCCCGGGCTTTTGCAGACTGGCTGGGACATGACCTGCCGACGGAGGCGCAGTGGGAATTCGCGGCCCGGGGCGGCCTGGACAATGCCCCTTTTGCCTGGGGCAGCGAATACCTGGTCGACGGAAAGCACCAGGCCAATACCTGGCAAGGGGTATTCCCGGTAATGAATGACAATGAAGACAATTTCCCCGCTAGCGCCCCGGTAGGCTGTTTCCCCGCCAACGGTTTCGACCTGTACGATATGATCGGCAATGTGTGGGAGTGGGTTGACGACTGGTATTTCCCGGTGAACTCGCAGCGGGCGCCCGCCGGCGCGACAGGCCATGACCCGCGCCAGCCCGGAGTGCCGGTCAAGGTAATCAAGGGCGGATCCTATTTATGTGCGGAAAATTATTGCCGGCGTTACCGGCCGGCCGCCAGGCATCCGCAGGAAACCACGCTGGGTGCGGCGCATATCGGCTTTCGAACCGTCAGGAATGAAAGCTGACATGCGTTTCGTCTCTTACCTGCACGATAACAAACCGGGCTGGGGCCTGGAGGACGGCGGGGTCATTGCGGACCTGACTCATTGTGAACCCTCCCTGAAAGCCGCTATCCGCAAGCAGAACCTGGCGGCTTGCGCCGGCGCCGCGGCAACGGGCAAAACAGTGGCGTCGGACGAAATTACCTTCCTGCCGCCCATCCCGGACCCGTCCCGTATCCTCTGCATCGGCCAGAATTACGCCGCGCACCGGGCTGAAATGGGCGGGGCGAAGACAACATACCCGCTTATCTTTACTCGCTTCCCGGCCTCGGTCTCAGGTCATGGCCAGGCCCTGCTCAAACCCGGGGAAAGCGACAATTTCGATTACGAAGGCGAACTGGCCATCATTATCGGCAGGCCGGGCCGGCGCATCCGTCCCGAACAGGCGCTGGACCACATCGCCGGCTACAGTTGTTTCATGGACGGCTCGATTCGTGATTACCAGAACCATACAACCCAGTACATCCCGGGCAAGAACTTTGACGGCACCGGCGCCTGCGGCCCCTGGATGATCCCGGCCGGGGAAATACCCGACCCCAATGCCGGTTTCCGGCTTGAGACCCGTCTGAACGGCGCAACGGTGCAAAGCACGACAACGGACCTGATGCTGTTCCCCATACCCGTACTGCTGGCCTACCTGTCCACGTTCACCACCCTGGAGTCCGGCGACATCATCGCTTCCGGCACACCCGGCGGGGTCGGCTATAAACGCAAGCCGCCGCTCTACATGTTCCCGGGTGACAGGGTCGAGGTGGAGCTGGAAGGGATAGGGACGCTGTCAAACACGATAGAGGAGAATTGAGAATTGAGAATTACGAATTAGGAATTAGGAATTAGGAATGAATGTGACGCCAACGGCTGCAGTTTTTTTATGATGTACAGGTCTCCGCAAACCAGATCAAGCTGGATGGGGACGCAACACCTCCAGTTTCTAATTCCTAATTCCTAATTCGTAATTGATCCCCCCCCGGCTCCAGTTGGGGCGCCCGTAACAGGTATATAACAACGCAAGCCAGGACCAGCGGGATGGCGAAGATGATGAAATTCACGCTCGTCGAGAAACCCATGCCGATAAACACGCCCCCCAGGTAAGGGCCTATGATCGCGCCGGTGCGTCCGGCGCCGATGCTCCAGCCTACGCCGGTCGTGCGAATCTCCGTATGGTACAGGCACGCGGCTGAGATATAAAACCCGACAAAGCCGCCCAGTACGCAGAAGCCTATCAGGAAGGCCAGTACCAGTAATAACTCCACTTCAGCCGGCGAAAATCCGAATATCGTCATGAAGACGACGCCGGCGCTAAAAAACAAGATGATCAAGGGACGTACCCCGAACCGGTCGGACAGGTAACCCAGCGAGGTACCGCCGATGAACGCACCGAAATTCAGCGCGGTGCCGATGTAAATTCCCTTATCCACCGGCAGCCCGGCATCCACGGTAATCTTGGGAATCCAGCTGAACAGGAAATACAGGGTCAGGAACGACATGAAAAAACCACACCAGAGCAACAAGGTCCAAGTGCGATAGTCCGGTGTCAATATACTCCTGACCGAAGGCTTTTCCACGGAAGGTGGCGCCGCCGGCATAGCTTGTAACTGTTGCCAGCCCATGCGGGCCAGGATCCGGTTGATCTTGTCCAGGGCGCCTGCGGGTTGCCGGGAGGAAAGAAATTCCATGGATTCAGGCAGAAAAAAATAAGTAAAGACGACCGCGGCAAACGACAACAGGCTGCCGCAATAAAATACCGCCTGCCAACCGAACAGCTGGATCAACCAGACCGCGGCAAACCCGCCGGCAGTGGCGCCCAGGGGATAGCCCACCTGCATGAAGCCCACCATCAGGCTGCGCTTCCTGGCCGGGGTGTATTCGGCAACCAGGCTGGTGAGACTGGCAAGAATACTGCCGATGCCCAGACCTGTGATGATGCGCATGATGATTATCTGTGTAGCATTTGTGGTCATGCCGGTCAGGGCCATGCTGGCGCCTATCGCAACCAGGGACAACAATATCATTGCGCGCCGGCCGATGACGTCGGTATACGGGGCAATAAACGCCGCCCCCAGGGTCATGCCGATGAGGCCCGCGCTGAAAATGATACCAAGCAGGTAAGGCGTCAACTGCCATTCCTGGGAGATGGTGGGTGCGGTGAAGGCAATGGCCAGGACGTCGAACCCGTCCAGCATGTTCAGGGCGAAACAGCCGAAGACGACCCGTAACTGCAGGCCGCTGATGGGTTTCTCGTCGATAAGTTGCCTGATGCCGGCCTCGGACATGACGTTATTATGATTTATACAGAGTAAGACTGAATAACCTGTCGGGCATGTTAATATGATCGGCAATCACATCACGGTCAGGGACGCGACCGGCAGTTTCAATAACAATCAGAAAATTATAATGATCAGAACGTTTGAGGGTATCACACCTGCCATTGCAGCATCCACTTTTATCGACGAGACGGCCGTCGTCATCGGCAGGGTCAGGATAGGAGAAGACTCCTCGGTCTGGCCCACGACGGTGATCCGGGGTGATGTCAACACCATCACCATCGGCAGCCGGACCAGCATACAGGATGGATCGGTGCTGCACGTCAACCATGACGATGAACATAATCCCGGCGGCGACCCGTTGCGCGTCGGTGATAACGTGACCGTCGGCCACAAGGTCATGCTGCACGGCTGTACCATCAAGGACCGTTGCCTGATCGGCATGTCCTCGACCATCCTGGACAAGGCCGTGGTCGAATCCGGTACCATCATCGGGGCCGGCAGCCTGGTGTCACCGGGGAAGGTGCTCGAAAGCGGTTACCTCTACGTAGGAACGCCCGCGCGCCAGGTGCGCAGGCTGACGGAGGGAGAACTGGCCTACCTGGACCTTGCCGCGGAATATTACGTGCGCCTGAAGTCGAAGCACATGGGATCGTAAGGCCGGCCCGCATGTATGGGGTCAGGTCGCACAATGCACAATTCTTAGCAGACACGTTCCCTGTGCATTGTGCGACCTGACCCCATACATACATTGAATTGAAACATTACTGAGATCGATTATGGACCTGGCGAAACGCAAGCTTATCGACCTGCAATCCTATGTTGAATTCCTGCAGCGGCATAACCACCTGATCCGGGTGAAGAGCGCAGTCGATCCCGACTTTGAACTGGCCGGGATCGCGCGTAAATTCCAGGGCGGCAAAGCCTTGCTGTTCGAGAACGTCAAGGGCCGGGATTACCCGGTCCTGATCGGCCTGTACTGGAACCGCGACTTTATGGCGAAGTTATTTCAGACCACCAGCGCCCGGCTCCCGTTTATGCTGGCAGACGATATCCGCGCCTGGCGCCGGAACCCCATCGAACCCGTCGTGCTGAAACAAGGCCCGGCCAACGAGGTGGTCGAGACCGACCCCGACCTCTACGCCCTGCCGATACCACACCACGCCGAAGGGGACGGCGGCCGCTACCTCACTTCCAGCGTCGTGATTGCAAAAGACCCGGACACGGGAACCCGCAACCTGTCCATCCATCGCATGATGGTGACCGGGAAAAACCGCTTTACCCTGCTGCTGGAGGAACTGGGCCATTTGATGGATTATTACAAACGGGCCGAGGCCAGGGGACAGCCCCTGGAACTCACCGTCAACAACGGGGCGGACTACGCCATGAGTATGGCGGCCGCATCGCCGGCCTCCGCCGCGCCGATGGAAATGGATGAGGTCGGTATCGCCTGCCAGATGCACGGCGCGCCGGTCAGGTTAATCGAAGCGCAGAGCGTGGGGGTGGAAGCCTGGGCCGATGCCCAGTTCGTCATCGAAGGGAAAATACTGCCGGGTGTCAGGGAACCGGAAGGTCCTTACGCCGAGGTGACGGGTTACTACGCCGGCGTCGATGACCGCTGGGTGTTCGAAGTCTCCGCCATCACCCGGCGCCGGCAACCGATCTTCCATTCCATCCTCTCCGGCAAGGAAGTCTATAATGCCTACGGTCTCATCGCCGGCGCCGGGGCTTACGATAAGATTCACAGCCTGGTGCCGGAGGTGACAGCCGTGCATTTCTCCGACGGCAGCGTGCCCTACCACCTGGTGGTGCAGGTTGATAAGAAGCACGAAGGCAGCCAGCGCAACGCCATCATGGCTGCGTTTACCTGCCTGGCGTTCGTGAAAACGGTCACCGTGGTGGACACGGACGTGGACCTCTACAGCCTGGCGGACGTGGACTGGGCGGTACAGACCCGTTGCCGCTTCGACCGGGACCTTCTGCCCATACCCGATTCCATCGGCCACCGCCTGAACCCTATGGTGGAGAACGACTCGTGGACGCGGCTGGGTATCGACGCCACCGTGCCGCTGCCGAGGGAGGATAAATACAACAGGGTCACCATGCGCGAGGTCAACCTGGATGACTTTGATATTGAAGGCGCCTGATGCCACCGGGCGCAGTGTTTCCTTAACCTTGACGGGCTTTATTGCGAGGTTCTGCCGGTAAATCCCTCAAGCAGTCCCTCCAGGCGGGCCATGCGTTCACGTAAACCGGCAATATCCCGATGGATTAGCGTTAAGATTATTGTGAAAATTGCAATCCACAACCCGTATCGGCAGATGTTGTGTGCCGGTCATGGAGGGGGTGCCGGCTCTCAATTAGCCTGCATTAATGATTGACAGGCAGTTCCAGTTTCTCCCTGTCGATAAGGCTGCCGTTTTTAATGACCATGTGGATATTTTTGGCGTTATTGATATCCTGTGACGGATCGGCGTTCAATAACACCATATCGGCGAGTTTTCCTTCTTCAACAGATCCCAGTTGTTGTTCTTTTCCTAAAAATCCGGCGCCGTTCAATGTTGCTATCCGGATGACGTCAAGCGCCGGTATGCCGGCGGCAACCAGGAGTTCCATCTCGCGATGTACTGCCGGGCCGTTGGTCTGGTCCGTCCCCAGCGCCAGTATGCCGCCGGCAGCGTGTATTTGACGAAGGTTTTCCTGTGCAACCGGGGTCATCAGCTTCATCCACCAGGTCCAGGTCCTGTCCTGGTACTGCTGCCGTGTCCTATTTTTCAAATCCGTGATTTCCTCTTTTGTGAACACCGCCCGGTAAAGTGCCTGGTCCAGGTATTCAGGATGTTCGGCCAGGCGGCTGTAGTTCTCACCGATCGTCAACGTGGTAGCCATGGGAATTTTCTTTGCGCCCATGAGTTTTGCGAAGCTGTCGGAAATGGGACCGACAATGACCGGATGGGACAACGCGTCTATCCCGGCAAAGATGGCCTGTCTTGCCCGGATTTCGCTGGCGGTATGCGCGGTGGTACGGATACCGTGGTTGTTGTAATACTCGATAATCCGTTCCATAAGAGGCAGGGGCAGCTTCGGGATCAACGGCCGCGCCCCCCAGCCCCGCTCTTCCAGGGTGAGTTTCAGAATATCAGGTTGGCGCCTGATATGTTCGTCCAGTAGTGGAATCGCTTCGGGCCAGTCATCTACAAGCGTAGCGCCGGGACCGCTGCCGTGACTGCCCGGATAAGTCACGATACCACCCGTAGCAAAGATACGCGGACTGGTAATCGCGCCGGTACGTTCCTGTTCCCTCAAGGCAAAAATATAATCGGGTATATTGCCCGAGTCATAGATTGAAGTAACACCGCTGTAAAGATAGCCGTGCAGCGCCCTGATACCCTTCTGCCTGTCAAGTTCTACCTCGCGCAGGCCTGCTTCAGTGACTTTTATACTTCCTGTCAAATGGACATGAACATCCACCAGTCCGGGGATCAGGTATTTCTGCCTGCCATCGATTACCCGTGCCTTGTTACGCAGGGAGCTGCTGAATTTCCCTCTCTTTATTTCGGCAATGCGCTCTTCCCGCACCAGTACACTGGCCTGATGCAGCGGTTGGCGGCCGGTCCCGTCGATGAGGACGACGTCTTCGATGATCAGGTGTTGCCCATCCGCATTTGATATGCCGGAAAATAATATGAGAAAAACAGCTATGAAACCGTACAGACCCCTTACCGGCATAAAGTCGAACACTCCAGCGCGCGAGTGGCCCATGTCAGGTTAAGGATACGGTGTAATCCGGTTCCGCGTTATCGGACGTACCGGTTTACGGGTAACGCCGCGCTTCAGGCCGGTGTTCTTTCCAGCGGAAGAACTCGACGATGTAGCCTTCCGGATCGTACACGCTGAACGACTCGATCATCCCGTCGGAGCCGGTCCTGATACCGTTTTTGATATCGATGTCTTCCATGTCTTTCAACCTGTCCCACCAGGCTTCCAGTTCCGGCGTGTCAATGGAGAAAATTGCGCCCTTGTCCTCGGTCGGTTCCAATAAGCCGCTGCCGGTTTTAACCAGGCCGATATAAGACGAGGCGTTGAGTTCGAAGATGACCACCCAGTCTTCTTCGGTCAGCGGCTTGAGGCCAAGTTTGTTCCTGTACCAGTCCGCGGCAGCCGGCAGGTCGTTGTAGTAAAAGAACGGAAGACTTCCCGTTACCGCCGGGTGCCCGTCATCCGCGGCCAATACTGTTGCCTGGGATGCAATATAGACAACCAGGCTTGCAAGAAAAACACCAATTAACCTCACGCTTCTATTCATTCTTACCCCCCTCCCGTTAAGTATCACTGGAATCGATAGCGGACCGACGCGCCGAAGGTCTGCCTTTCGCCGAAAATGTCCAGCTTGAAGAATCCGATATTATTGATGTAGGTCAGGTACTCCGTATCGAACAGGTTCGTCCCGTACACCGCGACTTCCCATTTATCATCCTGGGCCTGCGCGGTGGCGATAGCGGCTGATGAGGCGACAATTATGGAAATGACATGACGTAGAGTTTTATTCACGACGAGCAATATTACTCCCTTCAGCAGGTTACAGGTAAAGAGCGGCGATTGTAACAGTGAATAATACCCCTGCATATGATTATCACTGCTGCGTCCCCGCTCAGAGCGCCTGGCGCGCGATCTTCTCCCTGGTTGCGCGCATATTGTCGCCGCGCAGTTCCTGCAGGGCGTAGCCGACAAGCCGGGCGGCGGCGCGTTTACGCCAGTGGGGTGCGAAATCCGTGTTCTTTACCGGTTTTGCCGCCCTGGCGCAGAGTGTCGCGGTTTCTTCAATCACCTCGTCCGTCAGGCTTTTACCCCGGAGAAATTCATTGGCGTCCGCACACGGGACGGGACGGGACGCTACCGCACCCAATACGATCCGGGCATCGGCGATCTCGCCGGGGCCGGCAAACCTGATGGCCGCGGCAACCGACAACACGGGGAAATCAAACGACCCGCGCCGGCGCAATTTCCAGTAGACACTACGCGACCCACCGGCATCCGGCACGATGATCCTGGTGAGGATCTCGCCGTGTTTACGCGTCAGATAATACATGCCGTCGTCCTGGTACATGTCCTGCAGCGGGATTGTCCGCTGCCCGTCAGCCGCTTCCAGTACCACTTCAGCGCCCAGTGAGATCAGCGCCGGGGCGGTATCCGTGGATGAGGTGGCCAAGCACTTCCTGCTGCCGGTGGAAACCCAGCAGATCTCGCCGTCCTTTTTCATGCAGAAATCGATAGCCTTGCGCCATTCATAGTTCTGGTCGTAGTAATTGCAACGGGTATCCAGGCAGATGTTGCCGCCCAGCGTGCCCATGTTGCGCAGGTGCGGTGTAGCCACCTGTGCGGCGGCCTGCCATAATCCCCGGTAAGCGGATTTGATACGCCGGTCCTGCACCAGGGAAGTAAGCGTCACCCCGGCGCCGATGTCAAGGCCGGTCCCGTTTGTGACGCGCTTCAGTGATTCCAGGTGGCGCAGGGCTACCAGGGTACGCGGCGTCTGCTGGCGCCGCTTCATATTGGGCAACAGATCCGTGCCGCCGGCAATGACCATGGCGTTGTCCTCACCGGCCAGGACCTGGGTCGCTTCGCGGATATCCCGGGGCCGGTAGTAATGGAACTGGGGCAACCGCATCATGATGAGGCCGCCTTTTTGAACCGGTCCATTTCGTGCATCTTGGCGGCCCGTTTGCGTTGCGGTTTATTCACCGCGTTGCCGTCCCCGCCCTCCCAGGGTGGCGGCACCTGAAACGGCTCCGGCCAGTCGATGGCCGGGAAGCTGTCCGGCCCCACCCGGCCGGCGCCTCCCCTGGCCTTGTCATCCAGGGCCTTCAATATTTTCTCCGCGCCGATCGGCACTTCATCAATGCGCACCCCCACGGCGTCATACACCGCATTGGCCAGGGCCGGCATGATCGGCAGCAGCGGGCCTTGCCCTGCTTCCTTGGCGCCGAACGGTCCATTGTCATCCGGGTGTTCAACCAGGTCCGTGATCACTTCCGGCATATCCAGGGACGTGGGACTCTTGTACTCCAGCATGGACGGTTCGCGATGAACCAGGGCAGCGGACAGGCGCGGGGGCAGCCGGCGGAATGCAGATTCTTCCATCAAGGCTTCACCCAGCCCCATGTAAACACTGCCTTCCACCTGGCCGCGGGCGAGCACCGGGTTGATGGCGCGGCCGAGATCATGGGCGATATAGACCCTGGGTACGGTGAGCCAGCCGGTGTCCGAATCGACTTCCACCTCGATCACCGCGGCCGTATAGGAGTAGGCCGGCGAGGGACCGACACCGCCGCCCTTGTATTTTCCGGGAGGGGCCGACGGTGTATAGGAGCCTGTCGCGCCCAGGGAACCGTGCATCTCCTCCGCGCAAACCAGCGCTTTTTGAAACGACAGGGTCTGTTCAGGGTGTCCGGCAGCGTAGACCTGACCGCCGCTGAAGGCGATGGACTCGATATCCGTAGCGAATTTTTGCGCAACGGCCTGCGCGATCAACGCCCGGGCGCGCTCAGCCGCCTGGATGGCGGCATTTCCCATCATCAGGGTCACGCGGGACGAATAGGAGCCCAGGTCAACGGGGGTCAGGTCCGTATCGCCGGTGACGCAACGGATATCCAGGGGATCGATGCCCAGTATCTCTGCTATCGTGGCGACCAGCACGTCATCGGACCCCTGGCCGATTTCCGTAGCCCCGCAGAACACGGTGACCTTGCCGCTGCGGTCCAGTTTCAACTGTACGCCCGAATGGGGCATGGCATTCCAGTAAATGGAGTTGCCCGCGCCGGTCAGGTAACTGGAACAAGCCAGGCCCACACCCTTTCCTTGCGGCAGTTTCCCGTATTTACTCTTCCACCCGGAACGCTCCACTACCGTGCGGATGCACTGCGCCAGGCCGATACTGCCTATCTTCAGGTAGTTAGCCGTCAGCGCGCCCGGTTTCTCGACGATGTTGAGGCGTAACTCGGCAGGATCTATTTCCAGCTTTTCTGCGATCTTGTCCAGTTGTACTTCCTGGCCGAAACGCGGCTGTACCGTCCCATGGCCGCGTTTGGGGCCGCATGGAGGTTTGTTGGTGAACATGCGGCATGCGTCAAAGGCATAGCGCGGCAGGTGGTAGGTGACAGGTTGCAGCACGGCCGTATAGAAAGTGCTGGCAACGCCGTAGGAACCGTAAGCGCCTCCGTCCAGCAGGGTTTGCAGGTGCATACCGGTCAAGGCGCCGTTCTCATCGACGCCGGTCCTGAATTTCATCAGTACCGGATGGCGGCCGCGGTGACAATAAAAAACTTCTTCGCGGTTCAGGCAGATCTTGACCGGGCGGCCCAGTATCATGGCGGCCTTGACAACGACTATCTCATGATTGAACGGGTCGGTCTTGCCGCCGAAACCGCCGCCGTTGGGACTGGCAATGACGCGCACCCGCGCCATGGGGATATCCAGGGCCTTGGCAACCGCGCGATGCACGTAATGGGGACACTGCGTGCTCGACCATAGGGTGACCCGGCCATCGGCCTCTGCCATGCCGACTGCGGCATGTTGCTCCAGCGGCAGGTGGGTATTGCCTTCAAAGAAGAAGATATCCTCGAACACATGGGCGCTGTTTGCCAGGCTCTCCTCAACGTTGCCGAATTCGTAGCTGAGACGTTTATGGATATTCCCCTCCTCGCTGTAATCATGCAGTCGCGCAGCGGGATTGTTCAGGGCATCGACGGGGTCGGAGACCGTTCCCAACGGTTCATACTCGACCTCGACCAGATCCAGCGCCTGTTCAACGGCAAACTCATCCAGGGCAACGACCGCGGCGACGGGGTCGCCCACAAAACGCACCTTGTCCCGGCATAACGGCTGTTCATCCTGGCTTACCGGCAGGATGCCGTACTCGTTGGGAAAATCCTTGCCGGTCAACACCAGCTTCACGCCGGGATGCCGTTCCGCCCTGCTGACGTCCACTGATTTGATGCGGGCATGGGGTACGTGTGAGCGCAGCAGCTTGCAATGCAGCATGCGCGGCAGGATGATATCGTCGGCAAAACAGGTGCGGCCGGTCACCTTGTCGGCGCCGTCCACGCGCCGGCGCGGCTTGCCGATTATGGAGAATGAATGATTGTTACTCATCAGGGGTTTTGGCTGGTCTGCTATCGTCATGCCGGGCTGGACCCGGCATCCACTGGATTCCGGCCTGCGCCGGAATGACGTGGCTTTTGCCGGGATGATGGTGTACTGAGACGCAGGATGGCTTCTTCCACGGCTTCGAAGATCTGCTGGTAGCCGGTGCAGCGGCACAGGTTGCCGGACAGCGCCTCCCGGATCTGCTGCCGGCCGGGATTGGGTTGTTCGTCAAGCAGGGCCCTGGCAGTCAGCAGGATGGCTGGGGTGCAATAACCGCACTGGGCGCCGCCCAGGTCGGCAAACGCGGCCTGCAGCGGGTGCAGTTGTGAGTCCACGGCCATGCCTTCTATGGTATCGATGGAACAACCTTCCGCGTCCAGCGCCAGGTACAGGCAGGAGAGTATGGGTTCGCCGTCGACCAGCACCGCACAGGCGCCGCATTCGCCCAGTTCGCAACCGTGCTTGGTGCCGGTCAGTTGCAGGTCTTCGCGCAGCATCTCCAGCAGGGTCTTGCAAGGCGCCACCGAAACCTGCACCGGTTCGGTATTGACCCGGCAACTTATATGTGCGTTCTCCTGTGTGTTGCGTTTCAGCGTTGTGACGCGGTTCATGATTCATCCCCGGGCAGATTCTCTGCTGCGTGATTGAATATCAGTATTGTAAGGATACCTTACATTTTAGTATAATAGCAGGTATGCATAAAAACACAACCGAACAGGTCGTTGATTACACCACTCTTAACGGGTTAATCGGCTTCCAGGTTCGGCAGGCGCAGCTCCAGGTTTTCAACCATTTCCGGAAAACGGTCGGTACAATGGGAATTACGCCGGGCCAGGCCGGCATCCTGATTCTGATACGCAACAATCCCGCCATCAGCCAGGCTGCACTGGCCCGCGCAATCGGTGTGGAACGGGCTACCCTGGGACAAATCATCACCGATATGGAGGCCAAATCCTGGGTAGAGCGGCAACCTTCCAATTCGGACAGGCGCAGTTACGCGTTGACACTGTCGCCATCCGGCAGGGTTTTCCTGGAACAGGTACTGGAGAAGATCGTTCTCCATGAGCAGGATTTGACGGCTCACCTGGGTATGGAAGAACGGCAGGAATTTCTGCGATTGTTATTGAAGTTCTCGGGTGTTGACAGCACGGCAAAAGCTCTTGCCAAGTATTACCGAAGTGGTTAACGTTAAGGAAGCTCTGATCAAGTCCGTCCGGGACTTGTCAGAGCACGCAAAACAAAAATGCGATTTTTGTTTTGCTCCCAAAATCAATGACCTATTGTCATTGATTTTGACGGCACATCCCTGTACCGTAGGAACCTATGACTTAATCAAAGGTTCCTTGACTTACTGCAATCCCTCACCGTGTTAAAGGAGCATCAGACCGATGACATTCAAACTGCCTGACAGGGACGAACTGAAATCCCTTGGCGCATCCATGGGTTTATCCGTGGACGACACCTTGGCGGAAACCATGCTTGAGCAGTTGGCAATGTTCGGCAGCACTTATCAATTCATGGATCAACTGGAAGACCGCCTGCCGGATATCAGCTATCCTCAAAGGAGTTACCGGGCGCCGAGCGCGGAAGAAAACCCGCTGGGTGCATGGTACGTCAGGACCGACCTGAAAGGCCGGGACAGCGGACCGCTCAAGGGCAGGACAGTCGCCATCAAGGATAATATCCTTGTCGCGAACATCCCCATGATGAACGGCGCCTCAATAATGGAAGGGTTCGTTCCTGATATCGATGCCACTGTCGTGACCCGGCTGCTGGACGCCGGCGCGGAAATTACCGGCAAGGCAGTGTGTGAATTTCTCTGTGTCTCCGGCGGCAGCGCCACGGCCAGCTCCGGAATTGTCGCCAACCCGCATAATCACGAATACTCTGCCGGCGGTTCTTCATCGGGCAGCGCAGCCCTGGTGGGTAACGGCGACGTGGACATGGCCCTGGGCTGTGACCAGGCCGGTTCGGTGCGGATACCGTCCAGTTTCTGCGGTGTCTACGGTCTGAAACCAACCCACGGACTGGTGCCTTATACGGGCATTATGGGGATGGAGGCCATGCTGGACCATGTCGGCCCCATGACGGCAAACGTGAGCGATAACGCCCTGCTGCTCGAAGTCCTGGCAGGTCACGACGGGATGGACAGCCGCCAGCGCCAGTTACGGGTATTCAAATATTCCTGGTCCCTGGGTGAGAATATCGACGGGATGAAAATCGCCGTAGTCAGGGAAGGCTTCGGCCACCCCTTGTCGGAACCGGATGTCGACAGTTGTGTGCTGGATGCGGCGGGCAGATTTGCCGACCTGGGCGCCAGGGTGGATGAAGTCTCCATCCCCATGCACCTGGAAGGCGTCGCCTTATGGGGCAGCATCATCACTGACGGGCTGTGGCAGACCATGCGCCATAACGGTCTTGCCGTGAACACCAACGCCATTAATTCACCGGCACTGGCGCAGGCCCTGTCCGGCTGGCAGGACAAATTCGACCGGTTTCCCGTAAACCTGCACCTGATCCTGATGCTGGGCAAATACCTGGAGAAGTACCAGGGCAGGTATTATGCAAAAGCAAAAAACTGCTTGCCGGGACTGACCAGGGCCTATAACGATGTCCTGCAGCAATATGACCTGTTACTGATGCCGACGACGTTGATGCAGCCGCAGAAGAACCCGCGCTCTGCCTCTGACACGGCTATCGACAACATTGTATTCCTCGCATTCAATACGGTACTGAACACCTGCCAGTTCGATATCACCGGCCACCCGGCCCTGTCGCTGCCGTGCGGCATGCGCAACGGCCTGCCGGTCGGCATGATGCTGGTAGGCAAACACTTCGACGAATCGAACATCTACCGGGCTGCCCACGGTTTTGAACAATCCTGCCGATGGCAGGATATATAAAGGAAGCTCTGATCAAGTCCGTCCGGGACTTGTCAGAGCACGCAAAACAAAAATTCGATTTTTGTTTTTCTCCCAAAATCAATGACCTACAGTCATTGATTTTGACGGCACATCCCTGTACCGTAGGAACCTCTGACTTAATCAGAGATTTCTAAATTTATAATGCGTAACTACCTACATATTGATTTGAATAACAGGACCGTCGAATCCGTCAAGCAGGATGGCGAGGAACTGGTCCGCATCGGCCGCTACCTCATCGCCAAAACCCTGGTGCAGGATGACATTGCCGGGGTCGACCCGCTATCACCGGATAACCCGTTGATTTTTTCCGCCGGCCCTTTTGCCGGCACCAACTTCTCCAACGCCAACCGCACCAGTGTCGGTTGCAAAAGTCCGCTGACGGGCGGTATCAAGGAAGCCAATGCCGGCGGTACGTTCGGTGTGGCGCTGGGCCAACTGCACCTGTCGGGATTCACCCTGCACGGCGCAGCAGACGACTGGTTGATTATTCATCTCGGCAAAGACGGCAACTGCAGCTTCGACCCAGCCGCGGGTTTCATGGGTAAGGGCAATTTCGAGACGGCCGCATTGCTGCATGAGAAATACGGGAAAAAGGTCAGCCTCGCCCTGTGCGGCCCGGTCGGCGAATATCAGGGGCTGCTTGCCGGTATCGCCATCAGCGATACCGACCGGCGCCCCGCCAGGCTGGCGGCGCGAGGCGGCGTCGGCGCCGTGCTGGGCAGCAAAAAAGTAAAGGCCATCGTCGCCGACCTGAACAGGATGCCGCAACTGCATGAACGGAAAAAAGTCATCGGCGCGGTGCGCCACTATGCCGAAAAACTGGGTGAAGACCAGATGATAGACAGCTACAAACGTTTCGGCACGGCCATGATGGCGGACTACATGAATCACGTGGGCGGCCTGCCGGTGCGTAATTTTTCCGCAGGACGGCTGGTGGACACCGACCGGGAAACCATGAAGATGGGCGGTGACTTCATCCGCGAGCAGAATATCGCCCGGGGTGGTGACCCGTCCCATGCCTGCATGCCGGGTTGCCTGATCCGCTGCAGCAACGTCTACGCGGACGCAGACGGCAACGAGGTTGTATCACCCGTCGAATATGAAACACTGGGCCTGCTGGGCACCAACTGCGGCATCAAGGAGCCCGATGAGCTGGCAAGGCTGAATGCCATCGCCAACGACCTCGGTATCGACACCATTGAAACCGGGGGCATGGTCGGTGTGCTGATGGAGGCCGGCGTCGGTAAATTCGGTGACGCCGGGTTTATCACCGAGGTACTGGAAGAGATACGCAATGGCACGAAACAGGGCCGGCTGTGGGCGCAAGGGACCGCGGCCGTCGGAGAACATTACCGGGTCAGGCGGGTGCCGGTCATCAAGCGGCAAGCGATCAGCGCCTATGACCCCCGCGTTGTGGAGGCGACAGGCATCACCATGATGGTCACCGCCCAGGGCGCCGACCACACGGCGGGGAACGTGCCCCGCATGGAGACCGCGGACAAATCCATAGACAAGATTGCGGCAGCCAGTCATGCCGCCCAGGTACAGGCCGCAGCGGCGGATTCACTGGGCTTGTGTATTTTCGGCCGCACCGTTACCGCGGCTGAATTGGACCGGGTAACCGTTGCGATAAACGCTGCCGTCGGCAGCAAACTCGACCCATCTTTCTTCGACGAACTGGGCCGGGACACCTTGCGCCTGGAACGGGAATTCAACCGGGCTGCCGGTTTTACCGAGGCAGACGATGAACTGCCCGGGTTCTTCTACAACGAACCGCTGGAACCCAGCAACCGCGTGGCGCGCTTCCACGCGCGGGAAGTCAATGAATTTGCTGATAACTGGTGGCGGCAATAGTGCTGACCTACCAAGGATAGTTGGCGAGAAAACTATCAGCCTCCCTGCTATTCACGACCCAAGTGTCATTTTCTGTTTGTCAGTCCCCGTTATGGTGTCTTGCCGGCAATTTACTTAACTTACTCCAATGAACAAAAAAGACCTGAGCGAGCGCGATATTTGCACCAAGTTCATAACGCCAAGTCTCATTAAGGCAGGATGGGATATTAACAATCAGGTGAGAGAAGAAGTCAGTTTCACCAATGGCCGGATCCATGTACGCGGCAAACTACATGCGCGAGGTTCCAGAAAACGCGCTGACTATATTCTTTATTACAAGCCGAATATTCCTATCGCCATCATTGAGGCGAAGGATAACAGACATTCAGTCAGCGCCGGCATTCAACAAGCGCTGGATTACGCCGAGAATCTTGATATACCGTTTGTCTTCAGCAGCAACGGCGATGCGTTTCTGTTTCACGACTGCACCGTCGATTCGGGGAATATCGAGACCGAACTCCCGCTCAGTGCCTTCCCTTCTCCGGGATCCCTCTGGGAAAAATATATCGCCTTTAAAGACATCCCGGATGCCGCCGAACCGATTGTGTCGCAGGACTACTTCATCGATGGGTCGGATCGGTCTCCCCGCTACTACCAGCAAATAGCAATCAATCGCACGGTAGAGGCAATTGCCAAAGAAGCAATGACAGGAGGTAAAAGTGGAAACCGCCATCTGCTCGTTATGGCCACCGGTACGGGAAAAACCTATGCTGCCTTCCAGATCATCTACCGCATGTGGAAAAGTGGCCTTAAAAAGCGGATTCTCTTTCTGGCGGATCGAACTGCGCTCATCGACCAGACGGTGCGAGGTGATTTCCGACCTTTCAAAGAGGCGATGACAGTCATCAAAAACAAAGAAATCGATACCGCATATAACATCTACCTGGCACTTTACCAGGGACTCTCAGACTACGACCGGGAAGACGCGTATAAACAGTTCAGTCCTGATTTCTTCGATCTCGTTGTAGTGGATGAGTGTCACCGCGGCAGCGCCCGTGAAGACAGCAAGTGGCGCGAGATTCTTGAATACTTCAAAGGTGCCACCCACCTCGGTCTCACCGCAACGCCGAAGGAAACCAAAGAAGTCTCCAGTTCTGAGTATTTCGGCGACCCGCTCTACACCTACTCACTCAAGCAGGGTATTGCAGATGGCTTCCTTGCGCCTTACAAGGTCGTTAAAGTTACCCTGGACATCGACGCCGAAGGCTGGCGGCCGCCCAGAGGGTTTAAAGACAAAGAGGGTGAAGTCGTCGAGGACCGAATCTACAATCGTACTGATTTCGATAAGCACCTTGTTGTTGAAGAACGCCGTTGCCTTGTAGCGCAGAAAGTGACAGAGTTCCTCAAAGGTAGTGATCGCCACGCGAAAACCATTGTCTTTTGTGTAGACATAGAACATGCCGAAGGAATGCGTAAGGAACTCGTCAATGCCAATACCGACCTTGTTTTCCACAATAATAAATACGTGATGCAGATCACCGGTGACAACGAGGAAGGCAAACTTCAACTTGATTCATTCATCAACCCTGCCGAGCTTTACCCGGTTATCGCCACTACTTCAAAGCTTTTGACCACCGGAGTAGATACCCAGACATGCAAGCTCATTGTCCTTGACTCGAATATCGGTTCCATGACCGAATTCAAGCAGATTATCGGTCGTGGTACGCGTATCAATGAGGATTTCGAGAAATACTACTTCACCATCATGGATTTTCGTAACGTCACCTCGCTTTTCGCTGATAAAGAATTTGACGGAGACCCCGTCCGTGTCAAAGAAGCGGGACAGGACGACGATATTTCAGACACTGAAAACGAGATAGAGAACACCCCCGTCATTGATGATTTAACCGGAAACCAAATTGGCTTTCCTGTTCCAGATAATTCTCTCAGCGATGAACATGATAAATACTTATCCCGACGTAAAGTAGTTGTCAACGGCGTCGAAGTGACCATAATCAAGGAGCGCGTCCAGTATATGGACAATGACGGGAAGATCATCACTGAAGATTTGCGCGATTTTACCCGCAGGAACATCCGTACCAACTACGTCTCTCTCACCTCATTTCTGAACTCATGGAAACAGGCCGATAAAAAACGAGCCATTATTGAGGAACTCGAGAAGCATGGCGTCATCTTCGCGGCATTGAAGGAAGAAGTCGGCGCGGCCTTCGACCCCTTCGACCTGATTTGCCACGTCGCCTATGATCAGGAACCCCTTACCCGGCGCGAGCGCGCTGAAAACGTGCGTAAGCGTAATTACTTTACGGAATACGGTGATCTTGCGCGCAAGGTCATTGACAGTCTCCTGGACAAATATGCCGACGAGGGACCCCTGGACCTGGAAAACCCGGAGATCATTACATTGGACCCTATCAGGCGCTTGGGCACTGCACCTGAAATCATCAGCGCTTTTGGCGGCAAGCCTGGTTACGACCAAGCCATTAATAAACTCATTTCGCAACTTTACAAAGCTGCCTGAGTAAAGCAGTACATGTCCAATATCTCGTCCATTATCAAAAATGTCCGCAATGTCATGCGGCAGGATCGCGGCGTTTCGGGCGATGCCCAACGTCTTGAACAACTCGGTTGGATGCTGTTCCTGAAAATCCTCGACGAAAAAGACCAGGAACTCGAACTCATCCGCTCTGGCTACCAATCCGTCATCCCCGAAAAATTCCGCTGGCGCAACTGGGCCGCAGACTCGGAAGGCGTTACTGGCGAGGAACTGATCGTCTTCATCGACCATCCTGCCAACGGGCTCTTCGCCGCGTTGGAGGATCTCAATAACCCTGGCGCACCGCAACGCGCCGAACTCGTACGCGAGGTCTTCCAAGGCTCGAACAACTACATGAAGTCCGGCTTCGAGATGCGCAGGGTGATCAACCAACTCAACGGCTTTGACTTCAATAATTCCAATGACCGCCACATTTTCGGCACCGTTTATGAAGCTATCCTCGTTGAGTTGCGTGACGCGGGTAACAGGGGTGAATATTATACGCCCCGCGCAATTACCCAACTGATGACGCAGATGACTGCTCCCAAACTCGCGGAAAAGATACTCGACCCTGCCGCTGGCACCGGTGGATTTCTCACCGCGGCTATTGACCATATCCGCGAACATGAAGTTCACACTCTGGATGACGAAGCCATCCTGCAGAAATCAATCGCTGGTTGGGAGCTGAAACCAGTCGCCTATGTCCTCGGTCTCACCAACCTGATACTTCACGGCCTAGATGTACCTGACTGGCACTACATCGATAGTCTCAAGACTGAATACAACACGATTGGTCCGAGGCAACAGGTGGATGTCATCCTGGCCAATCCACCTTTCGGCGCCAGTATCGCCGATGGGGTGGAAACAAACTTCCCGCAATCCTTCCGTTGTCGGGAATCCGCCGATCTTTTCATCATTCTCATGATCCAGCTTTTGAAGCCCGGAGGGCGTTGCGCCATCGTCCTGCCCGATGGCTGCATCACGGGCGATGGCTACAAGGAACGCATTCGTGAAAAACTCCTCAACGACTGCAACCTGCATACCATTGTTCGACTCCCGCAATCCACCTTTCATCCCGCCACGGTCTCAACCAACCTGCTCTTTTTCCGGAAAGGGACATCCACAAAAGAAATCTGGTACTACGAACATCGCCTGCCGGAAGGGCAGAAAAGTTATTCGAAAACCAAAACCATACAGTTCGATGAATTTGCGCCCATGATCGAGTGGTGGGACAAACGCCAGGAAAACGAAGTAGCCTGGCGCGTGAGAGTGGAGGATCTAAAGAAGGGATTCGACCTGGACGTGAAGAATCCGCGCCAGCCACAAGCCGAAAAACAGTATAGCAGCGCCGAACTACTTGATATGCTTCACCAGTCGTTTGTTAAAAGCGATGAGCTACTATCCAAGATCAAAAAAGGGCTACAGGAATGAAAGAGCTGGCTACGTTTTATTCAGACATCAGGCAAATTCTTCTAAATGCCCGTAACCATGCCCGCACCGAGATCAATCGTGCTATGGTCGAAGCCTATTGGATGATCGGCAAGCGAATTGTGGAGGAAGAACAAAAAGGCAGGAGGAAGGCAGAATATGGTACGAAACTCATTGAAAATCTCTCCAAGACATTAACAGAGGAATTCGGTAGAGGATTTTCCTATGCTAACTTATGGAATTTCCGGCAATTTTATCTCACATACCCCAAACAGGAGATTCTCTACACAGTGTGTAGAGAATTAAGTTGGAGTCATCTCCGCCTCCTGATGCGCATAGATAATCCTGAAGCCCGACTGTACTACTGTAATGAAGCCAGAGAGCAAGGTTGGAGCGTCAGACAACTTGAGCGCAATATCAACACTCTCTATTACGAACGCCTATTATCTTCACAGCAGTCGAAAGTCAAAATTGCGTCTCCAACCGATGACTCGAAAAGCAACTTGCGATCATTTATAAAAGACCCGTATGTGCTTGAATTTCTACAACTTCCAGACCCCTTTGCAACAAGGGAAAAAGACCTGGAAGCAGCTATAATCAATAACCTTTCTCAGTTTTTGCTCGAAGCCGGCAAAGGGTTTGCATTCGTCGGCAGGCAATACCGCATCAGCACGGAAACCAGCCACTTTTACATCGACCTGGTGTTCTACAATTACTTGCTCAAGTGCTTTGTGCTGATTGATCTCAAAACCGATCAACTGACTCACCAGGACATAGGGCAAATGGATACCTATGTAAGAATGTTCGATGAATTCAAACGCGGTGAAGACGATAACCCCACCGTCGGACTGATCCTCTGTACATCCAAAGATGAAACCATTGTCAGGTTCTCGGTTCTCAAGGACAGCGAACAACTTTTTGCCTCCAAATACCGCCTGGTTCTGCCCAGTGAGGAAGAACTTATTGCGGAAATCGAACGGGAGAAACGGCTGATTGAGATGCGGGAAAAAGAATAATGACTGGCGAACTGCTGGCGTAACCTTGGAAAGAAGCAAGATGAATTGGGAACTCGCCAGGTTGGATGACATCCTGATTGAGCGAAAGGGAAGAATAAAACACACCGACGCTAATCAACAGGATTTGCAGCGCATCAAAAAAATCGACTTCTCCGGCAATATTCATCTTGATACCAAGACCGACACCAGGACCGACATGATTCGCGTGAAGTGTGGTGATCTGGTCATTTCAGGTATCAATGCAGCAAAAGGCGCAGTCGCGATTTATCAGAGTGAACAAGATGCTCTTGCGACTATCCACTATTCAGCCTACCAGTTCAATTTCGAACGAATATCTGTCGATTTTTTGAAGTGGTTCTTTAAGAGTCCGGAGTTTGCTGCTTTACTGAAAGAACAAGTTCCGGGCGGGATTAAAACCGAGATCAAACCAAAGCATATACTGCCACTCAAGGTGAAGTTTCCAAGGCTTCCGGAACAATTGAGAATTGCTGATCGGCTTAATCGATTCTACTCCGAGCACATGAAGCTTATGTGCGAAATAACCCATCAAGAAACTCTGCTCTCCAAGCTTAAGCTAGCCATCCTGCAAGAGGCAATTCAAGGAAAACTGACCATCGACTGGCGGAAAGAAAATCCCGAAGTCGAACCTGCAAGCCAACTTCTGGAGCGCATTCGTAAAGAAAAGCAGCGCTTAATCGCTGAAAAGAAACTCCGTAAAGAAAAACCACTCCCTGAAATTGTCCAGGACGAAATCCCTTTCGAGATTCCAACGGGCTGGATATGGTGTCGAATAACTGACTTAGGGATTGTAATAAGCGGTCTAACAAAGAATGCTGCAAAGCGAGGTGGCCATAAACTTATCATGCCGTATCTCAGAGTCGCCAACGTCTACGCGAACCGTTTAGATCTAACCGATGTCCGAGAAATCGGTGTAACTGATACGGAAGTGGAAAAGCTTTTACTGAAGGAAAATGACCTGCTTGTCGTTGAAGGAAATGGAAGTAGGGATCAAGTTGGACGCATTGCTCGATGGGACGGGTCAGTCGATCCATGTCTGCATCAGAACCACGTAATAAAAGTGCGTCTCCAAGAGCCGAAGATTGCTCAATGGGCACTTTACTGGCTTCTATCTCCAAGTGGACGTCAAATTATAGGAAAGCAAGCCAGGACTTCAACGGGTCTCTACAATTTGAGTACCGGAAAAGTAGCGACCCTGCCCATCCCCCTCCCATCTCTCACCGAGCAAACCCTAATTTTGAAGCGTGTAGATACGCTGATGGTACTCTGCGGTATGCTTGAAGCCGAAATCAAGCAATCTCGCTCCCACACCGAAAATCTGCTCCGAGCGGTACTGAAAGAAGCGTTTATACCAGCATGAGACATACTCCCACAGCTTTATATATTGATACCCAAGTTTTTGTTAAAAACGGATTACGGTTCGATACACAATCATTTACCCATTTGAGGAAAACTTTTGTAAAAGGTGGAATCCGCCTGCTGCTCCCGGCAATCATGGAACGGGAGTTGCTCCGCAAATTCGATGAGAAAGCGTTCAAAGCAACCGATGCCTTGATTAAGGCCCACAAAACACACCCGATTGATTCTCTGTCACTGATGGATGTGCCTCTAAAAGACGAACTGAAATCAAAGAGCTATCAAAAATTAGCTGATCAATGGAGGACATTTAAGGAACATTTCATTGTGGAGGAACTGCCGCTTGTTGGGAATTTAGAAGATGTGGTTGATCGGTATTTTAGAATAGAACCACCGTTTTCCGAAAAAAAATCCAAAGAATTTCCTGATGCATTTATCCTTAGTGCATTGGAGTACTATCATAAGGAACACAAAGCAAATATCGCTGTCGTTAGTGACGATGGTGATTTCAAAAAAGCTTGTGTCACCCGCCGATTTATTAAGCATTTTTCCAGTCTCAATGACTATGTACAAGCGTTTGAACCAGAACTTAAAAGCGAGAATTTGGAACTGCCGGAGATTGACCCCACCAAACCAATTACAACCGAAGACCTTACGGAGTTGAAGGCTATCCTTGGCCGCGGCAACAAGCCCACACCAATTGAGATTGACCGTGTCTTGAACCTCCTAAGAAGCAGGGGTAGTAACTATGAATACTTCTTCGACCATGCTAAAGACGGTATTTGGCTCGAACTCTTGATATCCAATGGCTATTTCGATAATCCTCCCCCCGTAGAAAGAATAAAGGATGGTAGCTATCGGACACCGTTTTGGCGCCCAATAAATTACCTTGTTAGCATGTACGAAGCCAAGCCCGATGTCGTTCTTGAATTGTTGGAAAAGCTTCCTCTCACGAATAACTCACACATTTTAGAAAGTATTATGGATGTTGTTCTGAAGGCCGATTCGGTTGCAGCAGTCAATAGATTGTCTTCCAAAATTTTATCTTATATAGACCATTCCATTTGGAGAAGATACGACAAGATAATCGAACTGCTCAAGAAACCTTTTCTATTCGACAAGGCACTGGCAGAGTTCACCCCATTGCTGTTAAGCAAATTGGTCGGCTTCCTTCCTGACCCAAATACCAAAGAAAAGCAGGATAGACGAGCGGAAACTTCGGAAGATTGGACAACACCTCTTGAACCCTTGCCTCGTTTCGATCAATGGGACTACCAGCAAATATTAGAAAATGGCATTCGGCCATTGACAGACAAGGCGGCTTATCAGGTTGCCGTGGTCCTAATCAATGCCACGGCGAGTATGCTTCGATTAAGTACGCACCAGGAAGATCTCGATGAAGAAAGAGATGGAGACCTCTCGGAAATCTGGTGCCGACGCCTGCATCAAACTGACCCGGTCCACGAAGATATTAAAGCAACATTGATTCACACCCTCACCTTCGCCTGTGAGAAGGTTTACGAGAAATCACCAGAATCAGTTGAACCCCTTGACGAGACATTACGAAATCAGCGCTGGAAGGTTTTCAAACGGCTGCGACAGCATCTCTATGCTCTGAATCCTAATGAGCAGACATTACCCTGGATTCGCGAGTTCATCCTCGAACATCGAGACTATGCCAAATGGGACCATCACTTTGAGTTTCAACAAATGGTTCGCAAGGCCTGTGAACATTTTGGCGCTGATTTGCTTAATGAGGAAGAAAGAACGGCAATATTCGACGCCATTCTCACCGGCCCATCAAAAGATAATTTCCGCGAATGGATGGGGAACCAATTCACTGACGAGAAATTCTGGCAACGACAGCAATATTTTCACAGAATGCAACTGCGCCCTTTTGCACGCTTACTGACCGGAGAATATCAAAGCTACTTTTATGAACTCGAAAATGAATTCAAGGAAAAACCCATTTCTGATGAAGAGTATTCGCCCGTCGGGGAGTCAACAGGCGGGACAGTCTCATATCGTAGTCCTCGCACATCTGAAGAACTGGCGACACTTGGCAATGAGGATCTGCTCGCATATATCAACGAATGGCAAGATGAACATACCGACGAAAACAACTGGCTGGTCGAAATTAACGTCGGAGCATTAGCTGACGCATTTCAAACGGTGTTCAAAGACTCAATAATCCAGGGTAGGGAACGACTGGCATTCTGGATGGACAGGGACAACGGTGAACGAATAGAGCGTCCGGTCTACGTTAAAGCAATTATTCAAGCGATACAGGGGCACGTGAAAGAGCAATGTTTTGAACAGCTCGACCTATGGTTCGGTTTCTGCGAATGGGTGTTGTCGCATCCCGATGCGGAGCATGAAGAGGGTGCGGAGCCGAGCGAAGAATCGCGGGAACACCCGGACTGGAGAAGTTCACGCCGGGCAGTGCAGGATTTCGTAGCGACGTGTGTGGAAGATGATATAAAGGTTCCAATCTCTGCACGAGAATCACTGGCTAGGCTTCTCCGATTGCTATGCACACAATTTGACAGGCGGTTGGATCGCGAGCAGCCAGTCTTCCTGAATCGTGATGATCCAATTACCGAAGCGATTAACAATACCCGGAGCAACGCTTTGCAAACCTTGTTCAAATTCGGCTTTTGGATACGCAAGCACGATAGTAAGGACACTGTGCCTGAGGTGACATCAACCCTCGAAGCACGTTTGAAGTCCGCTGCGAAGCGGCCTCTTGCCATGCCCGAGCGCGCAATGCTCGGCATGAACTTCGGCAACCTTCGAATTTTGAATCAAACCTGGGCAATCGAGCACAAAGCAGACTTTTTTCCTCAAAAAGATCTGTCTGCATGGATGGAAGCGTTTGGAAACTTTTTGCGCTTCAATCATCCGTCCAAACTGACTTTTGAAATTCTGAAGCAGGAGTTTGTATTCTCCCTCGGCCGTCTGCCCGATTTGGCAGCAAACGAAAATCGGCGTATGGAACTGGTTGATAGATTGGGCCAACATCTTTTCACCTATTACCTGTGGCAAATCTATCCACTCAGAGGTAATGACAGCCTGCTGGAAAAATTCTATGAAAAAACCACAGGGGACCAGGAACGATGGGCCAGACTCTTCGACCACGTCGGACGCTCGTTGAGGAATAGCGGCACACACCTCGATGAAGGCTTGGAAGAACGTATAATCGCTTTCTTTAACTGGCGACTTGAAACCAGAGAACCGAAAGAACTAGCTGAATTCACCTTCTGGTTGCAGGCGAAATGCCTGGCCCCTGATTGGCGCTTAGACGCGTATTCCAAAACGCTTGAGATAGGCCACGCAAAGGACGTGGGTATCTCAATTGTACTCGATTCATTGAACGACATGCTGCAAAACCACACCGCAAAAGTCGTGCAGTGCTTTGCAAAAATAACTGATGCCATTGACCAGGGCAACAGGCTCTACATTCAAACAGAAAAAGCCAAGCCCATCCTGGTGGCAGGACTGCGTAGCGAAGATGAGAGTGTACGTAAAATAGTGGAACGTGCGCGGGAAAACCTTCTGAGAGATGGGCGCTTTGACATCCTGGACGTAGATGAGTAGAGAGAAACTCAGCCCGGATTGCTTTATAATGAAGCTGCTTACAACTGACAACAACCATGCCTGATTCGGGAAAAATTGATAATGTGTCAGAACTGCCGATAGCAACGGATTCCTTGCAATTGGATTTCCAAACGCATCCCGATCATTACCGCCACTGGAAGCTGTCGACAAGTGGCGCCATCGCCAGCCTGGACATGGACGTGGATGAAGACGGCGGCGTGTTTTCCGGTTATGAACTCAAGCTGAATTCCTACGATATCGGTGTCGATATAGAGCTTTACGATGCTATGCAACGGCTGCGCTTTGAACACCCGGAAGTGAAAACCGTGGTAGTCAGTTCCGCCAAGCCCACCATGTTCTGCGCCGGCGCCAATATCCGCATGCTGGCGGGGGCGTCTCACGGGCACAAGGTGAATTTCTGTAAATTTACCAACGAGACCCGGAACGCCATTGAGGATGCCGGGGAATTCTCCGGCCAGCGCTACCTGTGCGCATTGAGCGGAACCGCAGCCGGTGGCGGCTATGAACTGGCGCTGGCCATGGATTACCTGATCCTCATCGACGACGGCAATGCCGCCGTGTCGCTGCCGGAAATCCCCTTGCTTGCCGTGCTGCCCGGCACCGGCGGCCTGACCCGGATCGTCGATAAAAGAAAGGTGCGCCGGGACCTGGCCGACGTGTTCTGTACCGTGGAGGAAGGCGTTAAAGGACAACGCGCGGTCGACTGGCGCCTGGTGGATGAAACCGTGCCGGGCTCCCGGTTTGCAGACCGGGTGGCAGAACGGGCCCGGGAAATGTGCCTGATGTCGGACCGCCCCGATGCAGCCACGGGAGTGCAATTGACCCCTTTGACACGGACAATTGAGGCAGACAGCATCGGTTACGACTGGCTGAGCCTGACCATGGACAGGAAAAACAACAGCGTGACCTTGCAAATCAAAGGCCCTGATGCAGGAGTGCCGGACAGTAGGGCGGACGTGGTCGCAATGGGAGACCGGTTCTGGCCCCTGGCCCTGGCCCGGGAACTGGACGATGCTCTGTTGCACCTGCGTTTCAATGAACCGGCCATCGGCACCATCATTATCTCCAGCGCCGGCGCGGCCGGGTCCGTCAGGGACTATGACAGGTTTCTGCAACGCCACAGGGACAACTGGCTGATACGGGAAATCATCCTGTACTGGAAGCGCACCCTGAAACGGCTTGATGTAACGTCACGAACCAGCTTTGCCTTTATTGAGCCCGGCAGTTGTTTCGCCGGCTTCCTGGCCGAACTTCTGTTCGCCGTGGACCGCAGTTACATGCTGGACGGGCAGTTTGAAGACGATGACACGGCGCCTGCCGCCATCATCCTGACAGAGAGCAACTTCGGCCCGCTGCCGATGGCGAATGGCCTGACCCGCCTGGAAACCCGTTTCCTCGGCGAACCGGATAGTGTTGCGACTGCCTGGCAATCTATCGGCCAAAATATTGACGCGGCGCGAGCCTCGGACCTGGGCCTGGTGACGTTTACACCCGATGACATCGACTGGGAGGACGAGATCAGGATGCTGCTGGAAGAACGGGCCAGTTTTTCTCCCGATGCCCTGGTGGGGATGGAAGCCAATTTGCGCTTTGCCGGACCGGAAACCATGGAGACCAAGATTTTCGGCCGGCTGACTGCCTGGCAGAACTGGATATTCCAGCGGCCCAACGCGGTAAGTGATGCGGGCGCCCTGCGCCGCTACGGCACCGGCTTGCGTCCTGAATATGATAAAAACAGGGTATGAAAATGTGTATTGACTGGATACCGGCTTGCGCCGGCATGACACCAGTCAAGTGAGGATGACTATGAGTAACGTAGATTATGACAGCCTGATCCCCAATAACGTGGGTCTCGCCTCGGACCGGCGCCTGCAGCGGGCGCTGGAAAAGTGGCATCCGGGCTTTATCGACTGGTGGAAGACAATGGGGCCGGACGGCTTCCAGGACCTGGAGGTGTACCTGCGCACGGCCATCGGTGTTGACCCGGAGGGCTGGGCCCGGTTCGGTTACGTGAAAATGCCGGAATACCGCTGGGGCATATTACTGGCGCCCCGGGAAGAAAACCGCAAGATCGCATTCGGCCGGCATAAGGGCGAACCGGTCTGGCAGGAAATACCGGGAGAGTACCGCTCCATGTTACGGCGCCTGGTGGTCATCCAGGGCGATACGGAACCCGCTTCGGTGGAACAACAACGTTTCCTGGGACATACGGCTCCTTCCCTGTATGACATGCGTAACGTCTTCCAGGTCAACGTCGAAGAAGGCCGGCACCTGTGGGCCATGGTGTACCTGCTGCATAAATACTTCGGCCGGGACGGCCGGGAGGAGGCCGAAGACCTGCTCATACGCCGCTCCGGCGACCGGGACAAACCCCGCATCCTGGGGGCGTTCAATGAAAAAACCCCGGACTGGCTGTCGTTCTTCATGTTCACCACCTTCACCGACCGCGACGGCAAGATGCAACTGGAATCCCTGGCCCAGTCGGGTTTCGACCCCCTGGCCCGCACCACCCGTTTCATGCTCACCGAAGAGGGCCACCACATGTTCGTGGGCCGCACCGGGGTTGAACGGGTGGTAAGACGCACCTGTGAAGTGATGAAGGAGAATAATATCCCTGATCCGGCGGATATGCGTACGGTCAGGAACCTGGGCGTCATCGACCTGCCGACCATGCAGAAGAAAATTAATTTTCACTATTCGGTCACCCTGGACCTGTTCGGCGCCGAGATTTCCACCAACGCCTCCAACGCCTTCAACGCCAGCCTGAAAGGCCGTTTCAGGGAAACTACGATTGACGACGACCACCTGCTCCATGACAGTACCTACCCGGTGTTGAAACACGTCAACGGGGAACTGCTCAGTGTGGACGAACCGGCTATTAACGCAGTGAACAGCCGCCTGTGTGACGATTTCATCGCCGACTGTGAACAGGTCCTGGCTACCTGGAACAAGGCTATCGCCGATAACGGCTATGCCTACCGCCTGAGCCTGCCCAGCCGCGCCTTTAACAGGGCAGTCGGTGAGTTCAGCGGCGTTCATGCCACAGCGGATGGACAACTGCTCCCGCAAACCGAATGGGAACAACGCCGGACACAATGGCTGCCGGATAATGACGACCTGGAGTTCCTGCTGTCGCTCATGGAGCAGGTGATCGAACCGGGAAAATTCGCCCACTGGATCGCGCCGCCAAGAGCAGGAATCAACGGCAAACCCGGCGATTTTGAATACGTGAGGATAGCTGCATAAACTGATGAAGCTTGACAGGTGGCTAACTCAAGTGAAATCATGTACGTGAAATATATGTATTAGGTCGTGTCCATCACCCAAAGGGGAATACTGATGATCCAGGAGACTGTCTGGCTTGTATCGCTCTCACTCATGGCCGTTGTTGCGGCTGCCTTTATTTACGTCACTGTCAACTCGTCAAAAACAATCCCGGAATACGAAGAGGCGCAGGCCCGCGCCTTGAGTTTCAGGGCGAAGTTGTTCTGGCTGATGCTCGCAGCCGGGGTAATCATCTTCATTGCTACGACCCAGGTACTACCGTACGCGGCGACGCGCGGTGAGGTTGTTGTCGGCGCCGTCGAAATTGACGCGGTAGGCAAACAATGGTTCTGGGAACTGAGTCAAAATGAGGTGGAAGCCGGTACTACCGTCATATTCAATGTCACGACTGAAGACGTCAACCACGGGATGGGTATCTACGACGGCGAACTGCGTTTACTGGCCCAGACCCAGGCAATGCCGGGGTATGAGAACAAACTGAAATTCACGTTCAGCGAACCGGGCCAGTACCGGTTAATGTGTATGGAATATTGCGGTCTGTCCCATCACGCGATGATCATTCCATTTAACGTCAAGTGATGAACCCTGATTTAGGAGTTATGTCATGGCAAATGAATCTTCAATACCACCTCTGAATAAATCTGCACGCTACGCCATTATTACTTATCTCGGGGTCGGTGCGCTTGTTTACGTATTAATGATGCTGCTGGGACTGCTCATGCACGTGGGCCAGGCACAATGGCTGGGTATTCCGCCACATATTTTTTACCAGGTCATGACCGCGCACGGCGCCGGTATGGTCGGCATTTCCGGCCTCGCTGCCAGTGCCGTCTTGTGGTATTTCCTGCGCCGGCACGTCAACCTCACTACCGGAATACTGTGGGCTAACCTGGTTTTCTTCCTGCTCGGCGTTGTGTTGATACTGGGAGGAATATTCCTGGGAGGATATGGTGGCGCCTGGACATTCCTGTTTCCATTGCCTTCCCATGGGATGGGTGTCTGGGGTACAAGCGGCGCGGCGTCCTTCCTTATCGGACTCCTCCTGATAGGTGTCGGCTTTTTGCTGCTCTACCTGGACGCAGGGCGCGCCATCATCTCGAAATACGGCAGCCTGGCGCGCGGTCTCGGCTGGCCCCAGCTATTCGGCAACAGCACCGACTTTCCACCGGCCTGCGTGGTTGCGTCAACCATGGTGGTAATTATCAATATTGCCGGTATCCTGGGCGGCGCCGTGGTACTGACCATGATACTCGTGAACCTGTTTTATCCGGCATTTGCCGTTAATGCGCTGCTGACAAAAAATCTCATTTTTTTCTTCGGCCACGTCTTTATCAATGCCACCATCTACCAGGCCGTTATCGCGGTTTACGAGATCCTGCCGGAATACACGGGACGACCCTGGAAAGTGAACAAGGTATTCCTCGCGGCCTGGACGGCTTCAACCTTCATGGTTATGTTCGTCTACCCGCATCATCTTCTGATGGATTTCGCGATGCCGACCTGGATGCTGCTGATGGGACAGGTGCTGTCTTACCTGAGCGGACTGCCTATTCTGCTGGTTACCGCATATAACACTTTGGCAATTGTACATCGGTCAAACCTGCAGTGGGATATGGTATCCGGGCTGTTATTTATATCCGTTTTCGGTTGGGCGGTAGGCGTGGTTCCCGCGGTTATCGATGGGACGATCGCGGCGAACCAGGTCATGCACAACACCTTGTGGGTGCCCGGCCATTTCCACATGTACCTGATTGTCGGCCTGGTGGCGATGCTGTTCGGCTTCATGTATTACATCGCCCAGAACGGCGCGCCAAAACTGCTCGACAAACTGGCATTCTGGATATTCCTGGTGGCCGGCACCGGTCTTTGCATGAACTTTCTTGCCGGCGGCCAGGCCAGCGTGGCGCGGCGCTGGGCGGTCCACCTGCCCGAATGGGTGGGTTACAGTGAAGTGGCCTCGGTGCTGGCAACAGGCATCACCTTGTCTGCGCTGGTATTCGCCTTACGATTTCTCACCCACATGGGGAACGCCCGCACAGCGTGAAACCGTGGCTAAGCCTGGTACTGACCCTCAGCGTTACTACAGGCGGCCTGGCGACACTCGGCTGGGCTACAGACGGCTGGACTGTCTGGACAGCCGAGTCTGCGCGCCGGCGCGCAGTTATGGACCAACAGACACCCCTGCCGGATATTCACGTCCAACGTGAGACAGGTGTATTTTCCAACCTCCACGACTTTGAAAAACCAGTTCTGGTAGTAGACTTTATCTTTTCCCGCTGCACTACCGCATGCATGGTGATGGGCTACCGGTTCAGCCGGTTGCAAACGCTGCTGGCATCAAGCGGACACGCTGAAGATATCCAGTTTTTAAGCATCTCTTTCGACCATGAAAATGACGGTCCCGAAGAATTATCCGCCTACCTCAAAAGGTTTTCTTCCGAACCCGGCAACTGGTCCGCCCTCAGGGTTGCCGATAAGCGATCCCTGGATGAACTGCTTGACAGTCTCGGTGTCATTGTTTTACCGGAACCGGACCTGGGATACGTGCACAATGCTGCGATATACCTGGTCAGGAACCATCGGGTGGTTGGTATTTACGGTATCGACAACACCGCGGAATTAATGGAACACCTGACTTCGCTCATCTGAACCATGTACAGGGGTATCGTAACAGCATTTGCGTTGTGGCTGCTCATTGCCGTTGGCCCTGCAGGACCATATCTTGAGACCTCTTTGCTGAATCACGTATTGGTTGAAATCCCGCTGCTCATTACTATCGGTATCTTTGCAGGCAGCCTGCTCAAAGCGCGCATGGCCGGGGTGCTCAGCGTGATCGGCATCCCGGCAATTCTGTTAGCCTGTTTTACCCTTGCATTCTGGATGATACCCAGGTGGCTGGACGCATCGTTGAGCGACGAATTCACTGCATGTATAAAATATTTGTCTCTTCCCCTGCTAGTCGGCATACCATTGGCGCTGAGCTGGCAAGTCCTGCACCCGGTAGCCAGGGGCGTGGTAAAAATTGAATTTCTGGCGATGTTGTTCAGGCTTGGCTGGATCTACCTGGTCTCACCTGATCGCCTGTGTAACAACTACCTGTTAGGCGAGCAGCAGCAACTCGGATATATGCTTATTGTTCTGGCATTTGCATTTGGAACAACCTGGCTGGCACAGGTATTTTTTATACCTCCAAAATCATTCCAAGCTACGGGCCAGTAATGCCTGGAAAAACAGTTTGAACTAAAATCAGATAAATAAAGATGAATTATGGTAAACAAAGATAAAGATAAACTTGACAAACGGAAATTTCGGCAATAACTTGTACTATCGCTTTGCCATTTCACCAGTGGACATACATCTGGTAAGATGGCGGGGTTAATTTTAAAGTCATCTTCAATCAAAGGGGGCAGGCAATGCTTGAGTATGCAATTGGTATCTTCTTGGTAGCCGCGGTAGGCGGATTAATCATGGCGCTGATGATTTTCAAGGGCAAAATGGCGCCCTGGGCGCTATCGCTTCTGCACATGCTGTTGGGCGCCACCGGCCTGGTATTGGCAGGCATTGCAACCATGACCATAGGTGGGGGAGTATTAATGACGGCCTTGATTGTCCTGCTTGGCGCAGCCGTAGGCGGGTTTTACCTGGCATCCATCCACCTGGACAAGGACCTGGCGCCGAGACCTGCAGTCGTTGTCCATGCCATGGCGGGAGTAGGCGGAGTTCTTCTCCTGCTGATCGCCCTCTTTTCAGGTCCGTCTTAGACGTCGGCCAGGATTTCAATGCCGGACAGAGAGGTCGCCGGGAGGCATCCTTTTCATCCGGCGCTGGTTCACTTCCCAATTGCCTGCTGGGGCCTGTCCCATCCGGCGGACCTGGCCGCGCTGACTGGTACCGGGGTTGTTTTTTTTGGACTGGACTGGTGGGCCGTATCAAGCTTGCTGATATGGACAGGGGTTGTTTTTGCCATACCCGCAATGATCGTCGGAGTCTACGATTTTATGCAACTTCCGGATGAAGACAGGTTGATGCTGGCATTTTACAAACATGCCGGTTTCGTCGGTACGGCATGGATCCTTTACCTGGTGAGCGGTTATACCCGGCTGGCCGACAATCTGGTTCTGGCATCGCCCGTGTTACTGCCGGCCCTCATCTCAGGCGCAGGGTTGATATGTCTTTGTATCGGCGGGTGGTATGGTGGGGTGATGGTGTACAAATATCGCCTGGGTATAGACCCCGGCGAGTGAGACGCCCGTGATCACACTTTCTTTATTTCCAGGTCATAGCCGTAGACACTTCTCAGAACCGCAATCAACTCCCGGGTCCTGGCCGCGCTGACCAGGTAAACGGTATTCAGTACCTCCCCGTCCTTGAATACGATTTGCAGGAATTCCCGTTCCATCCTTCCCGAGTCGGTTATGTCAATGATTGAAAATGAGCGCAAGTGATGAATCTGGTCGATGCCGGTACTTGTGGCCGGGAAACTGCGCCAGCGCCGATAGCTGATCTGGTCCTCAGTTACGACAAGATGGGTAGTGTACGCTATGAGGTTCAGTACAAATACAAAAATACAGGTTGAAATGCTGATTTTGCCAATCCACGAGAACCACTTTTGTACGGCTATGCCACCGTCTTTCATGTTCAGCAAGGCGGCAAAGCGTTCCTTGCCCAGCATTCTCATAAAAACGGTGCAGACAATGACTGCCAGGGGGAACCCCAATAGCAGGCCGGTCATCAGGGAATATCCGAGCGAATCCGACATGCGGGATTCGAACAGGTATCCGGACCGGAAACTGACGGAAAGACTGAACAGGCCATACTGGATTAACCCGACAACAACTCCGGATATGATGCTGACAACCAGGTAAATACTTTTGTACTTGAAACCGATATCCTTTTGATAGTGCTCAAGGCGGCTTGCGTCAATCCGGGCGATTTCCGCAAGCTTGAACAACGGCTCCCTAATCAACCAAAAAAAACGATAGATGATAACCAATAAAATTAACGGAAATAATATGGCGATTAAGGTTATCAAGCTGATCTCTCGCAGTGACGCAGTACTTATGTTTTATAGCATAGTTTACGATATCGTTGGTCATCCTTGCAATGCGGGGACCTGTTGATGAACGGTATCATTGGCAAAATTCGGAACGGTATTTTTCTCTCAGCCATTCTCCTTTCAGGTTGTGCGCTTCCGGAAAGTGAGTTGTCGAACACATCCTACCCGCAGGAAGTAACGCATGCCTGCGCCCCGGACACCAGGGCCGGGGCGACCGGTAAAACAGATGAACTGCTGACTGAACGCGGTATCCGTTACTCTGTCCGTACGCCATTGAATTACGACAACCGTATCGCGCACCCGCTGATGATGGTCTTTTCCCCCGGCGACCGGAGCGGACTCGGAACGGAATGGTTTACCGGGCTTACAACTGAGGGCACCCGCCAGGGCTTCATCGTTGTCTACGCCGATAACCGTCCGCGCAAGCTACCCGCCCTGAACAGACCGCTGGCAAAAGAATGGATCCTGGAACTGGGCACGCTACCTGCACTGGTCGCAACGCAGTGGTGTATCGACCTGGACCGGGTATTTCTGACCGGCCATTCCAACGGCGGAACTATTTCCACTGCGCTGGCGTTGCTGGAGGAATCCCCGCTCAGTCCGGCCGCTATTGCGCCCAGCGCCGCGGGCTTCCGCGGAGAGGATTTAAAAGCTTTTGCCTGCCCGGCGCCATTGCCGGTTTTAGTCATGCACAGCAAAAATGACAAGGTATTTCCCGGATACGGTGTCGAAACCATGCAGTGGTGGAAACAGTGCAACCAATGCTCTGATAATGTCCGGACACTGGGAACGGGTTGCGCCTCATTCCTGGAATGCGAAAACGGCGTCAGGACTGTCTATTGTGAAGGTGAAAGAAGGCATACTGTATGGCCGGAAAGAAATAGCCGGATTATTTCATTTTTTACCGGTGTCCAATAATTTCAATTCCGGCCAGCACACATGGAGCTTTGGGGATTATTCATCAGTGCTTTTATCTCATCCACCCTGGCCCCCGGTGGATCTGAGGTCGTATTGGCATACCTGGTGTTAAATTCAGGTATTTCATACTATTTGCTGGGGACTGTTGCCACGATCGGGAACACGCTGGGGGCATTGACCACTTATATTATCGGCTATTTCCCGGCACACGGATTATCAGTCCGGTATGCCGAAAAACTACATAACCCCAGGGCAACCGGCCTGCTGCAGAAATGGGGAATTTTTACCCTGTTGTTCAGTTGGCTGCCGGTTATCGGCGACGCATTCTGTTTCGCCGCAGGCTGGTTAAGGCTCCCTGTGCTGCGGGCAACGGCTTTCATTATCACGGGAAAAGCGTTACGTTACTCCGTATTGATATATTTCCTTGTATAGAAAAAGTGCTGAAGCCGAACAAAATCAACCTGTGTTTTTTAATTTTGTGGTCCATCCTGAGTCTGCAATCCTGCACTCAGTCCGGGCCGGGTGACGATTTGCTGAGCGGCGCGTTCGGGTTCTCATTTGGCGAACGGCCTGAAGGGCTCGGCGAAACTTTTTTATCCGAACTCAAGAGTATTGATGCCGGCACACCGCCCTCTCCGGACACTCGATTTGAAAAATATTATTATACCGTGACGCCGGGGTCTCACAGGATCTACCAGATCAACGCCATGACGGGCGCGCACCTGACCCGCTCTGCCTGCGACACCCTGGTTGATGGCCTGGCGGATGAGTTAATGCAGAAATATTACACAAAAGGTGAAGCAATAATTAACGATGCCGATGATAAATGGGTCCTCCAGCGAAATACGAAACGCTCCGTTTCCTTGGAGTGTACGAAGGCGCCCTTACAACCTGGCGCAGGAGATGCGGAGCTGTACCGGTTAACTCTGGGTTACCTGGACTATAACCTGGCAGCGGAAGCCTACAAGGAGTGGAAAAAAACCAGAACAACCGGCAAACCGGATAAATACTGACTGCATATCCCGCTAACGATTAAAAGTCACGTTCTTTCATGAAATCCATATTGCTCAAAGCAAGATATGCCTTGACACAAAAGCAGGTCAGTGCGCGCGACTATCTCTATTCGGAAGAGCCCGATACGATGTACATAGACGGCAAGACCTATGACCTGATCGAGCTGGACAAATTGAATCGTCTTATGGACGACACTAAAACCCTGGCCGGCCGGATTACCTTGAGCCACAGCCTGGGAAACCCAAGCACCGATCTGGGCCATATCGAGGACAAGCAGGCTGCCTCCCGTGAGATAATCGAAAATGAGCAATTGCGCTCAGGACTTGAACGTGTATTTGAAGCCGCAAGCAGGTACCAGAATGACTTCCACCGCCTGCTGTTCGGCAGGTTCATAGGCTTGCTCTCCGACCCGGGAACACGGGTGGAATTTCAGGGCTACGGCTATGCCAGTTTTCGTTACGGGATCCGTTTTCTGCCATCCGTAATTGAAAAAATCGACGAATTGCCCGAGACCAGGTCTTCATATCTGACAGGAGCAATATCCAGGCTGAAAGACTTCAAATCGACGACCAGTTATGAACTGCTGACTGCTCCCGTGTACTTGCTGCCGGGGCGTATCATGCCCAGGAGTCAGAGAGGCCTGTTTTCCTTTCGTTTCAAGTCCTCCCCGTTCAAGCTCAGTATCATCCTTTCGCTGGCGTTGCTGTTTTACAGCATCCCCATCTATCTCCAGTTAAACCCCATGTCGGCAAGCGTGACGCTGTTTTTCATGTTTATAACGATTTTCCTTTACCTGCCGGTGGTCGGCTCACTTGACCGGGATCACGTGATTTACCCGTTCAGAAAAGCATTGGTAGCAGCAGGTGAAGTTGAACATGCAGTACAGGGACTTGGACAACTGGATGAATTATTGAGTTTCTACCGTTACTTTGCGGCCAACAGGAACAAAACCTGTATCCCTGATATCCGCGACACAGAGTGGTGCACAATCAGCCTGGGCAAGGTAACTCACCCGGTGCTGGGTTTCGATAACGAGGAATATATTGCGAATGATTTCGATAACCGGGAGAAGTCGCTCGTGTTCATCAGCGGACCGAACAGCGGCGGCAAAACTGCGCTCTGTAAAACACTGGCGCTGACACAAATCATGGCGCAATCAGGGAGTGTCATCCCTGCGCGCTCCGGAACGCTCAGTATTGCAGACAGAATTTGTTACCAGGCCCCTGATGCAGGTTCCATACTGGAGGAAGAAGGCCGGTTCGGCACCGAACTACGACGCACCAGGGAAATATTTTTCAAAACAACCAGAAAAAGCCTGGTGATCCTGGATGAGTTGTCGGAAGGCACTTCACACCGGGAAGAAACCAAAATCGCGTTAATGATACTGAACGGGTTCATCAGGTTGGGAAATGCGACGGTCCTTGTCTCCCATAATCACGACCTTGCCCTGATGCTGGAACAACGGGACGCCGGGGTCTTTTATAAATTCTACCTGGAGAACGACAATCCGACGTTTATCCTGACGGACGGAATTTCAGAGTTCAGCCACGCCGAACTGGTTGCAGAGAGAATTGGGTTCAGCCAGGATGATATAGACCTGCATCTTAAAAATCTGGGATTATGAAACAATACCGTTAAACCAAAATGAAAGAACCGATCCTGGCAGAAATAGAGTTTGAAATCACGGAAAGATCGCTTACTGCCTTTAATGAACACCACGCGCAATATGTGCCAAAACTGAAAAAAGCAATGGAACGCCACCGAATCCTGTGGCCGGTGGGTATTGTCCTGCTTGCCGGCTATGCCTGGCACCGGGGAGGAGAACCGTTCTTTGTGGCCGGGATGGTTGCCACCGCACTGTTATGGAGCCTGATCGTACCTCGGACCCTGAAGGATGTTTACCGCAAATCAGTGCGAAAACACTATTCGGAGCTGGAAAAAAAAGATATGTACGGCACTCACAAAATGCATGTCAAGGAATCTGCCCTGGTTGAATTTTCACCGGGCGGGCGCTCGACGATAGGATGGGATAAAATCATGCGCGTTGATGAACTTCCCGATTATGCATTCGTATATATCGATACGAACACCGCACTTATCATTCCGAAGGACCCGGCAGATGCGGGCGTTTCAGCTTTTATCAACATGATAAAAGAGCGTATAGACGATACCTGGTAAATCTCCGAACTGCCTGCTCTTAACCGGGCAGGTATCCTTCATGGCGTCGACAATAAACCGCAACTGCTTTATTAGTCCTCCGGTTCGGCCAGCAGCCACTTGATATAAAACACAAACATCACAACCACAACCAAGCCGACCGCGGCGCCAACGGGTGTGCGTAGCAGTTCAAGAAAATGAATCATACCGCCCATGAATTGTCTCCTGTGTGCAACAAAATTATCAATAAAAAGTCAGGGTCAGAGTAAAAACACAGTCCCCGGCATGCCGGGGACTGATTTTAAGTCCGTCCCCCGCTGTCTCCGTCAATTTTTACTCTGACCCCAGATATCAAACATTATAAGTGTACCATTAAGGATAATAAAGTAATATTATGAATAATATATTTTAGGCAGCCTTTGCTGTATAACACCTGCGGGGACAGACACATTCTGTCTCCGGCCTATCAATGCACATTAGAGATTTTATGCGGGGACTGCAACGGCTTTTAAGAGATTTATTTTTCCTGGGTGTGGCCGCGCTCCTGTTCTGGCTGTTCCTGCCGGAGCGGTTTGCTACAAACGCGCCGTTCAATCCTGCCGGCATAAATTCTCCGGATGATCAACTGCTGGCCGACAGGATTGTATTGCCGCAGGGTTTCCATATTAACGTCTTTGCAGAAGAACTGCCCGGCGCGCGCATGCTCGAGGTTACGAACAACGGCGATGTACTGGTCAGTTTACCGGCCTCCGGCAGGGTTGTCCTGTTGCAGCGGGATGACGGCGGTGACGGGAAAAGCGACGGCCAAATCGACCTCGTCTCGAACCTCGACCGCCCCCACGGTCTGGATATTCACGATGGCTGGTTGTTTATTGCCGAAACCGACGCCCTCGGCAGGATCAGGTTTGACAGTGACAACCGCTCAACGTCCGGGCAGTATGAGCAGATTGTGAGCGGATTGCCGCGGGGAGGCAATCACTGGAGCCGCAGCGTCAGGATCGGTCCGGATGGACTGATTTACGTGTCCGTCGGTTCAAGTTGCAACGTCTGCATCGAAAACGACCCGCGCCGGGCCGCGATTTTACGCTTCAACCCGGATGGATCCGGAAGTGAAATCTTCGCATCCGGACTGAGAAATACGGTCGGTTTCGACTGGCGACCGGATACCGGGTTACTTTACGGCGTGGATAACGGCCGTGATCTCCTGGGCGATGACTATCCACCGTGCGAACTCAATCTGCTTGAGCGGGGCGGTTTTTACGGCTGGCCGTATGCCAACGGGGACAGGGTTCCCGATCCTGATTTGGGCGGGAACAGGACAGCCGAAATACGGGGGAGTATTGCGCCGGTCCACGGCTTTGCCGCACATACGGCGCCGCTTGGGATGGCTTTCCTGCGTAACAGCAAACTACCGGAAAATTACCGGCAGGCGCTGTTAGTGGCGCTGCACGGCTCATGGAACAGGAGCGAACGCCAGGGCTACGAAGTCGTATCCCTGCATTTCCGGGAAGATGGCGGCATACTGGAACGCAAATTCGCCAGCGGTTTCGAAATCGATGAGGACGTCATAGGCCGGCCTGTCGACGTGGCGCAAGGCATCGGCGGAGAAATTTACATCTCGGACGATTATACCGGCATGGTTTACCGCGTTGTTTATCGGTAGTTTTCCCCACTATGTCCCATTAACTCATTGATTCGGCTGTATAAGTTCAATAAACTGCGGAGTTATGGAAAAACCGGCAAAAAAATAGCAAAAAATACTTGACTCTCTCAAACCCGTTACACTATACTTTGTTAATCGTCGTTATCCATAGTTATCCAAATCAGTCTTAACCGGCTGAAACTCTGGAAATTATGCGCCGGGGGGGCGATTGTATTTTTGCACCGCTGGCCTCGGATAAGGACGATGATTTGTCGACAAATTGTTGTTTAACCTTAAGTTAGGAGGATATCTTATGTCAGCAACTACAGAAGCGGTTGCTCAATATCAGGCAGATCAGCCAAAGCCGATCCTCACCAGCTTTAAAGGTATCATCAACGGCGCTCACTGGCTTTTTGGTGTGGCATTCATCACTTTGATGTATGTCGCGGTCAGAATCTATGAGCAGGTCTTCGCATGGACTAAAGGTCTGGACTCTTTCTCTATGGATTTCCAGGCTTACTGGATGAGTCTGTTCTATGCGGAAGTTGCCGTTGGCGCGATAGCTGCTTTTGGCATTTGGGGCTATCTCTGGAAAACCAGGGATCGCCACCTTGACCAACTGGAGCCGATGGAAGAGATCCGTCGCCACTTCAAGCTGCTGGTGTGGCTGGCCTGTTACACCTATGCTGTATATTGGGCTGCCAGTTACTTCGCGGAGCAGGACGGTGCATGGCACCAGACCGTGATTCGGGATTCCGATTTCACGCCCAGCCATATCATTCTGTTCTACTTGAGCTTCCCTGTATATATCATCCTGGGTGTAGGCTCGTGGCTCTATGCCAGAACCAGGCTGCCGCAGTTCGCAGAGGGTATTTCATTACCTCATACCATTGCGGTTGTCGGACCCTTTCTCATTCTGCCGAATGTCGGCCTGAATGAATGGGGCCACACATTCTGGTTTATGGAAGAGTTGTTCAGCGCCCCGTTGCACTGGGGGTTTGTGACTCTGTCCTGGACCGGTCTTGCCCTGGGTGGCTTGATGCTGCAACTCATGTATCGTATAACCCAGCTTACGAATTTCGAAGCTAAGGAAATAACGAATGAGCCCATGCCGCATCACCACGATATGGTGGACTGAAGTAGCTGTGTGAGAAACCGCCGGCTTAGGTTACACGCCGGCGGTTTTTTTTTCGTAAACAAAGAAGTAAACTATGGCTGATTTTTTGACGAAGGGGGAGTAGCTATGAGAACAGTGGCGCCTGGCGTTGATTCCTATGCAGAAGCTTATCGAGTACACCGAGCATTTGACTATATCCTCGTTTTTATTTTCTTAACCCTGCTGACCGGCATCCACCACCTGCACCAGATGTTATCGGTCGGTGACTGGACTTTCTGGACTGACTGGAAGGACCGCCGCTGGTGGTTATTCGTCGTTCCGCTGTCCACCCTTGTCTTTCCCGTTGTGGGCCAGTATATCCTGTGGCAGCATTGCCGTGTCCCCTTTGGCGCCACCCTGATGGTGGTGTGCCTGTTGCTGGGCCAGTGGATTGACAGGGTCAACAACTTCGCCGGCTGGGTGTACTATCCGTTGAATTTTGTCTGGCCCGGTACATTGCTCCCCAGCGCCATCATTCTCGATCTGGTCCTGATGTTTACCAACAGCTACGTGCTGACTGCCGTACTGGGAGCCTGGTCATGGGGCATCCTGTTTTATCCATCCCAGTGGTATATGCTGGGCGCGTTCCACTTGCCCGTCGATTATCACGGTGTCCTGATGTCGATTGCTGATGTGCAGGGGTTTGAATATATCCGGACGGGTACGCCGGAATATATTCGAATAATAGAGAAAGGAACACTGCGAACGTTCGGCCAGGACGTGACACCGGTGTCGGCCTTTTTCTGCGCCTTTGCCTGCATTCTCGTTTATTTTGTCTTCAACCAGTTTGCAAAACTTGTCGCTTCGGTCAAGTTCATTAAAGGCAGGGTTTGATTCACCCTGCCGCGACCTGAATAACAAGTGTAAAAATAAACTGAGTTGATGAAAATACGAGGAAGATAAAATGAGACGTAAAATTACAAACCTGGGTATTATTTCATTAATCCTGCTGTCGATTGCGCCTGCATCACTGGTGAACGCCCACGGTGAACGCTCCCAGGAACCATTCCTGCGCATGCTCAGCGTCCAATGGTACGATACGAAATGGTCCACGGATAAGGTGGCTGTCAATGAGGAAGTGGTCCTGTCGGGTAAATTTCACCTGCATACCGGCTGGCCGGAAGCCATCGCCAAACCCGACGTTGCTTTCATGCACGTATACGTCCCCGGTCCGGTGTTTGTCCGAAAAGGTGTCTGGGTAAACGGCAAACCGATGGTGCGCTCCGCCAGTTACGAACTCGGCCGGGACTACGAGTATAAAATTGTGATGAAGGCGCGCCGTCCCGGCATGCACCATCTCCATCCCATGCTCAATATAAAAGATGGTGGACCGAATGCCGGCCCGGGCAACTGGGTCGAGATAACAGGCGACGCTGCCGACTTCACGAACCCCGTGACCACCTTGACAGGCGAAACGGTGGATCTTGAGACCTGGGGTTGGAGCAGGGTACGCAACTGGCACATATTATGGGCGCTCCTCGCCGCGTTCTGGCTGGTATGGTGGCTGCGCAGACCGTTGTTGGCCGGCAGGAATATCCTGTTGCGCCAGGGGCGGGAAGATGAACTGATTACGCCCATGGATAGAAAAGTAGGAATGGGACTGGGAATTCTCACGCTGGCGTTAATATTCTACGGTTACTTCAGCACCATCGATAAATTCCCGATCACCGTTCCCCTGCAGGCGGGCCTGATGGAGCTGAACCCGTTACCTGTCGACGAGGATGTGGTTGAGGTCGAATTGCAGGAAGCCCATTATGATATTCCCGGCCGCAGCGTCAGGATGACTGTCAATGTGACCAACGGGGCCACCAGCCCGGTAAGGCTGGGTGAATTCGCGACGGCATCTATCCGCTGGTTGAACGCGGATGTTGCCCCGGATGTCGGTCCGTATCCCCAGGACCTGATCGCCCTGAACGGACTGGAAGTCGACAGCGACACGCCCATACAGCCGGGTGAGACAAGGACCCTGAATATCGTTGCAACTGATGCCGCCTGGGAGACGGAACGCCTCGCGTTGCTGATATACGATCCGGACAGCCGCTTCGGCGGCATGCTGTTTTTCTATGATGAAAACGGTAAACGCCATAAGCAGACATTCGGCGGTCCGTTAATTCCGACGTTCACTGCCATTTGAACAAACCCTGTTATCCTTGACCGTCTGCCTGTTATCCGGATCGATTAACAGGCAGGCGGGCAAGGTGAGTTTCGAGATACAATGCGCCTGTTACTGATTATTTTCTGCTGCAGTTTTCTCTCCCAGACCGTGCTGGCACACGGCGGCGTGGCTATCGAGGATGATATGTGCGTGCTGAAGGCAGGTCCTTATCTCATGCATTTTACCGGTTTCCAACCTGAGCAAACCCAGAGTGAAGAGTTCTGCGAGGACATACCCAACGTGGGCAGCGCCATTATTGTCCTGGACTACATCGATAATCAATTACGGGATATGGCGATAGATTTCCGTATCATTGAAGATGTCAACGATATCGGCAATTACGCAACATTAGACGACCTGGGCAGTGAAACTGATATAGAACGGAATACCGTCTATTACCTCCCCTCAGAGTTGAGGAGAACGGGCTCATTCAATGTTGAATACAACTTCACCGAACCCGGCCGTTTTATCGGTATGGTCAAGGTTGACGATATTCCTAACGACAAAGAATACATCTCCGTATTCCCTTTCGGTGTCGGTTACGGGTTGGGAGTTGACGGATTTAATCCTTCACGCATGTGGTTCACCATACTGCTTGTCTCAGCCGGCCTGGTGATGTGGTATACCGTAAAAAAACAGGAAAAAGAGAGAAAGGAGAAACAGCAGGCTTCCTGATCGGCCATCCGGCTTCCCGACAAGTGTAAAACGCTGTACCATTCTTACACATTTCAAGAAACACCAGGACTATGCGGCATAAGCGTGTTATTACACTGTCGATAATCAATCTTGTTTTACTTGTTTGCCTGGTTTACCTGGTTCCGGTCAACTGGATACCGTCGGGTCTGCAGCAGGATTATTTCGATATATTCGGTGGGCGCGGCTATATCCCGGCGCCTGCGAGCCAGGCAGACTTATTACTTGAACCCGAAGAGACGTGCCCGCCGGTTAACCGGAACTGGCGCACAGAACAACTGGTTGACGGGCTCAGGATCCAGGAATCAGGACTGTGCCAGCCGGATAATCCCGCCGAAATCGCCGCTTTTGTCAAGGGAACGAATAATGTGTCAATGCCTGTCCTGATGCGTACACAGCTTGCCCCGGATGCTGTTGTCAAGGAAAACGATATCGACAACGACGGTGACCCCGACGATATCCATATCCGCCTGGAAGTAACCGAATTGAACGGTCATTCTCCTGATATGAAAGAGTTTATTCCTGCCTACTCCGTCGCCCCGGGTATCCAGCCCGGATTCTGGGTGTTCACCCCCAAACAGCGGGGGATGGCTACGGTCAACTTCGAAAGCATCGAGGCTAACGAGATGCTGCGCCTGCCGTCTCCGGTGATCCGGATCGAACAGGGCGATCGACTGAGGGTCACCCTGGAAAATACCCACTATATGCCGCATACCATTCACTTTCATGGCGTGGACCACCCCTACCAGGATGCGCAGGGAGAAGGCAACGACGGTGTTCCCAGGATTAGTGAGATGATGATCATGCCCGGTGAGAGCCGGACTTATGACATGACGCCGCGGCAGACCGGCACCATGTTCTACCATTGTCATGTGCAACCACAGGTACACGTGTTGATGGGACTGCAGGGCATGTTCGTCGTCGAAGAGAACCGTCCGGACAACCGGGTGCAGACATTCAACGTGGGCGCCGGTCACGTCCGTTACCCGTCTGCCGCCGTCAGGGAAAACTATGCAAGGGAATACGACCTGCAGTACAGCGAAGCGGATAAGGAATTACATGAACTCATACAACAGAGCAGCGACCCCCGGTTCATCGCTAAAGCAACCAACCGCGAATACAACACCACCGGGCGCGTTCCCGAATACTTCCTGCTTAACGGGCGTTCTTTCCCCTACACCATGCGTGAATCCCTGGTACTGGTCAAACCGGATGAAAAAATAAAACTGCGCGTCCTCAATGCCGGGGCTGAGGGCGTATCACTGCACACCCACGGCCACAAGGTCACCATTACCCATTACGACGGCGTCGAACAGAACCCGGTTGCCCGGGTGACGCGGGACGTCGTATGGCTGAGCGCGGCCCAGCGCCTGGACCTCGAATTGAATACAGTTAATGACGGCCTGCACAGTTACGGGGAGGGGGTCTGGTTCATCCACGACCATCGTGAGCAGGCAGTGACTACCGACGGCATGAACCCCGGCGGGGATATCAGCATGATTGTCTATGAGAAGTTCCTGGGAGAGGACGGGATTCCTGAAACGGCGGGGGACCTGTCCCTGTTTTTCAACCAGGAATACTACCGGCGCCAGGTACCCGTCTGGGGTGATATGGACCCCGGGGGACGGTTTTCCGACCTTGAGGAACAAACGGCGCTGCCGGGCAGGATGATCCTGTTTGCAATCACGGCGGGGCTGTTTCTTGCCGTGACAATCCTGCTCATCCGGACGGTGAGAAAGAATGAAGATTAAACAGGCATTAAATCCCCTGGCCCTGGTTACGGCCTCCATCCTGGTCAACCCGTGGTCCCAGCCCGGCGTTAGTGCGGAACAAAACCCCTTCCAGCTTGAGGAGGTTGAAAAAAACAGCCGGATGGACATGGATAGCGAAGGCATGTGCGGTGAAGGACGCTGCGGCGAAGGCGCCTGCGGCAACATGAAACTGGACATGGAAGGCATGGTGATGAATGAAAACAGGGATGAACTGCCGCGCGATTGCCGCGCGATTTCTGAGGACGTGGAAATCAGCGTGTCGGCCGGCAAGAAGTATGCAGCGCCTTATCCGGACAGGACATTCGGCTTCAATCAACACCAGTGGCGCGTCAAACCCTGTTCACGCATCACCGTGACATATACCAACGAGGATGATGTCAGGCACCAATGGATGGTACACGGTCTGCCCAGTTACCTGTACCCGCAGAGCATGTTCCACCTTGAGACCAACGGCGGCTTCAGCAAGACAGGAACGTTCATCGTTCCCAGCGATGACAAGACCTACCTGGTCCACTGTGACATGGCTGCCCACATGGAAAAAGGCATGAAGGCCCAGCTCGTGGTGGGCAACGGCAGTGGCGACATACCCGCCATTCCCGGGCTCACCGCGGCAAGAAACCCCAACCGGTATGGCGGGGATAACGGCATTCTGAACTGGCTCCTTGGAATAGCTATCGGTGTCATATCCTTTGCCGTTCCGGTAAAGTATTTATCACGGAAACAGTAATAGACCGGTTCGTCACGCTGGAATCAGAGATTACATGCCCTGGCTGTAACCACAAAAAAACGGAAATAATGCCGGCTGATGCCTGCCAGTGGTTTTACCAGTGCGAAAACTGCGATACGTTGTTGAAGCCAAAACCGGGCGACTGTTGTGTATTCTGTTCCTACGGCACGGTTAAATGCCCGCCGATACAGCAGAGTGACCCGTGCTGCGCCAAGCCGGATGATGCCCTTCACCGGTCATAGATGTAATAACCTCCACCGTCATCGAGCGTCAGCTCAAAAACAAGAAATAAAAGCCCGCTAAGGAAACAAGCAGGAGGAATGCCCGCTGAGCCGGCCTGGAATGTCCGGAGGCCGGACCGAATATAGCGGCTGCAATGCATGCCTGGATAACAACCAGGGCTGCGAACAACACAGGCGTGCGCCAGGTCCAGTCGTCAATCATGGAGAGTTCCGGGTTGTAGATCACCGCGAAGGGAATAAGAAAAACCGGAAAAGTCAATTTTAACGCATTGACGGCGGTGGGGATGAACCTGGAGCCGGCCAGTTTGGCCGCAGCCAGCACCCCAACGGCAATGGGCAGCGTCAGCGTTGAGAACACGGCAAAATAAAACACGAAGAAGTGCGACTGAAACGCAGGGAACCCCAGTTGCTGCAGAAACGGCACCACTGCAAGGGCCGTCACGACGTAAGCGACGGGGGTAGGCAGGCCCATGCCCAGTATGAGCGTGATGACCATGGCCCCGACCAGCAGAAGTAACGGGGCATCCGGCAGGATATTGACCAGGACTGAACCGAGACGTCCGGATAAATTCGTTGTGATCATGGTCTGTCCAAGGGGACCGATGGCGATAATCAGCAACGACAACAGCGTAACGAGCACGAACCCTTCCTCCAGCGCGCCGAAAATCTTTTTTGCTGTCGGCCTGTACCTGCCCTGGAACATGGACAGAGCCAACGCAGCGGCGATCCCGCACATCCCTGCGATGGATGGGGAGTAGTGCATCAGCAACATGATCAGGACAACGGCAAACGAAACAACAAAAGTAGGCGCAATCCTGATAACGCTTCCGGCATCAAAATTATCAGTCAGCTTCGGGATCTGTTGCCGTCTTGCGTATAGCGACACGCTGATGAATATGCCGGTTAAAAACAGCAACGCCGGTAACAGTGCGGCGCCTGCAACCTTTATATAGGGAATGTTGAGCAACGCGGCGATCAAAAAACCCGCCAAGCCCAGAATTGGCGGCATGAGCTGGCCCGCGGTAGAGGCTACCGCTTCTATAGCTCCGGCCATTGACGCGGAATAACCGTTTTTTTTCATCATGGGTATGGTAAACCGGCCGGTAAGCACCACGTTGGATACGGCCTGCCCCATCACCGAGGCGACGATCCCGCTGCCCAGGATCGCCGGATAAGCGGCGCCACCTGCCACCTTTTTACCTGATACCTTGCCCAGTTCCAGCGCCATCTGCAATGCGCCGATACTGATCAGCACACTGGCATAGATGAGCAGGAAATAAATACTGTCGGCGGCCAGTTGCGTCAACAGGAAAAAGCCCTGTGTGGTTCCCAGCCCGATATAGTTCATAACAAAGCCGGTCTGGTAGTGCGGATGGGTAAACAGGACGTTATCGATATGGTGGCCGTAAAAAAAATAGACGATTGCCATTGCGATAATAGAGGTAAGCAAGAGCCCCCAGTGCAGCATGGTGAGCAACAGGATCCCGGCCGTAAAAATCAAACCGTAAACCACGTCGATGTTCTCAAAAAACGGCTGGATCAGCTCCAGCCTTGATACGTTGTAACGGATGTAGACGGCGCCTGTTGCAGCCAGGATAAAACCGGCAACGGCAACGACACTTTTGACGTGAAAGTACCTGCCCCTGTTGTCCTGCAGGTGCTCATCCAGCAGGTTTCGCAGGCCGAGCAGACCTGACATGATGACGATGCCGAGCACGAAGCTTGAGTAATGGGCGGGAGAACTGCGAACATAACCGAATAGTGCAACCGCGATGGATGCGGACAGCAGCACGCCGGTTGTTACAAACAGGAATTGGATGACGGCGCGGGTTTTATGCCAATCGATGGACATGAGGATAAGGTAAATGTGTGACTGGATTCCCGCGTGCGCGGGAATGACGGGTAACTTAACAAGTTTCTAGCGCGGGTAGGTAACCGGAAATTCACGGTTACGGTCTTCCCACCAACCCAGTTCCCGGTATGCGCGTCTGGCCCCCGGATGAACGTTTTCCTCCGTTAATCCGCTCAGCATCAGTTGCGGAGACCACAACTTCCAGATCGCATGGTATTTTTTCATTTCCGGCCCCAACCGGGCGATGGTCATGATTATATGGTAGGCAAGCTCTTCAGGGAAATCAGGGTGGGACGCTTTGTATCCCCGGTTTATGGCCGAAGGCAACGGTCCATCCTGGTGCGGCAGGGTCCCTGCCGGCAACTCTATCGGCATCCAGGTGGTACCGAACTTCATGTTCAGTTTTTCCACGACCTCTTTTTCGATTCCCAGGTAGTACATTTTTTTTCCGGCGGCCTCTATCTTGCGTACCACCTGCTGGATCAACCAGTGGTTGCGGCCGGGTTCGGTGCCGAAACTGCCTGCGGCCACATCCGTGACGCCATCGATCAGTTGTTGTGACAGGGCGACCGGTGTCAGGTGGCGGATATCCGTATTTTCGGGCGTCACCCGGTAACCGTGTTCAAGAAATAACCTTGGATATACGCCCCTGTCACTTTGACTTCTCAGGCCGATTGAAACCTGTTTGCCCTGCAGTTGGGACAGGCTGCTGACAGTTTCCTCGTAGGTAATGAAAACCTTCCCCCCACCCCACCAGGCTTCGCAGTAGAGCAACTTGAACCTGATAGCGATTTTTTCCGGCAAAAACTCCTTCAGTTCATCCGACCCGCCATGGAACGCCAACTGGATAATCGTATCTTCGGTATTGAACAGCGTCGTACCCCAGTTTTCCGGGTTCTTCATCGCGCGGATGTTGTAGATATACCCGGGGGTCTCCTGGGGCAGGAGGACAACGGCATGCCGTCCCTGGATCATCCGGTTCATTAATATCGTGTCACCGGCAAGCGGACCGGCGTTAAACGGTGCGACGAGAACCGGGACGGTAACAGGTTTGTCCGCAGCCGCGACGTTGACCGGGGAAACGTAGAAAAAAACCGCGGCAAAAACCAGGCTGATGAAGTTCAGTTTCACCTGTTACCGACTTTGCTGTTGAGGGCGCCTGCCGCCGTTATCATCGGAGATAACACCGGGCTGAACGGCGGTGCGTAGGCCAGGTCCGCGTTCTCCAGGTCCCCGCAGGTCAACCTGCCGAGAAGAGCAGTCGCGGCAATGTCTATCATCTTGTCGGCCTTGCCCGGTCCGATAACCTGGGCGCCCAGCAACCGGCCGCCCTGTTTGTCGGCAACCAGTTTTATCGCCAGACTGCTGCCGCCCGGATAATAGCGCGCACGGTCGGACCGGTTCACATTGATGGACACGGCCTCATAGCCCGCTTGCCGGGCTGAGGTCTCGGACAACCCGGTGCAGGCAACATTGAGATCAAAAGTCTTGAATATGGCGGTACCCAGCACGCCGGGGAAACTGGCATTACCCCCCGCGGCATTCTCGCCGGCAACCCTGCCCTGCAGGTTGGCAATATCACCCAACGGCAACCAGGTGGTTTTTCCGGTGACCCGGTCAATAGTCTCACAGCAATCGCCCGCGGCATACACACCCGGAACCCGGGTCTGCATTTTTTTGTCGACTGCGATGGCCCCCGTTTCACCGGTTGCAATTCCGCCGTCCCGCGCCAGGTCCGTATTGGGCCTGACCCCGATGGCAATCACCACCAGGTCGACGTCCCTGCTCAATCCCGATTCCGTGGTGACCGAAGCCACCCTGCCATTATGCCCGCCAATCCCTGCCAACCCATCTCCCGTTACGAGTTCAACACCATTTTCCACCAGGTGAGCGCTGACCTGCTGCGCCATTTCCCCGTCGAATTTCGGCAGGATCCGGCCAAACTTTTCGATGATGGCCGTTGTTATATTCAGCGCATGGAAGGTCTCGGCCAGTTCCAGACCGATATATCCCGCCCCGATGATCGCGGCTTTTTTCGGTTTCAGGATACTTATGGCCGACTTGAACCTGTCCAGGTCGGATATGGATCGAAGCGTCAACACGCCTTCCAGTTCAATTCCGTCAACGGCCGGAATTACCGGCCTGGCGCCGGTTGCCAGGATGAGCTTGTCATAAGCAGTTGTCTGCACGCCGTTTCCGGACAGGTCGTTGACCCGTACCTGCCGGGTTGCTACGTCGATGGCTTCGACCTGGTGCCGGGTAAGGACACGGATATTATCGCCGGCAAACTCCTGCGGACGGCGAATGATGATTTTATCCCTGTTTTCAATGACGCCGCTCAATACATAGGGTTGACCGCATGCCGAATAGGAGACTTCCGTTTCATCCTGGTACACGACAATATCCAGGTCCGGCCTCATTCTCCGGGCTTTGGCAGCCGCCTTGGCGCCTGCGGCGACTCCCCCTACTATTACCAGTCGTTCTGCCATCATTCTCTCATCATCCGGCAAGTATTCTCACATCGACCACGGTCAACTCATCCCCGTGGGCGATGACCGGGTTCATGTCAACCTGCTCAATCCAGGCCGATTCATCTATCCACCGGGAAAAACCAGCGATCACCCGGGCAAGTGCATCCCGGTTAACCGGCGCGTTACCCCGGTAGCCATCCAGCAGTTGCCGGCCCTTTATTTCATCCAGCATCTCATGCGCCATTTCCACGCTGACCGGCGCAAGACGCAATGCTACGTCTTTAAGCACTTCCACCATTGTACCGCCGATGCCGAACGTTATAACCAGCCCGAAATTGTCATCCCGGGTTGCTCCCAGCAACAACTCCACGCCGGCCGTTACCTGCTGCTGCACCAGGAAAGGCCCGCTGCCGAACAGGGATTCCATTTCAGCGGCTGTTGACATCAACTCTTGCGCTGAAGAAATTCCGACCTTGACCGCCCCGGCATCGGATTTATGTATCAAATCCGGGCGTATGGCTTTAATCACCAGGGGGTAAGCCGCGCTTTTGCTGACAGAATGCAGTTCGGCTGCTCCGTTTACATAATACCAGCGGGCTGTATTAATCCCCTCTTCCTGAATAAGAGTCAATGCAAGGTCCATCGGTACCCATTCATTAGCGCAAACCCGGTCAGGGCGGGGACGCTTGTCCGGACTGGCCCCGACATTCCCGGGCCTGGAGCCGATACAGGCGGCGATGGTTTTGGCCGTGCGCAGCGGCCAGGGGTGGACCGGGATTCCGCTGTCCTGCAGTTTCTTTTTGTTATTGTCCGCCTCGGGTCCGGCGACCCAGCAGACATGCACGGGTTTAGCCTTGTTCCCGGCTTTTGCCGACTGGTATTCCCGTATGACACGCTCGGTGACTTCGGGCATTATTGCCGAACGTTGCAGCAGGACGGGCAAAATAATATCAACTTCATCAGATTCCGTTAACAACCGGATTGCCGAACCGTACATCTCGGTAAAGCGGTGCCATTGGGTAGTGACGTCGACCGGGTTTACCGCGCTGCCCTGATCAGGTAAAAAAGCGCTTATTTCCTCCTGTAATCCCCCTGATAAGGCAGGCACTTCAAGACCGTAATCGGTTAGCAAATCGGTCAACTCGACTCCTGTCCCACCCGAGTTGGTGATGATTGCCACGCGTTTTCCCTCGTGGAACGGTTGCTTGTCCAGCGCCGCCGCGGTATCCAGCAGGGTCTGGCCGTCGGTTACCAAGTGCGCGCCGGCCTGGCGCAGTGCCGCCGCCGTTACCGCGTAATCACCGGCAAGCGCCGCGGTGTGGCTGGCGGCGGCGCGTTGCCCCGAGCCGGTCCTGCCGGTCTTTAATATAACTACCGGCTTGGTTTCCGTGGTCAGGTTTATCTCTTCGAATAATGCGCGCCCGTCAGTTATGGATTCTATCAGCATGGCAATGACCCGCGTGTCAGGGTCATCGCGCAGGTAGGAAAGCAGTTCGATTTCGTTAATATCTATTTTGTTGCCCGGTGCGATCACCTTGGCGAACCCGATTTCTCCCAGTTTTGAACGGGTAAACGCGGCCATGCCGTACGCGCCGCTCTGGGTAATCAACGACACCCCGCCTTTCTCGGGCAGACCCAGCCCCAGAGAAGCATTCAACCCCAGGTGTGTGTTAATTACGCCGAAGCAGTTGGGGCCCAACAGGCGTAACCGTCCTTTTTTTGCGATTTCTGCAACCGCCTGTTCCAGCTCAATTCCCTTGTTACCGATCTCTGCAAAACCGCCGCTGATAATCACGGCTGTTGCAACCCCTGCTGCAACACATTCTTCGATTATCTGCGGCGCAGCGCCGGGAGGCGTGGTCAGAATCGCCAGGTCCACCGGGACCGGGGTTTCTTTAACGGACGGGTATGTCTGAAGCCCGAGTATCCGGTCCTGTTTCGGGTTGATGGGATAGATGTTTCCCGGATAGGCATGGACAAGATTTTGCATGAAAAGATAACCGAGTTTCCCCTCGGTAGCGGATGCACCGATGACTGCGACGTGGTCTGCGCATAGCAGGCGCTCAGCCCAACCGCTCATAACTGTTCTCCATTACTGGCAGGAATACGACTGGATTCCGGGTCGAGCCCGGAATGACAAACAGACCGGTATGACAAACAGTCAGGATTGACGAACATCCCGGAATGACGGGGATAGTCATAGCCATTCCCCGTCACCGGCAAAAAATGCCGGTTCACCGCCGGTATGAATGAATACTACGGTTTGGTAGTGATTGAATTTTCCCCGATGCAAGCCATCGAGGTAGCCGGCCATGGCCTTGCCTGTATAGGTAGGATCCAGAAGCAGCCCTGCAGATCTGCTCGTAGTCCGAATTGCTGCAGCGCCTTCGGGGCTCGGGATTCCGTAACCCTCACCTATGAAGCCGCCATGAACCGGCGCGTCTGCCTTTGTGAAGCTGATATCCATATCAAGCAGGCTTGCCGCTTCCGTTGCCAGTATTGCGACCTGCCCGGCCACTTCATCCGGCTCTCTACTGACCGTAAAGCATTCTATCTGCCAGTCAAGCCCAAGCAACCGCAGTCCCAACAACCAACCGGCGTAAGTGCCGCCGGAGCCCAATGGAAAGACGATTGCGTCCGGTTCGATACCGTATTGTTCGCATTGTAACTGGAGTTCCCGCACTGCGATGACATGGCCCAGCGCCCCCATGGCACAAGCGCCGCCCCTCGGTATGGGATAAGGACGCTTTCCCCGACTTTTCAGATCGTCTGCCACGGCACTGATATAGCCGTCAACTGAACTCCTTTCGGGGTTTCCGGTGAATCGAATCTCTGCGCCGAGCATTTTCGTTACACGATAATTTCCATCGACCGACCCCGGCTCATCACCCCAGTAAATGGCGACACAGTCCAGTTTTTTGTAGGCGGCGACTGCGGCGGTTGCCCGGACATGGTTGGACTGCACGCCGGCGCCGGTGACCAGGGTGTCGGCGCGGTTATTTACTGCATCCTGCAATATCACCTCCAGTCCGCGCACCTTGTTGCCACCCATGGCGAAACTGATTAAATCGTCCCGTTTGAACCAGATATCCGGTCCTCCGATTTCCTTTCGTAGCAGTTCGGCCTGTATCAGTGGAGTGGGATACCGGGCCAGGTGGTAGCGCGGGATTTTATTGATGATATCGTCAAATGATGAACTCATTACAAATCTATCCCTGCGACCATCCGCTCCACCATGGCGGAACAATGACCTGTGCTGTTGTTCAATTCAAAGCATTCATCCAGTTCAGCGGGGCTGAGCCATTGCGCGACATCCGCATCCTCAACCAGGATCGTTTTCAGGTGACGGCCTGTTTCGTGCGCCTGCATGGCGCAGTCATAAACATACCGGTGGGCTGTCTGTTTACCTGTCCTGGCCGACAGTTTAAGCATAACCGCTTCCGAATAAATCATGCCGTTGGTGCCTGCCAGGTTCTCCAGCATTCTTTCTTTATTGACTACCAGGTTCGACAACAGTGATTGCAGCAATACCAGCACTTTATCGGTTACCAGGCTGCTCTCCGGTATGATCAGCCACTCACCTTTCCACGACCTGCCGTCACGCTCGTGATCATGGACCAGGTTTTCCATCATCCAGGCAGCATGATGACGCACCAGGCGGGACAAGGTGCCCAGGTGTTCGGATATTTCCGGGTTCCTTTTTTGCGGCATGGTAATACTGCCCACGGTGCCGCTGATAAAACCCTCGGCGACCTCACCGATTTCCGGCCGCTGCAAGTTATAAATCTCCTGACCGATACGGTCCCCGCTGGCGCCAATTAACGCCAGGTTGTTCAACCACTCGGCATAACGGTCCCGGGTGGTCGTCCAGGAGATGGGTGGCGGCGAAAGACCCAGCTTCCCGCAAAACGCCTCCTGGATAGCCTGCGCCCGGGGACCCAGGGATGACAGACTGCCAACCCCGCCGGCAAGCTGGCCGACTGCCAGCCGGAACCTCATATCACGCAACCGCTGCCGGTGGCGTTCAAACTCATCAAGCCAGTTCGCGGCCTTGTAGCCGAATGTGACAGGTAACCCGATTTGACCATGGGTACGGCCGCACATTGCCGTGTCCTTGTGTTCCAGGGCCAGCGCAACAAGGTACTTTTCTACCTGTATGACACGTTTCACAAACAGGTCCAGGACGGCAACCAGGGTCCTGCACATATGGGTATCCGTAATATCGTGAACCGTCGCTCCGTAGCACAGCCATTCCCCAGGGTCGCCACATCTCTTTTGCATTGCCTTGATCAGACCGATCAGTGAATGGTTGGTCTTCCTGAAATCCTCTCCCGCCTCAGTTAAAAACTCTTCATCGACAACCAAGTTCTCGAAAGTTGTACGGATCCCCCGGGCCGCTTCAACAGGTATCAATTCGTGCTCTGCCTGGGCTTCCGCCAGGACGGTCATCACTTCCATCCAACCGCGCACCAGGCCTGTTTCCGAGAACAGTTCCCTGGTTTCGGGCGTAGTCCATGACGAACCGTAAATGGTGAAATCACTGATATGCGTAACCATTCCGTCTTTACCCCGGGTACTGCCGCGTCGTGTCCAGCAACTGCTTTTCAATGCGCAGCAGACGCTGTTTGCCCTGCTCTGCGTTTTCCCCGATCAGTTGCAATTCCTTCCCACAGCCTTCCAGCATTTCATCCATTGATCCCAGCGCCGGAGTACCCGGTTCGGTGTGCGCTTCCAAGGCCAGGCCAGGGTCCAGCGCCTGTTTGATATCCTCGTCACTGATCGATATTTCACGGCCCAGAACTGATGCAGCCGCCTGCTTGAGAATTGACGCATTGATATTGTTTATTCCGCCTTCCGTGCCCCCATGGAACAGGCTTGCGACCAGTTCATAGGCGCTCCGATAGTCGATTTCGCCGCGCAGAACCAGGGTTTCCGCCAAATCGGTCGCCATGATCGAAGGATCATCCAGGAGTTCTCTTGCGCGTTCATGCTTCAACTCCATATTCAGGACCACGTCGGTCATCAGGTAGACGGCATTAATCAGGTTGGATACGGCATCGGGTACGGCGCCGTATATCCACAGCCTGTTATCAGGTTGTCCTGTCGGGGTCCTTGCCATGGCGTTCACGGAAGTCATCAACCCCATCAGTTCATTGCATACGCTGCGGACATGTGTCAGCGCAAACGGGTTTTTCTTCTGGGGCATGATCCTGCTGGCGCGGGCATGCTGGTCCGCCAGTTCCACCAGGACAAATCCCTGGCTGGAAAATATTTGCAGGTCTTCAGCCAGGCGGCTCATATTCACTGCGCAACTACAGAATACGGCTGCGCTTTCGATGGGTATATCGGGTTGCCACATCGCATCGCGGGTGTGGATGCTCAGGGCATCAAAGCCGAGCAAATCCGCCATTTGCCGCCTGTCTACGGCCAGTCGCGAACCCGTGGTACTGCCGCAGCCCATCGGACTGGAATTGACGCGGCGATACAGTTGTTGAATCCGTTCGCAATCCCTGAGTACGGGGAAGACAAAGCCGGCCAGGTAATGGCCGAAGGTTGTCGGCTGCGCCGCCTGCAGGTAAGTGTAATCCGGTACATACGCCTGCTTGAAGTTTCCTGCCCGTTGCTTCAGCGCCTGTCCGAATTCAGCAAGTGAAGCAAGTAATTCCAGCAGCAGCCGTCTCAGTAAAACATGGAAAGCAGAGGTTGTCGCTTCCCGCCGCGCTCTTCCTGCGCCGAGCCACCCGACCGAATCCGTCCGTTGCCGTAACCATGCTTCCCTGTTGGTATATAAATCGCCTGCTTCCGGCCCGGGGGTAAAACTGTTCGGCCGTGAATGTAATTCGAGTAACTCTGCCAACAGTTCGCCTCCCTTCCCGGCGGGGATGATACCGGTATTTATCCCGGTAATCGTATAGGCCAGGTCAACCAGTCCCATGGCGGAAAACAGGCCCAGTTGTTGTTTGAGTTCCTGTGAGAAAGCGGAACCTACCAGGCTGGCTGCCGGCGCTGATTTCAGTCTGTCCCGCTCAAGAACCGCCTGGCCGCTTTTCCCTGGAGTATGGGATTTGCCCATTGATTTTTCAGTCGGTACCCTTGACATCCGTACTGTCAGGCTCAACTTCATTGGGGTCCCAACGACCGCTTTTCATCAGGTCCTTCGTAACGCCATGCAATGTTTCAAATCTCAGGCCATTTCTAAGCGCTTCCAGGGCCAGGACTTCGTTGCATTCGATATTGCCGATATTGACATTACTTCCAAAGCGTTCTATCAGGAACGATTGTTGCGACCTCAGCGGCGCCTCCCAGATCAGCCGATTTATCTTATCTCCCATAATTTCCAAAATCCTGTCTACCTCGATCTCTTCCACATGGCCATACTCATCGTATATACCGATCCCTACTCCACTTTCCCTTCCTTCGACAATGACCCATTCGGCTCCCCATTCCAGGTCTTCCAGCGCCTCCGTTGCCAGTTGTTCGCTCGTCGGCTGCCGTTTAGGGTCTTTTTTTCCGACTTCGGTGATCGCAACAAGGCCTGCGCTCAGCGCACAATCAATAATATTTTTTCTTCGAAAGCGCGGAATGGATATGGTTCCATCGGAAATCTCGACCGCCTTGAAGCCCAGTTTCTTTGCGTGGTGCATGTAGACGCGGCAGTGGTGTTCAACCAGCGCGACTTCCAGCAGGGTGCCTCCCGGGAAAGTCAGTATGTTATTGCTGTTGAGCAGCTCAAGTTTTTCCATGACCACCCGCCTGTCCATGAATGCCGATGTACCGAAGCTGAATTTCCACAAATCCGTCAGGTGTGATGAAATCGACAACGCGTCCCTGGTTTCATACAGGCCGCTCCCGGTATCGTTCACCATGGTAATTCCCTGCCGGCGCGGTTTATCGGTGCGGGGGTCGCGTGTGCTCTTGATGATCCTGCTCCAGGCCAGTTCAGGCATAATTCACACCCCTGGATATCTCTCTCAATGCCCGTTCCACCATGGGCAGGTCGGCGCCCCATGGAACCACTGCCAGTTCGCCCTCCTGCTCGACGTCAAATTCCAGCAGGCAACATTTCAATATGGTTTTTTCACCGTCCCTGTTTACTATGCGGCGCGGACACATCTCCACCTGCGGCGGTTCATCATCGTAATAATGCCGGTGAAACTGCAGACTCCGCTCACAGCCCACCAGGGTCCAGTTTTCCCTTTTTTCCGGGCGTTCATCCAGAAAAAATACCGGCGCGCCCAGGTCGTCCAGCCCGCCCGAACGGCAGGGCACCAGGTAGGCCTCGGGCGTGACGGATTTACATAACTCGACGAGTTCGATCTGTTCCAGCCGGGGCACAACGGGAGGCAGGTCGGCATAGCCCAGCACCTGTTCCACCATGTGGTACAACTTGGGCGGCTCCGGCGGTACTACCTCTACTACGCGCAGTATCAGCGGGTCCGGGCGATGGATGATATTCACGTGGTCAAACGTGCCCACTACAATGACCGTTTTGTCACTGGACACATTGTTATCGACTGCCAGTTTTGCCAGGGCGGAGCGGTTAGCCGGGTCCGTCCCCGGGCTTTCCAGAAAAATACAGTCCTCCGGCAGCGCCAGGACTTCTACTTTATCAACACGGTTGAACAGATCTGCGGAGGATTCTCGTTGAACCGCAACCACCGCATATTCCTGCTCGTCATTATGCAATACGATGATGTCTGTACGGCGGTAGACTTCACGGGAGCTGATGTGATTCTCAATACCAGTCGCAGTCATTGCGCCGTTGTATGGCTGGAAACTGACGCGGCGATAAGGCAGGGGAACAAAATTCAGTTGTTGTCTGAGACCTCCTGTCTGTAATATTTCACCGCCCATTGTTCGCTCCGAGCCGGTATTCAGACTGCCAGATCAAATGTCCGGCCGTGATCACTCCGTCTGAGTTCCCGATGGTGAATTTTCATCGGGTCCATTGCCCTGATAAATTCAATCATGTCCGGTGACGGCAGATCGACCATTGAGAGGTCTTCCCCCAGCGGGAAGGTAAATTCCGTATTTTCCCGGACCAGATCTGCATCAGTATCCGGGTAGACGGCAGCCAGGCGTGCATGGCCGGAATCATCAAAATCAAAGACACCCAGGTCGGTGATAATGCAATCAGGACCACCGCCCCGGTAAGGCATTTCGTCACGCGCCTGATCATCGACGGTACGGTGGCCGACGCTGGTGATAAAATCACAGGTATCAACCAGGCGAAAACGCCTGCGGCCTCTGTCATCAGCCGGCGCCCTGTGTGCGCCTGTCCATATCGTTATGTTTTCGACGTCGCAGGACAGGTTGCAGCCCCCTCCCCCACCCGGTAATTTCAGTTTCAAGCTGTCATCGCCGCCCAGGCGGGTCACGTTCATATTGCCCCATTTATCAATCTGCAAACCGGACAGGAACATCCGGCCCAGGCGCCCGCTGGCGCCGATATCAAACAACTCCTCGATATCCAGGAAACATTCGGCTTCCTGACTCATAACCCAGTCATTTGACGTGGGTGTCAGGAAAGGTGGGTTCGGGTTTACGCCGTAGGTGGCGCCGGCAATCAATACCATGTTGGGGGCATGATTGCGTTTGGCCAGGTGCAAGGCCAGTTGAACCAGCGGGGAACCGAAGCCGTGAAAGGCAAGAATGCCATCATTAACAGTCAGTGAGAGTTGATATATCAACAACTCACCCAGGGTGCAAGATACCGGTCTGGTCTTATCCAGCATAGAGAGCCATCCATTGTTGGGCGCCGCTATTCCATTCGCGCAGTTTTTTCAGTCTTTCTTCACCGCCAACGGCGCTGATGTAATCTTCATTGGAAGAAATGTTGAATATGTAGGGTTGCAGATACGACTCGGCAAACGTTTCCCGGCTGACCCTGGCCGCCTCATAATACCGCGAGGTATGCTCCCGATCATAGGCATAAAAAGGGTAACAGGAGGTCGGGTGCGCACCGTAGGCTACCTCGCTTATTGCGGTCACATAGAAATAGGGGATGGTGACGCCTTTTCTCGTCAACTCTTCCCGGGGGATGATTTTTTCCACCGTCGCAATCACCTTCCTGGCCGCCTTGGCGGACAGGATATCAGCAACCGGCGGACCTTCAATATGCAAATTCCCGTGTTTGTCGGCATATTGTGCGTGGAGTATGGCGATATCGGGTTGTAATGCCGGCACCAGGACCAGTTCATCACCGCTATAAGGACAGGTCATGGTTTTGTATTCAGGGTGCAAATTCATAAAGCTGCTGCCCTGGACCGAGCGCATCGGCATAAACGGTATGCCGGCTATTGCTGCCCGCAACTGTTGCACCAGGGTATAACAACAACTGTCGGCCACCCGCACCTGCCCGGATTCGCAGGCGCGCCGATAATTTGGCGCCATGCCGAAATCCTGTTCAAACCCCACGTAGGATTCACCGCTTACGGCGACCAGCCCTGCGCCGCATAAAAGGTCGATGTCGATACCGTGGGCGGAACCCACAACCGTAAGATTGCCGGTACCCTGGCGGATCAACTCGCGCAGCGCGGCCATGGGCTCGCGCCAGGACAAACCGCCGCCTACCGCGACACAGTCATCACGCTTGACGTGACTGACCAGCTCCCTGAGACTGCATTCCTTATTCTCGTATGTGTACACCAATACCTCCTTTAACCCGGATTTCTCACCAGGTCGCTGGTTGCTATCAGATACATGTTTGCTGTCAATAAGTTATGGCAATATTCCCAATATTCCGTCATTACAGACTGCGCTTGATGCGTTCATTGCGTCCATCCCAGGCCGCAACCCTTCGGGCAGCTGTCGCTGTGCAAATCGGCTGTCCTGGCGAGAAATCCGGGCTAAATAGCGGTCATACCGCCGTCTACCGCAAAATCAGAACCACAGCAAAAACTCGCTTCTTCAGAAGCCAGGAATAATACTGCCCGGGCGATTTCCCCAGGTTCACCAAAGCGCCCTATCGGGTACTTGGACAGGCGCCGCCTCTGTGCCTCGTCCGACGTATCGCTGCCAAGTAACTGGTGACCCATCGCCGTTGTTGCCACCGTACCCGGGCTCACGCAGTTAACCCGGATGCCTTCAGCCGAATATTGCGCCGCCATTTGTTTTGTCAGCCCGATCACGGCAGCTTTCGCGCTGCAATATGCCGCCATATTGTTGATCCCTGCATGACCCGCAACAGAACCAAAGTTGACGATGGCGCCGCCGCCATGTTTCCGCATAACCGGCAGGACGGCGCGCGAGCAAAAATAGGTCGCGGTGACATTGACATCCATGATACGCCGCCATATTGCCGTATCGGTTGTCTCAACGGAACCAAAATCAGCGATTCCTGCATTGTTGACAAGAATATCAACTTTTCCGGAGAAGTTTTCCACCGCGCCGGCAAAAACATGTCCGACTGCAGCCTCATCCGTCACATCAAGTTGAAATGCGACTGCATCTATACCTTCATTCCTTAGTTGATCCACAGCGGAGTCTGCAGCTTCTTCGTTTATATCCATGATACATACACGGGCGCCTTCCTGCCCGAACATCCTTGCAGCCTCAAAGCCTATACCACCCGCCGCTCCTGTGATGATCACACACTTGTTACCAAATCTGTCAGCCATTTCTATTCTCCCGTTGTGTTATTGATAACTTTGACGTTCCCCGGGGCTCGAGGATTGGCTGATCCGAAGCACCCGCCGGCACCGCCGCCCATCAATCGCGGCGGACTTCCACTCGTCGTCTCTGTAGATGTTGGCAGTCGCCCGGGCGGGCTATTGACAACAAGGGCATCCTGCTCCGTGTTCTGCCTCCAGGGGGTGCTCCTCTCGCTGCTCAGGATTAGTTCTTGTTGCTTTATTTCCTCCGCAAACTGAACACACCCACTCTGCAGGTTCGCGTGTGCCGGCTAAAACAAGGCCTTTGAATACACGTTTACAATCAGGACAATGCAGGGTATATACAGGCATAAGTTTTCACAAGCGGATAAGGCAAAACATCGCCGCGGAAACCTGTCGCAGGTTCCCGCGGCATGTTTACTACGTACAGATACCGTTATGCCTTGCCCAGTTCTGCGCGCACAATCTTGGCGCCTTCCACCATGGCATACAATTTTTCCTGCGCAATATATCGCTGCAATAAAATAATGCCGCAGTCAGTCGTCACACCCAATTGTTCAGCAGGGACTACAGTAAGCAATTGCCGGATCTTGGCAGCCACATCCTCAGCCGTTTCCGTTATGGTGTTCTTGACGTCAATTACACCTGCCCAGAACTTCATATTATCCGGTATGGGATGTTCCTTCAGAATATCCAGACCCGAATTTTCAAACGGCAGACGACCGATGCCTTCAATATTAAATACATCGATGTTTGCCTGATACGATTGCGGGACTACTGATGAAGTCGGGTTCGGTGCATCAGCGTCCTCTGCGCGCTTCGTTAAATCATAGACATCACCCGCATCGGCAGTATCATCAGGATAATATGCCGGGGTGCCGCCCCAGTTGCCCCAACAGATGTGGCAGACGATTTTCGCATTTTTTACGCCTTCCACTGCCCTGTTGAAAGCCTCGATAGCCCAATCCTCGTAGAAATAAGGCCAGGTGAATTCATCCAGTTGAATATAATCGGCCCCCAGGTCATCGACGGCAAGGATATCTTCGTTAATGGCCTTGGCAACGTCCATAGCGCGATCACGGCTGTTGGAGTAGTACAAGTCGTTAGTGCATTGGGCTAAAACCTGTATGCCCGTGTACTGGATCTTGATGGGTTTATCCGTGACCTCACGCAACGCTCTTGCCTGCTCCACCATCATCTGTCCGCGGCGTTTTATTTCCTGCGTGACCGTGCCGGCATGCAACCGGCTGTAGATCGGGAACCCGAGGTAACCACCGGACAGGTCATAACCCATGCGCCTTAAATAATGATACACGGCAACGTCGGCATAATTATCACCTTGCAAACGGCCGTCGGCTATAATATCCAGGCCCGCGTGGTTCTGATCATGGGCAATTGCTGCCATTGCATCTTCCAGGGCTTCCCGGGACATCGCATCGGGCGGGTTCTGATCACCGGTAAAATACCTGGCGTAATCAGCATCCCACCAGCGAGGGTTGGGATAATTGCCGACCATGCTTGTTGGAATTAACACATCACTCTCTGCCATTTTATGCCTCCTCCCAAATCGGGATATTATTGGCCCCGTAGTCTGCCAGGCCGTGTTATTGTTTCCATGAGTGATGGACAAACACACTGTTGTCCATGCGGGAAACATTTTTTCAACTTATATTTAATCTTATCCAAGCTGTGTTTATTTGTCCATAACTATTCACTATTATCCATACTTCGCACTCCGGCATCTACAAATATATATATCCCGGGCCAAATTCAGTCAGGTGCGGCCGGATAAAATGCGTCGAAATACACATTCCGCGCCCGGACTCCCCGTTCCACAAGCAAGGATGTCGCCGCATCTATCATGGGGGGTGGCCCGCACAGGTAGGCGTCGCAATTCCTGAATGATTCCCTGTGCCGGGCCAGCGCTTCGGTTACCAGCCCCGTTTCCCCGCGCCAGTCACCCGGCCAGCTATCGGATAACACCGGGATAAATCGCAGCACCGGCATGGTTTGCGCCACAGCTTCTATCTCTTTGATATGGTAAAGATCATCATGTGTTCTGGCGCCAAAAAAGAATTGGACGGGCCGTTCATTTCCTTTTTCCGCTAATCGGTACAACATGGATAATATCGGCGCCAGACCGGACCCACCGGCGACCATGATGATATTTCTGTGTGAGAGCCTGATTCTCAGCTCCCCATAAGGACCATGCACCTGTAATCTGTCACCTGTATTTAACCGGCCCTCCAACAGTTGGGAAAATCTTCCATCCGGAAAGACCTTGATGATGAATTCCAGAATGTTTTTTTCTTCAGGGGAGTTTGCCATTGAATAGGGCCGCAAATGCCGGGTGCCCGGAACCTGGATATTGGCAAATTGTCCTGCAGTAAACTTCATCCCATCCTCATCGACAATACGCAACCGCAGCCTGCGAATATCCTTTGTCAGAGGTTCATTAATCTCTATCCTGGTTTCATATTCCCCGGACTGATCCCCTGAAAGAAACTCCTCTTCCGAAATACCCATACTACTGATATCAATAGTACAATCGTCGGTGGGGACCGACACGCAAGGGAGAAACCAGTCATCTTCTCTTTCTGCGTGGCTTAGGCAAAACGTGGAGGGAGGTTCGTCAATATCTCCGTCGATTAAACGCGACTTGCAGGTGCCGCAACCACCGTGTTTGCAACCATAGCGTATAAACAATCCCTGTCTCAGCGCAGCCTTTAATATGGTTTCTCCTTCCTCACATTCATACTCGTGGAGGAAAGGCTCAACCGTTATTTTCATTTAGCCCGCATTTATCACCAAGTGATGCGAAGATCGCGCAGGATTTTAGATGTGCGCCTTCCGTGGCGCACACCCTGCGGGCGTCCTGCGGACGTCCAAATCTGCTCCTGGCAGATTTGTCCCGCCAGCGGGTGCCTGCGACCGAAAGCATAGCCGTAGCTCTGGTTGAGGAAGCACGTGCCCGCTGGCGGGAAAAAGACAAGCGAGGGCGCATCAAGCGCAGTCTGTAATGATGACATCGTGTGAATATAACTATAACTTATTGACAGCAATCATGTTTCGGATAGCAATAAGCGACTTGGTGATAAATGCGGGCTATCGTCAGTGACAGACTCCATGAAGCGGATCCTTGACCTCGTATCTAAGCGCCCGGATGTCATCTATCGTCCACATCTTTTGATCCGGAGAAACCGTAGGTTGGCCTATCAGGGTTTTACCATCAGGGCGGATATAGCCGAGATCTGAAATGACATCAGCCAGGTCCCAGCCGTGATACTTGTGCCAGAACTGCTTGCGCCGGGTATAGGCCTTCGGCCATTTCCTCAATACCCATTCACATCCTTCACTACAGGTCGGATACTGTGATCCATTGACTTCAACCAGGCGGAATTCATTGATATCCAGTCTTGGCAGCGCACAGGGCAACTGGCAAACCTGGCAAATCGGCGGCAGACTTTCCAACTCCTGCAAAATGATGTGCCCACCGGCCGGATCCGCCAGTTGTTTATAGCCATCCCAGTATGCGCCAAAGTATTTATGCCAGCCGGGATAATTTTTCTCGAACCATTCGTAGTCTTTTTCATTCATGGCATCGGAACGCCAGAAATTCAGCGGCCAGATGGCTGAAAATACCTGACCGACGGTATGGGTCATCCAGTCAAGATCTTCCACGGCCTTTCCCAGAAACCTCGGCACTTCTACGCCGAATTCACCCAGGCCTTCCAGGTAACCCCCGACAAAATCATCGACAATCCATTCCTGCCATTGATCTCTGTAAGCCCATGCACGATTTACGGAACCGTATTCAGACTGCCATCCGACCAGCGCATCCAGTCCCTTGTGCGCATGCCAGAAATGGCGTTCAAGGGCGTCGTTAACCAACGGCACATTCTCCTCATTACGCAGGACCGATATCAACGAGCCGTATCCGTTCGCCATATGCCGCGCTTCATCGGATTGAATTGAAAGAAATGTTGTCGCCAGGGCATGATCGCCATTCAGGACTGCCGACTGTGGCGCAGCGACCAGGAGGATATTGGTATAAGCAGTTTCAATTACAACATTCAGGTCAATAATACAATCTATGGGATCACCGGTATTGAAATGCTGGAACTCACCTACTGCGACAAGCCCGCCGGGATGCTGGAACAGAGCTTTTTGTCCAAGATCCCACCCGGCCGGGTCAGGAACATTCTTTACATAATAGTTACGTAAGGCCATTTCCAGCTGGGTATGACGAATTTCATCCAGCATCTGCGCATGATAGCCTTGCCTGAGTTCCTGGTTCTGAACGGATGAAATAATGCCGCCGCAGGCTGCAACTGCCACATATTCAGCATTGCCCAGGTCCAACAGTGTCAATTTCAAACACTCGTTAAACCTTGGTTCCATTTTTTCCGCTATTCCCATCCTCAGCGCGCCATCGATAAACCCATGGGTGCGATCATCCTTTTCGGCTTCCATCTTCATGTAATCCCTCACCAGCATACGAAAAGGGTCCTTGCCTTTCGTCGGGATATTATATTTTGTGTCAAACTTCGGCCTTTTTTCCGCAAACGAAAAATCCCAATCGTAATCTTTTGCCTTTTCATGTACTTCCACCAGATTAGCAGTCATTAAATCTCTCCCATCAGTCGTTGAAGCGTTCGGGCTTTATTTCTGAGAAAATTTCAACTTTTCCATCAGAAACAACAATTCGGCCATAGTAAGAGCTCATATTTACCAGGAAAATATCCGTATCAAGGTCACGGCCCAGGAAATCCGATATCCCTTCCATGTCAAATTCAAGTTTATTATCACGTTCAACTTTGTAATAACAGTCACGATCACTCACGCGAGCATCACTTGCACTTTCTTCCAGGTATTCCAGGGTCGCACGTGTTTCATCACTTTTCATCAATGAGATACCGACACTATTATTTGAAATCATAATTATATCTCCTCGTTTAAAGTCCAAGCTCTTGTACCAGCGATGATTGCATGTTTTTAACCCGGGTAAATCCCTGTTCAAAAGGTTCAGCATCAATTCCATCAATCTCGAAAACCGTTTGCAATGACTGCGCTGCTGTTTCGCACAGCGGTGTCCATTTTACCAGCCAGCTTCCAATAATCTTTTTATTGTCAGCTCCATGTTTTGAGTCAGCCAAAACCATATTGACAATTGCCTGAACAAGTTGCAGGTGATATTTAGAGTCACGCCGCGCATTCGCCAGAATCATGGGCGTGACTGCATCCCCATTTATGGGCGCATTCTTGGTCATGAATTCGGTTTTGAATAAATTTCCGACGAGCGGCTCGAACACCAGCCCCAAAACAATGACTATCTCCGCCCAGTCATCGGAATCGATCAGGCGTTCGGTTATTTCACGAGTTGGAACAAGCGCGGGAGAATTCATCCAGGCTGACCTGGCTTGTTCATCGGAATAACCGGGTAACGCTTCCTTTAAATCAAAAATCAGATGCACAATATCCTGCTGATGGCGCACTTTATCTGTAGCTTGAAACCCCAACGAAAACGTGAGTGTTGCATCCAGTACCTGCCGTACTGCATAACATATCGCTAAAAATTGGCCATACTCCACAAAAGGCCATGCTGCATAATACTTACCCAGAATTTCATCCCGCCAGACAGGATTGATGCGGTCGGCAACACCGTCCTGCAAAGCCTGTTTTGTCATGCCGTCCAGTGCCTGCTCTTCATGGTTGTTTCGAGAGACATAAGGCCTTTGCCATACTTTCATGGGATCACGAAATTGATCCCAGGTAGTACATATTATTTCTGAGGCAGCTTCTGTGAAAGGCTCTTGACCATCATCAAAACAAAGGGGCCAATCAACATCCAGCCATTGATGAGGGCCTGACTGTTGTCCTAATGTGTAGGATTCGTAATCTGTGGGTCTGCGTCTTTCCGGTTTAAACCAGGTGAAATGCCGATTACCAGGCAAATTTGCAGCGTTCATTGATTTTATCCCCCTTCTCTATACCAATTTTGATCCTTGGTTATTGTTCTACCCGGGTTACACACTCATTTTTCAAGTCGACTATCGAAATCTCTTACTGCTTATATTATAGTATAAATAATTATTCATAACTATAATTAATTATCCATAACCCTGATAATTTCAGACGTGATTGAATACGAGGATATCCAGACATTATGAGCGACCAACCAGTTTGGGATGCCCGCCCGCATCTATTATCCATTGAAGAATGGGGCTACAAGATTGATGACTACCTGGAAAATTCGGACGGCAGCGACATTATTTTCAACGTCAATCCGGACGATGACCGAATATACGATGCCATATATGTCGGCGGCGGGGCTGCCGGCCGTTTTGGCTCCGCCTATTTGAAAGCCCTGGGCGGCCGTCAACTGGTCATCGACGCCTGGCCGTTCCTGGGCGGTTCCTGCCCCCATAATGCGTGTGTGCCGCACCACCTGTTTTCCGACTGCGCGGCTGAACTGATGTTGAACCGGGAATTTTCCGGGCGTTACTGGTTCAGTAACCTGGATAACAAAATCGTGAACATGAAGGAAATCGTGGACATGTTCCGCAGGGGACGTATCGGGCCCCATGCCATCATGAACTTCCAGAGCAAGGAGCAACTGGATATGGAATTTATCCTGAATGCCCGCGCCCGCATCATTGACCCGCACACGGTTGAAGTTGCCGGCCGGACATTCAAAACCAGGAACATCGTTCTTTCCACCGGTTCCACGCCAAACAGGCTTGAGATTCCAGGAGAGGATCTCAAGGGCATATTCAATTACGAGAATTTCGTGGAAGATCTGGACTACGAACCGGGCGCTACGGCAGTGGTTGTCGGCGGCAGCAAGACCGCGGCCATATACGGCTGTTTTTTCAATGCCACGGGACGAAGGACCGTCATGGTTGTCCGCAGCACCTTGCTCAAACTGGTACCGGACAGTGAAATACGGGGTTATCTTATCGACCGTATGAAGGAGCAGGGGATGGAAATCCTCGAACATTCCAACCTGGTGGGGATCGAGGACAACGGCAGCGGGCATGTGCAGGCAGCCATAATTAAAACGCCGGACGGGGAGCGGCGCGTAGAAACCGATTTTATATTTACCGGAATCGGTGATACACCCAACTCAGAAGAGGTTGCCCGGGTACTCGGGCTGAAACTCGGTGATAAAAAGGAAGTTATCGTCGATGAACAACTGCGGACAAATGTCCCCAATGTGTATGCCGTGGGGGACTTGATTGGAGCGCCTATGGAAATGTTCAAGGCGCGCAAAAGCGGCACTTACGCCGCCCGGCACATAATGGGTCAGGATATTTCTTATTCACCGGGAGACTTTCCGGATTTCGTACATACCCACTACGAAGTCACCTGGTTTGGAATGAGTGAGGACGAAGCGCGCAAGGTATACGATAATGTGAACATCATCAAAATGCCGCCGGAAAATGAGAACGGGCTTAACGTCGGCCTGCCGGCATCGGACCGGATGATGTTGTATGCCCTGGAAAAATCGCACCTGTCCGGATACCAGAAACTGATCATTGACGGGGATTCCAGGAAGGTGCTGGGCATTCACCATGTCGGTTGCGGGGCGAAAGACGGGTTTCAATACCTTTGCCGGATGATTAAGGCGGGCCTCACTGTTGACGATCTCGGCGAAATGGATGAATTGTTTTTAAATCCCACCCACTACATCCAATTATCCAGATTGCGCGCGGGGAACAAGGTTTTGATAGATCTATGAGCCGCGTTGCCGTTGTAACCGGAGCCGCCTCGGGGAACGGAGCTGCTATTGCTTCGAGGTTTCTCGCGGACGGAAATCGTGTCGTTGCGGTTGACATCAACGCTGGGAACCTGGAAAAAACCCGGGAGGAATACTGGAGTAAATGGAAAGACCAGGTGTTGTGTCTGGCGGCAGACGTATCTTCCGAAGATGACACGAAGCATTTTGTCGACGCCACCTTGTCCAGGTGGAATGCAATCGACATACTGGTGAATAATGCCGGCATTACGGGAGACGAAACGGCGATGGAACTGCATACCACCGATATCCGGGAATTTGACAAGGTAATGGCGGTAAATGTACGGGGAATTTTCCTGGGCTGTAAATTTGCTCTGCCTCATATGCTTGAGAGAGGAGCAGGAATCATTGTCAATATAGCTTCAGTAGCCGGCCTGGTGGCTTTTCCCGGCCGTGCCGCGTACAGCATCTCCAAAGGCGCCGTAACCCAGTTGACCCGGTCTATCGCAATTGACTATGCAGACAAGGGCATTCGCTGTAATGCCCTCTGCCCCGGGTTTATTGATACTCCACTGATACACTGGCGCCTGGAACAGCCCGAACTCCGCTCACGACTACTGGCCAGCATCCCGCAAAACAGCGTTGGTGAGGTGTCTGATGTTGCGGGCGCAGTAGCATTCCTGGCCGGCCCTGATGCAGGTTATTTCAACGGTTCATGCCTGGTAATGGATGGCGCATATTCGGCTTTATAAGCCGTTCAGACCGTCCGGACAGGGACCGGTAAGTAATACGATAATTTCAGCTTGTGCCGATCGGGCTGAAACCGGTGTCCAGGCGATCAACCAATTGTACGTGTGTATGTACGCACAAATTGTCATATACCGTGGAACCTGAGAACTGGTAGACAGGATATTGACAAATTACGCTGACCCAGGGGGTAACTTCCAGCATCGCGTCCAGGGCTGCCTCGTACGGAACCAGTTGTTCACAGCCCATAACGCCGCTGCTGGCCCAGCCCATCTCACCCGTAAGAAGTAACCTCTTGGTGCCGGATGCCTCGTGCCTGGTAATGATATCCTGCCAGAAGGACAACATACGATCGGTACTGAAGTGGCCGTCTTTCAAATACGTATCAGCATCGGTATACAATTCAAGTACGCCACGATCAATCAAATCTTCCGGGTCCAGGTCTTCGTTCCTGAGCCAGTTCAACAGTTGCTGTTTATCCCGTTGATAGATATAGACGGTTTTTGCTTCAGAGTTGAGATGATCGAGCAGATGCATCCGCAACAGGCCCCACTGTTCTTTGGGACTCTTGAAAAAAGTACAGATATGTTTACGTGTGGCCCGGGCGCTTTGGTTAACAGGTTGGGTTGCGTCGGATGCAGTAATTCGAGAACCATCCTGATAATCGCCCGTATCTATGGATTCACCCATAAAGGCGACGAGGTCGTCGAGTAAGAATCGGCGTTCATTGCGGTGACCGACGCGATAACAGGCGAGGCGGCCGTTGTTTGTCCAGCGTCGCAATGAGGTTTTACTGACTTTAAGGTAATCTGCTGCTTCGGTGATAGTAAGGAATTTCTTCTGTGCCGGCATATGGCCCCTCAAGGAGAATTATTGTATAACGGTTAATTATACCATATTTTTTCATACTCACACATAATCTATGTTGTCCATAACCCATCATTACCGGAATACTGTCGCAGCACTGTCTCACTACCTTCCATGCTTGTCCCAATGTTCCGAGAACAGCGATTCTTCGTCTATTGCCCGTGGAGTAACGGGCCTTGATACCCAGGTCTCGTTTATCATGTGGCGCGCATTGACATTTTCGGTAGTGATATTTCCACCCCAGGTACCGCAACTAAGGCTTAGTGTATAGGGTAGCCCGTTACGCGGGCTACCCGCACCTTCGTTAAGATTCTGGTTGATCATGACGCGGCCTGTTTTGGTGTTCATCGCGACCGCCATGATGTTTTCCTCAGTCTTTGAATGGATACCACAGGTATGACCCTGCCCCTGGTAATCTGTGATTGTATTTATCCGGTCAATAGCGTTGTCTATTTCGCCTGAATACTTGTATAGCGCCAGCACTGAAGAAAGCTTCTCTCCCGAGAAAGGATGATCCGGACCCGCTCCCGTCTCTTCCACAATCAGGTAGCCGCAATCATCCGGCACCTCAATATTTGCCAGTTTTGCGATAGTCGTCGCGGGCTTGGCAATAATTTCCAGGGCAGGTATATGATTGTCAGGATCAGGCCACATCAACTCCTGTAGCTGCCTTTTTTCATCGGCTGAGCAAAGATATCCTCCCATCTCTTTCAGCCTGCCGACAAAATCATCATAAATCGTATCATGCGCTATTACGGCATTATCAGCAAGACAGGACGTGGCGTAGTCAAACTTTTTTGCAGCCGTGACAGCATTGGCCGCATCCTGTAAATCTCCTGTTTCATCAACAACATGCACACTGTTGCCAACGCCGACGCCATAGGCCGGCGTGCCGGAGCTGTAAGCCGCTTTCACCATGCCGGCGCCGCCTGTGGCAACCACCAGATCAGCCATCTCCATCAGCGCCTGTGTCTTTCCAAGCGACGGCTTCCGGATCACCTGCACCAGGTCTGCCGACACACCGGCCTGTTCACAGGCTTCACGCATATATTTAACGGTCAACTCGGTAGTCTGCTGGGTGCGGGGATGGGCGGCAACGATGATGGCATTGCGGCCCTTTACCGCCAGCAGCGTCTTTAACGGAGGGGTTGCATCCGGACCGGTTGTCGGTATCAATGCCGCAACCACGCCAACCGGCTTGGCGATTTTGAGCAATCCCCTGTCAGGATCTTCCTCAATAATCCCGGCTGTCTTAACCGATTGCATGTCTGCCAGCGTACCCATGCAGCGGTTGCGTATTTTCATCACCTTGTCGTCGTAGTTGCCGAACCCGCCTTCATCCACGGCAATCCTGGCAAGCTCTTCAGCACGGTCCTGGCGCACTATTGCCCAGCAGATTGCAGTGACAAGTTCGTCAACCTGCTGCTGGGTGTAGTTCCCAATTTCCCTCTGGGCAGACTTTGCCTGTTCAATCAGCGATGCAACTTCCGCTCTCTGTGCTTTTGCTTTCTCATCAGCTTCCATTTTTTCTCTCATTTTTGTTGGGTAGGTATGATTAGGTATTATACCCTATTACAACAGGGTTCTTATTCAGAAAATAGTTAATTATGGATAAAAATGGATAATTGTGTATAATGTGTATTGTATTATAATAATAAATGAGACAGGATTATAACTACGGCACCCGAATCTTTATCGAACCAAATATTTCGGTATGCCATAAGACTATTGTGTATGTTTTCGCTGGTAAGTTGTTTTCAACATCGTTTTACACTTGTGATGGTTTGCCTGGAGGAGATGATGAAATATAAAGTTGCTAATAATTTTGTACGTATGTTTGGCCTCGTAGTACTGACCTGTTATACGGCAAGTGCCTCCGCTGATTTCGTCCAAACAATGGGGATGTCGAACCGCGAGGGTGCACTGGCCGGCGCGACCCAGGGCGTTGCCGCAGACGCAAGTACCTGGTATGTCAATCCTGCCGGGGCTGCAGAATTCAAAAAGCCGGTCATCAGTCTGGGACTCAGGTTTGTAGACACGAATCAGTTAACCATGGATGACTCCGGCGGCAGTTATGACGTTGAAGCAACAACTGTTAACGGTGAGATTGCCGCTGCCCCGGGTTTAGGCATTTATCTTCCTCTCAGTGAAAAGATTACCGCAGGGGTCGGCCTTGGTGTACCGTTTGCCTTGACGGCAGATTGGGAAAACGATGCGGGTGTTCACCGGTACAGTTTCAGCAACCAGGCCTTCTTCACCGTTGATTTAGGGGCGGTCGTAGGCATGGAAGTTACCGACCGGCTTAACGTGGGCGTCGCATTGAATATCGTGGCTTTCAAACATTTGACTGTAGAGAGGCTGGTGCCGGTCACAGCATTGGGTGGCCATACAGGACCGAATGAGCTCATAGTAGGACGGATACTCCTGGAGACAGAGATGGATTTCCCCCTGTTTGTTCCTCCGTTCCAGTTCGACCCGGCCTTTGATGAGATCGGCTTTACCATCGGGGCAAAATACGATGTGTCGGATGATCTGACTATCGGCGTGACCTATCGCAGCGAGCAGGATACTACTTTTGACGGAGAGGCGACCATCGATTTCAACAATCCTCTTGGTCTGGGAAAGTCAATCGTGCCCTGGAAGTTGGATTTCGACACGCCCGCCCACCTCAAGGCCGGCTTTGCTTACGATATCAATGACGCGCTTACCTGGTCCGTCGATTTGCAGTACACGTTCTGGTCGGACGCGGATGCCGTCGGCAAACGGGCCAACATAAAATTCGGTGAACCACTCAGCGGTCTTGTCGGTCCGGTCGGACCCGCCCTCAATGGTGTCACCGGCGTGACTTATGACTGGGAAGGGGATGATACCCTGGCGGTTGCTGCAGGAGTCCAATACAGATTGAATGACCAACTGACCCTCCTGGGCGGTTACCGCTATGATCCGGAAACTGCGCCTGATGAAACAATTGATGTCCTGTTCTGGTCGGGTGATCGGCATTGGATAGGCGCCGGCGCCACGTATGACCTGACCAATTCAGATGGCCGCGGCTGGACACTTACCGCAGGTTGGCAAGGCGTATTCTACGAGGATCGAACAATCAAAGCGGGTGAGAGCCGTAACATGGGCGGTTTCTCCAAAGTTGCATTTGACAGCCCCGGTGTGTTGACAAACGTTACCAGCGACGAGGATTTCACGTTCGGCAGCTGGATAAATCTGTTTGGTTTTGATATCACGTACAGCTTCTGACATACGCTCATGGTTTACAGCCAAAGACTTTCCTTCCTACTATAGCAGTCAGAGCTTTTATAGCCCGTGGTGTGTCTTCAACACCACGGGTTTTTTTTGCAATACATACCTGCCGCGATATTCTTTCGGGGAAACGCCGTAACTCTCCTTGAACTTGCGGCTGAAATGCGCGGCGTCATTGAAGCCGTAACTGAAGGCGATCTGCGTGATGCTGTAATCCCGGAGTGACTTGTTCTCCAGTGCCGAATAAAGTAGGATTACCGAGGAACTGATCCGTCAATCCATCGACAAAGGAAAATCAGTATGGAATATATGGTTGTAATTAAGGAATCAGGTGAAGGCTACAGCATTTCCTGTCCGGCTCTTCCCGGATGCTGGTCTCAAGGAAAAACGGAAGAAAAAGCTGTCACTAACATCGGTGAAGCCATTCAGGATTATCTGGCGGCTGTTTCAGAAAAATACACAGAGGAGACATGTCGCGAGATTGAAGTAGCTCTGTAATCATGCCCAAAATCCCCGGTGTAAATCATCGTAATGCCGTACGTGCGTTACAGAAATCCGGGTTCAATATTGTCAGGGAAGGAAGAAAGCATACAGTTATGTCAGATGGAGTTCATTTCGTGACAATCCCGGGAAATAGTCCGATTAATGCCTGCACAATGGCTGGAATAGTCAAAGACAGCGGACTGACTGTCGAAGGATTCAAAAAGAGACCCAAGTGAACATCTTCGCGGATAGAATATTCTAATGGCAACATACGGCGATATAGGCAAGGCGCGACAGACCAGCCGCCAGGCGCGGCGCGTGTATGAATTTGTCCGTCCTTCCGAGATCGATTCGGGCGCAATGACCCATATCCCGGTGATCATCGCGGGCGGCGGTCCCATCGGCCTGGCCAGCGCCATAGACCTGGCCCGTTACGGTATCCGGTCCGTGGTCCTGGAAAAATACAATACAGTCAGTAACGGATCGCGCGCCATCTGCTGGGCGAAACGCACGTTGGAGATTCTCGACCGCATCGGCACCAGCGGACGCATGATGGAAAAAGGCGTGGTATGGAACCAGGGCTGGGTTTATTTCGGCAAGGAAACCGAACCGATTTACAAGTTCGACCTGCTCCCGGATAAACTGCAGAAATTTCCCGCGTTCATCAACCTGCAGCAGTTCTACGCGGAAGAATACCTGATCAATTTATTTCCGGAATATCCACAAACAGAAATACGCTGGCAAAACGAGGTGGTCGGTGTCGTCAATGATGCCGACAAGGTCATAGTAACTGTCAGCACTCCCGCCGGGGAATACCGGCTGAGCTGCGATTACCTGGTGGCCGCGGACGGGCATCGCAGCCCGGTACGGGAGGCCCTGGGACTGGATTTCGTCGGCCGCGTGTTCGAGGACAACTTCCTGATTGCCGACGTGCGCATGAAAGCTGATTTCCCGGCGATCCGGCGCTTCTGGTTCGACCCGCCGTTCAATCCCGGACAGACTTCGCTCATACACAAGCAGGCCGACGACGTCTGGCGTATCGATTTCCAGATGGGTTGGGACATCGACCGTGACGAGGTGATGAAGGAAGAGAATATCGACGCCAAAATAAAGGCCTTTCTCGGTTCGGACCTGGAATTCGAGTACGAATGGGTGAGCCTGTACACGTTCAAGTGCTGCCGCATGGAGAAATTCGTCCATAACCGGGTGATATTCGCCGGCGATTCCGCCCATCTCGTGTCGCCTTTCGGGGCGCGCGGGGCAAACGGCGGGCTGCAGGACGTCGATAACCTGGTCTGGAAACTCCACCTGGTCCTGACCGGCGCCGCACCGCCCGGCCTGATCGGCAGCTATGACGATGAACGGATACTGGGCGCGCAGGAGAACGTTATGAATTCATCGCGCAGCACTGACTTCATGACCCCGAAAAGTGAAGTCAGCCTCGCCTTCCGCAACGCCACCCTGGAACTTGCCAAGGATTTCGAGTTCGCCCGCAGGCTCGTCAACCCCGGGCGCCTGTCCACCCCCAGCGTACTGGACGGCTCACCCCTGAATACGCCGGATGAAGATGAGTTCAACGACAGGCAACGTCCAGGCGCCCCCTGCCTTGATGCCCCCATTACCATCAACGGCGCTGACTCCTGGTTCCTGAACCAGTTGGGCGACCGTTTCTCCGGTATCTATTTCAGCGGAGACGGGAGCACGGCAGCGGAACTCGACGCCGCTGGCACGGAGCAAATCCCGGTCGAAACCCTGGTCGTAACCGGCACAGGGAAAGGGACAGGCAAAAACTGGATTGTAGACAACAACGGCCTGTTGCACCGGCATTACGATGCCCGGCCGGGGACTTACTACCTGATTCGGCCTGACCAGCATGTCGCCGGTCGCTGGCGGCAATTCAACCGGGAAAAAGTATCGCAAGCGCTGGCCAGGGCAACCGGTCGCTGCAGTGGCTCACCCTGCCACCCTGCCGGCGGCTGAGGGGCAGTTGAGAGCTACCGGGGATTGAGCGGCGTAATAGCCCTGTCTTTGTTATACTCCCCGCTTAACTGCCATATCCGCACGTTCGAGTCGTTAATTTTCCTGATGCCGCCTTTATTGCGTGTGCTGGGTTCATTAGATGGAACATACCGGGATGCGCAACCACGTGAATGACCAATTCTGAGCACATCACCATATTCAGTTGCCTGCCGGCGGGTTTGATACTGTGTGCCTGCACGGCGCTTGCCGCGGGTGGACTGGAGGAATTAATCAAGGCCGGGGAACAGGGAGACGCCGGGGCGCAGTTTCTTCTCGGCAGCAGGTACGACCATGGCCAGGGCGTGCCCGAAGACGACGCCGAGGCTGCGCGCTGGTACCTTTCAGCCGCGCAGCAGGGACATGCATCGGCGCAATACTACCTGGGACACAAATTTGCCCGGGGCGAAGGGGTAACCAGGGATGTCGGCAGTGCGCTTCACTGGTTGCGCGAGGCTGCCGGTCAGGGCCATGCCGCCGCACAATACCGGCTCGGCGCCATGTACTTCGGTGAAACGGAGGAGATTGAAGACAAGGCCCAGGCCGCGCGCTGGTTCCACAAAGCCGCCGAACAGGGGCATGCGGTCGCACAGTACTACCTGGGTTACATGTATGCCCGGGGCGAAGGCGTACCCAGGGATCATGCAGAGGCTATACTCTGGTACCGCCACGCGGCCGAACGGGGCCATACCGGGGCGCAGGAACAGTTACGCGACTACCTGGAAAATAACGGGTCTGCCCGAGAACCGGACAGGTAGTAGTGACACATGGTTAGCCCGCATATCTCACCAATGGATGCGATGATCGCGCAGGATTTTGCCGCTGGTGGGTGCAGGCGACCGAAACCATAGCGGTGGCTATGGTTGAGGGACAAATCGGCAGGACAGCCGATTTGCACGGCGACAGCCACCCGCAGGGTTGCGCCCAGGGATGGGCGCAATGAACACGTGCCCATTAGCGGCAAAAAGACAAGCGAGGGCGCATCCAGCGCAGTGTGTGACGGCAGCCAGGTGAGATAAACCGGTATAACTTATTGATAGCATCAAACTTTCCGCTGATGACAAGCGAATTGGTGAGATATGCGAGTTAGTTCAGGGAAACTATGATTTAATCTCAGCGGTTCCCTGTATATGAATGACGCTTGACACAAACATGAATAAGAACCACTGCGCTGTTTTCCTGACAGCTACCTTGATTTCGCACACCTGCCTGGCTGATGATGTGCCTGCGGGTAACCTGCCGGACAAAGGATCTGCGGCATCAGGGCCGCTAAGTGTTGCTGAAATGTTTGCAACACAGGTGGAAATCTGTGAAACACCGGACCCTGCAGTACCCTCCTCCGCATTCAACCTGACAAAATCAGCGCCTGATGATAACGGCGATTACCATGTAAACTACAGCTGCAGACAGGTCTGCGCCGACTGGCGTGAATGCCTGGTGCCTGCATATAAAGATGACGGCATGCAGGTGTTGATGCAGGCACGCAATCCGGACGAGTCCAAACTGGCGCTCGCCTACGTGGTTGATGATATGGCCGGCCACCTGGCGCTCACGCCAGACGGCGACAAGACAGTGCTGTTGCACTCGGGCGCCGGTGGCACGGACTACCGTTATGCGGAGTATGTGGTGGAACTGGAACAACAGGCGCCTGTTCGCAGCGTTATGGTGCGCTGGGAAAAAGGCTTTACCGCACCGGATTTCGCCCCGCCTTTCCGGTCCCCGATAAACTGGGGCTGGTATTCACGCACCAGTGATGGCGCCACCAACATCTACGAGTTGAACAAGCGCGTCGCCGGGATCATTGCCTGGGTCCATGAAAACCTGGCAGGTGATGGGGCGTTCGCAACGGCCGGTTGCAGCATGGGCAGCAACGCGACCTTTCTACCCAGACTCTGGCATGGACTGGATCCGATCATCGATTATCAACTGCTCGTAGGCGGTCCTAATAACTGGGATATCAATACCCATTGCAGCCGGCGCCAATACACGCAGGGACATTGTGACGTTGACGGGACAAGCGTTTGTTCGACCGACAACGAGTGTGCAGCGCTGGCATCCACAAGCAAGTGCCGCATGCCCGGGTCTTATGCCCACTTCGGCGTCACGTATGAAATATTTGCCAACCACGTCCACAAAACGGATGCCTGTGATTATTCACAGGAAGAAGGACTGGAGCTCTACCCGCCCTTCGATGACAGCAGCATGGCTTTCCGGCCGGAAGCCGACTGGGAGCCGAACCACAGGATTGACCTGGTCGCGAACATCAACAGGAAGATGGAAGACCCCCGGGGCGGAGGTGACGAATATTTTTCACTGGGAGAATTCACCTACGCCTTCACCCGGTTGAAACCCGATGAAAACAAGCAATGGCATGTTTTGCCCGATACCGGCCACTGTGAAGCCTGGTCTTCAGGCTATGCTGTCGACCTGCTGATCAAGCGTCTCAGCGATCTTTGACCGGAACGGTAAAAGAAACCCCTTCCAACGCTATATCTATCATTTGATCCAGGCTGGCCTGACGTTCTTCGACGGAAATTCCGGTCACGGCGCGGGCATCATCGGTCACCGTGCACAGCGCAACCGCTTTGGCCCCGTATTCGGCGGCGACCCCGTATATGCCTGCCACCTCCATTTCCACGACGGGGATATTCAACCGTTCCATGGTGTCCCACATCTCACCGCCGGGAGGCGGATAAAACAGGTCCGATGAGAAGACATTTGCGACATGGAAGCGAATATCCCGCTCCCTTGCCGCGCGCACCATATTCTCCAGCAATTCGTAATCGGCCAGCGCGGCAAAGTCGAACCCGTTAAACCGGGTCCGGTTTACGTTGGAGTCGGTGGAAGCGCCCATGGCGATGACAACATCCCGCAGCCTGACTGAGGCCATTATCGTCCCGCAACTGCCGACGCGGACGATGCGCTTGACCCCGTATTCCGTGATCAGATCGGTACAGTAAACCGAGGCAGAAGGAATTCCGATGCCGTGGGCCACTACAGAAATCCTCATGCCCTTGTAGATACCGGTGAAACCCAGCATATTCCTGACGTCGGTCACCTGCCGGACGTCAGTAAGATATTTCTCTGCAATATATTTCGCCCGCAGCGGATCACCGGGCATGAGTACCGTATCGGCGATGTCGCCCGGCTTTGCGTTAAAAACATGTGCACCCATAATAGGATTTCAGCTACCTGGATAATTGTTTTCGGGGTAAATCATACTATATCCCCGGAATTTGGCTGATGAATTTCTGCATAAGTCCCGGGTGAGTCGTTACCCGGCATCCGGAAAAAACGTAGCAGGCCTTCTCTCGCCTTCATCGAAAAACCGCGCCCCGCTTCCGATCCGGTTGTAATCACCCAGTTCCGCCCTGGCCGCGTCCGCTTGCCGCATCAGTCTCATAACGATATCCGGGTGCTCACCGGCCAGGTCAACCTGCTCGCCCGGATCTTCCTGCAAGTCGAATAACAGGGGCTTTTCAACTGCATCCGTATAACGGCCAAGCCACGAGGTATAAGGCCCATCGGCCTGACGGGGGAGGACGAGTTTCCAACGCCCGGCCCGCACAGCCTGCAACTGCGTCAGGGAATAATAGAAGTAATTTGCGTAAGGGTTTACCACCCCCCGGCGGTCAAACAGTAGCGGGCTGATATCCGCGCCGTCGAATACCGTTCCCGCAGGTAATCGCGACCCCGCCAGCGCAACCAGGGTAGGATATAGATCCATTATCGTCACCAGTTCGTCACTGACCTTCGCATCAGGGATTTTGCCGGGCCAGCGCATGATGGCGGGAACCCGTACACCCCCTTCCCAGTTAGAGTATTTTTCGCCCCTGAGGGGCGCCGCGCTACCCTTGTATTTTTCACTGTGTCCGACCTCGGGGCCGTTGTCGGAAAGATAGACAACCAGGGTCTTCTCATCCAGTTGCAGGCGCTCCAGTTCCCTGAATATTTCGCCCATGCTCCAGTCCAGTTCCTCGACGGCATCTCCGTAGGGTCCCCGCCCGGACTTGCCTTTAAAAGCGGATGATGCGCCCAACGGCAAATGAGGCATGTGGTGGGCAAGATAGATAAAAAAAGGCTTGTCTTGATTGTCGCGGATAAATCCAACGGTTTCCTCCGTGTATTTCCGGGTCATGAGATCAACGTCTGCCGGACTTTCCACAACCTCGCCGTTGCGCATCATCTCGGGGATAAAGCGCGCCAGGTCAACGTCCCGGGTGTAGCCGTGGAACATGGGCGTACCGTAGAAGTAGTCAAAGCCCTGGGCATTGGGCATGAGTTCGGCCTTGAACGGCCCCTTGCCGCCCGGCCGGCCAGGCGGTTGCGGCGGCGGGGCGAAGTCCCAGGGTTCGTCGCCATCCCCGGCCATGTGCCACTTGCCGATTACCGCAGTCGTGTAGCCGGCGGTTTTCAGGGTCTCGGCGATCGTTACCTCGCGCGTATGCAGGATAGTGTTCGGGTTTTTCCTGTTACCGGGTTCCGCCACCCTGATCGGGTAGGAGCCGGTGAGCAGGGCAGCCCTGGACGGGCCGCAGACCGGTTGTGCATAAAAGCTGGTGAACCTGATCCCCTGCGCAGCCATGCGGTCCAGGACCGGCGTCCTGAGATCCGACGAGCCGTACACGCCTACATCGTTATAACCCTGGTCGTCGGTCAGCACGACGATAAAATTCGGTTTTGACGATGCATTATTATCCACCTGCTCCCCTTCACGCGAAGAGGTACAGGAGTTCAGAAACAGCACATACAGCGTGGGCAAAATGACAAGTGAAAGTCGCATCATGCGGAAGTTCCATAGGTGGCTCGTAATTCGCGCATGCTGCTACTGCCTGGACAACAGGCGACCTCTCATAGGAATACCGACTACATCCCGAGATTTGAAATGAGCTACCAGGGCCTGACCGAAATCGCGCCCGACGGCGACAACTTCACTGTCCGGGAAATCAGTGTAATTGTCCCCCCCATTAAGCAAAAAACTGCCCGTTGCGACTGTGTACAAGGCGTCTTCTTGCAGTGCCTCCCCCCCGACCTGCACCTCCAGGACCCGTGATCCGACGGGTTGTCCGGGGTCATAGCGCACTGCCATACCGGAGACCTGCATAATCCCCCGCTCAAGAGACAGGCTGTGCTCAAGCGCATTAATAATCCTGGCGCCGGATAATCGCACCGTGACGATATCGTCGATGAATGGATAAGCGTCCAGCAGCATTGCGACCGTGACCGGGCCGGCGGGTATATCGCGACGAATTGCGCCGGAAAGTGCAACACCGACCTGGGCTCCCGTCTCTGCGCGCCGGATATCGGCAAACAGGTTGCCCAAATCCGATTCTTCATTATAGCGGCGGCTCAATCTATCCGAGGCATGGCCGGCGACCTCGTAGATCTCACTGTGCCGGCTACGATAAGCGGCCAGCTTTCCGGCGACGCGCGCGTGAGGTTCAAGCCTGTCACTGTCGACCGGCACCAGGCGCCCCTCGTATGAGAGCACTTCCTGTTTTACCGGATCGACCCGGAGTTGAAGGAATCCCAGGTGGAAGCCCTGGCCGTAGGTCTGCATGATCAGCGTTCCGGTCTCAGGGTGGATGACAGGTTGCTCCGTACCGGCGTCCGCGTGACCCGCCAGCAGCACATCGATACCGTCTGTGACACCGGCCAGCTCGATATCCGCCTCGATATCCCGCTTGATTTCAGGATGCGCCTCATCGTCCGTTTGCATGGGCGCCGTCTTACCCTGGTGGGTCAACAGCACGACAAGGTCCACGTCCGGCCGCAACAGTTTTACGTAGTCGGGAACGATTGACTTCGGATCTCGCACTTCCAGCCCGGCGATATTCGGGGGATTGAGGGCCGTGGCGGCATCCTGACCCATGATACCGATAATGCCGACACGAACCCCGTCACGCTCGATGATGGAATACGGTTGTGCGAAATGTATGTCAGTATCCTTGTAGAACAAATTCGCTCCCAGTACGGGGAACGCCACCCGGTGTTTTTGCCTGGCCAGCACCTGCCAGCCGTATTCGAACTCGTGGTTTCCTATCGCCATCGCGTCATAAGCCATGGTATTCATGAGTTCGAACGATACTTCACCGCGTGTGAGCTTGGCGAGGACCCCGGTGAATATGTCGCCGGCATCGAACAGGAAGACATTTTCTTCCGCGGCGCGAAAGTTATCGATCAATGTCGCCAACTGAGCAATGCCGCCGATATGCTCCATGTCGTCACGCCAGTACGCCAGGACCGGATCATAAGTGCTTTCCAGGTCGTTCGTGAACAGCAGAGTTACCGTCTTCGTGCTGTTTAGGTCATTTGGAACCGTTGGAGTTTCGGCTCCAAAGATCTCCTGAGAAAGTGAAATCAATACGACGAAAACAGGTACCTGAAGCATTCCGGCTACCCGCGCGCCGGCTTCAAGTACGGCAAGGGCAATGCCGTAGCCGATGCCCCTTACGCCGCCGGTGATAAAGACAACTTTATCTTTCAGCATGATTTGCTTTCTGGATTAGATTGAGATAAATAAATGTACAATTCCTCCAACTCAAGATTAAGTGAATAACAATACAATAAAAATGTTGCCGGCACTCAAAAACATGTTTGAATTGAAGACTGCCTGATTAATAGATAGACATCCGGTTGTAAATTACGTTAACTTGAATTTTGGGCATAAACTCCGGTACTGCAAATGACGCCGGCCCAAATCGAACCTTTGGATTAAATGTGAACGTATCCACCCGACAAAGCACCGGACAACAAGGCCTCAGGCACCCGCTGGCTTGGGTTATCTGGGGCCTGGCCGTCACTTATGTAGTCTACAAGTTTCAGACCCAGAGCAGCTACGCGGTACTCAATGCCAGTATCGCCGAATCGCTGTCTTTAACCTTATCACAAGTCGGGGAACTGGGGGCGGTGTACGCGATCACCTACGCGGCCATGACGATCCCGGCCGGCGGACTGCTCGACCGCTACGGTGCCCGTATGATTCTAAGCGCCGGTGTCGCCATGGTTGCGGCAGGGGCTCTGATCTTCGGTCTTACCGACAATGCAACAGTCATCGTTATCGGCCAGGCATTAATGGGTATCGGCGGCGCCTTCGGCTACCCGGGCCTCGCCTACCTGACGAGATACTGGTTCGACATCAAACATTTCGGCCTGGTTTTCGGCATCGCACAGACCGTGGCTGCCGCCGCGAACACCCTGGGCCAGGCCGCGGTGGGCTACCTGATACTGGTGCTGACCTGGCAGGACATCATGCTGCTGGAGGCGTTCATTGGACTGCTGCTGCTGATTGCTTTCGTCATGCTGGTCCGTGAACCCGACAATGGTCGGGGTGAAACCGTAAAACAGGGTACGCATCCGTCTTTCTGGGGCGGCCTGTTCAGGGACCTGAAGGTTCTGTCCGTCCAGCCCCTGTTCTGGCAGGTCACGCTGATAAGCGGGCTGACCTTCGGTATGATGCTGGGGGTCGGGATCATCTGGGGGATCAAACTGCTCATCTTCAAGGGTTTTGACCCGACAAGTGCAAGCAACATCAATGCCACCATCTGGATGGGTTTTGGAACCGGCGCACTACTGGTCCACATAATTTCGGATTATATTCGCAGTTTCAAAATTACCTGCGTTATCTTTTTGCTATGCGATGTCGTCGCTTTGCTGCTGTTTACCCTGATGAGCGAACTCTCTGCCGGCATGGCGTATATCCTGTTTCTATCCATCGGTTTCTTTGCCGGTGTCAGCCCGATGGGCTATACGATGACGACGCGGTTCTGCGAGAAAGCCATGGCCGGCACCGCATTCGGCCTGCTGACCTGCGTGTCGTTTGTCATCGGTGCGCTGTTGATGCCCATACCGGCAAGGCTCGTGGAAAACTTCAACGTCCCGCTCAGCGCGTCGGCGCTGGTCTTTCCCGCGGCGTTGCTGCTGGCTTTATACCTGGCAGTGATTAAAAAAGAAACCTACGACATGACACCACCGACGTGACTAACAATGATGCAGCTACAGGCGATGGCGACGTCCCGACCATAACTATCTATCGTAACTGCATAAATGACAAAAGAGCACTACCCGGCATGCCCGTTTTTTCGGCCAGCGTCTCAAGTATTTCAAAGTGGTTCAGGTCAATGCCTATCGTATAGTGCAGCGGTTTTCCCAGACCATCAATTGCTTTGGCAAAATCATGGGACTGTCGAATGAATTCCGGCGATTCATCGGCGCCGTGACTGATCAGCAGCGGGGCATGGAGGTGATGTAACTGGCGTTGCGGGCTTATAGGCTTTATCCAATTCAGCCTGGCTCATGTTTAACCAGACCGGCTTGGTATTTGCCTGGCTATTCCTGGTGGGCATTGAGTGACCTCCCTCTATAATACCGACCCAATTTGGCGGATGTTCACGTTTTTGCCCGGAAATATTGAACGCCTATGACGGAGAGGGTGGGATTCGAACCCACGGTACGCCGAGGCGTACAACAGATTTCGAGTCTGCCCCATTCAACCGCTCTGGCACCTCTCCAGGGGACATTCTAACCTGGAATGACCAACGAGTTCAGTATCCCGTTTATCCTTATCCTGACAAGGGAAGTAGTTTACTGGATTCCGGCATTCGCCGGAATGGCTACATTAGTCTTTCAGGCTGTACACCACCAGCCCGCTGCGTAATTTAGGTTCGAACCAGGTGGCCTTGGGCGGCATGATCCCGCCTGCATCCGCGACAGTCATCAGCTCTTGTACGGATACCGGGCAGAGGGTAAAGGCAGCAGTCATCTCGCCGCTGTCCACCCTGCCCTGAAGTTCTGCCGGCCCGCGCGCGCCGCCCACGAAAGTAATGCGCGGGTCGGTCCTCTGGTCATGGATGTCCAGCACGGGTTGCAGGATCAACTCCGACAGGATAGTGACTCCCAGGGTGGCCATGACATCAACGGCATCATACTTTTCAGGCCGCACGACCAGGCGATACCAGTCACCTGCCAGGTACATGCCCGTCTCAGCGGGCTGCTTCGGCCTGACCGGCCGGCTTCCTGCCTTTTCAATGATGAAAGAAGCCGCCAGCCGGTTCAGGAATGCATCCGAATCAAGGCCATTAAGGTCAGCAACCAGACGGTTGTAATCGAGAATTTCCAACTGGTTATCGGGGAAATGTACCGCGAGGAAATAATTATGGCCGGCGTCGGCGCCATCAAGCCTGTTCAATTCCTGGCTGACTACGGCTGCTGCTGCGGTACGGTGATGCCCGTCTGCCACATAAGTCGCGGGGACGCAGGCAAACGCATCGATAATTGCCGCTATGGTCTCAGTTTCATCAATTACCCAGAACCGGTGCCTGACATCATCCACATCGATGAAATCGTATTCCGGCCGGGCGGTTTTAACCGTTTTGACCAGTTCATCGATTTCCCGGTCATAGCGGTAGGCAAACATGACCGGCTCCGTATTCAACATGGTCGTTCGAATATGACTGGCGCGATCCGCCTCCTTATCGAACCGGGTCAGTTCATGTTTCCTGATGTGGCCTTCCAGGTAATCCTCCACGGCAGCGGCAGCGACAATTCCCGTTCTCGGCCACTCACCTGCGCGCAGTTCGTAGAGATACAGGCAATCCTGCTTGTCCCGTACAAATGTCCCATTGTCGAGTAAAACCTGGAAATTTACCGCCGCAGCGCGGTAGATATCGGGGCCGTAGGGATCCGTACCTGCGGGGAAAGTGATTTCCGGTTTGACGATATTCAGGAAAGAGAACGGGTTTCCGGCTGCCTCCTGCCTGGCCTCGGCGCTCGACAGCACGTCATAAGGTCTTGATGCGACCTTATCAACCTTGTTCTTGACGGGCCGATACCCTCTGAACGCTTTGATACGCATTATTGGTCTAGAGTGTGACCTGCATCACCTTGTTGATGGCTTCAATTTCGGCAAGCCCATCCATCAATTCGTCCTTCAGGGCGGTTGACACCCCAATCACGGCAACCGCCTTGTTGCTGCCGGAAACGATACCCAGTTGCATGCGTGAAATATTGATCCGCTCCGCGGCCAGCAGGTTGCTGATGGCGGCAACCACACCCGGTTGATCATTATGCCGGGTAACCAGCAAATGGCCTTCCAGTACAGCCTCGATCTCGTAGTCGTTAATGCGTATCAAGCGCGGGTGTTTCTTGTGGAACAGTGTCCCTATTACCCGCGTCTTCAGTTCCCCGTGATAGGCCGAGAGGCTGACCGCCGAATGATAATCCGGATGTTCGCCTCCCCGGGACTCGATCAGGCTCAACCCCTGTTGTGCGGCGATATGTTTTGCATTCACCCGGTTTACTTCAGCCGACATGTGGGAGCTCAACAGCCCTACCAGTCCTTCCGTGGCAATACTGCGCAAATCCCTCTCCGCCGCCTCACCGAAGAGTGATACCTCCAACTGGCTGGTGGAGCCCGGGATCATGTGGCCGAGCAATTTTCCCAGGCGCCGGGTCAGCACCAGGTATGGCTGCAGTTTTACCAGTTCATCCGCCGACACCGCCGGGAGATTAATCGCATTAATGGGTTCGCCGGTTCTTAGATAAATGCAGATTTGCTGGGCAATCTCCATACCGGTCGCCGCTTGCGCTTCCCGGGTCGATGCCCCCAAATGCGGTGTAAGCAGGATGTTATCCAGGGTCAGGAGGGGAGAACCATCCGGCGGTTCCCTGGAAAAAACATCCAGCGCAGCGCCGGCCAGGTGTCCGCTCTTCAGCGCCTCATACAATGCCGTTTCGTCCACCAACCCGCCCCTGGCACAATTCAGCAGCCTTGCGCCGGGTTTCATGGCCCCGATGCGGCTGGCATTCATGATGTTGCGGGTCTTGTCATTCAGCGGGCAATGCAGACTGATGTAATCAGCTTCAGCTACCAGCTCATCAATCCCAACGCCGCTGACGCCGTCGGCCAAAAACATTTCCTCGGTAACGAACGGGTCATAGGCTATCACCTGCATATCCAGGGCCAGCGCCTTGGCTGCAACAATTCTGCCGATGTGACCGTATCCGATTATACCCAGTACCTTATTGGTCAGTTCCACCCCCATGAAGCGGGTGCGCTTCCACTCCCCTGACTTCACCGACCTGTTGGCCTGCGGCAGGTTCCGACTCAGGGAAAACAGGTGGGCTATGGTTAATTCCGCCGTGGTGGTCACGTTGGCGTCCGGGGTGTTGAGTACAACGATACCCTTGCTCGTTGCATGGTCTACATCAATATTATCCACCCCGATACCGGCCCTGCCTATCACTTCCAGCCTGGTTGCCACATCGATCACCTGCGCTGTGATCGTCGTGGCGCTGCGCACAATGACGGCATGATAGTCAGCAATCCTGTCGCACAACCCGGATTCGTTGAGGTCATTGATATGATCAACGACGAGATTTTCCTGCTCGGCCAGGAACGCACGGCCTTCGGGAGAGATTTTATCCGCTACCAGGATGCGTTTCTGCTGATTTACATCTGTCATGTCGGTAATTATAGCGATTGGGATTATGGGGTCAGGTCGCACATTGCACACTCAAAGAAATGCCTGTGAAACCGTAACAAACCGCTGTGTGTGCAATGTGCGACCTGACCCCATAATCCGTGACCCCATAATCCGGGCGACAGTTCTGCAAAAATTCTACCCACTGATAATGGTGTCTATATCCTCGGCCAGCTTCTGCGCCAGCAAACGGACCTTGGTGGTATCACTGCCTTCCACCATTACCCGCAGTAAAGGTTCGGTGCCGGATGGCCGCAACAAAATCCGGCCGGGGTTATCCAATTGTTTTTCACCTTCCCTTACAATATCGTCGATCTCCGGATAATCCAGAAGCTTGACGGGTTTCTGTAATGCTATATTCATCAATGCCTGCGGATATTTTTTCATGCCGCGTTTTAATGCGCGCAGACTTTTCCCGGTACCCGTCATCGTACTCAACACCTGTAATGCGGAAATGATGCCGTCACCCGTATCGGAGAAATTCCTGTTTACGATATGTCCTGACTGCTCTCCACCCAGTATCAGTTTTTTTTCATCCAGTAATTCCATGACGTAACGGTCTCCCACCCTGGCCCGGTAAAACTCCAGTCCGACTCCCCTCAGTGCCTGCTCCAGTCCCAGGTTGCTCATCAGCGTGCCGACCACGCCTCCATTGAGCCTCTCCCTTTGCCGTGCCGCGATGATATACAGTATCTCATCACCATCAACCAGTTCACCCTTATGATCGACCATGATCAACCGATCGGCATCTCCGTCCAGCGAGACCCCGAGATCCGCGTTTTTCTTCAACACGATCTGTTGCAGGTTCTCCGGCTTCGTGGCGCCGCAACCTTCGTTGATATTGAAACCGTCCGGTTCCACGCCGATTGCATGGACTGCAGCGCCCAATTCTTCAAACACCTTCGGCGCAATCTTGTAGGCCGCGCCGTTGGCGCAATCAACTACCATGCTAATTCCACTGAGGTCGCAATCGACCCTGCTCTTGCAAAACTCTATGTATCTCCGGGGCGCATCCGTAATACGGCGCGCCTTGCCCAATTTGGCCGGTTCTACGACCTCAATGGAGTTGGCCAGCTCTTCTTCAATCTGTAATTCGACGGCATCCGATAACTTTTTGCCATTCCTGGAAAAAATCTTGATGCCGTTATCGAAGTAGTGGTTGTGGGAAGCACTGATGACAATGCCGGCTTCGGCGCGGGTATTTTTTGTCAGGTAGGCAACAGCAGGAGTGGGGACCGGCCCGAGCAACCGGATATCTACGCCTGCGGCGGACAATCCTGCCTCCAGCGCAGATTCAAACATGTAGCCGGACACACGGGTATCTTTTCCGATAAGGATAGGCCCTGCGTTTTGTCCATGCAAAACCTTGCCGATGGCCCAACCCAGTTTCATCATGAAATCCGGGGTGACGGGTTCCTTGCCGACCCTCCCGCGAATGCCGTCCGTACTGAAATATTTTCGTGAGCTAGCTTCCATCCTCCTTGTTTTCCGTGTTCAACCGGTATTTTCAGGCGGGGCGCGCCGGCCCATCAATAGCAGGGCCTTCAACGGGCTGTGCTTCATCCTCCTGTTGTGCTTCGTCAGGACCAGCTTTTTTACCGCGGGTCTTGTCTCCATCATTCCAGTCCGCCGGCGGCCCGGGTACTTTTCCATCCATGACACTGTCGATCTGGTTCGAATCAATGGTTTCATATTTGATTAGCGCATCAGCCATCATGTGCAGTTTATCCAGGTTTGCTTCAAGCAATTTCTTGGCGTGCTGGTAGTTCTTGTCAATAAGCCGTCTCACTTCTGCGTCGATATCATTCTGCGTCGCCGCGGAAACCGTTGAATGTTTGGTCACGGAGTGCCCCAAAAAGACTTCGCCCTCATCCTCCTGGTAAGCGAGAGGTCCCATTTTGTCCGAAAGACCCCACTTGGTTACCATATTTCTGGCAAGCAGTGTCGCGCGTTCAATATCATTGCTGGCCCCCGTTGTCACGGCATCCTCTCCGAAGATCAGGGCCTCCGCGAGACGGCCGCCGAACAGGGAACATATCTGACTCTGTAAAAACTGCCGCGAATAGCTCAACCTGTCCTGCTCAGGCAGAAACATGGTCACGCCCAGCGCCCGCCCGCGCGGAATGATGGTGACCTTGTAGACAGGGTCATGGCCCGGGACCAGCCGTCCGACTATGGCATGGCCGGCTTCGTGGTACGCGGTGAGCTTCTTTTCGTCATCGCTCATGACCATGGAACGCCGTTCCGCGCCCATCATGACTTTGTCCTTGGCGCGTTCAAATTCTTCCATGTCGACCTCATTCTTGTTGGCCCGTGCCGCGAACAGCGCTGCTTCATTAATCAGGTTGGCCAGGTCGGCGCCGGAAAACCCCGGCGTGCCCCGGGCAATGATAGAAGGTTTCACATCATCGGCGATAGCGACCTTGCGCATGTGCACCTTGAGAATCTGTTCGCGCCCGCGGATATCCGGCAATGGGACGACCACCTGCCGGTCGAACCGTCCGGGACGAAGCAAGGCGGGGTCCAGCACGTCGGGCCGGTTGGTGGCGGCAATAACGATGATGCCTTCATTGCCTTCAAACCCGTCCATCTCGACCAGGAGTTGGTTGAGCGTTTGTTCGCGTTCATCGTGCCCGCCACCGAGACCTGCGCCGCGGTGGCGCCCTACCGCGTCAATCTCGTCAATAAAGATGATGCACGGCGCGTGTTTTTTGGCCTGCTCAAACATATCGCGCACCCGCGATGCGCCCACACCGACGAACATTTCCACAAAATCGGAACCGGAAATAGTAAAGAAGGGAACCTGTGCCTCACCGGCTATCGCTTTTGCCAGCAAGGTCTTGCCGGTGCCCGGCGAACCCACCATCAGTACACCGCGGGGAATCTTGCCCCCCAGCTTCTGGAACTTGCCGGGGTCGCGCAGAAATTCGACCAGTTCAACGACTTCTTCCTTGGCCTCTTCGACGCCGGCAACGTCGTTAAACGTAATCTTGACCTGATCTTCATTTAACAACCGGGCCCGGCTCTTACCGAACGACAATGCGCCCCTGCCGCCGGCACCGCCCTGCATCTGCCGCATAAAGTAAATCCAGATACCCAGTAACAACAGGATGGGGAACCAGGAGATAAAGGCATGGGCCCAGAACGAATTCTTGTTCGGCTCGGCGCCCAGCACCTCCACATTGTTCTCCAGCAAGGTCCCGATCAGGGCATCATTGCTGGTTTCCGGGCTGTACGTATCGAAACGGGTCCCATCGGCCAGGTTGCCCGAGATGGTGCTGCCATCGAAAGTGACGGAAACTACCTTGCCGGTTTTCACGTCCAGGATGAATTGGGAATAGGGGATGTTGGTACTGGTAGAACGTACGCCGAAATTCTGAAATACCATCATCAAAACCATGGCGACTACTACCCATAGTAATATACTCTTTAACATTACGCCGTACGCCTATGTTGTCTGTTCAATCATCGGGAACCCACCTCTCTTTCAGCCGGAGCATCCTGCCTGCCTCGACTGAATGACGGACACCCGCATTTTATTGCTCCCTGCTAACCATTATAGCCTTTTGCCAGAATATATACCTCTCTGGAATTTGCTCTTGACGCCCGCGGCTTGCAAAGTATAACTTTTTCAAACCTTTCCAGCAATTGCTTTCGGAAGGCGGCACTGTCACCACCCTGAAAAAGCTTGACCAGAAAATGTGCGCGCTTTTGCAGTACCGAACAGGCCAGTTGAGAAGCCGTCTCTGCCAGGTTCAGGCTGTTGGCCTGATCTACCGAAGCGATACCTGATAAATTGGGGGCCATATCCGAAATTACAAGGTCAACCCTGAACTTTCGCAACTCGGCAATGCAGTTTTGCAGGTGCTCCAGATCGGTAATATCCCCTCGCAGGAACGTTACATCAGCAAGTGGTTGCATTTCCAGCAAATCGATGGCGATTACTCTACCCCCGGGCCTGACTTTTTCACCCGCGTAACCTGACCAGCTACCCGGCGCGGCGCCCAGGTCAACCACGGTCTGGCCGGAGTGGAACAGTTTGTAACGCCGGTCCAGTTCTTCCAGCTTGAATACCGCACGGGAGCGGAGTTTCCTGCCCCTGGCCAGGTTGACGAACGGGTCCCGGTTATGTTCCTGCAACCAGCGCTTGCTGCTTTTAGACATGGTTGATATTGCAATGTAGCGCCGCTGGCGGCGCGTTGTCCGACTGAATTCCGGTATTCACCGGAATGACAGTGGGTCGGCGCTACGGTTCGATTTTGGTGTATCCGTTCAAATATATGAAACTGCCAGCACTTCGTATTCCACAACGCCGCCCGGGGCATTGACTTCTATCACGTCCCCTTCCTCCTTGCCGATCAGCGCCCTGGCTATCGGCGCGGTAACGGATAGCAACCCCAGGTTGATATCCGCTTCCTTCTCCCCCACGATCTGGTAACGGACTTCCTCCTCCCTCTCAAGGTTCAATAACTCGATAGTCGCGCCGAACACAATTTTCCCGTCCGCATCGATTTTCTCAACTTCGATGATTTCCGCTACGGCCAGGGCTTCGTCCAGGGTTGCAATACGGCCTTCAATAAAACCTTGCTGCTCCCGGGCGGCATGGTATTCGGCATTCTCGCTCAGGTCGCCATGGGATCTCGCCTCCGCGATAGCCCGGATTATCCTGGGGCGTTCGACTGATTTCAATTCGCCCAGTTGCCGGCGCAGACGCTGGGCGCCTTTGGCGGTCATCGGTATTCTGTTCATTGTGTCATCACCTCATGCAAATCCTGGAGACAATGTATGCTGTCAATATGGTTATCTCTTAACGCGGAAATTATAGCTTTGGCGCCGGCGATTGTGGTTGCGTAAAATACCTTATGCTGTATGGCAGTGCTCCTGATGGAGTGGGAATCCTTTATGGCCTGCCTTCCCTCCGTGGTATTGACAATCAGGTCGATTTCGTCGTTTTTCAGCATATCGACGATGTGAGGGTGTCCTTCAGCGACCTTGTTCACCCGCATGCATTCCACCCCGGCCTGCCTGATTACCTTTGCCGTACCCTCGGTAGCGCACAGGCTGAAACCTGCATCCGCAAAGTCAGCGGCAATCTGCATGACGTCCGGCTTGTCTTTATCGCGAACGCTGACGAATACCATGCCGCGCTGCGGAATTTCCTGGTTGGTTGCCAGTATCGCCTTGTTGAATGCCTCACCGAAACCGGCGCCGACACCCATTACCTCGCCGGTGGATTTCATCTCCGGGCCCAGTATGGGATCGACACCGGGAAACTTGGCGAACGGGAATACGGCTTCCTTAATCGAGTAATAATCCGGTGCGGCAATGGCTGTAACTCCTTGTTCGGAAAGGCTGTTCCCCACCATGCACCTGGCTGCAATCCGAGCCAGGGAGACCCCCGTTGCCTTGGACACATAGGGCACGGTACGGGATGCCCTGGGATTGACTTCCAGCACAAAAATATCCTCCCCCTGTATGGCGAACTGCGTATTCATCAGGCCGACCACGTTCAGCCCGCGCGCCATCTTATCCACCTGTTCGGCAAGGCGTTGCTGTAGCGTCCCGCTCAAACTGAACGGCGGCAAGGAACAGGCCGAATCACCGGAGTGGATACCTGCCTGTTCGATGTGTTCCATGATGCCGCCGATAACCACGTCCGAGCCATCGGATACCGCATCCACATCCACCTCGATGGCCTTGTCCAGGAACCGGTCCAGCAGCACGGGGGAGTCGTTGGATACGGCCACGGCCCGGGACATGTATTCCTTCAGGTCCACTTCGTCATAGACTATCTCCATGGCCCGGCCACCCAATACATAAGATGGCCGCACAACGATGGGAAACCCAATTTCCTGCGCCAGACTGATCGCATCCGGCAGGTTTCGCGCAGTCCGGTTGGACGGCTGCTTAAGGCCCAGTTCCTGCAACAGGCGCTGGAACCGTTCCCGGTCTTCCGCAAGGTCAATGGAATCCGGCGTGGTGCCGATAATCGGCGCGCCTTCGGCCTCCAGGTCACGTGCCAGCTTCAACGGCGTCTGCCCGCCGAACTGGACAATCACTCCCCGGGGCTGTTCCAGGTGAATAATCTCCAGCACGTCCTCCAGCGTGAGCGGTTCAAAATAGAGCCGGTCGGACGTATCGTAGTCCGTGGAGACGGTTTCCGGATTGCAGTTCACCATGATGGATTCAAACCCGGCTTCGCGCATGGCGAACGCAGCCTGTACGCAGCAGTAATCGAACTCGATCCCCTGCCCTATGCGGTTGGGACCGCCGCCCAGCACCATGATCTTTTCCCTGGCAGTGGGATTTGCTTCACATTCTTCATCATACGTTGAATACATGTATGCCGTGGTTGCGGGAAATTCCGCGGCACAGGAATCGACGCGCTTGTAGACGGGCCGGATATCGAATTGATGACGCCGCTGCCTGAACCGTGCTTCACTGACGTTCAACAATGCGGCGAGGCGGCTGTCTGAGAAGCCCTTTTGTTTCAACCGGTAGAGGCGCTCCCGGTCGATTGCCTCCAGGGGCGAACCCGACAGGCGTTTTTCTTCATCAACCAGGTCCTGGATTTGCGCCAGGAACCAGGGGTCGATGCGTGACAGGGAGTGAATCCGGGCCAGATCCATGCCGTGCCGAAAGGCCTCGCCGACATACAGCAGGCGTTCCGAACCAGGGTTATGCAACTCGTGGGTGATCTCCCCCAGGTTGTCTGCACTGATTTCATCGTAAAGATTGATAAATCCGTCCACCCCGGTTTCCAGCCCGCGCAAGGCCTTTTGCAGGGATTCCTGGAACGTCCTGCCGATGGCCATCACCTCACCCACCGATTTCATCTGGGTGGTCAGTTGCGGATTGGCCTGGGGAAACTTTTCGAACGTGAACCTGGGGATCTTGGTGACGATGTAATCGATGGTCGGTTCGAATGAAGCCGGCGTTGCGCCCCCGGTGATTTCATTATCCAGTTCATCCAGGGTGTAGCCGACTGCCAGTTTTGCCGCAACCCGGGCTATCGGAAACCCCGTCGCCTTGGAGGCCAGGGCGGATGAACGGGACACGCGCGGGTTCATCTCGATGATGAGCAACCGGCCATCTTCGGGGTTGACGGCAAACTGCACGTTGGAACCGCCCGTGTCGACGCCGATCTCGCGCAGCACCGCGATGGAAGCGTCACGCATCAACTGAAACTCCTTGTCCGTCAGGGTCAGCGCCGGTGCAACGGTGATCGAATCGCCGGTATGCACCCCCATGGCGTCCACATTCTCGATGGAGCAGACGATGATGCAGTTATCCTTCCGATCCCGTACGACCTCCATCTCGAACTCTTTCCAGCCGGCCACGGACTGTTCCACCAGGACCTCGTGGGTGGGGGAAACCTCCAGTCCCCGCTCCACGATTTCAACGAGTTCTTCCTTGTTCCAGGCGACGCCGCCACCGCTCCCGCCCAGGGTAAACGAAGGACGAATGATGATGGGGTAACCGATTTGACCCTGGATTTCCAGCGCCGTTTCCAGGTCATGGGCCAGGCCTGAGTCGGGCATGGCCAGTCCTATCCTGTTCATGGCATCGCGGAATTTTTCCCGGTCCTCCGCCTTGTCGATAGCCTCCTTGTCGGCGCCGATCATTTCCACGTTGAATTCATCCAGGACGCCGGCGCGGGCCAGGTCGAGCGCGCAATTAAGGCCCGTCTGCCCGCCCATCGTCGGCAACAGCGCGTGCGGGCGTTCTTTTTCTATGATTTTCGCTATGGTCTGCCAGCGCACCGGCTCGATATACGTGGCGTCAGCCATGTCCGGGTCGGTCATGATGGTTGCCGGATTCGAATTGACCAGGATGACCCGGTAACCTTCCTCGCGCAAGGCCTTGCACGCCTGCGCGCCGGAATAATCGAACTCACAGGCCTGGCCGATGACGATGGGTCCGGCGCCGATGATGAGGACGCTTTCTATGTCAGTTCGTTTGGGCATCTGTCCGTAAATGATCCATGCGCAGATTACGCACCCTTGCTTGAAACCTGCAGGGGCATGGATTAACGCAGATGAATAAAAAACCACAGAGACCGTCATTCCTGCGGAAGCAGGAATCCAGTTGATTAAACAATTCCTTATTCATTTATCCTTATCCATCAAATCAATGAAATGGTCAAAAAGCGGTTTAACGTCGTGGGGACCCGGGCTGGCTTCCGGGTGTCCCTGGAAGCCGAATGCGGGTTGTTGTTTATGACGGATGCCCTGCACCGTGCCGTCGAACAGTGAGCGGTGGGTGACCGACAACACCTCGGGGATGGATTGCTCGGCAATGGTGAAACCGTGGTTCTGGCTGGTGATCATGACCTTCCCCGTAGCCAGTTCCTGCACCGGGTGATTGCCGCCGTGGTGGCCGAACTTCATTTTCACCGTCTCAGCCCCGCAGGCAAGCCCCAGCAACTGGTGTCCCAGGCAGATGCCGAAGGTGGGGACGCCTGCCGCGACGATGTCCCTGATGGCGCTTATGGCATAAGCGCAGGGCTCCGGGTCGCCGGGACCGTTGGATAAAAACACACCGTCCGGGGAACGGGACAGTATCCGGTCCGCAGGCGTGGTCGCCGGCACCACTTCCAACTCACACCCCAGGTCGGCGAGGATGCGCAGGATATTCCTTTTCACGCCGAAATCGATGGCGGTAACTTTCCGCTTTGGCGCCGCGTTCGGCGCTACGTACCCGTCTGCGAGCAACCAGGCGCCGTCCTGCCAGCGGTAGTCCCGCCTTGTGCTCACTTCCCTGGCCAGATCCATCCCTTGCAGTCCGGGAAACCCGCATGCCAGTTCAACGGCACGCGTTTCATCCAGGTCCGGACCGGCCAGAATACAACCGTCCTGCGCGCCCTTGTCCCTGAGCAGGCGGGTGAGACGGCGAGTGTCGATATTGGCGATGGCGATGACATTGTTGGCCACAAGGTAATCGGGAAACGACTGCTCGGCGCGCCAGTTGCTCGGTATCCGGGGCGTCTGCTTGATAATCATGCCGGCGGCATAGACCCGGGCCGATTCCGCATCTTCCGAATTGACGCCCACGTTGCCTATCTGCGGCTGGGTAAAAGTGATGATCTGGCGGCAGTAGGAAGGGTCTGTGAGTATCTCCTGGTAGCCGGTGATCGAGGTGTTGAACACCACTTCCCCCACTGCAGCGCCGGCAACGCCGATGGATTCACCATAAAACAGGCTACCGTCCGCCAGCGCGAGTAATGCCGAATGACCCAATTAGTTTCTCCACCATAGCAACGCACATACAAAACGGGAGCAATCTCCCGATTACTCCCGCTTACCAATGTTGTACAGTGTACTAAATCAAGGGGTTGGGTGTCGATTGGTTTTTGCAGGTTTTTGAGGAAGCCGACATCAAAGAGCACGCTCGAACGCGCACCGTCCTGAAGCCAGGCGCGAATGTCAGGAGACGCCGGGGTGTGCAGAACTCTGATCATGAAAGTTTTGTATAATCAGGGATATAATCCTCGAATGAAGATAATTGATAACACATCTCAGCTTGAATGTATGCGATGATGCATTATTAAGTGGCGCAGTTCTTGTCCGGCTTTGTCTTCCTATATGTGTTTCCTGTTAATAGGTAGTGTCTAAGTTTGAAATTTAGTAGGATTCCAGACAAGGTAAGGGTGCAAGGATATCGGGCATGTCTATATAGTCCTATGGCGAGATGTGAATGCTATTATGTAGGTAGAGTGTTTTCTTTTCCAGGAACAAGATAATGCAGAAATCGTCCTTCAGCGGTGAAATAGAGCCTCTGGAAGCGGTCAATGTGGCCTCAGTTCCGCCTTTTATCCAGCCATCGTTCCTATGAGACTAAAACCAGGCTACGACCCTGCTTGTCTCAATTCCCTCAATGACGAGTTGGAAACGGATGATTTTCTCGCTCTTAAACATCGCTTAATCAACAATCCTTTAACTGGCCCATGATAGCCGAGCATCGTATAACTGGGGTGACTGCCACGGTCCTGGCCGCGGGCGGGTCGAGCAGGTATGGCCGGTGTAAACAACTGGTCGAAATAAACGGCTCCAGCCTGGTGCGGCTTGCCGTCGACAAGCTCTCAAGCCTGTTCCCTCCTGACAGGATTATCGTTGTGGTCGGCGCCAACTCGGAGGCGGTGGCACAAGCTGTGAGCGATCTACCGGTAAAGATGGTTCTAAACGAGGACTGGCAACAGGGGCTGGCATCCTCTCTCAAGGCGGGGCTGAACAGTGTTAGACTAGATTGTCGGGCCGTGCTGGTCACCTTGTGCGACCAGGCGCTGGTTACTGAAGATCACCTGCGCAGCCTGCTCTACCTGTGGCTTGCCAACTCGTCCGAAATCATCGCTAGTAGCTATGCCAACACCATCGGTACGCCGGCCGTCATCCCTGCCGGATTTTACCCGAAAGTGCAGACTCTGGAAGGTGATGAGGGAGCAAAATCCATCCTCAAAAACAACACCGGTAGGATCAGGACGCTACCCATCCCCGAAGCCGAATTCGATCTGGACGTCCCATCCGACCTGGAAAAACTGAAAAAGAAGTTACATCCTACTATGTCAAGTACTTGACCAAACAGTTTTCTTCACTTGACAGACGAAGGAGGAATTTTAATGCAGTACGCTTATCCTTGCGAATTGGCATCTGATGAAGACGGTGTATCAGTTTATTTTTCCGATATACCCGAAGCTCTTACCTGTGGCACTGACAGGCGAGATGCGCTGACCCCGGCTGTAGATGCTTTAGTAACCGCGTTGAGCGCGTACGCCTATGCTCGTGAAGATATACCTGTACCGAGTCCTCTCATTAAAGGTCAGGAACTCATCTCCGTACCGTTGATTGTTGCAGCCAAGCTGGCGCTGTATTCGGCGATGCGCACGCAGGGCATCACAAAAACCGCTCTCGCCCGGAGACTTAGGTTAAGTGAAGGCGCGATCCGCAAGCTGCTTGATCTCGACCACCGTTCCCATATAGGCCAGGTTGAGAAGGCTCTCAGGGTTCTTGGCCAAAGCCTTGTTATCGCCGACCGGGCTGCGTAGTTGGTTCAGGTTTGAGATTTTACGTGGGCCTGACTCAATCAGAAGCTCGCGTGTTCAGCTACTTCGCGGCGCGTGCTTTTTCCGGTCATAGGCCGCTTCCCAGTTGTCACCGTCGAACTTCTCGACTGTGACGTTGGTGATTTGTGTCTTGTCCACGCAGTTGAGGTTGACGCTGTAGCCTTCCGGAAATGATCTCGGCACGTAGAATGACTTCACGCCGCAGGTGCTGCAAAAATAGTGTTGCGCCGTGCCGGTGTTGAAGGTGTAGGTAGTCAGGGCGTCCTCACCTTGTAGCAGGCGGAAGCGTGACTTCGGAACTTGCAGGTGGACATGGCCGCTTATGCGGCAGATGGAGCAGTTACAGTCCAGCACGGTGACCGCCGCCGGAGCATTAACCTCGAAGCGCACCGCACCGCAATGGCAACCGCCCTCATGCACCAGTAATTCTTTACTCATATCTTTATCCGGGTTAACTGCAATTCATCCAACTTTTTAGATAAACTGTCCTTCTATGTCAACCGATATATTTCACCCGGTTACCTCGGCTTGGTTCCGTAGTACCTTTGACAGCCCCACACCGGTGCAGGAAGATGCCTGGCCGGCGATCAAACAGGGTAGTCATACCCTGATCGCGGCGCCGACTGGTAGTGGCAAGACGTTGGCCGCATTCCTCGCGGCGATCGACGACCTGGTACGGGCAGCCCTGGCCGGCACATTGGCAGATGCAACGTCGGTCCTGTACGTCTCCCCTCTGAAGGCCCTGTCCAATGACATACAGAAGAACCTGCAGGGGCCCTTGCAGGGTATCCGGGACATGCTGCAGGCGCAAGGATTGCCTGAGGTGGACGTGCGCGCCCAGGTGCGCACCGGCGATACGTCACAAACGGCGCGTGAGCAGATGCGGCGGGTACCGCCCCATATCCTGGTCACTACCCCGGAATCCCTCTATATACTGCTCACCAGCAGTTCCGGCAGGAACATGCTGCAAACCGTGCGCACTGTAATCATTGACGAGATCCATGCGCTGGCCCCGAACAAGCGCGGCGCGCACCTGGCATTATCGCTGGAACGGTTGGACGCGTTGACTGCGCACACTCCCGTGCGCATCGGCCTGTCCGCCACGCAACGCCCCATTGACGCGATTGCCCGGTTCCTGGTCGGGAACCGGCAGAATCATTGCAACATCCTGGATCGCGGGCACGCCAGACAAATCGACATCGCGCTGGCGCTTACTGAATCTCCCCTGGAAGCGGTGATGGCCGGAGAGGTGTGGCAGGAGCTGTACCGGCAACTGGCTGAACTGATCGAGCAGCATAAAACCACGCTGATCTTCGTCAACACCCGCCGCCTGGCAGAACGGGCCGCGCGCGCACTGGCGGAGCTTGTCGGTGAAGAAAACGTTACCGCCCATCACGGCAGCCTGGCAAAAGAGCACCGCCTGAACGCGGAACAACGCCTGAAACGGGGGGAACTCAAGGCTTTGGTGGCGACCGCGTCACTGGAACTGGGCATCGATATAGGGGACGTGGACCTGGTCTGCCAACTGGGGTCACCCCGCTCCATTGCCGTGTTCCTGCAACGGGTGGGACGCTCCGGCCACCACCTGGGCGCGACCCCCAAGGGCCGCCTGTTCCCCCTGAGCCGGGACGACCTGGTGGAATGTGCAGCGCTGCTGGATGCGGTACGGCGCGCTGAACTGGACCGGATCAGCATTGCCGAGGGGCACCTGGACGTGCTCGCCCAGCAACTGATCGCCGAGGCGGCCAGCCCGGAATTGCAGGAGCAGGGATTGCAGGAAGACGAGTTGTTCCGGCAACTGACGCGGGCTTACCCGTACCGGAACTTGACCCGGCAGAAATTCACGGAGGTGCTGGACATGCTGGCGCAGGGCTTTTCAACCCGGCGCGGCCGGCGCAGTCGTTATCTACACCATGACACAGTGAACAAGCGCATCCGGCCCAGGAAAGGCGCAAGGTTGACTGCTATTACCAACGGCGGGGTGATACCGGACCAGTTCGATTATGACGTGGTGCTGGAACCGGAAGGGCATTTTGTCGGGACCCTGAACGAAGACTTCGCCTTTGAAAGCCTGCCCGGCGATATCTTCCAACTGGGCAATACCTCGTATCGTATCCTCAAGGTGGAACAGAGCAAGGTACGGGTCGCGGACGCCCAGGGCCAGCCTCCCAATATTCCGTTCTGGTTCGGTGAAGCGCCGGGACGTTCGGATGAACTCAGCCACTCGGTCTCACAACTGCGCGGCCTCATGGATGCAAAGCTGGCCCGCGGCACGGATGCCGCCTGCCGTTGGCTGGTTGACAAGTTGCAGTTTGGCGAGTCGGCTGCGCGCCAGTTGACCGACCACCTGGCCGGCGCCCGCGCCGCCCTGGGGCGCCTCCCGACCCGGCAGGATATCGTGTTTGAACGCTTTTTTGACGAGGCCGGCGACCAGCACCTGGTCGTGCACAGCCCCTACGGTTCCCGCGTCAACCGCGCCTGGGGCCTGGGCCTGCGCAAACGCTTCTGCCGCCAGTTCAATTTTGAATTGCAGGCCGCGGCCCTGGATGACAGCATCGTCATCTCCCTGGGCGCGATCCACAGTTTTCCCCTGGAGGACGTTACCCGCTACCTGCACTCTGCCAACGTCCGGGACGCGGTGACCCAGGCGCTGCTGGCCACGCCCATGTTTCCCACTCATTGGCGCTGGAACGCCAGCACCGCCCTGGCCGTCAGGCGCACTAACGGCGGGCAGAAAGTGCCTGCACAGTTCCAGCGCAGCGACGCGGAAGACCTGATGGCAGTGGTCTTCCCCGACCAGCTTGCCTGCCAGGATAACCTCACCGGGGAAAGGGAGATACCACAGCATCCGCTGGTGGAGCAGACAGTCAACGATTGCCTGCATGAGCTGATGGACATTGCCGGGCTGGAGCAGGTATTGCGTGACTTCGAAGCGGGGCGTATTCACTTCCATTGCCGCGACCTGGGTGGCCCCTCTCCCCTGGCACAGGAGATTCTGAACGCGCGCCCTTATGCGTTCCTGGATGACGCTCCCGCGGAAGAACGCCGCACCAATGCAGTCATTGCCAGACGCTTCCTGGACCCTGCCGACGCCGCGCAGTTGGCCCGGTTGAGTCCCACTGCCATCGAGCGGGTGCGTAGTGAGGCCTGGCCTGCCGTTACCAATGCCGACGAACTGCACGATGCACTGATGCTCACCGGCGTCATGACCGAACGGGAAGGTTGCGGCGCCAATCCGGCGGCGACGGACGGCCGCGCCTGGCTGACAGGGCTTGCGGAGGATGGGCGCGCAACTGTCCTGCACAAGGAAAAGCAGACCCTGTGGACCTGCGCCGAACGCCTGCCCCAGGTTGAAGCCGTATACACAAATGCCGCTACTCACGTCCTTCCCGCACCCCCCACCGTCATTCCCGCACCCCCCACCGTCATTCCCGCGCATGCGGGAATCCAGTCAGATAACACGCCACCCCCGGCTAACGACATGCTGGGGCAAGCTGCGGTGGCCCCTTATACAGCGAACTGGACCAAAGACACCGCCCTCATCGAACTCATCCGCGCCCGGCTCGAATGCTACGGCCCCGTAACGGAGGCAATGTTGGCCGAGTTATTTGAAGCCGGCGCCACGGAGATCAGTGTCGCGCTGCTGGCGTTACAGAACGAGGGCTATGCCATGCAAGGGCAGTTCAGCCCGGATGCAACTGAAACGGAATGGTGTGAACGCGGCCTGCTCGCGCGCATGCACCGCTACACCATTCAATCCTTACGGCAGGAAATCCAGCCGGTGACAGTCGCCGACTACATGCGCTTCCTGTTTGACTGGCACGGCATGGGTGACATCCGGCCCGAGGGAGCCGGCGCGCTACCGGCGGTGCTGGAAAAACTGGAGGGATTCCCCATTCCCGCGGCCGCGTGGGAGCAAGACATCCTGCCGGCCCGCTTGAGCGACTACTCCAGTGCGTCCCTGGACTGGCTGTGCAGCAGCGGCCGCATCGTGTGGACCCGTTTGCCCGGCAACAGACACAAGTCCAGAGGGGATGAGGCCCCCGCCAGCAAGGCAGTATTGCTCAGAAACACACCTATCGCATTGCTGGCCCGGGAAAACCTGGCGCTTTGGCAAACACTGCAAACCTCCGGGGAGACGGGGGAACGGAAGCTGTCGCCCGGTGCTGGGAAGATCCTGGACATCCTGCACCACCAGGGCGCGTCGTTTTTTACCGATCTGGTGCGTAACACCGGTCTGTTACGCACCCAGGTAGAGACTGCCCTGGCAGAGCTGGCCGCCTGCGGCGCGGTCACTTCCGACAGTTACGCAGGATTGCGGGCGCTGATTACGCCGGCAAACAGACGGCCCGGCTATGGGCAGGGGCAGCGCCGGCGCAGGAGGACGTCCGTCATGAACAGCGTGGACGCCGCCGGTCGCTGGTCGGCAATCGAGCCGATGGACACCGAACCGCCGGCCACAAATGCCTGGCCAAGCACAGACGAAACCACACTCAACGCGGTAGTCGATACCCTGCTCAAACGCTACGGCGTCCTGTTTCGCAAAGTGCTGGAACGGGAATCCGACCTGCCCCCGTGGCGGGAACTGCTCTACGTGTGCCGGCGCATGGAAGCACGCGGCGAGATCCGCGGCGGCTACTTCGTGGAAGGCTGCTCAGGCGAACAATTCGCCCGGCCGGAAGCGCTGGCGCTGCTGCGGAAACAGAAAAAGGAAGCCGGGGACCTGCCCCCCGTGGTCATCTCCGCCACCGACCCACTGAACCTGGTCGGCATCCTGCTACCCGGCGAACGCGTCCCGGCGCTGCATACCAACCGGATCCTGTTCAAGAACGGCCTGCCGGTTGCCAAACAACTGAACGGCGTCACCACATTCCTCTCCGATACAGACCCCACCACCCACTGGGAAACCGAAAACCTGCTCACCCGCCGCCGTAACCCAACCGGTTACATCAGCAAGCCGGCGCCAGGTTTGATCTGATCCAACCGGCCAATTCACTCTCACTCATGCTGCCTTCGGCAAGGGAAAGAAAAATACCTAACATCTCCTCGTCACTTGCCGCAAGATTGCTGCCGTTAACCACAATAAAAAGCTCGCACAGAACTGCAGCCGTGCGTTTATTGCCATCGACGAAAGGATGATTCTTCGCGACTCCATAAGCCAGCGACGCAGCCAGAGATGCCGTATCAGGGAAGGGGTCACCATACGCGTAAAGTTGTTGGGGCCTGGCAAGGGCGGATTGCAGAAGTGACTTATCCCTTATACCGCTGCCACCACCGTGCTCGGAAATCTGTCTTGCATGTACGGCAATGGTAAGCTCTTCAGTTATCCCGACCGGTTCTTGATTCATTTAGCCAGTTCGCGCAGAAGATTGCGGCGCTTGCGCATGATATCTTCTGCAACCTCCATGTGGCGTTCGAATCCTTCATCGTATGGCGTAAGTTTGATGCCGTCAGGTAATTCGACCGCGTAAAGCGGATCGCCTTTACCGACTCGCAGTTTTGCCAGCAGGTCTTTGGGTAGAACAATGCCGGTTGAGTTCCCGACTGTGGTGACTTTCAGGCGCATAGGTAAAACCTCGGGTTTGAGTTATAACGTAGATTATAACAAAAAGAAATGCTAACCCTTCCATCTTTATACCCCTTTGTAAACATTGAAATGTCAACCTCACCCCGGAACTGACTAAAACATGAAGTCAGAATTATCCAGGTTGGCGCTGTTGAAATCCGTCAGGATGATGGTGGTCAGATAATCAGTGCCTGACAACTCTATGCGCACATTCTTCCCGAAACTGTCAATATCAAGATCGTTCGTGGAACTGATGCCGGAAAATCCGCTCAAGTCGATCACGTCCCCGGCCAGTATGTCGTTATAGCTGCTGCCGATAAGGTGCTCAATGCTGGTCAGCGTAATGCTCTGACTCCCACCACCCCAGGTGACCTGTGCGTCTCCCCTGTTGGCATCAATCTGGAGGTGTTGTAAACAAATAGATAGTCCGGGACATAATCCAGACAACCTCATATACCGTAAAATTTAAGCTTATAGCAAAGGAAGCAAGCACCAAGTTATAGGAACATCGCTAATATCTTTCATGGATGCTGCGCGGGCGCCTCTAATTTGCGCCCTTATGATAAACCTGATAGCTGGAAACATATTTTGGATAAAAAAACCCATTGACATGTACTAACTATTTTTATAGTATGTGTATTACATGTACTAACTATTAGGAGTTTGAGCCATGTCAAAATATGCACCTTTAACCGATTACCTGTCTTCTGCCGGCATGGAATATATACCGATGACATTTACAGAAGTTGAAGAAGTGATCGGAAATAACTTGCCGCGCTCGGCTTATCAATACCGTCCCTGGTGGTCTAACAATTCTTCAAACCATGTCAATGCTGACGCATGGCTCAGTGCAGGATATAAAACGTCGGACGTGGATATGGCAGGGCGTAAACTTGTCTTCAGAAAAGCGTTCACGAATGAACTTGTGATGAGCGATGCCAGGCGGGCTGAAAAGGATGAGAATGCAAGTATATTTTCTCGTATATTCGGCGCGCTCAAGGGTACAGTTACGATTGCGCCAGGTGTTGACCTGACTGAGCCGACTGGAGAGAAATGGAACGCACAGCTATAGTAATAGCCGGAAATGTCGGATCACCTGCTTGATACCTGTGCGGCTATCTGGCTGATGGAGGGTGCTCCGTTGCAAGACCCGGCCGCGACAGAATTACCCCGGGCGCTGGAGCGTAACGAGCAGCTTGTTGTTTCTCCCATTACAGCATGGGAAATAGCAACACTTTCAGCAAAGAAGAGAATCCTGTTGACACTCAGGCCGGAAGTCTGGTTCAGGAGGTTATGCGGTTTACCGGGAGTAACCCTGACGGACCTGTCACCATCCGTTCTCATTGCTTCAGCAACTCTCCCGGGAGAGCCACCAGCCGACCCGGCTGATAGGATTCTGATTGCAACTGCTCGGGAGTATGATTATTCCCTGGTCACGCGGGACCGGCAAATCCTGAATTACGCATTATCCGGTCATGCAAGGGCTATGGGATGTTAGTTGTATTTTAGGGTTAGAACGCTCTACCGCTTCACCTTTATCACCCTGCCGACCTGTTCGGGCAACGGCAATTTGGCGTGGCTTTGCTTGATTACGGCGAGACGGTTCTGGATGGGGGTCGGCATTTGCGTGACACGTCGCTGGTTCATGTCCATGTACAGGCACAACATTTCACTGGTTGCGGCGAGATAGTTCTGTTCGGCGTGGTACATGCGGTGGAAATAATGGAAGCGTTTTGCATCGTAATCCAATAACTGGGTGGTAACGTATACTTCGTCGCCTTCCTTCACCTCCCGGATGTAGTTGATGTGCATTTCCACAACGAAAGCTGATACGTCGCCGGCAGTCCTGAAATCAGCAGTCAGGCCCATGAAATCGAAAAATTTATCCGTGGCACGGTCAAACACCAGGACGTAATAGGACACGTTCAAGTGGCCGTTGTAATCGATCCATTCCGGAAGAATCACCTGCTTGCCTGATTCAAATAGAGCTTCCGCCGGCATGATCAACTCAACCCCAGCACGTCCTGCATGCTATACAACCCGGTTTCCTTGTCCATGATCCACTGCGCGGCGCGTACTGCGCCGGTGGCGAAGGTTTTGCGGCTGGTGGCGACGTGTCTGATTTCCACTCGCTCGCCGGCGCCGGCGAACATGAGGGTGTGTTCGCCGACGATGTCGCCGGCGCGGATGGTTTCGAAGCCGATGGTCTTGCGCGCGCGCGGGCCGGTCACGCCCTGGCGGCCGTATACTGCACATTCTTCCAGGTCACGGCCCAGGGTTTCGGCCACGATTTCGCCCAGGCGTACCGCGGTGCCTGAGGGAGCATCGATCTTGCGGTTGTGGTGTGCTTCGATGATTTCGATATCAGTGCTGTTGCCGACTACTTGTGCAGCCAGTTCCGCCAGTTTGAAACACAGGTTGACACCTACGCTCATGTTGGGGGCAAACACGATGGCGATCTCCTCGCTCGCGGCCCGTAGTGTCTGCTGTTGGTCGGCGGACAGGCCGGTGGTGCCTATGACTACTTTTTTGCCACCGGCGCGGCAGCGTTCCAGGTTTTCCAGCACGGCGTCGGCCCGGGTGAAGTCTATCAATACGTCGAAGTCGTCCATGATGGCTTCGAGATCATCGGTTACGCTGACACCCAGCGTGCCGATGCCAGCTTGTGCGCCTGCATCAAGGCCCAGCGCCGGTGAACTGCTTTGTTCTATTGCTGCACCGGCCGCGATGCCGTCGGCCTCGCCGATAACTTCCAGGATGGTTTTTCCCATGCGCCCCGCGGCGCCGCATATTGCTGCTTTGATCATGAGTGAAATAATGTGTCTGTTCGAGACGGTTATTGTACTGGATTCCTGCTTTCGCAGGAATGACAGTTGGTTCGAGGCGGTTATTGTACTGGCTTCGGGCGTTCGCCGGAATGACGATCCATGCGAGACGGTTATACTACTGGATTCCTGTCCCGGCTGTCGCCGGGATAAACTTTAGCCGAATGGAGAGCCGTATTATTACTGGCTGGCACTATCAAAGAATTTTTTGACACTGTCGAACCAACCGCTGGCCCTGGGGCGGTGGCGCTTGTCATCTTCCAGCATCGATTCTTCAAATTGTTCCAATACGTCTTTTTGTTTCCTGCTTAAATTCACCGGGGTCTCGACCGCCACACGGCACAGCAGATCGCCTCTTGCCGATGACCTGACGGAGCGCACGCCTTTGCCGCGCAGGCGAAATAATCTGCCGCTCTGGGTTTCCGCCGGGACCTTGATTTTGACCCTGCCGTCCAGTGTCGGAATTTCTATATCCCGGCCCAGGGCTGCTGCGGCAAAACTGATCGGAATTTCACAGAAGAGATCGGAACCTTCACGGGTAAAGATATCATGCTCCCTGACAATGACATGCACGTACAGGTCACCGGCAGGCGCGCCGAACTCACCCGCCTCCCCTTCGCCTGACAGGCGGATCCGGTCGCCAGTATCAACACCGGGTGGGACTTTCACGGAGATGGTCTTGCTATCCCGCACCCGCCCATGTCCACGGCATGTATGACACGGGTCATTGATGATTTTTCCCTGGCCGCGGCACTTCGGACAGGTCTGCTGCACCGAGAAAAACCCTTGTTGCATGCGGACCTGGCCGGCGCCGTTGCAGGTAGGACACTGGACCGGGCTCGATCCCTGCCTGGCGCCGCTGCCAGAGCAGCCGCTGCAGGTTACCAGCCGGGGCACCCGTATCTTGATTGTCGTGCCCGCAATGGCATCCTCAAGGTTCATTTCCAGGTCGTAACGCAGGTTCGCCCCAGTCTGCCCGCGCTGGCCGCCGCGCCCCTGCGCGCCGAAAATATCGCCGAAAACGTTGTCGAATATATCGCCGAACCCGCTGAATCCCTGGGCATCCGGCCCACCGGCAGAGGTGCTGACGCCGGCATGGCCGAACTGGTCATATGCCGCCCGCTTCTGCTGGTCGCTCAGGATATCGTGGGCTTCCTTTGCTTCCTTGAATTTTTCTTCCGCCTCTTTGCTGTCCGGATTGCGGTCCGGATGGAACTTCATTGCCAGACGGCGGAATGCCTTTTTTATATCGCCATCGGACGCATTTTTTGATACGCCAAGAACGTCATAATAGTCTCGTTTCTCAGTCATAACCCGCATTACCAGGTGAGAAATCCGGGCTACTTCTTATTGTCATCCACTTCCTCGAATTCAGCATCAACAACGTTCTCATCGCCGGCGCCGTTGTCCGCGCCTGCGGGCTTATCTTCGCCGTCGGTGTCGGCAGCAGCAGCCTGCTGGTACGCCTTCTCCGCCAGTTTACCCGCTACTTCAGTCAGTTTCCGGGTTTTTTCCTCTAGGGCGTCCTTGTCATTCCCTTTCAGGGCCTCTTCCAGGTCGGCAATGGCAGCCTCGATATCCTGTTTCTCCTGTTCTTCAACCTTGTCGCCCAGTTCGTCAATGGATTTCTTCGTTGAATACATCAGATTTTCCGCCAGGTTACGGGCCTCGACCAGTTCCTTTGCCTGCCGGTCTTCTTCGGCATGAGCCTCCGCGTCCTTCACCATTTTTTCTATTTCTTCGTCCGACAGACCACTGGAAGCCTTGATGACGATGGACTGTTCCTTGCCGGTTGCCTTGTCTTTTGCCGATACGTTCAGGATTCCGTTGGCGTCAATATCAAATGCCACCTCAATCTGGGGTATGCCGCGGGGCGCAGGGGGAATATCCGTCAGGTCGAACCGGCCCAACGATTTATTCCCCGCGACCATTTCACGCTCTCCCTGCATGACGTGCACCGTCACCGCGGTTTGGTTATCGTCGGCAGTGGAAAACACCTGCTGCGCCTTGGTCGGGATAGTCGTATTTTTATCGATAAGTTTGGTCATCACCCCGCCCAGGGTCTCGATACCCAGTGACAGGGGCGTTACGTCAAGCAGCAGCACATCCTTGACGTCACCGCCCAGTACGCCGGCCTGGATCGCCGCGCCGACCGCGACGGCCTCATCGGGGTTGACGTCCTTGCGCGGTTCCCTGCTGAAGAAATCCTTGACCTTCTCCTGCACCTTGGGCATGCGGGTCTGCCCGCCCACCAGGATGACGTCGGTGATATCCGACGCAGAATGTCCGGCATCTTCCAGGGCCACACGGCACGGTTTGATGGTGCGATCAACCAGGTCTTCCACAAGCGTCTCGAGCTTGGAACGACTCAGCTTTATATTGAGATGCTTCGGGCCGCCGGCGTCCGCGGTAATATAAGGCAGGTTTATATCGGTCTGCTGGCTGGACGACAACTCTATCTTTGCCTTTTCCGCGGCCTCCTTCAGGCGTTGCAGCGCCAGCGGGTCGTTATGCAAGTCGATGCCCTGGTCCTTCTTAAATTCATCGCAGAGAAAATCAATGATACGCAGGTCAAAATCCTCTCCGCCCAAAAAGGTGTCACCATTGGTGGACAACACCTCAAACTGGTGTTCGCCGTCCACTTCGGCGATTTCAATGATGGACACGTCAAAGGTACCGCCGCCCAGGTCATATACGGCTATCCTGGAGTCTCCCTGTTTCTTGTCCATGCCGTAGGCCAGGGCCGCGGCCGTTGGTTCATTGATAATGCGCCGCACCTCAAGACCCGCAATCTTGCCTGCGTCCTTGGTTGCCTGGCGTTGTGAATCATTGAAATAGGCCGGAACGGTAATCACCGCCTCGGTGACCTGTTCTCCCAGGTAATCCTCGGCTGTTTGTCTCATTTTCATCAGGACCCGCGCCGAGATCTCCGGGGGCGCCATCTTTTTGCCCTTTATGTCCACCCAGGCATCACCGTTGTCCGCTTTTACGATTTTATACGGGACCATATTGATATCTTTTTGTACTACCTTGTCCTCAAAACGCCGGCCGATTAACCGTTTGACCGCAAATAATGTCTTGTCGGGGTTGGTAACCGCCTGGCGCTTGGCCGACTGCCCCACGAGGACTTCGTCGTCGTCGGAAAACGCGACAATGGACGGTGTGGTTCGGCCGCCTTCGCTGTTTTCAATAACCCTGGCCTGACTGCCTTCCAATACTGCAACACAGGAATTGGTCGTGCCCAGGTCTATACCGATAATTTTGCTCATGTTTCAAGCCTCTTTGATATTCCTAACTGTTTTATTTCTGTGTGTAACCCCGATGCGACCCATGCAGCCGCCGGCGCAATACGCGGGATAACTGGTATATGTGGGCCATAGTGCTGAAAATCAAGCGTCATAGTTTGTTTAATGTGGGGTCAGAGTAAAAATACTGCTGGATTGGCAGGTGACGCAGGTTGCTCATTAATTATTTTTACTCTGACCCCAATTATTCCGATTATTTTGCGACCACGACCATGGCCGGCCTTATCAGTCGCCCGTTCAACTCATAGCCTTTCTGCATAACGGTGATAACCTGGCCTGAATCAGTGCCTTCCAGTTCCTGCATCGAGACGGCCTGGTGCCACTCCGGGTCGAACTTCTCACCGGCCGGGTCAATGGCGTTTACACCGAATTTCCCCAGGCAATCGAAAAGCTTCTTCAGGGTCAGGTCCATCCCTTCCCGCAAACTCTCTATATCTTCCGCTGATTGTGAAGCATTGATACCCAGTTCCATGCTGTCCGCTACCGGCAATAATTCATTGACAAACCGTTCCAGCCCGTATTTATGGGCATTTTCAATGTCGCGGGAGGTGCGTTTACGGATATTATCCAGTTCCGCCGTGGCGCGCAGCGCTTTATCGATACTTTCCTGCGCCTCTATTTTCAGCCGTTCATTTTCCTGCATCACGCCTGCGACTTCGTCAGGGACCGTCTGTTCGAGGCCGTTAGTCTCCTCCTCAGCCCCCGTTCCTCCCTCGTCTTCGGTAACTTCGGTTTCTGCTTCTAGCGCAGCAGATTCCTCAACCTCTGCCGCACCCTTTCCGTTACCTGCTTGTTGTTTTTCTTCAACCATAGTAATCAACCTGTTATTTGCCTGTTGAAACGGTGATGTCAGGGATGCTCTTCAGTGCCCCTCACGCCGGCGGTACCTGCGCAGACGCGTGCAAGCGACTCCGCATTACCGGCTATAGAAGATATGGACTAGTCCGCAGAATTCAAGACCGAGCCCAGAATTCTGGCGGTCACGTCAACGGCCGGGATGACTCTTTCATAATCCATGCGGGTGGGCCCTATTACCCCCAGCACACCGAGGACCTGTCCCCCATCCCGGTATGGAGACGTGACGATACTGCAGTTATCCAGCACCTCATAGCCCGATTCCTCGCCGATGAATATCTGTACACCCTTGGCGCTGATCGCATTTTCCAGCAAGTGCAGGATATCCCGTTTCTGGTTGAAGCTCTCGAACAATCGTTTCAGTTTCTCCAGGTCGCTGAGATCAGCCACACCCATCAGGTTGGTATGGCCGGAGATCACGACCTCATCCCCGGCATCGGGGGTAACAAAAGCCTTTTGCGCCATTTCGATGGCAGCCTGCATCAGTTCATTCACGTCTTCCTTCAATTTTCTCAACTCATTGATCACTTCGGTGCGGACCGTATCCAGGTCCTTGCCGCGACAGATGGAGTTAAGATAATTTGCAGTCCGTTGCAACTGTGACTGCGAATAGGTTTTCGCCGTGTGTATGATCCTGTTCTGGATCTCCTTGTTGCTCAACACCAGTATGACAAGAATCCGGTTCTCGGAAAGAGCGATGAACTCAATGTGTTCAAGCGAATTCTGGCGCTTGCGGGGCAGCATGACAACCGCAGCCAGATTGGTAATATCTGACAAAAGACTTGAGGCGCGCACTACAAGGTGCTGGACATCAGCCTCCGCAGCCATTTCCCGCGCCATGCGCTGCACTTCCCTTTCCTGCAGTTGTTCAACCCGGAGCAAGCTGTCAACGAACAGGCGGTACCCGCGCACCGTGGGAATACGTCCAGCTGAAGTATGAGGAGAGTGCAATAAACCCATGTCTTCCAGGTCGGCCATCACATTGCGGATGGTCGCCGGGCTTAAAGCCAGATCCGTATCCCGGGCCAGGGTACGCGAACCCACGGGATGACCATCCTGGATGAAGTGTTCAACCAGGGATTTAAACAACAACAAACTGCGCTCGTTTAAATCAAATGCGGACTGCCGACGATTTTTTGGCATAGTTCAGTTTAATGTGGCAAAGTATCCCGGTGGAAAATTTATCACTTGTGCCATGTTAGTGCAAAATAATGTTCAAAACTATAGCCATTATTACAAATAATAGCACTGCTGAAATAATTTATACTTTACAGGCGGTTATAGAATATCTCCAGGAGCGTGACAGGGAGGTGGTGCTGGATGAATTTTCCACCAGCCTGGTGCCTAATATGAAACTGCCCCAGGGGAACGCGGAGCTTTTCGGCATGAACTGCAACCTCGCCATTGCCATAGGCGGCGACGGCACCATGTTGCGGGCCGCCCACCTGCTGGCCGACTACAATGTACCGTTACTGGGCATCAACCGCGGCCGCCTCGGTTTCCTCGCTGATATACCCGCCAACGCGGTGATACGCCGCCTGGACGAAATCCTGCGCGGGAACTACATTGAAGACGAACGCTTTCAATTACACTGCGAAATTGAAAGCAAGGGTAAAACCCTGATGGAAAGCCATGCCTTCAATGATGTCATCATACAGAAGGGCAATATCGCTAAACTGACTGAACTTGAGACTTTCGTCAACGGCAATTTTCTCCATAGGCAGCGATCGGACGGCATGATCATCTCATCTCCTACCGGTTCAACCGCCTACGCACTTGCCGGTGGCGGCCCGATATTACACCCGGCGCTCAACGCCCTGGTGCTGGTGCCGATCTGCCCACACACCTTGAGCAACCGGCCGGTTGTAATCGACGGCAACAGCGTGGTGGAAGTCATTATCGGCACACCGCAAATCGACCGCGCGTACATGACCTGTGATGGTGAGATCGTCTGCGAACTGGTTACGGGGGACAAGATAAACATACAGAAAAAAGACAAGAAAATACGGCTTATCCATCCCGCGGACCATGACCATTTCAAGATCCTCAGGGATAAACTGAACTGGGGGTAGGTTTTTGTTTGTCTCTGTGGATACAGAAATCACAGAGACTATGGAGACGGGTTCCGGAAACAATATGTTGAAGCATCTCAGTATCAACAATCTTGCAGTAATAGAAAATGTGGAGTTATCGTTCAGGGAAGGTATGACGGTACTGACAGGTGAAACCGGCGCAGGCAAATCCATATTAATCGGCGCCCTGGGGCTGGTCCTGGGTGACCGGGCGGACACCTCAGTAATACGAACGGGGTGCGCACACACCGAGATCAGCGCCGCATTCAATATCGCACAGGATGAACGGTTGCTGCAGTTGCTGGAGGAGCAGTCCATAAGCGTTGCAGATAACGAACTGGTACTGCGCCGGATCATCAACAGGGACGGGCGTTCCCGAGCCTATATAAATACCGCTGCGGTCCCCCTGCAACTGCTGCGTGACGCCGGCGCCTTCCTGGTCGATATCCACGGCCAGCATGCACACCAGAGTTTATTGAAAAGAGACGTACAGCGGGAGTTACTGGACGGCTTTGGCGATTATGGCGATATATCGGACCAGGTCAGCCGCGCGTTTGAAAAATGGGATGGCGTGACCCGGGAGATAAGTGCGCTGACCGACACGGAAGGTGAAGCCGGCGACCGTTTATCACTGCTCAAGTACCAAGTGGAAGAATTACAGGCGCTGGAACTGGAGGAAAACGAAGTGGACCGGCTGGAAGACGAGTACAAGCGGCTGGCCAATATGAACAACCTGCTCGAAACGGCTCAATCGGCACTGGACGGTTTACATGCCGGCGAACAGTCGGCAGCCGACAGGATCAACATCGTCAAAAAAGAGTTGGCCGCCCTGGAGCGGTTTGATCCGGGCCTGGCAAACATTACCGGGCTACTGGAAAATGCGGCGATACATATCAGCGAAGCGGCCGCCGAGCTGGGGGCTTACCTGCACAGCCTGGACCGGGACCCTGGTCACCTGGGCAAGGTGGAACAGCGCCTGGAGCAGTTGCACGACATGGCCCGAAAACACCGGGTTCAGCCGCAACTGTTGTTCGCTCATTACCAATCCATAAGTCTGAGACTGGATGTCATTGAACAGAATCGCGAACGACTGGCGGAACTGGAACAGGAACAACAGAGATCGCTTGAAGAATACCGGACGGCCGCAGGTAACCTGGGTGAGCGCCGGCGCGAGTGCGCGACCGTGATGGCGGCAGATATCAGCGCCAGGATACGGACCCTGGGCATGCCTGAAGGCACTCTAAACATCAACGTCACTCCCGGACCGGATTTAAAGCCCCACAGAAACGGCAATAACCAGGTTGAATTCCTCGTCTCTGCCAACCCCGGCCAGGCCTTGCTGCCGTTGAGAAAGGTCGCCTCCGGCGGAGAACTCTCTCGCATCAGCCTTGCGGTCCAGGTCGGCGCAAACCGGGACAGCAGCGCGGCAACCATGATATTCGACGAAGTGGACGCGGGTATCGCAGGTGGGATTGCTGAAATCGTCGGCAACCTGCTGCATAAGCTCGCTGCAGACCGGCAGATCCTGTGCGTTACCCACCTGCCGCAGGTGGCCTCGCAGGGGGATAACCATTTCAGGGTGACAAAAACCATCGACGACAAAATAACCGAAACCCGGGTCCACGAGCTGGGTAAGGCTGAGCGGGTAGAAGAAATCGCCCGTATGCTGGGCGGCATCCGGGTCTCGGAGCAATCCCGGAATCACGCCAGGGAAATGCTCGGCTCCGGGTCGGGTTAGAATTCTATTCCCTTCTGGGCCTTGATGCCGTGGTTGAAGGCATGCCGCACTTCCCGGACTTCACTGATGGTATCGGCGATTTCGAGCAATTCCGGGATCACGTCCCTGCCCGTGACGATGACGTTCTGCTTTTCCGGCCTGGCAAGCAGGACTTCACTCACTTCCGCAGCGGATAAGTAACCGTATTTGAACATGTAAGTCACTTCATCCAGTATGACTATATCGAAATCAGGGTCCTGAAACAGCGCGGCCGCTTTTTTCCAGACCTTCCCGGCGGCGGCGATATCCTTCGCCCGGTCCTGGGTATCCCAGGTAAACCCCGTTCCCATTACATGATGTTCTACCCCCAATTGCCTGAAGATCGCCTGTTCACCGGTCTTCCATTTACCCTTGATGAATTGTACGACTGCGCCTTTCTTGCCGTGGCCCACGCTCCTTGCCAGGGTGCCGAAGGCGGAACTGCTTTTGCCTTTGCCGTTGCCGTACAGGTAGATGATGACGCCGCGCCGGGTCTTCGCCTCGGCTATGCGCGCGCGCACCTGGCTTTGCTGCGCCTGCATCTTCTGCTTGTGTTCTTCCGCACTAATAATTTTTTCGGACATGTCTCTACCCCTGGTGATCCAGTTTACCGGCTTCGATAATGGAACGACAAGAAGAAATTCCGATCGAATGAGTTATAGGTGTTGATGGTCCGGTATTCCTCGTCGAGCAGGTTCGCGAGCTTCGCGCGCAGCGTCAGGCGTTCGCTGAAACGGTACTCCCCAGACAAATCAACTAGCGTGAACCCGTTGACCCTGATGGTATTGCCGGCATTATCGAATCGATTCCCTTCGGCCAGCAGGCGCGCGCCGATTGTGAACTTGCCAATGTCCCGTCTCAGGTCGAACGACAATCTCTTCTTTACCCGGCGCGGCAGGCGATTGCCTGAGGTTTCATTCTCCGGGTCCAGGTATTCCATAGCCAGCATGGCATTCCATCCTTCCCATTGAACGAAAAGTTCGCCTTCAACTCCGGTAACCTGTGCTTCATTGACGTTTTCCGGCGCGCAGGTAAAGAATTGATCGCAAACGGTGGTGATGAGGTCCTGCGCGTCGGTCCGGTAAGCCCGGAGACTCCAGCCATAGCGCTCGTGCTGACCCTCCACACCTGCTTCCCAGGATTCGGCAGTCTCCGGTCTCAAGTCCGGGTTGCCGAAAAAAGGAAAAAACAGCTCATTGAATGTAGGTGTCTTGTAGGCTGTGCCATAGGAGGCATACAGGCGTAATGCGTCGCGCCAGGTGTAACTCCAGCCGGCCCCGCCCGTCGTTTTACTGCCGAACACATGGTCATCATCCCAGCGCACTGAGGCGATCAACTGGTGACCGTGGAAGTTCACGCCGTACTGTCCGAAAATACCGATATTATCCCTGCCTGTGCGGGCATAGTCAGTGGAACTCCCCACCTTGTCATCCCGGTAATCCACACCAAAGGTCAGTAACTGTGTGTCAAACAACGAGATATCGTTTTGCCATGACAACTGCCGGCGACGGGTATCGAAACGCGAGGAGAAATCACCTGACGGGGCGAAGTTATCCGTTCCATCCCGGGACTCGCTCAGTCGCACAGACGTGCTCCAGTCCTCCAGCGGATTGAATAAAAGCGATCCACCCACCACCTGTTGCAGGAAATCGGTCTCATGCTGGAAGTTGCCGTCGTACTCTGTCGCGCCTTCCGCCCTCATGATAAAGGCTTCTATCCGGCCCGTATCGCCGAATTCATAACCGCCGCGGAAATGCACGGAAATATTGTCGTAGCCGTCATTGTCCGGCTGGTCGACACCGAACAGGCCGGGGGTGGGCTGTCTGGCATCGATCCCGCGGGAATCAAACCAGGAAACCGCCGCGCTGTAATCGAAATCCTGATATTCGCCACTGACGCCGCCGGTTACCTCGAAGGTATCAAAAGAACCGCCACCGGCATCCAGGCTGAAACGCGGCGTCTCACCCGAGCCCTCGCGGGTGAAGATATGAATTACGCCGCCCAGGGCCTCTGATCCCCACAGGCTGGAACGCGGGCCGCGCACGATCTCTATACGCTCTATCAAAGACGGCGGCAAATGTTGAAAAGCGGCGGTCCCAAGGGTTGCCGACCCGATCCTGACACCGTCGACCAATACCAGGACGTGGTGGCTTTCGGTCCCGCGCATGCGTACGCCTGTTGTTTTGCCGTAACCACCGCTGACCGTGACATCGACACCGGTTACTCCGCGCAGCAATTCAGGCAGTGAGTTCACCTGCAGTTCCTCAATGTCCTGCCGGTTGATCACCGTAACGGCTGCGGGTAACTTGTCAGCCTCGATCGGGGAACGCGTCCCCGTAACAATAATCTCTTCATACGAAGCAGCCTGGATCACAGGCCCATACAGTACGGCGCCGGTAATCAGCGCCGTGATATACATCTTTTTCATTTCTTCACTCCCGTAGAATGTCGCGTGAACGAATTCAGACAGCAGCAAAGAGGGGAATTGGAGCAGAACAAATGCCCGATGCCGCCCTCCGCAACATGTCACTGAACGTACCGGGATCGGATCCCGGACGACGGATGTATACAGGCCGGTCTCCGGACTGACAGCGCTGACTGTCGCCAGTCAACGTCCCGGACACCTTCCCATGCTCCAGACCTGGATGTTTCACCAGGGCCAACACAGTGGTAACGTCCGGGACCAGGCTGATCACCGTTGCGGGGGCAGTGCTGGAATCGTTCGCAGGAACTCACCAGTCTTCCCGTTAATCCAGTCGGCGCATAAACACACCGGCTGGAAACCTGACTACACTAAAGAATGGTAAAGGACATGGCGCGCAAAAACAAATATTATCCGCAGATGACGGATATATTTTTAAACATACTGGCCAGATCGATCCTATCCTCTATCGCGTCGGCGAGGCGGTCGATCTGGCGCTCTCTCAGGGTCCGGTAGTCCGTCACTTCCACCTGTTCAAGGCCGGCCCACTTCAGCAACGCGGCACAAGCGTCGCCTTCATCGAATAAACCGTGCAGGTAACAACCCATGACCCGGCCATCTTCGGAGATTGCGCCATCCTCCCTGTCCGGCAAGCGGATGGCCGGCCGTTGCAGGGCATTCCCCCGTGTTATCCCGGCATGGATCTCATAGCCGCCGACCGGGGTATCATCCAGCGCCAGGCTGGCGCGCACCCGGCGCAGTTGTTTTTGCGGCCGCAATTCCGTCTCCATCTGAAACAGTCCGAGCCCCACACTGCTGCCCGGTTCCCCTTCGATACCGAGGGGGTCGGCAATGACGGCGCCCAGCATCTGGTATCCGCCGCAGATACCCAGGAGTTTGCCGCCATACCGCAGGTGCCGGTATACGGCCGGGAACCAGCGGTTATCCTGCATCCATTGCAGGTCGTGGCGAACGTTCTTGGTGCCCGGCAGGATGATGAGGTCGGCAGGAGGGATAGCCTGCCCCGGCCCGATGAATTTGAAATCCACCTGCGGATGCAGGCGCAACGGATCAAAATCGGTGTGATTGCTGATGCGGGGGAATACCGGCGCGATGACCTTCAAAGCGTCCCGCACCGGTTCCACGTCCGTGTCCGGGGAAATCGCATCCTCCGCATCCAGGTGAAATCCCTGCAGGTAAGGCAACACCCCGAGCACCGGCTTCCCGGTCTTTTCTTCCAGCCACGTTATCCCCGGTTGCAACAACGCGATATCTCCGCGGAATTTGTTGATGACAAACCCGGTAACCCTGTGCCGTTCCGTCTCGCTGAGGAGGGCCAGCGTACCGACCAGGTGGGCGAACACGCCCCCCTTGTCAATATCGGCAACCAGGATAACGGGGCAGTCGGCAACTTCGGCGAATCCCATGTTGGCGATATCCCGGTCGCGCAGGTTGATCTCAGCCGGGCTGCCGGCGCCTTCCACCACGACATAATCATAACGGCTCTGCAAGCGGCGATAGGAATCCATCACGGCGTGCAGCAAGGCGGGTTTTCTTTCATGGTATGCTACGGCGTCCAGGGTTGAATCGACCTTGCCATGCACGATCACCTGGGCGCCAATATCGGAATTCGGCTTCAACAAAACCGGGTTCATGTCGTTGGCGGGCTCCAGGCCGCAGGCCTGGGCCTGCAGTGCCTGGGCGCGGCCGATTTCCCCGCCTTCGACGGTTACGGCGGAGTTCAACGCCATATTCTGTGGTTTGAACGGGGCAACGGATGACCCGGTACGCGCCAGGACGCGGCACAAGCCGGTAACCAGGACGCTTTTACCGGCATCGGACGTCGTGCCTTGTATCATTATGGTTTCAGCAGACATTACTGTGGGGAATACGTTCGAGATGGACAGTATAGAGGAAATTCAGGACACCCATAAATTCACCTGTGCGCGAAAAGATTTCAATTCTGTCCCCGGCGGGGTGTCGAAAGTATGCGATTTGCCATGCTGGTTCGGCAACTGACTGTCAATATAAATTGACAATAGAATTAATAAATCATAAAATGTCAACATATATTGACTTTTTATGACGCTTATGAAACTGACTGAGCTGGGGCAGATTATTCTCGCCAACCGGGAAGCCCATGGTTTAACACAAAAAACACTGGCAGAACGCGCCGGCGTAAGCCGTTATACCCTTATTAAACTGGAAAATGGTCAGGCCGATGATATTCAATTCAAAATCCTGTCTGCAATTCTGTCGGAACTACACCTGACCCTTACCGTGACCGACATTCCGGTGAGCGGTATTGGCGTATTAGGGGACAAGATGAAATGAGCGCCGAGAGCCTGGATGTATGGGTGGGCAATAAACGAGTCGGACAGTTGCTTCAGGAGGACCATACATACATTTTTCAGTACCGGAATATTGCCTCATTGAACCCGCAAAAGGACCTGGTTTCCCTCACCATGCCCGTGCGGGCGAGACAGTATGAAACACAGGTTTTAATGCCTCCCTTCCAGATGGTTTTGCCGGAAGGCACTTTGCTGGAACACCTGCGTATGCGTTTTGCCAAAGTGATGAATATCAGCAATGATATTCTGCTGCTCAAGCTGATAGGCAATCATACCATCGGCCGGGTACGCTTCACCGAGGCGGGAGCGCCATTGGAAACGGGCGCACAATCCCACTATTCACTGATTGAATTACTGACATACCCGGGAACTGATGAACTGTTCGGAGAACTGATGGATCAACTGGCAGTTCGTTCAGGCGTGTCCGGGGTACAACCAAAAGTCTTATGGAATGACTACGGTAAGAAAATAGCATTGCCGGCAGGCCGGTACATCGTGAAATCAGCGGGACGCGAGTACCCGGGACTTGCAGTAAACGAATATTTCTGTCTTAAGGCTGCGCAAGCCTGCGGCTTGACAACGCCTGAATTTCACCTGGCCGATAGTGGAAAATTGTTGGTGGTTGGTCGCTTTGATATTGATAAAAACCACCATCAACTGGCATTCGAGGAAGTCTGCGTCCTGCAACATTTGTCTGCTCATGGAAAATACGACAGCAGCTATGAAGCTGTAGCTGAAACTATTCAAAAAACCCCTTGTTATCCCCCGGGGGAAACACGGCGAGCATTGTTCAAGTCCATATTGTTAAGCATGATGTTAAAAAACGGCGATGCGCACTTAAAAAATTTTGGCGTCTTATACGACAACACGGAGAGAAAATGGCTCGCGCCTGTGTATGACCTGGTGAGCACCGTCGTCTACCTGCCCAAAGACGTTCCTGCCTTGACTCTCGCTGGAAAGAAGCAATGGCCTGTTCCTGAAGCGCTGGCTGATTTCGGTTTGCGCGCCTGTGATTTGCGTGAAAAAGACGTAAAACAGTGCATTGACGAGGTGAAAACCGGGATTATAAAAATCAAACCTCAACTCAAAAAATTCAGTGCCGAACATAAAGAGTATAGTGAGTTATGCGAACGCCTTGCCTTGATAATGAACGGCTATCATGAGGTCTGACCGGTCACGGAACGTTATGGGAAACATAAGCAAATATCTCCTGTTCGGCGTCGTTTTCCTGACTGCATTCGTGACGGATGCAGGGACGATTGAGGCGGTTGATGACATTGGCCGGACCGTGCAGCTTGACAAACCGGCCAGGAGGATTGTCAGCCTGGCGCCGCACATTACCGAGAACCTGTTTTCCGCGGGTGTCGGACAATTCGTTGTCGGCGTCGTCAGCTATAGTGATTACCCCATAGAAGCTCGCGCACTGGCGTCAGTGGGCGGTTATGACAACTTTGATTCCGAATTGATCCTGGCCATGCAACCCGACCTCGTTATCGGCTGGAAAGAGGGGAATCAATTCCACCAGGTAGAAAGGTTGATGGACCTGGGCCTCACGGTATTCGTAAACGAACCGCAACGACTGGAAGACGTGGCTGCGGATATAACCAGGTTCGGCATCCTCGGCGGCCGGGAAGACGAAGCCAGGGCTGTCGCACAGGAGTATATGGCCGGGCTTTCCCTGTTACGGGACAAGTACTCGGGACTGGAGCAAGTGTCGGTTTTTTACCAGGTGTGGCCCAACCCGCTGATTACCGTCACGGACAAACAGATCATCGGCAACGTCATCCGGCTATGCGGCGGCAGTAACATCTTCGCCGGACTGGGGTCGCCGACGCCGCAGGTGGGTAAGGAAGCAGTGCTGACAATAAATCCGGATACCATCATTGCCAGCGGCATGAATGAAGCAAGGCCGGACTGGCTGGATGAATGGAAACAATGGTCATTTCTCAAGGCCACGAGGTACGATAACCTGTTCTTCATCGACCCGGACATCATTCAGCGCCATACTACCCGGATATTACTGGGAACCAGGCAACTCTGTGAACTCCTGGAACAGGCGAGAAAGAATATCAGCCGGGCCGGGGGGACGGCTCTTTACAATGACTCAGGTATGGTCGGCTGGAGGACAACACCGCCGCTCACCAGGCGGCGCTGGAACAACCGCTTGAGTCCGGGCAGCTTTTCACGGACCAGGGCAACGGCCTTTTCCGGCACCCCATCCGCCCCCGGGAACAACATCCCGATTACCGTACCGCTGTGTGCCACGTTGACCCCTGCCGCGCCGGTGGCCGATGCCAGATTGATCACGGCCGGTAACTGTGGTTTATAGAGGATTTCCTGGTTAGCCAGTGAACTGATCGTTGCACCGCGACCGATGTCCTCAGGATCTCCCCGCCGGATTCCCGTGATGATGCAGGACAGGCTCTCATGCACGCGCTCCTCCAGGCGCATCAACAGATCGTCCCTGTCCACACCGTTGAATGCGATGGTATCCACCCGTCCACCGAAGTCGAGCACCAGGATCCGCATGGGTGGCGGCTCGCCCAGCACTTGCGCCAACCCGCCGTTGCGGTGGTCGAACATGGCAAGCTGGGGCAACATAATACCGTCACTAGGTTCCACGCAAAGCGCCACCTGTGCCGTTTCCCGCGGCGTGATGTCGCGGCCCAGGGCCGTAGCTGTGGCGACGATGGCGGCGGAGATGTCGGCAGTGCTGCTGGCCATGCCTTTACCCCGCGGTAACATACTGGACAGGCGCAGGTCGGCATCAACGTTGAACTCTCGGAAGTGTGCCAGCGTCAACTCAACAGCCCGGCGCGCCTTCGGCGAATCCGCGGGACCGGTTACGCTGCCCGCGCCCGCTGTAAGCTCGACCTGCGCGCTGGAATACATATCTATTGGGCAGGTAATGAGGAAGTGCCTGCCATCTTCCATACCCTGCGCCAACTCGCCGCAGGCACCGGGAGCTCTAACCCGCATGCCTCATCACGGCCGCGCGCCTGATGACTTCAATTCCAGCGCCAGTCCTGCGACCATAAGATACACTTTGTCGGCACGGGATGCGACCAGTTGATTTACCCGTCCCAGCACGTCGCGGTAACCCCGTCCAAGTGCCGATGCCGGTACCACGCCCAGCCCAACCTCATTGCTCACCAGGACCCAGCTTGCTTCCGCTCGCTCGTAAAGGTCCAGTAGCGCATCGGTCCGGGCAAGGATTTCGTTCTCCGCATGGGCATTATCCTCCAGTTCCAGGTACAGGTTGCTGACCCAGACGGTGAGGCAATCCAGCAGTAACATATCATGGCCGGACAACGCGGCAGGGATCGCCGCAACGGGATCAAGGGGTTCCTCCAGGGTATCCCAGGTAGCGGGACGGCGCTCGCGGTGTATCAATATGCGGCGCCTCATGTCGTCATCCAGTGCCTCGGCGGTAGCGACGAAAAGCGTGCGGTCACCCTGCCGGGCAAGGCTCTCCGCACAGGCGCTCTTGCCGGAACGCGCGCCACCCAGTATCAGGATAAGCTGCTTTTCCACGTTAGCTCGCGACCTCAATCATCTTCCAGGTGGCTGGTATCATTCAGTAAATCCAGGGTTGCAAAGCCCGTGTGAAAATCGCTGACCACGGAGATGCCGCCATTAGCCAGGCTGAAGCGCCATATATAATCGACAGGCATCTGCAACAGGGATACCAGCATGGCGCGCAATGCGTTGCTGTGTCCCACCACCAGGATGTTCCCGGCCGGGTCGGGCAGCGTTTCCCGGATCTGCCGGGTGGCAGCCTCAACCCGCGTGAACACGTCAAAGTCATTTTCACCACCGGGCGGCGCAAAGCCCATACTGTCCTGGAGGAACTGTTTATACATATCAGGATAGCGTTCCCGGACATCCTCGTTGCTTATACCCTCCCACTCTCCGTAGGACTTTTCCCGTAATGCCGGCAATTGTTGCAAGGTGACGTTGCGGCCCCGCAGGATCGCAACCCCCGTAGCAACGGCGCGACTCAGGTCGCTGCCATAGGCGGCTGTGAAAAGTGTCGTCGCCAGGCGATTACGCAGGAATTCAGCCTGGGCGCGCCCCTTGTCGTTCAACAACGTATCGGTGCTGCCTTGGGCGCGCTTATTGACGTTCCAGTCAGTCTCGCCGTGCCTTACCAGGTGCCACTTGACCCGCATATCTTATTCACTTGTTTGCCCTCAGCAGGAACCGGCCCGGCGCTCAAAAACCTTTGCCAGGGCACTGATCAAACGCCGATTGTCTTCAGGTCCTCGCACGCCGACCCTGATATATTCCGGCAGTCCGAAAGACGTGCAATCACGCACACAGATGCCGTAACTTGTCAGCAAATCGTTACGCAGGCCGGCCGCATTGCCTACCTTTATCAGCAGGAAGTTTGCCGCAGAAGGGGTACACTCCAGGCCAAGACTGCGCAACTCTTCCTGCAGTAATTCCTTGCCCGACCGTACGACTTCCCGACCTGCAGCGACATGGTGGTAATGTTCCAGCGCCGCAACCCCCGCAGCCTGCGCCAGGGCGTTCACGCTCCAACTATATTGGAATCCGGCGATACGTTCCAGTGTCTCCGGCGCGGCAAGCAGATAGCCCAGACGTAATCCGGCCAGGGCGTGGTCCTTGGTCATGGAACGCAGCAACACGACGTTTTCCCGGTCCAGCAAGGACCTGGAATCCCAACACTGTTCGACGAAGGACAGATACGCTTCGTCCAGCACCAGCACCCCGGCATCGCCTATTACACCCGCAAGTTGCCCTACGGCATCTGCTCCCAGGTAATAACCGGTCGGATTGTTGGGATTACCGAGAAAAACCAGGGACTGCTGTCCTGCAGCCAGGCAGTCAAGCGCACCGGGCAAGTCCCAATGGAATCCCTGAGCGGGGTTTGCCCGGATATACGTTACTTCGACGCCTTGCCCCCGGCAGGCAGTCTCGTATTCGCCAAATCCCGGCGTGAAGACGGCTGCCCCGGTGCCGGGTGTCAGGCAGGCGCGGGCCAACAGGTGAATCAGTTCCGTGGAGCCGTTGCCGACCAGAATTTTGTCCGGCGCCGTATCCAGGCGCACACCCAATGCCTCCCGCAGTTCCAGGCAACCCGGGTCAGGATAGGCGGCCGGGTCAACCGACCGAATTGCCTGCTGCACGCCCGGGGCCGTTCCCAGGGGGTTGATGTTGGCGCTGAAATCCAGGACATCTCCCGGAACAAGCCCCAGGGACATCAGTTCTGCATAATTCAAACCGCCATGTACCGGCCGGGTCATGTCAATACCCGCGCAAGGCCAGCAGGCCGAGTGCCAATAGTGCTCCGAGGACCGCAGTCCGGTATGCCAGACGCAGCGCCAGACCGACGTCCGCTGCATCGGGTCTGCGCATGTCTCTGCCGATAACGTAGTGACCGCGTTTTTCCAGTACCACACCGATCAGTCCGGACAGTGCACTCATCGTCCACCCGGCATTGGGGCTTTCGGTCAATCCGCGGTCGCGGCACATTATTCGCCAGCCGCGCCGCACGGACAACCTGTCAGTGTGTCCTGTCACCCGGTTCACGGGATCGCTCCACTTGCAGAATCCTGCTGCGAGCAGCAGCATCGCGCTGATGCGCGCCGGAACCAGGTTGACGAGATCGTCCAGCCTTGCCGCTGCCTTGCCCGTGTATTCATACTTGCCATGGTATCCGATCATGCTGTCAAGGGTATTCAACGCCCGGTAGGCAAACGCGCCGGGCAGCCCCAGCAAGGCGAACGCCAGCCAGGGGGCGATGTAGCTGTCCGTGGTGTTCTCAGCCACCGATTCGATAGCGGCGGCTGCAATCAGCGACCCACTCAGCGCCTTCGTGTCGCGGCTTACCAGGCTCCTGAGGCTGACACGCGCTGCGTCCAGGTTCCCGGCCTCCAGGGCGCGTTGGGTAACCTGTGCTGCATGGCCAAGCCCGCTTACTGAGAAAGTAGTCTTGAGCAACAGGGCTCCCCCCAGCAGGTAAGCGACGGTTCCAAGCTCGCGCAATCCCAGGACTACCAGCCAGGCTGCGCCGCCGAACAAGGCGGTAACGAAAACTGCCGCGACCCCTCCCGCCAGCACGGACGCAAACCTGTTGCCTGCAGGAAAGAATCGCTCCAGCAGCGTAATCAGCCTGCCCATCCACACCACGGGATGGAGCACCGGCCGCGGCTCCCCCATAACCCTGTCCAGCGCCAGCGCCAGCAGCAGCACAGCGCCATCGAGATACCACTCCGCGGGATATGGTTGCCAGTCTGCCACCTGTTACCAGGGCAATTCAATGGAGAATTGCGCAAAAGTAAAGAACCCGGCCGGCAGGAAACAGGCCAGAACCAGGATTGCCGTCTCTACTGTCTCGTTGACCGCGCCGTAGACATCGCCGGTCAACCCGCGCAGCAACCTGTTCGCCCAGGCACCGATGATCCAGGCTATGAGGCTGGCCGCCAGCAACAGGATCAGGCCCAGGACCCCCGCTGCCAGCAGGCTTGCAAACAATGCGCAACACAAACCGAAAAACAGTTGCAGGCGGCTGCGCGCGCCCTGGAACGCCACGCCCAGTCCCTCCTCACGTGCGTAAGGGTAACAATCCATAACCAGCAGCATAGCCCAGCGGGACAGGCACGGGAACAGGATGAGCACGTGCAGCCTGAGGGGTTGGGGCAGGCTGGCGATGGCCGCGCACTTGAGAATCAAAAGGCAGACAACGCCGACGACGGCGAAGGCGCCCACGTGCGGATCGCGCAGTATCTCAAGGCGTCTTGCACGCGTGTAGCCGCCGAACAGGGCATCGCAACTGTCCATGAAACCGTCGAGGTGCAAGCCCCGGGTCATCACCACCAGGACCACCACCACTATCACGCTCACCACCAGCAAATGCGCAGGCGGAAGAGCGATAAACATTCCTTCCGGCAGGAAATGCAAGCGTCTCAGGAGCAGCAGGTCGAGAGCGGCGATCAATGCGCCCATTAAAAGCCCGACCAGCGGAAAGTACCCGCGGGCCAACGCCAGGCCGTCCGGTTCGCGGGGTGAAACAGGCAGGATAGTCAGAAAACCAACGGCTGCCCTGAAACCCTTCACCCGGCTGTCCCCCGCGCTTCCCCTGCTATACGGCCGGAAATACCGGCCTCGGCAAAGGTCGCCATCTGCGCGAGACAGGCCGCCGCCCCTTCGACGACAGGCATGGCCAGCACCGCGCCGGTCCCCTCCCCCAGCCTCAGGCCCAGGTCCAGCAGCGGGCGCAGTTTCAGGTGGGCAAGCACGACGCGATGCCCTTTCTCCGCGGACCGGTGAGATGCGATAAGATAGTCCCGCGCGTATTGACACAAGGCGCAGGCGATGAGTGCGGCCGCTCCCGAGATGAAACCGTCCAGAACCACCACACGGCGCATCAGTACAGCGCCCAGCACGACACCAGCCAGCACGCCGATCTCAAAACCTCCCACTTTCGCCAGGACGTCCAACGGGTCCTCCGGAGCAGGCCTGTTAACCTCCAGCGCCTGCTGTACTACCGCCACTTTACGAGCCAGTTCTGCACGGGTACGGCCAGTACCCCTGCCCGTTGTATCCTTTGGCGGCCTGCCGGTAAGCGCTGCGATAATCGCGCTGGAGGGGGTAGTATTGCCGATTCCCATATCTCCCGTACCGATGAGGTCAACGCCTGCGCCGGCAACCTCTTCAGCCAGGTTGATACCCGCGACAATGCACTGCTGTGCCTGCTCCCGCGTCATGGCCGGACCCCGGGTAATATCGCCCGTGCCCCTGCCTATGCAAACGCGCCTGATCTCGGGGGATTGGGGGAGTTCGCCGGCCACACCGGCGTCAACAATTATCCGGCGTACGCCGAGACGCCTGGACAGCACATTGATGGCAGCGCCTTCAGCCAGGAAGTTGTGTACCATCTGTACAGTAACTTCCTGGGGGTAACCACTTACGCCCTGGGCGACAACCCCATGGTCTCCGGCTGCGATGATAACGATCCTGCCATGCACTTGCGGCCTGTCCGTGCCGAAGATTCCGGCCAACTGCACCGAGACATCTTCCAGCCGGCCGAGACTGCCCCGCGGTTTGGTGAGATTGTTTTGCCTGGCGCGGGCGCGGCGCATAGCAGCGGCATCTGCAGGACGGATTTCCTCCAGTGCATCCTGTAACGAGGTAACACTCATGAAGATAACTTCCAGCCGGCGGAAACCAACAACGAACAGCGGGCTTCCCCTCCCGGGCTCAATGTTGTTTGGGTCTCACGTAGAGGATCAGGCTGTGTTCAGCCAGTTCGTAACCGTGTTCTTCCGCTATCTGATGTTGCAGCTTCTCAATTTCCGCATTCTCAAACTCGATGACCCTGCCGGTCTTGATACAGACCATGTGGTCGTGGTGCCCGCCGCGGTCCAGTTCAAATACGGAATGGCCCGTATCGAAATGATGGCGAATTACCAATCCGGCCCCCTCGAACTGTGTAAGCACCCGGTAGACAGTAGCCAGACCCACATCTTCCCCTGCATCCAGCAGGGCTTTATAGACATCTTCTGCGCTCACGTGCTTTTGCTCAGACGCTTCCAGTATTTCCAGAATCCGGATGCGCGGCAGTGTCGCCTTCAAGCCTGCTTCTTTCAAAGATTTACTGTCCATAAGAAATTTCCTGCCCGTCAAATAGTGAACGAAACTCTGAACAAGTCCGTCCTGGACTTGTCAGAGTAAGCAAAGCAAAAATGCGATTTCTGCTTTGCTTCCACAGTCAATGACTTTCCGTCATTGACTGTGACGGCACATCCATGTACCGTAGCAAACTCTGAACTAATCAGAGTTTGCTGAATCTGATAACCCTCCCAGAGTAAAGTATACTTCATGTCGGCGAGAATGTCGTAAATTATGGCGATGAGATTTCTGTTACTATCAGTCGCGTTCTTACTCGTGGCGTGCAGCCATGAAGGAACCTTCAAGCTACCTGGAGTTTACCGGATCGACATACAGCAGGGCAGTATCATCGACAGCGAAATGCTGTCCAGACTGAAGCCCGGCATGGATAAAAACCAGGTGCATTTCATCATGGGAACACCGCCGCTGATCGACCCTTTTCATACAAACCGCTGGGAATACATCTATACCTTTTCAAAAGGCGGCCGCCAGCGGGAACAGCGTCATATCACTCTGCATTTCGAAGACGATAAACTGGCCTATATTGACGGCGATGTCGTTCCCGGGCTCGAGCGGCCGGAGGAGATCACGAACAAACCCACGAAGGTCGTCGAGGTCCCCTTAAGGAAATACAAAAGACGGGGCTTTTTCGGCAAGCTGATCGACAAACTGCCGTTTACGGGTGATGGCGAAGAACCCGAAGTACAGGAAGAAGCACAAAATCAGGAAACTGCCGAACCCGACACACAAGCTGATGAGGGTGTGGCAGGACCTTGAATCACGCAGGGAAATAGAACGTCCGCCCGGCACTCGTCAACTCGTGGATGGGATGCCGGTACAGGGTTTCCAGGTTGGCCTTGTTTATAATCGTTGCAACTTCGCCGCACAGCATCTGTTCCGTACCCGGCATCAGGATTGCGTGACTGCAATAGCGGCTGATCAGGTTGACGTCGTGCAGCACCATCAACAAGGCCCCGTTCCTGTCCCTGACCCGTTGCCCTATCAGGTCGAGGATTTGAATCTGGTGGTGGAAATCGAGATGGTTGGTCGGTTCATCCAGCAACCACAGCACGGGGTCCTGCAAAAACAAGGTGGCTATGGCCAGGCGGCGGCGTTCCCCGCCCGACAGGGTATCCACCTGCCGAGCCTGCATCTGCGACAGGTTTAACTGCGCCAGTGCCGTATCTGCCAGGTCAAGGTCTGCGCGCTGATCAGGCGGCCAGAACGATTGGTAAGGATACCTCCCCGCCAGCACGGTTTCCTTCACAGTCGCAGGAAACGTATCCTGGCTGTCCTGGAATAATACACCGACCTTGCGGGCCAGGTGCAGGCGTCGGTAATTATGCAGGTCAATACCATCCAGCATGATCCTGCCGCCGACCGGTTTCTTCAATCCGGCCAGCGTATGCAGCAGGGTCGTTTTTCCAACCCCGTTGCCGCCCAGTATTCCCCAATGTTCTTCCGCGCTGATGTTCAGGTTGAAATCCCGGCAGATCAATTTCTGCCCAGCACGTACGGTCAACCCTTCTGTGTAAAAATTCAGCATTTGCAGTCCGCCCTGAAGATAACGGCGCCGCGACACATGCCGTGGGTCGCCGGACTCACGGTCCTTACCGTAAATTTGGGACACCCATAAATTGCTGTTTTCCGTAAATTTGGGACACCCATAAATTGCTTTTGCCGGCGCCTGCCGTGGATCGCCGGACTCATGGTCTTTGCCTTGCGGCAGTGGACTGCAGTAGCAGGAGAAATACAGGCACGCCGATCAGCGCCGTCAGAACACCGACGGGCAGTTGCCTGGGCGCCAGCATGGTGCGCGCCAGCATATCGGCAAACACAAGCAGAATACCCCCCGCCAGCACCGAGGCCGGTAACAGCAGGCGATTGTCGTTGCCGATCAGCAACCTGACCGCGTGTGGAATGATCAGGCCGATAAAACCTATGCTCCCTGCCTGTATGACTGCCGCCGCCGTCAATATTGACGCAAGGAAATAGGTAAACACACGCAACCGGTTAACGGAGACGCCCAGTGCCGCGGCCTGCAAATCGCCGACTGCCAGTAAATTCAAGGCCCGAGAGTAATACATGGCCAGGATGACGGCCAGGAGCAACACCAGGAAATAACGGTTGCCGGGCTGGCTGAAGCTCAGGTCGCCCATCAGCCAGAACAACATATTATGCAGCTTGGCTGCCGGGCTGATGGCCAGGAGAAAACTGATTAGCGCGCCCCAGCCGGCCGCTATGACGACACCCGTCAGGAGCACCTTCAGGGGATTCCAACCGACGCCGGAACCCGAAAATATGAATACCATGAACATGGTCAACAATGCGCCGACGCAGGCGCCCATGGTAAGCCACACCCCGGCCAGCCCCATGCTGATGGCCAGCAACGCAAACACGGAGGCGCCGCCGGAAATACCCAGGATATAAGGTTCTGCCAGCGGGTTGCGCAACAATACCTGCATCAGCGCACCCGCCAGCGCCAGCATACCCCCGACGACGAAGCCTGAACTGACCCTGGGCAGACGCAGGTCCAGGATGATCTGCGCGTTGATTCCCGGCGGCTGCTCCAGCAGGATACCGATCACTTCCCGTAGCGGTACCGGTACGGACCCGCTGGCCAGCGCAACCAGGCCCGTGACGACGGCGATGGCGAACAAGGCGGAGAACAGCAGTACTATTTTATAGCGCGGCGTCGAGTGCAAGTTGATATTGAGCAATGCCATGGGTATCCGGCCGGCCGATCACTTCTTGGCGCGGCGCCGGCGCGCCTCTTTGGGATCCACCTTTAACGCCTGGTAAATCTCTATACGGTCACCGCCGTGCACCGGCTCGTGTAGTTCTCTTTTCCTGCTGAATATTCCGACTGAATTACTGTCCAGGTCAATGTCCGGGTACATTTCCAGGATCCCTGATTGTTCAATCGCTTGTCTCAGCGTCGTGTTGCCCGGGACCTGCTGCCTGATTACCTGTGCAGCCCCGGTTCTGCCATAAACGATTTCAACTTCAACTAACGCTGAAAGCGCTTCGCGGGTATCAACACCTCCCATATACCTGCCTTGCCCTGTTCCTGAACGCGTCAACTGATGCATACGACAGGTGTCCGAATGCCTTGTCCAGTGCGAGCTTGAGAATTTTGTTGTTAAACTCAAAATCGAGGTCCAGGTTCACCCGGCAATTTCCGCCGTCGACATCGTCAAAGCGCCAGACACCATGCAGGTACCGTAACGGTCCCCTGACCAGTTCCATGTCAATTCGCTTTCCCGGTTGCAAGGAATTACTGGTAGTCACCGATTGTTGAATCTTGCCCAGGGACAGGGTGATCGTCGCAACCAGGTGGTCCTCGCCAGCGCCTTCGACCCCGGCGGCGCTGCACCAGGGTAAAAATGCGGGATAGGATTCGACGTCGTTCACCAGCGCAAACATCTGCCCGGACGTGAACGGCACGACAGATGTCCTGTTTACCTGGCCCACATCAGCCCAGAAATCCGAACAACTCCTGCAACAGGATTAAAATCACTCCGGCCGGAGCGATAAACATGGCTGCCACTTTCCAGGCCAGGTATGCGTTCCCGTTTAATTTCAGTTCGTCAAAAGAAGCTGACCTGGCCATAAACCAGCCGGCAAACACGGCTATCAGCAGGCCTCCTACCGGCAGCATGATATTGACCGACAGGTGCTCCATCAGGCCAAAGAAAGTCATCCCGAAAAATTTTACCCCGGACCAGAGGTTCAGGGACAGCAACGAGCCCAATCCCAGTATCCAGGCAACTGTTCCGGACAGGATTGCCGCCCGCATCCTGGAATAGCCCGTCTTTTCCACCAGCCAGGCGGTGATAGGCTCAAGTATGGACAGGGCAGAGGTCCAGGCAGCAAACATCAGCAAGGTAAAGAAAATCACGGCCAGGATACGCCCGTAAACCATCTGGCCGAATGCAATCGGCAATATTTGAAATATCAGCCCCGGTCCGCCTTCTTCCGGCTGCAGACCGTAACTGAACATGATGGGGAATATGGCCAGGCCGGCGAGCAGCGCGACACCGGTGTCCATAACCACTATGGACCCGGTCGTACCGGAGATGGAAGCGCGTTTGGAAAGATACGATCCGTAGGTCATGATGGCGCCCATACCCAGGCTCAAACTGAAAAATGCCTGGCCCAGGGCAACCAGTATGGTTGAGGGTCCGATCTGGCTAAAATCCGGTTTGAACAGGTATGACAGCGCTTGCGAAAAACCCGGGGTCGTCATGGAATAAACCACCAGGAACAGCAACAGCACAAACAACGCCGGCATAAGGTAGCGCACTGCCTGCTCCAGGCCTTTTTTTACCCCCCTCGAGACGACAAATACGGTCATGATCATAAAAATGGTATGCCAGGCCAGCAATCGCTCCGGGTCGGACACCAGGGCGGCAAAGATATCCTGCGTTTGTTGCGCGCTGGCCTGGATAAACATGCCTGACAGGGCGCGCAGGATATACGCCAGGGTCCAGCCCGCCACGATACTGTAGAAGGTAAGGATAATAAATCCGGCAAACACCCCCAATACACCGACCAGGCGCCAGTGCCTGCTGCATCCTTCCTCCTCAGCCAGGATCTCCATGGTATGGATGGGACTGCGGCGCCCGCGGCGCCCCAGCATGATCTCGGACATCATGATCGGCACACCCACCAGGATGATGCAGACCAGGTAGATCAGCACAAAAGCACCACCGCCATGTTCCGCGGTGATATACGGAAAGCGCCAGATATTGCCCAGTCCAACGGCAGAACCGGTAGCCGCCAGGATGAATATCCACCTCGACGACCACTGGCCATGAACAGAAGTGCGGTCAGCAGCCATAATGTCCTCTCTCTATTTCCGGCAATTCTGCGGGAAATTCCCGTGTTATACAAGCACACCTCCATAACTGCCCGAATTTGGGACATCCATGAATTCACTCATCCTCCCAAATTCATGAGTGTCCTGAATTTGTCTTCTTATCCTCAAATTTATGGGTGTCCTGAATTGGGGGATAATTTTGGGACACCCATGAAATGCTATACTCCGGGTGAATATTCCCCGCATGAATACTGGTGACGAAAAAGAAAAGCAAAACGCCGGATAATACGATTGCTCTGAACAAAAAGGCGCGATTTGAATTTTATATCGAGGATAAATTTGAGGCCGGTCTGGTCCTGCAGGGATGGGAAGTGAAAAGCCTGCGTGCCGGGAAAATCCAGATTAATGAAAGTTACATCCTGCTGAAAGACAGGGAGGCTTTCCTGTTCGGCGCCTTGATTACACCCTTGCCGACGGCTTCGACTCATATCAAACCCGACCCGCAACGGACCCGGAAACTATTGCTGAACCGTGCTGAGATTAAGCGGCTGACCAGCGCAGTGGAACGGCAGGGATATACCGTGATCCCGCTGACGATGTATTGGAAAGGCAGCCGGGCCAAGCTGGCAATCGGGGTAGCTAAAGGTAAAAAGATCCATGACAAGCGTCGGACTGAACGGGACCGGGACTGGCAACTGCAAAAACGGCGGCTGTTGAAGAGCCGTTAATCCATTCCCGCGGAAGCGGGAAGCTACTTCGTGGATTCCTGCCCCTGCTCAACGCCATACAGGGACAGGCTTGCCCAGGAATGACGAGGGCCTGGATTCCTGTTTCTTCCTGGCCCTGGGGTGGGCTTGGATCACCGTTTCTTCCTGGCCCGGGGGTGGGCCTGATCGTATACGCCGGCCAGGTGCTGGAAGTCCAGGTTGGTGTAGATTTGCGTGGTGCTGATATCGGCGTGCCCCAATAATTCCTGTACCGCCCTGAGATCGCCGCTGGATTCGAGCATGTGCGTGGCAAATGAATGGCGCAGCATGTGCGGATGCACGTGGGTGTCCAGGCCCTGTTTCAATGCCCAGTGGCGCAGGCGTTGCTGGACGGAACGGGTGCTGAGCCGGTTGCCCCGGGTACTGACAAACAAGGCGTTCTCTTCCAGTTTCGCCAACTGCGGCCTGACTTTCAGCCAGGCGCTTACTGCATCCAGGGCATATTTCCCCACCGGCACCTTGCGCGTCTTGTTCCCTTTTCCCCTGACGGTTACCAGCGCATCCCTGATTTCTATACTGTACAGGTCCAGCCCGACACATTCCGCCAGTCGCAGACCCGATGAATACATCAATTCCAGGATAGCCCTGTCACGCACGGCCAGTTCCCTGTCTCCCTTGATTTCGACCAATCGGGCAGACTGTTCCACATCCAGTGTCTTCGGTAATCTCTTTTCAGTCCTGGGTGCAGTGATCCCTTCTGCCGGGTTCTGTGTTACCTCACCCCTGGTCAGCAGGTACTTGTAGAACGCCCTGACCGAAGACAGGTTGCGCCGCAAACTGCGCCCGCCTATCCCCTGTCTGTGTCTTTGTGTGACATATCCCCGTATCTGGCGGCCGTCGAGGTCCTGCCATCCGTTCACATCGAGTTGTTCGCAATATTCCAGAAAAAATGCAAGATCGCCGGTATAAGCCTTGCGCGTATGGCCTGAGAGATGCTGCAGGGTCCCCAGGAACGCATCGATCTTGGCGACTTCGGATTGCTTCACACTATGGGGCTATCCAGGGTTTCAGGATGAAGCTGAGCACCTCACCCAGGTTTGCCAGCAGTTCAACTCCCATGCCTTGCTGGAAACGGTCGGGGTCGCGGCTGCCGATCGCCATTACTCCACCCCAGTCGCTACCGCGCAAAGGGACTAAGACCACGGACGTAATTTCAGTGCCGTCGGGTCCAAACAAAAATGCCTGTTGTCCCGAGTCCGGCACACCTATGGTGGGCAGACGCTTCTCAATCAATGTCTTGAACAACTCCTCAGCGCCAGACTCGTTCCCGACAAACTCGGTCATGGCATAGTCTTCGGTTGCTGCCGCCTCTGCAAACAATCTTATCGCCACCCTCTCAGCCCTGAAGTTACGCTTCAGGTTTTCATAGAGTGTTTTGACTATCTCCTGCGGGTCGTCCGCATCTATCAAGGTCAGCACCAGATGGTGCATACGGTGCGCCAGGTCTTCATTCAACTTGGCTATTTCTATTAATTCATGCAGCCGTTTGCGCGCCTGTTCGTTCTGTTCGCGCAACACCTTGACTTGCTTTTCCACCAGGGAGACAGCCTCACCGGACCTGTGCGGTATGGATATTTCGGCCAGAAGTTCGGCCCGGCTGAGAAAGAAATCCGGGTTGTTCCGGAGATAAATTTCAATGTCTTCGGCGGTTACGGAAGTTCCGTCCGATATTTTCTCTGTCATGCTCATAAGTTAATACTTCCCTCGTATACTGTTGCGCTCGGGCCTGTCATCCGAACCGGTTCTGGGTCACCCGCCCATGATACCGCTAAACTGCCGCCTGGCAATGATACATCGACATTCTTGTCAAGACTATACACCTTAATTCCCGCTACAACGGCCGCGCAGGCCCCGCTGCCGCAGGCCGGTGTCTCACCGGCGCCGCGTTCGAACACACGCAACCTGATGTGCGAATTGTCCAGGATTTGCATAAACCCCACGTTTACTCCGTTGGGAAACAAGGCCTGGCGCTGAACCTCTGGACCGAGCCCGGCTACAGGGGCATCGTCAACGTCTTTCACCAGCAACACGGCATGGGGGTTTCCCAGGGACAGGGCTACGCACTCAATGTTCATTCCGTCCACGTCGAGGTTGTAGAACTGTCGCTCCTCGGTGACGGCAAGCGGGATATCCGCGGGTTCGAAATTCGGGACACCCATATTCACCTGCACCAAATCACCCTCATGGTACAGTTTTACCAATCCGGCCCCGGTCTCAGCGACCAGTTCATCTTTACTGATGAGACCGTTATCCCGCAGGAAAGCTGCCACGCAGCGTAGGCCGTTACCGCATTGTTCGGCCTCACTGCCGTCCGCGTTATAAATACTGCAACTAAAATCAGCCCGTTCCCGGCGACCAGGGCGGATTACCAGCAACTGGTCGCAACCGATCCCGAGCCTGCGGTCCGCAATCCGCTTGATTTGCTCCGTGCCCAGTTCAACGGCCTGTTCCAGTGCATTGATCACCACGAAGTCATTGCCCAGCCCGTGCATTTTTGTAAACTTCAATAGCATGATGCGGAAACCGGTCAGGCCTGTGGCCCGATGTCCTGTTCCCGGGCAATATGTATCGTCGAGGTCGGAAAAGCGCTCTCGGCGCCGTGCCGCTCGATAATTTCAATAATTTTCAGCATCACGTCCTCCTTGATTTCATGAAACCTGATCCACTCAGTCGTTTTGGTGAATGTATAAACGAAAAAATCCAGCGATGAGGGCGCGAACGCGACAAAATTGACGATCATGGTCTGGTTCGTATCTATTTCCGGATGTTCGCGCAGCATCTGTTTTACATCACGGGTAATCGCGGCCATCTTGCCCGCATCATCATAGCGAATCCCTATGGTCTCGTAGATGCGCCGGTTGGTCATCCGCTGCGGGTTCTCCACGGCAATATTGGCAAATACGGAATTGGGAACGTACAGCGGCCTCTTGTCAAAGGTGCGTATCCGGGTCAATCTCCAGCCGATGTGCTCCACTGTCCCTTCTATCTCTTTATCAGGCGAACGTATCCAGTCGCCTACATCAAATGGCCGATCCAGGTAAATCATCAATCCGCCGAAAAAATTGGCCAGTAAATCTCTGGCTGCGAACCCGACCACGATACCGCCCACACCACCGAAGGCCAGCACCCCGGCTATGCTGTACCCCAGGGTCTGTAATATGACCAGGAATGCGATGACGATAACAGAGATGCGCAGCAACTTAGCGATGGCATTGGCGGTAGTGCGGTCAAACGGCTTGCCCGCCTGCAAACGCGCGCTGAGCATATGTGTCTCAACCCGCGTCACAAACCTGACCAAAAACCAGGTGAAGGCAGTGATTGCGCCTACGTCGCGAATGGGGTCGACGACCGTAAAGATAACAGCTTCCGATTCACTTTTTGCAACGTCAACAGCAAAGGTAAGCGCAAGAACCCATATCAGCAGGCTTAACGGCTTGCCTGCTGCTTCGAGCAAGGCATCGTCCCAGTACGTCCGTGTTTTGCCGGATCTCTCCAGTAACCTTGTTATTACGCGCTTCTGTGTCCAGTCGATGAGCAATGCAGCAAGGAGAACGACCAACGCCTGTATAAGAGAGGTTCCCTCATTCAGATAATCCTGAACGTAGGTTAACAGCTGGTTATAGTCCATCAGTGTCTCGTCGGCATTTGCATCAGAATACCCGGGTGATTTCATAGTCATATTTTTCCAGCAGGGCCAGCACGCCTTCTGCACCGGGCAGGTGCAAAGCGCCAACGGCGATAAACGCCGCACCTGTATTCAGCATCGGCCACATTCTTTCAACCATCCGGTAGTTTCGCTGGATCAATATTTTTTCAGTCAAGCTTTCATAAAGCGTATTATCGGCAAATGAATAGCGCTGGCCGTACGAAGACAACCCTGCCAGGTCCCCCTGCGTATACAACGAGATCATTTTTGCAAAATCACCCTCCAGTATCTCACGGTGACAGATTGCATCCGTCAGTAATCGTACCTGATCGGCTAGCGAAAAACTATTGAACAGGCTGCCCAGTTCCTCCATCGATTCGAGACCCCGGGTACTGATCTCCCCTTCCCTGGCCAGGTACAGCAGTTGCTGGTCCAGCACAACGCCCATCTCAGCCGGATAGCTCATGGTCAGGTAAGCCGCCCAGGGTTTCATCGTCGATACGTCTTCCTCCATCAAGTGATACGCACTCAACACGGCAAGTGTTTCCTCATACAGGTCGGTTGAAATGACGTCCTTAAGTCCGGTGCCGTCAGCGAAGAACATCATCTGCCGAAACAAGGCAATATCATTCGGCCCGGGGACCGCTTCCATAACAAATATCTCACTGTCAGCCAGGACATCCCTGACCTTATCCAATTGTGCGCTGACATGACGTTCCGCAACATGGATGGTGCCGAATATGTAACTTGACGCCAGGCCTTTCTTGCCCACCTTCCATAACAGTCCCTGCCCGAACCGTTCGGGGCCGGCATAGGGAATTTCCTCGATCTGCAACGGGCGGCAGACGAGCTCTGCAGATATAACACTGCCTGTCGAGAACACCAACAGGAAGATTGCAAGACAGTTACGACATAATGCCGTCATCATCCAACTCCAGTTCCGGCGCCACGTCCAGACCAGATATTTCACTGGCGATGCTCGCACGCCTCTCATCGTTGCATAAATCGTTATAGGACAATCCGGGCTTTTCGCCATGCATCTGCATCAGCCGCAACTGGGATGCCGGATCCGCGTTGACCTGTAACTCATCCAGCAAAGCCATGGCTGCGGGTTGATTATTACATACCAGGACCATGTCACAACCGGCATCCAGCGCGCTGTATGCCCGTTCCGCATAACTTCCGGCGATCCCGGCGCCGGCCATGCTGATATCGTCGCTGAAGATCACGCCCTGGAAATTCAGCCTGCCGCGCAGTATCCGTTTTAACCACGGTGGCGAGAACCCGGCGGGTTTATCATCCACCCGGGAGTAAATGACGTGTGCCGGCATGATGGCTGCCAGTCCTGCATCGATCAGGCGTTCGAACGGCAGCAAATCCGCCATTGAAATGTCTCCGTAACTGCGCTCATCCAGCGGAATTTCATGGTGGGAATCGCCCTTCACATTGCCATGTCCCGGGAAATGCTTGCCTACCGCCCTCATGCCGGCATTATGCATTCCTTTCATCAAACGCTGTCCCAGGTGCGCAACAACTTCGGGTGAACGATGGTAAACGCGGTCTCCGAGGAAGGAACTGATGCCGGAATCCAGGTCCAGCACTGGGGTAAAACTGAAATCGACACCGACTGAAAGCAGTTCACTTGCCAGCAACCAGCCGTTGTTTTCAACCAGGGCCAGGGCTCTTTTCTCGTCCAGTCCGTAGAGATCGCCGAAACAACGGTTGGGCGGCAAACGGGTAAAACCCCGGTGAAAACGCTGCACCTTTCCTCCTTCATGATCAACGGCAATCAGCAACGGGGGGCTGCGCAGGTCGTGGATTTGGGACGTCAGGGAAATCAACGTCTCCGGGTCCTGGAAGTTCCGGGCAAACAGGATCACCCCACCCACCAGCGGGTGTAACAGCATTTCCCGCTCATCCGGCTGTAACTCAATGCCGCGCAGGTCGAGCATTATCGGTCCTAAAGACATTTTGCTTTTTCCGATTGTATCACTGCTTCATCAATGACAATTCAGCGTACCAAAAGGCTCTATTGACACTTTCACCAATATTATAGTACAATTTTCACCATATACAATAATACCATTTTCACCATAAAAAACTGTCCCTATATGCTGAATGACAATTCCATTCTTCCTCGTCACCTGAGTGCCAGGTTACTGGAAGCGCTCACTTACTCCCGTGTGGTGAACATTATCGGACCCAGACAAGCAGGAAAGACAACGCTCGTCAGAGATATTCTGAATATGGGTAAGTTTATCACGCTGGATGACCAGAATACGCTCAATGCCATAGAGGACGACCCGTCAGGGCAACTGGAAAGCCTGCTGGATGATGTTGCCGATGCGCCTCTCATCATTGATGAAGCGCAACGTTCAAAGAAGCTGGCGCTGGCGATTAAGATGATTGTCGATGTCAACAGGCGCAAGGGTCAGTTTATCCTGACCGGGTCATCCAACTTGTTTACGTCAGCAAACATAATGGACTCGCTGGCCGGGCGCGTGATGACCCTGAAGCTCTGGCCTTTGACAATCGCTGAAACAAAATCACAGCCGTCGTGCAGTCTGCTGGATTGGGCTGTCTCAAACTCCCTTGATTTAAAGAGTTTACCCCCGGCAGAGCCATTGACGCGCGCCGGCTATATCGATCTCGTGCTGCGCGGTGGATATCCGGAAATCAAGGGTTACCCGCTGGCCCCCAGGCAGGCTGCATATCGAAATTACGTGGATGCCGTGGTTGACAGAGACATTGCAGATATCCTGCGCGTGCGCAAGACTGATGCACTGCGTCGTATGATCGATCAACTAGCCGTTCGCACCGGTACGGAGCTCAACATTGCAGAGTTATGCGGACTGGTCGGCGTACAGAGGAAAACCACGGAACAGTATCTTGATGTTCTGTTGAAACTCTCAGTTGTCACCAGACTCGGAGCCTGGACATCCGGCGAAAGCCGGCGCGAAATCAAGAACTCGAAAAATCATTTTGTGGATACAGGCATTGCTGCCGCACTACGCAACCTGAGACCGGATTCTTTCAACGCCGATGCCAGCCCGTCCGCACTCGGCGGCCTGGTTGAGAGCTTTGTCCTGTCAGAATTGATACGCTCAGCACCTTTCCAGGAAAACAGTTTTCGCTTCTATCACTGGCGCGATCAGAGAGGACGTGAAATTGATATACTCGCTGAAAGCGCGAACCACCTGGTGGCAATTGAAGTAAAAGCGTCCTCGTCAGTGAACGCGGAGGACTTCAGGCACTTGAACTGGTTCCGCAACGCCGGGCCAGGCAAACGTCGGAATGTTACCTCCATCGTATTTTACCTTGGCGATAAGAAACTGACTTTCGGGGAGAGGAGATACGCCCTGCCGATAAGTTGCCTGTGGGGAGACACCAACAACCCTTGGATAACCACTTGACAATTTTTCTCTTATTTTTTATTCAATCCCTTGCCGGAAAAAGCAGTGGGGCAGGTGAATATGTATAACCGTTCCCCTGGTGCCCTCAGGCTGTCCCTGATCCCTGGCCTGGCGAACACAAACCTGGCCGCCCTCGGGCACAGAGGAACGCATAAAACAACAGCATGGATACATTTTCGAGTTCCATTCGACCGGTCTTCCGAGGTCGGTACGGGTTTATTCCCGTCAGACCTGAGTGACCATTGCCTTGTTTCCTTATGGCGATACTGATTTTACCTGATCAGGATGAGTTGGACAGTTAAGAATCAGTGGAAATGTGAGAAAAGTCACATTTTGCCGTAAATACTGAGAGTGTATTACAGAGTATTGTATATACGATGTAGCTCATATTGACTACCTCTATATAAATGCTTGGGTCAAAAAGTGCACTGGTGCGTTAGATGAGAAGTTAAGCAAAGTACAACGAAGCGAACACCTTCCAATATGCACAGAGTTGCCTGTCAGCGGAACACCCTGGGCCGGAAATCCGTCCAGAACTTGTACACGGGGAGTCCGGTATACTCCGCCAGCAGTGAGACATCGTCCCGAAACTTCTCTTTAAGCATCCGCCGCGTCTCCGGCGCCATCGCCTCTTTTTTTAAGTTCCCTTCCATCACTTTCCGATAAATCTGCTTTGAACGGGCATACAACGGCGTTGCCTTGACCATATTCTTGATTTTCCTGACTACCAGTTCATCCGTCATCAACCGGTGTAAAACGCGATTTTGCGGATAACCGGAAACATTTGCATGTACCTTATCCGGACCTTTGTGGCATGGTTCAAGGTTCAAGAAACCCAAGACCTTGCCGGTTGCCCGGCCCGTTACGATGTCTTCCTCAAAAATCATCAGCAAAACATTATCAAAGTTGTCCAGGTACGCCTTGACCTGCTCGGCATAAAACCCTCCGCTCACATAACCCCATCCCCATGCCCAATGGTTGGCAAGACGTTCTGGTTCCGCGTCCAGGGCATCTTCAAAACTCAATCGTTCCCGCCTTTCGCGCACCTTCATTAGGTAGTTGGAATAAGCCCGCTCTACTGGATTACGCAAAACGATAATGATCGGTATACGGGTACTGGTTTCGTCAAGAATCCTGGGGACGGCATTTTGGTGATAATAAAGGTAGTCGGGCGAAGTATCACCACAAAGCTGACCCAGCTTTGCCTCCCTGAATAGTTCTCGATATTCATCAATAGAGCGAATTACATCATTTGCAGCTACGCGTCCCGGTCCCACGAAATTACCGGGCATGCAGGAAAAATAACGGCATTCCTTACGTCTGGGAATAAAGACACCGGGGTGTGTTGTCAAGCTCTCAAACAGTGTCGATGTACCCGATTTTGCAGCGCCGACAATGAGAAAATCGACTGGATTATATTTACTCAATGTTCCGGAGAAATAGGGTACAAAAATGTATGGGTTAACTGGCTTTGCGCAATTGCTTGCCCAGATTCAGCAAAGCTCAAAACAAACCTCCCAGAGAGAATATTTTCTCTTCAATTTATTGAAAATCTGCCCAGAATCTTTGGATGGGTAGCCCGGTGTACTCCACTAGCAGGGCGACATCGTCCTTGAACTTCTGTTTCAGCATCCGCCGCGTCTCCGGCGCCATGGCTTCCTTTTTCAGATTCGCTTCCATCACCTTCCTGTAAACTTTCTTAGAGTGAGGATACAACGGCGTTGCCTTGACCACGTTCTTGATTTTCCTGACTACCAGTTCATCAGTCATCAAGCGGTGCAGGATACGATTTTGCGGATAACCGGAAACGTTTACATGTACTTTCCCCAGGTCTTCATGGGATGGTTCAAGGTTCAGAAAATTCAATACCTTGCCGGTTGCTCGGCCCGTTTCGATGTCTTCTTCAAACAGAAGCAGTAGGACCCGTTCAAAATTGTCCAGGTATGCCTTTACCTGTTCGGCGTACAATCCAACATCTACGTAGCCCCATCCCCAAGCCCAATTTGAAGCTATACGTTCTGTTTCCGCTTCGAGCGCAGCTTCAAAACTCATATATTCGCGCCCATCTCTGACATGATGGAGGTAATTTGAATAGGCACGGTCAATGGGGTTACGCAAAACGATAACAACCGGAACCTGCGCATTAATCTCAGCAATTATCTTGGACACAGCGTTTCTGTGATAGTACAGGTAATCAGGCGAAATATCGCCGCATAGTTGGCCGGGTTTAGCTCCTTTGAACAAATTGCGATATTCTTCGAAAGTCCGAACCAAATATTTTGTAGTATTCGGGCTAAGCCCCGAGAATGTTGCAGGTAAACAGGAAAAATAACGGCATTCCTTGTGTTGCGGTATAAAAATCGAGGGGTGCCTGTTCAAAGTCTCGAATAGGGTCGTAGTCCCAGATTTGGCTGCACCGACAATGAAAAAATTCACTGTATTGTATGACCTCAATGTCTTGTATCTGGGTATTAGTGCTGCTGAATTCGGTAGCGTAAAATCACGTCTTCATATATGTGAAGAAGAAGCCACCGGTTGAATTTCAACTAGAATGATTTACAAGATAAAATGTTATGCGATATATTTTGTGTAAATACTATAGTGTTTACTTAGGTCTATGGCAAACCAAAAAACCTGTAACTATTCTGTTTCTCCTACAGATATATGATTTTCGAACGAAGAAATACACGCTGGTGGCGTAAACTCCACGATACTATAAAGGATGCTATGGTTTATAGCATCCCGGGTTCCGGCCCGTCAAAGATCGTACTTACCGAACATCCAAAGTCAGGAGGGACTTGGGTGTGCCAGATGATCGCTGAGTACCTGGACATTCCGAACACCCGCGACCATTTACCGTCTCGCCGCCGTTGTGTGCTGCATGGCCATTACCTGAATGTCTCCGACGCGAATGACACTATTGTTATGTGGAGAGACGGAAGAGACGTGATTGTATCTCACTATTATTATCACCTGTTTCACCGGCGCAGGACAATGCCAGCTTGGGCGGAAATGCAGCAGAAACAGCTAGGAATTACTGATGCGCGTGATATTAAACACAATTTGCCGAGATATATCGAATATTTTTTCTCTGATGGACCACCGCACAACATGACCTGGACCAGTTTCATCGAGACCTGGAAGAACAGGTCCGGCTACGTAGAAACCAGCTACGAACAGATGCGTGAGAGTCCAGGACGCGAACTGAAAAAGATTTTCGAATTCCTGTCGGTAGAGAACATTGACGAATTAAAACTCGACACATGCATATCCAAGTTTTCGTTCGAGAACGTAACAGGACGCAATACGGGAGAAGAAGACGCTTTCAGCTTTGTACGCAAAGGCATCGTTGGTGACTGGAAAAACCACTTCACACGGGAAGCGCGGGAAGTATTTGATTATTATGCCGGCCAGGCACTGATAGATCTGGGTTACGAAACAGATCGTTGCTGGGTGAATGGGTGACAAGAAATCTATTATTACCACTCTTCCGTAATGGAACCTCTGGAAATAGTCAGAGATTCCCTAAATATAATTCCCTCTTAATCGCTTCCACAACGCCACCGGCAGGACGCTTAACAAGTAGTAAAGTGAAGTGGTTGCCGGCAGCCCCTGCGTCTCCCTGTATACCCTGTAGGTGAAATATTTCATAGTTAATATTCTTGAGGAAAGTGAGTCGCTGCGTCTCAGGCGATATGCCAATGATTGCCGTACAATCAAAGCTGTTCCGCCGCGCTTGAGAAGATTTAACCAGGTAGCAAAATCCTCAGCCATTTGTAACTCAGGCATATAGATTTTTCCGAGCTTATCACTATCGTATACCACTGTAGATGTATGGATAATATTTCCCTTGAGAAGCTGTCTATAATTTATTTCTTCCGGCATTTTCAGTAACAACTTTCTCTTTTTCGCTACAACGATGTAATTAGTACATGAGAAGCTTGCATCATGCTTCCGCATCTCACTTATCTGTACTGACAATTTATTTACTGACCAATAATCATCCGCATCGAGAAAGGCGATATATCGGCCGGATGCTGCATTGATACCCGTGTTCCGCGCTGCGGCAGCACCACCATTATTTTCACGGACTATGACTTTTAGGCGTGGGTCATTGGTTCGTTTGACTATGGAACAGGTATCATCTGTAGAGGCATCATCAACTAATATTATTTCCAAGTTGTCATATGTTTGGTTCAAAACAGAGTCGATGGCCTTCATCACATATGATGAAGAGTTGTAGCTGGGAATAACTACAGATACTTTATCCATCAGAAAAAATCAGACGATTAAAGGAATTTAATCGACTATCGTTTGATTTCCAATATATAGCGCTTTGTTTTGTACAATCAAACACCTATTCACTCGTCACTATCTGCCGTTTTGATGTATAACTGTCGCCGGGAAAACAGATACCCATGCTTCCAGAAAAAGTAACCGAGCCCGCAAATATGCTTCCACAACAGGCCGGATTTCAGGGACCGGGTCATCCTGCGTTCTTCGTGTACCACAACGGCTTCAGGATTATATACCACTGCCCAGCCCGCCTGCTGCAGGCGCAGGCACATATCGACATCCTCCGGACCGTAAAAAATACGCTCGTCGAACAGTCCAACCTGCTGCAAGGCACTATGGCGTATCAGCTGGCAGGCGCCGATCACATAATCAACCGCACGAATTGTCCCGTGGTCCCAGTCCGCCATCTCCGCAACGCGCGCGGCTTTCCGGCCCAGACCTGAAGGCAGGCGCCGGGCCAGCTTGTCTGTCAGGGTCGGAAAGCGCCTGCACGATAACTGCAACTCCCCGTCAGCGCCGCTGAGTCTGGGTCCGCATAGTCCGGTCACAGGCTGATCCTCCATGTAGCAGGTGAGGCAGTCAAGGGATCCCGGTTGTACTACCGTATCATCATCAAGGATAAGTATGTATTTGCCTTGCGCAAGACGTATCCCCTGGTTACGGGCCGGGGCCACTCCCCGGTTTTCGGGATTGGTTACCAGCCGTACACCAGGCCGGGCCTCCCTGACAATGGAACAGGTGAGATCGCTTGAACCGTTGTCAATTACGATAACTTCGGAAGAATATGTTTCCAGCCCGCGCTCGAGTGAAGCTAAACACGCACCGATATGCTGCTCGGAATTCCAGGTCAGGATGATGATCGATACTGTTACCTGCCGGTCCTGCTTCAGCTCAGTCACCAACTGCCTGCCTCCCGCTTCGCTTTTTTCATCAGGGCTGGCCTTCCCCGGCGCCGTTATCGGAAACAGAAGCGTCCGGACCGGAAAAGACACGCTTGATGGCGACCCATACGGAGAGAAAAAGCAGCTTGCAGTCCAGCCACGGACTCATCGTTTCAATGTAGAGGTTGTCGTATCTCAGCTTGTAACCCGGATCCGTCCAGTAACTGCCGCGCACCTGAGCCAGGCCGGCGATACCCGGCCTCACCCTGAGACGCTGCGAGAATCCGGGCACCTCGCGGTTGAACTGTTCGGCCAGGGCCGGCCGTTCCGGGCGCGGTCCTACCAGGCTCATCTCGCCTCTCACGATATTGATGACCTGGGGCATCTCGTCAAGATGGAATTTACGCAATATTCTCCCAACCCCGGTCAGACGGGGATCATCTTCCGCGGCAAGGACCTGTCCCGTCAAACTCTCAGCATTCTGTATCATCGTACGAAACTTGAGGACTCTGAAGTGCGTTCCCCCCCTGCCTACACGTTCCTGCGCGTAGAAAACCGGCCCGCGATCTTCCAGCCAGATGGCAAGCGGAACAACTATCCAGACGATCAGCCACAGGGGTAACAGTAGGATACAGGCCATGGAAATAACGGCCAGGTCGAAAGCGCGTTTATACCCGTCACGCACGCCGTTTCTTTCGTTCACGCTTATAACCAGACAAATCAGCTACAAAGGCTACTGCAATCAACATCAAATGATATGCAGAGTATGACTGTTCAATCAATGTTGTCAATGATCCCCCCGTTCGCTTAACAACCATTTCAGTCCGTTCCCAATGTATTGTCCGGGTTTTCCCAGGACCTCAAAAGGGATATTGGCACCAACCCAGCGGGCGGACTGGGGACGGACACAGCGCGGTGCGAAATACAGCGCTGTGATAACCGCTACAGTCCAGACAAGCATCTCTATAAAAAGAGACAGTAGCGGCGGCAGGTGCAAGGCCCGGGCCTGGCTTGCAGCCGACCACAGTGCCACGGCAACCCAGGTGCCTGTCCATAACGCCGGCAGGAAGCAGCGCATCAGGCGAAGCCGGCTCAATCCAAGCAGCGATACCGTCAACTGTGTCAACAGCAGGTAGGCTGCAAGCTGGGCGCCAACGATAGCCATAACCACGCTTTCAAGGCCCCATCCGCTCGCAAACCAGGCGCCGGATACAACAAGAAAAGCATGTATGGCTTGCCGCCAGGCCTGGCGATACACCGCACCTACAGCGCCGATAGCGGCGAGATTAAGGATATCGCACATCTGGAACAGAACGGCAAACGCCAGGATCTGGAGGAGGACAATTACCGGACCCCACTGCCCACCCAGGATCACAGTGACGATCTCGGGGGCGCAGACATACAGCATGACGCCAATCGGCAACGCTACCAGCGATAATATCTCGGTACCGTGCAGGTATACGGTCGCCAGACTATCCGTCCCCCGTTGCCGCTGTGCCATCGCCGGAAACAGAACATGGAACAAACCCTGGCTGACGTAGTTTCTCGGCAACAGGATCAGCTTGTCCGCCCGCGTGTAAAACCCGAGTGACGCGGCGCCTACCCAGCGCCCGACAACGAAATGACCTCCCTGCCGGGCGATGAACTCAAAAAACCGGGCCAGCGAAAATCCGGCCCCGGTGGAAAGCAGGTCAGTTGCTTCATCCGGCGCCCAACGGGGACAAAGGCGTACACGAGTACAGCGGAAGACCATAAGCGTATGGATGACCTTGTGCATGATCTCGCCCCAGACCAGGGCCCATACACCATAACCCTGGAACGCGAGGATGACGGCCGTAAATCCGTAACCAATGGAATAGGCCAGAATGTCGGCAAACATCAACTCCCTGAAGCGGAGTTCGCGGCGCAGCAAATGGACAGGTACAGTGCCGATACTGTTAATGAGAAAAATCACCGATAAAGCCTGCAGGACACGGGACGCCGTTGCTTCATCAAAGAACTTACCGACAAGCGGCGCAAGCAGATAGATGAATACCGCCAGGGAAACACCTGCTATCAATGACAGGGTGAAACCGGTTTGAATATGGCGCTCGGTCAACTCAGACCGCTGGATGATTGCGGGCCCGACAAACGCCTGGCCGACTCTCAAGCCGAACAGGATAAAAATCCAGGCAATGGCAAGCAGTCCAAAATCAACCGGTTCGAGCAACCGGGCGAGGATCACCAGCACCAGCAAGGACATGAGAGCCTTGATAAAGGTAGCCAGGTAAGACCATCCCAGTCCGCTGAGCGTACGCGCGCTGAGGCTCATTTCACGCCCGCCGTTATTGCTCATCAGGACACGAGACCCGTATAGAGGCCAACTATCGTATCCGCCGTAGCCTGCCAGGTATATCGTTCGTTAACCAGTTTATTCCCCTGTTGGCCCATGCGCTTGCGCAGGTTTTCATCTGCCAGCAACCGGCTTATGGCTACGGCAACGGATGCATCGTCAGCTTCAACGACAAGGCCCGCTGCGCGTTCGGAAACCTCCGGGAACTCACACCCGGAGGTTATGATAACCGGCAAGCGCGCCGCCATCGCCTCCATCACGGCTATCCCCAGCACGTCGGAATGTGACGGCAATACGAAAAGGTCGGCATAATTCATCGCTGCCAGCTTGTCTTCACCGGTCAACAGTCCGGTAAACACCGCCCTGCCCAGCAGGCCGTTCGAACGCAGGATGGACTCCATGTTTTCCCGGGTGCCGAACTTATCGGGGCCTGCAACCAGTAGTATCGCGTCTTCAAATTGCCTGGCGATCATCGAAAAACTTCGCGCCAGTATGTCCAGGCCTTTCTTGAGATGCAACCGGCCCAGGAAAAGCACTACGCGCTTTCCTTTTAAAGCCGGGAAGCGTTGTAAAAACCTGGCTGGAGAAGGTAACGCCTCGAATATGGATGGGTTAATGCCGTTTGGGGCAATCAACACCGGCGCCTTATAGCCCAGCTTGAGAATCTGTTCTTTTTCGGTGCTGGTGATTGCATGAAGCGAACCGGCTTCGTTCAGCCGCCGGTCCAGTTCACACAACCTGTACAGCCGCTTCTTCAGCGCCTTCTGCCGAAGACCCCAGTCACTGAGTTCGCCGTGTATGGTCACAACATAGGGGAGCTTGTGCCGCCTTGCGGCATAAAACGCCGCAAACGCGGGGTAATGCCATATCTCGTGGACATGGATGAGGTCGAAGCTACCGGTCCTGGCTCGCATAAACCGGGTCATTTCCCTTGAGTAGCCGGTCCAGAACCGCGCCGGCAACTCCGTAGCAAAGCTGGTGATGGGCACGCCGGGGGTCGGTACCTGGCCTGTGCCTACCCTGTGCCCATGGGCTGTCACAATCTCACATATCACCCCGCGCCGAACAAGTTCCGACGTCAGTTCCGATGCGACGATTGCCGGCCCGCCCCATGAGGGTGACATGCTTGGAACGACATGGAGCACATTCAACATTTTCCCGTTTCCCGGTAACACCAGGTTTGACCTCCTGAAATTTTACAAAGTGTATGATACACGTAGTGCAAATCCAACTGTTCGTGACATCAGTTAAGACTGATATAATCCGCCAATGCCCCGCCAGCGGAATAAACCACCTGCCGAACCGATATCAGCCACCGTAGAAGCTCTCTCCCATGAGGGCCGGGGCATAGCCCGTATCAACGGCAAGACAGTATTCATACAGGGTGCCCTGCCGGGTGAGCAAATCCGGTTCGTGTATACACGCAGGCGCGGGCAATTCGATGAAGGTCGCACGGTAGAAGTGATCGAGCCATCGGCGTTACGGGCCGAACCCCGCTGCCGGCACTATGATATGTGCGGCGGTTGCAGCCTGATGCACCTGGACAACGCTCAGCAGATTTTACATAAACAATCGGTTTTACTGGAACAGTTGCAACACATCGCCGGGGCGGCGCCCGAACGGGTTATCCCACCCCTGTCAGCATCTCACTGGGGCTACCGGCGTAAAGCCAGGATGGGCGTGAAATACGTCGACGGGAAGGAAAAAGTGCTGGTGGGTTTCAGGGAAAAGAACAGCCGTTTGATTGCCGATATCGATTCCTGCGAGGTGCTGCATCCGTTCCTCGGAAAAACCATCGGGCAACTGAAGGAACTGATCCGGGGTCTGTCGGTTTACCGGCAGATTCCCCAGTTGGAGGTGGCGGTAAGTAATGCAGTCGCCGCTATTGTCATCCGGCACCTGGCGCCATTGACCGATGATGATAAAGCCGTTCTGTCCGGGTACGAGAAAATGCATCCGGTCAGGTTTTACCTGCAGCCTGCCGGGTTGGACAGCGTGTACAGCTTATCCGGCCAGGTGGAACAGAACCTGCATTACCGGCTCGACAAGCACAACGTCACTATAGAATTTTTTCCCATTGATTTTACCCAGGTGAATTTTGACCTTAACCCCTTGCTGGTTGACCGGGTTATCTCATTACTGGACTTGTCCGGCGCCGATTCGGTCCTTGACCTGTTCTGCGGCCTGGGCAACTTCACCCTGCCCATGGCAAGGTATGCAAATTGCGTAACCGGTGTTGAAGCGTCGCAGGAACTGGTACGCCGCGCCAGGATGAATGCGGAGAAAAACAGCTTGTCCAATGTTGAGTTCAGGGTGTGTGACTTATCGGGACAGGATGCCGGTGCCCGGTTGGCGGCACTTGATTATAACAAGGTCCTGCTTGACCCTCCGCGCAGCGGCGCCCGGGAGATTCTCGAACAACTGGACTTGCAGCGGGTGGATAAACTGGTCTACGTATCCTGCAACCCTGCAACCCTGGCCCGTGATGCAGGTATCCTGGTAAACCAGGGAGGGTTAAGCCTGAATGCGGCAGGGGTAATGGATATGTTTCCCCACACGTCCCATGTTGAATCCATCGCCTTGTTTGAGTAAGGTACAAAATCGATGCCGCATAAAGATATCAAGATTAACGTCAATTTGTCCCGGCAGGTCCTGCAACTGCATGGGCCTGCCCCCCTGCTTACAACCGCAGGGGCAGGCTCTGCACGGGGTAAGCAGGGGACTGACGGCGTTACCCGTGAATACGTCGTGTCAACCGGGAAAAACGGCATCGGTGAACAGCTTGACAGCGGTTGTACGCCCCGGGGCAGGCACAGCATCGCTGAGATGATCGGCGCAGGCTGCGCGCCCGATACGGTATTTGTCGGCAGGCAACCTACCGGCGAGCTATACAGTCCTGCGCTGCGCCGGCAATACCCCGGACGTGACTGGATACTCACCCGGATTATCTGGTTGCAGGGAGAAGAACCCGGAGTCAACCGGGGCGGGTCGGTGGATACCTATAGCCGCTACATTTACATTCACGGCGCACCCGACGACGTGAAAATGGGAGAGCCCGGGTCAGCAGGGTGCATACGTATGCGTAACCGCGATGTGATCGAGTTGTTTGAACTCGTCTCTGAAGGTTGTGAAGTAAATTTGTTCGAATGAAAGAAAACTACACCATTCCGGGCTCGACCCCGAATCCAGTCCAGTATCGTGCTGCTGGAGGCAGTTCTTTGTTTCATTGGATTCCTGCTTCCGCAGGAATGGATGGTTTCAGGATGTATTATTTCATGGGAGATTGTCATGGGTGATAAAGCAGTATTGCTGACCGGTGGCGCCGGTTATATCGGCAGCCACGTTGCCCTGGACCTGGTCAAGGAGGGTTACGAGATTATCATACTGGACGACCTGTCCAGGGGCTTCGCCGAGGCGGTTACCGATTGTGAACTGGTCCGGGGCGATGTCGGCAACAAGGGTCTCGTCAGAGCGTTGCTGGATAAGCATGATATAGGCGCGGTAATGCATCTCGCCGGCTCCACCACCGTACCGGAATCCGTTGAAAAACCGCTGCTGTATTACGAGAACAATACCGTCAAGTCCCGCAACCTGATGGAAGCCTGTGCGGAATGCGGCGTCAGGCACTTTATATTCTCCTCCACTGCCGCGGTTTACGGCATACCCGAATCGGGTCTGGTCACCCTTGAAAGCCCCACTGACCCCGTGAATCCTTATGGCAGGTCCAAACTCATGACCGAGGTTATGCTAGAGGATTTATCCGGGGTGGCGCCATTGAGCTATGCAGCCCTGCGCTATTTCAACGTGGCCGGGGCCGATCCGGATGGACGTATCGGCCAGTCGACACCCGCTTCTACCCTGTTGATCAAGGTTGCCTGTGAAACGGCCCTGGGCAAGCACAAACAGTTGAATATCTACGGCACGGATTATCCTACCGCCGACGGCACCGGCGTCAGGGACTACATCCACGTGAGTGACCTGGCTGCCGCACATACCCTGGCTTTGCGTCACCTGGAAACGGGTGGAAACTCCATCACCCTGAATTGCGGCTATGGTCACGGTTACAGCGTCCGCGAAGTGGTGCGGGCAGTGGAACAGGTGCACGGACGTCCCATACCCGTAGTGGAGACAGGCCGGAGGCCCGGCGACCCGCCGCAACTGGTCGCGGACGGCAGTTCAACCCGGGCAGCGTTGGGCTGGCAGCCCCGTTACGATGATTTGGAGTTTATCGTCAGGACCAGTTACGACTGGGAAAAGAACCCCCATTATTGATTCAAAATCAGGGGTTAGAGGCAGGAAGGAGATACCATTCCCGTGAAAGCTTGTCCCCGTATGGAGTTGGGCGGGGGTGGGAATAGTTCGTATTGTCTCCTTACCCTTATTTTCTAATCCCTAGTCCCTGCTCACTCCCCTCCCATGCTTCAAGAAATGCCGTCAGGTGCGGTTTGTCCTCGCCTGCCAGCACCTGTTTCAGTCTATCGCATGCCTGCTGGTAGCCCTGCTCCGAATGGCGCCCGCTGATAAGCAGGTAGCGCAGGTAGACGAGGTAGGTATTGAGGACATCCGTTTCACAGTAATTGCGGATTGCCTCGATATCACCGGCCAGGTAGCTATCCCATACCTTGTCTCCTGCCATCCCCATTTTACCGGGGAACCCCAGCATGGAAGCGATTTCATCCAACGGCGCAGCGCCGCGAAACTCATAACCTGCCAGCACGTCCATCAAGTCCGTATGGCGCTGGTGAAAGCGGTTGATGTAATTGTTCCAGCGAAAACCCTGATCCTCGTCGCCGGTCTCCCAGTACCTGGGCGCCTGGATACCGTGCAGCAGTGAGCGGTAATGCAGTACGGGCAGATCAAAACCGCGCCCGTTCCAGGAAACCAGCGTGGGCGTATATTTTTCGATACCGTCAAAAAAACGCCGTACCAGTTCCGCCTCGTCGGAATCCACCGCCCCCAGCGACCAGACACTGACATTATCGCGGGTTGCCAGCACGACCGAGATCGCCACCACCCGGTGCAAGTGCAGGCGCAGAAAATCAGAATTGCTGTCCGTCTCCTGGCGGCGGTTTTTGAACATGACTTCCGCGGTGTCTTTGTCCAGGAGACCATCCAGGTTGTACAAGCGCCGGCCGCTTGGCAGGTCCGGGATGGTTTCTATATCAAATACAAGGGTATTCATTGTCCTGATGAAGGTAGTTTATTCACTGGATACCGGCTTGCGCCGGTATGACGGTGTTGGTGGCGACATGACGGTGTTGGTGGCGACATGACGATGTTGGTGGCGATATGACGGTGTTGGCGCTAGTATGTCGACAGCTTTCGCCGGCATGTTGGGGTGATTTCAATCGCGGAATACGTTTGAGGAGAGGTAACGGTCGCCGCGGTCGCAGATGATCACGACGATGACGGCGTTTTCTATTTCACCTGACAGTCGTAATGCGGCGGAAACCGCGCCGCCTGAGGATATACCCGCGAAAATACCCTCTTCATCCGCCAGTCGCCGCGCCATGTCTTCCGCCTCCGCCGGCGTTACGTCAATTATCCTGTCAACCCGTTCTTTCTGGAAGATCCTGGGCAGATACTCCTTCGGCCAGCGCCGGATGCCGGGGATATTTTCATCGCCGGCCGGTTGTACCCCGACGATCTGCACCTGGTCACTCACTTCCTTTAAATATCTCGATACCCCCATAATCGTCCCTGTCGTGCCCATGGCGCTGACAAAATGGGTCACGCTGCCCTGTGTGTCCCGCCAGATTTCCGGGCCGGTGCCTTCGTAGTGGGCCAAAGGGTTATCCGGGTTGGCGAACTGGTCCAGTATCCTCCCCTTCCCTTCTCTTTCCATTTTCTCAGCCAGGTCGCGGGCGCCCTCCATGCCTTCTTCCTTGGTAACCAGTATCAACTCGGCGCCGAAGGCCCGCATGGCACGGCGCCGCTCACCGCTCAGGTTATCCGGCATGATCAGGATCATCCTGTAGCCGCGAATGGCAGCCACCATAGCCAGGGCGATACCCGTGTTGCCGCTGGTCGCCTCGATCAACACGTCTCCCGGGCTGATCTCGCCGCGTGCTTCAGCATGTTGAATCATGCTCAACGCGGGCCGGTCCTTGACCGAACCCGCAGGGTTGTTCCCTTCCATCTTTGCCAGGATGGTATTGCTGGTATTGCCGGGCAGGCGTTGCAACCGCACCAGGGGGGTATTGCCGACGCTGGAATCGATACTGGGGTAATTCCTGTCCTCTTTGGCGGTTATCGCAGACATTGCCCTAGACTGTTTCCCGGGCCATGATGATGGCATCTTCCCGGCCGAACCTGGCGGGATAATAATTCGTATGCATGCCTACTTCTACAAAACCGCGTTTTTCATAAAACCGCCGCGCCGCCTCGTTGGACGGTCGTACCTCCAGAAACGTGGTTTCGGCTTTGTGGTTTCGAGCAAAATCAAGCATGAAATTCAACAGACAATCCCCCAGACCCATCCTGTGCCGTCCGGGGTCCACACACAAGTTCAGGAGATGCGCCTCATCCCTGCCCATGGACATGATCGCATACCCGGCTATCTCTCCATCCAGTTCCAGGATCCGGCAGCAATAGTCATCCCGCAAACAACCCTTGAAGATGTTCCTGCTCCATGGATATGCATACGCCGCACACTCAATCTGCAATATATCGCCCAGGTCGGTCAGCGCCATAGGCCGCAAATTCAGTTGGGCATCATGCAGCGCTGCGCTCATGATTGCTCTTTATATACCGTCATTGCCAACTGCAAATCCTGCCAGGATTTCTTTTTCTCCCGTGGCGAGCGTAACAAGTAGGCCGGATGGTATGTTACCACGACCGGAACGGAGAGGTCACCGTAGTGGTAGCGCTTGCCGCGCATTTTACCGATGGGGGTTTCAGTCTTGAGCAGGTTCTGCGCGGCGACCCGGCCCAGGGCCAGGATCAGCCTGGGTTTGATAGTATTTATCTGTTGTGCGAGATAATTCTCGCAGGCCAGGACTTCCTCGGGCCTGGGGTCGCGATTATTGGGCGGGCGACACTTCAGGATGTTGGCAATAAATACTTTTTCCCGGGCCAGGCCGACTGTCCGAAGCATGGAATCCAGTAACTTGCCCGCCCTGCCGACGAAGGGTTCGCCGCGCCGGTCCTCCTCGGCGCCCGGCGCTTCACCGATCAGCATCCAGTCCGCATTCACGTCACCCACTCCAAACACCGTCTGCGTCCTGCCTTCATGCAGTTGACACAGGCGACACCCGGCTACCTTTCGCTGCAAGGCCTCCCAGTCCAGCGCCTCCCCGTCTCCCTGCTGCACGGCAATCTCACCTGCCCTGACGGAATGGTTCTCGTCAATCTCGCCGGTTTCCGATGTACGGGCGGGGGAAGATTTCAAATCCGGTGTGTGACCGGGGACAGATTTCAAGCCTGCCCCCGCATGTAGTAAGCGGGGGTCTGTCCCCTTTAGACTCTCCCTCTCCCGAACCCTGTACAACTCAATACCGAGGGCGTGCAGGTAATGATGTTGTCGGGGTGTCAAACTCATACCTGGGGATGAATCTTGCGGCTGATGGAATAAGCCCGGTTTATCGCGTTGATATACGCTTTTGCCGATGCCGCGACGATGTCCGTATCCGAACCCCGGCCGTTTATGACATGACCGTCCTTGTTCACGCGCATCGTCACCTCCCCCTGTGAATCAGTCCCCCCGGTAATATTGTTCACCGAGAATAACTGTAATTCGCAGCCGCTGGACACCAGGTTCTCTATAGCCTTGATAACCGCATCGACGGGACCGTCTCCCTGGGATATGCCCGGCGTTTCCTCACCGTCAATAGACAGGGTCAACTCAGCCTGCGGCGTCTCGCCCGTTTCCGTTACCACCCTGAGTGAGACCAGCCTGATTTTTTCCTCTTCACTCTGCATGTTATCCGTGACAATAGCCTGGAGGTCCTCGTCATAAATTTCATGTTTCTTGTCCGCCAGGTCCTTGAACCTGGTAAAGGCGCTGTTCAGTTCTTTTTCACTGGAGAATTCAAACCCGATTTCCTTTAACCTGGTGCGGAAGGCATTGCGGCCCGAATGTTTACCCAGGACCAGGCGGTTGGTGGACCAGCCGACGTCCTGGGCGCGCATGATCTCGTAGGTCTCCCGGCTCTTGATCACGCCGTCCTGGTGAATGCCGGCTTCGTGGGCAAAGGCGTTGGCGCCGACCACGGCCTTGTTCGGCTGTACCGGAAAACCCGTCACGTTCGACACCAGTTTCGAGCAGTTCACGATCTCGGTCGTATCCAGTCCGGTACTGCAAGGGAAATAATCCTTGCGCGTCTTCACCGCCATGACAATCTCTTCCAGGGAGGCATTCCCCGCGCGCTCTCCCAGCCCGTTGATGGTGCACTCCACCTGCCTGGCGCCGTGCATGACCGCGGCCAGGGAATTGGCCACGGCGAGGCCCAGGTCGTTGTGGCAATGTACCGAAAACACCGCCTTGTCGGAATTGGGTACCCGCTCGATGATACTGCCTATGGCTTCCCCGAACTGGGTGGGGATGCTATAGCCCACCGTATCCGGGATGTTGACGGTAGTAGCGCCGGCGGCGATGACCGCCTCGATGATCCGGCACAGGAAATCGAGATCCGAACGTCCGGCGTCCTCCGGTGAAAATTCGACGTCATCGGTATATTTTCTTGCCCTTTTCACCGCTTTTACCGCGGCTTCGACCACCTCATCCGGCTGCATCATCAACTTGCGCTCCATGTGGATGGGCGAAGTGGCAATAAACGTATGGATACGGGCCGAGCGCGCCGGCTTGAGTGCCTCCGCCGCCGCGTCGATGTCCGCATAGCCGGTACGCGCCAGGCCGCAAACAGAGCTCTCAGTGATAATTTCCGCCACGGACCTGACGGCCTCGAAATCCCCGCCGCTGGCAATCGGGAAGCCCGCCTCAATCACGTCCACCCGCAGTTTCTCCAGTGCCCTGGCTATGCGCATTTTCTCGCCGCGGGTCATGGACGCGCCGGGACTTTGCTCGCCGTCACGCAAGGTGGTATCGAAGATGATTAACTTGTCTGTCATGGTCCTGCTCCTGAATCAGGATAAATTTTGCCTGTAAAAATGAGAAAAGTTGTGTGTGTATAAGTATCTGCCCTAGCAGGGCAGGAGGAGCAGACGCAGGGAGGCGACTGCCGACAGGCTGGCTGAAACAGAATATGGCAAACAATTTAAATCCATACGTTCAATATAGTGCTTACGGAAAAAATTGCAAGTGGAATATTCCGGCTTCACAAACTACAAGAGAAAGGTATGATTAACATACAGGATACGAGGCTTCATGTCGTGTGATTACACGCCTGCCTCAGATGTTGGGGGACGCGGTGCCTGCATGAGGTAGCGCTGCTGTCCGCAGCATCCGCCAGGGTATCAGCCGGCTGTCTTCGCGCTGTTGAAATTCCTCTCCGCCGTAGACAACCGCCATATCAGGCTGAGGCGCATCAGGGAAATGCCGCCGAACGCGTTTGACGCTGTCAAACAACCTTTTCGATGGGGTTGCGGAGGACTTGACTTCGAACAGCGTCAGACCATCCGGTTGTTCGATAATAAGATCGACTTCAGCGCCGTTGCTGTCCCGGTAGAATGAGAGACCCCGGGTTTCACCCCGATTGGTGCGGTTTTTCAGGATTTCCGTAACCACCCAGGTCTCAAAGATGGCGCCGCGCAGGGGGTGTGAGCGGAGCTGTTGCGGTTCGCGGATTCCCAGCAGCCAGCAGGCAAGGCCAGTGTCGTAGAAGTACAGTTTCGGCATCTTAACGAGACGTTTGCGTAGCCTGGCATTAAACGCGGGCAGTCGGAAGGCGATAAAACTCGCTTCCAGAATGCTGAACCAGGCCTTGGCACTCGGTTGTGAGATACCACAGTCGTTGGCCAGGAAGGAATAATTGAGCAGTTGTGCTGTGCGGCCGGCGCATAATTCTACAAAACGTTGAAATGTCACGAGGTCGCCGACGTTACTGAGTGTTCGTACATCCCGTTCGAGATAAGTGGTGACATAGGATCGCAGCCAGGCCGATGGCTCTAGGTCCTGATGGAATATACGTGGATAACCGCCGCTGAACAAGGCTTCTTCGAGACGCTCGGGATGCCGGGTAAAGCGTATAATCTCGTCCCAGGTCAATGGCAGCAACTGGTGTACCTCGGTTCGTCCCGCCAATGACTGGCTGACCGATTCCAGCAGGGCGAAGTTTTGCGACCCGGTGAGAATCCAGCGTCCGGGCGCCGGATTATCGTCGATGATACCTTGCAGATAGGAGAGTAACTCGGGCACGCGCTGTATCTCGTCGATCACCGCGCCATCCGGGAATTGTGCCAGAAATGCTCGGGGATCCTCCATCGCGAACGCTCGTTCATCCGGAGCTTCAAGCGTTCGGTAAGCATGATTTTGAAATAGTTCCCTGCACAACGTAGTCTTGCCGCTCTGACGTGGGCCGGTGAGTGTTATTGCAGGCGCTCGGGATGCTGCTCTGGTTAGTTCCGGAGTTAGGTCTCGATAAATCATGAGAACAGATTCTACCAGTAATATTAGGATAATTCAAACTCTAAATTTCAATTATACTAAAATAAGGTACCTTCCACATAGTGTGAGGGAGTAAAACTGGAATCATGCATAAGACAATTCTCCTCTGGTTATATATGGTTATGCAGGTCCGGCCCAATTTACTATATATTAAGAACATGGAAACAGTGTAGTATCTTTTTTCGCTGACTGTCACAGGGGTGGGCTGATGAGGCTATTTTTAATATACGTTTGTTTTAGCGCGCTTGCACTGGCTTCGACGGCGCGGGCCGGGCTGGATGCAGGCACAACGGCGCTGCATCCGAAAGACCGGGACATGATAATTATCCCGCCGAATCTACCTCAGATACATGGCGTGAAAATCAAGCCTGAGGGGGTTGAATTACTGCCGCAGGAATTCGGGCCCGGGGTATACGGCTTAATTTCAACACGAAAACCGGTCGATAATTCAGGCGTCATTATCGGCGACGACAGTGTTCTGGTAGTGGATGCCCACATCAACGAAGATATGGCAGGGAAAATCCTGGCGAACGTGAAATCACTCACCGGACGCGACACGCCCGACTATCTTTTCAATACGAACTACCATGGAGACCACACTTTCGGCAATGGCTACTTCCCGGAGGAAACTCACATAATCGCGCACAGGATCACCAGGGATTTGATAGATTCCCGGTTTGATTTCGAGAAGGAATTCCTGCTCGCCCTGGTGGATGATCCCGCCGTTTACGCGGCAGCGCCCAAGAGACTGCCTGACCAGGTATTTGATGAATTCATGGAACTGGACCTGGGCGGGCGGATTGTCCAGTTCCACTATTTCGGGATGGGCTGCGGGCCCGGTGACAGCATCGTTTACCTGCCCGAAGAGAAAATCGCCTGGACCGGGAACCTCATTCTGGGCCCGTCGGGTATTCCCTGGGTTATAGAAGGGCACGCGCAGGAGTACCTGCAGACCATGGCCAGGCTCATCGAGACGCTGGACATTGAAGTGCTCATCCCTGGTCACGGCGGTGTGCTGGCCGGGAAAGACAGGATAAGGACCCACATGCTCAAATTCCAGACCTACCTGGCCGAGTTGATCTCGGAAACGGATCGATTGAAGCAGAGCGGCGTTGCGTACGAGGATATCGTCGAGGCCTTTCCATTGCCGAAGAAATATCTCCCTCCTGCAGAACTGCGGGAAACCAGCGGTGGATACCCGGATGCCCTGCTGGAGGGCTGGCATACATGGAACGTGTTGAAAACCTACGTTGAACCGTAGTCAGTAGCAGTTGTCGCAAAATTTGCGACAAGAGATATAAGTACCTTACCGAATTCCTTCATCAGGACAGGCGCCTGGTGAGGTCTGTACATCCCCATATTGTACATGTATAGGTTCAGGCAACATGCACGTGCGCCTTGCCGCGTCAAAAAGACCTGAAAAGTGGTCTGCAAAGATACTCGCGGCGCCCAAGTCCGACAGACTGCTAGCTCGCTTCGCCTGAGCCAACTCTCAGCGCGCCGTATCCGGTCATCATTATGTTGTCTTACAGGAATTTGATGGATATTTCCTGTCATTGCTATTCCTCAGTAGTGCGTTGCTTACCGCTTCCAAAGTTCGCTGACCGGCACCGCGAGCAGGCGTTTATCTCTCAGGGGTAGTATATCCTTCCCGGTATAGAGCAGGATGCCGCGTTTGAAGTCCTTACCGCAATAGTCTGCGAGGCGAGTGAGTCCTTTCCCGTCTTTTGGGTTCAGGGTGGTAGCAGCTTTGACTTCGATGCCCCAGGTTTTCCTGCCCTGGGTGATGACTACATCCACTTCCACCTGATCCTTGTCACGATAGTGCCAGAACCGAAGGTCCGGATCGGTCCAGGCAGCCTGGGCGATAAGCTGCTGAACCACGAATGACTCCAACAGGTGTCCCATCCGTTCCCGTTTGCCTAGCCAGTCTTCCGCGCTGAGACCAGCAAGGGTAGCGGCGAGTCCGCTATCGGCCAAGTGCAATTTCGGAGACTTGATGAGTCGTTTGCCGGTGTTACGGTGCCAGGCGGGCAGACGACGCACGAGAAACAACCGCTCCAACACGCTGACATAATGCTCCACGGTGTCCCTATGCAAACCAAGACTGTTCGCCAGGTTACTGGCATTGAACAGTTGGGCGCTACGCACGGCCAATAATTCCAACAGGCGGGCCAATTCGTGACTGTCTCTGACCCGCGCCACATCCTGTACGTCCCGTTCAATGATGGTGTGCAGGTATTGCCGGCGCCACTGGCGGGCTCGGACCGGTGAACGGACCAATGGTTCGGGATAGCCACCGGCCGTCAGTCGTTCTGCCAATGTCGGTTCAATCGTTTGCGTTTCGGGTCTGATAGCTGTATTGAACGCCCCTTCCAACAGGGCGTTCACGAAAAGACCAGGCTGACGCATTTTTTCCGCTTCCGTCAACGGCTGCAACCATACAATCTCCATGCGTCCTGCCAGGGATTCGGTTACTTTCGGCAGCAGTAACAGGTTAGCTGAGCCGGTAAGCAGGAAACGACCGGGGCGGCGATCTTCATCGACGGCGCGCTTGATGGCGGGAAGCAGCATTGGAGCGCGCTGCACTTCATCCAGAGTGACGACACCCGGTAGACTTGCCATAAACTCGGCTGGGTCTGAGGTGGCAGTCTGGTAATAGTTGTTATCGTCCAGACTGACATAAGCGCGTTCCGGTTCCAATTGCCGGACGAGCGTAGTCTTCCCGCTCTGCCGCGGGCCCAAAAGACAAATCACCGGCGTATCCGCCATTGCCTCACGAATAACGGGTGTCAGCAAGCGAGGAAGCATGGAATAAGCAGCGGCCATTTGCCGGTTAGTATAGCGACTAATTGCCGGTTAGTATAGCGACCAATTGCCGGTTAGTATTCCGACTAATTGCCGGTTAATACCGCGACCAATTGCCGGTTAGAAAGGGAATCGTCTGTCGGGATTAAGACGTTGAATACTTCTTTTTCAATTTAGGTCGAATTCGACGACGGCGGCGCCACTGCCGTACAGGGGGCCGTAGGCATGCACCGTGGCGCCGTTGAAGTTGCCGCCGGTGGCGCCCATGATGAATGCGAAGTGTTTGAAGCCCATGTCCACCCGGGCCGCGGCGGCATAGTCGTGGCAGGTCTGTAACAAGGTCTCCGTGTCGCCTTGCTCCATTATTGCCAGGATCTTCCTGTTCCATTCATCCTCCGCGGGGTCGGCGATTTTATCGTCGCTGATGTCGATTACGTGACGGTAGATGGAGCCGGACAGGCCGCCTACGCCGATTACGGCCAGTTTCCGGTCGAGTTTGGCTGCTGATTCGGCAGCGACCCGGCCCAGGGATTCCGTCATCTGCCAGTCGTGGTAGACGTTATTGGACGTGATGGCCAGGGGGATGTCACCGCCCGGGTTAAGGAAGTTGGACGCGACGATGGCGCCGGTGTCCACCGGGAAATGATCATAGTCCACGCCTTTGGCCTTGATTCCTGCTGCGGCAGTCTTTTTCAACGCCAGTTCGGCAAATTCGACGTCGATCTTCATGTCGAACGGCAGGTCGCCATACTCGTGCCAGTTCTCATCAACGTGCAGGCCCTTCAGGACCGCACGGGTCTGCCACAACTGGTCCAGCACCGCGATCCACTGGGTGGAATAGATGACGATCAGGTCCGGGTCTGAGGCGGCCAGGGATTTGCCGGCGGTTTCCATGGCAACGGCAATTTCGCCCCAGGGCGGATTGTCACGCTGCACGTAGGGCAAGGGGGAGCCAGGTACCAGAAAGGCGGAAACGGCGCTCATAGTTGGTTCACCTGTTCATTATAAATAATGTCGTATCATGGTTCGTCATTTGCTATTTCGTGCGTCATTCCCGCGCATGCGGGAATCCAGTAGACAACAGAACTCCTTAATAAGGAATGTTTTTTCACTGGATTCCTGCATTCGCAGGAATGACGATTAAGCATTAATCAGGCAGCCTTGGCCAAGCCGGCCTTTATCAGGTTCCATTCCATGACTGCGTTGCCGGTGCCGATCACCGTGCCGTAACCGTAGAGTTCTCCCGGCAGTTCGGGGTAGTCCATGGCGGCGAACATCCAGGTGAAGGCGCCGGATTTTACCTCGGCAAAGGCTTCATCGATGAACTGAGGTAACACCTTGAAGACTTCATCGATCTTTCCCTGCCGCAGCAGGTCGATCATGCGCATGTCCCACAGGTAGCCCGCATAATTCTGCGGATGTTCCTGGGACATGTCCTCGGGCGGCACCGGTTCCTCGTGGAAATGGTAGTGGCACAGGGTATTCGACGCCAGCAACACCGCGCGCCGTCCGGTCTGTTCGATGGCCTTGCGCGTGGCTTTACCCAGGATGTCCATCTCTTCCAGGCCTTCTTCCATACTCAGGTAATAAGGGGAGTTATTGGCGGAGATGCCGACCACCGGGATGTCCCATTGCGGGCGGATCATGTGCAAGGTGGTGATGGTGCCGTAGTCCACGCGGAAGTTCGGGTTGCGCATCATCTTGGTCGTCAGGCCCATGTCCGCGGCCTCGTCGCAGCAGGCCTCGGCCAGTTCCACGTCTACTTCCAGTTCAAATTTGTAACGGAACAGGTTGGGGAATATGGGATCGACGGATTTACCGCTCAAGTCCCTTACCCCCAGGAAGTGATGCCCCTGCTGGGTGATCCAGTGGGGTGAATGCACCAGCAGCACGTCCGGTTTCAATTCTTCCAGGCTCCGGCGGGCATGTTCGTAAGCCCACCTCAGCGGTTCCCATCCGCCCTGGGAACGGGGTTCGTTCTGCGGCGGGTTTTCGCCGTAAACCAGGTGGGGCGGGTGTGGCGCCAAAAATCCGGCAATAATCTGACCATCATTCATATCTGCTCTCCCCCTTGAGCTTATTCAGGTTTGTAGGCAATGGCCTTTATTTCTATCGCTAACAGCGGGTGCGGCAACTGGTGCACGGCCACCGTGGTACGGGCCGGGCCGTCATAGTCAAATACTTCCGCATAGGCCTCATTATACCCGGCAAAATCGTTCATGTTGACAATAAAAGCCGTTATTTCGGTGAGGTCCGCCAGGGTTGCGTCAAAGCTGGCCAGTATATCGGCGAGATTATTCAACACCGCCCGGGTCTGCGCCCGGATATCCAGTTCCGATGTGCCCATCGCGTCCACTGCCCGTGCGCCGATGACCGAATTATCGGCCTGCCTGGCGCTGGTGCCGGAAATGAAGATGTAGTCCCCGGCGCGCCGGGCATGGGGATACTTTCCCCGAGGTGTTGCCTTGCCTTCCAGTACTTTTGTTTTGTTATCTGTCATGGATTTGTATTAAGTGTCAAATCTAGGTTGTCAATATAAGCCATAACCTCCTGCAGGGGCAACACGTCGGCATAGCGCCGGCGCATGTCCAGCAGGTTGGCGTCATGGGGCGCCTGGTCCACGTCGCCCACACATTCCTCGGGGACGATGGTGCGCCAGCCGTGGGAAAAGCTGTCGATGACGGAGGCGCGCACACAGCCTGCCGTCATGCAGCCGCAGACAATCACCGTGTCCACGTTGTGCCGGGTGAAGTACTGGTGTACGGGAGTTGCAAAAAAGATGGAGGGCGCGCTTTTGATAACAGCCAGGTCATGGCCGGCATCGTAGATGCGCGGGTCCAGTTCAACGGCAGGGTGCCCCTTGAAGAAGGACCCTGCGTACATGGCCAGGATCTTCCAGTGGGGCATGTCTCCCGCGTCCTTGTAGGCCATGGCGCAGGAAGCGATGGGTACGCCTTTCTGGCGCGCCGCCCTGACCAGCAGGGAGGTATGTTCCGTGGCCGCCGCGACCAGCGGGCGTCCCCCCAGCGGATACTGCGGATCAGTAAATCCCACCTGCAGATCGACGACGGCGATGGCCGGTCTTTCGCCAAACCCCACCGGCCGACCACCGTAGGTCAGGTCATCGTAGGGATTACCCAAGGTCAGTCCCGTTTGAAGTAGCCGCGGGTATGATCGGCGGTCTGTATGCCGCGGGCATGTTTGCTGGCAAACCGGCGCCACATGGTCAGTTCGACGTCCGGCTGGAACAGCCGTTCCCGCTGCCACCCGTCCTCCTCGGCATAGTATTTATGCAGTTGTTCTCGGGCAAAGGCATCGTCCACGGTAAACCCCTCCACTGCAGGCACCTCCCACATGACCCGGCCGTCTTCGCCCAGCCAGCGTTCCGCTTCGTCCTCGTCGTCGGTGTGGATCACGCCGAACTGGAAATAGATGTGCACGTCCTTGTTCTTCGGCACATAGAACTCGTAGTGGGTGCACTGGGGCGCCGGGAATGTGGTCACCTTTAGCGAACAGGGCATCCACAGCCCGACGGTGCCCAGGCGGATGATATCAGTCAACTGCGCCAGTTCCTCCGGAGACTTGCCCCTGGCCAGGGGCAGGACCAGGTCCTTGCGCCCGCCGTCCTTGAGGGGGATAAATGCTTCGTGCTTGAATTCCGTTTTCTCCACCTTGCGGGTAAAGCCTTTCGGGCCGTCTTCATTTTCTACGTAACGGGTGGTATCCAGCACGGCTTCCCTGGTGGACGTGTATCCGTAGGAGGTGTGCATCCCGGCGTTGATGCACATCTCCGACCAATTGTGGATGAACTGGTGGCCGGGGTCGTAACCGTTTTCACACCCGAGGCGCCAGTTGGCGTTGATCTCGTAAGGTTCGCCGCAATAAACCACAGCGTTATCATCCAGCAGGCCGGGCGCCAGGTCGTAGTACAGGGGCGGTGGTTCAATATCGCCCACGAAGATGAAGATGATGCCCTTGCGCTCTTCCACCGGGTAGATCTTGATACTGCACTTGCCTATCATCTTCGAATCCGGCGAGCTGAGTATGGTGCGCAGGCTGCCGTCCTCCAGGTCGTAGGTCCAGGTGTGGTACCAGCAGGTCAGGGTTTCCTTTGTGTAGAACAGGGGTCGGGCCGAGAAACGGATGCCGCGGTGCGGGCAGCGGTCTTCCATGGCATGTAGTTTGCCGTTCTGCCGGGTGAGCAGGATTTCCTCTCCCAGCAGTTCAATCCCTTTTGCGTCCCCTTCGTCCAGGTGGCGTGACAACGCCGCCGGGTACCAGTAATTGCGAAACCCCCACTCCGCGTCAAGCCAGACCTGCCAGGGCTTGCGCGCCCGCGCTGTCCTGGCCTTGGCCTGTTCCACATAGTCCTGGGTCTCTTCCAGCAGGTTTCGGGTGATTTCGCTCATCTCAGTTTTCAAAATGATATTGCGGGGTTACTTTAGCAGGTACCCGATATGCGCCTTGTTGAATGCTTCCGGTTCCTCCCACTGCGGCCAGTGGGCGGAATTTTCCAGCACCACCAGTTCGCTGTCGGGAATCAGGGCGGCGCCCTGCTCCGCCAGCGGTACCAGTTGGCCCGGGTTGTAACGCGTCCACAACACCAGTGTGGGACAGGGCAACTGCTGCAGCAATTCCGGTTTGTACCATTTTTCCTGCTCGACCGGGTCCAGCAGTGCGCCGATGCTTTGCTCTGCGATCTTCCTGATCACCGCGGCGCGGCCCGGTTGCTGGTAGATGCGGTAGCGCACTTCGACGATCTCGTCTGTCACGTCCTCATCACGGTGCATCAGCCAGCGCATCCGTTGCCTGACCGCATTACGGTCCGGTGAGCCGGCGGCCTTGCGGCTGCGTTCCAGCAGATCTCTTAATTCCACCGCGCCTGCCTCGTCCGGCGGCAGCATCATACCGGTATTCATGACGATCTTGCCGACCCGGTCCGGGTACTGCAGGGCGAACCAGGACGCGACCGTTGCGCCGAGGGATTCTCCCGAGATGTGGGCTTTATCTGCGCCGATGGCGTCCAGGAAGTCTTTCATAAAGTCCACGTAACACTGCATGTGATAACCGATGTCTGGGGCGTCGGTGTAGCCGTGGCCCACCATGTCGATGGCATAGACGTGGAAATGCTCTGCATGGGCCTCGATATTTTTCACGTAGGCTTCCGCATGGCCGCCGGTGCCGTGCAGCAATATCAACGGGGGGCCATCACCTGCTTCGATGGCGCGTGTCCTGACACCCCCGGCGTCGTACCAGGTCTGTTTGAATTCCACTCCCTGCAGGTGGTTCCAGATATTTGTCATTGTTTTCTCCAGTATTTACTCATCCAGGAATTTCTCCGCGTCCAGCGCGGCCATACAACCGAATCCGGCCGAGGTAACGGCCTGCCGGTATACCTGGTCGGATACATCGCCCGCGGCGAATACGCCGGGTACGCTGGTTGATGTCGCATCACCGTTCAGGCCGCTCCTGATGACGATGTAACCGTTGTTCATCTCCAGTTGGCCGGCGAAGATTTCCGTGTTGGGCGTGTGCCCGATAGCGATAAATACGCCTTTCAGTTCCAGGTCGGATTTTTTTTCCGACTTGACGTTGCTGATGCGCATCCCGGTGACGCCGCCCTCATCCCCTTTCACTTCCTCCAGCACGTGGTCCCAGTAAATGGTGATATTGCCTGTTCTCTCCTTCTCAAAAAGCCTGTCCTGCAATATTTTCTCGGACCGGAGTTTGTCCCGGCGATGCACCAGGATGACTTCATCTGCGATGTTGGAGAGGTACAACGCCTCTTCCGCTGCCGTATTCCCGCCGCCGATCACCGCGACTTTCTCACCCCGGTAGAAGAAGCCATCGCAGGTGGCGCAGGCGCTGACTCCTTTCCCCATGTACGCCTGCTCGGACGGCAGGCCGAGGTAGCGCGCCGAGGCGCCGGTGGCGATGATCAAGGCGTCACAACTATAACTGCCCGAACCGCCCTGCATTCTGAAGGGTCTTGCGCTAAGGTCGACCTGGTGCACGTGATCGAAAATAACTTCGGTCTCGAAGCGCTCGGCATGCAGGCGCATCCGCTCCATCAGTTCCGGCCCCTGCAAACCTTCCACGTCGCCGGGCCAGTTGTCCACGTCGGTGGTGGTAGTCAACTGGCCTCCCATCTCCACCCCGGTGATCAGCACCGGATTCAGGTTGGCCCGCGCCGCGTAAACCGCCGCGGAATACCCGGCCGGTCCCGAACCCAGGATCATCACTCTTGCGTGTTTAACTTCAGACATGACGGTTTTTATTTTATCCGCAGATGACGCAGATTAACGCAGATTGTTTATGTTGGTTCATCGAGTTTGAAGATTCCTGACAGATTTACCACTTAAAAAAACAGCGGGCTCGCACCAAAATGATAGTGCGCATTAATTCTGACCTGGTAAAAATGTTTAAAATGAGTATTCGTTTACCTTATATATTTCAAAGATTTATCTTTTTATCTGCGTTAATCTGCGTCATCTGTGGATTAATCTTTTTAGCGTTTATGCTGTTCCCCTGCGACTGCTTCGCCTGGTGGCGGCAGCATCTCGTGGCCCCAGATCTTCGGGGAATTGTAAAACTTGGGTTCCCACTCCGCATCATCAATGAGGCGGGCGCCGTGGCCGTACTCGATCCACCATCCGGAAGGGGAATAGATATAAAACGACATCATGTGGTCATTGGAATGCCGTCCCAGCGTCAAGGCCAGCGGCACCTTGTGTTCATGGACGATATCGTAGGCGCGGCCCAAGTCATTCAGCGACAGGCTCTCGAACATGAAATGACCCAGGTCGCCGGGCTTCATACCGCCGACAGGGTTCATGAAGGCCAGGCTGTGGTGGCGCGGGTTGCAATGCAGGAAGGTCGCCTGTATGTCATCCCAGAAAATATGGTCGCTCAGGCGGAAGCCCAGGTTGTCCTCGTACCACTTTACCGAGGCCGGCCGGTCGGCCGTAGCCAGCACTATGTGTCCCATACCCAGGTCGCCGGTATTGTAACCTTCCATCCCGCGCTTCGGCGTAAACGGTTTGCAGTCCTGCACGGGGCCGAAAAAGATTTCCAGGCGGATATCATCAGGCCCGCTTACCACAAACAGGTCCATCACGGCGCGCTCCTCGCGTAACGCCGCGCTGCCGGCTTCTACCGCTATACCCTTGTCGCTCAGTTCAGCGGCCAGGTTATCCAGGTCTCCCTGGAATTCGACCTCCCAGCCGATGTATTTCAATTTGTTGCTGTTCGATTTATGCAGCGCCAGCCTGTGGTGGTTATCGTCCATGCGGTAGTGCCGGAGCGATTCCCCGCTGTCCGCACGCCGCTCCAGTCCATACACGGTGTCCAGCAGGCTGTCCCAGGCATCAAAGTCCGTCACCTCACAACCGATATAACCTAGACCCTTGATCTTCGACATGCCGTCTCTCCTCTTGTCAGGAAGTATGTTCTGTGTATTTTACAGATTCTGTTGAATGTTCTCGATTGCTGCATTTATCGACCGTTCCCGTTCCTGCTCTCCCCATGCCAGTCCCTCCGCATCGAAATAAACGACATCCGTGATCCCGATAAACGCAAAGATCGTGTCCAGGTACGGGCGCAAGTGGTCCATATCCGTGCCCCTGGACTTGCCGCTGCCGGCCGTGCATACATAGACCTTTTTACCTCCGCACAGGCCCTCAAGCCGGCCGTTGGCCACCCGGCGGAAGGCCTTTCCGGGCCTGACCACGTAATCGATCCAGGCTTTCAGGCTGGCCGGCACCGTAAAGTTATACATGGGTGTTCCCAGCACCAAGGTGTCGGCCTGCAATAATTCCTCCGTCAAGGCATCGGAATCTGCCAACGCCCCGACCTGCTCCCCGGTCCTGTCCGGTGGCGGGGTAAAAAAGGCTTTCGCCTCCACCGCGTTAACGGGCGCAGGCGCCGAAGCGCCCAGGTCCCGCCTGATCACCCGGACAGACGGCTCCGCCTCCAGGAGTTGATCAACCACAATCCGGGATAACCTGCGGCTGACCGAATTGACAGCACGAGCACTGCAATCGATATGCAATACCGTACCCATTGATTCTTATCTCTTGAAATGGCCTTTCGTGTGCTTTTCCTCCTGGATACCGCGGCTATACTCACCGGCAAACACGCGCCACATCAGCAGCTCGATATCGAACCGGGCCGTCTGCTCCTGGTTCCAGCCGTCTTCGCTGGCATAGAATTCGTGGATGTATTCCCGCGCCTCGGCATCCTGGATGGTAAAGTCATCGACTACAGGGACTTTCCAGCGCACCTGCCCCAAGTCGCCTTCGGCCCATTCCCGGGCTTCCTCTTCATTTTCCACGCGCTTCCAGCCGCACTGGAAATAGTAGTGGGAGTTGGCGTCCCGCGGCACGTAGTATTCGTTGTGAACCACCCCCGGGAAAGGCCATGGATTGACCTTCAGCCCGCAGGGTAGCCACTCGCCGACCTCGGTGGTGAACGCGTGCTGTCCCAGAATTTCTATTTCCCGGGGGGACTGGCCCTTGGCGATGGGCAGGATGACATCGGTATCCGCCCCGCCGTTCCGTCCGGGTATTTTTGCAGTCATGGACATGTTGGTCTCCGCCGCCAGGCGGGTAAATCCTTTCGGGCCGTTTTCCATCAGCTCGTAAATACTGGTCTCCAGCACCGCTTCCTTCTTCGACACCCAGCCGAAGGTCATGGGTATGCGTGAATTGATGGAGAATTTTGACCAGTTGTGGATGTAATGGTGGCCCGGGTCGTAACCGCCTTCCGAACCCAGGCGCCAGTTTGCATTTACCAGGTACGGGTCCGCCACGCAGATCGCCATGTCTTCGTCAAAAAACCCGGGGGGTACGTCGTGCTCCAGGGGCGGCGGCGGATTCATATCGCCGACAAATGTGAAAATTACGCCTTTTACTTCCCGCACCGGGTAGCTCTTTATCCCCTTGCGCCCGGCCAGGGAGGAGTCGGGGTCGTTCAACAGGCAGCGAATGCGGCCGTCGTCCAGGTTAAAGGTGAATGCGTGGTGCCAGCAGGTAATGGTATCGTCCGTATAACACACGGGCCGTTGCGAGAAGCGCGTGCCGCGGTGGCTGCAGCGGTCTTCAATCGCGTACAGGCGGCCGGCCCGGCGCAGGTAGAGAATATCCTCACCCAGCAACTTGATCGCCTTGTGCTCGCCATCCCTGATGTTGCGGCTGGCCTCCGTCGGGTACCAGTGATTGCGAAACCCCAGTTCCGCCTTGAGCCACGCTTGCCAGGGTTTTGCAGCCGTAGCGGGATCCGCCCCCTCGAACTCAAAATCCGGGACGTAAGCTGCGGTGCGTTTCATCAGGTCCAGCGCGATTTCATTAAACTTACCCATGCCAAAACCCCCATGTTTAATATTCCAGGACAGTGAACATTAAAGTATAAATAATGAATCCTGGAATTTAAATAAAAAGTTTATTTAAATTCAATATGTATCTACCCGCCGCTGATCTCTTCCGAAAACCGGGAAAAGAAATCATTCGACATCTTCTTCGTCGTTGATGCTATCAACCTGGACCCGACCTGGGCGAGTTTACCGCCCACGGAAAACTCCGCCTGGTAGCGCAGCAGCGTATCCTCCCCGTCCTGTGCAAGTTGAACGTCTGCCTTGCCCTTGCCGAAACCGGCAACGCCGCCCTTGCCCTCGCCGGCCAGCGTGTAGGAATACGGCGCATCGATGTTGGTAAGCGCCAGGACGGTTTTAAACCTTGTCTTGACCGGCCCGTACTTAGCCGTTATCAGGCACTCGTAGCGGTTTTCCCCTGCCGCTTCGATACTTTCACAACCCGGGATACAGAGTTTCAGTACTCCGGGGTCATTCAAGGCCTGCCATGCTCTTGCCAGTTCACAGGGCAGCCTGTGTTCGCCTTCGATTATCATGTCCAGTCCAATATCGGGATCACAGAAAACAACGGATCAGGTATTATAGGTAACTCTGTGTGTCTTAATCCAGAGGTTCCCATACTAACCTGAACAGGGACCCTGGTTATAATTATTGAGCATAATAGGTGGCAGATATGAGTGATACTCCGGGCAAATTGATCGATACAACCACTATCCAGGCGCATCATGGCGGCCATGGACATATAAGGAAAGGACAAACCCTGAGGATTATCGACGTGGAAGGACAGCAGGTGGCGGATTTTGTTGCCGTAAAATCCGGCGACCCCAACGAATTCCAGGATTGCGTCTACACCAGCTGGCATCACGGCCGCTACAAATGGCAGGAAGGGGATACTATCCGCAGCAACCTCATGAATGACATGTGGACAATTGCCGGCGACAGGACCGCCAACCATTACACCGGTGGCGGTTTCTGCTCCAACGCCGCACGCAGGTTGTACCTGGGCTCGGATGAGAACGGCTGTCGCGACACGATCCAGGAAGAATACCGCAAACTCGGGATTGACCCGAACTACCTGCAATCGGTTGCCTGTTTCAATATCTTCATGACGGTGATCTACTCCCAGGAGGGGGAGTGGCTCATCGACAGACCTGTTACCAAGGCGGGGGATTATATTGATTTAAGGGCGGAAATGGACCTGACCTGGATGGTGTCGGTCTGTGCCTGGCCGGAGGTGGTGAACGGCGATAAGCCTACGCCACTTCGCTTTGAAACCTACGATACCAACTGATATGCCTGAAGTAAAAACCATAAAGCATGACGCACTGGAGACCAACTCCGTCACGCAGCACTACCTGGAAGACGACACCGCGGTTGCCATCTACAACCTCGAAGGGAAATACTTTGCCACCAGTGATGTATGTACCCACGGCCAGGCGTTCCTGTCCGACGGTGAAATCAGGGGCGACGAGGTCGTCTGCCCGTACCACGAAGGCTCATTCGAAATCAGGACGGGAGAACCCGTCGACCCCCCCTGCGTGATACCGCTGGACAGGTACGAAACCCGGCTGGGGGAAGACGGGTATATTTATATAACTGTTGATGAATAACAGCCGGGGACAGATTTCAAACCTGTCCCCTGTTCACCCAGATAACAGAGTCAGGTGGTCTTGCTCAGCGTGGCGCGTCCCGGTCCCCGGGACCCTTGCGGTTCGTCGGCGCAGTGGAAATTCAATTCTATGATGACGCCGTCCGGGTCGTTGACAAACAGCTGCCAGATAGCGAAATCCGGTATATTGTTTTCCTTGTACGTGATACCCGATCCTTCGAATTTATCACGCATCTCATCAAAACCCTGCGCCTTGATTGCCAGGTGGTCGACGGCGCCGCTACCGCGGGAAATTTCGCCGTCCGGGCCCAGGGCTGCGTAGCCGGCCATCAGGTGAAACATGGTCTCCCCCATCTGTAACCAGGCGCCCGGGAAATCGAAATCCGGCCGGTCCACTTTTTCCATACCGAGCACTTGCGTGTAGAAATGTTCACTGGCCGTAAGGTCCTTTGTTCTCAACGCCACGTGATGCAGGTCGGTTAATGGCATTTGTCTCCTCCTCGGCAGCAGTTTCTCAATCTGTCAGTCCGACTTCCGCCCGCGTCCGGGTACAGGAATCAATAACAGTATAGATCGCTTCCTTGATGGAAATTTCCAAATCGGGTACCCGGATGACACCCATGCCGCCCAGACCCTCGGTAAATTCCGCCGGTGTATCGGCTTCACTCAGCCAGGCATAGCCTATACGCACCAGGGGGAAACCGGTCCGGTTGATGGTTGCGGCATCTGTCTGTCCCGCCATGTGCGGGGCGCCGGGATACGGTTTGCCGTGCACTTCCTGCCAGGCCCGCAGGGCAGACTGCACCACCCAGTGATCCGGGTCGGTCGACGCTGCGTCACAGGTCACGACGGTCTCCCATTCCGCCTCCACCTCAGGATGTTTGTCCAGGATGGCTTTCATGACCTGGTCGAATTCCCGCTCAACCTGGGCCGCCTTCTGCAGGGGACTGGTGCGCACATCGAGCCAGATTTCAGTCGCCGCGCCGGGAAACGCGGGTTTATCAGGCCAGCCGCAGCGTAACGCGGAAATCCAGCCTTCAGGTTTTACCTGGTCGCTGGTATGTTTATCCGGGTACTCTATCAACCATTCCTCCAGGTCCAGGATAACTTTTGCTGCGGGAATGATCGAGCTGCGGAAGCCCGGCACCCCGCGGGGAATGCCGGCGTAACCCATGGTCCCCCAGACGGTTACCTTGAACCAGACCATGCCCGGGTGTTCATAATAAATATCATCCCAAGGTTTGCAGATGACGCCGAAATCCGCGGTTACGCCGTGGGACAGCAGGTGGTTCACGCCGTTGCTGATGCCCGTGTGGTTGCGTTCTGGAACAATCCAGGGCATCCCCCCGCCTGCCGTGGCGATGACCACATCGCCTTTCAACTCCACCTCCGCTTCCACAACACAGGTCAATGCCTCCGTCAACAGGGCGACCATGGATTTCGGGTTGGAGGCGCCCAGGCCGATGACCAGGTCGCCGTCGATATACGGCTCGGGCCGCATGTCGGCCCGGTGCTCCGGGCCGGCGTGGGGCAAATCCTGTTCCGGGTCCCCTTCCAGCAGTGTGTCGACAGGGGCGTACAGCATCAGCGTGGGACCATCGCCCGATCCTTTTACCCGGCCGTAACAGTTGCCCGAGATATCCGTAATCGGTTGATAATGCGCCCTGATCCCCACGCTGTTCAGGTACTCGGTCATGAATTCACAGGCCTCCCGCTCGGCGCCGGTGGGACTGTGTTTGGCAGTCAGGTCGAAGATCAGTTGCTTCAGGCGCGCCAGGTCAATTTTATCGCAGGCAGCCTGGTACCACTGCCGTTGTTCCCGGCTCAATGGAATGTCTCTGGTGTTCAAGGTTGTCATTATCACTCTCCCTCAAGGTTGTTCAATATCATACCTGGTTAAATTCTGCAGGTAAGCCGAGTAAGCAAATAACCGTTCATCTTCCTGCCTGTTGCACACCAGTTGTATGCCGATGGGCAGTCCGTTAGCGCTTTTTGTCAGCGGCAGATTCATACAGGGGGTCTGCAGAAAAGTCCAGATCCTGTTGAACATGGGGTTGCCGGTATTGTGCAGGCCCGCCGGTGCGCCGCCCGGTGCACCGGGGGTTATGACCAGGTCTGCCCGGGAAAAAACGCCTGACAGGAAACGCTCTCCCCTGGCCAGGGCGTCATTCAGCCCGGCATCAAATGACTTGTCCACCCGGCGGCCCTCCACAACCAGGTTCCGGGTCTGCGGGCGCACCTGGTCCGGGTGCCGATCCGTAATATGTCCCAGGGAGGCCGCGGCGCCGCGGGCAAGGTATGCCTGCTGTACTTCCATCATGCCGTTCAGCAGGTCTTCATCCGCTTCAACCACGTCAATGCCCGCCTGCCGTAGCCGTCCAGCGAAGTCAAGCATACTGTCCTGTACCTCGGCAGCGGCGTCATCCCAGGCCGGGGTGCGGACAACGGCAACCGTAGCAGGCCGTACTGCGCCCGGCGTCCTGGTTTCCTGTTGCGCCAACACGCCATGCAACAGGGCAAGGTCAAAAGGCGCACGGCTGAACGCCCCCAGGGTATCGAGTTCCGGCGCCAGGGGATGGATGCCGCCGAGTGAATAAGAGTTATACGTCGGCTTGCAGCCGAAAACACCGTTAAAACTTGCCGGCCGGATGATGGAACCCGAAGTTTGCGTGCCCAGGGCAAGCGGCACATGAAAATCAGCCACTGCTGCCGCGGAACCGCTCGAAGACCCGCCCGGCGTGTGGTCCAGGGCATGGGGATTGGCGGTTTTACCCGGCGCATAAAAAGCAAACTCAGTGGTCACGGTTTTCCCCATGATAACCGCCCCTGCCTGTTTCAACAGGCGGATGCACTCTGCGTCTTCAGCGGGGTAATGTCCCTGAAAAACCTGTGACCCGTAACAGGTCGGCATGTCTGCCGTATCGATAATATCCTTGATGCCGATGGGGATGCCGTGCAACGACGTTGTTGCGGGCCGCCCATTACAGGCGCGTGCCCGGGCCAGCGCCTGGTCGGGGTCAAGCCAGGCCCAGGCCTTGACCCGGTCCTCTCTTGCATGAATCCGTTCAAGACAGGCGGTCACCAGGTCAACCGGGGTAAACACGCCGCCGGCAATGCCCCGGGCGGCTTCAGCAAGATTGAGACGATGTAATTCTGATGTCATTATTTCAACCGGGAACGGGGAAATTTCCTGTATGATCCTTGATTGTATTGCCCTATAATCCCGCAATCAGGAAAAATATCCTGAGTCCATAACACAAAGGAGCTTAGCATGAAACTATTCAAACTTATTCTACCAGCAGCAATGCTGTTGATTCTATCAGGTTGCAGCAGCGAGCAGCCAGCCCCGATGCTTGAGGTCAGTAAATCGATGACCATCAATGCCGGGCTTGACGATGTCTGGGGATATGCGGGCGATTTCTGTGCCATCAGCGTCTGGCACCCGGCTGTTGAAACCTGCGAAATCAGCGATGAGGACGGCACCACCTACCGGATTCTCACCCTGGGGGACGGGGCACAGATCAAGGAAAGGCATGATGGCGCTACGGCTACCGGGTATTCCTACACGATCATTGAGGGTCCGTTACCGGTCAAGGATTACAGTTCGACTTTTGAGGCCGTGGGAGATGCCGGGAGCACAACCATCAACTGGTCATCGTCGTTCATGTCCGAGGGCGCAACGGATGACGAGGCCAAAGAAGTCATCAGCGGTATTTACGATGGCGGCCTTGCCACTATAGCCGGAAATTTCGAAGAGTAGTCTCAGCTTCCCGTCATTCCCGTAAAGCCTGGGTTCCCGCTTGCGCGGGAATGACGGTGGAGTTCTATCGGTCGATATTTTCGCCGTGAGCGGCGACAAACCGGTGGGCGTCAAAACTGTTCGGGACGGTATTGCTGCATTCGTACAACTCGTTATGGGGCGCGGCCTCGGCGAACGCCAGGGCCAGGTAATAAAGAGGCAATGCATGTTCCGGGACCTGCCCGGGCTTGAATTGATCCAGGTACTCCAAGACCTGGTCCAGCACCGGCAACATAGCCTCATAGAATTCCTGGTAGTCATCAGGACCCGCGTTCCAGCGCTGTTGTGAACGCTGCAGTTCGGCAGGAAAGGCCCAGGCCCCCACAAACGGATCCAAACCGGAAAACTGTTCAGGCAACGTCGTCACAGCTCTCATAAACCCATGTAATCATGCCAGTGTTTATGGGTGTTCCTGATCATCAGTTCCTCATCCATCAAGACCATTTCTTCCAGGACGCCGGAAGCCAGGGCCTGGTAGGTATCTTCCATGGTCGAGGTATCTTCCAGCCAGGCATTGCGGTGTAACGCGTTGACATGCGCGATTGCAATCCGTTCGCTGACGGTTTCCGGCGGCCTGAAAAAGTTCGTGCCTTCCCACAGGGTCCTGTCTACTGAGATGGGCCAGAACTGGTGGGTAAAAAAGGCCATACCCGGATAACCGTTCCCCGCGCCCAGGTGCAGTAAAAAATTGGGGAAGAATACGGGGAATTCAAACTGGAAGTCACCCCGTTTGTCCCGGTTGATGTTTTCCGGCAACAACTCAAGGTGAGGTCTGTGCCGTTCCGAAGTCCTCAGCCGGCCGCCAAGGTTTGCCGTTACCGGGGTCGGTTCCAGACCGGGTACCGGGGGCACATAAATACCGGACGTGCTGTGTGGTCCGAAACACTTGATCTCGGTATGTTCCAGTTTGGCCAGGCTGGGAAACGTGCCCTTGTGAATGGTGGGGACATGATATGCCTCCGAAAAGGCATACAGGGCCACTTTCCAGTTGCAGTTCAACACGGCTGAGTAACGGAACCGCAAGGTCGCTTCGTGGTACGGATATCCGGCGAAGTGGTCCGCCATGCCGTCCAGGTACTCCACCAGGTTCTGCCGTGGCTGTTCGGCAAGGTTGATAAAGATGAAGCCTTCCCACTCGGCGCAGTGTATCCGCTTCAGTCCCAGGCAGGATTTGTCCAGGCCGGCAAAACTCTCCTGGCGGGCCACCCCTCGCAATGTACCATCGGTATTGAAGGTCCAGGCATGAAATCGGCAGGTCAGGCTATGCGTAGAAGTATGTCCCAGTGATTGCGCGTCCTGCTCCGGGATGAGCTTGTTGCCGCGATGGGTACAGATATTATGGAAGGCATGAATTTCGCCGCTTTTGTCCCGGACGATAATCACGGAGGTATTCGCCACATCCAGGCGGCGCAGTTTATAGTCGCCGGGTTCGGCCAGTTCTTCAGCCCGGGCTACGTAGAGCCAGGCCTGCCCGAAGATACGCTCCCGTTCCAGTTCGAACAACTCCGGGTCAATCATCGGCCTGACATCCACCGGGCCCGTACCCAGTTCAGGATAGCGGGTGGTGAAGGGCATTGCCTGCCTTACCTGATCGGCGGACGCCGCCATGCTGTTTATTCCGTAAAGATATCCAGGGGCAGGAAGGCTGAGACAACAAAATTTGGCACGTCCACCATTTCCGATATCCTCAGGTCCACCGCAACGCTGCATATCGCGTACGCCTGCTGCTCGCTGTAACCCCGTTCGCTGACCAGGTATTCGATCATGTTAAGCAAGGCATTGCGCGCCGCCAGGGTGGTCTCCTCCGATTCCGCCCGTCCGTCTTTGCTGAAGGACTGGCCGGTGGTCGCAAAGAAGCGTTGCGGAACCGCCATCTCCGGCTCTGTGAAGTAATCATCCCGGTAGAACTGCAAGTCCGTTATATTGCGTTTCGCCGCTTCCCCTTTCAGCAGCTTGAAAGAGCCGTAAAACGTCGCGCTCATCTCCACCGCGGTGCCGCAACTTTCATTGTCCCCCTGGGCGAAATGGGAATCACCCACCGAGAACAGGGCTCCCGGCGTATACACGGGGAAGCGTACCGTGGTGCCGGCTGTCAACTGTTTGATATCCACGTTACCGCCGGTTTCATGGGGGGCAATGGTGCGTACGGCCTTGGCAGCAATGCCCGGTTCCCGGGGAACGGCATCGGCCGTGTCGGGTAGCAGGACCATGCCCCCGCGGGCCTGTAAGTCGGCTTCCCGCCTGTTGATCTCTTCCAGCAGTTCATGGGACGGCGCCGTGCCCATGACACCCATGAAAGGCGCGCCCGGGATTTTCACGCCGGGCAAATCCGCCGAAGTGGCGAAACCATTGGCGATATCCCAGTGGATGATATAAGGTTCCGTGAACAGGTCGCGCAGGAAGCCGAAACCCGGCACCTGCACGGTAAAGCCGAACGGTTCCGGCGCCACTTCAAGGACCTTGACTTCCAGGATGTCACCGAGTTCGGCGCCGTTAACATAAACGGGACCGGTCAGAGGATGCACCAGGTTCAGGTTGGAGTCGGCTACCTGTGCAGCCGTGGTTGCATGATTGTATTGCCCGTCAAGGGCATCCCGCGTTTCCATGCCGATGACCTGGCCCGGGTCGACCTCGGCTACCGGTTTGATATCCGGGTGCCAGCGGTTGTGTCCCGTCTCGGGTTCCTCGCCCAGTTGCCGGGTTCGATCAATGCGGATGTATTCGTCTGCTTTAACAGCCATGGGAGAACCTCCTTCAAAAGGATCAGGGTGCTATTTCACTGGGTACATCCTGGTATGGAACGACTTTTTTTACCTCCAGTATCAGGTGTTTTATCTTCCAGCCGTCAGCGGCCCGGATGAAATCACATTCGTAGGTAGCCGCCAGCCAGTTGCTTTCCTCGTCGCCTTCCTCGTCGCGCATGGTCGTCAGTTCCCACAACCACCAGAAGGCGTGGGCCGTGTTGAGATCGTCTGCGATATCGATTATGGGGGAAACCGGATAGTGCAACGACCAGACGATCATCTCCTGGCCGATCTTCGATAATTCCTCGGCAATGACGTCCCTGCCGGTAAACTTCCCGAACCCCTTCGCTTCCCAGATGGCGTCTTCCGCCAGCACCTGGCGCATCTGTTCGGGATTGTTTTGATCATCCCCCGCTTTTGCGTATCTCGCTATGACGCTCCTGATGTGTTCGTTCGCCGTCAACCAGGCGACCTGTTTTTCAATATCTGTAGTCATGTCAATGCCTGTCATTGCCGTGCACGGCAATAAAGCGTTTTTCCTCGAAACTGTGGGGTACATTCGGGTCGCCGTCATACAGTTCCACGTTGGGCGCGATTTCGGCGTGCATGAGCGCCAGGTCAAACAGTCTTGCAGACTGTTCCGGTAACCCCCCCAAAGGATACTTGTCCACGTGATCAAGGATGCGTTCCAGGTAGGGTACGACGGCGTTGTAGAATGCTTTCAACTCCTCCCTGGTCGACGCCAGCCGTTTATCCCAGCGGATGTTCTGGGTGGGCAAGGCCCATGCGCCTGCCCAGGTTTCCAGCTCTTCAAACCCTTGCGGCAGCAGTTTCATCAAGGGTTTCCCTGGTTCAGGTATTTCTCCAGAACGTGATAACCGTGCCTGACCAGGATTTCCTCATCATGCAGGTTCATGTGCTTCTTGCTGCCGGAATTCAGCGCAAAGAAAGTCCCCTCCATGGTTGCCGTATCTTCCAGCCAGGCGTTGCGCTGCACCACCATGGCGTGTTCCAGCGCCCATTTCTCACTGTTGGTAGTCGGTTCCATGACGTTATACTTGCCTTCCCACAGGCACTGGTCATAGCCGATGGGCCAGAACTGGTGGGTGAACCAGATACCTTCAGATACGTGCAACAGCCAGTTCGGAAAGAACACGCTCAGCTCGAATGCATAATCGTCGCGCTTCTCATCATTCAGGGTAGGCGGCAGTATCGTTTCCCTGACGTTGTTCACCAGTGAGCCCCTGGCTTTGGCCTGGGCCAGCGATGCCACAGGCGGTGCATCCTTGGGCGGGTTGAAGCAGACTGCGGTGGTGCGGTGATCACCCAACAGCTTGATCATCTGCAATCCGGTCGAAAATGTGCCCGGGAACGAGCCCGCATGGATGGTGTTCACGTGATAGGCTTCGGCAAAGGCATCCAGTCCCACCTTCCAGTTGCAGTTCAGGTACGTGTAATAGGCAAAATTGTGGGTGATTTCACTGTAGGGAAAACCGGAAAAATGTATGCCCATCTCCCCCAGGTACTCGTGCAGTCCAACTGATGGCTTCTCATCCAGATTGATAAAGATGAACCCTTCCCAGGTATCGCAGTTGATCGGCGTCAGACCGTTTTCCGATTTGCGAAAACAGGGCGGCATGCCGGTTTCTTCCTGGGCGCCGATAAGCTCGCCCTTATCGTTGTAGGTCCAGGCATGGAAGCGGCAGGAGAAGGCCGCCTTCTGACCGAAGTTGTCCCATTCGCCTTCCGGCACCACGACCGTGTTCCCTCTGTGGGAGCAGGTGTTATGGAATGCCCTTATTACACCGTCTTTGCCCCGAATCAGCAACACCGTGGTACTGGCAAAATCCAGCCGCTTGAGCTTGTAGCAACCGGGTTCGGGTAATTCATTGTCCCGGCCCACGTGCAGCCAGACCTTTTTGAACACCTTCTCCACCTCCTGGTGATAGATGTTCTCCGAAATACAGGGTTCGGTCGGAACGGGGTCTTCACCCAGCCAGGGATAAGTCCTGGCCCAGCGGCGCTCTCCAACTACGGCTGCACTCATCTCCTCCTCCTCCACGCAGGTTCTCGTCAGTATAGTATAATGGATTGGAAGTCGGCTTGGAACCAACTACTAAAAACCAAAACAAGGAAAAACTGATGACTGCACCCCTGCGCTTCGGCACGTATGTCGAATTTCAATGCCCGCCCGGACGTGATCATGCTGAATTGATCGAAGATGTGCTGGCGCTCGGTATACACGCGGACCAAAACGGTTTCCATGTGTTTACCACGCTGGAACACCCTTTTTACGAACAGTTTGCGATAAATCCAAACCCCCTGGCCGTATTCACCCACCTGGCCGGGCGCACCGAAAACCTGCGTTTTCGCGCCCTGTGTCACACCCTGCCATTGCACAATCCCATGGTCCTGGCCGGGGAGATTGCCATGGTCGATATATTGACCGGGGGGCGCATCGAGTGCGGCGTGGGACGCGGCCATCCCTGGTTGTGCGGTCCGGCTGACATACCCATGGAAGAAAGTATGGGGCGCTACATGGAAAGCCTGGAAATCCTGCAAAAGGCCTGGACCGAAGAGCGCTTTTCCTACAATGGCAAGTATTTCAATGTCAAGGACGTCAGTGTTGTGCCGAAACCCGTGCAGAAACCTTATCCCAAAATCTACCAGGTGGGCACCAGCGCCAAGTGGTTTACTATGGCTGCGCAAAAGGAATGGGGCATCGTCGTCGGCGGTCCGGCGCCCAGCATCGCGTTCAAGGATGCCGTCAACGTGTACCGGGACGCCTGTACAGCCGCTGGCACCACGCCCAGCGTCGGCTTCATCAAGGCGATCTACCTGCACGAGGACGAAGCTACCGCACACAACGAAGCCAGGGAGGCTGCAGTGAACTTTGTCCGTTATAACGTCGCACCCCAGTTGACGATCATGCCGACAAATGATGCAGAACGGGAACGTTTGATCAGCGCCGGCTACAAGTTCTACACCATGGACTACATGCCCAGCATCGGCAGAATGGAATACGAAGAATTGATCGAAAATGACATTGTTTTGGTAGGGACACCGGAGTCAGTCGGAGACAAGATGGAAGAATTGTACGAGGATTTCCGGTTTGACGAGGCAATAATCATCAGTCATTACGGCGGCCTGGAACGGGAACAGGCGCTGCGTACGCAACAGCTTTTTGCCGATCATTTAATGCCGAGGATGAGGGATAAGGTACGTTAGACCTGTATGACTATACTATAGTTTCCATGAACTTGATGTGTTGTAGAGAACAGGAAGGATAATGCCATGACTGAATCTCACAAGATCGATGATCTGTTGAAGCGCCTTGAAAGACTGGAAGCCATGGAGGAGATAAGACACCTTAAACAGCAGTCCGCGGTAGCTGCCGACCCGCAGATGGATATCGACATGTTCGTCGACCTGTACACTGAGGATGGGGTCATGGAATTCACCAACTGGGATACGGTGTTAAAGGGGCGCGACGAGATTCGCACATTCCTGGAAGTCAACCCGTTCACCTGGATGTTCCACTGCCTGATTCCCATCAGGATAGAGGTCGCGGATGACTGCTGCACGGCCACGGCGCGCTGGTACCTGTTTGAAGCCGCCACGGTACATAACTCCAGGACAAAGGAATACGACCCGGTCTGGGTCGCCGGTTACTATGACGACGAGATGATCAGGCTCAACGGTGAGTGGAAGTTAACCCATACCGCGCTGACCCAGCAGATCCTCTGCAACTACGAGGAAGGCTGGGGAAAGACGCGGGTGAGCATGGACGAGGACTGGCTGAAGCCGGTAGATGATCTGAAACAGAACCTCTAGAGGGACAGGTTTTTATCTTCCGGAACGCCTTGCTGGAACAAAATCTATTTTCAGCTTGTAACCCATTGCTTCAGCATAATCCGTAAGGGTTGATAGTTTTGGGGAGATGTTGGAATTAACGCTTTCCAAACGAGAAATATTGCTTTTGCTTGTATGTAGCTTCTCTGCTATTTGTTCCTGCGTGTAGCCCGCTTTTTTACGCAAGGCAATGATTTTTTTGCGGACTTCATAAGCTGGGGCAAGCTCAGCATACGTCTCTTTTACTCCTTTTTTCTTAAATGCTTCAGTCTTGAATGATTTGTACGTTGGTCTTGCCATTTTAAATTTCTTTCATGCGTTTACGGGCTATCTCGATCTCTTTCTGAGGAGTCTTTTGCGTTTTCTTTATAAAGGATTTCAGAATAATTACTTCTTTACCCTTAACAGTACAAAACAGGGAGCGTCCTATACCTTCCCTGCCTCTTGCCCTTATTTCGAAAAGACCATGACCCATTGAAGCCGTATATGGTTTTCCTACATCAGGACCAAATTCTTCGATGATATCAAGAATATGGAGAAGATTGGCCAATACTCAATATCCCGTCAGGGAATTTCAAAGTCTCCTCTTTGACCTTGGGGTTGAAAAACGTGATCTTCCATGACATATGAGCAGGTTATCATAAATGATAACTTTGTCAAGGGAAAAATAGAGGGAAATCGGAAATCCAGCAGTAGAGGTTAAGGACTCCCTCCTCCGTCCAGCACCAGGCCGGTTCCGTTGACATAGGATGCAGCATCGGAAGCCAGCCATAACACGGCATCGGCGATGTCTCCCTGGCTGCAAAGCCGGCCAACGGGGAGTGATTGGGCAAAACTGTTCTTGACCTCCTCGGTGCCGCCGGTCATGCGGTCCAGGATCGGCGCATCCACCGCGCCTGGGCAAACCGCGTTGATCCTGATCCCGGCGCCCACGTATTCCATGGCTGACGCCCTGGTCAGACCCATGACCCCGTGGGCCGCGGCACAGTACGCGGCGTAGGTGGGAAACCCTATCAGGCCCCAGTTACCCGCCATGTTGACAATCGATCCGCCACCGGACTCGAGTATGGCCGGTATCTGGCATTTCATCCCGCGCCATACGCCGTTCAACTTGGTATTGACCATATCCAGCCAGTCTGCCTCGCTCTCATCGGCCGTCTTGTTTCCCGTACCGGCCAGCCCGGCATTATTGAACGCTACGTTCAACCCCCCGAACGTGCCGACTGTCCTGTCCACTGCATTCTGCATCGCGCCCAGGTCGGTGACATCCGTCTGCACGTACAGACCGTTGCCATCCATCGCTTCGATGGAACGCACCACCTCGTTGCCGCCGTCCGCGTTGCGGCCCCCGATCACCACGTTGGCGCCTTCTCCGGCGAACAGCAGGGCCGTAGTCCGGCCGACCCCGCTGGTAGCCCCCAGTATCAATACCGTTTTGTCCTGAAACCGTTTAACCACTATGAAAACCAATTAGGAATTACGAATTAGGAATTACGAATTAGGAATTCCTGATTATACTGTATATCTGAACTCATCTCTGTTAGTAAACAATTATGATTAGAAACATCATCCTGACAATCGCCTGTTGTTGCCTTTTGGCAAATGTATCCTATTCCGCTGACGACATAAAGCATAAATGGTGGCCCTCTGAGTGGGGAGCGGACGACCAGCTGGGCGCGTTGAACCGGTTGACGCCGGCCAAGGTACTGGCCGCTGCGGGCCTGATTACCGAGGGAAAGATTTATGACATGGGCCGTGTGTTTGAGGAAGACATGCCCCTGTTCGACCTGACTCCGCAACACCGCAAATACTCCCTGACCGTCCCGGGCGCCACTTCCTGGGGACCCATGGGAGACAACAGGCTGGCCTGGAATGAGGACTATATCGCCGGACATATCACCCAGGACGGGACACAATTCGACTCGCTCAGCCACATGGCGACGGTCACCGGCAAACCGGGAGACCTGAACGAGGTACGCTACTACAATGGTCACAGCCATGCAGAAATAGGCACCGGGCGCGGGTTCCGTAAACTGGGCGTGGAACATGTCGTACCGATCTTTACCCGCGGCATATTGATTGACATCGCCGGGTTAAAACAGCGCATGCTGGAATGCACGGAAGAAGTCACGCTTGGCGACCTGCATGCAGCGCTGAACAGACAGAGAATGGATGAAAGCGCCATCCAGCCCGGTGACGCGTTATTCTATTACACCGGCTGGGGTACCCTGTGGAAGACCGACAATAAAAAATTCAACAGTTGCGTACCGGGCCTGACGGACAAGGCGGGTGACTGGGTGGTTGATAAAAAAGTCATCCTGGTCGGCACGGATAATTGGGCGGTCGAGGCCATACCCGGACCAGACCCGACACAATTTGCCCCGAACCACCAGAAATTCCTGGTGGAAAACGGTATCTATATCATGGAAAACATAGATTTCAGCGCCTTGTTACAGGACCAGGTGTACGAATTCGCCTTTGTTTTCGGCGCCATACCGTTCAAGGGTGCAACCGGCTCGCCTGCCCGGCCGTTTGCGATAAAATAACCTTTCTGCTGCCGGGGTTTACCCTCATTCATGCAGTTCAGCCTGGAAAATTCGCGGCTACTGGCGCTGGTCCTGGACCTGCAGGAACTCTTTACCAGCGCCGATGGTCCCCTGAAAAATGTTGCAGCGGCTTCATTAATCGAGAACGTAAACGGCCTGGTAACAACCCTGAGAGACAAGCGCCTGCCCATTGTTTATTCCAGTTATGTCCTGGCCGATGACCTTTCGGATGCAGGACTGCTGAAGGATAATCCTCTCGTGAAACAGGGGTATTTTTGCACGGGTTCCAGGTGGATGGAATGGGACAGCCGCCTGCACACACGGGACTCGGATATTTTTATCAGGCGTAACCGTCCCAGCGCATTCTGGGGAGACGGTCTCCCTGACATACTGAAATCCCTGGAAATCGATGTTTTGCTGTTATGTGGTTTGAGTGTGAATAATGCCGTCAGCAGCACCGCAAGAGATGCCTTTGCCCGGGACATTCCGACAGTGGTCATCAAGGACTGCACCGGCGCGGCGCCCTGGGAACACCATTCGGAAATCTACTTCGAGATCCTGGATGACTGGACCGCCCGGGTGATGACGTCGGAAGAACTGTTACGGATAATTTGACGCGCTACGGCTATCGGATTGTGACGGATACGCTGAATCCCTTCTCACCATAACCGGAATATTTCGCCGTATAACGCCTGCCCTGCTCTGCCTTCACCGGTCCGCCGATAGCGCCCAGGCTGATTACCTGCCCGGGCTTCAGTGTTTCATTTCTCAGGACCAGTTCCTCCAATAAAAACAGGATTGAATTTAATGGATGTCCCAAAATCTGGTTTCCCTGCCCCTGGCGTAATATAGCTCCCGTTTCCGTCTCCAGGTGAAATGTCATAGCGGGGAGATATTCGACCAGGTCCTGCGCGTTAATTACTGTTACGGGGATACCGGTGACGCCCCACCTGGATCCTACGTTGCCGGCCAGTAACAGCGCTGCCGCGTTGCCGCCATCAAGCCTGAATAACGCGTCGGGCAATTCAATGAACGGGATGATCGCATCAATATGCCGGGCTACGTCTTCAATTGATACGGCCTGGTTAATCTCAGCCGAGTTTACCCGCGCCAGCAGGTCCAGTTCCACCAGCAGCGACGTGGCGGAATCCAGCGCGATAACAGCCCCGTCCGGTAGCAGCATTTCCTTGAACAGGACGCCGACCAGCGGTTGGGGTATGCCAAACATTTCCTGTGCTTTACTGTCCGTGAGTCCCACTTTGTAACCGGCATGTTGATATCTGCCGGCCATCAGGCCGACCAGGTCTGCCTGGACGGCCCGGGCATCATCCAGGGTATCGATGAGTTGCTGGTAGCACCGGTCAAGCAGTCCCCGGTTATCGTAGACCTGCATATAATGTTCGGGAAAATCATCCGGCGTACACTCCTGGCTTGCCGCGGGCGGAGTGTACGGAGTCAGCAACAGTGTAAGCAGGATATATTTGAGCGCGTAATTCATGGCGTCAATCGATACGTGAAGATAATCACTGTCGGCGGGGGGATCCTGTGACGAAGAAGCCGGTTTTGCGGTTGAGGCGCCGGCCAGCAACGCGGAGGTAGCCGACGCGGCGCCTATGAATGCACGACGAGTAAACAGCATTTTATGATCTCCCAAATACCCCTGATAATATAATGTAATAGAAAATAGCCAGGATATCAGGAATTATAAGAATGAAAATCAAATCAATCGCGTTATTTGCGGCCCCCTTGTTATCCATCCTGTTGTTCTTCCTGTTGCGTTATTTTGATATTGAGTACGCGATTGCCATGACCGCGGCGATAACCCTGCTGACCGCTACCTGGTGGGTCACGGAAACCATACCGATACCGGCGACCTCATTGATCCCGTTTTTTGCCTTCCCGCTAACCAACGTCCTGACCCACAAGGAAGCGGCGGCGGGCCTGGGCAGCCCGGTGATACTGCTGTTGATGGGCGGTTTCATGCTGGCAAAATCCCTGGAACGGTCCGGTGTGCACAGGCGCTTTGCCCTGGCTATTCTGCATACGGTCGGCGGCAGCGGGAAACGCATCGTGTTTGCCTTCATGTTGACCGGGGCATCGTTGTCCATGTGGATCAGCAATACGGCCACGACCCTGATCCTGATCCCGATTGCCCTGGCGGTACTCAAACAGGTGGAGGACAAGGCGCTGGCTATTGCCGTCGTTCTGGGTCTCGCCCATTCTTCCTCGCTGGGGGGTGTTGCAACCCTGATAGGCACGCCGCCCAACATCATATTCTCAGGTATTTATTCCGAGTTCACCGGTCTTGAATACACGTTTCTGGACTGGATGAAGATCGGTCTCCCGGTCGTCGCATGCGGCCTGCCGCTGATGGCATTGTGGCTGACCCGCAACGTTACCTGGAAAGAAACCCTGGTCCTGCCGAAAGCCGATGCGTGGCAGGTGAATGAAATACGCGTCCTGGCGGTGTTCGGAACCACGATAGTATTATGGATAACGCGTTCCGAGCCGTTCGGCGGCTGGTCAGGTCTGCTGGGAACCCCCGGAGTGGGCGATGCCACCGTGGCGCTGGCTGCCGTGCTTGTCATGTTTATTTTGCCGTCCGGCAAGGGGGACCGGTTGCTGGACTGGAAAACGGCTGTAGATATTCCCTGGGGCATGTTAATTCTTTTCGCCAGCGGCATTACCATTGCCAAGGCGTTTTCATCCAGCGGTCTGGCAGAACTGATCGCGCAAAAACTGGCCGTCCTGGCCATGTTTCCCGTGCCCGTGCTGCTTCTGTGCATTTGCCTGGGCGTGACGTTTCTGACCGAGATTACCTCCAATACGGCAACGACCACGTTGCTGATGCCTATCTTCGCGGCAACCGCTATGGCCGTTGGCGTCGCCCCCGAGTTGATGATGATCCCGGCAGCAATGTCAGCATCCTGCGCCTTCATGCTGCCGGTTGCTACCGTCCCCAATGCCATTGTATTCGGCACGGGCCACGTCACAATCAAAGAAATGGTGCAAGGGGGATTCGTGCTGAACCTGATACTGGCGGTCGTGATCACGCTGGTCTGTTACCTGGCCCTGGGCCAGGGGTGATTCGCGTAAATGGACAGGGAAGACTGAGTTTGGGGACAGAATTGAATTCTGTCCCCGGCTGCGAACCCTCACTTCCACAACATGCGTTTGAGCGTGTCGTCCTTGTTGATGAAATGATGTTTTAACGCTGCGCCGGCATGCCCCAGAACCAGGAACAGGGTTGCGTATGCCAGGTAGAAGTGTACAGCTATGGCGAGATCCCTGAGTTCCTCATCCACGTCAATGACTGCGGGCAGTGTAAACCAGCTGAACAACTGGATGGGTTTTCCCGCGGAAGTGGAGATAAGATAGCCGGTAACAGGAATTAGTAATATCATGCCCCACAAGACGTAGTGCATGAGCGTGGCCCCGCTCTTTTCCCAGGTTTGTAAATCAGCTAACGGGTCAGGTGCAGGGGTATATCTCTGCCAACCCAGTTTGAACAGCGCCAGTGCCAAAGCCAGGATACCCAGTGACTTATGGTAATGCAGCGAATCGTTATACCACTTGTCATAGTAGGTCAAATCCACCATATACCAGCCCAGCCAGATCAGGCCGAGGATGAGGATAGCGATCAACCAGTGCAGTAACCTGCTGAACAGGCCGAACCGGGACAGTGTGTTTTTGATCAACATTAAACAGTCACGTCCGTCATTCCCACGAAACCATCATTCCCACGAAACCGTCATCCCGGCGAAACCGTCATCCCGGCGAATGCCGGAATCCATCGGTCCGTCATCAATCTGCAGGCACCCGGCGCCGTTACTTTCTGACGCCCTCGATATACAGGTCCAGTTCCATCTCGTCCGACCTGGGGCCGAGTTCATACATCATGCCGAAATCCGAACGGCGTAATGTCACATTACCCTCAAAACCAGCGCGGTAACCGCCCCAGGGATCATCTCCTTCGCCGATGTATTCAACATCTATCGTGATGGGTTTGCTCACACCGTGCAGGGTCAGAATTCCATCCAGCTTGCCGCCGGCGGCGTCACCGTTGTACTTCGTGCTCTCGAAGGTCGCTTCCGGGTATTTTTCCACGTCCAGAAAATCCGCTTCGCGCAGGTGCTTATCCCGTTCAGCATGATTTGAATCGATACTGGCTGTTTTAATCGTCACATTAATCGACGCAGCGCCCGGGTCGTCTTTATCCCAGCTGAAACTGCCGCCGAAATCATTAAAGCGGCCGGTCAAAACACTGTAACCCAGGTGAATGATCCGGAACTGGATTGCCGCGTGCATACCTTCTATATCAATTTCGTATTCAGCCGCTACGGCGCCTCTGCCGAGTACGAAAAAGGTAGAAGAAAGCAGGGCGATACACAGAATACGTTTTAAAGTCATAACATGTCTCCTTAAACTCCTGGCTACGATTGGGATTGTTGATTATAAAACAGCTTCAACAAAAATAAAGGAAAACCCTGACTTAATCCGGGGCAAACGCATACTTTTGGATTCTGCCGTAGATGGCAGGAATCTGGCCGTAAAACGCGGTCCGTCGTTCCGGTGCAAGCGGGAATCCAGGGGACAAGCTGCTTTTTTCATTGTAACGAAGCGTTTTTCGACTGGATTCTGGCGTTTGCCAGAACGACGAGGGCTTGGCTTCAGGCAATCAGCCCGCTCCAATGCTCGGCTATATGCCGGACAGAGCGTAATGCCAGCGCGTGAGCAGTGAAGGTGGAATTCACGCTGGAACTGGTAGGGAAGACGCTGGGTCCGCCGATGATGACATTGGGCACATCGTGCAGTTGTGCATACTCGTTGGTTACAGAGGTTTTCCTGTCCAATCCCATGATGGTTCCTCCCATGATGTGTTGGCCTCCCGGAGGACCGTGCCATGCTTCGGTTGCCCCTGCGGCCTTGAAAATGTTCACGCCCAGGTCAGCCGTCTCCTGCCAGAGGTTGCGGGCATAGTCATCCAGGTTGAAGGTGGATCTAGCCAAACGCACACCGAAGCTATCTTTGGTATCGACAAGCTCGATACGGTTAGCCTCATGGGGCAGGCATTCGCAGACCCCGACCATGGCGCCGAGGTGGCGACTACCCCGTTCGACGAATTTATGCAAATCGTTACCGAACAGGTCTGCCCGGCTCATGGCGATACCCAGCAGGTCGTTCGGTTTTGTACCCAGACCAATCTCCCACTGCCTGCTGCCGAAAATATCCTTGCTCTTTTCCTTGTCGAAGCCGTCCTGGCTGAATAACTGTCCACCGGTCACGCCCTGGTAACAGTGTGTCTCCTCCTTGAACAGGCCGAAGATATTGACAGCAGGATGCGACATCAGGTAGCGGCCAAGCTTTCCGCTTGAATTCCCCAGGCCCCGGTCGTGTCTATCAGTCGCCGAGTTCAGCAGGATACGGCAGTTTTCGACGGTAAACGCGGCAACCACTACCGCGTCCGCCAACTGCTCATGACGTTGTCCGGCCTTGTCATAGTATTCTACTCCCGTGGCCCTCACTCCCTCCCCGTCCGTTAACACCCGGGTGACGTAACTGTCTGCCTGCATCACGGCTCCGGCTGCTACCGCTCTGGGTAAATATTCAACCAGGGGGTTGGCCAGGGCGCCGGTAGGGCATCCGGCATCACACCAACTGTCGTAAATACAGGCCGGTCTCCCCTTGTAGTCCCGGGACAGGATGGCCGCCGGGATGGGTGAGGTGCGCAAGTCCAATGCGGCGAAACCGCGCGCCAAGACCTCACCGTGTATGAACACGGGGAGGGGCGGTAACGGATAGGGCGCACCCGGCGGCCGCCAGATTTCCTTTTCCGCATCGCCGGACATGCCCACGTCTTCCTGGACCTGATCGTACCAGGGACGGAGTTGTTCATACTCCAGCGGCCAGTCCAGTCCCTTGCCGTAGAGTGTATGCTCCTGCATGTCATCTTCATGGTACCTGGGCCACACGGCATAGTGATGGATCGCCGCGCCGCCGAAGCCGTGGCCGGCATTGAAGTTGTACCAGATACTGTCCTTGCCCTCCTCAAATACGTGGGGCGCTCCCCATTTCAGGCGCCTGGCCCAGATCTGCGAACTGTACAAATCGGTCAGTTTACGGTCCGGACCTTTCTCCAACACCAGCACGCTTTTCCCGGCTTCCGCGAAGATCGCCGCATAGACACTGCCGGCTGCGCCACTGCCAACTACCACCACATCTACTTTTTCGGGACCTCTCACGTCACCATGCCTGCGGCGGTTTGATGTGCGCCAGGTAGGGAACACCCAGGTCCGCAAAGCCTTCCATGGTGCCGTACACCACGTCCACGGCGTCATTGCGAAGCGCGTGATAAACCAGCGGCGGCGGCGGACCGTTCCAGTCCGGCACGTTTCCATCACGCAATGATTCAATCAGGGATTTGGCACCGCCCTGGTCGAGTTCAGCGATATCCGCGCCATAAACCGTTTTGCTCACCCGGCTGATTTCCGCCAGCGCCGGCCGGTAGAAGTCCAGGTAGGGCGGCTCCAGGTTGAAACACTTGATGAACAGCATGCTGTCATTGGGGTCGAGCGACAACTGGCGGTCAACAAAATACGCGACACCGTTTTCCCTGGCGCCGGATAGCAGACGTTCACAGATCGCTTCCAGGGAATCGACTTCCGCCCGGCCCAGGACTGAAAAGGGTACGCTCCTGGCGTAAGCCTCGCGCGGTGTAAGCAGCAGCGTCTTGCCTGCCACGGCAAAAGTGAGGGCAAGGCCTGACTGCCTGATGAAGTTTCGACGACTAATGGACATGTTCAACAATATAACAAATACGGCGCACCCTCAGAGACTCAAATTCCCGACCACCTGGGTCGACGCCAGACACTCTATCCACCTGAGCCAAGGGCGTCTTAATCGAATTTACCCTGATTCTGTGACCATGTTTTATCGGCACGGATCAATTCTCAGTTCCGAATGACTCCCAAGAACATCAAAATCCACGTCGTTATGAAGAACGGGTACACCTGTGCGGATAGCGACAGCGCTTATCAAACAATCGAGCAACTTGCGAACTGTGTTTCCTTTCCGACGGCATTGGCGATAAAGTGCAGCGGCACTTTCATAGTCTGCCGGTATCGTCGAAAGCACAACAGCTCGCGCCAGAAGCCGTTGCAAGCTGCGCAAGTGTCGTTCATCTCGTGCCCCGGCAAGAACCTCCATCCGGACTGCATCGCAAATTGCAATCTCGCCTTCAAGTAGCGCTTCGACACGATTACAGGCTGCAGAACCTGTATCCCGAAGAAATTCGATCCACGCGGACGTGTCGATCAGTATCACGTCAGACGGCTGGCTCGCATCTCGTCAAGATCCCCTTCCCAACCTGACCCGCGCATGCGCCGCGCTTCTTCGATGTTCAGGGGTTCAGCCGCAAGGGTACGCAACGCAAAGTTGACTGCTTCACGTTTTGTCGCCAGCCGGTAACGGCGCATTATCTTCGCGCAGGCTTCATCATCAATATTTATGTTAGTGCGTGACATACACCTAGCGTACACCAATGCACGATGATAATCAATGAAGTATCTACCGTTTCGCAGGGAATTACCGCCCAAAAAGTTCCAGCAGGTTCTGTACGAAAAAGAAACCGTAGAACAGGGCGGTGCAGCCAACCAGCCCGCGCGCCCACCAGGGACTCCTGACGGCCCGGGGCAGGGCCATGTGGTTGAGCAGCAGGATATGCACGGCGCTGACGACCAGGATAAACCCGGCGACGTTGGAGGAAATCAGCACCAGCACCTTCGGTTGGGCCAGGTTGATGGCGATGCAACCCCACAGCACGAAGGCGCCCAGCAGGCAATAATACAGACGCCGGATATCGTTGCCGGCCATACGCCTGACGCGCCCGCTCATACTCCAGATGAGATCGGTATTGATACGCGCCATCATGTCGATAGTCACCAACTGGCTGCCGAACAGTATCCAGAAACCGTTGATCAGGGTAACGAAACCGAGTAATTCGCCGCCTTCACGGGCCAGGAACTCGGCCTGGAACGCGCCGATGGACAGGCCGCTCAATTGCGTCCCCGCGGGAACGACATGGGCCGCCAGGATACAGTTAAGGAACATGCCGACAAAACAGCCCGCGGCCCAGACCATTACCTGGTCACAACGCACGTACTGCCACCACACCCGCCAGCGCGCCATGTTGGTCCCGTTCGCAGGGAAGACAGTTCCGACGGGTGAGACCACTACCTTCCTGCCGCCTACCAGGGTCGGGATGTAACCGACCTCGCGCCCCATGCCTATTCCCTTGTCCCGCATGTAATTGCTCACGGTCAGATTGGCCATGCCCCCCGCCCCGGCGAATGCGGCAAAACCGCCGATCAATATCCAGCTGACATTTTCCGGAATCAACAGAAATTCGTATCCGGGCGTCAAACCGAAGAAACCCAGGAGCCCCGCCCACCAGGTTTCCGCAGGCACGAGCAACAGGCAGACGAACAATAGAAAACCGAACACGAACAACACCATGAACCAGTTGACGATTTCCAAAGTGCGCTCGACCTTGCCGCCGAACGCGACGATGGCGGCGCAGATCAACAGGTTCATGATGCCCAGCCAGCGCATCACCGATTCATCGCCCGGCCCCGGCAAATGGCCGGTGAAACCGGCAAATAACGGCGCCGCAGAAGCCGCGGCCCAGGCCGGCCAGCCTGCATGAAACAGGGAAAACAGGATATATATCCCGCCCCAGAACAGCGGATGGGGAGCAAGCCGCAAAAACCCGTTGATTACGGGTTCCCCCGTATATACCGTGTAGCGGATAAATTCCAGGTTGAGGGCGAGTTGCAAAATAATGGCGACGGTCACCACCCAGAGCATGGTGAAACCGTATTGCGTCACGACCAGGGGCCCCAGTACCCACTCCCCAAGACCGATGGACATGGACAGGACGATGGCGCCCGGGCCGATGATCCTGAGCGCGTTGCGGAAATTGAAATCGGGTGGTACAGGCAGGTCGGTTACGTTCCACGCCGACCCGGTGCCGGGAGATGGCGGTAATTGGGAAGGGTCCGAAGCGCGTGAATCCGGAGTAGCCCTGTTATTGTTGGTTCGGTCCTCGGTCATGGACATTGTCCTGCTGCTGTATCGGCGATAATGATACACTATCCGTCCCTTCCCGGGCGCACCCCCCGTCAGTCCTGCGCTTGGCCGTCATCGCTGCGCAAGCGGGAACGACGTTGGCGTGGTAACTTTATGTGTTGGTAACTTTATGTGGTAACTTTATGTAGTAAAATTTCTGCAAACATAGTACAATATACGCCATTGTTGGACTTTTCTATGAGGCAGATGAGCTATAGAAAATCCAGGGGCCGGGTACAAGACCCGTCTCTTGGTATGTTTGAAATTGAGAATGTCATCATCCGTTTTGCCGGGGATTCCGGCGACGGCATCCAGACGACGGGCGCCCTGTTCAGTCATGACTCGGCGATAGCCGGTCATGACATCAGCACCTTGCCGGATTTCCCCGCTGAAATTCGCGCGCCGGCCGGCACATTGGCAGGCGTAAGCAATTTTCAACTGAATTTTTCCTCATACGATATCCATACACCGGGCGACAAGCCGGATGTCCTGGTGGCGCTCAATCCCGCAGCCCTGAAAGTCAACCTGAAAGAAGTCAGACACGGTGGCGTCCTGATACTTAATCACGACGCTTTCGATGATCAGGGGCTGAAAAAAGCCGGTTACACGAGCGATCCCAGGAAAGACGAGACCTTGTCAGGCTACCAGGTATACGACTTGCCTATTACCTCGCTGACTGTTGCCGCGGTCGAGTCATCCTGGTTGTCACGCAAACAGGCGACCCTGAGCAAGAACATGTTCACCCTGGGAATCATTGCGTGGATGTATGACCGCTCTATCGAGGAAATTATCGAACGCGTCGACCGGCTTTTCTCCAAAAAGAAGCCGGAACTCGCCGAAGCCAACAAGCTCGCCCTGCAGGCAGGATACAACTACGCCGATACGGTTGAAGTCTTTACCGCTCGTTTCAGGGTCAGTAAAGCGGTGCTGCCGCCTGGGAACTACCGGCGTATCAGCGGCAATGAAGCAAGCGCTTTAGGTTTTCTGGCAGCATCGGAGTTGTCCGGCCGTTCCTTGTTTTATGCTTCCTATCCGATAACGCCAGCCAGTGACATCCTGCACGAACTGTCCAAACTACGTCACTTCGGGGTAAAGACGTTCCAGGCGGAGGACGAAATTGCCGCTATCGGCATGGCTATCGGCGCTGCTTACGGAGGCGCCCTGGGCCTGACCGGCACCAGCGGGCCCGGCGTTGCCCTCAAGTCCGAGGCAATCGGCCTGGCTGTCATGACGGAACTGCCGGTTGTCATTGCCAACATTCAACGGGCGGGGCCATCCACCGGGATGCCCACCAAGACCGAACAGGCAGACCTGCTGCAAGCCTTGTATGGACGCAACGGTGAATGTCCCGTACCGATAATTGCACCAACAACGCCAAGCGAATCATTCAGCCTGGCCATTGAGGCATTTCGTATAGCCGTCAAGTACATGACGCCTGTATTCTTTTTATCGGACGGCTACCTGGCGAACGGTTCCGAACCCTGGCGCATACCGGTACCCGAAGAACTGCCTGAATTCGAAGTGAATTATTGCACTGTCCCGGAAACCTTCGCACCTTATGCGCGGGACAAGCAAACCCTGGCCCGGTCCTGGGTGGTGCCGGGTACCCCGGGACTGGAACACCGTATCGGCGGCCTGGAGAAAGAAGATATCACCGGCCACGTCAGCTACGATTCTGAAAACCACGAGCGTATGGTGCAATTGCGCGCGGCGAAAATACAAGCCATCGCCGACGACATTCCCGACCTGGTCGTACACGGCCCGCAAAAAGGGGACCTGCTGGTTTTGGGCTGGGGTAGTACCAGGGGCGCTTGCCGCCACGCCGTCGAATATGCCCAGGCAAACGGCTTATCCGTGTCCGGAGCGCATGTCCGTTACCTCAACCCGTTCCCGAAAAACATGGGCGCCGTGCTGAACAACTTTAAATACGTGCTGGTTCCGGAACTGAATCTCGGTCAACTACGTATGATGTTAAGGGCGGAATTTCTGGTTGACGTTATCGGGTTGAATAAAGTCCAGGGTCAACCGCTGAGCACGGTGGAAATCGAGGAGAAGATTTATGAAATCCTCGGCGCCACGCTTCCCAGTGTGGCACACGGCTGATTTATCACGACAACATGATGAGAATATGAATGGCACGGGTTATTGACATACAGGCAGACCCCGACTTCAACACGGCACCGGCCTATGAGCGTAAGGATTTTACCTCGGACCAGACCATACGCTGGTGTCCCGGCTGCGGCGACTATTCGATCCTGGCGCAGATGCAGCGGACCATGCCTGACATCTGCAAGGAAATGAATTTGCCCAAGGAGAACGTGGTATTTATATCCGGCATCGGCTGTTCCAGCCGGTTTCCCTATTACATGAATAACTACGGTTTCCATACCATACACGGCCGCGCGCCGACCATTGCCAGCGGCCTGAGGATCACCCGCCCGGACCTGCAGGTCTGGGTCATTACCGGCGACGGTGACGGTCTGAGTATCGGCGGCAACCACCTGATGCACTGCCTGCGCAGGAATATCGACATCAAGATAGTCCTTTTTAACAACCAGATTTACGGACTGACGAAAGGGCAGTACTCACCGACTTCGGAAATGGGCAAAAAGACGAAATCCAGTCCCTTCGGAACCGTCGAAAAACCTATTAATCCCCTGTCGATAGCTATCGCCTCAAAAGCGGGTTTCGTGGCCCGGGCTATCGATACCGATAGCGGTCATCTCAGGAAAATGCTGCTGCGGATGGCCAGGTACAGGGGTTCTGCCTTCATGGAAGTACTGCAGAACTGTAATGTATTTAATGACGGCGCCTTCAAGGACTTCACCCACAAAGACGTAAAAAGTGATCGTACGGTTTACCTGCGCCATGGTGAGCCCATAATTTTCGGAAAGAATAACGATAAAGCCATTTCACTACGCGGTGGAGCGAGCGGGTCGCTGGAACCGGAAGTTATCAGCGTCAATGAAAGTAACCGGTCGGAAATCCTCATCCACGACGAAGCCGCTACCGGAACGGCCGGTTCGGCGCTAGCATTCCTGCTGGCACAACTGGAAACCCCCGATTACCCGGTGCCGTTGGGGGTATTTCGCTCCGTTGACAAACAACTTTACGGTGAACTGCTGGACGATCAAATCGAACAGGCAAAGAATCTACTGGGTAAAGGCGATTTTTTCAAACACCTGCACAGCGGCGATACCTGGCAGGTGAATTAATGATAATTACGAATTAGGAATTAGGAGTGAAATATGTGCAATGTGCGACCTGACCCCATTCATTGCATTCATTGCAGCCCCCCCAATTCGTAATTCCTAATTCGTAATTCTTAATTCTTTATTTGTCCTTCGACGCCCATCTCCTGCAACACCTGTTTTACCGCCGCTACAGCCGCGCGCATCTCGTCTGCGCCAAAGTGGCCGATGCAACCGATCCTGAAACTGTCCTTTTCCGTTAGCTTGCCGGGATAAATGACATAACCCAGTTCATTCAGGCGTTGATAAAACTCCTGGAAGCTGAATGCTTCATTCCCCGGCATCAGAAAAGTCACGATGATCGGCGCTTGTAATTCATCCGGCAGAAGGGTGGCAAAACCAAGCTCACGCATGCCTTCGACAAGCGCCTGGCAGTTTTCTTCATAACGCCTGCGGCGTCCCGGAACACCGCCTTCTTCTTCAAGTTCCCGCAAGGCCTGGTCCAGTGCCAGCAGGCAGTGGGTGGGTGGCGTAAAACGCCACTGTCCGCTCTCATTCATGTAGCGCCATTGCCGGTAGAGATCAAGGCTTAACGAGTGGGCATTTCCCTCGGTACCGGGAAATGAGTCCTTTTCCGCAATGACAAATCCCATCCCCGGCACACTCTGCAGACACTTGTTGGCGGACGCGGCGAGGGCGGCAAACGGCATATCGGCGGCGCTTAACGGCAGCGCACCGAACGTACTCATGGCGTCGACCAACAATCGGCGCCGGTGACCTGCAACCACGTCCGCTATCTGCGCAACGGGGTTCAGTATGCCTGAAGTGGTTTCACAATAAACTACTGCGACGTGGGTAATCCCTGCATCGCCCGCCAGTGTCCGGTCCAGGTCGGCTACGTCTATGGGTTGATCCTCCCCCGTTTCGAGCACCCTGACCTGTCGGCCAAGATAACGGCAGATTTCAGTGATACGGTGGCCGTAAGCACCGTTGACCAGGTTGAGTAACTTTCCCCGCACGGGTAACTGATTGGCTATCATGGCTTCCACCGCAAACGAGCCGCTGCCCTGCAGGGGAATGCACAAGTGTGAATCGCCGGCGTCACACAAGCTGAGCAACCCGGTACAGACACGCCGGTTCAGCTCTATGAAACGACCATCCCGCGATCCGTAATCACGGAGCATGGCCTGTTTGACGCTTGCGGACGTGGTTAACGGTCCTGGCGTCAGCAGTAACGGTTCGGTCTTGGGCGGCGGTTCCACTCTCTTATCAGTCTCTTGCTTCTTTACGTGAGCATATCGCGTGATACGCTGGACTCAGTGCCGACTTCGTGAATAATAGGTTTATGGGGTCAGGTCGCACATTGCACACCAAAAAGTTTATGGTAGCTTCATATCACAAATTATGTGTGCAATGTGCGACCTGACCCCATAAACCGACAGGAGATTGTAACATGACAGATACCGTTTTATATGGGACCGAGGGAGCCGTTGCTACGATCACACTCAATCGGCCCGCGTCGTTGAATTCATTTGACAGTGATATGCGCGCGAACCTGGCTGCTGCGACCGCACAGGCCCGTGAAGACACGGCCATACGCGCAGTCATCCTGACCGGCGCCGGACGTTGCTTCAGCGCCGGGGCAGATTTGAAAGCCGGATTCAAGACCGGGGCGGAGGTGGAGCAGATACTGAATGAAGAATACCGGCCCAGCCTGGCCGACATTGCCGAGATGGACAAACCCGTTATCAGCGCCATCAACGGTTTTGCCGCCGGTATCGGCCTGTCCTACGCGCTGGTGTGTGACCTGGCAGTGATGGGAGAAAGCGCCTTCCTGCTGTCGCCGTTCAGCAGTATAGGCCTCATCCCGGACGGCGGCTCGACCTGGCTGCTGGCCCGCGCCATGGGATATATGAACGCCTACCAAGTGGCTGTTGAAAACGACCGCATGCCTGCCGCGCGCTGCAGGGAACTGGGCCTGGTCAATCAAATCGTGGCGGATGACGCCCTGCTGGCCACAGCCCGGGAGTGGGCTGCCAGGCTCGCCGGCAAAGCGCCGCTGGCGCTGGCTCGCACCAAAAAAATGATGCGTCGGGCCTTCACGCTCAGTTATGCGGACGCTATCGGCGCGGAAGCTGCGTTACAGCGCCTGTGTTTCGACAGCGCCGACTGCAGAGAAGGCATAGCGGCATTTCTGGAAAAAAGAGAGGCCAGGTTTACCGGGACCTGATTGCTCCTTCACCCGTATAGACAGGACCTGTTGCAAACTATTCAACCACTGCCGCCAACCTGAGAATATGACCGGGATAATGCCGAGACCAAAAGATCATTCCTTCCGTGCTTCAGTAGAACCGGTACGCTGGCAGGACGGGGAATTATACCTCCTCGACCAGACCCGGCTGCCCGGACAGGTCATAGAAGAACGGCAAGATTCAGCTGCCCAGGTCCGGGAGTCCATTCAGCAACTCAAGGTACGCGGCGCCCCTGCCATCGGCATTGCCGGCGCCTACGGCCTGGTACTCGCCCTGCGCGACAAACTACACTTGGACCGGGATGCTTTCGTTGCTGAAATGCGCAAACAGGCGGAGTACCTGGAAGCCGCCCGGCCTACCGGGGTCAACCTGCGCTGGGCCTTGCGCCGGCTGGTAACACGCGGCCTGGAACAGGCCGGCGCCAGCCCGGGACAGGTACACGCAGAACTGCTCGCAGAGGCAATCCGCATTCATGATGAAGACCGGCGCCTGTGCCGGGATATCGGTGAAGCCGGGAAACCGTTGATCAGGCAAGGCATGGGAGTACTCACCCATTGTAATGCCGGTTTGCTGGCGACTTCCGAACTGGGGACGGCTACCGCGCCCATGTATCTGGCCCACCTGGAAGGTATTAACTTCCGGGTGTTCGTGGACGAGACCCGGCCCCTGCTGCAAGGGGCGCGCCTGACTTCCTGGGAACTGCTGCAGGCTGGAATCGACGTAACCCTGATCTGTGACAACATGGCCGCTACCATGATGGCCCAAGGCAGGATCGAGCTGGTCATCACCGGAGCTGACCGGGTTGCCGCGAACGGCGACGCCGCCAACAAGATCGGCACATTGGGCCTTGCCGTACTGGCGCATCATTTCAACATTCCATTCTATGTCGCCCTGCCTTATTCGACCATCGACCTGGATGCGGCAAGCGGGGCGGATATTCCGATTGAGGAGCGAGCGCCCGATGAGGTGACCCACTGGGGTGGACACCGTACCGCGCCGGATAACGTGAAGGCCGGCAACCCTGCTTTCGACGTCACGCCCAATGACCTGATCACGGGAATCATCACTGAGCGGGGTATTTTGCGCAGGCCTTATGCTTTATCGATTCAGGAGCACTATCCACACATTTGAAATGTCACTTTATCAGACACAACTTTATTACCGGATACTGGCGTTCGCCAGTGCGACGCTTTACATCGGTATGACGCTTTACACCGGTACGACGCCATGCAACTGAAATACCACTTTGCCAGTGACAACACTGCCGGGATCATACCCGAGGCCTGGGATGCCCTGGTCGAGGCCAACCGGGGATTTGCCGCCGCTTACGGCGAGGATGAATGGACGGCGAACGCCTCCGACCTCATCCGTGAACTGTTCGAGACCGACTGTGACGTGTATTTCGTCTTCACCGGCACCGCGGCTAATTCCCTGGCCCTGGCAGGCATTTGCCGGCCACAACACAAGATTATCTGCCACAGGCATGCCCATATCGCTACCGCCGAGTGCGGCGGCCCGGCTTTTTTCTCCGGCGGCGCCGGCTTGGAACTACTGGATGGCGCGCACGGGAAAATTCAGCCCGGTGACATTGAACGGGTATTGCAACAGCCCCTCGATTTCCATTACCAGATACATAAAGCGGTATCCATCACGCAATCGACGGAAGCGGGTACTGTTTATACGGTGGAGCAGATTCAAGCCATCGGTAAGATCGCAGATAACCATCATCTCCACTTCCACATGGACGGGGCCAGATTCGCTAACCCAAGTTTACCAAGATTCACTGGCATTTAGTTGGATGTTGCTATTTTCTGCCGGGTTCGTCATCGTAACGCATTGATTTTTGGTGAGTGACGGGTTGTCTGGCCATTGTAGTGCCATAATATGAATATTTATATTGACATCGGTGTGGTAGAGCGGTATCCTCTCCCCCTATGTTCATCCGCCGTACCCTCACCCGCCGTACCGACGGCCAGGCCTATTACTCCCACCGCCTGGTGCACAGTGAGCGCGCGGGCACCAAGGTGCGCCAACGCACCCTGCTGAACCTCGGCAGCGAGTTTGCTATCGACAAACAACACTGGCCGACCCTGTGCCAACGTATTGAGGCGTTGCGCCAGGGCCAGACGTCGCTGCTGGCGAGCCTGCCCGCCGGCGTGGAGAGTGCGGCACAACAGATTAGCGCCCAACTGCTGGCCCGGTCTCGACCGGACGAGACGGGAACGGCGCCGGCGTGGATGGCAGTCGATCTGGACTCGCTGGCCTTGACCCGCCCGCGCAGCGTGGGCGTGGAGCAGGTGGGGTTGTGGGCCCTGGCACAGGTGGGGCTGGACGAGTTACTCGCGGCACAGGGCGTCAATGCATCCCTGCGCGCCGCCACCATCGGCTCCATCGTGGGCCGGCTGGCGTGCCCGGCCTCGGAGCGGGCCACCCATGCCTGGTTATGCGAGCGCAGTGCCCTGGGCGAGTTGCTGGACGTGAACTTCGAACGCATGGGCGCCATGCAGTTGTACCGGGCTTCCGATGCGCTGCTCAAACACCGTGCGGTCATTGAGACACACCTGTTCGCGCAGGCCATGGACTTGTTTGACCTGGCGCCGACGGTCACCCTGTATGACCTGACCAACACCTACTACGAGGGCGAGGCCCACGGGCAGCCGCTGGCGCAGCGCGGCCATTCGAAAGAGAAACGCAGCGACTGCAAGCTGCTCACCCTGGGGCTGGTGCTCGATGCGAGCGGCTTCGTGCGCCGTTCACGGGTGTTTGCCGGCAACGTGCGCGAGGAGACCACCCTGGCCGGGATGCTGGAGGCGCTCAAGACCCCGCCGGGGGCCTTGGTCATTCTCGACCGGGGCATCGCCACCGAGGCGCAGGTCACCTGGCTCAAGGATAACGACTACCGTTACATCGTGGTGAGCCGGGAACAACAGCGCCGGTTCGACGTGGACGCCGCCCTGGCCCATCGTACCCGTGGGGGCGAGACGGTCCAACTGGAGCAGGTGGCCGATGCCAAGGCCGGTGAGGTGCGCCTGTACTGTTACTCGGCGGCGCGGGCCGAGAAAGAGCGCGCCATCGCCGAACGCTTCATGGCGCGCTTTGAGCAGGGCCTCAGCGCGCTGCACGAGGGCCTGTCCCGGCCGCGTACGCGCAAGCAGCCAGGCTACGTCCGGGAACGTATCGGACGCTTGAAAGCCCGCAGCCACGGCATCGGCCAGCACTATACCATCGAGGTCGACACCGATGCCAAGGGCCAACGGGCCGTGGCCGTACGCTGGCAGCGCCAGCCGGTCACCGGCTCGATGCTCACCCACCCCGGCATCTATTGCCTGCGCAGCAACCTCACCGACTGGGATGAGGCGCGGCTGTGGCAGACCTACACCCTGCTCACCGACATCGAAGCAGTGTTCCGCGCCTTGAAATCCGAGCTGGGATTGCGCCCCATCTATCACCAGAGTCCCCGGCGCGCCGAGGGCCACTTGTTCATCACCGTCATCGCCTACCAACTGGTCCAGGTGGTCCGCCGTCGTCTGGCCGCGCACGGCGATGAATCCTGCCGCAACGCAAGTTGGACCACGCTGCGGCGCATCCTCGGCGCCCGTCAGCGGGTGACCGCCACGGTCCGGCGCAAAGACGGACGTACCGTGCACGTGCGCAAGGCACCCGTCCGGAACCGCCGCAACAGGCCATCCTGGACGCCTTGGGAATTCGTGGACCACCCGGCGGTACGCAGAAAGAGATCGTCTGAGTACAGCGTCCGCAACATGGCGCGAATGTAGTGCCATAAGCGGAATTATGTCAATCTAACCCATTGACATATAACGATTTATTTTTTAGATTGGTAAACTTGGGCTAACGCAGTAGCCGCCCTGGACGTAAGCGCAAAGGAGATTACCTGGCACGCAGGTGTGGACGTACTCTCCTTCGGCGCGACCAAGCTGGCCCTGCCGGTAGGAGAAGCCATTGTCTTCTTCGATAAATCCCTGTCCGACGAATTCGGCCACCGCTGTAAACAGGCCGGCCACGTGGCATCGAAGATGCGTTTTCTTGCCGCGCCCTGGGTGGGCCTGCTGGAAAACGATGCCTGGCTGAAACATGCACGACACGCTAACCGGTGTGCGGCCTTGCTGGCCGCCGGACTGGGCCAGTTTGCTGAAGCTGAACTTCTGGCGCCGGTCGAGAGCAATGCAGTGTTTGTCAGCCTCCCGGAGACCGTGCACCGATCAATGCGGGAGAAGGGTTGGTATTATCACATTGTCACCGGTGAAACAGGAGCGCGTTTAATGTGTTCCTGGGATACGACGGAGGACCATATCAACCAGTTCCTTACGGACCTGGAGAGCGCATTTTCAACCCCTGCCGCCGGTTAGGTTCTTCCTGGGTTCCGGCCCCGCCTTCAGGCATGCCAGGGCATGCTTGCGCCGGAACGACAACGAAGTGTTTCCCGAAGCAGTTCTTACTGGCTGATTAGCGGGTGTCCCCATTAATTTCAAGGACGAGCCTCCCGCGTGCGCTACGGTCCCGTACCTGGACCAGCGCTGACTGGTAATCTGCCAGTGGAAACCGGGTAATCGGAGCCGGTTTTATTTTTCCCGCTTCATACAGGGTGAATATCTCCGCGAAACACTCCTGCATCATCTCCGGGATTCGCTTGCGGTAATCGCTCACCTGTAAACCACTCACCTCGATATTTTTCAGGAGCAGGTAATTGGTCTTGACGGTCGGTATCCGGCTTGCGGCAAAACCGATGACTACTAGCCTGCCGCGCCAGGCAAGCGCCCGTAGCGCAGCGTCAAAATAATTACCTCCCAGGGGGTCGAGTATGACATCGGCGCCGTGGCCCCGGTTGGTCTCATATACCTGCCGGCGCAACTCTTCACGCAGGTCGGGAACGCTGAGGTCGATCACCGCCTCGGCCCCGGCAGCCAGTACCAATTCAGCAGTTTCCTGCCTGGTTATGCCCGCCAGAGTCCTGACGCCCATAGTGCGCGCGAGTTGTAACGCCGCATAACCCACTCCGCCTGACGCGCCGAGAATTAGGGCGACCTCGCCTCGACGGATACGCGCCCGCTCCCGTAACGCCACCCAGGCCGTGTCGTAAACCAGCGCCATGGCGGCGGCATCGGCGAAATACATGGAGGCAGGAAGGTGATAACACTGGTCTGCAGGAACCGCTACCTGTTCCGCATAGCCGCCCTGTTCCGCCATGGCCAGGACCCGGTCACCGACTTTGAATTGGTCCACTTCCTCACCCACCGCCTCAACCACCCCGGCGGGGGCTTTACCGGGTATGAACGGACATGCCGGACGGAACTGATATTTTCCCGCAATCACCAGCAGGTCCACGTAATTGACTGCGGTTGCCTTAATGTTGACGAGTATCTCGCCAGGCCCCGGTGACGGCTGCGGCATATCGCCGAGTCTGGTCGCTTCAATGTCTCCAAATTCACTGACAATCACGGTGCGCATGATACCTTGCCTGCTCACAGCCTGCTATCTTACCCGTAGTACCAGTTCACCGACCTGCAAGTCCCGGAAAGCCGGTTCTACAGCCTCAATTTCTCCCTCATGCAAGGCATCCGACACGTCAACGTCAGGTGTCGTTGCGTTCATCAGCCGAGATGGAGAAACGAGAGTGAGTCTGCGATATTTCCAGACGTCGTCGACCAGATGAAAGCAAAACCCGTACACCCACCTGCCATTGGGGGCCACGCTGACCAGTGCGTACTCCAATACGTCATCATTGTTCAAATCAACTTGAATGAACACGGGATTCCAACGGAGCCGCGACAAGTCTTGGCCGAACGCGGACAAATCGTCCTCTCCCGGTATCTCACCCGCCTTGCGCGCATCAGCAGGAGGCGTATCCGCGACCTCCTGCCTCACGGTTTCAGGCTTCCCAAAGGGCCGGAAGAGTCTGTTTTCAATCAACGTTTGCAGATCCGCGGGGACGTCGAAACGTTCCGGGCGAAACGTTATGTGTCCCCAAAACTCCTCCGGTGTTTCACCTGTGTCCAGCCTCACCGGACTTATACGCCTTGAGATGCGCTCGGCCAACTCAGGGTCTGAAACCTCCAATTGTGCGATCAGTGTTTGCAGCGCCAGGAAACCGGGCCGGGCAAGGTGTCGTCTGACGTAATAAAAATCGAATTCGTTCAATTCAAGTTCGCCGGTATCGACGCGTCCAAGCTGACTGGCAAGGGAGATCGACCGAAAATCGAGCAACGGACTGTTGACAAGCAGCATCAGCGCCAGCACTACCCAACCCATGACGATATTGACGTGAGCCAGCCCTGTCGTCCACGTCGAACGCCGCCGGATGATCCCCCACAGGTATCCACAGGAAACCATACCCAGCAATATGGTGACTGCCAGAGCCCAGCAACGCGCCACGGTCCAGCCGTATTGATCAACCCGCAGGTACAGACCATACAGCGCCAGTACAGACACGATGGGGAGCAATGCAATGCCTGGGTACAAGAGGCGCTGGACGATCTGCGAATACGGGGTGTGGCGGCCGGTCTGGTATACCGCGTTGATAAAAAACAGCACTACCGCGTTCAACCACAGTAGCAGGGCCGTTCCCCTGCCGGTTTCCCACAAGGGCGTCAGGCCGGTGAACGGTAGCGCCGAGAGGAAGATCACCATGATTATGATGACCAGGGGTAATAACAGCCGTATGAGACCCTCCAGGAGGCCGGTAATACCGTCGATCACCCCGGTCAGGCGCCGAAAAACGAATACCCCGATACCGAAGGCGACGGCGAGTACCGGGAATAGGAACCAGTCCTTTGAGAATAATTCTCTGAAGAAATCGATATCAATGACCAGGAACAGGGCGGCCCAGAGAGCAAGCAAAGCGCTGACCCCGCCCATGAAGGCGCCGGCAAGCGCAGCCACCAGAAAGTTGCGCCAGGAAAAGGCGAACAGGATCTCGTAGGTCATTGGCAGCCCGCCGGCGCGTTGCTGCAAATACATCAGGGCCTTGAAGCAGGCAATGGTCAGCGTGATGCTGTAAACAAACACCAACGAATGAATTGAGAATTTACCGACAGGTGACGCCTGCCAGCCGATATAGACCGCCAGTAGAACAAGCACGCCGGAGAAGGCGCTGGTCAGCTGGAAGACCCGCAACCTGTTACCCACTTCCAGGCTCAGCAGCAACAGCGTCGGCCAAACGACCACAAACGTCCATAGCGGAAAGTTGACAGGCGGCGCCTGGCTTGGCCACGCTTCATGGGTCAAAGCGCGCCAAAGCAGCAGCAACCCCAATCCCTGGGCCAGGGAGATGACGATCATCGTATTACGCGGCAAGCGGGGCGCGGGAAGCATGGGACTCTTTTACCACAATTAAACAATTCACCACAATACCGACGCCGTTTTACCGGAAACTACTGTGCATCTGTCTTAACTCCCGGATCAGCTTTACCGCCTGACCGGCTCAGGATTAAGCCGGCCGGCGCCGATTAAGGCAAGTAAATCACGTTTGATTACCTTACCGCCGGGAGTCAACGGCATGTTATCTATCTCAACAAGGTACTCGGGCATATCGTATTTCGACAGTCCTTCCGCGTCGAGATGCTTGAGAATTTGCTCCGGCCCGAGACTGGCGTTATCAGCCGGCATAATGACCAAGCATACTTTTTCACCCAGCCGTTCGTCGGGAAACGGAATGGCCGCGGCTTTTTCCACGGCAGGGTGGCGGACGGCGAGCTGCTCTATGCGGGCAGGGTAAATGTTGTGGCCGCCGCGGATGATCACATCCTTGATGCGACCCGTGATATGCAGGTAGCCGTCTTCATCCAGGCTGCCGATGTCACCGGTCATAAACCAGCCGTCCGAATTGAACGATCTGGCGGTCGCCGCTTCATCATCAAAATACCCCAGCATCAGGCTGGCCCCTTTCCCTCCAATCTGACCAATCTCACCGGTAGCCACTTCAACCTCTGCATTGTCCATGGACCAGATTTTCAGCTCGTAGCCGGAACAGGCTCGCCCCGCCGTTTCGATAATACGTTGCGGTTCATCATCCGGCAGGGTGTAGTTATGGGAATGCGCCTCCGTCATCCCATAACCGGTCTGCAGGATGATGCAATACTCCAGCAACTCCGCCGCGACGTTGCCGGGTACCTGCGCGCCGGAAATCCGAAAACCCGTGATCTTATCGGGAGCTTTTGTCCCGGTTTTGCTTAATTCCTTTAACAGGTCAATGGCATGGGCCGGCACGCCATAGATGAAGGTCGCATCCGTCCTGAACAGGTCATCCACGAGAGATTCACCAGGAGAAAGATGACTCAGCACGATTTCCGCGCCTGCATAAAGCGCGGTAACCATGGCGCCGAAACCCAGGTTGTGACTCAGCGGACTCAACGTATAAACAACCGACGTATCGTCAAAATGCCAATCCGCGGCAATGGCGCGAGCATTGGCCAGTAGGGTATTGTCACTGTGCATGACGCCTTTGGGTTCGCCGGTAGTGCCCGACGTCAGTGCCAGGTAGACAAGTGTATCGGGGTCCGGTACCGCTGGCATCGCGGCAATATCCGCGTGGGGCTGTGCTTCCAGATAATCACCGAAAAGAGGATCGCTGGCATTCTCCGGCCTGAACGGTTGCAGGGTATAGTGTATGGGAGCGTGCCTCAAGCGCGCCAGTTCGGCATCGACGTCGCACTGAACCATCCCCGCACCATAGCCCTGCTCGCTGATCAGCGCAGCGGCCTGAAAACGATCGAGTATCTGCATGATCTCCACAACCGTGTGATTCCGGTGTAACGACGGGCAGCAGGTATAGCGGTTCCTTGAGCAGGCCAGCAGCACAATCACGGTTTCCAGCCGGTTCGGCAACCAGGCCGCCACCTGTTGACCCGGCACAATCCCGTTTTCAAATAAGTCCGTTGCCAGGCGTTCCGCGGCTTCAATGAGCTGCCGGTAGGTTAACCGGCGATACCGATCGCGCACGGCATAACGGTCCGGCTTTCGTTCGGCATGACCCTGGACGATCTGAAAAATGGTCTCATCCTGCCAGAATCCCGAGGCACGGTATTGACGCCTGTCTGCCACGCTATGCGTTATGGTCTCCGATGTGATCATCGCTTCCCCTGGTGAAATATGCGGATTATTCGTTTTTACGATATTATTCTGTAGCTCAAAATGTAATGGATCAAGCGGCTTGGAACTTAACCCACATCACAGGTACGACTACTCTCCCATCTCCGAACGTCCGGATTACGACTGGCCGGACGGGAAGCGGCTGGCCGTCTACTTTGCCCTGAACATCGAACATTTCAGCTTCGGTGAGGGCCTGGGACATACCCCTACCAACCCGGGTACACCACCGGACGTGCGCAATTATGCCTGGCGCGACTACGGCCTACGGGTTGGGATCTGGCGCATTTTCGACCTGTTTGACGAACTTGAACTGCCGGCCTGCCACCTGATGAATGCTGCTGTGTACGACTACGCGCCCCAGATCCCAGCCCGAATCCGCGCACGTCAGGATGAGTTCATCGGCCATGGCCGCACCAATTCCGAGGAACAGGGTGGCTGTCCCGAGGATGAAGAACGCCGACTAATCGAGGAAACCACCGAGGCATTTCGCCGCCACGAGGGGAAAACACCCGGCGGCTGGATGGGTCCCTGGATTTCGGAAAGCGTACACACGCCCGACCTGCTGAAGGAGGCCGGTTACCGTTACCTGCTGGACTGGTGCGCGGATGACCAACCCTTCTGGATGACCACCCGGGCCGGCCCGATACTATCGATCCCCTACCACATCGAAATCAACGATTCCCCGGCACAGTTGACGCGCCGTCATACCGCAGACGATTTCACCCGTATGGTCACTGCGCATTTCGACGAACAACTGCGCCAGGGCCGGAAACAACCCCTGGTCTTCAGCCTGGCCCTGCACACTTTCGTCTCGGGCCAGCCTTACCGGCTCGCGGGCCTGCGGGATATCCTGCTGCACATCCTCAACCACCCCAACGCCGACAGAGTCTGGTTTACCCGCCCCGGCGCCATTTACGACCACGTCGTTTCCCTGCCGAAAGGAATCGTGCCGTAACCTTCGCGCCTGACTGTGACGCGCCGGTTGTCAGCTTTGAATCGTTTTCTCCTGAATTATAACGATGTAACGCCTATAGTTACATTATGACCATTCACGATAATACCCCGCACCCCGGCCAGGGTGTCCGGGTACGCGGCCAGAATGGCATCCACAATGCCGTCATAGTTGTTCATATCAACTCCTGACTATACCACAAAATCTCCCGTATCCGGCAGGCCGGTCGGCCCCACCGGACCTTGCTGGGGGCGCTAGAAATGTGATCAAGGGGAACCTGGAACGGCTATCATTCGGTCTCAAGCAAATTCCTGTAAAATACAGTCAATGGATGCTCTATTAACTTACATTGCGCTTCAGCCAAGTCTCCCGTACAAAAACGATGACCGCAACACCCGACTGTGACGTGCTGGTAGTCGGCGCTGGCAATGCCGCGTTCGCCGCGGCTCTTGCAGCCCGGGAGCATGGCGCAAAAGTCGTAATACTTGAGTGTTCGCCGGAAGATGAGGCGGGAGGCAACAGCCGGTTCACCGCCGGAGCGATACGGGTGGTCTATGATGGTGTGGAAGACCTCAAGTCCTTTATGCCGGACCTCAGTGAGGAAGAACTGGCGAACACGGATTTCGGCAGTTATACCGAAGATCAGTTCTTTGATGACATGGGCCGGGTTACCGATTACCGCACCGATCCCGACCTGTGCGAGTTGCTGGTGAGAAACAGCCGCTCGACCTTGTTATGGATGCGCGCCAAGGGCATCCGCTTTACGCCCATTTACGGCCGCCAGGCCTTCAAGGTCAACGGAAAATTCAAGTTCTGGGGCGGCCTCACGGTGGAAGCCTGGGGCGGCGGCCCCGGCCTGATGGAAGCCTGGACAATGGCCGCACACAAGGCGGGCATTGAAGTCCGTTATGAAACGCGAGCCCTGGAATTGCTGCACGAAGACGGGCGAGTACGCGGCGCATTCGTCCGCCGCGAGGGTCGAACAAGCGCCATTAAGGCACGTAACACGGTTCTCGCCACGGGCGGGTTCGAGGCCAACAGCGAGTGGCGCACCCGCTACCTCGGTCCCGGCTGGGACCTGGCCAAGGTCAGGGGCAGCCGTTACAACGTCGGTGACGGCATCCGGATGGCGTTGGATATCGGCGCCTCCCCGGCCGGCAACTGGTCCGGCTGCCACGCGGTGGGCTGGGACCGTAACGCGCCGGAATTCGGCGATCTTGCCGTGGGCGACGCCTTCCAGAAACACAGCTACCCCTTCGGTATCATGATCAATGCGCGGGGGGAACGTTTCGTCGATGAGGGGGCCGATTTCCGAAACTACACTTATGCGAAATATGGCCGCGTCATCCTGGAGCAACCCGGCAACTTCGCCTACCAGGTATTCGACGGTAAAGTCCTGCACCTGTTGCGGGATGAGTACCGCATCAAGCAGGTTACCAAAGCGGTTGACGACGCGCTGGAGGGCCTGCTGGCGCAACTCGACGGCGTGGACCCGGCTGGCGCCCTGGCCCATATCAAGGCGTATAACGCTGCAGTGCAGACCTCGGTTCCCTTCAATCCCAATGTCAAGGACGGCCGCGGAACCGATGGCCTTGCCGTCCCGAAAAGCAACTGGGCCAATACCATCGATATCCCGCCGTTCCATGCTTACGGCGTGACCTGCGGCGTGACCTTCACCTTTGGCGGGCTGCGTATAGATACTGATGCCAGAGTGTTGAATACGGATTATCAGCCTGTTCCGGGGCTGTACGCGGCCGGGGAACTGGTGGGCGGGCTGTTTTATTTCAACTATCCCGGCGGCACCGGGCTGATGTCCGGCTCTGTATTCGGTAAAATTGCCGGCGAGCACGCAGCACGCACTGCATCGGAAAGCTGAACCGACACAGGAGACCTCAATGAGCAAGCATCCGGAACAAACAGTTTATGATGGTCAGGGCTTCGGCCGGAGCCTTGAATTATTACCGCCGGCAGGACTGTTGATAGTGGATTTCATCAACGGCTTTGCGGACCCGCAGGTATTCGGCGGGGGGAACATCCGGCCGGCCATCGAGAAGGCCCGAACAGTGCTGGCGCTGGCCCGCAAACGGGGCTGGCTGGTCAGCTATACACGGGTAGTGTACGCCGACGACGGTTCCGACGCCAACGTGTTTACCGACAAGGTGCCGGGATGCCTGGATTTCACTGAAACCTCCGAACTCAGCCAAGTAGTCCCGGAACTGCTCCCTGAGCCCGGCGACCTGATCATACGCAAGCATTTCCCTTCCGCCTTTTTCGGAACGCACCTGGCATCCGCCCTGGCAATGAAGGGCATTAAGACCTTGTTCATCACCGGCGCAACGACAAGTGGATGTGTGCGCGCCTCGGCCGTTGACGCCATGTGCCATGGCTTCAAACCCGTGATCGTCGAGGACTGCGTGGGAGACCGTTCCGTCACACAGCACGATGTCAACCTGTTTGACATGAAAATGAAATACACGGAGGTCATGAAACTGCACGAAGTTGAAGCGTTGACCTCCCTTTGATGATGCCACAGAGGGTAGAAACTGGGTTGAGAATACTGTTCCGGCATGGCTAACCTGAGTCCGAGCGACAGGGTCCTGGGCAAGTCAGTCCGCAGGCTGGAAGACCATGGGTTATTGACGGGCAACGCCCGGTTTATTGCCGACCTCCACTTGCCAGGGACTTTGTCCGCGGCATTTGTGCGCAGTCCTTACAGTCATGCACTGATCAATAAAATTGATGCTGAGACGGCCGCTCAGGCACCCGAAGTTGTGGCCGTATATTCCTTGGCGGACCTGGCACCCCGACTGACATCTGCCAGGTTAGCCGCGGGCCTGCCCAGCGGGAGCTACCGCCTCAAGGTAGATCCGGCAGTACTGGCCGGAGATGAAGTAGTCTACGTCGGCGAGGCTGTTGCGGTAGTGATTGCCGCCTCGCGTTACGCGGCCGAGGATGCGGCAGACCTGGTGGAGGTCGACTACGAACCCCTGGATGCAGTGGCCGATTGCCGCCAGGCCCTGGTTTCAGTGCCCCCGGTCGTCCACAGGACCCTATCCCACAACCTGGCAGCCCATTTCGATTTTGATTATGGCGACGTCGACGCTGCATTCGGACAGGCGGATGTCGTCATCAGGGAATCCTTTCACGTGCACCGGGGCGGCGCCCATTCCATCGAATGTCGGGGCGTCATTTCAGGTTATGATCCCGCTACCGACCACCTGACCCTGTGGACCTCCACACAACGCCCTCACGGGGTAAAACGTGTTATCTGCGACCTGCTCGGCCGCAACGATGAGAGCGTGCGCGTGGTGGCGCCCCAGGTCGGCGGCGGTTTCGGGCCAAAACTGGTGTGCTACCCGGAAGAAGTGGTGATCGCACTGGCCGCGACGCTTCTGCAACAACCGGTGGCATGGATACAGGACCGTTACGAGTATTTTCTGAGCACCACCCAGGAACGGGACCAGTACTGGGATGTCGAAATTGCAGTCGATAATGATGCCGCAATCAAAGGCGTACGGGGCGCACTGCTGCACGATCACGGCGCGTGTACTGCACGCGGGCTTAACGTGCCATACGCCTCCGGAGTCGCATTACCCCTGGCTTATAATATTCCTGCCTATCACCTGGACGTTTACGCGGTACTCACCAACAAGGTTCCTGTCACGCCGGTACGGGGCGCGGGCCAGCCCCAGGGGGTGTTCGTCATGGAGCGGTTGCTGGACCGCGCGGCCGCCGGGTTATCGATAGACCGGGCAGAGATACGGCGTCGAAACCTGGTCAGGAAAGACCAGATGCCATGCCGCAAATCGATCCGGTTACGGGGTGGTACCGAAGTCATTCTGGACAGCGGTGACTATCCGGCAACCCAGGAACTCGCGCTGAAGCACGCAGGGTGGGACTCCTTCGGACAACGCCGGAAAGACGCCCGGGAGAAGGGGCGCCATATCGGCATCGGGCTGGCAAATTTTGTCGAGGGAACCGGACGCGGACCTTACGAAACGGTGACGGTGCGCATTAACGCTTCCGGTAACGTCGTTGTCGCCAGCGGGGCGACAGCCATGGGTCAAAGCACACAGACCATGCTGGCGCAAATAGTTGCCGGACAGCTTGGCGGCGACTTGTCATCGATTAGCGTCACCTGCGGGGATACGGATGCCACCCCACTGGGATTCGGCGGCTTCAACAGCCGCCAGACCGTTATCGCCGGCGCATCGGCCCACGCCGCCGCCGGAGCCGTGAGAGCCAAGGTACTGCGGCTGGCAAGCCGTCTCCTGGAAGCGGCCGAGCATGACCTGGAAATCAATGGCCGGGACGTGTACGTGAAGGATGCGCTGGACCGGAAACTGACGCTTGCGGAACTGGCGCGCATGGCGTCAGGACTGCCGGGCTTCAAGTTGCCGGTGGCTGATATGGAGCCGGGCCTGGAAGCAACTGAAAGCGTGATCATTGACGATATGGTCTATGCAAACGGCACGGCCGTAGCAGAGGTGGAAGTGGACATCGATACCGGCCAAGTCACTATCCTGCGGTTTTTGATCGCCCACGACTGCGGCCGCACACTCAACCCCATGCTTGTCGACGGGCAGGTGCTCGGTGGAATCGCGCACGGCATAGGCAATGCGTTGTTCGAATGGATGGGCTTCGATGAAAGCGCGCAACCTGTTACCACCACGTTTGCCGATTACCTGCTGGTGACGGCGGATAACATGCCTGAAGTCAGCCTGTTCCACCTTGAATCACACTCTCCGTTCAATGAACTTGGCGTCAAGGGGGTGGGAGAATCCGGTTGTCTTCCGACACCGGCCGCCGTCATCGCCGCGGTCGAAGACGCGCTGGAGCCCTTTGCCGTGAAGATCAACCAGGCCCCCCTTACCCCGGCTGTGCTGTGGGACCTGATTCATTCTGCGCCTGATGCTGCGACCTCTGCACTCTGGCGCTCACCGAACATCGAAATCGACGCATATAAGAAAGAAGACTTATGTGGGGGTTGTTAAAGCAAGGAGAATATTTTCACTGGGTTCCGGCTTACGCCGGAACGACGGGGTTACGCCGGAATGATATGCCGTTACTGTAAGCCATGAAACCCGCATCATTCATCTACCATCGACCTGGTAAGCTGGAAGAAGCGCTGGAGATCCTCTCCGAGGTAGCCGGGCAGGATGGCCGCATTATCGCAGGCGGGCAAAGCCTGGTCCCCATGATGGCATTGCGTCTCGCCTTCCCTGCCCACCTGGTGGACATTAATGAGATATCCTCATTACAGGGTATCGGGTTGGAACGGCAAACCCTGGTGATCCGCGCCCTGGCCAGACATGCCCATTTTCATAATGCCGTAACCTCCGGCCCGTTGGGGCAACTGCTGCCAACGGTCGCCCATAATATCGCGCATTGTCCGATACGGCAACGGGGCACCTTCTGCGGCAGCCTTGCCCATGCCGACCCCGCGTCCGAGTGGTGCCTGACAGCAGTCACCCTCGGTGGGACGGTGATAGCCCAAAGTCTGGACCGCATCAGGGAAATACCCGCCGGGACGTTCATTGAAGGCCCGATGACAACCATACTGGAGCCTGAGGAAATGATCAGCGCGGTGCACCTGCCGCTTCCGCACAGCGCCGAACGCTTCGGATTTTACGAGTTCAACCGCCGCGCCGGGGATTTTGCCCTGGCGATGTGTCTGGTCACGTTTGCACTGGAACAAGGGGACATGACAGGTGTGCGCCTGGGCCTTGGCGGCGCGGAGGATGTGCCGCGGCGACTCACGGACGTTGAGGACATGCTCAACGGCAGGCGACTCAGCGAGGAGAACATCCGGGCGGCCTCCGAACTTGCCGCTGACGTGATCACGCCACTCGAGGACGCACAGACACCGGTGGATTACCGGCGCCAGATTGTTAAAACCGTGGTAAAACGCGCGCTTGAAGCGGCGCGGGGTGATAACCGTCATTCCGGTACAAACCGGAATCCAGTCGAAAATAAGCCTAATTCAAGGCTTGTTCTTCCGTTGGATCCCGGTTTGCGCCGGAATGACGTAGAGAAAATAAGTTTGATTCCAGGCGCCGGTAAAATCCCGCTCAGGCTGGACGTCAATTCACAGGATTACCACGTTAACGTGGAGGCGCGACAGACACTGGCAGACGTGATCCGCGAGGAGTGTGGGCTAACCGGTACCCGCGTAGGCTGCGAGCACGGGGTGTGCGGCAGTTGTACCATCATCGTTGACGGCGCGCCGGTGCGCGCCTGCCTGATGTTCGCCGTGCAGGCCGAGGGTAAGGAAATCCGCACGATTGAAGGCATGGCCGACGCTGAAGACCTGCACCCGATCCAGCGCGCGTTCAGCGACAACCACGCCCTGCAGTGCGGCTTCTGTACCCCGGGATTCATCATGCTGATCGCGGCAATGTTGGAGCAGAATCCTGCACCGGCGGAGGAGGAGATCACCAGGATGCTCTCGGCCAACCTGTGCCGGTGTACCGGGTATCAAAATATTTTCAGGGCAGTTAAACAAATTGTGGCAGAATCAACTCTATGAAATCCGGCCACGGAAATTTCGGGGTTAGACAACCGGTTTCCCTGCACCCTACGTGGTAGCAACGAAAGTTCAGGCAGACCAACAGATAATAATGAGGAGGAACTTACAACTATGTCCGCTATAACCGGATCTTCCACCAGCCTGTTTGTCCCCGTAAAGGGAGTAAACATTCATTACAATGACGTGGGCGAAGGTGAGCCGATCCTGTGCCTGCATGGCGGTGGTCCCGGGGCCACAGCCTGGAGCAACTTCAAGCAGAACATCCCGGTTATTACCGGCGCCGGACGCCGTATGATCATGATGGACATGCCGGGCTACGGTAAATCCGAATTTCCCGACGGATGCAGCGAAGACTTCTTCGATTTCATGGGCGAAATGATTGACACTTTCCTCAGCGCGCTGGATATTGAGGGCGCCGTGGATATCATCGGCAATTCCCTGGGGGGCCAGGCCGCACTCGGACTTGAGCGAATTAACGGCGAAAGGATCAAACACGTGGTGCTCATCGGCAGCCAACCCACTTCTGCAGGCATCGTCATTCAACCGCAGCCCCAGGAAGCATTGAGAAACATCTTTAATTACTATGCCGGTGAAGGACCGACCCTGGACAAGATGCGGAGACTGGTGGAAAGCCTGTTATACGACTCCTCCTGGGTCAGTGATGAAACCCTGCAGGAACGCTTCGAGGCTAGCAAGGACCCTGGACAGATGCGTCTTCTGGGTCTGCCGCGCCGCGATCTATATTCCGAACTGGACCAAATCGCCTGCCCCACCCTGTTAATCTGGGGCCAGGAAGACAAGGGCGGCGCCCTGGAGGTCGGCTTGCAGTTGCTGAAGAGGATGCAGGATGCGCGCATGCATATCTTCCAGCGCTGCGGCCACTGGGCCCAGGTGGAACACCAGGCAGAATTCGAGCGGGTCGTACTGAACTTTTTTGATTCCTGATTGTAACGTTTTTTCGACTGGATTCCGGCTTCCGCCGGAATGACGGCGTTAATTTGGGACACCCATAAATTTGTGCAGCGCGTTAATTTGGGACACCCATAAATTTTGAGAATTTCAAATTATCTGGGGACGGAATTAATTCCGTCCCCAGTCTGATGAGATATAGTGTATGAATAACTGGCGTATAATATAAATGCTCTACATTATTGGGAACTGCTCATGAAATACGTCGAACCCACCAGTCTGTCAGAAGCGCTTGGATTTCTTGCGGGCGACGATGAGGCCCGTTGTCTCGCCGGCGGCGCCACTCTGGTGGCCATGCTGAATGCGGACCTTGTTGAGCCTTCGACGCTTATCGGACTGCGCCGCATCGATGAACTTGCCGGTATTACGGTAACCGGTGATGAATTACGTATCGGCGCCATGACGACCCACGCGCAGATTGCCGTGGATGACAGGCTGACGGGCAACGCGGCCGTCGTCAGGGATGCCGCAAGGCAGATAGCCCATCCGGCAATCCGTAACATGGGCACCATCGGGGGAGCAATCTGCCACGCCGATCCAAATGCCGACTTTCCCGGGGCCCTGGTCGCAGCCAATGCCGTGCTGGTAGCGGCCGGTCAGTCGGGGACAAGACAGATCCCGGCTGATGAATTTTTCCTGGACTACCTGGAAACTTCCCTGGACGAGGACGAGATCCTCAGCGCAGTGATGCTACCCGTTGAGCCTGCCGGCGCCGGGGCCAGACACCTTAAATTCAGCCGTACCCACGGCGATTACGCCACTGTTTCCATCTCCCTGGTGCTGGTCTTGGATGCAGGCGCATGCAGTTACGCCAGGGTGGCGGTCGGTTCGGTGGGTCCCACACCCTTGCACCTGACCGAAGTAGATGAAATTCTGACGGGTTCGGACCTGGCCGGGGAGACAATCAGGCAGGCAGGCCGGAAACTGATGGAGGCCGCCGACCCTGTCGATGACGTGCGCGGCAGTGCAGAGTATCGGCGCATGATTATCCCAGGGCTGTTGCAACGGGCCGTGGTCGAATTGCAGGAGATTGGATGAGCGAAACACTGGATTCGAAGCCGTCGTACTGCCGTAACACGTCATTCTGGCGAAAGCCAGAATCCAGTGGAATGACATGCCGCCGCGTGGTTTCGCTGGATTCTGGCTTCCGCCAGAATGACGACTTAACCCTGGATGACGATGTGAGCCCGAATGACGATGTGAGCCGGCGGGAATTTTTGAAACAGACCGGGGGGCTGACCTTCTGCTTCGCCTTTGCCGGTTTTTTCGGTAACGGCGACACATATGCTGCCAAGTCGAACCCTACTCCGGGGTCGGCGATGACCGAGTTCAACGCCTACGTACGCATTTCTCCCGACGGGACGGTGACCATTATCAATCCCGCTGCGGAAATGGGCCAGGGCGTCATGACTGCCCTGCCCGTTATCGTCGCGGAGGAACTGGACGCTGAATGGGATGACGTGCGCATTGAATCCTCCCCGCCCATCGGCGAAGTCTATGGCGATCCCCTGTTCTTCAACAGAATTTTTACCACCTCCAGCAGAACAGTCGCCAATTACTATGAGCGCCTGCGCAGGTTCGGCCGTGAAGCGCGACAGGTGTTGCTGGAAAACGCCGCGGGGAAATGGGGCGTACCCGTAGCGGAATTGAGGACCGCGCCCAGCCTGGTCATACACGACAAATCCGGACGCAGTATCAGTTACGGCGGGATCGCCGGGACCACTTCACCAGACGCAGTCACGGAGACTGGTTCGGTCCAGTACAAAGCCAGGGAGAATTACCGGCTGGTGGGCACTGCCATTCCGCGCCGTGACCTTCCCGGAAAGGTCACAGGCGCAGCTCAATACAGTATGGATGCCCGGCCTGCGGGTATGGTCTATGCCGCGGTATCCAGGGCGCCGGTTGAAGGCGCCACATTACGCGCCGTCGATGAACGTGACGCACGCAGCATCAGCGGTGTTATCGACGTGATTAAGCGCCCGGAATCTGTTGCGATAGTCGCCACCAGCTACCCGGTTGCCCTGAAAGCCCGTGACAGGCTTGAAATCACCTGGCATGAAGTGGAGGCAATGCGCCGCTTCGACAGTGACGCAGCCCTGCAGCAACACCGATCAGCGGCGCAGGACCTGTCCCGGGACGGTTTCCCGTGGGACGTACAAGGCGATGTTTCCTCCCTGGCGGATAACAGCACACAGGTCTGCTCGGCAGAATACCTGACCGATTACGTCTATCACGCCCAGATGGAACCGCTGAACGCGGTGGTGTCGGTCACCGGTGCCGGGAAAAAAGCCGAGGTGTGGGCCGGGACCCAGGCACCGGCAAACACGGTTGACGCAGTTGCCGGGATCCTGGAAATCCCCGTGCATGACGTTAAACTCAACCGCTCCCTGCTGGGCGGCGGATTGGGCCGGCGCACCGTTCCCAATATGGATTTTGTGGTGGATGCCGCCTGGTTGTCCAGGCTGTTGCTGAAACCGGTGAAAGTGGTCTGGACCCGGGAGGATGACCTCCGCAACGGGCACCTCAAGCCCATGACGGCCCATTTCCTGCGCGCCGCGGTCGACGACCAGGGTAAAATCTGCGCGTGGCAGCATCGGGTGGCCAGTGATGAGGCCATCAAACTGCTGGACCGGCCCAGTTACGAGGCATTCGGCAAAGTCCCCATCACGTCCATGCTGGGTTCTTCACATCACAGCATGGATCGTTCCATCGGCGACGCCTACGACCTGCCCCAACGCCTGGTCGAGCACATTCCCATGGACACGGGCGTACGCCTCTATCCCGTGCGCGGCGTGGGCGCGACACCCAACAACCTGGCCATCGAATCCTTTCTGGACGAAATAGCCGCGCAGCGAAGCATCGATCCCGTTGACCTTCGCCTGCAACTCCTGCATAAGTCGGCACGCGGCAGGCGCATCATCGAGACCGTTGCCGGGATGGCCGATTGGACACGTGCGCGGCCGGGTCGTGCGATGGGCATTGCCTACACCCACTACGTGGATACCGTCGCCGCGGCGATAGCCGAGATTTCCTATGATCACACGAGTGAAAAAATCATCGTCCACAATGTCTGGATTGCAGCCGACGTCGGTCTGGCCATCCAGCCCGACAACGTCAGGGCGCAACTGGAGGGCGCTATGATCCACGGCCTGGGTTATGCCCTGTCGGAACGCGTCACCATCAGAAACGGTTTGATACAACAACGTAATTTCCATGATTACTCCGTTATGCGGATGGCGGACGCGCCGGTTATCCATGTAGAACTGGTGCACAGCGACAGGGCGCCGACCGGCGTGGGTGAAACCGGCTCAATCCTGGCGCCGGCAACCGTGGCCAATGCCTTTGCCGTACTGACCGGCAAGCGCCTGCGCCACATGCCGTTCACAGCGAACCGGATCCGACAAGTATTGCGTACCTGAGAGGAAATTATGACTGATAAGCAAGCCGTGACATTATCCATAAATGGCGACTGCTATGATGTGCTCGCAGACCCGCGCCAGACCCTGCTGCAGGTGCTGCGCGAACAACTCTCCCTGACCGGGACAAAATGCGGCTGCAACAACGGTGTATGCGGCAGTTGTACGGTATTGATTGACGACCTGCCCATGCGCGCCTGCCTGACGCTGGCGGTAGCGGCGACGGACCGGGAGATCACCACCATCGAAGGACTGGAAACAGACGGCGATCTGCATCCCGTACAACAGGCTTTTATAGAATACCAGGGTATGCAATGCGGATTTTGTACACCTGGTATGGTGATTGCCGCAAAAGCGTTGCTCGACAGAAACCCGGACCCGACACTGGATGAAATCCGCGACGAACTGAGCGGCAACCTGTGCCGTTGTACCGGTTATGTGAAAATAGCCGATGCGGTATTATCCCTGACCAAGTAACAGAAGGAGAACAGGCATGAGTGCAAACATGGTGGACAATATGCAGGTTAACCCGATAATCGGGGCCTCCGTCCCGCGTATCGAAGGACCGGAAAAGGCTTCCGGGAGGGCCATTTACACCGACGATATTACCCGCCCCGGCATGTTGCACGCGGCCTTGCTCGGCAGCCATTACGCCCACGCCAGGATCCTGTCTGTCGACACTTCCGCAGCCAGGGCGCTGCCCGGCGTCAAGGCGGTACTGGTGGGAACGGACCTGCCGCACAACTACATCGGCATGTTCATCAAGGACCAGCTTCCCCTGGCGCGGGATAAGGTCCGCTACAGCGGTGAACCGGTTGCGGCCGTGGCGGCAATCGATGTGCAGACGGCGCGGCGGGCACTGCGGCTTATCGAGATTGAATATGAAGAACTCGAACCCGTGACGGATATTGAAGAGGCGTTGAAACCGGGCGCGACGGTCATCCATGAACAACGCGACGAATACCCCACCATGTATGAACTGCCCCGGGAGCCGAACGCAATCTGTTTCACCGAGTTTATGGAAGGCGACCCCAGTTCGGCCTGGGACCAATGCGACGTCATCGTGGAAGACGAATACCAGGTACCGGCCCAGTATCACATGTACATGGAACCCAGTTCTACCGTGGCGGAAGTGGATGGCAACGGCAAGGTCACAGTCTGGACGTCAACGCAAGGCGTTGCCCGTGTACAGATGTACATCGCTCTTTCGCTGGGCTTGCCCATGTCGAAGGTGCGTGTAATTGCCCCGCGTATCGGCGGCGGTTTCGGCGGCAAGTGTGAATTTACCAACCAGCCCATAACCGCGCTGCTGGCGCAGGCAACGGGCCGGCCGGTCAAGCTCACCTTTTCCCGTGAAGAGGACATGACCATGATGAAGCGCCGTCACGGCGGCAGGATATACATGAAGACCGGCGCCACAAGAGACGGCACCCTGGTTGCGCGCGACTGCCGGATCATTCTTGACGGCGGCGCCTATGCCGATGAAAGCCCGGAAGTCTCACCGGTGGCGGCATTTTTCAGCCAGGGTCCTTACCGCATCCCAACCATGCGGGTGGAAGCCTGGTCGGTGTATACCAACCTTTCCCGCGCCAGCGCCTTCCGTGGTTTCGGTAACCCGCAGGCCACTTTTGCCAGTGAATCACAGCTTGATGATCTGGCGGACAAGCTGGGCATGGACCCTTTGGAACTGCGCCTCAACAACGCACTGGAACAGGATGACAAGTTCTTCTGCGGCAAGTCCATCGAGAAGGCCACTATGCGCGCCTGTCTGGAAAAAGTACGGGACGCCTCGGGCTGGGTTGAGAAACGGCCAGCCGGGAAACCGGCCAAACCCGGTAAGAAACGCGGCATAGGCATGGCCGGCTTGACCCATATCTGCGGCCTGGCCGGGGCCGGGGCGAACGTGTTGCTGAACGAGGACGGCAGTGTCACCTTGAACTGCGGCGCCGTCGATGTCGGCCAGGGTTCGGACACCATATTCACCCAGGTCGTGGCCGGCGCCCTGGCCCTGAACATGGAGCAGGTCAATTTTGCTGCACCGGACACGGATTCGTCCCCCTACCAGTTCCAGACTGCGGCGAGCCGCAATACCTACGTCATCGGCAACGCAGTGAAAAAAGCCAGCGATGACGTTCGTGAGCAGATTTACCGTCATGCCGGAGAGATACTTGAGTGCGATACGGCGGACCTGGAGCTCAGGCAAGGTGGAATAGTCGGGGTGAAGGGCGTGCCGGATGCCGCGCTGCCGTTTATAGCAATTGCCGGGAGGGCGCTGTGGCAGCAGGGCGGGCCGATCATGGGTACCCATAACTGGCTGTACTCGCCGCAGGACCGCATGGATCCGAAACGGATGCTGCTCAGGGGGTTTGCCCTGATGCCCGACGCTATCGGCATCTTTACCTTCGGCGCCCAGGTTGCCGAGGTGGAAGTGGATGAGGTGACGGGACAGGTGGAAGTGCTTGAATACTGGGCCGCCCATGATGTAGGCAAGGCCATCAATACTGCTTCGGTGGAAGGCCAGATAGAGGGCGGGATTGTACAGATGCTGGGTTACGCCCTGACCGAAGAGATGCTATGGGACAACGGCCGCATGATCAACCCGACCATGATGGATTACAAGATACCCGGCATGGCGGACGCACCGTACAAGATTCATTCGCTGCTGATTGAGGAAGCGGAAGAATCCGCGCCGTTCGGCGCCAAGGGAGTCGGGGAGATCTGCGCGGTCGGACCGGCGCCGGCAATCGCCAACGCAATCAAGAATGCAGTGGGCGCGAGGGTAAACCAGATCCCTGCCACGCCGGAACGGGTGTTGAAAGCCATGCTATCCGCAGATGATGCAGATTAACGCAGATGGTTTTAGCCCGTATATCTCACCAATTGATGCGATGATCGCGCAGGATTTTGGCTGCCAGCGGGCGCCTGCGACCGAAAGCATAGCCGTAGCTATGGTTGAGGGAGCACGTGCCCGCTGGCAGCCAAAAGACAAGCGAGGGCGCATCAAGCGCAGTGTGTGATGATGCCATGGCCAGAATTGACCCGGTAACTATTTGATGGTACATAAGTTTCAGTCTACCTCCAAGCGGATTGGTGAGATATGCGGGTTAGTTGCATCGCAGAGAAAAATGTTCGCCACCTGCCTTCCTCAACCCTGGTGCAATGCTCCTGATCACTAACGGACAGGTCCGCTCACGGCACCGATACCTGGAGCTGTAAATACAGGAAGGTTCCCTGCCAGGGCACGACAGAATCGCTGCGATAGATGCGGCCGCAACAGGTTTCGAACTCGCCCCGCCCGGGGTGGACGTCGAACAGGTTCCGCCCTCCGGCTGTCAGCGAATACCGGTCTCCGAAATGCCAGGTCGCTTCTGCGTCGAGCATGAAGCGTGAACCGAATTCCTGGATCCTGGACAGGTCGGCGGTGCTGGTGTTTTCGTAGCCGCCGTAATAGCGTCCCCGCAACAGCAGGTTAAGATGTTCCCGGTCGTGATGCAGGGTTGCGACAGCGCGCACATCAGGGGCGCCGTTCTCGACGTCAAATTGCGCCTCTGCGTTGACGAAACGCCCGCGTTCAAGCAGCCGGGTCTTGTTATGGTTACCGAGCAGGTGCAGCGAATTGGCGCCACCGAAGGCGCTAAAATCAAATGCGACCGACAGGTCAACGCCGCGGGTCCTGGAATCCACGTCGTTGGTAAAAAAGCGGACCTGGGCAATGGTCTCGGCGCCCGGCACGCCCAGCGTCCTGAGTTGTGCAACCAGGTCAGGTGTCACTGCGAACTGTGATGACAGTACGATGCGGTCGTCCAGCCGGATATGATAGTAATCCAGGGTCAGGGAAAGGTTGTCCAGCGGCTCTGCAACCACCCCCAGGTTATAGGAAGTCGAGTCTTCGGCGTCCAGCGGACGCGCACCGAACAAGGCGGAAACCGGGTGCGTGGCCGGATATACACCCTCGGCCATGGGCAGGCCGTTCGGGTCAACCCGCGTCGAGACATTGGTAGTCGACGTCTGGCCCGGCGTCGGCGCCCGGAAGCCCGTACCGACGGAACCGCGCAGGTTGATACGGTCGCCGAGACGGTAACGGGTCGCCAGCTTCCAGGTCGCGACATCGCCGAAGTCGCTGAAATGGTCGAAGCGCGCCTGGGCGTTGAGTAACCACTCAGGGGTCACGTCCATTTCGAAATCGACGTAGCCGGCATAGTTGTTCCGGCCCAGCGATCCGGAAAACCCCGGTGAATAACCGGGGAAACCGTTGGAGCCCACCGGCACCGCGTTATTGACGGGATCGCCGGCAGGGCATAGCGAGCCGGTCGCTTCCAGACCGGGTATGCGGCACTCGACACCGGTCAGTCCGTCATCCGGGTCGGCGTCGGCCTCAACCCGGGTAATCTCGAAATTAAACGGATCGGGCGCGGCAAACGGTCCTACTGCATACGACAACGGGTCGCCTGCACCGATCCGGTAGCGCTCGCGGCGGTACTCGAAACCGAAGGCGGCGTTCAGCGGCCCACTGAAACCCAGCTCTACGGGCCAGACGAAATCGGCGTTCACTGCCAGCTCTTCATTGCCCAGGGTACCCGGCCGGAATCGGGTCGGCGTCTCCGGGCCCAGCGACGGATTCAGCGTATTCCCAATCCGGTAACGGATCTCGTTGAAACCATAGTTCGCCGACAGGTCCAGTGCCAGGCCGCCGGCAAATTCGCCGCGCAGGCCGCCGATGACGCTGTAATCGACAGCCTTCCCGGAAAACTGCGGCGTAAACCCGGAAGGGTACAGGCTGGTCCGGGGATCGTAGATGGAACCGTCCGCCACCCGCAACGGCAATAACTGGCTGACGCCGGGACGCCGGTAAAAGAATCCCCCGGTCTGGTCCTTTTCGGAGTAATTGCCGAAACCATACAGTTCGAACGACTCGGTGACCGGTAGCGCGGCGTTGGCAAAAAACAGCACCTGTTCACGCTCAGGCTGCCCCCATACCTGCGCCGGGCTGTCGAATTCACGCGCGCCGCCCACCCCGGTGAAGTTGTCGGCGAAGCGTGTGTCAAGATCGTCCGGTATGCCATCGCTGCCCGGCAGCACCTGTTCTAAGGTACCGTCGTCGCCATAGCTGTAAGTAAAGGCATCGGGCCCGTAATAGGTCACACCGTCCACTGTCAACCGGCTGCGGGTGGCTTGCAGCGGCGTCAGGCCCGATGCGCCGATGGTAATATCGTACGGCTGGGAACGGCTGGTCGGATCGGTATCCGAATATTGTCCGCTTATGCTGATAAACCCCTCGCTGCCAAGCGGAAGTCCAGCGTTGGCCTCGATGGTAATCTCCTCGCCATCGCCCTCCGTGTAGCCGCCGTATTTGCTGCGCAGGTCGAAACCGGAGCGATTGTCCCTGAGGTTGAAATTGATGACGCCGGCGATGGCGTCGGAACCGTACTGGGCCGCGGCGCTGTCCCTTAGTGTTTCCACCGACAGCAATGCAATGGAGGGAATACTGCCGATATCGGGACCGTGCGCGCCAAAACCGCCCAGTTGCATCAACGCCGCGCGCTGGCGGCGTTTGCCGTTGACGAGCACAAGAGTATGGTGCGAATCCAGGCCGCGCATACTGACCGGCCGTATGAAGGTTGCTCCGTCGGAGATAGGCTGCCGGGTTACGTTGAACGACGGGACAATGGTGTTGATCACATCCACCATATCCGATGAATTGACGCTTTCAAGGTCCGGCAGTGCGAATACGTCGACCGGCACCGCTGCATCAGCCATGACCCGTGCCGAGGTGCGCGTGCCGATGGTGACGATTTCCTCAATCCCGCCGTGCGTATGTCTTTCCCCGTCATCGGCCGATACGGAAACGCTGACAGCCAGACCAAGGCAAAGACAGAAACGGAACAACAACGGGGATCGGCGTATCGTTCCATCGAATCCGGTAAACATGGTATTTATCGCTAGCCTCGTTTAATCTTGGTACTCTTTTCAGTTTAACAAGCAGGGGCGCCGCTCGCAAACCGGCTCCCTGCTGTCATACCAATCCCACGCCGCCAACCCGAACAATCCGGTTGCTTATGCGGCCGGTAAAAAATAGACTCCTGTCAACCGGGGAGAAGAATCGATGAAAGTAGAGAAGACATTTACAGTGCAGGCGCCCGCGCAAACCGTCTGGGATTTTGCCAAAGACCCGGAAAAGATGGCGCCGTGCATCCCCGGTTGCAAGGAGATCACTGCTGTCGATGCAACCCGCTACAAGGCGCGGGTTGCCGTCAAGGTGGGGCCGATCTCTGCGAAGTTCAACCTGGATCTGGAAATCATCGAAGAAACGCCGCCCGTTGAAATCATCTCCAAGACCCGCGGCGAGGAAGGCACCCGGGCCAGCATGCTGACTGCTGATAACATCGTGCGCCTGCGCGCAAATGATGACGGTTCCACCCGGGTCTACTGCAGTTCGGAATCGTCCATCACCGGCCGCCTCGGCAAATACGGGGCCGGCATGATGATGAAGAAGGCCGATGCCATCTGGGAAAAACTGGCTCAGAACGTGTGTGCGGCAATCGAAGGAAGCGCAGAGAACGGGGGACAGATTTAAATCTGTCCCCGGAAAAGTAGAGGCTAGACTGACTGTGAAACCCGCACAATTCAACTACGTCAGGGCCGGGACCGTGAACCAGGTCCTGGAACTACTGGAACAGCCGGCAGGCTTTGTCAAGATCCTGGCGGGCGGGCAGAGTCTTAATCCCACCCTGAACATGCGCCTGTCCGCGCCCGACATGCTCATCGACATCAATGACCTGGATGAACTCAAAGGAATTTCGCAGGAAGCCGGCATGTTGCGCGTCGGCGCGCTGACGCGGCACGCAGAACTTGAGCAATCCGAACTCGTTGCACGGCACGCACCCCTGCTGGCAACCGCAATCCGGCACGTGGCCCATGCGGCTGTACGTAACCGGGGCACGATCGGCGGCAACGTGTCGCTGGCTGACCCCGCTTCTGAACTGCCGGCCTGCTGTGTCGCCCTGGACGCCGTTATCACGATACAAAACAGGCAAGGCACTAGGGTCGTGCGCGCCCGTGATTATTTCAAGGACCTGTATGAAACCGACCTGCAGGAAAATGACCTGATGACGTCGATCGCCTTCCCTCTTGCCGCAGAGACGACCGTATACGCTATGCGCGAGTTTGTACGGCGCCGGGGTGATTTCGCTGCAACCGGCCTGGTGGTCAACGCAGAACTAGAAGACGGGGTGTTTACTTCCTTCAGCCCGGTATTCTTTGCGGTGGCCAACACCCCCGTGCTGGCCGCCCGGGTCGCGCAACTGCTGGTAAACAAGACCCTGACGGCAGACCTGGTCGAACAGGCGGTCGCCGCGGTGGATGAAGACGTTGAGATAACGGGCGACAGCAATATGGGTACGGCGATGAAGCGGCATCTGGCTAAACACTACCTGAGAGAGGTTATAGAGGAATTGTATGGATAAGGAAGCGCATTTTTCCGTTGCGATTACAGTCAACGGCGCCCTGGTAGAGGCCGAGGTGCCGGCGCGGGAAAGCCTGGCTGACTTCTTGCGCCACCGGGTGGGGCTGACCGGCACCCACGTCGGTTGCGAGCAGGGTATCTGCGGCGCCTGTACGGTCAGGTTCGACGGCCGTATCGCCCGTTCCTGCCTGACCCTGGCGGCGCAGGCGCACGGGCATTCCATCGAAACCATCGAGGGAGTCACGGACAGCGGGGAATTGGCCGACCTGCAGGAGGCATTCCTCAGGCACAACGCGGCCCAATGCGGGTTCTGTACCCCCGGCATGTTGATCTCCGCGGCGGAGTTTCTGGATACGCACGCGGCGACCGAACGGGAATCGATCCGGGCTTTCCTGTCCGGCAACTATTGCCGCTGCACCGGTTACCACGCGATCGTCGACGCTATTGAAGAGATAGCAGCGAAGAAAGCCGATGCCTGATCCCTACATTACCGACCCGGTCCTGCCCAGGCCTAACGCCCGCAAATTCATCCAGGGGCGGGGCCGTTACCTGGATGACATCACCTTGACCGGGATGCTGCATGTCTGTTACGTACGCAGTCCATACGCCCACGCAAGAATTGTCAGTATAGACACTTCGGCAGCCCGGGAAGTCAGTGGTGTTAGTCACGTTATCACCGGCCGGGATATTGCTGCTGTCTGCCAACCCTGGACTGCGCAACTGACCAACCTGGGCGAGATGAGGACCGCGCCGCAGGCCGCGCTGCCGGCGGACATTGTTCGCTGGCAGGGTGAACCGGTAGCGGCCGTGGTGGCCGGTTCAAGGGCCGTTGCCGAGGATGCGGCGGAACTGGTTGAAGTGGATTATGCGGAACTGCCGGCTGTAGTCGACCCGGAGACAGCTCTGAAACCGGATGCGCCCCTGGTTCATCCCGACCTCGGAACCAACGTCGCCTGGTCAATCAACATCGATGCCGGTGAAGTGGATGAGGCCCTGGCCGGGTCAGACGTAGTCATAGAGAAAACTTTCCAGGTGGATCGGCAAACCGGCGTGACGCTGGAACCGCGCGGCGCCATTGCCGATTATGACCCCGCCAGGCGCTACCTGACCCTGTACCTGACCAGCCAGGTGCCCCACATACAGCGCTATATTTACGCACGGCAACTGGGCTTGAACGAAGCGAACGTGCGCATAATCTGTCCGGATATCGGCGGCGGCTTCGGCTTGAAATTGCACGTTTATTCCGATGAGATTGCCACCGCAGCCATCAGCATGTTGATCCGTCGGCCGGTGAAATTCGTCGCCGACCGGCTGGAGTCGTTTGTTTCCGATATCCATGCCCGCGGACACCGGGTAAAGGCGCGCATCGGGGTCAATAACGACGGCAAGATACAGGCCCTGGAAGTAGACGACCTGGCCGGCGCCGGGCCTTACCTGATCCATCCCCGCACCAGCGTGATCGAACCCCTGCTGGTCGCTATCTGCACGCCGCTGGCATACGACCTGAAACACTACCGGGCCAATGCCTCGCTGGTCTACCAGAACAAGGTCAGCACCGGCCAGTATCGCGGCGTGGGCATGCCCGTCGCCAGCCTGGTGGCAGAGGGACTGGTGGACGCGGCTGCAAGGGCGACGGGTCTCGACAAGGCAGAGATCAGGAAACGCAACCTGTTCAGGGATGACGCGTATCCCGTTACCGGAATTTCCGGCGAATACCTTGAGTGCCTGTCGCAACAGGCCTCGCTGGATAAATTGTTGCAGATGATGGACTACAACAGGCTGCAGCAGGAACGGGATGCAGGGCGTGACAAGGGGAAATATCAGGGTATCGGCCTCGCAACCGTTGTGGAGGGCACCTCCCCAAGTCCTGCTCTCTATGCAGCGGGCGGCGCGCCCATCAGTTCCCGGGACGCCTGTACCCTGCGCCTGGAAGCCGGCGGCAACATCTCTTGTGCGACAGGCCTGACCGACCAGGGCCAGGGCGGCGAGGCAGTAGTGATGTCGATCGTCTCCGATGTGCTCAGCGTTGCCCGGGATGAAATCAACGTCGTCACGGGCGACACCGCTACCACGCCTTTCGGCGGCGGCACCTGGGCATCCAGGAGTACGGCAATCGCGGGCGAAGCCTGCCTGCTGGCGGCAACGGAAATGGGGGAGAAGATACTGGAGGTAGCCGCTGCCATCCATGAACAACCAGCGGACATCCTGGCTATCAGGGCCGGCGAGATCTTCAACCTGGAGACGAATGAGAAAGTCTCATCCCTGGCGGAGATCGGCAATACGGTCCATTTCAATACCCATACACTGCCGGCGGAGTTTGAACCGGAACTGATCGTCACCCGCCATTACAGCCAGCGCGAACAACTCATGGTCTACGCCAACTGCGCCCTGGGCGTATCCCTGGAGGTGGACGTCAATACCGGCCTGGTAACGTTGAACAAAATCTGGACCGTGGATGACTGCGGGCGCATCATCAATGAAAAGCTGGTTGTCGAGCAGATGCGCGGCAGCATCGTCCAGGGGATCGGTTCAAGCCTGTATGAGGAATGTATCTACGATGAAAACGGCCAGTTACTGAACGGCAACATGTTCGAATATCTGGTGCCCATGGCCGGCGAGATGCCGGACATCGAATGCGATCATATCGAGACACCCACAAAGTCCACGCAACTGGGCGCCAAGGGCTGCGGCGAGGCCGGCATCATCGCCGTGTGCGGCGCGATCATGAACGGGATCAACGATGCGCTTGAACCCTTCGGGGCAGAGGTGACCTCACAGCCGTTTACGCCAGAGAAGATATTGAGGGCGTTGGGGAAGGTTGGTTAATTGGAGTTAGTGCGCCAGTCTGGCGCTGATGATACGGTTTAAACTAATACCGGATTCAGCAGCTTCTATAGCGAGGTTTCGGTGTACTTCCGGCGGAATACGAACGATGAATTTCCCACTATATTGTCGAGTAGAGACAGGAACAGGAATTTTCTCTTTGGCTCGTACCATATCCTCCAGGCACTCATTGACAAGTGAGCGAATGCCTCTGAGGGCATTATCATGATCAGGGTCCAGCCAACTCAGGCTGGGAAACTCGGCACACAGGCCAATAAATTCCTGCTCCTCCTCAGATAAATCCACTTTATGGTGGTATTTCAGACAGAATATGTTGTTTATTACCGTATATTTTTAACAATTACTGTTAATAATAACCTTGTATTTTTGACATTTCTGCATTATAGTGCCTTCTTATTTGCCGGAGGCGCCAACCATGAAGCGTTCTATTGATGCCGTGCTGCGAGCCTGGAAGGATTCTTCCAGGCGCAAGCCGTTATTGATCCGAGGCGCGCGTCAGGTAGGCAAATCCTGGTCCGTGCAGCGCTTTGGCAAGCAGGAATTCGCTGATATGGCGGTCATCAATCTTGAGTCGGAGCCGCATGTTGCGGAGCTGTTCCGAAGCATGAACCCCAGGGAGATAGTGAACAAGATCGAAATACTGACCGGGCAAAAGGTGATTCCCGGTAGAACACTGTTGTTTATCGACGAGATTCAGGCATTTCCCAAGGCTGTTTCGGCGTTGCGCTACTTCTATGAGGAAGCCCCGGAACTGCACGTGATCGCGGCAGGTTCGTTGCTGGAATTAACCCTGCACGCAAGCGGTATTTCCATGCCGGTGGGGCGTGTTCAATACCTGTATATGAAGCCTATGAGTTTTGAAGAATTTCTCATTGCGCAGGGGCAGGAAACGGTAGTTGAAGCGCTCAGACACAACCGGGGTTTGTTCGAAGAACCGGTGGTTCACGACACCCTGCTTGACCGGGTAAGACAATACCTGCTCATCGGCGGCATGCCCGAAGTGGTGGCAGAATACCGGGAATCCGGGAACTATGAACATTGCCGCCAGATCCAGACCTCCCTGCTACAGACTTACCGGGACGATTTCAACAAATATGTAAAATCCGGACGACATGAAAACGTCGGCAAGGTATTCCAGTCCGCCGTGCAACAGGTGGGGAACAAGTTCAAATATGCCAGGGTTGACCCTGACGAACTTTCCAGAAATATAAAAACTGCCTTGGAATTACTAACGCTGGCCGGTGTGTATCACAAAGTCATCAAGTCATCCGCTGAGGGTCTGCCCCTGGGAGCAAATATCAATGAGCGTTTTTTCAAGGTGCTGTTTCTTGACGTCGGGTTGATGCAAAACCTCTGTGGCCTGGCGACGGACATTATCCGGGAAAAGGACTTGATGGCGATCTACCACGGCGCGTTAATGGAACAATTTGTCGGGCAGGAACTGATTGCCTGTCAGGACTGTTTCGCCAGGCCGGCGCTGTATTACTGGGCCAGGGAAGCCAGAAGCAGCAACGCTGAAATTGATTATGTCTGCCAGTCCGTTACGGACCTGGTCCCGATAGAAGTAAAAGCCGGGAAAACCGGGCGGCTGAGAAGCCTGCACCAGTATTTCCAGGAAAAAAGACAGGGATGGGGAATTAAAATATCGGCCGCGCCGCTGCAATATCAAAAGCCGGTTGTGTCCATTCCCTTTTATATGGTTAATCATTGGCAAACACTGTGGGAAGCCCGGGAGAATGGGGGTGGGGGCTGACCAGCTCGACTATTCCTGAATTCTGGCTATTCCCTCGACGGTTGCAAGGCCAGTCGCGAGATGAACAGGATCGATACCAGCATGGTAATGATCCCCATCCACAGGACGGGAACGAAACTGTCCGAAGTCTGCAGCAGGGCGGCACAGGCAGGACCGGTCGAGGTACCCAGGCCGGCTATCAGGTTGGACAGGATCAGCAGCCTGCCGGTCGCATCCACGTTGGCGATACACCCCATAATGTACGGCAGGGTAAAATACCAGGCGAATATGAACAGACCGACACTGATAACATAGGTGGCGGTGGAAAAATCGGTCAGCAACAGCGCCGTACACAGGATTGCCAGGCCGGTCCCCAGTGCAACCGGAACAAGGCGGTTGAAACGGGTGGACAGCGCGGCCGTAGCCATGGAGCCGAGAAAGCCGAGGAAGAGGCTGGCCGACAGCGCATAACCAATGGTCTGGGCTGTAATTCCGCCGGCATCTCCGATGCGTTCGTAGTAGGCCCACACGCCCATGATCCCCGCTTCGAACAGATAAAGGCCGACAAAACCGAGCGCAACCAGGACAGGAATCGAACCCGTGACTTTTACTTCCGGCATTTGTTCAATTTCACCGCGGTCGGGAATAATTCGGATGAATAACAGCAACAGTGCATGCAATCCCGCTATCACCAGGAACACTGCGCCGACTCCGAAATCCGCGATCAGACCCGGAAGGAATATCACCCCCACTGAGCCCACCAGCAATTGCAGGCCGAACCAGTAGCCGAGACTGCGGTCCGGGTCCAGGTTCCGATGGATCACGGCCATACACACGGCCAGTTGTATGCCGGCGGCGAATCCACTCAAAAAACGAATAACGGGAAACAGGGCAAAACCGGTCAACGACGAGGTCACCAGGTTCATCAGGATGACGCAAGCGGCGGAGAGGTACAGCGCCGTGCGCCAATTGAGCTTTTTTACCCAGATTGCCGCCGGTATCGCAGCTAAGGCAAAACCCGCCAGTTCCGCCGAGATGATGTAGCCGCCCTGCTGGCTGCTGAACCCGAGTTGGGTTACGTATCCGCCCACCAGCAACGGGGCGATGAAATACACAGCCGCACCAAAGGTGCTCAGTAACGACAGGATGGTGAGGACGCGATAGTTTCCGGGGCTGTTATTTTCCTTTCTCAAGTGATTCTAGGACTTCTGTTTTAATTTTATCCTCAAGATCATCAATTTCGATACGTCCCTGCCCGACTGCATCTGTCAGAAGCTTCTTTACACCCGGTTTTGTTATCCGTTTATAACGATTTTCATCTAGAGCACGAACAACGTTATGGGCAATCTTTCCAAGTCGAATGTAATCGAGCCTGCAAACATCAACATGTAACTTGGACAAATCAATAACAGGTGTTCGCCCCTCAGTATTCTTCAGAGTTTGACCATCATCCCGTAGCTCATTATCTGTCAACCAAACAATATCAAGTCTATCAACAGAATCACGTCCAGCAGCTATAGCAAGCGCTACCTCTTCGAGTCTTACGGGCTCCTCTCTACCGCACTGCCAAAAAGATAACGAATTATCCTGTGTTCTCAGATCACTTGTTATCGCATCAGCAGAAATTTCATCATCGGACAATTCACGCTTCGGTTCCCACTTAGCGCGTGTGATCTTCCTTGCCAGGTACATACAGCTAGTCACCCAAATCGGCTAAGACATCGCTAATATAGTCTCGAAGCCACAGTTCCGGTTCGGAATGCTCCTGCAGAACACTGCGCATTTCATCATAACCCCATAATTCTGTAGCTTGTATTGCGGCATCCCTGATTTCTACATCACTCAATCTTAGTGCATCGCGTACTAAACCTGTTCGCCATGAAATCGTCCCTAAATGTGCCTGGCGTCCCAAGCATCGTAGAACTGAGGCTGCAAAGCTTGGATGTGCGACATCCAAAGAGAAAGCTCTGAACAAGTCGAGAACATTTTGATTTTCACTATTTTCTAACTCATTTCTGATGATTTGTTCAGCTGGGTGATCCATACCATCCTCGAGCGGTTCAGCTTCGAAGGATGCCAGCAGTCTATTTTGAAGCTGCACTCGTTCCCTATCATCGACGAGTGTCTGTCGGTCTATTGTTGTCTCAAATCCAGCTATATCGACAAACATCGGAAACATATTTATAACCAATGGCGAGTTAACTAATCTTTTGTATGCCTCATAAGAGAGCAGTTCTATAGCGTGCTTCATCATTCTTTTTTGCACTAATACGGCGTCTGGAGAGAATGCAAGCGAACCTTTTCCCACTGTTAGCTGGAATGGAATATCATCGGACGAACCGGATTGATCCAACGTAAAATTACCTTTGGAATTATAAACTGAGGCCGTGTCAAATTGAGGCGAATGATTTTCACTAAGTTGCATCAAAAAACTCCCTTGATTTGTCTGTAATCACGGTTTCGAATGCTACTCTTTCACGTTCACGCAATTCCCTGACTTTAGTCAAAGCATCTTCTTGTGATACTGGGTCAGCATCCTGCCAAATGACATCAAGATCAAGAAGAAAACCTATATTGTTTGGTGGTGCCTCGATCGAACCCTGTGACAAGACCAGAAGTATATTATCCTCATAAGCGTATTCAGCACGGCTCATAAATCCGTTCAGTTGATCAGGTAACCCACTTACATTCGGCAAGGCACATTTAAAATAGTCCTCAACCCGTACCATAATCTGCGGAATTACGATTTTATTTATATATCTAATACCAATTCGAGTCACGCCAATTGGTTTAGATACTTTCCAATACGCTTCAATAGCCCTTATAATTCTTGGATAGAATTCATCCCAACCAACGTAGTCAGAATCAATAGTTCTTTGATAGGGGCGTAGTAAATGAATGCTAAGGACATCTGGACCAATCCCGATCATTCTCGTATTATCTTCTGTAACTAGCTGGACCTTTGCAAGACCTTCACCATAACGCAGATTCGGCGGTTTTCCACCTTGGGTTTCTAATCCAACCTCCACGAGCTTTTGCTGTCGTGGCTTACCTGCATATTCGTCGCTCAATTCAGTGTGGAGTTTTCCAGGAATTGTTAAATCCCAGTCCTGGCCCGGGCTAAAGCGAAATTCACAGATCGCTTCTTCTATGGGAGGATTTTTATAGCGACGGCGCTGATGCATAATTTATTTGACCCAAATTACTTATGTATTACGTCAACCAGGAAATGACACCTACAGCCTCTATTATCCTGCCACCTTATAATCATGTATTGGGCTATCCAAACAATTTCAATAAACTTCGGTGACGATAGGCGTTTCCTTACCAAATTCATGGTGGATTTCACCAGAAAGATTCTTGTTTGTCCGGGCAACACACAACAGCCTTTTTGAGATTAAGTTTAACAAAACAGCTTAGTGGGCTAACACTTAGTGGGCTAATTCTGGTCTTACTGCTACTTAACTGATAGTATCACGAAAAAATAAAAATAAAAGGCTTTTTTTACTACTTAATTAACCTACAGAATCATATAGTTACAAAAGAAACCGTAAAGGTTAAATACGATTGAATGTTTCATTGCGGATCAGAATGAATTGGCAACATTATCCACTGGAAGAACTGCGCCGTCAGTATCTGACCGACCTGACGCCAGGCATGGGCGATCATGTGCGCCGGTACGAGGAACTCAGCGAGGAACTGGTGCGGTCCATGCCCGGTGAACTGGACGTGCCCTATGGCCCTGCCGGTCCGCGCCAGACGCTGGATATCTTCACTCCCGGTACCGGCAAGGCGCCCGTGTTGATCTTTATCCACGGCGGTTACTGGTTCTTCAACAGCAAGGACCCACGGCGTTTCCCGGCGAAGGAATTCATCCCCCGCGGCATAGCCTGGGTGCCCATTAACTACCGGCTGGTTCCGAACGTGACCATGGCTGAAGTCGTCGCGGACGTGCGTAATGCTGTTAAATGGCTGTATGGACATTGCGCGGACTACGGTTGTGACCCTGGGCGGATTTACGTCAGCGGCAATTCCGCCGGCGGGCACCTGACGGCAGAGCTTATAAGTGATGACTGGCCGGACAGGTACGGCCTCCCCGTGGACGTGGTAACGGGCGCCTGCGCCATCAGCGGACTGTACGACCTGGAACCGCTGCTTGAATGCGAACCCAATGAAAAACTGCGGCTGGACCTGGAATCCGCCAGACGCTACAGCCCGATCCATCACCTGTCCCGGCAACCCACTCCTGTCATCATCGCCTGCGGGGCGAACGAATCCGCCGAGTTCCGGCGTCAGACCGGCAGTTATGCCGAGCGATACGAACAGGCAGGTTACCCCGTCACCCACCTGGAGGTTGCAGGACACGATCACTTCTCCATCATCGGTGAATTGGCCAACCCGGAAAGCCCGCTGTTCCAGGCTGTTATCGAGATGATTGCATAATCCGTTCCTGCCGTTATCATGTTGAGAGAACCCCTGGCGCGGGAGGGATAAACGTGAAATTCAGCATAATCCTGGTTCCACAGGTATTGGACGGGATGCCGGAACCCTATGAAAACATCACCGAGCAGATCCGTTTTGCCGAAGAACTGGGCTATGACACAGTGTGGCTTACCGAGCACCATTTCAGCCCTTACGGTCGACCGTCCGTCCCGGCCATCGCCGGCCACGCGCTGGCCAACACCTCCCGGATCAGGATCAGTACCGCTGTTGTCGTTCTGCCCTTCCAGCACCCGTTGCGGGTGGCGGAAGACTGGGCAACGCTGGACCACCTGGGCCGGGGCCGCGTGGACATGGGCGTGGGGCGCGGCAACCAGCCCAAGGAATTCGCCGGTTTCAACCTGACCCTGCACGAGGCGGAACAACGTTTCAGCGAAGCGCTGGACATCATCCGCCGGGCCTGGACCGAAGAAAGCTTTTCCTATGACGGTGAGTACTGGCAATTCCCGGAACTCTCCGTCCTGCCGAAACCCTATACCAGGCCACATCCGCCGATCTGGCAGGCGGCAATCAGCGACTACACGGTAAAAAAGATCATAGACCGCGGCATCAACGGCTTGATTGGTCCTTACCTGTGCCCCCATGAAATCCTGAAGACCTCGTATTTTGATGTCTGGTACAGATTATTGAATGAAGCCGGGCGAACTGATTTGCAAATGGCCCACAACGAATTCATTTACGTGGGAGAAAGCGACGCACAGGTAAAAGCTGATATCAGGGACCACGTTCTATGGTACGTGCGCACCGCGGCGAAAATATGGGGGGAACGGGACAAGGCCAAGGTGGCGGAACAGTTTGCCAACTACACCGAGATCCTGGAATACTTCGAAACCGTTCCGTTCGATGAGATCTACGGCAAGCTGGGCATTTTCGGCACACCCGACTCGGTTACCGACAAGATCGAATGGCTGAACAAGGAGGGCGGCCTTGAGCATATCATCATTTTCAACTGGTTCGGCAAACTGGCCCATGAAAAGGCCATGCGCAGCATGGAACTGTTTGCGCGTGAGGTCATGCCGCGCTTCCAGGAGCCTGCCGCGCAAGCCGTGGCGGGCTGACCAGGCACCGGGAACTGCTCACTATGGCAGGACAACGGTTAAATCGCCAGGGATGGTCCAAATCCCCTGTAGACATGCAAACACGAGGTTGACACACCATGATTGAATCACTCAGCTCCGAAAACCTGCCGGCACCCCGGTTCCGTTACAGCCCGCTGGTCAAATCAGGGCCGTTTTACAAAACCGCCGGGATGATTGCCCTGGACAAGGACACCGGCCAGCTGGAACCGGGCGGCGCCGGAGCGGAAACCGCAAAAATCCTGAATAACCTGCTGGAAGCCCTGCCGGATTTCGGCCTGTCCCTGGATGACCTGTACAGCGTGAGCATCTACACAACCCGCTTCGACCAGTTCCCGGAGATCAACAAGTCCTGGGAAGCCGTTATCAGTGCAGACAGGCGCCTCCCGGCGCGCACGGCCGTCGGCGTCAACGCCCTGCCCATCAATGCAACGGTGGAGATGGAGTTCTGGTTTTGTAAATAAGATAAGGAAACGCCGTCCAGTACCCGATACACCTTGGTATTGACATTTTGAGTGATGTATAGAGGCCACAATGCTTGAGGTTGAGCTGGCAGAGTATTCCGGTGATTACACTCTACATCTGGTTTTCAACAATGGTAAAACCGGCACGGCAGACCTTCAACAAACGATCTTTAACGATAACAGACCTATTTTCTCCAAGCTGAAAGAAAAGTCACATTTCAGGAATTTCCAAGTCAAGAATAATACCGTGGTTTGGTTTGATGAGTTGGATTTGGCGTCAGAATACCTGTTTTATCTTGCCTTCAAGGATGATCCTGACTTACAGGAACAATTCAAGGCATGGGCGTATGTTGCCTGATCAGTTTTGGTAGCTCCTAACTGAATACGTATTGATCCGGCAGATGGGGGGTTCCCCGACACCATTAGCGAATTATTCGGTATCCGCTACGATCCAATGATGTATCTCTATTCGTCATTGTTACCATTACTCTTCTATCCAACTGAAATCCATATATGTACAACTACCAACCAGAAGAGATTGTTTATGAATTAATCCGCCCTTAACTTGGCTTAAACTGAATTTGTATTGTCCATCGTTATCTTTCCAAAAATTATAAGTTTCTACTGCTGGTCCCCTAGGCCAAATTACCATGATGGAAAAAGTATCTTTGCCTGTCATCAGAGGGAGAGGGAATATTTGCGCCCCACCGTCCTTAGCGGAGGTTAGGGCGCCGGAAACATCTGAAAACAAAATATTGAATTCGTCGCCAATCTTAGTGACTGTAGTTTTTCCCTCACCTATGCGATCGTCATGCCAACCTGTTTCTGCTTCGTTTAATTTGGCAAGCATTCCATAATTAGGGAAATACGACTTTCCTTCTAACCCTCCACAAACAGAAATATTTTTTGCGGAAACCAGTCCAGGCACCAAAATTAATATTAGTGTTAATTTTCTCATAGCTCGTCCCATTCTGAGAATGCAAAAGCAGTTATGTCAAACAGAACTATCATTCTTGCGTATTCAGCGTAAGTCACGCCCCACCATAAGGCCAGCATAGTTTATCACGGTGAACCAAGTCATGTTCATTCCCGATACCGTTCACAGTTCCACAGAGTGTGAATTTTACCCGGCTGGAGGCAACTGTCTGCCACATCGGTGGTTCTGCGTCTCGGCCATCATTTCGTTCCAAATCAGATACAGATCATTTTGCTGTACAATCCACCTTCATAACGTTATGTTCCCCTTATATTTTTGCATATTGATTGAAAAAGTTTTGTACCACGAAACACGACCTGATGATGGGATTGGCCCACATCAACAAAGTTCAAGTTAAATGTCTTCTCTCGTAATCTATTGTGCAGACATCGGCTCCGTAGTAAAAAATAATTTCGGGTGGGCTCGTCTGAATTGCGTTGAATCGCCAACACCCGAAGCAGGTCAGGATATTAGTGGCTTCGCTGATAGGATTACCGATGATCTCAATTCAAATCATCCTGTGGCTCTTGGTTTCGAGTGTCCGCTCTTTATTCCTGTGTCGTGCAAGCCAGAACTCCTCTCATGCGCCCGCGAAGGCGAAGGCAATCGTGCATGGAGCGCTCAAGCTGGCGCAATATCACTCGCAATAGGGTTATCGGAAACTCTTTGGATACTAACCCGAATTCAGCGCAAAATTATGACCGACGTCCCGGTTCATTTCACGTGGTCATCCTTCGTGCAATCAAACGCAGGTCTCTTTCTCTGGGAAGCATTCGTAACCAGCAGGTCAAAGACCGATACCCACACTGGCGATGCTAAGCTTGCTGTTAATCAGTTTTATAGCTATCTGCCTGATCCAGAAGTTCACAATGCCATCACTTGTTCTAATCCGCGCTCATTAATTGGCGCTGCTTTGTTGCAATCAGGCCTGACGGATGATTTGTCATTACTCAATAGACCATGTTTAGTGATTCGTGGACCAGATGAGCCACTACCAGAAAGCAAACAGCGGAGGTCGATAATGAATGAGGGCGATTCAAACCCTAACGGACAGGTCTTAATCAGAAAAACGACACAGCCATCTCCCAACTTTTCAGGGCAGAACATTTGGGAAATGGAGTGTAAAGACTGTAAACATACATATGGAGCGAATGGATGCGATGTCCATCATCGCAGGTGTCCAAATTGCCAGGGTGGGAACGATGGTTTCGATGTAACACTGAAACCAAAATACTAATAAGGTTACCCATGCCCATCTTACTAACTCCCGTCTATTGATATTCGGGGTCAGAGAATAAATACTAATACTTACTATTGCTGATATTGCACTGCTGGCTTACACTAGGGTTGCGCACGAGGGGGGCTTTGATTTTGAAAACCGTCGACATGTCCGGCAATGGGTACAAAATTGTGAACGACTTTTATCATTATAGCTGCCTGTCCGTCACCAGGATGTTTACCGGTCCCGGGATTGGCTCAGGGGTGTAAATATTGAAAAAGTTCCTTAAAGGTTTTGCAACAGTCGTGATTATCCTGGGCCTGCCCATCGCGGCTGTCGTGCTGGATAGCCCGCCCACCGAACTGTTCGGCGGCAAGGTTGCCGGACTCCTTGCAGATACTGTTACCAGCGGGATGTTCGTTGCCGAAGATCCGGATACGTTCAGCCCGGGGCTGCCGGTTGGCGCCCGGTTTCCCGCCATCCGGGCACTCTACCAGGGCCGGGAAATCACCGGTATCGACCAGTTCATGGGTGAACGCGGGGCAGTCTTCATCGCGGTGCGCTCGGCTGACTGGTGACCCTATTGCCGGAGGCAACTCGTGCAGTTGCAGGAACAGACAGCGGACTTCGAAGAGGCGGGTATCGGCATTGTTGCAATTACCTACGACGCGCCGGAGTTGCAGCAGGTGTTCATCGATGCCGCTGCCATTACCTATCCGCTGCTCTCGGATATTGATGCCGAAACCATCCTCACCCTGGGCGTCCTGAACGAGCAGTATGAACCGGGAGATCTGGCGTACGGCATCCCGCATCCCGGGGTGTTCGTTGTGGACCCGGAGCTGAAGATCGCCGGCAAGATATTCGTAGAGGATTACCAGGTGCGGGTAGATGGCGAGGGCACCCTCGCCTTTGCGCTGACAGTCCTGGTCGAGCAATAACCGCGCCTTATTTGTTGCCTTCCCGAGTGTTGCTCCGGCGTGTGACCGGCACGCGCCAAAGCTCTCAGGGAAGTCCGCCGGGCGGTCCCTGAACCGGGGGGATTGGCTCGTCCTGCGGGATGATGACGGCGGCAATCAGCAACGCAACCAAAACGGCAAGGCTCAGCCACACCGTCGTGTGGAAGGTGCCGAACTCATCATAACCAACGCTGAACAGGGCCGGGCCTACGGCGCTGCCGAATACAATCAGGGACATGCTCAGGCCGCTGATCTGCCCCAGGTGCTGACGGCCGAAAAAGCGAATATAAGCCAGGTTTGAAATGGCGGCCCAGATACCGCCACAGACACCGAAACCGGCGACCATGGTCCAGTATCCTGACTGTTGCTGCAAATGCAGCAGGCCCCAGGCCCCCAGGATAAATGCCATGAGTTTTACCACCAGCAGGTTCTTGAGTCTGGTCCTGTCGGATAACCAGCTGCTGCCCAGGTTGGCGCTTACCGATACCAGTGCGAGCGGAAAAAAGTAGGCGAATGCTTCCGCCGGACTCCTGCCGGCCTCGGCGAATATCGCGACAATATGAAAAATGAACGCCGTTCCGAACATCGAGTAAAAGGTGAGGGCCAGCGCATAGATCCAGAATACCGGGCTTTTCCTTGCCTGGGCCAGCGTTTGACCTGTTATCGCGGGCATCCCGTCACCGTTCTCCGGGTCCTTTCCGTCGGGTAACAGGCCACAGGATTCGGGGGTGTCCCTGATAAAAACCAGCGCCGTCAGGCTGAACATCACGCCGACGATAACGGCCAGGACAAACAAGGCGTCGCGCCAGCCAAAATGGCTGATGAGCAACGCCAGGAACGGCGGCGCCAGCGAAAACCCCAGGGTGATAAAAACACTGCGCGCGCCGACTACCAGGCCGCGCCTTTTTTCAAACCAGACCAGCAGCACGTTCCTGGAAGAACTGGTGAGCACGCCTTGCCCGGCAAAGCGCACCCCGAAATAACCCAGCAGGATCAGCGGGAAGGTAACGGCTGCCGGCGAAATTTCAGTGGTATGGCTCAGGTATCGGGCAACATGATCGATGCAGGCAATGTAGCTGACGAACAGGCCAAGCGCGATGCTCGAGGCGACCATGGACACCCTGGCGCCTGTTTCATCGTAGAACCGCCCGGCGCGGGTCAGGAACAAGGAGCTGCCGAGCGTACCCAGTAAATACGCGATGGAGAGTTCCGTGCGCGATAAACCGAATGCCTCGATGAAGTGGTCGGTGAACACGGCCATGCCCATGGTTTGCCCCGGTATGGACATGACAAAACCAACAGAAGACACAAGCCAGATCACCCAGCCGTAAAATATGGGCGAACGTTCGACCGGAAACGGCCAGTCAGGTCTTGACTTAATCACAGGCACAGGAATTTACTATTGTTGAACAGAGAGATAGTTGCCCGGTGGTGAAGCAAAATTCCGCGCAACAGGGGCTCGCGCCATGAGGGCGGTGCCTTGATAACTCTGTTACGCTGCCGCCGCGACAGGCCCCTGGTGTCCGGACTTAATCCTTCTCCATCAGCCCCCGGGTAACCCCGTCGTAGAGCGACGCATCGATCATCTCCGGCAGGTGTATGGTCCTGAGATCGGGGACCTCATCCATACCCTGGATGGGCGCGGTGGGCGGATTGTCCGGTTCACCCAGTTGTGCGGCCCGTTCGGCGTTGGTGCTGCCGATCTTCCGCTCTTCTCTCAGGTACTCCGGCTTGCCGTCCTCCGCGCGGAACAGGGGCATGACTTCCTCGGCAAACATCTGCATGTTTTTCATTGCCATCCAGTTCGGCATGGGGCCGGAGGGCGAACCGGCACAGAGCACGCCGCCGGCACCGAGTTCATCACAGTATTGCGCGTAACCTTCCGCCACGGTCTGGGGCGAACCGACGATGATATATCCCTGTTTTATCAGGTCATCGTAGGTCAGATCCATGGGCGCCTTGGCGCCCTTGTCACGTACGGCCGACCAGTAGCCGCGGAAGGAACGGTCGCTCATGTATCCCGGCGGGAAATAATGGCTGGATTTTATCTTGAGTCCGGTATTGAACAGCCATTGCATGTGGGCCTTGGCCTCCCGGTGCGCCTGTTTATCCGTTTCCGCCACGTAAGTGGGGATGGCCGCCATGCACTGGTCCCTGGGCAACTCGTATCCACATTTCTCCGCTTCCTCCTTCAGCTTGTCGAAGGCCCATTTACACATCCAGGTGGGCGCGAAGATCATCATGTAGGTATACCGGTTCCTGGCGCATTCCCGCAGGGTTTCCAGGGAACCCATGCCCGGCAGCCAGACCGGGGGGTGGGGTTTCTGGATGGGGCGCGGCCAGACGTTGACGTTGGGGATGTAATAATGTTTTCCCTGCCACGTGAACGGACCGGGGTCGGTCCAGGCCTTGAGGATCAGTTCATTGGCTTCCCAGAACCGCTCCACGGAGTCCGTCGGCGATACGGGATTGTTAAAGTACTCGCAGCCGATGCCGCGTACAAATCCGGAGATGATGCGCCCGCCGGAGATCACGTCCAGCATGGCTATCTCCTCAGCGACCCGCACTGGGTTTCCGTGCAACGGGATGGCGTTGCCGACGATGCCAACAGGCATTTGCTTCGTCCTGGTGACCACCATGGCCGCTATCAGGTTGGGTGACGGCATGGTGCCGTAGGCATTGGCGTGGTGTTCGTTGACGATAGCGCCGTCATAACCGTACTTTTCCGCCGCCACCAGCAGGTCGATGTACTCGTTGTAGAGCTGGTGGCCGCGGGTTGGATCATAGTGTTTGTTGGACAATGTCACCCAGGATGAATCAAACTCACTGGACCTGGGCACAAAACCATAGGGCATCAAATGAAAGAAGTAGAATTTCAATTTATTCATCAAGCGTTCTCCTCAATGAACTTCAATATGGCAGCGGCGGTATCATGGGGGCGTTCAATGCAAAGTGCATGGCCCGTTTCCGGGATAGTGACGGTCTTTGCGCCCGGTATCACTTCGGAAAAACGGTCTCCCATCTCGTTGGGAACCAGCCGGTCATCCTCGGCCTTGACCACCAGGGTCGGGCAGTCGAGCCTTTGCAGGCGGTGTTCCAGGGCCAGGTTGTAGCGCGGCGACCAGATCAGCTTGGCGAAGGTTGAGGCTTCATAATGTGCCTGGCAGATCTCCTCGAAATCATCCGGATCCGGCGCCACAGCTTCAAGCGCTGTCTTGTCGTTAAAAAGCAGGTCAACAAGTTCCTCAGGCAGGAGTTTGAAAAAGTCGACGCCGGGATTGTCGACCAGGCGCAACCCTATGGGCACGATCAGGGTCAGGGATTTCAAGCAGCGGGGGTAATAAGATGCAAATTCCGCCGCGGCCCACCCGCCCAGGGACCAGCCGACCAGGTGAAACCTCTCAATACCCAGTTGTGCCCGTAGTTGATCGTAGTGAATAACGAGATCATTGAAATTCTGCAACCAATCCGGGCGCGGTGTTTCGCCGAAGCCCGGGTGTTCCGGCGCGATGAAATCCACCGATTGCGAGAAGCGTTCGTACATGGGCAGCCACATTCGCGTCGATCCTGCCCCGTGCAAGAACAGCACCGGCTCCCCGCTACCCTTGCGCCGGAAGGCCGTGCGCAGACCGTTCAGGTCGATAAACTGCGGTTGCGTGTAATAATTACGCGGCTTGGGAACATCCATACCTGTTTTCTCATTTCTTTAGCGGGAGTCCGAACTTTCCTTAAAGTGCTGTTTTGACCTGTAAAAACCGCAATTTAAGCCCATAATAGCACGCCTTTTGAGAAAGTTTATCTTTATTATCAGTAGCTTCTGCCCGTTCGGCCTGGTCCGACCCTAAAATGAATGGGATTACAAATTGTTGCTGAATAGTCATTCATGTTTGTCTATCAAAAGAAATTACTGGCACAATCCGTTCCGTCGTGTGCAATCACGAATTTGCCGTTTTGCAGCTGGTGGTACAACGCCGCCGGGGCAACACCGCCGGGGGTTTGGACGCTGTAGCGCCTACAGCTACCACGCCGCCCACCCCTATGCCGTGGATAAGACCGAGATAACGGACCAGGACAACAACACGACGCGCACCTACTACAACTACGACGCTATGGGCAACCAGGTGTCCGGGGCCGGGCGCTCACTGGACTACACGCCCTTCAACAAAATCAAGAGCATCTACCGGGGAACGGCCGCCCAGGTGCACTTCACCTACGGCCCGGCCCGGTCCCGTCTCACCCGCACGGACATCACCCGCACCGGTAACGGCCGCACGACCACCACCACGGTGTACCTCGGCAACGTGGAGCACGTCATCGCCGAGGACGGCAGCAGCACCTGGAAACGGTACCTGGCCAATGGCGCCGTGCTCATCACCCAGGACCATGACACCCGCGACACCCGCACCGCCGAGACGACCCACTACCTGCTCAAGGACCACCTGGGCAGCCTCACTGCCCTCCTTAACCAGTACGGCAGGCTTGACCAGTCCTTCAGCTACGATGCCTGGGGCCAGAGACGAACCCCCGGCACCGCGGCGATACTGGCCCTGCTGACACTGAGAAGCACCCTGCACAGCCGGACCACCCCCCGGGGCTACACCGGCCATGAGATGCTCGATGCGTATGGCATCATCCACATGAACGGGCGCATCTATGACCCGAGGCTCGGCCGGTTCTTACAGGCCGACCCGATAGTGCAGTTCCCGCACTACAGCCAGAGCTGGAACACCTACAGCTATGTGCTGAATAATCCGTTGACCTATACCAACCCCAGCGGGTACTTTATCGGGAAGCTGTTCAAGAAGGTGTTCAAGGGCCTGAACAAGGTGTTTGGGGACTTTGCACCGTTTCTGGGTATTGCCTTGTTAGCCATCCCGGTGGTACGGGAGTGGGTCATCAGTTCCTGGGGGAGTGCGTTTACCTTCGGGTTCTGGACCGGGGGCATCGCCTCGGGCTCGTACAAAGGTGCCTTGTTCGGAGGTATCAGTGCGGCGGCGTTCTATGGGATAGGGAGTCAGTTCGCGGCGGAGGCGGGTTTTTTCCAACAAGGGGGTTTCGGCCATGTGCTCACGCACGGGCTGGCCGGGGGGATACTGGCAGAGTTGCAGGGCGGCCAGTTCGGGCACGGGTTCCTGGCGGCGGGCATCTCCAAGGCGGTGATGGGACGGTTCAGTTATGCGGACGGCAGCGCCCCGGCGGTCATGGGCCGCACCGCCATTGCCGCCACCGTGGGCGGCACCATCTCCAGGATAACGGGTGGGAAGTTTGCCAACGGGGCCTTGACCTCGGCTATGGCGCAGTTGTTTAATGCGGAGACGAGAGCCAGGAACATACAAAACGGAGTAGATTACAGTGATTGTGGAGGTGGAAATGCTTGTGTGGTCAAGAATGAGGGTGTGCGAACGGAAGCAGAGACGCTGAACGCAGCATTACAGGAGCATACCGGTGGTCGCGTAAGCGTTTCTGGAGGAGACAGGTATTATGACAGTGAAAGAGACGGTTCTATTTCCCATTCAACGGGCGAGTTCGTTGATGACAGTATAGGTTTTCATAATGATCAGATGCCTTACAATAACCGTGCGCTAGATATCCGGTTTGCTGAAACAGGTCTGACCAGAAACCAGGTCATATCCTTTATACATGCGCATACTGACTTCAAAGTGTTGCACAGTAAAACCTATCCTTCTGGAGTATCTAATAGAGGTCATATACACATTACGTGCAATGCTGATGAATGTATCAACCAGTAACAGGATAGCTAAATGATGAAGCAGACGATTCAAACTGCAATTCTGCTTATATGGCCGTTCGCGTATAGTTTTGCAAGTGATTCCATGATTGCTCCTATGCCGGAATACAGTAATATCCCTTATCATTATTACCATACCTATATGGCGCCACAGGGCTGTTCGCCGATAAAGGACTTTTATTATGACAGCCCTTTCGTTTTTACTCCGCCCTACTTGGTCACCGAGGATTTCACAGAAGATGAACAAACACTGATAATGGCGTGTCAATCAAACAATCCAAATGATGAATATACATATAGGATCCTTGTCTTTTCTGGAAAACACAATAATGCTCCCTTTGCTAAATTCGAGGAGTACAGTATCTGCCCAAGCCAGATACCGTTAGAATACAAGGTTGGGGGGCTGAGTATTATTGAAAAGTCTACAACCAAAGGAATAATGTCTTCCACATTTTATCCTGTTGTTGATGGAAAAACGGCAGATAAAATTATCTTTACGGACCAGGCAAAGCTAATTCGTACTGAACGTAGCGGAGGCTGGACTGATTTTTTATGTCTCGACGGCTCCTGGTATTATCGTGTGATACATTAACTAGTACTCTTTCAATTTAATTCTGACCGGTTAACTTGTCATGGTGCGGATGATATGGGGAGCGGTAAATGCCCTATTTTGAAAACAGCCTCTTTCTTGGATTGGGATAAATTATCCAATTACATTAGGAAACTATTGTCAGTACGCTATTCCGATTAGAACCAGTGCAGAGATCGCAGTAAGGGATGGGGTCGGACCATAACAACTAATTGTTTTCATTGAGTTTATAGCTCAATTCTGCCTGTTATCCCCCCTTAAACGCCCCTTTTTACCGGCAAAACCGGGGCTGTAAGAGTTCCATGCTGCGTATTCCGGCGAACGTGAACACTGATTCCGGTTCAGTTTGAGTGCCAGTCAAACCGTACTGGGAGAGGTCCGGGAGAGATGGGGTCGGATCAGCACATGTATTTGATAAAACCTTAAAATTCGTTTTTGATGGCAAAAAGAGGGCTTTAAGGAAAAACAGCAGGACAAATAAGCATGTAAACAGAGTGGAAACAAATAGTTAGGATGGTCTGACCCCCTTCCTCTCCAACCCGCAGTAACCGGGCCGCCTCTTCCTGCGTCAAACGCCGCTCTGTCCAACCTGAATAAGCTTCTTCGAAGCGCATTTGCTTTGTCTCCTGTAACCACTCTGTCCGCTTCATCATGTCTCCAAAAAACCAACATGATAAAACCGGACAGATTATGTATTACAGATGCGGACAGTTTATTTGTTCCTAACACTTTTTCTGTTTCAGTTTCTTGACATCCCGTATCGATACTACTACCGTAGTACCATATTTTTTCGATGGAAAAGCCCCCATGACTACTGTTACCGTCTCACCAAAATATCAGATTGTAATTCCTAAAGAAATCAGGGAGGAAAGTGGAATTGTCTCGGGACAGAAGATTCAGATGATCAATTACCGCGGTCGGATACATCTGATTCCCATAGAGCCAATGGAGAACTTGAGAGGCTTTCTGAAAGGCATGGATACAACTCTGGAGCGCGATGAAGATCGGGTATGAACGTGGTCGACTCATCCGGGTGGTTATCCTATTTTACCAGCGAAAAAAATTCACGATGTTTTGCCGAACCAATTGGACGACTGGAAGAACTGCTGGTGCCCAGCATCACCTTGACTGAGGTTTTCAAAGTTATCATGCGTCGGCGGGGTGAGGATGCAGCTCTGAAGGCTATTACACATATGGAACAGGGGAAGGTTGTTTCACTGACTGAGGGGTTGGCGGTGAAAGCGGCCTACTTTGGAGTTGACTATAAACTTCCCTTGGCAGACAGCATAATTTACGCAACGGCGCGGAGATATAATGCAACAATATGGACGCAGGATATGGATTTCAAGGATTTAAAAAACGTCAGGTACTTTCCGAAATAACACCCTCATTACTGTCTAACGTCCCCCACTGCAAGTTACTTATGGGTGCACCAGCCCATCTATTCCGGTTTGGCAATGGCTGGTTCATTGTACTGGAGATGGGGTCGGACCATCCCAATTAATTGTTTTCATTGAGTTTATACGTCTATTCTGCCTGTTATCTCCCCTTAAACGCCCCTTTTTTCCAGCAAAACCGGGGCTGTAAGAGTTCCAGATGGCGTCTATGTCAACGGCAGACCTCGACGCACCGATGACGCCAGGACCGGCACATCACCCTTGAGTCACCCGCGTCACCTCCTCAACGGTAGTCACCCCGGCCAGTGCTTTCCTGAGTCCGTCCGTGCGCATGCCGGCCATGCCGGCGCGTAGGGCGGCGTGTTGGATAACCTTGCCGTCCGCGCCCTCTCGTATCTGGCTGCGTAACGTATCGGACAGGCGCAGTAACTCCCCGATAACGGTGCGCCCGCGATAGCCGGTGTCCGCACAGGCCGTGCAGCCGTTGGCCTGGTACAAGCGTAGCGCGCCGGTGTCGTCATCGTTAGCCTGTGAGACGTTACCGGTGTTCTCTGCCGGCAGCCATTGGCGTAACTGGGTACGCAACGCCGGTTCCGGCGTATAGGCCGTCCGGCAGGCGCGGCACAGGGTGCGCACCAGACGTTGCGCCAGGATGCCGTTCAGGGTGGAGGTCAGCAGGTAATCCTCGATGCCCATGTCCAGCAGGCGGGTGATGGAACTGCCGGCGTCGTTGGTGTGCAGCGTCGAGAAGACCAGGTGGCCGGTGAGCGCGGCCTGCACCGCGATCCGGGCGGTCTCCACGTCGCGCATCTCGCCTATCATTATCACGTCCGGGTCCTGCCGCACCAGCGCGCGTAACGCGCCGGCAAAGTTCAGCCCGATCTGTGGTTTCACCTGCATCTGGTTGATACCTTCGAGCTGGTACTCCACCGGGTCTTCCACCGTGAGGATTTTGCGCTCGGCCGTGTTCAGCCGCTGCAAGGCGGCGTACAAGGTGGTGGTCTTGCCGCTGCCGGTGGGACCGGTGACCAGAATAATGCCGTGGGGCAGGGCCAGCAGGTCGTTCAGCGCGTGCGCCACCGCCGGGTCAAACCCCAGCCGTTCCAGCGTGGTGACCCCCTGGTCCTGGTCCAGGATGCGCAACACCATACTCTCCCCGTATAGGGTGGGAAACGTCGCTACCCGCAAGTCCAGCAGCCGGCCCTGGGCGCGTAACCGGATGCGCCCGTCCTGCGGCAAGCGCCGCTCGGCGATGTTCAGCTTGGCCATGATCTTGATGCGGGAGATGATCGCCGCGCCGGAATGCGCCGGCGGCGCCTCGGCGTCCTGCAAGATGCCGTCGATGCGGTAGCGCACACTCAGCCGCTTGGCAAACGGTTCGATGTGGATGTCGGAGGCGCGCAGGCTCACGGCTCGGTTGATAATCAGGTTGACCAGTTGGATGATGGGCGCCTCTGCGGCCAGAGAGCGCAACTCATCCACAGAATCCTGCTCGGCAGTAACCGCCTGGGCGGGTATCGCCTCGACAATGTCCTCCATGGTGGACTTGTCGTCACCGTAGAGCCGGCGCAAGGCGTTGTGCACCTGGCTGATGCGCGCCAGCTTGAGCTGTGCGGCCTTGCCGCAGGCCAGTTCCGCCGCGCGGATGCTGAAGTGGTCTTCCGGATCGGTAACGGCCAGGGTCATCCGGTCCGGCCCCGCGCTGAGCGGCAGTACGCCGGCTTGCTCCAGGAAGGCTTTGTTGAGCGCACCCGGGTCGACCGGCGTGGCCGGGAGCTCATGGTCTGCCAGCAGCACCAGGTCATAGTGTCCGGCATAGGCGTTGACCAGATCGGTCTCCGACACCAGGCCGAGGCGCACCAACAGGGGGCCGATACCGTCCGTTTGATGGTCGTTGACCTGCATGGCCTGTTCCAGCTCTGCGGGCTGTAACGTGCCGGCCTTAACCAATACGTCGCCGATGTTGCTTGCAGTCATGGATGTATGCCTGAATCCCGCGCCCGTCTTATTCCTGTTTCAGCGCCAGGCGTGCTACCGTCCCGTCTTTCTGCAGGGCCACGCTGTTGGTGTCCACATCGGTCAGGGTCCAGCCGTGCACGCGCTCACCCCGGCTCAGCCTGAGCGGGTTGTCGTTGACGATATCGTGCAGAAGGGCAATCCGTTTCTCGCCGATGATGATGGTGGCGCGCAAGGCTACCTGCTCGTCCAGAGGGATGCCCGCCACGGGCGCCGGCGCCGGTTCCTGGACCGGGACGGGCTGCGGCGCGGTATAAGGGCGGCGGTCGCTCCTGAACAGCGGGCGCGCCAGGGTGTCCGCAAAGTTCTCGAGGGGAGACAGTTCATAGGCGCTGGTGATAACGCTGTCCGTCAGCCCGGATGAGTCCCCCTTGAAGGGCTGCGCCGGGTCGGGCGCGGCATAGGGCCGGGTCCATTCATACACGGTGTAAGCGGCCAGGCCAACACACACGGCGAGCAGCAGGCGCTGTAGCGAACGGATCGTCTGCGGGGCGGGTGTCACGGTTGCTGGTCCCGGTAGATGAAGGCCGTCACGTCAAAACGGATCCCTAACTCATCCGCATCGGTGGGCCGGGCCGCCACGTGAAACCGCTCCTTGCCGTCATGGGCGTTCTTTGTCAGCGGCGCGCGAAACTCCACCTGCTCAAAATAATCCGAGGCCTCGATAAGCCCGATGATCGAGGCGGCTGCCGCAGATTCGCCCTGTACCTGTATCTCGTCTACCCCCAGAACCAGTTGCTGTATCGAAGTATGATCGGGCAGAGCCTGGGTCAACGCCAACAGCAACTGCATGGCCGGCGCGGGAAAACGCGACCGGGTCGATAGAAAACGGGCCCGGTCCAGGGCAAGCTGTTGTCCTGCCGTGTGTGCCTGGGCTTGCAGCGCCTGGGTGCGCTGGTGACGTACTTGTTCCTCAAGCTGCTCAGCCAACGCATCGTAACGCCACAAGGGCGTGTACAGCGCGGCGATTAACAGGATCAGGCACAGCAGGGCGGGCCGCGCCAGCGGTCGGACCGCGGCTGCGGTGGCGCCGCCGCGCCCGGATTCAGGGAGTAGATTAACAAGGGCGCCGGACTCGTCTGTTGCTACCGCCATCGGCGTTACCGCCAGGAAGTCCAAGCCGTCAAGTTGTTGCTGAACGGCCTGCCGCAGCGCCAGGTACATAGCGACGTGGAGTTGGCCGCGGCCCTCATCCCTGCGGGTGATCGCGTAGTCAAAATACACTTGTTCACGGGTAAACGCGTGAGCCGTTCCACCTCAAAGGCCAGCAGCGCGCGCAAATCCGGCGCCGCACCCAGGGGATACACCAACTGTTTTTCCAGTAAGGCGTCACGGGGTAGCAGCAGGGTCAGCCGGAGGTCGTGTGGCCGCTGGGCAAGCCAGCGGTTGATGCCGTCTTGCGCGGCGATATCGCCTGCGTCCATGCCACGCTCCTCGAGCAACTCTCCGCTGGCCCTGTCATACAGCTTAAACACCAGCTTGTCAGTCCGGCGCGCCACGGTCACGGTATCCGGCGGCGTGAGCAGCCTGGCTACCCAACGCGCCGGCAGGGCCGCCAGCAACCCTGCCGACCACCAGGCCAGCGCGGCTTGCAGCCATTGTTTAAGCCTTACTGACATCAGCTGTTGCCTTCATTTGCGGGAGGTGTATAAGGCAGGCGGGACGCCCGCCAAGCCAGCACTGAATAAGGCGGCGTGCGCGTGCGGTCCAGCGCCACCACCACGTCCAGTCTCAGCCTGGCGCGCCCTGCCGTGCCGGTGCTGGTAATGGTCAGGGTCAGCCCTTGCCGGGCATTGAAATAGTGGTGGTCCGTGTCCGTGATGGTGGCTGTCTGCCCCGCTTCGTGACGCCTGGCCAGGTACGCATCAATGAGGTCTGCGCGACTGCCCGGTATGGCTTCCAGCACGGCCCGCGGGGCCGGGGCCGGGTTGATCCCCGGCTGCATGGAATGAATCGTGACGGCGTGGCGGATGTTGCGGTAGATCTCATCGCTCATGCCTGACACCCGGCGTAACTCTTCGATGCTGTTGAACGGGCCGTCTTTGGAGTCATACTCGGAGAGCAGGTAGTCTGTGTCCTCGGCGCCGGCCGCGCGCCGCGCCTGGTCCGGGTCGCGCCAGTCCAGCACGGCGTCGAACAACGGTGTGACAGCCTGTCCCGGCGGGACGGCATCGGACAGCAGGCCCCGTAACAAGGCATCATCGGCGCGGTTGATATCGACCAGGCCGGCTTCGTCCTGGATGCGCAGCCCGATTGTCCCGGCCACAAAGTTGATCTCGATGGGGGTGCCGTCCTGCGGCCAGCGTTGTACCGAAAGCGGACTTAACAGGTCGGCCACGGCCAGCCACACCCCGGCTTCCGCCACTGCACGCGCCCTGGCCCGGTCCTGCGCGTGGATGGTCAACCAGGTTTCGGTGCGCAGGGCATAACTGTGCGCCCCGGCCATGAGGCCCAGCAACGCCAGCAACCAAAGCGCCAGGATCAAGACCACGCCCCGTTCGTCATTCCTGCGCAAGCAGGAATCCAGTCGATTAACTTGTCGCTTGCGACACATTGCAACCGTTATTCCAGGTACAGCGCCAACTGCGGCGGGCGCCATTCGGCCTGTGCGCGCAGCGCGATCACCAGTGGCGGCCAAGCCTCCTGTTGCTCCATGGCGACGTGCACGCGGAGCAGAATTGGCAACCAGTCCGGGTTATCCCAGGCATCCCTCCACGCCGGCGCGCCGTCTGCCGTGTGGCGCCCGAAATACGCCAACTCCAGCCGCTCAACCGGCTGCGCCAGGCTGATCTGCTCGGCATCGGCCAGGCCGTTCTCGGCGTACAAGTCCGGCGCGCGGGTCAGCGGGTGGTAGTTGAGTACCAGCGCATCATCCGCCAGGGACAATTCCTGCAGGTATAACCCGTCATCGCGCCGGTAAGAGGGCAGCGCGCCGACAAACCGCAACGTGCGCTCGTTGCCGCGGAACAAGACCTGCATTTCGCTATCATCCACCCCTATCAGCGGCACGGCTTGCTCAAGCTGCCGGCGCAGGAAGTATGGGAGGAAGCGTTTGTCGTCGTTGTGGCGCAACCGCACCTCGCCGGTGCGGTGGTAGTTGCCCGCGGAGAACAGCGCGAGATACAGCATCAGCAGAATAAACATGAATACAAGCATGGCAAGCAGCGCTTCGGGCAGGGCAAAGCCGTCAGGGCGGGCAGGTGCGGGAACGGAGCTAATCACGCAGCACCGGCTTCAGTGTTTGCAGGACTGTTTCATGTGTCTTGCCCCGGTTTTGCCAGCGCACGCTGACTTCGGCAAGCAGCAGGGTGTAGGACAGGGAGGACATCTCATCCAGGCTCACGTTGATATACGTTTCTGTTGACAGGTCCCAGTCAAACCGGTCCAACTCCCGGCCTTGATGCGGTGTATCCGGGATGGTGGCTTCAGCCAGCCTCGATTCCGCAATGGCCAGGGCCAGGGCATAGTCTCGCGCCAGGTCAAGCGCGGTGGCCCCTTTGGCATAGACTTGATACAACACGCCCAAGGACATGGCGCTGATGAAAAACGCCACCAGGACCTCCAGCAAGGTGAAACCCTGTTGAGACGCGGCGCGGTTACGGTGCAAGATGGCTTACCTTTGCTGTCAACGCGTCCACCTCGATGTGGAAAACCTGCTCGCCGCGCTGAAACGACAGCGTCATGTCCGTGGCGCTGCCGTCCGGGTAGAAGCGCACCGCGTATTCATGTGCCGAGAGCTGCTCTGATGGGGGCACCTGTATGCTCAAGGTCGCGCTCTCGGGTAATGGGGTAAGGCGCTCATCTTCCCCGGCGCGCAGGGCGCCGGTTTGGGTATCAAGCGAGAAGATCACCTGCCGCTGGGTGTTGATGGCCCTGGTTCGGGAGAAGCGCAAGGCGGCGACAATCTCCCGCTGTGCCCGTTTGAGGCGGGCGCCGTCAAGCGCATGGGTCAGCAACGGCGCGGCCAGGCCCAGGTGCAGGGAGCTACCCCGTACCGGGTCGAGGACTGTTTTATTTAGCAGGAGACCCGGCTTCGCGGGTTCCGTGCTTGATGATCGTCATAAGCAAACTAGTCAAAAACAGGTTGACCGTCAAATGCGTCTATGAACCCAAGGTCTTTCCAAAGCCTCAGAAACAAACAGTAAATCAATCCCCTTATTCACTGAATAATTGCACCACAGTCTGCATGGGCATGTAGAGGCGTTTGTGGTGACTCTGGGCGTCGAGAGCAGCAAAACCGAATTGCTCGTAAAATCCCTGAATTTGATTATCCAAAGCATCAACCACTACGGCATAAGAGGGCAAATGCTCATTGATTTCGCCTGCATGGTGTAGTGCACGAACCAGTGTGATTTTACCAAGCCCTTGACCCTGAACTTTCCGGTTCACTGCGAGTTGCGCTATCAGTATCACTGGAATCGGATAATAAGGTAACTTCTTTGCGACTGACTTTGGTAACGTTCGTCGCTTGATCTCGGTATGGGATAGCGTGTAGTAGGCGCAGATATCAGCTTTACTCTCTTTGGCGGGCAATACCATGGTCATACTGGTACCTACTGCCCTGTGCCTGGCAGCAAACTGCTGAAGAAACAGGTTCAACTCTTCCGCGCCACAATCGAAAGATTTGCGATCATGAACGGCTTTATCCAATTCAACGAATTGGAACGAAGGGGTCACCGAATATTCTTCTGCCTGGCAAGCTCCCTGGCCGCCCGCAGTTTTTGATGAGGCGCTTGCGCTGCATCACAGGCCCGGATAAATCGATCAAATACATCATCCTTGAGTGTGACCGATTCATGTTCTTTGATTACCCGTTGTGAATCCTTCTCGATCAGTCGAACAACATATTCCGTCAGACTCTTCACACCCTCAAGCGCTGCTGCTTTTTCTGCAGCCGCCTTGATGCTCTCATCGACTCTCATATCTATACGTGATGTTGCCATGATTTAGCTGCTCTACTGAATATATTAACTTACTGTCAAGGATATCAGCATTGGCTATAATGTACAGCACTTTTCTGTACATTATCACTAAAGTCCGGGGGCAGACTCCCTACGAACTCATCTTCAGTTTGAAATGCGCCGGCGGAGCCTTATGTAATATTCTGCTGACGGCCAGCATTGCAATAATACTGATAAGGGCAGATGCGGAAAAGACAATAAATGACAGGTCGTATTGTCCCGTTTTTTCCAGCAGGTAACCGCCTGAATAGCTCCCCAGGATTGAGCCGGCGTAGCCGAGCGTAAATATCACACCCAGGGCTTTCCCGGAACTATGTGACGGTACGATTATCGCGGCGATACTCATAATGGTTACGATGACCTGCGAGTGTCCCCAGGTGATCAGGGTGACCACGGCAACAGTCAGCCATAACGGCAGGGACGATGCAAGCAGTAGAACCATAATGCCGGCGCCGGCCAGAATACCCCCCGAGACACATAACAGGACTATGCGGCGCAGGTTTGTGCACAGGATGCCGGTAATTATGGATGCCGGGATTGCCGCTATGCCGAACATGGTGGCGCTGGCGCCGATTTGTGCGGGTGAATACGAGTAAACCTCGCCCAGAAATACCGGAACCCAGGTAAGAACACCGTAGAGTTCGACAAACAGGATGCAGGCGCCGAATGCCAGGAGCATGACGCAGGGATTACGCAATAAACCGGCAATGGTGATGGACGCTTCACCGGCCCCGGGTTTATCCGGCCCGCTTGTCTTCGGCGGATTTTTCAATAATGGGATGGAAACCACAAAAAGGAGCAGAAACGAGACCGAGTACATGCGCGCCGTCCAGCGCCAGCCCAGCAAATCAGACAGTATCGGCGTCATAAACATTGCCAGTGCGATCCCGACGCTCAGCGAACCGTTTATGTAGCCGATACCCTTGCCGACATTCTCAGACGGCATGTACTTGGGAATGGCGTCGACAGCGGCAATGAATATGACGGCGATACCGATGGAAACCAGTACCCTCAGCACCAGCAGGACATGGTAGTTGTTGCCGAAAGTTCCTAGTGTACCCAGAACACCGACACCAAGCAGGCAAACGGAGATAACAGGCACAGCTCCCCACCTGTCAGTCACAGAGCCGGCAGGCAAACTCGCCAGGCACCTGATAATGGTGTACGCCGTCATGAACAGACCCGCCTGCGCATAACTGATTTGCAGTTCATCGACAAAGATCGGGATCATCGAAGGTATTTCAAATACCTTGATGAAGGCAAAAAGGATGGCGAAATTAACCAGCCAGATGATTTTCATGAAGAGCCTGCGCGTTTTCAGTTATTGGTTTTATCGCGATTTTTTGACCCGGGCCTGCTGCCGACGGTCCCGGTACGATACCACCTTATGCCCTGAAAAGCCTGTATGATTTCTCCCGCGCCAAACATCCCTGCCGGCTGAGCTATTCAAAACCCTCATCCGGGAACTCCATTATCGTAGTGGCGGTTTTTGCGCAGGAATGTCAAAAAAATATTGACAATTTAATTATCACTTGATAAATAAGAACTACTGTACAGTAATCCCCACAGACGTAAATTATTTTTGCCGGGGAAATCTGGTGATTATGCCGTTGAAGTAGCGACTACGGAGTCCTGATGCGTAAAGCCTACGTCAATACCCCCATGGGTCAGGTTCACTTTCGTACCGGAGGTGAGGGATTGCCGCTGCTTCTGTTACACCAGACACCCCAGTCCTCACTGCAGTTCCGGCATGTTTTTCCTGTCCTGACCGACGCCGGCCTCCAGGTAATCGCTCCCGATACACCGGGTTACGGCATGTCAGACACACCCGGTTCGCCGCCAACCATAGAGCAATATGCCGGCGTACTGCCCTACGTGCTTGATCATTTGGGAATTGATAAAGCAGTCGTGGCCGGCCACCACACAGGCGCATCCCAGGCCTGTGAATTTGCCACTGCCTACCGCGACCGGGTCAGGCGTCTGGTATTGCATGGCGTACCCTGGTACAGCGACGAGGAAAGGGAAGAACGCCTGGCGCGTTTACATGTAGATACGACACTGAAGTCCGACGGGTCGCATCTGATGGACCGCTGGAACTGGATCCAGAGTCGCGTGGGCGGAGTGGCCAGCCTGGGGGCATGCCAGATGAACACAATCCACACATTCTGGACCGGTGAAACTGAATGGTATTGCCACCAGGCCGCATTTCGCTACGATATGACACGCGCGCTCAAGGCAATTGATGTGCCGGTCCTGGTACTTTCCAATACCGGTGATGCAATTCATTACATTACCGAACAACTTAAAGAGTTAAGACCGGACTTCTTGTTCAGGGAACTGGATGGCGGCTGTGTGTATATCATCTATGATGAGCCACGGCGCTGGGTCAATGCAATGCTCGACTTCGTGAAGTCTGACCCATAACCCCGCCGCCCCCATAACCATATGTTCACTTGTTGCTAAGAACCGGGAAACATCAACGTGCATTTTGACTTTCACAGTTTTATGACCTTTATCCATGTTGCCCTCTTTGTGTACGCAATCGGGGGAGACATTGCAGTGTATTACATCGGCAAATATCTGGTACGGGATGATCTCGGTCTTGATGAGCGACTCCGCGTTCGAGATATACGCTTGATAGTTGACATGTCGGCGCGCACCAGCCTGGTATTGCTGCTGGCTGTCGGTTTTACCCTGGCCGTGCCGTACAACTCGCCAGTTACCGGACCCTGGCTGGTGTTATTCTGGTTTGCAGACCTGGCCTGGTTAGTACTCGTGTGGACAATCCACCTGCAACGGGGGACAACGCTCGGTAACCGATTAAGACAGGTTGATATCCTGCTGCGTTACGCTGTCGCTGCAGTCATGATTGGTTTCGGGAGCTACTGCCTGTATGCAGGCAGCCCGATATCCGCCCACTGGCTCGCAACAAAAATAATACTGTACGGTGTTGTCATCCTGAACGGGATCTGGATTCGAACGATCATCGTTCGCTGGCAGGGAGCATTTGAATTGGTCAGGGCAGGAGGCGAAGAACGGGTACGGGGAGAACGCCTGATGAAAGAAATCCAGGCAATGACAGACCGGGCGGCGTTTTCGATTTGGGTACTGGTAATGTTGATAGCCCTGATAGGTGAAATGAAACCCTTTTAGGCTTTGAGCCTGCAAGCTTATGGCGAATGTTTCAGTGTCGAGTCAGAGCAGCAGCAAGATGAAATTCAGCGCGTGGCAGGAGTAAAATATGAACGGATTGGTAAATAGATCAACGAGCCCCAGGCTTGTCGGACCGTTCGACTCACTGCGGGAATACATCCAGGCTCTGGAGGCTCGCGGCTACGTACGCCATCTCGACGAAGTTGACCAGGATGCGTATGAAGCAACCGGTTTCATGTATCGGCTGATCGATGAATTCGGCTGGCTGGGCGGACCCGTGGTAATCTTTGACCGCATCAAAATCGACGACCGCTGGATGGACAACCCCGTAGTCGCGAATCAATTCGGCCGTTGGGAGTTCGATGCGCTGGCTTTTGGCGTTGAACCGGAAGGTCTCAGCCAACGGGAAGTCTATCGCGCTACCCTGGCGAAACTCGCCGGACTTTTCGGGGACGACGGCGAGTGGAAAACCATCGCGCCCGTTGAAATCACAAGGGATCAGGCGCCGTGCAAGGAAGTCAGGCTGACCGGCACAGATGTCGGCATTACGGGGTTCCCGTTTCTGCAGACCAATCCTGCGGATAACGGGCGCTATATCAATACCGGCAACGTAGTGCTCGAAGACCCGCTACATGGACGCAACGTCGGAACCTACCGCTGCCAGGTCAAAGGACCGGGAAAGCTTGGGATAAACCCGGAACGCAATCAACACGGCTGGACATTTCTCATGGACATGAAAGAGCGGGGAGAACCGTATGCCAGGGCAGCCGTTGTACTGGGCGCGGATCCTGTTGTTTATACGATCGCCAGTTCGAAAGCAGCAGGACTGGGACAGGATGAGCTTGCCATCGCAGGTGGCATCATGGGCAGGCCGGTCGAAGTTGTTAAATGCGAGAACAGCGATTTGATGGTCCCAGCCAACGCAGAGATGGTGATTGAAGGAGAAATACCCTTTGATATGGAACCGGAAGGCCCGTTCGGTGAAATGTACGGCTACATCGGCCGGCACAAGCCGGAAAATTTCTATATGAACATTACGGCCGTGACACACCGCCGGGATCCCCTGTTCGTCAACCAGTTTACCGGTGTGAACCGCCATTTCATGACCGGTCCCCTGGAAGTGAGTCTGAAATACAGGTTAAAAAAATCTTTCCCCAACCTGGAGGGGTTACACCTTGCCCTGCATATCCCGGGATTTTGTTTTGTGAGTATAGACAAGCAAGCCCCCGGCGAGGGCCTTGCTGTCGGCCGCCATGTATCAAAACTCATGAAAATATCCAAAATAACGGTTGTCGTCGATAAAGACGTAGACATTCACAACCTCACTGAGGTTTTACATACGGTAGGGGCGCGCTGGCAACCCGCTCCCGCAACGGAAATCATTGATGAGGCGCCCGGTATGTCGGGCGACCCGAGCGCGCCCAAACGCGGTGTCGGTAGCAGGATTGTCATCGACGCCACACGGCAACTGCCCGAGGAAGGAGGCCCGGAAGAATACGCGATGATGAATCGTGAGTGTCTGGTGATGGACCAGCCGGACGTTTTTCAACGCACGGACGAAAAATGGCATGAACTCCTGAAACAGTGGAAACAAAGCCTGTAGTGGATAATATGAACTTCGATCTGCCCCTGGAAACCCGGATGCTGAAGGACACCGTGCGCCGTTTTGTGGACAAGGAACTCATGCCGCTGGAAAAAAAATTACCGGACCGGCGTAATGCTTTCGAACTTCCCGGGGATGTTTACCTTGAGCTTTCAGATAAGGTCAAGGCGCTTGGATTGTGGGCATGGGGTGCGCCTGAAGATGCCGGCGGTGCGGGCCTCGGACAGCTTGACGGCTGTGTGGTTATCGAAGAAGTTTACCGCTGCACTGCCGGCCGCAGCGTCTTTGCGCCGCGCTTCTCCCCGGTGCTGTACGAACTGGGCACGCTGGCGCAAAAGGAAAAATACCTGTTGCCGTTTATCAGCGGGGAACTACAGGCGGCCACCGCATTCAGCGAACCCCAAGCCGCCGGTGATCTGGCCGGCATTAAAACCACCCTGGAGCAAACGTCCGACGGCTGGACGGTTAACGGCAATAAATGCTGGATATCATTTGCCAGGGACGCCGACTTCATCCTGGTGCTGGCTCGGCTTAAAGGCACCAGCCGCCACGACGGGATGACCTGGATCGTTGTAGACAAGGGAACCCCGGGCCTCAGCATCGGGCGCGAACAGAAAATGATTCACGGACTGTCCACCTACGAGGTTTTTCTTGATAATTGCGCAATACCGGACGAACAACTGGTCGGCGCGCCCGGCCGGGGCTGGGGGGCAAGCGCGGCGTTTCTCTATGCCGGACGCATGGAGATCGCGGCGCGCGCCCTGGGAATTGCCGGCCGTTGCCTGGAGCTGGCCGTCGACTACGCCCGGCAGCGTCACACCTTCGGCAAACCCCTGTCAAGCCGCCAGGCCATCCAGTGGATGATCGCCGATTCGGCGACGGAACTGCATGCCGCCCGCCTGATGGTCCACGATGCCGCCTGGCGCGCCGCGCAGGGAGAGGAGGTGCACCGCCAGACCGCCATGATCAAGGTATACGCGACGGAGATGGCAGGCCGCGTAGTCGATCGCGCCCTGCAGATTCACGGCGCCGCGGGACTCTCCGACGAAACGATCCTGGAGCTGTGCTACCGGGACGTCCGGCCCATGCGCATCTACGAGGGACCATCCGAAGCGATGCGCAGCATGGTCGCCCGCGACCTGCTGAAATAACGACGGCGCTACGTCGTGGGAGAAAACACCCTGAAACCTGATGCTCCCGGTACGCCGGAACAAGAGGCCGGCCCCGACGCTGCAGTGACAGCTCCCGCCGGGGGGTTGCCGTTGGTGGTGCGCCTGGGATGGGGCCTGGGCGGTGTCGGCACCACCATATTCCTGTTTTCGAAGTCCCTCATCCTGAGGTTCATGACCGACCACCTGGGCGTCGCGGCGGGTACCGCGGCATTACTGTTTGCCGTATCAAAGATTTATGACGCGGTGACCGACCCGGTGATGGGGATCATCAGCGACCGGACAAAAAGCCGCTGGGGGCGGCGCCGGCCCTATCTTCTGGCGGGAGCATTACTGTGCGCGCTGACGTTTGTCCTGTTGTTCTCCGTGCCGGCTTTCGATTCGGAGCGGATGGTGGTTTTCTACATGGGCGCCTTGCTGATCCTGTTTGCCACCGCCTACACGCTCTTTAACGTCGCCCACCTGGCCATGCCGGTAGAGATGACGCGCAGCTACCAGGAACGTTCACAGTTGTTTTCCTACCGGGCCGGGGCAATCGGTATCGGAAATATCCTCGGCGGGTTCCTGGGTCCCATGATCATCGTCGCCTACGGCGGGGGGCGGCACGGCCATGAAGTGATGTCGTGGTTCCTGGGATCGCTGGTCCTGGTCACCATGCTGAGTTGCTTCTGGATGACGTGGAAGGCGCCGTTCCGCTCTTTCCAGACAAAAATCAGGTACCCGTTCAGGGAAAGGGTGAAATCGGCGCTCGCCAACAGGCCTTTCATGATGCTCCTGCTGGCCAAGACCTGCGTGCTGATGACCGTTGCCCTGAACACGGGCACCATTGCTTTCTTCACCAGCCGCGTGCTGGATTTGTCGGACCGCTGGCTGGGCCTGTATTTTCTCTTCTACGGCACCGCCCTGTTAATCTCCCAGCCGTTCTGGTTGAAAGTCATCAAACTGATCGGCAAGCGGCGAACATATATCTACACGGCCCTGGTCTATGCCGTGGTTTCAGCCACCTGGATGCTGGCCGATGCAGCGGAACACCCTGCCTTCTTCTTCCTCCGGGTGGTGATTATCGGCGTCACCGCCGGCGCCGTGCTGCTCGCTAGCCAGTCGATGCTGCCGGATGTGACCGAGTACGACCACCGTCGCACGGGTCTGACTCGGGAAGGGCTGTTTGCCGGCGTCTATACGACCATTGAAAAATTTGCCATCGCTATCGGCGTGGCCATCACGGGGGCGGTCCTGAGCGCCACGGGTTATATCTCGTCAACCGGCGGCCAGGACGTGGTCCAGCCGGACAGCGCTATTTTTGGGATCTACCTCTGCTTCGCACTCATTCCGGCCGGGCTTATCGCCTTAAGTTCCGTTTTTATCGCCGCCTATGACTTGACCGAGGAAAAGCTCGACGCCATAGCGCGGAGGTCCGGGTAACTGTTTACCGAATATTTCGACCGTAATAAAAATATAACTCCAGATATGAAAAAACTATTAACCGCGATACTTATCACCAGTTGTCTGCACCTGGCAACGGCATACGCAGAAGCGGACCTGGAACGGGGCAGGCAACACTTTCAAACCTGCATCGCCTGTCATGGCATGGGTGGTGAAGGCATCCAGGCGCTCAATGCCCCGGTCAGCGCGGGACAGAGCGCCTGGTATATCAGCCGCCAGTTGAAAAACTTCCGTGACGGCATGCGCGGGTCCCATCCGGACGATATCCACGGCGCGCAAATGAGGCTGTCGACGCTGGTCCTGCCGGACGACCAGGCAATTGAAGATGTCGCCGCCTATATTGCAACCCTGCCGGCGCCGATGCCCCCCAGGACGGTTGAGGGAAATATCGAAGCGGGCAGGTCTGCCTATTTGCTGTGTGCAGCCTGTCATGGCGCAAGCGGGGAAGGCAATAAAATGCTTAATGCCCCGCGCCTGTCCAGGCAGCACGACTGGTATTTCATACGGCAGATGAACAATTTCAAAGCCGGGATCAGGGGGACCCACGCGCGGGATATATACGGCGCGCAGATGCGCAGCATGGCGCATCTGCTTGCTACCAACGAGCAGATTAATGACGTTGCCGCGTACCTTTCCACGCTGGAATAGAGTGGCAAATATTCATATCCGTGAATAATGTCAATATGTATATGAAATTTGTTGATAAAATGATAAATACCTGCTACGTTTTCTTGTGTTAGAAGAAGACTGAAGGGGGAATACCAATCATGTCTGATAATTTTTCAAAGATCTCTACAATTCTGATGGCTGGCGTTCTCGTAACAGTCTTCCAGGTTCCCGTAATCAATGCCCAGGACGGGCTGGCGCTCGAAGAGATTACCGTCACCGCCCGTAAACGGGAGGAATCCTTGCTGGACGTGCCGTTGTCGATCTCTGCTTTCAGCGCTGACAAGATCGAGACGATGGCATTAAACCACCTGGTTGATATCGTCGCGTTCAGTCCCGGCTTCTACTATGCAGAGCAATCGGTGGGCAGCGGCGCGCGTGCGCACCGGCGCCTGCTGTTCCGCGGGATGAACCCGCGTACCGATATACAGACGCGGCAAAGCGCAACCCTGTTCATCGACGGCGCCCCGACCCTGGGTTCCGAACTCGGCGCCACCGAAAACTATGAACGTATTGAGGTCATCAAGGGACCGCAAAGCGCTTATTTCGGCCGTTCAACATTTTCCGGCGCCATCAACGCGGTGACCAAGACGCCCGGGAATGAATGGCACGGGCAGTTTTCCGCCGAAGGCGGCCGCTTCGACATGTACCGCTTCCGGGCACAGATGGAAGGGCCGGTCATCCCGGACAAGGTAGCATTTCGCTTCAGCGCAAGCACTTACTCCAAGGATGGTGAGTTCAAGAATGCGGCCATCCCGGGCCAGAAGCTCGGTTCGCGGGACACCGATGATTTCGCCGGCACCCTGTACATCACGCCGAACGATAAGCTGAGTCTGAAGCTGCGGGCGCATTTCTGGGAGGACAGCGACGGACCCAGCGCTTCAGTCGCCTACGGTCCTGATAATAACCCGGACGCATTAAACTGCAGACCGGGACCAAGGGACTGGACCTGTGGCAGGCTCCCCTATCCCGGTGAACTGGCAAAAGACAGTGTTTATGACGACGTGGTAAGAGGTGATTTTGACAGGGCCATCGTCCAGGACAATCTTATCGTGGACCAGCTTCCCGACCGCTTCGGCCTGGAACGCAACGCACACGAATTGACCGCGATCCTGGACTACGAATTTGACAACGGTATGTCATTCCACTCGATCATCGCCAGGCACGAGGACGAATACGCCAGCCTCAGCGATGTGGACGGGCGCGCCACCAGGGGACTGGAAGGAAATATTTTCGGCACCTGCCCCAATGGTTCCGCCGCGGGCGGTTTCCTCTGCGACGCCAATGCGTACCAGATGCTCACCACGCACCTGGAGGATTTCCACGCGGAAGTGCGGGTAGCCTCAGCGGATGACCAGCGCATACGCTGGATGGTCGGCGGCACCTATTCCGACCGCGAGCAATTGCTGATGACCTTCAGCCGGCTGGCCGGCTTCCAGCCCAATCCTTCATCCATCACCAGCGTCCCCTTGTTCAACTACGAACCCGAGACCATCGCAGTGTTCGGCTCCCTGGCCTTCGACGTCACCGATCAATTGACGCTGAATGCAGAACTGCGCTACCAGGAAGATGACATCACCGAAGGCAGGACCACGGCCGACAGGTCGTTTCCCAAGGAAGAGTTGAATGACACCTTCAAGAGCCTCAATCCCCGTTTCATCCTCCAGTGGAAGCCGACCGACAGCATGATGCTGTTCGCCAGCTATGCCGAAGGCACCAGCCCCGGCATATTCAACCTGGCCCTGATCAACCTGAGCGAGGCGGAGCTGGCGCAGATCCGGACCCAGACCGGCGCAGATACCTCGGTGGACGAAGAAGATCTGACCAGCTACGAGATCGGCGTGAAGGGCTCACTGGCGGACGGCCGCGCCCGGTTTGCGCTGACCGGCTATTACGGCGACTGGGAGAGCGTCCAGCAACCTGAGAGCATCGCCTATATCACGGATGCCGGTGAGCCTGCCTTCGCATCGGCGGTTACCGGCGGTGGCGATGCCAACATATACGGGATCGAGTTCGAAGGGACGGCGCTGCTGTCAGAGAACATCATTGTTGATGCCACCTACTCCTGGAACAAGACGGAGATCAAGAAACTGGCCAGCGGCGATGCCCTGGCATTGCTGGGGAACCGGGCTGCCCTGAATGGCTCCGATAACGAGTTTTCACGTTATCCGGAACACAGTGGCACTGCCTCGCTGACCTTTACGGACCAGTTGATGAGCACCGATCTCGACTGGTTCGGCCGGCTCGATTACCTGTTTCGCGGCACTACCTGGCTGTCTGCCGCCAACCTTGCCAAGACCGGTGAGTCACACATCGTAAACCTGCGGGCAGGCGTGGAAAATGAGAACTGGCGCCTGGAACTCTACGGCACCAACATTTTTAACGAGAAAGAATACAGCCAGCTTTTTCTGCTGTTTGATTTATCCGGGCTCAACGGTTTCTTCGGACGTGCGCCGGCCGGCGCTCTTATATCCAGACCGGCATACGGAGCACGGATAAGTTACAGGTTTTAACCAACCGCCTGACAGGTTACAGCCCGAGGTGAGGTTGCCCCGGGCCGGTAACCTCGCAGCCATGGTTCCGCCCCGGCAGTTGCCGTGCTTCGCTCCGGCAGGCGAAATATTCCACCGCGAAATCCGCACACGGATATAATCGAGTTCGGTAAATTCATGAGCGTGCAGATGCAGAGTATTGACCATCAACTACCCGGGCCGTTATCCGGTATCAAGGTATTGAATATCGGCACGTCAATCGTCGGGCCGTGGGCTGCCTCCCTGCTGGCGCACCTGGGCGCCGAGGCAATCAAGGTCGAGCGTCCCAAGGGTGAGTTCATCCGTTTCCTGCACCCCATGCAGAAAGGGCTGTCTACCTGCTACACCTCGAGCAATGCCCACCAGCTTTCAAGCGAGCTGGACATCAAGCAACCCGACCACCTGGCAGCGGTACGGCGCCTCGCGCAACAGGCGGACGTGTTGATCGAGAATTTCCGCCCCGGCGTGTCGGACCGTATCGGTCTCGGTTACGCTGCCCTCAACGAATTGAACCCGGGGCTGGTGTACGTATCCAGCAGTAGCTGGGGCGACGTCGGGCCGATGCGTGACCGGGCCGCGCTGGACCCCCACGTACAGGCTTTCAGCGGCTTCGGCAGTCTCAACGGTGCGCCCGGCGGCACGCCGGAAATGCTGCGTTTCGTACACATGGACCCCGCCGGATCCGCCGTCGTTGCCGGCCTTTCGTTACTGGGTTTGCTGCAGCGAGAGCGGTTCGGGCCGGCGTGCCACCTGAAGACCAGCCACTTTGCCATGGGCATCGCCATGCAGATGAACCGCGTCGCGGAGACGCTGCTGGCAGGCAAACCGACCGAACTGCTGGGGAGCGCCTCTTCAGCCAGCGCGCCGAACCAGTGTTTCCGGACGCTGGATGGGGAATACATTGCAGTGGCCTGCGATACCCAGGCGCAGTGGCAGGGGCTGTGCCGCGCCACGGGCAGGGAGGACTTGCTGACAGACCCGCGCTTTAGCGGGAATACGAACAGGGTGGAACACCGTGAACAACTGGCCGCGCTGCTGGACGGGTTAATCGGGGAGAAACCGAAACGCTGGTGGGTCGTGCGTTTTGAGAATGAAGGCGTACCGCACGGGTTTATCCTGGACTTTGAACAGATCCGGCACCACCAGCAGGTGGTGGAGAACGAGTTCCTCACCACCGTGCATCCGCCTCACATGGGCCCGATGTTCCTGGGCGGCGTGCCCTGGCAGTTCAGCGAGACGCCGGCGCAGATCGACCCCCGCGTTGCGGTGCCGGGTGAACACACGGAGCGGATTTTAACCAGCGGTTTCAGCGGCGACCCGCGACCCGCACAACGCCCTGCTGGTCCGGAGAAAACCGCATCTCCCCTGACGGGCCTGCGCGTCATCGACGCAACCCAGGGCTATGCCGGACCGTACCTGGGCCTGTTGCTGGCCGAGGCCGGCGCCGATGTCATCAAGGTTGAACCGCCCGGCGGGGACTGGGCGCGGCAGCTTGCGCCGCAAACACCAGCGGGAAACAGCGCATTGTTTGAAGCCTTCAACCGCAACAAGGACAGTATTGTGCTGGACCTGGACAGCCCCTCCGGCCAACAGGAACTGCTGAAACTGGGTGCGCATGCCGATATCCTGCTCGAGGACTGGGGTCCGGATGTCGCTGAGCAGCGCAACCTCGGTTATGAACTGCTGGCCGGCGCAAACCCGCGCCTGGTCTACCTGGCTCTCAGCCCATTTGGTGAGAAGGGACCGCTGCGCAACCACCCCGGCAGTGAACTCGTCATCCAGTCGATGACCGGATACCTGCGGCTGCTGGGCCAGCTTGGCGAACCGCCGGTGCGTGTCGGCGCGGACATCGTGGGCACGTGTACCGGTTCAGTCGCATTTATCGGCGTGCTCGCGGCGCTTTATCACCGGGAAAGGTCCGGCCGCGGCCAGCGCGTCGCCACCAGCCTGCTCGGCGCCATGATGAGCCTGCGCAGCCAGCAATGGGCCGCGCTGAGCAACCCTGACGAATGGCTGGGTGATTCATACTGTACCAACGAGACCGACAGTCCGCACAACGGCTACCGTACCAGGGACGGCACCGTCTACCTGAGTCCGTCACCCCACCTGAGCAAGGAAGATTTTTTCAGCATGCTGCAGGAACTCGGTATGTACGACGAACTGGCAGAGAACGCCGATTATGCCGAGAACTGGTGGTACACCTTCGGCCTGGGGTACCTGGCCAGGCAGGCCAAACCGCTGTGGGAGAAGCACACCCGCAGGCTGACGACCCGGCAGGTTCTGAAAATAGCAGAATGCTACGGCAATGTCTGGGCGGTCGAGTTTGCCGAACTCGGCGCGTTAATGGACCATCCCCAGGTGCGCGCTATCGACCTCGTACATGAGCTTGACGGGAACCGTTACGTGCGCGCACCGTGGCGCGTGCCCTGGACATTGCCGGCGCTGCGCCGCACTGCGCAGGGCCGAAACTGATCGTCTCGCCGAGCTCGACCCCTGTCCGGCAGCACACTGGGCCAGGCCGGGCATCCGGACACCCCGGCATGCCGGGCTAGGTAGCCCTTTCCCTCAAGGCCTGCTTCAATAACTTCCCCGTGGTATTCCTGGGTAATTTGTCTATGGCCTCAAATTCCCGCGGCACCTTGAAGCGGGCCAGCCTGGTCGCGCAATAATCAACGACCTTGTCATAGTCGAAGCGTTCGCCCGGTTCGGCCACAATAAACGCTTTCAGACGCTCCCCCCACCTGGCGTCGGGTACGCCTATCACCCCTGCCTCGGTTATGCCCGGATAGTCATTGAGTACGTTCTCAATCTCCCTCGGGTAGATATTGACCCCGCCGGATATAATCATGTCTTTTTTCCGGTCCGCAATGTAGATATAGCCCTCGCGGTCCCGGCGCGCCAGGTCGCCTACCGTCACCCAGCCGTCACGAAGGGCATCGGCTGTTTCCCCGGGATTGTTCAGGTAACCATCAAACAGGAACGGGCTCTGTGAAAATAATTCACCGACCTCGTCCACGGCGCACTCGTTGCCCTGTTCATCGGCAATCTTCACCAACGTGGAAGTGAACGGCAAGCCCACGCAGTTCTGTTTTATCAACTGGTCCTCAGGCCGGAGGTTGGTAACGATCCCGGCCTCGGTGGAGCCGTAACACTCGTGCAGCAGTCCGTCACCGAAATACTCCACGATTCTTTCCTTGGTTGCCTGCGGCAGCGGCGCGGCGTTCGAGATAATCGTCTGCAGGCCGTGATCCCGGTATTTTGCCAGCAGCCGTTCCTCCTGGGCAAAAATACCGTGAAAGTGGGTGGGCACCATGAAAACACCGCTGATGCGTTCATCGGTACACGCTTTCAGTACGGCCTCCGGGTCGAACCGTTCCATTATCCGGGTAAAACCGCCGAAATACAGCGGCGCCAGGGCGAAGGTTATCCCTGCCCCATGGCACAACGGGGTGATGGCCAAAAAGCGATCGTCTGACGAAAAGCAGCCATACTCCACTGCCTTGGCGTACAGCAGGAGAAGCCGCGCCTGGTGTGAGATCATTACCCCTTTCGGACGGCCGGTGGTCCCGGAGGTATAGGGAATTATGAAGACATTGCGCCCGGGGACCTGCGCGGGTGACGGAGTTGGGTTTGACCCGGCAATCCAGCTTTCGAGTTCAGGTCCGAACCCGATGATGCGTTCGACACTCGCAAACCTGCAATCCCGCACCCGTTCCGCGTTGCCGGCATCGACAAACAGGACGCGCGCCTGTGCATCGTCACAGATTGATATTACTTCCTTGTTACTGAGCCGGGGATTGATTTTGGCAAGGGCAACCCCCGCCTGCGAGGCGCCCACGGTTACCTCGATATATTCGATCGAGTTACCTGCGAGAATCGCGACGCGATCGTGCATGCCCAGCGCGAGGTCATGCACGAATCTATGGGTGATGCGGTCGATCCGCTCAACCAGTTGCCGGTAACTGCGGGTACCGTTCGAATCCTGCAATGCGGTCTTCGACGGGTTTCGCTGCATTGCGGTTCGAATACCGCCGGCCAGTGAAGGCAGGGAATGCGGTTGCGGCAACTCACTGCTGCCGGCGCCGACCGTCTCCATACTCATACATCCCCTGCCGGCAAGTCTTCGTGGCCCGGCAGGCGGAATACCCGCAGGGCATTGTCACGCATCAACAGGCGCCTGGATGCCGCTTTCAGATCGAGTTCGGCAACCTCTTTTACGCTCCGCTCGGGGTCGATGACCGGCCAGTCGGTGCCGAACATCACTTTATGCCGGCCGTATGAATTTGCGTAATGCAGGTACGAGGCAGGCCAGTAACGCGGCGCATAGGCGTCCCCGGCGGTATACACGTTGTCATGCTTCCAGCACATGGCGATCATTTCGTCGGTCCAGGGTACGCCGATGTGAATGCCGATGAGCCTGAGTTCGGGAAAATCGATCGCGACCTGGTCGAGCAGGATGGGCCTGCCGACCGACGGCAGGCGGCGCTCACGGCTGTACACCAGGTTCTGGCCGACCTGCATCATGATCGGGATGTCCAGTTCACAGCACTTGGCGTAATAAGGATAGATCCGGGCGGCGTCAGGCGGCATTGCGAACCAGTGCGGATACCAGTGCGCGCCGACAAATCCGTAATCGCGTACCGCAACCTCCAGGTCCCTGAGTCCCTGCATGCCCCGTGTCGGGTCCACACCCGCAAGCCCGGAAAACCGCTCCGGGTACTGCCGGCAGACCTCGTGCACATAGTCGTAAGGCACTTCAAACGACCCGCGCACCCTCAGGTCCCCTGCCCGCACGGCAATCAGCAGGGATCGTTCGATATTCGACCGGTCCATTTTCCCGAGATAGTCCTCGATGCCCACGCCATCCCGCATGTCCCCGGGCATGCGCACCTGCTGCTTGAACTCATCGTCAATACCGGTACGTCCCTCCTGTACGGTCTGGGGCGTATATAGGTTGCAGACTATGTCAATGTAACCGCTTTTCATCAGCTTTCAGCCGTCAAGGCTCACGATCAGTTGTCCAGGGATGTGTACTGATCCGGAGCGGAATCAGTACGGGCAGGCCTGTTTGTTATATTAACCGTACTGTAAAAGGGGAGTTGCAGGCTGTCAACAAAATTCCCTGATATGTATAGTTAATTCATATATGGGAATTAACTATAGCCGCCAGATTGCTGACGGTAACTGTTGTTCTGCGTTTACCGGGCCCGGGAAGGTGAAACTGTACGCCCCGGCAGCGGGCGCGATGGCAAAGCGCTTGTATGGCTTGACCGAGGCTTATACGTGCGCCGCCTGGTCGTGGCCGAATTGTGTTATGACCTGGCGCATCTGCTGGATTATGTCCTGTTGATTCTTCCTGATGCGCTCGGCCAGACCGCCGACCGAAATGACCAGGGCGCGGTCATGCAAGCCGGTGGGCAAAGCTGTCGCAATGGCGCCGGTATCAGGCAGAACGCGCTCATAGGCTTCGGCATAACCCCTGGCGCGCGCCGTGTCAATTTCACCCATGACCGTTGCCAGGTCAACCCGTGTATGCCCCTGGGAGGTGCGGCGATTCGCCCGCCTGGCCAGTATCTCTATGTCCTGGTCCGAGCGCGTGGCAAGGTGCGCAATGCCGAGGGCGGTTGTGAAGATTGGTACGTTGAAACCTTCACGCACCATGAGGGAGATCGGGAAAGTTCCGGGTATTACGGTGATAAACTGCATGCTCAGGACATTCGGCATGGCCAGGCTGACTGTCTCCTGTGTGCGGCGGTTAAGGTCCTCAAGCATGTTCAGGGTATGGCCGCTGCTGAACAGTACGCCCGGCAACCAGTCGCCGAGCTTGGTCACCCGCAATGACGGGAAATACTGCATCGTCTGTGAATCCAGGGAGATATAACCGAGGCTGACCAGGCTTTTCAGAAGCGCGTCAGCGCTTGACTTGGGATAATCCAGGTGCCTGCAAATCTCCGTTGCCGTCATTGGGGACTGCTGTTCCCGAAACAGTTCCAGGACGTTAATCACCCTGCCGACCGACTTTACGACCTTGTTCTTCATAACAGCCCGGATTTCTCACCAGGTGATGCGATGATCACGCAGGATTTTTCCCGCCAGTGAGTGCCTGCGACCGAAAGCATAGTCGTAGCTCTGGTTGAGGAAGCACGTGCCCACTGGCGGGAAAAAGACAAGTGAGGGCGCATCAAGCGCAGTCGGTAATAACGGCATGGTGAGAAGATTACCATAACTTATTGACAGCATAAATGTTCCAGATAGCAACAAGCGACCTGGTGAGAAATCCGGGTTGGTTAAGAATACTTCATCCGGCCCGTTGATTGCCAATAATAATTCAACCCGGAAACCGGGTTTCATGCCCGTATTTTCCGTATAAGCGTTATTATTTAGTGAATTGTCATTCTAATTATCATACGATAAATAATGTATGCGGATACTACCCACACACAGCGCCGGGTTTCTTATATCAGCATTGCTCCTGCTGGCGGGGGCTTCACATTCCCCGTTGGTTGCGGGTTACGAATATACCCTCACACCCGATAATGAATTCCGTGACTGCGCGCACTGTCCGTTGATGGTTGTCATTGCACCGGGTGAATTCACGATGGGCGCCGACACGGGCGCTACCCGGCAGCAGCATGACGAACTGCCCAGGCACCGGGTAACGTTTCAAAAACCGTTTGCGGTGGGCAAGTTCGAACTTACCCGGGGAGAATTTGCCCGGTTCGTCGTTCAGTCCGGAACAGTGATTGAAGACGGGTGTTTTTTCCGCACGGGGCCCGCACCGGAAAAGAGCGCTTCGTTCAACTGGCGCAACCCCGGGTATACGCAAACGGACGACCATCCCGTTGTCTGTGTAAGCTGGCATGACGCACAGGCCTATACGCACTGGTTGAGCGCTGAAACCGGCGAGGAATACCGGCTTCTCAGCGAAGCGGAGTGGGAGTACGCGGCGCGCGCAGGTACGCAGAGCGCGCGCTACTGGGGCAATTCTCCAGATGACGGATGCCCCTACGCCAACGGCGCTGACCAGCCCGGCTGGACCTCCGTCAATTGCCGGGACGGATACATCTATACGGCAGCCGCGGGTTCGTTGCAGGCAAATGCCTTCGGCCTCCACGACATGCTGGGCAACGTGGCCGAATGGGTCGCGGACTGCTGGAATGAAACTTATGACGGCGCCCCCGCGGACGGGTCGGCATGGCTGACAGGCGACTGTTCCCGCCCGATCCTGCGCGGCGCTTCCTGGCGCGATGACCCGAGGTTCCTGCGCTCGGCAAACCGCTACGGTTTTTTCTTCGGCGGCGCGGACAGCAAGAACATGCGCTACCGGAATTTCGGCTTTCGTGTAGCCCGTACAATAGGAGATAAATGAAATGACACATTGTGACACGCTGTTACGCGGCATGGTTATCACCATGGATGAAGAACGGACCGTCTATATGGACGGTTATGTTGCTATCGACGGAGGACGCATCACCGCGGTCGGGCCGTCGAACTCCTGTGATTATTCCGCCGATGAAGAAATCGGCGGCGCCGGTTACCTGGTGCTGCCGGGACTGGTAAACGTCCACTCCCACCTGGTCCAGGGCTGTATCCGGGGCATGGCGGAAGGCACCACTTTCGAGGAGCGCCTGTTCGGTTTTTACTACCCGATGACCGGCGCCTGCGATGAGCAGCGTTCCTACGACGCTGCATTACCGCCGCTGCTGGACCTGGTCCGCCGCGGCGTGACGACGACCGCGGATGACCACTTTACCCACCTGCACAAGCGCTCCATCGACGGCGTGCTGGCAGCGGTGCGGGATACCGGCATGCGCTGCCGCATGGCGCGCCTGACCATCAATGACGCCAACGCCGTGCCGGACGGTTTCCGGGAAGACCTGGACACCGGCCTGGCGGAGACCGAGCGGGTCAAATCGGCATGGGAAGACGACCGCATCTCGGTTACCGCCTCAACCATCGGCATTACCTATTGCGAACCAGATCAGCTCAAGGCCCTGTGGGAATGGACCGATGCGAACGACCGCCAGTTTGACATCCATGCCCCCGCCGTGTTCGACCAGAAATACCTGGGCGAACGGCGCGGCTGGGACGGAGGCTCATTCGAGTGGCTCGATAACGAAGGCATTCTCGGCCCCAATCTTATTGCCGCCCATGCACAAAACCTGCGGCCCGGCGAAGCGGAACTGATCCGCGACCGGGGCGCGGCGGTTGCACTGGTGCCGGACATGGAGCAGGTACTGGGCCTGGTCACGTTCAATGCGCGCCAGTACCTGGATACGGGCGCCACCTGCGGGCTCGGCGTGGACGGCCCGGTCGTAGCCTACGGTCATGACCTGTGGGCTGCCATGCGCGCCTTCCTCACCGCGCAGCGAATGGGCGACCAGCACAGGCGGCTGAGCGCGGACACCAAAGCGCGCTGGACGGGAGAGGAGATACTGTACGGGAGCGCCGAGCTTGCCCTCGAGCTTGCCACCATCGGCGGCGCGCGCGCATTGATGATGGATGATCACATCGGTTCGCTGGAAGCGGGCAAGGATGCGGACGTGCTGCTCATCGACCGGCGCGGCGAAACCCAGTTGTCACCGCCCGCCGCCATGATCCCCAACCTGGTCCTCGGCAACGGTCCAAGCCCGGATTCGATTGCCCGGGTAATGGTCAGGGGCCGGACAATCGTCCAGGATGGAGAGCATGTGTCCGTAGACCGGCGCCAGGCCGTGCAACGCCTGGACGACCTGCAGCAGGTGCTGCTGGACGAGTGCGACGCAAACCGTTTCGTAAGAATGCGCAGCCGCTTCAACTGGGTGGACGCAGAGGCATCCGACTAGCCGGGATTTCTCACCTGGCCGGTCTATAAAAGAGGATAAGCAATGTCAGGCATTAGAACGACCCTGCTGTTGTTGTGCGGCTTCGTCATGGGAATGGCTGTTGATGGCTCACCTGGTGCGAAACCGGAAGCCGGCAGTTCCGGATACTTGGTCGTTGCCGGGAAAACCGTAAACCCGGAAGGACTGGGCGCATACGTAGCTGCGGCTGGTCACGCGATCTCCGCTGCGGGGCTGAACAGGGTCGGGCGTTCGGCCCACATCGGTCCGGAGCAAATTCTTGAGGGCAGCTGGCCCTACGACGGGTTCGTGGCCATCGAGCACGTGCAGTCCATGGATAAGCTGAAAGCGTTTTGGCGCTCCGATCAATTTCAGCAAATAAAGAAACTTCGTGAAGGCAGGATCGAAATCGACTTTGTTATCGCGGTCGATGCGTTTTTGAGGGATACGGACTAGTAGTTTTTCAATCGAGACTAAATGTAAATCGGGGAAGGCTTAGATCGTTTTTTAGACAACAAAATGTAAAGATAATGGGGTTTCTCGCCTTCCTTTCCACCACCTCCACCTACTATATTTTCGATTCCTTTGCAATCCCATGCCCAATCAGTAAGCCTTCTTTCTGCTTCCTTGACCTGTTTTATAGAAGAAGTTTCCCTTAACACAATCATTTTATTCCAACTCGGATCATCCTTGTAATGGTGTTGTGCTCTATTTTCTGGGTTGTTTGTTATGCCGATCTTTATGGATACCCACCATTTAGCAAAGCCAGCAACTCGCCTGCGCAGTTGTGTTTCTAAATGACTTAAATGCCCTGTATTGTATATATAGCAAACCTCGATCATGCCGCTTTAGCCTAGCCATGGCCAATGGTCACAAAGTGTAACACTGAAGAAAATGTTATTGAAAAATAATCCACTGGGGTGATAGTAAGTGGTGCCATTCTACAATTATCTATCAGGTCATATTCCCTCCCCCGGATCAAATCTCTCGACTTCTGAAGTTTACTTATCACTTACAAACTAACCCGACCTTGCAACTCAAGCCATGTACATTCAACTGGCCCCTTATCACATCACCGCAACACCAATCAGCCAGTCGTGCAGCGCCATAATGAACACCAGATAAAGCAACAGGCCAACCACCACGACGAGAAGATCATTCACGGGGCTTTCCGGAAAACCGGGCACGGGGCGATTTTTTCGATGTCTCATGGAGATGCGCCCGATTACAGCCCAGGCCAGGAAACAGCCGAACAGCAACATGTCGGCAAGGGCGCCGTTGGTCAGTAAATGGGCAAACGCCCAGATCTTTACAGAAGCGAAAATCGGGTGTTTCACCGCGGTCTTGATCCGGCCTGGTAACAGGCTGGCCATGAACAGCGGAAACACGAACAGCATCAGCAGAAGGTTGGCGTAGAGCAACCAGGCAGGAGGGGTGTACAGGATAACGGGGTCGCTCCTTGCCAATCCGTAACCCCATATCAACATGACCAGTCCCGCCAGGGACACCAGACTGTACAGGCCTCTCCAGGCGGCAGTCCCCAACCGCTCGGCCATGGCGTTGCGCCAGCCCACGTTGACGATGGAAATGGAATGTGCGGCAAAAAACAGTATTAAACCAGCAATGAGCAGTAACATAGCTTCACCCATGACAGCTGAGGAGAAATTTCTCATTTAGACGAAAGAGTTCCAGTCAATACTAACTGTTGCCAGTTTGATCTACAAGAATTAGCTCTTCTATCAAGCCGTTCGGATTTTTGCTGAAATTTACTACTCTTTAGCCGGTATCACCGGTAACAACAGGTAGCCGGGCTGTTCGGGCCCGGTATGGATGGTTGTCTCCCCGGCAAATATCGCCTGCGGCCGGTCCCGCGGGTCGTTATGCAGGAAGGGTCCGCAGCCGCGCAAATCGTTCTTGAAATTGGACAGACGCACGCCTTTGCCGGCGGCGGGACACTCGTAATCGTTACCCCTCACGCTCAGGGCGATGCGGTAACCGGCGGGAATCACCAGCGACGTGGGCCAGATTTCGATATCCAGGTCTGCCGGAATGCCCGGGGTCAACGGTTGCAGTTCATCGTGGGTGTGGTAGGGCCGCCAGGGTTGAGACAGGGCTGCGTCCAGCTTGCGGTGGGATGCGCGCAACCAGCCCTGGCCGATGGGGGTACAGGGGTCAATCGCTCCCTGGAAAACGATTTCCCTGCCGTCCGGGTCAAACACCCTCAATACCAGGAACAGGTCGGCGTCGGAGGTTGAAGAAGACACCCTTAGCTTGCAGGCAGATGGCCCGGTGATTTCGGTCTCCCGTTGCAACGGCGCCGAATAAAAAGTGACCCACTCTTTGAGGGCTGGGAAACTTACCTGGCCTGCGGTTGCAGGTGGCGTTTCAGACAGGCCCATGCCATCCGGCGCCAGGTAGAAGCGGGTCCATTGCGTCCGGGGGATCGGCCAGCCGTCCTCGCTGCGCTCAACGAAATCCTTGACGCCGCGTACCTTCAGGTGCACCGGCGGCTGGTCTTCCCAGTCGTTGTCTTCGCCTTTCAAAAAGTAGCCGAAGAAACGCTTGTGCAGTTGCACGCCGTAGTCCGTATAAAATTCCGTCCAGTGTTCCAGCCCATGGGCCTCCAGCCATTTCCGGGTTGATGCGGCGCGCACGAACCCCTCGAAATTTCCGCGCAGGTGCAGGCCCTGGCCGCCCCAGTTGCCGGCGCTCAGGAACGGGACCGTTACCTTTGACCAGTCCGGCGAGCGCTCGCGGTGGTAGCCGTCATCCAGGGGATGGGCAAGGATATCGCCACCGAAATCGCAGCGATTCTGCGCCAGTTCAGCGTCAGTCAGGGTCTCGGGACCGCATACCGGTTCACCCGTCACAATGCTGTTCGGGCCGCGCTCGCCGAGGCCGTATTGCACGGTCTTTACCTGCATGTCATACCAGTTGGCCCAGAAGGTGCTCAGGATACCGCCGTGGTGGGTCATGTCCCGGTACCAGTCCGCGGCCCCCTCCCAGATACACATCGCCGCCAGGTAACGCGGCTGCCTGGCGGCAACCTGCCATTGGTTTATACCGTAGTAGGAGACGCCGCTGAGACCGACCTTGCCGTTGCTCCATGGCTGCTCCCCGGCCCATTCTATGCATGCGGCGAAGTCCCGGGTTTCCCGCGGCGAAAAGTGGTCCACGTACCCTGGCGAACAACCGCAGCCGCGGGAGTCGACCCGCACGCAGACATAGCCGTCCGGCACCCACTTCTCCGGGTCGACGACTTCCCAGTTCTGGTACTTGTTGGTCGAACCTGCGGTAACGTCCGGGTGCTCCTCAGCCATGCGTTGCCAGGCGCTTGGGTATCCTTCCTGGAACGCCAGTCCCTTGGCGTAAGGTCCGTAGCTCAGGATGACCGGGCAGCGCCCCTCGCCGGCGGGCCGGAACACGTCTGCGCGCAGTTCGAGGCCGTCATCCATTTCGATAACGACATCCCAGTCAATGAGCATTCCGTCCCGGATTTCCGATTTTTGTCCGCTCACATTGATTCAGGCTTCAGAGGTATTGGGGACGGATTTAAATCCGTCCCCGGCATGCGTCCCGGGCATGCCCGTCCGCGGCATGCCATTACCCGGGGGCATAAGCAATAAGGTCCAGCAGGGTATTGGCGCCGGGCACCACCAACGGGCCATGCAGTCCTATGGTAGTGGATGCGGGCCGGTCGCCGGGGAAATGGCGGGCCCATTCCTCGATGGACTCGGCAAACCATTGCAGGTCGTCGTGAAAACAGACGCGCCGGCAGATATTCTCCACCGAGGTGCCGGCGGCCTCGCTGATGGCGGCCACGTTCTTCATCATGTATCTCATCTGCGCCTGGGCCGGCGATCCGTACCAGCGGAAATTCGGATGCCGGCTCATGCCGTCCGCCAGTTTCCCCCTGGAGTCAAACGCCATCTGGGTGCTGAAGAACAGGAAATCCCCGGCCTTGACCGCCTGGGGCTCATGACCCAGGGGTTCCGGCGCCTCCGAGGTCTCGATGGTCTGTTTCTTTACTGCGGCGTCATCGGCCAGCAGAGTCAGGGCAATCTCGACCCGACAACCCCGCACCCCCATTCCCATATAAGGGTTCACTACACGGGCCGGCGGATTGTCGGGGAACCACCTGCGCCAGACACGGTCCACGGCGGCAAAATCCCGGGGGTGACCGATATACACGTCAGCCTTGACCGCGTTCTTGAGGGAAGAACCTGCCAGGGCGGCAGTCCCGGCAAGCTTCTCCAGTACATGCTCGGTTTGCCGTTCCACGGTATCGCCCACCCAGTAATCCGGGTTGCCTCGGTCCAGGTCTGCCGGGTTTTCAGCAGCCAGGAACACCCAGTCGCCGCGCCGCAGGGCCGGGGCATGTCCGCCCGCTCCCTGGGTCCGGCCTTCGGGCAGTCCGTAGAAAACCGGTTCCTCATCGTCATCGAAGCAGATCATGTCTATTTCGACCTTCGTGCCCAGACACATCAGTTCCTGGATTCCCGTTGCAGACACGGGCGGGCAAGGCCCGTCAATCACTGCGCTGCGCTGTTCCAGGTACGGGTCTATATTGATCCCCGTCCAGTTGTCGCCGCGCGCAAATGCCGTTTGTGCGGGATCCGGGGCGGCGAACCATTCCCACATCCTCACCATGTCCCGGTTGATATCGCAACCCGTGGCCTCGATGGTATTGGCCAGGTTATTCAGCACGAAGCGTGACTGCAGTTGCAGTTCATTCTGCGCGTAGGGATTGCCGGGTATGGCTTGCGGGGCTATCCCCGTCTTGAAGTCGCTGGCAAGCTGTCCTGCGATGAACACCCATCCTCCTGCCTTGATAGCCGGGCTGTAAGGCATGAGCGGTTTCGGCACACCGGCTTCCAGTCCCGGCCAAACAGCTTCCGGTCCGGGTTTCGGGTTGGTATCAGCCATTGTTTTTCACCCCGATTCAGGTAACGATTGTTTGGACGATTAGTTTATCATGTGATAATTTACTGTCTATGAGTTTAGGCGCTTGTATGCGAAAATCGGGGTCACGAAAATCGGGGTCAGGTCGCACAATGCACATGCGGTGGTTTATCACAGTGATATACCTGCCTGCCGGCATGTGCATTGTGCGACCTGACCCCGATTTTCTGACCTATGGGTTTGGGAACTTGCGCGGTGCATATTACGGACTGACGGCAACAGGTTTATCTTTGCCGTAGTGGTGCGGACTTACGAACAGGAGAAGGTATATGGCTAATTTTGGTATCACAGGTTTGGACTGGCAGCAGCGCATCAACTGGGACAGGCTGCGCACATATCGCCTGGAACGGGCGCGGGAACGGATGAAAGCCCACGATCTGAGCGCCATGCTGCTCATGTACGACGAGAACGTCCGTTATGTCACCAGCACCCTGACGCCCGGCTGGAACCGGCTGAAACCGGGACTGCGTTACGCGATGCTGTGCGGCGATGACGCGCCGGTGCTGTTCGAGCAGGGCGACCTGGGGATGCAGGTAGAGCGCCATTCACCCTGGCTGCCGAAAGACAATATCCGCTGGTCCTATGCCTGGATCAAGGGCGCCGCGGGACAGGCGTCCACGCAGCAGGTGAAGAAGTTCACCAACGCCATCATCCAGGAAATGAAAAAGAGTAACGTGGCAGGGGGCAAGCTCGGCGTCGACTTTGTCGACATCAACATGATCGAGGCGTTCAAGGATGCCGGCATCGACTGGACCGACGGCATGACCCCGATGATGGAGGCCAGGGCCATCAAGAACGTCGATGAACAGGAATGCCTGCGTATAGTAGGCGCCATCGGCGATGCCGCCCACTGGGAATGTATGAAGTTCCTGGAACCGGGCAAGACGGAAAACGCCGTGACGGCCCACCTGATGGAATTCCTGTACGGCATTCCCGGCATGGAAGACGTTGAGGACGTAATCGTATCGTCGGGGCCCAACACCTGGCCGAACTGGCGCAACTTCTCCGACCGCATTATCAAACCGGGAGAGATTGTATTCATGGACCTGGCCGCACTGACCTGGAACGGCTACAAATCCTGTTACTACCGCACTTATTGCGTCGGCCGGGAACCCAGCCAGGAGCAAAATGACGTCTATGCCACCGCCTTGAAATGGCTGTATGACTCCATCAAGGCAGTCAAGGTCGGCACCACAACGCGGGAGATCGCCTCCAAGTGGCCCTCCGCCATGGAAGCGTGGGGCTACGAGGAAGAGGACCAGGCCGCGGCAAACCTCTGGGGCCACGGGCTCGGCCTGGCCCAGTACGACCAACCCGTAATCTCGCGTATCTGGTCGCTGGACCACCCGGTTGAAATCAAGGCCGGCATGGTGTTCGCGCTGGAGACCCAGCACGGCAAAAAGTTCGAGTGGGGTGTGCGTATCGAAGAAATGCTGATCGTCCATGACGACGACATCGAGATTATCTCCAACTTCCCGGTGGAGCAGATTACCGTTGTCGACCCGTTACCGGGATATTCAACCCTGGTTAAACGCTGATCCGTTTGTTTATGGCCGAAGCCCTGACTCAAACCGCCGTACTCCAGGCGCCGCGACACCTGGAGATCCAGGCCCGCCCCGTCCCGGTCGCCGGTGCGGGTGAAGTAGTCGTGCGCGTCGCCGCCACCGCGGTGTGCGGCACCGATCTTGAGATCTATACCGGCCGCCACCCCGGGGTGAACTACCCCGTGGTCATGGGACACGAGGCCACGGGCACGGTAGCCGAAACCGGCGCCGGGGTCGACGGGCTGAAACCTGGGCAGCCGGTGCTGATCAACCCAATCATTGCCTGTGGAGAGTGTGACCTGTGCCTGCACGGCAGGGAGAACCTGTGCCGCAACGCGGGGCTGTTCGGGCGTGAAATAGAAGGTTCCCTGAGCCAGTTCGTACGGCTGGCATCCCGTTATGTACATCCGTTGCCGGACCACCTGCCCCTCGCGGAAGCCACCCTGATTGAAACCCTGGCGACGGTGCGTCACGCGCAGAACCGGGTGTCCATACAGGCGGGCGAGTCCGTGGTTGTGCTGGGCCAGGGCGTTACCGGGTTACTGCACACCAGGCTGGCCGTGCTGTCCGGCGCCGACCCGGTCATCGCGGTCTCCAGGACTCCGTGGAAACTGGACATGGCGGCCGCGATGGGCGCGCACCACTGCGTCAAAGACAGTGCCGAACAGGCAGTGGGAGAAGTCGGACGTTTGACAAATGGACAGGGTGCAGACGTAGTCGTGGATACGGCCGGAAGCGCCGGCATCCTCGCCGCAGCTATCGATATGTTGCGCCCGGGCGGGCGTTTATCCGCGTTCGCGGTCAGTCACAGCAACATCACCAATTTCACCAGTTTCCCGCTTTATTTCAAGGAAGTCAGCATTATCGGTTCACGGGCGTTGCTGCCGGAAGACATGGCGCCGTCCATCGACCTGGTTGCCTCGGGCAAGGTGAACGTGTCCGGCTTCGTATCCACAACCTACCCGCTGCAGGCTGCTCCCCGGGCATTTGTCGAATTCGAACAAAATCCCGGCAGCATCCTCAGAATAGTGATCGACGCGTCATGACGGAATTCCTCGTTCCACTGGATTCAGACGAAGCCGCCGACCCGGCCCGCTTCGGCCCCAAGGCCGCAAACCTGGCGCGGCTCGGCAGGCGCGGGTTACCGACACCGGGCGGCTATGCCCTGGATGCCGGCGCCTACCGCGCACAACTGGACCGGCTGGGGTTAACCGATGTTGCCCGCGCCGTGTTTGCCGGGGATGACATGACCGCGCGGCGCAGCGCACTCCGGATAAAACTCGCGTTGATGAACGAGGGTCTGGACAAAAATGTTGAAACTGCCATAGCCGCAGCCTGGGATCAGTTCAGGGAGACGAGCAGCGCGGTGCGCTCCTCGGCGCTGGTGGAAGATCGCGGCGGGTCGAATTTTGCCGGCCAGTTTGAGAGCTTCCTCGGAATCGAGCAAAAAGAGGATTTTTTCACCGCGGTGCGGGCCTGCTGGTCGGCGCTGTGGTCAACCCGGGCCTTGCGCTACATGGCCGGACACGATATCGACCCGGCCGGGACAGCAATGGCGTTGATCATCCAACCCCTGGTGGTGGCGCGCGCCAGCGGCGGCGGCCTGAGCCGCACCTCGGAGGGAGAGATGCTGCTGAGCGCTACCTGGGGCCTGGGTTCCGCCATCGCCCAGGGTGAGGTCGTCCCGGACAGGTACCTGCTGGGCCGTGACGGCAAATTGCGTGAAGCCAGGTCGGGACGCAAATTCCATGCGGTGAACTGCGCCCATGGCGCCAGCCGCGTCGAGCCGGACCTGGTGGAGACCCGCTGCCTGAGTAATGATCAGGCAGTCGAACTCGGCCGGTTGCTGCTGCACGCTGAAGAAATTACCGGCGGGCCGGCTGAAATTGAGTGGGCGCTGGACGACCGGGGATTCAAACTGCTGCAGGCGCGCCCGTTGCAGGTTGCCGAAGCCACGGTTCCCGATGAGATCTGGCTGCGCCACCCCCGTCTCAACGGCCATCCGGCCGGTGTCGGCTGGGGTAGCGGCCGCGCCTGCGTCGTAAACTGTGAATGCGAACTGTCGCGGGTAGCTCCGGGTGATATCCTGGTCACCAGGGTGGCCGGACCTGCGCTGAGCCGCGTGCTGCCCAGCGTGTCCGGCGTGGTGACGGAACTGGGCGGGAGTACCTCCCATTTTGCTTCACTGGCCCGGGAAAGAGGCATACCCATGGTCCTCGGCGTACTCGATGCGACCGGGCAGATTCCGGAAGGGTCGATGGTCGCCGTCGACGGTATTGCCGGTGTGGTACGCTGGATGCAGTAAACACGGAAACAAACCCATGAAAACCAACCTGAAAGAGACAAACACAAACCGCCGCCGGCTTCCGGCGCGCGACCGCGAACAGCAAATCGTCCGGGAGGCAATCCGTTTTTTCGCCGAAGTGGGTTTTTCCGGGCAGACGCGGGAACTGGCGCAACGGCTGGGTATTACCCAACCGCTGCTGTACAAGTACTTCCCCACCAAGCAGGACCTGATAGAACGGGTCTTCAACGAGGTCTATATCAACCGTATCGACCCATCCTGGTACGCGTTGATACGGGACCGTTCCATGCCGCTGCACGACCGCCTGTGCGAGTTTTACCGAAAATATTCCGAGGCCACCTACCGCTACGAATGGATTCGGATTTATATGTTTTCAGGACTCAGAGGCGAGGGCCTCAACCGGCGTTATATCCAGGTCGTGGAAAACAAAATTTTGAAACCAATTTGCGAAGAACTGCGTCACTACTGCGATTTGCCTTCCACACAGGAAAAACCTGTCACGGAACTGGAGTTGGAACGGATCTGGGTGCTGCATGGCGGCCTGTTCTACTACGCCGTGCGCAAACACATTTATCACAGCGAAGTCCACGAGGATTTTTCTGCCGTAGTCTCACAAAACGTGACCACTATGCTCAAAGGTCTGAAAACCCAGATCATGAATGATGACCCGACAGACTGAACAAGGCGGTGGTTGGCCGGCCGCTGTCGGGATTCTCGGACTGGGGATCATGGGCTCATCATTCGCCCGCAACCTGGTCAAGGCCGGATACCGGGTGATCGGCTTCGATCCGGACCCCGCACAATGCCGGAAAGCCGGGGCCACGGGAGTATCTATCGTCGCTTCTCCGGCCGGCGTTGCCATGGAGACAGACCTGCTGCTGACGAGCCTGCCGCACGCCCAGGCGCTTGACGACAACGTCACCGAGATTACCGGTATGGGGTCAGGCCGGCTGGATGGGCTCATAATGGCCGAGCTGAGTACACTGTCGCTGGAATGCAAATCCGCTAACCGAGACCGGCTGGCTGCCGCGGGTATTCCCTTGCTCGATTGCCCCATCAGCGGCACCGGGGCAATGGCCGCCAACGCTGACATCGCCGTTTACGCCAGCGGCGACCCGGCAAGCTGGAAGAAATGTGAACCTGTGTTCGCCGGTTTCAGCCGGGCCTCCCATTTTCTTGGCGAGTTCGGCAACGGCACCAGGGCAAAACTCATCTCCAACCTGCTGGTCGCCATCCACAACGTGGCAGCAGCGGAAGCCGTGTTGCTGGGTGAGCGTTGCGGCATGGACCTGGACAAGCTGTGCGAAGTGATAGCGAGCGGCGGCGGTACCTCGCGCGTATTCGAGGTACGCAGTCCGATGATGGTGCGCGATGAATATGAGCCGGCAACGATGAAACTGGATGTCTGGCAGAAGGACCTGGACCTGATCAGCGAGTTTGCTGAACGGTACGGCGTTACCACACCGCTGTTTTCCGCCAGCGCCAACCTCTACCAAAGCGCGGTAGCGGACGGCCGCGGCCACCAGGACACGGCCGCCGTCTGCTCGGTGCTACGCAATATGGTGCGTCAGAATTAGTCCCTTACGAGTAAAATCCTGTGCAAACGGGCAAAGAATCTTGTTCGTCCCCGGCTAACGACATGCCGGGGCAGGCGTACCTGCGAATGCAGGAATTAGGCAATCTCCGCAGAGCCTACCCCGTGCTTGACACGGGGACAACCCCGTCATTCCTGCGAATGCAGGAATCCAGTGAAAAAACATTCTTTATAAGGAGTTTGATTGTCTACTGGATTCCTGCATTCGCAGGAATGACGAACGTGGCACGATTTATGTCGTTATGTATAAATCCGTCCCCTCTTTTCTCTAATCCGCCCGCTCTTTTCTTACATAGTGCTTAACACCATCCTCGTCACGGAACACGCGCAGCTGTCCCTGCTCAAGCAAGTAATTCAGGTGGGCCAGACTCTCTCCGGTTGCTATGATCAGGCTGCGCTTGTCAACGGTCCGTTTGAATAAGACAGGAAATGTATCGACCGCGCGTTGCGGTTCCCGGCATAGTTCGTAGAGCTTCGTCAAAGCGCTTTCATGCCCGTCAATCAACTGTTGCAGGCGCTGGTGAGCGCCATGGAACGGGTAGCCGTGGGAGGGTAGGACCAGCACGTCAGCCGGCAGATGCCTTTGCATTTCCCTGAGGCTGTCCAGCCATTCCTGTAACGGGTTTGCCGCGGGTTCAGTTGGCCGGACGCTCACGTTGGAGGAAATTCTGGGCAGGATCTGGTCGCCGCCGATGAGCAGGTTGAGCGCGGGACAGAACAGGCACGCATGTTCCGGTGAATGACCGCGCCCTATTATCACCTGCCATTCCTGTCCGGCCATACTCAATTGGTCACCACCGGCCAAGCGCCTGAATGCCTGGGGAAGGGCGCCGATAAATGAGCCGAACATACCGAACCGGCTGCGGTAAATATCCAGGGCTTCATCGTCAAAGCCTGCTTCGGAATAAAACCGCAAACCTTCTTCCGGGGCCTCTTTACCAGTGTCCTCGACCAGCACGCGGCAGGTGAAATATTCCAGGCTCGTCATCCACAAATCCACGTTCCAGCGTTTGGCCAGCCATCCTGCCAGACCTACATGGTCCGTGTGCATATGTGTCACGACCAGACGTGTGACAGGTTTGCCGTTCAAATGCCGTGCGAAAATATGCTCCCAGAGATCGCGGGTTTTATCATCGGCGATACCGGTATCAACGATGGTCCAGCCCTCTTCATCTTCCAGCAACCACAGGTTGATATGATTCAGGTTGATAGGCAACGGCATCCGTAACCAGAAAATACCGGGCGCGACGGCTACCAGATCGCCAGGTTGCGGTTTGTCGCTGAAGGGGTATGACAGGTCTGGATCCATTCCTGACAGTCTAACAATATTTCTTGTATATGAACAATTTATTCTGATATATGTATAATTTGACTTTCGGCAACAACTCATTTATCGTCACTTTCAACGCAGTCTAACACATCGCATGCAGCGGGTTTGCTCGCAGCATATCCTGTCTCCGCCAGGGTATGCGGGGCCTGACGCTGCTGATTCCACCGTGGTGAGGAACCTATGGATCGAAGAACATTCTGCAAATCGGCCCTGAGCGCCGCAACGGCGGCTGCATTTCCGGCCTGGCATGGTTATGCAACTGATAATCCGCTTGCGGCGGAGATCAATGCCGTAACCGGTCCTGGTGATTCGGTATCCGTGGAAAGGGCCGCGGTTGAAGAACTGCGCAACAGCCTGCGGGGGAGACTGTTGTTGCCCGACAGCGAAGGTTACGACGAGGCCCGCCAGCTGCGCAACCGCATGATCGACAAACGCCCCGCCCTTATTGCCCAGTGCACCGGCGCTGGAGACGTGCGTGAAGCGGTGCAGTTTGCCCGCCACTATAACCTGCTGACGGCAGTCAAGTGCGGCGGCCACAATGTTGCCGGCAAAGGCAGTTGTGACGGCGGCATCATGATCGACCTGTCGCCGCTGCAAGGCGTCCGGGTTGACCCCGTAGCCCGCACCGCCCGTGTCGCCGGGGGCTCGCTGCTGGCAGCCCTAGACGAGGAACCCCAGGCCTTCGGGCTGGTTACAAGCTCAGGGACGGTATCCCACACGGGGGTCGGCGGTCTCACGCTGGGCGGCGGATTTGGGCGGCTGTCGCGCCGCTACGGCCTGGCTTCGGACAACGTCAGGTCAGTGGATATCATCACCGCTGACGGCCGCTTCCTGCGCGCCAGCGCCGAGGAAAACCAGGATCTGTACTGGGGCGTACGCGGTGGCGGCGGCAATTTCGGCGTGGTCACCTCCTTCGAGTTCCAGCTTCATCCCATGGAACACCAGGTGATAGGCGGCGAAATTTTCTTTCCGTATTCACAAGCCAAAAACCTCCTGAACTTCTATGCCGATTACTGCCACGACATGCCCGACGACATGTACGCCGACATCGTTATCTTCGCGCCGCCTGCCGGCCTGGAGCACAGGGTTTATTTCAACGTGTGTTATTCCGGCCCGCACAAGGACGCGGAGCGCGTCCTCGAACCCCTGCGGCGCGCCGCGAAACCGTTGCGGGATGAGATCAGGGCGATGGATTATGTTGCCTTGCAGCGGGACAGTGATGATACCGACCCGCGCGGGACCGGCCAGTACCTGAAGAGCGGCTTTGTCACGGAGATCTCCACGGATCTCGTCGATGCGCTGGTGGACAACCTGGAGTCAAACCAGGAACGCGGCGGCATGGCTTTCACCCAGCAGGCAGGAGGGGAAATCAGCCGCATCGCCCCCGATGCAACCGCGTTTCCCCATCGCTACCCGACCCATAACCTGACAACGGCCGCGGTATGGGTGTCCGGGACCGACACGGCGCCCCATGTACAGTGGGCGCGAGATTACTGGAAAAGCATCGAGCAGTTCACCTACGGCTTCTACAGCAATGACGAGTTCGCGGTAACCCCGAGCAAGGCGCAATCCAACTACCTGGGCAACCATGACCGCATGGTCGAACTGAAAAACAAGTACGACCCGACCAACCTGTTCAGGCTGAATCATAACGTACGACCTACTGTCGGCCAGCCAGAGGCGGGCCATGAAACGGGTAATAAAACATGATTGAACTGAACCGGCTCATTCCCCTGCGCCTGACCGAACCGGGTACGGCACTGTTACTGTGCCTGTTGCTTCTCTTCCACGCAGTTGCCGTCAACGCAGACGAAGCGAACGACACCTGGCGCTCCCTGAACGTGGTGGATGCCGATACGGTGGACTGGGACGAACGCTTCAGCATGGGCAAACACCGCAGGAGCAAGGGAAAAATACTGTATTCGAACGAGGATGGGGCAATGCTGCTTTATATCAACTTTGTCCCGGGCTGGGATGCCTATCTTACCAACCGGCATTACCATGACTTCCACGAGTGGGGTTACGTGCTCGAGGGGAACTTCATGCATTACGAATTCGTCAGCCCCACGCAGAAACTGGGCTCCCTGGTGCGCATGCGTACAGGGACCTGGATGTCCAGGCCCGCATACAGTATCCACGCCAGCAGGGCGGACGTCATGGCGTGGCAGAAGATCCCGCCCGCCTCGGTACACCTGGCGTTCTCATCAGGCGGCGAGACGCTTTCGCTGGACCCGGAGTCGCGCCGTTACAAGGATACCTGGAAAGACGTCAAACACTGGACCAATCCCCATATCCAGCACTCGGCGGTCCCCGAGGAAATGGAATGGGAAACGGACAGGGAACTGCCGGGAGTCAGCATTAAATGGCTGAGCGACGACTGGCAGGGAGGATTTCGTTCCGTGCTGCGTTACGCGCCGCCGGGATGGTCGCACCCGGGGGCGCCGCAACGTGTTTATTTCAACAAGGCGCAGCGTTTTTATTACATCCTGTACGGCGACCTTAAAGTGGGAACAGCCGCAAATCCCGGTGCTGCCGGCCAACACGTCGTGGTGAACAAGGATTACTTCATCGACCAGCCGCCGAAGAGTATCTGGGGCTGGCCGGAAGGCCCGTTAACGGAAAACGGCGCCATGTGGCTCGAGGTGACCTACGCCGAAGGCACACGGGTGGGTAACGGTCCTATCGAAGCGCCGGTGCGTTTGCAATAGCGCGCTGCAAGGTTTGCCCGGCCGGCGCATCACGGCGCCTACCCGCTGTGCGGCGATGTTAACGCGGCATCGACGAACCCGCTGATAAGACCGATGGTGGCAGCCTGCTGGGTCGCCCGCGGTTGTGCCGCGATACCATCCAGGTCCTGCCGGTCAAGATCGCCGTTCCCGCTCGTCCAGCCGAAATGATTGGACCCGGCCAGCACTTCCAGCTGCTTTGGGGGAGAGTAGCGGTTGAATGTTTTTTGCACGAGGTCCGGCGGCGCCAATCCGTCGTCTTCCCCGGCCAGCATCAACAGGGGCAGGTTGCCTGCCCTGGACAAGGGTTCATGCTCGCGCCGCCATGCCATTACGGTTCCCATCACTGCGGGTTGCAAGGTTGCTCCCATGGTTACGGCGGCGAGACACTGTCCGAGGGCGGAACAATCAGGGACATCACCGGAACCGGGGTTGCGTCGCGCCTCTTCCGGGTCGAGGGCTTCTAGGACCACGCTGCCGCCCAGCGAATGGCCAATCAATACAATCCTGCTGCCGGCCACGTCGTCGAGGGCGGCACCAAACGCGCTCATTAACTGCTGCAGCGAAACATAGCGACCCGTGACGTTTACCGCAGGGTCAGACAAGGAAGGCCTTTCGGTTTCCGCAGGGTCGATTAACAGACAATGCCAGCCTTTCCCCGCAAGCCCGCGCGTTAACCAGAGATACCGCTCCGCCCTGCAGTTGGCGCCTGGAAGTACGATTGCCGTGACCGGCTGTGGGGCCGGCTTGCCTGGTCTAACCCCAAGTATCGAAAACTCACCCTGACCAGTAAGATGGTGTGTCGTCGAAATATCTGTTGCTGCAGGCACGCAGTACGTTGGCAAATCAGAGCGCGGACCAGAAGTCCCGAATCGCATCACTCAGTTGCTGCGGGCACTCCAGGGGCAACAAGCGTCCACCCTGCGGCAGGGTGGCAACCGTGGCGCGTGGAATGCCTGCTGCCAGCTTTTGCATGTGCTCCGGCGTCGCGACCACATCTTTTTCACCAACCGGGAACAGTACGGGCTTATCCAGACCCTGCAACAGTTCCGGCCTGGGGCGCAGCGCCTGGCTGGTCAGAAATGCGACGAACATCTCGTTGCCGGTCGTATCCAGCATTGTCTTGTACCTGGCCCGGGCGAACAGGTCAGGGTTATCGCCAAAAATGTATTCGTCGAAGCGTCTGAACAGCGCATCCTTGCCCTCAACGACAACAAGCCGCGCCATCTCGGCCTGGTAACGCCGGTACGTCTGGTCCGGTCCGGAAGTAAATTGAGAGCTCAGCAACACCAGGGACGACACCATTTCGGGTGCGCGCTGCTGCACCATTGCCGACAAGACCGCCCCTCCGCTGAAGCCTACCCAGTCGATTGCGGTGTCGATGCCGAGCGCGTGGACGAAGTCGACCAGGTCATCCGCATAACTCTCCGGTTCGATTTTTCGCCGCGCGACCGAATCAGACTGCCCGAAACCCGGAAGGTCGACGGCTATGCAATGACGCATATCTTCAAGTGACTGTAACTGATCCAGCCACAGGCGCGAGTCCAGCAAAAAAGCATGGACAAAAATCGCCACGCGATCGCTGCTGCCGGCGCCACTGCTCCGGTAGTGGACGCGGATACCGTTAACGTCAATACCGGGCATAAGTTCGAACTTCAGGGGCCAGGCGCTTTGCCTGCCCGCAAACTGTCCTCGGTGATCCGGTAGCCCAGCAATAACAGGGCGCTGGCAAGTGCGGCGATGGCCGGCAGTACTGCGACGCATACGTACATGACCTTGATGGCTGCTTCAGGCTGTTCTACGCTGACATCCGCTGCCTGGATATAACCGGCTGCGCCGAGCAGCATTCCGGCAATGGCAGGGCCGAATGAAAAGGAAAATTTTTCGACGGTTGTATATACCCCGGCGAGCACGCCTTCGCGTCTTACCCCCGATAACTGGTAGTCGTATTCCATCGTGTCCGGCAGCATGGACTGGCCGGTCAGCAGCAGCCCGCCCGCTCCCAACCCGGCCACCATACCTCGCGCCACGATGTTGATGCCGGGCTCGCCCACACCGGCGAACAGCCAGCTCAGACACGCGCCCGTGTAGATAACAACCGCTATGAAATAGCAGGTCCGCTTGCCGGAATGGCGGCTTATCCTTACCCAGACGGGTTGTGACAAAAGCATGAAAGAAGCCTGTCCCAGAAAGTATAATCCGAGATATGTGTCCGGTACCTTCAGGGCGCGGGTAAACAGGAACGGCAGCATCGAAATAAAAATGGCCAGACCCAGGAGCTGCAGGAATTTTGCGCCCAGTAACAGGATGAAGGGGCGATTTTCCATTGCCGTACGAAACTGTTCGGCAAAACCTGCCGACGTTTGTGATTGGTACTGGACCGGGGCGTTCCTGGTCATCCAGAAACATACGGCGCCGGTCACAAAGATTATCGGTCCAAGCGCCAGCGCCATGGCCGTGTGGCCTGTTGCACCGCCGCCGTAGGCGGTGAGTATCAAAGGGCCGGCGACAGAGGCGGCCAGTTGTCCGACGGCGACGGAGGCAACCCGAAACGACATCAGGCTGGTACGCTCATGGTAGCTCTGCGTCATTTCGGCGGGCATGGCCAGGTACGGTATATTGAAGATCGTGTAGCCGGTTGCATTAAGCAGCAGCGCCAGTGCCGTAACCACCAGTATGTATTCAGATCCCTTTATTCCCGCCAGGGTGAAGAGCAGGATGAAAGACAGGCTGGAGACAAAAGAACCCAGCAGCAGGTAGGGTCGCCGGCGTCCTGCGGCACTCCTGGTCCGGTCACTGATGGTTCCCATTATCGGATCAGTGATGGCGTCATAAATCTTGGCGCCGCCGATCAACAAGCCGGCCACACCCGCCGCAATGCCGACGTGGTCCACCAGGTAGCGCAGCAACAGCAGGCCGGTCGCGTTAAACAGCAACGACATGCCCAGGCTGCCGACGCCCCAGCCAAGGCGTGTGCTCGTTGGCAGCCACACTTCCGCTGCCGGCGGGTCTTTGCTTACAGTCACTATGCGTCCGGCATCAACATCGATCAGCCGCCGCCGGCCTGCCAGGAGCCCGCCTGCTTCTTCAGCTTTTCCACGCTCCGGTCCTGGCCTGTCAGGGGCGCGCCGGCGACATTGGCAACGATGGTGTTGCGCAGCGCTTCGATTCTTTCGGCAACGCTGCCGTCCGGAACATAGTCGTTGACCTCATTCTCGCTGAGAATGTTTTTTTCCTGCAGAATCTGTTCTAAAACAGCCAGGCGGTCCCGCATGATCCACAACTCCGACAACAACGCGGTGTTTATGCGCGCCAGGTCGTCAAGGTTGTTGGCATCCAGGTAGCGCGGTGTTTTTCTCTCGCTCATAGATCGTAACCTTCACCCGGCGGGTTTGTTTGCACGGTTGATCCATGGGTAACTCTGGTCGCCCAAGGGATAAGACTCAACGTTGGCAAACCCGGCACTTTCAAGTTCGCGTCCCCAATCCATCTCGCAGGCGGCACTGAAGTAAGGTTCTTCACGGTTTTCGGTTTCCCAATCGAGCAGCACCGCCTGCAGCGGCGCAACTGCATGGAAAGGCGGCGGGTCCGAGATCACGATTTCGCCGCCCGGTTTGAGTATGCGCAGCGCCTCGCGAAACCCGTCGACAGCAACCGCCGTGGGCAGTTCATGCAAGAGCGCGTACATCAGGACGGCATCAACCGAAGCGTCAGGCTCCCGGGTGGCGCGCAGGTCGCGTTGCCTGAAGTCAACCGCTACTCCCGATTTTTCCGCCAGCATATGGCCCATTTTCAATAATAGCGGGGACAGGTCACAGCCCGCAAGCTGTGCCTCCGGGAAAACCCGGTGTGCTACGCCGAGGGTCGAGAACCCGCCGCAACCGGGTTCATAAATCCTGTCGTAATGATCATTTCGCAACTGTCTGACAAAGCTTTCACGTTGCGCAATGATGTCATCATCGACCTCGACCGCGGCATAACCGCCATGCCGGAACACCATCGGTCCGATGCCGAATGCGAACAAGGCCCCGTACAGATCATAGCCATCCCAGCCACCCGGTTCGAGATGCCACTCAACGCCGGTAAAAAAATCGGGGATGTCGAGATCCGGATCAAGTTCCAGGTTCCCCCCGGCAGGGTCAACCGGTGCACTGAACAGTTGCTCGAACGCACTGCGTCTCTCTTCAATAGCCGGAATACCGCGGTTATAAACCTCTTCAGCGACGTAGCGCTGGTAGAAACGCTCGAGACGGTAGGCGGATGAGCGTTGCGCAGTTTGCCGGACGCGGGCAATTGTCTGCGGCCACCCGGTTTTGCCCCGGGACAGGGGTTTATCAAGCAGGTACCGGCTATCAGGATCTTCCGCAAAATCTTCCCGGGCTTTTTGTCTCAATGCACGGGAGGAAAACTTTTGTACCGACCCGAGGAATTCAAGCCCGGCCCGTCCCCGCTGGGACAGCGCGCAGTCCATCCGGCCCAGGGGTTTTGCGTCGGATTGAGTAATAAATGTCATTGTACCAACACCTTTTTCTGCGTTTAGCGCCGCCGGACCAAACAATATGATACGTAAGAATTTGTTATTGCCGGGACATTGTATTTGACAAGCAATTTATCAAACACTAAATTAGTATAAATGCAGGATTATTGAAAAACCAGTTGTTTCACGAGTATCGGTCCCCGGGCTTTAGTGACCGCAATCTATGGAGACATCATCATGATGGCATTCCCCAGAGTTCGTACATCCCTCACCTATGCCGGAATCGGTCTCATTGCAGCCAGCCTGTTTGCGGCAGACCTGGCGGCACAAACAATAGATGAAATCGTTGTAACCGCTCGAAAACGCCAGGAGAGCCTGCTTGACGTACCGCTCAATATTTCGGCTATCGACGAACAGACCATGGAGCGGGCCAACGTTTTCGAACTTGAGGACCTGGCGGCGATAACCCCCGGGCTTGCCTTCCAGGACGTCAACGGCGCCTATCAAAACACGGTCATCCGCGGGCTGGCCCAGACCACCCAGACCTCGCTGCAGGGCAATGTCGGCGTGTTTGTCGATGGCGTTTACCTGAATAACCGGTCCGGTCTTGAGTTCGGCGCCCTGGACCTGGAGCGCATAGAGGTCGTCAAGGGACCGCAGAGCGCACTTTACGGCCGCAACACCTTCTCGGGAGCAATCAATTACGTCACCAAGGCGCCGGAGCTTGGCGAATTCTCGGGCAAAATACGCGGCACTCTCGGTACCGATGACCGCTACGGGGTGCGCGGTTCTTTCAGCGTTCCTATTGGCGACAAGGTGGCAATACGTTTGTTCGGCGGCGCCAGTGAGTATGACGGCACGATCGACAACGACCGCGACGGGGGTACATTGGGCGGCTACTCGGAGCGCAACGCGTTCGGCGTCAGTCTGTTGGCCGAGCCGACCGATAATTTCAGCATCAGGCTGACGGCGGTGCGTAACGAACAGGAAAATGATGCGCCGGCGCTGAAACTGTTTCCGACCAGGAGTAACAACTGCGGGTCGAGGACCGTCAATTTCCCGGGAGGTTCGGAATTCAACACGCTTTTTTGCGGCGCGGTACCGAAGACCGATACGGTAGACGTCTCGCCGGTGGCAGTCGGCCTGACGGGTAACACGGACCTGTTCTACGCCCAGCTTGAATGGGACACGAGCATAGGCACCTTATCGTTCCTGGCCAGCAAGGTGGAGAGCGAATTCGAGTTGCTCGTCGATACGTCGACCAATCCCATCGCCGTCAATATTCCATTTTTCATCCCGGGCTTGTCCGTGCAGACTTTCATCGACGCCTCCACCCCCGAGGGCGACGCCGAGAGTTATGAATTGAGGCTGGCATCAAATTCCGACGGCCCGTTAAGCTGGAGCATCGGCGGTTTCATCTACGACAGCGTTGATGAAGATGTTCTCGAGGTCCTGTTCCAGCCGCTGCGCCAGCCGCTTGCGCAACCGGTTCCTTTCTTTGGCCGCGGCAACAGGATTTATACGGAAGCCTATGCAATCTTCGGGTCGCTGGGATACCAGTTCAATGACCAGTGGAACGCCAGTGTCGAAGTGCGCTACGCGGACGAAGATCAGGACCTGGTCGGCACCGGTCTTACCTCCGGAGTTACCGGTTCACAGAGTTTCGATTACGTGACACCGCGCTTTACGCTGGAGTTTGCGAGCTCTGACAATATGCTCTGGTATGCGTCTGTTGCGCGTGGTGTAAAGGTGGGCGGATTTAATGCCAACGCAGCCGGGTTGCCGGAGCTCACCTTCGATGAGGAATCCAACTGGACTTACGAATTCGGCGTCAAGGCAGCGCTATTGAATAATCGCCTGGTGGTTACCGGCAATGTTTTCCATATCGACTGGGAAGACCTCCAGATCCAGGCGGCGATTCCCGGCAGTACGGTCTCGGTCAATACCAACTCGGGTGGCGCGCTTTCAACCGGGGTTGAGTTCGATGCGACGGCTTACCTCAGCGACAACTTCTGGATCAGGGGCGCGTTCGCGGTAATAGACCCGCGTTACAAAAGTGGCGTGAGCGATGGCGAGGTCCTGTCTCCCTGCGGCGAATTAATCGGTACGCGGGTAATCGAAAAAGGCTGCAGCAGCCTGGTCGGCGGAAACCAACTCGCCCGCACCACGGATACCCAGTTTGCGATAAACGCCAATTATTCAATTCCCGATCTGTTCAGCAGCTTCGATTTCTACCTGCGCGCCGACTACAGTTTTCAGGAGAGCAGTTACAATTTGAGCCTGAACCAGGCGTCCCAGGGTGACATCAGTCTGCTGAATTTGCGGGCCGGGTTCATGGGCGAACGTCTGGAGATCAGCGTGTGGGTCGACAACGTGCTGGATGAGAAGTGGAACCGGCGCGTGACTATCGCACCGTCAACCACCGACGGTGCACCGCTTTCAGGGGTTCAGCAAATGCGGATTTACCCCGGAGCGCTGCAATCTGCAGGGGTGGACATTACCTGGAACTTTTAATTGCTGCTGAGGATTCGTCGGCGATCCCGCGTCAGGGCATATGATCCTCGACCACAATACCTTTCGCGGTAACGCGGTACTGGTCGCCGGAGCAGGCGGAGGGGGGATCGGCACAGCCACTTGCCTGGCGTTAGCGGCAGCCGGGGCGAAGATCATAGCCGTAGACAAGTCTGCAGCCGCGCTTGCCGAACTTGACCCGCAATTGACCGGCCTCGGCGCAAAGTTCGAAACTCACGTGCTTGATGCGCGGGATGGTGACGCTGTGGCCGGACTGGTAGCCGCACTGGATAATTCCTCGTCCGGCCTGCCCCACCTGGTCAATGTAATAGGCGGCATACGCGGTTCCGACTGGTGCGATCTTGAGCAGGCTGACGAGACCCGGTTGTCGGAAGTGCTCGACCTCAACCTGCATTGTGCGTTTCGATTGAGCACAAGGGTTGCAGAATGCCTGATCCGATCCGGGCAGCCGGGCAGTATCGTTAACGTGTCTTCCGTCAGTGCATTTTTTGCCACCGAACGGTTAGGCCTGTATGCCATCGCCAAGAGTGCGCTGGAAGGCATGACTCGTGCGATGGCAGTCAACTGGGCGCGGCATGGAATTCGTGTCAACGCGGTCGCACCGGGCCGGGTCGATACGCCGGTGCTTCTGAAAAATATCAAGCAGGGGAACATTCCGGGTCCGGAAAGTTATTCGCATAAAATTCCGTTGCAACGAACCGCAACCCCGGAAGAAATTGCCGCGCCCATCGTCTTTTTGCTGTCCGACCTGGCCAGCTACATTACCGGGCAAAGTCTGCTGGTGGACGGTGGCACTTCCGTACGCTTCATGGTCCAGCCAGACTAGCCTGTGGCTGCTCGTTTTCAAGCCGGCGCTGGTGCCGGCGCCATTGGAATGGCCGTCGAACAGGACGGCTATGCGATCATCGAAGGGCTGATTGACCAGTCACAAGTGGATGAACTTGCTGCCCAGTTGACGCCGCATATTGACGCCGTACAAGCTGGCGGCTCGCCATTTCTGGGAAAAAAAACCAAACGCCTGGTTGGCCTGTTTGATAGATCACCTGCAGTGCAGCAACTGGCGATACATCCATTGGTCATGGCAGTGGCCGATCATGTCTTGTTGCCTTACTGCGTGCGTTATCAAATCAACTACAGCGGTGTCATGCACCTGCTGCCGGGACAGCATGCGCAACCTTTGCATCGCGATGGACGTTGTTATCCGTTTGCCAATCCCTCACCGCCTACAACGCTTGCGACGATGTGGGCGGTGGATACGTTCACGCCACGCAACGGCGCCACCCGGCTCATCCCCGGCAGTCACCTTTGGGACGATGCACGCGCACCCGGGGATGACGAATCGATTGTTGCCGGGATGCCGCCGGGCTCTGTCCTCCTCTATACCGGTGGAGTACTCCATGGTGGCGGCGCCAATCAATCGGCTGAACCGCGCACCGGTGTGGCGGTGCATTACAGCCTGGGCTGGTTACGCCAGGTGGAAAACCAATACCTGGCCGCAGACAAAGACAGCGTTAGGAAAATGCCGGAACGCCTTCAGCGTCTGATGGGTTATGACTACGGCGGGCCATTTCTCGGCATGGTCGGCGGCGATGATCCGCACCGGGTACTCACAAACCAATCCGCAGAGACAATCGGCCGACGCTCCAGCGACGAAATCGAGGCAGCTCACGCCGGAATTCGCAAACTGAAGGTTGAACCCCGGCCGTAGCGCAAGTACGCCTAATCTGCGACAGTTAATCCGCCATCGACACGCAACACCTCACCCGTTATCCAGCCCGCTTCGTCTGAACTCAGCCAGACTGCGGCGTTCGCAATATCTTCGGGTGTACCGATACGACCCAGCGGCAGTTGCGCGCGCAGCGCATCACGGGCGCCAGGTGCTGCGTCCCAGACGGGCCCGGTTGCCGGGGTATCAACCGGTCCGGGCGCGATCGCATTGACCCTGATGCCGTGTACGGCCCATTCCCGGGCAAGGCAGCGGACCAGTGTGACGCTGGCCGCCTTTGCCGCGGCGAAATGTGACAGCTCAGGCGCCGGGCCGCGATACAGGCTTGATGCGATGTGCACGATGCTCGACGGCCTTTGCTCAGAAATCGAGCGCCGCGCCGCCTCCTGCGCGCAGCGCCAGAATCCGCCGGCATTCAGTTGATAACTATCGGCAAACATCGCTTCGTCCACGTCAAGGGCTGCCCGCCGTTGTGCGCCTCCAGCCGACGTTACCAGGATATCCGCTGCATGTTCCAGACCCGCGAACAGTCCGGCGACCTGGTCACGGTTGCAGACATCCGCGACTACGGCTTCCGCGCCGATGGATTTCGCAACAGCACGGACCGAGGCGGCATTCACGTCGACCACTACAAGCCGTGTTCCCAGACCGGCCAGTTTGCGCGCGATCTCAGCCCCGATACCGGAACCGGCGCCGGTGACCACGGCCAATCGCCGGGCAAAATCCATATCGGCAGTCACAGGTACAGCTTCCGTGCCAGGCGTGGATAACAACAGCAGCACATCACGGCTTACGTGATTCCACCGCCGCGGCGCGACCTGCCAGCCGGCCGAAGGTAGTCGCAGTCAACAACCCGTTGCCGGCCAGGTAGCCCGATGCATCGGGTCCGGAGATGCCCCTGGCGGCCCCGCCGCCGGCGTAGAGGTTGAGGAACAGCGAACCGTCCGTACGCAGCACGCGGCCGTTTGCGTCCACCTTCAGGCCGCCCTGGGTGTGGAACAGGGCGCCGGTGACCCTGACCGCGCAGAAAGGCGCGGCCAGGGCCTGTTTGCCGCTGAAACTCCTGCCGAACCTGTCGGGAACACCGCTGACGATCAAACCGGCAACCTCTGCAAGTGTCTCCCTCATCGCAGCAACGGGCAAACCCGTCTGTTGGCAGATTTCCTCCAGGGTCTCGCCATACCGGATTGCGCCGGCCGCAACGGCATTCTGGTAATCTTCAAACTCCAGCATCATTTCGTGGCGTTGTTCGTCGTAAAAAGTCCAGGCGATACCACCCTGCTGGCGCAGCACGTCGACCGCCTGTTCCGAGTAACCCCGCCCTTCATCCGCGAAGCGCCGGCCCTGCTGGTTGACCTGGATGCCGCCGTTAACGATCGTGGGCCACAATATCGGGATGCCGTAACCCTTGGCCAGGCCTGCATGCCCCTGGTAGGCAGTCATGTCCGCAACCGCCGCGCCCAATGCCTCGCCCCAGACCACGGCGTCACCCTTGTTGCCGGGATGGCCGAAGAATTCGCCATCCTTTATTTCCGGGATGTAACGTCCGACCATTTCCGGGTTGCCGGCAAAGCCGCAGCAGGCGAGTACCAGGGCGCCGCAGGCCAGGTCCTCGTGGCTGCCGTCCGGCCGTTGGCAGCGCACCCCGTACACGCGTCCTGCTTCATCCGCAAACAGATCGGTTGCGCGCGCTTCCGTAAGAATATCGACGCCGGCCCTGTCCGCGGCGTTGCCGAGGCTGCCCATCAACTCGGATCCGGTCCGGTTAGGCGTACCGTGCATACGCATGATGGAGTGGCCCGGGTATAGAAAGCTGTCGACCAGGGACAGCGGGACCTGCTGGTCAACGGCCAGCCACTCGATGGTAGCGGCGGATTCCCTGGCGAGCGCCAGGACAACCTGCTCATCCGTACGGAAACCCGTCTTTGCGCAGACGTCATGGGCAAACTGCTGCGCCGTGTCGGCAATCCCTGCAGCATCCTGAAATGAAGTCCCTGCGCCCGGGATCAGGCCGGTAGACATCGCGCTCGTGCCCAGCGGCACAGGGTCCCGCTCGATAACCAGGACTTCGGCCCCCGCCTGTCTGGCGGCCAGTCCTGCGCACATGCCGCAGGCGCCGGCGCCGATCACGGCGACATCGACTTCCAGACTGAAATCTGCGCCGGATGGAGAAAGAATACTCATAGTCAGGGTGCCGCGCTAGCGGCCGTTATGCGCCGGTTTCTGCGCAATCCAGGGCCTGATGGCGCGCAGATTGTGCATACCGGCAAGCATTCCTGGCCGCGATGCGTCCCAGGGTGATCGCAGGACCGACACTCATCCCGCTCAGCACCGCGCTTCCCATCATCTGGGCGCAGCCGAGCGTTTCCCCGACGGCATACAGACCGGGGATAACCTTGCCGTCCTCATCGATTACTTGCAGCGAATGGTTGACGGCAACCCCGCCGTGGGAGATCAAAATGCTGCCGGTGACAGGGATCGCGTAAAACGGCCCTTGTTCGAGTTTGTGGTCAAGCCTGGTCCTGCCGAATTCCGCATCGGCTCCACGCGCCACGGCGTCGTTATATCCTGTCACCGTCCGGCCGAGTTGACCTGCATCAACGCCCAACTTGCCCGCGAGTTGCCTGATCGATTTGGCCTGCTTGACGACGCCGTTCGCAATTTCCTGCCCCAGTTGCTGCCGGTCCCAGCCTGCGATACCCGGGCCAAGCTGCTTTACCCGCCCGTCAAAAATGTAGAAGAAGCCGAAATCAGGCTGCTCAAGGAACGCTCTCTCCCTTTCATCGGGACTGCCGCTATGCTCGTTGACAAAGCGGCGGCCTTGTTTGTTAACCCAGATGCCGCCGGTATGGTGGTCCGGTGGATGCTGCAGGCGTCCCGATGCACCCTCGACCGCGCCCGGGAAGGCCACAAAAATATCCATGTTGGCCAGTTCCGCCCCCGCCTGTTGCGCCATGACCAGGCCGTCCCCGGTCGCGTGCGGCAGGCAGATCACCTTGGACGTCGCGATCTTCGGGTTATATTTTTCCTTCAACTCCTGGCTGGCCCCGTAACCGCCGGTTGCCAGGATCACCGCCCTGGCCAGCGCCGGCGAACTGTTGCCTGCCTCGTCAACGGCATTCACCCCGATGATGGTTCCATCGTCATCCTGGATCAGTCTGGTGGCCCTGGTATTCAGTCGCAGCGACACATCACCCCGGTCAACCCGCTTTTCCAGTTCCCTGAGGAATGGGACCAGCAGCGAACGGGCGTAATCCGGCCCGGCATACGTACGCTCTGCGCTGTAACGGTCGTGGTCATCTTCGTGAAACGGGGATTCGGGTGTGAATTCAACGCCTATTTCGACCAGCCAGTCGATCATCGCGGCAGCATTCTCTACGGCGAGCTTCAGTAATTCAGGGTTATTCCTGTACCTGCCCATGCGCATGGCGTCCCGGTAATGCAACGCGGGGGAGTCCTCGATGCCCTTGGCGATCTGGATCTTGCTGTCGGCGCCGCTTACATGGCCGCCGGAGATGTGCAGCATGCCGCCAAGGAAAGGATTTTTGTCCAGCAACAGGACTTTGGCGCCGAGGTCAGCCGCCTGTATCGCGGCAGGAATGCCGGCGTTGCCGGCGCCGATGATCAGTACATCGGCAACCGTATCGGACGCACCGGCCCCGGTCTTGTCAGCGCTGGCAGCAGCCCGGAGTTGCCTGATGTTCACGCTGCCCAGGGCGCTCGCTCCGGTCCCCAGCGCGGCCATCTTTATGATGTCTCTTCGCCTTATGTTTTTCACTGGAGTTATATATGCACCGGGTTACACTGTGAGCGTAGTTGTGATTTAACCGGATCGAGTCAACTATAGCATGGTAACACCTTGTTGCTGACGACTATCAGGGTGTTATTTTATGGTTGTCCAGGCTTCTAGAGAAACCCACGTCATGTCTCGCACCGACCAACAGGCCGCTTCCAAAAAACCTCATAACGCACCCGGGCTTTCCGGCAGGCGATCCTGATCCGGTACTCAAACCGGCCTTCCCGGCCATCCGTGTCATAGATCACCACCGCCGGCTGCTTGGCAGGTAGCAAGAACTATGGTGATTTTACTCTGACCCCGTCTGTCAATTACCTTGATCCCCCCGGCCATATTGCTATAATCAGATACGCATCTGTAATAACTGACAGGGAGACCGACACATGTCAAACATACACCTCTTTCTTTCGCTCGCAGGGTTCACGACCGCTCTATTCGCCTGGTTCCGTTTCGATATCAATAAACGCTTCGACGAGCAGAACGCCTCGATGAACCGGCGCTTCGATGACATGAAGGCTTCGACAAACCAGCGCTTCGATGACGTGAATAAACGAATCGATGACATGAATACCTCGATGCACAAACGCATTGACGACCAGAATGCGGCGCTGGCGCAACATTTCGATAATATCAACCAACGCTTCACCGACCTGACCGGGTTCGTGAATAAGCGTATTGACGATCTCAGGGCCTCGCCGAAGCAGGCCGCCTGAGACAACGACACCACAGAGACACCTGAGCACATTGGATTGCCGGGGTCAGAGTAAAATCAATAATGGCGTCAAACAGGCAAGGGAATCTCAAAACCCCTTTTTTGTGGGCAAAATACGGGGTTTAGGGGGACATAGCAGGCAAAAACGGCATATAAACTGAATTGAAACAAATAGTTATGGTGGTCCGACCCCATCTTCGATCTTCGTTAAGAGTTTACGATGAGCCCATCAGGGACATCACCCAGCGAAAATAAAACGGGCCGATGGCCAGCAGCAAAAAGGTCATCGTCACCATCAGGCCGCCGAGCTTGAGGATGAGTCTGTTCTCAAGCGCATCAAACCTGCTGTCTACGGATTGCTGAAATAATTTCAACTCCGTTCTCAGTTCTTCGGTATCAGCCTTCAACTCCGTTCTCAGTGCATTGGTATCAGCCTTCAACTCTGCTCCCAGCGTTTCTATATCGGCCTTTGTCACAGCGCTTTGTAATTCCAGGTCCGCTTTTGTAGCCACAGTTTCGCTCATTGCTTTGCTGATAGTTGATACGATCGCTTCGGCTTGCCGGTCTTCCAGGCCGGTTTCTTTCAATTCCTTCGCAGCGCTCAGGGTGTCAAAGGTCACCGTTGCCGGGGTATCGGCGGATAAGGCTTCATTAGCAGCTTTCATTAGCGTTCTCCTTTAAGTCATGGCGGGGGGCCGGCTACTGCTCACGCAGACAAGTCCCCCGCCCGGGTCCAGAAAGTCAAGGCCGCAAGCCCCTGCGCCGGGGTTATCGGCCTCACGAAATTCAACGTAGCACAACATGGTCAACGTTTCAACACACAGGATCATGATCTGATAAGCTGTACTTCATTGTCAGATTATTGGGGTCAGAGCATTTGCCCTGACCCCAGGTAGCACCGGGTAGCATACATGATGAAAAACATTGCCATAGCGGCCGGCACAATCTGCGCAGGCATCCTGCTTTGTATCCTGGCGCCCGGCAACGCGCAGGCGCAGGAAGATGGCAGGCCGGCAGGCCGGGACACGTTACGCATCACCGATGTCAACGCCATGGAATGGGACGACCGCTTCCGTATGGGCAAGAAGGGAACATCCAGCGGTAAACTGCTTTACCGGAACGCGGACGGCGCATTGCTGTTCTACGTGCGCTTCGCGCCCGGTTGGGACGCGGAAACCAGGGACCGTCATTACCACGACTTCCATGAGTGGGGCTACGTGCTGGAAGGTAATTTTATTCTTTATGAATTCGTAAGCCCCGAACAACACCTGGGGTCCCTGGTGAATATGCATCCCGGCACCTGGATGGACCGCCCTGCCTACAGTATCCACGGTAACCGCGCCGACGCCATGCAGCGCCAGAAAGTACCACCGGGCTCATTACAGTTGCTCTTCGCGGAAGGCGGTAAGACGGTCAGCCTGAACCCGGACAGTAAAATGTACAGTGACGACTGGCGCGCCGTGACACAGTTCACCAACGCCCATTTCCGCCACACTGCCACCACCGAAGTGATGGAATGGGAGGAAGACGCGCAACTGCCCGGCGTTAGCGTCAAGTGGTTGAGCGATGACTGGCAGGGTGGGTTCCGGGCCAGGCTTCTTTACGCACCGCCCGGCTGGATACACCCGCGCGCGCAGGAACGGACCTATTTCGGGAAAGCGCAGCGCTTCATCTACGTACTCTACGGCGATATGGAGATCCTGCAGTCGGCAGGCCCGGACGCTGCCGGCAGGAAAATAACACTCGGCAAGGATTTTTTTATCGATCAGCCGCCCGGGAGTATCTGGCAATGGGGCGCGGGGTCCGTGACGGAGAGCGGCTGCCAGTGGCTTGAAGTTACCTACGCGGAAGGGACCCGTATCGGCAACGGCCCCATAGAGGAGATGAAAATTCTCCGTTGATTACCGTGTTACCGGTCCGTACCGGCAGCCCGTAGTTGGGCAGTCGCCTCTTCCCGGAACGGCCTGAGACCAAGCCACAGGACAATTGCCCCCAACAGCCCGCATGTCCCGGCGGTGATCGCGATGGAAAAGCCGACTGCCTGCTCGTTGGCGAACACGTAGTCGGTAATCAGGGCGGTTACCGTGGGACCCAGTCCTATGCCGATGAGGTTCAACAGGAACAGGTAAAATGCCGAAACAACGGCGCGCATGCGATTCGGCGTAACCTGCTGCAGGGCCGCGGCCGCGGCGCCAAAACCGAAGCTGGCGAAAAACAGCAGCGGGCAGAACAGCAGCAGGACCGAGGTAACCGACGGCATGAACGGCATCAGTACCGCGAACGGAACGCACCCGACCCCCGCAACCACACCGGCGCGCATGCCGCCGTCGGGAAACCCCTTGAGCACCAGCCGGTCGGTCAGCCAGCCGCCGGTGATGAGCCCGGCGCTGCTGAATATCAATAAAATCACTCCTATGGCAGGCCCGGCCTGCCCCATGGTCATATCAAAGCTGCGGTTCAGGAAGGTCGGAGACCAGGCAAAGATCGCATTGGACACCACCGCCAGCAATGAAAACCCGAGAAAGTGGGTGATATAGATGCACCACCTGTAGCGGACATAAGCAAGCACCTCGGACATCGGAATTGCCTCACATCCATCCCCGCCACCTGTGCTATCCGCTATTTGCCGGCGCACGGGTTCCTTGACGGTAAACATCAGGGCCGCCACCAGGAGGCCGGGCAATCCCACCACCAGGAACGCCGCCTGCCACGACCTGACCGTGCCAACCAGGGGCAACGTCAGTTCCGGCGAACCGGTAATTGCCTGGATCACGGCACCGCCGATGATAAAAGCCAACCCGGCGCCGAAGAAAGCCCCCATGGTATACACGCTCAGGGCGCGTCCCAGCTTGTCCGGCCTGAACATGTCCGCGATCATCGAATACGCCGCCGGTGACAGTGCGGCCTCGCCGACGCCGACCCCTACCCGGGCAGCGAACAACTGCCAGTAGCCCCTGGCCAGCCCGCACACCGCGGTCATTAAACTCCAGACGGTGATACCAGTCGCAATAATCGCCCGGCGGCTGTAACGGTCAGCCAGGCGGGCTATGGGGATGCCCATGATGGTATAGAAAATGGCGAACGCAAAACCGTGCAGCAGGCTGATGCGCGTATCGCTCAGGCCCAGGTCCAGTTTTATGGGCTGGATCAGCAGGCTCAGGATGATCCGGTCCATGAATGAAAAGGTATAAGCGACGAACAGCACCGCCACGGCGTACCACGCCATGGTGGGAGACGGCCAGTCCGGCGCCCCGTTGCCTGTACCCGATTTAGTCGACATTGAACCGTGCCAGCCACGATTTCTCACCAGGTGAGAAATGCGGGCTGTTTGTTTGACTCTTAAATTAGCAAATGATAAATTAGATGTAACATTATACCTGAAAATACCACTCTGCTGACGAAAAAAAGGAGTGAAAACGGACCGTTCAGTGTTGGCATTCGTGGGAACGGAGGTAGCACAATGAAAAGACGTACATTTGTCAAGGCGACCATGGGTGCATTGACAGCGGCGTACCTTCCCAGCAGCCGTGCTCACTTCCCGTCAGAACTGCGCGCCATAGGACGCACAGGCAAGGAAACTGTGTTGCAACGGGCGGAAATTGAAGAGCTTGCCAAGAGTCTGCGGCGGGCCCTGCTGACACCCGTCAGTCCGCGTTACGACGAAGCCCGGAAGATCTGGAACGGCATCTGGGACGACAAATACCCTGCCCTCATCGCCCAGTGCGCCGACATAAGCGACGTCATCAACGTTGTCGACTTTGCCCGCAGCCACGACCTCCTGGTCGCGGTGCGCGGCGGCGGCCACAGCATCTCCGGAAAATCAATCTGTGACGGTGGCATCGTACTGGATATGTCTCCCATGCGAGGCGTGGTAGTGGACCCCGACGCCATGACCGCGCGCGTGGAAGGTGGCGCATTACTGCACGACATGGATCGCGAGACGCAATCCTACGGCCTGGTCGTACCGGCCGGCGTCGTCTCCCATACCGGCATAGCCGGTCTCACCCTGGGCGGCGGTATCGGCATCCTCATGCGTACCTACGGGTTGACTATCGATAATCTGCGTTCGGTGGAAATTGTCACCCCCGACGGCAAGTTGCGCCACGCCAGCGAACAGGAAAACCCTGACCTGTTCTGGGGGGTACGCGGCGGCGGCGGTAATTTTGGCGTCGTCACGTCGTTTGAGTTTGGCACGCACCGGTTCGGACCGGAAGTACTGACCGGCGCGGCCATATATCCGCGGGATGAGGCCAGGGATATGCTGAATCATTATTTCGAAAATTCGCTGGACGCGCCTGATGAACTCCACTGTTTCACAGGCATGACGATTAATGAGAAGAATGAAGATTTTGCCATGACAGGGTTCACCTGGTCGGGGTCTTTCAGCGCCGGTGAGCGCGTTATCGCACCGTTACTCAAACTCGGCAAACCGGTTGCCGAATTCCTGAGGCCCACCAACTACGTGGGTATGCAGAGCAGGGGTGACGCCCATAACGCACACGGCCGCCACTACTATATCAAGGGCCGGTACGTCAATGATTTCGACCCGGTGATGAACGATATCATCATGGAACGCTGGCACCATGCCAAAGGCAGGTTCAACACCATGCGGATTGTCCGTTTCGGGGGCGCCGTAGGCAGGGTGGACTCGGAAGCCACAGCCTGGCCGCACCGTGATGCGGTATGGGACCTGGAAGTCGGCGCTAGCTGGGTTGACCCCGCAAAATCAGAGAAATATGTCAACTGGGGCCGGGACTACTGGGACGCCCTTGAACCATACACTGCCGACAGTTTTTACGTTAATGAACTCATGGATGAAGAACAGGATAAGGTGAAAGTGACCTACCAGGGCAATTACGAGCGATTGGTACAACTGAAAAACAAGTATGACCCGGATAACCTTCTGCAGTTGAATGCCAACGTCAAGCCCTCAGTTTGAGACGGAAAAAAACCTGGTCGGCCATAAAGCTAATTTGGGACACCCATGAATTGGGAATTAACATTCCACGGATATCGACACCTCGCGTGTTATCCGCAACACAGAAACATTGGCAGGAGAACAGAAATGCTTAGAATTATCGACAGATTGACCGGCTCGATGCCCGCGCTGGTTTTGATTATTGCAATTACAGGCGGCTGCCAGCAGGCCGAACAAGCCGCTACCGGTTCAACCGGGGCGGCAACACCAGGCGCAGCAGACGTCATTGCCCTGGCCGTCAGCGGTATCGGCGGTGAGGGTGCGCTGGCAAACCTGGACGGTTTTTCCACCGAAGAGGAACGCGATTACCATATCATGGGACAGGGGCCGGAGCCCGGTCACGGTCTTATGAGACTCCTGACTGCGTCGCTCAGGGTAAGTCACGACCTCGCCGGAGGGCAGGTGCGCCTTGACACGACCACCAGTTTCCCGGCCCGGGGCGGCGGCTACGACAAGCGCGAGAGCACCGAACTGGTCATCGGGCAAGCAGGTTATATCAAGGAAGAGGGCTTTCTCGGTATCACGAAAAAAAAGGACAAGGCGTCATCCCCTGACAAGACCGCGGGGACGGTCAAGACCGAACGCCTTCTCAACCCGCATATACTCCTCAACGAAGTGCGTGACAACCCCTCGTCCGCGACCCTGGCCGCGGCCGGCGCGGACCGGCCGGCGGGCCGCCTGTTCACCGCTGCCGACGTATTTCCCGTAACGACGGACCGGGTACGGCAGACGGGTAAACGCACGCTCATCGTCACTGGCGAATGGCTCCAGCGATCTGAAGGCACCCGTTTTCACGAACTGATGGTTGAAAAAACCGGGGTTGACGACGACTGGCTTAACCGCTGGCGCGCGAGTACACAAATCGACGAGGAGGCTCACCATCAACTCGTTATCGAAGATGAGGTGTACCCGGTTACGCTGTTCATCGACAAGGAAACGGGGCGCATCAGCAAGCTCTGGACCATGGAATGGGACGTGGTTTACGGCGATGTGCCGCTGGAAGTCAACTATTACGACTGGCAGGCCGTAGACGGGGTCTATTTTCCCAACCAGCTCAAAATGTCCATCGGCGGCGGGCCGCGCATAGACGTGAGGCGTAGCGGAATAACCGTCAATCCGGACTTCGGCACTGCCTTTACGCCGCCGGAAGGCATCGAGTACAAGCATGACGAGGAGATTGCCGCCCGGGCGAAGCGCCTGAGCCAGTCCCTGCTGATGTTCGGCTTTGCCGGTGTGGGGCGGCCCGATATCGAAGCCATCGAACTCAGCCCCGGTATGCACCTGCTGTACGCAGCCCCGCTTGACGGTATTTATACGTTCGTCGTCGAACAGGAGAACGGTATTGTAGTCATGGAACCGGGACAAAACGACCTCAAGGGTGAGGAGATCATCGCCTGGGTTGGAGAACGGTTCCCGGACAAACCCATCACCCACCTGGTTGTTTCCCACCACCATAACGACCACGGCGCGGGGATTCGCCCATACGTCGCGGCCGGAGCAACGCTGGTGGTGCACGAGGCGGCGGTAGATTTCTACAAGGCTCAAACCTCGCGTCCCCCTTCCACGGTGTTACAGGACGCACTGGACCGTAACCCTGCGAGCGCAAAGATAGCGGGCGTGCCGGGCGATAGGTCTTATCGCATCGATGATGCGTCACAGCCGGTGACCGTCTATCCCCTGGAGATGGGGCACGTATCGGACATGCTGTACATGGTGGTTGACCGCGAGAAGCTCCTCTACGCAGGCGACCTTTATGTCAGCGGCCTGGCGCGGGACAAGCGTGCAGGGAAAAAACGGCCGGCGGATATCCTGCCATTCCACTCAGCGGTATCACTGGCGGAAGGGATAGCGGCTAACGGCCTGGACGTCACCACCCTGGTAGGTTCCCACGACAGGGAGCCGGTTACCCTTAACGACCTGTATGTCTATATCAGCGATGATTGACAGGCGCACCTTGCTGCAGGGCGCGGGCGCACTTGCCGCGGCCGGTGGCGCACTGGCTGCAAGCCAGGCCGGATCCACACCCAGGGTTGCCATAGATTTCTCGAACGAGCTGGAAAGCGTACGGGCGTACGCTAAGCTGGCAGGCACGCTGGAAGACGGGATGGTGCATTACTGGTACAAGGGCATCGTCTACGGGGCCACGCACGATGAAACCCACGCGATGGTGGGCTGGACCGGCCTGTTGAAGATGGTCTGGCGCAACCTGGGTAACGGGTCGTTTCACTTTCGTAACTACGACATGTCTTACTTCACCGAACCCGGGAGCGATACGCGCATTGAGGAGTTCGAAAACCCGTTCACCAGCAGGACCAACTACCCCATCGACGTAATCGGCGGGCCGTTCGATATCGTCGTTACACCCAAACAGTACCCCTGGACCCGTTCCGGCGATGATATCTGGGTCACCGAACCCCAGCATTTCAGGTTTATGAACAAACTCGACCCTGACGAATGGCCGCTGGCATCTACGGGGAAAGTCCTGAACCTGCTCTACCTGGACGGGTTCCGGGGTAAAGTCTCCGACCTGGAGAACCCCGACCTGGTCAGCGCGCCGTCACACCTGACCGTCAACCACGTCAACCCCTGGTATCCGTTCTTCCTGATGGGCAAACAACCGGGCGTGAACTACTGGCACGGGCAGGGGAAAAAGATCAGCGACCCGTCGGATATTTCGCCGGCAGTCCTGGAGTACGTCGAATCCAGGAACCCTGATTTCATGCAGTCGGACGCACCCTGGGAAACCCGCACGGACAGCTACTCGGCCTACAAGACGAAGCGCCAACCGGTCAAGGAGTAGCGTCAGGTCTGGCCGAACTGCGCGCTGCCGAACATATTTTTGTAGGTTTCCTCCGTGGGATTGCCGACTTTCGCAGCGCCGGACAGCACGGCAATACCGCGCTGAACCGCGGGCCTCCGTGAAATAGTGTCGGCCCATTTCCTGACGTTCGGGTAATCGCCGATGTCAATCCTGTGCAATGCCCGTTGTCTGGGCATGGTCCAGGGGTAGGTGGCGACATCGGCAATCGAGTACTTATCACCCGCCAGGTAACTGGATTTAGTGAGGCGCTTGTCCAATACGCGGTAAATCTGCTTTGTGACACTGTGGTAACGTTCCTTCGCCAGTGGAATCTCTTCCGGGCAGTATCCCTGAAAATAGCCGTTCTGGCCGAACATGGGGCCGACGTTGCCCATCTGGAACATCAACCACTGCATGACGTCGTAGCGCGACTTTGTATCGTCCGGCCAGAGCCTGCCGGTCTTTTCCGCCAGGTACAGCAGGATGGCGCCGGATTCAAAGATACTGTAGGGCTTGCCCCCGGGTCCGTCGGTATCAACGATTGCCGGAATACGGTTATTCGGGCTTAATTTTATAAATTCCGCGTCAAACTGCGCACCGTTGTGTATGTCGACGGGATGGACCTCGTATTCAACCCCGACCTCCTCCAGCATGATGGCGGTCTTGTGGCCGTTGGGTGTGGGCCAGTAGTAATGTTTAATCATAAGGCGTTATTCTTCTCCTGCAGTTCCAGCACTTCCCGCACATGTCTCTGGCAGAACCCGGCAGAATCATCGCCCTCGTAATCGACATTGTAGTGATTGGTAACGGAGGGGCGCCGGCTCGCGTCTTTCCACCAGGCTTCCAGGTTCGGCCTGTTCGCAAAACAATCAAAATCGGGGTAGAGCGGGTCCTTGACTTCGTAGAATTTCACCCGAAAATCCAGGTAACTGATGGCGTGCAACATGGCGGCATGGCCGATATCAAAATCGTCAAAACCGCGCTTGCAATACGCTTCAAGCCGGTCGCAGCCCCTGATGATCTTCGGCCAGATCCACTCGTGCAATTCAATACGTTGTTTATCTTCGGGGTTCCAGCCTTCCATCACCATCCCAACGGTGGATTCAAACATGGTGTCGGCGAGGGCCAGGCGGGTAACGGCATCCCAGCGCTGCGGGCCGCTCTCCGGGTATAGTCTTTTTCCGGATTTGCTCATGCTGTCCAGGCATTCGACTATTGCCTGGCTGGCATAGACGGCGCGTCCGTCATCCAGGACCAGTGTGGGCACCTTGTCCAGGGGGTTGATGGGCGCAATGGAGTACTTGTCGTCCTGGAACTCACCGGCGCGGTTGAAAAACGGGTAGGTCGGAACGAAGGTAACGTCGTCCCACAGACCGAGTTCATGGATGGTCACCAGGACCTTGTGAATCAGGGAATGGAAGGGTGAATAAAAGAGTCTCATGTCTGCTCCCCGCGCATGGATGAAAGAACGCTCAAGGTAACACCTATTGCTGCCTCTGTCAGTATCTAAAACAGCCTGCCGATAGTGCCGTCGAGGATCATTTTCATCCCCAGGATAAACAGGAACAGGTATAAAATCCTGTACACCAGGGCCTCGGGGACTTTATGCAGCAACCAGTAACCCAGTTTCACTCCCAGCGGGGCGAAGGGCATCAGTACCAGCGAGGTCGTCAGGTTCGGGGGGGTTAACAGGTCAAGGTAACTGTACGGGATGAGCTTTACGTAATTGACGAACAGGAAAAACATGACGATGGTGCCGATCATGGTCTTCTTTTCCATACGCTGGGGCAGTATATAGACACTCACAGGCGGGCCGCCGGCATGGACCTGGGTGCTGGTAAACCCGGCCAGGGCTCCCCAGAAATAACCACTTGTCTTTCCGGGCCGGTAACTGCGCGCAGTCAGGCGCAGCCAATGGTTGAGGCAGAAGCTGATGGCGATAACTCCCACCATGATGCGTACGTGGTCTTCCGTTAATTTCCCCATGAGAAGCGCGGCCAGGGTTATGCCCACGACGCTGCCGGGGACCAGTATCTTAAGGTGGGACACGTCAAAGCTGTGACGGAAATTCCAGGCGGAAAATAAATCCATGACACACAGGATCGGCAACAGGATGGCGGCCGCCGTAACCGGGTCAACGGCGAATGACATCAGGGGAACGGTTATAGTGCCGAGAGTCCCGGCAAAACCTCCTTTGGCTACGCCGACAAACAGTACGGCAGGGACGGCGATCATGTAAAAGAACGGGTCTGTGATAAACTGCATGGCATTGGCCATTATACAGCCAACTATTGCGAAAGGAGATTTACGGAAATCCAAGCATGACGTCAGTAGACACATCCATAATCAAAATAACCGGTGACCGGCTCTGGTCGTCACTCATGGAAATGGCCGAATTCGGCAAAACCCCGCGCGGCGGCTGCAACCGCCAGGCCCTGACCGATGAGGATAAACTGGGGCGGAACCTGTTCATTTCATGGTGCGAGGCAGCCGGCTGCGATATTACCGTCGATGAGATGGGCAATATCTTCGCCCTGCGTCCGGGCAGGAATGCGTCGCTTCCCCCTGTTATCGCCGGTTCCCACCTGGATACCCAGCCTACCGGCGGCAAGTTCGACGGAGTTTACGGGGTGCTTGCCGGCCTGGAAGTCGTACGGACGCTAAACGACGCCAACCTTGAGACTGAACATCCCATCGAGGTGGTATGCTGGACCAACGAGGAAGGCGCGCGCTTCTCACCGGCCATGCTGGGATCGGGTGTGTGGGCCGGAGAGTTCAGCCTGGATTACGGCCACAACCGGAGGAACAAGGCAGGACAAACCGTGAAGGAGGAACTGCAACGGATCGGCTACCTGGGTTCGGCAGAATGCCGGCCAAAACCGCTCAGGGCCGCATTCGAGGTACATATTGAACAGGGCCCCATCCTGGAAAATGCCGGCCTCCAGATCGGCGTTGTCAACGGCGTACAGGCTATCGGCTGGTACGACCTGGTCATCGAGGGCGTGCCGTGCCACGCAGGTACGACCCCGATGGAAGTGCGGCGGGACCCGGTTATGGCCCTGTATGCCATTCTCGACAAGCTTTTCCAGGTCGCCGATGATTTAAAACCCTGGGCAAGAATGACGTTCGGAGATATCAGGACCGAACCCGGGTCGCGCAATACCGTACCGGAACGCCTGACAGTAACTGTGGATATACGCCACCCCGAACAGACGCAGGTAAAGCACATGGAGCGGTTGATGCGGGAAATCGTAACGCACGAATGCGGCAGGTTCCGCCTCGCAGGCGAGGTTAAAGAGGAGCTGGAATCACCCGCCATCAGCTTCGACGATAACTGCATAAATGCAGTCCGTAACGCGGCTGTGTCCCTTGGGTACACCAATATGGGAATGGTAAGCGGCGCTGGTCACGATTCCGTTTACGTATCCAGGGTGGCGCCTGCGAGCATGATTTTTATCCCCTGCGAAGGTGGTTTGAGCCATAACGAGGCAGAGAACGCCCGCAAGGAAGACCTGGAAGCCGGCTGCAACGTGCTGCTGCACGCCATGCTGGAAATGGCTGAGTAACAGAGGAAGGGGGAACGCTTCATCAGGTTCCGGCTTGCGCCGGAATGACGCACCGGAATGGCGGGAGTTCAGCCGGGTTGATGCGAGAAGAAAGTCCTGATCTGGTTGGCCAGGGATTTGCAGGCATTTTCCTGGACCCGCGCCAGCATGGGGACCGGGATGATTATCGCCGGCATGTATGAGGTTCCCTTGGTTTCGGCGTTGATCTTGCCGGACAGGGCCAGTTGCTTGAAATCCCAGATGCTGGCCTCATAATTTGCTTCATCCTTCCAGTAGGCAAACCCGAAACAGCCGCCGCCACCCGGTCCTACGGCACAGGACACCGAGCCCGAGGAATCCGTCCTTTCCGTGGCACCGTCGATCCAGACGAAATAGCGCAGGTTGAAATCATTGAATTTTGTGGCGATAGCAGGAATTTTTGCCAGCGAACCCAGGTTTCTTACATCCATGGGCGCGGTACTGGTTTCAAAGTACGGATACATGCTGTCTACGAAGTCCTTTTCCGGAATCACGTTGATCTCGGACTGTCCCTGTCCCAATGACCTACCCACACAACTTATGAAATCATCCTCTGTCTCGTAGCCGGAACTGTGGCGCCGCCCCAGCACCACTATGGCCTCACCCTGGTTGATACCTGCCTCGGGAGTCTCCCTGTACTCGTCAATCACAGTGGTGCTCTTGCACCCGGCAAACAGGCCCAAACCGATTAACAACGTGATAGCTAACAGGATTTTCATGATCACACGCTACTCACCAAGGCTTATATTACATCCAAAGATTATAGATGTTTTATCTGCAGATTACGCAGATGAACGCAGATAAAAACTTATTGTTTCAAAGGTGATTGAGGTGACCGCTGATGGCAGTAATGATTTTTTATGCTGTACCTCCGAATAAATATCATAACTTACCTGCGTTCATCTGCGTAATCTGCGGATATTTTGTTCTTCTGCTCCACCCAGACGCTGATCTCCTCTATCCTGGAGAAACCGAGCGCAAATTTGGCGCCTGCATCCCGCAGGGCCTGGTTTACCGCCGCGTTGAGTCCCTTATCACGGCTTTTCATGAATTCGGTGGAGGATTTTCCGTACCCTGTTACCGACCAGTTTGCTATTCGACTGCCGTCCTGGTTAAACAGCTCCATATTATATTTAACCCAGGCTTCATAAAAATCCGTTTTGGTTTCCGCGGGCAGGGCAAATTGCATTTCGGCGACGGTGGGCGCCAATACCGCATCGACTGTAGTATCGGCGCCGGCACCGGCGACTTCTTTTGTCTCCTCGAACATGGAGGAAAGTAATTGCTGGAACAAGGCGACGTGGGAAGAACCGCTCTCGATCTTCCAGTTGGGCCGTTCGTCGGAATTTTCCTCAGAGACGTAGTTGCGCAATTCGTCCTGGAAGATTACCCCCATTTTTACCGGCATCCGGTCGATCACCGGGATGGGTATTTCACTCTCCACCCTGAGGGACATGGACTGCTCGCAGGCAGTCAGGATCAACAACAAGCCGGCTGAATAAATGAGTCTGTGAGTCATTCTGGCCCTATCCTGCGCTTCGTATCTCGAATACATATATTATTGTCCTTAACTCGGTGGTAGTCCACAAACTTCGTAGTGAGGCGTTCACTGTTCATTCAGGCCGACGTACGCGCCGCCGTTCTTGTGGGTCAGTTGGCGCATGAGTGAAGCATAACGTTTATTGGTTATCAGGAAATGTTCACCGGCGTTGGAAGGAACCGGAAAGCCGACCGCATGGATGCGCACCATGGTTTGGCCGTCCTTGTCTTTCGGGTTGATGCGCTCCACCTGATCCAGGACCTGCCTGATTGAAGGTCCGGTAAACTCGTCTCCGTACACATAGATGCTGATCTTCTTTCCGGGGTCATAAAAGCTGCGGATCGCCTTGGTGATGCCTTCCACCGGGCTGCTGTTGCTGAAGGTTCTCCAACTGCGCAAAGTCCTGATGATGACCTTGCGCCTGCCTTCGGTATCGGGAATCCAGGTACGCCGGTACTGGGAAAACAGGTATTCGCCCATGTCACTCATGATCTGTATGCCCTTAAGGCGGGGATAGACGTCAAGGGTCGTAATCAACTGGTTGATCATGTTTTCCCAATGGTAGTTGACCATGCTGCCCGAGGTGTCGAGGACAAAAATGACATATTCGCTATCGACCGGTATGCCGCCTACCAGGTCGGTGCGTACGCGGTCTCTTTGCGACAACAGGCGCTTCATTTCTTCCGTCAGTTGCTGCAGGGCCAACTCAAATTCGTCCTTGATGATGATGCCTACGGCAGAGTCGTCACGCACGTTGTTATAGCGTATTTCCTCCGTTGCCAGTTCCGCCTCGAGGCGGGCAACCCGCTCCTCCCATTCGGACCGCTGTTCATGCCTGGCGTCCAGTTCCCGGTCCAGGATTTTGGCCTCACCGCGAATTTCAAATAACTGGACCTGCAATTCCCGCACTATACCGTGCATGGATTCGACCGCGGTCTCCAGTATGGGACTGTCCCCGGTTTTGGCGATCATGAGCAACAGTATGATTGCGCCGAAACCGCAGGTGATGACGTCCAGGAATGAGATACTGAACGCCTCGTTTTCCCGCCGTTTTTTTCTCATGGCCAGTCCTCGCTGGGCACCAGGAACGAACCGTCGGTATTCATGGCCAGGCGCCAGTAGGCGTAGGCCGCCTCCGGGTCTCCTTCCAGCGGCGCCAGGATTACGTTAACCGGAACGTTTGCGGGAAGTTGATTGATTGCCCTGGCAAACAGGTTCAGCCGCTGTTTACCGGTAATGTAAGGGCCCCGGATCGTCCTGGAGCCCTGAGTGGGCAGACCGTCCGTAATCAAGTACACATTGTCGGGCCGGGGCCGCAGTTTGCCGATGGCGGCAAAGGCCCGTTCCAGGTTGGTGCCGCCCTCCGGCACGATCTTTCCTAGCGCTTCAATGATCGAATTCAATTGCGCCTTGTCGCTGACGCCCAGCCATTTCCCGGCCAGCCCCGGCAACACCGAGCGCGTTTCGGTGTTGAACACGTAGATCTGGTATTGGCTGTCCCTGGGAAACCCGGCCGTCAGCCAATCCACCATCCGCAAGGTCTGCACCCATTTAGGCGCGTTGCGTTTGATCCCATCGCGCATGTTACGGATGCGGATGATATTGACGATAGTATCGTCCAGCATGCTGCCGGAGACATCCAGCAGAATTAAAATACGCTTGCCACCCAGCCTGAGTCCGGTTAGGTACTCGCGGTTCCCTTCTCCGACCAGGCGCCGGACATCATCTCCTGTCTCTTTTATCTCCTCCTGTAACTGCTTTTTCTGCTCCTCCAGCTTCTTGATATTGAGCTTCAGCCGGTCCAGTTCCACAGAATCGGTCGTTTCCGACAGTTGCTCCGCCAGGGACCGGGTTTCCTCGATTTTTTCCATAATGCGCCGGGCCATACCTTGCGCCACCACCAGTTGCTCATCGATGTCCGAGATGGTGTTGCGGGTCCTGGCGAGGTTTTTTTTACCTTCCAGGATTTCCTCCTCCAGCAGCATGACCTCGGCAGTCTCGTCGCGGGTATCGACGGGGACGGGAACGTTGGTATCAACGTTATGCTTGATGATGAGAAACAACAGTACCACCGAGCCGAAGCCGCAGGACATGATGTCCAGGAACGACAGGCTGAAGGGTGTAAGCAGTCTTTTAGTCCGCATTTCTCATCCGGAGGAAAGTCGACCGCTGTAACAGGGGACAGAATTGAAATCTGTCCCCGCTGAAATCTGACAGCCCCGTGACAGAGGACAGACCCCTGCTTACAACATGCAGGGGCATGTTTGAAACCTGTCCCCGGTAACCCCTGCGACGTCTGCCGGCGCCTGTCATTCCAGGACCCTGATAAGGCTGAATTTGTGTGTTGAGCCGGCAAAACCGATTACGTCGCCCGGCTTGAGTTCGACGTTGCCGTTCACGGCCCGGCCGTTGACGAGAACAATTTCGGCGTCGCCTGACAGAGCAAGAGTTGCAACTGATTCCTTAAGTGTCAGGGAACAAAGAGTGTCCTGACTCCCGGACTGCGTTAAACCTCCCTGTGCGGACAGGTACAGCGGAGCCTGCCCGAGTGGGTGGGCCTCAGCATCCACCAGGACGTGGGTCGCCCCCACTTCAGGCTTTTGTTCCAGCCTTGCTGTAGTTGCGTAACTTATTGCGGGTTCCGCAGCGGCCTTGAGTTGCGTGATGAAGTAAACCTCTTCATCCGCAGCTTTGTCTTCCTGCATATAGCCCATGCAGCCGGCGAACACGGCGTGTTCATCCAGGACCTCGATGTGCCTGCTTGCCTCAGACAGGTGGTCGGTGAACGCGGGCAGACCGGCAAGACGTTTGTGCACCAGCGCAAGCTGGTTGGCGTCGACGGCAGCGCTGATTTTACTGTACAACGGTCGTAGCGCTTCCACCAGGCGCTCCCGATTCACCCGGGCCTGGTAATGGGCATTCTCAAACTCGATATCGACCATCGTGTCAGCTTCACCTGCCAGTTCATGCAGGCATTGCGCCATACGGTTGCAAAGGGCCTGTTCCGTTACCGCGTGATGCAGCGGATCAAACCGGGATTGTTGAATAAACAGGTCAGCAACGTGGCTCACGCATTTGTCTTGAATATCCAACAGACCGACATCATTGATTACTTTGACTGCCGTGCGCATCACTGTGCCGGAGACTTCCAGTGAGGTAATGACAGTGTTATGCAGGTGGACATCCAGGTGGTTATAGCTCCCGGCGCCGGCCGTCGCTGCCGCCGCCGCGATAGCGCTATCGACCAGGCCTGCTGAAGTAAAGGGGGAGGCGTCCATCAAGCCCAGCAACAGCGCCAATTGCTCTGTGGTATAACTGCCGGGCACGGCGAGTACTACCCTATCCACGCCGTCCGCCATCTCGTGCAAGGATAACAAGTGGGCATAAGCCAGGTCGGCATTATGCCTGGCCAGTTTCGTCCGGTGCTTGAAGTTATCCTGGTTGAGATTGCTCCAGAACCGGCTGAAGGTATTCCTCGGGTCGATATGTGTGGCTTGCAAGGCCCCCTGTCCCAGTTCGATCCGGTCTTCCTTGAGCACGGCAATGCCGGGACTGCTCACCACGACGTTTCCGGACCGGATTACGCTTACCTCGCAGTCGTTCAGTTCTATGACAGCATCAGTCATTCATGCTCCTGGCGATGGCCGGCTGCCCCAACCTGTATTGCACACCATCATTTACCTGACCTGCAAGTGCCGCAACAGGTTTACGTCGCAGTAATGCTGTGTATCCAGCACCAGTCTTTCCTGCATAAGCTGTAACTGGTGCATCAGGAACATGATGAAAATGCTGATGATCAGTGCGATGAAGGTGGAGTTGAAGGCGACACCCAGACTGACGGTCACCCCCACGATATCGCCTTCTACCGCCCGATGGGCCTGACCGAGGGCTTCGCCGATACCGCGCACGGTGCCGATAAAGCCGATAGAAGGAATGGCCCAGATGACATACCTGATCATCGAAAGTTCGGAATCCAGCCTATCGGATTCCGTCTCGCAGATTTCCCGGATAGCGGATGAGACATCCTGTATGTCCGCGGTAGAACCAAACCGCTGCAATGCCGCCTGTAGCGCACGCGGCAACAGGGATTCCCGTTCATCCTCCGCCAAGGCCTGTAGCGGCCTGATATATTGCCGGGAATCCTCGGGCAGTATGGTGGCGCCGGCGGCCACCTCCAGCAGGGAACGGCTCAGCAGGCGTCTTTCGGAAAGCGCTATCCTGGCTTTCAGGCCGATAATGGCTACGACCCAGAGGGCCAGAATAAAACAGGCTTCCTGTTCAAAATCCTTAATGACAATAAAAACGGAACGCTTCACTTCGTAGTTTTCACCGGCCTGCTGCTGGATACGCTGTTCCTCCAGGATGGCTTCCGCATTCGGCCGGATCACCGCAATATACAGCGCATGAACGATAATAATTGCGGCAATCAGCGTAAACAACTGGTAGAAAAAATCTGTTGTCTGGTTAAATTTCATGATCGGGCTATATATCTACTGGAAAATCTGCGGGATAGTCTTCGGACAACTCCTCGGTCGATTCAATGATGTCTGGAGCGTCTTCAACCGCATCCTGTTCTACCGGTCTTTCCCTTGTCCCTTTAACCTGCCCGGCTTCGGGCTCCGTCGTAACAGGAGTCTCTTGTGCTTTTATCGTAACAGCAGCAAACATCGCGAGAAAAAAAATCACTCTCAACATCAGACTGAACACCTTTCTAAAGATTGGTCGAACTCGCGTTCAACTGCTGCGCGTAGCATGGCGTCGGCCTCGTAATCTACGAGCGTCTTTCCGGCAGTAAATTCCCCCAGCAATTCAACGGCGCGCTGAATATCGTATAAGTATTTTCGGGTCTCAAGTCTCATAGACTGGAGTTCTCGTTTTCTCAACCGATTGCAGAAAATAGGGATTCTTGATAGCCGACCCGACTATCAGGTCTACAGGGCATCCAAACAGCCGTTCCAAATGCTCCAGTAAACCGAAATAAGTATCGGCATACCCGCCAGCAGGCAGTGGTTGGAACTCCACCACGAAGTCCAGATCGCTTTCCTCCGGGCTGTACTGACCGGTTACGGCTGAACCAAACAGGTCGAGCCGCTTCACATGGTGAAGGATGCAAAGCCGCTCCAACTCAATGGAGTGCTTAGTAACGTCCGAAATCATCTGTCCCATAATTCCAACGACGTTTTTATCGTGTACTTAAGTTTATGGCCCATAGCGGTTTATCTCATTATTCTACGTTTTGCATTGTATCACTGCCATGCAAAAGGGGCGGAACCGGATTCCGGCTTGCGACAAACGGAGCTTTTGGAAGGGGACGGAATTGAATTCCGTCCCCGTGCTTTGTCTCCGCGCTTCTCAGTACGCATAGCGGGCAATCCTGAAACCTACATCTTCTCTGGATTTACCCCCGTAGTCCCTGAACGACAGGCGCAGTTCGGTAATGGCGCCGTGAGCCCAGCTTGACCCGCGGATAACGTGGAACTCCCCGCTTGCGGGCCCCATAGGGTCTACCTCGGCTTTTTTACCGGCGCTGACCACAATGTTGTAGAAGTCGTTGACCCATTCTGCAACGTTGCCGCCCAGGTCGAACAACCCCTTGCCGTTGGGCGTGAAGCTGCCCACGGGCGCACTGACGACATAACCATCATCATAGTTGCCGATGATCCTGCCGAACAGGGCCGCCGCCTTGCGGTCGGCAAAATTTCCGCTGTTTTTCGCGGGCGGCAGTTGCGCGCCCCAGGGGAACTTGAGTATCTCACCCGTACCGGTCACACGTGCCGCCCAGGCCCATTCCGCCTCTGTCGGCAAACGGTAACCGTCGGCTGTTTTGTCAAACCCTGTAACCCTGCCTTCTTTTTCAATATAGAACGGCGTCAGCGAGGCCTCTTTGCTCAACCAGTTGCAATAGCTTGCCGCCTGTTCCCAGGTGATGCCGGCCACCGGCTGGTTGTCTCCGTTAAGACTGTTGCCGCGCACGTTACCGGACGAAAACCCCTTATCAAACAACCTGTACTCCTGGTTTGTCACTTCCTTCAACCCCAGGTAAAAGGGCCGCGTGAGCTCTACATCATGCATGGTCTCATTGGCCCTGCGTCCCGGTTCCCGGCGCGACGCTCCCATGGTAAACGTACCCGGGTAAAACAGTTTCAGGACCTGGCCTGACGGCGCCTTGATAACCGGTTTGACAGTTTCCAGTTTCGCCTGCCTGAGGGTCTTCAGCTGTACGTTCAGTTCATGTTCAACCCCGACAAGAGGCGTCAGGGTGGTCTTGTAATCCACGTATCCCTGCTTGCGGACCTCTATCCTGTGCTTGCTGGTCGATAACCGGATAGTGCGGTCAGCGGTCCCGACCAGCGCGCCGTCAACGTACACGGATGCGTCATCAGGTTCCACCCTGATAACTACGGGGACCAGTTCAGGTTCCAGGGTAACGGACAGTCTCTTCTGTTCGCCTGATTTCGCCGTCAATGACCTGGCAGCCGGTTTGTAACCCTGTTTGAACAACCGCACAACGGTGGTCTCTCCCGGTGTCAGGGGTACTTCCAGCGGCGTCAATCCCAGGTAATTGCCGTTGACGGTAGCATTGGCCCGGGCAGGCTGGGAGACCAGGAACAAGCTTGCATCCGCCGCTTCCAGTTTGATATCGGCTATGGACTGTGACTTGCCCGCGACCACGGCAATCGCATCCTGCCAGACCTTGTAGCCGGCTGCCTTGATCCTGATGTCATGCCTGCCCTCAAGCAGTTCTGCCGTCAACGGCGTCCTGCCAAGGATTTCATCAGCGCTGAACACCTGCGCGTCCGCAGGGATTGATGTAAAACTGATTTCCGCCCACGCGGGCCTCAGCTCAGCGCTGATTGCCTGTTCGCGGTCGAGTCCTTCCACCTCGATACTTTCGCGATAAGGGAAATATCGCTCTGCCACGATCTCCACAAGGTGTTCACCGGGCGCGAGGTCCCTGAGGGTAACAGGTGTTTCTCCCCTGGAATTGCCGTCGACAAGCACCTGCGCGCCGGTTACCGGACCGCTGTCTACCCGCAGGTGTCCGGGCAGTTTCTCCAGCCGGTAAATATAATGCTGGGACGCCTCTTCGCTGACGCCAAGTGTTTCCCGAACCGGGGTATAGCCCTGCGCCGACAGGTTAAGCCGATAAGTACCGGGGCGGATAAGATAGCGGTTGGCCAGCTTAATCTTGAGCGCGACCGGTATATCGACATCCGCATTCAACGGCTCGGTTTCAATATAGACCGCTTTGGCCGTCAGCATGAACCAGGCACAGAATGCGCCCACCGCGAGCAGGGCAATAACCAGGCAAAGCCGCGCATTGAATGCAACAGGCCGGGTTGATTTTTTTGACGTCAGCGGTTCAAACTTCGCCGCTTCAATACGATCAGCCCGCATATCCCACCAGTTCGCTCGCCATTATCCGGGTTATTGTCCCAGGGCTATCTTTTCATCACTGCTGACCGTGACAGGCTCCATGACTTTGTCGGGGTCAACAAAAAATTCAACACGCACGTCGCGATACCCGTCACGGTGTCCGACCACCACGTAATGGCCGGGGCGCAGTGACAGGTTTTTACTGGTGAAATAACCCAGTTCACCGACCTTGTAGAGGGTGACCCGAGTCTGATTGTCGGACCTGAACTGCACCGGCACGGGTGTATCGGCCAGGTTCAGTAAACGGTCGAGCCTGGCTAACTGGCCGGCCAGGACAGGACCGGGCTCGGACAGCGCCTGGAGTTTGTCACGGAAACTGACGATCTCATCAAACGCGCCCCGGTCAAACAGCCTGTCCGGCCGGGACAGCACCTGCCCAAGTCTATCGTGTATCTCTTTACGCAGGGTGGCCAGGCGCTGACCTTCCCGGGCATTTCCCAGGTTGTTGTCCAGCTTCAGTGCTGCTTCATAGGCGGAGACGGCTCCCTGCCAATCCTCGTTCTGCTCCGCGGTTTTGGCCTGTTTCAGTAATGCATTTATCTTTCCTGAGGTTATACGGTGGTTCGCCTGGTCAAGCCCGCTACGGGCATCACGCGACCCCGGCTTTATCCTGAGCGCCGTGGAAAACGCTTCCCCGGCCTGTGAGTAGCGTCCCTCATCCAGCATGCGGAAGCCGGAGGACATGGCAACGCTGAATGCGTTCTCACTGATCCTGCTTTCGGCCAGTTGCAGTTGTTGCCTGGCCCGCCCGGAGTGCCCGTCAATTTCCAGGGCCTGTTGATACAACCCCCTGGCCTGTTCGGCTTTTCCATCCCGCAACATCATATCTCCCCTGTCGATCAGGTCCATGACCTCGGTCAATGTTCCGGCCCGTTCCATTCCCGACAGGGCAGTCCGGTCAATGGGATCAATGGCGAGGGCGATGCTGAATGACTCCCTCGCCGCAACGGCATCACCTGCCGCCAGTGCCGCATTGCCGGTTTCCATGGTATCGCTGAATAATTCCTCCACACCTTGCAGCAGCCCGGTCAGGATATCAGACGCCCGGGCGTAATGGTCATGGGCCATGGAGAAGTTTTGCCGGCTGTATTCAGCATCTCCCGACCTGGCGTGCTGTATTGCCTGCTCGTAACCCTTCCTGCCCCACACGGTCACTCCCCTCTCTTCCAGGATTGCCTGCGTATCAAGCAACTGTTCCAGTATCTCCTGGCTCTGCTTGCGCTGTGCGAATCGCTGCGCATTTCTCCACGGGGCATCCCCCGCAGCGGCCGTACCCCCTGCAGTCTGCGACGCATTCCCCCCGGGTAGTACCTGACCCGGCTTGTCCGGCTCTGTCCGGGTGTTCGCCGCGCCGGGACCGATGCCAGGATGGGTGACCCAATGGGGAAGCAGGAAAAAAACGACGGCCGCAATAAGCAACGCGGCGCCCGTTCCCAGCCATAACAACGGCCGTTTGCCGAAACGTCCCTTTTTTTGTTCCGGCGCAGGTGCAGCAGCAGTCAGGTCGACCGCAGCCGGCTTGATGGAAACAAAACCGGAGTCTTTATTTCCTGTCATTTGCCGGTGTCAGTGGCTGACCCCGTTTCCGTTGCATGAATTTCTTTCAATATGCGGCGCCATTGACCGTACTGCTCGTTTACCGAACCGGAAAGAGTGACCGTGCGGTCCTCCAGGTCTATGGAGTGTGGTTCAATCTCAGAATCGAGTGACGCTGAAACTTCTTCCAGGGCTTCAACGTGAATTTTGGCTTCTTCACGCTTCTGCAGGCCGCTTTGAATTGCGGCAGCGCCGGCGCCTATGCCTACCCAGCCGGCTGTCCGCGCAGTACGACTGTCAACCCCCTGGGCCAGTATCCCGGCCAGTACTGCCAGGGCGCCACCGATCAGACGGGCATTCGATTCGGACTTGACCTCCTTCAATGCCTGACTTTCCAGGTAGAAGGCCTCGCGCCACTCCCGGTACGGATCCTCCATCTGGTTGACGAACGAGGTATAATACTGCTGCAGCGTGTCGACGAATATATAATCACGTTCCCGGATCTGACGAATCTGCTGCATACCCGGGTCTCCGTCCGCGGGCAGGCGTTTAACGAAATAACGCCCCTTTTCATTGACGCCCAGGTGATCATGGAACACTTCCGCAGAAAAGTCCCTGGCGAACTTCAGTTCGGCAACGGTTCTTATATTCCTGATTTCCGCGGCATTGAACTGGTTGCGATAAGCCAGCATATCGTTTGCGACCTGGTTATAAACCTTCTGGAACGGTTCGCTGCGGCCTGCCGTCGTACCATCATACGAGTACTTGCCGGCCAATCCCGTATACTTTTTACTGAACCAACGCTTCCCTGTAGAGTCTTCCACCGTTACCTGCAACCAGAGGTTTTCACCGTCCGATTTCAGGATTTCACCATCTACCCAGACATCCATTTCGCTCAACCGGTCCGGAATCACCCGCACTACGCCCCAGTTACCCGTATGCTGCAGGGTTTCCATCAGCTTGTACGGCATAAAACGCGCCTCGGCTGCGCGTATTTTAGGAAACACACCTTCTTCCTCAACGCTTATGGCGTCAGTTCCAGGATTGAAAATACCAACGCCCACGTCCAGCAATAATTCTTCCGGTGTAACTTCCGATTCCAGCACCACCGTCTCATAGCTGGCCGACTTTACCGTGGTCGTGTTACAGCCGACCAGGCCGAAACACAGTGAAACAACTGCCGTAACCAGTTTTACATAACTTGGATTCATCTTAACTCTCGCTTGTATTTACGATATTCATCCCAGAGTTTTTCCCTTAACTCGGGATCCTGTTCTTTCATGGCGGCTTCGCGGAGTTGGCGGGCGATGATATCGTCTCCCTTGGCATCGGCCAGGTCCGGAGGGATCCGGCTGTGGCTTCTGGTCGGGATATTCCCCTCGCCCTTGATGGACACAGGATCAGGATCGACCATCGCCGTTTGCAATGGCTCCTCCCCTGTGCCCTGTGCAGGGTCGCCCTCTGCGGGAAATTCATCGCCTTCAAGGAAACCGCCGTACCCTTCCTGGTCGGCTTGTTCATTGATAGCCTGCTGCTCACTCAGCATCAGTTGGTCGAATTCCGCAAGACCCTGTTCCAGCTCATTACCGAGTGCCTGTTTCTTCTCGTCATCAGTCCTTGCCGGGCCAGCCGCGCTCGCCTGGGGCATTTGCCCGGCGACACCTTCACCCTGTTGCTCCGGTTCACGCCTTTTATTGAGTTCCTGCAAGGCTTCGGCCAGGATTTCATCTTCAGTCTTTTCCCGTCCGGTTCCCGCAGTGGCGCCAGACCTGGCCGGCTTCTGATTCTTTCCGGATTGGGCCGTGGAAGGAACGCCGCCGGTTTTACCGGACGCTGACCCGGGTTGCTGAACGGGTACGGTGATCGCGCCTGGCTCCGGTGCCCCCTGCGCGCTACCTGTGCCGGGCGCGGGCGCTCCCGGTACTCCGGGCACTCCAGGTACTCCCGGCATGCCCGGTGCTTCGACCTGTATGGATGGTCCGGACGTGCCCGGCGACCCCGGCGAGCCGGGTGAGCCCGGGGGGCCTGACGAACGAACGGTGGGTGTCGTCTTACAAGCAGTAACAAATACCAGCGCGGCAAATACCATAAAACAGCGTAACTTCCCGCTTGGTCTATCCGAGTAATTCATAAGTTTATTTTATATGGCCGTAGCTGATTAATTATAATGCAAACTCGTGCTGCGTATACTACTCCCGGCCTCAGATTTGGACAGGAACTGCTGGTATTTGTTCCCGGAACCCTGTCGGAGAATAATAGGGGATAGACGGCAACGTGGCAAGAACGGGCATCACAGGGTTAGATCATCTTAACCAGATTAACGAGTGCGGCACTTTGTTCAACGGAGACAGGGGAACTACTGATTCATTTGTGTCCTCTAACGGTTTATACTTTATGACTGCCTGTACCTGATAACGGCAACGAGGAATTTCGTCCATGAGCAAACAGACTATCATGATTGGATGTCTGGCATTTTTGACAATGAGCCATAGTTTCGCCGCACCGTTCAGCTACACATGGAGGATTGAAGACCTTGCCAGGACAAACGCGGAGACCGTTGAGTTACGCGATAATAAAAACAGGCTCCTCAAGCGTATTGACGTTAAACAGATTATCTATCTCTATTCGGTAATCCAGGCGATTGAGGAGGTCTCGGAACTCAGGTCACAACTCATCATTACAGATGGAAAACAGCCCAATGCTTTTGCCACCAAAGGCATGGCTGAACTGATACCAGCAGGCGCAGAGAATACCGGTGAGGCAACCGGCGAGGGCAAGGAAGTGAGCCTGCAAGGGGATTCTATCGAAGACACAAAGCCGATAGATGAAGAAAATGCTATTGAGATAAATATCGTCGGGATTAACTTTGCCATGCTTGACCTGCTTGGCCTGGATGTACACATGGCCGCCGCCTTGATCGGCCATGAGTTGGGACACCTGAAGCTGGACCACGGAGAGGATCATAAAACCAGGGGCAGGCAGGACATCAGGACTGCCAGCAATACGAAATACAGCCGTGATAATGAACGGGAGGCAGACTACCTGGGCGCAATCTGGGCGGTTGAGGCCGGCTACGATCCCGCCGGGGCCGTGCGCCTGCAGGAGATGGTATATAAGAAGACCAGGCACTTATCCGGCGGGTTTTCAGGTTCACACCCGTCTTCCATCGAACGGATAACCAAACTGAAGTCCCTGGCTCGCAGACTTTCCGAGTAAAATGCGGGTTAACGAGCACATTGAGCGCGGTCATACCGTGGTCTGCGCCAACGTGCGATTGGCGCATCGTTTCAAACGCCGGTATGCCCGGGAACAGTTACGCCTGGGACGGCGCGCCTGGGAGACACCGGATATACTGCCCTGGCAGGGCTGGCTGCGGCGCGTCCGGGAGTCCCGCCTGGAACGGACCGACATCCTGCTGACCACGGAACAGGAAACCGTCCTCTGGCAGCAGATCATTGACGCGTCCAGCCACAAAAACAGCCTGTTGCAGGTCCCCTCGGTGGCAGGACAGGCCGCCGCAGCCTGGCAGCGCCTGAAACAATACAACGTCCCGATTTTTCCCGAAGGCATCGTCATGAACGAGGATACCGGCGCCTTCAAGTCCTGGGCGGATGAGTACCGGTCCCAGTGCCGGCAGAAACGCTGGGTGGACAACGCATCACTGGCCGACCTGCTTCGTCATGATGCGGCCAGCGGCCCGGGCGTCTTCGGCAGCACGGTGGTATTGGCCGGATTTGACCGCTTAACCCCGCAACAGGCCCTGTTATGCAAGGGACTGGAGGCTGCCGGGATTTGCGTGCGGGAATACCAGGTGGAAGACCGGAATGGTTCCGCGCAGGGCGCGGATTTTGCCGATACCAACGAAGAACTACGCGCAGCCGCCACCTGGGCCGGGCGGCGCATTGAAGCAACCGGTGGCGCAACTATCGGCATTATCACGCCTGACTTGCGCAAGCAGCGCAACCGTATCCACACTGTATTCGAGGACGTGCTGGCGCCCGGAAACCTGGACTACCGCAACGCATCCGCCTCCCTTCCCTTCAATATCTCCGTTGGGCAACCGCTGACGGATTATCCACTTATCTATGCAATTTGTCCCCTCATCGGGCTGAACAAGGGGCCGCTGACACTGGAGACTCTGGGTATTCTGTTGCGCACGCCGTTTATCAAGGGCCATGAGACGGAACGCTCGGGACGCGCATTACTGGATGAAAAACTCCGTTCCCGTAAACAGCTCAGGCTAAGCTGGGATGAGTTGCTTTACCTGGTGGATCAAACCGGCAACAGGGGACAACCCATCCCGGTCCTGACGGCGCTACTGCACGAAACCCGGTCAGTGCTGGAAGAAGTGTCGGGACGGCAGGCGCCGGAAGTCTGGGCCGGGGCTTTTACCCGTTTGCTGGAAGTCTGGGGCTGGCCCGGAGATCGAAGCCCGGACAGCGCCGAATACCAGCAACTGCAATCCTGGCAGGCAGCACTGGACAGCCTTGTTTCATTGCGCCTGGTGCGGCCGCTCATGGCGCGTTCGGAGGCGCTGTCCCATGTCCGCCGTATCATCGACGGCACCAGTTTCCAGCCGGAAACCGCTGAAACCCCGATACAGGTGCTCGACCCTCACGGAGCGGCCGCCATGGCTTTCGACCACATCTGGATGCTGGGGTTGAGCGAGGAGTCCTGGCCGCCCCGGACCCGGCCCAACCCCTACATCCCCATTGCATTACAGAAAAAGTACGGTATGCCTGACGCCGATGCGGACAGTTCCCTGCGGCAGGCAAGACACCTGCAGGAGACACTGGTGCGATCTACGCCGCGGATTATCCTGAGCCATGCCCGTATGGAAGGGGACAGACCACTCCTGCCAAGTCCATTGTTACGGGGACTGCCTGCGCTTGCCGTCACAAAGACAGCTGCAACGGACGGCCATGCAAGCGCACAGGCACACGAAGAGGAAACGGTGCAGAACCTGCACACTGCGACGTACCCGCAGGTGATCTTCAACAGCAGGAAAATCGAAACGATAACGGATACCGAGGCACCATCCGTCAGCGGCCTGCACAGTGGCGGCGCGTCCCTGTTCAAGGACCAGTCACAATGCCCGTTCCGGGCATTTGCCCGGCATCGTTTACACTCCAGGCAACTGGAACAGCCCGATATCGGACCGGACCCGATGGAGCGCGGCAATCTCCTGCATCAACTCCTGGAAACTACCTGGTCCCGGCTGAAGAGCCGGCAGGAACTCGCGGCCATGACGGCAGGGGAGCGGGAAGAATTGATCGAATCCCAGGTACACAAGGTGATCACGGCCTGCCGCAAGCGTCAACCCGGGCTCTATTCCGAACGTTTCTCCGCCATCGAGTCCAGGCGTCTGGCGCAGGTCCTGCGCGAGTGGCTGGAACTGGAACTGCAGCGCGCACCGTTTACCGTTGTGAACCTGGAGGATAATGCCCGGTTTGCCATCGCCGGTGTGGAGTTTTCCGCCCGGCTGGACCGCGTCGACGCGCTGGCGGACGGGCGGCGTGTGGTCATCGATTACAAAAGCGGGAGGGCTAACGTTACTGGCTGGGCGGGAGACCGGCCGGACGAGCCGCAAATGCCCTTGTACAGCGTCACCCACGATGAAACCGTCGCTGCCGTCGCCTTCGCCAGGCTCAAGCGCGGCAAGGATTTCGGCTTCGCCGGTCTGGCAGAGTCAGAAGGCATCCTGCCGGGGATCAAGGCTTTTGAACAGGACCGTCGCGCGGCAGGATTTATTCTCCAGCGCGACAAACAGGCAACCGGTACGCCCCCGGACTGGGCAGGACTGCAGGACAACTGGCGCGCCGTATTACAGGACCTGGCGACCGAATTTCGCCAGGGTGTGGCCACGGTCACCCCCACGCCCAGGGCCTGCGACTGGTGTGAACAACAGCCCTTGTGCCGCATTCACGAGGTATCCCGTAACATCCCGCACGGCGCCGGGGAAACGAAATGATTAAGGACAAAGACCGCAGTTCCGGCGGACGGCAAGCACTGCGATGAATCCGGTTGACCAGGAAACCCGGGAACGGGTATTAGCCCCGGATAAATCGTTTATTGTCCAGGCGCCCGCCGGTTCCGGCAAGACCGAACTGCTGGTCAGGCGCTACCTGCGCCTGCTGTCCGTGGTTGCAGCGCCGGAAGAAATCATTGCCATCACCTTCACCCGCAAGGCGGCTACCGAAATGCGCGGCAGGATTATTTCAGCCCTGGATCTGGCCGGGTCTGACGCCCACGGTAACAGCGAAAGCCGGAACGTGAACACGGAAACCCGCCGGCAACTGGCCGCCCGGGCCCTGGACAGGGACAAGGAACTCGGCTGGCAACTCATACAGAACCCTGCCCGTATGAAGATCCAGACTATCGATTCCTTCTGCGCCGGATTAACCCAGCAAATGCCTGTGTTATCGAAGCTGGGGGGACTGCCGGAGATCATTGAGGACGCCGGCGACCTGTACCGGGAGGCAGCAGCCAATACGCTGGCACTGCTGGATAACAACATGCAGGACGAAACGCAGGCACAATGGAGCACAGCCGTCGGGACGCTGCTGGCGCACCTGGATAACGACCTGCCCCGGGTCAGGGACATGCTGGTTTCCATGCTGCAAAAACGCGACCAGTGGTTGCGCCGCCTCCTGGCAGGCGAACTGCCTGAACGTAGCATGCTGGAACAAGCGCTGGGACATATCGTGGAAGCCACGCTCACAGACTGCCTGGAGGCATTGCCACAGGAATTGATCCCGGAGTTTACCGGTTGTCTTCATTTTGCTACGAATAACCTGGCTGACGCCCCCCGTATTATCGACGAGTTACCCGGCCCCGGCAACCTGCAATGCTGGCAGTTTATCGTCTCCCTGTGCCTGAGCGGGAAAGGTGACTGGCGTAAACGCCTGAGCATCAGGGAAGGATTTCCGCCGGGCGCTGCGGGCAAAGGTATGAAACACCGGTTTCAAAGTTTGTTAAGCCGGTTCGGGGATAGTGAACGGCTACTTGAATTGTTCCTGGAAATACGCGGGTTGCCGCGTACCGTCTACAGGGATGACGAGTGGCGTGTGATCGAAGCATTATACAGGTTGCTGAAACTGGCCAACGCCGAACTGTACCGGCTGTTTGCCGAACGCAACCAGGTGGATTTCACCGGTAGCTCCCTGGCGGCCTTGCAGGCATTGGGGCCAGAGGAAGACCCGACCGACCTGGCGCTGTACCTGGATTACCGCATCCGCCATATCCTGGTGGACGAGTTCCAGGATGTTTCCATCAACCAGTATGAATTACTGAAGAGGATGACCGGCGGCTGGGCCATGGACGATGGCCACAGCCTGTTCCTGGTAGGCGATCCCATGCAGTCAATCTATCGCTTCAGGGACGCTGAAGTGGGGTTGTTCCTGAATATCTGGTTCGAACGGCGCCTGGGACAGACGCCCATCGAACCGGTGTCTATCGAGGTCAACTTTCGCTCCGACCGGTCCCTCGTGGATTGGGTCAACAGGGCTTTCCCGGCGGCGCTGCCGGCCGAGTCCGACCCGGTGCGCGGGGCAGTCAGTTTTACCCCGGCAAGCGCGCATCATCCGCACGAGGGAGAAAACAGGGTGCAGGTACACCCCATCCTGGGCCGGGACGACAGCGGGGAAGCGCAACGTGTGCTGGACCAGGTCATTGCCATACGGAATGCCGCGCAGTCGGAGAGCATCGCCATACTGGTGCGGAACCGTAACCACCTGCAGACCATTACCCCGCTACTGACCCGGGCCGGGTTGCGTTTTCGCGCTGTTGAGATTGAACGCCTGGAAAACCGGCCCGCTATCCAGGACCTGCTGGCGCTGACCCGCGCCCTGCACCATCCGGCCGACCGCGTCGCCTGGCTGGCGCTGCTGCGCGCGCCCTGGTGCGGGTTGAACCTGGCGGACCTGTTGGCACTGGGCGCGGACACCAGGTATGACACTATCTGGCACAGCCTGCAAGACAGGCAGCAAAGGGCCTCCCTGGGCGCGGACGGCCAGCAGCGGGCGGCCCGTGTTTGCGAGGTACTCGAACAGGCGCTCACCCGGCGCGGCAGAATGCCGTTACGGCGCTGGGTGAAGGGCGCCTGGATTAACCTGGGCGGCCCGGCAACCCTGGAATCAGTCACCGATTTGCACGATGTCGATATGTTTTTCGACCTGCTGGATGAACTTGACGCCGGCGGCGACCTGCGTAGCCTGAATGAGCTTGTCGAACGGGTGGAAACCCTGTACGCCGGCGCCGATATCCAGGCGGACGACTCCCTGCAGGTTATGTCCATCCACAAGGCGAAGGGCCTGGAATTCGACCACGTAATACTGCCTGGCCTGTCCAGGCGCAGTGGCAGCGACGCCCCACAGTTGTTGCTCTGGTCGGAAAATCCTTACCCGTCCGGTTCCGACCTGTTGCTGGCGCCGGTCAGGGCAAGCCATGAAGACAACTCGTCCATCTATAATTTCATCAACAGCCTGGAGAAGCAGAAACAACGCCATGAAGAGGGCCGCCTGCTGTACGTAGCGGCTACCCGGGCGCGCAAACAACTGCACCTGATTGGCAGCGTGAATACGGACAAAAACGGCGCACTGTCACCCCCCCCCGGCAATACCCTGCTGGGACAACTCTGGCCCGCGGTCGAGCAGGAATACCAGACATACCTTGCAAATCAGACGTTAACGGCGGAACAGGAGTCACCACCCGGCGAAGTTCATGACGCGCGCTTGCGAAGATTGAGCGCAGACTGGCAGTTACCGCCACCACCCGCGCCGCGCTGGATCACGTCGTCCCTGCCCGAGCCAGCACAGGCAGACCCCGACACTGGAGACCGCGGGATCGAATACCAGTGGGCCGGACGAACCATCAGGCACGCCGGTACCGTCGTACACCGCTGTCTGCAGGTGATGGCAACGGCAGGGATCGACCAATGGAGCACTGAAAAAATAGTTGCCCAACGATCCTGCAACCGGGAATCCCTGTACAGTCTCGGCGTTCCTGAAGCGGAACTGGATACGGCCTGCAACTGGGTGGAGCAGGCCCTGACGGGGATTCTGGCGGATCCCCGCGGCCGCTGGTTACTGGCCGGCCACCGGGAACAGGCCAGCGAATACGCCCTCAGCGGTATTTACCAGGGCGATGTCGTCAATATTGTTATCGACAGAACTTTTATTGACGAGAAAGGCAGCCGCTGGATCGTCGACTACAAGACCTCCCGGCACGAATCCGGCGATATCGAGCAGTTCCTGGACCTGCAGCAGGAGCGCTACCGGGGGCAACTGGACAAATACGCCGTCATTATGTCAGGCCTGGAGGACAGGCCCATCCGGCTCGGTCTTTACTTCCCGTTGTTGCGCGGCTGGCGCGAGTGGGCGTTTGAATGATAAAAGCCCACTACTTGCAACATGTCCCGTTCGAGGGGTTGGGCAGCATCGAACCGTGGTTGCAATCAAAGCGCGCCGCTATCTCGGTCACGAAGTTCTTCGAGGAACCGGCGCTGCCGGATCCGGCTGACATCGATTTGCTGGTCATCATGGGCGGTCCCATGAGTGTCAACGATGAACAGGATTTTCCCTGGCTCAGGCAGGAAAAGGAATTTGTCCGCGCTGCCATAAAGCAGAACAAGGCCGTGGTCGGCATCTGCCTCGGAGCGCAATTGATCGCCGGTGCTATGGGCGCTGCTGTCTACCCGAACATGGAAAAGGAAATTGGCTGGTTCCCCATTACGGCGGAACCGGAGTGCGTCACGGGAGACTTATTCTCATTTCCGCAAGAGTTACTCGTGTTCCACTGGCATGGTGATACATTTGACCTGCCTGCCGGCGCGGCACGGTTGGCTAGCAGCAGTGCCTGTGAGAACCAGGCATTCCAACTGGGCCGGCGGGTAATCGGTCTGCAGTTCCACCTGGAAACTACGCCGCGCGCAGCGCAAGACATTGTCCATCACTGCCGGGACGAGTTGCGGCACTCCCGTTATGTGCAGTCCGAGTCGGAGATACTCGTAATTCAGGATTCACACTACGCTTCCATAAATTCCTGGATGGATAAGATCTTGCAGTTTGTTACAGCACAATGATCGCTCTGTTTACCGACTACGGCTTACATGGCCCCTACCTGGGCCAGGTGCAGGCAGTGCTGCACCGTCTTCTCCCGGATGAAAAAGTGATCAGCCTGCTGGCCGACGCCCCGCGCAATAATCCCAGGGCTTCGTCCTATTTGCTGGCCGCGTTCAGCCGGGCCTGTGGGGCAGGCCCGGGAACGATATTCTTTTCCGTGGTCGACCCAGGCGTAGGCAGTTTCACGGACCAGCCGGTGGTAATCACCGCAGACGGGCAGTGGTACCTGGGGCCGGACAACGGCCTGTTCGACATCGTCTGCCGGCGCAGTGCCGATGTGCAGTGCCGGCGCATCGACTGGCGGCCAAAAACATTGTCGGCCAGCTTTCACGGCCGGGATCTGTACGCCCCGGCAGCGGCCATGGTCAGGAATAATGAGATTCCAGGTGAGGCAATCACCTGGGAGGACCGGCACGGCTGGCCTGATGATCTGAACGAGGTAGTCTACGTCGATCACTTCGGTAACTGCATGAGCGGGATCAGGGCTGGGGTGCTGGCTGATACCAGAACGATACAGGTAAACGGTATCCCTGTTCCCTTCGCCGAAACATTCTCCGCCGTACCCGGAGGGACTGCTTTCTGGTACCGCAATTCGCAGGGCCTGGTGGAAATCGCCGTGAACGGCGGCAGCGCGGCGGAACGGCTGAGCCTGGAAACAGGGTCTGAGTTGGTGATTTGAAGATAGCTGTCAGAGACAAATTGCATTATGAGAGAGTCAAGCCAGCCCGGATTTCTCACCGGTACTCCGGGTGTCACCGGCTTTGGAGGTGTGAGGGACGCGCGCAGGTTGGGCGCCGCGGTTGCCTCTCAACCGGTTGGCCGGATGCGGCGCAGCGCGACGACGGGAATTTGGCGGCCGGTAGCGGCGCGGTAGCCGGCGTAGCGTGGATTTAGCGCAACTACTTTTTCGAACAACGCGGCGCGTTCCTCGCCCCGGGTTATACGGGCCTCGACGGGAAAGTGCTCGCCATTGATTTCGACGGATACGTTCTCTTCGTCTGCGATGTTCAGGTACCACGCCGGGTGGTGGTCCTGGCCGTAGTTTGAAGCAACGACAATGAGGTCGCCTGCCTCGTCAAACTGGAAGTACAGCAAGGGCGATGAGCGCGGCTGGCCGCTCCTGCGTCCCCTGGTCACCAGGATCAGGACTCCGTGGCCTTCCAGACGGCCCAGAAGGCGGCCGTTGGAGAGGCGCAACAAGAGCAGGTGTATCGGGACGAAAAACCACGCTATGATGAGGCGTTGATAAGTCGGCATGGGGAGCTCCTTGACGGAATGACAACCATGCTAGCATTGTTGCGGTACACTGCCAAGATGACCGAATTATATACCGGAGCAGTCTGGTTCCTGGCATCAGGGCATGCTCCGCCGGTGCTTGGCCGTTGTCCGGCGTTACCCGTCCGGGCTCATCCGTCTCAAGCGACATTACATCATAGCCACACTGTCCAATGGTAATGTATCGCTGCTGACCAATATGGCAAAGTACGCCAGCCTGCCCTGGGATTGCATCCTGTCAACCGAACTCGTACATCACTACAAGCCTGACCCCGAGATTTACCTCATGGCTGCCGACACGTTATATCTCGCGCAGAAGATGGAGGCATGACATGACCTCAGTCTGTTGATAGCCTGCTGAACATCATTCAAGCGCGGTCAGCCGGTCAAGTTCACCCGACCAGTCGAGGATATGCTTATCCGCGGTGACCAGCCGGTGGCCTTCAAGCGCGGTGGCGACAATGAGCCGGTCGGCAGGGTCAGGATGGAAATCGGTGAGCCCGGCCGCGCGCAGGCCTATTTTCCCATCCACTGGAATTTCGACCATTCCCTGTTCCAATTGTACCCGGCGCCACTGTTCAAGATTTTCCTGGAAACTGATTCTGCTCTTGCTCTTCAGCATTGCGACTTCCCAAAACGAAATCGACGAGACGGCAAGTTCGCCGGATTGCCACGCCCGATCAATTTCGCGCCGGGCAACTGGCCCCAGACGTTCGTCACCAGTTCTAAGCCACAAAACGACGTGTGTATCGAGCAGGATCAATCTTCAGCATCCCTGGCTTGAAGCAAATTGGCCTCCCATTCCACGTCCAGCGGCTCGATAATATCGCCAAGTATCTCGATTTTGTTCTTGTCTATACCGAATAAACTGCTTGGCTTGTTTCGATACGGCACGAGTCGAACCACTGGTTGACCGTTCTTGGAAATGACGAATTCTTGCCCGGTATTCGCCACCTCGTCCATTATTCCCAGGCACTTGGCTTTAAATTCCGATGCTTTGATGGTTTTCACCGCGGCACTCTAATTTGACTATGGTCATGACTATAGTCAAATCGGGAAGCTAAATCAAGTAAAAATGCACTAACTTACGGGAGTGAGAAGCTTACAACCTCCATTTTGACGGCAAAAAGTGGGCTCTAAGGGGAAATAACGCGCATATATTGTGCATAAACTCAATGGAAACAGATAGTTAGGCGGAGTTAGGCAGGTCTGACCCTATCGGGTCAGCAGAAGTCTCTGGATTTCAGTTGCATACTTCCGAGCCAGGAGCTGAGATCGGTACATTGTCGCGCTATGAGGTGTAGTACACCGTCCTGTTTCTGTACCGCGCCGGATATTTCCAGGAGTTTGGCCGTCGTCAGCATAACACCTTGTTTTGCAAAGATTGAGGGCCATATCACGATATTGATAAACCCGGTTTCATCCTCCAGGGTGAAAAACATGACCCCGGAAGAGGTGGCGGGTCGCTGGCGGCTGGTGACGATACCCGCGGCCCGGGCCCAGGCGTTGTCGGCCAATTCCCCGAGTCCTGTTGACGTGGTAACGCCCCGTTCGTCCAGGCGTCCGCGTAACAGGGCCAGCGGGTGGCGGCGCAAGGTAAAGCCGATACTGGCGTAATCCGCCAGGATATTTTCCCCTTCCCGAGGCTTGGGCAGCATAAGGTCGGTTTCTTCCTCGTCAGGCGTGGAGAACAGGGGCGCGCCCGGCCCCGGGTCCAGGACCTCCCAGCAGGCGCGGTGACGGTCTTTGCCGATGCCGTTCAAGGCATCGGCGTCTGCCAGACTCGTCAGGTCCGCTTGAGCCAGTCCTGTACGCGCCGCAATATCCTGTGCACTGACATACCTGCCCCGTTTTCGCTCAAGCGCCAGGGTGTGGGCGCCGGCCCGGGACAAACCCTTGACCAGGCGCAAACCCAGGCGCAGGGTTCCGGGCGTTCCGGCCTGCCCCAGGGCGCCCTCCAGGGTACAATCATAATCGCTGTCGTTCACGTCAACGGGCAGGACGGTCACGCCATGGCGCCGGGCGTCCTGCACCAGTTGCGCCGGCCGGTAGAACCCGAGGGGCTGGCTGTTCAGCAGGGCGCAGGTGAAAGCAGCCGGGTGATAATACTTCAACCAGGACGACACGTAAGCAAGCAGGGCAAAGCTGGCGGAATGGGATTCGGGAAAGCCGTATTCGCCAAATCCTTTTATCTGGTTGAAGACCTGGCGCGCAAAACTGTCCGGGTAACCCCGCGCTTTCATGCCGCTCAGCAGTTTTTTTTCAAACGGCTCCAGTCCGCCCTTGCGGTGCCATGCAGCCATGCAACGCCGCAGTTGATCCGCTTCCCCCGCGCTGAAACCCGCAGCGACCATCGCCAGTTGCATCACCTGTTCCTGAAAGATGGGAACGCCCAGGGTGCGCTTCAACACTTTTTCCACCGCCTTGCCGGGATAGCTGACCGGCTCCTCGCCGCGCCGTCTTCTTAAATAAGGATGCACCATGTCCCCCTGTATGGGGCCGGGCCGAATAATGGCGATCTGTATCACCAGGTCGTAATAATTTTCCGGTTTGAGACGTGGCAGCATACTCATCTGCGCCCGTGATTCGATTTGAAAGACACCCACGGTATCGGCCTTCTGCATCATTTTATAAACCGCGGGATCTTCCGTGGGTACCTTATCCAGGGTCAGCGGTTCATTCCGGTATTGACTGACCAGCGCCAGGGCCTTGCGGATGGCGGTGAGCATCCCCAGGGAGAGCACGTCCACTTTGAGCAGGCCCAGCGCCTCCAGGTCGCGTTTTTCCCATTGAATGACGGTGCGCCCAGGCATGGCTGCGTTTTCAACAGGCACCAAGTGGGAGAGCAGGCCCTGACTGATGACAAAGCCACCCACATGCTGGGATAAATGTCGCGGGAAGCCGATCAGGTTATTGACCAGGTAAACCAGTCTTCTCATAAGCGGGCTGTCCGCCGGAAAGCCATCCAACTGCGCTGTTTCCAGGGTATTTCCATAGCGTCCGGAGACGCATGCGGCCAGACGCTCCAACTGGTCCGTACTCATTCCCAGGGCTTTGCCCACGTCCCGCAGCGCGCTTTTCGGCCTGTAGGTGATGACGGTTGCCGCCAGGGCGGCGCGCTCGCGCCCGTATTTTTCATAGATATAGGCAATGACCTCTTCACGACGTTCATGTTCAAAGTCCACGTCAATATCCGGCGGTTCATTGCGTTCCCTGGAAATAAAGCGCTCAAACAGCAGGTCCATGGCGTCGGGGTTGACTTCTGTTATGCCCAGACAATAACAGGTGGCGGAGTTGGCGGCGGAACCGCGCCCCTGGCACAGGATGCCCTTGCTGCGGGCAAATTTCACAATATCGTGAACCGTTAAAAAATAATGCTCATAGCTGAACTCATGCACCAGGGCCAGCTCATGTTCAACCAATGCCCGCACTTTTTCCGGTGCGCCCCCGGGCCAGCGTGTTTGCATACCCTGTTCCGTAAGCCGCCGCAGCCATGAGTGGGGAGTATGGTATTCCGGAACCAGTTCCGATGGATACTCATAACGTAATTCATCCAGGGAAAAACGGCAGCGCTCGGCGATCCTTACGGTCTCTTCCAGCAAGGGGCGCGGATAAAGCTGCGCCAGACGCCGGCGCGAGCGCAGGTGTCGCTCGCCGTTGGAATAAACCCCGTAACCCAGTTCACTGATGGGTTTGCCGAGACGGATGGCCGTCAAGGTATCCTGTACTACCCGGCGCTTATATTCATGTACGTGTGCATCGCCACAGGCGCATAAGGGAATAGAAAAACCTGCGCTGATTTCCTGTAAGCGGTGCAGTTGTTCCCTGTCGTTGCCGTCAAGCAACGACTCTACCGCTATCCACAGGGCTCCGGGGAAAAGACCGGCCAGCCAGCGCAAGCCGTTTGTTTCGATCTCCCCCCGGTTAAAGCAAGGCAGCCAGATGGCCAGGCATCCGGCGGGGCAGTTGTCCTGGACCAGGTTCCGGTCGATAAAATACTCCCCTTTTTTTGCCTGCCGGCGAGCCAGGGTGATGAGGTGCGCGAGTCTGCCGTAGCTGCCCCGGTCGGTGGCCAGCAATAGAAAGCGCCACCCTTCCTGTAATCGAAACTCGCTGCCGACAAGCAGGTCGATACCTTCTATCCCGGCCGCGACATGGGCGCGGACGATTCCGGATAAGCTGCATTCGTCGGTAATGGCGATGGCGCGGTAACCCAGGGCTTTTGCCCGGGCCACCAGTTCTTCCGGATGGGAAGCGCCCCGCAGAAACGTAAAGTTGCTGATGCAGTGTAATTCCGCATAAGGCGGCAAACAGGCGCGTTCAACCGAACAATCCATGCAAATACCATTTTTGCCCGGTTGTCAGGTCGTGGTAAATCCACACGCGTCCGGCGATGTCATCGACACCCACGTAATAATCCCGGCGTATGTCGTAGTTGTCCCACCAGCCCGTTTCGATGCGCTCCGGCCCCACAAGGGAATGGACGCGGCTCCTGTAGTAAATTCCGTCGTCCTTGCTCAGCAATTCCCTGGGTTTCGGCAATAACCACAGGGGGCGCCGGTTGCCCGGGGGCACCGGCCCGACCGCGGCCGGCACGCCAGTCCGGCAGGCGTATTCCGGTCGATGGTCCGCGTGGGTTGCGATGCCTTCCAACGCAGCGGCGCCGAGACGAGTGGATAATTGTTCAAGGAGTGGCGCAATATCCTGAGCTTCCTGCTCAAGCCCACTGCCGGGAAATAAACAACGGGTCCGGGGGGCAACGCTGTAAAACCGCTCGGCAGTCAGCGTTACCCTGACGACGGCCGCGTCCAGCTTTGTCCTGCCGAGCTGAGTCTCCACCAGCATCATCAAATAACCGGGTTGGCGTATTGGCCGGCGCAAGCCGATATGGAGCACCGTTACCGGGTCCTGCCGGTGATAAAAATATACCTGGTAATCCATGGTGTACAAGTCCTGTTTCTGCAGGAAATCGCATAAGCCGGTCACAAGCCCATGAACGACGGGAAGAAGCGCCTGTTGCTCATCGATGTCAAACGAACATTCCCGGGTGTCGGAAAATCGGGGGGGTATCCGATAAGCATTCAAGGGTTCAGGCAGCTTTCCCAGGGCCTGGTCCAGGTGGGTAACCAGGTCTGTTCCAAAACGTCGCGCCAGCCCGTCTGAAGGCAAACGCCAGAGGTCGCGCAGGATACGCACGCCGGTTTTATTCAGTCGTTGTTTGCGCTTGTCATCCAGGGGCAGGACCTCAATACTCAAGGGCCCCAGGACCGAGCGCAAATCTGCGCCGCGCTCGACTACCAGGTTGCATCCGGCCCGGGCCAGCATCAGGCTGGCTGTGGGCGTGGGGGTCGTTGCCTGGTAAAAAACGTGTTTCCAGCGTTCGGTCAGTTCCCGGGCGATGGTATCCCGGATCGCGGCGATGCCGCCAAAATAGTTGATGCTTCCCCCCGCCTCCAGCAGCAACGAGCAGGGTGGATGCAAACTGACCACGGCGCTGAACTGCAAGGCCCAGGCTGCCAGCGCATCCAGTCGTTCCTCCCGGGCGATTTCGTTGATCCGGTGAACTTTCAGGCCGGGGCAACAGGCGTAGGCCGCGCTCAGAGCCATGCCCGCGCTGATACCCATCCGTTCTGCGAAACCGGACGCGGTATGGACGAGTTTTCTGCCTTTTTTTTCCTCAACGACGGCCGAAACCTCATCAGACTGATCGGCAGCGACAACTTCCAGGGCCAGTTTGGGCAGATAAACAGCAAGCCACAGAGCTTGTTGCCCGGTCCTGGTTTCAGTTTTGTTACATGCCTCTTGTTCCTGGTAGTCCAGGAAAGAAGGGGCAGAAAGTGGCCGGGGCATATCCTAACCCGGATAGGGGATGTCCGCGCTGTGGTATTGATGGGCGCCGCGGGCTTTCAAAACCCGTGCATGGATGCCCCGGTCACTGTGGTTTACCTGCAATTGCAGCGCTGCGGGTGAATTTTTCCCGCGCTGGTTGCGAAACAGCACACAGGGTGTTTTACCGGCATCGGCAGCCAGTTGCAGGCGTCGAGTGACCCCATTGGGCAGGTGGTTCAACCATGCCATGAGCAAACCGCAGCGCTGTGACTGCAACGCTTTTTCAATCGTCCAAAGAGCATCCCGGCAGGCGATATCCGGGCCGATTGTCATCAGGAAGTTAATATCAATATCGGCATCCACCAATGCCGGAGCATACGGGATGTACGGCGGGCAAACCCACAGTATCCAGCGCCTGCGCCGTGTCATGGACTTCATCAGTGGCAACAACAACTGTAATTCACCCGTACCCCAATGCGGGGTAATCATTTCGACCACAGCATTTTTCGGCCAGCCGCCGCCGGGCAGTATTGCATCCAATGAAGCATGACCCGTAGGGATGCCGCCCGGTTTCCCCTGGCAGACCTCATCACCCGACCATAGATGGGGGTTGTTGTGTACCAGCTCTCGCAATGAATTGTTCATGGTTATGCGCTACAGGGTGCGTACCACGCCGACGGCGATACCCTCAAGGGCCAGTGTTTCCTGTTCCAGGTCCACCTCAATGGCAGGAAAGCCGGGGTTTTCCGCTTCCAGGTAAACCACCTGTCCGGTCCGGCGCAGCCGTTTGACCGTTACCTCATCCTGCAGCCGCGCCACCACGATTTGGCCGTTATCCGCAGTGGGACTACGGTGCACCGCAAGCAAATCCCCATCCAGTATCCCGGCATCCCGCATACTCTCACCCCGTACACGCAACAGGTAATCCGCACGGGGAGAAAAAAACGATGGATCAACCGGGCGATGATCCTCGATATTTTCTTCAGCCAGCAGGGGACGACCGGCGGCAACCCGACCCACCAGGGGGAGACCGGGCTCAAACGCGCCGGCTTGTACCAGGCGTATCCCCCGGGATGAGTTGGGGATCAGCTCTATGGCTCCTTTGCGTTCCAGCGCCTGTAAATGCCCCCGGGTCGCATTGGTCGAACCAAATCCCATGGCTCCGGTAATCTCGGCGATGGTAGGCGGCATATTGGCGACCCTGATGCTGTCCTGTATAAATTCAAGCACCTGCAATTGTCTGGACGTCAGTGTTTTCATTCTGATTATAATAGCACTGCTTTTTTAAGCAGTATAGTGAATTATTTTAAAAGGTCAAGCAGTACGCAACTGGTACTCTTTCAACCTGATATTGCCATATTCAGCGGGTCGAGAAGCGGTTGAGCGCCAGGCGCGCTGCGCAGGAAGTGGCGCGCCCTTGTCAAGGACTGCAACGCCGTATTGGCGCCGGGCCTGTCTTTGATTATCTGGTAAAAGGTGGTGGGCCGCTGATATTGATGGTGCCGACCATGCCCTGTTGCTCGTGGCCGTCCTTGTGGCAGTAGAGTTTCAGGTTTGTGCCCCTGGTCATGGGGTAAAAGAACCACTCGATGGTGGCGCCGGGTTTGAGTTCGAGATCGTTGATGGCGCCGTGTATCTCCGTGACGGTTTTGCCGGATGCGTCAGCGACTTCAACCTTGCGGGTGAAGATGCGGGTTGCGAAGGCATCCGAGGTGAAATAATGGTCATCCGAACTGGGGTTGTGCAGCACCAGTTTGTAGTATTTGCCCCGTTCGAAGGAAAGTGTGTCCGGGACAAACTTCATTTCTTCATCGGCGGTGCCGAGACTTACTTTTACCTCTATAGCCGAAGGGCCGTGACGCTTTTCTTCGGCCCACAGTGAGGATGCGCACAACAGGATGATCAATACCGCCAATCTGTGAAATTTCATCTGCTTTTCTCCAGGTTCAGGTGATAATGTTCACAATATCAATAATTATTCCTGGAGTGTCAATAAGGAATAAGTTGTCCACTGGATTCCTGCCTCCGCAGGAACGGCGTGGGGAGTATTCAGGATCTGATCCTATTTATCCGAGAAACTGTTCCACTGCCGAGTTGAGCGCGTCCAGTTGCTCCAGCGGCGGGACGTGGCCGCAGTCGGGGATCATGCAGACTTCGGCCTGTTTGATGGAAGATGCAAAAATTTCGGCGTAAGCGGGGGGGATTAATGCATCGTTTTCTCCCCAGACAACCAGCGCGGGGGCACTGATCCTGTGGATGCGTTTTTTCAATCCCTTGTCCGGGATAGGCCAGATGACCTTGGCGGTGCAGCCCAGAGTCCAGAGGAACTGCACCAGACCCTCCGCAGCCTCATCTTGGTCCTCGGGCGGCGTCAATGCTGCCTTGACCAGGTCGGAAGCTGTATTGTGGAACAGCACGGCGGCCAGTCCTTCGGCGTCCTTGGCAGTCCAGTCGGCTACGGTATAAGGCGAGTCCTGGTGCCAGAGTCCGATGGGCGCAATCAACACCAGTCTGCTTATACGTTCCGGCTTGTGCGCAGCCAGTTCAGCGGCCAGCATACCGCCGAAGGAATGGCCGATGAGCAGGGTCGAGTCGATACCGAGGCCGCTCAGTACGTCATCGTAAGCCAGTACCACATCCCACAGGTCCTCGACATGTTCTATGTCATTCGGTGCACCGGGAAACGTGCCGGGGAAGTAAGGCGCATAAACCGTATACTTCTCAGCCAGCCCTTCGAGAAACGGGTCCCAGTTCAAGCCGCCGGCGGAATGCAGGAAAACCAGCGGCTCGCCCGTCCCGGCCACGTCTATCTTTATATTCAACCGACCGCCCAGGACGGCTACGGTTTCAGTACGAATCTCTGCCATGATGATCCCCGCTCAGGCCGCCTCCCGGGCAGGTTGTTTACAATTTTCCGGCCACCAGTGATTTTCCCAGCCCTCGTCATCCCAGACGCCGCGCAGGTGGGGCAGCACGTCTTTGGCAATCCGGTCGATATTTTCCATGGTCTGTTCGTGGGGCATGGAACCAAAATGGGGCAGCAACATCAGGTTCCCGACCCGCAGGCGCTTGACGATGCCCAGCAATTGCTCAGTCACTGTGTCGGCGCTGCCGGTGACCAGGTACTCGTTCGCCTTGAAATCCTTGTAGCTGTTCTTCTTCAGGGTATCAAAAGGCGGCAACGGCCGCTTGGTAATCAGGTAACTCAGGCTGCTGTGGGTCATGTGGCCCGGTGGCATGAACAGGGCCTCCGGGATATGCAGCAGCTTGTGGTAGAAATATTCGATGTGACTCGCGTAGATGTCATCCGCAGCCGCGTCACTCTCGGCAACACCTACGGGGATCAGGTAACCCAGCCGGTAAGGATTATTGTCCCGGCCCAGTTCCGCGGCCCGCTTCCAGTAACCTCCGACGGTTTTGTCGGCTCCCTTGGCGCCGAAATAGGTCAGGTAGCAATAGCAATAATCATTCTGCAGGACAAAGTCCCAGGTGCTGGGACTGGCGTTCCCGGGCACCCAGATGGGCGGATGGGGTTTCTGCACCGGCCGGGGCCAGGTACTGACCATTGGCAACTGGTAATATTTGCCGTTCCACGCGAACACATCCTCGGCCTGCCAGGCCTTTGTGATCAACTCATGGGCCTCCCGGTAACGCCCGCGTTGCTCCATGGGCGCAAAGCCGTAACTGTGGGCGAAATCGCCGCCCAGGCCCACGGGAAACCCGGCGACCATGCGTCCCTCGCTGATACAATCCAGCATGGCGTACTCTTCGGCGACGCGGATGGGCGGATTGAGGAACACGGCCGTCTCACCCATCTGGATGATGGCGGTTCGGGTGCCCCGGGTCGCCCGCGCCAGCACCGATCCCATCATATTGGGGTTGACCATGAAACCATAGGCGTTCTGGTGGTGCTCGTTGGTGCAGACACCGTCAAACCCGGACTCCGCGGCATATTGAAGCTCATCCAGCGTCCAGTTGTAGTATTGGGCGGCCTTGTTGGCATCGGCCACCTTGGGAAACGGCAGGGTGAACCAGGAGGAAGGATATATTTTCTCGAACCCCTCCGGCAGTTCCCGATACGGCATAAGGTGGAACATGGAAATTTTCATGGGACTAATTCTAGCCATGCACGCCGGGCGATGCAATAATTTCGCAATAAGGGTTGTTCTAACGCCTTGGGTACACTTCCAGCAGGTAAAACCCGGCCGGGTCATATCGGATGGTATCACCCGCCGGGATGAAGATGGTGGTGGTTTCCTCTTCAATAATGGCAGGCCCCTGAAGAGAAAAGGAAGAGCCGGAGGAAAAGACAGGTTTAGGCATGGCCCCGCATGTTGTAAGCGGGGGTCTGTCCCCTGTCTCGCTACGGCCTGTTTCGTTTCCGATACCCCGGTAGATGGGCGTTGCCTGGAACTCTTTCGTGTCGGGCATAATCACCTCCCGCGTGCCCTGTGCCTGTATAGTGTTCAGCGCCGCTGCCTGTTCAGGGCCGGCGCCGGTTGGCGCGGGGGTATCGATGATAATGCTGGCCCTTAAAGAAACGATTTCCGGTTCATTATCAGTCTCAGAATAAGTATAGAGTTGCTCGTGGCGCCGGTGGAAATTATTCCGAAGCTGCGCCAGTTTGGGCACATCCATGACGCCGGCAGGCGCCTGTACGTCACAATAATGAATCTGGTCCACGTACTTCATTTCAGCAGTCCGCTCAGCGCGCACACGATCACCGGCGCCGACCCCCAGGGCCGTTCTTCCTTCCTCCTCCATGAGGTCAAACAGCTTATTGGCTACAGCAGGGGATAAATCGCACAGGCGCACAGGGCAGGCGCGAATGGCGTCATAGCGCAGGTTGGCGTTGGCCTCGCCCATTGCGCAAAAAGCGCCGGCGATAGTGGGGATCAACACTTTCTCCATGCCCAGTTCACGCGCCAGCTCAGCGGCAAAAGCGGGACCGGCGCCGCCACCCGCTACCAGCAGGTAATCCCTGGGGTCGTAGCCGCGCTCGATGGAGGCGATGCGTATTCCATCTACCATGTTGCCGGCTGTAACCTCAATGATGCCCTGGGCCGCCTTGTGCAGGTCAATGCCTGCAGGCGCGGCGATATTGTCCTGTATGACCTGTTCGGCAAGAGTCCTGTCGATCATCATCCTGCCGCCCAGCAGACCCGTATCCGGGAAATAACCGGCTGTTACCAGTGCATCGGTCACCGTCGGTTTTGTGCCGCCCCGCATGTAACAGGCCGGACCGGGATTGGCCTCGGCGCTGTCCGGGCCGACCTGCAGTATCCCGCGCTCATCCAGACGGGCTATGCTGCCGCCTCCGGCGCCGATACTGGTCACGTTGACCATGGGTAGTCCAATCCTGATACGGGCGATATCGGCCTGGTCAACGATGTCCGGCAGACCGTTCCGGACCAGGCTCACGTCGAAACTGGTGCCGCCCATATCGATGGAGATGACGTTCTCATAACCCAGTTGACGGCCGTACCAGAGCGCCGCGACCGGGCCTCCGGCCGGGCCCGAATTGAGTACGGCGGCCGGTCGCCGCCGCACCACCTCGGGCGCGGCAACCCCGCCGTTGGACTGCATGATATACAGCCTGCCGGTAAAACCCTGCTCGACCAGCGCAGTTTCGATGCTGGAGAGATAGCGATCCAGGACCGGCCCCACATAGGCGTTGGCGGCCGTGGTGCTGGTGCGGGCGTATTCACCAACTCTCGGCAGGATATCCACCGACGCGGTCACAAAACAATCCGGCAGGCGCTGTTTCACTTTTTCCAGTATTTTCCTTTCATGCCTGTCATTGGCAATTGACCACAAACAGGAAATAGCGACAGCTTCAACTTGTTCCTGCGCCAGCCTGTCCAGTTGTTCGTCCAGTTGCGCTTCATCCAGCGGGACGCGTACCTTGCCGCCGGCAATGATGCGTTCCCTGACACCGAGGCGGCGCTGCGCCGGCACGATCATCTCTGCGGGGGGGTATTGAAAATCCCAGCGGTGACCGTCCTCCTTGTGCCCCAGTCTGAGTTCCAGGGAATCCTCGTGGCCGGCGGTCACCAGCAGACCGGTCCTGGCGCCGTTCCGTTGGATAAGCGTATTCAAGGCAACGGTGCTGCCATGCACCAGTACCGCACACCGGCTGATAAAGTCAGGTAACTCCAGGCCGGCTTTATGGGCCAACCCTGTTAACCCGTCAAGTAAAACGGAGACCGGGTTTGACGGGTCCGAGGGTGTTTTATAAACCAGTAACGAGTGGTCCTCCGCCAACGCGACAAAATCAGTGAACGTGCCGCCGGCGTCAATGCCGATACGGTAGTTCATTGATCTTTTTCCTTTCTTAATGAGGCAGTACCGGCACTATCAATTTCCAGAGTCTCAGGATGCAATTTTACCCCGTATTCCAGTTCTGCCCCTTTTAGTGACACCTTGTTATTCAACACGTCATCCTGTACTGCTTCGGGCGGACGGGAAAACGGATCTCCGGCGCCACCGCCGCCGGAAGTCTGGCTGCGATAGCGTTCTCCCGGGTTTATCGTCAGCACCTGGTTGTGATCCACCTCATGCAGGGTATCAGCGCCGCGCAGGTGCCATCCCCGTGCGACCTTGGCTGCGAACAGCTCCGGGTGATAGCGGGACTCTCCGACGCAGGGCGGCGGCTGGTGGGCGCCTTCTCCCCAGGCTATGACCGTCATCTCGTGCTCAACGGGTTCTATTTCCGTCACCAGACCACAGCCCCCGCGCCAGCGTCCGGGCATCCCGGAATCCGTGGCCAGTTCCAGCCTGGTTACGACTATCGGAGCCAGCAGTTCCACCAGTTCGGTATCTCCAATCTGGGCGCCGCCGAGACCGGCCTGGGCGCCGATGGCGTGCCAACCGTCGGCCAGGTTGTTGACGGCGCCGGCGCCGCCAATCAGCGATGAAATCAACAAGTCGAGGTAGGGTTCTCCATTGTCCGGCCGCGTCCCGGCAATGTTGAAGGCCCAGGTATGGTTCCAGCCGGCGACGGCATGTGTCGGGTCAATCTTGTTCAGGCCGGTACGAATCAGGTCACAGATGGTTTCCTGGGGGCCGCCGGTACAATTGACGTGGGGAGCCGGTTCTTCGGCATTGAGCATGGTGCCTTTGGGACCAAAATCCACCTTGACAGGGCGATACAGGCCTTCGTTGAAGGGTGGCTGCACCTGCGCCCACATCAACAACCCGGCATAGACACCGGACAAGGTATTGGAACGGTACGAATTTGTGAAAAAATCCAGTTGAGGCGGTGATGCAAGAACAATTTTCAACTCGTCTCCCACTACAGTGATCTCCGCTTCCAGGGCCTGGTGACCGCGGCCGTGACCCGTGTCCTCCGCCAGGACGCCCGATTCGTATACGCCGTCAGGCAAGGACCGGAGCCTGTCGCGCATGTGCGCTTCCGCCGCATCCAGCAATTGTTCCACACAACCCTTGATCACTGCCTTGCCGTACCGCTCCAGCAAGGCCGTCAGTCGTTGTTCGCCCAGCGTAATGGCCCCAAGCTGCGCATTCATGTCACCGCTCTGGTACTTGCGCGAGCGGAAGTTGGTCAGGATCATATTCAGCACGTCATGGCGCATTTCCCCCCGGTCGACCAGCCGTATCGGCGGGATTCGCAGTCCTTCCGCAAAGATCTCTTTTGCATCCGGGTTATAACTGCCGGGTACCGGCCCGCCCACGTCCACCATGTGCCCTTTGCTCACCACCCAGAAGACCAGTTCGTCCTCGAAGAACAAGGGTTTGTACATACACATGTCGGGCAGGTGGCTGCCGTCGTAAGTGGGGTCGTTGTGCAGGTAGATATCCCCGGGGTTGATTTCTCCTCCGAAAAACCGGGCTACCGCCTTGGTAGCCAGCACCATGGAACCCAGATGAGTCGGAATATCTTCACCCTGGATAATCATTCTGGCATCCCAGTCGAACAAGGCGTTGGAATAATCTCGCGCAATGGCATAAACGCTGGAACGTCCGGTCTTTTCCATGGTGGTGGTCATGGCGCGCTGGGTCGCCTGCAGCGCGCCCTGCACCACGGACAGGGTAATGGGATCGACTTCGGTCGGCATATTCAGTTGTCAGTTCCCCGTCATTCCTGCGGAAGCAGGAATCCAGTTGCTAATTAGATTATTGCATCGGCCATGTCGGACAGACACTTGTGGTAAGCGCCTACCGCGCGTTCTACATCAGCTTCATCGTGGGCCGCTGACAACCAGCCCTTGGATGAGGAAATCAATACCCGCTCGCGCGCCAGGCGCAATAACAGGTCGCGACCCAAATCCATGCGGCTGCCCATGATCTGCCGGTGATTGACAATGGGTTGATCGGTGAAAAAAACATTATATACAGGTCCCGTACCGACCACCTGAGCTGGAATTCCGATGTTGTCAACCACATCCTTAAGGCCTGATCTGATCGACTCTCCCACCTGGTTCAACCGGTGAAACATGCCGGGTTTTGCCAGTTCCCGCAAAGTGGCAGCGCCGGCCGCAGCAGCCATGGGGTTGGCGTAGAACGTGCCGCTGAACAGGACGTAGTCCGGATTTGCCCGGTTGGCAAAGACAGACAGGTTGAGCACGTCTGCGCGTCCGCACACTGCGGCAGTGGGATATCCGCCGCCGATAATCTTACCGTAGCAGGCGAGGTCGGGTACCACGTCGAAAGTTTCCTGGGCGCCACCCCAGGCCAGCCGGAAACCGGTGATCATTTCATCAAAGATAAGCAGACAGCCGTATTTATCAGCGAGATCCCGTAAACCCTGGAGGAACCCGTCCCTGGGCGGCACCACCCCCAGTATGGGTTCCAGGATAATGGCTGCTACGCTGTCGCCATGTTGCTGCATAAGGTCTGCCGCCATGTCCAGGTCGTTGAAGTCGCTGAGCATCACGGTCCGGCTTGAACCCTCCGGGATACCGGCGCTATTGACCGGCGCGGCAAGCGGGTCATAATCCCCGGCCATGAAACCCACCAGGGAATAGTCGTGGCAACCGTGGTAGGCGCCCGCGCACTTGACGACCTTTTCCCGGCCGGTAAAAGCCCGGGCCAGGCGCAGAGCATAGTAAGTAGCTTCGGCCCCGGTGGTGACAAAACGCAGTTTTTCGGCACAGGGCGAAGCGTCAACAATCAATGCAGCAAGTTCCGCAATAGAGGCAGTAGGCTGGTAACAGGTGGAGCACTGCTCCAGTTGTGCTTTGGCTGCCGCCATGACCGTGGGGTGGCAATGCCCCAGGATCAACGGCCCTGAGCCCATCAACAGGTCCAGATATTCGTTACCGTCCTCATCGTACAGCTTGCTGCCCCTGCCTCTTGCAGCAAGAAAGCGCAGTTCCGGCGGGTAGGACAGCAACGTGCCCAACTCACCAGCCGGCAATGATATATCCAGCGAATTCAGTAATTCCGACACCGTTTATCTCCAATATGCTCATTGTCAGGGTAACACAGCGCCCGGTAAAGTGGGGTCAGGTCGCACAATGCACACGTCTGCCATCATTTGTGGATTCTCGCTTACGCGGGAAAGAGATCAATTATGTGCATTGTGCGATCTGACCCCATTTCCCCGCCAGTACCTTTTTATCAGGTTACAATAGCAACCTGCACGATGAGGAGAACAAAATGAAAGCCGATTATAACCACGCAAAAATAAATTTCGAAAACGGTTTGCTTGAAATCGCCTTTCATACTGATGGTGGCCCGCTGTTCTGGAGCGGCGCAGTACATGACGAACTGGCGGAGTTGTTTGGCGAGATCTCCCGTAATCCTGATATTCGTGTCGTGATCATGAGTGGAACGGGCGATACATTTTCCGGCCCTCCGGCGAAAGATTTTAAATTCCCTGTGCTCGAGCCGGAGCAATGGGAGGGGATCCGCTGGCATGGTGAACAACTGGTGATGAACCTGCTGAATATCCAAGCGCCGGTGATAGCCTGTATCAACGGTCCTGCCCTGAGACACCCGGAAATCCCCTTGTTTGCCGATATCGTACTGGCCGTTGAAGATAGCAGTGTTCAGGACGCCGGGCATTTCCTGGTCAATGCCGTACCCGGAGACGGGATGCACATCGTCTTTCCCGCGTTACTGGGCATGAACCGCGCCCGTTATTTCCTGATGACGGGACAGACCCTGAGCGCACAGGAGTGCAAGGACCTGGGACTGGTTAACGAAATCCTGCCCCGTGATAAGCTGTTACCGAGATCCCGTGAACTGGCGGCCGAGCTATTGACCAAAAATCCCCTGACGCTGCGCTATACGCGCAACCTGCTGGTACACCAGATTAAAACCACGGTGCATGAACTGCTGGGCTATGGCCTGGCGCTGGAAGGTCTGGCCGTCGTTGATCAGGGGCTGAAGATCAGACAGGATGATTAATGTCTGCTATAAAATACGTGACCTTTACGAGTGAGCATGGCGCTCGCGTTGGAGTGATGGAGGGTGATCGCGTCTACGACGCCTGCTTCGATGGAGACATGGTCACGTTCATTGAGGCTGGCGCGCCTGCAAGTGCTGCTGAGACCGCGCAGCCTCAGAGACTTTATTACCTTCGAGGCTCATCTCAAACCCGGCATTATGATATTGTGTCGCGCCAGGTGACAGATTGATTCCCTGGGTTCCGGCTTTCGCCAGATGACGGGTTGCTCAGGCTCTACCAGCTGTAACCCGCCCGCACGTACCAGGAACCGCCTTCGTAGTTCGCCGCGGCGCGACGGGCATAGGGCATACCCTGGCTCCAGCGGTTGGCGCAGGTCAATCCCTGGCTGCCGCAGGTGTCCGTCGGACGGATCTTGTCGACGAACTCGTCGAATACGTTGGACCCACCAACCAGGAAGCGCAGGTTGTCGTTGAAGTTGTAGCCCAGTTCCAGGTCGACGAAAACTACCGAACCGACTTTGGCGGAGGGGGACGGCCCGTCAATCGTCCCGCGCTGGTCGTAGTGCGACCCGTAATAGTTAGCGCGTATCATCAGGTCCAGCTTATCCGTGAATGTCGTAAAAGCGCTGACGACAAACCGCTCGTTCGGGTAGCTGTTTTCGATATCCTCCACGTCCGCAGCCGATACGGGTTTCTGGCCGTTAATCTCGCTCTGACCGGTCACGTCGATTTCGTTGTAGCTGAAGGCAAAGCTGAAGTCCGTGCTGACCGCATCGCTCCAGTCCAGGGCGGAGGTCAGGACCACGTCCACACCCTCGGATTCCATGTCCAGCGCGTTGGTAAAGAAAGAAATATTGGTGCACAACGCCCTGATGTCGTTACAGTCATTTGTGATGCTGTCAGGGTGCGGGGCGGGAAAAGCGCCGCTGGTCTTGTAGATACGGTCATCGATTTTTATCCGGTAGATATCCACGGTCAACGATGTGTCAATGCCGCCCAGCAGGTCCGTGAGGTCGGCGGCAAAACCCAGGCTGAGATTGACTGACTGTTCCTCCTTCAGGGGCGCGCCGCCGGCAACCTGCACCAGGGGATGATCCGGCGGGAGGGTCCCCTCTTCCACCGATACGTTAAGGTTGGCATCGAAGGTGGTGGTCACTTTACGGACATTGGACTGGCCCGGCGTCGGTGCATGGAACCCTGTGGAAATGGCGCCGCGCAGGGCCAGCGAGTCGAACAGGTCGTAGCGCGCCGCCAGCTTGCCGTTAACGGTACTGCCGAAATCGGAAAAATCCTCGTAACGCAGCGCGTACTGCATCAGCATCCTGTCGGTCACCTCGAACTCCAGTTCACCGTATATTGCGTGGTTTTCCCGCGAGAATGAACCTGAATCCCCGGGCACAAAGCCCTTGAAGCCGCTAGCTCCCGCGCCCGAGTAGGAGGACGGCTCGCCGGGCGTGATGACGAAGGTTTCCTCGCGCCACTCGGCGCCTATGGCGAAGTGCAGCCGGTCGGTCAACTGTTTCGACAGGTCCGCGTTGACGTTGATCTCCTCCTGGGTCCAAGCGCCCACGTCAAAATCGCGCTGGCCGGGGCTGCCGTCGGCATTGGCTGCCAGCGCCGGGTCGCGGCTGATGGTGTTGTTCAGCAGGAAATCCAGTTCATCTTCGCCATAACCGACGCTGACATCGTAATACAGGCCGTTGACATCGCCCCTGATACCGCCGACCACGCTGAAATCGGTGTGGTCGCCATCGAAGAACGGGGTAAAGCCTGCGGGCAGGCCGCGCAGACCCGCTTCACGCAGGGGCCTGAGATGCGAGTGTGGTTCTACCGCACAGGGCGTCGTGCTGGCGCTGAGACTGCAGCCCAACGGGAATTCCGGGTTGCGGAAAAAGAACCGGTAACGCCCGTCGGTTTCCGCGTAATTGCCGTGCATGTAGAGTTCGGCATCGTCGCTGATATCGACTCCGGCATTGACGAACAGAAGTATATTCTCGGTTTGCGGGCGACCCCAGGTCTGGGCGAACGGCTCGTCGTCGAACGGGGTGTCCGCGCCAACCTGCACACCGTTATCGATCAGCGTCTGTGCATTGGGACGCTGGTGGCCGCGCGACAGCGCGTCATTATCGGAGTATTCCACGCTCGCGTTGATGAAACCGTTGTCGCCCAGGGGAAGACCGATATTGCCTTCCACCTTGTAGCTCTGTTCATCCTGGTAAAATTCGCCGTACCGGACCCGCAACGCGCCGCCTTCCGCGGCGTCCTTCATCTGGAAGTTTATGACCCCGGCGATGGCGTCGGCACCGTACTGGGCAGCCGCGCCGTCCCGCAGTATCTCCACGTTCTTTATGGCGATGCTCGGTATCATGCCGATATTGGGGCCGTGCGCGCCCTTGCCCGCGCCGGGAGTGAACTCGGCAACCAGCGCCGCCCGGTGCCGGCGCTTGCCGTTGACCAGGACCAGGGTCTGGTCCGGCGCCAGGCCGCGCAGGGAGACCGGCCGCACGAAGGTATCCTGGTCGCCTGATGCCGTCGTGGCGTTATAGGATGGCGTCAACGCTCTGAGGTTGTCGGTGATATCCGCGCCGTTGCCGATACGGTTGAAATCCTCCTCGGACAATACGTCGACCGGCGCAGTGGAAGTCACTGCCGAACGGGGCCTCTGGCTGCGGCTGCCGATGGTGATGATTTCCTCAATGACCAGTTCTTCCTCTGCCTGGGCATACACAGGTTGCCCAGGCCAGGAAATAGAGACCACCAAGCAGATAAACAATGAGCTCGGTATAAATTGGCGGTTGACGATAGCCATTATATTATCCCTCAGGGGTAAAGATACACGGATACGGTGCACGCTATCACGCACGCTTTTACCGCGCAAGATGTTTGGGGTCAGAGTAAAATCGCAGTCATCGCAGTTGCTGGCATAGTATCGGGTGACTTTACTCTGACCCCGGTTTTCTAGAACAAGGATTGCTGAGGATCTGCCGTAACAGGCGGTTCAAACAATCCGGTATTCAATTTGCCGCCGTCATTGTTCAGCCCGAATTTCCTGCAGGCGTTTTGAAAACGGTTTCGGACCAGCTCGGCGTAAACACCCTGGCCGCGCATGCGGGTGAAATATTCGGGGTCATTTTCGCGTCCCGACCTCAAATCGCGGATGATGCTGAACACGTGTTCCGTTTTACCCGGTTCATGGGTTTCCAGCCATTCACGGAACAGTTGTTTAACCTCGTTCGGCAAGCGCAATATGACATATCCCGCCATCCCGGCGCCGGCCGCCGCGGCTCGTTCCAGTACGGTTTCCATTTCCGCGTCATTGATAAAAGGTATTACCGGCGCAAACATGACGCCTGCGGGCACGCCGGCGCGTTTCAGGGCATCCAAAGCTTTCAGGCGGCGGCCGGGTGAGGCAGTGCGAGGCTCCAGGCGCCGGGACAGGTCATTTCGCAGCGAGGTGATGGATACGAATACCTTGACCAAATTTCGCTCGGCCATGGGCTGCAGCAGATCCAGGTCTCTCTCAACCAACGCGGATTTGGTGACGATGGACAACGGGTGCCGGCAATCATGCAATACCTGGATTATGTCCCTGGTGATATGAAGCCGCCGTTCCATGGGTTGATACGGGTCCGTATTTGTTCCCATGGCGATGGGTTTACAGACGTAGCGGGGTTTCCCCAACTCGTTTCTCAACAATTCCGCCGCATTGGTTTTTGCAAAAATTTTGGTTTCAAAATCGAGTCCGGGCGAAAGATCCACGTAAGCATGGCTAGGACGGGCGTAACAGTAGACACAACCGTGCTCGCAACCACGGTAAGGATTGATGGAGGTTTCAAACGGGATATCCGGGGACGAGTTGCGGGTAATTATCGTGCGCGGGGTTTCCTGGAAGATTTCCGTGGGGACCGCATCGGCTTGCGGTTCCGGAGTCCAGCCGTCATCAATCTCATCCCGCTGATGGGCCAGAAACCGGGCATCGATCTTTGAGGAGGTGCCCCTGCCTTTCAGAATTTTTCTGGCTGGTTTCATGTGAGCATGCACTCAGGTGTCAAAGTAAAGATTCTGAACTGTTTTTACTCTGACCCCGTCGGTATCTATTCCACTATTCCTGCTGCAGTTTCAGCCAGCGTCATGTCCACGACCGAACGCAAAGCTTCCTCGTTTGTGGCGCCGTCCAGGAGACGCAGGCGGTAACAGTCGATTTGTCTGTCTGCGCTGGCGCCTTCCCGGATGATATCCAGAATATGTTGCAATTCATTTTCGCAGTCCAGCGCCCTGGCATCTGTACCGAGGTCGTCCACCAGCCGGGTCACCATGTCGGCAATGTCCGCGCGTCCGCCGTTCATGGTGTCTCCGAGAAAAGCCAGTACACCGTAGCGCTGTGCGAGCCAGATGTTTTCGGCAAGGATTTCAGTGGGCGGTTCGGGTGGCAGCCTGTCTTCCCGCGCCAGCCTCAACAACCAGCGCACCAGACAGGCGTACAACGCCACCATACCCATTGCGTCCTCCAGGCGCGGGCAGATATCGCAAATACGAACTTCAACCGTGGGATACGCATGGGACGGGCGTATATCCCACCACAGTTCACTGCCGTCACTGATAAATTCAAGGCGTTGATAATCCTGCACCAGGCGGTCGTATTCCGCCATCGAAAATAGTGCCCTGGGCATGCTGCTACGGGGCAGCACCGCCAGCAGGTTGAGACGGCCGCATTTGAAACCGGTATCCCGCCCGCCGCTGAAAGGAGACGAGGCGGACAGCGCATTCAGCAGCGGCAGGTAACGCCGCAGCGCGGTCATGACCCGGATGCGTAGTTCCGCATCACCGAAACCGGCGTGGATGTGCAGTCCGCCGATCAACAGGCGCCTGACACTTTCCTGGAATATATTTGCAAAGCTTTCATAGCGCTCATTCGCCGTGGGCAACTGCACATCCCATGCCGCGAAGGGGTGGGTGGAGGAGGCCAGCGCCGCAGCGCCGTATTGCGCGGCGCCGTCAATAATGACCCGGCGGGTTTCCATCAACGCGCTGCGTACGTCGTCCACCGATGCGCAGACACGGGTACTAATCTCAATCTGGGAGCGCAGGAATTCATGCACTACCTTGTGGGGTCCCTGGTTCGCCTTGCAGGTCTCGAAAATCTGCGGGTCCGGATCTGCCAGCAAATCCCTGGATTCCGGATCCACCAGGAAAAACTCTTCTTCCACCCCCAGGGTAATGTTCAGGTCATCAACGCCGTTTTCCGAATTCATACTGTCATTTTATCCTTATTGAACCTTTCCGTCTTATGGATTATCAGTGCATCCAATCCCATGCAGCCTCGTTCCAGGACCGGGAAGCCGGCCCCCGCGAAGGCGGGGGGCGACCCTTTATTTCATTGGATTCTGGTCCCTGCCTTCGCAGGGATAAACTTTCGTAAATGACGAAGGCAGGACCCCACTGCGTTCATTTTTTGCGGATCTTGTCCAGGATACCGTCCAGTTGCGCCAGGGAATCGTAAGCGATGCGTAGCATACCTTTACCCTGCTTTCTCTGTTGTATGGTAACGGCTGCCCCCAGTTGTTCGGACAACTCGGTCTCCAGCAGCCTGACGTCGGGGTCAACCCGGCCCTGCCGGGGTTTCAGTACGGTCTTCGCTCTCTGCAGGCGGCGCGCCAGTGACTCGGCGCCCCGTACCGACAAACCTGACTTGATGATTTGCTGCGCCGCCCATTTCTGTTGTTGCTCGCTCAGGGTGAGCAGGGCGCGGGCATGACCCATCTCCAGTTGCCGGCTTTCCAGTAAGCGTTTCACATCATCACACAACTCCAGCAGGCGCAACATGTTGGTCACCGCAGAGCGCGAGCGCCCCACCGACCCGGCTATGTCATCATGGGTCATATCGAATTCCTCCGCCAGGCGCGCCAGGCCGCGGGCCTGCTCCAGCGGGTTGAGGTCTTCCCTCTGGATATTCTCTATGAGCGCGATACACATTGCGGTTTGATCGTCCAGTTCTCTCACCACCGCGGGGATCTCGTGCAATCCTGCAAGCTGTGCCGCGCGCCAGCGCCGTTCGCCGGCGATGATCTCATATTTTCCTGAATCATCCAGCGGCCTGACCATGACCGGCTGGAGCACGCCCTGCGCCTTGATGGACTCCGCCAGTTCCTGCAAGGCCTCCTTGTCAAAATCCGTACGCGGCTGGTTGGCGCCCCGTTGCAATAATTCGACCGGCAGGGTACGTAATTCCTCTGCGCGATCGTCGACCGCGCTGCCGGTTACAGATACGGGACCCAATAAAGCCTCCAGTCCCCTGCCCAATCCTCGTTTTCTTGTACTCATTTATATTTTCCTGAAATTGCAGATTTGGGATGATATTTGGGGTCAGTGTAAAAACTCGAGTGTGGCCTGTTGCGATAGGGTAAGACCTATCATGAGTTTTTACTCTGACCCCAAATATTATGCCGCCTTTTCTTCCCGGTTCACCATTTCACTGGCGAGGCTGAGATAAGCAATCGCGCCGCGCGAAGTCCTGTCATATTTTATAACGGGCAGGCCATGACTGGGGGCCTCCGCCAGGCGCACATTGCGCGGGATGATGGTCTTGTATACCTTGTCGCCAAAGTGTTTCAGCAATTGTTCCGATACCTGGCCGGACAAGTTGTTACGCGCATCATACATGGTGCGCAACAGCCCGCCTATCCTGAGTTGCGGGTTATGATACTTGCGAATTTTTTCGATCGTGTCCAGCAGGGCCGATAAACCTTCCAGGGCGTAATACTCGCATTGTATCGGAATGATAACGGTATCGGCGGCAACCAGTGCGTTCACCGTCAGCATGTTCAACGAGGGCGGGCAGTCGATGATAATGAACTGGTAACGGGAGCGGACCGGTTTGACAGCCTTGCGCAAGCAGTCGCTCCTGGCCTTTTCTTTCAGCAGGGCCACTTCCGCGCCGGTCAGGTCGGCGTTGCCCGGCACCAGGTCGTAGCCGCATTCCGGCGCCGGTACCAGTACTTCCGCCAGGCGCATGGTTCCAGCCAGGATGTCATAGCCGGTATACTCCACCCCGGTTTTATCGATGCCGCTTCCCATGGTGGCATTTCCCTGGGGGTCCAGGTCGATGAGCAACACCTTGCGTTTGGCCGAGGCCAGGGAAGCAGCCAGGTTGACACTGGTCGTTGTTTTCCCCACCCCGCCTTTCTGGTTGGTGACCGCCATGATCAAGGCATCCTGTTTGCCGAACAAGCCCATACGGTCAGCATCCCGTCATGCCGGTGCAGGCACTGATCACAACACAGAGTCCAAACCCGGATTTCTCACCAGGTGATGCGATGATTGCGCTGGATTTTTTGCGCCAGTGGGTGCTTGTGACCGAAAGCATAGCCGTAGCTACGGTTGAGGAAGCACGTGCCCACTGGCGCAAAAAAGACAAGCAAGGGCGCATCAAGCGCAACCTGTAATGTCGAAAAAGTGGGGCTACTACCATAATCCGTTGACAGTAAACATGTGTCCGATAGCAACAAGCGGCCTGGTGAGAAATCCGGGTTAATCTCGTTTTCATCGCTCCAAAACCACCAGGCTCCGATGCGCATCAATACCGGGAACCTGCAGATCGTGTACTGAGATATATTTCTTCAAACCGGTAACTCCCTGCAATTCATTATCCGGCAGTTTACCTTTCATCGCCAATACCCTGGTGCCCGGATGCAATAAATGCTCCACGGCTCCGTAGAACACGTCCAATGTACCGAATGCCCTGGAAATAATGGATGAATACGTAACGGATGACAAGAACTTCTCCGCCCTGGATTGGATGATCTCTACGTTTTCGACCTTCATCTCAAACAGGAGCTGGCGTAAAAAACGAATTTTCTTGCCGTTTGAATCCAGTAACGTCCACGCCTGCTGCGGTTGGGCAAGGGCCAGGATGAAACCGGGCAGACCCGCACCGGTGCCGACGTCCAGGCATCTGTCTCCCCGGATATAAGGCAATACGGCGAGACTGTCGATAACGTGAGTATGGATCATCTGCGTCTTCACGCGCACACCCGTCAGGTTGTAGGCACGGTTCCATTTTGCCAGCAGGTTGACATATTCAAGATAAGCGTCGCAGGGACAGGCCTGCGGGTCAAGGCCCAGATCGGTCAGGCCCTGGTGCAGATGTCGGATTAGCTGGTCTTCGTTCAACGGACAATAGGGAACGGAATTGAAAATCTGGGGTCAGAGTAAAATTTCACAGTTATCCGGGTTCAAGGAAAGATCCCGACTAATTTTTTACTCTGACCCCATGTTTCCTATGAGGCGTTTTTTAACAGGGAATGCTTCTTTAAATACACTCGCAACAGGGATACGGCAGCAGGCGTGACCCCCGGGATGCGGGATGCCTGGCCCAGGGTGTCCGGTCTCTGCGCCGACAGCTTGTGGGCCACCTCGTTCGACAGGCCGGTTACCGACAGAAAATCGACGTTGTCGGGGAAGCGGGTGTCTTCATCCCGCCTGTTGCGGGCAATATCCTGTTGCTGGCGTTCGATATAACCGTGATACTTGGCCTGCACTTCGATCTGCTCTGCCACATGCAGCGGGATTTCTGCAGGCTCGAAACCAGGCAACCCTGCCAGGTCTGCGTAACCGACGCCGGGACGGCGCAGCAACTGCAGCAGGTTGACGTCCTTGTGTAACGGCTGCCCGAACAAATCCTCGGCAACACCTGCAGGCAGGGTATCGGCCGCTATCCAGGTGGCAGCCAGGCGCTGCTGTTCCGTACTGATGGCCTCGCTTCTCTGCTGGAAGCGGCGCCACCTCTCATCATCCACCAGGCCGAGTTCACGGCCGGCCCCGGTCAGGCGCAGGTCGGCGTTGTCCTCCCTCAGCAACAGGCGGTATTCCGCCCGGCTGGTGAACATGCGATAAGGTTCGGTAACGCCGCGGGTGGTCAGGTCGTCGATTAGCACGCCGATATAGGCCTGGTCGCGCCGCGGGCTCCAGGGTTCATGCTGTCCGATCCTCAGGGCCGCGTTGATTCCGGCCAGCAGTCCCTGGCATGCCGCTTCTTCATAGCCGGTCGTACCGTTTACCTGTCCGGCAAAAAACAGGCCGGAGATGAACTTGGACTCCAGCCACGGGTGCAGGTCGCGGGGATCGAAATAATCATACTCTATAGCGTAGCCGGGACGGGTGATATGGGTCCGTTCAAACCCCTTGATGGACCGCACCAGGTCGTGCTGCACATCAAATGGCAGGCTGGTAGAAATGCCGTTCGGATACACTTCCGTCGTGGTCAGCCCTTCCGGTTCGATAAAGATCTGGTGGGAGGTCCGGTCGGCGAAGCGTACGACCTTGTCCTCCACCGAGGGGCAATAACGCGGTCCGACACTTTCAATCGCGCCGTTATACATTGGCGAACGGTCCAACCCGGCGCGAATGATCTCGTGGGTGCGTTCATTGGTATGGGTGATATGACACGGGACCTGGCGCGGGTGTTGCCCGGGGCTCCCCATGAACGAGAAAACCGGTACGGGGATGTCGCCCGGTTGCTCGGTGAGTTGTTCGTAATCGATGGTATTGCCGGCCAGACGCGGCGGTGTGCCGGTCTTCAGCCGCGCCGTCCGGAACGGCAGGTCGCGCAAACGTGCCGCCAGGGTATTCGCCGGCGGCTCGCCCGCCCGTCCGCCCTGGTAGCCGGTTTCGCCCACATGGATTCTGCCGGCCAGGAACGTACCCGCCGTCAACACCACGCAGGGAGCGCAAAAACGCAGACCCGTCTGCGTCACGACGCCCCTGATGCGGTCGCCTTCGATAATCAGATCGTCCACAGGCTGCTGGAACAGGTGCAGGTTGTCCGCCTGTTCCAGCAGGGGCCGGATGACCCCCTTGTACAGGTTACGGTCAATCTGTGCCCGGGTGGCCCGCACTGCAGGTCCCTTGCGTGCATTGAGGATACGGAACTGGATCCCGCTCCGGTCCGCAGCCGTGGCCATGACCCCGCCCAGGGCGTCTATTTCCTTTACCAGGTGGCCTTTGCCGATGCCGCCGATAGCCGGATTGCACGACATCTGCCCCAGGGTATCGATACTGTGGGTCAACAACAGGGTACGCACACCCATGCGCGCGGCAGCGAGGGCAGCCTCGGTCCCGGCATGGCCCCCACCGACGACGATTATGTCGTATTCCTGTTCACTGGCGCGCATGTCTCACCTGGATTTGATATTGAATCATAAGGGTGTAAATTGTAATAAAAATGGCGATTTATCATGTTGTAAAACCAGCATTATAATGCATGTTTTACAACATTTATTTGGGTTTTTTGAGAGGTTTGAGGGGTCAGGCCAGTCCTGACCGAGTGAAGTTACTGACAATAAAGGAATGCTTTATATTTTGTGGTTGTCCTGAAATTACTTTAACCTGCGTATTCTGGATTTTTCAAAACAATGTTACTCCCTGTCTCCCTTGTCTGGTAACTTTTCACGATGAACTGCGTTTGACCGGTCAAGGCGCGCGTGGGGGTCCTGGCGATAGAATTCGCACAGGTGCCTGTAGACAGAGGGGTATTCAGCTTCAAGCACAGTAGGGGCATCAAAGAAATACTCGCTCGTCACTGCAAAGAACTCACCGGGGTCCGCGACTGCGTATTCATCCATCACCGGCGTGTCGCCTGCGGTGATACGGCGTTTCAGGTCCTCGAAGGCGGCGCTGAAGTCGCGCTGCCAGGTCTCGGGATCCATATCTCGGTGCAACGGCGGACGACCGTTTGCCCCACCATGCAACATATCAAGCTTGTGAGCCATCTCATGGATAACGACGTTATATCCCTCGCCCTGTCCTGACGCCAGAATATCCTCCCAGGACAGGATGACCGGGCCGCGAAACCAGGCCTCACCGGCGCGGGCCTCATCCCATTCATGTTCGACCCCGGATTCGTCCACCTCATGTTCACGCGCGACGAAACTCCCAGGATAGACCACAACACTCCGCCACGAGGCATAGGCATCAAGACCCAGGGCAAGGACCGGCAGGCACGCCTGAGCCGCGATCACAACAAGATCAGCCGTTTCAAGGCGCTGTCCGCGTACCGGTTCAATGGACTTGCTTGCCATAAAACGCGAGGAAAGTTTCCTGAGCTGTACGCGTTCGCCGTCATCAAGCATGTCAAGCATGGGGAGAACGTCGAGCGCCGCAACCCAATCGGCTTCACTGATAAACTTACGATGACGCCACATGCAGACCTCTATCCCCGGTTCCGGCTACTCGAAAGCCCAATTGCAGCATGGCACAAAAGAGATACAGGTTCGTGTTTCGGCACGCCCAGAGAATAGACGGAAAGCGCCCTGGCGCGTTTTTCCACGGGAAACAGGTCGGCGATCAGGGAATGTGGCGGGGGGCTGGCGCCTGGGGTGGCGGCAGGTGGGTTTCTTCCAGAGCCCTGGCTTTTATCTCTTCGATGCTGCCACCGAAATTGAACATGGCAGGTTCGCCCCGTTGCGCTACCAGTTGTGTGCGCAAGGTGCGGGTAGCATCGTCATCGACACTGCCGTCCAGGTTCAACACCACGCCGTAGCGTCTTGCCCCTGCGGCTGTAACCAGGCCCCGTTCCACGTCGAGCCGGACGGTTTCAGCATCGCGCCGGTAGGGGTCGCCCCAGCCGCCTCCACCCCAAGTATTGAAATAGAGGACATCGCCGACTTTCACTTCCACGTCTTCGCACTTGGAAGGCAACCACTGGTCGGCGCCGTCGGCGCGCACCAGGTACTTGCTGGAACGCTGCCCCGGCTCCCCGCCGTTGACGCCCCATGGGTAGGTCAGCCAGCGTTCGTCGTGAATAGCGATAGTACCGTCACACAGAAACCGGTAGGCCACGCTCAGGCCGTTGCCGCCGCGGTGCAGGCCGGCGCCGCCTGAATCGGCTATCGGTTCATACTGCTCAATGCGCAGGGGGAAATAGGCCTCGATAAATTCATTCGGCACGTTGGTGAAACCTGGCCACAGGGAATGGCCGTCAGGGCCGTCACCGGCCGGTCTGCCGGGGATGCCGCCGAAACCTATCTGGAACAACTGGAACCACTCACCGTTATCATCGTAGCCGGAGTAAAACAGGTGGGGACTGTCGGAAAAACCAGCCGCGTTCAGTGCTTCCGGCGCGCCCTGCCCCAGTAACCCGCCCATCACGTCGAAAATCCGCCCCAGGGCATGGGTGCGGCCGGACAGGGCCGCAGGGTATGTCGGTTTCAGCAGCGAACCCGGGGGGATGCGCACCTCGACCAGGTCGTAAAACCCATCATTGAACAGGATCTGCGGGTCGAACAGGTTGATGGTGAAGGCGCCGAAAAACATCCTGAACATATCCTCGCTCAGGAAGAAGTTAATTGAGCTGTGCGCCTGCGGGTCGGTCCCGGCGAAGTCGAAAACGGCCCGGGAACCCTCGCGCCACAGGCTGCACCTGATTTTGTAAGGCCCGCCGCCCACCCCGTCATCGCAAACGTAGTCCTCGAAACTACGCGGCTCTTCCGGGACGATCATTTCGATGATCTGCTTCATGGCGGCATGGTTGCGTTCCAGCATCGACTCCATGGTGGAATAGAAAACATCATCGCCAAAGCGCTGTGCCAGCTCGACACAACGCCGCGCCGCGGTGTTGCAGGCTGCAACCAGGGCATTCAGGTCAAACCGGTTCCATTGCGGCGTACGCACGTTGTGCAATATCAGTTCGAGAATATCAGACTGCAACTCACCTTTTCGATACAGCCTGGTAGGCGGAATGCGGATGCCTTCCTGAAATATGGTGGTTGCCTGTACCGGGATACTTCCCGGGGTCATCCCGCCGTTGTCCGACATGTGACCGAACATGGCGGACCAGGCGATATGTCTCCGGTCCTTGAATATGGGCACCAATACAATCCAGTCGGGCAAGTGCGATACCGCGGCGCCGCACATGTACGGGTCGTTGGTAAGTATGATATCGCCCTCTTCGATGTCTCCCTCGTAGGCATCCATCAGCCCGTGGATAAATGATCCGAATTGGCCAACCACCATTTTGCCGTCGCGGTTAGCCACCATGGGAAAACAATCACCCTGCTCGCGAATGCCAGGAGACATGGCGGTGCGGAACAGCACCGCGTCCATTTCAACGCGCACGTTGCGCAAGGCGTTTTCAATAATGTCCACCGTCACGGTATCGACCGGGACCCGTTGCAGGGGCGTTCTGTTATGTTCGATGATTCTTCCGCTCATGGACTTGTCCTGATCACACGCCGGGCGCAGGGTTGATTACCAGGTTCCCCAAGGCATCCACTCCCGCCTGGTAACCGGGCAGGATCAAAGTTGTGGAATCCATCTCGGAAATCACGGCTGGACCCGGGACGGTTAATCCCTGGTGCAGTTTCTCCCGTGCATAGATAACTGCGTCATGCCAGACCCCTTCGTAATAATAACGGCTGTCATGCACCTTGCAGTCCTCCAGACGCGTCTCCGTCCTGCTGGTCTCCAGTTCGGCCATGGCCCCCGGTTTAACCCTGACTATCGCTCTGATCATTACTATTTCGTGATCTTCACCCAGGTCAAACGTGAACAGGTGTTTGTGTTCGGCATCAAAGCGCCGGGTCAGGCTGAGAATGCCGCCGCCAGCCAGTTCATCTTCAGTGAAATCCAGGGTGATCTGGTAAGCCTGGCCGGTGTAACGCAGGTCCGCTTGGTAGACAGCGTGCAGGTCCTGTTCCCGAACCCCGTCGGCGACCAGGGACTCGGAGGCACGGGACCGCAGGGATGTGAGATCTGCGAGGAGACTTTCCGGGTTGGTGTCCTCCGCCATGGTGATATAGGTGCGCGCCGCTTCATCCTGGACCTGTGTGGTTGCATCGCCGTAGGCGCACAAGACACCGGGACCGGGCGGGATAATTACCGGCCATGAGCCCGTCAGGATACCGAGGGCGTTGGCATGTAACGGACCAGCGCCGCCGAAACCGACCAGGGAAAAATCTCGGGGGTCGTAACCCTGTTCGACCGACACCAGGCGTAACGCGCCGAACATGGATTCATTCACGATCTTGATGATCCCCTCGGCTGCTTCCATCAGTCCGATATCCATGGCATCCGCCAGCTTTTGTACTGCGGTCTCGGCCGCAGACTTGTTGATCGCCATGGCGCCGCCCAGTTGTACGTCTGCGGGAAGATAGCCCAGCACCACGTTGGCATCGCAGACGGTGGGTTCCTCGCCCCCCTTCATATACGCCGCGGGACCTGGAACTGCCCCGGCGGACTGCGGGCCGACGCGCAGGGCACGGGTCAGCTCCGGGACGAACGCGATGGACCCACCGCCGGCGCCTACGGTACGCACATCGACTGACGGCGCCCTGACGCGCACGTCACCAACGATGGTCTCCCGCCTTACCCGGGCCTTGCCGTTCTGGATCAGGGCAACGTCCGTTGACGTGCCACCCATGTCGAAAGTCAAAATGTTGTCGTAACCTGCCCGGCTGCAGAAATACAGGGCGCCCGTCACCCCGCCGGCAGGTCCTGACATCAGCATGTTCACCGGTGATTGCGCCGAGGCCCGGCCCGACGCCAGTCCACCGTCGGAACGCAGGATGGACAGGATAACGTCGTTGCCCATCTGCTCGGTCAGAGCGGCTTGCAGGTTGGTGATGTATTTCGATACTTCAGGTCTGACGTAGGCGTTGACAACCGTGGTCTCGGTGCGTTCGTACTCCTGCATCTCGGGCACGACCTTGCTGGATATGGAGATGGGAATACCGCTGAATATCCCGCCTGCGACGGCTTCCGCGCGGCGTTCATTCTCATTGTTGATATAAGCGTTGATGAAACAGATAGTCAGGGATTCCACTTCCCCTCTCGCACGCAATCTCTGCAGGTCCCTGATTAGCGCTTCCTCGTCCAGTTCCCTGATGATCCTGCCCCCGGCGTCGATACGTTCATCCGCTTCTATGGTCAATTCCAGCGGGGCCAACAACGGTTTCTTCACGAAACTGACCCACCCGCCCAGTCCGCCAGGACAGAACGAACGGGCAACCTGCAATACCTGCCGGTAACCCCGGGTCGTGACCAGGCCGACCCTGGCGCCCCGGCCGGTCAGCACGGCATTGGTCGCCACGGTCGTGCCGTGCATCACGCGGGTTATGTTGCCGGCATCAATACTATGGTTATCGCAAATACGGGCGATCCCGTTCAACACGCCGACGGACGAGTCTTCCGGCGTTGACGGCACTTTTGCCGTAAACGTCGCACCGCTCTGTTCGTCGATCAACAACAGGTCTGTGAAGGTGCCGCCTACGTCAACACCCAGGCGATAACTCATGGCTCTCTGGTCACCAACTCCAACGCCTGGCTGTACGGGGCTTCGTCGTCATCCTGCATCCCTTCCAGTTCCGCCTGGATGATACGCGTGACCTCTCCGAGGAAAACGGCGCGCCGCTGTGCGCGCTCCTTGAGGGTGGCTTCATCCGGCGCGTAATTTTCAATCTCCGTGCGGGTAAATACATTGTTCTGCTCGGCCAGACGCTCGACGGTATCCAGGCGGTCGCGCAGTACCGATACCTCTCCTGCCAGTCCCATCAGCATTGCCAGTAATTTGTCGATGGAGGGATCGGAAAAAAAATACGGTCTTTCGCCCCTGGCCTTGCGTTTTAATTGCGGTTGCTCACTCATCGCCTTCAGGACCCCTGCTTTTCAGCGCCATACAGGAACCACAGGCCGCCGCCGCCGAAATCACCACCCTGGAATACCTTGGAGCGCCTTGCCTGGGCAATCTGGTAGGCGCTGGGCGCCATGACCTCGAACACGGATTCCGGGTCGAAGCCGGCCCGCGCGCTCAACTCGACGTAATCAATATCGTGGGAGCGTCCCCAGAACGGTTCGTTGTTATTGCGGGTATCCCAATCCAGCATGAAAGCATCAAACGGCTCCAGGTTCTTGTAGGGGGGGGTCTCCGCGTGGACCATCAGTCCTCCCGGTCTCAGCAAGCGGTGACACTCCGATATAACGCGGCGGATCGCCTTTTCCGATGTTTCATGCAAGAGAATATGGGAGACTATCAGGTCGAAGGAAGCGTCTTCGAAGTCCATTTTTTCCGCGTTCTGCTGGGAATAGTGTATTTTCGCGTCCAGGGCTTCCGCCCGCGCATGGGCATAACGCAACATGGGCGCGGCCACATCGATTCCGTGCACTTCCGCCTCGGGCCAGCCCTGCGCATAGGGAACCGTACTGTGGCCTACGGCACAACCCATATCCAGGATACGCGCGGGGTTGAAGCCGGGGTATTTCTGCTTGATCCAGTCGACGGTGCTTGCGCCCATATCCGCGTTATCCGGTCCCATCTGCCCCATGGCATAGATAAAGACCCCGCGGTCATAGACAGCCCCGGGAGCGACGTCGTCATCGGTCACCTCGGTATGGTAGCCGCCCGGTTGGCAATGGATATCCACGGCCCGGTGGTAGCGCGGTATTTCCAGGCCCGGATCAAGCCTCAGGCTGCCGGCGGCGTTTCCCGTCACTTTTGCCTTTTCCACCAATTCCCCAAGCTTCCTCTGTACCGGGTGCTGCGAAGCCGACCACATCATTTCCTGGCTGGTGCGGAGCAGCGCGCTGAACATGCGGTAATGGGGGTCCCCGGTCATCACGTCACGGACCTCGAAACGGCTTGCCGGCTCGCGCCCGTGCTGTTTGACAAAAGCCGGTTTCACCCTGTTCTCATAGGCCGCCCGGTTACCCGGATGGACCTGGGCTACGAGATGCTCCTTGAATGAACGCACGAACTGCTGCCGCGCAAGTTCGTCATGGGTCGGTTCCGGTAAAACAGCGTGTTTATGTTGTTCCAATTCACTGGTCTGCATGGTTCTGGCCTCCCATGTGGTATTCGAATAAAACTGATTATAATGATTTTCGATTACAACGTATAAGCGATTGATCTTGGCGGGATATCAATGTACTTTGGTGGTTTTTAAGCATAATTCAACAAGCCGATACCTGCACGATGGATGCAACGCTGACACTGCTTAGCAAATACCACCACGGGGTCCTGGACCCGGGCTCGCCCACGCCGTTGTATCATCAGCTTTACTCCATGTTGCGCGACTGTATCCTCGGGGGCGTGCTGGAAGACGGATCCAGGATGCCGTCCGAAAAGGAATTGTCCACCACTTTCAAGGTTTCCCGCATTACCGCAAGACGCGCCCTGGATGACCTTGCGGCGGAAGATTTGGTCGCACGACAGCGTGGTCGCGGCACGTTTGTAAATTACCACTATCACCCGGAATTGCTCAATGCACCGCTCACAGGCGCGCTGGAAAGCCTGGAGCACATGGGCAGGGAAACGAAAATCAAGGTGCTGACCCTGCACTTTGTCCGCCCGCCGGCGCATATCATCGATGAATTCGGCATTTCCGACGAGCAGGCGCTGTGCCACATGGTGCGTATCAGGAGCAACCGCGAGCTGCCGTTTGCCTACTACGAAAGCTGGTCGCTCGGGTTTGACAAATCCATCCGGAAACAGGCACTGGAAAAATATCCGCGGCTGGAACTGCTGCGGAAATACGGGGTGAAAATAGCCCGCGCCGAGCAGACCCTCAGCGCGGAAGCCGCGTTGCCGTCTGCGGCCAACGCCCTTGGTATTGTGCCGGGGAAACCGTTGCTGAAACTCATGCGGCGTTCGTTCGCTGAGGACGGGAAACAACTGGATCACCTGAATGCCGTCTACAACCCCGACCGATTCCAGTACCGCATGTCGTTGACGCTGAAGTAACACAATTCGTACCATCATTTACCGGTAAGGCCGTTCAAGGTATTTTCCGGCGGGTTCTCCGACTATATTGCCGTCATAGATCAAGCGGCCGCGAAGCCAGGTCTGCTTCACCCGTGCCGATAACTCCATTCCCTCAAAAGGGGTATAACCCTGGGTGGAGGGTGATCCCTGCGCGCGTACGACCCAGCTTTCACCGGGATCAACCAGGACCAGGTCGGCGTCACAGCCGGGCGCAATGTCGCCCTTGCCGTTCAAACCGAAGCGCCTTGCCGGGTTATAACTGGACACCTCGGCGATTCGATTCAGGCTCATTCCCCTGCGGGTTCCTTCACTGATCAGTGCAGAGAGCAGGTATTCCGTGCCGCCAAACCCGGATTTGGCCAGAAACACGTTGCCCGGTTCGGCGCCGTCAACCTTCAGTTCATGGCGGCAGCAGGCATGGTCGCTGACCACCCAGTCCAGCTTGCCGTCAAGCAGCATTTCCCACAGGTACTCCACGTCCGCACGCGGGCGGATCGGCGGGTTGACCTTGGCCAGGGGGCCGCACCCGGCGGCAGTATCCAGCATGAGGTGGCCGATGGTCACCTCGCGCCGGAAGTTGATATGGGGAAACGCGCGCGCCATCAACAGCGCGGCCTCCACCGCCTTGCGCGAGGACAAATGCAGCAGGTTGATATTCACACAGTCTGTTTCATGGGCCAGGTACGAGGCGATGAATATGGCCAATCCTTCGGAGTGGGGCGGGCGCGAAGCGTGGTAGGCGGGCAGGCCGCTGAGGCGGCCTTCCTCCTCAACCAGGCGCGTGTAGGCCCGCATGATTTCCGCCGTTTCGCAATGCATGCTGAGACTGATCTGCTGCGCCTTGTCGGGAAAGCGGTCCATGGCCTTGCGAATGCCGCGCATGACAAACTCGAAGTGGGCGAAATCATAACGTTCGTCCTTGCCGATCATGAGGAAATCGCTCTGGTCGTCGGATTTGCCATGCAGGCCGTGAGACCCGTAAAACATGAAAATCTTGAAAGAGGTCACGCCAAAACGGTCTACCAGTTCGTCGATTTCAGCTATGTGAGCCGCCATCATCGGCGCCAGGTGGTAGGCATAATCCACGTGGAAACGACCTTCGGACAGGTCCAGCACCTGCGGAAAAAAATCGCTATAAGGACCGCTCCGGTTCAGGTAGTACTTGCCGGTGCGCATGTAATTCAGGCTGGAAGTCACGCCGCCCATGGCCGCCGCCCGGCTTTCGCTGATCGCGTCCTCCTGCAGGGGGGAATATATGCCCGTGTGCATGTGAGCATCGATAACGCCGGGGAAAGCCAGGCGTTGTCTGCCGTCCACCACTTGCCGCGCCGCGGCAGGTTTGATATGCGGGGCAATCCGTACGAACTTACCGTCAGCGACCGCGATATCAGCAGTCTCGACCGTACTGCTGCGCGGCCTGACCACTCTCACGTCCTTTATCAGCAAATCAACTGTCATGACGGTTATTATGCAACTTCAAAAAAGTTCTAATGATATACTTTTATAACATAATTCGAGAAACAATGCCGAATTGATGCTGCAATGCCGAATACGTTATTCGAAAAAATCTGGCAGGACCACCTGATCGCCGACCTGGGTGACGGGTCCTCCCTGTTGCACATCGACCGCATTTTCCTGCACGAACGCACCGGCAGCATCGCGTTACGCGGCATCGCGGAGAAACAGCGGCAGGTAAGGAATCCGCATCAGGTCTTCTGTACCATGGATCACATTGTAGATACTTTCCCCGGCCGTGGCGATGAGACCACCATGCCCAACGGCCGGCAGTTCATTACCGAGACGCGCCGGGAGGCCAGGCGCAACGGTATTACGCTGTTTGACATCAATGACCCGCGCCAGGGCATCTCCCATGTCATATCCGCCGAACAGGGTATCGCCCTCCCGGGGCTGACTGTCGTCTGCCCGGACAGCCATACCTGTACCCTGGGCGCACTGGGCGCAATGGCCTGGGGGATCGGATCAAGCGACTGCGAGCATGCCCTGGCTACCGAGACCCTGAGGGTCGTCAAACCTGGACAAATGGGAGTATACCTGCAGGGCAACCTGTGTGCCGGCGTAACCGCCAAAGACGTGATCCTGCACCTGATCGGAAAATATTCTGCCTTCGGCGGGAGCGGCTACGCAATCGAATACCACGGTCCCGGTATCAAGCAATTGTCGCTGGAAGCCAGGATGACCCTGTGCAATATGGCCGTGGAATTTTCTGCCTTTACGGGGCTTGTCGCCCCCGATGGGGCAACGCTGGATTACATTGCCGGACGCCCCTACAGCCCTGCAGGCGCCGATTGGGATGTGGCGCTGAACTACTGGGACAAGTTACACACGGATGCAGACGCAGTTTACGACCAGGAATTATTCCTGGACCTCGGCCAGGTCGAACCCAGCGTCACCTGGGGGACCAGTCCGCAACAGGTCATTGGTGTCACTGCAGTGATACCTGATCCGGGTTCGGAACCTGACATAACAGCGCGCCAGGGGATGCAGCGCGCCCTGGATTACATGGGTCTCAATGCCGGCGCCGCCATCGCCTCCGTTCCTATCGACGCAGCGTTTATCGGTTCATGCACAAACAGCCGGCTCAGTGACCTGCGCGCCGCGGCCGCTATCCTCAAAGGCAACAGGATTGCAAAGGGTGTCAAGGCGATCTGTGTTCCCGGTTCCGGCCAGGTCAAACACGCGGCAGAACAGGAAGGCATCCATGAAACCTTCCAGGACGCCGGATTTGAATGGCGCGAGGCAGGTTGTTCGATGTGTTTTTACGCGGGGGGTGAGGGTTTCTCCGCGGGGGAACGGGTAATTACCAGCACTAATCGTAACTTTGAAGGACGCCAGGGTCCGGGAGTGCGTTCCCACCTGGCCAGCCCGGCAACTGTCGCGGCCTCGGCGCTCAAAGGCTGCATTACCGATGTGCGTTCTCTCGGGAAACCTTAATGAAACCTTTTGTTATCCATGAGGGGACTGCGGTACCGTTAATCCGTATCAATATCGACACCGATGCCATCATTCCCTCACGCGAGATGCGCCATGTATCAAAACGCGGCCTGGGCGAGGGATTGTTTGCCGGCTGGCGCTATCTTGACGGGAAGCGGGAGAAACGGGAGATCAACCGGGAGTTCATACTCAACAGACCACAGTATGCCGGCGCCAGTATACTACTGGCCGGCAGTAATTTCGGCTGCGGTTCTTCCCGGGAACACGCGGTCTGGGCGCTGCTGGAATACGGCTTCAGGGCCGTTATTGCACCCAGTTTCGGTTCCATCTTCTACCATAACGCAACGCGTAACGGCCTGCTGCCGGTAAGACTGCCGGAGGCGTCAGTCAATGCGTTGTGCGTCGACCCCGGCGCGTCCGCGCCCAGCCGCATCACCATCGACCTGCAAAACACGACGGTCAGCAGTGCTACGGGTCAGAGCTTCCGTTTCGATATTGAACCGATATACAGGGAAATGCTGTTGCAGGGACTGGATGCCATTGAGATGACGCTGAAACAGCAGGAGTTGATCGAGGAGTTTCAGGCTACGGACAGACAAAGGCGGGGCTGGGCATACCTGGATACCGGCTCAAGCCCGGTATGACGACAGCGTAACCGGGCTTTTCATCCCTGGTCCGCTTATCTCACCAGGTTAACCAGCCGCCACCCGGGTATCGACCAGCGCGCTGATATCGGCGTCGGTAAATCCAAGTTCCTGCAGAACCTCACGGGTATGTTCTCCCTGCTGCGGCACAGCGCGCCGTAATCCCGGTCGTTTTCCGTCCATCTGCACTGGCAATGCCGGTAAACTGGTGCGCCGGCCTTCCGGGGTGGTCATGTCCAGCAGGCCGCCGGAAGCCAGCAGGTGCGGGTCTTCGAACAGGTCCTCAGGCCTGGCTATGGGCGCGTAGGGCAAACCGCACCGGTCCAGCCGCTGCATCAATTCCCCTGCGTTAAAGCCCTGGAACAGCGAACGTACCCGCGGGATGATCGTACCCCGCCGGTCTACCCTGCCGGCATTGCCGGCAAGCGTCTCATCCCGGGCGAACTCATCCAAGGAGAAATCATCACAGAATTTCTTCCACTGGGTATCACTGACCACGGCGACAAAGACCTGTTTCCCGTCCTTGCAATCGAAGATATCATAAATTGCCCAGGCGGATATTCGCACCGGCATGGGCGGGGCCGGTTCGCCGGTAACGGCATATTGCGCCATGTGCTGGCCGACCAGGAAAGCCGTGCTTTCAAACAAGGCGCTGTCGATGCGCTGGCCCCGGCCATTGCGACGGCGCATTTCCAGCGCCGAGAGGATGCCGATGACGCCGAACATGCCGCCCATCACATCAATGACAGAAGCCCCTGCGCGCAACGGCTGTCCGGGCGGTCCGGTCATATAGGCTAGTCCGCCCATCATCTGCGCCACCTCATCCAGTGCGGTGCGCTGTTCGTAAGGTCCTGAAAGAAAGCCCCTGGCGGAGTAATACAACAATCCTGGGTTGTCCTTTGCCAGTTCATCGTAACCATAACCGGCCTTGTCCATGGCGCCGGGCCGGAAATTCTCAATAAATACGTCGGCGTTCCTGATCAGGCGCCTGGCTATGTCCCGCCCCTGTTCCGACTTGAGATCGATGCAAACGCTGCGCTTGTTGCGGTTGTACATGGAAAAATAACCCGCGCCGGAACCCCGCAAGCGGCGCGTGTTATCCCCATCCAGCGGTTCCACCTTGATGACGTCGGCGCCCAGGTCGGCAAGCAGCAAGCCGGCACTGGGTCCCATGACCATGTGGGAGAATTCGACGACACTGATCCCGTCGAGCGGTAATTCCTGGTCTGTCATAATCTGTTCTGTAGTCCTGCAAGCATCAGCGGGGGTTGCCGTATATCGGGAAACATGGGGTCAGGTCGCACAATGCACACGGTTCATTATTCCAGCCTTAACCTGTGTGTGCATTGTGCGACCTGACCCCATTGGTACATGTTATATAATTATAATATTATGACAAGTAGGACTGATTATGCCATCACCTTTTCTTAAACGCGTCCAGCGGGATGTCCTGCCGGAAAAATTACAAGACGCCTGGCAGGAATTACTCGGCATATGGGCAAGGGAAACCTGAATAAAGTAGAATCGTTACCGGGTTTTCGCAAATGACGAATGTAAGTCATCCATATAAAGCAGGCAGGCTACCAGTTTATGAAACACAGAACGATACGCGGCAAGATCTTATACACCAGTAAAAAACCGGAGCGGCTGGGACAGGAACGCGGACGCGAATCCTTTATCATCACGGTGCATACCAACGGCAAACGGACCCTTAGCGCCCACTGTGAAATCGATGATCCCCCCACCGTTTTACGCGACGTTATTCTGAGCCTGGATGCTGACAACTATCCCACGGATTGTTTCGTGCGCCTGACCATAGATGACCAATTCGAGGGATCCGGCTGGATGCGTTTTTCGGATACCTGCGCCGAAACGGAATCCTTCAACGCGCATGACGGACGCATAACACAACGGTTTGACCTGAAGCGGCGCACGCGCTGGCTGGCAAGCCACCCCATTGCTGGCGACGGCATGGGCTTTTCCATTTTCGACCGCAAGCGCGGACCCGGCAGGACTTTTTTCGATGATATGATGGTCACCTCTCCCGACCACCGCGGCGCAACGGGACCGCTGCTGTACAAACTGGGCTTTGGTATCGAATACGTTGGTGATGAAACGATCAGCGTAGCGGCAGGCACATTCGACTCGCACCACTTCCGTTATGTTGATAGCGCCGGACAGTTGCCGGAAGAACACCCGGAATATGATGTGTGGTGTAGCGCGGATGAAGACTTTATCTTCCTGCGCGGTGAAGTCGGCGGCTATATGCAAACATTTTATGAACTGGTTGAACTTGAAACTTAGGAGAAAAATACCATGCCAGCCTATATGGTCGTACAAGCTACCGTTACCAAACCTGAACAATTTACCGAATACGCACAACGCATGCCTGCCCTGGTTGAAAAATACGGCGGGACCTACCTTGTACGAGGAGGAGAAGTTGAATCTCTGGAAGGTGACTGGGGCTATCAAGCCCTGATCATATCCGAATGGCCATCCATGGACCAGGCCCGCGCAATGTGGCATTCAGACGAATATGCCGAACTGAAAAAAACACGGGCAGGCGCGGCAGACGTTACCGTATTGCTGGCCGATGGCTTATGACTCGTAAGCCGGGACAGCACAGTTGACGCATTATTACGCCCCGGCGTTACAGTCCCGCTGCCGGGCGGTCAATGCTCTGAGCGCTGATACCGTTTCTTTGGACTGGTCACCTGGATATTTGATGCCGCATCAACACCGTTATCAGGATTGCTGAAACAACGCAAATCAGGATCAGCAAATCGAGTGCGGGTAGGTAAGACCCCTGTACGACACGTACGCGACCAAGGTAATTTACTCCGGCTGAACCGGCCAGTGAATCCACCATGGTTAACAAAGCCAGGATTTTTCCGTAGTGGGCGCCGGAGAAATACTCGGCAAGCACCAGCTGAATCATGCTGAAGGCGCCACCGAAGCCTATGCCAAATATCGCCGCGTAACCATACAAGGCCAATGTATTATCAGCAGAGACAGTACGTAACAGGACCAAACCGAGAATCAAACTCAGCACTGCCGATAACATGACTCGCAATTTATCCACGATATCGCTGAGCCAACTCAGCAGGAGCGTGCCGATAATCGCAAACCAGAAGAACAGGCTGATTATCAACGATAGTCGCGCGGAGCCAACCCCGAGGTCCCTGCCGATGAAAATGGACTGGTGCTGCAGCATGCTGAAAGCGGTGAACCAGAGTGCGCCTGTGACGAACGCCAGGATATAAAACACCGGCATTTTCACGGCCTGCCCCAGTGTCGGTCCCCGCGAACCTGATGTGTGGGAGGTGCCGGATTCATCAGGCGAGACAGCGCCATCCACGTTCAGTCCTACCTCCTCGGGGCGGTTGCGCACCAGGAACACGATAGCGCCTATCATCATGATGCTCCCCAATACCGCTATCATCAGGACCGCCTGACGCCATCCCTGGGTGACCAGAGTCTCCCGGGCAAGCAGCGGAAAAACAGCGCCACCGATCGTCGATCCAATCAGCAGTAATCCGGCCGCGAGACCCCGATAACGCCTGAACCAGCGTGTCAGTATCAGCATGTTGGGCACCAGACCGCAAACGGCAATACCCAGCGCAAACACCATGTATATTGCGGTCAATTGACCGAGTGAAGTCACGGTTGGATAAAACCCCAGTCCGACCACAAGGGCAAGTATACCGATCATCATGATGACCCGAGTGGAATATCTGTCAAACAGGATGCCGGCAAACGGAACGATCAATGCAGCGACAACTAAAAACAGCGCGGCCGGTCGGGTAACCTGTTCGGCATTCCAACCGAATTCATCAATCAGTTCAGGATAAAACAGGGGCAATGTATAGATGAGTATGCCGTTATTGGCCATGTAGATTAAGAACAGCCCCAGCAGGACCCACCAGCCATAAAAGAATTTCATGTTGAACACTCTCCCGACCTGCACGCTTGACGTCATTCCGGCGAAAGTTTACCTTAGTTGACGAGGGAACGTTATCAAGATACTGATTTTGGGCAATGAACTGCCTGAACTACGAGAAGGCGCAGTGAATATCACCGTACTGCTGGCCGACGGATGATAACGCACGGGACTTTTTGACCTTGCAAGAACACTGTCCTGACGAATTGTTATCGAATAACCTGGTGATAAATCCGGGTTGATGCAATTCGGCCATCTGATTACAACAAATTCGTCACCAGTATCCCTGCTATCGCAATCGGCACCACGGTTTTAATCAGAAAGTGCCAGGTTGCGAATAGCCAGGTACTATTAATACGTAATTCATCCGTCAACGTACTGCGGCGCATAAACCAGCCGGCAAAGATCGCAATCAGCATCCCGCCTACCGGCATCATCAGGTTGGCCGTGAGGTAATCCGCCAGGTCAAAAATGGTTTTACCGGCGATGGGTTTGACCTCCGCCCAAAGGTTGAATGACAACACGCTGCTGATACCCAGGATCCAGATTGAACCAGTGACCAGGGCCGCGCTGGTACGACGGTTGATGCCGCGATATTCTGCCACCCGGGCTACCACCGGCTCTATGATAGCGATGGAAGAGGTGATTGCGGCAAACGACAGGAGCAGAAAGAACAAGAAGCCGAACAAGGTTCCGGCAGGCATGTTGCCGAATGCAATGGGCAACGTGACGAATATCAAGCCCGGGCCCTCACCGGGCGCCAGGCCGTTGGCGAATACCAATGGAAAAATAACAAGCCCGGCTACGAGGGCGATCAGTGTATCTGCGCCCGCGATAACGACTGCGGTCCTGGGGATGGGTACATTCTGCGGCAGGTAGGCGCCGTAGGCCATCATCAGTCCCATGGATACGCCGACGGAAAAAAATGCATGGCCGACCGCCGACAGCATGACGGGCGGGGTGATCCTGCCGAAGTCCACGGCAAACAAAAACCTGAATCCGGCTGACAGGTCACCTGCTACTGCACTGTACACAGTCAATACCAGCAGTATCAGGAACAATGCCGGCATCAGGATTCCGGTCGCGCGTTCTATGCCCTTGCGCAGACCCGTACTGACGATAAATCCGGTTATACCCAGAAATATTGTGAACGAGAGCATCAGACGCCAGGGGCTGGACAGCAGGTTGCTGAAACGCGCGTGCGATTCGTCGGGACCAATCCCCGAAAACCCGCCGGCAACAGACACAAACATGTAGTCCAGTACCCAACCGCCGATAACGCTGTAGAAGCTGAGGATCAGGAACCCGGCGCCGGCGCCGATCCAGCCTACCCCAGACCACCAGTGGGAGCGGTTTTCCCGCTCTGCATTAATCAGCATGGCGGTGGGCGGGCTTTGTCTGCCGCGCCTGCCCAGCATCAGTTCGGCAACCAGGATTGGAATGGCAACCAGCGCCACCGCGAACAGGTAGACGATGACAAAGGCGCCGCCACCGCTGGACCCGGCCATATAGGGAAACTTCCAGATATTACCCAGTCCGACGGCGCCGCCGATAGCAGCCAGGATAAACCCTGTGCGTGAGGACCATTGTTCGCGCACGGTTGTCTCGCTCATGTTTGCTCCGATGTATGCCCTGCTTCTCTTATTGTTGTTCCCAATTCCCGAATGCCTGCCATTGCGGACAATATCATGTAGTATGAAGTTATCTGAAATTTTGGGGTCAGAGTAAAAATACACGGAGACCGTGGGGACGGATTTAAATCCGTCCCCGGCATGTTAGGCTGTATTTTTACTCTGACCCCAAATATTCCAAAGGATATTATCCCTTCCCTTATAATTTTTGATTTTACAGATAAACCAAACAATGAATAACAACTATATTGATGAACACCTGGACGAGGTGCGCGCTGAATTCAAGCTGCTGGACCACTGGGTCTACCTGAACGCGGCCGACCAGATGGTGCCGGGCAATTACTGGTTAAGCGCGGTGCGCGACTTTTACAATTTTGTCGAATTCGGCCGCATGGAAGACATCCCCGCCGCCGATATCGCAACGCACCCGTTCCTGCTGGCCAAGTGGGATGAGAGCATCCGCCGTAGCGCAGCGTTCATCAATGCCGACAAGGACGAGGTCACCAACGCCTACCGGCCGGCCATCACGGCAAACCTCATTCTCTATAACATGATGGAATGGTCCGAAGGTGACAACCTGGTGATCACGGACCTGTCCTACCCTTCCATTCCCTATATCCTGCAGGACTTGCGGCGCCGCTACGGGATCGAGATCCGGGTAGCCAGCAACATCAACGGCGAGATCCTCATGGATGACATGGAAAAACTGGTGGACGGCAATACCAGGATGGTGATCGTGGACCGCACCGCGGCCTTTTGCGGGTTTACCTTCGACATGAAAGAGGTATGCCGGATTGCCCATGCCCGGGGGGCGCTGGTGCTGGATGACGCCATGCAGACCCTGGGCGCCGTGGATATTGATGTCAAGGACGATGACGTTGACTTCCTGGTATCGGGCGTCTACAAATGGCAATGCGGCCCGGAGGGGGCGGGCATCTTCTACATCAAGCGTTCCGTTATGGATCGGATCGATGCGCGCTACCGCAACTACATCTGGGCGGACATCCCTGGTTCCATCCCGTTCGCGGACAGGGACCACGATACCCTGGCAAGCTGGACCTATCCCCCCGTGAACAACGCCAACCAGTTTTCCCAGGATACGACCATCGGTCCTTCCCTGTTCGGCTGGGTGGCCACGTTGAAGTTCTACGAGAAAATCGGCATCAAAAACGTCGAGGACCGTGTGCGCCGCCTAGGGACCTATACCATCGACAGGCTACAGGAAATCGGCTGCAAGGTAACCTGCCCCACGGACCCGGACAAACGCCACGGACTGATCACCTACACCTCGGGCGATTACGACAAAGACAAGGCATTTTTCGATCGCTGCGCAGCCCCGGGCCGCTGCATGAGACCCATCAAGATCTCCATGCGTACCCTGGGCGGCATCGGCAACCTGCGCGTCAGCGCCCACTTCTTCAACACCGAAGAGGAGATTGACTACCTGGTAGATCTGCAGAAGCAGATGATGTGAGAGAAGCAGGGAACACCGGACTACTGTTTTCGCTCCTGCTTACGCCGCCTTCGCAGCGGGAAAGACCCCGGCGCGCGTAACCATGGCCGGCATGGCCGTGCCCAGCGGGCCTTCCAGCCATTTTGCTGTTTCGATGATTTTATCGATATCGACACCTGTCTTCAGACCCATGCGATGGATCATGTATAACAGGTCTTCCGTCGCCACGTTGCCGGTCGCCGCCGGGGCAAACGGGCAACCGCCGACGCCGCCGCAGCTTGCGTCGAATGTCCTGACACCTTCCTGGATGGCCGCATAGGTATTTGCCACCGCCGTGTTACGGGTGTTATGGAAATGGCAACTCAGGCTCAGTCCGGGTTCGAGGGTACTGATGCGCTTTATCATGGCAGCCACGTCGGAGGGGCCGGCGGCGCCGATGGTATCCGCCAGGGAAATGTGAGTATAGCCCATCCCCGCCAGGCGTTGCACCAGGGTCACTACCTTTTCCACCGGCATTTCACCCTCGAAGGGGCAACCGAACGCGGCGCTGACGGTCACGCCCATGTCGATGCCGGCAGCCTGGACCTCCCGGGTAATCTCCTTGATCACCACCATGGTCTGTTCCGTGGTGGCGCCCTGGTTACGCAGGTTGAAGGTATCCGAGGCCACCACCGCGCAGTTTATCTCGTCTATGTTACAGGCCATGGCCCGTTCGAAACCGCGCAGGTTCAACGCCAGTCCGATAAACGTCACGTCATCCCGTTGCGGCAGGCCGCGTACCACCTCTTCCGCATCCGCCATCTGCGGAACCCGCTTGGGGTTGACAAAACTGACCGCCTCCATGCGCCGTATCCCGGCGTCGATCAAGCGGTTTATCAATTCCAGTTTGTGTTCGACACTGAGCAGTACCGGCTGGCTTTGCAAGCCGTCGCGGGGGCTGACGTCAATGATTTCGATAAAGTCCGACATGGCACTCTCAAATATACGGTTGGCGCTCGGGCAAGTCCTGGACGGACTTGTTCAGAATTTCTTGTATACTATACCATGCCTGGCAAGCTGATTCAGCGGGAGTACCCATGAGCTTCAAGCAACTGTCTCGTCGTCAATTCACCGTCCTGACCGGCCGGTTATTCACTACGCTCGCCGCTTTTTTTTCATTTGGCGGATGTTCCGCACCCTCCCCCGGCAGTAAGGATTTCAGTAAATTACAGGAGAAAATTGCCGGAGACGTAATCATAAAAGACCATGAGAATTATGCCGGCCGGCGCCGTAGCCTCACTTGGCAGCTGCGCAAGACGAACCGTCATCCTGACGCAATAGTGCAGGCAAAATCGGTGGACGACGTGATCGATACCGTGAAGTTTACCGGACGGAACAGTATGAAAGTGGGCATACGCACCGGCGGTCACAGTTGGGTGTCTTCTGCCGTTCGCAACGGCGGCGTGACGTTGGACATGAGCCGTTTTCGTGACCTCAAGGTCGATGCCGAAAACAAAACAGCCGTTGTCGGTCCGGCTATTTATGCGCGTGAACTGACGACAGTGCTCGGCCGCCAGGGCCTGGGGTTTCCCACGGCCCATTGCAGTACTGTGCCCATGGGTGGCTACCTGCTGGGCGGCGGCCAGGGCTGGAACTGGGGTTCTTGGGGCGGGGCTGCCAGCAACAGCGTGATGGGGCTTGACGCGGTTATGGCGCAAGGGGAACTGGTACGCGTTGACGAAGATAATTATCCCGACCTGCTCTGGGCTGCGCGGGGTTCCGGTCCCGGGTTCCCGGCAATCGTCACCAATTACCGGCTTAAACTCTACCCCCTGCCCCGGGCAATACATATCAGCAGTTACACCTGGCCCCTCAAGGATGCCCTGGTCGTCTCCGAGTGGTTGCCTGACGTCGCTTCGGTCCTGGACGACAAGGTCGAGGTGATGATGTTCCTGATGACCCTGCCGGAGCCTCTGGACGGTGTCAGCAAGGTGGTGAATGTATTCGCCATTGCATACGCGGACACGGAAGGCGAGGCGCGCGATCTCCTGTCACCCTTACTTGGGGCTCATTCCGTGGCACAACCGCTCGCACTGGAAGAGGCCAGCCCCAGCTCGTTTGATGCCCTGTACAACCTCGTCGATCTTGGTTTCCGGCCATGCCGGGTGGCAGCCGATACGTTTTTCTTCGATCTCTCCATGCGCGAGGTCATGGAGCAATACCTCGAGCACTTTGCCTCCGCACCGTCGCCGCTGTCCAACGTGTTGTGCGAGGTGAAACCCAAGCCCATCAAGTTTCTTGATACTGCATACTCAATGCGGCGCCGGACGTTCCTGGCTCCCTACTCTTTCTGGATGGATGAACAGGACGATGAGCAAAACATCGCCTGGTTGAAACGGTCGCAGGAGATACTGGGGCCGTTATCCGCGGGTCATTTCATCAGCGAGGCCGATCTTGATGCAAGTCCGGAGCGCGCGCAACGCTCATTCAGCAAGGCAAGCTGGCAACAGATACAGGCGGTAAAAGCCAAGTACGACCCCGCCGGGGTGTTCCATAGCTACCCCGGCCACAGTTGAGTTGCACGGCCCCCAAAACAAGGCATGACGTACAGGTCTGAATGAGGATTTGCGTGATTATGCTCGCCAAAAAGTTCGGCGGGGCGGAGCGGTTTTACGTGGATTTAACCAACGGCCTGGCCCGGCGCGGCCATGACATCCTCGCCATCTCCCATGCCCGCTCCAAAGCCGCGTTGCGCCTTGAAAAGCTGCTGAACGTTACTCGCGCATCGGTCCGTGTCCTGGGTCCGTGGGACCCGCTGGCGCCCCGGAAAATCCTCAAGCTGGTCCGGGACTTCGCCCCGGACATCATACAAACATCCCTGAGCCGCGCCGCGCACCTGGCGGGACCGGCGGCACACCGGCTCAACATTCCCCTGGTCGCCCACACCCATGATTTCGTCGACCTGAAATATTTCAGGAAAGCAGCCGTTTTCACCCCTACCACGGCCGCGCAACGGGATTACCTGCTCGGCGCTGGAATTCCTGCGGACGGTGTACGGTGGATTCCCAATTTTTCCAGTCTCTCACCCGTTACCGCAATTCACTGCAGGGATAAGGTGACGAAGATAGTGGCGCTCGGCAGGTTCGTGCATAAGAAAGGCTTTGACCTGCTGCTGCGGAGTTTCAGCCGGTTGGCTGATGACAATATCCACCTGTACCTTGCCGGGGATGGCGTCGAACGGGGACGGCTTAAGGACCTGGCGACAACCCTGAACCTCGATAACAACGTTCACTTCACCGGCTGGCAGGACGATGTGCGCAGTTTTCTGCTGCAGGGCGGCCTGTTTGTGCTGCCCTCCAGATACGAGCCATTCGGCATAGCAGTCCTGGAGGCGATGGCCTGCGGGATGCCCATCGTCGCGACAAAATGTCACGGGCCGGTGGAAATACTGGATGATGACAGCGCCTGGCTCTGTGATGCCGAGGAGGATTCATTGGCTGCTGCGTTGAAAACAGCAATCAGAGACCCGAACGGGCGCCAACAACGGGCGCAAGCAGCATGGACACTGTTTCATGAGCGCTATGCCGCAGACAAGGTGGTCCCGAGATTCGAAAACCTGTATGAAAGCCTCCGGGCCTCAAAGGGGACGGATTTCAAATCCGTCCCCGCTTAACCCTGCCGGGACAGGACTGCTGCCAACATGCAGGCGATAAGCAGCCACAGGAAGCCGCTCCAGTAAGAACCGTAAAACGCCAGGTGCGCATTCAGCGGGAAGGTCGCGGCCAGGAGTGCGGCCGTCCAGGCGCCGGTTATCAAGGAATGTCTTCCGCGCCACCAATAGCGCAGTACGGTGACATAGAACAGGATAAATCCCGCCAGCCCTATCACCCCGGTTTCAACGGCAATCTCAAGAAAAACCATGTGCGGGTGGGTCTGGCCTTCCTGACCCTGGCGGACGAAGTAATTGCCATCATCCGCGTAGATGCTGTAGGCGTAGCGAAAGCCCCTCGGTCCGACTCCGTTCAGCCAGTTATCCTTAAACATGTTATAGGCCGTATCCCAGATCGGCGTACGCATGGACGTCGCCCTCTCAGCCTGGTATTCGCTGCCAAGCATGCCTGTCAGCAACACGATCCTGCGGTTGATGTCCGGGCTTTTGAAATACACTGTACCAACCAGCAACACGGCAACACACAGGGCGCCCGCGATGATATATCTAGCCTTGGACGACAAGGAAAGGACGACCAGGGGGAGGTAGGCCGACAAGCCGATAATCAACATAAGCCAGGCGCTTCGTCTGCCGCTGAGGAGCACCACCACGGTGAACGGTATCAACAACAGCCAGGGGTACAAGCTGTCCCTGTTGACATTCCTGATCGTCTCCAGGGCAATGGGGACAAGAACGGCCAGTATGATGCCCAGACGCAGCTTCGGGTAAAACATCCCGCTCAACATGCCGTCCTGGTAAGGGTAACCGAACAGGTTTGCCCCCGTCGCGTACTGGATCAGGCCGTCAACACACCAGAAGATGACCACGCACAACAAAGCCAGGGACAGGCGGGACAGGTTGCCCGGGCGCGCCAGCTCCCACACAATGAAGATCCCGCAAAACAGGTACAGCGGGTACAACAACACGATTTTCGCAGAACGCTCCAGGTTCACCGCGCCTATGAGTGAAATCAGTTGCGGCAACCACAGGCACAAAAACAGCAACACCAGGACCCGAACTGTTTTATCACGGAAGACCGCACCCGGGTTGCGGCTGATATGGAACAGTCCCAGCGCCGCCATCAACCCCTGCGGAACCAGGGACAAGGTCCCGGTAGACAACAGCAGCAACGCAGACGCAACCAGCAGCCAGGCATAATTGTCGCGCAGAAACTGCGCGGCACTACGGCCTGTGTCATTCGATGTGGTCATTACGGCAGGGAAACCGGGGACAGACCACGTTTTCTCTGAAGGCTTAAACGTGGTCTGTCCCCGGTTTTGCGCCTATCCTGAAACTCAGCCGCGAATGTCGACAGGTTCCGGTCCTCGATGGCCTTTCGAAGGCCGCGCATCAGTCCATGATAAAAATACAGGTTGTGCCAGGTGTTCAGGCGGCTGCCGAGGATTTCATTGGTCTTGTCCAGGTGGTGCAGGTAGGCGCGGCTGTAATTTTTACACGTGTAGCAGCCACACTCCTCATCCAGCGGTTGTTCGCTGCTGCGGTGTTCGGCATTGCGGATGCGGATATCGCCCGTGGAGGTAAAGAGATGCCCGTTGCGGGCATTGCGCGTCGGCATCACGCAATCGAACATGTCGATGCCGCGCTGAACCGAAGCAACCAGGTCTTCCGGCGTGCCCACGCCCATCAGGTAACGGGGTTTACCCTCAGGCATGTACTGTGCCGTGTGCGTCATGATATCCATCATCGTGTCCACAGGCTCCCCCACGGACAAACCACCGATGGCATAACCGTCAAACCCCATCTCAACCAGGGATGCCGCGGATTGTTCTCTCAGTTCCGCATACATTCCACCCTGGATAATACCGAACAGGGCAGAGGGGTGATCCCCGTGGGCTTCCCTGCAACGCGCGGCCCAGCCCAAGGATAATTCCATGGAGGCGCGGGTCTGTTCCGCACTTGCCGGGTACGGCGTACAGTCGTCGAATATCATGATAATGTCGGAATTCAGGCTGTGCTGGACCCGTATCGACTCCACTGGTCCAAGGAAGACCTTGTCACCGTTAACGGGTGAACGAAAATGTACCCCCTTGGGGGTAATCTTACGCCCCTCTGCAAGGCTGAACACCTGGAATCCCCCGGAATCGGTCAGAATTGGTTTTTCCCAGTGCATAAAACCATGCAGACCGCCATGACGTTCGATAATCTCCGTTCCGGGACGGAGCATCAGGTGAAACGTGTTGCCGAGGATGATTTCACTGCCCAGCAGCACCAGTTCCTCCGGCGTCATGCCCTTGACCGTACCATAGGTACCGACCGGCATGAATACCGGGGTCTCTACGACACCACGGGCAAAGGTCAGCCGGCCGCGCCGGGCTTCGTTATCCTGTGCCAGCAATTCAAATTTCATGCCCGTACCCCGTCACCATACCGGCGCACCTTCGTCATACCGGCGCAAGCCGGTATCCAGTAGACATACCCCTCAGGACATTCTTCTCTGGGATATCGCTCGTTACTTATCCCGTTCATGTATTGCCTCGGGTCAGGAACATGGCGTCACCATAACTGAAAAACCGGTATTCTGCCTCAACGGCGTGCCGGTACGCCCGCAATATATTCTCGCGGCCGGCAAACGCGCACACCAGTAACAGAAGTGTCGAACCAGGCAGGTGAAAGTTGGTGATCATGGCATCCACCGTACGGAATTCAAAGCCGGGATAGATGAATATATCCGTCTCCCCATGAAATGGCTGCAACCTGCCGTCGAGCGTAGCCGCCTCCAGGCACCTGACCGATGTGGTGCCTACTGCGATGACCCGGTTACCTGCCTGCTTCACCGCGCTGACCTGCTCACAAACTGCTTCGCTTACCTGGAACCACTCGCTGTGCATGCGGTGCCTTTCGATATTCTCTTCCCGGATGGGCTGGAACGTTCCTGCGCCCACGTGCAGGGTAACATAAGCGGACTCGATCCCCTTTTTCTCCAGTTCTCCGATCAGCGCCCGGGTAAAGTGCAGACCGGCCGTCGGCGCCGCCACAGCGCCGGGTTTACTGGCGTACACGGTCTGGTATCGATCCGAATCGATCGCTTCGCCGGCGCGCCGGATATAGGGCGGCAGCGGCGTATGCCCCTGCTGCTCCAGCACGTCCATCAAAGTCATATCTCCTGCCAGTTTCAGTTCAAACAGGTCATCCTGACGGCCGCGGACCTGTAATTCAATTCCACCGTCCAGCATAATCCAACTGCCTTCTTTCGGAGTCTTGCTTGCCTGTACCTGGGCCAGGCAGTTTGCCTCATCCAGCAGGCGTTCCACCAGAATCTCAACCCGGCCACCCGTCGCCTTGCGCCCGAACAGCCTTGCCGGTATCACCCGGGTATCGTTAAACACGAGCAGGTCTCCCGGGTTCAGCAATGAAGCAAGGTCTCTGAAACTCTTATCCGAATACCTGCCGGCGACACCGTCGAGCAGCAACAACCGGCCGGCATCCCGTTCAACGGTCGGAAACTGGGCGATTAATTCTTCGGGCAAGTCAAAGTCGAAATCCTGGCGCAACATGCGGATGAGTTTAACAAATGCAATGAAACTGTTTAACTAATCCGCAGGTTTCCTTATACTTGGCAGTCCTTCACACCTTTATCGAAAGCCGGGGTGGCGGAAGTGGTAGACGCGCCGGATTCAAAATCCGGTTCTGGCAACAGAGTGAGAGTTCGAGTCTCTCTCCCGGCACCATTTATCCTATTCGAGGAAAAAATTTAACTGGGTTAGCAACGTGCTTTTTCAACCGCATTCCATAGTATTCAACTTATTATTATTTTTATTGTTGGCGGCAATTCCAGTCTATATTAGAGCAGATCTTATCAATGGATTGGAGAATTATTTACAGATTGTGAAAGGAGAAGGAGACATAAAAAATCTCTCACCTAACGAGGTAAAAGAAGTTCTTGAAATACATGAGCGACTCAAGGGTTTTGGAACAAATACTGCGATTACTGATGGATGTGAAGCGGTTATCGAATCTCAAATTGACGGTGAATTTAGCGGATGGGAAGGGGAGACGATATTCAAACTTATAAACGGGCAAATTTGGCAACAAAGCTCGTATTCCTATACCTGAAACTCAGGCAGATACGGGTAAAGGGGGTCTCGCTTCGCTTGTAAAAGCCGATTATTTTTAATAGGTGGTGCCATCGCTGTTCTCCTCTATTCATGTTGGGATGAAAGAGGATAAGCGAAATAATTATGTTAAGCGTTTCGGCCTCCAAAGGCAGTATTTACGGGGCCGGAACCGCTCAACTCAACATAATAATTTACTCTACATAATCCGAGTTATGTTGAGCTCAACATAACATGGAGAACCGTATCAAGGAGTTGAAGTGCGACTTCGCCGGTGAACGCTTGCCCTGCGGACAGTTCGAGGCCAATGCCCTGTACTTCCACCTATGCGTGACCGCGTACAACCTGTTTGTGCTGCTGCGCCATTCCCTGCCGCCCGAGTGGCATACCCGCCGGGCGCCCACCCTGCGTTGGCGGGTCTATGCCCTGGCCGCCAAGGTGGTGTGCCATGCGCGGCGGGTGTATTTGAAGTTCCGCCCGGAACAGGCCTGTCTGGTCAAGACCCTGCTGGCGGCATTAGCGCCGCCGCGCCCGCCGCCGTTGCCCGACGCGGCGTAGTCCTGCCCGCTTCCTGCCCTTTCCATCCCCCCGACAGCCGGGGGCAGAACGCCCCTTCCTGTCTTTTCGGGCCGGGCCGGCTCATGCGCCTGATACGGACCGAATCCAAGGCCCGAAGGCGGTAACGGGGTACCACAAAGACAATCCATCACCCTCCACTGTTGAGTAGGGCCCTGCAAACAGGCAAAATGCCACTCAAAGACCCGTTTCGAATCTCTAACGCGGGATTTGGGCACCTCGGTTCCGCTACCCCGCAATCCCGGAACTCTGGTACAATCTATAGTGATTGGTGATTCTTCCGACCCGGGTTGTAGATTGCGGGCAGACTCGGTTCAGATACCCCGCAATTCCCTTTTTTCTTTTTGGTGGCCGCCCACCGCATTCTCATGCAGTGGGACCGTTCTGTTACTTATAGTTCTGATCGTACCACCAGTAGTTTTCCCGTATATAGTCCAGCGCCCGACGGCCCTTGTCGTCTATAACTTTCGGATCGTTGCCCCCTTTCAACAGGGACAGCACCACATCTGGAGTTTCATCATACATCTCTACGGCAGCTTGCAAGGGCGTATTCCCGTAATTATTCCGGGCCCCTGTATCCGCGCCGGCCTTGAGCAGCATCATAATCAAGTCGATGTTCCACATGGCCCTCCAGGCTGCCTTGTGTAGTGGCGTATTCCCGTTTTCGTCGCGGGCATTGACATCAGCCCCGCCCTCAATAAGCGCTGGGGCCCGAGACGGCGCCACCGTGTGCAGCGGCGTCCCCCCGTAATTATCCCGGGCGTTGACATCGGCCCCCGCCTGCAACAACATTGTAATCACCTCGAGGGGTGTGTTTTCCGTCGCCGACCAGTGCAGCGGCGTCCTCCCGTCTTCGTCGCGGGCATTGACATCCGCGCCGGATTCGATAAGCACAAAAGCCACGGTCGGCCCGGATGAATAATGCAGCGGCGTCCCCCCTTTTTCATCCTGAGCGTTGACATCCGCGCCCGCCTGCACCAACGTTGCAATCACATACGGGTTGGTGCTCCTCACGGCCGCCAGATGCAACAATGTCCACGACAGTCCACCATACGGGCGCTGCTCAGGTGACAGCCCGCTTGCCAGGGAGTCCCGCAGCTCCCCCGGCGTAACGGTCTCCCAATTGATGTCGAGGCCGTCTGTGTTACCTGCCCAGCCAGGCAGGGACACCATGACAAACAGCAGGCACGCCACCAGGCGTTGGGTGTGGGTGCTGTTGCGGACGCTGGACATGGGACAATGATAGACCGGCCGGGCGGACCTGACAATGCGGATAAACCGTTACTGTTAGGAACAAGACTGTCCGCATCTGTAACACATCTGTCCGGTTTTTTGATGTGCCCCCTCCCTGGTGCACTCCCTTTGGGCACTCTGCGAGTGTCCCAATCCGCTCCTGGCGGATTGGTGAAGAGGCTTATAGTGGTTGGACAGAGCGGCGCTTAACGCAGGAAGATGCGGCACAGTTATTGGGCGTGTGCGCCCGGACGTTCCGGCGCTACATCGACTGGTATGAAGAAGCGGGGTTGGACGGATTACTGGATAAACGCCTGACCCAGGTGTCGCACCGGCGGGCGCCGGTGGACGAGGTATTGCAATTAGTGGACCGCTACCGGCGGCGTCATGACGGTTGGAACGTGAAGCATTACTACGCCTGGTATCGCCGCGACGGCGGTAGGCGCAGTTACAGTTGGGTGAAGAACATAAGATGCACGGGGTCAGGTCGCACAATGCACAAACACTTCAGTGTAGTTATTGTGGCCGCACTGTCACGTGTGCATTGTAAGACCTGACCCCATATGCTGTGTATACTTATCAACATCTCAGTACGAATCAAAACTATCGCCCAGCTTTTTTGGCAGCTTTTTCAATCCAAGTTCCCATATTCTTATGTCCATCATTATTGTTCCATAAATAAAAACTGTACCCTTTTGGTATCCGTCCGCAGCGTTCTGAGGTATTTCCTTTTAAATCTCTTATTTTACTGACATCGATACCAAGAAGCCCGTTACCTCTTTCTCTGCTTTTCTGTATCTCATATTTAACCCAGCGACTTGAGCACGTTTTTTCACCAACTAGAACAACCGTGACAGAAGTACCTTCAAGCTGTTTATCAATCCAGTTCTTAATCGCCTGATCGCCCTGACGCTTAATCTTCTCGAAATCAGCAGCATCGATAAATCCTGAGGCCACCTTACCCTGAGTAACCCAGCTATTTCGCACAACCATGGCCCTTGAAACATCTTTATATTTGAAACTAAAAAATACTCGCCTGGCCATTAGTCATCTCCTACTCGCAAAGTAGCTTAAGAATCGCCATTATGTGTTCATGGACGGAATTTAGATCCATGCCAACGGTTCCTAATAATTCAAATTTTTCTGTGATTAATTCGTTATGTAATCCGTTATAATCGTCAAAAGAACCACTGACCTCATCCCACAGCTCTTTCGCCATAGAACCCGTAGCCCCAACTGGCAGCAAAATCAGTCCTTCTGCCTTCGCAATCTCAAATTCTTCTTTCATACCATTTGATAGACTGATCTGGTCTCCGTCTAATTTGTTCCCAAATAGAAATAGGGCAATACCAGCATGTACAATCATATCTTTCCGGTAATCCGTCCAAGGGGCTGATAGATTACCGCCATAAGCATGATCTTGCGGAAAGGGTCTTAGAATCAGGTGATCTTCTGCTTTTCCGCGATCACGTAGGTAAACATGATCTAATGTTCCTGTTATTACTGAGCTTCCAATGCCAAGGCCAAATCCAGAAACAATTCTGAAATCTAAATTAACAAGGTCTTGACTGAGCTGATAGACAAATTGACAAGCCTTGTCTTTATCGTAGGGCGAATATTCATGTGCTGCGCCAGATATAAACACTGCCTTTCTGCGATAAAGTTTTTCGATCTCATGAAGAATGTGCGTTATCTCACTATATTCATCAACGAGTAACGTCTTTATTCCGAACCTCAGCAAATCCTGGACAAACAAATCCTGCTTTCTCTTTCTGTATTCGAAATCCGCCACACTTTCTTCAGCTACCCTTTTTACTGTTCGCAGAATGCAGTTATGCTGCCTCTGGTTTGTGCTGAATGAAATGCGAACCCGACTCAAGATGTAGTCGAGATTTGGATCAGTAAAGCTAAACCCCAAGAACAAAAATGATTTCGATATGAGATCGCCAGTTAGCGCCCCCAAAAATGGCTGCATATCAACATGGTACTTTTCATAGTCATCCTTTGTTAATACAGCTTCGCTAGGGTGGGTTGCGTCCCCATGCATCTTATAAACGACTGCATCCCTCTTCCGCTTGGTATGGGCTAACCCAAGTTTACCAATCTAAAAAATAAATCGTTATATGTCAATGGGTTAGATTGACATAATTCCGCTTATGGCACTACATTCGCGCCATGTTGCGGACGCTGTACTCAGACGATCTCTTTCTGCGTACCGCCGGGTGGTCCACGAATTCCCAAGGCGTCCAGGATGGCCTGTTGCGGCGGTTCCGGACGGGTGGCCTTGCGCACGTGCACGGTACGTCCGTCTTTGCGCCGGACCGTGGCGGTCACCCGCTGACGGGCGCCGAGGATGCGCCGCAGCGTGGTCCAACTTGCGTTGCGGCAGGATTCATCGCCGTGCGCGGCCAGACGACGGCGGACCACCTGGACCAGTTGGTAGGCGATGACGGTGATGAACAGGTGGCCCTCGGCGCGTCGGGGCGTGCGGTGATAGATGGGGCGCAATCCCAGCTCGGATTTCAAGGCGCGGAACACTGCTTCGATGTCGGTGAGCAGGGTGTAGGTCTGCCACAGCCGCGCCTCATCCCAGTCGGTGAGGTTGCTGCGCAGGCAATAGATGCCGGGGTGGGTGAGCATCGAGCCGGTGACCGGCTGGCGCTGCCAGCGTACGGCCACGGCCCGTTGGCCCTTGGCATCGGTGTCGACCTCGATGGTATAGTGCTGGCCGATGCCGTGGCTGCGGGCTTTCAAGCGTCCGATACGTTCCCGGACGTAGCCTGGCTGCTTGCGCGTACGCGGCCGGGACAGGCCCTCGTGCAGCGCGCTGAGGCCCTGCTCAAAGCGCGCCATGAAGCGTTCGGCGATGGCGCGCTCTTTCTCGGCCCGCGCCGCCGAGTAACAGTACAGGCGCACCTCACCGGCCTTGGCATCGGCCACCTGCTCCAGTTGGACCGTCTCGCCCCCACGGGTACGATGGGCCAGGGCGGCGTCCACGTCGAACCGGCGCTGTTGTTCCCGGCTCACCACGATGTAACGGTAGTCGTTATCCTTGAGCCAGGTGACCTGCGCCTCGGTGGCGATGCCCCGGTCGAGAATGACCAAGGCCCCCGGCGGGGTCTTGAGCGCCTCCAGCATCCCGGCCAGGGTGGTCTCCTCGCGCACGTTGCCGGCAAACACCCGTGAACGGCGCACGAAGCCGCTCGCATCGAGCACCAGCCCCAGGGTGAGCAGCTTGCAGTCGCTGCGTTTCTCTTTCGAATGGCCGCGCTGCGCCAGCGGCTGCCCGTGGGCCTCGCCCTCGTAGTAGGTGTTGGTCAGGTCATACAGGGTGACCGTCGGCGCCAGGTCAAACAAGTCCATGGCCTGCGCGAACAGGTGTGTCTCAATGACCGCACGGTGTTTGAGCAGCGCATCGGAAGCCCGGTACAACTGCATGGCGCCCATGCGTTCGAAGTTCACGTCCAGCAACTCGCCCAGGGCACTGCGCTCGCATAACCAGGCATGGGTGGCCCGCTCCGAGGCCGGGCACGCCAGCCGGCCCACGATGGAGCCGATGGTGGCGGCGCGCAGGGATGCATTGACGCCCTGTGCCGCGAGTAACTCGTCCAGCCCCACCTGTGCCAGGGCCCACAACCCCACCTGCTCCACGCCCACGCTGCGCGGGCGGGTCAAGGCCAGCGAGTCCAGATCGACTGCCATCCACGCCGGCGCCGTTCCCGTCTCGTCCGGTCGAGACCGGGCCAGCAGTTGGGCGCTAATCTGTTGTGCCGCACTCTCCACGCCGGCGGGCAGGCTCGCCAGCAGCGACGTCTGGCCCTGGCGCAACGCCTCAATACGTTGGCACAGGGTCGGCCAGTGTTGTTTGTCGATAGCAAACTCGCTGCCGAGGTTCAGCAGGGTGCGTTGGCGCACCTTGGTGCCCGCGCGCTCACTGTGCACCAGGCGGTGGGAGTAATAGGCCTGGCCGTCGGTACGGCGGGTGAGGGTACGGCGGATGAACATAGGGGGAGAGGATACCGCTCTACCACACCGATGTCAATATAAATATTCATATTATGGCACTACAATGGCCAGACAACCCGTCACTCACCAAAAATCAATGCGTTACGATGACGAACCCGGCAGAAAATAGCAACATCCAACTAAATGCCAGTGAATCTTGGTAAACTTGGGCTAACTGGTTATTTGAATACTTTACGTCGGGCACCTTCCCGGCATCAGATAGGACAGTTTCAATTAGACTGTCGTAGTTCGTTGTCCAATACGTATTGATTGGCAACCGCGCCAATATCTTGTGATTATCAGTTAATTTAGCATCCTTACAGAATTGATCGATCAGTAGTTGATTCAGCTTGCTGCGATTTCCGCCATTCACATTGCAATGATACTGCGCAAGAGAAATCAGGTCTGCTGTTTCCCGCTCGATATCCAACTCAAGATCTTCAGCAATAGGTTTTAGCAACTCGCCCCAGTTCACGAAGCCAGCGGGCACGGAGAGACCAGCGCCGGCGAATATGGCCAAGTTCTCTTCTCTTAGCTCCTTCGTCAAATCCCGAACGAATCTTACTTTCTCAGCGGTAGTGGCAGACATATCTTCGTTTCGCTCGTTAATTCAGTAGACTTTTTAGGTTTTCCCAATTCCAGCGATAAAGTCGCCCTGCACCTGGTACCGCCGTATAATCTCCATTCTTATAACCGATAATCTGCACGATATGCTTGTTGGCGTTTCGTGCCAACTGGACTTCTTTTAGAACCCCATGCGCGATATGCGTTTTAGGGCCCACCATTACAATTACGATGTCTGACCGCTTTATCGCCGAATTGGCTTTTGCCTCCCAGTCTCTCTCAGGTGCAGCCTCCTTCAATGAGTGGTCTATGACCTCGAATGGCGAGTCTGGAAGGTTAGACTGACCAATCATGAAGTCTTTCAACCGCCTGTCGTTATCAAAATCAAAACTTACAAATACGCGTTTCTTCACTGTTCTTTTCTCCCTAATTAATTTGCCGCCAAGGGGTCATGCACGGTGTCAGGTCGCACAATGCACATGTGAAGGTGCCGCCACGATAACCACACTGAAGTGTTTGTGCATCGTGCGACCTGACACTGTATGCGTGCGTATGTTGGCCCAGAGATATGTGCGGACGATGGTCATTATAGTAGATCCGCCAAGCTTCGCTCTTCCTACGTGCATCCCCCAGCGATTCGAATTCATGTCTGATCATCAAGGTCGAGCAACGTGCGGCGTAGCCTGTGAGTGAAACCGTTGGCTATGTTCCAGTGGTTAATCAACCATGCGTCCTTGGACTCGTGAAGCGGGAACATGGAGAGGGACGACTTGCGTAGCATACCGGTACCATGAGCTTCCGAGGTTCGTACAGTGTCGAGTGTGTCGATTATCTGCACTAAGTGTTCGTGGAACGGTGGAATGGAATCAGCGGTCGGGCGCGATGGTGGCGTAATGGCGAGGTCGGGCAATCCCGGCTGGTCGGCCAGATCGTCCACATCGACGGAGTCCAGCGCTTGGAGGAGGTGTGTGGAGAGCAGAGGCCAGTTGGCGGCATATTTGCGAAAGTATCGTTTCCGGCTCGAAGGCCTTGTCCCAGAACGCTCGGCAGCGGAGGGTAAAGGATGTCATATTGTAGAGAATGTCGAGTTTTCCGGCGAAAGCACTGACGTCGTCGAGAACCGAGGCCTGCATGGATTTCTCGGGATTGAAACGTCCCACCCAGACATTCAATGCACCGTGAACGTCGCGCATCATTGACAGGTAGGTGAGTTCGAAATCGATGACGGCCCAGAGCATTCGCCCATCTATGCGACTCGCGCGCGCCAGCTGGTACACAGTCCCGAATAGGCCCGCGGGAATTGCGTCCGTCGCCCTGCCACGCGAGCCGTGAATGTAGGCGTGGTAGTCGTTTAACAGCGACTGGAATCGAAGGGCGCTGGCTAGAGAGTCAATGTCGAAGGCAGTATCTGGCATGTCTGTGTGTAGTGAAAAGTGAGGGATGATGCACGGGGCCAGGTCGCACAGTGCACAAACACTTCAGTGTGGTTATTGTGGCCGTACTTTCATGTGTGCATTGTGCGACCTGACCCCGTATGTGTGGAGCTTGACCACGTCAGGGTCTGTGACTGTACGGTCTGTACAAAACGTGGTGCACTGAACCACCGGGTTGAGGAAAAGGATATCCGGATATTCACGCCCCTGGATGAATTAATTCAATATAAATGGCACACAATGAGGGCAACCGATTACGTTTGCCCCGTATGCGGCCTTTTGCCCTTTCGCCATCCACGGGACAACCCTGAAATATGGACAGTGAATGTTCGATGTCTGGATGAGGTTAACTTGGATACGATACCCGTTAAACAGGTATATGGAAGTACCCTGGACTAGAGGATCACATTTTAAATTTGAGAACCAATTTTTCCGTCTCTGTTTTGTGATGAATATTTATGGAAGAAGATTGGTGCCGGAAGGAGAAATATGACTGGTTGATACCCAGCAAAGCAGCGGCATCCTTCTTTTTGAGGCCTTTCTTACGGATGTATTCCCGGATTTCCAGCAGTAATTCCGCACGGACTTTCATGTTCGCGGCTTCCTGTTTATCGACACCGATATCCTCAAAGATGTTGTCTGTCGTGATATTTTTCATAATTGAATACTAATCTGACCTTATCTGGGAAATATTATAAGCCTCCCTGTTTCAAACTTCCTGGAACTGAACCGGATCGATGGAGTCCAGTGCCACGAACAGATAATATTTATCACCAAAGCAATCAAGAAATTCCGGTCTGCCCGTCACCTGGCGACTTCCGCCTTGCCAGCTAGTCTAGAGGCTATCTATCTACCGTTGATTTTGATTGGACACACATAACAATTATGTCTTGACCATCAGGAAGCAACTTGGACAATATACGCCTTTGACGTATAATTGGCAATCATGGTAATCATAGAAACCCGTATCTTTTCACGACGTATCAAAGAATTGATGGGCGATGATGAATACAGGGAACTTCAAGAAGCCTTAATCAATCGCCCGGGCATGGGCGACCTTATTCAAGGCGCTGGAGGACTGAGAAAAGTCCGCTGGAGGCAGGAGGGCCGTGGAAAGAGCGGCGGCGTCAGGGTGATTTACTACTGGATGACGAAAAATGAGCAGATATACATGCTGTACATTTACCAAAAGACTAAACAGGAAGATCTAACGTCTGAACAAGTAAAAGAACTGAAATCAATCGTTGAGAGGTGGACAGATGAAAAATGAACTGTTTAATGAATTGTTGGCCAGCGTTCAGGAAATGGACGATATTGTCCAGGGAAAAAAAGCGGCTGCCAGGGTCACAAAGTTGCCGGAACCGGAGGCCAGGATAATCCGGGAAAAAATCGGACTGAGCCAGAACCAATTTGCCATGTTAATCGGTGTCAGCAAGCGGACGCTGGAAAACTGGGAACAAGGGCGCCGGAATCCGACTGGACCGGCTAGGGCCCTATTGAGAATTCTCGACGTAGACCCGGAGCATGCCGTTCGAGCGTTGCATGGGTAAATTTGAACATGAATAAGCGTGATATCGGGGCAGAATTGCTCGACGGCCTTAAAGAAGTTCAGGAATTCAAGAATGGCAGGATAAAACTAAAGACGACCAGGCTTTCTGCATCGTCAGAATCAAAAGCCATTCGCTCAAAGTTGGAACTGTCACAATCGGCTTTGAAATCTCCCCATAATGGACATTGAGCTTCCTTACTGACTGCTTTAAAAACCCGTTACGGGCGGTGGACCAGGCTACGGGGAGGGGGTCAAGAGGAACATGACGGTGCGTTGAAGTTTCGATGGCGGTTGTCTTACAGAGGTGGTTCCCGGAAGAAGTCGGTCGCGTTCAATTAGAAGCGGGGCTCAATTTGCCTCAACTTTGAAGATGAGCCTCAGGCACATGTAATGGTTTCAGACGCCACCATCTTGGGACATCTTTTCTTGAGCTGCATTGAACCCGCCGGCCGGCTGGAACCGCTGCAGGGCGTTCAGGAACTGCTCCGTGCTCGCCTGCCAGGAGCGCGATTCGGCGAACTTGCGGCATTGGGCGGGATCGATGTCGAGGGCACCTCGAATGGCGCGGCTCAGATCCTTATCGAGACAGCCGACGGGATGGCCATTGATCACGTCGTTGGGACCCGTAACCGGATACGCCGCAACGGGCACGCCCGAGGCCAGCGCTTCCAAAAGCACGAGACCGAAGGTATCGGTCAGGCTGGGAAAGACGAAGACGTCGGCATTCGCGTAGGCTGCTGCCAGCTCGGCACCATGCATTTCACCCAGGAAACGAACCTCGGGGAACCTCTGGCGCAATTGATCGAGTTGCGGGCCGTCCCCGACGACCAGCTTTGTTCCATCGAGCGGGAGTCCGAGAAAAGCTTCGATGTTCTTCTCCACGGCGACGCGCCCGACATATAGATAGTGAGGGCGGGGATCGGGCGTTTCTTGCTTGGGCCGCGGGTGGAAAAGTTCCACATCGACGCCGCGGCTCCAAATTTCCAGATTCTTGAAGCCTTTCGCCACGAGCTCTGAGCGAAGCGAGCCGGTCGCCACCATCGTTCGCTGCGCCGCGCCATGAAACCACCTCAAGAACGCGTAGCTCCAATCTGTGGGGAACCGGGTTCGAGCGTGCAGGTACTCTGGAAACTTTGTGTGGTATGAAGTGGTGAACGGATAGCCCCGCTTCAGGCAGACCTTCCGGGCGGCGATGCCGAGCGGGCCTTCGGTGGCGATATGAATGGCGCAGGGTTGGAACGCTGCAATGCGGCGACCCATGTCATTCCAGGGCCAAACCGCGAGACGGATTTCCTTGTAGGTCGGGAGGGGCACCGTCCGGTAGCGGTCGGGCGTCACCAGTTCGACGGTGTTACCCATGGTGCGGAGATTGCTGGTAACCGTACTCAGGGTGCGAACCACGCCGTTCACCTGAGGATACCAGGCGTCGCTGACGATCAAGATACGCACGGAACTAACTCGCCAACGCCAGCGCGTCCCCGGTTTCGACCGTCGCCCAGTGAAGGATCTCCAAACGTCCGTCAAAATGCTCTACCAGCGCCGTGCAGCTCTCCACCCAGTCGCCGTCGTTGCAGTAGAGCACGCCGCCGATATCGCGGATCTCGGCGTGGTGGATGTGGCCGCAGACGACGCCGTCCACGTTGCGCCGCCCGGCTTCCTCCGCGATGGCTCCCTCGAAATTGCTGATGTGTTCCACTGCGTTCTTGACCTTGTGCTTGAGGAACGCGGACAGCGACCAGTAGGGATAGCCAAGTCTCCGCCGTATCGAGTTAAAGCGGTTGTTGATCGATAGCGCGGCGCGGTAGCCGATGTCTCCCAACAGGGCCAACCAGCGGGCATACCGGACGATACAGTCGAACTCATCCCCGTGAATGACAAGCAGCCGCCGGCCGTCGGCGGTCTTGTGGATGGCCTCGCGCTCCACTGCGACTCCGCCGAAGTGCAGTCCCGTATAGTCCCTGGCCGCCTCGTCGTGATTCCCGGGGACGTAGACCACCCGCACGCCCTTTCGCGCCTTGCGCAGGATCTTCTGGATGACGTCGTTGTGGGATTGCTCCCAGTACCAGTTATTTTTGAGCCGCCAGCCATCAATGATGTCGCCCACAAGGTAGAGAAAATCCGACTCGTTCCACTTCAGAAAACTGAGCAAGTATTCGGATTTACATCCTCGTGTCCCGAGGTGGACGTCCGAAATCCAGATAGTACGAAAATGCTGGGGTCGCGGAACGATATTCATAATCTGTGAGGAAGTGCCAAGTTTCTCTTTGCACGCAACGACACATCTTGTGTCGATAACTTGCCTACGAGTTTAATATTGTGCGATTACAGAAATGTGACAGCGTAGATGTATGCGCTCAGATGCCTAGGAATGCTTCAATGTAGCTTTCAGTTAAGAAGAAGACCCGCAAAGAGCGGTTTCTTACCGAGATGGATGCGATTCTGCCCTGGGACAAGCTACTGAAGCCGCTATTGAGGAAGTATCCCAAGCCCGGACAGGGCCGGCATCCCATACCGGCAGAAGTGATGTTGCGGATTTACTTTTTGCAACAGTGGTACGGGTTAAGTGACCCTGGGATGGAAGAGGGTAATCATGACACACCGCCATCCGGCCAGTATCGTGCCCTCCGTGGCAAGTCTGCTCACGTCGGTACGTTCTCTCTATACCGACCACGAGGACAGCGCAAGAACAGCAAGAGAAAGTCTGCAAATCTGGTCGTCGTATTTCAATCGCTTTGTCGAGGACAGGAGTCTGCTTGGCAAGGACGATCAGATCATAGACGTGCAGTTTGAAGACTTTATCCAAGACCAGTTGGGAGTGGTCAGGTCAATCTATCGGTGTTTCGGTTGGGACTTGAGTTACGTTGCACAGCAGAACATGCAGGAATTCCTGCTTCAGGAGCAGAAAGACAAGCATGGCAGGCACGAGTATTCGCCGGAACAGTTTGGACTTAGCGAACAGGACGTGTCAGACTCTTTCCGCACATACTTGGACTTCCTGGGCGAGAGAACGACGGCTGCCGCGGCCTGATGCGCGCCTTGATCCGGTTGCCATCCTCTTGAAAAATAAATGCTGATTAACAAGTTATATGGAAAGCAAACAAGCGTTCAATGAGTCCCTGGAGGTGCTGAAGGACGCGGACCGGACATTTCTTGACCCGGAGGCCAACCTGGACGAGCAGGGCAAGGTCGACGGCTACCACCACTTCTTCGACCGCCCCAGCCCCACCGAAAGCGAACTGTCCATCGTAAACACAAATCCTCAACCGCCGGCATTGCCGTTGACGGATGCACAACTGGCCCGGCATATTCGAACGATAGCCATGTTCTTCCAGTGTACGACCTGGATTGCGCCGCTGGCTGCTGGCTGAAAAAATGCCGGAACCACCGGTGATCAGCGTTTCGAAGTGGTAGAAATATTGCCTGGTTGAATCCGTTGCGTATTAACACAGAGCAAGGTACCGGGTAATGAAGTCGCGGGCGTTGTTTTGATTCGATCGCTTATGCCCTTACCTGCCAAAGAAAATATCAACATATTCCGGTCCCGCGCCGGGTTACACGCCTGCCTGGTGCTGACCCTGGCTTCGGCTACCTTTGCCTTTGCCCACGTGGTGGGGCGCGGGATTCACACCGAAGTGCCGCCGGTGGGGCTGTCTTTCTGGCGCTGGGTGCTTGGGGCGCTCGTCCTGTTACCGTTCATCTATCCGGGGCTGAAAGCGAATGCGCTGCATATCCGCAAACACATCGGGTCACTTGCCCTGCTTGGCGGTACCATGATTCTGAGCGCGACTCTCTTGATGATCGGCCTGAACTTCACCACCGCGATCAATGCCTCCATCATCAACTCCATACAGCCCGTGATCACCGTGTTGCTTGCCATGCTGCTCCTGTACGACCGGCTGCGCCTGTCACAGTGGTGCGGCGTTGCGTTTGGACTCATGGGCGTGATAGTCATGATTACCAGGATGGACCTGACGGCGCTGCTCCACCTGCAATTCAACAAGGGAGATATCCTGATACTGCTGGGTTCGACGGGTTACTCGCTTTACGCGATCAGCCTGAGGAAAATCCCGAAGTCCCTGAGCCCATCCGTAGCGCTGTTCATGATCATCCTCACGGGCTGTCTGATCCTGCTCCCGTTCTATGTCATTGAAACCCTTGTCTACAAACCGGTACCGCTCAGCGCGACCGCTATCTACGCCATCATCGCCATGTCACTGGTGTCGACCCTGCTGGGCACGCTGATGTGGAACCGGGGAAACCAGCTCATCGGGCCGAGCCGGGCCGGTATGTTCATCAACCTGATCCCGATCTTTGCAGCCATCATGGCAATTTTGTTCCTGGATGAACGCCTGTACTTCTACCATATCATATGCGCAACGCTGATCGGCATCGGCATATACATGGTGTTGAGGCGATGATTTTATGATACTCAGGATAGGGTCGGACCTGAGCTTAAGTCAGGCTGAACTGGTCTGACTCTGTATCTTACTAACCTCGCACATCAGGCCTTTCAGGTTGGTGGAACCTGATTCGGGGCCGACGTTCAGGTCGTCGGTGAGGAAATTGATGTTGCATTCCCGGAAGCCGTAGTCCGGCGCGGGCCGTTCCGGGTACCACCAGGCGAACTCGGCGGCCACCACGCGCGGGTCGACGCCGTCGCTGACCTTTGCCTTGTGTTTCACCTTGCCCCGGGGGCTTTCAATGTAAACCCAGTCGCCATGCTCTATGTTTCTTGCCGCAGCCGTATCCGGGTGGATAGTCAACAGGGGATCGGGGTGTGTCTTGCGGAGCAGCGGGCTTTGCCGGTGTTCGGACCCGAAATATTCCTGGACGCGGGTCCCGGTGGTCAGTACCAGGGGATATTTTTCCAGAAATTCCGGTTCCCTGGCCGGGCTCTCCGGCGGTTCCTGGTGAAACGGTAACGGGTCGTAGCCCCAGTCCTTGTTCTGTTGTATGTAGAAATCCAGCTTGCCGGACTCGGACTTGAACCCCTCGGTCTCGTATTTCCTGTATCTGGGCTCATTGCGCAGGTAATCCATCTCCTTGAATTCTTCCCAGGTGACCCCGGCAGGTTCGAGGATATAGTCCAGGGACTCTTCGTAGTTCTCCCAGAAGGAATCCTCGAAGCCCAGTTTCTTGCCCAGTTCGTTGAGGATCTCGACATCGGCCATTGCCTCGCCCGGGGCATCCACGATCTTGGGCCTGGGGAAGATATAGCCGTGGGATTTCCAGTAATCCGCGATATTATCGAACTCCATCCAGGTCTTCGCGGGAAGGACGATGTCCGCAAGTTCCGTTGTCGGGGTGGGAAAGATATCCGCCACCACCAGGAATTCGACCTTCTTCAGCGATTCATACACCCGTGACGTATTCGCCCTGACCACCAGCGGGTTGCTGCCCATGATGAGCATGGCCCTGACCGGGTAGGGTTCGCCTGTCTCAATGGCGTCCCAGATGACATGGGGCGTAATGCGGTTGATTGACGCCGCCAGCCGGTAGCGGGTGCCGCCGAGCATCTTGTCGATACTGTCCAGGAACTGGTTGCCGCAGAACTCCATGCGCGGCAGGCCGGGCGGGGGGCCGAACATGACATTGCCGCCGGGTTCATCCAGGTTGCCGGTCAGCGCCGACATGTAAATGAGCACGCGATCCGAGTTTGAACAATTGACGCCGTGTTCGATACCGACGCCCCACTGGATGGCGGCGGGTTTGGTCCGTGCGAACAGCCGGGCGGCCTCGATGATCTTTTCCTTCGGCACCCAGGAAATCTCCTCGCCGACTTCGGGCGCGAACTCTTCCAGGCGCTCGCAGAACTTGTCAAAGCCCGTTGTATAGTTCTCGACGAAATGGCGGTCGTACAGGTCTTCCTTGACCATCACGTGCATCATGGCCATGGCCAGCGCGACGTCCGTGCCGGGCCGCAGTTGCAGCCATATATCCGCCTTTTCCGCCAACTGGGTGCGCTGGGGGTCGACGACGATGTAGCTGGGTTTGCGTTTGAGATTCAGGCCCAGGTTGACGCCGATATATTCGTCGGGATTGGACTTTATGGTATTGCTGCCCCAGGACATGATGCACTGGGGGTTATTGTCATAATCCACAATGGGGACCGACATGCCCAGTTGCTTGGACACGGCCAGCCTCGGCAGGTAACAGACGTGGCCGTTCGCCAGCACATTGGGGGAACCGAACATGTTCGCGACCCGGTAGACAAAGCGGTGATGGCTGCGCCCGGTGCCATGCCCGAAGATAACCGACTCCGGTCCGTTCTCCGCCTTGATCGTATTGAATTTTTCGGCAATGGTGCCCAGGGCTTCGTCCCAGGTAATTCTTTCCCACTTGCCCTCGCCGCGTTCTCCGACCCGCTTTTGGGGGTACAACAAGCGGTCCTTGTGGTATTGCAAATCAGCGATGAAGCCTCTTGCCTTCCGGCACAGGTAGCCCTTGCTGATGGGGTGATCCATATCACCCTTGATCTTGACGGCCTTGCCGTCTTCCAGCGTGACAAAGACGCCGCAGCCGGCATGGCCGCAGGCGCGGCAATTGGTGTGGACGACCTTGGTCTCGACGTCACGGTCTTCCTGGTCTGTGCGGTCTGCGCGCTCGATTGCGGGGGATGTATCTGTATCCATGTTCCAGTCAATATGTCGGGTTCAGCCCTGCAATGCTAGTCCAAATTTACCTGCTTTGCCAGTGTTATTAATACGGAAAGTCATGATCGCGACGTTACCGGCCTGGTTAATCTTTCCTTCCAGGCTCTGTGGCTTACTCCTTCCACCATTCTCCGGCAAATGTTTCAGATTGAAGCTGGTTACTTGATAGCCAGGAAGCCCTCGAAGCTGACATATTTCATGATGGTCATGACATCAACAAAACCGGCCCGCTCAAGCAGGCCCAGGTTGCCGGCCGTGGAGAACGGTTTGAGCACGCCTTTCAGGCTTGTTTCCTTGTTCAATATCTCTTCGGAACTGAAGCCTTTACCTTGTTTGAACTCCTGGTACAGGCAGGACATCATGTCCTGGAAACGGGAATCAGGGGCGCCCACTTTTTCAAACAGGATGAATGCCCCGCCCCAGTTCAGGGACTGGTATATCCTGTCGAACAGCGCCTGCCGGTGCCTTTCCTGGATAAACTGGATCGTGTAATAAGCAATGATCATGTCGGGTTTATCGAACGCACAGGTCAGAATATCCTCACAATGGAGTTCCACGTTATCCAGGCCGGTGCAGGTCTTGCGGGCGCGATCGATCATGGCCTGTTCCTTGTCCAGCCCCAGCCAGCGCACATCGGGTTTATGCCGGTTGTGAGCAGCCAGCATCTTCAGCAGATCACCGGTTGAGCAGCCCAGGTCATACACGGTACTGTCCGGCGCCACGAAAAAATCGCTCAGGCAGCAGATGAGTTCATGCCCGTCCCGGTAATAGGGGATGGAGCGCTCAGCGTGATCCGGGAATGCTTCCGCCACCTCCGCGCCGAACGACCAGGCGGAACGTTTTGCAGTGATGCCGTCGTCGATTTTCATCACGTCATAACGGGGGGCGCTGGTTCAGCACCTTGCCGTTGAGCCGGACAATAGCTGTCCTGAGTTCGTCTGCGGCAGCCTCCATACGGACCGCATCCGTCGCGCGCAGCACCAGGTTCACCCCGAGTTTTCCCTTCCTGAAATACGGGTAGCTGCCCATGCTGACGTCGGGGTACCTCTCCTGCAGGGTGCCCAGGTCGTCGGCTATCACGCTTTCGACGAGGTTGGTGGTGACGTTGTCCGTGAGAATGGGATCGCCTCCCACCAGCCAGTCGGTCAGCCCATCGAACATGGCCTCCATGATGGCGGGGACACCGGGCAGCACCAGCACATTTTCAAGCTGAAACCCCGGCGCGCCGCTGACAGGATTGTCTATCAACCGGGCGCCCGCCGGTATGTCCGCCATTTTCAGCCGGGCTTCGGTTAAACGGCCGGGCTCGTAATAGCGGTCCATTGCTGCTACGGCTTCGCTGTTGCGTTCCAGTTCAACATCGAATGCACGGGCGATGGCAGCCGCGGTGATGTCGTCATGGGTGGGACCGATGCCGCCGGTGGTAAAAACATAAGTAAAACCGGCCCGGCAGGCGTTGACCGTTGTGATGATATTTGCCTCATCGTCGGGTATGACCCTGGCCTCGGTAAGACGGATCCCAAGGGCATCGCATTTCTTGCCGACAATCGCCAGGTTTGCATCCTGGGTGCGTCCGGACAGAATTTCATTGCCGATGATGATCAGGCACGCAGTTATCTGGTCGGGTCGTTTCACAACAGGCCTTCATGGTTTGAAGTCACCGAACCAGCTTAGCAGATATTTGGGGTCAGAGTAAAAATTCAGGCGGCGAACCAGCGCCGCCGGTTGGTACCAGAATTTTTACTCTGACCCCGGATTTTACATGCCTGCGGCGGTATTGGACAACCTGCCGTCCGGGAGATGTGATCAGGCCGATTCTGTCATCCGGTCAGAATGCATATTGCCAGCCTGCGGTGATGGTCCAGTCGGTTTCCATCTGCGGGCCGTTCAGATCGCGGTGTATCGGCAGGCTCGCTTCAACGGCAAGGCGCTGGCCCGCCAGGCCACCGGTTTGGCCCACCAGGTTGACACCGAGGTTCAGGTTCACCACATCACCGCCGTAATTGTCCGGGTCAGCGGTCTGTACCGGACCTGCGATGTCCGGATCCATACCGTCAATTCTACCCAGAGCGTCGTATTGCAGCCGCAAGGCTGTGCTGATAAAAGGTTGCCACTGGTAGTTCAGCCAGGCACTCAGGGTATGCTTGTCACCCAGGGAGTAACCCTCGTCATCACCGAGCCTGAATGTGCCCAGGTACTGGCCGCCCCAGTACCATTTTTCCGCGCGGCCGTTCCAGGTAATGCCAGGCATCAGGTCATAGGTCCCGGAGCCTAGCTGCATGGCATACGGCACGCGCACTGTCGGCCGCGTACCCGGGGGAGTCAGGATTTCGTGGGTCCTGGTGTTGGACCCGGTCGGCAGGCTGATGCCTGCGTTAATATGGACGTCATGGATATGACCGTCGTGGATTTTGATCAGTCCGGACAACCCGGTATCGCCGATACCGTCTGTTTTCACCTTGAAACTGCCGCGCCGGGTCGTGCCTCTGCCACCCATGTAGGTAACGTGTTCCATTTCCTTTTCTACATACATCCCCATCACCATCAGGGTCAGCCATTGCGCGGGCGCGTACATCGCCCCGAACATGTGCATCTGCATATTCATTTTTATCGGGACAATTCGCAAGGTGGGGGGTTGCATGGGCCTGCCGAAGAAGCGGTTCGGCATCCCGGTTACAATGGAGTCCGCATCAATGGCGTCCGTACCTGTGCGGTTTCCCTGCATATCCATATGCATGAAGCGGTAGCTCAACATCCATTCACCCTTGTCGTGGGCATGATCGCCCATGACACCGATGGGCGCATGAGCTGCGGCGTTGTTCAGCGAAGGACCGGCGCTGTCTGCGCGTACCTGGATGCCGGCGAAATTAGCCGTGAGCAACAGGGCCGCGATTAATTGGTTTAATGCAGTTTTCATACTTTCTATGGTTACGTGCTGGCGCAGGGATGGTTTTTTTGAAATTTTAGGGAAAAACACGCACTGCAGGAATGCGACAAATTGTCGCAGGCGCAAAACCGGACCGGGAAGATTGGTTAATGTTAGACTGGCGATTGGAAGCTGCCGTGACGGTCCAATGCTGAACAACCTCAAATATCTGCTGCTGATTCGTTTCATTGCGATCGGCGGCCTGGTGCTTGCACTGGTATTCCTCCAACAGGTGTTCGCGGTAGACCTGCCTGCTGCCCCGGTATTACTGATCATCACTGCTCTCGCCTTGTTTACCCTGTTGTCCTGGTTACGTCTGCGCAACAGAACGGAAATCCCCGACCGGGTGTTCCTGGGCCAGTTGCTCGTTGACGTGGCGGCATTGACCCTGCTTGTGTATTTCACGGGAGGCTCCGCCAACCCCTTTATTTTTCTGTTTATCCTGCCCGTCATTTTTGCCGCCGCCGCCATTCGGCCGGTTTTCAGCGCCCTGATTGCCCTGGCGGCCGTGCTCAGTTACACGCTGTTGATGTTTTTTCATGTGCCCGTCACCGATCAACACGCCGACCACAGCGGTGTCCAGTTACACGTCTGGGGAATGTGGTACGGATTTATATTAAGCGCCGGGCTGGTCGCTTTTTTCGTCTCGCGCATCGCCCACGCCCTCAGGCAACGGGACCGGGCGCTGGCAGCCGCCCGTGAAGACGCACTGCGGGCTGAGCAGATATTGACCCTGGGGACCCTGGCCGCCGGCACGGCCCATGAACTGGGGACACCATTGTCGACGATGGCAGTTTTAACCAGGGAGATGCAGGAACAATACACTGACCGGGAGGAATTAGGCGGCGATTTGAATATCCTGAGAGAACAACTGGACAGGTGTAAGACCATCCTGGCGAATATGGCGTCCGACGCCGGACAGTTACAGGCGGATTCAGGTCATATTGTCTCTGTCGCAGACTTTCTCAGCAACTTGTTCGAGGAATGGCAAAAAACGAGAAGTGAGGTCATTATCAACGTTGAGTGCCGCGGGATTCAGCCTGCGCCGCTGATCATTGCAGACAGGTCACTGGGCCAGGCCGTCATCAATGTATTGAATAATGCGGCTGAGGCATCAAGGTCGCGCGTTGAATTAACGGGAAACTGGACGGCCGCTCACCTGGTGATTGGCGTCATTGACGATGGGCAGGGTATCCCGGAAGGTTACCGGTCTGAACTGGGCAACAAAATTCTGACGGACAAGACGTCGGTAAAGGGCCTGGGCATAGGCCTGTTCCTGGCGCAGACCACTCTGAAACGGCTGGGCGGAGAAATATCATTTTCCAACCGGGCATCCGGCGGCCTGCGCACGCAAATTGACCTGCCCTTGAACCAGATACTTGCACATGATGCGGGCTGAAAAACTGCTGCTTGTAGATGATGATGAGATCTTCTGCGATATCCTGGCGCGGGCGCTCTCCAGGCGCGGTCTCACTGTCTCCGTAGCGTTAGACCGCCAGACTGCCTTGCCGACGGCGCGTGACATCATCCCTGATCTGGCCGTGGTCGACCTGCGTATCGGCGATGACTCAGGCCTTGAATTAATCCCGGAACTGCTTTCCGTCAACCAGGACATCCGCATCATTGTATTAACGGGTTATGCGAGTATTGCCACTGCCGTAGAAGCCATAAAACTCGGCGCCGTCCATTACCTGACCAAACCGGCGGATGCGGATGAGATCATGGCGGCAATCACTCGTGAGTCGGGGGATACGAACGTGGAGCTAAGGGATAAACCCGTGCCTCTGGCCAGAGTGGAATGGGAGCACATTCACACGACGTTGGCGGAGTGTGACGGTAACATCTCGGCTGCCGCGCGCCGGCTCGGCATGCACAGGCGAACCCTGCAAAGAAAATTACAAAAGCGTCCTGTCAGGATGTAATCCGGACTTTGAGGTTATCGATCAACCGGGCAGGACCCAGCCAGGCGGCGATCAGGACTGATAAGCGGGTGTCGCCGGGTGTCGGCATGCGCAGATCTTCGGTGCGCCTGATACTGACGTATTCCGGCCTGAACCCGGCTTTTTCCAGCCTGCCCAGCGCCTCTTTTTCGATTTCATCCATACTTTTGTTGCCGTGCCGCAAGCTCTCGGCAACGGCTTTCAGGGTCAGATAAATTTCCGGCGCCTTACGCCGTTCATTCCGGGCCAGGTAGGCGTTGCGTGAACTCATCGCCAGCCCGTCGGGTTCCCGCACAATGGGCAAACCGACGATATCGACAGGCAGACACAGTTCACTCGCCATCCGCTTGATAACCAACAGTTGCTGGTAATCCTTTTCGCCGAAAAAAGCCATGTCCGGTTGAACGTTGCTCAGCAGTTTTGCGACCACGGTGGCAACACCGGAGAAATGGTTGGGCCTGGACTCGCCGCACAGTATGTTTGATAGTTCAGGCACGTTAATCCGGGTGTCGATATCGGTGCCGCCGGGATACAGTTGCTTGAGGTCGGGAGTGAACAACAGGTCAAGCCCGTATTTTTCCAGTTTATTCTTGTCATCGGCCAGCGTACTGGGATATTTGTCGTAATCCTCCCCTTTACCAAACTGTATCGGGTTGACAAATATACTCAGCACTGTTCTGTCGGCACATTCGCGGGCGTGGTTGAGCAATGAAATATGTCCGTTATGCAGGTTCCCCATGGTAGGGACAAGGGCAATGGTATATCCCGACCTCTTCCACCTGCCGATGACGGAACGCAATCCGGCCAGACTCGACACGGTTTGCATAATCGGCGTCCCGGTAAAGGGCGCAGTAATATGTTCATCCACGTGTTGCCGGCTCGATATTCCCATTTGTATTTAACTGAACGAGTGTTCCGGTCCGGGAAACGCCCCGATTTTTACCGCGCGAACGTATTCCTTCACGGCTGCCTGGATGCTCCCTGTCTCATCCAGGAAATTTTTAGCCATATGCGGGGAACGCCCCGACAGACCCAGTACATCATATACCACCAATACCTGCCCGTCACAGTTTACACCCGCCCCTATACCTATCGTCGGAATTGTCAGCTCCCTGCTGATACGTCCGCCCAGGGTCGCGGGTATACATTCCAGCACCAGCATGCAGGCTCCGGCTGCCTGCAAAGCCCTGGCGCCGGCCATGATGTGTTCGGCCTGTTGTTTCTCCCTGCCCTGGACCTTGTATCCGCCGTATTCCTTTACGGATTGCGGCTGTAATCCGACGTGTCCGCATACGGGGATACCCCGGCTGACCAATAGCTCGACAGTGGCTGCCTGCTCCACCCCGCCTTCGAGCTTGACCACCTCGGCCCCACCCGTTTCCACCAGTCTCCGGGCATTGTCATACGCCAGCGCCCGGGTTTCATAACTTCTATAAGGCATATCGACAACAACCAGCGCGCGCCGACAGGCCTGACTGACTATTCTGCTGTGGTAAACCATGTCATCCATGGAAACGGCCAGGGTATCTCCTTCACCATGCAGAACCATGCCCAGCGAATCGCCCACCAGGGCGATTTCAATGCCGGCAGCATCCAGTATTACCGCAAAACTTGCGTCATACGCGGTCAGGCTGACAATTTTCTCCCGTGCCTGTTTCAGCCCGTGCAGGTGGCTGATTGTAATTTTTTCAGTCATAGTTCCTGAGGGTTGAAGTATTGACGCCCCTGGCCGAGCCCTTCCAGGTAATTCAGCAACACCTCATAGCCACCATCCTCACCGGTGAAGTCCAGGTCTGCCGTGTTGACAATCAACAACGATGAAGCATCATAATGATAGAAAAAGTCAGTGTATGCATCTGAAATCTTTTGCAGGTACTCCCGGTCAATCTTTATCTCATGGGCTCCGCTCCGGGCGCGGATACGCTTTATCATCACTTCGACAGGCGCCTGCAAATAGATAACCAGGTCAGGAACGGGAGCATCATCCAGCAGGATGTTGTAGACTTGGTAGTACAAGTCCAGCTCGTCCGGGCTCAATGTGGCCTCGGCAAATACCCTGTTCGCCTGGATCAGGAAATCCGCAACCTGGTTGGGCGTGAACAGGTCAGCTTGCCGGAGCGCCCGGACCTGCTTTACGTGCTCGAATAAAAAGTGTAACTGCGCCGATAATGCGGCGGAACCCGGGTGCCGGTAAATATCCTCCAGAAAGGGATTGCCGATGACGCGTTCCAGCAACAGGTGAATGTCCAGGCTGTCCGCCAGGCGTCTTGCCAGCGCTGTATTACCGGCACCAACCGGCCCTTCCACGACTATATACCCGAAAGTGTCTTTATCAATCGGCATTATATTCGCCCAGCTTTGTTATACCTGCACGGCCGACTTCGGCCAGTAAATCATCTGCCCTGCCCAGGCCCGGAATCCGTATGTCGGGGGCCAGTTCCAGCAGCGGTATCAATACAAAGTTCCGATGTCTGATTTCAGGGTGGGGCACCATTAATTCAGGCTCGTTTATGATCTCGTTACCATACATTAACATATCGAGATCGAGCGTGCGCGGCCCCCATCTCTGTCCATCCCGAATGCGGCCGTGCCGGTTTTCAATCGACTGCAACCGGCCCAGGAGTTGCAGTGCCGTCAACCCGGAGTTGAGCAACGCGACTGCGTTGATGAAATCCGGTTGATTATCGGGGCCTACCGGTTTACTCCTGTAAAATGAGGAGTACTTCACCAGGGTAGAATCCGGGATACCGTCCAGCCCCGCCAGGGCAGTGGTCAACTGTAACTGTGGGTTATCAAGATTGCTGCCCAACCCGATGTAGCTTTCCATGCACCTTATCCTGGATGCTGCGCCCGGGGTCTCTTGCGGCTCTTGCGCCTGGTTCCGGAGTGTCCCTTTTTCACGGGGTTTTTCTGTTGAAACTGCGTCCACCAGTCTGCCAGCTCAGCGACCGCTTCCCCCGATTCTGCGCGCAGCAGTAAAAAATCATAGGCGGCCCTGAACCGGGGATGCTCAAGCAACCTGTGCGGGCGGCGGTTTGAACGCCGCGCCAGGCGGATTTGCATTTGCCAGATATCCCGGGCCAGGCGGGTAAAGCGACGCGGCACCGAGGTACTGCTGGTTTGCCTGGAAATCACGATATCGCCGGCAAGCATGACCGCATTCATTTCGCTCATCCCCTGGGCCACGTGGTCCCGGGCCAGCCTGTCCATGGGCAACCATAACAAGGCGGCGAGCAGAAATCCCGGTGTTACCGGCTTGTTTTCCACCAGCCGTTTATCGGTATCGCGCAGTGCGTTGGCGACAAGCGTATGGGGAAACCCGCCCTGCTGGTGAGTCAGGGCTTCTTCCGTTTGCGGAAACAATTCACCGAACAGGCGGTAATGGCGCAACTGTTCGAATGACTGCAGCGCATAACCGTTAAAAAACATTTTCAGGCATTCCTCGAACAAACGCGCGGGGGCAATACCGCTCAACGAGGATGCCAGGTCAGGGATATGTCTCTCGGTATCGGGACTGATCCTGAAACCCAGCTTGGTCGCAAACCGCACCGCCCGTAACAAGCGTACCGGGTCTTCGACAAAACGCTGACGCGGGTCGCCGATAAGCCTTATGCAGCAGGATCGGATATCCTGCATCCCGTTGACGTAATCAACCACGGACTCGTCACCGATATTATAGAACAACGCATTGACGGTAAAATCCCGGCGCCAGACATCATCATCTATGCTCCCGTACACGTTGTCGCGTATTATCCGGCCATCGATAACATGCCCTTCACCACCATCGATGTGATGTGGTGCACGAAAAGTGGACACCTCGACGATTTCATCCCCGTAGTGAACATGGGCAAGCCGGAAACGGCGACCGATCAGGCGGCTGTTGCGGAACAGTTCCCTGATTTGTCCCGGAGTGGCGTCCGTCACCACGTCAAAGTCCTTGGGTTCCCGCCCCAGTAACAGGTCGCGCACACTTCCCCCGACCAGGTAGCCGGAAAAGCCGGCATTTTTCAGCCGGTACAATACTTTCAGGGCGCCGTCACTGATATTGTTCTTGGATATATTGTGTTCTTCACGAGGAATGATTTTGGGCTCGTGACGCAGATAGGTGACTTTCTCGTGGCTTTTGGTCATGACTTATTATAATATCGGTACGAACAGGGCTCCCTTCGTCTAGCGGCCCAGGACGCTGGCCTCTCACGCCGGAAACAGGGGTTCGATTCCCCTAGGGAGCGCCAAATGAAGTGTGGTGAACGGGGTCAGGTCGCACATTGCACATGCACAAGTTTGTCCAGCTTCACACTTATTTCCTTGCATGTGCAATGTGCGACCTGACCCCGTTCACCCGTTTTCTCCCCGTCACTCACTATTTTCGGGTGAAATTTGCATCCAGCATGGTCTGCATTGCAGTGATGACGATTCCCGGCTGGTCCAGGTGAATCGAGTGCCCGCTCCGCTCCGCAATCAGATGCACTGAGTTATCGCTGAGTTGGGACAGTTCATCCTGCAACTCCATCCAGACCCGCTCCATTTCATCGCCATACGCATTGTTCGGCCATATGCGCCGGCCGCGGGTCAGCACGACAACCGGGACTGCCGGCATCGGTCTGGAGGCCAATACCTGTTTTGCGCTCATTGGAAACACCATCATTTCCTCGCGCCATGTCGACGTGTGATGCCAGCTGTTCATAATCCGGCTGGCTATCAGCGCCATCTCATCGGGAAAGTTGGGATGCATGATATGCTTGGTTACGATATAGCTGCGCGCACCGGGCATGGATCTTGCGGGCGTAGCCGACTTCTTGCTTGGCATTCGATCTATCTGTTCCGGATGTGAGGAATCGATCAGGACAAGGCCCGCCGTCTCCTCCGGGTAATTTCTGGCAAACAACTGTGCGTTGTAACCACCGAATGAGTGCCCGGCCAGGATGTAGGGCCCGGTCTCATCAGCCCTGACCAGTAAAGTATGCAGTTCCCCAGTAATACGCTCACTGGTCCTCGGTAACGGACCCATATCACTCCAACCGTAGCCTGCCCGGTCATAAGAGCATACACGAGTCCGGCGGGACAGGACTTTTTGTACTCGTGCCCACTCCAGTGAGAAACCGCCCGTTCCCGAATCGAAGATGATTGCAGGCAGACCCTTGCCTTCACAATATATATGCAGCCGGTAACCGCCGACATCAACCAGTTTGCCCGGAATGGCAAATACCGGAGCGGCCGGGGATGCGCCGGGGATTGCCGTGCCGGCAAGCAATGCAAGAACTGCCGAACAGACAGGAAACAGAACGCGGCGGGACAACATATTTACAGGCATAGCTTTATAATCATCTGCTCATGGTCAAATCCACTAATACGTTAGACAACGGAAAAATGGATTTTCTCCAGGATATTCGTGCAGTATATCTAAATGCAAACACAAGTGGTAATCTTAGGCGGCCGGCCGGAATGGGGTGTCGAATTTGACTTGCAACGGTTATAGCAATTGCGGTCTGCGGCGCAGGTTGATGGCCATTGTCTATGATTGCTGCCTGCTGTTTTCCGTGCTGTTTTTTGCTACGGTGCTTGCGCTGCCCGTGGCGGGTGGGGAAGCCTTTGCCGCGAACAACCTGTTTTATTCCGCTTTCCTGTTGCTCATCACTTATTTCTATTTCGTCTGGCAATGGAAAAAAGGACGGCAAACCCTTGGAATGCGCGCCTGGCATATATATTTACTAACCCCGGGCAGTGCGCAACCCGGCTGGAAAAACCTGACCTTGAGGTTCTTTCTTGCTACCGTGTCTTTATCCGGACTTGGCGCTGGATTTCTCTGGTGTCTGTTTGACAGAGACCGACTGGCGTTCCATGATCGGTTTTCCGGAACTATCCTGGTTGTTGCCGGAAAAACAGCCAGAGCAAAACCGCGCACAGCAGCAGGGTCGGAACAGCCGCACTGATGAACGGACCGATACCGTAGACGATACCGATGTGACTGGACGCGGAATTGCAAAAATAGAAGATAATGCCTATTAACGCACCGGTAAAGGCGTGTTGTCCCAGCCCGCCGGTACGGCTGCGCGCGGCAACCAGCGGTATGGACAATACAATCATCGCGATGATCGTAAACGGCCTGATCAGTTTTCCGTATAAAGCCTGCTCATAGGTTGTCGTGTTTTGTGAATTCGATTTCAGCACCCGGATACTGCTGTACAGGTTCCACAAGGACATGTACTGGGGGTTGATTATGACAAGGTTGATCAAATTATCATTGACCCATGACTCCCAGGCCGCCGTTTTGTATTCCTCCCGTCTGACACCGGTACCGTCGATGATAGTCTTTTCGACTTCTTCAAGCACCCAGCGATCATCGGTATAGCGGGCATTGTTCGCAAAAATACTGTTGCGCAGCCTGTCCCGGTCATCGAACTCATAGATGTAAACTTCCTCAATCACGTTGCCGGGCAATATCTTGCGTATATTGATAAAACTGTTCCCGTCCCTGGCCCAGAAGCCGTATTTTGTCTTCATGGCGACCTGTTCCGTCAATGCGATGGAGCGTTGATACCTGGCTGTTTTTTCGCTGGCCGGCACGACAAATTCACCGATGAAGATAGAGAACAGGACGATGGCCAGGGCCGATATTCCCATTAACCCGGCGAGTGAATATTCCGACACGCCGGAAAGCCTGATCACGTCGAGTTCACTGTTCCTGGAAAGCTGCGCCAGGCTTGTCATGCCCCCAATCATCGCAGCAATCGGAAGTATCTCGTACGCCAGCCGCGGCAGGGTCAGAATGACGTAGGTGATAGCCTGGTAGGTATCATAATTTCCCTGCCCGGCATCTTCCAGTTGGTCGATCAGTGACAGGAACGCGAATATCCCGACCAGGACCGCCAGGGCAAGCGCGGTTGTCCACACCAGGTTAACGATGAAATACCGCTGTATGATTTTCATCTATCAGGGAACTGCCCCGGCAGGCATCCTTTTCTTTCTCAGCCGCAACCGCGGAATTTGAAAGACCAGGACAATCAGGGTGAGCAGTGCCAGGTGTACCCACCATAAACCGATATGCGCCGGGATTTCATCTCTTTTCAGCAAGGTTTTCGCTATACCCAGCAAATTGCTGTAAATGATGTAGATCAGCACGGCCACGAATGCCGACAGGTATTTCTGTTCACTGAAAGAATAACGGCTCAGGGCAACCGCAAGTACGGGTAGTAACAGCGATGAAATTACAAATGAAAGGCGCCACTGTAATTCGGCCTTGTGTTTGGGACTGTCGGAACCGATCAATGTCGACGTAGGTAACGCTTCCAATTTGACGTATTCGGTTTCCTGCTCGTCCTGTTCAACCAGAACGGCGTAGGTTTTGTACCGGGTGATACGATAGTCCAACGCGTCGGAAGTCTCCGTATAACGCCGTCCGTCTTCAAATAAAATGTATTTGTCTCCCGAATCTTCAATATTCTTATAGCCTGCACTGTTCGAATTAATCACGCTGGTCTTCCGGCCCTGCCTGGCTTGCAGAAAAACATTCTCCATCCGGTTCCTGTCACTTGAGGATTGTTCAATATAGATGACCCGTTCTCCCTTGCTCATCTCGTTGAAATTACCTGCCGAGATGCCGGCGGTGTCCGCTTCCACTTCAGCCCTGGCTTTCAGTTGTTCCGTATTCTGCGCAGCCCAGGGCGAGATATAAAAACTGGTGGCAAATACGATCAGGGAAAATATAAAGGAAAACTGCAATACCGATACTAGTTCAACCCGGCGGCCACTGCCCGAAACCGTCACTGCCGTCAATTCCTTGTCGCGAGCCAGTCTTGACAAGCCGAGTATTACCGCCAGAAACACCGCTATGGGCATCAGTTTCGGCAAGGTTGTCAGCATCTTCATGAGCAACGCCTGGAACATCAGGTCGGTGGGGAAGACCCCTGCGGCGGCATCTGCCAGGTATCTGACAAATCGATTGCTGGTAATTATCAGCAGCAAAAGACCGATAATCCAGCCGAGTTTCTCTACAATTTCTCTGAGAATATAACGTCGAAGGATCATATCAGGCGTTATTGCTTCGGTTTATATATATATTGCTGCCGGCGGCTGGTTTTAATGCCGGCTATCAGATAATATCTACCACCTGATTTTATTACATATAGCATACAGAATATCATGGAATTCAATATAAAAAGCGGCAGCCCCGAAAAACAGCGTAGCGCATGCCTGGTTGCAGGAGTGCATGAGTCCCGGAAACTGACGCCTGCGGCCCTGGCCCTGGATAAGGCCAGTGACAGGTACCTGTCGAACCTGCTGCGCAAGGGTGATATGGACGGGAAAATTGGCCAGTCCCTGTTACTTCACAACGTCCCCGGGATCCCGGCTGAGCGCCTGCTGCTGGTCGGCTGCGGGAAACAGGATGACCTGGATGACAGGCAATATCGGAAAATCATCGTCAACAGCATCAAGCAGGTAAAACAGACCGGCGCGACCGAGGCAGTCAATTTCCTCCCGGGCCTGAATATCAAAGACCGGGATTCCCGCTGGAAGATACAATACGCGGTGCAGTTTATTGATCATGCTCTCTACCAGTTTAATGACTTCAAAAGCAAAAAAAAGGAACCCAAAAAATCACTGCGCAAGATAACCCTGATGGTCCCGACGCGCGGGGACTTGCAGCACTGTGAATCCGCACTCTCGCGCGGCGTTGCACTCGCCGGGGGGGTGAAGCTGACCCGCGACCTGGCCAATCGTCCCGCCAACGCCTGCACACCCACTTACCTGGCCGAACAGGCCGTAGAGCTCGGGAAAACCTTTCCCTCCGTGGAGGTGACGGTTATCGACGAGGAGGAAATGAAAGACTTGGGCATGAATTCCCTGCTGTCGGTATCCCAGGGCAGTGCCCAACCGGCAAAACTGATTACGTTCCAGTACCAGGGCGCAGGGGATGACAGCAAGCCCGTGGTCCTGGTGGGGAAAGGCGTTACCTTTGATACCGGAGGTATCTCGATAAAGCCATCGGCGGCAATGGATGAGATGAAATTCGACATGTGCGGCGCGGCATCGGTATTCGGCGCGGTCGCGGCCGTCGCCGCAATGGAACTGCCGATCAACATGGTGGGCGTGACCCCGGCTGTGGAGAACATGCCGAGCAGCACTGCCACCAAGCCCGGCGATATCTTTACCAGCATGTCCGGCCAGACCATTGAAGTGTTGAATACGGATGCCGAGGGGCGTTTGATTTTGTGCGATGCGCTGACCTACAGCGAACGGTTCGAACCCGCCACGGTGATAGACATCGCCACGCTGACCGGCGCCGTCATCGTTGCCCTGGGCAAACACGCCTCAGGGCTCCTCAGTAACCAGGATTCCCTCGCGACCGACCTGTTGCAGGCAGGAGAAACCGCCGGCGACCGGGCCTGGCAACTGCCGATCTGGGAGGAATATGAAAAACAACTGGAAAGCCCGTTTGCCGACATGGCAAATATCGGCGGGCGCGAGGCCGGGACCATCACCGCCGCGTGTTTTCTGGCAAAATTCGCCAGGCAGTATCACTGGGCCCACCTTGATATAGCCGGAACCGCTTGGGTGAGCGGAAAAAACAAGTGTGCAACAGGCCGCCCCGTTCCATTGCTGGTCCAGTACCTGATTCAGCGGCACGAACAGCAGAACTGAACATTGCCGAAGTCCATGACAAGCGAATTGGTGAAATATGCGGGCTAGAGCCGACTTTTATATTGTCGCTGAGTCTGTCGTTCCCAACCGTTTCATTTGCCAACTTGCCGACAAAGTCAGGAATGAAGGTTATAACATTTATATCCACGCCGCCTCCAGGGAACAGGCCGCGACAATCGATGACCTGCTGTGGACATTCAGGGACATCAGCTTCGTGCCCCATGCTTCCATTGATTCCGCGGAACGCACAAATTGCCCGGTAGTCATCGGCTGGGAAGGCGAAGATCCGCTGCAACGCCAGGTCTTTATCAACCTGTCCGGGAACCTGCCCGAACACCCGGAGACTTACGAACGCATTATCGAGGTTGTGCCGTCCGACCAGGCAGAACGTCAACAGGCCAGGCTGCGCTACAAGGATTACCGCGCCAGGGGGCTGGAAATGCACAGCCACAATATCGAGGCCGGCCATGTCTGATCACGGGCGCCGTATTACGGCGCGCAGAAACGATGCGCTGCCCGGCGGGGACAGCACGAAAATCCCGGAACATTGTCCTGAACTGACACAGGAGGTCAGGCATGCCGATATCCCGGTACTGGATCAACCGGTCGCGGCGGAGGCGCTTCAGGACAATGTCCCGGTGCTCGAGGAGACCTTCCCGATGTTCCAGAAAAACATCCCGGTGCTCGACGAGGAGGCTGCTCCCGGTGGCCTGGCCGATACCCCGCCAGGCGAACATGGATAAGACCTACGACCCGCAAGCCATCGAATCCCTGTGGTATGAAGTCTGGGAAAGACAGGGATATTTCAAACCCCGGGGCGGCACTGGTTCCTACAGCATCGCCCTGCCGCCGCCCAATGTCACCGGCAGCCTGCACATGGGACATGCATTCCAGCAGACGTTGATGGACATATTGATCCGCTATCAACGCATGCGCGGCGCCGACACGCTGTGGCAATGCGGCACCGACCACGCCGGCATCGCCACGCAAATGGTGGTGGAACGCCAGTTGGAAGGTAAGGGACAGTCGCGACTGGAACTGGGGCGGGAAAAGTTTATCGGGGCGGTGTGGGACTGGAAGGAGCATTCCGGGAATACCATCACCCGCCAGTCCCGGCGCCTCGGCACGTCCATGGACTGGACCCGGGAACGCTTCACCATGGATGCAGGGCTTTCCCATGCGGTGCAGGAAGTATTTATCCGCTTGTACGATGAAGGGCTCATCTACCGCGGCAAAAGACTGGTGAACTGGGACCCCGTACTGCATACGGCCGTCTCCGACCTGGAGGTGCTGGCGCAGGAGGAAAAGGGACATCTCTGGCATATACGTTATCCGCGCAGCGACGGCGACGGTCACGTGGTTGTGGCGACTACGCGCCCCGAAACCATGCTCGGCGACAGCGCGGTGGCGGTACACCCGGAGGATGACCGTTACCGGGAACTGGCGGGCCGGACCGTGGAACTGCCCCTGACCGGTCGTACCATCCCGGTTATCTGTGATGACCACGTGGACCCGGACTTCGGCACCGGTTGTGTCAAAATCACACCGGCCCATGATTTCAACGATTACGAAATGGGGCGGCGCCATGACCTGCCGCTGGTGAATATCTTCACCATTGATACCGCTATCAATGAAAACGGCCCGGCCGCGTACCGCGGCATGGACCGCTACAACGCACGCCGGCACATCGTCAAAGACCTGGAAGACCTGGAACTGATCGAGAAAATTGAGGATCACACCCTCATGGTGCCGCGCGGCGATCGCTCCGGCGCGGCAATTGAACCCTATCTCACCGATCAGTGGTACGTGAAAATCCAGCCGCTGGCGGAGCCGGCCATTGCCGCCGTGGAAAGTGGTGCTATCCGCTTCGTCCCGGAGAACTGGTCCAAGACCTACTTCGAGTGGATGCGTAATATCAACGACTGGTGCATCTCCCGCCAGCTCTGGTGGGGACACCGGATCCCGGCCTGGTACGATGCCGGCGGAAACATATACGTCGGAAATGACGCGGCCCACGTGCGCAAGAAATACCACCTGGATGACGCTGTCGAACTGACACGCGACCCCGACGTGCTTGATACCTGGTTCTCGTCTGCGCTGTGGCCCTTCTCCACACTGGGCTGGCCTGAACGGACCGGGGAACTGCGACGGTTCTATCCCACCAGCGTACTGGTCACCGGTTTCGATATCATCTTCTTCTGGGTAGCCAGGATGATCATGATGGGTCTGAAGTTCATGGGTGACGTTCCGTTCAGGGAAGTGTACGTGACCGGCCTGGTGCGGGATTCCGAAGGACAGAAGATGTCCAAGTCCAAGGGCAATATCCTGGATCCGCTGGACCTGATTGACGGCATTGAACTGGATGCACTGGTGGCAAAACAGACGGCCAACCTGATGCAACCGCAGTCGCAGGCCAGGATTGAAAAGGCGACGCGCAAGCACTTTCCGGACGGTATCCCCGCGTTCGGGACGGATGCCCTGCGTTTCACTTTTGCCCAGCTTGCCACCCAGGGACGTGATATCCGCTTTGACACAGGCCGCATCCAGGGCTACCGCAATTTCTGCAACAAGCTCTGGAACGCCTCTCGTTATGTCATGATGTGTGTCTCGGAACAGGGCATTGACGTCAATGCCGGTGAGGTACAACACGGCACGGCGGAACGCTGGATCAGCACCCGGCTGGGCCAGGCCGCGGAACGGGTTATCCAGGGGATTGCCGATTACCGTTTTGACCTGGCGGCCCAGGCCCTGTACGAGTTTACCTGGGATGAATATTGCGACTGGTACGTGGAATTATCGAAAACCGTCCTGAACGACCCCGAGTCGTCCGAAGCACTCAAGCGGGGTGTTTTGCAGACCCTGTCAAGTAACCTGGAAATACTGTTGCGTTTGTTACACCCTTTCATTCCCTACATTACCGAGGAACTGTGGCAGCGCGTCGCGCCCCTGTTGAACCGGCACGGCGAGACCATCATGTTGCAGCCCTATCCAGCTACTGCCGAGATCGCCGGAACAATCGGTACAGATGCTGCTTTCCAGGGAGACTGGCAGGCGTTTGTCGAGAGCAACTCCCCTGCCCTGGCTGAAATAGACTGGCTGAAAACGTTCGTCCTCGGCGTCCGGCGCATCCGCGCGGAGCGGGATATTGCACCGGGGAAATCACTGGCTATCCTGGTTAAGGGCGGCACCGGACGGGAGCGCCGGTGGCTTGAGCAGAACGGGAACTTTATCCGCACCCTGGCCAAACTATCCACCATTACCACGGTTGCTGCCGCGGAACCCGATGACGCGGTAGCTGCCCTGGCGGGCGCCATGACGATCCTGGTGCCGCTGGCTGACTTGATCGACCCGCAAGCGGAAGCGGAAAAACTGGCGAAACAACTGGAAAAACTCAACAGTGAACGGCAGCGTATCGGCAACAAACTGGAAAATAAAAATTTCATTGACAGGGCGCCGGCCGAAATTGTGCAAAAGGAACGTGATAAACTGGCAGAAATCCATACCAATATAACCCGGTTGTCCGAACAGCTCGAACGATTGAGCAAAATGATTGAGTAACCAGGGATAATGAATAAAATGTCCTCTTGATTCCTGCCTTCGCAGGAATGGCGGGCTAATGGGTAACCATGTTTGACACGATAAAAGAAGATATCAAGGTGGTCTTTGAGCGGGACCCGGCCTCCCGCAGCGCGCTGGAAACGCTGATTGCCTGCCCCGGATACCACGCGATCCTGTTACATCGCGTGAATTACTGGTTGTGGAAAAAAAAGCTTTACCTGCTGGCCCGCTTCACCGCGCACCTGTCGCGTTTCCTGACGGGCGTGGAGATTCATCCCGGCGCCACTATCGGCCACCGCCTGTTTATTGACCACGGCATGGGTATCGTCATCGGCGAGACCTCGGAGATTGGTGATGACTGCTCCATTTACCACGGTGTCACCCTGGGCGGCACCACCTGGCAGAAGGGCAAACGCCACCCGACGCTGAAAGACGGTGTCATCATCGGCGCCGGCGCCAAGGTACTCGGGCCGATTACCCTGGGCGCCAATTCCAGGATCGGTTCCAACGCGGTAGTGGTAAAAGACGTTCCCGATAACGCCACGGTGGTCGGCATACCGGGCCGTGTGATCGCAAGGGAATCCAGGGCCGAGGATGAATTGAAAAAAGCGCAACGGGAAGCCATGGCCAGGAAAATCGGTTTTGATGCCTACGGGGGCAGTAAAGACATGCCTGACCCGGTTCAAAATGCGATCGATACCCTGCTGGATCACATGCACAAGGTGGATGAGGACATGGAGGAACTGAAGAAGAGACTGGATAAGGATAAATCTGCAGATGATGCAGATTGATACAGATTCGGTATACCACAGAGGACACAGAGCGCGCAGAGTGAAGCGAGAATATCTTTAATGCCTGCGTAGCCTGTATGTCTATAGTCATCGTGTCCGGTATTCTTGGTGTTTTTTCTCTGTGTCCTCTGTGGCTTCACAGTTTCAGACTTCTCTTATGAGCAAGCGTAAATCCCGGCGTAAAGAAGATTCCGGACGTCTCAAGATCGGTGACGCCTGGAACGCGATCACTATTATCGCCTTGTCACAAGAAAACCCGCTCAAGGCCATAGCCGAGTTCGTTGAAAACAGTATTGATGCCCGCGCCGGTCAGGTAACCATTACCCGGGGGCGGGAACACGGAGAACATTTTCTTATGGTTGCCGATGATGGCGAAGGCGTGCCAAGAACATCTGAAGGCATTCCCGATTTTCATTACGTCGGCACCCATATCTGTGATTCCATCAAACGCCGTCTCAAACTGGATGGCTCTCAGGCTGTCCAGGGTGAATTCGGTATCGGCCTGTTGAGCTTCTGGACTGTGGGGGAAGAACTGGCCATGAGTTCGTCGGCCACAGACAATACCATTTATGAAATGCGGATGCGCAAAGGAGATCCGAGCTATCGCATCGTCAAAAGACGAACGCTTGTACCGGAAGCCGGAACCCGGCTCAAGATCAGACCCTTACTTCCCGGCATCCGCCAGTTAAGCGGTGAGAAGATACAGTGGTATCTCGCCTCGGAGCTGCGGGAACGGATACGTCAATCGGGGGTACATATCAAGGTTATAGACCGGCAGGCGCGTAAGGAGTACGACGTCAAACCGCGCGATTTTGCCGGGCGGCTGCTGCATAATCTGCCTGGAGCCAAAAACGTGCATGGCGACATTTATATCGAGTTGTACCTGAACGATTCCAGCGCCGAAAACGAGGTCGGACTGTACCGGTCGGGAACGCGCATTCTGAAATCCCTGGCGCAACTCGACGCTTTTCAATGCGCCCCCTGGCATGAGGGATTTCTCCAGGGGATCGTGGACGCACCGTTTCTGCACCTTACGCCGACAACCCGTAGCGGTGTAATCCAGGATGAGGTATTTGAATCTTTCGTCCAATCCCTGGCTCCCGTGGCCGACCGGCTGAAAGAAGTCATCGATGCGCAGAAACACGCGGAAGAAGAACGCACCAGCCGTGAGACGTTGCGGGCAATCCGGCGCGCGTTCCGCGAAGCAATGCTGACCTTGCCGGCAGAGGAATATGACTGGTTTGACATCAATGTGCGCCAGCGAATTCAGCGCGCAGGAACTTCGACAACGTCAGAAGATCACGCAGGGCAGGAAGAGGATACCAGCGCATTGTCCGTGCCGGAAACAGAGAATGAAACCGAGACTCGCCAAAAACAATTCTTTGAATATGCCGGCCCCGTGCACAGCGTGCGAATTTCTCCCGGCTCATGCACCCTGGGCGTCGGCAAATCTCGCAAGCTCCACGCCATCGCCCGAGACCGCAACGGCAACCTTGTGGAGGAAAACCTCACCTTTATTTGGCGTATCCTGGAAGGCGCCGGCGAGTTTGACGAAACGAATTCCGTGTTTGCGACCTACCAGGCATCCGATGAGCCCGGACTGGTGCGCATCGGGGTCACTGCAACGCAAAATGACATCGTCTGTGAGGCGGAGGCGCTTATTACCGTTACCGATTCCCTGCTCCCGGACACGAAAGAACGTTCAGACACCCGCCAGGGACTGCCGGGTTATACCTTCGAACACGCGCCGGGACAACTCTGGCGTTCGCGCTATGACGCCGACCAGAACCTTATCGTCATCAACAACGGCCACCGGGATTTTATTTATGCCTCCAGGAAAACCAAGTCTCTGAAATTACGTTATATAACCCGGCTGTTCGCCAAAGAGATGATCAACAAGAACTTCCCGGGACTGCCTCGCGAACAGCTACTCGAACGTCTCATTGAACTCTCTCTTTATACAGAAGAGTTTCTTCGATAATGGAGTCAATGAAACCAGGATCAAGGTCGGACAGACTCTGTTTTTCAAAAAAAGGGTTTTACAGCCTCGATTTTGATGGCTAAAAGTGGGGTTTAAGAGGAAATAACGGGCGTATTCAGCGCATAAACTGAACAGAAACAAATAGTTAGGTTGGTCCGACCCTATAGATTCTGCCAGGGAGGCTCCGCCCGCCTGTTGTCATAATCCCTGCACTAATCTGTCGAGACCGGGATATTCAGGTGCGGCAAGCAAAAACTTCCGCGCGCTCCCACCCAGGCCCAGGTTTGCGCTTAACCGCTGTCGCGCCAGGTCGGGGAAGCGGATCTCCGAGCCGCCGATGGTGGCGATGCCACGGGTAAACAGGGGATCCGGGAAGAAGCCAGCCGTGGGGCCGATCATTACTCTTCTTTGTGCCTGCCGGATGTAATCCAGCAAACCGTCGAGTGAATTGTTCAGCAGGGTGGATGCAGTGATCATGACCTTGTTACAGCCTTCCAGGGTGCGCGGGTCCGCGCTGACCAGGAAATTCTCCTGTTGTTTGTGGAATTGCGGTTTTTTCTCAATGACCGTCAGTTTGATCCCGCTGTTCCTGAGCCGCTTTACCAGGGAGGGGAAATAGCCCACCATGCCGACGTGGTCGGCGGCATCAATGTCCAGTATCCCCATTGAATCCGGCGCGTCCATGGACGCGAAACCGGCCTTTCGGAAAACATGACGGGTGATGGCGTTGACGGCGGCCATGCCCAGGGAACAGTCTGCTTCATCGTCACCGGCACAGTAGCGAGCTAGTTCGACGGGATGCCTGCCGCTGAACTGTTCAGGTTTATAGCGGCTGCCCATGCCTTTCTGTGAAGCGCCCAGCCAGGCATAGTAAAGACCGGCGGAACCGTCCCGCAACGTCACTATGCCGAATTCGGTATGGCGCCCGGGGCCGGGGTCGGGTTCCGGAATGTATACCCAGTCAACCAGCGGCAACTCAACCTGCTCCGCTACGGTTTCCACCAGGTTCAGCAACTCGGCTTTGACGGACATAAAAAAGGGGACAGATTTATTTTCTCAATTGCGGCCTGCGACGACTACCGTGTATGCAGTGCCGGATAACGGTGTCACCGCGGTCACCTCAAGCCCGGCGTCGGCAAAAATTTCCCCATATTCAGCAGCGGTGTAAGTGTCACCTGCAGGGGTCTGGCGCAGCATGTGCAGGTCAAACCCTGCGACGAACGGCGGAGATATCCGGTCTTCATTCGGGACGAATTCCAGCGTGTACACTTTGCCATCGGCGGCCAGGGCATCCTTCATGCGCGCCAGGAACTTCGAGCAGGTTGGCGCATCGAAGTGGTGCAGGAAATTACACAGCAGGATCACCCGGTAGCCGGTCCCCGTCTGGACCTCGAAGGCGCTGCCCGGAATAGCGTTGTAGCGGTGGCCGAGTCCGGCCTGTTCCGCGTTTTCCAGCGCAACTTCCAGGACGTTGGGCCAGTCCACCGCGGTAATCCCGGCCTGTGGATGTTTCTCCGCCAGGGTAATACCGAAGATACCGGAACCTGCCGCAATATCCAGCACCCTGACCTGCTCCCTGGCATCCGTCCCGGCCAGGTCGGCGCAGACGATATCAGCCAGCAGGCTCGCCGGCATGCGGTTCAGGCCGGTCATGGAGCGGGCGAACGTCACCCACATGGGATGGTCGGGCACGTCGGAGCCCGCTGCCGAGGTCGCCACGCCACCTTTTCTGACCGCACTGGCAACGTCGCCGATATCCCTGATAAAAAACGGGTCGAGCAGGAAGTTCACGATGTCTCCCATATACGCGGGGGAATTCCGGTCCAGGAACACGGCCGAATCCTGCGTCAGTAAATAGTTTGATCCGGACTTCTCCAGCAGGCCCATCACGCACAGGTAATCACACAGGATGCGCATGCCACGCGTGTCGGCCTGGCAATGCCCTGCCAGCGCCTCCGCTGTGTTTGACCCTTGAGCGAGGGCCGTAAATACTTCAAGCTCCACCGCGCCTTTCACTGCCGCGGAATCACGATACGCCATGACAGCGTTAAGGAACAGTTCGGGGGAAGGTTGTTTTTCCTGGCTCATGTCGGGGTCGTTCCGATGCCTGATTGTCTAACCTGCTGTGGCTTCGGAGACGGATGCGGCGGTCTGCCCGAACAGCATTCTGCGGGCTTCCTCATCCTTTTCCAGCGAGCGCCGCAGTTCCTTGCCCAGGTCCTTGCCGGCCGCCACTGCCGGCCTGGCCTTCATCCGTTCATCCCAGGCCATGACGCGGGGGAATTCATCCAGGCTCTGGTTTATCCGGTCATGTACCACTACCCAGGGCCAAGAGGCCATATCGGCGATGGAATAGTCACCACACAGGTAATCCCTGCCGGCCAACTGCTTTTCAAGAACTCCCAGTAACCGGTTGTATTCGTCACCATAACGCTTCAGGGCGTACCCCATTTTCTCGGGCGCGTAATTGGTAAAATGGCCGAGTTGGCCCGCCATGGGACCCAGTCCGCCTACCTGCCAGAATACCCATTGCATAACCTCTATCCTAGCGCGCGAATCCGCCAGCAGAAAACGCCCGGTCTTCTCGGCCAGGTACATCAGTATGGCGCCCGACTCGAACACGGAAACCGGTTCCCCTTCCACGTCATGGTCGACGATGGCCGGCATGCGGTTATTCGGACTGATGGCCAGAAAATCCGGCTTGAATTGATCTCCCCGTCCTATGTCGACCGGGACCAGCCTGTATTCAAGCCCGCATTCTTCCAGCATGATTGAGATTTTCCAGCCGTTCGGGGTCGGCCAGTAATATAAGTCGATCATTTGTTATTCCTTCGGGTTTTCCTGTTAATCAGGAGGAGTGACGGCGAGTAACTATATCATGGCGGGACAGGTTTTTTTTATCTATACTTGAGTAAAAGTCAGGTATGAGGTGCTTAGCATGATCTCTGTACGGTTTATTTTACGGGTGTTACTGCCCGCTCTTATTTTCTTACCCGCTATCGGTTATACCCAGTCAATGAGCGTCATCGGTGGGGGTTCTTACGCCCGCAACTGTTTTATGGCTTCCACCCTCGCCATCCAGTTGAACTCCGCATCCAGGGAGGATATAGAGGAATGTAACCAGGCAATTCTCCATGGGCGGCTGACCCGTAACGACCTGCTGGCCACCTACGTCAATCGGGGTATTCTGTACGGCGCCATGGAGGATTATCAAAAAGCATTCAGAGACTACCGCACCGCTATCGACTTTGACCCGGAAACGGGTGAGGTCTATGTGAACCTGGGCAATCTTTACCTGCTCTCCCAGAAATATGACGTTGCGATACAACAATACACTACCGCCATCGAATTGAACCTGACGAAAAACCATATTGCCCATTTCAACCGCGCCATGGCTTATGAAAACAACAAGGAATTTGATAACGCGGCGGCTGATTATCGTCGGGCCATAGAACTGTCCCCGGAATGGGCCCTGCCCCAGTTACGCCTGGAACGCCTGATCAGGAACACGCAAAACGGATAAACCTGACTTGTATACAGCAGCGGTAGCTGCCGAATCCGGGTTAATCCATCCTTACCAAAGTCGAATAGCTGGAGTCAGCGTAACTAACCCGGTAACAAATCGGCGCCTCCTGCCTACCCGATTGTATTTTAACCCTGACCCCAAACATTAATGAGTGGCCGATATGCCGGATTATGCCGATATCACTGACTACCTGCAGAAAAGGGATAAACGATTAGGAAAAATTATCATTGAAATCGGTGACTTCAGGTTGACGAGACGTCGCGCCGACCTTGAGTTCCTGGTGGGTATCATTATCAGTCAACAGTTATCCACGGCGGCAGCGGATTCCATTACCACCCGGTTTCGGGCTCTCTACCCTGAAGGCGGTATCACGGCGGAGAGAATTCTCGAAACGCCCGACAGTACGCTGCGGGCAACCGGTCTCTCTGCAAGAAAGTGTCTATACATCAAGGACCTGTCGGGGAAAATCATGGACAACTCATTGGGGCTGACGAAATTACAGTCAGGAGATGATGACGCCATCCGCCGTGAACTGAAACAGGTCAAGGGTATCGGCGACTGGACGGTGGATATATACCTGATGTTCGGTCTGGTACGGCTGGACGTGTTCCCGATTGGGGACCTGGCATTACGGAGGGCTGTGGCAACAGCTTACGGTATACCGCCTGATGACATGACGGAAATCCTGAAAGTAGCCGAGAACTGGCGTCCTTACCGCAGTGTCGGTTCCTGGTATTTATTTCGTTATGGAGACAGTTATTCCTGAAGGGGACGGATTTGAAATCCGTCCCCGGTGGCCCACCAGGTAGTTACAGTTCTACAAATACCCGACTAAAAAAGTCGGAAAAAATACTTGACTAAAATAGTCGGATATGTAAGGATACGCTCCCTTTAACCAGTTCAGGCACCTGTTATGCGATTGACAACGAAAGGGCGCTATGCCGTTACAGCCATGTTGGACCTGGCCCTGCACGAAAGTTTCGGGCCTGTAAACCTGATGGAAATATCCAAACGGCAGGGGATCTCATTAGCCTACCTGGAGCAGTTGTTCCTGCGCCTGAGAAAGGAAGGCCTGATAGCCAGCTCACGAGGTCCGGGCGGCGGCTACCGGTTGCAGCAATCCCGCTCTGACATTTCCGTCGCGGACGTGATTCGCGCCGTGGATGAGCAAGTCGACGCCACACGTTGCGGCGGCCATAAAAACTGCCAGGCTGACGAACGTTGTCTGACCCATGACCTGTGGGAAGACCTGAGCCTGCATATTACAAACTTTCTCAGTGACATAAGCCTGTCCGACCTGGTCCAGCAGCGTTCGGTGAAGCAGGTCTCAGCCAGGCAGGATCACATCATGGTACAAATGTGAATCTTTGGGGTCAGCGTAAAAATACTGAACGGTAACCAATGAAACCTGCTGAATTGACAATATTTTTACTCTGACCCCAAGCATCTGACAACCGAGGTGAATGATGTCGAATAATGAAATTGCATTAACCGATCGTGCTGCGGAGCACGTGAAAAATTACCTGACGAAAAATGCCGATGGTGTCGGGTTGCGGGTCGGCGTGAAACCCACGGGTTGCTCCGGTTACCAGTATGTGATCGAGGAGGCACGGGCAGTCAATGAACAGGACACATCGTTTGAAACAAACGGTGTCACCGTCGTCATCGATGAACTGAGCCTGCGCTACCTGGCCGGGACGGAACTTGACTTTGTCAAGGAGGGCCTGAACGAGGGCTTCCGCTTCCATAATCCCAACGTAAACGAGACCTGTGGCTGCGGTGAGAGTTTCAGCATTTCCGAAAACCAGACAAATAACGGGTAGACCATGACAGACGAAACAGCAAAAGTCGAGGAACTGGTACACAAGGAATACGAACACGGTTTCGTCACGGATATCGATACGGATACCGTCGCGCCAGGCCTGAATGAAGAGGTGATAGCCCTGATCTCCGCCAAGAAGGAGGAACCCGAGTGGCTGCTGGAATGGCGCCTGGAAGCCTTCCGGCACTGGACCCGCATGGCCGAACCGGAATGGGCCCACGTGCACTACCCGCCCATCGATTTCCAGGCCATATCCTATTACTCAGCCCCGAAATCCAAAGAGGACGGTCCCAAGAGCCTGGACGAGGTTGATCCAAAGCTGCTGGAAACCTACGAGAAACTGGGTATTCCGCTGCACGAACAAAAAATGCTGGCCGGCGTTGCGGTGGATGCCGTGTTCGACAGCGTGTCCGTGGCAACGACGTTCAAGGAAAAACTGGCGGATGCCGGTGTCATCTTCTGTTCATTTTCCGAAGCGGTACACAATCATCCTGACCTGGTGCGGGCCTACCTGGGCAGTGTTGTCCCCGCTGCGGACAACTATTACGCAGCGCTGAACTCCGCGGTTTTTACCGACGGGTCATTCTGTTTTATTCCGAAAAACACCCGTTGTCCGATGGAACTGTCCACTTATTTCCGTATCAACGCAGCCAATACCGGGCAGTTTGAACGAACCCTCATCGTGGCCGAGGAAAGCAGCTATGTGAGCTACCTGGAAGGCTGCACGGCGCCCATGCGCGACGAGAACCAGTTACATGCGGCCGTCGTGGAACTGGTCGCCCTGGATAACGCGGAGATAAAGTACTCGACGGTACAGAACTGGTACCCCGGCGATGAAAACGGCGTCGGCGGCATCTATAACTTCGTAACCAAGCGCGGCGATTGCCGCGGAACCGGCTCCAGGATCTCCTGGACCCAGGTTGAGACCGGCTCGGCCATTACCTGGAAATACCCGAGCTGCATCCTGCGCGGCGATAATTCCAGCGGCGAGTTCTACTCCGTCGCAGTCACCAACAATTATCAACAGGCGGACACCGGCACCAAGATGATTCACGTAGGTAAAAACACACGCAGCACCATCATCTCCAAGGGCATTTCAGCAGGCAAGGCGCAAAACGCCTACCGGGGCCTGGTCAATATCGGCAAACGCGCAGACAACGCCCGTAACTACACCCAGTGTGATTCCCTGCTGATGGGTGACACCTGCGGCGCCCACACCTTTCCATATATTGAAACCAGGAATGCAAGCGCCACTGTCGAACATGAGGCAACCACGTCCAGGATAAGCGATGACCAGTTGTTTTACTGCCGCCAACGGGGAATTGATGAGGAGGACGCGGTCAACATGATTGTCAACGGTTTCTGCAAGGACGTATTCAAGGAACTGCCGATGGAATTTGCCGTGGAGGCGCAGAAACTGCTGAATATTACTCTTGAGGGCGCAGTCGGATGATGTTAAAGGTAAGTAATTTAAAAGTCAGGGTTGAGGACAAACAGATACTGAAAGGGTTGAACCTGTCGGTGAATGCTGGCGAGGTACATGCCATCATGGGACCCAACGGCTCAGGCAAAAGTACCCTGGCAAACGTGCTGGCCGGACGGGATGGCTACGAAGTCACCTCCGGCGCCATCGAATACGACGGCCGCGACCTGTTCGAACTGTCCCCGGAAGAACGCGCCCGGCAAGGTGTTTTCCTGGCTTTCCAGTACCCGGTGGAAATTCCTGGCGTGAATAACATCTACCTGCTCAAGGCCGCGCTGAACGCGATCCGGGTTCACCAGGGCAAGGGGCCGCTCGACGCAGTCGAATTCCTGCAGGCAGTACGTGAAAAAATGAACCTGGTGAAAATGGATGAGAGCCTGCTCAATCGTTCCGTGAATGAAGGCTTCTCCGGCGGTGAAAAAAAACGCAACGAAATTTTTCAGATGGCGGTACTGGAACCGCGCCTGGCCATCCTGGATGAGACGGATTCCGGCCTCGACATCGATGCCCTGAAAACCGTTGCCGAAGGCGTCAATACACTGCGTAATGAGTCCCGCGCCATCGTCCTGGTGACCCATTACCAGAGATTGCTGAACTACATCGTTCCGGATTACGTACATGTTCTGTCGGACGGAAAGATTATCCGGTCCGGCAATCATGAACTGGCTGTCGAGCTTGAGGAGAAGGGTTATGACTGGGTAAGGCAGGAGGCCAAGGCCGCATGACCGAGGCAGCCGTCAGCCACTATCTCGCCGAGTACGACCAATTCCGGGACAGCCAGTCATCCCGGTGGCTGGCGCAACGGCGCAGGACGGCCCTGGAATACCTGAAAACCCATGGTTTCCCCACACGCAAAACGGAACAGTGGAAATACACCGATGTCTCCCCCATTACCAGGCGGAATTTTACCCTGGGGAAAGATGCACCGGCGCACATCGATGAGGCGTTTGTCGATAGCCTGCGCTTTTCCAGTCTCGGCTGCCACGAACTGGTGTTCGTCAACGGAAACTTTTCCGCGGCGTTGTCGCGCAAGGGACAACTGCCCCACGGCGTGACGGCGCGTTCGTTGCAGTCGGCGCGGACGGAGAATGCCGCCCTGCTGGAACGTTATTTCACCGATGAGGAAATCGGACACGCGTTTACTGCCTTGAATACGGCGTTCCTTAACGACGGTGTCCTGGTACACGTAGCCGATGAAACAGAACTGCCCGCGCCCATACACATCATCTACCTGGCCGGCCAGGCCGGCGAGACGTTGATGTGCCACCCTCGCAACCTGATCGTACTGGGCGGGCAGGCGAGTGCAAGTGTCATTGAAACCTACGCGGGCATCCCTGGTTCCGAGTACTTCACCAACAGCCACACCAGCATACTGGGGCAAACCGGCTCCCGCCTGGACTATTACAAGATCCAGCAGGAAAGCCAGCGCGCCTACCATGTCGGCAATACCCGTATCAGGCAGAAGGCTGACAGCAGGATTGATTGCCACAGCCTGTCCCTGGGCGGAAAACTGGCGCGCTGTGACATCGACGTGGCACTGGATGAACCTGGGGCTGAGGTCAATCTCAACGGGTTATACCTGACCGACCAGCGCCAGCATGTGGACAACCACACCCTGATAGAACACAAACAACCCCATACGGTCAGCAACGAACATTACCGCGGCATTATGAACGGGCGCTCGCGCGCTGTATTCAACGGCAAGGTGATCGTTCACGAACAAGCCCAGAAAACCGAGGCCCACCAATCCAATGCGAACCTGCTTCTGTCCGGCAACGCCGAGGTCGATACCAAACCGGAACTGGAGATTTACGCGGACGACGTCAAGTGCAGCCACGGCGCCACGGTAGGCCGGCTCGATGAAAACATGTTGTTCTACCTGCGTTCCAGGGCACTGGACCAGGATACGGCCCGGAGCCTGCTGACCTATGCGTTTGCCGACGAAATTATCCGGGACATCAAATTCCCCGAAATCAGGGAGCGGCTGGAGCATAACATTGCCGGTGAGTTGCCTGATACCGAACTGATTGAAGAGTTCATGCAATGATTAACCCGCAGGCAATAGCGGCAGATACGGGAGCAGTTACCAGTTTCCCGGTGGAAATGTACCGGCAGGACTTCCCCATCCTGGGACAGACCGTGCGCGGCAAGCCCCTGGTCTACCTGGACAATGCTGCAACCTCACAAAAACCGCGCCAGGTCATTGAGGTGCTGGACGAATATTATCGCGATTACAATTCCAATATTCACCGCGGCGTACATACCCTGAGCGAATTGGCGACAGACGCTTATGAAGGCGCGCGCCGGAAGATACAGAATTTCATCAATGCCGAATCCCTGAAGGAAATCATTTTCGTGCGCGGGACCACGGAAGGGATAAACCTGGTTGCGCAAAGCTACGGCAGGAGCAAACTGCGCGCGGGAGATGAAATTATCATCTCCACGATGGAACACCATTCCAACATTGTCCCCTGGCAACTGGTGTGCGAACAGACCGGCGCCGTCCTCAAGGTCATCCCTATCAATGACGCCGGCGAGTTGAGTATGGACGAATATAAAAACCTGCTGGGCGATAAAACCCGGATTGTTGCTATCACCCATATCTCCAATGCCCTGGGCAGCCTCAATCCGGTTGCCGAGATTACTGCCCTGGCCCATTCGGTCGACGCCGTTGTGGTTATCGACGGCGCCCAGGCGGCGCCCCATACGAAGCTGGACATGGCCGCCCTAGATTGTGACTTCTACACCTTTTCGGGCCATAAGCTGTTCGGTCCGACGGGGATCGGCGTACTCTACGGGAAACAGGCGCTGCTGGCGGATATGCCGCCGTACCATGGCGGCGGTGACATGATCAAGATGGTCACGTTTGAAAAAACCCTATACAACGACCTGCCTTACAAGTTTGAGGCGGGCACGCCCTACATCGCCGGGGTTATCGGCCTGGGCGCGGCGGTTGATTACGTCAGCAAGGTCGGTCCGGACCGGATAAGCGATTACGAACACGGGTTGTTGCAGTACGCCACCGACGCAGCCGGTACGGTCCCGGGGTTGAGACTAATCGGCACGGCTGCACAGAAGGCAAGCATCCTGTCGTTTATCGTTGACGGTATTCACCCCCATGACCTGGGCACCATACTGGACCATGACGGGGTAGCCATCAGGACCGGCCACCACTGCGCCATGCCGGTCATGGAACGCTATGGTATTCCCGCCACGGCCAGGGCATCTTTTGCCTTCTACAATACGGCAGAAGAAGTGGATAAATTGATCACCGGGATTGACAAGGCAAAAAATATATTCAAGTAAAGACGATGTTCGACTTAAAAGATCTATACCAGGAAGTGATCGTCGATCACAATCGCAGTCCCAGGAATTTCGGTGAACTGGACCCGCCCCGAAAAGCCCTGGAGGGGTTCAACCCCCTGTGCGGCGACCGGTTGACGCTGTATCTGAACACGGACGGCAACCAGATATCCGACATCAAATTCAACGGTTCCGGCTGCGCCATCTCCATTGCCTCCGCTTCCCTGATGACGGAGGGTGTCAAGGGGAAATCCTTGCAGGAGGCAGAGACGGTGTTCGCTGATTTTCACGAACTGCTGACCGGCGCCGATGCGGAGATTGATTTAACCCGCATGGGGAAACTGGCGGTGCTGGCCGGAGTACGCGATTACCCCAGCCGGGTGAAATGCGCAACGTTGTGCTGGCATACCCTGCATGCGCTTATGGCCGGCGACGAAGCCCCGGTGTCTACGGAATAATCATGTACACCAACGACCCTGTCACAGTTGTGCGTGAATGCGATGCCATACTCATCCCGACAGGCACGCCCATCACATTACCCGAAGGCAGCCTCGTTTTTATAACCCAGGCACTGGGAGGTAACTACACGGTCAACATCAACGGTAATCTTGCTCAGGTGGGGCCGAAGGACGCGGATGCTCTCGGTTTTGACCCCGCAGACTATGTCAACCAGGATCTGGAACCCAATGAGGACGGCTCCGTCAATGAAGAACACCTGTGGGAGCAGATGCGTACCTGTTACGACCCGGAGATCCCGATAAACATCGTTGAACTCGGACTGGTGTATGATTGCCGGATATCGCACTCGGATGAAGCGGAAAACCAGGTGGAAGTCCTCATGACCCTGACGGCGCCGGCCTGCGGCATGGGGGATTTCCTGGCCGCCGACGTACAGAGCAAACTTGTCATAGTGCCGAACGTTGACAGGGTAAACGTCGAATTGACCTTCGACCCGCCCTGGAGTCCCGAGATGATGACCGAGGCGGCGCGTCTTGAAACCGGCTTGTTGTGAGGCTGACAAGCGGCGACTGAAATTAGTAAAATGCGTGGTTGACGAGGATAAACTTTCTGGTTTATTTTTCGATTACAACGATATAACAAGAAGAAACACACGATGCCTATTGAACAAACCCTGTCGATAATCAAGCCCGATGCAGTGGCCGCTAACCTGATAGGGGCCATATACCAACGCTTTGAAGACGCCGGACTGAAGATCGTTGCGGCAAAAATGATGCACCTCAGCGAACAACAGGCCGCCGAATTCTATGCCGTACACAGGGATAAACCTTTTTTCCGTGAACTGGTTGATTTCATGGTCTCCGGCCCCATCATGGTGCAGCTACTGGAAGGCCGGGGCGCAATTGCAAAGAACCGGGAACTCATGGGAGCGACATTCCCCAGGAATGCCGAACCCGGCACCATCCGCGCGGACTTCTGCGACCGGGACGGTGACCAGGGTGAAAACGCGGTACATGGGTCTGATGGTCCGGACACGGCACAAAACGAAATCAGCTTCTTTTTCCGCGCAGACGAGCTCTGCCCGCGCACCAGGTAATCCGGCGTGAATTCCGGCATTAACCTGTTCAACCTGAACCAGAACGCCCTGCGCGAGTATTTCATCGGCATGTCGGAAAAACCTTTTCGCGCAGAGCAGGTGATGAAGTGGGTCTACCACCAGGGAGTGACTGACTTTGAGGCCATGACCAATTTGAGCAAAACCCTGCGCGAGCGCCTGGCCGATGATACTCATTCACCACTGCCCGCAATTATCTCCGAGAAAATTTCAGCCGACGGTACCCGTAAATGGCTGCTGCAGGTTGATACCGACAATGCGATCGAAACGGTATTCATACCGGAACCCGGCAGGGGCACATTGTGTATTTCTTCTCAGGCAGGTTGCGCCTTGAACTGCGCCTTCTGCGCCACCGGTAAACAAGGCTTTGGCCGAAACCTGTCAGTGGCGGAAATCATCGGGCAGGTCTGGCAAGCCAACAGGCAACTTGGCCATTTCGCCGACCGCAAGCGTATTATCAGCAATGTAGTGTTGATGGGAATGGGAGAACCGCTGCTCAATTTTGACAACGTGATAAAAGCGGTTGAACTGATCACGGATGACCTTGGGTTCGGGCTGGCAAATAAACGGGTTACCCTGAGTACCGCCGGAATCGTGCCGGGTATCGTCAAGCTGTCAAAATGCAGCAGGATCAGCCTGGCGGTATCGTTACACGCAGCCAACGACGCACTCAGGGATGAACTGGTGCCGATTAACAGGACTTATCCCATTCACGAACTGTTATCCGCCTGCCACCGCTACAGTGAAGCCACAGGTGGCGAACCTATCACGTTTGAATATGTCCTGCTGAACGGGATAAATGACTCCATCCAGGACGCCCGGCAACTGGCAGGACTGTTGAAGGGATTCCCGGCCAAGGTAAACCTGATCATTTTCAACCCGTTTCCCGGTACCGGGTTCAGCCGCTGTTCCATGGAAACCACGGATCGTTTCCGCGCTATCCTGGTCGAGTCCGGCATCATCACCGTTACCCGGAAAACCCGCGGGGATGACATCGATGCGGCCTGCGGTCAACTGGTGGGACGAGTGACGCCGCGCGCCAGGCAGAGACAAAAGCAGGGCAGGGCAGCCTGAAACATGTCCGGTAAGCAGAATACCGAAACCAGGACTTCAGTCGGCGTACACCTGAGGGGCCTGCGTGAAGAAAAGAACTTCACGATAACCGAAGTGGCTACCCGGCTGTACCTACAGCCGCGTATCATTGAGGCGTTGGAGCAGGACGATCATGAAAGCCTGCCGACCGGCACTTTTGTTTACGGCTACTTGCAGAATTACGCCAAATTACTGGACGCTCCGGTTGACCGGGTTGTGGCGATGTATAAGGAAGATATTGAAATTTCGGAGCAGGCGGAACCCGTTCCGGAAGTTCAACCTGAGCTTAAACCGGTGCAGACAAACAAATGGCCTTACACGATGCTGTATCTTGTCATTTTTATTTCCATTCTGGCGCCGATTACCTGGTGGTGGAGCCAGTACGGCCTGGAACGGACACCGAAATTGGGACTGGACTACCCGATCACGATTGTGGAACATCCGGATACGCCATACTACCGGGCGCCGAATACAGAAACAATGGAAAAGGATCAGGCGGTGTGGGAGGCGGAGGAACCACAAACAGCGGGAGAACAAGCAATGGAGTCACTATCCCCGGAGACACAACCGGCTGGTACGGATAAGGACATTGAAGCTCCTGTTTCCTCATACGATGAGAACACGATTACCACAGGCATCGGTCCTGATTCGATCAGGATAGTTCTTCTGGAAGAATGCTGGATTGAAATATTCGATGCCGACAACGAGAAGATCTTTTATGATCTTGCCCGTCCGGGTCAGATACTGGAATTGAATGGTACCGCGCCATTTACGGTTCTGCTGGGTAATGGGGCGGCTGCCGCTGTTGAATTCAACAACGTACCCTTCGACACTACCCCTCACAGGTCAAGGATCGGCATGGCCCGATTTGTGCTCGGGGAGAATCAATAAGGCCACTGATGGAGAAACTGCAAGCCGTCAGGGGAATGCACGACACACTGCCCGGTGATACGCCTGATTGGCGTCTCCTTGAGCAAACTGTCCAATCCGTTCTGCAATCTTACTGTTACCGGGAAATTCGCCTCCCTCTGCTTGAAAAAACCGAGTTGTTTTCCCGCAGCATCGGCACGGGTACAGATATCGTGAATAAGGAAATGTATACCTTTCCGGATCGTAACGGTGAACTCCTGACCTTGCGTCCGGAAGGCACCGCAGGATGCGTGCGCGCCTTGCTGCAGCACGGCCTGATTTATTCCGGGCCGCAAAGGATCTGGTACCAGGGACCCATGTTCCGCCACGAAAGACCCCAGAAGGGGCGGCAAAGACAATTTTACCAGATCGGCGCGGAAGCATTTGGCATGGAGAGCGCTGAGATTGACGTTGAGATTATACTGATATGCGCCCGCATCTGGAAGGCACTGGGGATCAAGGAGGTACGGTTGCAATTGAATTCTCTGGGCAGTTACGCGGCGCGACAGGATTATCGTAAGCTGCTGGTCGATTACATGTCCGACCACAGGGATCAGCTGGATGAGGACAGCCTTAATCGACTGGAAACCAATCCGCTGAGAATACTCGACAGTAAAAATCCCGAGATGCAAGCCCTGATCGCTGCAGCGCCGTCACTGCTTGATTCAATCGATGAAGAATCTGCCGAGCATTTCGCCATCCTGGGTGATTTACTGGGTGCAAACGGGGTCGATTATGAAATAAACCCACGACTTGTACGCGGACTGGATTATTACAACCGCACCGTATTCGAATGGATTACCGATAGGCTCGGCGCCCAGGGAACCCTTTGCGCAGGCGGTCGCTATGATGACCTTGTTAGCCAGGTTGGCGGCAGGCCCACACCGGCAGTCGGCTTTGCCATGGGGGTCGAACGCATCCTGGAATTAACACGGTTCAGTGGCGCCGAACCGGACTCAAATACTCCCGGTATCTACCAGGTCATGGTGGGAGACGCCGCCCTGAGAAACGGGCTCAGGCTGGCGGAGCGATTGCGGGATCACATTCCGGCATTGCGGCTCCTGGTGCACTGTGGCGGCGGCAGTTTCAAGAGCCAGTTCAGGAAGGCGGATAAATCTCAGGCTGATTACGCATTGATCCTGGGCGCTGATGAGGTTGCGAAAAATACTGTCCAGATTAAACCGCTGCGTGAGGATATGGAACAATATGAAATCTCCCAGGACAACCTGGTGGATGAAATAACCAGCCTGTTGTTTAAAATTAATTAGGAATCAGGAATTGCCCTGATACTCGAACTCCTTTCATTCCTGCTTCCTAATTTTTAATTCTTAATTTTCTTTCATTGTATAATCACGTTTCAAATCGGGACACCGGAGGATTTCTTGGACGCTTACACATCCGAAGCGCAACAGATCGAAGCGATAAAAAAGTGGTGGCGTGAAAATGGATTATCCATCGTGCTTGGCGTTACACTGGGTTTGTCAGGTATATTCGGTTGGCGTTACTGGCAGGACGTGAAGGTAGAACAGGCGGAATCCGCTTCCGTCCTGTACTCCGATATGATCGCCTCCCTGTCGAATGATAACGGGGCTGAATCCCGGGAACTCGCTGACAGGATACTGGCGGAATATGAAAACACCACGTATGGCGTTTTTGCCTTGCTGGCACTAGCCAGACTGGCCGTAGCCGATGATGACCTGGTTGCTGCCGAGACACATCTGCGCCAGGCCCTCAAGCAAAGCACGGACGATACATTCTCTCACGTTATCCGCATGCGACTGATCCGGGTTCTCATCAGCCAGGATAAACTGGAACAGGCAAGCAACCTGATCAGCCGGCAGGAAAAGTCGGGGTTCGCTTCCGGCTATGATGAGTTGATGGGTGACATCAGCGTCTTGCAGGGAGAATTCGAATCGGCGCGCAACTCATATCAGCAGTCAATCGACAAGGCGCGTGCTGAAGGGCGGGATATTTCCACTCTTGAACTCAAACTTGACAATATTGGACATCCATAAATTACCCAACTGTTTAATCATCCTGGTCGTATTGGCAGCCCTTTCCGGCTGTGCCGCGACGGAAAAGGTAACAGACTATTTCAAGGGGGGCAGTGACAATGCCGAACTTCCCAGTCCCCTGGTCGAATTCAGGCCGCTCATCAACGTTATCGAACTCTGGAAAAAAAATAACGGCGTAGGAACGGACGAACAATACCTGAAGCTGGCCCCGGTCATTGTCAACCAACGTTTGTACGTTGTTGATTCTGCCGGCAATGTGGGGGCAATGGATGCGACAAACGGCAAACGCCTTTGGCAGAAAAAAATTGCCGCGTCAGAATCGGTTGACGGGAAATCCGGCTGGTTTCGGGGAGGAGACATCCACATAACGGGAGGACCCGGTTATGGCGAGAATACTCTCATGGTCGGCTCCCTGGAGGGGGAGGTCATCTCCCTGTCCGCAGAAAACGGCAACGAGTTGTGGCGCACCAAGGTGTCGAGCGAGGTTTTATCCCCCCCACAAAGGGCGTCGGAAGTCGCCATCGTAAGAACAATTGACGGGAAGGTGTTCGGTATCGATGCCGACAAGGGGAGAAGGCTGTGGATTTATGACAGGACAGTGCCGCCATTGACACTCAGGGGGACGAGCACACCGGCAATCGACAGCGGCATCGTGGTCGCCGGTTTTGACGGCGGAAAAATGGCTGCGCTGGATGTGCGTACCGGCAAATTACTGTGGGAGACCAGCATCGCCACCGCCCGCGGACGTTCCGAACTTGAACGGATGGTCGATATTGATTCGGAACCTGTGATTGTAGACGGTACCGTCTATATTGCCACGTTTCAGGGTCACGTTGCAGCCGTGCAACTGGATACCGGCAGAATCCTGTGGAGCAATGATCTCTCTTCCTATGCCGGTTTCAGTGCAGATGAGCAAAGTATCTATGTCACAGACGAGGACAGCCACGTCTGGGCGCTGGACAGGTTCAGCGGAACAGTCCTGTGGGAACAGGAGAACCTGCACGCGCGGGCAGTTAGCGCGCCTGGCGCCGTAGGAGATCAAATCGTTGTAGGTGACCTGGAAGGCTATCTGCACTGGATCAACAAGAAGACCGGCGAGTTCTCTGCCCGAATACGACTCTGCAAGGATCCCGTTATTGCAGAACCCATTGTCGTAGGTAAGATAGTTTACGCTTATTGTAGCGACGGCAGGTTGGCCGCCTATACCTACCGCTGATTTGAATTATAAATTGGGAATTAAGTATCAGGAATGGGTGCAGCCTGAATGTCATAAAGTCATATTGTTATTTTGTAAGGTCTGGAATCTTGTGAGTTGCCCCATGCGACTCAATCATTTCAATTCCTAATTCCTAATTCTTAATTCCTAATTCTTAATTCCTAATTCTTAATTCCTAATTCCTAATTAATCCCCGACCCATGACGCCCGTAATTGCCATTGTCGGCTGCCCCAATGTCGGGAAATCGACGTTATTCAACCGCTTGACGCGCTCCCGGTCGGCGCTGGTGGCGAATGAACCCGGACTGACCAGGGATCGTCAATACGGCTACGCCCTGGTGCAGGGTTCCGGCTTCCTGATGATTGACACCGGCGGCATAGCCGGCAGCATTGAGGATCCTGATCAGATACTCGGATCGGTCAGTGAGCAAACCATGCAGGCCATCACCGAGGCTGATGCCGTGCTGTGGCTGGTAGACGGACGTTCGGGATTGACCGCGGGCGATATGGATTTGGCTGCAATCATGAGGACTGCGGCGAAACCGGTATTTCTGGTGGTGAATAAAATCGATGGGATCGTGCCCGAAGGCGCCGTTGCCGAGTTTCATTCCATCGGTGGATTTACCCCGCCCATACCCATTTCGGCGGAAGCAGGAGAGGGGATTAACAAGTTGCTGGATGCGCTCGCCACAGCCTTTCCTGACAGGGCCGCCGCCCCAATCGAAACGCCCGGTACCGTGAGGATATCCATAGTCGGCCGTCCCAATGTCGGCAAATCAACCCTGATCAACCGGATCACGGGGGAAAACAGGGTACTGACCTCGGCATTGCCGGGAACCACCCGCGACAGCATCACGGTAGCGCTTCAACGCCGGCAGAAAGAATACCTGCTGACAGACACTGCCGGCATCCGCAGGCGCGGGAAGGTAACCGATAAAATCGAAAAGTTCAGCATCATAAAAAGCCTGAAAGCCATTGAGATGTGTCACGTAGTCATATTGGTCCTGGACGCCCGGGATGTCATTTCAGACCAGGACCAGACCTTGCTCGGAATGATCAGTCAATCAGGCAAATCATTGATTATTACGGTCAACAAGTGGGATGGCCTGGATCATCAACAGAAGCAGACCATTCAGCGCCAACTTGAGAGAAAAACCGGTTTTATTGATTATGCCTGTATTCACCACATATCGGCATTGCATGGCACGGGTGTAGGAAAGCTGTTCGACAGCATCGATAAAATTACCCGATCATGGCAACAGAATTTCAGTTCCTCTACCATCACCGGTATGCTCCATGAGGCACTGGCGGCAAATCCTCCGCCCATGGTCAGGGGACGGCGCATCAAGCTCAAGTTCGCCCACCTGGGAGGCTTCGACCCCGTCCGGATCATCATTCACGGAAATCAGACCCGGGATACCCCGGCAAATTACCAGCGTTACTTAGCCAATCATTTCCGCAAAAGAATGAAGTTGACGGGAACACCTGTGTTCATCGAGTTCAAGCACGGTGATAATCCGTACAAATCGTTGCGCAACACCCTGACCAAACGCCAAATCCGCAAACGCAGGCGCCTGATCAAACACAACAGGAAGAATTAGCCCGGATTTAATTGGTCGGATAGCGGTCGCGGATTAACGCCAGTATGCGGGCAGCTTCATCAGTGGCCTCCCATTCGTCATCTTCATTAACCACGATTAATTCAGTCTTGGCGCCAACGCTGGTCAGGCTTATCTGGTATGCAGTCTCAGCGGACTCCTTACCCTTCCAGAATGCCAGTTTGGAGAAAAAGCCTTTCTTCTCCGGGCGTTGCACAGCCCCAGGGTTGATCATAAAAACGCCTTTTTCCGCATCCCCGCCGGTTATCTGCAAGCCACTGCTCTGCAAGGCGATAGCTGTATTTTTCCAGGCCTGTTCGAAGGTCTCGGGTATGGTCAGGTACATTTTGCCTTCACCCGCATCAACCACTCGAAGTTCCGGGCCTGGTCCGGCTCGGGTTGAACGACCGGTGTCCTCGTCAGAGGCGACAGCCGGCGTGGGACGGACGGATGGTCTGCCGGCGTCAATGTAGCGGCTGAGGTCGGATACGAACTGCCTCTCCAGCCCGGAGTCCTTGTCCTGGTCCAGCCAGTCTGCGCCGTCATCGAGCCGGGTCTGGCGCTGCTGGCTGATAATCAGGACGGTTACATCCGGCGTGTCACCCTGTTCCGCAAAGATCTTGTATTTATAACGGTAAAGCAGGCCGGTCTGCTCGTCAGCCTGTGACCAGCCTGTTTCCAGCACTCCCAGTTCCCCGTCTTCCAATTCGATGGAATAGTTTTTTGCCTCAAAAAATTCAAGCAACTCCGGCCAGAGCTGATTAATCGGCCTGGATATGGATAACCATTGCTCATCCGTATCCGTGGTTCCCGTAGCCAGCTGAGCCGGTCCCGGTGTGCGCGGCCTGTTATAACGGGACAGGGTCGCCGGCGCCTCATTGGGAATACCCATGGAATCGTTGATGGCATCCGCAGTTAAATCCGGGGGGATCTCCAGGTCGGGCATGCTTTCACTTTTTTTGTACTCACTCTTCTTGTCCGGCAGGATTTTCCCTATATCAGGCATATAATTACAGGACACCAGGAAACAAAACCCCAGCGCGCCCGTTGCAATCGTTAATATCGGTTTATTCATAAAGCAACCTCTGACTCGATCAGAGGTTGCTACGATACAAGGACGTATCGCCAAAATCAATGACATTATGTCATTGATTTTGGGAGCAAAACAAAAATCGCATTTTTGTTTTGCGTACTCAGACAAGTCCTGGACGGTCTTGTTCAGAGTTTTCCACATCACAATACCTCAGCTTGTTTCATGGCAGCCTCAACGTGCGGATGCAACTGTTCGGATAACCAGGTCATGGGTAATCGGATCCCGTCTTCAATCAGACCCAGGCGCTGCACAGCCCATTTGACCGGTATCGGATTGGACTCCAGGAATAAGGATTGGTGCAATCCCTGCAGTTTTGCATCAAGGGCCCTGGCCGCGTCACGGTGACCGGCCCGCGCCAGCCGGCATAATTCATGCATTGCCGCCGGCGCGGCATTGGCGGTTACGGAGATAACACCGTCACCTCCCATGAGCATAAAATCACAGGCTGTTTCATCATCGCCGCTTAACAGTAAAAATTCATCACCACAATCTTCCCGGATCGTATTGACGCGCGTCAAGTCGCCTGTTGCTTCCTTGATCCCGATGACATTATCGAGCCGCGCGAGGCGGGACACGGTTTCAGGCAACATATCGCAAGCCGTACGCCCGGGGACGTTGTATAGAATCTGCGGGACAGGCACGCTGGCGGCAATGGCCTTGAAATGCTCATACAAGCCCGCCTGGGTCGGCTTATTGTAATAAGGCGTTACCAGCAAACAGGCGTCGGCACCTGCTTCCTTGGCGTAGGCCGTTAATTCTATGGCTTCGATCGTGGAGTTTGCGCCGGTACCGGCTATTACGGGGATGCGCTTGTTAACGATTTCCACAATCCGTTTGATGACGTCACAATGTTCTACCGGCATCAGGGTAGCAGATTCACCCGTCGTACCCACTGCCACTATTCCGTCAGATTTATTCTCAATATGGTACTCAAGCACCCGCTCCAATCCAAGCAGGTCCAACGGCGTATCCGCCCCGGTGCCGCTCTTCATCGGGGTGACAACGGCAACAAGACTACCTGTGAACATGTTGTTTGTATTCTGCAAGACGGTGACAATTCTGATGTATTAATAACCCACAATAATCCCCTGGTAACACAAACACCGATATTGCGTATAATTGGGGAAGGTACATCCATTATCGTACAATAAGGCAAATATGGTACTTGTCCGACCCGCTAATGACAAGATAATTAGGAAGCTGTATACTCTTCAATATCCCTCTTGAACGCCGGCTTTACAGTTGCCTTACCCGGACCAGTATAATGATACAGTTCCTCGCCCTGACCGTTATCGGTAAGTACGATGCCGCCCTGCCCGAACGATTGACCGGCGCCATCGCGGAATGCGATTGCAATATCCGGGAAAGCCGGATATCCATACTGGGACAGGAATTTTCCATGATGTTACTCCTTTCCGGAAACTGGAATGCCGTCGTAAAGGTTGAAGATGCCCTGAACAGGCTGGGAAAAGAACAGGATCTGTCCATTAACATGCGCCGTACCGAAGTAAACAAATCGCAAAAAAACCTCATGCCTTACGCCATTGACGTCGTATGCAGCGACCGCGTTGGCGTGGTAAACCGGATAACCCGCTTTATCCAGGACAGCGGAATTCAAATTCGTGATTTACATACAACGACATACGAAGCGTCTCACACCGGTACCGAAATGTTCTCGCTGCACTTGACCATACATGTTCCGGTCGAGATATCCATTTCGACATTGCGCAACGACTTCCTGGAGTTCTGTGACCAGTTGAACCTGGATGCGATTATTGAACCGGTAAAATAAGAACCGTCTTCCGGGGACAGAATTAATTCTGTCCCCGGCAACCAAAAAGACTGGAGAACATTGTATGAGTACAATAAACACGGGCGATACAGTACCGGACTTTGATGTTCCGGCTACCGGTGACAAAACCATCAGATTATCCGACCTCAAAGGCAATAACGTGGTCATATACTTCTACCCCAAGGACAGCACCCCCGGCTGTACCCTGGAAGGTCAGGATTTTCGGGATAACATCGAAGCGTTCACCTCGCGCAGGACGGTCATCCTCGGCGTTTCCAGGGACAGTATAAGATCCCATGAAAAATTCAAATCCAACCAGTCGTTCCCGTTCGATCTGCTGTCCGACCAGGATGAACTGTTATGTAAGCTGTTCGACGTAATCAAGGAAAAAAACATGTACGGCAGGAAAGTGATGGGAATTGAGCGCAGCACGTTCCTGATAGATGAAACGGGCAAACTGCGTAATGAATGGCGCAAGGTCAAGGTGAAAGGGCACGTGAACGACGTGCTTGAAGCGGTTAAAGCTCTGTAACACTCGAAATACAACCACTGGCGGGTGGCGCCGGGTTATGGTTGTGTAGTTTTACTCTGACCCCACAAATCCGGCGCTATGCGCCCGTTTCCGGCAGTTGTTCTTCATGGGTGGGCCAGACGTTGATCAAGGCCTTGACCAGGGTAGCCAGCGGGATAGCGAAGAACACGCCCCAAAAACCCCATAGCCCGCCAAATACCAGTATGGCGACGATGATCGCTACCGGATGCAGGTTGACAGCGTCCGAAAACAGGATGGGCACCAGGACGTTACCGTCCAGGAACTGGAGTATGAAATAGGCAACGACAAGCCAGATGAAGACCGGGTCGAAGCCCCACTGGAAATAAGCCACCAGCGCGACAGGAAGCGTCACCACGGCGGCGCCGATGTAGGGGATCAATACGGACAACCCCACGGTAATTGACAGCAGGGAAGCGTAATTCAATCCAAACAGCGAGAAAACGACGTACGCGGTTATCCCCACGATGACTATCTCATAGACCTTGCCGCGTATGTAATTGCCGATTTGTGCGTCCATTTCCTGCCACAGGTGGCTGACCAGGGTGCGATCACTCGGCAGAAACCGGCTCAGCCAGTTCGTAACCGTGTCCTTGTCCTTCAGCAAAAAAAAGATCATCAGGGGCACCAGGATCAGGTAAATCAGTACCGTGACAATGGCAGGGATCGACGCCATTGAAACGGACACGAGCCCCTGGCCGAAATCACCGACCCCGCGGCGCAAGGCAAGTACTATCTCGTTGACCAGTTCGGCAGAAATGATTTCGGGATATTGTTCCGGCAGGCGCAGCAACAATTCCTGGCCACGGCTCAGCATGCCGGGAAATTCCTGGAAAAACTGGCTTGCCTGCCCTGACAGGATCGGCAACAGGCCGATGACGATGAAACCCAGCGCCAGGATGAACAGTATGAATACCAGCGCAACGGCAGGGACTCTGGATATGTTTCTGCTGGTCAGTTTATCTATCGGACCCTCCAGCAGGTAAGCAATCACGACTGCCGCCAGAAGCGGCGCCAGCATCCCGCCCATGAAATACATGACGACAAAACCGACCGCCAGAAGAATAACTAACAGGGCAGCCTGGGGATCGGTAAAATACCGGTTATACCATTTACTTAAAAAGTCGAACATGTTTCGCGATTATTCTACTCCTACTATATGAGGGGTTAAAGCTCTTTCAGCCGGAACCGTTATGGAACCTGACACGCTCGCTGACAGGATAAAGGCCTGGGGTAAGGAAATCGGCTTCCAGCAGGTCGGTATCACCGGCATAGACCTCACGGAAGACGAGCGCCACCTGCTTGACTGGCTGAACAAGGGGATGCACGGGGAGATGGCTTACATGGAACGCCACGGCAATAAACGCTCCCGGCCGGAACTGTTACGACCCGGCACCATCCGGGTGATATCCGCGCGCATGGACTACCTGCCTCCCAAAGTCAGGTCCGCCGAGGCAGCGCTGCGTGACAAGGAGCGGGCTTTCATTTCCCGCTACGCGCTGGGTAGGGATTACCACAAGGTCATGCGGACCCGGTTGAAAAAGCTCGCTCAGCGGATAGAAGCGGCCGTTGGTCCGTTCGGCTACCGCGTCTTCACCGACTCGGCCCCGGTGCTGGAAAAAGCGCTGGCGCGCAACGCAGGACTGGGCTGGATCGGGAAACACAGCAACCTGCTGCACCCGGAAGCCGGCTCCTGGTTTTTCATCGGGGAAATCTATACCGATCTGCCCCTGCCGATGGATCAGAAGTTTGCCGGGGAACATTGCGGCGCCTGCACGGCCTGTATCGACATCTGCCCGACCCGGGCCATCGTCGGCCCGTACCGGGTCGATGCCCGGCGCTGCATATCCTACCTGACTATTGAATACCGCGGCGTTATCCCGGAGCAGTTCCGCGCCGCCATGGGCAACCGCATCTACGGCTGTGACGACTGCCAGATGGTATGTCCCTGGAACAGGTTCGCGCAGTATACCTCAGAACCGGATTACCAGCCGCGCCACGGGCTCGATGAAGTGGGCCTGGTTGAATGCTTCCTCTGGAGTGAAAGCGAATTCAATGAAAAGACGGAAGGCAGCGCCATAAGGCGCATCGGCTACGAATGCTGGTTAAGGAACATTGCCGTTGCTTTGGGTAACGCCCCCACCTCGGACCCGGTCGTCAATGCCCTTAACCGGCGCAAGGACCACCCCTCCGCCCTGGTGCGCGAACATGTGGAATGGGCATTGGCGCAGCATGAGTGAGACGGTGTTTTGCAGTACTAACTGTCTGCTTCAGTTAATAATTCATCGAAAAAAGCGTCGCCCCCTGTTGTTGCTCCGGCTTCAATCTCTGCTTGCGCGCGTTGCGCGCGCTCTTTCAGCGCCTGTATTTTCAGGCCCTCCATTTCTTCGTAATCTCCATATATGCCCACAGGCAAGTTTTTATTCCTTGTTATCAAAAATATCAACTTGGTCTCTATAGGCCGAAATCCTTGTTTCAGCCAGTTTGATATATGCCGGGTCGATGTCATAGGCAACGTAATTCCTTTTATCCTTCAATGCAGACAGGCAGACCGTGCCGCTACCGGCGAACGGGTCGAGAATCACGTCGCCCTTGAATGAATATAGCTGAATCAATCGGTGCGGCAGTTCCTCCGGGAAAGGGGCAGGATGACCGATCTTTTTGGCCGACACCGCCGGGAAGTCCCAAACGCTTTTTGTCCATTCGAGAAATTCCTCCTTGCTTATCGTGTTCTCCCTGTCTCCCCGTTTTCTTGAAAATGAATCCTTGGAAAAGACTAGGATATATTCGTGAACGTCCCGCAATACCGGGTTTGCCGCCGACTGCCAACTGCCCCAGGCAGTGGAAGGGCTGGCGCTGGAACCCTTGTTCCAGAGGATCTCCCCGCGCATCAAATATCCTATGTCCTGCATACCTTCGATAATATAACTGTGCAACGGGATATACGGTTTGCGCCCGAGATTGGCAACGTTGACACAGGCTCGCCCACCGGGAACCAGCACCCGGTAGGTTTCCTGCCACACAGCGTTGAGCAAGTCCAGGTACTCGTCAAGGCTCAAATCCTCATCGTACTCCTTTGAGACATTATATGGTGGGGAAGTAATCATCAGGTGAACGCTAGAGTCAGGCAGTTCGTCCATAGCTTCGCTTGATTTACAGAAAATTTTATTCAAATATTCTGGAGGAATTTCATTTTCGATATAATTTACTTTTCCTTCGCTGTTCAGTCCTTCATACAGTCTGGCGCCGTAAAATTTCGAGGAATCATGGCTGATTCTTCCGGGCGTTCCAAATGCGCTCGTTTCGGTTCCTCGTTTTCGCTTTTCCTGGGTCTGTGATTGAGTTGTCATGCTATTGTCGAATTAAGGATAGGAAAATCTCAGCTTTCTGATCATAGCTAGAACCTTGGCTTGCAGTTTCGATTATTTTTCCCAAGTCGCTTTTGCCAATCATACTTGAAAAAAATTCAGTCTGATTAGAAAAAAGGTTGCCCAGATGGTTCTTCAGTTCTGAATAAGCATCCATCTTGACAAACCCACTTTCGATCGTGTTTTTGATACTATCTTTGTAATCCAATGGATTAGAATTAACTGACCAAAAGCCTTGGATAATTCCTGCTTTCTTTAAATTATCGACTTTGGATTTTGGGGCAGTTCCACTCTCTCGTTCTCCCCACCCTTATCAAATGCTCGCAGTGCTTGCCTAATAACATCATCATCCGTATCTGCCTTTCTCAAAATGTTCTCTACCGACTTGCGTGCACAGTCTGTTGGTTGTACTAGTGAGCCATCTTCCTTCGTTCGTGATCGAACCCGAAACTCCCCCGCACGAACTGATCCTCGTTCGGTACCACCAGGACCATGAGAAATAAAATCCTGATTTTCCATTAATCGGTCAGCCAGTTCCGGGATGTGCGATTGAAGATTAGAAACAGCGATCCGGATTGAGGGATCTGTTTTCGCTTCCGCTTCGACAGAACAACCGAGATTAGAATTACAGTCTTTACAGAGAAATGAACACGTAAGAATGCCACCGAGCGCATCAGGAATAATATGCTCCTTTGATAGAGATGTCTCTCTCAAGCAAAGGATGCACCTATCCCCAGGCCATTGGATATTCATTATGCGTCAATATCTTCTGGGCAAGACCGTGAGAAGAGCTCCTGTTAATTTCATCTATGTGTCTTTGCCATGTCTTGATTAAGTGTTATCGGTGTTATCCATCCTGCTTGTTAAATTCGTTACCGCGACTACTTCAGTATGAATCTGATTCTCAAATTCGGCGTTGGTCAAATCAGTGGCGTTTATTTTCAATTCAGGATGGTTTTTCCTGTATTCCAAATGGCCTCGTAAAATTGCGACCAGAACACTATTATCCAGCCACCCCTTTTTTTGGGCATTTTTCAGCACATACTGAGGGAATTGGAGGGTTACTTGTGTCATGGGACAGTCTCGTGTTTGCTTGCTATGAATTCCAATGCCTGTGTCTCATCAAGAATTAGTATCCTACCGTAGGATGATAGGCTTAGCACATTCTTGTCTCTGGTAACAATAGCGTCGGCGCGTGCTGCCGCCGCAGTCGATAGCAACTTATTGTCTGAGAGATCCAGCAAAGGAGAAAAAATGATGATGCCGGGTTCCACTAAATTGACTGACAAGAGATATTTACTTATCAGGCCATCCGGTGTTTCACCCAATGCATCAAGTCGGTAAGTCCATTTACCGCGATCCAGAACATCCTTTAACTCATAGAGCATCAGCGTGCTGGTGAAAAGTTCTACCTTTCCCTCACTCGCCAAACGCAGCAGTTCATAAGGCAACCCTTCCCACAGCAGGCCCGACAATACGATATTTGTATCAAGAACCAGAGAGGACGCTTTGTCTTGAATCCCTTCCATACTGTCCCTGTTTTTCCCGTCGAACCTCCTCTATTGCCTCGTTAATCTCATCCCAGGTCATTGGAGGCAAGTGGGCGTTAGCCTTATGGCATTTTTCTATTGTTTTGAGCAGTTCCTTACCCGCCAGGTGGCGTAGATGTTCCCGTATCAACATCTGTAAGGTTTCTGGTTCCAGTAAACCCGCGCGCTTCGCTTCCTCATACAAATCATCAGGAATCTCTACGCTGAATTCCGTCAACTTAAAATCTGATTCAGTTATCATCTCGGTATCAATATAACGGACACAACTCACTATGTCTGCTTTTCTACAAACGGTTGTTCAAAAATGCATGCCCAGATCTTTCAGATCGGATCATTATCTTCAGCTTATCTTTGGTCAATTGTTCATCAATGCCTACTGCGGAAACCGCTAGCATATCTATATTGGGGTCAATCCGCGGGAGTGTAGAAGATCGCACCCGTTCTGACGACTCTGCTAACTGGAAGTCTTCACTAAGCAGATAGTTGACCGCAAGTATATTTGGATGATGCTCCTTCAAATTATTTGAATTTCTCTTAGCTTTTACAGCTTCCTTCAAAGCAAGCGAGAAGTAGGATTCAGAGTCACCAACATTATCGGGAACGATACCGGGCATATAAGCATTACTGTCATCGCCTTTAATATAAATGTATAACGAACTTTTTGGGTCTTGATACAAAATCACAGGATATTTCACCTATGCGCCTGCCTTGGCTTTGTCCACGTAGCCAGAATTGAGGAAAGGGGTCAGTATGTTATCGAGAAATTTATTCCGGTCTGTGTTCTGTGGCAGGGTAAAAGTCAGGCATAAATCATAGCTGATACAAATAGCCGGGTCGATTTTCTGCAAGACTTCTTCAACGAACCGTAATAATCCAAACGATTTACGATACACGTAACATTCCACAAACCAGCGCACGCCGCCGACCTTTACAGACAAGTCTGGCCCAGACTTGTTCCAGCGTACATCTGTTCCGACCTTACAAAGATATTCAGCAACTTGTAACTGCCAGATCAGTGACCAGAAATCGCCAAATTCTGCTGTATTGAGTAATGATTTTTCATGCTCCCAGTTGGGAAGTATCTCGGCACAACTTAACAGATCATCCAAACGGCGAAACAGATTTTCATTCTCCCAAGTTCCGAGACGCCAGGACATATAGTGGCAATAATATGGCGGGCTTTCGCAACACTTCTTCAGCCTCTCAGAAGGAAATGCCCGTTTGATTGCCGGGTAGTGTTCAAGACGATTATCAACCTGGTCCCAGTCAATCAGCTGGTTTATCAAATTACGATGGGGCTCTCCGTGTTGTGGTACATTCATTGAGTACTCTCAGTCTTATCAGGATTGTCAATCTGGAAGAGCCAATTTAAAGCTGGTAACAGCATCCTCTCTATGCGTATTCCTGTATCTTAGTGCCCGTCAATATGAATATAAATTCGTATTCCTTCTTCAATGTCGCGATTTTCTCCTACCTTCTGTTGCCATAAAGACAGAACCTCGATTGCCCGCAATCATGATTTCGCCACTTTCCAAGAATGAAGCATTAATGACGTGTTCTCTGCCTCGGAGCGCCAAGTTTGGTTTGTGCCAATTCTTACCTCCATCCTGTGTCGCCAGAACAGAACCTTCATCACTGAAGATCATGCCAATTTGACCATCCCTGCTAAAAGCTGCTGTTGTAACTTGTTCCCAAAGGTGCGATATAAAATTCGGCTTACTCCAATTCTCACCCCCATCCAGTGTTATGAGCATTTCAGATGCGCTGCTTGTGACTATACCCACTTCACCATTCGCAATAAACCCTGACCTCCTCTGGCCTTTGAGCGCCAAGTCCGGCTCTTTCCAATCCTTTCCCCCGTTGGTTGTTATGAACACAGAGCCCTGATTACCAGCAAGCATGCCGGCCTTGCCGTCAGTACTAAAAGCTGCTGTAGTAATTTCTTCTTCTCCTTTGTACTTATCTCTTCTGAGTTTCAAATTAAGATTGGCCCAGTTCTGTCCTCGGTCTGTTGTTATCAACACGGAACCCCGATTGCCAGTAAGCATGCTGCTCTCACCGTCAGCACTAAAGGCTGCTGTAATAATATTTTCGTATGCTTCACACTTAAGTTTCAGATCGAGCTTGTTCCAATTTTGCCCTTGGTCTATTGTTACGAAGATAGAGCCTTCACTACCAGCAACCATGCCAGATTGGCCGTTGGTACTAAATGCGGCCGTGATGATGTGTTCAACCTCAAACCCCCCTATCTTCAGTTTCAAATTCACATTACGCCAATTTTTGCCTCCATCCATTGAAGTCAGCACAGATCCATTATGGCCCACAAGCATACAAGTATGGCTGTCACCAATGAATGTCGCCTTGATTATCTCCTCATATCTATCATCGAGCAGTTCAATGTCTAACTCTGCCCAGTTTCTCCCCCCATCCGTAGTCATCCATAAGGAACGTTCACCACCGGCGGCTATCCCGATTTGACCATCTCTGCTCAATGCTACGGTGGAAATCTGTTCCTTGTGTTCCCTGCTTTTCAACGCCAGTGCCTGCTTGTTCCAGTTCCTGCCCCTATCTATTGTCATAAACACGCTGCCTTTATTCCCGGTAATCATGCCGGTTTCACCGTTCTCACTGAACGCGACGGCGGCTATATATTCTTCGCTTTCCAGAGCCAGATTTGGTTTGCTCCAATTTTTCCCACCATCCGTCGTCATCAATAGAACTCCTTCGTCGATTGACACCACACCGGTTTGACTATCCCCACTGAATACCGCTCTATGGACCGGCCACGTATCCATCAATTCCCCAAATGATGACGATGGGTGGCTGTAGTTTTTTCTTCCATCCAGCGATGTAAACACAGAAAATTCGTGTTCCGACGAATTTCCAGCTACATCTCCCTGACTGCTGGCTGATGACAAGTGTGTTGCTTTGATCTCTTGTGCCAAGCACGGTTTGTTCCAATTATTGCATCCATCCATTGTGATGAATAAAGAACCCTTATTGCCGGCCAGAAGGCCGGTTTGATTGTTTGGGCTGAAAACTACTGTGATAACTATCTCATTGCTCTTAAACGCCAGTGCTGGCTTGTTCCAATGTCTACCTCCGTCCGTTGTTGTGAACACAGAACCGTAGTTTCCACCCACCACACCGATTTGACCATTCTCACTAAGAAAGGAAGTAACTACTAGCTCATCAAACTCCATTGTTAAAGCCTGCTTTATCCAATTCTGGCCTTCATCATACGTCATGAATACAGAGCCAGCATTGCCAACAAGCATCCATATTTGGCCATTTTTGCAGATCATTGCTGCAACAACCAGCTCCCAATTCTCAAGCGCCAAAATCTGTTTGTTCCAGTTTTTACCCTTGTCTGTCGATGTGAACATACAACCCCTATTTCCGGCAACCAGAATGATTTGGCTGTTGTCATTGATAACCAGTCTGGCAACCTGCTCATCAAATTCGAGAATCATAGTCTGTTCCCTCCAATTCTGGCCTCTATCTACCGTCATTAACACAGAACCCCGATTACCAGCAAGCATGCCGGTCTCGCCATCAGCACTGAAGGCTGTCGTAGTAATAATCTCTTCGTACTCATCACTCTTGAGTTTCAAATTCGGACTCACCCAATTCTTCCCTCGGTCTGTTGTTAGAAACATGGAACCTCCATCGCCAATATGAATGCCGGTTTCACCATTTTCACTGAACTCTGCGATGGTAACCTTCTCCCACTCCTTAAGTGCCAGAGCCTGTTTATTCCATTTTCTGCCACCGTCTTGTGTTATCAATACTGAACCTTTATTTCCGGCAACAATGCCGTGTTCACCGGTACCGCTAAATACAGATGTAATAATCTGTTCTTCGTCGTTTAGCTGAAGTTCTGACCGGCTATCCAGCCGTGTGAGCCATTTCAGAAACTTAAATACAACATCGTTGACTGCGAAGAGAATTAGTACCAACAAAGCTAAAAGAGGTACAAACGGGCTCGCGATACTTATGTAGAGAAATAATTTGATGGATAATGTTCCACCTTTGATATTGATGGCAATGGAGAAAATAAAGAAAAAAATACAGACGGACACATAGATAATGCCGCAAGTTATTACAATAATATCTACTATATGAGGCCATATATTAGGTTTGACAAAAACCCCTATTATTTCATTCATTTGTAGTCATCTGCGGCAAAATTTCAGGCGTTGCAATTTGCCCATTTGTCTTGGTGAATTGATAATTCACAACTGTATGCATTCGATTATGCTCTCACATACAGGTCGGTTCCGGTGACGATTTGTTCACATTAGCTTGTTCAACTAATCAACTTCTTGAGGGCATGCCAAATGGTGCGTCTCAAACCTCCGGAAAGCAGTTTGCTGCGTTTTGACGCAGCCTCAGATAACACCGTGTTGCTTAATTCATCCAATAGCTGTTCAGGGACACGGTTAAGCCACGCTTCAGATCTAATCTCATCTTGCGGGATGTGTTTGCCAAGGGAAGACATGACGCCAAGCCGGAGTGATGCTTGCGCATAGTCCTGTTCAGCAGCCAAAGCGTACCATTTCTTCGCTTCTTCCGGATTTTTCGGTACACCTTTGCCATGTTCGTATATGACACCGAGATGATACTGTGCTTCAGCAAATCCCTGTTTTGCCGCCGTACGGTACCACTTTACCGCCTCATCCAAGTCTTGTGGAACACCCCTGCCATGTTCATGCATGACACCGAGTTTAAACTGGGCTTCTTGTTGGCCTTGCACTGCAGCCAGACTGAACCAGTGTGCTGCTTGATTGTAATCTTGCGATACACCACTTCCTTTTTCATACATACAGCCAACGCGAACCATCGACCCGGTAGCACCCTGCTCTATCGCTAAACGATACCATTTTATGGCCTCAACAAAATCCTGTGGGACGCCATTCCCTTCTTCATACATGACTCCAAGGTTATGTTGCGATTCAACAACGTCCTGCCGTGCTGACATTCGAAACCACTTTATAGCTGTCTTGTAATTCTGGGATATGCCATTCCCTCCTTTTTCATACAAGACGCCGAGGTTGTGTTGTGACGCGGCCAAGCCCTGCTGTGCTGACATTCGAAACCACTTCGCGGCTGTCCTGTAATCCCGAGGCACGCCATCTCCTTTCTCATACATGACACCCAGGTTATGCCTCGCTTGAGCAAAACCTCGTTTAGCCGACAAGCGTAACCATTTCATCGCTTCCACATAGTCTTGCGATACTCCTTCGCCTGTGAGATAAAGACAGCCAAGGTCACATGATGCCTCCGCAACTCCCTGTTCTGCAGCCAACCTAAAGCAATTTACTGCTTCGATATGATTTTGCCGAACTCCAGTGCCATCGCGATAAGCACAACCAAGCAGGTATTGTGCCTTGGCATTGCCCTGTTCCACTGCCAGTCGACAAAACCTGAGCGATGTTGACCAATCTGCACGGCCTGAGTACCAATATGCGAGTCCGTTTTGTCCCCGGGCAAAACCCAGTTCAGCCATTAAGCAATACCAATTCAATAATCTACGGTTAACTACCTCAAAGCCCTGAAAGGCTGTAAAAGTAAACAAGGGTCGTAAAGATCGAACAGGAGATCGATCCTCAAATAAAAAAGCAAAAGCCGTTTCTTTATTATTCACACTGCTTCTCAATTATAAAACCCGTCCTTCGTTACAATGCTACCAGCTATTGATTGACAACAAGGGAAACTGAAATTCATCACCTGTCCTCAACATTCCGGTCTCGCTCTTTTTTTGTATGATCAAAAAAATCTCGCGGCAGATTAAATCTTCTAATCATGTCATTGAGATACCCGGCTCCTAAACTCGTTTTAGCGCCGTGATATTTGAGTGGGTAAGATGCCGCCCTGCCTTTGATATCAGGATGGTAAACGGTTCGATGACTCCCTTTGCCCTTTCGAACAAATACTTCAAACCTGCTGTCATAGTCTTTCAGACGCCGTACTACTTCCCTGTAGTTGAGAGGTTTTGGCATTTTATGCCTTGGCTGGATAGAAATCTCTACTAAGACTGCTTATCACATGTGCTGGAGGGAGAGATAATATTCCCGCCTGATATTCTGATTCTGCGTTATCAGTTCCATTAGACAAGGCCCTAAGACGCTCCAGGTTCGCTTGTGCATATAAACGCCAATAGACCGGTTCAGACGGATGGAAAATCAGGTCAGGATCGTTCTTGAAATGCGCAAAACTGAACTGCATATCGACCAGTTCTTCCAACGCGTGCAATGCTGTTTCAAATGTTGTTCCATAGCCGCGCAGGTCCATTTCCAGGGCAAGGGCAACCCATTGGTCTTCTTTTTCCTTAAAACCCAGGATACTGATATTAACTGCACTGAACCTGGATGAAGCAGGCTGAGCATTATCAGTTGTCTGGTTTACCATGTTTTCAATTTTTGTCTGCTGACACATACTGCCGTTAATTTACCATAAATTGGGATACGCTCAAGCTGAACCATGATGACAGCAAAGATTGGAAAGAAATGAACGACCTCATTCCATGAACGCGAAGATCCTGGCCTGGGCCTGGGAAGCATCCCTGACCGGCAGTACTCCGATAACGGCAACGGCGCCTGCGGCAGGCAGGGCATCAAGATTATTCATATTTTCGACCTGGAACTTTCCGGCCTCCAGAATGACCTTGTGTACGGGAAAACTTAAATCGTTGCCCGGGTCCAGGCTTAAGGTATCGATACCGATACCGGCAATGTCCCGCTCCACCAGCAACTGCGCGGCGGCGACGGAAAACCCCGGGAAATGCAGCACGCCTGTTTCATCCTGGTTGATATAGGCTTTCGGATCAGAAAACTTTTTGTACCAGCCTGTGTTCATGACCACCAGGCTGCCCGGCCGGACTCGGCCGTTCTGCTCCTCCCACGTGAGCACATCCTGTACGGATAACTGATAGTCGGGATCCAGCGCAACCCTGTCCTGGACGTTGATGACTGCCACGGGCGCGACCAGGTCGTTCAGCCCCAGTTCATGAACGGAGCGCCCTCCTTCGATGAAATGCGCCGGCGCATCGACGTGCGTGCCTATGTTTTCCCAGAGCGAAAACCGGTGCATGCGATAGCCCTTGTCATAATCAGCCAGCCGCTCTATCACGAACGGCGCCGTACCCGGCCAGAACGGCATATCCTTGTGCAGGGCATGGGTCAGGTCAACCACCCGGCGCGCGGAAAAGGGTTGCAGCAAGTCGTCCGGACTCACGCCGGCAGCCAGACAAAAACACAGGAGAAATGCGCTGAACTGCCGAATCACGTTATTCATGTCATCACCACCGTCCAATCATACGCAGTTTCGATCAATGAGTTAAAGGGAAACTTTGACCAGGATAATATAGGGAATTATATACGATAGTACCGAAGTGAAATAACCTCTTGAAAATGCTATAATTATCTCATGTCTGTACATCGAACAATCCGCTACCGCCTGCATCCCCATACGAAGGAAAAGGCGCGCCAACTGCGTGGCCTGGCCGAAGCATGCCGTTACACGTGGAATCACTTTGTCGGCAAGCTGCGGGATGATTACCGCTTCTATGGCGAGTGTAATCCCCACTGGTACAGTATCGGCAAGCTGTACACGGTATGGCGCAATCACTATGCTGAATGGCTACAGGACTATTCGGCTAATATCATCAAGCTGTCATTAAAGCCGATAGAGACCGCATACAAGAGATTCTATGCAGGCAAAGGCGGCCTACCGAAGCTCAAGGCGCATTACGATCATGTTCCGTCCTTCTCGATAGCCGCCGGCCTGTCCTGCGGTCATCGGGACAATGCGGACGTAAATGCCGCGTTAAATATCCTGGCCTTCGGGAATGGGGCTGCTGCACGTGGAGGTGGCGCTGATGTAAGGCGGCCTGGGAAGCGTGAAACGGATACGGCTGGGCTGCATTAACGTGCGGCACTATCGTATATAAGTCCCATAATATATTATTCGATCATGGATCATTCAAGTTTACGCGAAGCCCTGATAGCCGCTGCCCGCTCCCTGCAAAAATACCAACTGGGCACAGGCACGGCCGGCAACCTCAGCGCCAGGATTGAACAAGGCTACCTGATAACGCCGACAGGAGTGGACTATGAGTTGTTAACGCCTGCGCATATCGTCAGAATGGACTTGCGCGGCAACCGGGCTGCAGGCGACCTGAAACCATCAAGTGAATGGCGTTTTCATCAGGATATCTATGCGGAACGGACGGATACCGATGCCATTGTCCATACCCACTCGCCCTGCGCCACCGCGCTGGCCTGTACCCGCCAGGACCTGCCGGCGTTTCATTACATGGTCGCCGGGGCGGGCGGTTCCTCCATTCGTTGCGCCGGGTACGCCACCTACGGCACCCAGGAATTATCCGACCACGCGCTGGCGGCATTGGCAGACCGCCAGGCCTGTCTGCTCGCCAATCACGGCGTGATTGCGCTGGGCAAGGACGTGGACTCCGCCCTGAAAATGGCGCAACTGGTAGAGGAACTGGCGAAACAGTACCTGTTCAGCCGCATGTTTGGATCACCCGTGCTGCTGGATGAGGCCGAAATGAAGGTCAACCTGGAAAAATTCAAAACCTATGGGAAACAGGAATGACGGCCGCAGGGGCAGGCCCTGGCCCGCCCCGTGCTCGTCCCCCTGCTTACGACTGCAGGGGCAGGCTCCGGCGCCGGTCACTCCGCAAGGTTACCCAAAATCTTTTTTCAGCAATCTCAGCGGGAGCTTTCTGGGATAAGTGGAGATATGGCAATACATCATCCTGTTGCTCGTCGGGATCGTCGTCGGCTTTGTCAACGTCATGGCCGGCGGCGGGTCGTTGTTAACTATTCCGATCATGTTGTTCATGGGTGTGCCGGCGCCGGTAGCGAACGGCACCAACCGTATTGCGATACTGGCGCAGATGGCCACAGCGGCCGTCGCATTTTTTAATAAAGGGTATTCCGATTTTAAACTCAGCCTGACCCTGTCACTGGCTGCACTGCCGGGCGCCATTGCCGGCGCCTATATCGGGACCCATCTCGAAGGCGTCTGGTTTAACCGTATCCTGGCAGTCATTATGCTGGCCGTAATGCTGGTCATGGCGACACAAAAACAAACCGCGGCCAACACCCAAACGCCGCCGCGCAAGCCGCGCCTGGCTCTTGCCCATAGCCTCATGGCAATCCTGGGAATATACGGCGGCTTCATCCAGGTCGGAGTCGGTTTCCTGTTCATGCCGATCCTGCATAACACACTCGGCCTGGACCTGGTCCGGGTGAATATGCACAAGACCTTCATCATCACGTTCTATACCACGGCCGCCCTGATCGTTTTTGCCTGGCGGGTGGAGATTTTCTGGATCCTGGGTCTCTGTCTGGCTGTCGGCACGTCCATCGGGGCATGGTTGAGCGCACAGGTGCAGGTAGCCCAGGGCGAGCGGATCATCAAGCTGGTGCTCAATACCGTACTGGCGCTGATCATCATCAGGCTGCTATTTTTCAATTGATGCCTGGATGGATTGAGTTGGAAATATATAATGCAGAACAAACCGAAAGACCTGAAATGCTGGAAATGCGGCGCCGGCCTGGACTACCTGCTCATGCCTTTGTCCAGAAACGCCCATTGCAATGCCTGTGAGACGGCGCTGCACGTCTGCCTGATGTGCCGGTTTTACGACCCCCGAGTCGCAAAACAATGCCGTGAACCCATCGCCGACGCAGTCAAGGACAAGGACAGGCCGAATTTTTGTGATTACCTCGAGCTAAATCCGCAGGCATGGAAACCCGCCGATCATTCGGACGCCGATACGGCCGCATCAGACCTGAATGCCTTGTTCGGTCTGGACACGCCGGCTACTGCAACCGGGACGACTGCCTCTGCAGATCAGGCCAGGCAGGAATTGGACGCTCTTTTCGATTTGAATAAATAAAGCATACATGGGGTCAGAGTAAAATCACATGCAGCACAGTCGTTGGCTTGATCGGAGAGGATTTTGCTCTGATCCCGGCTATTTCGATTAATCAAGCAGCGCGCGCAGTTGCGCCCCGGGGTCATCCGCTTTGAGTAACGCTTCACCAATCAGAAAGGCATGCACGTCGTTGCTGCGCATGAGCGCGATATCCGCACGGCTGTGTATGCCACTTTCCGTCACTACGGTCCGGTCCGGGAAAACGTCGGGCAACAGCCCCAATGTCGTCTGCAGGGACGTTTCAAAGGTGTGCAGGTCGCGGTTGTTAATCCCTATTAACGGCGTACGCAGCATCAGTCCGCGCTCCAGTTCTTCACGATCATGCACTTCCACCAGCACGTCGAGACCGATATCAGCCGCAGTCGCGGCCAGCTCCTGCAGCCGGACATCATCCAGGGCCGCCACTATCAGCAGTATGCAATCCGCGCCGATGGCCCTGGCCTCGTAAACCTGGTAGGGGTCGATGATAAAATCCTTGCGCAACACCGGCAGGCGGGTCACGGCCCTGACCTGTTCCAGGTGCCGGTCGGAACCCTGAAAAAATTTCTCATCGGTCAACACGGAGAGGCAGACAGCCCCGGCGTTTGCATACGCTTCAGCAATTCCGGCAGGGTCAAAATCCGGGCGGATGATGCCCTTGCTGGGCGATGCCTGTTTGATTTCAGCAATCACTGCAGGCCGGCCGTTATCTATGGCGCTGCGGACAGACCGATAAAAGCCCCGTGACGGACCGGTATGCCTGGTTTGCCGTTCCAGTTGCGCCAGGGGCATGACAGCTTTTCTAGCGGCAACCCATTCCCGTTTGTATGACAGTATGGTCGCCAGGATGTCAGCCGTATTCATTGTAAATATCCCTGAGAGGAGACAGATTTAAAGCATGCCCCTGCACGTTGTAAGCAGGGGTCTGTCCCCGGAGAATGTTGCCAGGATGCCGGCCGAATTCAACAGGACTCTCCCGGATTAATCAGCCGGCCAACCGGGTCGTAAGCACCGCCAGTTCCTGCAATTTATTTTTTGCGTCTCCACTGGCGATAGCATGTCTGGCAAGTTCTATCCCCTGTTCCATGTCCGGCGCCAGACCGGCCACGTAGATGGTCGCGCCGGCATTAAGCAACACGATATCCAGGGCCGGGCCGGGCTTGTTTTCGAGTACCGACAACATGATCTCGTGACTTTGCCCGGCGCTGTCGACCATCAGGTCGGACAGGACGCCGGGTTTGATACCGAATTGTTGCGGCGTAATCTGATGTCTTGTGATGTGTCCGTCCTTGAGTTCGACCACGTCGGTTGCGGCCGAGTTGCTTATCTCATCAAGCCCGTCCTGTGAGCGCACCACCATGCAATGTTCGCTGCCGAGCCGTTGTATGACCCGGGCAAACACGTCCAGCAGGTCCGACTGGTAGACGCCTATGAGCTGGCGTTTGACGTACGCCGGGTTCGTCAACGGCCCCAACAGGTTGAATATACTCCTGGCAGCCAGTTCCCGACGCGGGCCTGCCGCGTACCTCGTTGCGGGATGGTGGGCCGGTGCAAACATATAACCCACGCCCACCTGGTTGATACAGGCGGCCACGTGCTCCGGCTTCAGGCCCAGCTTAACGCCCGCCTGTTCCAGTACGTCGGCGCTGCCGGAGCGGCCGGAAATGGAACGATTGTTGTGTTTTGCGACCTTACCCCCTGCGGCTGCGATAACAAATGACGCCGTGGTGGAAATATTGAAGGTATGCGCGCCGTCTCCTCCCGTACCGACTATGTCCACCAGGTGAGGACCGTCAACGTCTACCCTGATTGCAAATTCCCGCATGACCGCAGCCGCTGCGCTGATTTCCTCGATGGTCTCGCCTTTCATCCGCAAAGCCACCAGGAACCCGCCTACCTGCGCGTCGGTCAGCTTTCCCGACATCATATCGTGCATGACTGCCCGCATAATATCGCCGGGCAAGTCACCTTTGTTGATGACTTCATTCAATGCGGATTGGACATTCATCAATGGGAATTAATATGCAGAAAGTTGCGCAGCAGGTCATGGCCGAAAGTGGTTAATATCGACTCCGGATGGAACTGTACGCCGAAAACGGGATAGTCCTTATGCCTTACCCCCATGATTTCATCAATACCGTCGTTTTCCGCCCTGGTCCAGGCCGTTATTTCCAGACTGTCGGGCAGTGACTCCTGCTCGATCACCAGGGAATGGTAACGGGTTGCGACAAACGGGCTTTCGAGACCGGTAAAGACGTCCGAATCTTCATGATAAATATCCGAAGTCTTGCCGTGCATGATACGGTTGGCATGGACAATGCGCCCTCCCAGGGCTTGGCCGATACTCTGGTGTCCCAGGCACACTCCCAATATGGGGATTTTGTCCATGAACTCATGAATGACGTCGACCGATATTCCCGCCTCGCTGGGGGTACAGGGTCCGGGCGAAATCACGATATGTGCCGGCTCAAGCCTGTGAATCTCCTCCAGGGTAATCTGGTCATTTCGATAAACGCTCACCTCCTGACCCAGTTCGCCGAAGTACTGAACCAAGTTGTAGGTAAAGGAGTCGTAATTGTCGATCATCAATAACATGGGATTCCCGCTATTTCCCGGCGACCTGTTGCAACGCTTTTCTCATCGAGTCGATCACGCCGGCATAAGCAGCGCTCCCGAAAATTGCCGAACCGGCCACAAACGTATCGGCGCCGGCGGCGGCTATCTCGGCAATATTCTCCACTTTCACCCCGCCGTCGATCTCCAGCCGGATATTCCTGCCGGACGCGTCGATGATTTCCCTTGCGGCGCGCAATTTATCCAGGGAGGCAGGGATAAAACCCTGCCCACCGAAGCCGGGGTTGACGGACATGATTAAAACCATGTCAATCTTGTCCAGAACATGATGGAGATGGTCCAGCGGTGTTGCCGGATTGAACACCAGTCCGGAACGGCAACCGTTATCCCTTACCAGTTGCAAGGTACGATCAACATGGCGGCTCGCCTCCGGATGGAAAGTGATGATATCGGCCCCCGCAGAGGCAAAATCAGGGATGATCCGATCCACCGGCTCGATCATCAGGTGCACATCCAATGGCGCAGTGATGCCGTAATCCCGCAATGCTTTGACGATAACCGGACCGAAAGTCAGGTTGGGCACATAGTGGTTATCCATCACATCCACGTGGATGTAATCGGCGCCGGCCGCGAGGACTGCTTCCACTTCCCGGCCCAGACGGGCCATATCGGCTGACAGAATCGAAGGCGCTATGATGTAATCGGACATAAACGCGGATTATATAGGAGTTGAGGGAGCAGGGCTATTTCAACCCACACCGGCGGGTTACGGGCAGTACTTCGACCAACGGGATCAGGAAGACTTAGGGTAATGGGTAATGGGGTCAGGTCGCACAATGCACAAGCCTGTGCATTGTGCGACCTGACCCCATTACCGGGCGGAAGCACGCTTGATCAGACGTTGAAACGGAATAACACCACGTCGCCATCCATGACAATGTAGTCCCTTCCCTCCAGGCGCCACTTGCCGGCATTCTTTGCGCCCTGTTCGCCCTGGTGTTCAATGAAATCGTCATAGGCGATGACCTCGGCGCGGATAAATCCCTTCTCGAAATCAGTGTGGATAACGCCGGCAGCCCGTGGCGCGTCGGTCCCTTTCCTGATGGTCCAGGCCCGGACTTCCCGGGGCGTCATCGTGAAAAAAGTGTGCAGGTCAAGCAGTTCGTAGCCAGCCCGGATCAACCGGTGCAGTCCGGGTTCCGGCAAGCCTAGTTCATGCAGAAATTCCCTCCTGCTCTCTTCGTCAAGCTCGGCAATTTCGTCCTCAATGGCAGCAGATATAGCAAGCAGGTACGCGCCGTCTGCCCTGGCCCGCGGCTCCAGTTGCGCCAGCCATTTGTTGGAGCTAACGCCGGTTTCCTCCACGTTGGCGATATACAGAACCGGTTTTTCCGTCAGCAGACCCAGTTCCCGCGCCAGGCCCCGTTCCGCGCACCCTGAGGGCAGTGTCCTGGCAGGCAAGCCCGTATCGACATGTGCGGCCAGTTCGGACAGTATCCCGCTGCGTTTCAGCGCCTGCTTGTCACCGGTATGTGCGGCCTTCTCCGCCTTCTGTGAAGACCGCTGCAGGGTCTCCAGGTCGGCCAGGCACAGTTCAGTATTGATCACGTCCAGATCGGCAAGCGGGTCCACCTTGCCGTTCACATGCGCGACATTGTCATCTTCGAAGCAACGCAGGACCTGGGCGATGGCGTGTGTCTCGCGGATATGACCGAGGAATTTGTTGCCCAGGCCTTCCCCCCTGGAGGCGCCCGCTACCAAGCCGGCTATGTCCACAAATTCCACGTGTGCAGGTACAAGCCGTTCCGGCTTGACAATCGCGGCGACCGCCTGCAAGCGGGTTTCCGGCACGGGCACCGCGCCGACATTTGGTTCAATAGTGCAGAACGGGTAGTTTTCGGCACTGATACCCGCATTGGTCAGGGCATTGAACAAAGTGGACTTGCCCACGTTGGGCAATCCGACGATCCCGCATTTGAAACCCATTATATTGTGATGCAGACGCTGGTACTCTTTCCAGGTGATATTGTCATGTTCAGAGCTAAGCACCGGCTCCAAGACAAGGCGCAGTCCGCAGAGAATGGCGCGCCCTTGTCAAGGGCTGCAACGCCGTATTGGAGCCGGTGCTTAGCTCCCTTCGGGCGGGCCGGGAAGCGCTTGCCCGCGGCGTTACGCCTCTTGGCAAGGGCACGCCATTACCTGCGAGGCGTGCCTGGCGCTCAACCGCTTCCCGACCCGCTGAACATGACAATATCACCTGGAAAGAGTACTTATTGAGTATGCAGGCGGGTCATGGCCTTGTCCAGTTCGCCGTCGAACAGCAGGGGCAGAATCTCCAGACCCCTTTCCAGTGCGCCGTCGATCAACTCCGTGTCTCCGCTGCCGGGTCTTCCCAACACGTGCGACAACACCCTGGTTTTTTCCCCCGGATGGCTGACGCCAATTCTCAGTCTCAGGTAATCAGTATTGCCGAGCTTTTCACTGATATCACGCAAGCCTTTATGGCCGCCATGGCCACCGCCCTGTTTCAGGCGCACCACCCCGGCATCCAGATCTATCTCATCGTGGACAACCAGGATTTGGGCGGTCTCAATCCGGTAGTAATCGGCGACGGCCCGGAGCGCTCGGCCACTGTTATTCATGTAGGTAGCCGGTTTGAAAAGCAGGCAATCGACACCGGGGGCCTTGATTCGGGCGAGATCGCCGGATAATTTTTTCTCCGCGGCAAAGCGGACCCGGTGATTATCGGCAAGTCTGTCAACAAACCAGAACCCGGCGTTGTGACGTGTTGCAGAATAATCAGTGCCGGGATTACCCAGGCCTGCTATGAGTTTCAACCCGGTTGGCTCGCTCACCCGGAACGGAGATGATTACAGTTGGCGGTTAACGGCGATAGATCGGTCGATGATTTACTCTGGTTCCTGTTCTTCCTCAGGCTCGACCTGCTCTAGCTGCTCTTCTTCCTGTTCCTGTTCCTCTATCTCATCGATTACTTTCGGTATGTTCACGGTTGCCACCGAAGCCGTCTCATCACCGCCGCGTTGCAGCGCGTAGATTTCAACACCCTCAGGCAACACGATATCACTGAGATGCACGGATTCTCCCACGTGCACGTCTGCCAGGTCCACATCGATATACTCAGGAAGGTCCCCGGGCAAACAACTGATCTCCAGTTCGTTCATGATGCGGCTCACCTGTCCGCCGCCGGTCCGGACACCTACGCACTGCTGCTCATTGAGAAAATGTAACGGCACCCGCATGGTAATTTTCTGTTTTTCGTCAATGCGCTGGAAATCGATATGCAGGATCCCGGGTTTATAGGGATGTCTTTGTAAATCCTTAACAACTACACGCTCACTCTTGGTGTTGACATTGATGGTCAGAATACTGGAGTAGAACGCCTCGTGGTCCAGCTGGTGCAATACCTCATCGTGTAACAACGAGATGGACTGCGGCTCTTTACTTGCCCCGTATACCGTACCGGGAATTCTGCCCGAACGGCGCAGGCGGCGAGCGGCGCTCTTTCCCAGTTCGTTGCGGGGCTCTGCCTTTAATTCATAAACTTGCATTTCATCACTCTCAATCAATAAACATTGAACTCAACGATTCACCTTCGGAAATCCGGCGGATACTCTCCGCCAGCATGGTGGCAACACTGAGTTGGCGGATTTTATCACATTCGGCAGCATCTTCACTCAACGGGATGGTATCCGTGACGACGAGTTCATCCAGGCTCGATGAATTGATGTTATCCAGCGCCCTGCCCGATAACACCGGGTGTGTACAATAGGCGACCACCCGCTCAGCGCCGAAATCCTTGAGGGCGTTGGACGCGTTACACAAAGTGCCGGCCGTATCGACCATATCATCAACGATGATACAGGTCCGGCCTTTCACGTCGCCGATAATATTCATTATTTCGGACTCATTCGCCTTCGGCCGGCGTTTATCGATAATGGCCAGGTCCATATCATCCAGTCGCTTGGCTATCGCACGCGCTCTTACCACGCCGCCCACGTCAGGTGATACAACGATCTGTTTCTCATATTTGTGCTTCCATATATCACCCAACAGCACCGGGGATGCATACACGTTATCCAGGGGCATATCAAAAAAACCCTGGATCTGATCGGCATGCAGGTCCACCGTCAATACCCTGGAGATTCCCATGATCCCTATCATATCCGCCACCACCTTGGCCGTTATGGGAACCCGGGCAGACCTGGACCTGCGATCCTGGCGCGCATAACCCATATAGGGGACCACCGCCGTGACCCGCTCAACCGACGCCCTCCTCAAGGCATCCGCAATGATCATCATCTCCATTAAATTGTCATTGGCCGGCGTACACAGGGATTGCAGGATAAACACGTCCCGCCCGCGTACATTCTCTGCAATCTCGACCATGATCTCACCGTCGCTGAAACGGTCTACGTTGATTTTGCCCAGGGGCATATTCAGGCTGCGCGCGATATCTGCCGCCAAGGCCGGATTGGCGTTACCGGAAAACAGCATTACATCGACTAATGACATTGATAATCCCTGCTGACTAACCCGGATATTACACCAGTGGATGCGAAGATCACGTAGGATTTTTTACGCTGACGGGTGCATGCGACCGAAAGCATAGCTGGTACTCTGGTTGAGGGAGCACGTACCCGTCAGCGTAAAAAAGACAAGTGAGAACGTATCCAGCGCGGTTTGTAAAGCTGCGAAATTTGGAATTTACCATATAACTACCTGATGTCAGATGATTGTAGTCTTTCTCCAAGCGGACTGGTGTAATATCCGGGTTATTTGGCTGGGGCGCCAGGATTCGAACCTGGGAATGCAGGGATCAAAACCCTGTGCCTTACCACTTGGCTACGCCCCATTCAAAATCCGCGAGCTCCGGCGCGTAATCGTATATCGTTATAAAATAATCAGGATGATTTCATCGAAGAACGGCGGTAAATTGTGAATTATAGCATAGGTTGAAACGGTTATCGGAATTAAAGTTCAATGCGACCCATACTTGTATTACTCGGCTTACTGCTCGGTCTGCTCGCACTTTGCGTGCTGATTTTCTCCATCCCGGAACCGATCAACAAAAGACTTCTTCATGGCGGGCCGCTCCCTGGGTCTGCTGGTAGTCACTTGCGCCATTTTCTCCAGCACCTTGAGTGGTTTCGGGTTTGTCGGCGGGCCGGGTCGTCACGGTGTTACTTTCCGTGGTGGCCGCAAGTTTCGCCCTGTTTTCCTATTACGTCAACGAACGGCTGGTGGCGATCCTCGGGGTCTTCGGCTGGAGTACGTTCGCAGCCGCAATCGTGCCTGTGGTGGCGATCGGTTTGAACTGGAAACGGGGAACGGCCTCCGCAGCCTGTGCCGCCATCATCATCAGCCTGGCGCTGGAAATATTTGACATAGTGATACCCTGGGGCATACACGGCGGGTTTATCGCACTGCTGGTGTCCATGACCAGCTTTATAGTGATATCACTGCTGCAAGCGCCGAAACCACTGGCTGAAGACATCGATGCCGTCATGGACATGTAACCGGAAGTTTCCTGCCTGGTCGCTCGAGGCCGCGGTGCGGGCGGAGCTTTCGCCCGTTAAGCGTGCGGCCAGACTTCCAGGCCGTGGATCGCATTCCTGATATCCATGGACAGGTTGACGCTGACAACCACTTTGCCTGAATAGAGATCGTATACGCTGATTGTGGAAGGCGAGGAGCCGCCCGCAATAAACCTGTCCGACAGGGGGCACAGGCCCCGGTCCCAGCCGCGTCCGGAAAAATCAATCTCCGAGGTGTTCCAGTCCACATGCTGGAATGCTTCCTGTTTGTCGAAATCCACGGTAAAGACCCCGCCGTGGCTGTCCCCCTGCTCGCTGCCGCGCACCACGGAGGTGGCTATCAGCCGGGGCAGGTACGGTTTATTGCCCGGCATTCGCTGTATTCAGCCGCCGATCAGTAGCCGCGGTCGATATCCACAACATTCAGCAACCGCTCACCGTTGATATAGCGGCGCAGGTTTTCAGTGATGACCAGCCGGTTGCGTTCAATGCCGCGGTCGGTCATATAGGAGATATGGGGCGTGATAATGACATTGGGCAGCGTCCACAGTTCATGACCTTTGGTCAGGGGCTCGGGGTCGGTGACGTCCAGGCCCGCTCCGGCCAGTCTGCCGCTCTTCAGCGCGGCAACCAGCGCGGCGGTATCAGTGTTCTTGCCGCGTCCGATGCTGATGAAGTAGGCACCCTGTTTTAGCGCGGCAAAGAATTCCCTGCCGAAAATTCCCGTCGTTTCTCTGGTCAGGGGCAGGGCATTAACGATGAAGTCCGCCTGCACGGCCAGTTCCGGCAACTCGTCCGCCAGACCGACGTAATCGACGAACTCCGGCCCTTCCCGGCTGGAGCGACGCGTGGCGATGACCCTTATGCCCAGGGCCGCCGCCCGTCTCGCAACTTCGGTCCCGATACCGCCCAGTCCCGCCACCAGCATGGTTTTTCCGCCTATTTCAATCATGGGGGATGGCGTATCTGGCGGCCGTCGCCAGATCTGTTCCTGCTGCATATGAAGAAAATGCTGCAGGTTCCGGGTCAGCATCATCAGCATGGCGATAACGTGTTCCGCTATGGGCGGTCCTGCGGTGTGCTGTGCATTCGTCAGGATAAAATCGGCTTCCTGTACTGCCGGGGACAGGAGGCAGCGGTCAACACCGGTCCCGAAATGCTGCAGCCAGTGTAACCTTGTTGCGGTCTTGATAAGTTGCGGGCTGCAGAAGCCGAGAATAACTTCCGCCTGCGCAAGGATGGCGCCTTCCTCACCGCTGAATTCCGTGCCGGAAACCGTGACGATATCGATACCGTCGCTGACCTTTTCGAACGATTCCAGCAGTTCCTCCCGCATGGCATTTAATCTGCCAGGCATCATCACGACGATCTTCTCAGGCCTTTTCCACCCGGCTGATTCGCGCACCGGTTGTTCCGCCTCGTCCAGGCGCAGTTGTTCAATGAGCGCCTGCGCTGCCGGATCGGGTTCTGCTGCATCCACGGACATACTCATCAGCGCCAGGCAAACTGCGGCCACTAAGAAAAAGTTGTTCATGACTGTAGATTCTCCCGTAACGTTGTGTGCACGCAAAGATAAATGCTCCCGTGCATCAACGGCATGCCCTGCTCGACCAGCCGGGCCCAACCGGGCTCCTTGCTGACTTCAATATTCGGCCAGCCGGACCCATCGGTAAACACCAGCACCATGGATTGCGTATAGCGATGGATGTCATATTCATTCTGCCGCAGTTTCTGCTCATACCAGGCGCTCTCTTCCCGTGCGAGGATGCGCTCGCGCAACGCTTCCATGTCCACCGGACCAAGTGATTTTATCGGTTCCCCTATATCCATTTAAACCAGCCTATCAGCCGGGCTTGCAGACGTCAAAAACCGTACAATCTTCACCATCGCTTCGGTATCAAACCGGCAGCAACACATCGGCGCGCAGCAACACTCCGTCATGCCGGAACGTGGCTTCATAGATGGGCGCGTTGTGCCCGTTTGCCACGAGTTCAGCCGTTGTCCCCAGCGCCTCACTCAATTTCCCGGAATACGGTATTTCCACCCCATCCGCCGACCCGAACACCTGTTTGGCGATCTCTCCCACCTGGTTCCCGGTCGCAAATAACGACTCTGCCATGGAACTCGTCTCAGCCAGCTCCGGGTGGTGCGCTTCCAGGTGAAGCTTCTTCCTGCACTGCCAGGCTGAGATCAGGCGGGATTTGGAGAAGCAGGGTTTTGTCGTTGAATTCAACTTATATTGTGGCAATCTACTGCCTTTGCATATTTTTTGATAGTCGCCGGCGATGGAGAACTTCTGCCGTCTACTTCCCAGCCCATAAAGTCGAGATGGGAGCGGCGGTAATCCGGCTTCCGAGCGGGTAGGTGGTGGGGCCGGTATGAAGCACGACCCCGGCGATAAATTGATCGCTGAGATTATCCCGCAACCATGCCAAGTGACGAGCGTCCTCGCCTGAAGGAGCACTACTTGCCTTGACTTCTATCCCTATGATGCGTTGCCCGCGTAGTTCGGCGACGATGTCTATCTCAATACGTCCCCGCTCCGAGCGGAGGTGGTACAGCCTGGGCCGGGCGGTAGCCACGGTTGCTTCGGCCCGAAATTGAGCAGTCACAAAAGTTTCAAGGAGACGTCCCATCAGCTTGCCGTCACGCATTACCGTCGCGGCATCAACGCCAAACGCCCCGCACAGTAACGCAGAGTCGATCAAATAGCGTTTGGGTGACAGGACCATGCGCTTGAGGCGGTTCGAGGTCCAGGCCGGCAGTTCATCAACTACCATCAGGTTCCGGAGCAAGCGTTCGTAGGCCAGCGCAGTCTTACGGTTGATTCCGGCGGCGTCATAGAGGGTCTTATGTTCGGCAAGGCCGGCGGAGTTGAGCGCATACGCCTCGAAGTAGCGCCCGAGGCGGGTCGGGTCACGGCTGCCGTTGAGCGTCAGCGCGTCGCGGGTCAAAAGTTGTTCAACGTAACTTTCCAACCAACGCTCGCGCACGCGCCCGGATAATGCCAATGCCGCTTCGGGGAACCCTCCTTGTAGCGCCAGGTCGATATAACCGCGTAAATCGGGCGTATCGGAGGCGGGCGCCAGTTCCTCACCGGCAACCAGCCGGTCCACCAGGGGTTGCACGGCATTGCCTGTCTGCTCGGCGACGGTCAACGGGTACATGGCTAACCGCACCACCCTTCCTGTTCCAGGCCAGGTTTCCGTATCAATATCGGCGCGCACGGACCCGGTCAGCAGGTAACGACCGGGGCGACTGTCAGAGTCCACCGCCCGTTTAACGGCGCCCAGCACCCCCGGCACGACCTGCCACTCATCGAGCAATACCGGTTCCGGCAGATCCCGCAGCGCGGCGTCGGGGTTGGCGCGAAACGCTGCGGCTTCGTCGGCGCGATCAAGCCGCACGACCCTGGCCGCGTACCGGGCAGCCGTAGTCGTTTTGCCTGTGGCCCTGGGTCCCACGACCAGCAGGGCAGGCAATTCGGACAGAAGTTCCGCCAGCAGCGGATCTATCAAGCGGGGCCTGTAGGCATTCACCATGCCGGCATGATACCATTTATCTTTGCGTTGAGTACCGTTTTCCCGCGCCTTTGAGTACCGTTTTCCCGCAGCTTTTAGTGCCGTTTTCCCGCAAGTGAATCCAGATATTGGTGCGGTCAATCAGATGCTATTCCTGAACACTTCCAGCCAAGGACAGGTTTCCTCGACGATCAACTCCAGCAGCACTGTCGCCCTGGTCATGGCGCAATACAGAATTTTGCGGCTTCTTTCATTGGCTTCCAATGATTCATCCAGGTCCGTCAGGATGATGACCGGCGCCTGTTGGCCTTTATAGCGGAAGATCGTGTCGAAGATGACTTCTCCTTCCGTATAAATCTGGTTTTCGTGGTCATCATATTTGCCGGTAAACCGCCTGACGTAATGTTGACCTAATCGGTTCGTTGCACTTAATGCTGTCGAATCCATTCCACGGCAGGAGATTGTGGAATACGGAATAATCAGCCGGCAGCTTGTAATTTCCTTAATGTGTTGAGTTCTGCAGATTTGATATCCGGCGTATCGGGGCCGGGCAGGTCTGAGGGATAGATTTTGGCCATATTTTTCTGATTTTCCTGGTTGATGGGTTTTGACGTTTTACCCCGACCTTAAATAGTATTAACCTATCCTATCAGCCAAGACGATATGTACCAGTTATACAGCTACGGCAAAAAATACGGCTGTGAAAAAGTCGCTTTGATTTACCCGAGCACAGATAAATTTAAATTCGAGAACCGTTTGTATTATCGTTTTGATCATAATTTAAGCCTGTATTGTTTCCCCTTTGACGTAGAGCATCCGAAAAAGAGTGTTGGCGAGATAATCTCCAGTCTGCAAAATAAGAGCAGCTTTCACTGAATTTGTGAACAGGAGCACTGCTATGAAGCAGGAAACTATCATGACAGGTTCACAGCACATCCTTTTTTGGTTGTAGTCTGTATCGACCGGCTACTTAAGCCGTTTCAGTTGTTTATAAATATCGTCGTCGTTACGCTTGCCTGCGACAAGGACCAGCAACTCCTCGCCTTCGACCCGGTAGACAATACGGTATTCCCCCACGTCCACGCGCCGGTTATTCTGTTGACTGCCCCTTAATACCTGGCTGTCGTGGGGTTTCGGATTATTCAATAATGAGAATATCGTGCTGACCACCTGTTTGTATTGTTTGGGCGGGAGTGTTTTGACGAATCGCCCGGTCTGGCGGGATAGCCTGAGAGTCAGGCTCATGCGCGAGCTTGCAGTAATTCCCTGACCTCTGAATCACTCATAAAGCCTTCTTGTTCGGCAGTTCGGGCTTGCAGGTCCCAGAACATATCTTCCAGTTCGCAGAGCTGGTCGTAGCGGCGCTTGGACAGGACAACGCTGGTTACGCGGCCGGACTTCTCAATCACCACGGGCTCCACCTGGGCAGCCTCAAGGTAGCGTCCCAGACGATGCTTCAGTTCAGTTGCAGTCACATTCATTTCGGCTGGCTGGTTATTTATTTTAAAATAATACAGCGACTATTTTAGCTGGTTTAGTCATTTTAGCCAATATTTTTTACGATGTTGTTTTACGGACTTGCGCGTTCATCGTTCCGGCTCCTCTTCAGTACAAGTTTATCTTCTAAGGGAGTTTTCTCACAAAGCTACGAGCATGGCGAAAGAGAACGGGGTCAGGTCGCACAATGCACATGATTGTAATTCCGCCTCTAAACGCTATGGAAATGATTTTGGCCTGACCAAGACATTCGCCCGATTATTTTCTGCCATTGTTGTTTGATCCATTTGAAGAACAGTTCGACCTGAATAACTATCTTTTGGTCTGATTTCGAGCAAGTAGTGGTGGTCGCACCATCATTTGTCCAAGCTTTGACCATGTACACAAGACCTGTATTGACAATGATGAATATGTTTATTTACTGATATTGCAGGTCATTGAGTCGCCAGTAGATATCGGTATCCTTCAACTCGTCATTATCCTGTATCAGGTCCAATGCAGTCTTGCCCTCGTAGTCCCGGGCTTTCGGATTGGCTCCAGCTTCCAATAAAGCCATTATTACCGCCGGATTTTTGTTGAACGCTACTGCAACATGCAGCGGAGACCAGCCTTTCTCATTTTGTGCATTCACGTTCGCACCAGCCTTCATTAAGGCTGTTACTACTGCTGGGTTTTGGTTGAGAAATATCGCGCCATGCAACGGAGTTGAGCCACCCTTAGTTCGCGCATTCACGTCCGCACCAGCCCTCACTAAGGCCGTCACCACTGCTGGATTTTCATTATACATTGTCGCATAATACAGCGGAGACTCGCCATACTTATTTCGCGCATTCACGTCTGCACCAGCCTGCACCAAGGTCGTTACTACTGCTGGATTTTTGTTGAATGCCGCAATATGTAGCGGAGACATGCCATTCTTATCTCGCGCATCGGGGTCCAGACCCTGCGCAAGTTTATCTTTGATATCCTGTGGCGTTGCGGTCTGCCAAAACTTTTGGTCGTGCCACTGCTCACTCAGGTCAGCGTTGTGATATCCGTCTTCACCGCTTGCAGACCAAGCAATAATTACAAGGCCCATCGCCAGAAGTCGCAATATAATTTTCATTGGACACTCCTTCTATACATAACGACATTAATAATGTCGCATTTTATTAAAACAATCTTATTTATTTCAAGCAGTTAGAATCATGATTGCGGTGAAATTAAAGGCGCTGTGCATAATTGGAGAAATATTATTGATCGGAGCTCATGGTGACTGAGGTAGAACTTCTAGAACTGATTTCTCATTGCCCCGCTTTATACCATATGGCTGAACGAGGACCCACCTCAGCCACCGGATAACCCCGGCGCCGAACTGGCCAACAGGGCCGCCTGAGCGTGTTTTGACTAACCGCATGTCAGAAGGCATGGATGCGCCGAACTGGCTGAGTGCCTGAGAATCGCCAACCGGTTACTGACCTGATATTTGCTTATCCCGGTGTCAGTCTATTTCCCGGGCAACCCTCTCCATAAGCGGAGATCTATTGCATCCCCTGGTTACAAACCCCTGCCACCTGACCGGCAGTTCTTCCAGTAGCCTTGCTGCCTGATTCTTGTCCGAAAACCCCGCGAACACGCTCGCTCCCGTCCCGGATAACCGGGCATCAGCGCGGGCATTCAGCCAGTCCAGCGCCGCTGCCACTTCCGGGCAGACCTGCCGCACAACCGGTTCGCAGTCATTACGGCATCTTCCCTGTAGGAAGTCGTGCAGCGTGGCCCTGGGCGTCGCGCGTTCCAGCCCCGGTGCATTGAATATGTCCGCGGTAATAACCGGTGTGTTGGGATAGACCAGGAAATACCAGTCTTCCGGCAGTTTCACGGGTTCCAGTTGCTCTCCCACGCCCTCTCCCCAGGCAGCGAAGCCGCGCACAAATACCGGCACGTCGGCCCCGAGGCCCAAGCCCGCTTCGGCGAGACGGTCCGTTGTCAGGCCCGTTTCCCACAGGCAATTCAGGGCCACCAGCGTCGTCGCCGCATCGGAGCTGCCGCCCCCCAGTCCCCCGCCGATGGGAATCCTTTTATTCACGTGGATGTCCGCGCCCCTGGCGCTGCCGCCGATCTCCTGCAGCAGTTTCGCCGCCCTGACCACCAGATCATCCTGCTCGTCCACCCGGTGGTAATTGCGCAGGCACCTGATCCGGCCATGCGCAGTCGCGGTAATCCGCAACTCATCAGCCAGGTCCAGGAACTGGAACAGGGTCTGTAACAGGTGGTACCCGTCGTCACGGCGACCGGTGACGTGCAGGAAATGATTTATTTTCGCCGGCGCCGGCCAGGGCTGTGATGTCATTCGGGTGAATGTCCCCATGTGTGGTTGGATGGCGCCATCACGGCAGGTTCCATTCCCTGATGGACAGGCGCACGCGTACCTGGTCGTTTTCCAGGTCAAGCCGCGCCGGCATACTGGTTCCGTCAATCCCGGCATAGCTTTTATAACGTATCGACCAACCGCCCTGGCTCAGGGCACTCAGCCTGTTTTCAGCGTCCAGCAGCAACCGGTCAACCTGCAAGGCCGGCGCCGGGAGTCCTCTTATCCAGTAGACCAGGTCAGCTACCGGAAAATACCAGCCCGCTGCCTGGCGCAGCAGGGTTTCCGCATCCTCAGCCTGGAACAGACGCTGGTCCGGCGCCCGTAGCGAGACAACGCCGCCGGCCCCGGACAGTTCATATACGCCGCCGGAGAATGAGGCAATCACCCTGATATCATAATCATCCTTGCGTTGCGTCCAATACAGGGTGCCCGATCCGGATTCGTCATCCGCGCGCACGGCTATCCTGCCTTTGAGACCCCAGGTTTCCTGCTGCATTAATTCATCCCTGCGAGTTTCCCACGAGGATGTAATCCTGTTTTCTACCGGCGCCTGGACACAGCCTGCCAGTGTGAATGCCAGTAACACAAGTGCCGGGATAGTGCAGTTCAGCGCCATCCCCGCGCAAGAGGGAGATTCCGGCCTGTGCAGTCGTTTGAACTTCAAGGCTTGAAACGTTCAATCACGTCCAGCAGGCGGGTATCTTCGGGCGTCTGTTCCAAGGCCGCTTCCCAGACCTCTTTTGCCTGTTCCCGCTCGCCCCTGACCCACAGCACTTCTCCCAGGTGAGCGGCAATTTCCGGGTCCTGTCTTTTTTTCAAGGCCATTCTCAGGTACTCGACGGCCTCATCCAGCCGTCCCAGCCGATACAGAACCCAGCCCATGCTGTCCAGGATATAGAAATCCGAGGGCCGGAGTTCCAGGGCTTTCTTGATCAATTCGTAGGCTTCGGCGTGACGGTCTGTGGCATCCGCCAGGGTATATCCCAATGCGTTCAAAGCCTGTGCGTGGTCAGGTTCGTGCTCAAGTATGGTCCTGAGATCCGTTTCCACCATATCCAGCCTGCCGATTTTTTCCGCCGCCATGGCCCGGGAATACAACAGGTCGGCATCATATTGATCCCCCAGGGCTTTGGTATAGACCGCGATGGCTTCCTCATATTGTTCCGCCTGAATCAGCAATTCGCCTTCCGCTTGAACGATAATCAGCGCCTGTTGTCCATTCTGCTTCCGTATGGAGTTGAGGTGGTTGCGCGCCTGTTCCACCTCTCCCTTCCTCGCCAGCAGCATGGCAAGTCTGACCTGGGCGTCGAAATAATGTTCGCCTTTATGCACGCCCTGGTACCAGGCGGAGGCTTCATCATAGTGCCGTTTTTCCTCCGCGATACGCCCGAGGTAATAATTGGCGACGTCCGTCTGGTTCCCACCCTGCTCCGATAATTTTTTGAACAGCGACTCGGAATCATCCAGGCGATTACTTTGCAGATATAACAGTCCCAAGGCATACAACACGTCAGGATTCCCGGGTTCCCGGGTGGCCAGCAATTCGAATTGGTTCAGTGCCTTGTCATACTGCTTGGATTCCATCAACGACCTTGCGTAAGCCATTCGCAGGGTGAAATCATTCCCCTCGCGTTGCGCCAGTTCCTGTTCCAACCATGCCGATGCCTCCTGTTCCCGGCCCAGGCGCTGTAGGATGGAGATATAGCTGAGGGCCGCGTTATCATTGTCCGGGGTAAGGGCGAGCGTGGCTTCAAGCAATTCCCGCGAACGCTCCAGGTCATCCAGCTTGGCCGCGACATGGGCGAAGGCATACAGGGCGGCGGCAGAATTATCCTGTGATGCAACCAGTTTTTCCATGACATCCAGGACCGCTTCCTTGTCATTTTCACTCCCCAGCAGGTTGGCAATCATCCATAACTTCTCGTCCATCTCACCATCGGAATAGGCAAATATGTCCTGTAAATGCAACGCCGCCTGTTCCACATCGCCGGCGCGCAGTTTCATGACTGCCAGTACCTGGTGCGGGTCGGGATTGCGCGGGTCCAGTTCTACCCATAGCCTGGCGGCAGCCAGGGCGGCAGCATCGTTACGGGCGAACACGGCAATGCGCGCGGCCCGCTCAACGATGCGATGGTCCCTGGTGGTACGGGCCAGGTCCAGGTAATTCTGAATTGAGATATCCAGCAACCCCCTGTGACCCGCAAACTCGGCGATGAGCAACTTGTAGAGGAGCTCTTCGGTCAACGCGACTTTGGGACGGACGGGCTCGACACGGGTGATCCTCGCTTTCCCGCCGGCATCTTCCCGGACCGCCTCGGGCTCAACAGGCTCGACCGAACTGATGTTTGTCTGGGTACAGGCCGTCAGCATGAACGCGACTGTGCCCGGCAGCACGAGTCTCGCCAGGTAACCGAGTGGCTTTATATCCTGTTCATTACGCATTTCCGTGATTATATCCTGAAATGAAAATACGACAACGTGATAGACTATAAACCCGGATATTGCACCAGTGGATGCGATGATCACGCAGGATTTTTTGATGTGCGCCCTCCATGGCGCACCCCTTGCAGGCGACCTTCGGTCGTCCAAATCTGTTCCTGACAGATTTGTGCGCTGGCGGGCGCCTGCGACCGAAAGTATAGCAGTATGGTTGAGGAACAAATCGTCAGGATTGACGATTTGCACGGCGATAGCCGCCCGGAGGGTTGCGCCCAGGGATGGGCGCAATGAACACGTGCCCGCCAGCGCAAAAAAGACAAGTGAGGGCGCATCCAGCGTAGTTTGCAATGAAGACGGAAGTGATACATTGTGAGTAACCTATTGACAGCATTAAACTTTCCATTAATGACAAGCGGACTGGTGTAATATCCGGGTTAATGATATGGCGCTTCTGGCTTTCGGTCTCAACCATACGACTGCTCCCCTTGAGGTACGTGAAAAAGTAACCTTCGACGAGGGTCTGCTGCCTGACGCCCTGACCGAGTTGACAGGGGACACCGGCATCGATGAGGCGGCTATTCTCTCCACCTGCAACCGCACCGAAATTTACTGCAACCTGAACGCCACGGACCAGGAGTGGCCTATCGACTGGTTTTCCGGGTACCACGGTTGCAAGAAAAACGAACTGCACGAGTTTATCTATACCCACCCCGGCGCCGGTGCGGTCAAGCACGTATTGCGCGTGGCCAGCGGATTGGACTCCATGGTGGTCGGAGAACCCCAGGTGTTGGGGCAACTGAAACGGGCTTACCAGACGGCCATAGAGGTAGGCAGCGTCGGTAAAATGCTGAACCGGTTGTTCCAGCATTCGTTCAAGGTCGCCAAGGACGTACGCAGCAACACTACGATTGGGGACCATCCTGTATCCGTCGCATACGCTGCCGTGCGTCTTGCCCGGCAGATATTCGGAGACCTGTCCAGGCAGACGGCATTGCTCATCGGTGCCGGCGAAACCATAGAACTCGCCGCAAAACACCTGTGCGACAACGATCTGCACAGGATGATCGTTGCCAACCGCACCCTGGACAGGGCGCAGAAATTGGCACAGCAATATTCCGCCTACACCATCACGCTGGATGAAATTCACCACCACCTGGACGAGGCGGACATCGTCATCTCTTCCACTGCGAGCCGCCGGCCGCTACTGCGCAGGGACATGATTGAAACCGCGTTTAGGCAGCGTAAACACAGGCCTGTGTTCATCCTGGACATTGCGGTCCCGCGCGACGTGGAACCCGAAGTGGGCGAGCTGGAAGACGTCTACCTGTACACGGTGGACGACCTGAAAAGCATTATCGACGACAATATCAAAAGCCGGCATGAAGCGGTCAGACAGGCAGAACAGATCATCGACACCGAAGTGGACCAGTTCATGGACTGGGTGAATTCCCAGGATGCCGTTGCGACTATCCGGGCGCTTCGCTGCCAGGCTCAGCAGGTACGCGCAGACGTACTGGAGGCGGCACTGCAAAAATTACGCCTGGGAGCAGCCCCGGATGACCTTCTCCATGAGGTAACCCGGACCTTGACCAACAAATTAATCCATCCTCCCAGCGCCCGGCTGCATAATCTCGACGCCGCGCAAAAACAGGTCATGTTGCGGGCGGTGCGGGATTTGTACAACCTGAACCAGGATGATTTCCAGGACGGGGACAAAGACTGACAGGCTATCCGGGAATGACTTGAACTATGAAGGACAGTCTGCAAATAAAGCTGGAAAAGCTGAGTGAACGCGTGCAGGAGATCCACGCGCTGCTGGCCGTTCCGGAGGTCATCAGAGACCAGAACCGCTTCCGTGACCTGAATAAGGAAGCGGCTGAAATCAGCCCGATCGTCGACTGTTTCAATAACTACCGGTCGACCCTGACAGCGCAGGAGAATGCCAGGGCAATGCTGAAAGACAGCGACCAGGACATCCGGGAGCTGGCTGCTGAGGAATTCGAGATCTCCCGGCAACGGCTGGAGGCGCTGGACCGGGAATTGCAAAAACTGCTGCTGCCTACGGACCCGGCGGATAAAAGTAATATCTTCCTGGAAATCCGGGCCGGGACGGGCGGGGAGGAAGCAGCCCTGTTCTCAGCCGATTTAATGCGGATGTATTCCCGTTACGCGGAGAAGTCAAACTGGGAAATCGAGCTGTTGAATACCACGGAAAGCGACCTGGAGGGCTACAAGGCAATCATCATGCGCATCCTCGGCAAGGGCGCCTATTCGAGACTGAAATTCGAGTCCGGCGCGCACCGGGTGCAACGAGTACCGGAAACCGAGTCCCAGGGACGCATCCATACTTCGGCCTGCACTGTTGCCGTCCTGCCCGAGGCCGATGAAATAAACGATATCAAAATCAATCCGAACGATCTCAGGACGGACACCTTTCGTGCATCCGGGGCCGGCGGCCAGCATGTCAACAAGACGGATTCAGCGATACGCATCACCCACCTGCCCAGCGGTATTGTAGTGGAATGCCAGGATGAACGCTCCCAACACAAAAACCGCGCCCGGGCCATGGCCTTGCTGCAAGCAAAACTGCTTGCAGCCGAAAAAGCGAAGCAGGCATCGGAGATCGCCGAAAACAGGCGTAACCTGATCGGTTCGGGAGACCGCTCGGAGCGTATCAGGACTTACAATTTTCCACAGGGAAGGGTCACCGATCACCGCATCGGCCTGACCCTATACCGGCTGGAAGAGATCATGCAAGGCGGACTGGATGTGATCATCGACCCGTTGATCAACGAACACCAGGCTGACCTGTTGGCCGCTTTGGGCGAGTAGCACGGGATGCAGACCGTCAGGGAATTATTACACTTCGCAACGGGCCAGCTGGGCGGCTCCGACAGCCCGCGGCTGGATGCGGAGGTATTGCTGGCAGCCGTACTGGAGACGGACAGGAGCCGCTTATACGCTCATCCGGAAATGCCGGCCGCTCAAACCTCAGTCGCGGATTTCATGCGCCTGCTGAACAACCGGCGCGCCGGTTATCCCGTCGCCTACCTGACCGGACTGAAGGAATTCCACTCATTGACCTTCCGGGTAAACCGCCATACGTTGATACCCAGGCCGGAGACGGAATTACTGGTTGAAACGGCGCTTGAATTCATCCCCGGCGAGAGCCGGGCCAGTATTCTGGACCTGGGGACCGGTAGCGGTGCGATCGCCGTCGCCGTCGCCACCGCCCGCCCGCATTGTGCCGTCACGGCCGTTGACCTGAGCGCGGACGCACTGGCCGTTGCCCGGGAAAATGCTGCACTCCACCACACGGCCAATGTTTCATTCCGGCAGTCCGACTGGTTCGGCAACCTGCCCGGCAAGAGTTTCGACGCGGTATTATGCAATCCCCCCTACGTGGAGTTCCCCCGCTCTGCGCCGCCATCCGATGAAATCCGCCATGAACCGCGCCTTGCCCTGGACGGCGGCTATCGAGGAGTTGACTGCATCCACATCATCGTTACCAGCGGTCTCAGGCATATCAGTCCGGGCGGATTCATGATCATTGAACACGCCCGCGACCAGGGCGAATTTGTCAGGCGGCAATTCAGGATCAGCGGCTACCGGGATATCACCACCCGCTGTGACCTGGCCGGCCATGAACGGGTCACCTGCGCCGTACGTCCATGAACGGAGCCGCTTATGAACGATGAACAACTGTTAAGGTACAGCCGCCAGATCATGCTGCCGGAAATCGATGCGGAAGGGCAGTTGCGCCTGGCGCAGGCAACCGTTCTGATGATAGGCGCCGGTGGTCTGGGCTCCTCCGCTTCCATATACCTTGCGGCCGGCGGGGTGGGGCACATCATCCTGGTAGATTTCGACCGGGTAGACCTGTCCAACCTGCAGCGTCAGATACTCTATAAAACCGCCGACATCGGACGGCTTAAAGTGGAGTCCGGCGCAGACCACCTGAGGGCGTTGAATCCCAACGTCAAACTGACCCTGGTCGACCGCATGCTGGCGGAAGATGAATTGACGGACTATGCGGAGCAGGCGGACATCATCGTCGATGCGAGCGATAATTTCGCCACCCGTTTTGCCGTCAACCGGGCGTCCGTCACCACGGGTACGCCCCTGGTTTCCGCCGCGGCCATTCGCTTCGAGGCGCAAATCAGCGTATTTAATCCGCAACATGAAACCTCTCCCTGTTATCGTTGTCTGTATAAGGAAGACTCGGAAGTTGAAGCGACCTGTACCGCCAACGGGGTGCTGGCGCCGTTGCTGGGCATCGTCGGGGGCATCCAGGCGACGGAAGCCATGAAATTGATCATGGGCCTCGGCGACACTTTGCAGGGACGCCTGCTGCTGGTAGACGTTATGACGATGGAATGGCATAGCGCCATCCTGCCGAAAGACCCCGATTGCCCGGTATGCAATTAGTTTTCCCAGCAGTACGGGGGGAAAAACCCGTATAATTTGAAATCCGAGAAATAGGTTATAACAATTTATCAGCCAGGACAGAAAATGCGTCACATCCTAACAGCGCTCTGCGCGTTCCTGTTGCTCTGTTGCCAACCCGCAACGGCGCAGGAGGAGACCCGGGTCTCCAAAGAATTTACCAAGACCTACCGTGCCTATAACGCCGCGTATGCGCAACGGAATTATGCCCGCGCCGCCGAGCTTGCGCGCAAGGTGCTGGACCTGGCGCTCAAGGAACTGGGCCCGGATCACGAAAAGATTCCCGTGCTCAAGGTCAACCTGGCCCACATCCTTATCGCGGTGGGCGAAATGGAGGAAGCCGAACCCATCCTGCTGGAGGCAAAAGCCGCGCTGATCAAGCAGCACGGTCCCGACCATACGGACCTGATTACCGTGCATGAGGACCAGGCCAAAATCCATGTCGGTAAACAGGAACTGGAAAAGGCGCGCGGGGAACTGGATAAAATCATCTCCATCATCAGCAAACAGTCCGGTGACAGGTCAGCGGGCATCGCCAATGTCCTGGTCCAGGAGGCGGCAATCCATATCGCCGAACAGAACGTGGATGAAGGCGAGGCGGCCTATCGCGAGGCCCTGGCCATTTATGAAGAGAATTACGGCAAGGGAAACGTGCGTTCGGCGGACGTTATTTCCCTGCTTGGAGATGTCGACCTGAACCGCCAGGAATTTGACAAGGCGGAACAGAAATACATGGAAGCGCTGCGCATCTACGAGGACAACCTGCTCGAAGATGATCCCATAGTGCTGGCAAACCACTCCCGCCTGGCAAAATTGTACGTCGCCCTGCGCGATGATAAATTTGCCGGCCATGCCGATAAGGTCATCCGCCACACCCCCGACAAGGACGGGCCGGCCGTGCCGTTATACGTGATGCAGCCGAAATACCCGGTTTTTCAGGACGGAACAAGGCCGGCAGGCTGGGCCCTGGTGGAATTTACGGTCACAACGGAAGGGCGAGTACTGGATACCCGCATCATTGAATCAAAACCGGGGCGGGTATTTGACAAGGTCACCCTGGACGTCGCTCCCAATTGGCGCTTCAGACCAAAGGTGGTCGACGGGCAGCGCGTGAACCAGGAAAAGACCCGGGTGCGCCTGGTATTCACCAAGGACAATATCGAGGTTTATTTCGGGGAGCTGAAGCTTTAACCCGCAATATTTAGGGGTGGGGGGAATTAACGCTGGTTAAAAAAACAGAACCAGTGCCCACACGATAGCAACGTTGCACAAAGCCAGAAATACCGCTGCGGATGCAATATCTTTTGCCTTGCCTGATAATTCATGAATTTCGCCACCGAACCGGTCGACGACATACTCCACACCGGTATTTAATAATTCAACGATCAAAACCAGCAGGACACTGCCTGCGAGTAATGCCCGCTCTATTCCGGAATTACCCAGCCAGAGGCCAAGCGGCAATAATACCGCTGCCAGGGCCAGTTCCTGCCGAAACGCGGCTTCTGTTTTAAAACAGGCAACCAGCCCCTGATAAGAATAAATCGAGGCTTTGATGATCCGTGTAATACCAGTCACTTTTTTCTCTCTCATGGACGTACAGTATATACCGGTCCCACTACTCAAACAGCACCAGGTGATCGATTTCCGGGCGGATGCCTATTTTCTCTCCAATAGCATGGTTGTGGTGGCTGGGAACCAGGCTCAATAGTCTGGCGCCGCTTGGCAGGGTCAGGGTATAGAGGTATTCTGCGCCGCGGAACACCCTGTCATGTACCGCCGCCGTCTGACTGCTGCTGTCATCGTGCACGATATCGTCGGGGCGGATCAGCACGGATACCCGTGTCTGAGGAGTGCTGCCGTGGGGTGCGTCACCTTTCAGCACGCCCAGTTCGGTCGATACCTCTGTAGCATTCAGCACAGTTCCCTCCAGAAACACCCCCTCGCCGATAAAATCAGCGATCTGCGGTCCGGCAGGCCGGTGATACAAATTATATGCCGTGTCCCATTGCAGCAGCGCGCCGTCCCGGATGACACCGATCTCGTCCGCCATGGCAAAGGCTTCAAGCTGGTTATGGGTTACCAGGATCGCCGTCATGCCGGCCTGTTTGAGAATCATGCGCAGTTCCCGGGCGATTTGTTCTCTCAACTCGATATCCATGTTGGAAAAGGGTTCGTCCAGCAACAGAATGTCGGGGCGCGGCGCCAGCGCCCGCGCGACAGCGACCCGTTGTTGTTGACCTCCTGACAACTGGTGGGGATGTTTGTGCTGAAAATCGGCGATCTCCAGCGTCCCAACCACTTCGTCTATCCGGGCCTGTCCCTCGTTTCTCGTCAGTTCCTGCAAGCCGAAGGCGATATTGGCGCGCGCGGTCAGGTGTGGAAACAGGGCGAAGTCCTGGAATACCATCCCCACGCCTCTCTGCTCCGCGGGGACGGATGTTGCAGTTCCGGAGACGTCGCGGCCGTTGACCCGCACCGTACCGTGCCACGGTTGCACAAAGCCTGCTATGGTGCGCAGCAAGGTGGTCTTGCCGCAACCGCTGGGACCCAGCAGACAACCGATCCTGCCTCGCTCCAGACTCAGGGAGATATCCGAAATGACGGTCTTACCGCCGAGCATGACTGTGAGGTTGTTAACTTCAAGCATTGGCGGTACGGGATTGTGAAATGGCCCTGCTGAGTATGATAACCGGAATAATACCTGCCAGTACGATCGCAAGGGCCGGGGACGCGGCCTCGGCCAGCCTCTCTTCGTTGGCCAGTTCGTAGGTACGAACCGCCAGCGTGTTGAAATTGAACGGCCGCAATATCAATGTTGCCGGCAGCTCTTTCAGTACGTCAACAAATACCAGCAACACGGCGGTGAGCAGGCTGCCGCGCAGGATGGGGATATGGACCCGCCGCAGCAACCTCAGGCCGCTGATGCCCAGGCTCTTTCCTGCCTCGTCCATGGACGGCTTTATCTTTGCCAGGCCGGCGTCCACCGTATTCAGGGACAGCGCCAGGAAACGCACCAGGTAGGCAAACACCAGTATGGTGATAGTGCCGCTGAGGAGCAGTTCCGGGTATGCATCGGACAGCACACCGAACCGTTGACCCAGGTGGCGGTCCAGCCAGGTGAAGGGTATCAACACCCCTACCGCAATCACGGTACCCGGAATGGCGTAACCCATACCCAGCAGGCGGTTGAACGAGTTTGTCATTATCCCGGGCTGTTGGCGCCGGGCGTAGGAAATTGCCAATGCCAGGACCGCCGCCAGTATGGAGGTAATAAATGCCAGTTCAATGCTGTTCCACACCAGGGTGATAAACCCCGCATCCAGGGAGACGCGCCATGTTTGCATAGCCCATGACAGCAACTGGCCGGCCGGGATCAAAAATCCGAACAACACCGGGACCGCGCAAACGGCAAGGGCCGCCAGGCCGAAGCGGAAATTCAGAGTTTTCTGTTCCAGGCGATTGTAACGGGTGCTGGTATCATAATAGCGGGACAAACGGCGCGAGTATTGCTCCAGGATGATGAGGAACAGCACGAACAACATCAGCAGTGCCGACAGTTGGGCGGCGGCGATACTGCTGCCCAGGCCGAACCAGGTCCTGAAGATACCGGTTGTGAACGTCGCAACACCGAAATACTGCACAGTGCCGTAATCCGCCAGGGTCTCCATCAGCACCAGGGACAGGCCGACGATGATCGCCGGTCGGGCCAGCGGCAACATTACCTTGAAGAACGCACCGAGCGGCCTGACGCCCAGGGTCCGGGCGACCTCGACTGTGCTGGCTGACTGCTCCAGGAAGGAAGCCCGTGCCAGCAGGTAAATATAAGGGTACAACACCAGGGACAGCATCAGGACGGCGCCGGGCAGGGATCGTATATCGGGGAACCAGTAATCGCCGTACTGCCAGGCAAATGCCTCGCGCAGCCAGGACTGCAACGGTCCGGCCACGTCCAGCATCCCCGTGTAGGTATAGGCGATGATGTATGCGGGCATGGCCAAGGGCAGCAGCAGGGCCCACTCCAACTGGCGGCTGCAGGGGAAGCGATACAGGGTTACCAGCCAGGCCGGGACCACGCCGAGAGGCAGGGCTAGACAGCCTACACCCAGCGCCAGCAGGAGTGAATTGACGATGTATTGCGTGAGCACCGTGTCATAGAGGTGTTGCCATACGTCGCCGCTGGACAGGAAAACCGATGCCGTGATGACGATGACAGGCAGCAACAACAGCGCGGCTGTCAGGATGGTCAGGACGATCCAGGACGGGAGGAGCCTCCTGAGCCTGAATGTGTCAGCCTGCATATCTCACCAGGCTTGCTGCCGTATTATTTCCAGCCGGCCCGGTCCATGGCGCGTACGGCAGCCTGGTTCATTTCGCCCAGCACCGCCAGGTTCAGGCTGTCAGCCTTGAACGCGCCCCAGGATTGCAGGATGATTTCTCCGGCTGATCCATCCCGGACGGGAAATTCATGGTTCGTTTTTCCATACCATTCCTGGGCCGGGATACTGACCAGGTATTCCAGCAACCGAACAGCTGCTGTCCTGTTCCTCGCTGATCTCGTTACGCCGGCGCCACTGACATTGACATGGGCGCCTCTGCCCTCCTGGTTCGGCCAGAACAGCGCTACCTGATTTGCTGCGGCGACTTCAGCGTCGATATCCGAGCTCAGCATGCCTGCCAGGTAGTAAGTGTTGACCAGCGCCAGCTTGCATTGCCCTGCCGCCACCGCCTTGATCTGGTCCCGGTCTCCGCCTTTGGGGTCCCTGGCGAAATTGCCGACCAGCCCCCTGATCCATTTTTCCGTTTCCTCTCGGCCGTGGTGGGCAAGCATGGAGGCAACCAGTGACTGGTTGTAGATGTTGGACGAGGAGCGCACGCAAAGCTGGTTGTGCCAGACGGGGTCGGCCAGGTCTTCATAAGTGGAAAGCTGCGCCGGTTCAATTCTTGTCCTGGAGTACACTATCACCCGCGCCCTGATTGACAGGCCGTACCAGTAACCTTCGGGATCGCGATAGTTTTCCGGCACCGTTTCGTTAAGCGCGGCGGACGTGATTGTCTGCAACAGGCCTTGCTGCTTCGCCCGGAACAGGCGCCCTGCGTCCACGGTCAGCAACAGGTCTGCCGGTGAATTTTCGCCTTCGAGTTCCAGGCGCTTGATCAATGCATCCGCCTTGCCCGTGACCAGGTTGACCCTGATCCCCGTCTGTTCCGCGAATTCATCGAACAACGGTTTTATCAGGGCCTCCTTGCGGCCGGAGTAGACATTGACCTCTTCTGCAGGTGCTGTCTGCAGACTAACCACAAGTAAAAATAACAGGGGTATGTATTTCATGTTTTCCTTATGTAAAAAAAGGGAGCGTAACGGAATATACGCCCCCGCTCCAAATACGACAAGAGTCACGTTGCTGAGAGTTTGAAAGTACCTTTTCCTGACCCACTTCTCCTGCCAGGTAATACGGGGGTCTTTTACTCTTGCCGGGGAGATGATTAAAACGTGATGCGTACGCCTCCCGTGAAGCTCCGGTCTTTGTTAGGCCGGGCGCCGTATGGGTGGCGGCCCAGAATATCTTCCTCTCCGGTCACGTTCTTCACACGCCCGAACAACGAAATCCTGTCGTTGAACAGGTAGCGGCCGGCGATGTCCACCGTCAGCGTATCGTCGGTGCGTTCATAGTCGCCGCAGGAAGCGCGTATGCATACCTCGTCCACGTAATTTGCGCTGACATACGCGTTCCAGCGCGCTTGTTCGATGCCGGCTGATATGCGTAACTGGTGTTCTGGAATGTAGGGGATGGAGTCGCCTTTGCTCACGTCGCCGAAAAAGTCAGTATCGGCGATGTCCGTGTCAAATTCAGAATCCATGTAGGTGTAAACGAAAGAGAGCGGCGTGTTGAAGGCCTGGTTCGGGGTCAGGTTGGTCGACAGCAGAGCCTCCACGCCGGCGACTGTCGCCGCATCACCGTTGAATGCGTCACCCACCGTACAGTCGGTGCCCGATGACGACGTACATTCTCCGAGGATATTGTCGTAATCACTCAAAAAGCCGATCACCTCGGCGTGCAGACCGTTGCTAACGAAGCGCAGGCCCAATTCATAATTGACTGCCTTCTCCTCTTTCACATCCGGCGAGTTACTGGGCGCGGTGAACCCCTTGTGCACGCCTGCCAGCAGCGTCAGGTTGTCGCTCATGCGGTAGAGAATCCCCAGGCCGGGGAGCCAGACCTCGGTCTTGTTCCTGCGGCTGTCCCGGAAGATGTTGCGCGCCCCGGCCTGCTCACCCCGGTCGCGCCAGCGGGTGCGTTTCTGGTCGATGTCCTCGTAACGTATACCCGGACTGAACACCCAGTCACCCCACTCGATCTGGTCATAGAAGTGCACGGAAACCGCCTCCGCTTCCTGCACGCGGTTGCCGGCATTGCCAAGCATCCCCAGGTCGTCCAGCACCAGCCTGCCGTTTTCCTGGTGGTAGCTGCTGTTGCGCTGCAGCCGGTCCTCTTCGTCTTCGTGGTAGCGAACGCCGATTTCCAGGTTATGGCTGGTGGCGCCGATCTCGCCGGTCCAGTTGAGATTTACCTGTACGCCGCGGGAGAAGTATTCGCGTGCGTTGGACCTGAGCTGGATGCTGCCGGGCGCGGTATCGACCGTTCCGTCCAGGAGGCCCTGCAACTCCACCGGCGTCAAAGCGCCCACCGGATTTCCCTGATTCACCGCCCGGATAACATTGAACCAGCTGGTCCGGCTTAATTCCCCGGCGCTGGCACTACCGTCCGGGTCCAGACCCTCGGTCTTGAACCAGTTGCGTTCGTGTTCGTTGTTGTAGCCGGTCACGGCAATGTTCAGGTTGTCCGTAAGCTCAAGCTTGTAGCGCAGGATGTACTGGAAGTGCTCCGTGGCGATGTTGTCCAGTTCCGACACGCCGTAGCGGCGGTAGGCGTCCTTGTCAAAATCCGCATCGGTCAGGCCGAGGTAACTCTGTTCTGAATCCTGGTCTGCGTATTGGAACTTGAAGTCCAGTTGGTGGCGGGAATCGGTTGAAGCATAACGCAGCTTGAGCGTATAGTCCTCCAGCCTGAGCCCGGTATCGCCGCCATCGTTGTCCAGATCCTGAAAACCGTCCGAGCCCCATTGGTGGGTTTCGGCCAGGAAACCGAGACCGCTACCGAGGTTGCCACCGTAGTGGGCATGGACCCGGTAAGTCGCATCCTCGCCGCCTTCCGCCATGACCATGCCCTGCAGTTCATCCGGGATCGGTGTCGAGATCATGTTCAACGCGCCGCCGATGGTGTAAGGTCCCTGGGTGATCGCGGCGGGGCCTTTCAACACCTCGAATGCATACATGCGCCCCGCGGTAGGGAAGTAATAGGCCGACGGCGCTGAATAGGGCGCCGGCGCAATCAGCACGTTGTCTTCAAGCAGGGTGATGCGGCCGCTGCGCTCGGTGGCAACGCCGCGGATGCTGATGTTGGGACGCAGGCCGTAACCGTCTTCCACCTGTATCGAGACACCCGGCACCTCACGCACGATGCGCTGGATATCGGAATAAGAAAATTTCTCAAGTTCCTCCTGGCCGATGAAATGGGCCGACCCGGCTACCCTCCGGGCCTCGTCCTGGCTGCCGATAACGGTTATTTCCTCATCTATACCCTGATCGGCGGCGAATACCGGATAGTGGAACGCGCCCAGGACCAGTCCCGCGTACAGCGCTGTGGCTGCCTGCAGGCGATTCCTGGCGAGAGACTTGCGGTTTTGATTCCGGTTCAGTGAGAAGGAAGCGGCGCACATGAGATTTCTCCTTGTATTATTCGTATTGGTGCTGAGCCTGGTGTTGATAGTACATTAATACGAGGCATGATACAAATAATAATTATTCTCATTTGCATTTGCAAGCGGTTACTGTTTTATCCGCCGTCCGAGGTGGTCCGCGGTTTAGTGAGAATCGGAAAAAATGCCTTCCCGGCATTCACCTGCTTATGACATGCAGAGACAGACAGTGAATTCCAGCAGTAGTCGAGACGGGGGTTGGACGTTGGGAGGCATTTACTCGGCTGCTGCAGCGCTCAGACCGGGGGACGCGAACATGAAGGCTTCGGCAAGATAGTCATCCAGACAGTCATCGCAGGAACCGCACATACGTTCTGCGTCCAGTTTTTGCCTGAGTTGGCCGGACGTCAGCGCGCCCTCGCTGATGGCTTGCCTGATTTGCCGCTCCGTTACCGCATTACATACACATACGTACATCTGGTAGTGCTCTCTACACGCATATTGGCTAGTAACACGAACAATAGAACAAATGAGAATCATTTGCAACACATTTTTTGATCCGTTGTCCCTGGTGGGACAAACGTCGTCTTACAAGACTGTACCCTGATAGCGGGGCCGGTATTGATTAGTCGTTACATCTTGGATTGCTGGTAATTCTCCAGGCCGACCTTCTCTATCAATTCAAGCTGTGTCTCCAGCCAGTCCACATGTTCCTCCTCGTCTTCGAGGATATCTTCCAGTAGCTCACGGCTGACGTAATCACGTTCGGATTCACAGTAGGCGATGGCCTCACGCAGCAGGGGAATAGCGAGATGTTCCTGTTTCAGGTCGCATTCCAGCATCTCCACAGTATTTTCACCGATGAACAGCCGTCCCAGGTCCTGCAGGTTAGGCAGACCCTCCAGGAACAGTATTCGTTCTATCAGCTTATCCGCATGCTTCATCTCATCGACGGATTCGTGATACTCATGCTCATTTAATTCCTTCAGGCCCCAGTCCTTCCACATACGTGCATGCAGAAAATACTGGTTTATTGCCGTCAATTCGTTCTTGAGCACCTGGTTGAGGTACTCGATTATTTTTGCGTCACCTTGCATAATAGACCTCCGTAAATAAACAACGAGTTAATCGAAAACGGCTCCCGCCGCCGGTGAGTGCGTACTGCGATTCACTTTCTTAAGCGGAAACCAGTGCCGGATCATATCAGTCCAGTTTCTGGTTGTAAAGCATAACTTATTGATTTTAAATAAAAATAATTCTCATTATCAGTATCAGAACATGACTAATCCGTTACTTGAAAACCTGACCCTACCGGTGTTCGGCCGGATCAGACCCGAACATGTAGAGCCGGCCGTCGACCAACTGCTGGACGAACACCGCACCTTGTTGCGCTCTGTGCTGGATAAGCCTGGAGAACACACCTGGGAAACGTTATTCCAACCCCTGGAAGAAAAGGGGGATCAACTGAAACGGGCCTGGTCGCCCGTCAGCCACCTGCACTCGGTGGCTGATAACGAAGCCTTGCGCCAGGCCTATAACGCCTGCCTGCCCAAATGGACGGATCACTACACTGAACTGGGACAGAATGTAGACTTTTTCCGTGCCTGCAAGACCCTGGCAGACAGTGAGCAATATTCCCGGCTGGATATCTCCAGGAAAAAGATTATTGACAACGCCTTGCGCGATTTTCACCTGTCGGGTATCGACCTGGGACAGCAGGAAAAAGACAGGTTCAAGGAATTGCAGCAACGGCTCTCGCAACTGCAGACCCGCTATGAAGAAAACCTGCTCGACGCCACCCACGCCTGGACAAAACCGGTTGTGGACAAGTCGCTGCTCGACGGTTTGCCCGACACTGCAATTGAACTGGCGGCGGAGACTGCGCGACAACGGGATCTGACAGGCTGGTTATTCACGCTGGATTATCCCTCTTATCAACCGGTCATGACCTATGCCGATGACCGCAACTTCAGACGGGAAATGTACACGGCCTATAATACCCGCGCCTCGGAACTGGATCCCGATGCCGGGAAATGGGACAACGGTCCGCTGATGACCGGGATCCTGTCGACAAGACAGGAGCTTGCCGCATTGCTGGGATACCGGAACTACGCGGAATATTCATTGGCTACAAAAATGGCCGATACGCCGGCCGAAGTCATGGAGTTCCTGCATAACCTTGCCGCACACAGCGGGGCAACGGCGCGGCAGGAAATGGCAACTCTTGAGGATTTTGCCGCACAGGAATACGGCGTGAAGGACTTGCAGGCCTGGGACATACCCTATTATTCGGAGAAACTGAGGCAGAAAAAATTCGACTTTTCCCAGGAGGAACTGCGCCCCTACTTTCCGGCGGGCCAGGTGGTCGAAGGACTGTTCTCGGTAGTCAAGAAACTGTATGGGCTGAGTATAACAGGCAGGGACGGCATCGACACCTGGCATTCCGACGTAATGTTTTTCGAGGTCAAGGATGAAAGCGGGAGGCTGCGCGGCGGGTTCTACCTCGACCTGTACGCCCGCCGGCACAAGCGCGGCGGCGCCTGGATGGATGAATGCGTCACGCGCAGACTGAATAACGGCTCCGTACAGACGCCTGTTGCCTACCTGACCTGCAACTTCACCCCGCCGGTCCCAGGCAAACCCTCCCTGCTCACCCACGACGAGGTACTCACCCTGTTCCATGAATTCGGCCACGGCCTGCATCACATGCTGACATTGATCGACCATGCCGCGGTGGCCGGGATCAACGGCGTCCCCTGGGATGCGGTGGAACTGCCCAGCCAGTTCCTGGAAAACTGGTGCTGGGAACGGGAGTCCCTGGACCTGTTCGCGCGCCATTACGAGAACGGGGAACCGCTTCCGGGCGACCTGTTCGGGAAGATGCAACAGGCCAGGACGTTCCATGCGGGCATGCACATGGTCCGGCAGCTGGAACTGGCCCTGTTCGACTTCCGCCTGCATAATGACCGGCGCGGCCACGACACAGATGACATACAGGCTCTGCTGGACGATGTTAGGCGCGATGTTGCTGTCGTCAAGGCGCCGCCCGACAACCGTTTTCAGCACGGTTTCGGTCATATCTTTGCCGGCGGTTATGCCGCAGGTTATTACAGCTACAAGTGGGCCGAGGTACTTTCCGCCGACGCCTTCTCCCGGTTTGAGGAAGACGGGATCTTCAATGCCGCCACGGGCAGGGATTTTCTCCACACTATCCTGGAACAGGGCGGCTCGCGGGAGCCCATGGACCTGTTCGTTGAGTTCCGTGGCCGCAAACCCGTTATTGACGCCCTGCTGAGGCACTCGGGGATCACAGCGTCAGCCCATGCCTGAGGCGGTGTCTATGTGGACCATAGCCAGTTGGAACGTTAATTCCCTGAAAGTGCGCCTGCCGCAGGTGTTGCAGTGGCTGGATACCCATAAACCGGATGCGCTTGCCTTGCAGGAAACCAAGACACAGGATGAGAATTTCCCGGCCCATGGATTTCAGGAAGCAGGTTACCAGGTGGTTTTTTCCGGACAAAAAACCTACAACGGTGTCGCTATCGCGAGCAGGAACCCGGCCCGGGTGTTGCATACCGGCCTGCCTGGCCTGGATGACCCGCAGCGACGCGTGCTGTGTGCTCTGGTTGACGATATTTGCGTGCTGAACCTGTACGTACCGAACGGTTCCGAGGTCGGTTCGGACAAATTTGCCTACAAACTCGACTGGCTGGCACGACTTCATGATTTTACAGGTGAACTGTCGCAACGCTACGAAAAACTCGTCCTGCTCGGTGATTTCAACATCACGCCCGCGGATGCCGATGTCCACAATCCTGAGGAATGGCGGGACAGGATTCATTGCAGTCAACCGGAACGGGATGCCCTGTCGGGACTCCTTGAGCGCGGCCTGACGGATACCTTCCGGCTGTTCGGGCAGGAGCATCATTCCTTTTCCTGGTGGGATTACCGTGCCGGAGATTTTGCCCGCAACCGCGGTTTGCGCATCGACCTCATCCTGGCGTCAAACCAGCTCAGCGGGCACTGCACCGACAGCTGGATAGATATTGAGCCGCGCCGGCAACAGCGGCCCTCTGACCACACTCCCGTAGTTGCCGAATTCAAACTGCAGCGAGAGTGAGAACCTGCGTCGGCTGCTGCAGGGAACTGTAACCTGCAGGCGCTTTCGGCAAACAGTGAAATCAACCATGCAAGCGGTTAACGGGTTGCACTGATTGATTGTTTCCACTACAATCTGCGCCCGGATACGAAACAGAGATAGACGATGAAAGCCAAGATTCATCCCACTTATAATGAAATCAAGGTCACTTGCAGTTGTGGCAATATTTTCACCACCCAGTCAACCCATAAGGGAGACCTGCACATTGAAGTGTGTTCCCTGTGCCATCCTTTCTATTCGGGTAAGCAGAAGATCCTGGATAGCGCCGGCCGGGTGGACAAATTCCGGCGTAAGTACAGCCTGTGATTCGGGGGTCAGGAATTGTTGCCGGACAGCTTGCCGCCGGTTGTTATGCAAGGCGGCCGGGCTGATTTTTGTACTCGCAAGTTAGCGCTGGTCTTTGATATGGATTCTAGTTTTAAAAACTTAACTGCTTGTCATAATTGAAGTTAATTTGTTATCCACATTTTTTGTGGATAACTTTGTGGATACAGTGAGTGAGCGGGCATCAAAGCACGGAAAAATACTGGATTTGTGACAAAATTGTTAAAATTTAAACAATTTCACAAAACCTATATATTTCAAACAGTTAGAATTTATACGACGTTCCCCTGCATTACTTGTTTGTGTTTAACCCTTAAAAACACCGGTAAATCCCTGATCTGTGCATAAAAATTCCGTTACAGCGGTGAATCGGAACTTTTCCAAAACCTGCGGGTCAATATAGCCATAGGACAATCCTCCTCGCTGTCAACAAGGCATGACGGTAAACGAACCCCGGTAATCCCCAACCGGGTTACTTGGCCCCGGTGGACTTACCTCCCCCTCACGACGCCGGGGCCACCCTTTTGCAATTACCGCCAGGAATAACTTATTCCAACCAGGTATCAAGCACCCGGTACAATTCGTCCAGGCCGTGTTTTTTCGCTGCCGAGAACCGTTGCACACTGGCGTTCTCCATGAGGTCATTCTCAACCGTAACGAGAGCTTGCCCGGCAGCGCTGCGGGAAAGCTTGTCTGCCTTGTTCAACAGGATATGCACCGGCACGGCTTTAGTCTCACACCAGTCAAGCATCTGCCGGTCGAGCCCGGTGAGGCAACGCCTGATATCGACGATCAGGACCAGGCCGGCCAGACAGCGGCGCCGTTCCAGGTATGTATTGATGAGTTGTCCCCAATGCTGCCTCAGGGAGTCCGGTGCCCTGGCGTAACCGTAACCGGGCAGATCCACGAGGCGCGCATCTGCGTCCAGGGCAAAAAAATTGAGCTGCCGGGTTCGGCCCGGTTGCCTGCTGGTCCGGGCCAGGCCCTTTTGCCGCGCGAGCGCGTTGATCACGCTCGATTTCCCGGCATTGGACCGGCCGGCAAAGACAATCTCCTTACCAGTATCGGCGGGCAATTGTGCCAGTTGGTGCGCGCTGAAGAGGTAAACGGCTTTATGATATTGGCTGTTGTTCATAGGTTCCGGCAAAATAATACGGTTAAGGCTATCCACTTTTCCCAATTATTCTGTAAGATAGCGCCATTCGCAAAAATATAATATGTTTTATCAAGGTTAACCCGGATGTTGAATAAACTGATCAGCGGCCTCGCGCTATTGTTGCTGCCCACAGTCCTGACTGCAGCGGGAAATATCGAGGCCGGCAAGCAAAAAGCGGCAACCTGTATCGTTTGTCACGGTCCTGACGGCAACAGCAGCAACCCGTCCTGGCCCAACCTGGCCGGACAACATGCAGAATATATCAAAAAGCAATTGCTCGATTACCGGTCCGGAGGCCGGAAAAACGACCAGATGGCGCCCATGGCCATGATCCTGAGCGACCAGGATATTGACGACCTCGCGGCGTATTATGCTGCCCAGAAACCCAGGATTGGACAGGCCCGGCCGGAAAATCTGGAGCCCGGAGCTCACCTTTATCGCGCCGGTGACGTAACAAAGGGGCTTGTCGCGTGCATGGCCTGCCATGGCCCTACCGGCATAGGCAATCCCGCCGCGAACTACCCGCGGATCAACGCACAGCATGCGGCCTATACCGAACTTCAACTGAAGGCCTTCAAGGCCGAGGAACGGGCCAATGATCTCAACGGCATCATGCGCGATATCGCCGGCAGGATGTCCAACGACACCATCAAGGCCGTAGCCGATTACCTCCAGGGACTGCATTAACGAACAGGCTGTGGCGCCTACTCCCAACAGCTACAAATCCACCCGAGCTCTCAGGTTACTCGGTTCGATGAACCTGGCTATCACCCTGCTCGTGGCGCTGGCGCTGGCGTCCGTCATCGGCACAATCCTGAAACAAAACGAGCCTTACCAGAATTACATAGTCAAGTTCGGCCCGTTCTGGCACGGTATTTTTGAACAACTGGGTCTGTACGATATCTACTCAAGCGGCTGGTTCATCCTGATCCTGGCCTTCCTGGTGACTTCCACCAGTATTTGCCTTTACCGCAACACACCCCGGATCCTTGCCAGCCTGAAGCAATACCGGGAGGACATGCAGGAACAGCAGTTGCTCAACCTGGCGGACCACAGCCAGTACCGGACCACACTCACACACGATGAGACGGTTGCCAGATTGACGACCTCCTTCAGGGGACTGGGATTCAAGACCCGGATAAACCGGCAGGATGGAGGCACCACGCTGGCGGGAATGAAAGGCGCGGGCAACCGCTTCGGTTACCTGTTCACGCACTGTGCAATAGTGATCATCTGTATCGGCGGTTTTCTCGACAGCAACGTCCCACTGAAAATCAGGCACATGCAGGGACTGTTGCAGGCAGAGACCCGGGACCTGCCCATCAGCCAGATAGCGGACAAGAGCAAGCTGCCGGTATCGAATTCCTCCTTCCGCGCCAGCGTTTCCATACCCGAAGGCCGCGCCGTGGGGGCTGCCTTCATCAGCCTCGGGGCCGGATACCTGGTCCAGCCCCTGCCCTTTGTCATATTACTTGAGGACTTCCGGGTGGAACACTATCCCAGTGGGCAGCCCAGGTCCTTTGAAAGCGACCTCGTTATCCAGCAAGGTGAACGGCGTATCGAAAAAACAATTGCCGTCAATCATCCGCTCAGTTACAGGGGTTATACCATCTACCAGGCCAGTTTCGGTGACGGTGGTTCGAAACTGGATTTCAAGCTGCATGACCTGGCCTCGGCGGCAACGCTGGATTATTCGGCAACCGTGAACCAGTCCCTTGAACTGGAGCACAGTAGCGTTGTCTACCGGCTGGAAATGGAAGAATTTCGCAAGTTCAATATATTTGCCAACGAGGATCCGGCTCTGGACAGGAAGTTTCGTGACTTTGGTCCCAGCGTGAATTTCAAGGTGCGCCGTACAGACGGCCGGGCAAAAGAATACCTCAACTACATGTATCCCATCAGCGTGGAAGGACGGGAGTTCCTGCTCAGCGGCGTGCGTTCCTCACTGGAGGAGGAATTTCGCTTCCTGCATATCCCGGTGGACGATGACGGGTCCGCCGATCGTTTTTTTGCGCTGCTTTCTCTGTTGCAAGATGAAGAAAAACTCATGCGTGTCTATGCCGCCAACCAGGCAACCCTGCTCCCGGGGAGCGGGGGAAATGTGTCGGAACAGGATGTGAGCAACGTAACATTGAGGCTGGTCCGCCTGTTCCTGGACGGCGGCTTCCCCATGCTGCAACAACAGGTCGATCCCACCATGGATGAGGAAACCGCCCGCACCGTGAACAGCGCGTCGATGAAAATACTGCGCTTCGGGCTGGAACAGGCGTTCAGGGCGACGCTGGCGGATGCCGGCATGGATGTTACGGAGATAACCGAAAGGGATATCCGGTTTCTGAACGACGCCATCGTCACGCTGTCGGCCCTGCACCAGTACGGCTCCCCTTATTACCTGCAACTGACCGGTTTCGAGCATGTCGAGGCGTCGGGGTTGCAGATCACCCGCTCCCCGGGCACCAAATGGGTATATTTGGGCTTCTGCCTGCTGATAGCGGGGGTGTTTTTATTATTCTACGTGCCCCACCAGCGTTTGTGGGCGCGCGTCAAATCCGGGGAACAGGGGACTGATGTATTGCTGGCCGGCCAGCGCACGCGCCATGCGCGCGAATTCAGTCGTTATTTTGTGCGGATTTCACGTACAATAGAACAACTGCTTGCGCTGAACTAAATCAGCCTGCGTCCGTCATACAACCTATGCGCACCGATGTGATGACATCCGACACCCTGACAGGCAATACCGGTCTGGCTGCCGGCCGGTCCTTGTTGAGACCGGTCGATTACCTGTGGTACGTACTGCTCCTGTGCGGTTTTGGCTTTGTCTATGCCAATTACCGCCAATACCTGAACGGCTATGAGTGGATCATATTTACCTGCCTGACCCTGGTCCTGGGATATGCCGGCAGCGCCTGGACCGATCTCAGGCGCCTGCTGCTCATCGTCGCCGCACTGGCGTTGTTCTCCATCCATCTCTATAACGCCAGCCTGGCGCAGGCCGAACAGCGTTTTCTGTTGCAGTATTTCCTGGCCAGCCAATCGGCAGTGATGTGGATGAGTTTCCTGTTTGTGCTGGCGACCCTGAGTTATTTCTTCTCCCTGTTCACGGGTTCGGCGTTTGCCGCGTATGTCGGCACCGGCCTGACCTGGACCGGCGCGGGTATGGGATTGACCGGTTTGCTGGTGCGCTGGTACGAATCCTACCTGATCAGTCCGGCAACGGGCCATATTCCGGTCAGCAACCTGTATGAAGTATTCATCCTGTTCTGCGTCACCACCGCGATCATCTACCTGCATTACGAAAAACGTTACCGGACGCGGGCCCTGGGCGGGTTTGTCCTGCTGGTAATCAGCGCCGCCATCGGCTTCCTGTTATGGTACACCTTCGACCGCGGCGCCCATGAAATCCAGCCGCTGGTGCCGGCGCTGCAGAGTTACTGGATGAAGATCCACGTGCCGGCCAATTTCATCGGCTACGGCTGCTTCAGCATCGCCGCCATGCTGGGCCTGGCTTACCTGGTCAAGGGTGATGACGCAAATCCGCGTCGGTTGCTGGCGCGCCTGCCGGCGCGGGTGGAGATAGACGACATGATGTACAAGGCGATCGCCCTGGGGTTTGCCTTTTTTACCGTGGCGACCATCCTGGGTTCGTTATGGGCGGCCGAGGCCTGGGGCGGATACTGGTCATGGGACCCAAAAGAGACCTGGGCGTTGATCGTCTGGTTGAATTACGCGGCCTGGCTGCACATGCGCATCAGCAGGAACTGGCATGGTTCGGCCATGGCTGCCTGGGCGATAGTCGGCCTGTTCGTAACCCTGTTCGCGTTCCTCGGCGTCAACATGTTTCTGTCCGGTTTACATTCTTATGGTGAATTATGATGCGCGCAATACGATTACTGCTTTCATTCCTGTTGCTGTTTGTGGTTTTCCCGGTTTCGGTCCAGGAACACTCCCACGGCGGACCTGCCTACACGCAGATCAAACCCGCCCTGCCGACGCAGTCAGGCGACAGTATCGAGGTCGTCGAAATATTCTGGTACGGCTGCTCCCACTGTTTCAGCTTTGAGCCGCATATCAAGGCATGGCTTAAGTCCAGACCGGAAGACGTGGTATTCCGCCAGGTGCCCGGGGTGTTGAACAGCCGTTGGGCGGTGCATGCCAGGGGCTTTTTCGCGGCAGAGAAAATGGACGCCCTGGAACAATTTCATACCCCGCTGTTCAACGCGTTGCACGTTAAACGGCGTAATATATTTACCCGAGACAGCCTGATCGATTTCGCCGCGGAGGCAGGCCTTGACAAGGAGGAGTTTGCCAGGCACTACGATTCAAATGAAACCGAAGTCAAGATGAAACAGGCGTTTTTAATGGCGCGCGACGCCCGGATCACCGGTGTACCCGCCCTGATCGTAAACGGCAGGTACCTGGTGTCCGCCTCCTCGGCAGGCTCGTTTGAGGGGATGCTTGGGGCTATGGACCACCTGATCCAGGAAGAACGCCGCCGCTGACACCCACTGTCGTTCCGGCGAACGCCGGAACCCAGGGCGACATTCCGCAGGGCTCTCGCGTGCGCCAGAATGACGGCCCGTAACTCCGGCCAAATCCCGTTATGCCGGCGCTGCCTGAGCAACTACCGGTTCATCTCTGATGGGCCAATGCAGCAAAGCGGAAACAATACCCAGCAATATCGCCAGTTGCCACATCAGGGTGTAAGACCCTGTCGCCTCAAAGAAATAACCGCCCAGCCAGGCACCCAGGAAACTGCCTATCTGATGGCTGAAAAAGACGATGCCGAACAGGGTGCCGCCGTAACGGACACCGAAGATCTCAACGACCAGGCCGCTGGTTAACGGTATGGTACCCAGCCATAACAGACCCATGGCTGCCGCAAACAGCATCACGGTCACGTCGCTCAAGGGCAGGGCGATAAACAGGGCAATCACCAGTGCGCGGCCCAGGTACAGACCGCTCAACAGGTATTTTTTCCGGTAACGCCCCCCATACAGGCCGGCCAGGTAGGTACCAAGTATATTGAATACACCGATCAGGCCGAGCGCGAACGCCGCGCGCATGGGTGAGATGGCAGAGTCACTCAGGAATGCCGGCAGGTGTGTGGCGATAAAAGACACGTGGAACCCGCAAACGAGGAAACCACAGTTCAAGAGCCAATAGCCGGAATGGCCCCGGGCGCTCCTCAAAACCTGCGCCAGGGTTTCCCGGGGCATATCAGGTCCGCCAAATTCATCTTTTGACTGGCGCTGAAAAACCAGGGCCAGCAATGGCACGACCGTGACACATCCCGCCAGGATAATAAAAGCGATCGACCAGCCGTACAGGCCAATGAATAACTGACCCAGCGGCACAAAGGTAAACATGCCAATGGAGCCGCCGGCGGAGACGATGCCGAACGCCAAGCTCCTTTTTTCCGGCGCCACCAACCGGCCTACCGCGCTCAATACCACCGTAAACGTCGTTCCGCTCATTGCCAGACCGACCAGCATACCCAGGCTCAGGTGCAGTCCGGTTGCAGATGAGGTATGCGCGGTCAGGATCAGCCCGGCGATGTACAGCAGGCTGGAAAGGATCAACATCCGGAAGCTGCCGTATTTATCCGCCAGCATCCCGGCAAACGGCTGTGCCAGTCCCCAGATAAGGTTCTGAATGGCAATGGTGAGCCCGAACGCGGTCCGGGTAAGCTCCAGGTCGGCGACCACCGGTTGCAGGAACACGCCGAAGGATTGGCGGATCCCCATGCTGACGGCAACGATTGTGCCGCCGACCAGCATCAGCAGTACGAATTGTGACTGGCGCATGTAAAATTAATTCCAGAGCTAATCTATCAAACTTCCGAACTTAATCTACTTCCTTCTATCTCAGATAGGGGGTTACGGTGTATTAGCAGCTAGAGTATACCAACCATAGTAATACGTCCTTTTTGTGCCGGTAGTTTTTTCCTGACACGCAAACTGTCTTCCATTAGCCAAAAACCCCGTAACAATAGCAGGCTTATCGCGAACTATTTTATCGATGTCTGTACCCGCATCCTTTTCTATACCAGCTAGGCGAGCATGTCGGAAGCATCAAGAATGGTCTGCGCCATTCTCAGTCCTGCGCCGCTTCAGCCCGGCGCTCTGCAATGAATTCATCGAATACAGTGCCGTGCCCCTTGCGCTTTTGCCTGGCAATCTTCCTTACCCGCTCAAGCCCTGCGTCAATAATTTGCAACTTGATACTCTCATTCTCAAGTGAGGTGACTGGTTCCCTTAACTGGCGATCCCCCTGGGTTAATATACATCTCATATTGGAAAATATTTGTTTCAGAGACAATCTGTCAGATAGTGTATCATTGACTGATACTCAATAAATTGTTTCTCTATGATAACTGTAAGCAACCATTAATTCTGTTAAGGGAGAGAAACACTCATGGATATTTCACTGCAGGAAATCGAAGAGATAGAAAAGCTTACATTGCGATGGGTATTTCAGGCAGTGTTGGATTTCGGTATGGAAGCTCATGAGATATTTCTTAAATCACCGGATAATGTCAAAGACATTGCGGAAGATGTCACAAGGGAGTTACTGGACAGACTTTCCGGCTTTAACGTTCAACAGAGAATCTATGGTACGGTAGATTACAAAAAAGCAAGATATATCATCCTGCCAGAGCAAACAATCAGACAAGCGCTATTCATCGATTCTAAGGCGGAAAAAGAAAGCCGCTCCGCAACAATACAGATGTCCCAGACCTCGATGTGCACTAGACAGCAGCGGGCGGGAACGGAAGTTAATGAACAGGGCTCTCTCCCTGAAATTTCCGAGTATGGCGGAAAAAATTATTTAACTACCACTTGTCTCGTACATTTTCAGTATGAAGATGATGCCGATGAAGTGCATCATTTACGCGAGGTCACCATCGCTGCTATACCCAACGGTCGGTTGCAAAAAAGGTATAATCCTAATGCTGATGATGGTATTTGGCTAGCGGGAAGGAATGCTCCCACACTGGGGGAAGATTTCAGGGTAAGAGTCAGTTTCAGCAAGTTGAAATCCAAGGCAGCATGGCGGGTTCAAACACTGACTTATGACGAATCAAATGAGGAGTGTACAGGATCATGGCGCTCATAGACATTTCAAAAAAACTGGAACCCAATAATATTTATTGCGGCGACAGTAGAGTATTGCTGAAAGGAATTGAAGCGGAATCTATCTCTCTAAGTGTTTGGTCTCCTCCCTACTATGTCGGAAAAAATTATGAGAAGGATTTAACTTTTGCTGAATGGAAAGCATTACTGAAAGAGGTCATCCATTCCCATTTTCCTATCATAAAACCGGGTGGATTCCTGATTATCAACATAGCTGACATTTTATGTTTCAAGGATGATTCGATGCCAAAGATAATGGCGGAAAACGTATCCCGGAGAAGAGTAGACATCTCCAGGGAAGAGATAATCAAGGTAAAAGAAAAACATCCGGATTGGAACAGATACAAGCTGGCTGAACACTTTAATTGCAGTGAGCAAACGATAGACAGGAGACTTAACGGCAATAATATAAGAGGAGGGAAATATCAGTCTCAGACAAGAGTATGCCTTGTCGGAGGATTTATTGAAGAAGCAGCCTTGGAGGCTGGTTTTTACCTGTATGATCGTCGCATCTGGCACAAAGACGCTGCCTGGGAAAACTCAAAGTGGCATACGATATCTTATCGATCAGTGGATGAATCCGAATATCTCTACATATTTTGGAAACCAGGTATTACAAAAGTAGATCGGGTTAGATTGTCCAAACAGGAATGGATTAACTGGGGTTCGAGGGGTGTCTGGGAAATTTCTTCTGTTCGCAGTAACTCCGATCATGATTCAAAATTCCCGGTCGAGCTGCCAAGAAGAACGATTAAGCTTTTTACTGATCCGGGTGATTGTGTGCTCGATTGTTTTGTCGGCAGCGGAACAACGGCAGTAGCCGCTCTCAGTGAAGGAAGACGATACATTGGGATAGATAAAGAGCGCAAATCGGTCGAAATTGCCCGGAAAGCTGTCGAATCGCTCAACGACCACAAAAAAGAATCAGTACAAATGGAGTTGATGATTCGAGATATCGAAGCATTTTATGACGCGGGGTGATCAGTGAATTTACACTAATATATCGGATTGGTTATACTTTTTGTCCCCATCTCGTCCGCACCGGCTACCACTACAAGGGCCATTTCATGAGAAGATGCCTGCGCCTATATGGAGCAACTTGATACGGTCATCTACGGTCATTGAATGAAAACGCATCCTGGCGAACTTGTGTTGGAAGCCATTTCATGACAAAGGTATCATACTCTTAATTCAGTTCTACCCTGGACAATCTGCCGGTAGAGAACGGCGTACTTGCTGTGGTACAGGCCAACGCCGTCAAGCGTGTCTTTACCTCGTAAATCGATCGGACCTGCAGCCGGGGAAAAACCCGGCAAAGCCGAAATGGTTCGATATATGAACGTATGAGTATATTCTGGCCACGACAATTGAAATCCTGCGCGGAGTGAGGCTTTTTACATGCTGAGGATATTAACGTGTATGGGTTGGATTCTCTTTTTCACCCTGCTCCTGACCGATGGCGCGGTAGAACAACGGCGCGCGCCGCCGGGCATCGCCTATGCTGCACCCACAACTTCTGCTACTGAAGCTGTCGAGCCGGTCCCCCGGTTCAACGATGTACACTTCCACTTGCTGAACTACGTGCAGCGTGGCATTACGGCGCGCGCATATCTGGACCTGGTCGGCGACCGGGTAGGCCGAGTGGCCATGTTTGGCATTCCGTTGCAGCAGAAGTGGGATTACTTCGTATCCGGCGAGCGAGCGCCGGATTATTACCTGCGCTCGAATGCTGCGCTTTACTATTATTCCTTCGTCGATGCAGCGATTGCCAGTGAGTACCTGACATTAACTGACGCTGAGAAACAGCGCGTGGACCCGATGATCACCGGGTTCAATCCCACGGACATGTACGCTGCCGACCATATCAAGCGCGTCCTGCTTACCTTTCCGGGTGTATTTTCCGGTATCGGCGAGTTCAGTATTCACAAGGAGTTCGTGTCGTCGAAAATTACCGGGCATACGGCTAGTCTTCACAACCCCGCGCTGGACCGCATCCTGGCCACAGCCGCCGAGATCGGGCTGGTGACGATCCTGCATTGCGACATCGACAACGTGCGTCCCGGCGGTCAGCCGGACCATTACGAAGACCTGTTACGAGTCCTTGCGGCACATCCGCGCGCCGCGATAATTTGGGCGCACTCGGGGCTGGGTCGTTTCGTAGCTCCGGCCAGAGAACATCTTGACCTTCTGGGTCGTATGCTCAACGAGCCACGTTACGACCATGTCGCACTCGATATTTCGTGGGACGAAGTCGCCAAATACGTCGTTGGGGACAAAGAGAGTGTAGCAGCGTGGGCAGCGTTGATCAGCAAACACCCGACGCGGTTTCTGTTTGGCACAGATTCTGTAGCCCCGGCGAGCTGGGACGTATACGCCAGGACGCATACGTTATACCAACCACTGTGGGAGCGTCTTGGCCCCGATACCCGCGCCCAGGTTGAGCGCCTGAACTATAAACGTATCTTCGACGCTGCCCTGCCGCGCATCCGCGCCTGGGAGCAACTTCAACTCAAGGACGGTGATAGCGTACAATGAGGCCTGGCGAACCATATATGAGAAATCCGGGTTGGTGTGACGCCCCAGTGTCCGCTGTTATCCGGATGACAGGCATTCCCAAACCTATTACAATTTCAGGCAAGTTGGGTGATGGGCGAGGCATCATAATCGAAGGAGACAAACAATATGGCAGGATCATCTCATCGCGCGCCGTTATCGGACGTGCAGCTTCGGGTCAGGGCACTGGAGTCCTTGTTGATAGAAAAAGGCGTGGTCAACCGGGAGACGCTGGACGGTATCGTCGATCACTTTGAAAACAAGGTAGGTCCGCATATCGGCGCCGGCATTGTCGCCAGGGCGTGGACCGATCCTGATTTCAAGACCCGCTTGCTGGATGACGCCTCCGCGACACTGGCGGAACTGGGATATACCGGGATCGAAGGCAGCCACATGGTGGTGGTGGAAAATACCGACAGGATTCATAACCTGGTCGTCTGCACGCTTTGTTCCTGCTATCCCTGGCCGGTGCTGGGCCTGCCCCCCAACTGGTATAAAAGTACGCCTTACCGGGCAAAAGCGGTGCGTGACCCGCGCGGCCTGTTAAAGGAATTCGGGCTGGAATTATCTGAACAGACCGAAGTGCGGGTGTGGGACAGCAACGCCGAGATAAGGTACCTGGTACTGCCCAGACGTCCGCAGGGAACGGAGCACATGAGCGAAGCGGAGTTGCAGGAGATCGTCACTCGTGATTCCATGGTCGGCACCGGGCTCGCCTTCCTGCAGCAATAACAGATGGAGGACAGCATGTTATGAACAGCATTCACGACATTGGCGGTATGGACAATATCGGGCCCGTGGACATCGAAAAAGATGAACCGGTGTTTCACGATGACTGGGAGAGGAAGGTATATGCCATGACCCTGGCTACCATGGGCGCCGGTATATTCGTCACCGATGAAGTGCGCTACATGACGGAAACCATTCCACCCCGGGACTACCTGACCTTCACCTACTACGAAAAATGGTTGTACAGCCTTGAGCAGATGATGTTGCAAAAAAACGTGGTTGCCCGGGATGAACTGGACTCAGGCAGGGTAACGGCGCCGGAAATGGCAGCGGGCATTGAGGCTGCCTCGCTGGAGCGCATGCAGTACGGCATGAATAACCACATCCCGGTGTTTGTGGATACCGACATCCCGCCAAAATTCAAGACAGGTGACGAGATTATCGCCAGAAACATAAACCCACTGCACCACACGCGCATACCCCGTTATATCAGAGGCAGGCGCGGGGTGGTGGGAATGCATCACGGCACCTTTCTCCTGCCCGATACTAATGCCCATGGCGGTCCCGACAAGCCGCAGCACGTCTATAACGTCAGGTTCAGCGCCCGGGAATTATGGGGTGAAGAGGCGCCGGCCAACGATTCCCTCTACATCGACCTGTTCGATGATTATATGGATCCCGCCGGGTAAAGCGGCCGGCCATGCAAGCGCCTGATCTTGATTCCCTGGCGGGGATACCCCTGGATAAGGAAGGACCGGTGTTCAGGGAACCGTGGCAGGCTCAGGCCTTTGCACTGGTCCTGAAACTGCATGAACAAGGACTTTTTACCTGGACGGAGTGGGCTGAACGGCTCAACCGGGCCATTGCCGCGGCACGCGACCAGGGCGATCCTGACCTCGGCAATACCTACTATCACCACTGGCTGGCGGCACTGGAAAGCATTGCCGCCGACAAGGACCTGGTTACGGCCGAAACGCTGGCGCGGCGCAAGGATCAGGTGCGCGAGGAACACCAGCGCCTGCACGGACACAGCCATTAATATTTTAGGGTAAGAGTAAATTAATCGATTTTCATGCCATAACCACAGATAACGGATGTTACTCTGACCCTGATTATGGGCAACAGATCGCTCCTCATTGAAGACCAGCCATGCAGCCCGGTATAACAGTAAAATGATCATAGACTTGGTCAAAGGCTACCTGCGCTCCCCCGAGAGCAGCTGGAGCAACGGTATTTCCGGCGCCATCGCCGAGTTCATGTATGACGCCGGCGAAACCATCCGCTTCGGGGAAACTGACAACAGCTTGCATGCCGTGACGGATCGGGGCGCCATAACAGTCAGACTGCCTGAGGAACTTACTTGTTTTGCCTATGAGGAAATCTCGCATTGCACGCGTTCATGGACCCAGACCATTGCCCTGACCCTGCCGGACGCGTACTCAAGGATATCCGTGAACCAGGTGATAACGGCCCTGGGCGCCGACCGGGAAGCAGTACGGCCCCGGGACAGGCACAAACAGTTATTCGACCTGGGCCTGGGATCGGAGCAGGCTCGGTTCTGTGTGCGGTCCGGTGACCCGGGTTTCGTGAAAGAATTGAATTCACTCTGCGGACAGGCACTGGCGGACAAGATGCACACCATAGCGGGTTTTCTGCAAAGCGCTTCTCCGCAGCGCGTCGTCGTCTCGGCCCTGGGCCGTATCGAAGTCTGCACTCCCATCCCGCAACAGGGCGGCGCCACGGAAGCCGGTCCGCATACGCACCTGTTGCCGTACCTGCTGGGAAAAAACAAGGCCTTCACCCCGCCCGGATACTCGGCCGTCATGCACGTCTATCCGCCCCATCCGACGCATGACAAGTACGGCGCGGAAAAACCGTTTGATCGCGCGCGCTACGACGCGTTTCAGGACGTCCTGGAGAAAGTGGGCATCGAAGACTACCGCAAAGCAAAAATCAGCGCCGCAGAAATGTCCGGTGCGGACCCCGTCAACGACTCACTGTGGTATGATATCGCCCGGCGGGTTGTCGACATACAGTCCGCTTTTTTGTGCAGCCGGACCGGGTGAAACGTAAGTCCTGCTGAATGACCTGGTGAAGGTACATCCCTGTACCGCAGGTAACTCTGATAATCAGAGATCCCTTCATTCACTGACTGTGAGGTGTTAACCATGAACTCGAAAAAGGATAAGGTGTTTTTCTATAACTATTCTATTGTGATCGGCCTTCTGGCCGTGATGATCATCATATTTCTGGTGCTGGCGCTGTATCTTGGCGTTGATGAGGACGCCGTTGCGCTTAAACAATCAACCAAAGTATCCGCGAATACCGTTCCGGTAGGCGTGGTGAACGTGCTTGATGAAACAGCAGAAGATGTGGATGTGGCTACCGTTGCAGCGGTAGCCACCGCTGAGGAACATGTAGACATGGGCAAGCGGGTTTACATGGGACTCTGCATCAGTTGCCATAACGGGTTGCCGAACATCCCCAAACTCGGCGACAAGGCCGCCTGGGAAAGCCGTATCGCCCAGGGCATGGTCTTGCTGTATGAACATTCCATCAAGGGATTTATCAGTGACGGCGGCCTCATTGCCATGCCGCCCAAGGGGGGAAACATGAACCTGACGGACGAAGAAGTCAAAGCTGCCGTGGACTACATGGTAGCCAACAGCCAGTAATTCATGAATGGGGAAAACAGAAGTTTTGTGACATGTCCTTTCGGCCTGCAATACACGCCCTGCTTGTATTTTTCACTGTTTTCATAAGCGCCATCCTGTTCGGCGTTCTTCTTGCATTTCCCATCCATGTGATTTTTTCTGAATTCGCGGAAATCCCGTTCAGAAAAACAGTTTCCCGGTCGACGCTGGTCAGCGGGCTGCTGTTCAGCCTGATTTATTTCCATTACGCCTGCGGACTTTCATTCCGCCAAATCGGCATCCGCTTTCACGATGCCCACATCCGGCTTCTCCAGGGACTGGCAGCCGGTATCGCGATCATGGCGATCATTGAAGCCAATCTCCTTTTCCTGGGCATCCATGATCTCGATAAAGAACAAATTTTCTCGCTCGGCGCCATATGCCGGTTGTTACTCAAGGGCTTGATCACCGGGTTGCTGGTAGGCCTCGTTGAAGAGCTTATCTTCCGGGGCGCCCTGTTGGGCGGATTGAGCCGGCGCGCCAACACGGCAGTCGCACTGGTCACGGTCAGCCTGGTCTATGCCGCCGTACATTATCTGAAATTCCGCGACCTGCCGGCGGACACGGTTGTTAACTGGTACACTGGCGTAGCAATGTTGCCCGCGGCATTGTTCCAGTTTGCCGAACCGGTGAGATACGATGCCATGCTGACCCTGTTTTTCCTGGGTCTGTTGCTGGGCCTGGTGCGCCTCCTGACCGGCAACCTCCTGGCTTGTATCGGTATTCATGCGGGACTGGTAACCGGGGGAAAAGTCATCCAGTCCGTTGCCGGTTTTGTTCCTCACAACCCTCATGCCCATCTGGTAAACCGTTACGACCAGTTCATGGGTGATTTAGCCTCTGCCTGGCTGCTGGTATTCTGCGTGGCGTTTTATTTTTTTTACCGGCACAGAAAGGACAGCAGCCACGCCTGAACCTGCGTCACCGCATCAGTTTTCCAATGCCTGTGATGTGAGCCGGTGCCAGGGGTGATACGTATCCTGAAATGACTTATAGGCTTCATACACGCGCCTGAAATCAGCGTCCTTCCCGGCTTCTTCCTCCAGAGTCTGTGTGGTGATAACGCGCAGTTCCTCCATGACGTCCGGCGGAAACGGCAATACTGTTACGTTCTTTTTTGTTGACAACTCCTTCAGCGCCTGGCTGTTACGGTATTCCAGTGCGCTGAAGGTCCATGCGCTGGTCGCCGCGGAGGCCTGCCTGACGATCTTCTGAAGGTCTGCCGGCAGCATGTCCCAGCGCGCCCTGTTAATCAGCAGTTCCAGCTCCGTGCCCGGCTCATGCCAGCCGGGGTAATAATAATAGGTTGCCGCCCGGTTCAGTCCCAGGCGCAGGTCGTGCAGGGGACCGACCCATTCCGTAGCATCAATGGTGCCGCGTTCCAGGGCCGTGTAAACCTCTCCCGCCGACATTAATATGGGATTACCGCCGGCCCGGTCCAGCACCTTGCCGCCGAGGCCGGGGATGCGCATACGCAAGCCTTTCAGGTCGGCAATTGTCTCTATTTTCTTGTTGAACCAGCCACCCATCTGCACCCCGGTATTACCGATGGGCAGGGCAATGACGTTGAACGGCTCGTACAGTTCGTTCCATAATTCGAGGCCACCGCCGTGGTACAACCAGGCCTCCACGCCTTTTTGCTCCATGCCGAAGGGTACCGTGGAGAAAAACTGGGCGGCCGGGACCTTGCCAGCCCAGTAATACGCGGCCCCGTGCCCCATTTCCACGGCGCCCTGGGAAACGGCGTCAAACACCTGCAAGGCAGGGACCAGCTCCGAGCCGGCAAAAACCTTGATATCCAGTCTTCCATTGCTCATGATCCGGACGTTTTCCGCAAACATCTCCGGGGCTTCCTGGAAAACCGGGAAATTCGCCGGCCAGGTCGTCACCATCTTCCAGCGATGGATCTTCCCGGCATCGATAACTGCGGTTCCGCCCGTAACCGGGGTATCGTTACCGCAGGCGCCAAGCAGCACAGCCAATATCAGACAAAATAATCGTTTTGTCACCATCAGAATCAAGGAGGCGTGGATATTTTTTTTCACTGTTTTCTCTGTGTACTTGTGGTTTTCAGGAACCCCATGATGGGCCGGGCTCAGGCAGGTTGCAGGTTCGCATAGGCCAGCACCAGCCATTTTGCGCCTGATGTCTCAAAATTGACCTGTACCCGGGTGTGGCTGCCCTGGCCTTCCAGGTTCAACACCGTGCCTTCGCCGAAGCGTTCATGTAGCACCCGCTGGCCGGGGCCGAAGGGTGCATCGGCAGGCAGCGCCCCGTGGTCGAAACCCGCGTGGGTTGCTGCACCGCCCAGGCGAATATCATCGATGAATTGTGCCGGAATTTCGCCCAGAAAGCGGGATGGTTGCGGATAGAATTCCGCTCCGTACATACGCCGGTGCCGGGCGTAACTCAGGGTCAGTTTGCTGCGCGCCCGGGTAATGCCCACGTAGCAAAGCCGCCGTTCTTCCTCCAGTTGCGCCAGGTCACCGGAACTGCGCTGGTGCGGGAACAGGCCTTCCTCCATACCGACCAGGTAGACCCGTTCGAACTCCAGCCCCTTGGCCGTATGCAGGGTCATCAGGCTGACCGCGTCGGTGTGGGCATCGGCCTGGGTCTCTCCTGCCTCCAGCGCGGTCTGGGATAAAAATGCGGTGAGCGGTTCCACATCGCCGTGTACGTCCCGGTCCACCTCGAATTGTCCCGCCGCGCTGACCAGTTCTTCCAGGTTTTCAACACGAGCAAGACCCCGTTCACCTTTCTCCTTGCGGTAATGCTCAACCAGTGCGCTGGCCTTGATGACGGTATCCATGGCCTCATCCAGGCCCTTGTCGCGGATAGACTGCGCCAGCTGTTCAATCAGACCGAGAAACCGGCCCAGTGCGGACACGGCCCTGGCCGCCATCAGCCTGTCCGTCACCAGTTCCCCGGCAGCCCGCCATAACGGCTTGTTTTCCTGCCTGGCGCGGCTGCGGATTTCTTCCAGGCTGCGCGGTCCGATGCCCCGGGGCGGCGTATTGACGATGCGCTCGAAGGATGCATCATCATCCCGGTTGACGGCGAGACGCAGGTAAGCCAGTGCATCCTTGATTTCCATGCGCTCGTAAAAGCGTACCCCGCCGAACACGCGATAAGGCACCTGGGCCTGCATCAACGCCTCCTCCAGTACCCGCGAGGTGGCGCTGACCCGGTACAGGATCGCGTTATCCTGAAGCAGGATGTTGTCGTGCCGGGCGCTACTGATCCGTTCCACCACGAAACGGGCCTCGTCGTGTTCGTTATAGGCTGCGTACAGTTCCAGTTTGTCCCCCGCCATGCCTTCCGCCCACAGGTTCTTGCCCAGCCGGGTCGTATTATTGGCAATCAGGGCATTGGCGGCGTTCAATATATTGGTGGTCGAGCGATAGTTCTGTTCCAGCCGGTGCAGGACCGGCTCCCGGAAATCCTGCTGGAACCGTTGCATATTTTCCATGCGGGCGCCGCGAAAACTGTAAATGGACTGATCGTCATCGCCGACTGCGAACAGGTGGTTGTCCGGCCCCGCCAGCAGGCGCAGCCAGGCATACTGCAATGTGTTGGTGTCCTGGAATTCGTCCACTAGAATATGGCGAAAGCGCTGTTGATAATGCGCCAGCAGCCTGTCCTGATCACGGAACAACTCATGGGTTTTCAACAACAACTCGGCAAAATCAACCAGCCCTGAGCGTTCGCAGGCCTGCTGGTAACGGCGGTAAATTTCGACCATCCGTTCCTGTATCGGGTCGCCGTGCGGGTCAATGTGTTGCGGCCTCAGACCATCATCCTTGTGCCCATTGACAAACCATTGCGCGTCGCGGGCGGAGTACTGGTTTTCATCCAGGTTCAGGCCCCGGATTACCCGCCGCAAAGTGCGCAACTGGTCATCACTGTCCAGGATCTGAAAACTGTCGGGCAGGCCCGCTTCCTGCCAGTGCAGGCGTAAAATCCGGTGCGCCAGACCGTGGAAGGTGCCCACCCACATGCCGCCGACAGGCCGTTTCAACAAGGTTTCGATACGGGCGCGCATCTCCGCGGCGGCCTTGTTGGTAAAGGTGACTGCAAGTATGCCGAAGGGTGCAGCCTGTTCCGTCTGCAGGTACCAGGCGATGCGGTGCACCAGCACCCGGGTTTTGCCGCTGCCGGCGCCGGCCAGCACCAGGATATTGCCCGCCGGCGCCGCGACAACCTCGCGTTGTGCCTCATTCAACCCGTCTAACACACCTGAAACGTCCATCCGTTAATTGTACTCTGTGTAACAGTGTTAGAATAGCCGCCTTTGACCCCACAGGGAAAAACAATGCAAGCCCAACACGAAGACGCCCGCACCTTAATTGACCGCACCCTGTCGCGCTGCCGCAAACTGGGAGCCGATGCCGCGGAGGCCGATATCAACACAGGTCACGGCCTGTCGGTCAACGTGCGCATGGGCCAGGTCGAGACTGTAGAACATCAACGCGATAAGGGCCTGGGCGTGACGGTCTACATCGGCGGCCGCAAAGGCTCCGCGTCCACAACGGATTTTTCCGCCGCCGCCGTGGAAGCCACGGTCAACGCAGCCTGTACCATTGCCCGGAACGCCAGCGTGGATGATTGTGCCGGTCTGATTGATCCTGAATACCTGGCAAATGAGGTCCCGGACCTGGACCTGTGCCATGGCTGGGAGATAGCTCCCCGGGCGGCTATCGACCTCGCCATCGAATGTGAAGACGCGGCGCGGCAGGCGGACCCGCGCCTGACCAATTCCGACGGGGCACTGGTCGCAACCTATACCGGTTCACACCTGTACGGCAACTCCCACCACTTTATCAACGGCTGGGACTGGTCGTCCCACAGCATTGACTGCACGGTCATAGCCGAGGAAAACGGCAAAATGCAGCGTGACGGCTGGCATACCAAGGCACGGGACCCGCGCGACCTTGATAACGTCGAGAGCGTGGGAAAAGAGGCTGCCCGCCGTACCTTGTCCCGCCTGAATGCGCGCAAATTATCCACGCGCTCAGCGCCGGTCGTGTTCGAGGCGCCGGTCGCCCGGGGCCTGTTTTCCGCATTCCTCGGGGCCATCGCGGGCGGCGCCCTGTACCGGCGCGCCTCGTTCCTGCTGGACAAGCTCGGCGCGCAGGTGTTTGCACCACAGGTACAGATCGAAGAACAACCCCACTTGCCCAAACAACTGGGCAGCGCCCCGTTTGACGACGACGGCATGGCGACCCGGCGCAAATACCTGGTCAGGGACGGTGTCCTGGAAAGCTACGCTCTGAGCGCCTACTCCGCGCGCAAACTGGGGATGACCCCCACCGGGAATGCCGGGGGGGTACATAACCTGGTGTTGCAGAACAGCGAACAGGACCTGAATGCCCTGCTGATGCAAATGGATACCGGCCTGCTGATCACCGACATGATCGGCTTCGGCGTGAACCAGGTCACCGGTGATTATTCCCGGGGCGCGTCAGGCTTCTGGATTGAACGGGGCGAAATCCAGTATCCCGTTGAGGAGATCACCGTGGCTGCCAACCTGAAAGACATGTTCCGGAACATCGTCAGCATCGGTAACGACGTGGACAACCGGGGCAATATCAAAACCGGCTCGGTGCTGGTCGAAAACATGACTATTGCAGGGGAGTGAGGCATACGCATGTATGAAGGCGCATGTCTTTGCGGTGCGCTCTTCGTTCGCATCAACTGAAGACGTAATCAACCCGCCTCTTTTTCTCCTGCGTACAACCGGGCATACACCCCGTCACGGGCAATCAGCCGGGAATGAACCCCGGCATCGACCAGCCGGCCTTTATCCAGGACAAAAATGTGATCCGCCTTTTCGATGGTAGTCAGCCGGTGGGCAATGATAATACAGGTTCTGCCCTGCTTGATTGATTCCAGGGACTGTTGGATACTGCGTTCCGATTCGGTGTCCAGGGCTGCCGTGGCCTCGTCCAGGATCAGGATGGGCGCGTCCTTCAACAACGCCCGTGCCAGCGCAATGCGCTGCCGTTGCCCGCCTGACAAGCGGGAACCGTCATTGCCGATGACCGTATCGAACCCGTCTTCCAGCGCCTCAATAAACGCCAGCGCATCGGCCTGGCGGGCTGCTGCCCGGACCCGTTCGATGTCCGCAGTGCGGCTTACGCCGTAGGCGATGTTATTGCGCACCGTATCGTTGTACAGGACCACGTCCTGGCTCACCAGGGCAATATTCTCCCGTAGCCGGGTCAGGGAAAGAGTACGAATATCATGCCCGTCCACCCGGATCTCGCCCTTTGCCGTATCATAAAACCGGGCTATCAAATTCACCAGGGAGGTCTTTCCACTACCTGAGGGGCCGATAACGGCTACAGTCTGTCCCGGCATAACAGTCATCGATACATTCTCCAACACTGTCTCGCCAGCCTCGTCGTAAGCAAAGCTGACGTCGCGGAACTCAATCTGTCCCACCAGCCCGGCACCGGAAACATCACCCGCGTCCGCCTCTGCTGCCTGGTCAATAAAGCCAAACACACTTTCGCTTGCCGTCAGGCCTTTTTGCAAATCTTCATTTATCCGTGACAACCTGCGTAATGGACTCATTAACATGAGCAATGCGGCAAAAAAGGAGTTGAATTCGGCTACGGATATCTGGCCAGCCGCCGCATGCGCCGCGGCCGCATAAACAATCACACCCAGCACCAGCGCCGTAATCACGTTGATTGCGGGCGTGCCTGCAGCCGAGGCTGCGACGAACTTCATGTTCACGCGGCGGTTGCTATCGGCTGTTTGCCCGAACCTTTCGCTCTCCTGGTCCCGCCCGGCAAATATCTTGATAATCCGGTGCGCGGCGATGGCTTCATTCAGTACATGGTGCAAGTCCGCCATGGCGCCCTGTACCAACCTGCTCAGCTTGCGCAGGCGCACACGCAGGGCCAGCAACAGCGCCAATATTACCGGACCGGCCAGGAACGCAATCAGCGTCAACAGCCAGTCAATATAGGCCATCCAAGCTACCAGCCCGATAATGCTCAGGGTATCCCTGCTCAAGGTGGTGATTAAATTAGTAGCCGTTTCCTTTAATTGAGTTACGTCAAAGGTGAATTTAGAGACCAGGCTGCCGGCGGTATACCGGTCCAGGCCGGCGCAGGACAACTGCAACAAACGGCTGAACATCTCTGTACGCAGGTCCATGACCAACCTCTCTGCAACCCAGGCCAGGGCATACCTGCTGATATATGAGGATACTGCGGCTACAAGAAAGACCAGGATGATCGGAATCACCACACGGGTCATCAGGTCAACTTCGGCGTGCTGGAAAACTCCCTCCGTAATGTTTTTGAATAATGCGGCAATTGCCGGACTGGTCAGGGCCAGTACCGCCATGGCAAACACGGCCACGAGAAAAATCCTCAGATAGGGCTTTACATAAGTCAACAAGCGCAAGTAAAGTACGAGATCAGTGGGTTTCTTTTGCTGCATGATGGCAAAATAGTTAACGTAACCGGCCCTACCGGGAGAAAGTATACCGTATCATCATCCTGAATTTCTGATTTAAACAATCGCCATAATCCTTTACGCAAGGGGAACCATGTCAAAAAAACACCCCATAATCGCCGTGACCGGCTCGTCGGGGGCCGGTACGACCAATATCAAGGAAGCGTTTGAGAAGATTTTCAATCGCCAGGGTATCAAGGCTGCAGTAATTGAAGGAGACAGCTACCACCGTTATAACCGTGAGGAAATGGAGCGGCTTGGCCGGGAGGCCATGCGCGAGGGCAGGCATATCACCCACTTCGGGCCTGAAGGAAACCTGTTCACGGAACTTGAAGCCGGATTCAGCGAGTATGCCGAATACGGCACGGGGAAACAGCGTTTTTATATTCATAATGATGCGGATGCCGCGCATCACGGCGGGACCCCCGGTACGTTGACGCCCTGGGAAGCCCTGCCGGAGCACACGGATTTAATGCTTTACGAAGGACTGCATGGCGGCCTGATCACGGATGAAGTAAACATCGCCCGGCACGTCGACGTGCTTATCGGCATCACGCCCATAATCAACCTGGAATGGATCCAGAAAATACAGCGGGACAAGACTGTGCGCGGCTACAGTATCGAAGACGCCACCGACATGATCCTGGAGCGCATGTATGATTATGTCCACTATATCACGCCGCAGTTCTCCCGCACGGATATCAACCTGCAGCGGGTACCGACCGTCGACACCGCCAATCCGTTCGGCGCCGTGCATATTCCCTCCAGCGACGAGAGTTTTACCGTCCTCCACGTACGCAACCGGGACAAGCTGGCTGTCGACTTCCTTTACCTGCTGGAAATGCTGCATGGATCTTTCATGTCCACGCCTTATACGATTGTGATCCCTGCCGGCAAAACCAACTTTGCCATCCAGCTGATTATTGAGCCGCTGATCAAGCGGATAATGGCTGCCAAGGAAACGGCGTAGGTGTAAATCAGCCGGGCAAAACGCCGACTAGCCCGGATTTTTCACCAGTTGATTCTCTCTCGCCTGTTACCAGCGCCGTCCCTGTTTCACCGGTCTCGTGCGCGCCGGTTGCCAGGTTCAGGCCTTCTTGGAGATACGACCTGGCGGCGGCGTGCTCTCCCTGTTGCTCAAGCAAGGTTGCCAGTTCCTGGCAGGTTGCTGGATCCGGGCGCGCGTGTATGCTTTGTTCCAGGTAGCTTCTGGCCTTTCCCCACAGGTGATTTTTTTTACACAAGCGCCCCAGGGTCAGCAACAATGCCGCATCCCGGGGGAACTGCGACAGCCAGTTCCCGGCAAACTCCAGTTGCCGTTTCAGGTTTCTGCCTTCAACCAGCCCGTACAACCGAACCAGTTCCGGGTCCCACTGGCGCTTGAGCGCGCGCCGCAACAAGGCCTCACAATCACTGCTGTCCCCCTGGCGCAAGCGTTCCCTTACGTAAACGCCGATCAGGAAACTCTCCTTTTTCAACTTGTTCGGAATACTCCGCCAGGCATTTTTCAACGCAACCCGATCCTGCCCATTCCCGGCTTGGCGCAGCAACCCGGCCTGGAAGGTCAACTGCTTTGCCCTGGCCTGCTCCGCCGAAATCAAACCGCGCCGCCTGCTTTCAGACAAGCGCCGTAAATCCGCCGGCAAGTGTAATATCTTTGTCAACAACCGCACTAAAACATAAACCACCAGGAACAGGACGCCGGAGACAAGCGCGAATACGACCAGGCTGGTCTGAATTATCCACTCCTTGTAGGTAAAGATCACCGCGCCCGGGGAGTCCTGCAGCCACCACCCCAGCGCGACTGCGAGAAGCAACACGGTGAGCAGGGTAAACAAAATCCTCACTGCTCGGCACCGCCACCGGTTATCGTTCCACCTTGCCGCATCAGATACTCATCAAATACGCGTAACGTTGCGTCGATCGAGGGAACAGACCCATGCAATCCGACTGCGGCCGCGTTTTCCAGGGAAGCCAACGCGTTCCGGACCCGTTCATCATCGCTGTCGAAATATTCATTCAACCAATCCACGCAGGCGTTGACGGAGTCCCGGAACTGGCCGTCGTCCCGGCTCAATAGCGCCAGGCGGGCCGCCTCAAGCTGCAAGCGCAAGTTCTGGTATAAAAAGTAACGCTCCTGCGGCGCCAGGAATGTGGCATTATTTTTGTCCGTTCGGGATATGACGAGCAGGGATTTTATTTCCTGCCACAGGTTCCGGGCCAGTCGCTGCCAGTTGTTTCCCGATACGGGCGTCTCTTCGTCGGCTGTTGCCGCTGTCTGTACACCGCTCGCGCCGAGGTTCAGCGGAAGCCGGTCCACCCGGCGCGCCAGGTCGCCCAGCAGCAGGGCAAGACCGCTGTAATCCGTACGCGGGAATTCGCTCAAGCGGTTGAGATCCGCGATCAGTTGTTCGCGTACCGGAATGAGCTCCGGGTCGGCGATTTCCCTGAGCCTGGCATCGGCAGACTGCAAAATGGCCTGTGCCGTGTCTGCATCCGCAGCCAGCGCAAGACGGTGGTAGGCTATCAGGAACAGGTATCTCAACTCCGCCAATTGCCAGGCGAAATCGTTGTTTCCCTGCCGCTGCAGGCTGTTCAGGTTGTGTAATATCCCGGCGAGTTGTTCATTGGCGCCGGTCAACCGGTTATCCAGCGACCGGGTGTTTTCAGCCAGGGACGCAGTGCGCTGTTGCAGCTCGTCCAACCTGGCCGCCTGGGATTGAAGTTCGGCATCAACGGCTTTCCGGACTTTGTCGAGGTCAAAAATAAAATACCCCGCTACGCCGGCAGTGATGGCAAGCAGTGTTACCAGAAACAGGATGGTTCCCCAGGGACGACCCTGCGCGCGCGGCTTGTCGTTGTTTGGGGTATCTGCCGTATCAGGTCCCGCCCCGGGGTCATTCAAACCGGGTTCCTCAGTGACGCCGGTACCCGCCTCCCCGGCATTTCCGGTAACGGCTGCATCGGCAACCTTACCCTCAGCCATATCGTCCACCTTGTTGTTCACTTTCAATTGCTCTCGTTCATGTCCATCAAGGCATCAACCAATCCCGTATCGCTGTTATCCGTCGCCACGGCTATGCGTTGAAATCCTGCCTCCAGTGCGCGTTGTCTTATGCGCTCACTCATCACCACCATGGCGGTTCCGAACAAGCGCCCGCGTTCCCCGGCCGGCATCAACTCGACCAAGTTATCCAGCCCTGCCAGGCTGGTGATTACCACGGCATCCGGCCTCTCATCATGCCAGAATTTCGCCATGTCTGCCTGACTTATGCCGGGCTTGTCGCGCCGGTATACTTCCAGGTAATCGACACCGGCACCCCGGGCAACCAAGCTGTCCCGCAAGACCTCGCGCCCCCCCTGGCCGCGAACAATTATGACCCGTTTACCCCTTAATTCCGTTCCGGACAATACCGGGAGCTGCAACAGTGATTCGCTTCCGCCGGCGTCGATGTGCCCAACCGACTCGAGCCCCAGGGCCAGCAACGCGCCGGCTGTTGTCCGGCCGACCGCAAGAACGATCTTTTCCTGTAAGATGTCGGCAACATGCGGGAACAGTGCCAGACAATGGGCAACGGCATTTTTACTGATGAAGACAACGATATCCGCATCCACCAGCCGGCGCCGGTTTTCTGCTGTCCGTTCTTCCCCCGGGACGGGCCGGATGACCAGGGTCGGTAGACTCAGTGGCGCACCTTTCCTCTCCTCAATCATCCTGCAGAGTTCTTCAGCCTGGTGCGCGGGCCTGGTTACCCAGATTTTTTTCCCCGAGAGGGTCGGGTCGCTATCCCGCATTGCCCATCACCTCAACCAGGATCTCATGCGCGCCCCGCTGCAGCAACCGCTCCCCCAGCTCCTGCCCAAGCTGCTCGGCCTGGCCCACGGCACCGGCAATACTGTCTTTCACTATCCTTGAACCGTCCGGGTAACCTGCCAGCGCAGTCATGGAGAGGCCTTCGCCGGAAATCTCCGCGTAGGCCGCGAGCGGCAGGTGACAGCCGCCGTAGAGCTTCCGGGACAAGGCCCTCTCCGCACTCACGCACGCCCGGGTCGGTTCGTGGTTCAGGGGCTGGACAAACTGTAACACCTGCGCATCACCTGCCCTGGTTTCGATCCCCAGCGCGCCCTGTCCAATAGCCGGCAACATGTCTTCCACATCAAGGTAGACGCTGATCCGGTCCTCCTTGCCGAGCCGCTTCATCCCGGCGGCCGCCAGGATCAACGCATCATAAGTCCCGTTATCCAGTTTTTGCAGCCTGCTCCCCACGTTGCCGCGAATGTCCTGCAGGACAAGTCCCGGACAGGCTGCATTGAGCTGGCACTGCCGGCGCAGACTGGATGTCCCGACCCTGGCGCCGGCCGGCAATTCGGCCAGGGACGGATAACGGCTTGCCACCAGCACATCCCGCGGGTCCTCTCTTTGCATGATTACCGTTATCGCCAGGCCGGCAGGGAGATCTACTGTCACGTCCTTCATGGAATGAACGGCAAGGTCGGCCTCGTCATTCAGCAGCGCCTGCTCCAGTTCCTTGACAAACACGCCCTTGCCGCCCATTTCCGCCAGCGATTTGTGCAAAAATCGATCGGCGGTCGTCTTTACGGTCTTTATCCCCACACGCAGGCCGGGATGCATTTCCTGTAAGCGCGCGCGCACGAATTGCGCCTGCCACATGGCCAGGGGGCTTTCTCTTGTAACAATGCGCAGGCCTGAACCGGCCATTAACCCGCATTTCTCCCTAGTTTCATCATGTTATGTTATTTCTCCGGATGTCTTCAAATTCCTTGCACGCCACTTCGTTTCCGGCTTCCCGGTCAAACCCTGAATGGCAACAATGCACCGGACGGCTTTGTGGCGAACCTGTCTGCCGCGTATAAGGACTTTGACCTCTCATACAATCTGGATACACTAACCCGCATATCTCACCAATTGATGCGATGATCGCGCAGGATTTTAGATGTGCGCCTTCCGTGGCGCACACCCTGCAGGCGTCCTGCGGACGTCCAAATCTGCTCCTGGCAGATTTGTCCCGCCAGCGGGTGCCTGCGACCGAAAGCATAGCCGTAGTTGATGCGCCCCATCCTTGGGGCGCCCCCTGCGGGCGCTCTGCGAGCGTCCAAATCTGCTCCAGGCAGATTTGTCTGGTTGAGGGACAAATCGGCAGGACAGCCGATTTGCACGGCGATAGCCGCCCGAAGGGTTGCGTCCAGGGATGGACGCAATGAACACGTGCCCGCTGGCGGGAAAAAGACAAGCGAGGGCGCATCAAGCGCAGTCTGTAATGATGACATAGTGTGAATATTACTATAACTTATTGACAGCATATTGACGTTTCGGATAGTAACAAGCGAATTGGTGAGATATGCGGGTTAACAGGGTAGACGACAATTATTCAACTTTGCCGGGGTTTTTCAGATGAAACTGGGCGTAATCATGGATCCTATTGCCGGGATCAAGGTCGAAAAAGACACGACCCTGGCATTGCTGCTGGCGGCTCAACGCAGGGAATGGGAAATACATTACATGGAGATGGACGACGTGTATCTCAGCGGCAGCACGGCGCGGGCAAATGCACGCCTCATGACGGTCGCGGATGATGCGTCAGACTGGTATCAATTCCAGCGTTCGGTTGAGTTGGCTCTCTCGGATCTGGACGTGATCCTGATGCGCAAGGATCCGCCCTTTGACATGGAATACGTCTACATGACCTATATCCTGGAACACGCGACAGCGCGCGGCACGCTTGTCGTCAACAACCCGGCCGCACTGCGCAGCGTCAATGAAAAAGCCTTCATCACCCAATTTCCGCAGTGTATAGCTCCCACCCTGATCAGCCGTAATACACGGCAGATACATGCTTTCCTGGAACAGCACGGGCAGGTTGTTCTCAAACCCCTGGATGGCATGGGCGGCGCCTCGGTTTTCCTGGTTGACAAGGAGGACCCCAACAGGAACGTCATCGTAGAAACCCTGACCCGGAACTCGCAGGGCTTTATTATGGCGCAACAATACCTGGCGGCAATCGCGCAGGGTGATAAACGCATCCTGCTGGTTGACGGCCGCCCAATGGAACATGCGCTGGCGCGCATTCCCAAATCCGGTGACATACGCGGGAACCTGGCCGTGGGAGGCACCGGCAAGGGAATTGACCTGTCCGAGCGCGACCAGTGGATCTGCGAACAGGTGGGACCGCGGTTGCGCGCACTGGGACTGGTCTTCGTCGGTCTGGATGTTATCGGCGATTACCTGACCGAGATCAACGTAACCAGCCCGACCTGCGTAAGGGAACTGGAACGGATCTACAGCTATGATATTGCAGGAAAGGTGATGGACTGTATAGCCGGGAAGTTGCGGTAACCGTCTTGAACGATTCTGTTGCAATACGCCCGCATCTGACTCCTGGCGACAGGCTGAGCCTGACATTCTGTCTTGCCTTGATCTTTCATGCCTTGCTCATCCTGGGAATCGTTTTCGCGCCCGAGGATAAACTCAACCCGCGCTATGAATCCATGGAGATCGTGCTGGTACAACAATCCAGTGAACCGGCGCCGGAAGCAGACGTCCTGGCGCAGGCAAACCTGCGCGGGGGAGGGGATATCCCGGATGAGGTCATCCCCGCATCACCAGTGCCGCCACTCCCCCATGAACAACAAACTGAAGTTACCGCGCCGACGCAAACACAAGCGCAGGAAGCGCGCACCGAACCCGACAATACCGACCCCGGACCGGCGCCTGCGCAGGAAATCGTGGAGCCTGTGGCCGTCGAGGTGGAAAAAACCCCTCAAGCACTGGAGGAAAGCCCGGACGAACCCGAGACAAAGCGCCCCAGCGCCAGCGAATTACGCAGCAACAGCCTGAAGATGGCAGCTTTGAGTTCGGAGGTAAAACGCAAATTGGAAAGCAAGGCAAAGCGCCCGAAAAGGACTTTCATATCAGCCAGCACCCGGGCATATAAATATGCCGCCTACATGGAAGCCTGGCGCGCAAAAGTGGAACGGGTGGGGAACCTGAATTACCCGGAGGAAGCCAGGAGACGCAAGCTCGCCGGAGACCTGGTGCTGGACGTGGCATTGAACCCGGACGGCAAGATCAACCAGATTACAATCCGCCGTTCCTCGGGTCACGAGGTGCTGGATGATGCTGCAATCAGGATTGTCGAGCTGGCGGCGCCGTACGCGCCTTTTCCCGATGCGATTCGCGCGGAAACCGACGTCCTGCACATTACCAGGACCTGGCAATTTCTGGATCAGCGCGTTTTCAAGTAGCCGGTCTGTCAAGCCTGTCTGGAACGATTATCCCGCCCGGGGACGATTAATTTAACCGGTTTATTATTTCCAGGTGGCTTTCTGGCGCCGATACGGATACTATTACAGTTATGGTTTCCAGTTCTGTCACAAACTTCACAAATCAGTTTCTCATTGCAATGCCCAGCCTGAGAGATCCCAATTTTTCCCAGACCGTTACCTACATCTGCGCGCACAATGATGAAGGCGCAATGGGGCTGGTGATCAACCGTCCGGCACATTGCGAACTGGGCGAAATCCTGGAACAGATGCAGATGAAACCGGAAGATGAAACCATTGAAAAGCTGCCTGTTTACCAGGGTGGGCCGGTCCATACCGACCGGGGATTTGTATTGCACGAGCCGGGCAGGGAATGGGATTCCTCGATCAGCGTGAGTGGTGCCCTGGGCGTAACGACTTCCCGGGATATATTGCTTGCCATCGCGGAAAGCGCCGGGCCGCAAAACTTCCTGATTGCCCTGGGTTACGCAGGCTGGTCAGCCGGGCAATTGGAAGAGGAAATAAAGGAAAACGTTTGGCTTAACGTGTCAGCGGATTCAGAAATCATCTTCAATACGCCCAGCGAACTGCGCTGGTCCTCGGCTACTGCCTTGCTGGGCATCGATCACCACCAGATATCGACCGGTTTCGGGCACGCTTGACACCTGCATCACGCCCCGCCACCCTGCTCTGTTTCGATTTCGGTACAAAAAGAATTGGTGTGGCGGTAGGTCAGACACTGACTGATACGGCTACGCCTCTGGAGATCATTTCCGTCCATAACAACCGCCCGGATTGGGACCGGATCAGTGCGCTTATCAGACAATGGCATCCCCAGGCCCTGCTGGTGGGGAACCCCTTGAATATTGACGGCAGCCGCCAACCGATCAGTGCTGACGCCGATAAATTCGCTGCAAGACTGCAAGGTCGTTACCGTCTCCCCGTGCTGCGCGCTGATGAACGGCTCACTACTGTCGAGGCCCGGACCCGCCAACGAAACAAGGAGCACCTGGATCATGTCGCAGCCCAGGTGATCCTGGAAGGGTGGCTGCAAGAAAACTCGATGAAGCCAAAAAATGATACAATAACCGGTGAATAGAGAACGTTCAGTTAAAATATGCCGTCAAATAATATCGATGTGGAGCAACTGCTCCAGACGATGAAATCCGAGCTGGAACGATACCTGGAAAAATACAACAGATATGATCCCCTGTTTATCGGTATCCACAGCGGCGGCGTGTGGATAGCGCAACGATTGCACCAACTGTTCGGCTCCACCCTGCCACTCGGCAAACTGAATATCGCGTTCTACCGGGACGATTTCAGCCGGATTGGCCTGCACCCGCGGGTCACACCTTCCAGCCTGCCATTCGATGTCACGGACCGCCATGTGATTTTAATTGATGACGTACTTTACACCGGCCGTACCGTGCGCGCGGCAATGAATGAATTATTCGACTACGGCCGGGCGGCGAGTATCTGCCTGGCGGTACTGGTGGACCGCAGCGGCAGGGAATTACCCATTCAGGCTGACGTGACAGGAAAGCATATCAGCCTTGACGTAAACCAGCATGTAAAACTCTCAGGCCCGGAACCCCTGGCGCTGGAGGTCACGACGACAGAATGACGGATCACCCTATTCAACTGGACCAGCAAGGGCGCCTCAAACATTTCCTGACCACGGAAGGCCTCAGTCGTCAAATTCTGACAAGTATCCTTGATTATGCCGAGTCCTTCGCCAGCGTAAGCGGACGCGCCGTTAAAAAAGTGCCGTTATTGCGCGGCAAGACGGTAGCCAACCTGTTTTTTGAATCAAGCACCCGCACCCGTACTACGTTTGAACTGGCGGCCAAGCGCCTGTCCGCCGACGTGTTGAACATCAACATCGCCACGTCGGCCACCAACAAAGGCGAAACGCTGCAGGATACCTTGCATACCCTGGAGGCGATGCATTGCGACCTGTTCGTGGTACGCCACGGCAACAGCGGCGCGGCGCATTTCATTGCCGGCCAGGTGGCGGAGAACGTGCATATCGTCAACGCGGGGGACGGACGCCATGCCCACCCGACCCAGGCCATGCTGGACATGTTCACCGTCCGCCGTCATAAACCGGATTTTGAGTCCCTGCGGGTGGCAATTGTCGGGGATATTGCGCACTCCCGGGTTGCCCGCTCGGAAATACATGCACTTAATATCCTCGGGGTCAGCGATATCCGCGTAATTGCACCCAAAACCCTGCTCCCGGAAAACATCGAAAGTCTGGGTGTGCAGGTATTTCATGATTTGACCGAGGGGCTGCAGGACGTGGACGTCATCACCATGCTGCGCCTGCAACGGGAACGCATCAACAATGCCGTCCTTCCCAGCGAGGAGGAGTACTTCCACTGTTTCGGCCTCACCGAGGCGCGCCTGCGCGTGGCCAAGCCCGACGTGATCGTCATGCATCCCGGCCCGATTAACCGTGGAATAGAAATTGATTCGCAGGTTGCCGACGGGGACAGGTCGGTTATTTTGCAGCAGGTCAGCCACGGCATAGCCATACGCATGGCCGTCATGGCCATGGTGATGGGCACCGCACCCGACGCCACGGGGGGGAGCGAGTGATGCGTATCGCCATCAGTAACGGCCACCTGATCTGTCCCGCGCAACAACTTGACGGACAGGGCGACCTGTACATCGCGGACGGCAGGATCGTCTCTGCCGGCAAGCGGATGGAAGGATTCAGCGCCGATATTGAAATAGCGCTGGACGGACAGTATGTTTGCCCGGGGATCGTCGACCTGAGCGTACATACCCGCGAGCCGGGATTTGAGCACAAGGCGACCATCGCGTCCGAATCGGAGGCGGCCGCGCGCGCCGGGGTAACCAGCATGGTCTGTCCGCCGAATACCCGGCCCGTCACGGACACGCCGGCAGTCGTAGAGCTTATCCATGAGCGCCGGTCCCGGCTCAACAAAACCCGCATCTACCCCCTTGGCGCCCTGACCCGGGGCCTGGACGGCCGGCAGTTAACGGAAGTGGCGGCCCTCAAACGGGCCGGCTGTGTCGGTTTGTCGAATGCCGATATGCCGATTGTGGACACGGAAGTACTGCGGCGCGCGCTTGAATACTCCGCCGGTTTCGACCTGCCCGTGTTTATCCACCCGGAAGACAGTTACCTGAGAAACCAGGGTGTTATGCACGAAGGCAGGATCAGCACGCGCCTGGGTTTACCCGGGATCCCGGAAACCGCGGAGACGATAGCTATCAGCCGCGCCTTGTTACTGATCGAACAGACCGGTACCAGCGCGCATTTCTGCCGCTTGTCCTGCGCCCGTAGCGTGGAACTGATCGGCGCGGCAAAACAACAGGGACTGCCGGTCACGGCGGATGCCGGCATTGCCTACCTGTATCTCTCGGAGGTCGATGTTGACGGCTTCAATTCCCAATGCCGGCTGTGGCCGCCCCTGCGCACCGACCGGGACAGGCAGGCATTGCTGGATGGATTGCGCTCCGGCGTCATCGATGCCGTCTGCTCGGACCACCAACCCCACGATGAAGACGCCAAGGCCGCACCTTTCAGCAGTACCGAGCCCGGTGCATCCACATTGGAAGTCCTGGCGCCGTTGGCATTCAACCTGGCTGCTGCCCGCGGCTTCAGCCTGGGTCAAATCGTGCAGGCACTTACCTGCCGGCCCGCGTCTATCATAGGCATCGACGCGGGGAGCCTGGCTGGCGGCGCACGGGCCGACCTGTTCATCTTCGATGAGGACCTGCAGTGGACCGTCAAGGCGGATAATTTAGCCAGCGCCGGAAAAAACACACCCTTCGACAACTGGGAGATGAACGGCAAAGTCACCCATACGATTGTCGGCGGCAAACTGGCGTTCCAGGACACTGTGTAATGCCGCATCCGTATAGCCGCGACAGCATTTTTGTCGAGGACGCCGCGGTCCTGCAACACCAGACACTGGGCGCCGGCCAGCACCTCCTGCGCCTGGCAGCCGGCGACACGGCGCAACGGGCCTTGCCGGGCAGTTTTATCCACCTGCGTTGTCACGAAGACCTGCCCATGCGCCGCCCCATGTCGATCATGCGTGCAGACCCCGACGCCGGATGGATTGATATTCTGTACAAGGTTCACGGCCTGGGTACGGATAAACTGGCAGGGACCCGGACCGGTGACAGGATCAACCTGCTGGGCCCCATAGGCAACCCGTTCAAACAACACGGTTATCGAAGTATCCCCCTGTTAATCGGCGGCGGGGTGGGCATTCCCCCCATGGTGTTCCTCGCCGAGCACATCATGAAACAGGCAAAAACCGTGAACCCCTTCGTAATCATGGGTTCCGAGATCCCTTTCCCCTTTAACCCCAGGCCCTCACGCATCATGGTCGAGGGAGTCCCGGGCGAGGCGATCGCCTGCATGCCGCTACTGGAGGACTGGAGTATCGCCAGCCGCCTCACCAGCAGGCAGGGTTATCCCGGTTGTTATGATGGTTTCGTCACCGACCTGGCCCGGCAATGGCTGGCAGGGCTCGGCGCAGAACAACACCGGCAGGTCGAGATTTTCAGTTGCGGACCGACACCCATGTTGCGGGCCGTTGCCGGCCTGGCCAGGGAGTTTTCCCTGCCATGCCAGGTTTCACTGGAAGAATACATGGCATGCGCCGTAGGGGGCTGCGCCGGTTGTACGGTGCCCGTTTACAAGAACGGTTCTGTCTCCATGCGCCGGGTCTGCGTGGACGGCCCGGTGTTCCAGGGTGAGGAAGTGTTTCCCTAACCCCCATTTCTCACTGGGTGACGCGCCCTCGCTTGTCTTTTTGCCCTCAGCGGGCACGTGCTCTCTCAACCATAGCTACGGCTATGCTTTCGGTCGCAGGCACCCGCTGAGGGCAAAAATCCGGCGCGATCATCGCATCACCCACTGAGAAATGGGGGTTAAATGGTCGGCAACAACCAGAATTGTGAATAATTACAACCAGTTTATATGAACCACGCCCGCACAATATATTTTCGCATTTCCCTTAATATATTTATAACCAACTGATTTATAAAGATATTAATTATTATTTAAAAATAATCCTGATTTTGGCACAGAACCTGCATTATTAATGGCAGCGAAGTTTTAACCCTTAATATCAACCAATTGGAGAAAGTATAATGAACTGGCAAACTCCTGAATACAGCGACATCCGCTTCGGTTTTGAAGTTACGATGTACATCAACAACAAGTAATTAATAATTACAAGTTGCATAAAAAGGGGTCCTCTGGACCCTTTTTTATTGCCTGCAATCCTGCAGGTCAAGCCTGCCCGAACCTGGGTCTCTCTGCAGGGGCGCTTATATCAAACCAGGTAAAGCAGGTGAATATTTCCTTTCGAACCGTTGCATGCGGACTGCCGTTTTTTATTTGTCTGTCATAATTGACTATAGTAAACGGAGAATGCTGATTGAAACCCTTTTCCGTACGGGCCGTACCCATGAAAAATCTGTTTGATCGATTGCAGCAGTTACGCATGGAGATTGTACAAGCGGAGCAGCAGTTCGGCCGGGACGCCGGGAGTGTGAAACTTCTGGCCGTGAGTAAAACCAGGAAATCCGCCGATATCCTGGCTCTGGCGCAATACGGAATATCGGACTTCGGCGAGAACTACGTGCAGGAGGCGCGGGCGAAAATCGAGCAATTAAGCGAGCACTCTCTTCGTTGGCACTTCATCGGTCCTATCCAGTCCAACAAGACCCGCCAGATTGCCGGGTGTTTTCACTGGGTACACTCCGTTGATCGCGTCAAGATCGCCAGTCGATTAAACGCGGCGCGATCTCCGGACATGCCCCCTCTGAATATCTGTATCCAGGTCAACATTGATGCTGAATCCAGCAAGTCCGGGGTTGAACCGGATGCAGTACAACAACTGGCGGAACAGGTTCTTCCGTTAACCCGGTTGAAACTGAGAGGTCTGATGGGGATGCCCGCGCCCGTGGCTGATTTCGCCATGCAACGACGCGCTTTCATGAGATTGCGCCGTCTGCAGCAGCAGCTAATAGACAGCGGCTTCCAGCTCGACACCTTGTCCATGGGCACGACCAATGACTTGCGGGCTGCCATAGCCGAAGGGGCAACCGTGGTCCGAATTGGGACAGCACTGTTCGGCCCAAGGTCCCGCTGATCCCCGTTGCCCTGAAAGTTCGGGTGGGAACTGGTATGATTCCGGCGTTATGCAGGACCAGAAAATCACCTTCCTCGGCTGCGGCAACATGGGCACGAGCCTCATTAGCGGACTCATCGCCAACGGCCATCCCACTGCTTCCCTGTTCGGCGTTGACCCGGACGAAAATCAACGCCGCCGGGTTGAAACACAATACGCTATACGCAGCGCAGACAGCATCGCTGCAGGTGTCCCCGGCGCCGACGTTATTGTCCTGGCGGTCAAACCGCAAACGATCGGGGCGGTGCTTGCCAAGGTAAAACAAGCCCTGCAAACCAAACGCCCCCTGATACTGTCCATTGCGGCCGGCATTCGCGCCGGGACAATCAGTGCTGCACTCGGCGGCGCCTGCCCGGTGGTACGCGCCATGCCCAACACGCCGGCCCTGCTACGGGCCGGTGCAACCGGGTTGTACGCGGCAGCTGAGGTCAGCGCGGCCCAGCGCCGGGTGGCAACGCACATCATGCAAGCAGTCGGCGTCGCAGTCTGGCTGGATGACGAGGCCCTGCTGGACACCGTCACTGCCGTCTCCGGCAGTGGTCCCGCCTATTTCTTCCTGGTCGTTGAGTTGCTGGCAAAGATCGCCGCAGAGCTGGGTTTATCGCAGGAACAGGCTCGCCTGCTTTGCGTTGAAACCGCATTGGGGGCGGCCAGGATGCTGAAGGAAACCGGCGAGGATGCAGCCACCCTGAGACAACGGGTCACCTCCCCGGGCGGCACCACCGAGAAAGCGCTGCAGGCATTCGAGGAGGGAGGGCTGGAGCAGTTGTTGCGCCGGGCGCTGACTGCCAGCCGGGACCGTTCGATAGAACTGGCACAACAGGGGGACTGACTGATGAGCGGTTCCTACCTGACCGATGCTTTGCTGTACCTGGTCAACACAATTTTTTCCATTTACATCCTGTTTGTGGTGCTGCGCTTCCTGCTGCAGACGGTGCGGGCCGATTCCCGTAACCCCATCTCACAATTCCTGTTGCAGGTGACCGGCCCGCCGCTGCGCATGTTGCGCCGTTTCATCCCGGGGTCAGGCGGGATCGACCTGCCCTGCATCATCCTGATGGTCGCGCTCCAGGCTATTGAGTTTTCCCTGATCAGCTTGATCGCCTATGGCACTTCTTATGCCTTTATCGGCCTGCTTCTGATCAGTATCGCGGAACTGCTGAAACTGATTATCTATATTTTCATGTTCGTAGTCTTTGTGCAGATCATCCTGAGCTGGATCAGCCCCGGCTCCTATAACCCGATTACGGTTCTCATGTATCAATTATCCGAGCCCTTGCTGCGGCCGGCGCGCAGATTATTGCCTTCGACCCACGGTATCGACTTCTCCCCCATACTGGTATTCATCTTCCTGCAACTGTCGTTGATTCTGCTGGTCAGACCCCTGACTGAGCTGGGACGGGCCTTGGCCGTCTGAACCGTGTTGCCAGTTTTGCCCCTGGTATAGTATTCTTAACACCCAAGCAGAAAGGAGTAACCGATGCCCCGAATCGCAACCGCCCTGATCACATTGTTGTTATTGGCGGCCAGCATGACTGTCAGCGCCGAACAATCAAAGACGTTTGGTGATTACACCATCCATTACGTTGCCTTTACCACTGATATGTTGTCGCCCGAGGTTGCCCGGCTCTACAAAATCCGCCGCAGTAAAAACCGGGCCATTCTCAATATTTCAGTGCTCAGGAAGGTCATGGGAACGACGGGTCAACCGGTCAAGGCGCAGGTGGAAGCTACCGCGACCAACCTCACCCGGCAGTTAAAAACCCTGACTACCCGGGAATTAAGCGGAAACGGGTCCATTTACTACATCGCCGAAACTGCCGTGAACAATGAAGAGACCCTTGATTTTGACCTGAGCATTACCCCTGAAGGCGAGTCCGTTGCCTTGAGTTTCTCCTTCAAGCAGCAGTTTTTTACCGAATAGCCTGCCGGTTACGACCGGCGCCGCAGACAGGCTTTTATACGTCGTATTCGACGGTCAGCGGGGCATGGTCCGAGAAACGTTGCTGTTTGTAAATAGATACTGACTTGATGCGGTCCGCCAACCCCGGCGTCACCACCTGGTAATCGATACGCCAACCCACGTTTTTCACCCAGGACTGGCCGCGGTTTGACCACCAGGTATATTGCTCTGCCTCCCGGTTCACCACGCGAAATGCGTCGACCATGCCAAACGCACCGAATACCTTGTCCATCCAGGCCCGCTCCTCCGGCAGAAACCCGGAATTTTTCCGGTTGCTGCGCCAGTTTTTCAAATCAATTTCCTTGTGCGCGATATTCCAGTCACCACAGATGATAAATTCCCGGCGCTTGCGTTGCATCGCCGTCAGCACCGCCTCAAAACGCGCCATGAAGTCGTACTTGACCGCCTGCCGTTCCTCACCGGAGGTGCCGGAAGGCAGGTAGAGAGAGACGACACTGACCCCGGGATAATCTGCCTGGAGGAAGCGCCCCTCCCGGTCGGCAATATCCCAGCCCAGCCGGTCCGCGACCTTGTCCGGTTCCCGGCGGGAATACAGGGCGACACCGCTGTAACCTTTCTTTTCGGCGCTGTTGAAAAATCCGCAATACCCGGCCGGTTGCAGCACGTGGGCATCCAGTTGATCGGTTTGTGCCTTTATTTCCTGCAAACAAACCACGTCTGCATTTTGCTTCAGCATCCAGTCAAAAAAACCTTTTCTGCCTGCTGAACGGATCCCGTTGGCGTTTAATGTGATTATCTTCATGGCTGAGGTATACTGACCGGAATATTTGAAAAAGCAATCGCATCTTGCAACTTCCGAGGAAGACTGTCTATAACCCTGTGAGAGAATACCAGGCCGCATTTATCGACTTCGCAATCCGTAACAAGGTGCTGCAATTCGGCCGTTTTACCCTGAAATCGGGCCGCAGCAGTCCGTATTTTTTCAACAGCGGATTATTCAATAACGGCGCAAGTATCAGGCTGTTGGGGGTGTTCTACATGCAGGCCATCGAACACGCGGGCTTGCAATTCGATATGTTGTTCGGTCCGGCCTATAAAGGCATCCCGCTGGTGACATCGGTTGCCATCGCCTATTCGAGCGAACGCGGCCGTTCATTGCCCTACTGTTTCAACCGCAAGGAGGAAAAAGACCACGGCGAAGGCGGAACGGTTGCAGGGGCGCCCCTGCACGGTTCTGTCCTGATTATCGATGACGTTATCACGGCCGGCACTTCGGTCCATTTTTCCGTCGACCTGATACAACGCCACGGCGCCCGGGCTGCTGCCGTGGTGATCGCCCTGGACCGGCAGGAACGCGGCCGGGATGACGCGGATGCATCTGCCATTGACGAGATAGCGCATCACTACGGTATTCCGGTCGTTCCCATCATCACCCTGGATGACCTGGTCGAATACCTCCGAGACGACCCGGCCTATTCAGTGCCTCTCGAGGATATCCTCAACTACAGGCTGGATCAGGGAATCCGGCACCAGCGCGAGAACTGATCGGTCCTCAAAAAGGCAACTGCAGGGCCGTATCTGCAGTCACCTGTAACAGGTGACGAAACCGCTCCTGTACCCGTTCCAGGGCTGTCTGGTTGTCCGCTTCGAAGCGCAGCGTAAGCACAGGCGAAGTATTGGACGCGCGCACCAGGCCCCATCCATCCTGAAATTCAACCCTGACACCATCTGTATTGATGACCTGTGCGTCCGGAAAACTTACGTTGTCCTTGAGTTTCTGCATGTAGGCCTGGTGCGAATCCTCCGGCAGTTTCACCCGCAATTCAGGCGTGGAGACGCCTTCCGGCATTTCAGCAAACAGGTCTTGCGAACTCATCCCGCTACGGATCACTATTTCCAGCAGTCGGGCGCCGGCATAAATCGCATCGTCAAAACCGTACCAGCGCTCCTTGAAGAAGATGTGGCCGCTCAATTCACCGGCCAGCGGCGCCTGCATTTCCTCCATCTTGCTCTTGATCAGGGAGTGACCGGTCTTCCACATCAGCGCTACACCGCCGTTGGACTCGACCACGGTTTTCAAGTGGCGCGAACACTTTACGTCGTAGATGATGCTGGCGCCCCGGTTACGTGACAGCACGTCCTTCGCCAGCACCATCAATTGACGGTCAGGCCAGATAATATGCCCGGCACTGTCGACAACGCCAAGCCGGTCACCGTCACCGTCAAAGGCAAGCCCGATATCGGCCCGCTGCTGTTTTACTCGGGTGACCAGCGCCTCCATGTTTTCCGGCTGACTGGGATCGGGATGATGGTTGGGAAATGCCCCATCGACGTCGCAATACATTTCCTCCACATGATGGCCCAGAGCGCGAAACAGTTGCGGGGCGACATCGCCTGCCACCCCGTTGCCGCAATCAATGACGACCTTCAACCCCGCGCCGTTCGCCACAGGTGAAATGTCGCCGGTTACTCTCGCGATATAATCGGCCCGGACATCTGCCGATGACAGCCCGCCTTTGCCGCGGGTAAAATCTTCCGCAACAATACGCCGGTAGATCGCCTGCAGCGCGTCCCCGAACAGGGTCTGTCCGCCAATGATCAGTTTCACGCCGTTATATTCCGGGCCATTATGGCTGCCCGTCACCATCACTCCGCTGCGCGCCTGCAGCCAGTGCGTGGCAAAATACAACAGCGGCGTAGGAACCAGGCCGATATCCACGACATCCCGCCCACTCTCGCGCAGTCCCGCAACCAGGGCGCCAGCCAGTTCCGGGCTCGAGTCCCTTCCGTCACGTCCGATGATGAGCGTCTGTTCTCCCCTGTCCCGGGCTTCCGCGCTGATGCCAAGTCCGATACGGTGGGCGATGTCCGCGGTCAACGTCCGCCCCACCACGCCGCGTATGTCATAGGCGCGGAAAATGGAAGGGGGAACAGCGGGTTGGGTCATGTAGATCAGCCCGAAACGTCTTTCAGGATGGGCTTTTGTGGTTGTTCCTGGGACTTTTCCCGGTAACACACAACGATTATTTCCATCAACTGCCTGGCCAATTTCTCCTTCGATGCCGTCGCCAGCGACCGTGAGCCGCCCGGCCAGTAAATATCCAGGGCATTTTCGTCACTGTCAAACCCAAGTCCGTCGCCTACCCGGTTTGCCGCAATCATGTCCAGGTTTTTATTCGCCAGTTTCTGTTTTGCATTGTCAGCGAGATGTTCCGTTTCCGCAGCAAACCCAACGGTAAACGGCGCACCGGCAAGCGCGGCTACTTCGGACAGGATATCCGGCGTTTGCTCCAGGCGCAGCAGTATTCCGGCGTCCTGTTTTTTCATTTTCTGCAGCGCCGTCTCACGACTGCGATAATCCGCTACGGCGGCGGCTGATATAAAAATGTCACAGGACGTTGCTTCTTCCAGGATTGAGTCGTGCATCTGGGCGGCCGAAACCACTTCGATCACCCGGACACCCGCAGGCGGTGTCAACACAACGGGGCCTGAGACCAGGATGACTGCGGCACCGGCCTCTTCGGCGGCCCGGGCAACGGCATAGCCCATTTTCCCCGAACTGCGGTTGCTGAGATAACGGACCGGATCGATAAACTCGCGGGTCGGCCCGGCGCTGACCATCACGCTGACGCCGGTAAGCGCATTTGTCCTGCCCGCGGCGATAATGGCCGGTACGAGCTCATCCGGATCAAGCAGGCGGCCGGGACCCGTCTCCCCACAAGCCTGGGCGCCGCTGGCAGGGCCAAGCAGGGTAATTCCCCTGTCCTGCAAACGGGTGATGTTCTCTTGCGTGGCGGGGTTCTGCCACATCTGCCGGTTCATTGCCGGCGCAACCAGCAGCGGCGCCGTTGTCGCCAGGCACACGGTCGATAACAGGTCGTCAGCCAGCCCGTTACCCAGGCGGGCAATAAAGTTCGCGCTAGCCGGCGCGATGACGATCATGTCGGCCCAGCGCGCCAGTTCAATGTGCCCCATGGCGGCTTCGGCCCCATGGTCCAATAAATCAGTGTGGACGGGATTGCCCGACAGGGCCTGCAGGGTCAGGGGCGTAATGAATTCGGTCGCCGCCGGGGTCATAACCACCCGCACCGTAGCGCCCTGATCACGCAGGCGCCGGGTCAACTCCGCACTTTTGTACGCGGCGATACCCCCGCTTATGCCGAGCAGGATATGTTTGTTGGCAAGCGCTTGCATGAAATCATTTTAGCCCATATCGGGGATGAGCGCATTTTTGCATGCGGGTTCATGCCTGCCGGGCTGAATTTCCTGCCCGGCGATCTACCTTCCCGGCAACCTCAACGGGGACAGGATTTCCCCGGGGTTCTTTTGCTGTTGTCGTTATAATTATTCTCCTGTATGCTTGGCTGACATCTTACCCATACACGCCGAACAAGGAGGTTCACCATGGCAATTCGCCACTGGCCGCAAACCGAGCAACCCCGTTTCAAGCTGCTGAACAACGGCCCGCACAGCCTGTCCGATGCGGAACTGGTAGCCATCTTCCTGGGCTCGGGTTACAGCGGCCACAGCGCCGTGGACATGGCCAGGAACATGCTGGTCAAGGCCCAGGGGCTGCGGCCGTTGCTGGAACAGAGCCGTAAGACCCTGCTCAGGACCAAGGGGCTGGGTGAAGCCAAGTGGGTGCTGTTACAGGCCGCCCTGGAACTGGGCCGCCGTTACCTGGAGGCAGAGGTACGCTCAAAACCCGTATTAAGCAACCCGGACAAGACCAAGACGTACGTCAAGGCCTGGTTATGCCGCTTCCCGCACGAGGTGTTCGCCTGTCTGTTCCTGGACAACCGGCACCGCATCATCAACAGCGAAATCCTGTTTACCGGCACCATTGACGGCGCCAGCGTCTACCCGCGCGAGGTGGTCAAACGCTGCCTGGAACTGAATGCCGCGGCCATCATCTTTGCCCACAACCACCCTTCGGGCATCGCCGAACCCAGCCAGGCCGACCGGCAGATCACCCTGAAGCTGTCCCAGGCCCTGGCCCTGCTGGACGTGCGCGTGCTGGACCACCTGGTGGTGGGCGACAAGGTAGTGACGTCCATGGCCGAACGGGGTTTGATGTAATCAATAAATACCCGGTTATCGGGTGTTGCTGTAATACTATGGGAGCAGCAGCATGACCGGGGACGGATTTAAATCCGTCCCCTTTCCCCTGGAGGGAACCAGGACAAGGAGGTGAGGTGTGTGTTGTCAACAAATACCGGATCAGTGTATAATCTGCCTCCCTTTGTACAGTTAAGAGAGCATTACCATGTCACGGGTCTGTCAGGTAACCGGAAAAAAACCCATGTCTGGAAACAACGTTTCCCATGCCAATAATAAATCCAAGCGGCGCTTCCTGCCCAACCTGCACGAGCGCAGGTTCTGGGTGGAAAGCGAAAACCGCTGGGTAAAGCTGCGCGTCAGCAGCAATGGACTGCGCACCATTGACAAACTGGGTATCGACCAGGTGCTGGCCGACGTACGCGCCCGCGGCATCAAAGTATAGGAGAACACCATGGCTAATAGTGCACGCGATAAAATTCGTCTGGTTTCATCCGCCGGCACCGGACATTTTTATACCACCACAAAAAACAAACGCAATACCCCGGACAAAATGGAAATTATGAAATACGACCCCGTGGTACGCAAACACGTGATCTACAAAGAAGGCAAGATCAAATAATTCTGCTACCCGTCCCGGCATCATGCTGATTGTCATTTCCCCAGCCAAAACGCTGGATTTTGAGACCCCGCCCAAGGTTCCGGCATTCACCATCCCGGACTTCCTGGATGATTCGGCGGAGCTGATCGACGAACTGCGGGAATTCGAACCCCACAGGCTGGGCGAATTGATGGGCATCAGCCCGAAGCTGGCTGAACTGAATTCGAATCGTTACCACGCCTGGTCTTTGCCGTTCAGCGCAGGCAACGCCAAGCAGTCCGTCCTGGCGTTCAAGGGTGACGTGTATACCGGGCTGGATGCGGACAACCTGAACGCGGAAGAGTTGCAATATGCCCAGGAACACCTGCGTATCCTGTCGGGCCTGTACGGTGTATTGAAACCGCTCGACCTCATGCAACCCTACCGGCTGGAAATGGGCACGAAACTGAAAAACCGCCGCGGAGATGACCTGTATGCCTTCTGGGACGGCCGGATCAATGCGGCCATCAACAGGGAACTGGCCGGACAGGACAACCCCGTGCTGGTCAACCTGGCGTCCAACGAATACTTTAAATCCATGCAGCCGGAACAGCTTGATGCGCGCATCATCACCCCGGTGTTCAAGGAAGAACGTAACGGAGATTATAAATTTATCTCGTTTACAGCCAAAAAGGCGCGCGGCCTGATGAGCCGCTATATTATCCGCAACCGCGTGGAGGACCCGGAGGAGCTGGAAGGTTTCGACCTGGAAGGCTACCGCTATAACGCAGACCTGTCAGGGGATGACAGGCCGGTGTTCACCCGGCCCGGCAAGTAGTCAACAGCAAGGGGACAGATTTAAATCCGTCCCCATTGTTTCAGCAGTATGATAATCCGAACCGCTAGAAGTCCCAGATCGCCCTGAAGTAGTAAAACCCGCCGTTAAAGCCGTAAGGCGAGGTTTCGGCGTATTTCATACCGGACACGTAGGGCGACGCGTTATTCCTCTGGTTGGTGGGGGTGGTGTCGGCGAAATTCTCGGCGCCGGCCACCAGCGTGATGTTGTCGTTCAGCGAATACCCGATTTCAGCATCCATCAACCAGCGTGAGCCGGCATCCAGGCGGGCGCTTCCGTCATCTGTAGAAAATTCCACGAAGCCGTCATAGAAGCGTCCCCGCAGCAGCAGGTTCCAGGGCCCCTGGGTGTGGTTCAGCGTGGTGGTGAAGCGGAATTCCGGATTATTCTCCTCTAGCTGGATAACCCGCTTTTCGCTGATGACTTCCAAATCACCCTTATTCCTTTTGTCGACTTCTGTGTCTGTCCAATTCCCGGCAAAGCTGAGGTTGGAATTTCCGCCGGCCATCTCAAACGGCAGGGTGGCAACGATGTCGATGCCCTGGGTGGTGGTATCGAAATCATTGGTAAAGAAACGCACACCCGCTAAGCTCCTGGCGTCAAAACCCTGAGCTGCCAACGATTGTATCTGCGCTTCCGACAGCCGTATTATGCTGCTGCGGGCGATGCGATCGTTCACATCTATGTTGAAGTAGTCTATGGTCACGTCCAAATCACCCACATTGAACACCATACCAAGGGTAAAGTTGGTGGATTCCTCCGGCGTCAACTGCTCGGCGCCCAGCGCTTCTGAAGCTGGGTGAGTGGGTGGAAATGTGCCCTCATCTGCCAATTTGCCATCAGTAAACGCCGTCGTCACGTTCAGAACATTGGTCTGCCCCACGGTCGGCGCCCGGAAACCTGTGCTGACTGCGCCGCGCAGGGCAAGAGCGTCTGTAACCTGGGCGCGTGCGCTGATCTTGAAATCCCAGGTATCACCGACGTTTTTATGATCTTCATAGCGTCCCGCGGCGCCCACTACGAGGCGGTCGGTAACCTCGGCCTCCACGTCGATATAGCCGGCATAGCTGTTGCGCGACCAGGCGCCAGAATACTGCGGGCTGAAGCCGACAAACCCGTTTGAGCCTGGACCAAATCCCTGATCGCCCAGGCCTCCAGGCCTCTGATCCACAAACCAGGAAGTTTCCCCGCCTTGAGTAATCTTGAACTCCTCCTGGCGGTGCTCGAAACCGAAGGCAACGTTCACCGGCGAGGCGAACAGTGGTATGTCCACGAGCTTGGACACGTCCAGGTTGATGGTGTAATCCGTCTCCGTGTAGGTACCCGGGCGGTAGTCGGTGGGGATATTGGCCACCGTGATATCCGGCCTGGCCAACAAATGCGTGTTCAGCGTATGGCGCATGAAAAACGCGGCCTCATGGCGGCCGTACACCCCGCTCACGTCCACATGCCAGTTATTACCCAGCTCGCCGCGCACCCCGAAAGCAAAACTGTAGTCTTCCATCACTCCGCCAAAGCGCGGCACAAAACCGCCGGGGAAGCGGGTGATGAAAGATTCGCAGTTGGGGTCTGCCTCGACCGCGGCGATATCCTCGGTGCTGGCTGCGTTATCTATAATGCGAATGGCCGGGCAACTATCGCCCACATCGCTACCGTTTATGTCCGCTACCTTGACAGTATCAATGGCAGTCCCTGCTTTAAGTCTTGCTTCAATTCTTTTCTCGTAATCGTCATCTGATTCTCCGTCCTGTTGGCCCAACACTTCACCGACATCGCCCGTCGCGCTGTCATATGCGACAACAGGGCCATCAAAGACACCGCCGCGGGTGTGCGGGTTACGGAAGTAGAAACCGCCCTCAACCTTGCGCTTGGCGTAGTTGCCGTAGCCGTAGGCCTCGAAGCTATCGCTGAGGTCCATGCCGACATTGCCGAAGAACTTGTAGTCGTATTCGAATTCAGGCGCGCCCCAGACCATCGCGGTCGGATGGAAAATACTGTCATAGCTGGGGTCCTCGATATACGGGTTCCCGGCGTCTATAAGGGCCTGGGCATCCGATCGCTGCACCGCGCGGCTGGTGGGGTCGGCCTCCTTGTATTCCATGCTGAGGTTGAGAAAGCCGCTGCTGGTAAGCGGCAGACCGATATTGCCGGCAAAGTTGTAACCGTCACCGTCACCCTCGTAGTGCTGTCCCCAGCGGGCTTCCACAGTACCGCCTTCGGCGTCATCCTTCAGTTCAAAGTTGATCACCCCGGCGATGGCGTCGGAACCGTACTGGGCGGCGGCGCCGTCACGCAGCACTTCCACCCGCTTGATCGCTATGGAAGGGATAACGGACACGTCGGGCCCCTGGGAGCCGTCGGCCACGCCGTTGCCCAGGAAGGTGATCACCGCCGCTCTATGGCGGCGTTTGCCGTTCACCAGCACCAAGGTGGAATCGGGCGGCAACCCCCGCAGGGTGGCCGGGCGCACCAGGGTGGCGGCGTCGTTGATGGCCTGTGTGTCAACCTTGTAGGACGGGACCAGGTTGGACAGCATGGCATCCATATCGGTGGAGCCCATATTAGACAGGTCATCACCGCCGAACACGTCCACCGGCACTAATGAATCGACCTGGGAGCGCCCATCCTGGCGCCTGCTGCCGATGATGACGATCTCCTCGATCACCCCTGCCTCCGATTGCTGGGCCTGGACGGTCGGGAGTGTCACTGGTGATATGAACAGGACTGTCAGAAAAATACAACCCAATTTCTGTGAAATTCTCATTTTATTCTCCCATAATTGAGTGTCATTCCTCGAAAATCTTACGCTCAGGAGAGCATAATAGCCCAGCCATTATACCAGATTATCCAGTGGTTTGCTAGGTGTGTGTGTAGGTCTGTGTAGGTCTCGGGACATGATTTTGACAGCTTAACTTATGAAAAAATTATATAACTAATGCCGGAATTGCCTGAAGTTGAGACGACGCGGCGCGGAATCTCCCCGCATATCGTCAACAAAACGGTTCGGGATGTTGTGATTAGGCAACATCAGTTACGCTGGCCGGTTCCGGTGTCTTTGGGAAGCGAACTGATCGGGCGGTGCATTACACAGGTAGGGCGGCGCGCGAAATACCTGATTTTTTACCTGGAACACGGTTGCGTCATCCTGCACCTGGGTATGTCCGGCAGTCTCCGAATCCTGGACCGGGCAATCCCGGCAGACAAGCATGACCACGTTGACGTATTATTCAGCGACAATACCTGCCTGCGTTTTCGCGACCCACGGCGTTTCGGTTCCATCCACTGGACCGGCCGGGACCCGCTGCAACACCACCTGTTGCGCCACCTGGGGCCGGAACCTCTGGGGCCGGCATTCACCGGCGCGTATTTGTACCAGCTTTCCAGGCACAGGGCGCAAGCCATCAAGACCTTCATCATGGACAGCCGCAGCGTGGTCGGCGTGGGTAATATCTATGCCAATGAAGCCTTGTTCAAAAGCGGCATCCATCCGTTGCGCAAGGCGGGAAATATTTCCCTGGCGCGCTACGTTGAACTGACCGGTTCCGTCAGGAGCGTACTCAACGCGGCGCTGGCAAAAGGGGGGACCACGTTACGGGATTTTGTCGGCGGCGACGGCGCGCCCGGCTACTTCAAGCTGGAACTTGACGTTTATGATCGCGCCGGGGAACCCTGCAAAACCTGCCGGTCGAGTATCAGACAGATCCGCCAGGGCCAGCGTTCGACGTATTATTGCGCGCAGTGCCAGCGTTGAAATGTGTCGCCAAAGGCGACTGATGGTTTACTGGGTTCCTGCTTTCGCAGGAATGACGGCTTGTGTTATTCAATGACGACGGCGTGGCCCTCGCCCCTGGGGTCGCTGGCGCTGTAAACACGGTTTTCCGTTTTGTCCCACAAAATGGCCTGCATATTGCCGTAACGGCGGGAAATCTCCCTCAACTCATGGCCCAGTCCGGCGAGGCGTTGCTGTTCAAATTCAGTCAGCCCGTGCAGTTCAAACTGTACCTGGTCCGGTTCGTACTGGTGGTGGAAGCGCCGCAGGCTGACCCAGGACGGGGGTAACCGGCCGTCCACAAAGTCCAGCGCCGCCAGCAGCACCATGCTGATGATACGGCTCCCGCCCGGCGTTCCCACAATGCCGATCCGGTCCGGCAGTTCCAGGAACGTCGGGGTCATGCTCGACAGCGGCCGTTTTCCCGGCGCTATCGCATTCGCCTCATCTCCGATCAGGCCGTAGGCATTGGGCGTGAACGGCTTGATGGAAAAGTCGTCCATCTCATTATTGAACAGTACGCCCGTGCCCGCTGCAACAAAGCATGCACCGAACAAGGTATTGACGCTAAGCGTCCCTGCCACGCGGTTGCCTTCCTTGTCCATAATGGAAAAATGGGTGGTCTGCGTGCCCGTCTGCAGCAGGGCAGGGCCGCCGCCGACCACATCGCTGGGGGTCGATTTTGACGGGTCAATCGTCATTGCCAGCCCCTCCAGGTAGGACTTGTCCAGCAGGCGCGCGACCGGAACGTCCACGAAATCCGGGTCTCCAAGAAACACCGCCCGGTCGCGAAAAGCGCGCCGCATGGCTTCGATAATGTGGTGCTTGCGCTGCACGTTGCTCATACCGTCAAGGTCAAATGTCTCCAGTATCCGCAACGCCTGCGCCATGACAATACCTCCCGATGAAGGCGGCGGAGCGGAAACAATACGCGCGCCGCGGTAGTGGGTGACTATCGGCTCACGTTCTGTTACGCGATAAGCATCCAGATCCTTAAGGCTCCAGATACCCCCGTGCTTGCGCGCCTCCCGTACCATCATCTCGGCAACCGGGCCGCGGTAGAACCCGTCCATTCCCTGCTCCGCGATGGCGTCAATGGTTGCAGCCAGCGCCTCCTGCCGGATCAGGTAGCCGATACGCGGGGGTTTACCATCCTGTAAAAAAATTCCGGCCGCGGCCGGATATTGCCGTAACCTGCCGGCAACGAAAGTAACCAGTAGATGGTAACGCGAGGTCACCGCGAAACCCTGTTCGGCGTAACGTTTTGCCGGCGCCAGTGATTGGCTTAACGGCAGGCGTCCGTAGTGTTCGGCCAGGTGAACCAGTCCCGCCGGCATGCCCGGGATTCCCGCTGCCAGGGGACCGACTAACGAAGCATCCTTTATCACGTTATCCTGCGAGTCCCGGTACATCCGTTCGTGAGCCAGGGCCGGCGCGGTTTCCCGGCCGTCGATCATTACCTGTTTGCCGTCGCTGGCGCGATGTACCAGCCAGAAGCCGCCGCCGCCGAAACCGGAACTGTATGGCTCGACCACACCCAGGGCGGCACTCACCGCAATGGCCGCGTCGAATGCGTTGCCCCCTTCCCGTAAGATTTCAACCCCGGCCGCGGTCGCCAGCGGGTGGGCGCTGGCAACGGCATGGGCCGGCGCGGTCTCTGCTCGGCAGGGCGCCGTGCTGAAAATCAGGCTTACTATCAGTCCGACGAACCCGCTGGTCGCAGTTCGCCGGCACCGCTTTTCCCGATAATTGCAGATCGTTATCCTGCGCGTCATAATGGACCCTTCTCCTCAGTCAGACATTTTTTCGGATAATGCGGCGTTGACCGCGCCGTGAACAAACCGGGTGACGTCACCCCCCAACGTCGCGATCTCCCGCACCAGGCTGGATGAGATATAACTCAGGTGTTCAGCCGGTGTCAGGAATACGGTTTCTGCCTGGCCGTATAACTGCCGGTTCATGCTCGCCATTTGAAACTCGTACTCAAAATCCGACACGGCCCGTAACCCGCGCACGATAACCCGCGCCCCGCGCTGTTTGGCGTAAACCGTCATGAGACCGGTAAAACTAGCCACCTCCACGTTGTCGATGCCCGCCAGGGCTTCCCGGGCCAGTTCGACACGCTCAGCGGTTGAAAACGTGGTGGATTTTCCCGTGCTTCCGGCGATTGCGACGATTACCTCGTCAAACATGCGGGCGGCCCGCTCTACGATGTCCGTATGACCATTGGTGATCGGATCGAACGTGCCCGGATATATTGCCGTTGTGTTCATTTTAAGAACCTCTGATTAAGTCAGAGGTTCTTACGATACAGGGATGTATCGTCAAAATCAATGAGTATAAGTCATTGATTTTACATGATAAACAAAAATCACGTTTTTTGTTTATCATGTTCTGAACAAGTCCGGGATGGACTTGTTCGGAGTTTCCCGGACAGCCCTCCAGCCTCGTATTGATACAGTCTGTATTCAACCTGTCCCGCACGCGCCTGTTTCAAGGCCTTCAATCCCGGTAACCGGGGTGCTGCGTCCAGCTCGGTCTCCGTATAGACGTACGCGGCAGGCGCTAGGTGTCCCTTGTTTATCAGCAGGGTACAAGCTTTTTTCACCTGCTGCTGGTGGAACGGCGGATCGAGAAAGACCACATCGAATAGTTCGTGCCTGCCTGTCAGCCAGTTGCTTGCCTGCGCATGGATGATTTCTGCATGCCCGGCATCCAGTATCGATTTGGCTTCTTCAAGTCGTTGCACCAGTTGTATATTCTGTTCCACCATGACCGCACAACGGGCGCCCCGGGATAGGGCTTCAAACCCCAGCGCCCCGGTGCCGGCAAAAAGGTCAAGGCAGCGGGCCCCGGATATGGCCGTCGCCAGCCAGTTGAACAGGGTTTCCCTGATCCGGTCAGGGGTCGGGCGCAGGCCGGGCTGGTGTGCGACCGGCAACCTGCGGCCGCGCCATTGACCGCCTATAATCCTGATTTTTCCTGCAGCCCGCATAGCTCATCAATTCGTCTGTCTTGTTGCCTCTGCTGCGGGATGGGGAGACGGGCTTCAGTTCTCTTCTGCTACGGGTCCGGTCGGCCCGACCAGGACGGTAACGAATCGCTCCGGGTGCAGGCGGCGCTTGAATGCGTCCCTGATTTCTTCAACGGTCACCGCGTTTACCTTGCTGATAAACGTATCCAGGTAATTCAGAGGCAGATCATAAAAACCAATCATGGCTATATAGCCGAGAATCTTGCTGTTGCTGTCCAGCCGCAGGGGAAAACCGCCGCTGATATTTTTTTGCGCCGCTTCCAGCTCTGCAGGCGTGGGCCCCCGGTCGATAAAGGCGCGAACGGTATCGCGCATCACCTGTAATGCCTGTTCCTGCCGCTCGCCCCGGGTTTGCACGCTTGCAGTAAACGGTCCCGCTTCACGTCGCGGAGAAAAATAACTGTACGCGCCGTATGACAGGCCGCGTTTTTCCCGGATCTCTTCATACAGGCGCGAGACAAAGCCGCCGCCGCCCAGTATATGGTTGCCCACGTACAGCGGGAAATAATCGGGATCGCCGCGTTTGATGCCCGGTTGGCCGAGCAGAACGTGCACCTGTGACGAAGGATGCTCGATACGTATCTCCCGGGCCTGCTCCAACCGCGCCACGGCCGGCAACGGTTCCAGTTCCCGTCCCCGCGGCAATCCACCCGTCAATTCCTCAGCCAGCGCCGCGGCCTGTTCCCTGCCCAGGTTTCCGACTATTACCAGGCTGGCATTGTCCGCATGGTAAAAGTCCCGATGGAAGTCTACAATATCCTGCCGGCTCAGTTGGGCCACGTTTTCAAGCGTACCGTCGCTGGGCAGCGCATACGGATGATTCTGGTATATGGCCGCCAGGTACGCATCCCGGGCAATCTCTGCAGGCGCCTGTTGTTTGCGCCGGATAGCGAGCTGCAAGCGTTGTTTCTGTCTTTCGACCGCCTTTTCGGAAAACCCCGGTTCAGTGATCACCCGGCTTAAATTACGCAGGGCAGGCGCCAGCAACGTCGGGTCCGACAACGATCGCAGGCTTACGGACGCATAATCATAGCCCGATTCGGCACTGTAGCGCGCACCCAGCCGTTCGAATTCGAAGCTGATCGCAGTGGAGTCCAGCCCGCCGGCGCCTTCATCGAGCAAGCTGTTTGTCAGTACTGCAAGGCCGTTCCTGCCGGCAGGCTCACGTACGCTGCCCGCATCGAACAGCACGCGGATATCCACCATCGGCAATTCACGGGATTCAACAAAGAAGACCCGGCTCCCCCCCCCGGTCTGCCAGTCCAGCACAACCGGGGCCGGCCAAGCGCCCCGGGCAACAAGCAGCAACAGTACCGGCAATCCTGCCCGGATGAAGCTGCGCAGTGGCCGGACTATGTTATTCCAGCGCCGACGCTGGTACAGACAGAGCCCGGGAAAAGAACGCTGATGCGTACTGATCGTTATCCGGTGCGCCGTCATTACGGCATTAACCCGCATGCGCATCCTCTCCTGCCTGCGGTTGCGGCTCATGTATCGTTTCTATGGGTTGCGGGTCGAGAACGGCTATCGTCAATCCGTCATCGCGGAAATACTTGTTCGCCACGTGTTTTACCTGTTCAACGCTGATCGCCTGGATCTGTGACACGTACTCATCTGCCAGTCGCCAGGGCAGGCCCACGGTCTCAAACGCGCCCAGGGTCATGGCCTGATAAAACATTGAATCCCGCTCGTAGACATCGCTTGATACGACCTGCGCCTTCACCCGCGCCAGTTCCTGCTCTCCGATGTCCCCTGTTTTTAAATTTTCCAGCTGCTCCCTGACCGCCTGCTCCACCTCGCCGGCAGTCCGTTCCCGGGCAGGCACAGCCTGTATGATAAACAGGCCGTCCAGCCGGCTTGCCATGTCATAGGAAACACCAACGCTGGCGGCCACTTCCTGGCCCCGTACCAGGCGGGTTTCCAGCCTCGCGCTGTTGCCTCCGTCCAGCACGCCGGCCAGGACTTCCAACGCGTACGGCTCCCAGGATGCAGGGGCTGCGGCCGCGCTGCTCAAAACCGGTGTTTTATACGCCATGAGCAGGTGCGGCAGTTCTGCGGGGCGCTTTACCGAGATGCGTTTCAATCCCTGCTGGGTCACTTCGGGGAGGCCCCCGGCCGCAGGCAGCACTCTTGACTTGATCGGGCCGAAATGTTCCTGCACCAGTTGCCGGACCACTTCATGTTCGACGTCACCTACCACTACCAGGGTGGCATTGTTCGGGGCATACCAACGGTCGTACCATAGCTTCAGGTCGCCAATCCGCAAAGTGTCCAGGTCCGCCATCCAGCCGATGATCGGATGGCGATAGGGCGCGGTCTGAAATGCCGTGGCAAACGCTGTTTCATACAGGTATGCGACCGGGTTGTCATCGGTGCGCAGACGCCGCTCTTCCTTCACCACCTCAATTTCTTTCTCGAATTCTTCCTCCGACAACACCAGGTTACGCATACGGTCCGCTTCCAGCCTGATACTGACGTCCAGCCTGGATTTTTCCAGCATCTGAAAGTACGCGGTGTAATCCTTGCCGGTAAATGCATTTTCGTTGCCGCCGTTTTCTGCAATGATCCTGGAGAACTCCCCGTCGGGATATTTTTCCGTCCCCTGAAACATCATGTGTTCCAGCACGTGGGAAATGCCGGTGATGCCGTCATGCTCATAGCTTGAACCGATCCGGTACCAGATTTGGGACACCGCAACCGGCGCCCGCCGGTCTTCTTTCACCAGCAGTTTCAGGCCGTTTTCAAGATTATATTCATGGACTTGGGCGTGGACCGGAGACCAGGCAAACAGCAACAGGTAACAGGCTAAAAGACGTTTGCCTGTTGTGTGGAAAAAACTTGTGTTCCATCTCGTCACGCTCCCTATGTTATCTTATACAGGTATACTGTTCCATCTATGATTACCCCAAAAGACAGCAGGCCGGGAGGAAAATTTTTTGATCGCCTGGCCAACGGGCTGAAAAAAACCCGTGACCGATTACTGGGCGGCAGGGGCGGACCGGTCAAAGGGAAACAAGCCCTTGACAGGACGCTGCTCGAGGAGCTTGAAATGCAGTTGATTAGCGCCGATATCGGTGTCGAAACCTGTGCCGGGATCCTGTCCGATCTTGAGAAAGACTTGAAGCAGTGCAGTGCCGGGCAGCGGGATGTGTTGTCCGTCCTGCACGGCAGCATGGTGTCCGCCCTCAAGCCGTCCGAACAGCCCCTGGCAGTTCCCAAAAAAAGACCTTTCGTCATCCTGGTTGTCGGCGTCAACGGCGTCGGCAAGACGACAACCATAGGAAAACTGGCACATTTGCTGCGACAGGACGGTCACTCGGTAATGCTTGCGGCCGGGGATACCTTCAGGGCCGCCGCAATTGATCAGATTCAACATTGGGGAACCCGCGTCAACGCGCCGGTGATAGCGCAACACCCGGGCGCGGACGCTGCTGCAGTCCTTTACAACGCGCTGCAGTCCGCCGTTGCCCGGGGCACGGACATCGTTATTGCCGATACTGCCGGACGCTTGCATAACAAGGATAACCTGATGGAAGAATTGAAAAAAATTCATCGCGCCATCCATAAATTTGATCCGCACATAGCGGTGGAATCGTTGCTGGTGGTGGACGCCGGCACCGGGATGAACGCCATCGTGCAGGCGCGGCGGTTTCAACAGGCGGCCCAGGTAACCGGCGTGGCCCTGACCAAACTGGACGGCACGGCAAAAGGGGGAATGGCGTTCGCGCTGGCGCAACAGCTTGCATTGCCCATCCGCTATATCGGCGTCGGTGAGACCATCGATGACCTCCAGCCCTTCGATGCAGACCAGTTCGTACGCGCCTTACTGGGTTTAGGCGCATGATCCGGTTTACCGACGTTTACATGCGCTACGGCAGCGGCAAGGATGTCCTGAAAAATATCAACCTGCATGTGCAGCAGGGCGAAATGGTCTACCTGACCGGACATTCCGGCGCAGGAAAAACAACTCTGTTACGCCTGATCGCGCTCGCTGAGCGGCATTCCCGCGGCCAGGTAATCGTCAACGGACAAAACCTGGCGCGTCTCTCGGGCAGGCGCATCCCGCGTTACCGGCGCAATATCGGTTTCATGTTCCAGGAGCACCGGTTATTGAATGAACGCAGCGTGTTTGATAACGTGGCCCTGCCGTTGACCATCGCCGGTTATCGCTACCAGGATATAAAAAAACGCACTCATGCCGTCCTGGAAAAGGTCGGCCTGCTGGCGAAAGAGCGGGTTTTACCCACGGTCTTATCCACCGGAGAACAACAGCGCGTGGGCATTGCCCGGGCCGTGGTGCATCGGCCTGCCTTGCTGCTGGGCGACGAGCCCACCGGGAACCTGGACCCGGCCCTGTCCTGGGAAACGATGAAGTTGTTCGAGTTGTTCAACCAGGTCGGCGTCACTGTGCTGATAGCCAGTCATGACCTCGCCACGATACATAAGATGAGCAAAAAAATCCTGGTCCTGCAGGACGGTTGCCTGCTCCCGGAAGCGGATTAACCGGAACGGAATGAAAAAACAAAGCGGCGGAAACAGGCTGGCGCCGACAACCGGCAGGCATATCAGTCATTGGCTGCAGCAACACGCCCGGGCATTTTTTTTCAGTCTTGGGCAGTTATATAAAAACCCGGGGGATACATTGTTAAGTACCTGTGTCATCGGCATTTCCCTGGCACTGCCGGCCGGCTTTTATTCCCTCCTCGAGAATGCCCAGCGGGTCACCTCCCACCTGGACGCCGCCTCCCACATATCCCTGTTCCTGGCCCCCGAGATCGATGCCGCGCGCGCCCGGGAGCTGGCACAGCAACTGGGCGCACGTGCGGATATTGGCGAGGTTGATGTAATCAGCTCTGAAAACGCCCTGGTCGAGTATAAACAGAACTCCGGTTTTGCCGCGGCGCTGGAGGCACTCGGCCAGAATCCCTTGCCCTTCGTGCTCGTAGTCCGGCCGCGCATCAGGGCCATCACGGCTGCAGATAACAAAGACCTGCTTGCCGCACTTCAAGCCCTGCCGGAGGTGGATTCCGGCCAGTTCGACTGGCAATGGGCACAGCGGTTGCACCAGATTATCGAGGTTTTTCAACGCGCGGTGATGATCGTCGCGGTACTGTTCGCCGGCGCCGTGGTCCTGATAATCGGTAATACGATCCGGATGGCCGTATATAACCGACGCCAGGAAATTGAAATCCATAAATTATTCGGCGCGACCGATGCATTCATTACCCGTCCCTTTCTTTACTCGGGCATGCTCCATGGTACTGCCGGCAGCCTGTTCGCATGGCTGATGCTTGAGGTCTCCATGCTATTACTGCATGACCCGGTCACCAGGTTGGCGGATCTGTACGGCAGCCGTTTTTTTCTGGTCTCCCTGAGCACCAGGGAGGTTTTCACCCTGATACTGATAGGCGCAGGATTGGGGCTTGCCGGTTCCTGGCTGTCCGTAAAACGCCACCTGCGCGCAATCGAACCCATATAAGGGCGCGGCCGGCAGGTCTGAAGCCATACCACTCCTCCCGAATAACGCATCCTTCCGAATAACGCACTGTTGCGCGGCCCGGCGCCCGGAACATCAAAAATTATTAGCACTCTAATAAGAAGAGTGCTAAAATAGTATCAAGTCAGTATGTTGAGGAATTTTTATGAATAACATCATAGCCCTGCAACCGGCGCTGCCGACCGGTTCCATCGAAGCGTATATCCATGCGGTGAACGAGATCCCCATGCTCAGCGCGGAACAGGAACAGGCCCTGGCGCGACGCCTGCATGACAATCATGATCTTGATGCGGCACGACAGCTGGTCATGTCTCATCTTCGTTTTGTTGTCCGGGTTGCGCGCGGCTACCGCGGCTACGGCCTGTCACAGTCGGATCTGATCCAGGAAGGAAATATCGGCCTGATGAAAGCGGTGAAACGCTTTAACCCGGAACTGGGCGTGCGCCTGGTCTCTTTTGCGGTGCACTGGGTCCGCGCGGAAATGCACGAATTTATCCTGCGCAACTGGCGCATCGTCAAAGTCGCAACGACCAAGGCGCAGCGCAAACTGTTCTTTAACCTGCGGTCAAGCAAAAAACGCCTGGGCTGGATGAACCAGGACGAGGTGAATGCGGTTGCCCGGGATTTGGGGGTCAGCGCCAACGACGTGATGGAAATGGAAAAGCGCCTGAATGTCTTCGATGCCTCTTTCGACGGCCCCGTTGACGGTGACCCGGAGAACGACGGCTTCAGCCCGGCCGGATATCTTGAAGACGGCCGCGCATCTCCCGAGGAGCAACTGGCCATGGACCAGGTCGACCTGGTGAACCGGCAAAAACTGAGCTCGGCTTTACTTTCACTGGATAAACGCAGCCAGGAAATTATCCGGCAACGCTGGTTAAATGAGGACAAGGCCACCCTGCACAGCCTGGCGGCGGACTACGGCGTCTCCGCGGAGCGTATCCGCCAGCTTGAGTTGAATGCAATGCAAAAAATGCGCCTCGCCTTCGCCGATTGAGCCGGCCCCATGGCCGTACGGCTGCGCCCGGCCTACCAGGCCAGGCGTACCATCACGGGCAGGTAGTGGTCTGCCAGCAACACGGCAAAGAGTCCCATTAAATACCAGATGGAATAGCTGAAGGTGTGCAGCGCGGTAGCCTCTTCCTCCGTTCGCAGCAGTTTCACCGTGAAGTAGAGAAATCCGCCGCCCAGGGCCAGTGCGCCGAACAGGTAGGTGATGCCGCTCATGCCGGTGAGATACGGCAACAGGGTGACAATGAACAGGAGCAGCGTATATAACAATATATGCAAGCGCGTGAAATCGAGGCCATGGGTAACCGGCAGCATGGGGATGTCCGCATCCTGGTAGTCCTTGCGTCTGACTATGGCCAACGCCCAGAAATGCGGCGGCGTCCAGGCAAAGATAATCAGGAACAGCAGCAATGCATGGGGCTCCAGGCTGTTGCTTACGGCAGTCCAGCCAAGCACCGGCGGAGCGGCGCCGGCAGCACCGCCGATCACGATATTCTGCGGGGTTGCGCGCTTTAAAAACATGGAGTAGATCACCCCGTAACCTATCAGCGAGACAAAGGTCAGCAGCGCCGTCAAGGCATTCACGTAAACACCGAGGATCACCATGGAGATTACACAGAGGGCGGCAGCGAACAGGATCGCCTGGCGCGCGGAAAGATTGCCCCGCGGCAACGGGCGTTTCAACGTACGCGCCATGATCGCATCGACCTTCCGGTCAACGATATGATTTATCGCCGCGGCGGATGCGGCAGCCAGTCCGATACCCAGTAATGCGCAAACAAGCAGGGGCAGCGCTACCGGGCCTGGCGTTGCCAGCAACATACCCACCAGCGCGGTGAACATGATCAAACTGACTATTTTCGGTTTGCATAATGCGGCGTAATCCCGCCATGAAGTCGACACCGCGGTCATGTTATCCCGGTCTCACCAGTCCATACGCAGACTGCTCCACCCCTGCCCGCGCTCCGTACGAAACAGCCGTCGGGCACCAATGTTTCCCGTGAAAATATCTATAACTAATCAACATCGAAGGATCTTTGCTATCAGGTGCATGGGTCAGCGCGGTGGAAGTGTCGCCTCAATTCAGCCGGTCCTGTGCGTGCCGGTACAAGGTCAATAATGATAACACCAACAGCGCGGCAACGGAATTATGCGCCACGGCAACGGGCAGGGGCAGGCGCAACAGCACATTGGTAATTCCCAGGGAAACCTGTAAGCACAGGATACACAACAGGACGATTGCAGTCAGGCGCACAGCCGGTTCGGTACGGCCCAGGGCATTGATCGCCACGTACAGCAGAACCAGAAAAGTCAGCCCGGCCCCCAGCCTGTGAGTCAGGTGTATCGCCGTGCGCGCCGGCGCGTCCAGTATTCCGCCTTCATAATCAAGCCGGCCTTCACGCCAGATAACAAACGCCTCCCTGAAATCCGTCTCGGGCCACCACAGCCCGTCCCGGCAGGAAGGAAATTCCGGACACGCCAGCGCGGCATAATTAGCGCTGGTCCAGCCGCCGGAGAATATCTGCAGGGCGACAACGACCAGTCCTGCAAGCACCAGCCGGTCCAGCCGGGATCGTTGCCCGGCGCGCGCGGCGGGGCGCGGCAATTGCCTGAGTATGAGCCAGTAAAGCAGGCCCAGGATCAATATTCCCCCCAGCAGATGCGCGGCAACGATAAGGGGTTTGAGCAACTCGGTTACCGTCCACATCCCCAGTAACGCCTGCACTGCAACAAGGCCGAGCAATATACTGCAGGTGGTTTTTTCCCTGTGCCCTTGACGCCAGGCAACTAAGGTTAACAGTAACACCAGCATGCCCAATATCCCGGCGCTATAACGGTGAACCATTTCCTTCACGGCTTTATCCCTGTTAAACGGCCGCACCTGTTGCGCCTGCTCCACAGCAGTAACCTGTATATCTGCCGTAACAAACAGTTTCCCGTAACAACCGGGCCAGTCCGGGCAGCCCAAACCGGCATCAGACAGGCGCACATAAGCACCCAGGATAACCACGCAAAATGCCAGCAGAAAGGAGACGACGGTGAGCGTCAGGAACGCGCGGGGAATGCTTTTCATCCAATCCGTGAGTACTTCAGTAACCGTTTTAAATCCTTGATAATCCCGCTTGGCGCCGTGTCCGCGGCATAGCTCATCATCAGGTTGCCCAGTGGATCGATAAGGTACAGGCGTTCCTGATTGAACGGGTGGTCGTCAGCCCCGAGTCTGAACAAGGACTCCAGCGTGCCGTTACCCATGGACTCCGGGAAGCGTACCAGCTGGCCGGGATAGTCCAGCAACTGTTCTGGCGTCAGTGCTTGCCGGTCGTTGTCGACGACCAGCACGAGGCGTTGTACGCGCTGGGCGTATTTGCCTGTTGCGAGCCGCAGTTGACGCATCCTGTAGAGGTTGCCGAGACAGGTTTCCCGGCACTGTCCGCGCAACAGGTAGACCAGGGTCCACTTGCCGTGCAAGGGTTTTTCCGCCCGGGTTGCTCCGGTCATGTCAATTACGGTCCAGTCGGGTACGGGCCGGGGCGGGACGATCAGGGTTCCGTGTTCGCCGCTGGCCGCTCCCCTGCCCAGTTCCGTGTAATTGAACAGTACCCAGGACAACAGCGGCGGCAGCGCAAACGCCGCCAGCAACAGGATCAACATTGCCTGTTTTCTTGTCATTGCGTTTCAGTCGTTCCCCGCACCCGTTCGTTTTCTCAGGTTTACCACCAGGTAAATTACCAGCAATGTGGCTGCCAGGGCAAACCACTGAAAGGCGTAGCCCAGGTGCCGCTCCCTGCGGAAGCCGGGCGCTGAGCCGTTCCAGGTCAGCACGCCCGCAGCATCCGCATCCAGGCGCACTATGTAGGGCAGCAAGGACCATCCGTTCTGCGCGGCGATTTGCGCCAGGTCGATGCGCTGCACTCGCGTGATGTTGTCTCCCAGGCTTTCGGCAACGTCATCCGCCAGTTGTATCCCGGTGACCGGCTCGGGTTTTGCCACGCCCGTCAGGGCCGCCGGTTCGCTGCCCGTGTTTATCAGCGGCGCCTCGTCCCTGGTCCCGGGCGCCGCAATCCAGCCGCGGTCCACCAGCACGGATGCGCCGTCTTCAAGCACGAAGCGGGTGAACACCTGGTAGCCGACGACCCCGCGCATTACCTGGTTGTCCAGCAAGTAGGTGGTCCGGGGGTCATAGGCCCCTGCCAGCCGGCATCTCCTCCAGTGCATCTGCTGCGCCTGGCCGCGCAGACCGGGAACCTGTCCCAGGTCTACGGGATGCGCATTCACCTGTGCCTGGTAACGCTGCTGTAATGCCTGTTTTTCATCAGCGCGCTGCAGTTGCCAGAAACCCAGCCTGATGAGCAGCGCCAGCATCGCGACGGTCGCCAGGGTGGGCCACAGCCCGGGCTTGAATTGACGAGGCATCAGTCAGGCGGGGAAATCGGTGACCGCAGGCCGTGAAAACAGGATATACTGGCGGTCAACCACGAACACACGCACATGAGCGGCCCGGCCATATTTAAAATAGTTGTCGTCATACTCCTGGTAATCATCCTGATCTCACTGGCGTCAGGCCTGATTTTCCTGATCCGGGACAAGGGGAAAAGTGACCGAACGGTAAAATCACTTACGCTCAGGATCGTTTTGTCCATCGCCCTGTTTATCCTCCTGTTTATCGGTTTCTCGGCCGGGCTGATCACGCCCCACGGCATTAATCCGACGGCCCCTTCCGGAACATTACCCTGAGCTTCGATGACTGCTCGCCGGCGCGCCCGGCCCGGCCGCGGCCGTACCTGTACCCGGGTGCAGGCGTTACAACCAGTACACGAAAATGAACAGGCCCAGCCAGACCACGTCGACAAAATGCCAGTACCAGGCAACCGCCTCGAAGGCGAAGTGATTTTCTTTGGTGAAATGCCCCTTGATGGAGCGCAACAGGATAACGGTCAACATGGTAGCGCCCATGGTCACGTGAAATCCATGGAAGCCGGTCAGCATGAAAAACGTCGAGCCGTATATGCCGGAGTTCAGGGTCAGCCCCAGGTCATTGTAGGCGTGGATGTACTCGGCGGCCTGTAATGCCACGAACAGGAACCCCAGGAACACGGTGGCAAACAGCCACCAGCACAACCCGGAACGCTGGTTTTTCTTCAGCGCCCAGTGGGCAAAGGTAACGGTCGCGCCGCTGGAAAGCAGGATCACGGTATTGAGGGCGGGGATGCCGAACGCGGGAATGATCTCCCTGATTTCCGTGAATTTACTGGACAGCCCCTCTACCGTCATGTCCGGGGTCACCAGCAGCGGCCAGACGTTGTCAAAAGACGGCCAGAGAAATTCGTTGGTGGCCGCGCCGGCGCCTTCCCCGCCGAGCCAGGGCACGGAATAGATGCGGGCATAGAACAGGGCGCCGAAGAACGCGGCGAAGAACATTACTTCGGAAAATATGAACCAGGCCATGCCCCAGCGGAAACTGATATCCACCTGGGTGTTGTAGGCGCCGCTGATGCTTTCATCTATCACATCCCTGAACCAGACGAAAAACATGACGAAAACACCGACAAACCCCAGCAGCAACAGGTGCGAACCGAAGCCGGGCATCGCGCCGGTGGCAAGGTACTGGTTAAACATGAATGCCGTGCCGCAAAAGGCAATAAACAGGGCCAGGGAAAACAATACCGGCCACCTGCTCGGCTCAGGGATAAAATACGTGTCTTGCGAATTTGACATGAGTATTCCTCGAAATTATTTCACCATTATTCGTTATCAGGAGTTGGCTTTTTGCGTCTGCTTCGGGGCGCCTGCCCCGTTGTCCCCGATGTCAAAGAAGGTATATGACAGCGTCAACGAGGAGAACCGTTCCGGCAGATCGGTATCGACAATGAACCGCACCGGCATCTCCCTGGTCTCACCGGGGGCCAGGACCTGTTCGGAAAAGCAGAAACAATCCATCTTGCTCACATAGATGCCCGCCTGTACCGGCGACACACTGGGGATCGCGCGCCCCGTTACGGTCCTGCCGGAGCGGTTTTCAACCAGGAACACGGCCTCGGACAACTCCCCGGGGCGAATCCTGGTCTTGTGCTGTTCCGCCTTGAAGTTCCAGGGAATGTCCCGGGTATTGGTATCGAAAACGACCGTCACCAGCCGTTCCTCATCGACGTCACCCGCCCGTATCACGCTCTCGCTCGCGGCGGTGGTGCTGCCGCGCCCGGTAAGGTCGCAGTAAACCCGGTAGAGCGGCACCAGGGCATAGCCGAAGGCGAACATCCCCGCCGTCACCAGCAGCAGCTTGTACACGGTCCTGTTAACGTTTTTATCTATCATCGGGCTATAGATAGCTCAGTATGAAGCCGAAATAGACCGCGACCGCGGCCAGCGCCAGGCATATGGCCAGACGGATATTGGCCTTGCGGCGGCGGGCGATAAACTCGCGCTCATCTGTTTCCGGTTCCCTGTCCACACGCGTGTGCTACGAATGGGCGGTCGCCGCATCCACTTTCGGCGGGACGGTAAACGTGTGGAACGGCGGCGGTGAGGGCAGGGTCCACTCCAGCCCGCGCGCGCCTTCCCATACCTGCTCGCTCGCGGCCTTGCCCTCGCGTACGCACTTGATGACAACCCAGACGAACAACAACTGGCTGAGACCGAAAGCAAACCCGCCGATGCTGGAAATCATGTTCCATTCGGTAAACTGGACCGCGTAATCCGGGATGCGGCGCGGCATGCCGGCCAGTCCTACGAAATGCTGCGGGAAAAACAGCACGTTGACCGAGATGGTGGAGAGCCAGAAATGGAGCTGCCCCAGTTTCTCGTCATACATGTGGCCGGTCCACTTGGGAATCCAGAAATACGCGCCCGCCATCAGGGCAAAGATGGCGCCGGTGACCAGCACGTAATGAAAGTGGGCAACCACAAAATAGGTGTCATGGTACTGGAAGTCGGCGGGGGTAATGCCCAGCATGAGCCCGGAAAACCCGCCGATCGAGAACAGGATCACGAATGCCAGCGCGAACAGCATCGGGGTTTCGAACGTCATTGAGCCGCGCCACATGGTGGCAATCCAGTTGAAAACCTTGACCCCGGTCGGCACCGCTATAGACATGGTCGCATACATGAAAAACAACTCGCCGGCCAGGGGCATGCCCACAGTGAACATGTGGTGCGCCCACACGAAAAACGACAGGAAAGCGATGGCCGCGGTGGCATAAACCATGGATTCATATCCGAACAGGGGCTTGCGGGAAAACGTCGGGATGATCTGCGAGACGATGCCAAACGCCGGCAGGATCAGGATATACACTTCGGGATGGCCGAAGAACCAGAAAATATGCTGGAACATAACCGGGTCGCCGCCACCGGCCGCAACGAAAAAGCTGGTGCCGAAATACTTGTCCGTCAACAACATGGTCACCGCGCCGGCCAGCACCGGCATGGACGCAATGAGCAGGAACGCGGTGACAATCCAGGTCCATACGAACAGCGGCAACTGCATGAAACCCATGCCCGGGGCGCGCATGTTGAACACGGTAGCGATGATATTAATCGCGCCCATGATGGAAGAGATGCCGAGGAAATGTACGGTAAAAATCAGGAACGGGAAGCCGTCGCCAAGCTGCGTGATAAGGGGCGGGTACATGGTCCAGCCGCCCGCCGGCGCGCCGCCTTCCATGAAGAAAGTCGCCAGCAGCATGGTAAAGGCAAACGGCAGGATCCAGAAGCTCATGTTGTTCATGCGCGGCAAGGCCATGTCCGGCGCGCCGATCATCATGGGCACCATCCAGTTGGCCAGCCCCACCCCGGCGGGCATCACCACGCCGAATATCATGACCAGGGCGTGCATGGTCGTCATGGCGTTGAAAAACTGCGGGTCCACGTATTGCAGGCCCGGCTGGAACAGCTCCGCGCGTATCACCATGGCCATGGCGCCGCCCACAAAGAACATGATCAGGGCAAATACCAGGTACATGGTGCCGATGTCCTTATGGTTGGTTGAAAAAAGCCAGCGGCCCAGGCCGGTCGGCTTGTGATCGTGATCATCATGGTGATCTTCATGGGTTGTTCCGTAGCTCATACTGTTACCCTCGGTTACTCTCTGTTCTCGGTTCGCACTGTCTTAACGTTTGGCCGCAATCGTTGACGGCTGGACCACATCTCCCATGTCATTGCCCCAGGAGTTGCGCTCGTAGGTGATGACCGCAGCGATATCCACATCATTCAGTTGCATGCCGAACGGCGCCATTGCCGTGCCCGGCACCCCGTTCATTACCGTGTCGATATGTGCTTCCACCGGCCCCGTGGTGACGGGACTGCCGACCAGGGGTTTGAATGCGCCCGGGATACCCATCCCGTTAACCTGGTGACAGGCGACGCAAAACGTACTGTACACCTGCTCGCCGCGCTCCAGTAATTCATCCATCCCCCACTCGCGGTCGGCGCCGGCTTCAGCATCCATGGCCGCCACCATCATGTTTCCCGCCCAATCATAGTATTCATCTTCGCTGACGGCTTTCAGGACGATCGGCATGAAGGCGTGGTCGCGCCCGCACAGTTCCGCACATTGCCCGCGGTAAGTGCCTTCCTCTTCGATGATGGCCCAGGATTCGTTGATAAACCCCGGGATGGAATCGCGCTTCCAGCCCAGGGCCGGCACCCACCAGGAGTGGATGACGTCAGCGGCCGTGGTCATGAAACGGATTTTATACCCGACCGGAACGACCACGGGATTGTCCACCTCAAGCAGATAATTGTCTATGGTGGCGGGGTCTACTCCCGACCTGAGCTGTCTGGCCTCGTTGCTGTCCGGCGCCAGCGAACTGAAAAAACTGAAATCTTCTTCTATATACTCGTATTGCCAGCGCCACTGGTGGCCGGTGATCTTGATGGTAATGTCTGAATCGCCGGTGGATTCAATCAGGATCAGGGACTTGGTGGCGGGAATGGCCATAAGGATGAGGATGAGCATCGGGATGGCCGTCCAGACGATCTCCACGGTGGTGTTGTGGTGAAACTGGGCAGCCTTGGCGCCCCGTGATTTCCTGTGGTAGAAGATAGACCAGAACATGACGCCGAAGACCACTGCTGCTATGACGCAGCAGATATAGAAGATCGTCATGTGCAGGTCGTATATGTTACGGCTGATCGGGGTCACGCCCTCCGGCAGGTTCAGACCGTACTCGGCCCAGGCCGGCTGTATTGCCAATAACAGCAGGGAAATAACCCCCCCCGCAAAAAGTTTCAATTTTCTAGCAGACATGCTGTTTTCCTCAGCGTCATTGTTTTCATCTGATGCTCCGTACCATCAAGCATAGTGTTTAATTGCAGATCGTAAAACCTGTGCCAACCCCCTGCGCTCCTGTTCATTGAGAAACCGGCCCACCTCGATTTCGCGGCCGCGGGAACATAACAGCAGCTTACTCGGATGCCAGGCAACCCAGGAGCACCGCAACACGACTTTCGTCCAGTATCTCTGGAAGTCATGACGCTGCTCCGGGCTGGTGCGGCCCGTCTCCACGTATACGGAATCGTCAGTAATCGTGATAACCTCCCGCGCGCCGCCGCGCCAGGCGGTTATATAGAGCGCCGCGCCCAGGGCCAGCAATTCCAGGCCTGAAAACGGCAATACCAGGGTCAGTCCATGGACCCAGAAGTAACCCGCAATAGCGAGGGAAACTCCCGCTATACCGCAGTATGCCCAGAGCAATTCCTTCCACGACATTGACTGGTTCGGCGCAATCACAAATGTACGCCCTTGATCCTGCGAGGCTTTCAGTTCACGGATCATGCACTTATATCCGTCGATGTCAACCTGTTAGCCCCACCGCACAGGGTCATCTTTAAAGTCATTACCCGCTTTCAAATCTCCCACCCGTCATTCCTGCACAAGCAGGAATCCCGTCAAACAATCATTCATTGTGCATAAAAAATTACGTTTTCATTGGTTTCCGGATCAAGCCCGGAATGACAGCGGGGCGTATACCGACTTTGAGACAGCCCTGCCCCACCGCAACTACTATTTCACGTACTGACAATGCAAACGTTGCAAAAGGATAATAGGAGTACCACGATTATTCAAGCGCGTAGCTGGATATTCCTGCTTCGTCCCGCCCTTTGCCGGCACTGATACCAGGCCGCGCCGGCTGTTTCGATGATTGCTGCCCAACTGTCCGGATCGTTTTCATTCCGGTCCGGTTCCGGGGAACAACTGCTCAACCCTGATCGCCGCGCCGACCCGCGCCGGCTCCAACCGGTCCAGCCAGGGGATGCTTCCCAGATGCGGCGCGGGTATATGTCGGGACAGATAATCCAGGGTTGCCTGCTTTTCCCTGTAATCACGGCAGATGCCGTTGTCGACCCAGCCGGCAAAGTCAAGTCCCGCCGCGTGAATGGATTCACCGGTAAGCAACGCGTGGTTGATACAGCCCAGACGCAGCCCGACCACGAGGACAACGGCCAGATTCAACTGCCGCACCAGGTCTTCGGTTTGCAGCGTGTCCGACAGCGGGACCCGCCAGCCGCCGACCCCTTCCACGATAACCCGGTCAGCCGTAGCGGCCAGGGCCTGGTACGCGGGGACCAGTGCTTCGAGGCCCACACTGACCCGCTCCTTGTGCGCGGCGACGTGGGGCGCGATCGGCTCTTCGAATGCATACGGGTTCACCTTGTGATAGGTGACAGGGCGGCTGCACTGGTTCCAGATTAGCAAAGCATCGGCGTTTCTCAGCTGCCCCTGCTGCCGTTCGCTGCCGCTGGCGACCGGTTTCATGCCGTTTACAACCAGGCCGCTGGCCTGTAAGCGCATCATCAACCCCAGGGTTACCCAGGTCTTGCCGACCCCTGTATCAGTGCCGGTGATAAATAAATTACTCATATTAAACAAACTGTTATGCCGTCTTTTCAGCGCCGGCGCGCAGCGGCCGGGCATGGGGACGGAATTGAATTCCGTCCCAGGTGTTGTCTGTCACCCTCATGTAGCGCCGCGGGCGCGGAACGCGAGCGGGTAAACGCCAGGTTCCGTCAATTCCTGTGGTACCTGTTTCGTCTCCGGCACCCAGGCATGTCCATAGACTACCTCAAAGGTTGCCGGAAGACCGCCGTTCCCGTACCTGTTCGCATATTCCTCCAGCATGGCCCGGAGTTTGTGTTTGCCGGTCAGAGAGCGGCGCCGGCCAGCATTCACGTTGCCGGCCCCCAGGGTCTTCAATTCCCGCATCAGTGACCGGCCGTTGTCATACACCAGGGTAAATGTCTCCGTTTCCATGACCGGATCGACGAACCCGGCCCGCACCAGCGCATCGCCTGCATCGTGCATATCCGTGAATGCATTGACATGCACGTAATCGTCCACGCGGGCCCAGCTGTTGCGCAATTCCACCAGGGAGTCCGGGCCGAATGTGGAAAACAGCAGTAACCCGCCTGGGCGCAATGACCGATAAATCTCGGCAAACACCTGGTCCAGCCGGGCGATCCATTGCAGCGTGAGGTTGGAGAAGGCGAAATCCATGCTGTTAACGGCCAACGGCAGGTTTTCGGCATCGCCGCAGAGCAGGTATTGCCGACCGGCCCGCCGGTTCTTTCGCCTGGCTGTCAACAACATGTTAACAGCAAGATCCAATTGTAAAACATGGGCTGTGTCATAACGCCTGGCCAACAGCATGGATAAGCTGCCGGTACCCGACCCCAGGTCCAGTATGTATGCCGGCTTGAGTTTAATCGCTTCCAGCCGTTGCAACAGGCGCTCCCCTACAGCTTGTTGCAGTACGGCAACCCGGTCATAGCTGCCGGCTGCGCCGTCGAAATTCCGTCTTATCGCGGCCTTTTCCCTGTGGAAGGGCGCGTCGATCACGGCCACAACTTCTTTTTCAGTTGCGCCAGCATGTCGAGGAGCCGGTCCACCTGCTCATCGTTATGGCCGGCCGTCAACGTTATCCTGAGCCGCTCGGTGTTTTTCGCTACGGTGGGAGTGCGAATGGCGCTTACCCAGATCCCCCTGGCCCGGGCGAAGTCCCTGCCGGTTACCGCGGCCGCCGCGCTGCCGACGTGAAACCCCTGTATGGGGGTAGAGGACGCCAGTAGCGGCAAATCCAGTTGCTGCGCGCCCCGGACAAACCTGTCCACCAGTGCCCGCAGCTTGTCCCGGCGCCAGGATTCCCGGGCAACAATGACCAACGCCCTGGCGGCCGCAGCCGCAAGGACGGGCGCCATAGCCGTTGTGTAAATATACGACCGTCCGGCCTGGATAATGGTTTCTATCACGTCATCCGGTCCGGCCACGAAAGCCCCCATCACGCCGCAGGCCTTGGAAAAAGTCCCCATCAAAACAGGCACTTGCGCCTGGTCCAAAGAAAAATGCTCCAGTGCGCCGGCGCCGGTTTTCCCCAGGATACCGAACCCGTGCGCGTCATCCACAGCAAGCAGGGCCTGGCGTCTTGCACAAACCGATGCGATGTCCGGCAGCGCAGCCATGGTGCCGCTCATACTGAACACGCCTTCCGTCGCGACCAGGGTGCGGCCTTGCGAACAAAGGTGTTCCAGTGCCGGCACGTCATTGTGGGCATAGCGCCGCAGGCTTGCCCGGGCCAGCGTTGCGCCGTCGATCAACGAAGCATGGTTTTCCCTGTCCATCACGACGCAGTCTTCCCTGCGCGCGGCGAAGGTGGTTATTACGGCAAGATTGGCCAGGTAGCCGCTTGAAAAAAGCACGGCCCGGGAACGGTCCAGATGTGTTGCCAGCATCTCTTCAAGCTGTTCGTGGGCGCGGCTTCTGCCGCAGATCAGTTGTGACGAGCCGCTGCCCACTCCGTAGATCGCAGCAGCGGACTGGACGGCTTCCACCAGCCTGGCGTCATTGGCCAAACCGAGGTAGTCATTGCTGGAAAAATTGATGAACTGCTGCCCGTCGGCACGGATAACCGCCCCCTGTGCAGAAGCTATGGTTGGTCTTGTGCGGAACAGGCCGGCAGACTTGATCCCATCCAGCCCCCTTGCCAATGAAAAAGGATCGGCCGGCGCGGAGACGGACATCAAAAGTTCTGCGCAGCCGGCGCTTCTCCGGATGCAATATCCGTGCTGGCTGTCAGCCCCAATCGTTTAAACAGGGATTGATCTCTGGAAAATTGCGGGTTGTCGGTCGTCAGCAGTTTCTCACCGAAGAAAATGGAATTCGCGCCGGCATAAAAGCAAAGAGCCTGGGTCGCATCACTCATCTCAGTGCGGCCCGCGGACAAGCGAACATACGCGCGGGGCATCAGGATACGCGCCGTGGCGACGGTTCTTACCAGTTCTATGGGGTCCGTTTCTTGTTCTCCCGCCAAGGGTGTGCCCGTTACCCGGACCAGGGTGTTGATGGGCACGCTCTCCGGATGTTGGGACAGACAGGCCAGGGTCTGCAGCAGCGCCGCCCGATCGTCAACAGACTCTCCCATCCCGATTATGCCGCCACAGCAGACATTGATCCCGGCGTCCCGTACGCGTTGCAGCGTATCCAGCCGGTCCTGGTAGGTCCGGGTGCTGATAATCGTGTCGTAAAAACTCTCGGACGTGTCAAGATTATGGTTGTAATAATCCAGGCCGGCGTGTTTCAGACGTTCCGCTTGCCCGGGCTTCAACATCCCGAGAGTAACACAGGTTTCAAGCCCGAGACGCTTGACCCCCGCGATCATCCCGGCGACGTTGTCGATATCCCTGTCTTTCGGACTGCGCCAGGCAGCACCCATGCAAAACCGGCCTGCGCCGGATGTTTTGGCGCGCCGCGCCGCTTCCAGAACCTGCTCACAGGACATCAGGCCTTCGTTTTCCACACCGGTCCGGTAACGCGCGCTCTGCGGGCAATAGGCGCAGTCTTCCGGGCAACCGCCGCTTTTGATATTCAGCAGGGTGCTTAACTGGATTTTATTTGGGTCGAAACAACTGCGGTGGACCGTCTGTGCCCTGTGCAATAAATCGTTAAACGGTTGCCGGTAAAGTGCTATGATTTCTGTCAGGCTCCAGTCATGTCTTGGAGCAGGAAGCGCATCACGCGCGCGAATTGTTTTGTCGGTGAACATGGATCGGTATGTTATCGAGGAATCGAAAGTTGTCAACTGTTCACTATCGTACAGGCTGACTACTTCTTCAAGTATGAACCAGGATGTTGATCACTAACCGGTGCCTTCTCTGCGGCGCAGTCCTCAGCCCGGCGCAAGATCAAATGTGTCGGAATTGTGATGCCGACCTGCCAACCCGTCCTGCAGGAATGTGCCTTTGTTGCGGCGTTCCGATACCTGACTCCGGCGCCTGTGTCCGTTGTTTTGCGCGCGCGCCGGCATTTGATTGCTGTATTGCCGGGAATATGTACCGATATCCTGTCGACCTGATGATAAAACGGCTGAAATACCAGGCGCGACTGGATACGGTACGCACACTGTCCCGGTCCTTGATCGAACGGATCAGACTTGAGTGCTCCGAACCGCCGGAGTGTCTCGTGCCGGTACCATTACACAGTTCTCGCCAGCGCAGCCGGGGTTTCAACCAGGCCAGGGAAATTGCGCGTGTCCTCGCACACAGTTTATCCCTGCCTGTTGATGATCGCCTGGTGTGCAGACACAAGGCCACGGCACAGCAGTATGACCTGCGCCCAGAGCAACGGGAAAACAACGTGAAACGTGCTTTTTCTCTAACTAAAACAAATGATTACAATAGAATTGCTATCGTAGACGATGTTCTGACGACAGGTGCAACTGCGAATGAACTGGCCCGGTTTTTGAAACGCAACGGCAGCGAACAGGTGCAGGTTTGGTGCCTGGCCCGCGCGGTACCGTTGCCGCGCCGATCAGAATTAACGACCCGCTGATTTACAATCTCAGGTATCGAGATTTTCCACTGTCAGGGCGTGGGCTTCTATGAATTCCCGCCTGGGTTCCACCTGGTCACCCATCAGGGTCGTGAATACCAAATCCGCGGCAACGGCATCTTCGATGTTCACTTGATACAGGTAGCGCGTCGCGGTATTCATGGTGGTATCCCAGAGTTGCTCCGGATTCATTTCACCCAGCCCTTTGTAACGCTGAACGTGCATACCCAGGCTTGCTTCCGCCAACAGCCAGTCAACGGCTTGTCTTACCGACTGGCTGGAAAACTGTTTTTCCCCGCGCCGTACCGTCAGGCCGCCGGCGCCGAATTGCTGTTCTGGCGCCACCAGGCGACCGTATTCAGCGGAGGAGAAGAACCCAGGGCTGAATATATTGGCGGATGTGACGCCATGGATATCTATGTCAATCCGCCCGCCGTATTCCCTGCCGCCAGCTCTGGCAAATACCTCTGCGCGGTATTGTGTGCTGCCTGAATCTGCACCGTCCAGTTCGTCCCTCAGCCTGTCGAACCAACCTTTCACCCGGCTCTCATCGACACAATCACTCACGCTCAGCCTGGGCATGCTGCAAATGGCGTCGATAACATCAGGATGATAACGCTTGGCCAGTCTTGACTGCTCCTGTTTCATCTTCAGGTACGACGCGCTCAATTGATCCTTTTGCGCTTCATCTACCTGTTCACCCAGTGATGTCTCCAGCACAGCATCCGTCATGGCCAGTTCCAGCAGGTATGCCTCCTTTTCAATCTCATCTTTAAGATATCGTTCCCTTTTCCCCTTTTTTATCTTGAACAACGGCGGCTGCGCAATGAAAATATGGCCGCGTTCCAGCAACTCCGGCATCTGCCGATAGAAGAAAGTCAGCAACAAGGTACGAATATGCGAACCGTCCACATCCGCATCGGTCATGATGATCACCCTGTGGTAACGCAACTTGCTGACGTCAAACTCATCCTTGCCAATCCCGCACCCCAGCGCAGTAATCAGGATCCCGACTTCCGAGGAAGACAACATCTTGTCAAAGCGCGCTTTTTCAACGTTTAATATCTTTCCCTTTAGCGGCAAAATAGCCTGGTAGCGGCGGTCCCTGCCCTGTTTTGCGGATCCGCCCGCCGAATCCCCTTCCACCAGGAATATTTCCGATGCAGTCGGATCTTTTTCCTGGCAGTCAGCCAGTTTACCCGGCAGACCAGCTATATCGAGCGCTGTTTTCCTGCGAGTCAGTTCCCGCGCCTTGCGGGCAGCCTCCCGCGCCCTGGCGGCATCGACAATCTTTTCGCAGACGGCCCTGGCCTCTGCGGGCCGCTCAAGTAAAAACTCCTGCAGTTTCTCCTGAACAGAAGATTCCACTACAGGCCGTACCTCGCTGGATACCAGCTTGTCTTTGGTTTGTGATGAAAACTTGGGATCGGCTATCTTGATGGAAAGCACCGCGGTCAACCCTTCTCTTACATCGTCGCCCGTTACCGGCACCTTCGCTTTTGCGGACAGGCTGGATTGCTCCATGTAGTTGTTTAAACTGCGCGTCAGCGCGCCACGAAATCCGGCAAGATGCGTACCGCCATCCCGTTGCGGAATATTGTTGGTAAAACAGAAGATGTTTTCCTGGTATGAATCATTCCATTGCATGGCCAGTTGAACGACTGTTCCTTCACGTTCCACGTCAATATTGATGACTGTCTCATGCAGCGGCGTCTTGTTCCGGTTCAAATGCTGTACAAATTCTGCAATACCCCCCTTGTATTCAAACAAACCGTGTTTTCCGTTGCGCTCGTCCCACAACTCGATCTTTACCCCGGAGTTAAGAAACGACAGTTCGCGCAGCCGTTTTGCCAGGATGTCATAATGGAATTCTATGTTCGTGAAAACCTTGTTGCTGGGTAAAAAGCGGATTTCCGTTCCGGTCTGATCCGAAGGAATGGTTTGTTCCAGGGCAGCCAGAGGTTTCCCGTCCCGGTATTTCTGCTTGAAGATGTATCCGTCACGGCAAATGGTCATTTCCAGTGATCTGGACAATGCATTCACCACCGACACCCCGACCCCATGCAACCCGCCGGACACCTTGTATGAATTATCATCGAATTTTCCGCCGGAATGCAGCGTTGTCATGATCACTTCAGCTGCGGATACTCCCTCCTCCGCATGTGCGCCGACCGGGATTCCCCGACCATTGTCAGCCACCGTGACGGACTCATCCGTGTGGATTATTACCCTTATCTCCGTACAGTACCCGGCCAGGGCTTCATCTACGCTGTTATCCACCACTTCAAAAACCATGTGGTGCAGGCCGGTGCCGTCATCCGTATCGCCGATATACATACCGGGGCGTTTCTTGACTGCCTCGAGCCCCTTTAAGACCTTGATTTTTGAAGAATCGTAACTGTTGTTATCCACCGCTTAGCCCCGTAACAAAAAAGGCATTTTAGCATATTCCCATTGTTCACCGCAACATAATCAGCGGCAGCACAAGGCCTCCCGTCACGTTACGAGGACGCCTTGTTCCACGTGAAACATTTTCTGTTTACCGTGCGCACATGCCGGGATTTTTCCCGTAGTCGTAATGAAAGTCTGGCCCCCCAGACCCGCCAGCACGTCAATAACACGATGCTGTCCGGCCACGTCCAACTCTGCCCCATAATCGTCCAAAAGGATAATAGGCGCGCGCCTCATCCTGTGCCTGAATACCCTCTCCTGGGCCAGAGACAATGCTATGATACACAGCTTGATCTGGCCGCGGGAATAAAAGTGTCCGATGTCTCTTCCGTCCTGGCGTATCACCACTTCACTCCTGTGGATACCGTAGCGGGTCACCCCTCTTTCCAGGTCCCCCATGCGCTGTGTCGCGAGAAATTTCGCCAGGTCATCACCGGGCGCCCAGCCCCGGTCATACTCAAGCGCAACCAGTGGTATATCAAGCTGCTGTGCGGTCCCTGCCAGTTCTTCAGATAAGTCAGTAATAAAAGCGTCCCTCTGCTTGTTTATAATCCCGGCAGCCCGGCACATGGCCTGTTCCCACGCTTCCAGTTGTTCTACTTTCTTTCTGCGCAACAAACTGTTTCGGTTTTTCAGTGCCTTATAGTAATCCCGCCAGGCCTCAATATAGTTTGGTTCCACGTGAAACATCGCCCAATCCAGCCAGCGCCTGCGGTACACGGGGCTTCCGGAAACCAGCCCGTGGCTGTCCGGTGTTATCGTGATAACAGGGATTTGTGCCGCCTGTTCCGATACCCTGCGAACAGTCCGGTTGTTGTAACGAATGGTTATCGCTGACCTGCTGCGTTCTACCCCGGTTACAACCAGGGAGCGATCCGGCATGCGCATGCCGGCGCTGACCTGTAATTCTTTTTGGTGGTGACGAATAACACGGTTTATCCCCGGCGTGCGGAAAGAACGGCATCGCCCCAGAAAGTAGATGGCTTCCAGCAGCGCTGTTTTACCACTGCCGTTTGGGCCATAAACGATATTAAGCCCAGGACCCGGCTCAATCCTCAGATTGGACAAATTACGAACATTTCTGACCTGCAGCCATTCTATATGCATTGGCAGCACAGATGCAGGTATTGCATGGGTTGTTCAGACGCTTACAGCAGCAGCGGCATGACGATATATTTGCTCCCTTCCCCTTCCTCCGGCAACACAAGACAACCGCTTTTCGGGGATGACACGGAAAGCCTGACCCGGTCGGTTGGAATGATGCTGACAGCATCGAGCAGGTAGGAAACGTTAAACCCGACTTCCTGATTCTCTCCCGTATATTCCACGTCAATCTCGTCTTCCGCCTGTTCGTGTTCCGGGTTATGAACAAGCGCCCGCAGTTTATTCTGCTCCAGCGTGATTTTCACACCCCGGTATTTGTCGCTGGAGAGGATCGAGGCCCGGCTTAAGCTCTGTCTGAGCTGTTCCCGCTGTGCCAGTACCGGATGCACTGACGGTTCAGGGATCACCCGGTTATAGTCCGGGTATTTGCCGTCAATCAGTTTGCTGGTAAAAACCAGGTTGTCCAACGCGATACGGACATGGTTTTTACTCATGACGATTTCCGTTTCGTCACCTGTTTCCCCCAACAGCCGCAGCAGTTCCTGCACCCCCTTTCTCGGAACGATTAGTTGCTTTTTTTCTTCTGTAGGAATAACAGCGTCAACATCACTCAGGGCGAGCCTGTGACCGTCTGTTGCAACCGCGCGCAGGCTATTGTGCTGCGCCTCAAGTAAAACGCCATTAAGGTAATAGCGGACATCCTGCCTGGCCATGGCAAAAGCAGTCCTGTCCAGCAACGATTTAAACAACTGTTGGGCAATAGTGAAGCTGGCATCTGTTTCGCCCGGTTCGACCAGGGGAAATTCCTGTGCAGGTAAAGACAGTAAGGAAAACCGGCTCCGGCCTGATGTCAGGTTCACCCGGTCATTCTCAATTGCAAGCGTCATTTGCGCATCTTCCGGCAGCGCTCGGCAAATATCCAAGAGCTTCCGCGCAGGTATGGTTATGTCCCCGGAGGAACCGAACTCGCCTGAAATGGATGCGGAAAGTTCCACCTCCATGTCTGTAGATGTCAGTCGGATCTGCTGAGGGGAAATACTGACAAGGAGATTTGCAAGGATGGTAAGGGTCGGTCGGCTGTCGACAACCCCGCAGACGCTGTTCAGCGCTGGCAGGAGTTGTTCTCTAGTAATAGTTAGATTCATAGTACCATCTTGTTGTTATTAAGCGTCTTTGTTTCTGGAAAACTTATTTATTCCATTAAAATCAAAAGAGTATCGCATTTTTTTGATCCTCCTTAATGCTCCTTTCCACTTTATTGTCTGTGGACAACTTGTTTGCCTGGTGACTGGACTCATTTTTCTATAGGTTGCTCACAGGTTGTTTTGCCCGTTAATAACAGGGCCCGGCTACGTTCGCCCGGCATATGTGTGTAGTATAAACCAGAATCTCTTTAAGGGTATACAGACTGTCCTTCGAGAAGCCGGACACGCCCAGAAAAATGCTTGGTCTGACGGATTATTTAAACATAACTTATTGAAAATCAAAGATATTAATGATTATAACATGGCCTTGACAGGGTGTGGCGGCGTGACGCAGCGTAAGTAATTCTGACACGATTTGTGATTTTTCCCACAAACCGGGCAATCTTTTTCTTGTCCGTACCGGTGCGATTGTTAAACTTCCCTGTGTGGTCAAGGATCACGGAATACAAACTTTCAAACAGAAGGAGACCATTATGCAATTACTAAGGAGACTTGCTGTCCTCATGTTACTCTGCCTGCCGGCATTACTTCTTGCCAGGGATGCGGTTGACATCAATACGGCGGATAAGGAAACGCTGATGACCCTGAGCGGTATCGGTGAAAGCTACGCCGAAAGGATTATCAACTACAGGGAACAAAACGGCGGCTTCAATTCAGTACAGGAATTGACCCATATCAGGGGCATAGGCCAGACCCTGGTTGAAAAAAACAGGGCCCTCCTGACGGTCGGCGAGCCTGCCGAATAACAAACCGTCAGGAAAAGGTATTACAAAGTGCGATCGGGGGCGGGGTTCAAGGCCGCCCCTGTTTAGCAGTTCCCGGCAGGCGGGGACGGTCGCTGATAACTTTTGCACTTGTTCATCACAATCCCTCTACTGTATGCTTTGCCGTTTGATGCAGACAAGATCATACGAGATGGATGTAGCATACCAACCCCGGAAAATTGAACTCGAAGTCCAGGCAGCGTGGGAGCAAAACAGCTCCTTCAAGGTGACGGAAGACCCCGACAGGGAAAAGTTTTATTGTCTGTCCATGTTTCCTTATCCCAGCGGGAAACTGCATATCGGCCACGTACGTAATTACACCATCGGCGACGTGATAGCCCGTTACCAGCGCCTGCAGGGCAAGAACGTGCTCCAGCCCATGGGTTGGGATGCTTTTGGCCTGCCCGCGGAGAATGCGGCAATAGAGAACCGGGTAGCGCCGGCGGAATGGACGTACCGGAACATCGATTACATGCGCACCCAGTTAAAACGGTTGGGCTTTGCCTACGACTGGGACCGGGAGATCGCGACTTGTAAACCGGACTATTACCGCTGGGAACAATGGTTTTTTACCGAGTTATATAAAAAAGGCCTGGTCTACAAAAAGACTACGCCCGTCAACTGGGACCCCGTTGACCAGACCGTCCTGGCCAATGAACAGGTGATCGACGGCCGGGGCTGGCGTTCCGGCGCGGTTGTGGAAAGGAAGGAAATACCTCAGTGGTTTTTGAAAATTACTGAATACGGAGAGGAACTGCTGGGGGAGCTTGACAACCTGCCCGGCTGGCCCGAGTCGGTGCGAACCATGCAAAAGAACTGGATAGGCCGTTCGGAAGGGGTGGAGGTCGAGTTCCAGCTGTCAGGGAACGCCGACACTCTCGCTGTGTTTACCACACGACCCGACACCTTGTTCGGCGTCAGTTACCTGGCGCTGGCTGCGGAGCATCCTCTGGCCGTTGCCGTTGCCGCGGAAAACGCAGGTGTTGCCGACTTTCTGCACAGGCACCGTCGCGCCGGGTCGACGGAAGCCGAACTGGAAACCATGGAAAAAGAAGGGGTGCCGCTGGGGCTGTACGCGCTGCATCCGCTTACCGGGGAAGCGTTGCCCGTATGGACGGCCAATTTTATCCTGATGGGTTATGGCACCGGTGCCGTGATGGGCGTCCCGGGGCATGATCAGCGAGACTGGGAATTCGCAAAAAAATATGATCTTGCCATCAGGCCGGTCGTATACCCTGCTGACGGCAGTGAGTTGAACCTGGATGGCGGTGCCTGCGAGGTTAAGGGTGTATTGAAAAATTCCGGGGATTTTGACGGCCTGACTTCCGAACAGGCATTTGCTGCCATTGCCGGGAGGCTGGAGGAATGCGGGCGCGGCGCGCGCAAGGTCAACTACCGGTTGCGCGATTGGGGGATAGCCAGGCAGCGTTACTGGGGCTGTCCGATTCCCATCATCACCGATGAGGACGGGAATTCAGATCCCGTTACTGCGGCTGAACTACCCGTGGTATTGCCGGAACAGATTGAGTTCTCGGGCGTGCGCTCGCCGCTCAGGGACATAGATGAGTTTTTGCATGCGCGCCATCCGGAAACCGGCCGTTTGGTGCGCCGGGAAACCGATACCTTCGATACGTTTTTCGAATCCTCCTGGTATTTTGCGCGCTTCTGCAGCGCCGATAATAACGAAGCCATGGTGGATGCCCGGGCCGATTACTGGCTGCCGGTGGACCAGTACGTGGGAGGCATAGAACACGCGGTGTTACATTTGCTGTACGCGCGCTTTTTCCTGAAACTCATGCGAGACCAGGGTTTGACCCGCTACGGGGAGCCGTTCACGAACCTGTTGACCCAGGGGATGGTCGTCGCAGAAACCTTTTACCGGGAAGAGCAGGGGCGCAGGACCTATTACAACCGAAACGACCTGGAGTTCGAGCGTGACGCCCGGGGCAGGATCAGCGCGGCCCGCCTCAGGGAGGACGGCCTGCCGGTGATCATCGGCAAAATGGAAAAGATGTCCAAATCAAAGAATAACGGCGTCGACCCGCAGGACATGATCGATAAATACGGCGCCGATACCGTACGCCTGTTCGTCATGTTTACCGCGCCGCCGGATCAGAGCCTGGAGTGGTCGGATTCGGGGATTGAGGGCGCCCACCGGTTTCTCAAACGGCTGTGGAAATTCGCCTTGCAGAATTACCGGAACAGTCCCCGCGCAGAGCTGGTCCCCTATACCAGTGAGCAGCGCGATGTACGCCGCAAGATCCACCGGACCATCGTCAAGGTCAATGATGACATCGGCCGGCGCTATACCTTCAACACCGCCATTGCCGCGGTAATGGAACTGTTGAACGCGCTGAACCGCATGAACGATGAATCCGGCAATGCCAGGGCAGTCCGGCGGGAAGGGCTGGAGGTCATGGTCCTGCTCCTGTCACCCATCATTCCGCATATCACCGATGCAATCTGGCGCGCCATGGACCAGCAGACGGCCCTGATCGATGCCGCCTGGCCCCGCGCGGATGCCGCGGCCCTGATCGAAGATGAATGTCAGCTGGTGGTGCAGGTAAACGGAAAAAAGCGGGCACAGATCGTTACCCTGCCGGACGCCTCTGAAGAGCTGATCCAGGCGGCCGCACTGGACAATGAGAACGTACAACGGCATATCAGCGGGAAACAGGTAAAGAAAGTCATCGTTGTGCCGCAACGCCTGGTCAACATCGTCGTGGGATAGCAGAACCGGCCGCTGACGCGCCAAGCCGGCCATGCCCGGGTTTTCCTTGTATCATGCCGCGGAAAGCCGTATCCTTTGCGCGCATGAGAATCCCACTTTTGCACGTTGTTCTCTTTGTCTCGATTCTGGCGCAGGGTTGTGGTTACCATTTGCGCGGCCAGAGCCCGCAGGTTAAAGCGGATAGCGGGTATCACATCCATGTCGTGGCAACTGCCGCCAGCGAGCTTGGCGCCGCGGTGAAATCACAGTTGTCGGATGCTGGCGTAATTGTCATGGACAGCCTGGAGGGGGCCGACTATGCGTTGACCCTGGGTGGTGAGGAATTCGTCCGCCAGGTATTGAGCGTCTCTCCCGATACCGGCAAGGTTGAGGAATACCAGGTTGTTTTCTCCACCCGCATCAGCATCAGCCAAGCCGGCGGGGAACTGCTGGTGTTGAATCAGGTCATCCGGGTCAGGGGGGACTATGCCTTTGATGAAGACGCGGCGCTGGGGAAATTTGCCGAGGAGGAGATAATCAAGGAAGAACTGATCCAACAGGCTGCGACCCAGATCATACGCCGCTTGAATACGCTGACTGAATAACCGGCACATGCGTCTGAAGGCAGAGCAACTCACGGCGCACCTGATCAAGCCTGAACTTCTGCCGCTCTATTGCATCAGCGGAGACGAACCCCTGCAACTGCAAGAAGCGAGTGATTTGATACGCAAACGGGCGCGCGCCCTGGGCTACGAGGAGCGGACTGTCCTGGATGTCGATACCGGGTTTGACTGGGGCCGGTTGCATGAGGCCGGCGCCAGCCTGTCCCTGTTTTCCAGCAAACGCATTATCGAACTGAGGCTGGGCAGTCAGAAACCCGGCAGGGAAGGCGGCGCAGCCTTAACCGATTATGCGAACGCGTGCTCGCCGGACAACCTCCTGTTGCTGACCTCGGATCGTATCGACAGGAAGACCCAGCAGGCAAAATGGTTCAGGGCCGTGGAAAAAAGCGGCTGTTGCATACAGGTCTGGCCGGTCGTGCCGGCGCAGTTGCCGGGCTGGATCATGGCGCGTTGCCGGCAACGGAATAAACGGATTGACAGGGAGGCTGCCGTCCTGATAGCGCAAAAGGTTGAGGGAAACCTGCTTGCGGCAAGGCAGGAAATAGAAAAACTGGCGTTGCTTGTGGATCGGGCGGACATTGACAGCAGCGATGTGCTGAATATGGTGGTAGACAGCGCCCGCTATGAGGTGTTCGACCTCATTGAGAACGTGTTCCTGGGCAATCCGGAACGCACCCTGAGGATGTTGCGGGGCCTGAAGAATGAAGGCATAGAGCCGCTCCATGTCTACGGCGCCCTGATGTGGGGTTTTCGCCGGGCCAGTTCCATTTCCCATGAAATCGCCCGGGGAAAACCACGACAGCAGGCGTTTAAGGAACACAGGGTCCTGGAACAGCACAGCAAGGGGATCAACACACTGATGCGCCGTTTCAGTCCCGGCCGGTTGACCGCCCTGCTGGCAGAGGCGCTGGAAATTGATAAGGCCCTGAAGGGCGCCGTTGTGAAAGACAGTTGGCAGATGCTGGAGAAATTTATGTTTGCCCTGGCCGGTTACAGGCTGGAAAAAGCACAATAACAATATGAATATCCGTGATTATATCCACACCATGGGCCGGACCGCGCGGGACGCGGCGCGGGCCATGGCGCGCGCCGACACCGGGTTGAAAGACGCTGCGCTCATTGCCATCGCTGAGACCGTTTCGGAACGGCGCGCACAATTATTCGAGGCTAACGGCGCCGACCTCGACGCGGCGCACAAGAATCACTTGGCGGCGCCGCTTCTGGATCGTCTCGAATTGACCCCGGCGCGACTGGACGCCCTGGCCGACGGCTTGTTGCAGGTTGCCGGGCTGGCCGATCCCATCGGAGAGATTTCGGCGATGAACTATCGCCCGACCGGGATCCAGGTGGGACGTATGCGGGTTCCACTGGGGGTAGTGGGGATCATTTACGAGTCCAGACCCAATGTCACGGCAGATGCCGCAGGCCTGTGTATAAAATCGGGCAACGCGGTGATCCTGAGGGGCGGATCGGAGGCAATCCATTCGAACAAGGCCATTGCCGGGTGCATCGAAGCCGGCCTGTGGGACGCAGGATTGCCCGGCACCGCAGTACAGGTGGTTGAAACCACCGACCGGGCTGCCGTGGGAGAACTGCTGGCCCTCAGGGAATATATTGACGTGATCATCCCGCGCGGCGGCAAGGGATTGATTGAGCGCATCAGCAATGAGGCCAGGATGCCGGTCATAAAACACCTGGACGGGGTTTGCCATGTGTACGTGGACGCCGATGCGGACGTGGAGAAGGCGGTGACCATCGCCTATAATGCCAAGACCCAGCGCTACGGTACCTGCTGCACGATGGAATGTCTGTTACTGGCAGAACCTGTCGCTGAGACGGTACTTGCGCGTCTCGGACCCATGTATGAAGAGGCCGGCGTGGAAATCCGGGGTGACGAACATTCCCGGCAATTTCTTCCCGGCATAAAACTGGCGGCGGATGCTGACTATTATACGGAGTACCTGGCGCCGGTGATGTCGCTGAAGATAGTCAGCGGCCTGGACGAAGCAATGGGGCACATCGAACACTACGGTTCCAGGCATACCGACGCAATAGTGACGGAAAACATGAGTCACGCCAGGCGCTTCCTGGCCGAGGTCGATTCGAGTTCGGTCATGGTGAATGCCTCGACCCGGTTTGCAGACGGATATGAATACGGCCTGGGCGCCGAAATCGGCATCAGCACGGATAAATTTCACGCGCGCGGGCCGGTCGGGCTTGAGGGACTGACCTCACAGAAGTTTATTGTCATCGGTGATGGCCATATCAGAAAATAGTGTACGGGGTCAGGTCGCACATTGCACACATTAAGTTATCAATGGAGTTCGTGCCTTTGAGTGTGCAATGTGCGACCTGACCCCGTACACATAGCATGAACGAGTGAGTAAGGGAAAACCCATCGGCTTGCTCGGCGGCGCATTTGATCCGGTTCACGTGGGCCATGTCCGCATGGGGCTGGAGTGTATGCAGGCCCTGGATCTGCAGGAAGTCAATTTCGTGCCCGCGCATATCCCCCCGCATAAAGCTACTGCAGCAACAGGGCAACACCGGTTGGCCATGCTGGAGCAGGCACTACAACCCTATCCGCAACTGGTCGTCAACGATGCAGAGCTTAAACGCGGCGGCACATCCTATACTATCGATACCCTGATCGACCTGCGTGGCAGGTATGGGCAGCAACCCCTGTGTTTCATCATGGGCAAGGACGCGTTCGACGCGCTGCCTGCCTGGCGCCGCTGGCAGGAATTGACGGATTATGCGCACCTGGTGGTGATCGACAGGAAGCCGCGCAGCGACGGTCCCCGGGATGAGAGAATGCGGGCATTTTGTGCCGGACGGGGCTGCTCCTCTGCGGCCGCCCTGCACGCAAACCCCAGCGGTTTTATCCATAACGTGGCTGTGTCCATCCCGGAAGTCTCCTCTGCACAAATGCGCACGCGTTTGCGCAGCCGTGACGATACAGGGGATTTCCTGCCGCCCGGCGTCCACAACTATATCAAGGAGAACAGGTTATACCTATGAACAGCATCGCCCAACTGATTACCGATACGATGAATGATGTGAAGGCTGAGGACGTGCAAACGTTTGATGTGCGTACATTGACGACCATGACGGATTTCATGATCATTGCCAGCGGCCGATCGAACCGCCAGGTGAAGGCCATTGCTGATAAGGTAATCGAAACGATGAAAACACGGCGCATCCGGCCGCTGGGAGTGGAAGGGCAAAGCCAGGCAGAATGGATATTGATCGATTTCGGCGACGTGATTGCCCATATCATGCACCCGACTTCCCGGGAATATTACCAACTGGAAAAACTCTGGTCCGTGACCGATCGGGCCAGCGGCCACTCGTGACCAGTCCGCACAGGCAAATCTACCTGGCTTCCAGGTCGCCGCGGCGGAAGCAGCTTCTCGATCAGATAGGTATTGCTTATGAAGTCATGCACGTAGACGTGCAGGAACTCAGGGGTGAGGATGAATCTGCCGAGGGCTATGTTGCACGGGTAGCCGCGGCAAAAGCTGAAGCGGCGGCACCGGCCAGACTGCAACGGTTGCCGATTCTCGCAGCCGATACCGAAGTTATCCTGGATAACCGTATTCTGGGAAAACCACCGGACCGGGGTGCAGCGATCGAGATGCTCATGTCGCTGTCCGGCAGGGCACACCGGGTGCTCAGCGCCGTGGTGCTCCTGCATGACCGGCCCGAATACAGGTTGAGCGAGAGCAGGGTCTGGTTCAAATCGCTTACTGTGCGGGAATGTGAAGCCTATTGCGACAGTGATATGCCCTATGACAAGGCGGGAGGGTACGGTATCCAGGACAGGGCAGCGATATTTATATCAAGAATAGAGGGAAGCTACTCCGGGATCATGGGGCTGCCCCTGTATGAAACTGCGCAACTGTTGTCAAAACACGGCGTGATGCCAGCGCCTTCCTGAGCCTGCCGACTGCCCCGCAGGCCGAACAAAAACCCGCCATCGCCGCATGTTATATGCGGTCGCGGCTCAGCAGGTTGTTAACCTGCAGCCTGTGGAACATGTGGGTTAACGCCGGTTGAAATGGCGCCGCAGGCAGATCCCGTAATAGTGGTCGACGATGTAATAATAGATATCCGTCCAGCTCGGATCGCCGTTGACGTCGGTAGGCCACCATAATTTTCTGTTTACCCAGTAATTATGAAAATGGTCGGCGCAGTAACTGACGTCGTCGTCGTCATAGTCCAGTTCCGTGTCACCCGCCTCGTGTTCGGCTTCGATAAAGTCTTCCATCACCTCCATGTAGGCAAGGTTCAGCAGGGGTCTGCCGTCTTCTTCCAGTGCATCCCGGTTCGCGTTCTCTCCATAACGCAGTGCCAGGCTATCCAGCCGCTCGAGCTTCCTGGCTCCGGCCTGGGCGTCCTCGAACCGCTGACAGGCAACGACGTCACCGCCGTTGCATTTCTTCTCCCATAAATCGAGCATGGAAAAATGGTGCGGCTCATTCAGGACAACGAATACCAGGAACGCAGTGACAAACATGATGCCGGTTCCTGTGCCCTGCTCCTATAGCAACGGCACGATCAGCAAGGCGACGATATTGATGATCTTGATAAGCGGGTTGACTGCCGGGCCGGCGGTGTCCTTGTAGGGATCACCGACGGTATCGCCGGTGACCGCGGCCTTGTGTGCTTCCGAGCCCTTGCCGCCGAGATTGCCGTCTTCAATATATTTCTTGGCGTTATCCCAGGCGCCGCCGCCCGCGGTCATGGATATGGCGACAAACAGGCCGGTCACTATCGTTCCAAGCAACAGGCCGCCCAGCGCCACGGGTCCCAACACCTTGCCGACGACGATCGGCACCAGCACCGGTAACAGGGAGGGAATAATCATTTCCTTGATGGCCGACTTGGTCAGCAGGTCCACGGCGCGTGAATAATCCGGCTTGCCTGTGCCGTCCATGATTCCAGGGATCTCGCGAAACTGGCGGCGGACTTCCAGCACCACCGAACCGGCCGCGCGGCCGACCGCTTCCATGGCCATGGCGCCGAACAGGAATGGCACCAGGCCGCCGATAAACAGGCCGATGATCACCATCGGATCAGACAGGGAAAATTCAACGTGGATACCGGCCTGCTCGAGGGCGTGGGTGTAGTCACCGAACAATACCAGGGCAGCCAGGCCGGCTGATCCGATGGCATAACCCTTGGTAACGGCCTTGGTGGTATTGCCCACTGCGTCCAGGGGATCGGTGATATTGCGGATTTTTTCATCCAGGTCGGCCATCTCGGCGATGCCACCGGCGTTATCGGTAATGGGTCCGAACGCGTCCAGGGCGACGATGATGCCGGTCATTGACAGCATCGCCGTCGCGGCAATGGCAATGCCGTACAGTTCGGCCAGTTCGTAGGCGCCCCAGATACTGGCGCAGACTGCCAGCACCGGCAGCGCGGTCGCTTTCATGGATACGCCGAGACCGGCGATGATATTGGTGGCATGGCCGGTTTCCGATGCGGCAGCAATGTGTTTTACCGGCCCGTACTCGGTGCCGGTGTAATATTCCGTAATCCAGACCAGGGCTGCGGTCAGCGCCAGGCCGATCAGCGCACAGCCGTAGAGGGATCCGGCCGACATGCCGCCGACGCCTGCCATCATCCAGTTCGTGACGGGATAAAACAGGATGGCGGCCAGAATGCCGGCAACGATCAGTCCTTTATACAGGGCGCCCATAATACTGCCGTTCTCACCGGCCTTGACAAAGAAACAACCAACGACCGAGGCGATGATGGAAACGCCGCCCAGCACCAGCGGATAGAGCACGATGTTTTCATTCCCCGGGACCACCAGGCTGCCCAGCAACATGGTAGCTATTACGGTAACTGCATAGGTTTCAAACAGGTCGGCCGCCATCCCGGCGCAATCGCCGACGTTGTCGCCGACGTTGTCCGCAATCACCGCGGGGTTGCGCGGGTCGTCTTCCGGGATACCGGCTTCCACCTTCCCCACCAGGTCCGCGCCGACATCGGCGCCCTTGGTGAAGATGCCGCCGCCCAGCCGGGCAAAAATGGAAATCAGGGAACCGCCGAAACCGAGTCCGATCAGGGCATGGAGGATGGTGTCGCTGTCGACGCCCATTTTCTGCAGCACGGCGTAGTAGCCGGCCACGCCCAGCAGGCCCAGACCGACGACCAGCAGGCCGGTAATCGCGCCGCCCCGGAAGGCAACCTTCAATGCTGCATCCATACCTGTGTTGGCCGCCTCGGCAGTACGCAGGTTGGCGCGCACGGAAATGTTCATGCCGATATAGCCCGCGGCGCCGGAGAACAGGGCGCCGATTAGAAATCCGAATCCCGTGTACCAGTCGAGCACCAGACCCAGCACGATAAACAGGATAACGCCGACCCCGCCGATGGTGGTGTACTGCCTGTTAAGGTAGGCGGATGCGCCCTGCTGTATGGCCGTTGCGATCTCCCGCATACGTTCGTTTCCTTCGGGCTGTGCAAGTATCCAGCGTACGGAAAAGATGCCATACAGGATGGCGATGACACTGCATATCAAGGCGATGTCCAATGACGACATTGTGTGCTCCTTTAAGTGATAAGTTTTGTGGTTGATGCGCGTTCAGGTGCGCGCTACACGGATGATACCAGGGGTCAGAGTAAAAATACGGTCAATCCGGCAGAATGTGTTGCTCTACAGTCACGTATTTTTACTCTGACCCCGAACATCAAAGCCAGACAGTTTATAGATTTAGCGGCGAAGTTCAAACCCGGCGCGTATTTTTTTTGCAACCGGCGCGTTTTGCAGGCGCACATAATCGGGCATGCCGTTCCGGTAGGGAGGATAGTCTTCTCCCTGGATCAGGGGTTCCAGGTAGCTTCGGCACGCTTGAGTGATGCCGAAACCGTCATCACTGATGAATTCCCTGGGCATGAATTTCTCGGCGTTGGCCACGTGCGCCAGGTCCGCCTGACCGATTTCCCAGCGATACGGGTTGTCGGATGTACGCACAATTACAGGCATGATCGCGTTGTGCCCGGCCAGGACCAGCTCCACGGCAGCCCTGCCCAGGGAATAAGCCTGTTCAACATCGGTCTTCGAGGCGATGTGGCGCGCCGCGCGTTGCAGGTAATCGGCGACAGCCCAGTGATATTTGTATCCCAGTTGCTGCTTGACCAGGTTTGCCACCAGGGGCGCTGCGCCGCCCAGTTGGGCATGACCGAAGGCGTCCGTCGTGCCCTGTTCCGCGAGAAAGCGGCCGTCAGGCCAGCGCGCGCCTTCCGAAACCACAACGGAACAGTAGTCATAGTGCGCAACACAATCCCGTACCCTGGCAAGAAAGCCATCCTGGTCGAACGGGATTTCGGGAAACAGGACCACCACCGGGATATCATTCTCCCGGTCTGCCGCCAGGCCGCCCGCGGCGGCAATCCAGCCGGCATGCCGGCCCATGACTTCCATAATGAATACCTTGGTGGACGTCTTCGCCATTGACCGCACGTCGTAGGACGCCTCGCGTACCGACACCGCGACATACTTGGCTACCGAACCAAACCCGGGGCAGTTGTCGGTGACGGGCAGGTCATTATCTATCGTCTTGGGAATATGTATTGCCTGTATCGGGAAACCCCATTGTGCCGACAGTTGCGAGACCTTGTGACAGGTGTCGGCTGAGTCCCCGCCGCCGTTATAGAAAAAGTAACCGATGTCATGGGCCTTGAAGACCTCGATCAAGCGTTCATATTCAGCCCGGCTGTCTTCCTGCCCCTTCAGCTTGTAGCGGCACGATCCGAAAGCGCCCGAGGGTGTATGGCGTAACGCGCCGATGGCCGCGGCGGGCTCCTTTCCCGTGTCAATCATATCCTCAGTCAACGCGCCGATGATGCCGTTACGTCCGGCGTAGACGTTGGCGATTTTGTCGGGATGCCGGCGCGCGGTTTCTATCACGGCGCAGGCGCTGGCATTGATGACGGCGGTCACCCCGCCCGATTGAGCATAAAAAGCGTTTTTAGCCGCGGCCATTGAATGTTCCTCTATGTCTGGCGTTGAAAATGCGCTATGTTACACCATCAAGCCGCCATTCCGGCGAATGCCGGAATCCAGTGGACAAACCATCTTTATTGTTATAAGGAGACATTTATTTGACTGGATTCCGGCTTGCGCCGGAATGACGATAGCCTGGATTCAAAAGTATGAGTTTGCATTGTAATGAAGCGCCCGTTTGCGTAGCCGCGCTGACGTGAACCCTGTCAGTTTGGGAAACTCTAATACAACATCATAACGGATAAATCAGCCTGATGAAACAAACAGGAATCAGCCTCCTGCTTGCTTTTTTCCTGTGCGCCCCGGCCGTGGCCGAGGTGACGACCCTGGACTTACCGGATATCGGCGATTCAACCGGGGGTCTGCTGAGCCCTGAGTTTGAAAGACGCCTGGGACAGGCGTTTCTCAGCCAGGTAAGAAAACAGGCGGATATCATCTCCGATCCTGAAATCAACACCTATATAGAGTCAATCGGCTACCGGCTGGTTTCCCAGAGCGACAACAACGAACAGCAGTTCACCTTTTTTGTCATTAACGATCCGTTGATCAACGCGTTTGCCGCACCCGGCGGCATTGTCGGGATCAACAGCGGCGTGATACTGAATTCCGACTCGGAAAGCGAGCTCGCCGGCGTCATGGCCCATGAAATCGCCCACGTGACCCAGAAGCACATGGCAAGGTCCGTGGAAATCTCAAAAAAAATGAGCATACCGACGCTGGCTGCCATGCTGGGTGCCATCCTGGTCGCCACCCAGAACCCCGAAGCAGGGCAGGCCGCGCTCATGGCGGTGCAGGGCGCTTCGGCGCAGGCACGGATCAATTTCACCCGGACCAACGAGCAGGAAGCGGACCGCATCGGGATCCAGTTGCTGGCGCGCTCGGGATTCGATCCCCGGGGGATGTCGGGATTCTTCAGAAAACTGCAACAGAGTTCACGTTATTCCGCCCAGGCGCCGGAGTTCCTTCGCACCCATCCCCTGACGACGCGGCGGATTGCCGATGCCGCCGCGCGGTCGGCAGCCTATGCGGGCACGCGCGCCCAGGATGAAAGCCGGAGCTTTCCCCTGGTCAGGGCCAAACTGGTTGCCAGGTCCCAGAAAACGCCGCGCCGCGCCGTCGAGATTTTTGCCCGCCGGCTTGCCGCTGCAGAACCGGGGCGCGACAGGGACGCTGATCGGTACGGCTACATCATTGCATTGACCGCGGACGGCCAATATACACTGGCGCGGGAACAGGCGCGCCTGTTGCTGTCCGGCGACCCGGAAAACATCGCTTACCTGCTTGCCGCGGCAGATGTTGAGGTTAACCAAGGGAACTATGACGTAGCATTCCGGATTTTCTCAAAAGCAGAACGACTCTACCCGGACTACCGCCCGCTGGTGCTGAACTATACCAATGCCTTGCTGAAAGCCGGGCAACCTTATCCCGCCCGTGAAAAGCTGCGCGAATACGGCAAGTTCCAGGCCCCCGATATCACCTATTTCGATTACCTGACCCGGGCCGAGGCCGAAGCAGGCAACGAGGTCGAATCCAGTATAGCCAATGCAGAATACTATTTTCTTACCGGCGAGACCCAGGTGGCAATTGAACAACTCAAACACCTGTTGCGCCAGCAGGCGCCCCGCCCGGATTATTATCAGACGGAACGTATCAAGGCGCGGATGGCATTCCTGGAGCAGGAGCTGCAACTGGAACGGGATATGAAGTTGAGAAAATGATCGGGACAGTCTGCGGACCGGGCAGTATGTCCCCGACTGCGGACCAAAAAGCAAATCAACGCGGACCTGCAACCGTATATATCAGCTTCTGCCTGTTTGGGACGTTGCTGCTCTGCGCCTGCGACAGGCCTGCTGCAGGTTACTTCCCGGTGACGCCCGGATATGAATGGAATTATGATATCAGCAGAACGATGCCGGTTATTCAGGGAGTGGTCACACAGAAATCCATTGTGCGTAATCTCCGGCCCCGGACTGTGGGCGCAAACAGGTACTACCCGAAAATATACGCAAACGGCAGGAAATATTTCTTTACCAAATCAACGGAGGGCATCAGCCGTACCTCTCCTGGTGACGAGCGTGTCGAACGGGTCATCGGGTATCCGTTGCGCGTGGGCACCGAGTGGAGCAACACGGCAAGGCTGCAGTTGTTCGATCTGCCGAAAAAACTGGAAGACGGCTGGGACGGGCTCAGCCGGCACATGACCATGGACTATACCATTACCAGCATGGATGAATCCGTGAAAGTGCCCGCAGGCCATTTTTCCCGGTGCCTGCGCATTGATGCAGTCGGTTTCCTCGACCTGCCGCAGCGCCTCTTGCTTGGGATCCGGCTCATCAAGGTTGAGCAGACACAATGGTATGCGCCGGAGGTCGGCCTGATTAAGATGACACGCAGGGAGTATGCCATCCCGAACCTTTATCCGAGCGAATACACCCAGGTACTCACCTCTTTCAAACAAGGCTGAACGATGCCGGGAGGTCGTTGCCCATTTTACCGTGGGCGAAATCTCCGGTATTATCATTCCTGCTCTGTTTGTCTTGAACACGGAAACCCGCATGGCGGGCAGCAACGCGGAGCTGTCCGGGTAATCCGAAATTCTTGAATTGGTTCCGGGTCGTTAGCTCAGTTGGTAGAGCAGCTGACTTTTAATCAGTTGGTCGCAGGTTCGATTCCTGCACGACCCACCACTGAACGGGAGAAATGCAATGGCTGTTAAAAATACCGGAAAAGAGTATGGAACGATAAGTAAGATTTTTCACTGGACGGTGCTGGTGCTTGTTATCGTGATGCTGGCAATTGCCTCGCAATCAACCGATCTGCCGCAGGGCCAGGAAAAACTTGAGTTGATTCTCCTGCACGCCTCGTTCGGCCTGCTGCTGCTGCTCATACTCAGCGCGCGCCTGATCTGGCGCTGGCTGAACATCACTCCCGCAAAGATGCCGCATATTCCTATCTGGCAGCATGTAGTATCAAGAACCGTTCACTACGGACTGTACATCATGTTGTTTGTCCAGATATTCAACGGCATGGCCAGGTTCGCAACGGCCGGCTATAAAGTACCGTTCTTCGGGCTGTTCGAGGTGGGGTTCCCGATGGACAAGGACGAGGCATTGAATGAACTGATCGGGGATTTGCATGGAATATTTCCAATCGTGATCCTGGTATTGCTGGGAATACACATCCTGGCTGCCCTGTATCACCACTTCTGGTTGAAGGACGATACCTTGCGACGTATGACCTCCGGTCTGAAGACATAAGAGTAAACGGTTAACTCCGAAAAGCGCCCAAAATCAAGGGCTTATTGTCTTTAGATTTTGGCGATATATCCCTATGGCGCAGAAAACTATGACTTAAACAGGGTTTCCTACAAGGAATTTGGGCCGATCTGTGGTAAAATATGCGCCTTCGTATGTCTGAAGCACTGGACCGTTACCCTGGGGAAAAATCGAGATGTTTAATTTTTCGCGGAGGTCGTTCAATAATTCGCTGGTATTGCTGCTGACAGTGTTCGGACTCCTGGCCGCGGCAAGCAGCGCCGCCGGCGCACAGGCTATTGAGGAAATCATTGTCACCGCGCAGAAACGGGAGCAATCCCTGCAGGATGTCCCTATTTCCATCTCCACCTTCACCGGGGAGTTTCTGGAGGACTCCGGTATAGACACCTTGCAACAGCTCGGTCAATACACACCCAACCTGAGCCTTGCCTTCTCCAGCCAGCTGGCGAACAACCGCATCATCCTGCGCGGAGTCGGATCGGTGGGCAACAGCGCCATTGAGCCGGGCGTGGCGGTGTTCGTCGACGGGATCTATATCCCGAGGCCGTCCTCGGTCATAGGCACCCTCACGGATCTGGAAATTGTCGAAGTCCTGCGCGGCCCCCAGGGCACCCTGTTCGGGCGTAACGCCTCCATGGGGGCCTTGAATATACGCACCAGGAAGCCCGAGGGAGAATTTTCCGGAAATATCAGGGCCAGATACGGAAATTATGACAACGTGCAGGTGGCTGGCGCCTTGAGCGGCGCCTTCTCGCCCGGGATTGCCGGCCGCGTGGCATTTCAGTATTCCGACCGGGATGGCTTCGGCGAGAACAGTTTCACCGAAAACGGCAGTGATAATGACGTGGGCAACTGGGAAGATGGAAGCGTGCGCGGCAAGCTCTTTTTTGAACCTGCCCCGGACCTTAATATTACCCTGACTGCCGATTTCTCCAGGATAATTAACGGCGGCGGCGTGATCGAAGTACTGTCCGGGACTGTGCAACCTGAATACCTGCTAGCGCTGCGCAGTTTCCTGTCTCACACGGACCCCCTCACGATGCCTTCAGGGGAAGTGCCGGATGCCGCGAACGGCTTTGATAATAAGGTCCACCAGGACCACCGGGACTTTGCAGAGGACGAACAGTGGGGCATTGCCGGCGACATCAACTGGCGCATCGGCGATCATACCGTCCGTTCCCTGACCGGCTATCGGAAATGGTCCAACGATACCCTGAATGAATCCGTCATACGGCTGCCCATGGACCTGATACGGCGCGTCACTTTCTTTGACGTGGAAACCATCTCCCAGGAATTACAGTTGCTATCCCCGACCGGCGGTCTCATCGAATACGTTGCCGGCGCGTATTTCTACCAGGAAGATTACGGTATCAACCAGTCTTTCGACCATGGGCGGGACTTCTGTTCCCCCTTTGTCGGCAACCTGTTCGCGAGTTATCTTGCCAGTTTCAACTTCAGTCCCCAGGCAGCCAACGCCATTGCCGGCGGCGTGGCTAGAGATTGTGAGAAAGCAGCGCAAAGAGATGCCGTCGCCACCCGCTTCAGGCAGGATGTCAGCAACTACGCGCTGTACGGCCAGTTAACGCTCAATGTCACGGAGCAACTGCGCGTGACCGGCGGGGTGCGCTGGACCGACAGCAACAAGGACGGCAGCTTTCTCAGCTTGGTCAACAACCCGATTTCCGCGCCGCCTTCGCCGGAGAATCCCTTCACTATCGATTTGCGCATACCGGAACAACATCCTGACCTTGAGTACGATGAGGAAGAGATCACCTGGTTGGCGAATATCAGTTATTCTCCCGTCGAAAACCTGATGCTGTTCGCCACCTATGCGACCGGCTTCAGGTCGGGAGGTTTCAACCCCGAAGGTTTCGACTCCGTTGCCGAGGCCGCCGGGGCGGACCGGGTGTACGAGACGGAGACCGTGGACAATATCGAGATAGGCGTCAAGGGCGGGTTATTCGATAACCGGGCAGTGGTCAGCCTGAACTATTTTCATACGGAGATCGACGATCTCCAGGACCGCAGGTTCGACGGCGTGAATTTCCTTATGCAGAACGTCGAGGAACTTACCCAGCAGGGCATGGAACTGGATATCCAGGCGCGTCCCCTGAACCGGCTCTATACCGTTCTGGGTGTGAGTTACCTGCATTCCAGTTTCGGAAACTTCACCAACGCAACCAGCCTGCCCGCCGAGATTGCCGAATACCGGACATCCGTCCAGTTGAGCAGGTTCCTGGGATTCCCTCCGGGGCAGGTGCCGGCCCGGAACCTGACGGGAGAGAGGAACCACTTCTCGCCGAAATGGCAACTGTCGCTCGTGGCCGAGTGGTCCGACCGGGTACCGGTTCACGGCCTGGGTTGGTTCGTGCGGGGTGAATACCAGTATATTTCCGACCAGAACGTCGGCGCGGATACCAACCAGGCGCCGCAGACAATGCAGCCGGGCTATGACATCGTCAATGCCCGCCTGGGGTTGCGCGGCGCGGACGATGGCTGGGAATTTTCGGGCTTCGTACATAACGTGTTCGGCCAGGATTACTGCCAGGTGATATTTATCCAGGCCCTGGCTACCACGCTGAGTTTGGTTGATCCCGCTAACGGCGGAGGCATGCAGCGTTGCGTCGTCGGGGCGCCGCGCGTCTGGGGTGTGGAAGCATCTTACCGTTTCTGACCTGACCCCATTATTCCAAGACTTGAAATTCCGCTGAGCCGTCACTATCTTCCTCCTGTCCCGTAACATTAGAGGGTTAACGTCTTGCCGATTTACGAATATGAATGTCATGCCTGCGGCCACAGGCTGGAGAAATTGCAGAAGATCTCCGATCAGCGGCTGACGGATTGTCCCGCCTGTGAGGAACCTGCCCTGCGCAAGCTTGTGTCTCCGGTCGCCTTCCGGCTCAAGGGTAGCGGATGGTACGAAACGGATTTCAAGGATGAGAAATCGCGCAGGAACCTGGCCAAGCAAGATGACAAACCCGGGGATTCCGACAGCGCCAAAACCACAGGAGGTGAAGACGGGAATAAGGACAAGGACACAGAAACGGATAGCGGCGGCGCTGACAAGGAAACGAAGCCCGGTACGCAATCGTCAGGCGGGAGCGCGGCTGCTTCTCCACCCGCCGGGTGACCCACCTTTTCCCGGACGAATGACTCCGGAATATGATATGCTGCACCGGATTTTTATGCTGGAGCGCCACCCGTTGCCCAGGATTTACAGATAAATGACTGCCTTGCGAAAATATATTATTGCCGGCCTGCTGGTGTGGCTGCCGCTGGTCATTACCGTGGCCATTATCAAGTTCGTCATCGATCTCCTGGACGGTACCATCCTGCTGCTGCCGGCGGATTATCGGCCCGAAGCGTTGCTGGGGTTCAGTATACCGGGATTCGGCATTGTCCTGGCTGTCGGCGTCCTGGTTCTCACCGGGATGTTTGCGGCAAACCTGCTAGGACGACGCCTGGTGCTGTTCTGGGAAGCGGCGCTTGGGAAAATCCCCCTGGTGCGGAACATCTACAGCAGCGTCAAACAGATATCCACCACCTTACTGGCTTCACAGAACAACTCGTTCCGCAAGGTGGTGCTGATTGAATATCCGCGCAAGGACAGTTGGTGCATCGGTTTTCTCAGTAATGAACGGGTTGACACGGACCACGGCATTACTGATCTTCAGCTTCAGTCAATTTACCTGCCGACCACACCCAACCCCACTTCGGGATTTAACCTGCTGATCCCCAAACGCGACATAATAGAACTGGACATGTCGGTTGAAGACGGGTTCAAGTTCATTATCTCCATGGGTGTCATCGTGCCCGATGGGAAAGTCAGGCAACTGGTGCAGGACAGTAACGCCGCAGTTGACGGCTGAACCGTCCTGCCTGACCGGTACGACAACCAGGATCAACCCATGCGCAGTCATTGTTGTGGACAGTTGACCGCCGATATGATCGGTGAGGATGTCGCGTTGTGCGGCTGGGTGCACCGGCGCCGCGATCACGGCGGTGTGATCTTTATCGACCTGAGGGACCGGGAAGGTCTGGCCCAGGTTGTCTACGATCCCGACCGGGCCGATTCTTTTGCAATTGCCGAATCACTCAGGAATGAATTTGTGATCCGTATAACCGGCCGTGTTCGCAGGCGTCCGCAAGGCACGGTCAACCCCAACCTGCCGACCGGTGAAGTTGAAGTGCTGGGGCATACCCTGGAAATACTGAACAAGGCCAAAACGCCGCCGTTCCAACTGGATGACGAAAACGTGCAGGACGATGTCCGCCTGCGCTACCGCTACGTGGACCTGCGCCGGGAAACCATGCAGGAAAATATCAAACTGCGCAGCCGGGTCACCCGGGCCATCCGTGACTACCTTGACGGGAGCGGCTTTCTTGATATCGAAACCCCCGTCCTGACCAGGGCAACCCCCGAGGGCGCGCGGGATTACCTGGTGCCGAGCCGGACCCAGCGCGGCAGCTTCTTCGCCCTGCCGCAGTCACCGCAACTGTTCAAGCAACTGCTGATGATGTCCGGGATGGATCGCTACTACCAGATTGTCCGCTGTTTTCGCGACGAGGACCTGCGCGCGGACCGGCAGCCGGAATTTACCCAGCTTGACATGGAAATGTCGTTTGTCGATGAGAATGACGTGATCGGCTTGGTAGAAGATATGATGCGTACCGTGTTCAAACAGGTAAAAGGTATTGATCTGGCCGACCCGTTCCCGCGCATGACTTACCATGAGGCCATGCTGCGCTACGGCACGGACCGGCCTGACTTGCGCAACCCGCTGGAACTGGTCGAAATCGGCGACCTGATGAAGGAGGTGGAATTCAAGGTATTTTCCGGCCCGGCAAACCAGGCGCACGGACGCGTTGCCGCGCTGTGCCTGCCGGGCGGCAATGCGCTCACGCGCAAGGAAATCGATGACTATACCGCTTATGTCGGCAAGCACGGCGCCAGGGGGCTCGCCTATATCAAGATCAATGATATGGAAAAGGGCGATGCCGGACTGCAATCGCCCATCCTGAAATTCCTGCCGGGGGAAACAGTGCAGGCCGTGTTGCAGCGTACCGGGGCGCAGACCGGCGATATTGTTTTTTTCGGCGCCGACAAGGCGCGTACCGTCAACGACTCACTCGGCGCCCTGCGTGCGGCGCTGGCCGAAGACCTGGGTTTGCTGCAGGGAGACTGGGCGCCACTCTGGGTAGTGGATTTCCCGTTATTCGAATATAACGATACTGAGCAGCGCTGGGACTCGCTGCACCATCCTTTTACCGCGCCGCAAGTGTCGGAGCATGACGGCGACCTGCATGAGAGCCTGTCGCGCGCCTATGACCTGGTCCTGAACGGCATGGAACTGGGCGGCGGTTCGATCCGTATCCATGAGCCGGAAATGCAATTGAAGGTGCTGGACCTGCTTGGTATTGACGAGGAACAGGCCCGGGAGAAGTTCGGTTTCCTGATCGACGCCCTGTCATACGGGTGTCCGCCCCACGGCGGTATCGCCTTCGGTTTGGACCGCATTGTCATGATCATGGCCGGGGCGAAGGGGATCCGGGACGTCATCGCGTTTCCCAAGACCCAGACCGCCAGTTGCCTGCTCACGTCCGCCCCTGCGGGCGCATCTCCGGAACAATTGCGTGAACTGGGTGTCAAACTCATTTAAACTTCTGAATTACTATTGGTGAATTTAACCCGAAAACCGGCAACCATCATGCGGCGAGAAGTATCCTTGCCTATCCTGTTCTTCCTTGGCCTGTTGTGGCTGTCGGGGCCTGCAGCGGCGGCGCAGGATACGGCTGAACCACCTCCGCCGGGGGCGCCCGAACCGGATAAGGGGACGAATGATGAAACGGAAGAGTCCCGGCAGGTCGGCAACCGGACTTCTGACGCTGGGGAAGCAGCCCCGGAGGTTGATGAAAAACGGGCGGCGGAACTTACTCCACCAGGGGGCGCGACCGAAGAGATCATAGTGACAGGCTCACGCATCCGTCGCGATGCGTTCACATCGGCCTTGCCGGTAACGGTCATCACCAGCGAGAGCGCTACCTTGGCGGGCATGGCCAATACCTCGGAGATCCTGCAAACCAGCGCCCTGGCTTCCGGCACACAGATCGACAACACTTTTGGGGGATTCGTGGTCTCCGGCGGCCCCGGCGTCAACACGTTCGGCCTGCGCAGCCTCGACCCGGGCCGCACCCTGATCCTGGTGAACGGCCGGCGCTTCACGCCGGCGGGCACCCGCGGCCGGGTCAATAGCGTTGACCTGAACTCGATCCCGGACGTCGCCATTGACCGGATCGAAATCCTCAAGGACGGCGCTTCTTCCATCTACGGCGCCGATGCCATCGCCGGAGTGGTGAACATTATCACCAGAAAACGTTTCGATGACGTTATCCTGGAAGGTTACTACCAGGATGAACTCGATTATGGTTCGGTGAGCGGACTGTTCGGCAAGACCTGGGATCGCGGCTACATCGACGCCGCGGTCGAATTCTCAAGCCTGGGGCCAGTGGGGCGGGACGAACAGGATTACAGTTTCTGCGATGAGCGCCCGCTGACCGACGGGGGAATCCATCCTTCCATTTTTGCGCCCACGCGCGGCCGTTGCTTCGGCTCGGTATTCGGTTTCGTGGACGTGTACGGGCTCGGCCCGGCGACCTCCCTGGTACGCGATCCGGGCGCCGATTTTGCCGGGACCGGCCTTCCCTGGCGGGAGCTTGGCGACAGGGACGGCGAGAGAGTGCCGGAAGAAGGATACCGGGACGACCGCAACTGGGGCGCAGAGCACCTGATACCGGACCGCCGGCGCATCCAGGTGTACAGTGACGGACTGCTGGATCTCGACCTGGGCGGTATGTTGGGGACGGTCAGCGCCAACTACGAATTTTATTTTACGCACCGCGATGAAAGCTACAACAGCGGGTACCGGCAACTCTTTCCTTTTGTCCACCCTGCCAACCCGACCAACCCGTTCGGCATAATCGGAGGCATCGCCCAGCCGGTAGTGATGAGCTATGACCTGCTGGACCCGGTCACGGAAGTGCAGAACGACGTGGGCGCGCTGCGCCTGGGCCTGGAAGGGGACCTGGGCGAGTTCACCTGGAAGATTGACGGCGGCTATTCCTGGAGCCGGGGCGAGTGGACCTACGATGTCTGGCTGAAGGACAAGGTAGCGCGGGCCATGTCCTCCGCGATCGGGCCGGACGGGAATCTTCACTGCGTCCTGGACCCGGGCCAGCTCCTGTTCGGCGCCAATTTCGAAGGCGCCATAGTGAGCCGCATCCTGGCCGAGGGCCCCGATCCGGATTGCGTTCCCCTGAACCTGTTCAGCAAAGATGCCCTGCGGCGCGGCGAGATCCCGCCGGAGGCAGCGGGTTATGTCGGTGACCGGCAGAAACTCAAGACCGCTTACGATCTCTGGACCGCGGGGTTTTCCATGGAGGGTCGCCTGTTTGATGTGCCCGCTGGCGAGGCCCGCGCGGTAGTGGGGATGGACTGGCGTAACCGCAGTCTCAATGACCGTCCTCCCCCGGCGGCGGTGGAAGACAACCAGTGGGGGTTCACCTCGGCGGGGGTCACCACCGGGGATGACCGGGTGATAGAAGGCTATACGGAAGTGGAGGTGCCGCTGCTCTCCGGCGTCAAGCGTGGCGGAGTCAGCGTGGCGGAGGAACTCACGGTGAACGGCTCCCTTCGATACACCCACTACAGTTCCTACGGCAGCGATACCACCTGGCGCCTGCTGTTCAATTACGCGGTCAATCCCGTGTTGCGCATGCGCACGTCGGTGGGTACCTCGTTTCGCGCGCCGGCACTGTACCACCTGAACCTAGCGCCGGTAACCAGTTTTGTCGCCTCCAGGGCAGACCCCTGTGACCGGTTCCGCGACCCGTCCCAGGACCTTGACCCGACCAGCAACCAGTACCGCAACTGTGAGGCGCTGGAGAACCAGGGCATCATCCCTCCCGATTATGCTCCCTCCTCCAGCATCAGGGTCGCATCGGGAGGGAATCCCGATCTGGAGGCGGAAACCTCGGACTCCTGGACCCTTGGATTTATCGTGACGCCGGACCTGGCCGGCCGCTTTCCGGCCCTCGGCCTCAACTTGAGCGTTGCCTTCGATTACTACGATATCGACCTCAAGAACTCCATCTCCCGACTCGGCGCCAGCAATATCCTGTCGCGCTGTTACAATTCCCTGAACTTCAGCGCCGAGGAATGCGACCTGGTAGGCGGACGCAATCCGAATGGAGAGCTTACCGGCGTCAACTCCTCGTACATCAACGTCGCGGTCGAACGCTCACTGGGGTATGACATCACCGTGCGCGCGGACCGCGAGTTCTCGTTCGGCGACCTCAGCGTGGATATCCTGGCCACGCGCCTGCTGGCGTACCAGTATGGGTTGGGCGATGAGAAACCGACCAATTACGCGGGCCGTCATTCCTACGCGAACTGGCGCGGCGAGTCCGACGTGCGCTTTCAATGGCGGGACTTCACTTTCATCTGGACCACGGACTACGTCGGCTCCACCGATGAGGAACCCGTATACGCATTGCCGGAAGATGAATCCGTCACCAATCTCGCTGAAGCCGACGATAAGTTCTTCCACAACCTGTCGATCCGTTACCGCGACCCGAACCGGCGCTTCCAGGTGATCGTCGGCGTGCGCAACGTCTTCGACGTGTCACCGCCGGTAGTGGGATGGAGTGGATTCAGCCCGTCCACCGGAACGGTTGTCGGCTATAATATCCCCCTGGGCGCCGGCTACAGCCTGTTTGACCGCAGGATTTTCGCCTCCTTCAGTTATGACCTCTCCTCGCTGTTCTGATCCCGGCACATCGGGGACAGGCCCCCGCCTACAACATGCGGGGGCATGCTTGAAATCTGTCCCCTCTCACCTCCAACGCTGTTCTGAAGATGTAGGGTTACGGTTGTCAGGCGTGATGATGCGCGGGGTTGCCTCCTCTGTTGTTCTGACGTTGCTACTTTATGCGGCCACCGGCGCCGCGCTCGAGCCGCCGACTCTGGAAGAGTTTGCCATGCGGCCCCTGCTGCGCGACGTTGACCTGTCCCCTTCCGGCGATCACCTAGCGATCATGCGCCTGCCCGGCCCGAGACAGAATTACGTGGTGGACATCTATGAGACCGCGCGCCTGGATAAGGAGCCGTACACTCTGGGCGCGGAACACATGGACATCGTCGGGGTGAACTGGGCCAATGACGAACGCCTGTTGATCCGCACGCGCCAGCCGGTGGAGGTGCCGGGACGGCGCATCGGTTACAATCGGGCGGGGATCGGCGCGGCCGGCAAGGTAAAGACCTATGCCTGGAAACTGCTCTCCGTGGGAGTTGACGGTGGGCGCTGGGTGGAACTGCCCAGCAAGAATAACATCACCCGCTTCGCATTCGAGACCTATGTGCAGCGCCTGTTCAGCCCGAGGGTGGTTTCGCGCCTTCCCGCAGAGGATGAATGGGTGTTGATCGAGTGGTTGAATTCCGAGGAGAGCGGCACCGAGGTGTTCAAGGTGAACGTCAACAACGGTCAGCCGCAACCGGTCTTCAAGTTCTCGGCAAACTATTTCGGCTACGAGTTCGACAAGGACGGGAACGCACGAGTGCGCAGCCGCGCCAACCGTCACGACAACACCATCACCATGCAAATCCGGACTGGAAAAGACGGCGACTGGAGTGCTTGGACCGACTGGTTGACCTGGGACGTGGACGAGGACCGTTACGTGGAAATACTGGGCTTCGAACCACCGGACTACAACCAGGCGTATGTATTGTGGGCAAAAGATCGCGACACGGAAGGTATTTACCTGTTCGATATGGAGCGCCCGCAGACCGACCCCGAACTGTTGTTCGCGATCAACCGCTATGATGCCAGGGACATTGTCAGGGCCTGTATCTCGCAGGAGTGCGTGGACGGTGATGAGGATCCGCAACTGGTGGGATTCTCGTACGTGGGCGACTCATACACCATTCATTATATCGACGAGTCCGCCGCGGCACTGCAACAGTCCATCGACGCGGCCCTGCCGCCGGGCAACTTCAACAGGATCCATGACCGGGCGGCGCAGGACAAATACATCATCGTCCATTCCATGGGGCCGAAGGAGCCGGGCCGTTATTACCTGCTGTGGGACAAATCCCGTATCCAACTCCTGGGCAAGGCATCCGCCATCGAACCGGAACAACTGGGCGAACGCAAATCCATCTGGTACGAGGCCCGCGACGGTATGAAGATCAACGCGGTGCTGACGCTTCCCACTACCGGCGAGCCGCCGTATCCGGCCGTTGCACATCCCCACGGCGGTCCGCGCAGCCGCGATTCGCTGTACTGGAACTCATCCTTCTGGGACGAGTGGCCGCAATTGCTGGCGACCCGCGGTTACGCCGTGCTGCAGCCCAACTTCCGCGGTTCCACGGGCTTCGGATTCGACTATTACAGCGCCGGCAACAAACAGTGGGGCTACAAGATGCAGGACGACGTGGATGACGGCATGCGCTACCTGGTGGAACAGGGCATTGCCGATCCGGACAGGATGGCCATCTTCGGCTGGAGTTACGGTGGCTATTCGGCGATGGTGGGATCGATGCGCAATCCCAATATCTACCGTTGCGCGATCGCGGGAGCCGGGGTGAGCAGCATGGACTTGATTGAGAAGGATACATGGCATTACCGGTTCCGGGACGTTATCCAGAAATGGCGCGGCGGGTTATCGCCACTGCGCAACATGGATGCCGTCAACGTGCCCGTATTACTGGTGCACGGCGACCGCGACCTGATCGTTCCCATCAAGCACAGCGACCTGTTCGCCCGGGAACTGGATAAACGGGGCAAGCCCTATAAATACCTGAAGCTGGTGGATGCCGCGCACACCGTTGACACCCTGGGCTACCGGCACTATCTGGAGTTCTACCGGACGTTGCTGGATTTTCTGGCCAACGATTGCGGCATGGGAAATTTGGGGTCAGAGTAAAAATTGTCGGCAATGTACCAGAACCACGTGACAACGTGTCTCACATTTTTACTCTGACCCCGAAAGGGGCAATTCAGGACACCCATAAAATCCAAATTTATGGCTGTCCCAAATTGTCTTGATTAAAGGTAATTGATGCACTAGGATTTTACTGTTATTAACACACTCGCCTTCGATTGCGTCATGACTGCTGCATGACGCGCTGCCACCAGGGGGCCGAGGTTCCGAGGATATGCATACTGTCATCACTACCCAGGATTATCGATTACCGCCTGAGCAGGTGCCGGAAACTCTGGTTGAAACACTCAGCCGGGATGAACGGGACGAGTGCATTCAGCAGATTAAACGGTTGCTGGCGGAACGGAATGCCGTGCTGGTTGCCCATTACTACACCGATCCGGATTTGCAGTTGCTGGCAGATGAAACCGGCGGCCATGTATCCGATTCTCTGGACATGGCGCGCTTCGGCCACGAAGCCGATGCGGATACCCTGGTCGTTTGCGGTGTGCGCTTCATGGGCGAAACCGCGAAGATCCTGAACCCGGAAAAGCGGGTACTGGTGCCGGACCTGCACGCGGATTGTTCCCTGGACCTGGGTTGCCCCATTGATGCGTTCAGCGCTTTTTGTGATTCCTATCCCGACCACACTGTCGTGGTCTATGCCAACACCAGCGCCGCGGTCAAGGCCCGCGCCGACTGGATGGTCACCTCCGGCAGCGCGGTGGACGTGGTCAGACACCTGGCGGAGAAAGGGGAGAAAATCATCTGGGCGCCGGACAAGTACCTGGGTGAATACGTTCAGGCTCAATCCGGGGCCGACATGGTATTGTGGCAGGGCAGTTGCATCGTCCATGAGGAATTCAAGGGCCGGGAACTGGCGGAATTGAAGCTGCAACACCCCCGCGCCAAGGTACTGGTACACCCGGAGTCGCCGGCCCCGGTTATTGCGCAGGCCGACGTGGTCAGCTCCACCACGGGGATAATCAACGCGTCCAGGGAGTTGGATTCGGATACGTTCATCGTAGCGACCGATCGGGGTATATTTTACAAGATGCAGCAGGCCGCCCCGGATAAGACGTTCATCGAGGCGCCTACGGCCGGCCGGGGCGCCACCTGTAAAAGCTGCGGACATTGCCCGTGGATGGCCATGAACAGCCTGACAAAACTGCTGGCAACGCTCAGATCGGGCGCTAATGAGATTGTTGTCGATGAGAACATCATCGAACGCGCCTGCATCCCCATCGGGCGCCTGCTGAATTTTGCTGCGCAACGTAAACAGGTTATTTACGGAAACAGTGACGCCTGACAGGTCAGGAAAGAATTCAACGTATTTTCACTATATTTAGCTGCGCTGGTTTGTATCACCTGAGGATTAACTTTGTTGTGTACAAAGCAAGTGGTAAAATTTCAGGGAACAGAATACAGGATAAAGAGGCATGGCCGGACACAGCAAGTGGGCAAACATCCAGCACCGCAAGGGACGCCAGGATGCAAAACGGGGTAAATTATTCAGCAAACTGATCCGCGAAATCACGGTGTCGGCCAGACTCGGCGGCGGCGATCCAGACGGGAACCCCAGACTGCGCGCAGCCATAGACAATGCCCTGGCGGGCAACATGCCCAAGGACACCATTGAACGGGCTGTAAAGCGTGGCGCGGGCGGCGCTGAGGGCGACAGCCTGGAGGAAGTACGTTACGAAGGTTACGGCCCGGGCGGCGTTGCCGTAATGGTCGACTGCATGACCGACAACCGCAACCGCACCGTTGCGGAGGTGCGTCATGTGTTTGCCAAGTGCGGCGGCAACCTGGGAACCGACGGTTCGGTCGCGTACCTGTTTTCCAAGATCGGCCTGCTCTCCTACCCGCCCGGGACCAACGAGGACGCGTTGCTGGAAGCCGCGCTGGAAACCGGCGCCGACGACGTTGCCGGCAATGATGACGGTTCCATTGACGTATTAACGACGCCGGACGACTTCCTCGATGTAAAAGGCGGGTTGGTTGGAGCCGGCTACCCGCCCGAAGTGGCGGAGGTTACGATGCGAGCCGCAACCGGTAATACGCTGGACCTGCAGGGTGCACAGACCATGATACGCCTGCTGGATACCCTGGAAGACCTGAACGATGTGCAAAAGGTGTATTCCAATGCGGAGATCCCCGATGAAATCCTGGCGCAACTCGATTAATGCCGTGAGCGGAAAACGAACCATCGAGCGTAGGAAACCGATCATCGATCGTGACTAATCCGGATAACAACGACGCAGGTCGCAAGCGGGGCATTCGAATTCTCGGGATTGACCCGGGGTCCCAGCATACGGGTTACGGTGTGATCGATATGGACGGCAACCGCGCGGTCCATGTCGCCCACGGCCACATTACGACCCAGGGCGCGCAGTTGTCCGATAAACTGCGCCAGATTTTCCGCGGGCTGAGTGCAGTGATCAGCGAGTACCGGCCGGATGAATGCGCCGTGGAAAAAGTATTCATGTACCGCAACGCCGATTCCGCATTGAAACTTGGGCAATCCAAGGGAGCCGCCGTGACCGCTTGTGCAGAGCGGGACCTGGCAGTGTTTGAATATACTGCAAACCAGGTAAAACAGGCCGTTGTCGGCAAGGGCCATGCGCAAAAGTCACAGGTACAATACATGATCAAGGTGTTGTTGTGCCTGGCCGGCGTGCCCCAGGCGGATGCCGCGGACGCCCTTGGGGTTGCCTTGTGCCACGGCCATTCGCGCGAGGGATTGCTGCGCCGGAAGGAAATTTGCGGGATACGTAAGGGACACGCCCCGTGATCGGTTTTTTGCGCGGCAGGATAGTAAAAAAACAAGCGCCGGGATTGACCCTGGACGTACACGGCGTGGGCTACGAACTGGAGGCGTCCATGAACACCTTCTACCAGTTGCCGGGCGCGGGGGAGGAAGTCGAACTCCTGACCCACCTGGTGGTGCGTGAAGATGCCCACACGCTGTACGGTTTCGGTAGTGAGGATGAGCGCTACGTATTTCGCGCGTTGATCCGGGTTAACGGGGTCGGCGCAAAAATGGCGCTGGGCATATTGTCGGGAATCAGTTCGCTGGAATTCAGGCACTGCATAGAAACGGGCGATACCACGCGTCTTACCCGCGTGCCGGGTGTAGGGACAAAAACGGCCCAGCGTCTCATCGTTGAGATGCGCGACCGTCTGGATGGCTTGCAGGTTGGAAACCAGGCCGGGCCGGACAGCTCTGCGCCGCATGCCGGGAGTGCAGAACCGGTCAACGAGGCAATAAACGCCCTGATATCCCTGGGCTACAGGCCCCAGGAGGCCAGCCGCCTCGTACACGGCGCGGCTGCTGATGACATGGACAGCGAAGACCTGATCCGCGCCGCCTTGAAGGCTGCACTGGCGTAACAGGACCGGCGGACTGATATGAGCGAACCCAATCCGGTTATCTCCGCCCGCAGTTCGGCGGATGAGGCGGCGATGGAAAACACCCTGAGGCCGCGCTCCCTGAATGATTACCGGGGCCAGCCTGTCGTGCAGGAGCAGATGGAAATTTTCGTCAGTGCCGCCAGGCAACGATCCGAGGCACTGGACCACGTCCTGATTTTCGGCCCGCCCGGCCTCGGCAAAACGACCCTGGCGCATATTATCGCCAATGAAATGGGGGTGAACCTGAGACAAACCTCGGGCCCGGTACTGGAACGCCCCGGCGACCTGGCTGCCTTGCTGACCAACCTGGAACCCAGGGATGTGTTGTTCATCGATGAGATACATCGGCTGAGCCCGGTAGTGGAAGAGATCCTGTACCCGGCAATGGAGGATTACCAGATCGACATCATGATCGGTGAAGGACCCGCGGCGCGGGCCATCAAGCTGGATGTCCCCCAGTTTACCCTGGTCGGCGCCACGACCCGGGCCGGCCTGCTGACTTCACCGCTGCGGGACCGGTTCGGCATCGTGCAACGTCTGGAGTTTTATTCCAGCGCGGACCTGGCCGATATAGTCATGCGTTCGGCGAATATCCTGGAAGTGCCGATTGCTGCTGCCGGCGCCCGCGAGATCGCCGCCCGCGCCCGCGGCACCCCGCGCATCGCCAACCGGTTGCTGCGTCGCGTGCGTGACTACAGCGAGGTCAAGGGGGACGGCAACATCAGTGAAGCCACCGCCTCCCGCGCATTGGACATGCTGAACGTGGACGGTTCCGGGTTCGATATGATGGACCGCAAATTGCTGCTTGCCATCATGCAGAAATTTGACGGCGGCCCCGTAGGGATTGACAGTATTGCCGCGGCGCTGGGCGAAGTAAAAGACACGATAGAAGACGTAATCGAACCGTACCTGATTCAGCAGGGTTTCATGATGCGCACTGCCCGGGGCCGGGTGGCGACGAAACAGGCCTGGGCATACTTCGGCCTGCCTATGCCGAAACAGCACGCACTGGAGACGGATTTATTTGATCAATCCGGCGCGGACGGATAACCTTGCCGGAAAAAAACAACCGGATCTCTTGAGATGAAAGAATTCAAGTGGCTTGTACGCGTATATTATGAAGATACCGATGCTGGCGGCATTGTTTACCACACCAGCTACCTGAAGTACATGGAGCGCGCAAGGACTGAATACCTGCGCGCCGTGGGCTATAACCAGACACAATTACGCGCTGAGCAGGGTATCTTGTTCGTCGTCAACCGGATTGACATCAACTTCAGGAGACCTGCCGTGTTTGACGATGAATTGACAGTGACGGCAGCACCCGGCAAAACCTCCCGCGCCAGCCTGGTGTTTCACCAGACTATCTGCCGGGATGAGGAACAACTGTGTGAGGCCGATATCGCTATCGCCTGCCTCAGCGCCGACCGTTACAAACCAAAACGCATGCCAACTTCACTACTTGCGGATTTTGCCCATGACTCCTGACATGTCATTTTTTCACTTGATCACCAATGCCAGTATACCGGTACAGGCGGTCATGATTATGCTGGTTGTTGCTTCCGTCATGTCCTGGACGATGATATTCAAGAAGCGCATCTGGCTGAACCGCGCCAAGCATGAAGCCGATTTGTTCGAGGAACGCTTCTGGTCACTGGAAGAGTTGACGCCCCTGTATAACCGGATCAACAAACAACGTAACGAGGCAAGCGGCATGGAACTCCTGTTTGAGGCCGGGTTCAGGGAATTCGTCCGTTTGCAGAAGCAGGGCAGCGTCGAGGCTGAGGCAGTCATGGAGGGATCGCAACGGGCCATGCGCGTGGCGTTTAACAGGGAGCTTGAGGAACTGGAGGTACACCTGTCGTTCCTTGCCACGGTGGGTTCCACCAGCCCGTATGTCGGCTTGTTCGGTACGGTATGGGGTATCATGAACAGCTTCCGCGCATTGGGGAACGTCCAGCAGGCGTCCATTTCAATGGTCGCGCCAGGCATTGCGGAGGCCCTCGTTGCCACGGCGATGGGGTTGTTTGCCGCCATCCCCGCGGTGATTGCCTATAATCGGTTTTCCAACGACGTGGAACGGCTGATCAATCGCTACGATACGTTCATCGAAGAATTTTCTGCCATCCTGCACCGGCAGGCACACGGCTGAGGCCGCCCCCATGCGACACCGGAACCGAAAGCGCCCCATGTCGGAGATTAACGTCGTTCCCTATATCGACGTCATGCTGGTATTGTTGATCATATTCATGATTACCGCGCCGCTGCTCAGCCAGGGAGTAAAAATCGACCTGCCGCAGGTGCCTTCTGAACCACTGCCGGCTACTGATAACGACCCTGTGATCGTCAGTGTGGATGCGGCAGGGAATTTTTTTATCAACTACGGGGAGGACCCGGACCAGCCGGTTTCTCCTGAAGTACTGGTCAACCGGGTTGGCGCACTGGTCAAGTATCGCCCCAAACTTCCGGTGCTGGTAAAAGGGGACGCCGGCGTCAACTACGGACGGGTCGTGCAGGCCATGGCCCTGCTGCAGGGCGCCGGAGTGAAAGGTATCGGCTTGATCACTGAGCCGCCGGAACGGTGATGCGCCATGCCTTTTCTGACCCTGAGAGCGTTTGTCTATTCACTGGCACTGCATGTGGTCGTTATCACGGCGCTGGTCGTTAATTTCGATGCCGAGCGGCAGCCGGTATTCAAACCGCGGCCCCAGGAAAACATAGTCGAGGCGGTCACTGTGGATGAGAAAGCCGTTGAAGAAGAGTTGCAGCGGCTCAGGGAGCAGGAACTGGAAAAACAGCGTGCCATGGAGAAAAAGCTGGAAGACCTTGAACAGCAGGCCAGTGCGGTGGAGAAAAAACGTAAAGAGGAAGAGAAAAGGAAACTGGCAGCCGAGCGAAAACGCAAGGAAGAGGAAAAACGGAAGTCCGAAGCGGAACGAAAGCGCAAGGAGGAGGAACGCAGGACCGCGACGGAGCGCGAACGTATCAAACAGGAAAAGGTCAGGGCAGAAGCGGAATTGAAACGCATCGAGGAAGAGAACCGCAGGGCGAGAATGGAGCAGGAACGCATTGAAGCGGAGAAGCGCAAGGCTGAGGCCGAACGGCAAAGGAAAGAAGAGGAAAAGAAAAAGAAAGCAGCCGAGGAGGCACGGCGTAAACAGCTTGCACAGGAACAGCGGGCACAGGATAAAATAACCCTGCAGAATATTGTTGCGGAGATATATCAGATGGTCGCCGGCAATTTTAATAAAACCGGCCTGTCCAGAGGATTGGAATGCGTATTATCGGTACAGACTGTGCCTGGCGGTGAGGTAATCAGCGTGGCCGTAAATAAATCAAGCGGCAACGAAGTATTCGACCGGAGGGCCGTCACCGCGGTCGAGAAGGCATCCCCGTTGCCGCTGCCCGCGGACCCGGCGACATTCGAGCGTCTGCGGCTCAGGAAATTCAATTTCATATTCAAACCCGAGGACTGATGACGTGAAATGCATAATCCGCTTGTTGCTGGTTTTGGTGCTGGTCATGCCCCAGGTCCGTGCCCAGGGCGAACTGGAGATTATTATCGATAGAGGTGTTGAAAGTGCACTACCCGTCGCTATTGTTCCATTCGGATGGAACGGCGTCCCTGGTGAGCAGCCGATTGATCTGCATATGACCATTGCCAACAACCTGGCAAGAAGCGGACGTTTCGCCACCATGAACGAGGATGACATGCCGCAGCGGCCGGTGGAATTCGGGCATGTCAATTTCAGGGACTGGCAAATATTGCGCATGGAGAACATTGTCATCGGCAACCTGAAACAGGCTGTGGAGGGTGACTATGAGATTGAATTCAGGTTGCTTGACGTCTATAAGGGTGCTCAGCTCACAGGCTTCCATATCAAGGCTGCGCGCAAACAACTGCGTCGTACCGCGCACCGGATCAGCGACATCATATTCGAAAAACTGACGGGCGTGCGCGGCGCATTCGATACGCGCATTGCCTACGTTACGGTCAAGCAGGATGCGGCAGGCAGGGACCGTCATAACCTGCTAATCGCTGATGCCGACGGCTTTAACCCGCAATTGCTGCTTGAATCTGATCAGGCCCTGATGTCACCGGCCTGGTCGCCGGACGGACAACACCTCGCCTACGTGTCTTTCGAAGGGAACAACTCATCGGTATTCGTGCAGAATATCCGTACCGGAGAGAGAAATGAGGTTGCCTCTCACAGAGGCATCAACAGCGCGCCGGCGTTTTCCCCTGACGGCGGAAGACTGGCGCTGACATTGTCCAAGGATGGCAATACGGAAATCTATGTGCTGCACCTTTCCACTGATTCGTTACAGCGCATAACCCATAACCGCGCCATTGATACGGAGCCGAACTGGTCGCCTGACGGCAGCAGGCTTATTTTTACTTCCGACCGGGGCGGCACACCGCAGATTTACGAGGTCAGCCTGCAGGGCGGCACACCGACGCGGCTTACTTTCGAGGGACCTTATTTCGCACGGCCGCGTTATTCTCCGGACGGTACCGGCATCACCATGGTGCACGGGAATAACGGCAATTTCCGGATTGGCTATCTCGACCTTGACAACGGTTATATGAGTATCCTGACAAACAACCGGCTGGACGAATCTCCCAGTTTTTCGCCTAACGGCAGCATGATCATCTACGCTACCAATGGCCGGCTCGGCTCCGAGCTCGCAGCGGTCTCCGCCGATGGGAGCGTGCACCAGCGGCTGGCCCTGCAGGACGGCGAGGTCAGGGAGCCTGCCTGGGGACCGTTCCCGTCCGACTGAATATGAATCAACTTATTTTCCAATGAATGCTATCCTTTGACCTGGAAACCGGAGAACCACCATGACCAAAAAATTTCTGCTGTTGCTTATCCTGGGTTCGTTTATCACGGCCTGTACCACAACCCCTGAAAAAGACCCGGCTCCCGAGGTCGTAGACAAATCGGAAAGCGCTGAAATGACGGGTGATGACGCCGCTGATGGTGGAGCAGGCAGCGAAGCACAGGCTTTCGGCACTGGGGATGATCAAGCCAGCGCCCTGCAGCAGCTTGAGGACCCGGATAGCCTGTTGTCCGTCCGCATCATTTATTTTGAGTACGACAGCAGTAACGTGCTGCCGCAGTTCGAGGAGATCATCCAGGCCCATGCCGGTTTTCTTCAAGCCAACCCGGACGTGACTACGACACTGGAAGGCCATGGCGATGAACGTGGCTCCCGCGAATACAATCTCGCGCTGAGTGAGCGGCGCGCAAATGCGGTTAAAAAACAACTGGTTGTGCTGGGGGCATCCCCGAACCAGATCAGGACCGTAAGTTACGGAGAGGAACGGCCTGCGGACCCCGGCCATGATGAACAGGCCTGGTCACTGAACCGGCGGGTGGAGTTTGTATACTGAGCCGATAAACGATGTGGGTTAAAAGACAGGCACTTGTCCTGCTTATCGCCGTACAGGCAGCCGTTATCGAAGTGGCCGCCCAGGATACTGTGGACACTGAAGCGGTTATCCTGGCGCGTCTGGAAAGTATCGAGCAAATATTGTCAAACCAGGGTTTGCTGGAGATGTTGCAGCAGGTGGAAGCCCTGGAAGAGGAAATCAGTCGCCTACGCGGCGAGTTGGAAGTACAAAATCATGTGCTCGAACAGGTAAAAAAACGGCAACGCGACTTATACAGGGATATAGACAGACGTCTGCAGCGGTTCGAAACCCCGTTGACGGCTACAGTCGGGGATGCGTCCGGTGTAGCTGAACCGCCGTTACAGACCCTGTCTCCCTTGACCGGGACGGAGGTAACCGGCACGGAGCAGGAGGTTGAAATTCCCTTGACGCTGGAACTGGTCGAACGGCGACCGGAGGCGGGGGAAACAGGTGAGAATACCGTTCCCCTGGCCGCCCCGCAGGAACCGGTTGCCGCACTGGAAGGGGCCGGGTCAGCGGCAGACCCCGCACAGGGCATGACCCCATCCGAAGCGCCGAATGAAGCTGGTGCCGCGCTGCCTGATAGCGTGGATCCGGGACGAATCGCGGCGGATTACCAGAATGCCTTCAACCTGTTGAAGCAGTCCCGGTACGAGCGGTCCATCATTGCGTTTCGTGATTTCCTGGCGAGCTATCCCGACAGTGAATACGCCGATAAAGCCCAGTTCTGGCTGGGTGAGACATTTTATGTGAACCGTCTCTTCGAGCAGGCGCTGGTTGAATACAACGTCTTGCTGCAGAATTACCCGGACAGCCGGAAGCTGGCCCAGGCACAATTAAAAGCAGGTTTCTGCCAGCTTGAACTGGGGCAGATTGAACCGGCAAAACAACAACTCGAGGACCTGATTCAACACTATCCCGGCACCACAGCAGCCCGCCTGGCACAGGACCGGTTGAAAAAAATCGCAACGGCGCCTGTTCCCGCGGACATGACTCCGGTCAACTGATCAAGAATCAATGGGTCTGTCCCCATTATTCCCCATTGATTTTCACAATTACATCCCGGCAAGGTAATCCTCTAATTCTGTAAGCCGCGCGGGCGTGCCGGCATCGAACCAGCGACCGTTATGGAGTTCTCCCGTGACCTGCCGGTCCTGCATTGCCCGGCGCAATAGCGGCGCCAGGGGAAACACCTGTTGTTCTATTGAATGAAACAGCGCGGGCCGGTAGATACCGATGCCGCTGAATGTGTGTCTGGGTTGCCCGGCGCAGGATACCTCTCCATCCTCAAGGACAAAATCTCCACCGGCATGGTGTGCCGGGTTAGGGACCAGGACCAGGTGGGCCAGACCGGGAATTAGCCGGTTCAGCGAAGCAAGAGGAAAATCGGACCAGATATCGCCGTTGATGACCAGAAACGGGTCGTCACCCAACAGGGGCAATGCCCGTTTAATGCCGCCTCCGGTCTCCAGGGGGATGTCCCCCTCGGCTGAATACCGGATTGTCACACCGAAGTCGGCGCCGTCGGCAAGGAATGCCTCTATGCGTTCGCCGAAGCGGGAATGATTGACCACCAGGTCGGTAAAACCCGCCTGCGCCAGGGCTTCCACATGATATTGCAACAACGGTTTGCCGGCCACAGGCAACAGGGGCTTGGGCAGGTTATCGGTCAGGGGGCGCATTCTTTCGCCTCGCCCCGCTGCCAGTATCATCGCCCGCATCAGTTGTGTCAGTTGCTATCAGGCCGAGGGGACCGTCTTGTCCAGGTACAAACCGACAACACCGATGATGATCAGGCAGATACTGACGGATTTGACCACGGTCAAAGGCTCGCGAAAATAGATTATGCCCACCAGGGCTACCAGGGCGGTCCCAACGCCTGCCCAGACCGAATAGGCGATGCTGAGATCAATCCTTTTCAGGGAAATAGTCAGTGCGATAAATGAGATGGCATAGAAGACGAACAACATGATCGAGGGGATCAGCCGGGTAAACCCGTCGGACAGTTTCATGCACATGGTGCCCGCAACTTCCAGCAGGATTGCAACGGCAAGAAAGAACCAGTAAAGCATAGTATCCACCCGGGTCAGGTATGGTAAAAGTACATTGTACCACGTCAATTCATGGTATCCTGTTGCCGATGATTACCACTGTCCCCGACGAATTTCACCGCTGCAAACGGGCGGCAAGACAAGGCCGGATTTGCCGCTGATTACAAGACAGGGGAATGGATGTCTGTTTTGGCATACCCGCCTGGATGGGTTACAACCCCGTATAAACATGCCGTGAAGCAGCCTGGCTTCCCGGGTACGTTAATATGTTGATTGCGTCGCTTGCTATGCTCGGCGGTATAGCCTTGCTGGTGCTGGGAGCGGACCGGTTTGTGTCAGGCGCTGCCGGCAGCGCCCGCGCACTGGGGGTGTCGCCGTTTATTATCGGTCTAACCGTGGTCGGTATCGCGACCTCAATGCCGGAAGTGTTTGTGGGTGGCGTCGCTGCGTGGGAGGAGAAAACCCGTATCGCTATCGGCAATGCCCTGGGCTCCAATATTGCCAACATCGGTCTGGTATTGGGTGCGACCGCGTTGTGTTCTCCGCTGGTGGTTCAATCGCAGTCCCTGCGTCGCGAATTCATACTGATGTGTGTGGCTATGCTGATTGCGTTGCTGGTGCTGCTCGACTTGTATCTGGGACGCATCGATGGCCTGTTGTTACTGGCCGCGCTGGGGGTGATGCTCCTGTGGATCGTGAAACAGGCAAAACGCGAGAACCAGATCTTGCATGGGGCAGAGGAGGCGAAGAATACGCCGAGTCTCCTGAAATCCGCCGTTCTGATGCTGGTCGGGCTGCTGGTGCTGCTGGCCGGCGCTGAACTGTTGGTGCGCGGGGCGGTCTATATTGCCAGGGAAATTGGCGTTGATGACCTGGTAATCGGCCTGACCGTGATTGCGGTCGGGACCAGTTTACCGGAACTTGCCGCTTCCCTCATGAGTGTTGCCAAAAAACAAATGGATATCGCCATAGGCAATGTAATCGGTTCTAATATGTTTAATATGCTGATGGTATTGGGCATACCGTGTATTATTTACCCGGATAGTTTCGGCAAGGAAGTCCTGCTGCGGGATTTTCCCGTAATGATCGGCTTGACCCTGTTGATGGGGTGGATGGTGTTTTATGCCGGCAAAAACAGTTTCAGCCGCTGGGAAGGCGCTGGGTTGCTGTGTTGCTTTGCCGGTTACCAGTTCTGGTTGTTTCTGGGGTAAGTGCGGGATGCCCGCCCGGCACGACGCCGGACCAGTACCGGGAGAAACAAGTGTTAGATCCTGAATATATATTGACAACGAACGACACTTGGGCGCTGCCTCCCGCAGCGCGGATCATGGTGGCTTATGCGGGGTAGTTCAGACAATCACCCAGACCCTGAAAAACTCATGGGGGCGGCTCGTGCTGTTATTGAAACGGAACAGCAGGCAGTCAATGACCTGAAACAGCGTATTGACAGCAATTTTGTCAGCGCTTGCCGGCTGGTCCTGGAATGCGGGGGCAGGGTCGTGGTCCTGGGCATGGGGAAATCAGGCCATATCGGCCACAAGATCGCCGCCACCCTGGCCAGCACAGGCACACCGTCTTTTTTTGTCCACCCGGGCGAAGCCGGCCACGGCGACCTGGGCATGATTACCCCGGATGATGTGGTGATTGCCTTGTCCAATTCCGGGGAGACCGGCGAGATCATCACCTTGCTGCCGGTGATTAAACGGTTGAACATCCCGCTCATCGCACTGACGGGAAATCCCGCGTCCACGCTGGGCAAAACCGCCACGGTCTGCCTGGACGTCAGTGTCACCAGGGAGGCCTGCCCGTTGGGCCTGGCGCCCACGGCCAGCACCACAGCGTGCCTGGTCCTGGGTGATGCCCTGGCTGTTGCCCTGCTTGAGGCCAGGGGTTTTGATGCTGAGGATTTTGCCCGGTCCCACCCCGTCGGGTCTTTGGGAAGGCGTTTGTTATGCGTAACTGACGTGATGCATAGCGGTGCTGAAATCCCCCGGGTGAATGAGAAGACCATACTGAGTCAAACATTACTGGAAATGAGTGCCAAGGGGCTGGGTATGACCGCGGTGATCAACGAGCGAGGCGAAGTATCGGGCATATTCACCGATGGTGACCTGCGCAGGACCCTGGATGCCGGGTTCGACTTGCATACCACCACTACCGCAGAGGTCATGACGAAAAACGCCAGGACCATCGCCGCGAACTGCCTTGCGGCCAAGGCCCTGCGGATGATGGAAGAACACAGGATTAACGCCTTGCTGGTGCTGGATGAGGACCGGCAATTGACCGGTGTCCTGAACATGCACGATCTGCTGCGCGCGCAAGTGGTCTGACTGTCATGATCCAACGCCTGTTTATTCTCGCATTACTGATCGGCGCCGCCGCTGGCAGTGCATGGCTGTTGCAATGGTTGTCCGAGTCCACCGGCAGGGGCGCTCTGCGCGCCGATGCGCGCGCGCCGGATTATTATATGGAGGACTTTACCACCTTGACGATGAATCAGGACGGTAAGCCGAAAAACAAATTGTCGGCGGATTATCTGGCGCATTACCCGTACAATAACAGCACCGAACTGGTCATGCCTCGGATGGAAATTTTCCGGGAAGACAGGTTTCCCTTGTATATTAACGCAGAAAAAGGTCGCCTGGAGGGAGATAATGATACTATTCTGCTATACGGTATTGTGAAAATGCTGGAATACGATGATACGGGCAGTCCTACGCTGGAAGTCAGTACAACCCATGTAAATGTGTCGCTTGAAGATGAATATGCGGAGACTGACCGCCATGCAACCATCGTAACCAATACTGCGGTAATTACCGGAACGGGCATGCGTGCATATTTACCCGAGAACCGGTTGGAAGTCATCAAACATGAAAAAACGACGATTAACCCTGCACCGGACAGTTAACGCTGTTATCGGGTTGTTCTGCCTGCTCGGAAGCCTGACGGCATTCCCGTTGTCGACGGACAAGGACCAGCCGATAGAAGTCGAGGCTGATGAAGCGGAACTCGATGATCGAAATAACGTCAGTATCTACCGGGGCAACGTGATTGTCAGACAGGGTTCCATACACATGACGGGCGACGTTATGACGGTTTACAGCAAGGGCGGGGATGAACTGGATCACATTATCATCGAAGGTAACCCCGCCACCTATAAGCAGTTGCCGGACAACGGTGATGTGCATGATCAGGCGAAAGCCATGCGTATGGAATACTATGAGTTGAAAAATCTCGTTGTGCTGATTCGCGATGCCTGGGTAAAACAGGATACTTCGACCCTGGTCGGGGAAAGGATAGAATACAATACGGTACTGAGCCAGGTGAAGGCCTGGAGTCAACCCGGGGGCGGAGATGTGCAAACAAAACCCGCGGCGGAGAAAAAGAGCCGGGTGAAACTGATCATCAAGAAGAAAAAGGAAGCCGGTTCGTAATCCTGTAGCAATGTTGCATGAGCGTTTTATCCGTCCAACGCATATCTAAGTCGTTCCGTTCGCGCCAGGTGGTAAGCGATATCAGCCTGACCATCAACAGCAGCGAAATCGTCGGGCTGTTGGGACCTAACGGGGCGGGCAAGACAACCAGCTTTCACATGATCGTCGGTTTGCTCCCCTGTGACAACGGTGAGATATACCTGGATGACAGGGATATCAGCTTGTTGCCGATGGAAAAACGGGCACGGCTGGGATTGGGCTACCTGCCCCAGGAGTCATCTATCTTTCGCAAACTTACCGTGGAAGAAAATATCCTGGCTGTACTGGAGTTACGCAAGAACCTGAGCCGCACTGAGGCCAAACGGCGAACGGAGGCACTGTTACACGAATTTCATGTATCTCACCTGCGCGACAGCCTGGGCATGAGCCTGTCCGGTGGCGAGCGCCGGCGCGTGGAGATCGCACGGGCCCTGGCCACCGAACCGCAATTCCTGTTGCTGGACGAACCGTTTGCCGGTATTGACCCCATTTCCATAAACGATATTCAACGAATAACCGGCTACCTGCGGGAAAAGGGCATAGGTATCCTGATCACCGACCACAATGTCTGGGAGGCTCTGGGTGCTTGCGACCGGGTATATATCGTCAATGAAGGCAGGATCCTGGCCGAGGGCACGCCTGATGAAATCCTGGCAAATGAAACGGTAAGAGACGTTTACCTGGGTTTCGACTTCAGGCTGTAGCTCAAACCCGGGTTTTTTGCGCTACACTTCAGGATATGAAGCAATCACTAGAACTGAGGTTAAGCCAGGGCCTGACCATGACGCCGCAACTGCAGCAGGCCATCAGGCTGCTGCAGTTGTCCAGCGTGGAATTGAACCTGGAGATCCAGGGAGCGCTGGATTCCAACATGATGCTGGAACTGGACGAGGATAATGCGATTGAACTGCAAACCGGCGCACCGGAACCGGACGAAACGGAGTTGAACGGATCAGAATATCCGGAAACATTTGCTCATGACAGTATCCCTGAAGATTTGCCGGTGGATACGGCGTGGGAAGATATTTATGATGCCTCGACCTATTACTCCCGCAGCGGCGACCAGACAGAATATTACGGCCACGAATACCGGGATAATGGGGATCGCAATCTTCGGCACCACCTGCTCTCGCAACTTGAACTGGTCACACTATCGGTAACCGACAAGGCCATTGCCATTGCCTTGATTGACGCGATCAACGACGATGGCTACCTGGCGGCGAGCCTGGGAGAGATTCGCGCGACCTTGTCTGCCGACCTGGATGCCAAACCGGAAGAAATAGAGGTGGTATTACATTTGATTCAAACGTTTGAACCGCAGGGTGTCGGCGCCCGCGACCTGGCCGAATGCCTGAATCTGCAACTGACCCAACTGGACCCCGGCACCCGGTGGCTGGATGAAGCCCGAAAACTGGTCAGCCGGCACATTCAGTTACTGGCTGAGCATGATTACAAAACGTTGATGAAACAGATGAAACTCAGCCGGGAAGAACTGGAACAAGTGGTCGAACTGATACAGTCCCTGTACCCGCGTCCGGGCAGCCAGGTACAGGAAGCCCATACCGAATACGTGGTGCCGGACGTACAGGTTAAAAAGTCCGGCGGCGCCTGGAAAGTGGAACTCAACACGGACGCGTTGCCCCGCTTACGTATTAATTCGGACTACGCCGGCATGATTCGCCGTGCGGACAACAGCGCGGATAACGTCTCGCTTAAAAATCACCTGCAGGAAGCCCGCTGGTTTATAAAAAGCCTCCAGAGCCGCAGCGAAACCCTGTTGCGGGTTGCCGCCTGTATTGTCGAGAGGCAACGCGCGTTCCTGGAGCACGGCGAGGAGGCAATGAAACCGCTGGTACTGCACGACATTGCAGGCACCCTGGGATTGCACGATTCGACAGTTTCCCGGGTCACGACCAGAAAATACATGCACACGCCCAGGGGCGTGTTTGAATTAAAATATTTTTTTTCCAGTCATGTGGGTACGGACCAGGGTGGGACCTGTTCATCGACGGCAATACGCGCGCTGATTAAAAAACATATACAGGCGGAGAAGCCTGAAAAACCCCTGAGCGATAGTAAGATTGCCGAACTGCTGTCGGGGCAGGGCATTCAGGTTGCCCGCAGAACGGTTGCGAAATATCGTGAATCGCTGTCAATTCCGTCATCAAGTGAAAGAAAAAGAACCAATATGTGCAAGCTCTGATTACATACCCCCGGAACAACCGGTGCCGTATGAACGGGGTCAGGTCGCATACATGCGAGCCGACTATCCGCCACCAACCATAATGAGGATAACATGCAAATCAACTTGTCTGGCCACCACCTGGATATCACCCCCGCGTTACGCTCCTATGTTGCAAACAAACTGCAACGCATAGAGCGCCATTTTGATCATGTCATCACTGTACACATCGTCCTGTCGGTTGAAAAAGAGCGGAAAAAAGCGGAAGGAACCCTGCGCGTAAATCGTGGTAACCTGTTCGCTGAAGCGGAACACAATGACATGTATGCAGCCATTGACAGGTTGATAGACAAGCTCGACAGACAAGTGAAAAAGCACAAGGAAAAATTATCGAACCACCGCGTCTGACTTCTCCCCCTGCAGGACCTGTTCCACAGATGCATATATCAGAAATACTGACGAGTGACCGTATCTTATGTAACGTCGATCTTTCCAGTAAGAAAGCCGTGCTGGAGACCCTGTCCGGATTGATTGCCGGCGCCAGTTCCGGCCTGACCGGACAGGCAGTTTTTAACAGCCTGTTATCCCGGGAGCGCCTGGGTGGTACCGGACTGGGTAACGGCATCGCCCTGCCCCATGGTCGATTGAAGAACGGCCTGTCCACCATTGCCGCGTTTATCAAGTTGAAACGGGGTGTGGACTACGATGCTGTCGACCATCAACCGGTTGATTTGATATTTGCCCTACTGGTGCCGGAACAATCAACAGAAGAACATTTACAGGTTCTGGCGCAACTTGCAGAAATGTTCAACAAACCGGAATTCCTGGCGCGACTCAGGAAGGAAGAGTCCAATGAAGCGATTCACAGTCTGCTGACCGGTTGAGCGGGTTTGCAGAAGGAGACCGTTGTGATTATCAACAAACTGGGTTTGCATGCCCGCGCTGCTGCACGCTTTGTGGAAACGGCAACTGCTTATGAATCAGAGATTGAGGTTTATTCAGGTGACAAGACCGTCAATGGGAAAAGCATAATGGGGCTGATGATGCTGGCCGCGGCAAGAGGCGCGACTATGGAGTTAACTGTTCGGGGCAGGGATGAGGAAAAGGCACTTATGGCTCTGGTGAAGCTGATCGAAGATCGATTTGGTGAGGGAATATGACCCTGTCTTTACACGGTATGGGAGTGTCTCGCGGGATAGCCATCGGTCACGCGCATATCATCGAACGCGATCGGCTTGATATCCCCGAATACCACATAGAACCGGGTCAGGTCGGCGTTGAAACCGGGCGTCTGCTTGAAGCCATCGCCCTGGCCAAACAACAATTACGCGCCATCCGCGACCATATTCCGGCAGCAACGTCCCCGGACATCACCCCGTTCATAGATACACATTTGTTGATGCTTGATGATGCGGTCCTGACCCAGGAACCGTTGCGCTTGATCCGTAGTGCGCGCTATAACGCGGAGTGGGCCCTGCAACTGCAACGGGATGCCCTGGTACACGTATTCGATGAAATGGAAGATGCTTACCTGCGCACCCGTAAGAACGACATAGATCATGTCGTCAATCGTATTCAAAGAATACTGTTAAAACAGAAACCGCTGCGGCATGAGGAACCGGACAGCCGTTTGAGCGGATATATATTGATTGCCGATGATCTTGCGCCTGCCGATACGGTCCTGATGCAGCATCACAGTATTGTCGCGTTTGTTACCGAATACGGCGGGCCCACTTCCCATACCGCGATACTTGCCCGCAGCCTGGTCATTCCGGCAATCGTCGGAATGCATGAGGCGGGGCGCTTCACCCGCGAAGAAGATCTGGTCATAGTCGACGGCAATGCCGGCGTTATGCTGGTCGATCCCGACGAACACAGCCTGCGCTATTACCGGGAACGGCAACAGGAAGACAGGAAATATTACGCCGGCCTGATACGGTTGAAAGAGACGCCCGCGAAAACCCTGGATGATGTTCCGGTTCGGTTACAGGCCAATGTCGAACTCCCCCAAGATTTTGAAATTGTAGGGCAGGTCGGCGCCAGCGGGGTCGGACTGTATCGAACGGAATTTTTGTATATGAACCGGGAATCTCCGCCTGAAGAAGAGGAACACTACGAAACTTACCTGTCGGTGCTTGACACGATGGCGGGTTTGCCGCTGACTATCCGCACCATGGACCTGGGCGCCGACAAGCAGGTGGATGGCGGCAGGCAGGTCGGCCCTGTTCAATCAAACCCGGCGCTGGGGTTGCGGGCCGTACGGTTATGCCTGAAAGAGCCGGCATTATTCAGGCCGCAACTGCGTGCAATTTTGCGCGCGTCCGCGCACGGCAAAGTCAGGATGATGATCCCCATGCTCTCCAACATGCAGGAAACCCGGCAGGTATTGGAGATGATCGATGAGATCAAGGCGGAATTGGACGAACAGCAGGTGGAATTTGATGTGAATCTTCCCGTGGGCGCCATGGTCGAGGTCCCGGCAGCCGCAATCTGCGCGGATATTTTTGCCGAACAGCTGGACTTCCTGTCAATCGGAACGAATGATTTGATCCAGTACACCATGGCGATTGATCGCGTCAATGACGAGGTGAGTTATCTCTACGAACCTCTGCATCCGGCAGTATTGCGGCTGATACGGATAACACTTGACGCAGGCGCCAGGGCAAATATACCCGTCGCCATGTGTGGCGAGATGGCGGGCGACAGCAAGTTTACCCAACTGTTATTAGGCTTGGGCCTGCGTGAATTCAGCGTGCATCCCGCCTACCTGCTTGAAATCAAAAAAATTATTCTGGAGAGCGAACTGAGCGGCCTGGCGCCCATCGCGGACGCCGCCCTGCAAGCCCGTACAGCCGCAGACGTCGAGAAGCTGCTGGAACAACTGGAAACTGCCTGAATCCTGCTCCGTCATTCCTGCGGAAGCAGGAATCCAGTCGAAGACAGATTTAAACCTGTCCCCTTTTACTTTCTTTTACTCTATCCTTATGCCCATGCGCGAATTATCCCGACAAGAAATCCTGTTTGAATACCTGGAGACTGGAGACCATGACCAAGTCAGGGTAATGCTGGAATCCTTTCACCCGTCCGAAATAGCCGACCTGCTGGAGAGCCTGCCGGGGCGTTCCAGGAGGCTGCTCTGGGAACTCGTCGACCCGGAGGTGGAAGGTGACGTGCTGTCTGATGTCCAGGATGCCGTCAGGACCGGCCTGCTCGAACGGATGCAGCCCCGGGAGGTGGCCGAGGTAGCCAAGGGACTGGATACCGACGATGCGGCAGACATATTGCAGGACCTGCCGGAAGAACTGGTGGACAGTGTCCTGTTGTCGATGGACGTACAAAACCGGGATCGTATTTCCTCGCTGTTGTCCTATCCCGAAGATACGGCCGGCGGCCTGATGGATACCGACGTTATCTCGGTGCGTGCGGACGTGTCGCTTGACGTCGTGGCCCGCTACCTGCGGCAACTGGGAGAGATCCCCGAACACACCGATAACCTGATAGTCGTGGACCGGGAAAGCCGTTACCTGGGATTGCTTTCACTGGCGGATGTCCTGGTCAACAAATCCGAAGACAGTGTCGGCGAACATATGTTTGAAGGAGTCGGTATTCCCGCCGACATGCCGGCAGAAGATGTTGCGCGGCTTTTTGAACAACGCGACCTGATCTCCACGGCCGTGCTGGACGAGGACAGAAAACTGCTGGGTAGGATCACCATTGACGACGTGGTGGATGTGATCCAGGAACGGGCGGAACAGAGTATGCGCAGCATGGCCGGCCTGGGTGAAGACGATATATTTGCCTCGGTCCTGTCAAGTACCCGCCAGCGCGCCGTGTGGCTGGGCATCAGCCTGATCAGCGTGTTTCTTGCCGCCTGGGTGATCGGCCGGTTTGAGGCCACCATAGAGGAACTGGTGGCGCTGGCTATCCTTATGCCTATCGTTGCCGGCATGGGCGGCATCGCCGGCAGTCAGGCGTTGACCATCTCCGTACGCGGTCTGGCCCTGGGTCAGATTTCCAGGCAGAATGCCCGTTCGCTCATATTGAAGGAGTTCGCAGTCGGGTTAATCAACGGCGCGCTATGGGCTACCGTAGTCGGCGCTGTCGCGACCCTGTGGTTCAGTGATCGGGGCCTGGGCCTGATTATCGGGCTGGCCATGATCATTAACCTGATCTGCGCCGCCCTGGCCGGCTCGATGATTCCCCTGATACTGAAAAAGTTCGGCGTTGATCCTGCCATCGCGGGCGGGGTGATCCTGACGACTGTTACGGACGTGGTAGGGTTTATGACCTTCCTTGGCCTGGCCACCGTGTTCCTGTTGCCTTGACGGCGTTAATTACCAGCTGAACAAGACCCACTGCGGCACGGTGAAATCATCGTATATTTCACTCATCCGGGTCTCCATACTGCCGTCTCCATCGCGATCCACCAGGTAATAGGCAGGACCGACCGCGGGAATGATCCTGGTCATATAATGCCGCCCGTCCAGGCGGTATTCTTCAATGATAGCATCGTCCTTCCGGATGATGGTTACCTGTGGCTCAATGGCCTGGCCGCTTTTTAACGGGTCCGGTAATTCCGGTGGTGCAGGCACGGGAGCAAGCTCTTCATCCGCGTAGTCCTGTGCTGCGGAAGAACTCATCATGAACAGGCTGATTAAACAGACGACAAGATATCTCATGGTCTTTTTTCCGGTTTGTTTACAGGATAGTTGAGGAAGATGAAAAGTATACCGATTATTGGGAAGTTTCAATTATTTGTTCCATAATAAGGCCAGATTTATATCCTGTAATCGGATTATGCCAAAAAAATTATTGACGTTGGTGGATGGGTCCTACTACCTGTTCAGGGCGTATCATGCCATGCCGGGTCTCACTAACTCGGAAAATGAACCGACCGGGGCCATTTATGGCGTTATCAACATGTTGCGGAAATTGATCAGGGACGAGCAGCCGGATTATTTTGCCGTCGTTTTCGATGCCAAGGGAAAGACCTTTCGTAACGACCTGTATCCCGAGTATAAAGCCAATCGCCCCCCTGCCCCACCTGATCTGGTGGCCCAGATTGCGCCGTTGCATGAAATTATCCGCGCCCTGGGGGTACCGCTGCTGAGTATTGACAATGTGGAAGCGGACGATGTGATTGCAACCCTGGCGGCACAGGCGGCACAGGCGGGATTGAAGACACTGGTTTCCACCGGAGACAAGGACCTGGCGCAGATCGTCAATGATGATATCCATTTGATCAATACCATGAGCAATACCCGTTATGATCGCGCCGGCGTGATCGAGAAATACGGTGTAGCGCCGGAACGCATCGTGGATTACCTGGCCCTGATCGGTGACACATCGGACAACGTGCCGGGGGTTCCCAAGGTGGGGCCCAAGACTGCGGTTAAGTGGTTGGCGGAATACGGCACCTTGGATGACATCATGGCAAAAGCCGACAGCTTTCCCGGCAAGGTCGGTGAATACCTGCGTGAGAACCTGGACCGGATTCCCCTGAGCAAACAACTGGTGACCCTGAAAACCGACCTGGAACTGCGGGTCGAGCCACAGCAACTGTTGATCACCGGCCAGGATGGAATGGCGTTGAGAGAACACTACCGGCGTTGGGGCTTTCGCAGCTGGTTGCCTGATGTCAATGGCGGAATGGCCCCGGTGACCGGGAACGCCGGGTCTGTTGACCGTATTACCCAACCCGCGCAAGGTCGCGAGACGCAACCGCCGGCGGGTGAAAGCCTTGACGGCGACGCGGCCGTATTAAAGCAGAATTATGAGACGATTTACACCGTAGAGCAGTTGGAACGCTGGATCGACAAACTGGCCGAGGCAGAACTGTTCTCTTTTGATACTGAAACCACCGACCTGGATTATATGCGCGCGCAACTGGTGGGGTTATCGTTTTCCGTCACGGCGGGCGAAGCGGCGTATGTCCCGGTCGCCCACGATTACGACGGTGCGCCGAAACAGATTTCACGCCGCAAGGTGCTGGAAAAATTGCGTCCGCTGCTGGAGTCGGAAAAACACAGAATTGTCGGTCAGAACCTGAAATACGACCGCAACGTACTGGCCAATTACCGCGTTGACTTAACCGGCATTGCACATGATTCAATGCTGCAATCCTATGTTCTGGACAGTGTGGGCACGCGTCATGACATGAACAGCCTGGCGCAGAAATACCTGGGTAAATCCGTCACGAGCTATGAAGAGGTTGCCGGGAAAGGGGTCAAGCAGGTTTCTTTCAACCAGGTCCCTGTAGAACAGGCGGCTGCCTACGCGGCGGAAGACGCGGACATTACCCTACGCTTGCACCGGACACTCTGGCCGAAACTGGCCGAAAAACCCGGATTGCGCGATCTCTACAGGCAAATCGAGGTGCCGTTACTGAGTGTTATTGCACGCATGGAACGTAACGGTGTCAACATCGATACCGGCATGCTGAAGCAACAAAGCACGGACCTGGCGCAGCAGATGCTGGAAACCGAACAACAGGCCCACCGGTTGGCGGGTCAGGCGTTTAATATCGGCTCGCCCAAGCAGATACAGGAAATCCTCTATGGAAAAATGCAACTGCCGGTCCTGGCGAAGACCCCGACAGGACAACCCTCAACCGCTGAAGCTGTTTTGCAGGAACTGGGCGCAGAGCATGAATTACCGGCATTAATCCTCAAACACAGGGAGTTGAGCAAATTGAAGTCGACCTATACGGACCGCTTGCCTGAGCAGGTCAACCCCGCGACAGGTCGCGTCCATACTTCCTACCACCAGGCCGTGGCGGCTACGGGCCGCTTGTCTTCATCGGAACCCAACCTGCAGAACATCCCGGTTCGCACACAGGCGGGCAGGAAAATACGCCAGGCTTTTATCGCTTCTCCCGGGAACGTACTCCTGGCCGCGGATTATTCCCAGATAGAACTCCGCATCATGGCCCATTTATCGGCAGACTCGACCTTGCTGGCCGCGTTTGCCGCGGGCAGCGATATCCACCGGGCGACTGCGGCCGAGGTCTTCGGGGTGGGTATGGACGAGGTCAGCCCGGAGCAACGCAGGGCGGCCAAGGCTATCAACTTTGGCCTGATTTACGGCATGTCGGCGTTTGGGCTGGCCAGGCAACTGGGTATAACCAGGGGCGCCGCAAAGCAGTATGTGGACAAGTATTTCGAGCGCTACCCCGCGGTGAAGGAATACATGGAAGCGACCCGCATTCGGGCCCGGGAAGCCGGCTATGTCGAGACCGTGTTCAAGCGTCGTTTATACCTGCCCGATATCAATTCCCGCAATGCCGCCAGACGCCAATATGCCGAGCGTACGGCAATCAATGCGCCGATGCAGGGTACCGCGGCCGATATCATAAAGCGGGCGATGCTCGCGATAGATAAAAAATTGTTGCGCTCCGGGAAAAATATCAGGATGATCATGCAGGTTCACGACGAACTGGTGTTCGAGTTAGCGCATGACGAGGTTTTTGACTATGAGCAGGAGATTCGCGGATTGATGTCCGGGGCGGCATCGCTCAGTATTCCCCTGGTCGTCGATATCGGTACCGGCGTTAACTGGGATGAAGCACATTAAAGGTTATGCTACTTTTTCCGCATGATTATCAGACTGTGCTAACATTAACTACAAATGTGCCTGTTTCTCACATCCATCTTCCTGTTCTTACTCAGGGTAGCAGGGACGGCTGAGTTATAGACCGAGCAGGAAAGTATCGTGCTGTTAATTCCCGCGATCGATATAAAGAACGGAAAATGTGTCCGGTTGCGCCAGGGCAACATGAGTGATGAGACCGTTTACAATGATGACCCGGTGGAAATGGCGACAAAATGGGTCGAAATAGGCGCAAAACGGCTTCATATCATTGACCTGGACGGCGCGGTATCCGGACGTCCCGTAAACGCCGATATCATCCACGATATTGCCGAGGAACATCCGGATATAGAAATCCAGGCCGGCGGCGGAATTCGTGATGAAGATACGATCCAGACTTACCTGGACGTCGGAGTGAACTATGTGATTATCGGCACCCGGGCAGTGACTACCCCGCACTTCGTTTCCGATATATGTCTTGAATTTCCAAGCCACGTCATTGTCGGCCTGGACGCAAAAAACGGCAAGCTGGCCACTAACGGCTGGTCCAAGCTTTCTCATCACGACGTTGTCGATATTGCCCAGCGATTCGAACAGGATGGTGTATCTGCGATCATTTTCACCGATATCGGTCGTGACGGTATGATGAACAACGTTAATATAGATTCCAGTGTGCAGCTTGCCAGGTCGGTAACGATTCCGGTCATTGCATCGGGCGGCATCAAAGACCTGGATGATATAAAAGCCCTGTGTTCCGTTGCCGCCGAAGGCATCGCCGGCGCCATCACCGGGCGCGCCATCTACGAGGGCAGTCTGGATCTCAAGGAAGCCCTGGACCTGGTCGAGACGCTGTGCGGCAATGAGGGGTCTGAAGAGAGATGATCAGGGCTACGCAGGGATCCGTTTCCTGATAACCAGGCACGATTTCCGGCTGTAAGCCGGACGCTTCCAGCCGGCCACATAAGGGATGTTACTTATCAGTTATTTTTTGACATTAGAGGGTCGGTCATGAGCCTGGCAAAACGTATCATTCCGTGCCTGGATGTGGACGCCGGCCGGGTTGTCAAGGGTATCAGGTTCGTCGATATCAAGGATGCAGGCGACCCGCTGGAAGTGGCGCGCTGTTACGACGAACAGGGCGCCGATGAGTTGGCTTTTCTTGACATTACGGCCAGCAACGAGGAAAGAGACACCATGTTGCACGTTGTCGAAGCCGTGGCCGGCCAGGTATTTATTCCATTGACCGTGGGGGGCGGTATCCGTACGCTGGATGATATCAGGCGCTTGCTGAATGCGGGCGCAGACAAGATCAGCATCAATACTGCAGCGGTAAACAACCCGGAGTTTGTCCGGGAAGCAACGCGGGAATTCGGTTCGCAGTGTATTGTAGTGGCGCTTGACGCAAAACAGGTCAGTGTTGCCGGTGAGCCGTTGCAGTGGCATGTCTATACCCACGGGGGCCGTCGGGAGACCTGTATCGATGCCGTTACCTGGGCAGAAAAAATGACCCGTTACGGCGCCGGCGAGATTCTCCTGACAAGTATGGATCGGGATGGCACCCGGGACGGTTTTGACCTGCCCCTGACCAGGGCGGTCAGTAGCGCCGTCAGTATTCCGGTCATAGCATCCGGCGGCGTCGGCAACCTGGACCACCTGGCGGAAGGCATTTTAGCGGGAAAGGCTGACGCGGTGCTGGCAGCCAGCATTTTCCATTTCGGTGAGTACACGGTGGCCCAGGCAAAACAGAGAATGGCAGAACAGGGCATAGAGGTGAGGAGCTAGATAATGGCGCAGGCCAATGAAGAGCAGTGGCTGGAGAAAATCAGCTGGAACGCAGACGGCCTGATACCGGCAATTGCCCAGGATTACAGCACCGGCCGGGTGCTGACACTTGCCTGGATGAATCGTGCAGCCTTGAGACTCACCTGTGCCGAGGGCCGTGCAGTATACTGGTCCAGATCGAGGGCCAGGCTGTGGCGCAAAGGTGAACAGTCGGGCCACGTCCAGGACGTCAGGGAGATACGGCTGGACTGCGACCGTGACACGCTGTTGTTGCGGGTCGACCAACGCGGGGGGATTGCCTGCCACACCGGCAGGGAAAGCTGTTTTTATCTGCGCAAAACGGAGGCTGGCTGGGAACAAGCCGATCCCGTAATCAAGGATCCCGAAACAATCTATGATAAGTAGGGAGGATACTTATGACGGACATAATAAACGAACTGGCAGAGGTGCTGATAGACCGGAAGGGGGCAGAGCCGGATAGTTCCTATGTCGCTTCCCTGTATGCCAAGGGAAGAGCCGGTATTCTGGAAAAAATAGAAGAGGAATCATGGGAACTGGTTGAAGCGGCAACAGCCGGTGAAGCACCCGATGTCATACGCGAAACCGCCGATTTATGGTTTCATACCCTGGTCCTGTTGTCCCACCTGAATGTCCACCCTGCCGAAGTTTTCTCTGAACTGGAAAGACGTTTTGGCGTATCGGGCCATGAAGAAAAGGCGAGCAGGGAGTGAAATTTGCAATGTGCGACCTGGCCCCAAATATGTGTCATAATTAGCCTTGGTATTTATTCTGCTGGAGACAAGCTATGAGTTTTGGTATCTGGGAACTGGGGATCATTATGGTAATCGTCGCCCTGTTGTTTGGAACCAAAAAACTGGGGAGCATCGGCGGCGACCTGGGTAATGCAATCAAAGGCTTCCGTAATGCAATAAAAGATGATGATCCCGACAGTGGAAAAGAATCTTCAGGCAGCAAGGTCATTGAAGGCGAGGTAGAGGACGGCCAGAAAGGGAAACCGGCCGAATCCTGACAGCGCGCCTGATGCCCCATGTTTGACATCGGTTTCTGGGAGCTGCTGGTCATCGCCGTGGTCTCTCTGCTGGTGGCCGGTCCCGAAAGACTGCCGGGGCTGGTGCGGGATGTCGGCAGGTGGGTAAGGAAATTGCGCCGCTACGTGATGCAGGCCAAGTACGAATTCGAACAGCAGTTGCGCATCGATGAGGTCAAGGACTTCAGCGAAGAGGTGGAGCGAATGGACAAGCTGATGGATGTTGCCCCGGACAAACACGGCAAGATCAAGACAACCGACGACTGAAACCCATGGCGGACGATTCCCCCCGTCCTGATACCGATACGGAACAGCCGCTCATCGCCCACCTGGCTGAACTGCGCAACAGGTTATTGCGTTCCTTGGCCTGTGTGTTTGTCATCTTCCTCGGCCTCAGCGTATTCGCCAACGACATTTACTCCATGATAGCCGGTCCGCTACTGGAGCAATTGCCGCAAGAGAGCAGCATGATCGCGACCGAAGTCGCGGCGCCGTTCCTGGTGCCGTTCAAGCTCACCTTCTTTGCTGCCGTGTTCGTGTCCGTGCCGTACCTGTTGTACCAGGCCTGGGCTTTCGTCGCGCCGGGACTGTATCAAAATGAACGACGCCTGGTACTGCCGTTGCTCTCGAGCAGCGTGCTGTTGTTCTACCTGGGTTGCGCTTTCGCCTTCTTTATCGTGTTTCCGTTGCTGTTTGCGTTCCTGACGTCGACCGCGCCGGCCGGCGTGACCATGATGACCGATATCAGCCATTACCTGAACTTTATCCTCAAGATGTTCTTTGCCTTCGGCGTTGCCTTTGAAGTACCCATCGCCATTATCCTGTTCGTTTACACAGGAATTGCTTCTGTTGAATCACTGGCACGGAAACGTGCCTACATTATCGTCGGGGCATTCACGGCAGGCATGCTGCTGACCCCGCCTGACATCATCTCCCAGGTCCTGCTCGCGGTACCTGTGTGGTTGTTGTTTGAACTGGGCCTGATCCTGGGCCGGTTTGTCAAACGCCGGGCCGATGATACCCCGGAAGACAGCGCCTCGGCAGCGGAATAAGCCGTGTCGCCGAGGGTCGCCCCCATTTGCCATTTCCGCTCTCACCCGTCATTCCCGCGCATGCGGGAATCCAGTGAACAAGCCGTCGCCTCCGGCGACACATAATATGTCCTCCGCCATAATTTCCCGGCGCCATTTCCTCGCCCTGCTGGGTGGGATGAGCATAAGCGGTTGCCTGCGCGGACCCATGCTATTCAACCCCTGCCTGCCCGCGCGCCTGCCGGAGTCTCTGGCGAATCATGAACTGGCACGGCAGGCCTTCGATGGCTTGCGGCCTGACTATATCTGGGACGGTCATGTGCACCTGCTGGGCACCGGCGACAGCGGCAGCGGCGCCTGGATCAACCCGCAATTGAAATCACTCCGGCATCCCCTGCAATATACCCAGTTGCGTTTCTACCTGAACGCATCCTGCGCCGTTGAGGACAACGCGGACGAGAGCTTTGTGGCCCGGCTGCTGGCCTTGAGACAAGGGTTCCCGCCGGAGAGCCGGTTCATGTTGCTGGCCTTCGATTACAGTTACGACGAGTCCGGCCGGCGCCGTCCCGACCTGAGCGCGTTTCATACCCCCAATGAACTGGCCGCCCGCCTGCACCGGCAATACCCCGGGGATTTTGAATGGATTGCCTCGGTGCATCCCTATCGCGAGGATGCCGTCGAGGCCCTGGAGCAAGCGAGCAAGGCCGGCGCCCGGGCCGTGAAATGGCTTCCTCCCGCCATGGGCATGGACCCCGGCGCGGCGCGTTGTAATGACTTCTACACAGCCCTGGTGCGGCTGGGCCTGCCCCTGCTGGTCCACGCCGGGGATGAAAAAGCCGTACACGGCAGCGGCCGGCAGGAATACGGCAACCCGCTGCTGCTGCGCCGCCCGCTGGAACACGGCGCAAAAGTGATCGTGGCGCATTGCGCCTCACTGGGGCAGGGCCGCGACCTGGACAAGGGCGCCGGCGGCCTCCGGGTGAGTAATTTCAGCCTGTTTGCGCGCCTGATGAATGATCCCCGCTTTGAAGGATTGCTGTTCGGCGATACCTCAGCCGTTATCCAGCGCAACAGGCGCGCGTCGGTGCTGAAAGCGCTACTGGAAACCGAGGACTGGCACGGGCGCCTGGTAAACGGTTCCGACTATCCCCTGCCCGGCGTCGTGCCACTGATCTCGCTACGCAAGCTGCGGTCAAGGGGCTTCCTGTCCGAAGCTGCGGCGCAGGTGTTGGATGAGGTGCGCCGACACAACCCCATCCTGTTCGACTTCATGCTGAAACGCCTGTTACACAGCGGCGGAAAGCGCTTCAGCCCCGGCATTTTCGAGAGCCGGCGGGTCTATGGATAGTATTAGAATTAAGGGGTCAGAATAAAAATTCGCTGAATTTTTATTCTGACCCCATGTATATCCAATTCTTTTTTCTAATAAAGCAGTACTGTGCCTGAATAAAGCTGCCAGACTGGCTGAGATGCCGGTGGATAAGTTTGTCGCGGTTTTGGGCTCGGTTGGCACTTCAGTGTTCGGCTACGATACCGATGATGTAAAGAAGGAACTGGGCGAGTTTTGAAGCCGGAAACGATGGTATGATATCGTCATGGAGACCAAGTGATTGCTTCCTCATGTTCCTTGGACCAATTCATCGAAAAATCATGTCAAGGAGAAAAGATAAAATGCTCGATTCAAGCGTAAAGATTGCTGTAAATTCCAGGCGAATATCATTATGAGGATAGTTGAAACCCATTCTCACTTTAATGGCCTTGAACATCTGCTTGTCCACAAACCACAACTATGGCAGGAAATAAAGGATGTCATAGATGAAGTGGATGAAAATGCTTCAAAGACAACGGTATCAACAGAAAGGGGTACGAATGGCCTTCAGTATAACCCGGTTAAAATAAACACGGCGTTTAAGAGGCTCTTTGAAGATAAGAATTGGAAAAAGAGCTGGGCTGCCATGTCCCCTCCTCATCAAAGAGATAAGATTGAACAAGCAAGTTCATCAGCGATTTTCTGCTACAACCAGCCCGATTTAGTGAAAGACAGAGTAGCGATTGAAGTCCAGTTCGAGAAATACTCCTTTGAAGTTTACGATTTGTTTGTCAAGCATCTTGCTTTTTTTGTGGGCGATAAAATCGATGTCGGCGTCGAGATTTTGCCGATGAAACAACTGCGAAAGCAGATGAGTTCCGGCGCATCCTACTACGAAGGGGAGTTATACAATATTATCAGGCAGGGACGGGGCGTTCCGGCTGTGCCTCTCGTTATCGTAGGGATAGAGGAATAAAAAATTACTGCTGGGGGATGTAGACGACCAACCCTGAAAAAATCCGTTGGTAGTAGAAGCAGCGTTATAATTCAACAAATTATAGTAGTCTCTTCTGCTCTATCGGGCTTGTATTAGCCTGCGAATGATTTGCGTAGGTTACCCCATCAGGCGAATAATTTTCTGACTGGTTTCCCCATGTAAACCGGCCTTCCTTGGAATCCCGGGCGAATAATTCGAGATAAGGACCTGGACTGCAGGTTTCGATCAACTCGTACTGTTCATCGGGTTTGCGGCTGTGTTCTCTCTTACGCGAGACGATAATATTCTCCTGCCGCCTGCCGGCTTCTCTCGTTCTGGCATTTTTACCGCGGATGCCGAACAAAATCACTTCGGTTACATTGCGGAAGTAGAAACCTACACCACGGCGGGTCGGCCAGGACGGTGGAAAACTTTCTGTTGCCTATGTCTTGTAACAGGTCATCGGATGTGCACATTATTCATCCTCAATGTATAGTCTTCTGGAAATGCCTAACACAAGAAGCGGGCGGCCACCCCCGCTTCCGCCGTTGATTCTGGGGAGCAGCTTGCTCATATAGGTAGTCGAGGCGCCATAAGAAGCGCCTATGTCCAGTTGATTAAATATGTCCTGTAGCTCGTCGCAACGTGTAATAATCACACCGATGCTGATTGCTCGCAGGCTGCCACCGGGATTCGTAATCCAGCTTTTTAACAGTCGAAATTTGCTCAATACGGATACGATATCTTCCCATTCGCCCGGAAAATCTTCTCCTAAGATGGCGCATGCGTGCTTCCATTCATGGACTTCATAGTTTTCTCTGATGACACTGGGCAGCAGTTCAATACTCATTTACATGCTTTATGTAAATTGGGCGTCAATAACAACCACTGTGTAAACGACCCGTACCGTTAAGGTCCCTGCACTATCATTTTAGAATCTGTCCCGTTTCCCACAATCAAGTCTGCTCCCACGGAAGCCCGTGATAGCGCCAGCCGTTGAGGTTGCCCCGGTGGCGGTTTTCGTCCGGGTCGCCTTCGAAGCCTTCGGCGATATTCACCGTGTGTTTGTAACCCTGTTCCTCCAGCAGTTGCGCCGCCAGCATAGAGCGTTTGCCGCTGCGGCAGATGGTGAGGATCGAGACGTCCTTGCTGGCCTCACCCAGCTGTTCGAGGACCTTTTGTGAAAAATCCGGGTCGGTCTGCCAGTCCGGCGCTTCCTGGATGGACACATGTACGGCGCCTACGGGGTGGCCCACGTAATCGAACTCGACCTTCGAGCGCACGTCAAGCAGGATCGCGTTCGGGTTTTCCTGGAGTATTTTCCAGGCCTGTTTGGGATTAACTTCGGTAACCATGATGTTGTCCTCCAGGATGCAGATGAAGCAACCTTATTGAACCAGTGCAGCTTGTATATCGGCGATGATGGATTGCGCGGTTTTCAGGGGGTCGGGTGACCGTGTGATCGGGCGGCCGACCACCAGGTAATCCGCGCCATCACCAATCGCCTGGCAGGGCGTCAGGGTACGTTTGTGGTCGTCATGGCCGCTGTCGGCCGGCCTGATGCCTGGGGTAACGATCAGGAACTCCCGGTCGCGTAACTCCCGGCGCAGGGCGCGCACGGACGAACCGGATGCGATCAAGCCCTCACAACCGGCATCCAGGGCCTGCTGCGCCCGGCGCAGGACGACGGCATCCGTGTCCGGCATGGCCCCGTCGGGGGAAAGCTCCTTGAGATCCGCGGCGTCCATGCTGGACAGTACGGTGAGCATCAGAAGGTAAGGTTTGTCGTTGTCTCCCCGCCCCTGTTTCGCTGCCGTCACCGTGGAACTCCCGCCATGGATGGTTAACAGTTCCAGCCTGCCGGAAAATTCATTGGGCATGTTGGCCAGCGCAGCCTCTACGGTGCGGTCGATATCGTTGATTTTCAGGTCCAGGAAGACCTTCCTGCCGGCTTCCAGCAGGGTCCTGATGAACGGCCAGCCTTCCCCCAGGAACAGCTGCCAGCCAACTTTATAAAAGTTAACTGTGCCTTCGAGTTGTTTGATCAGACGGTTGGCATCAGCGGCGTTATCGAAGTCCAGCGCAACGATCAGCCGATCCGCTGCCGCGGGGTTTGTCGGTGGAAATTTATCTGCCATGAATGACTCTCATGGATGCAATCCTAGCATAGTTCATTGGATGATACCGTCCCGTTCCAGTTGCCGGAGCGCGTGTACGGTTTTCAGTTCCGCCAGGCTGGTCTTCCTGAATACGGGCTCATCCCTGTTCAATGACAGGATGCGGTCGCGTTGGCCGACCGCGTGGTTGCGGCGCCAGTCGGTCGGCCCGAACAGGCCGTAGACAGGGATGGAACCGCAAGCCAACAGGTGCATGGGCCCCGAGTCATTGGTCACTGCGAATTGGGCGCGGGCCGTAAGGGCCACCAGCTGCAGGAACGAGAATGCACCGGTTGCATCCGCTCCGGTAACGCGGGCCAGGGCGGCGTTTGTGTGCCTGTCATCCTCCCCGCCTGCCCAGACTGTAAGAAATCTGCTCTCTGCCAGGGACACGGCCAGTTCCCGGAAGTGGGGCCAGCACTTTTCCGGGTGCCGGGCGCTGGTGCCCGAGTGCATGATCACGAGTTTCCGATCCGTCAGGTTCCGTTCCCGCAACCACACATCGACCTTCTCCCGGTCTGCCGCTGAGGGGTACAGACAGGGGACGACTTTGTCTGCGGAGATGCCGGCGGCCGCAAGTACTTCCAGCATCCTGGCGTGGATATGGCATTGGCCCGTGTAGCGGCTCTGCGGGTGGATGTTGTAGGGAAAACGCGGGTGGTTGCCAACCCGTTCCGGTATGCCCGACAGGCTGCACATTACGCCGGTGCGGTCGTTTGACTGCAGGTCGTATACCCGCCGAAACCGCTGCCTGCGTAACCACTGCACCGTTGCCAGGGTGGACCGCAGGCTGCTGCGGTCGAAAGTCTTCAGCTCCAGGCCGGGCCGGGAGGCAAATAATTCGCCGTAAGTGGGACCGGTAAGGAGAATGCAGCGGCGGGGCGCGTGATGCCGCAAAATCCGCTCAACCAGGCCGGTCGCCATGACCAAGTCGCCCAGTGCTCCGAGCTTGATGATCAGTATGTCCTCGCGCACCGCCGTCAAGTAAAGTCCCGGACCATTCAGGCGGTGATCCTCACCGCCACCGAGCCGCCCCTGGCGCAAAAGGCCAGGTATTCGTAGTTCCAGTGTTCCTCCCCGATATATTCCTGGAACGCCTTGAACTCATGTTCCTGCCAGTTCGGGTAATTGAAATACTCATCGAACACGATCACCGTTCCGGGTCCGATGCGCGGCTTCAGCAGGTCGAATACGGTGCGGGCGGACGCATACAGATCGCAGTCCACATGCATGAAGCGCATGGGTTGGTCATATTTATCGAGGAACGCGGGCAGGCTTTCGGAGAACATTCCTTCATGGATTTTGACGTTTCCGGGCAGACGCCGGAGGCGACCGGCAAATGCGCCGCGCCTTTCGGTTGCGCCGGCCCAGTCTTCGGGCAGGCCGAGAAAGGAATCGAAACCGTGAACGGTATCGCCGGTCAACTTGGCCAGCAACCTGATACTGTTGCCCCGCGCCACGCCGAATTCGGTAGCCAGGCCGTCACGGCCGGCATGGCTCAGGGCGTATTCGAATAAGACCTGCCTGTTGCGGCAGATCACACAGTGCCGCATGTTGCTGTTGATATATTCCAGGGTCTCGCGCCTGGCCTGCAATTGCAGTTCGAGCAAGAGGTCGCGGGCATAGAATTTATGCATGAAGCGCTGGTAAAGACGTTCCCTCAGGTTGCCGAATGGATTTTTCATAAATCGCGGGCCTGCTCGTATAAGGCCAGGGTCTTGTCCAGCATCCGTTCCAGGGTGAAGCTCCGGTTGGAGGTGATATGCGGCCGGGTTTTGAGGAAGTCCTGAATCTTCCCGGCTGCGGCCCCAGTATTCCCCGGTTCGACCAGGCCGTCCGGCTGCAGTTCCTCCAGTACTTCTTCGGCGCCCCCGTGGGCGTAGGCGACCACCGGGCGTCCCAGCGACAAGGCTTCCAGCGTGGTCCTGCCGAAGGCTTCGGGAATGTTTGCCAGTGACAGGACGACGTCGGAGACGCCCAGCACTTCGCGCAGGTCGTCGCGCCGGCCCAGGAAACTGATGTCGTTTCCCAGGCCGCGACGGTTTACCGACCGGATTAATTCTTTGAGGAACCGCTCGCGGCGCGGCTCTGCGCCGCCCGCTACCAGGCCGTGGACATGGGCGCCGGCCTGCTTCAGGCGCCCGATGATGTCGACAAAATCCGTGTGGCCCTTCCAGCGGGTGATACGCCCGGGGAGGGTAACCAACGCCTTGTCCTGCAGGTAGGGCCGGTCCATGCGCCAGCGCGCCAGCCATTCTTCGGCGGGACGGTATCCACAGGGGAAACGTCCGGGGTCCACCCCGCGCTGGATGATCGATACCTTCCCGGGGTCAACTCTCGGGTAATTCGCCAGTATGTAATCATGGATATACCTGGAAATGGCTATCACCTTCTGCCCCCGGGTCATGACTGCGCTGTAGCGGCCTGCACGGTAGGGGCCGTGAACGGTGGTGATGAATACGGGCCGGTCTTCTGCCGGCATGTTTTTCCAGGCCAGGTAAGAGACCCAGGCCGGCAGGCGCGAGCGCGCATGCAGGATATCCACCTTTTCCTCTTGCAGGAAGCGTCGCAACCGGGACGCCAGCAGTAGCGTGAATGGGGATTTTTTTCCGATGGGCCAGGCATAATGGCGTGAGCCGCCGGCGCTGAGTTCGGCCGTCAACACCCCGCCGGAAGATATCACCAGCGACCGATGGCCGCGGCGCACCAGTTCGGCGCCCACGTCAACGGTCCCGCGTTCCACGCCGCCCGTCTCCAGGGCCGGTAGTGTTTGCAGCACGGTCAGGGGCATGTTGCAGCCCCGGCGATTTCAGACAACAGCCCTTTCTTCAACAGCAGCCCGGCGCATCGGTCGGCCTCATTCAACGTCCGGGGTGGAGACCGCAGTTCCGCCCCGGCATCCCGGTTGTTGTGCGCGCTCACGAAGCTATCCTCGAGCAGCTGATCGATCGCCCGGTGCAGACGGCTTGCGGATTTTCTAGGCAGCGGCAGCAGTCCCACGCGGCAGCCGGAAGTCAGCGCCTCGTAGATCATGGAAACACTGTCTTCGGTCACCCATACGTCGCGAGTGCGCGCCAGGGTTTCAGCCAGCCAGCCCGGTCCGCAGCGATCCCACGGCGCCACCTCGACTCCCGCGGCTTGCAACCCGATCAGCTCCCGGTTCAGTTGCGCGGGCGTCCTGGGGGAATTGGACAGGGTCCAGTAGCGGGGCGATGGGCGCGCCAGCACCTGCCTGATACGGGACAGCAGCGCTTCGGCATCCATACGGTAATGCCGGGAAGGGCCGCCGACCAGGATCAGTCCGCGCTCCGGGTCGTGCTCCTGTCCGGCCTGCATGGGATTGATGGCGCCACTGGTAATAATGACGTTATCCTGCACCGGCGGGTCGTCATGGGCCGGCGCCAGCACGTAATCAAACCAGCTTAGCGGCAGGCTGGGGCGCATGATCACGACGGTCCTGGCTCGGTAGCCCCGGCTGACAGCCAACAGCGCTGCGTGGGTTGCGTGGCCGGCGCCGACAGCCACACGTGGTGCCGGCAGGTCCGCCGGCCATGGAGTTTTTCCGCTGAGACAGGATGCCAGGGACCGGATCAACGGCGGTGCCGTCACCTGGTGCACCGCCAGCGGCGCGCGCCGGCGCAGGGCCTCGATCAACCCGGTGGACTGGCTCAGGTGACCGCGTTTTCCGTCACAGATCTGCCAGAGGATGACAGGATCGACTGAGTCTTGACGGGATACGTGGTTCAATCCGGGTCAGTCGGAGGATTCCAGCGTGAACTCGGTTCCGCAGTATGGGCATTTCGCCTCGCCCGTATTCTCTATGGGCAGGTACACCCGCGGGTGGGAATTCCACAGACTCATGTCCGGCAGGGGGCAATGCAGGGGCAGGTCGCGCCGGCTGACTTCATAATGTTGCCTGTCATTCGGCGTATTGACTCCGCTGCTGCTCATACTGCCTGAGCCACCTCGCCGGTTTCCTCCACATAAGTCAGCCACTCCGGATGCCTGACCCTGCGGCCTTGAACCTGGTCGAAAAACATGTTCTGGAGTTTCGTGGTCACCGGTCCGCGCCGGCCTGTCCCGATTGCCCGGTTGTCCAGTTCCACTACGGGGGTGACTTCCGCCGCAGATCCGGTGAAAAACGCCTCATCGGCGATGTAGACCTCGTCCCGGGTCAGCCGTTTTTCCTTTACTTCGATGCCCAGGTCGCGGGCGAACACCATGATGGTGTCACGGGTCACGCCTTCCAGGGCGGAGGTCAGGTCCGGGGTGTAAATCATGCCGTCGCGTACGATAAAGATGTTCTCACCGCTGCCCTCTGCGACATAGCCTTCGTTATCCAGCAGCAGCGCCTCGTCGTAACCGCATTCCAGGGCTTCGTGCAAGGCAAGGATGGAATTGATGTAATGGCCGACGGCTTTGGCCTTGCACATGGAGATATTCACGTGGTGCCGGGTGAAGGATGACGTCCTGATGTGGATGCCCTTCTCCAGTCCCTCATCGCCCAGGTAAGCGCCCCATTCCCAGGCGGCGACCGCCACATGAACGCTGAGGTTGTCCGCGCGCAGTCCCATTCCCTCGGACCCGTAAAAACAGATGGGCCGGACATAGGCCGCTGACAGGGCGTTCTCCCGCACTACCGTGATACAGGCTTCGTTAATCTCGTCGAAGGTGTGGGGCAGGCGCATCCCCAGGATATGCGCCGAACGCGCCATGCGCCGGGTGTGGTCATGCAGCCTGAAAATAGCAACGCCGCGCGGCGTCTCGTAGGCGCGCATGCCTTCGAATACCCCCACGCCGTAATGCAGCGTGTGGGTAAGCACATGCACGTTCGCCTCCCGCCAGGGAACCAGTTCGCCGTCAAACCAGATGACGCCGTCGCGATCAGCCATTGTCATGTGATGTCTCCTTCAACATTTGATTATTTATACGCTTTCCGAAAATTTAAGGAAGCCCTGATCAAGTCTGTCCAGGACCTATCAGAGGTTCCTCAAACCGCAATTCTAACATCAAACCGGAGAAACCGTATAAGCAGCTTCAGTCCCGGACAGGTGCGCAAGGTGTGCGTGAAGTTTTTCCGCGACGATGTTGACCGGGATGGTTTCAATGTTGTGATCGGGAGCGGCATACCAGGCGGCGCGAGGTCCCCAGGGGCGGTAATGTTCGGGGCTGCCGGGACCGAACAGGGTGAAGGAAGGGGTGTCGACGGCGGCGGCCATGTGGCCGAGGCCGGAGTCATTCCCGAGAAACAGGGTCACCCGCGCCAGCACGGCGGCGGCCTGCAGCAGTGTCGTGCGGCCACAGAGGTTGACGCATGGCAACGCCGCGCGCTCGGCAACGAGTTCCGCCTGCCGATTATCGGCCTTATTGCCCAGCAGAACGAGCGCGTCAAACCCGCCGCGGAGTTCGTCTGCCGCCGTCGCATATTTTGCCGCCGGCCAGATCTTCTTCTCCCAGTTTGCGCCGGGGCCGATGCACAGCCATCGGTTGCCGGGCAGTTGCCGACAAACCCCGTCGGCATAATCCCGGTCCGCCTGTCCCGGCCACAAGGTGGTAGACAGTATTTCCTGATCTCCGGTTATTGGTGAAATGGCGGCAAAATGCCGTTCAACCGCATGGGCCTGCCCGCCCCCGGCTGTCTTCACAAGTCTTTTGTCGGCCCTGACCAAGCGCGCCAGGATGTCCGTGCGCAAATCGACAACCAGGTCGTAGCGCTTGCGGCGCAGTTCGAGCAGCAGGGACGGCGTCCCGCGTAAAAACCGTTGTTTCTGCTTGTGATAAATCTCACCCCGGTAAGGACAGTGAAGGAACAGCATGGACGAACGCTCGTCGCCGACTATATCGACGGTCGCGGTTTCATCATACCGGTGTAAAAACTGCAATACCGGGGTCGTCAACAACGCATCGCCAATATTGCTCAGCGTGATGAAGAGGAATTTACATCTCTTGTTAATCACCGGGAGCTCCCATGAACCGAAAAAAAGTGTCATATTGATAAGGCACCTTATTATATGCTGTGAATTTTTGTCACAGGAGATAAGTTATGACACATTCTGTGGGAGATAAGACTCAGGATGCAGCCGCATCTGTTGACACCGCGTACATGATATCTGTTGGCGAGGGCTTTGAAGGCGTGCTGGCGGACAAGTCCGATGAAGACAGGACCAGGGTGGAACTGGTGGAGGGGAGAAACTATGACATCAAACTGCGCGGCATCGGGCCTGATGCGGACACGGATACAGTGCTCAGGATTTACAACCAGGCAGGGGAGCAGGTGGGCTTTCATGACGACGTGGACTGTGCCGCGGGGATGGTTAATTCAAGGCTGATGTTCTCACCCGAGGTCACGGCCACGTACTACCTCAGCGTCGGCGCCTTCACGGGTAACCCGATCCAGGACAATTCCGGCCGCTACCAGTTGGCGGTGTATGACGTTGACGCTGACCCCCTCAGCCTCGTCGGCACTGACAGGAGCGACTATTATTTGCATACCAGGCTCATCGGTGGCGCCGGTGACGACGAACTCGACGGCGGGAGAGGATGGGACTGGCTCGAAGGTGGCCCCAGGCAATCGGACTGCGAAGTTTCCGACTTTGAGAAGATTGCCATCACTTGTTTTTCGGGGGGGATGATAATGAGGAAGCAGGACAGGAGATCGAAATTTTTGATATCTCAGACGTGTTTGGCTCTGCCCATAACGACGTGCTGGTCGGTAACCAGGATGCAAACTGGCTGTGGGGTTATCACGGTGATGATACGCTGGATGGCAAGGAAGGCAATGACGTGTTGTACGGCGGTCCTGACGGTGGGGATGACTTACTGGTAGGCGGGACTGGTGACGACATGCTGGACGCCCACTTTGTATTCTATACATAACACGGTAAGTCCTTTCAACAAGGCAACCGTCCCTCTAACTGTCAGGATAATAATTGGCAGGAACACGCCGCGGTGATGCGGACTGGATCCTGTTCGCAGTAGCCTGCCGGCTATTTGCCGATACAAAAACGGGAGAAGATCTCGCCGAGCAGGTCATCCGGGGTGTGCTCGCCGGTCAACTCCCCCAAGGTCTGCTGCACGCGGGTGAGATCATCGGCGAACAGTTCAGTGGCGCGGTGCTGGTGGAATCGTGCTGTGGCTTCCCTGAGTTGCGTTGCGGCTTTGTGTAATACGTCGATATGGCGGGTGTGAGCGATGAAACTGTTTTCCGAATAGTCCGCGCCGGTAACCAGGTCTTTAATCTCCTTCTTCAGCGCGTCCACTCCAGCCCCGGTTTTTGCGGAAAGGTAAATCTCCCGCCGGTCTGCCGGCACCGCGGGCTTGCCGGCTGCATGTCCCGACAAGTCGATCTTGTTGAAGACGTACAACAGGTTTTTTCCAGGTCCCAGCTCTGCGGCGACCGCACGTAAATCCGCAACATCGTTGCGGCAGGTATCGGCAATCAGGATCACTATATCCGCATCAGCCGCCGCCGCCCTGGTGCGCCTGACCCCTTCCCGTTCAATCTGGTTGCCGGCCTCTCTTATCCCGGCCGTGTCGATGACGCTGAGCGGGATGCCGTCGATCAAAATGCGCTGCTCAATAGTATCCCGGGTGGTGCCGGGCCGGGGGGAGACAATGGCGCGCTCAGCCTCGGCCAGCCGGTTCAGCAGGCTGGATTTGCCCGCATTGGGTTTGCCCAGCAGCGCTATTTTCAAGCCTTCTGCCAGCAACCTGCCGCTTTCCGCCTGCGCGCAAATCTCGTCCAGGCAGCGCCGGCAGTCCGCCAGTCGCTCATTCAATTCTGCCTGCGTCAGGCCATCGACTTCTTCCTCGGGAAAGTCCAGCGTGGCTTCGATAAACATGCGCAATTCGATTACTTTCTGCGCCAGTTCATCCAGGCGTGAAGAAAATGCGCCCTCCATGGCGCGTACCGCGCTCAGCGCCGCTTGTTCGGAGGCGCTGCTGATCAGGTCCGCCACGGCTTCAGCTTGCAGCAGGTCAATCTTGTTATTGAGGAAGGCGCGTTCGCTGAACTCGCCGGGGCGCGCATAGCGGGCGCCCAGCGACAATACGCGTTGCAGCAACAGGTTCATGACCACCGGCCCGCCGTGGCCGTGCAACTCGGCCACGTCCCCGCCGGTGTGGGAATCGGGGCCTTGGAAAAACAGCGCCAGGCCGCGATCCAGGACCTGTCCCTGATCGCCGTAAAACGCCGTATACCGGCACTGTCGATGAGCCGGTTTATTCCGGCACACCGTCGTGATAATCCTGGCGCTGTCAGGGCCGGATATTTTCACGATACCCACCGCTCCCTGTCCCGGCGGCGTAGCGATTGCCGCGATGGTATCTGTATGTTCTGTCACTGTGGGTCAGGGTCGGCTGTCATTCCGGCGAATGCCGGAATCCAGGAAAACACTGCCCTTATTATAACAAGGAAGATTATTTGACTGGATTCCAGCTCCCCGCTTACGACATGCTTCGCTGGAATGACGTGCAGCCTGTCAATTACTTTGACTTGGCAGTTGAAAGACCCTCCTTTTCCAGGTTTCTCGTGATAAGCCACTGCTGGGCAATGGACAGGACATTGTTGGTAACCCAGTACAGTACCAGTCCGGAAGGAAAAAAAGCGAAGAATATCGTGAAGATGAAAGGCAAGGCCTTCATCACTTTCTCCTGCATGGGATCCATCGGTGCGGGATTGAGCTTTTGCTGGATCAACATGGTCGCGCCCATGATGATCGGCAGAACATAAAAAGGGTCCTTGCTGGACAGGTCGTTCAGCCAGAAGATAAAGTCCGCCTGTCTCAATTCGACACTTTCCAGCAATACCCAGTACAGGGCGAGAAATACCGGGATCTGTACCAGTATCGGGAAGCAGCCGCCAAACGGGTTGATTTTCTCCTCCTTGTAAATCTGCATCATCGCCTGGTTCAAACGGGCGCGATCGTCCTTGTAGCGATCGCGGATCGACATGATGCGAGGTTGTACCCGGCGCATGTTCGCCATGGATCGATAGCCGGTAGCCGACAGGTGGTAGAACAGGAGCTTGAGCAGGATCGTCACCAGGATGATTGACCAGCCCCAGTTGCCCGTCAACCCGTGCAGTCGCTCCAGGCACCAGAACAACGGTTTGGCCAGAAACCAGAGAAAGCCGTAATCAACAGTCAGTTCCAGGCCTTCCGCCAGTTGTTCCAGTTCGGACTGCTGCTTGGGCCCCACGTAAAGATAGTCGTCCAGTTCACCCTGCTGGCCCGGGGGGAGTTGCAGGGCCGGAGAGACGTTACCGATTGAATAATACTGGGAAGAAAACGCGCGGGTATAGTAACGGTACACGGTCTCCTTGTCGGCAGGGAGAATAGCCGTTAAAAAATAATGCTGTATCATGGCTGCCCAGCCGTTACTGATATTCTCGTCTGCCTCTGCGTCTTCCATGTCATCGAAGCTGATCTTCTCATAACGGTTATCGGGGCTGGAGAGCACCGCACCGGTGTAGGTATACAGCAGTCTTCGGCCCTCCCTGGACGGGTCATCCCGTTTTATCTGGGTATATTGGCGGCCCTCCCAGTCTGCGTCCGACCCGTTTTCAATGATGTGTTTGAGGTGAATCCGGTAAGAGCCGCGTTCGAAAACAAAAATCTTGGTTACTGTTACGCCGTCTGCCGATTTCCAGGTGAACGGCACTTCCAGGATGTTGTCGCCTTCGTTGAGGGTATAGGATGAACGCCCCGGTGAGAACACGTCCCTGTGGGTGGGTGTACGCTCGCCGACAATGCCGCTCTGAATAACATGGTACAGATCGGCAGAGTTATCCAGCAGCACGAAAGCCTGGTCCGGTTTATCCAGGGAAACCGGGTAATCCGGCAATTCGGCAAACACGATGGTCCCGCCCTGATCGATTTTCAGGCGCAGGACGTCCGTCTCTACCGTGGTCAAAGAGCCGTCTGTCAGCGCCGACCCCTCGTCACCAGGGTAGGCCGGCGTCGTTGCGTCATCGGACTTTATCCGTGGAATTCCAGGATCTTCGACAGGCAGCGTCGTTTCCTGCGAGCCGGCGCCGGCGCCAGAGGCGCCATAGTCCTGTTGCCATGCTTCCCAGAGCATGATGGATACCAGCGTCAACGCCAGGACGAGAACAAATCGTATGGTGTCCATGAATGACTATCGGCCTGGTGTCATATACGGGCTAGGGAACAGGGTCGATACCGCCCGGATGAAACGGGTGACAGCGGCACAGGCGCCTGAGGCTCAGCCAGGCACCGCGCAGAACACCATGTTTTTCCATGGCTTCACAGGCGTAGCTGGAACATGACGGGTAAAACCGGCAGTTCGCGCCCAGGAAAGGGCTGACAAAGCGTTGGTAAAAACGTACTACTGATCGCATTGCAGAATCCTTTGCCAATGTGTTCTGAGAGACTGGCTCATAAACCTGCTTTCATGTGACTTTACCTGCTTTTGCGCCAGGACCACTATGTCAAGACCTGACAATAATTCTGCGTGGTTGCGGAAACTTTCCCGTATGGTGCGTTTTACCCTGTTTCTGAATACAGCCGTTTTTACCGCCTTCCTGGAAATTGCCAGTCCCAACCGCGCATGGCGCCTGCCGTTCCTGCGCGCCAGAATAACAAACTGCGAATCCCTGGAGCGACAGGATGTTTTAAAAACGTTGTTGAAATCCGCTGCGCTGTTCAGTCTGTTCTTTCGCTGGAAACGGCGACGTTCAGGTGACACGGATATACGGGTCAGGCCGACAAGCGCTTCCTACCTTTGGCCCTGCGCGATTTTAATATTTGCCGCCCGGCTTTGGTGCGCATGCGAACGCGAAAACCGTGACGGCGTTTTCGCTTGATATTGCTGGGCTGGTATGTACGTTTCATTGGCCTTCTGTATTATTTCCGATCATCGCGGGCATTCTACTTTCTTGTTCTCCTGCTTGTCAATGAAAGTGAGGAACGGATTCGGGAAATATGGGGATTTTCTATTGGATAAGTCCGTTCAAGAGGTATACACTTGACGGCCCATTTCTGTTTGTATTTTTTCCGATGAGGGTGCGGGTTTCATAGAGATGTCAGCCTGGAAAACATGCCTGGAACGACTTGCGGGAGAGTTGCCTCCAGAACAGTTCAATACCTGGATTCGTCCGTTGCAGGCCATAGAGGGCAAGGCCGGAGTGCGATTGCTCGCACCGAACCGGTTTGTCCTGGATTGGGTCAGTGAAAAATACCTGCAGCGCATCGAGGAATTACTGCGTTCACAGGAACAAGGCGCAAAGCTGAGCCTGTCTCTTGAAGTCGGCAGCCAGAAGACGGGCGCAGGGCGGCGGCAGCGCACACAGGAACCGGTATTCAATCGCAATTATCTGCCGGAGAACCTTAACCGGAGTTACCGGTTTTCCTCATTCGTGGAAGGAAAGTCGAATCAACTCGCCCGGGCTGCGGCCATACAGGTCGCGGAAAATCCCGGTACGGCGTACAATCCCTTATTCATGTGTGGTGGCGTCGGCCTTGGCAAAACCCACTTGATGCACGCCATAGGCAACTCCATTCTTGAAGGCCGGTCGAACATGAACGTTGCCTACCTGCACTCGGAACGGTTTGTTGCCGACATGGTGAAAGCGCTGCGCCACAATACCATTGACGAGTTCAAACGAAATTACCGCACACTGGATGTGTTGCTTATTGATGACATACAGTTTTTTGCCGGTAAGGACAGGTCGCAGGAGGAGTTTTTCTATACGTTCAATACTCTGCTGGAAGGGGAAAACCAGGTGGTCCTGACCTGCGACCGCTACCCGAAGGAGGTTGACGGCATCGAGGACCGGCTCAGGTCGCGCTTCAGCAGCGGGTTGACCGTTGCCATAGAACCGCCGGAATACGAGACCCGTGTTGCCATTGTCAAGTCCAAGGCGGAAAACGCAGGAATTGATCTTCCGGACAACGTGGCTTTTTTTATTGCCAAACGCTTCATTTCGAACGTGCGCGAACTGGAAGGCGCCCTGAACCGGGTCATCGCCAACGCCAACCTGACCGGACAGCCCATCGATATCGAATTCTGCCAGCTGGCGCTACGGGATTTGTTACTGTTGCAGGAACGCCAGGTTACCCTGGAGAACATTCAGAAGGTTATCGCCGGGTATTACAAAATCAAGGTTGCGGACCTGCTGTCAAAACGGAGAAGCCGGTCCATTGCGCGTCCCAGGCAGGTAGCCATGGCCCTGGCGAAAGAATTGACCAACCACAGCCTTCCCGAGATAGGAGACGCGTTCGGCGGACGCGATCACACTACTGTATTGCATGCCCACAGAAAGGTCGCGGAATTACGGCAAAATGACAACAGGGTCGAGGAAGACTACAAGAACCTGCTTAGTATCCTGACTATGTAGCATCAGCCTGGTGGAACATCAGTCGGGGGTATTATTTTTTTCCGCAGATGACGCAGATGAACGCAGATTATTTTTTCGGGTTGCAATCATGTCACTGTTGCCCGTAGTACCGCTCCCGTGCAGGCCTGTCCCCGCACGCCGTAAGCGGGGACCAGAGTCCGGTGAACGCACATTCCTTGTAAGGGGACCCTGCTTACGGGGGACGGACCCGCGCTTACAACATGCGGGGGCCTGCTTAAGCCTGTCCCCGCGAGCCAGGGGTCGCTACGCGGGATTGACCCTGCTGGAACTGGTCGTTGCCATGGCGATTTTCTCACTGGTGGCCGCCGCCGCGTACGGGGCGTTGAGCCAGGGGCTGGTTGTGCAGGACCGGTTGCAGGAGCAAAGACGTTTCTGGCAGCGGCTGGAGACGGTCTTCAACCTGGTTCATGCCGACTTCGAACAGGCTGTGGACCGGGCGCCGGGCGGCGCCGGCCAGCCCTTTAACGGTCATGAATATGGTAATTCCGCGGCTTATGAGAACGTGCTGGAGTTTACCCGGAGCGTGAATGCCGATTTTCACGCGGGGCCGGCCAGCCCGTTCCTGCGCGTCGGCTACCGCCTTGACGATGGCGGGCTTTACCGCCGGACCTGGGCGCGACTCGACCGGCCGTATGGAATGCTGTCCCGGGACAACCTGCTTCTGGAAGGTATCGGGGATATCCGTCTGCGCTACCTGGCGGACGCCGGCTTATGGCTGGCGCGCTGGCCGCCATCGACGAATATCGGAGGAACGCAAGATCTTCCCTTCGCGCTGGGGACGCCTCGCGAGTCGCAGGGACTCGCTGGTAACGACGAAGCTCTTCCCCGCGCGGTGGAGCTGACCATAGAACTGGAAGACGCAGGCGCTTACAGGTGGTTGTTCCATGTTGGACACCCACGTTAGTACTCTTTCCAGGTGATATTGACATGTTCAGAGCCAAGCAGCGGCGCCAAGACAAGGCGCAGTCCGCAGAGAATGGCGAGTCGTTGTCAAGGACTGCAACGCTGTATTGGCGCCGCTGCTTGGCTCCCTGCGGGCGGGTCGGGAAGCGGTCGCCCGCGGTGTTGCGCCGCTTGGCAAGGGCGCGCCATTACCTGCACGGCGCGCCTGGCGCTCAACCGCTTCCCGACCCGCTGAACATGTCAATATCACCTGGAAAGAGTACTAGTTTGCCAGTGAGGGGGGGCGCGCCGACCCCGGGGACGGACTTCAAGTCCGTCCCCGCCCCCCCCGGCGCGCGCGGGGTGGCGCTGGTCACGGTACTGCTGGTCCTGGCAGTATCAACGGCGATAGTCGGACGCCTGAGTTTTTCCAACCAGGTCTGGATACGCCAGGTGGGGAACGGGGCGGATTTCCTGCAGTCTGCGCTGGCCGTGCGCGCGGTTCAGGACTGGGCGGGCCTTATCCTGGACGAGGATGATCGTGCTTACGACAGCTTCCAGGATACATGGGCGCAGCCCCCGCCGCCGTTGCCGGTCGGTCGCGGCTTTGTACGGGGCTATGGGGAAGGCATGGAAGACATGCAGGCGCGCATCAACCTGAATAACCTGGTGCAAGAGAACAGGGTCAACGCGCAAGCCAGGAAAACGCTCGAACAACTGCTGCGTATCCTGGAACTGAATCCGGGCATAGCCGAAGCGATTGTTGACTGGATGGATACAGGTGGTGACGTCTACGGCCCCTGGGGCGCTGAAGATGGTTACTACCTGGGTATGAATCCGCCTTACGTTGCCGCCAACAAGCCCTTGAATGACCCCGCAGAACTGCGCCTGGTGCGCGGCGTGGGCAGGAAGGTATGGTACAAGTTAAGACCGTACGTCAGCGCGCTGCCGCCGGATGTGAAGAAGATCAATATCAATACGGCCAGCCGGGAGGTGCTGGCGGCAGTCCTCACCAGCCTCGAGCTGGCGCAAGCGCAGGCATTGATAAAAGCCGAGCAGTTGAGGGGGAAAGCCAGACAGGAACCGTTCAAATCACAAAAGGATATCCAAAATTATTGTAAAATGGAGCAGCTGACACCCAATTGTGAAACTCTGAAGCAGTTGCTTGACGTCAAGACTGAGTTCTTTCTCGCCCACACCCTGGTAGAGACCGGCAATGCCCGGCGGCGCACGGCAACGCTTTACAAGCGTGCAGGGGACGGCGTCTCGGTGCGGGGTCACTGGCGCGAGTATGATTAGTCTCTTATCCCTCGTCATTACCGCCCCCGGGTCTCCCCGGGTCTGCCCGGCCTTCCCCTCGTCATTCCCGCGCAAGCGGGAATCCAGTCTGTTAGATTGTCGCTTGCGACACCTTATAAGGTGTCCCTTCGGGACAGTTTTTCCACAGGAATCCCGCCTGCGCGGGAATGACGAGGGGGGACGCGGGACGAGGGGGGGATGCGGGAATGACGAGAAGGAGACGCGGGAATGACGGATGAGCGCAATGACTACTGGTGGGTCCAGTTGCGCCGGCAGGGCCTGTATTATGCCAGGCGCGGGCGCGGGGAGGACGTTCCGTTACAGGAAGGGGAATGTCCTGACTGGGAGTCCCTGCCGGCCCCGCCGGGCGCGCGCATACTGCTCTGTGCGCCCGGCGTCCGGGTGCGCATACATTCGGTCAGCATTCCGACGCGTCACCGGAAACGTTTTTTTGCCGCCTTGCCTTTTGCGCTTGAGGACAGGTTGTTCCGGACGCCGGAGACATACCATTTTGTGCCGCTGACAAGACCTGCCGGCAAGGACGGGACTCCGGTCGCAGTGGTGGAACACGAACAGATGATGGCGTGGACCGCTGCCGCACAGGCGCGCGGCCTGCGTCTCGACCTGTTGACGCCGGAGTACCTGCTGTTGCTGGAGCCCGCGCCCGGCGCCTGGTTCCTGGATGCCCTGGAAAAGCCGTTATTGCTGCGGTTTCCCGCGGCAGCCGGCGGCGCCGCGCTGGATGAGGATGTTGGAGCGCAACCTCCCGCCGGATTGCAGCTTGCCCTGGAACATTCCCGGCAGCCCCCCGCCAGGCTGGAAGTGCGGGTGCGCGACCGGGAACAGTACGAACTGGTGGGGAACTGGCTGGACTGGCTGGCCGAGCGTGGCATTGACCTGGCGCGGACGCAGGCGGACCTGTCCCGTCCCGCCTGCCTGGCGCGGCAGCCCGCTCCGCCGGAGCAGGTTAATATGCTGGCGGGAAAGTACCAACCGGGCCGGGACAGGTCACTGCAGTCACGCCGGCTCATTCCGTCCGCGGGCCTGGCTGCGGCCCTGGTCCTGGTATTGACCGCGCAGTGGTTTGTTGAGTATTCCCGCATACAGGCACAGCATGAGCGCCTGACAACCGCTATCGAAACTGCCTACCGGCAGGCTTTCCCCGACGCCAGGCGCCTGGTCAACCCGCGCCACCAGATGGAACAATGGCTGAATGCCGCAGCCAGGCCGGTCACCGGTGGGCGGGAACAGGGTATTGATATCCTGTTCTGGTTGGAACGGCTGGCGCCGCTGCTGGGCAACGGCGCCGGTGCAGGTCTCACGGCATTCAACTTCGACGGGCGACAACTGGTCCTGGATTTGAGCCTGCCGGACTTTGAGGCGTTGGAAGCGCTGCAAGAGCAACTGTCTGCTACCGGACTGAAACCGGAAGTGGAAAACGCAGAACTCAAGGACGACAGGGTGGTAAGCCGCATGCGTCTGGCAGGGCGATCATGAACTGGTGGCGGCAACGCAGCGCCAGGGAAAGGCTGGGCCTGGTGGCTGCAGGCGTACTGCTGTCGGCTGTTGCGCTGTTGCTGGCGCTGGAACCGCTGCTGGAGCAGCGCCGTCGTTTGTCTGCCGAATTGCCGGGTTTGCAAGAGGACCTTGCCTGGATGCAGGCCCACGTTAACCAGGTCGAAACGCTACGCAAGGCAACTGCGGCAGGTGAGCGGGAACAAGCGCAACCGGCGCTGTCTGCGGCACGGGTTGAAACGTTGCTGCACGAAGCCGGCCTGCGCGAGCAGCTGTCCGCCATGCAGCCCGGGGCCGGGCAAGGCGTAGCGCTCAGTTTCGACAAGGTCAGTTTTCCCGACCTGCTGGCGCTCATTGCCCGGTTGCAGGATGAAGGTCATGCCCGCGTGACCGGAATGCGTGTGACCGGCCTCCGGGACCGCAACGGGCAGGTCATGGCGGAAGTGACATTGCTGCCCAGGTAGTCCGGTAGCGAGGGTGCATCACCTGGTAAGATATGCGGACTCTAGTCCGGCTGCCTGATAAAGCCTTCCAGGGTTGCCAGTGTCAGCGCCTCGGGCGCGGCGCCGACCCTGACCGTTATGCGTCGCAGTCGCGGCGCGCTGGTGGCGCTTACCTCTTCTTCCCAGTACCACGTCCTTCCCGCCATCTCTTCGCGGCCCCGGTACACCTGCGTTTCCGGCCACTGCCGTCCGGCCTGGCGCAGGACGACGCGGTTGTGCGCTACCCATCTTGCCAGCACCCTCTCCGGTAAGGCGCCGGACAAGGCGGCGCTCATGTTAAGCGCCTTCCAGAAGGCGGCCAGGGCAAATACCATGACCGTCAATGCAACCAGAACTTCCAGCAGGGTGAAGCCGCGCACAGGATAATGGGCAATTTTACTGATGGCGCACCTCCGCAGCGCCCACGGAACCCATGGACAACGTGCGCCGGCGTTCTCCCTCGACCAGCGTCAGGCTGAACGCATCCTGTGCGCCCGTGGGGAACAGGTATACCTGCCCGGAACCCGCGACAGGTTGGCCGTTGATAGTGAGTTCGGCTATCTCAATGCCCGGTGGTAACCGGGTTTCTGTAAACGGCGGGTTGTTCAACGGGATAAATTCCTCGTCGCGGCGATACCGGAAGCGGACTGTTTTCTCCGCCGGGTCAACCTCCAGGCGCCATGGTCGGGACGTGAGCACAGCCTCCTGCCTGGCGTGGTTGAGCGTCAGGCACAACCTGTCGGCGGAGTCAGCCAGCCCCCTGCCGCGTGCGCGGTCAAGGCCTGGCGCAACCAGGCTCAGCAGCACGCCGATGAGCATGATCACAACCAGCAGTTCAAGCAGGGTGAACCCCGCGTTTCCCGCCCGCCCGGTTGTTGCTGTCGGAAGCAATATTGTTGCCGTCAGGTTTGTGTTAAGGTTGCCGGGAATGGGCCTGACTGGCGAACCCTGTTATGGAAGCTCTGGACTTAATCAGAGGTTCCTTACAAGCCCCAGGATCCGATATCATCCTCATCGCCGGGGCGTTTGTTTGGGCCGGGACTGAAAACATCCACTTCGGCGCGCTCGCCGGGCTGCAAATACAGGAATTCGCTGCCCCAGGGGTCCAGGGGGATCTTGTTCATATAGCGGTTCCAGTTTTCCGGCTGCGGTTCCAGGTCCGGGGGCGCTACCAGCGCCTCCAGGCCCTGGTCCGTTGTCGGATACCTGAAGTTGTCCAGTTTATACATGTTCAGCGCCGAGGAGATGGCGCGGATATTGTTTTTTGCGGCGCTGATGCGCGCCTGCTCCGGCCGGTCCATTACCCGGGGGATGACGACCGCGGCCAGAATGCTGAGGATAACCACCACGACCATTAATTCAATCAGGGTAAAGCCTCGTTGCCGGTCACGGCGTGCGGGGGAACGCGGGACGGAATATTTACGGGAATGTTCTGTCATAACACAACCTCACTTCAGAGACCCACCAGTTGGTTCATTTCAAAAATGGGCAGCAGGATCGCCAGCACGATAACCAGCACGACCGCGCCCATAACCAGGATTATGAGAGGTTCGAACAGGGCTGCGGCGGCGGTCAGCACGGTCTGCAGTTCGTTCTCCTCGTAGGAGGCGGCGCGCGCCAGCATATCATCGAGCTCCCCGCTTTCTTCACCCGAAGCCAGCATCTGGACCAGTAACGGCGGAAACCAGCCACAGTCATCCAGGGCCTTGTGCAGGCGCCCCCCCTCGCGCACGCGCACAGCGGCGTCGTCCACTGCCGTACGCAGGGGAATGTTGATGACCATCCTGCCGCTTATCTCCAGCGCTTCGAGCAACGGGACGCCGCTCTTCGTCAGGATGGCCAGGGACCGGGTCAGCCTGGCCGCATGCAGCATGCGGGTTATCCTGCCGAGAAAGGGCATATCGAGCAGCATGCGGTCAACGCGGGCCCGGATAACCGTCCGGCCCAGCAGGAAACGCCCCAGCAACAGGGCCAGCGCAGCCCCGAGGCAAAGCAGCCAGCCGAATTCACGCAGTGCCTGGCTGCTGGCGATCAGGGCGGTAGTCAACCAGGGGAGAGACTGGCCGGTCTGCTGGAAAACCCTTACGACTTCCGGCACGACGTAGATCAGGAGCACGGCCACTACCAGCAGTGAGACCAGGGTCAGGATCGCCGGGTAAATCAACGCCGTGCTGAGTGACTGGCGCAGCGCGCGACGGGTTTCGGTGTAGTCCGCCAGGCGTTCCAGCGCCTCTTCCAGACCACCCCCGGCCTCGCCGGCCGCGACCATGCTGCGGTAGAACTCCGGGAACACGCCCGGGTACACGGACATTGCCTCGTCCAGGGAAGCGCCTTCCGTAATGCGCGCGCGCACGTCGGCAAGGACGGCCTGCAGCCGCCGCGCGGCCGTCTGCGCGCCCAAGGCGCGTAACGCTTCGTCCAAGGGCATGCCGGCGCGTAACAGGGTGGCAAGCTGGCGGGTCAACAGCGCCAGGGCGGCGGCGGAAATGCGCCGGGCCCGGTTCAGGCCGGCCGGCGTTACAGCCTGTTCCCGGACCCCATGCACTTCCACCGGGTACAGCCCCAAGGTACGCAGGCGGGACCGGACCTGGCGCGCGGAATCACCGGTCAGCACACCTTGACGGGTGCGACCGGCTTCATCAAGGGCAATGTATTCGAAGGCGGCCATTCTAGTACTCTTTCAACCGGGAAGGTTAATGATGGGATACCCGGACGACTTCTTCCAGGCTGGTTTTGCCGGCCAGGACCTTGGCTACCCCGTCTGCGCGCAACGCGCGCATCCCGTGCCGGATCGCCGCCTCGCGCAAGTCGTGTTCCCCCCGGTTGTCGTGGATCATGGCTCGCAACGCGTCATCGACCACCAGCAGTTCATACATCCCGGTTCTGCCCTGGTAACCCGAGAACAGGCAGGCGGCGCAGCCGCCCGGGTGGTAGAGGAAGACGTCTGCGTCTCCGGGTATTCCGAGCAGTTGCCGTTCGGCGGCGTCGGCCGGCCGGCGGATACGGCACCCGGCGCATAATTTTCTGACCAGGCGTTGCGCCAAGGCGCCCAACAGGCTCGAAGCCACCAGGTAGGGTTCGATGCCCATGTCCACCAGGCGGGTGATGCTGCCCGCGGCATCGTTGGTATGCAGGGTCGAGAACACCCTGTGGCCGGTCAGGCTGGCCTGCACTGCGACCTGCGCCGTCTCGATGTCGCGGATCTCTCCCACCATGATCACGTCCGGGTCCTGCCGGAGAATCGCGCGCAACCCCTTCTCGAACGTCATGCCGGTCTTGACGTTTACCGGGATCTGTCCGACCCCTTCAAGGTCATATTCAACCGGGTCTTCCACCGTGATGATATTGAGGTCCGGGCTGTGAATCTGCTGCAACGCCGCATACAGGGTCGTGGTTTTGCCCGATCCCGTGGGACCGGTCACCAGGAAAACCCCATGGGGGGAGCGGATCAGTTCGCTGAACCGGGAACGCACTTCCCCCGGCATGCCAAGCTGTTCCAGGGTGAGCAGCCCCTGTTCCTTTTCCAGGATGCGCATGACCACGCGCTCGCCGTAATGGGTGGGCAGGGTTGACACCCTTACGTCGACCAGCCGGCCGCCGATGCGCAGGCTGATCCTGCCGTCCTGGGGCACGCGCTTCTCGGCGGTATTGAGACGCGCCATCACCTTGACCCGGGCGACGATCCGGCCGGACAGAACCACCGGCGGCTCCACCACGTCCCGCAACAGCCCGTCCACGCGGAAACGCACCACCAGGCGGGCCTCAAAAGGTTCGATGTGAATATCGGAAGCGCCCTCTTCAACGGCCTGGGTCAGCACCGAGTTCAGCAGGCGTATGATTGGCGCATCGTCCTGGCTGTCGAGCAGGTCGGAGGTCTGCGGCAGGTCCTTTGACAGGGACTCCAGGTCTATGACCTGGTCCAGGTCCTGCACGGCGTCCGCAGCGGCGCCGGTGCGCTCGAACGCGCGCTGCATGGCCAGGTTGAACACGTCTTCCGGGATCATGACCGGCTTGAACCCACACTCAAACTCTGCCTGTGTCTCCAGCAAGGCGCTCCAGTCCAGGTCCGGGCGCACCCAGACGATAGTGGTATCGTCGCTCCGGTACGCCGGCAATGCCCCGACCCGGCGCACCTGGCCGAATCCGAAACGTCCGGCCAGGTCCGGGTCCAGCCTGCCGATATCGGGCCTGGTTTCGTGGGGCCAGCCCAACTGCTGCGCGCGTTCGCTGCCGGCGGGGCGGTTCATATTTCCTGTTCGTCGGCCGGGGCTTCCGTCTGTGACTGCCCGGGCCGGGTTTGTTCCGCGTGCGCGCCCGGTTGTTGTTCTGCCGCGCCCGCATCGTCAACAACAGTATCCCCCGTGATCAACTCCCATTCCTCCAGCATGGACTGTGCTTCTTCATTGTCCTTGAGCGCCTCCTGGTCGGTCAACCGGCCCAGGTATTCGTATTTGTCGCGGGTGGGTTCGTCCATATCCTTTGGCCCTCTTATTACCTGCGGACGCAGGAAAACCAGCAGGTTGGTCTTCTTGCGCGTGCGGTTTTTGTAGCGGAACAGTTGCCCGAGGATAGGGACGTCCCCGAGCAACGGCACTTTCTGCACATTATTAGACACGTCGTCCTGTATCAACCCGCCCAGCACCACCATCTGGTTGTTCTCAGCGACGATGGTGGTGGACAGGGAACGGGTGTTGGTAACGATATCTCTGGCTTCCCCCCGCAGCGCCACATTGGAGACCTCCTGGAAGATTTCCATTTTGATGGCGCTGCCCTCCGTAATCTGTGGCTTGATGCGCAGGGTCAGGCCCACGTCCCGGCGCTGGATGGTCTGGAACGGGTTCTCCACGGCCGTTCCCTGGCTTATTTGGGAAAAAGAGCCGGTGATGAACGGCACGTTCTGGCCGACGACTATTTCGGCTTCTTCGTTATCCATGGTCAGGATGTTCGGCGTGGACAGCACGTTGGCGTCGCTCTGGCCTTCCAGCGCCTTGGCCAGGGCATTGAGATTGTATACTTCCGTGCCGTCCGGCAGGGTGATAATGCCATCGACATAGCCGAAAGACAGGCCGGCGCCGGCGGCAAGCGGGTTTGCCAGAACCTGTGCCAGGTTGGTACCGGCGTTTGTTCCGAGGTTCGTCGCGCCGACGACCCCGCGCCGGTCCGCACGCACGCCGTCACCGATGCCGAACTGCACACCGATTTCCTGCGTGGTCTGGGCGTCAACTTCCGCGATCAGCGCTTCCACGTATACTTGCAGGCGGCGCACGTCCAGCTTCCTGATGACCTGCTCCAGGATGGCGAAATCCGACTGCGTCGCGGTGACCACCAGGGTGTTGGTTTCCGGGTCGGCCTTGATGGAAATCTCTTTTGACAGGCTGCCGCCCTCAGCGTCCGGCGCGTTGGTCACGGAGCTCTCCAGCACCTCCACCAGGTTTTCCGCGCTGGCGTTCTTCAGGTAAATAACATGCGTGTTGCCGCGCCCGGACGACGGCGTATCCAGGGCCAGCGCCAGGTCCTTGATCTCCTTGCGGGTATCGGTGTCCGCCTTGATGACCATGCTGTTGGTGCGCGGGTCGGCAATCACGACCAACCCGTCGCCGGGAGCGTCCGGCCCCCCGTTATTCCGGTGCAGGCGGCTGAACAGCTGCGCCATTTCCTCCGCCGAAGCGTGGGTCAGGTTCACCAGTTCCACCTCGCCGGCGCTGGCCGGACGGTCCAGCCGTTCGATGATGTTCAGCAGCCGCGCCACGTTGGCGGCCCGGTCGGTCAGGATGAGGGAGCCGGATTCGGCGTCGCCGGCGAGGTGGCCGTAGCCCGGGATCAGCGGGCGCAGCAGCGGCACCAGGCGCTCCGCCCGGACGTGCTCGAGGCGGATGACCCGGGTCACGATATCATCCCCGCCGGCCTCCCGGCCGGACGGGAATGCCCCGCCCAGCTTGCCTTTATCCTGCGGCACAATCTTGGTGACGCCGTCCGCTTCCACGGTAACGTAGCCGTTCACCTCCAGCACGGACTGGAATACCCGGTAGGCCTCTTCCTCCGTCAACGTTTGCGGCGCCACCACGGTCACCGTGCCCTTGACGGCCGGGTCCACCAGGAAATTGCGGCCGGTAAACTCCGCCACGGCCTGGATCACGGCGCGCAACTCGGCCTCCTCGAAATCAAAATTGATGTCCTGCGCGCGGCCTGCGGCGGAGACGGCCGCCAGGAGCGAGCACAGGCACAGGCAGCGAAGCATTGGAAAAACCGCCCGGGTAAGAGAAACCATGTTGAATTCCGGTTATTGGATGGAAAAATCGATGGTCACTTCCCGGCCATCGCGTAACAGCCCGACCTGCAGCGCATCGGCGGACTTGAACGACTGGTACGCAGCCAGGGCCTCCCTGTTGTTGCGCACGGAAACGCCGTTCAACGAGACGATAACATCTTCCCGGAGCAGGCCGAGTTTGTCGAATACGCTGTCAGGTTCAATATCGACGATGCGAAAACCTGCCTCATGGCCGTTATAGTCCCAGTACGGCGCCGCCCGGGCCTGGTTCAGAACTTCCGGCAGGCGCTGCAGCTGCCGATCAAACAGGTTGCGCGAGACGACCCCCGCGCGCGCGCTGATCATGGTAATGCCTTCCGTTGCCCTGGGCCCGGCGAAACTGCTGCCATAGCGCGGTTCGGCCGTTTTCAGGGTCAGCGCCTCCGCAACGCCGTTGCGCTCCAGCATGACCCGGCGCGCCTCGATATGCGTGATTTGGGCGCCGGCGATTTGATTCCCGATCCGGTAGACGTCTTCCTTTTCGCCCCCCCGGGAAATCACCGCGAGCTTGCGCGTGCCGGCGCGGCTTGCCAGGATGCCTTTCAGGGTCAGGTCCAGGCCGGTTTCCCTGATTTCTTCCTCTCGAAACGCCGGTTTGCCCGGGTTATTTCCGGCTTCGCCGAACAAGGACAAGAGCGCGGGGGAAAGCCGTCTTCCCAAGCCACCGCTTTCCGGCGCGCCCAATCCGGCCTGAGCCGGGGGCAGCACGGCGACGGGCATCCGGCTATCTCCCTGGCCCGGGCCGGGAAACAGCAACCAGGCGAACTCGGCCAGCGCCAGCGCCAGCGCAACCACCAGCGCGGCCTCCGCGCCGCGGAGGGCGTAATACGCTGAAAACAAGGATTTCAGCGGAAACGGCATCATGAAAATTCAGGCATTATGCATATCCTGTACCAACCAGCCCCCTCAATCCTGTACTCCGGCGGCTGCATTTTATTCAAACCGGACAAAAAACAACCCCGTAGCGTAAGCCATGAATATTACAAACAGGTGACCGTCGGTTGAAAAGTTGCCGCCGTTCAAATCGCCGCGGCCCGCGAGGCGCGCCGGAGCGAGTTGCGGCTGGCGTTGTCGATGGGCGCGTTCGCCCTGACGGTCATGCTCGGCTGCTTCGGGTTCATGTACCAGGCCAACGCGGACTTGCGGGTAGCGATGGATGCGCAAATCACCGGCTTGCCGGACCTGCCCCCGCACGCCTGCCCTGTTTAATCCATTCTGCCGGTCAATCCTTATCTTAGGTAGATTTCCACATTTGCTTTTTTAGCAGCTTTAACCAGATTCTTATCCAAAGACGCAAGTGGTAAACTCTCCCGGACAGCCAGTTCCAGGTAAGCGGCATCATAACTGCTGAGTTTGTAAGCATTCGCCAGCGCCAGTGTTCTGCTGAATGCCTGGTCTGCTGTCAGCGGGTCGACCTGGACGGGCAGCTTCTCCAGTTGTGAAATAAATTTCTCAACTTCAGCGATTGCGATATCTTTTCGCCTTTCAGCGCTCAATAACACGTTAACGGCCTCCAAATGCCATAGGTTTGGGACTATGGCCCTGTTATTTGTGAGAGTGTTCAGAACTGTCTCAGCGTAGTTCTGGTCTGCCGGTTTCTCACTTTCCAATAACCAGCGCATAGTTACTGAATTATCCAGTACAAAATTCTTCATTTCCGGCCGCTCTCTTTCAGGTCGGCCAGGGTCTTGTCAGACACAGGGTGTTTCTTTGCCTGCATGATATTGTTGATGGCAGTTTGTGCCTTCAGAAGGGCAGACGCACGGCTTGGCACCAAGTCTGCGATTGGTTTGCCTCGGTTAGTTATGGTAAACATCTCTCCTGCTTCGACACGGCGTAATATTTCGGGGAGATTGGTTTTTGCGTCATAAGAGCCAATTTGTTTCATCGTGAAATATCTCTACTATGGACTTATAGACCAGTCTACAAGTCTATAGTAATAATTTCAAGCCCTGTTTTGTTACTTCACCGCATTTTTCCGAAATTAATTACAATCGTCACATCCTCTCCTGGTAATTGAGTTTGCCGGCGTAATGCAGTACCGTGTTGCGCGGTCTATCATTAAAGGGGGACGTCATGATTATTGCCGGCGCCCACAAGGCTACCAGGACATTAGCGGATAACGGGTTCAGCGACACCCGCGCGGAATGTCTTATCAACACATTCGTCACAGACACGCGCGTGAACGGGCCCGGTGACCGGAACGGGCGGGTCACGGCGAAATTGAGACTGCTCCCCAGGTAACCCTGCGACGAACCGGGGTCAGGGGAAAACAGGAATCACATGGACAGACGCTGGATGTACCTTGGCGCAACGGCCCTGGTGGTTTTTCTGGGCGCCTTGCTGCTGCGCGCCCCGGCTGCCTGGATACTGGCAGGTGCCAACCGGCTGCTGCCGGTTGAAGTCGGCTGGACCGGCGCCGAGGGCACGATTTCCGGTATGACCATCCGCGGCTTGACATTCAGGCTGCCGGGGGGGCGCCGGGCCTATATCAGCAAGGTTACACTCGACCCTGCATTCCTGTCGTTGTTCGGAGGAAGGCTGGGACTGGATTTCCGGATCGATGACGGGGCCAAAGCGCTCTCCGGCTCAGCCGGTTTCGGCCTGCATGACTGGCGTCTGGAGGAAATTGACGGGGAACTGCCGTTGACGGCGTTGTTGCCGACCTTCCCCGAACTGGAGATAGCGGGGCTTGATGGCGGGTTGGCGATACGGGCCAAGGCTGTTTCGGCAGAATACGGCTCCCTGCCGGATGCCGGCCGGCTCACAGTGGATTTCGAGGATATCCGCGCCGTATGGTTACCAACGGACAGACCCCTGGGAAATTACCAGGTAGAGCTGCAGGCCCTTGAGCAGGCAGGGATCACCGGCGAGGCCAGGACGCTCGGCGGCCCGGCTTTGCTCTCCGTGACCGGACAATTCATACAGGAACCCTCAGCGCAGACCCTCAGGTTCCGGGGCGTGGGCCAACTCTCCGCAGATGCACCGGCACCGTTGAGACGAATTCTGCCGATCCTGGGGCGCGCCAGCCAGGATCGCGTAGCCATGGAATGGCAACTCGCTCTGGACTGACCCGGACAAAGTCCTGCTCCTTCCCGCCGGCCTGCGGGACCGGGGATTGACCCCCGGACATGCCGGGGGCAGGCCTGAAGTCCGCCCCTGTGCGCGTCACATCCATGTCATTTAACTTTCGCCGGAATGTCATGGAAACTTCGCCGGGTTGTCACATAAACCTTCCAGACTAGTCCCCGCAATGAAAAGAACCAAAAATCTGGCAACCTGGCTGACAGGCATTATATTTTTCCTGTGCAGCGCGACTTCTGCGTATGCATTTGATGAACTGGTGATCTATGTGTTCAAGGATGGCGCCGCGGGAAGTGGACTCACAGTGGTGCTGGATGGGGAAACCGGGGAAACGACCGGTATCGACGGGGCGGCTTATTTCGATATGGTCCCCGGGACCCACAGCCTGCAGATCCTGGAAAACGGCAGCCCGCTTCACAGTTTCCGCATCAATTACGCACTGGGGCAGTATACGGATGTCAGCGTAACACTGGGCCCGGGCGACCCGGACGTCAAGATCGAATCCTGGTATGAAACGGAAACCGCGGGGCATCGCGCCAAGGCGCCCAGGGCAGTGCTGGAAGGCAAAGTCACGTCCTTAGGAACCCCTGTGGCCGGCGCTGAAATCACCGTGGAGGGCGAGGACGTGCAGGTGTGGTCGGATGAAGGAGGCCGCTACCGCCTGGAACTGCCGCGCGGCATCTACAACCTGGAGATAACACACCCCGAATACCGCAGCCGCTCGATCAGCGCCATGCGCCTGGTTGCCAACGTGGCCAGGTCCGCGGATTTCGGGCTCACCCAGGATGCCGCCGGCGTGGTGGAGGAGGTCGTTGTACTGGGCGCCTACCGGCCTGAGGGTATGGAACTGGTGGAGCGGGATACGACCAACGTGGTGGATACGCTGGGAATTGAAGACCTGGCCCGTTTCGGCGATACCGATGTCGCTGAAGCTGTCATACGTCTGCCCAGCGTGACCGTGCAGGATGGCAAGTTCGTGTTTATCCGCGGACTGGGGGGGAGGTATGTCACCACCACTCTCAACGGCGCTACCCTGCCGAGTACGGACCCTTCCAAGCGCACCGTGCCCCTGGACCTGTTTCCCAGCAATATCGTCAGCCAACTGGATATCAAGAAGACCTTCATAGCGCCCATGCCGGGAGAGAGCACCGGCGGCAACCTGGTGATCAATACCCGGACGTTCCCGGATGAGCGGGCCGGCAAGATATCGATTTCCAGCGACGCTACCGTGGGCGTTACCGGCCGCAATGTGTTCAATGATCCCACCGACGGCGGTTTCGACTGGGTCGGCTGGGATGCCGGGGAGCGCGAAGAACCCATAGCCGTTACCGCCATTGCGGAAGCCCTGAGCCTGGGAACGGTTACCGATACCGACAGCGGCGCGACATTCGAGATTAACGACACGGTTGAACGGGAATTGCGGCGGCTTGGCGCAATCCTTATCAGTGAGGACCTGGACCTGGACAAGGCCGTTGCCTACCCGGACGTCTCCATCGGCGCCAACTACGGCGACCTGTTCGCCATCGGTCCTGTGGACCTGGGCATATTCGCCGCGGTGAACTACAAGAACGGCTGGTCGCAGAAGGATGACGGTATCACCAACACCTATTCACCGGGACAGGCCTCCGATGAGGTGGGCGACCAGTTGGACATCCTCGCTTTCAAGGAGTATGCCAACGACATAGACATCAGCGGCCTGTTTTCCGTCGGCCTGACCATCGGCGACCATACCTTTGAAGCCAATACCATTCTTTCCCGCGCCACCCAGAGCAAGGTGAAGCGCACCATCGGCCAGGAGGGGGATGAGTTCAACTCCACCATGCGCCACACCATCGACTGGGTCGAGCGCCAGTTCCTGTCCCAGCAGCTCAGGGGGTCGCATTTCCTGAACGAGGCGGGCACGCTCCAGTTTGACTGGCAGGGAACACTGAGCCAGGCAAAACGCGTAGCCCCGGACCGGCGCGAAGTGCGGTTCGATGCGGACTCGGCGCTGACTGATCCGCTGGACCTGCTGGAGGGTTACGATATCGAAGAGCCCAACGACCGGCAACCGTTCGCGCTCAACGGCTTCCTGCTGGAAGCGAACCAGTTGTTGCGGCGTTACGACGACCTGACTGATGACAACGTGGACGTGTCGGGCGCCATCTCCTATGAGTTTGTTTCCAATGCCGAAACGGAATTCAACATGGAGGCCGGTTTCTCGGTGATCTACCGCGAACGAGATTCCGATTCCAGCAGCTACGGCTTCAACATCGAACAGGCCCTGGTCGACAGGGTAAGGGCGCCCAATGCGCTGGTCAGCGAGGTGATCGGGGAAGACACCATAACGGGCAACAACAACACCGGCTTCAGTTTTGCCGACAAGACCCTGGCCAGCGACGAATACGAAGCGGAACTGGATTTGAAGAGCGTGTATGTCTCCGCTGATTACCTGTTCAACACGGACTATCAACTGATTGCAGGGATCCGCTTCGAGGATTACCAGCAGACTACCGAGACGTTCAGCCTGGCCGGCGTGCAGGAGGCGGTAAGCTCGAAAATTGACGAGACGGCCATGCTGCCCAGCCTGGGTTTCAACTGGCTCTTCCGGGAAGACCACCAGTTCCGGTTCGCGATATACAAGTCCGTGTCACGCCCGGACTTCAAGGAGACTTCCAACGCGACATTCTACGATACCGAATTCGACTTCCGGGTGAGGGGCAACCCGAACCTGGAGATTTCCGAAGTGACCAATTACGACGCGCGCTGGGAATGGTATTTCGCCGACCGGCAAAGCGTCAGCGTCGCGTTGTTCTACAAGGACCTGGAAAGCCCCATCGAGCGGGTGGTGCAGCCGGCATCCGGCACCGCGGGAAATTCACGCACCTTCAGAAATGCTGAATCGGCTGAACTTTACGGGGTCGAAGTGGAAGGACGCAAGGACTTTGCGTTGAGCGACGACCTGTCGCAGTCAATTTTTGTCTTCGTCAACGCCAGTGTCATCGAATCGGAGGCTAACCTGGCAGACGGCACCAGTCGGAAACTACAGGGTCAACCGGATTATACCTTCAACCTGGTAGTGGGTTATGACGACCTGGTGCGGGACCAGGAACTGACGGTGTTGCTCAACCAGAGCGGCAAATCCATCAAGGACGTGGGTATTGCCGGGCGGCCCAACGTTATCGAGGAGCCGAGGTTCGACCTCAAGGTCAATTACAAATACCGGTTCACCGATGATTTTCTGTTGAAGGCAAGCGCGGAAAACCTGTCGAACGAGGAGGTTGAGTTCACTCAGGGCGGAGAAATATTCCAAAGCTACAAGGAAGGCGTGGAATTCAAGCTGGGCATAGACTGGAATTTCTGACTGAGGGTGGAGCACCTGGTAGGAAATTCGAGGTAAACATCAATCTACATTCAGGAGATTAACATGAGACTTAGGTATTTTATACGGGTTATGGTGGCGGCAATCGCGCTGGGCGGCATTTACGGTTGTTCCGAGGGTGACGATGCGACAATCAATATCGATGCGCCGACCACGACGACAACCAACAATACAACGACTGACACTCCCGACTCCGGCGGCGGTTCCGACTCAACTGTGTCGGAGAACTGTCCGGACTGGGCGGGGGCGAAACGCAGGGATGACGACGGCAACGACGTCTGCGCCTTGCCGGCCACGATATCGGAGAGTCGCCTGTTGACCAGCGACATCGTGTGGTTGATGGAAGACCGGGTGACCGTCGGCAACGGCAACAGGGAAATGTCCGCGACCAAGGGTGTGCTGGCGGACGGCAGCGACGTGGTCAGCGCCACACTGACAATCGAAGCGGGCACGGAGATCAAGGCCAGTGGCGGCACATTCGCCAACCTGGTGATTACCCGGGGTTCCAGGATACAGGCCGAAGGCACGGCCAGCGCGCCCATCGTGTTCAGTTCCGATGACGACGATTACAGCGGCAGCGGCGAATGGGGCGGCCTGATCATCCACGGTTACGGTGAACACAACCAGTGTCCGGCCGAGGCATGCAATATCGACGCCGAGGGCGAGTCAGGATTCGCCGCCGGCTACACCGCCGATGACAACAGCGGCACGTTGCGCTATGTAATCGTGACCGAAGGCGGTTACGAGTTTGCCCCGGGCGACGAAATCAACGGCATCTCCCTGGTCGGCGTAGGTTCCGGCACGACCATGGAATACCTCCAGGTCAATGACAATTCGGATGACGGCATCGAGTTCTACGGCGGCGCGGCGAATGTAAAATACATCGTGCTGACCGGTAATCTGGATGATTCCGTGGATTGGGATGAGGGCTACATGGGCAACATGCAGTACGTGCTGGTCAAGCAGTCGCCTTCGGGTGGCGGCAACGCCATTGAGGCTGATACCGAAGGTTCAGCCATGCCGTTATCCAAGCCGACCATCGCCAATGCCACCTTTGTCACCGACAGTGACGATGAAACGGAGGCGCTGGTATTCAAGGCGGCTTCCGGCGGTTTTCTGCATAACTCCGTCATCACCACGGCGCCCGGTTTTACCTTGTTGGAGGACTGTGTGGATGTGTCAAGGGCTACCGACAATGCCAATGCACTGGTCTTCAACAATATCATTGCCGACTGTGCGGCGGAAGGGACCGGTAATTTCTACAAGGACGGCACGGTGAAAGGCATGGAATCGAACATACACATGGTCGAGGCCGAACTGGACGAGAACTATGCCTCCCAGGCCGCTGAGGCGCTACTGGATGCGCCGATTGACTGGGCCGATTACAACGCCATGAACTCGGAGAGCACCGCCGACCCGGATTACCTGGACGCAACGGACTACCTGGGCGCGGTAAACCCGGATGGCAGCGATCTCTGGTACCAGGGCTGGATAGTCGAAGGCTCGCTGTAACCGGGTACCTCCCGCTGATGAAAAAGCCGCGCTGTTGCGCGGCTTTTTTATGAGTGGCGAACGACAGATCGGCGCGGTAACAGAAATGACCCGGGAACGTCATATAAATGTAATATAAAAGAAATAGAGTTCCGCTATCCGTTTTAAAGAAAAACAACACCTTTGATTAATTCCACAATCGGTCTCATCCTTGTTCTGAGTGCGGCTGTCCTGCAGATGCCCGGGGAACCGGCGCCGGACCTGCCGATACCCCGGGAAATTACCCGCTGCGAAAGCCCAGCCGGGTTTAACCAGGCTGCGCGAAACCTGTCAGCCGGCCTGTCGGACGAATCGATCTACAGGGAAACTCCGGCTGAGGTAAACGGCGAATTGCTGTTGGTCCGCATACAGGACGAACTGGGCATCATCCACCTTATTGATGGCGTCGCGTTATGGAGCGCACGTCGGAATAATGCGCAGATAACGGATACCGGGACCGGCACGGCCGCTTATCACATGGTGCTGGACAGTCCCGAAGGCAGGGAACATCTCCTGTTCGCCGTTGCCGACGACGGTATCGGTCAGATGATCTGGTCCAACAGGGAGAGCAGCGTCATCACCGATTGCTACCCGGGTTAGCCCGCAGTGCTAGCATATCCGGCCGGAACCGGCTACTTTCCTGTTTCCGTAATGCCGCGTTGGGCGATACGTTTTACCCGCGCCGGTTTGCCGGATGACAACTCGGCCAGGGGGTTGGCGCGCAGTTCGAGCACCCGCTCATACAGTATGCGCGCCTGGTCGTTGCGCCCGGATTGCTGGTAAACGTAGGCCAGGTTCAGCAGGGCGTAGGGGTTGTGCGGGTCTTCTGCAATAACCAGCAAAAGTTCCCGTTCAGCTTGTGTGAGGTTGCCTTCCTGAATGGCGTTGGCCTGGTAAGCGTGTTTGACTCCTTTGGCGTCATTAACCGGTGGAGTTACATCAGCCCAGGCTGCGCCGGACAGGATAAGCAACAGGCTTACTGCAAAGATTTTTTTAACCATGGCGCATCTCCTGACAAAAGTTAAAGTTCAAGTTAGCATGTCATAAATATGACAAATATTACAGTTTTATGACAATGTGACAATTATATGACACGTCCTGTCATTGTCAAGCTCTTTTGGTAAATTCTATTACTGCCGGTTTTCGAATGGTTACCGTTTATCCTGGCCTGTCACGATGTTGTAATATAATATCTGTGTAATAATCACATGTTCCAGGAAAGACAATCCATGAAAGGCAAAATTCTCCTCGTAGAGGATGAGGCCCCCATCAGGGAAATGTTGGGGTATACCCTGATGAAGGAAGGCTATACTTTCCGGGAAGCGGCGGACGTCGAAGAGGCCCGGCCGCTGATTGCCGATGACAGGCCTGATCTGCTCCTGCTTGACTGGATGTTGCCGGGGATGAACGGGGTCGATTATGCCAGACGCATCCGCAACAACCCCGATACCAGGGATATCCCGATTATCATGTTGACTGCACGGGGAGAGGAAACCGACAAGGTACGCGGCTTGGATACCGGCGCGGATGACTACATTACCAAACCCTTTTCCACCAGGGAGCTGCTGGCGCGTATCAGGGCGGTAATGCGCCGCGCAAAGAATATGGACGCCGAGGGAATAATCTCCGTAAAAGGGTTGGCCCTGGACCCGGAGACCTTCAGGGTTACCGTAGATGAGAAAATCGTGGAGATCAGCCCGACGGAATTTCGCCTGTTGCACTTTTTTATCACCCATCCGGAGAGGGTCTACACGCGTGGGCAGTTACTGGACCAGGTCTGGGGCCAGAACGTTTATGTTGAAGAGCGCACTGTGGACGTGCATATACGGCGCCTGCGCAAGACCCTTGAGCCTTACAATTACAGTCATTTAATTCAAACAGTTCGCAGCGTCGGATACCGGTTTTCCACCAAGAAATAGTACTGGTACCAGATGCGTCCTGACCTGTTCCGGCTGAGTTTCGTAGTTATCCTCTGCGGGTTTGCCGGCCTGCTTGCCGGTAATATCCTTGCCGGCCTTGCAACCGGACTCGTGGTTTGTCTTGTCTGGCAGCACCGGATGCTGAAATACATCAGCAAATTCCTGCGCAACGGTAACGATCAAATTCCGCCCGATGCCCCCGGTATCGTCAATGAAATAATCAGGGAAATCGATTCCCTGCGCGCACACCATAAACAGCGGGAGGAGAAACTTACCAGTTTCCTGTCGCGTTTTGAGGAAGCGACCGAGGCCATGCCCGATGCCGTTATCGTCATGGACGCTTACGGACACGTGGAGTGGGCCAATGAAAAAGCCTCCGATTACCTGGGGGTCCGCTTACCCAGGGACCGGGGACAGCGTTTTTCCCATATTATCAGGCAGCCCGAGTTGCTGGATTACCTCGCCGACGTGGACAAGGACTCAGCGTCGAAAAGTCTCGTTATCTCATCCCCGGTGGACACGGAGATCAGTCTGGAAATCAGGATCACCAGGTATGCGGAATCTTCCCTGTTGCTGGTGGCGGGTAATGTCACTGAGATCCAGCGCGCCAACCGGATGCGCAAGGATTTCATTGCCAACGCCTCCCATGAACTACGCACGCCCATCACGGTGATCTCCGGTTATCTCGAAGCAGTGGAAAATGAAGCCAATGACCTGTTGCCGGAATGGCGGCCACGAATAAAACAAATGCGAAGCCAGACCAGGCGCATGCAGAACCTGATCGAGGACCTGCTTAAATTGTCAAGACTGGAGAGCAGCCACTCTGCAAACCTGGATACTGAAGTGGACATGGCAGAGTTGCTCTCGGTGATACACAGCGAGGCCCAGACCCTGAGCGGCAAGCAGGGCCATATCTTTTCCCTGGAAACACAGCCTGACCTGCTGGTGAGAGGCGATTATGACAGCCTTTACAGCGCCTTTTCCAATATCGTCTTCAATGCCGTGCAATATACCCCGTCCGGCGGCGTAATCCGGATAAAATGGTATCGCGCTGCAACGGGCGCGTGTATGGAAGTGTCCGATTCCGGCGAGGGTATCCCGGCAGAGCATATTCATCGCGTAACGGAGCGTTTCTATCGTGTCGACAAGGGCCGTTCCAGGGAAAAGGGAGGCACCGGTCTCGGGCTTGCCATTGCCAAACACGTCATGGTCCAGCACGAGACCGAATTAGACATAACCAGTGAGCCCGGCAGGGGCACAGCAGTAAAATGCCTTATACCCGAACACCGGGTGGTTCAACTTGCCCGCGCCACTCAACGGGCAGGGCTGTGACACCATATCTCGACCCGAAATATCGGTGATAATGGCAACCGGAGTCTGCCGCTGTCACATTTCCTTAATAAACGTGTTGTTCAATACTAAGTTGAACGAGTACTAGGCCTGACCCCATAATGCTATCTTGAATAAACCTCGCAGGGAGAATATGTCGTGACAAACAAACTAATGTTCAATGCAGCCTTTATCCTCGCAGTGTTTGTTTCCGCAGCGGTCAAGGCGGTTGATTTGGACCCGGACCTGCCTGATTACAGCAAATCCAGCGGAGTGTCAGGTAACGTCATCAGCGTAGGTTCCGACACGCTGGCAAACCTGATGACCCTGTGGGCGGAGGAATTCAAAAAACTCTATCCCAACGTCAACGTGCAGATCCAGGCAGCCGGTTCTTCCACGGCGCCGCCGGCCCTGACGGAGGGGACATCCAACTTCGGCCCCATGAGCCGCAAGATGAAAAACAAGGAAGTTGCCGGATTCGAGACCAGGTACGGTTACAAACCGACTCCTGTTGCAGTGGCCATCGACGCGCTCGCGGTATACGTACACAAGGACAACCCCGTCGAAGGCTTGACCATTGCGCAGGTCGACGCAGTGTTCTCCGCGACCCGCAAGTGCGGTCATCCCGAGGATATCACGCGCTGGGGCCAGCTCGGACTGGCCGACGCCTGGGGCAACAGGCCGGTCCAGTTATACGGGCGCAATTCGGTATCCGGAACCTATGGATATTTCAAGAAGGTGGCCCTGTGCAAGGGGGACTACAAGAATAACGTCAATGAACAACCCGGCTCCGCATCCGTCGTGCAAGGGGTGACCAAATCGATCAACGGTATCGGCTATTCCGGTATCGGTTACAAGACATCCGGCGTGCGGGCGGTGCCGCTGAGCAAGGATGGCGTCAAGTTCACTGATGCCACGCCGTCCAATGCCGTTAACGGAACGTATCCCCTGGCAAGGTTTCTCTACGTATACGTGAACAAGACGCCGAACGATCCCCTGGCGCCGCTGGAGCGGGAATTCATCAGGATGATCATGTCGAAAACCGGGCAGGAAGTGGTCGTCAAGGACGGTTATATTCCTCTGCCTGCAAAGGTTGCCGAAAAGCAGCTTGCCCTGATCGGCGCTTTCGACCTGGCCGGAAACTGAGGAATAACGGGGACAGATTGAAATCCATCCCCGGCCAACACAACCATATTCTTCCATGAGTGAGGCAAACCAGACATCCCTGCTGGCTGACTTCAACTCCGCGGCCGCGCAGAAGCACCGCCATTACCGCCACCTGAAGGATGTCGCGCTGCGCTACGTCATGGCGCTGGGCGGTACCAGCGTCATCATCGCCATAGTACTTATAGCGTTTTACCTTGTTTACGTGGTGGTGCCAATGTTCAAGCCTCCGCATATTGAACAGGTGGCAAGCTACCCGGTTCCGGCGGGCACAAACACGGGGAGCTTGTACTACGCCATGGAAGAACAGCGTGAGATCGGCCTGCGGGTTACAAACGACGGCAGTATCGTTTTTTTCAACACGTTGGACGGCAGCCTGGTACACCAGCAATTCCTGGCGCAAGAGACCCTGGCGGAGTTCACCGCGTTTGCCGCAGGCGATCCGTCCCAGCGTCTGCTTGCCATGGGACTTGATGACGGCAGCGTATTGCTCGCCGTACACGAGTACCATGTGAGCTACCCCAATGACGTGCGCGTCATTCTCCCCCGGATAGACTGGCCCGCAGGCAAGACGCCGCTGAAAATTGATGAGTCGGGGCGCGCCATTACGCTGGTTGCGGCACAGTCGGACGATGATCAGATCACCATTGCCGCGTTCACGGAAGACCGGCGCCTGTTGCTCATGAATATTGCAGAAGAGGAATCGTTCCTCAGCGACGAGGCCGAAATCACCATAACAAAAAGCCAAATCCCGTTCGGGCGGCAGGCCACGCACCTGGTGATGGACGTGGAACACAGGGAACTCTACGTCACCGAACAGGGCGGGTTGATTTCCTATTACGATATCGGCGACAAGGCGGCGCCGGAACTGGTGCAACGGGTCCAGGCCGTCAGCGCGCCGGCGGAGATAGCCAGCCTGTCCTTTCTGAGCGGGGGTATTTCAATCCTGGTGGGCGATTCCGACGGGAATATCATCCAATGGTTTCCCGTTCGCGATCCGCAGAATAACTACACGCTGGAAAAAATACGCAGTTTTGACTCACAATCGGCGCAAATAACGTCCATTGCGCCGGAGTACTTCAGGAAGGGCTTCCTGGCGACGGACGATGCCGGCTACCTGGGAATTTATCATACAACTGCGCACCGCACTGTGGAGCTGGAAAAAATCAATGACAACAGGCTGACGCAACTGGCCGTGGCGCCGCGGGCAAATGCCATGCTGGTTGAGGATGATACCGGCACGGTACAGTTTTGGGAGATAGATAACGAACATCCGGAAATCTCCTGGTCGTCGATCTGGGGCAAGGTCTGGTATGAAAGCCGGGACAAGCCGGAATATATCTGGCAGTCGTCCTCCGCCAGCAGCGATTTTGAACCGAAATTCAGCTTGACGCCCCTGGTATACGGCACATTGAAAGCCGCGTTTTACGCTATGTTGTTTGCCGTGCCCCTGGCCATCATGGGTGCCGTATATACTGCCTATTTCATGTCCGCAGTTATGCGGGATATCGTCAAGCCGACTATTGAAATCATGGCAGCTTTGCCTACGGTCATACTCGGCTTTCTCGCCGGTCTGTGGTTTGCCCCGTTTGTGGAGCAGAACATGCCGGGCCTGTTTTTATGTTTCCTGCTGTTGCCGCTCAGCGTGATCATCGCGGCATACTGCTGGAGCAGGCTCCCCGATAACTTGCGCCATAAAGTCCCCGAGGGATGGGAAGCGGTAGTGCTTTTGCCCGTTATCATCGCTACGGGCATAGTCTCATTCGCTCTCAGCCAGCCCTTGGAGATCGCTTTCTTTGGCGGCAACATGCCGTTATGGCTGACCGATGAAATCGGGATAACCTATGACCAGAGAAATTCCCTGGTCGTGGGCATCGCCATGGGGTTTGCCGTCATTCCCATAATATTTACCATCTGTGAAGACGCTGTTTTCGGTGTGCCCGAACACCTGACGATGGGATCACTGGCGCTGGGCGCAACCCCCTGGCAGACCGCAGTGAGAGTGGTGTTGCTCACCGCCAGCCCGGGAATCTTCTCCGCGGTAATGATAGGTTTCGGCCGGGCGGTGGGCGAGACCATGATCGTACTCATGGCGACGGGAAATACGGCCATCATGGACATGAATATCTTTGAAGGGTTTCGCACCCTGTCCGCCAATATCGCTGTTGAGATGCCGGAATCCGAAGTGGACAGCACCCACTACCGTATTCTGTTCCTGGCCGCCCTGGTGCTATTCCTGGCGACGTTCCTGTTCAATACCGTTGCCGAGGTCGTCAGGCAGAGACTCCGGGTTAAATACAGTTCGCTATGAAGAATAGAAGGCGCATCAACTGGTGAGATATGCGGGCTAAGCCATCATTCAAGAACTGGTTCAACAGTGGCGATCCCTGGATCTGGCTGAATGCCAGCGCGGTCAGCCTGTCCATTATCATGGTGGTCGGGCTTGTCGTCTTGATCATGGTACGCGGCCTGGGCCATTTCTGGCCGAGCAATGTTGCGGCATTTGATTACATCGACGATGACGGGTCCGTGATTGCCCTGGTGGGTGAATTTATTGATGCTGAAGCGGTGCCACGAGCCAGGCTGGCGGTGGATGACAGCCGCATCCCGGCAGACATTGACATAATCGACAGGCGCTTGGTCAGGATCGGCAACCGGGATTACACGGGTTTCGACTACCGATGGGTGCTTGATGCAGCCGTGCATAACCTGTCCTACCCGGAAAACATCATGGCCGTAGAGAGGTATGAATGGGGGAACTTCTACGGCTACCTCAAGGCCGTCAAGGAAAACGGCGAGGTAACGGATGCGGACCCGGACTGGGAGTCTTTCCTGCGATACATTGCAGAGAGTGAGAAAATCCTGGGGGAAATACACCATATCGAGAAAAACCTGATAGGGGCCGTCAACTACGAGATGGAACGCCTGCGCCTGCGGGAAAGAGGATTGGCGTTGGACAACGTCGCGCCGGACAGTCCGGCTTACGCGGAAGTCGAAACCCGGCGCGCCACCCTGCAGGAGGAATACAACGGTTATACCGGGCGCCTCACCGACCTGTATGAACAATTGAACAGGGCATCCTTCGTGGCGGTGCTTGCCGGCGGCCAGGAAGCCGAACTCCCGTTTTCCAAGGTGGTACGGGCATACCGGCCCAACGCCATGGGAGTCACGGACAAGACCGTATTTTATTTTGAGAAACTCTGGGAATTCGTATCGGGAGACCCCCGGGAGGCCAACACCGAGGGCGGAATTTTCCCGGCGATTTTCGGCACCGTCCTGATGGTGATGATCATGGCCGTGCTGGTAACGCCTTTTGGTATCGTGGCAGCGGTCTACCTGCGGGAATACGCCCGGCAGGGTCCGTTCACCAGGCTGATACGCATCGCCGTCAATAACCTTGCCGGCGTGCCCTCGGTCGTCTACGGCGTATTCGGCCTGGGCTTTTTTGTTTATTTCCTGGGCGGCGCCATCGACGAGTTGTTTTTTGTCGAGTCCCTGCCCGCGCCCACTTTCGGCACGCCGGGCATTATGTGGGCGTCGTTGACCATGGCCATTCTGACGGTGCCGGTGGTTATCGTTTCCACTGAAGAAGGGCTGGCGAGGGTACCGCGGGCAATCCGCGAAGGCAGCCTGGCTTTGGGCGCCACCAAAGCCGAAACGCTGTGGCGTACTGTCTTGCCCATGACTGCCTCGGCGATGATGACGGGACTTATACTCGCGGTTGCCCGCGCCGCCGGTGAAGTCGCGCCCCTCATGCTTGTCGGCGTTGTCAAACTGGCCCCGTCCATGCCGCTGGACGGGAACTTCCCATTCCTGCACCTGGACAGGAAATTCATGCACCTGGGGTTTCATATCTACGACGTGGGATTCCAGAGTCCGAACGTGGAGGCGGCCAGGCCCCTGGTATACGCGACCGCTTTTTTATTGATCCTGATCATTATCTTTTTGAACCTGGCCGCAATCAAGATCCGCAACTCCCTGCGGGAAAAGTATCGGGCAGCCGAGTAGAACTGACCGGAATAGAGAATACGTGAACGATCGAACCGACACAGACGAGGCGGTGCCAGTCACCCACGCCGTGAACCTGGGCGCCCTGACCGGGCATATGGGGAAGCTGTCCCTGGCGGATGAACGACCCTGTATCAACGTCAACGGCTTAAACCTGCATTACGGCGAAAAGCAGGCTTTGAAGGACATTACCATGGTAGTGCCCGAGAAGAAGGCCACTGCATTCATCGGTCCCAGCGGTTGCGGCAAGTCGACGTTGCTGCGCTGTTTTAACCGCATGAATGACCTTATCGACAATGTTCATACCAGCGGCGAGATCAGGATTGGCGGAGAGAATATCTTCGCCAAGGCGGTGAACGTGGCCGAACTCAGAAGGAAAGTCGGCATGGTCTTCCAGAAGCCCAACCCGTTTCCGAAATCCATCTATGAAAACGTGGCCTACGGCCTCAGGATCCAGGGCATCAACCGCCGGCAGACACTGGATGCCGTGGTGGAGAAGGCCCTGAAGGACGCGGCGCTTTGGGATGAAGTCAAGGACAGGCTTGACGATAATGCCCTGGGACTCTCCGGGGGACAGGCCCAGCGCCTGGTGATTGCCCGGGCAATTGCAATCGAACCGGAAATCCTGTTGCTGGACGAACCCTGCTCCGCCCTGGACCCCATAAGCACACTGAAAGTCGAAGAACTGATTTACCAGCTCAAGGCCAATTATACTATCGTCATAGTAACTCACAACATGCAGCAGGCCGCCAGGGTATCCGACTACACCGCCTACATGTACCTGGGAGAGATGATCGAGTTCAACGACACCAATACGCTGTTTACCAATCCTGAGGAAACAATGACCGAAGACTACATAACCGGGCGTTACGGTTAAAAGGGGAATGCCATGAGCACGGTAACTCAACATATTTCCAGGCAGTTCGACAATGAGTTGGAAACCATACGGTCCGACGTGCTGGCCATGGGCGGTCTTGCCGAACAGCAGTTTTCGGACGCGCTGCAGGCGTTGATACGATTCGATGTTTCACTTGCGGAGCAGGTAATAGAAAACGAGGTCAAGGTGAACTCCTGCGAGGTGTCCATCGATGAGGAATGTGTCACGTTGCTGGCGCGGCGCCAGCCGGCGGCCGGCGACCTCCGGTTTGTGATGGCGGTCATCAAAACCATCACCGACCTGGAACGCATTGGTGACGAAGCGGACAAGATAGCCAGGATGACCATCAGCCTGGCGGAGAAGTCGGGCCCCCGTTCCTATTACATCGGCATAAACACCATGGGAGTTTTCGTCAGGGACATGGTGCGCGAAGCCTTGAACGCGTTTGCCCGCATGGATAGCCAGGAAGCGCTGGTTACCGCAGGCAAGGAACCGGAATCCGACGAACAGTACGCCGCCTTACTCCGGCAACTGATTACCTATATGATGGAAGATCCGCGCAACATCAGCAGCTTTATGGACGCGGTCTGGGTGGCGCGGGCGCTGGAACGCATAGCCGATCATGCTCGCAACATCTGCGAGTATGTTATATATTTCGTCGAGGGCAAGGATGTGCGCCATATCAGCATTGAGCAAATGGAAGACGAAGTAAGAGGCGGCTGATCCCGGTTGCGCCCGGCACCAGCTTTAACGAACCCGAGTATGTGTGGATACGCAAAGTCTCAGTAACCCCGAATTTTACATCAATCGTGAATTAAGCCTGCTGGAATTCAACCGGCGCGTAATTGCCCAGGCCGAAGATGAATCCATGCCGTTGCTGGAACGATTGAAGTTCCTCTGCATCGCCAGCACCAACCTGGATGAGTTTTTTGAGATCCGCGTTGCCGGCGTCAAGCAGCAGGTGAAATACGGTTCCGTCCAGACCGGGCCCGATAACCTCAGCCCGGTGGAAACCCTGAAACAGATTGGCATCCTCGCCCACGAACTGGTGGATACCCAGTATTCCGTCCTTAACGACAAGATTACCCCGGAACTGGAAAACGCAAAGATTCGCCTGTTGCGACGCGGTGAATGGAAACCCGCGGTCGCGCGCTGGATTAAGCGCTATTTCAACAGTAATGTCCTGCCGGTGCTCAGCCCCATCGGGCTGGATCCCGCCCACCCGTTCCCCCGGGTGCTGAACAAGAATCTCTATTTCATTGTCACGCTCGATGGCAAGGATGCATTCGGCCGGGAAACCCGCCTGTCCATCGTCCAGGCGCCGCGCTCGTTGCCCAGGGTGGTACCCCTGCCGGAAGATATCAGCAATGGCAAATGGAACTTCGTGCTGCTGTCGTCCATCATCCACGCCCACGTGGATTACCTGTTTCCCGGCATGACGTCCACGGGCTGTTACCAGTTCAAGGTGACCCGGAACAGCGAACTGTTTGTGGACGATGAAGAAGTGGATGATCTGTTAATTGCGCTGGAAGGAGAACTGCCGTCGAGACGATTCAATGACGCGGTCAGGCTGGAAGTTGCGGAGAATTGTCCCGAGGATATCTCCGCGTTTTTGCTGCAACAATTTGAACTGGATGATGATGACCTGTACAAGGTAAACGGACCGGTCAACCTGAGTCGGCTGATGGCAATCTGCGACCTGGTGGATAAGCCGGAACTGACCTTTGCCGGATTTACCCCGGACCTGCCGCCGCGGCTGCAAAAGAATGTCAGCATATTTGATGCCCTGAGGAACGGTGATATCCTGTTGCACCACCCGTTTCAATCCTTTGCCCCCGTTATAGATTTTGTACGGCAGGCGGCCAGCGACCCGAATGTCTTATCGATCAAGCAGACACTGTATCGTACCGGAGATGATTCAGCCCTGGTCGATGCACTGAAAGACGCGGCCCGCTCCGGCAAAGAGGTAACGGTGGTGATCGAGTTGCGGGCCCGGTTCGATGAAGAAGCCAATATCGAACTGGCCAATGAACTGCAGGAGGCCGGCGCCCACGTCGTCTACGGCGTGGTGGGCTACAAGACCCATGCGAAGATGGTAATGGTGGTGCGCCGGGAGGGCAGGAGCCTGCGCCGCTACGTACACCTGGGAACGGGTAATTACCATGCCCGTACCGCCAGGCTGTACACCGATTACGGATTATTGAGCTGTGACAAGGCCGTGGCGGAAGACGTCAACATGCTGTTTCTCCAGCTGACCGGTCTCGGGCGAGCGTCAAAGCTGAAAAAACTGCTGCAATCCCCTTTTACCCTGTATAAGTCTCTGCTGTCATATATTGAACGGGAGGCCGTCAATGCCAGGGCGGGTAAGAAAGCACATATTATCGCCAAGATGAACGCCCTGGTTGACCCGGAAATAATCCGGGCCCTGTACAGGGCATCCATGGACGGTGTACGTATCGACCTGATCATCCGCGGTATCTGTTGCCTGCGGCCGGGGATCATAGGGCTGTCAGAAAACATCCATGTGCGTTCCATCGTAGGACGGTTCCTGGAACATACCCGGGTATTTTATTTCCTGGATGGGGGAAATGAGCAGGTGCTTTGCTCCTCGGCCGACTGGATGCCGCGCAACCTGCACCACAGGGTGGAGGCCTGTTTCCCCATCGAGGAGAAACGACCCAAAGACCAGGTCATCAAGTTCGGTTTGTTGAACTACCTCAACGATAATACCCAGGCCTGGATCCTGCAGAGTGACGGCACCTACAGAAAGAGCCGCCCGGGCAGCCAGAAACCCAGGAACACCCAGCAGCAACTGCTTGATAATTACTGCCGCTGACCGGATTCAACCAGACTTCAACGCAAACTCGACGACTTCCAGGTATCCCGCCTCGGTTTCCAGGTCGGCCCGGGTCAGGGCGTGGTTATCCAGCCAGCCCCTGGGGAATTTGAGTGACAGACTGTTGCTGTCTGCGCTCGCCTTGATGTCCGGTGGTGCGGTGTAGGAGCGACTCCTGTTGAGAACGCAGGACAACCGAAGCAGGATGGCGAGACGCTGTAATTTGTCCCGGTTGTCCAGGGCAGCCTGGTCGAATTCCAGGACGGGAAATTTCCTCCTGTGGGCGCGTGCCAGCAGGGACAGGTTTTGCTGTTCCTGGCGCGAGAAGCCCGGCATGTCGGAATTGGACAGCAGGTAAGCGCCGTGGCGGTGGTATTGTGCGTGGGCGATGGCCAGGCCGATCTCATGCAGTTGCGCCGACCAGAGCAGCGTATCCCGGTCAGTGATGTCGAAGTCCCAGTGCGCACGGACCTGGTCAAACAGGGTTTCTGCGGTTTTGGCCACCTTGTCCGCCTGTTCCCGGTCCACACCGTAACGCACCGCTATATCCACTACGGTCGTATTGCGTATATCCTGATTCTGGGACCTGCCGATGAGTTCGTACAGGATCCCTTCCCGCAGGGCGCCTTCTGATACCTGGATATGGTCCAGGTCGAGCGCTTCAATGACTGCGCTCAGGATGGCAAGTCCGCCGGCAAAAACCGGCTTCCTGCGTTCCGTCAAGCCTTCCAGGTACAGCCTGTCATGGTGGCCTGCGGCAAGCAACCGCGTGCGCAGAATTTCAACGGCGTCCCGTGTAATGCCACCCTCGCTCCAGCCCTGTGCTACGGCTATATCGGCGATGGCCCGTATCGTCCCCGATGAGCCCAGCGCAGTATCCCAGCCAAAACGGCGGTACCCGGCTTCGATGGTTTCGAGTTCCGTACGGGCAAATAATACGGCATCCCGCATACGGCGACTGGTAATCTTCCCGTCCGGGAAATAGCGCAGGCTGACGTTGACACAGCCCATATACAGGCTCTCGGCCACCTTGGGTTGAAACCCTTTACCGATAATGAGTTCAGTGCTGCCACCGCCTATATCAATCACCAGGGTGGAGCCATGGTGGTTATAGAAGCTGTGAGCCACCCCGATAAATACCAGTCTGGCCTCTTCCTGGCCGGATATGATGTCGATGTTGTGACCCAGCGCCATGCGCGCGCGCCGGATGAATTCCTTACCGTTATGGGCCAGACGCAGAGTATTGGTGCCTACCGCTTTTACGTTGGTCCTGGGTACTTCGCGGATACGCTGGCCGAACTGGCGCAGGGACTCCAGCGCTCTATCCATCGCCGCTTCGGTCAGGTTGTTGTTGCTGTCCAATCCTGACGCTATGCGTACCATATCCTTGAGCCGGTCGATAATTCGTACCTGACCGTCCTCGAATCTGGCGACGACCATGTGAAAGCTGTTGGAGCCCAGGTCAACGGCGGCAAAAGTTTCACTCATCGGGGAACTCATGTTGTACAATCCCGGCAATCTTGTCTCTTTTTCTGATATTTGTTGATGCGGAATAACGCCCGATTGATCCTGCTCCGGCACGCCAAGTCCGACTGGAACAGTGAAGCGCCGGGCGATTTTGACCGTCCCCTGGCGCAACGGGGCCGTAAAGATGCCCCCGGAATGGGGAAATGGATGAAAACAAACGGCATAACCCCGGATCTTATCCTGTGTTCGCCGGCTTTGCGCGCCCGTGAGACATTGGCAGCGGCCAACAGCGAACTGGGTGTCGAGCGCATTGTATATGAGAGCGGCATCTATGGTGCGTCACTTGACGCGTTGCTTGGCCTGGTAGATCAATACAGCCAAAGCAGCGGGAATTTCATGATTACCGGCCATAACCCGGGGATGGATGAATTATTGTATTTTTTAAGCAGCACAAAACCGCCCCTGACGGATACGGGGAAACTGATGACTACTGCTGCTGTAGCAGTACTCGGATTTTCCGATACCGGTACCATGAGCACAGCGGCAGCGGGCGAGTTGCTGCACCTGGTGAGGCCCAGGCAGTTGTAATCCAATCATCACAGTCAAGAAGATTAAGATAATATTGGTTGAATATTAAATGAATATGAAAAAGGTAGCCAGATAATGTCATGGTGGGGAACGCTGGCGGGCGGGGCATTCGGCTTCATGCTGGGCGGGCCGCTCGGCGCGGTGCTGGGCGCGGCGGTTGGCCGTAATTTTGACAGGGGCGTAAGCGGCAACTTCGAACAGCCGGGTACGGGACGCAGGACCCGGGGCGGCGGCCGGCCGGGCGATCTCCCGCGCGGGCACCAGTTCCGCATCCAGGCTGCTTTTTTTACCGCGGTTTTCTCCGTGATGGGCCACATCAGCAAGGCGGACGGCAAGGTCACCAAAGATGAAATCCGCATGGCCTCACGGGTCATGCAGGACATGGTGCTTTCGGCTCAACAACGGGACGCGGCCAAGGCATTGTTCAATGAAGGCAAGGAAGAGGATTTCGACATTTATGCGGTTCTCTCCCAGTTTCGACGGGAAATCGGGCGGCGCACCACCCTGCAACGGATGTTCGTGGAAATACTCTGTTATGCCGCCTATGCCGACGGAGCCCTGCACCCCGCGGAAAACCAGGTGCTGCGCCTGGTATGTGATGAAATCGGCTTTTCCGGATATGAGCTGGAATCCATCCTGGCGTCGGTCAGCGCCGAGTTGCACCATCGCCGGCAGAGTGATGGCCGCATATCCCTGGCTGACGCCTATTCGGTATTGGACATCCCGGATAGTGCCGGTGATGCCGAAGTGAAAAAAGCCTACCGCCGCTTGATCAGCCAGCACCACCCGGACAAGCTTGTCGCGAAAGGATTGCCGGAAGAAATGATGAAAATTGCCACCCAGCGAACCCACGAAATCCGCCAGGCCTATGAATGTATCAAGGAACACCGGGGGTTCTGAAGCTGCCCGGTGTATTGTCGTGAACCACTGTCTTTGCGGGTTGTAACAGAATGATCACGCAAAATTAATAATGTAATTTATTTCTCGCATCCTTTTTCTCAGCAGCGGTTCTGGCTGCCAGGTATAAATTCTTATGATTCTAAGGAGAACAAATATGTATAAAACGACTTTCAGGTTTCTATATGTCGCGCTTCTGACAGGCGTACTGTCCATGTTGACCTTACCGGTCCATGCGACCAACGGCGCGTTACTGGAACTGCTGAAAATCCTCAGGGACAAAGGGGGTATCAGCCAGCAGGAATACGAGTTACTCAAGAACACTGCCGCGGCCGAGGGTGAAACTACCGCGCAGGCGGCCGCCGAGCCTGCTCCTGAAGTGGTTGCAGCCGCCAAACCATCACCCAAAATTACCACAGCGGGAAAACTGGAATTCAAGACGGATGAGCATAAATTCCGCATCGGCGGGCGCGCCCAGCATGACCTCACTCTGGTCGGCAACGACGGCGGCGGCCGCGTAGGCAGCAGTGAGCAGCAGTTCCGCCGGGCGCGTATCTACCTATCCGGCACTGCCTGGGAGCACTGGGACTGGAAATTCCAGTTCGACCTGGAGGACGCCGATGACAGCAGCACGTCTATAGAAGACGCCTTCATTAAGTACCGGGGCTGGGACCCGGCCTCCATCACCGTCGGCCAGCGCAAGGCGCCGTTCTCCCTCAGCACGCTGACCAGTTCCAAGTACATCACGTTCATCGAGCGCTCAGCGCCCACCGACCTGTTTACATCGGAGTCTATCGGCATAGGTGGAAGAACACCGGGTATTACCCTGGAGAACGCCGGAAAGAACCATACCCTTGCCGGCGGCTTCTACCTGATGCGGCAGCGCGGTGATGCCAGCGACGACGGTGAATTTACCGACAGCGCCGGGGATACCGTGGAGGTGGAGCTGGGCACGGACTCCATCAGCGAACGCAAGATCGACGACGGCTGGGGAGTGACCGGGCGGGCAACCTGGTTACCGGTGAACCGCTCCGGCAAAAAACTGGTTCATGCCGGCGCTGCGTTCGGCTATAAACATTATCCTGACAAGCGGGTAAACCGGTTCCGGGTACGGCCGGGTGTGTCAGAAGGGGACAGGATCGTGGATTCCGATGGATCGATCACGGCCGATAATTTCTGGGGTCTGAACCTGGAAGCAGCGAGCATCTGGGGCCCGTTTGCGGCCAGCGCGGAATACTACTACGGTGATTTTGACGGTACCGGCGCTACAGGGGATACCGACATGGAAGGATTTTACGTCCAGGGCAGTTATTTTCTCACCGGGGAGAATCGCCGCTATAAGAACGGCGCGTTCAGCAGCGTCAAGGTCAAGGACCCGCTGGGTGGCGGCGGCTGGGGTGCCTGGGAAGTCGGGTTGCGCTACAGTTCCACCGACCTCGGCACCGGCATCGGCGCAGATTCCGGCGACGTGCTCAGCGCCGCGCTGAACTGGTACGTCAACAATAATATGATGTTCAAGCTGAATTACGTCAAGACGCTCTGTAACAGCGGCGCTGCCGACACCTGTGACTGGGGACGCGGCGACGGCGATCCCGAATACCTGTCATTCCGCACCCAGGTATTTTTCTGATGGGGGGGGGTTGGACCAGCATAATATCATATAACCCATTGATTACATTATAAATAAATACTAAAATAAGGCCATAAGTGAGCTTAAAAGGGTCATTTTGGGGGTAAAATGTCCAGTTTCTTCCGGTAATCCTCCAGTAACTGTTCACCGGTAGGCGTTGAGTGCGTCAACCATTTGATATAGAGGCCGGTGGCGTCGCGCTCATCAAGCTGCCAGCCGACGCCTGAGTTTCTCAGGGTTCTGTCCAGGGTGTAGAGGCTGATCCCTGCACTGACCGACAGGTTGTAGCTTCGGGTGAAACCGTTGATCGGGATTCTTACGGTGTCGTCGGCCAGGTCTTGCAGGGTTTCTGAAAGTCCCGGTTCTTCCGAACCAAAACAGAGGGCGAGTTTGTCCCTGATATCCAGTTGTTCCACGGTCTTGCCGGCGGGCGCCGGCGCCATGGCGATGATGCGGTAACCCCGCTGTTTGAGTGTTTCGATACAGGCGCGGGTATTGTCGCGGTCCGGCTGGTTATGTTTTACGAGGTCGATCCATTTTGACGCCCCTTGCACCACGGCAGGGTTGAGACGGTACTCATGGTGGTTTTCGATGACGTGGAGCTCCTGTATGCCGAGACATTCACAGGTACGCAGGACCGCACTGGCGTTTTGTGACTGGTAGATGTCTTCCAGTACCACCGTGATATGACGGGTTCTAAGCCGCAGGATTTCTTTCAGCCGTTCTCTGCGTTCTTCGTTGATGAAACCGGACAGGTAATCGATGGTGTTTTGTCGTTTATCCATTGCCCTGACAGGTTCTCACGAAATCGGTCTGGATTCCCGCGTGCGCGGGAATGACGGCCCTGGCGGGTTAATGCAGTCGCCGGTTGTTATCTTCTTCCCAGAATTCCCCTTCGACGATTATGTTTTTTTTCCGAATGTCTGCATCAAATGCCTGGTGCAGCATTTTCAGGGCCAGCAGTGAGCGCAGGGACGGGACCAGGCAAAGGAAACCGATCACGTCGGTAACAAAACCCGGGGTCAGTAACAGGACGCCGGCGATAAGCAGGATCAGTCCCTCCAGCAGATTATCGGCCGGAATTTCTCCGCGCTGCAGTTTCTCGCGTGCCCGCAGCAGTGTCAGCAGGCCCTGTATGCGCAACAGTATGGCGCCGAGGGCTGCGGTGAGGATACATAATAATACCGTCGACAACGCACCGATGTGCTGTCCTACCTGGATGAGAAAATAGATTTCAACGAGGGGGACGGTAAGAAACAGCAGGAAAAGGATCTTGAACATGATTATCAATCTATCGGCGGATTGTGAATTTTCAAGCAGGTTCCGCCCGGCGTAGGTTATTATATACCTTTTTCAGCTGCATGTTTGGGCGTGCGCATTAATCCGGGAAAGACAGTCATCGCAAAGTTACCCGAATACCTGGTGGTCTTGAATACCTGTCCGGACTCCGAGACGGCTGGCCGCATCGCGGCTGACCTGGTAGAGGGCAGGCTGGCTGCCTGCGTACAGGTGCTGCCCGGATTGCAATCCTATTTCCACTGGGCCGGCAAGGTGGATTGCGCGGATGAATACCTGCTGCTGATCAAGGCGTCATCGGCAAGCTACCCGGCGCTGGAACGGCGTATCAGGGAATTACATCCTTATGAACTTCCGGAAATTATCGGAGTCCCTGTTAACAGGGGTTTGCCTGAATATTTGTCCTGGATTGACGAACATACAGATGAAGATGCCTGAGCCACGACGGATAATCACGTTGCTGCTGTGCCTGGTAGCCCTGGCCGTATCCGCACAATCCATCGGTGAGCGCCTGAAAAACCTGGTCAACCCCGATGAGGGCAGCCTCAACCGGTATGGGATCCTGGATCCCGACCAGGCTTTCCGGCTGACTGCAGAGGCGGTCGGCCCGGATACCGTGCAATTCAGCTGGGTAGTGGCGGAGGGATATTATCTCTACCGGGGCAAGTTTTCGTTTGCCTCCCTGGCGGATGAGGTGGGGATTGATGAGACAGCAATCCGGATACCGCGCGGCAAGGTCAAGCAGGATGAGTCCTTTGGCGAGGTTGAAGTAAACACCGGACTGGTCGCTGTTGAAGTGGCGCTTGCCCCCGGCAGGGCGGGGCTCCGGGATGCCCTGTTCCGGGTGGGCTACCAGGGTTGCAAGGACGGATCGGTCTGCTACCCGCCGCAACAAAAGGAGATCACCGTCGACCTGGGCCAAACCCCCTCCGCCACCGTACAGCCGGTAAGCCTGGCGCAGCTTTCCGTCCAGGACAGGATCACCGCGCGGTTGAAACAGGGCAGCTTCATCCTGAATGTGCTCGCGTTTTTTGCCTTCGGTGTATTACTGTCGCTCACCCCCTGTGTATTTCCGATGATCCCGATCCTGTCCGGCATTATCGTGGGACAGTCCGGCACCGTGACCGGCCGGCGCGGATTTGTGTTATCCCTTGCGTACGTGCTCGCCATGGCGCTGACCTATGCCTTGCTCGGGGTGCTGGCCGGTTCTTTCCAGCTGAACCTCCAGGCTGCTTCCCAGAATGTCTGGACAATCAGTGCGTTCAGCCTGGTTTTCGTCATCCTGGCCCTGTCCATGTTCGGGTTTTATGAATTACGCATGCCGGCAGCCATACAGACGCGGCTGTCCTCCCTGTCACAGCCCGGCCAGGTATCCGGCCTGTATTCCAGCGCGCTCATGGGCGCGGTGTCTGCCATCATCGTCGGCCCCTGCGTCGCACCGCCCCTGGCCGGCGCCTTGCTGTATATCAGCCAGACCGGAGATGCGTTACTGGGCGGTGCGGCATTGTTCTCGATGGGCCTGGGTTTTGGCGTGCCGTTACTGTTCATCGGCGCCTCTGCAGGATCTTTGTTGCCACGGGTGGGACCCTGGATGGAAAAGGTCAAGCAAGGCTTCGGCATCATTATGCTGGGCGTGGCAATCTGGTTCATGGAGCGTGTTATTCCGGTCGCCGCTTCCATGTTATTGTGGGCCCTGCTGGTCATAATAAGTGCGCTGCTCATGGGCGCGCTGGATCGCACGGCGGGTATTGGCAAGGCATTCAAAGCCGTCGGTATTGCCGGCCTGATCTATGCCGGCGCCTTGATTATCGGCGCGCTGTCGGGTTCAAATGATATGTTACGGCCCCTGGCTCACCTGGCCGGAAAGCCCGCTGTTACCAGCAGCCTGGAATTCCAGCGTATAAAGAGTGCTGCAGAACTGGATGCGGAACTGGTTGCCGCGGCCGCGGCAGGTAAACACGTAATGCTTGATTTTTATGCGGACTGGTGCGTTACCTGTATCGAAATGGAACACGGCACGTTTACCGAAGCGGAGGTAAAACGGGTCTTGTCGGACGTCATCCTGCTGCAGGCAGACGTGACGAGGAACGACCTGGAAGATCAACAACTGCTTGAACGCTTTCAATTGTTCGGACCGCCGGCTATCCTGTTTTTCAACACCGACAGGCAGGAGTTGCAGGAGTACCGGTTGATAGGTTACGTCAAGCCGGAACAGTTCCTGCAGCACCTGGCCAGGCTACTGACCACGTGAACAGGGCTGTTTTGTGGACTGCGCTGTCAGGGCTGGTTTTCGTTTCCGCCTATCTGGGAGTTCGCCTGTATGATTTCCAGCAGGACGAGGTAGCCCGTTCGTCAGCGGAGACAAACGGCAACGCAATGCAAGCTCACACGGCCGCGCCGATCCTGGGCCGCCGCAGGCCGGAATTCAGCCTGCCGGACCTGGACGGTCAGCTGCGTTCAATCACCGAATGGGACGGTAAAGTGATAGCGTTGAATTTCTGGGCAACCTGGTGTCCCCCCTGTATAAAGGAAGTCCCGGAGTTTGTTTCATTGCAGGACAGGTACCAGACACAGGGATTACAATTCATAGGTATCGCCTTACAGAAACCGGAAGAGGCGCGCGCGTTTGTCACCGAACACAAGGTGAATTACCCGATACTGGCCGGAGAACTGGAGGTCATCAAGCTGGCCGAGGCCTACGGCAACCACATCGGCGCCCTGCCTTATACCGTGATTATCGATAGAAACGGGCAGGTGGTCCATGTCAAGCCCGGTATCCTGCCGACTGAAGAAGCTGAAACCATCATCAACCGCCTGCTCTGACCCCTTGAGAAAAAGAGGCGACTAATTCCATCCTTTTCTGTTTAATTTCGGCTATTTTCTGCTAATATATGGCAAAATGTAGCGAAATTCCTGAAATCATCTGATAATTACAGTGTTATGGCAAAATTTCTGGTATTGCACGGGCCCAACCTGAACCTGCTCGGGGAGCGGGAACCGGAGATATACGGCACGACCACCCTCGAAGATATCAACCAAGATCTGGTTGCGACCGCCGCGCGCCAGGGCCACAGCCTGGCCTGCTTTCAGTCCAATGCAGAGCATGGACTGATTGAGCGGATCCACCAGGCTAAACAGGAAGGGGTCGAGTTCATCATCATTAATCCCGGAGCGTTTACCCACACCAGCATCGCGCTGCGGGATGCGCTTTCCGGTGTTTCCATCCCGTTCATTGAAGTCCACCTTTCCAACGTGTTTGCCCGGGAGGAATTCAGACGACATTCCTACCTGTCAGACCTGGCACTAGCGGTACTCAGCGGCGCCGGCGCGGCAGGTTACGGTCTGGCATTAGAGGTGGCTGCGGAAAAATTACAGGGGTAACGGGTGTGGACATAAGAAAGGTAAAAAAACTGATTGAGATGCTGGAAGAATCCGGGATTGATGAAATTGAGATTCACGAGGATAAGGACTCAGTCAGGGTCAGCCGCAACCGGTTCGCTCCTGCGCAAGTTGCCGCCACAGTACCGGCCAGGGATATTCGGGATACGGGTCAACGCAATACTGCCGTAGCGGAACCCGCATTGGGGTCGGAATCAACGGAAAATGAGGAGCCCGAGGATAACCTGGTACGTTCGCCTATGGTGGGGATCTTCTACGAGGCACAGGCCCCGGGTAAACCGTCTTTTGTCGAACTGGGTCAGACCGTGAAAAAGGGCGATGTGCTCTGTATTATCGAAGCGATGAAGATCATGAACCAGGTTGAATCCGAAAAGGCCGGCGTCGTCAGCCGTATCATGGCCGCTAATGGTGAGCCGGTTGAATACGGTCAGCCCCTGTTCATTATCCGGGATCAGTAAAACAACGACATGTGTTGCCACAGAGGACACAGAGATCACAGAGTGGACGGGGACAGACCCCCGCTTACAACATGCGGGGGCATGCTTAAATCTGTCCCCTTAGTCCCCCATAAATAATCATGCTTGGGAAAGTGGTCATTGCCAACCGGGGCGAGATCGCCCTGCGCATCCTGCGTTCCTGTCGCGAGTTGGGTATAAAAACCGTAGCCGTCTTCTCCGAAGTAGACCGGGAACAGAAACACGTGCTGCTGGCGGACGAGGCGGTATGTATCGGTCCGGCCGCGGCTGTCGGCAGTTACCTGAATATCCCGGCTGTAATCAGTGCGGCTGAGGTTACCGATGCCGCGGCGATACATCCGGGTTACGGATTCCTGGCTGAAAATGCCGATTTTGCCGAACGGGTTGAGGAAAGCGGGTTTATATTCATTGGCCCGCGCGCCGATACGATCCGTCTGATGGGGAGCAAAATTTCAGCGCGAGAACAGATGCGGAAATTCGGAGTACCCTGCGTCCCCGGATCCAGCGGCGATATCGGCAATGATATCGACGAAATCGGCAAGCTCGCCAGGGAACTGGGTTACCCGGTCATTATCAAGGCCGCCGCCGGCGGTGGCGGGCGGGGAATGCGCGTAGTGCGCGGGGAGGCAACCCTGCGCAATGCCGTGGCGGTAACCCGCGCCGAGGCGGCTGCCGCGTTCGGCGATGACACCTTGTACGTGGAAAAATTTCTCGAGCATCCGCGTCATATAGAGTTACAGGTGCTGGCGGACGAAGCAGGCAACGTCATACACCTGGGGGAAAGGGATTGCTCAATGCAGAGGCGCCACCAGAAGATCATGGAAGAAGCCCCGGCGGTTGGGATCACGGAAAAAATGCGGGAGAAAATCGGCGGGATCTGTGTTCATGCCTGCAAGACCATGGGTTATCGCGGCGCAGGAACAATGGAATTTCTCTATGAGGACGGCGAGTTTTATTTCATAGAAATGAATACCCGCATCCAGGTGGAGCACCCGGTCACCGAAATGGTGACCGGCGTTGATATCGTCAAGGAACAACTGCGTATCGCAGCCGGCGCGACACTCAGTTACAGACAGGATGGTATCCGCTTCCGCGGCCACGCGCTTGAATGTCGTATCCTGGCGGAAAACCCCGATACGTTTATGCCGTCACCCGGACAGGTCAGCCATTTCCACCAGCCCGGGGGACCGGGGATCCGCATGGAGACGCACCTTTATGACGGCTATCGCATACCGCCCCACTACGATTCCATGATCGCAAAGTTGATTGCGCACGGGGAGACCCGGGAACTGGCTCTGGCGCGCATGTCCACTGCGCTCTCGGAACTGGTCATAGAAGGTATCAGCACCAATATTCCCGTGCTGCAGAGATTGCTGGATGACGCGGCGTTTATTGCCGGCGGTACCGATATCCACTACCTCGAAAACAAGCTGGGTCTCAAGTAAAGACCACCCGGGGTGCCATGTTTACAGATTGTCCATCCTGTGAGCGCCTGTATCGTATTCGCGCAGCCCAACTGAAGGCAGCCGACGGTTGGGTACGATGCGGTTATTGTGATGAGGCGTTTTATGCACTGGAGCGGCTTTACGATACGCCTGTAAAAAAACCACCGGTACTGCATCAGGCAGAAAAGTCCGTGGAACAGCCGCCGGAAGAAACCGTCACGGTAGTCCCGCAACAGGAGCAAGCCCCGCCTGACGGCGATGTTCCGGAACACACAACCGCCCCGCCCCCGCAAACCACACCGGCGGACAGGGCAACCGAACCGCAGCAGGAGGCGGCTGAAGCCGAAACCGCGCATGCCGGACAAGAACGCGAACTGCCGGCAGAGTTGCCGCCCGTCATCGACTACGGGGAGGAGAAATCAACCAACTCGTCCGCACGGCTGATATGGGCCGGCTTGATTATAATCCTGTCTATCGGCGCGCTTGCACAGGTCGCCTGGTTCAACAGGGACCGGCTGCTGCGCGCGTACCCGGTGCTGATGCCCTGGGTGGAACGGCTCTGTGATAAATGGCAGTGTGACCTGATACGGTTTCGCGACCTGTCGGCCATCAAGTTGTTGAACAGGGAAGTACGACTGCACCCGCGTTTCGTGGATGCCCTGCAGGTCAGCGCCGCGCTGGTCAACCTGGCCGAATATGTCCAGCCGTACCCCGAAATTGAACTGGTCACATACGCGACAAATGGACGGGTGATCTCCCAGGGACGTTTCAAGCCTGCAGACTACCTCGGGCCGGACACCCGCAACGCTGCCGGCATGCCTCCCGGCGTGCCGATTCACTTTGTCCTGGAGCTTGCCGGCGCAGCACAACAGGCCGTGAGTTTTGAATTTCAGTTTCATTGACGGGTTCCTCGCCAAAAGGGATTGCATGAAAGCATATTGATTGCTATTGTGAAAAACAGGGGGGGAGAAAAGGTATGGATAAAGGTCAAATCTTGTACCGAAGAGAATCATAATAAATGGCTTCGACCAAACAGGATTCAACACAGACGGTTTCCACTGCACAATCCCTTGGTGAATGCGTGGAAAATGCCTTGCGAAATTATTTTAACGATCTGGAGGGGGAGGACACGTCAAATCTCTATAACCTGGTCATTTCGCAGGTCGAAAAACCGCTGTTTAGAGTCGTATTAGATCGATATAACGGAAACATAAGCCGTACTGCACAAGCACTTGGCTTGAACAGGGGTACGGTACTGGGGCGATTGAAGAAATACGGTATAGTCAGCTGATATGGTGAGTGTCAGGCGCGCGCTGATCAGCGTCTCGGACAAGTCCGGCATCGTGGAATTCTGCCACACCCTTGAGCAATCGGGCATTGCCATCATCTCTACCGGCGGTACGTTCAGGTTACTGCAATCCCATAATATTCAGGTGACGGATGTGTCAGCCCATACCGGGTTTCCCGAGATTATGGATGGCAGGGTAAAAACACTGCACCCGAAGGTTCATGGCGGCCTGCTCGGGCGGCCCGGCCGGGACGACGAAATTATGGAAGAACTGGGTATTGCGCCGATCGATCTTGTTGTCGTCAACCTGTATCCTTTCGAAGCAACCGTCAAGCGCGCCGGCTGTACCCTGGCCGAGGCAATGGAGAATATTGATATAGGCGGCCCGACAATGCTCAGGGCCGCAGCCAAAAATTATGAATACACCGGGGTCATCGTTGATGCAGGAGATTACCCCGGGGTATTGAACGAGTTGCAGGAAAATGAAAACCGGCTGAGTATCCCAACCTGCTTCAGGCTGGCGCAGAAAGCCTTCTCCCACACGGCGAACTACGATGCCAACGTGGCAAATTACCTGGGCGCAACGGATCACCAGGGCAACGGCAGGAATTACCCGGACACCTATTCGATGCAGTTCAGCCTTGCCGAACAGTTGCGCTATGGTGAGAATCCCCACCAGACCGCGGCGTTCTATACGGAGCCGAAACCCGCTGCCGGCACCCTGGCAGGCGCCCGCCAGTTGCAGGGCAAGGCGCTTTCCTACAACAATCTTGCCGATGCCGATGCCGCCCTGGAATGTGTGTCGGGGTTTGACGACCCCGCCTGTGTCATTGTCAAGCACGCCAACCCCTGTGGCGTGGCGCTAAGCGGGTCGTTGCCGGATGCTTATGACGCGGCCTATGGGACCGATCCTGTCTCCGCGTTCGGCGGCATCATCGCCTTCAACCGCAGCCTCGACAAGGAGACCGCGGAAAATATCATCGCGCGACAATTCGTGGAAGTCATCCTGGCGCCGGAGCTGGAAGAAGGCGTCCTCCCGGTAACCGCGAACAAGCCCGGGGTACGGGTGCTGGTGACCGGCAGGCGCGCTGACAACCCGGGGCAGCTCGAGTTGAAACGCGTCAGTGGCGGATTGCTGGTCCAGGACGCCGATACGGGGACGGTTGTGCCTGAACAATTAAACGTGGTATCCAGGCGTAAACCGGACACCGGGGAACTGGATGACATGCTGTTTGCCTGGCAAGTGGTGAAGTACGTCAAGTCCAATGCCATTGTCTACGCCAGGCAGCGCCGGACCATCGGTATCGGCGCCGGCCAGATGAGCCGGGTCTACAGCGCCCGGATCGCCGCGCTCAAGGCAACGGACGCCGGTTTGCAGGTGGCGGGCGCCGTGATGGCGTCGGATGCATTTTTTCCATTCCGGGACGGAATCGATTCAGCTGCACAGTCAGGAATCTCAGCCGTGATACAGCCGGGAGGTTCGGTACGGGATAAAGAGGTTATCGCGGCGGCGGACGAACACGGCATGGCCATGGTATTCACCGCAATGAGGCATTTCCGGCATTAACCATGAACGTCCTGATCGTCGGCGGGGGGGGACGCGAACATGCCCTGGCCTGGAAGGCGGCCCAATCGCCCGATGTGGACAAGGTCTACGTTGCGCCGGGCAACGCCGGCACGGCGGCGGAGGCTAAAGTCGAAAATATTCCGCTCGCGCCCGCGGACACGCCGGGCCTGGTTGCATTTGCCCGCGGGCACGCCGTGGCGCTGACCATAGTGGGTCCCGAAGCGCCCCTGGTTTCCGGTATTGCAGACGCGTTTACCGATGCGGGACTGCGCTGCTTCGGCCCATCGGGAAATGCTGCCATGCTGGAAGGGTCGAAGAGTTTCAGTAAAGCGTTTCTGCGGCGTCATGGTATTCCGACGGCGGAGTATGAGACCTTTACCGATCCCGGCGCAGCCCTGGATTACATCGGATCAAGAAGTTTGCCGATAGTCGTCAAGGCGGACGGCCTGGCAGCGGGCAAGGGAGTGATCGTCGCTCAGACCCATGCCGAAGCAGGACGCGCCGTGAACGACATGTTGTCCGCCGGAAAATTCGGCGCGGCGGGACAGCGGGTCGTGATAGAGGAATTTATTGCAGGGGAGGAGGCCAGTTTCATCGTAATAAGCGATGGCGAAAATGTTATCCCCCTGGCCAGTTCCCAGGACCACAAAGCCAGGGACGACGGTGATGCAGGTCCGAACACCGGCGGAATGGGCGCTTATTCCCCTGCTTCCCTGATGGGTGAAGGCGTGCATGACAAAATCATGCGGCGCGTCATAGAACCGGCTGTGGCCGGCATGCGCGCGGAAGGCAATCCCTACATGGGGTTTCTGTATGCCGGCCTCATGATCGATGCCAACGGTGACCCTGAAGTGCTTGAGTTTAATTGCCGTCTCGGCGACCCCGAGACCCAGCCGGTCATGATGCGTCTGCGGGGTGATTTGCCGGCATTATGTGACATGGCCCTGTCACGACGCCTTCACGCTGATGCCGTTTCCTGGGACCCGCGCGCGGCTGTCGGGGTTGTGATGGCCTCGTCCGGTTATCCTGAGGGCGCCACCCGGGACAGGAAAATTACCGGCCTGGATCGGGTGAACGAGTCGGTAAAGGTTTTTCACGCCGGAACCCGGCAGGCCGGCGGGGAAATCCTCACCAGCGGCGGCCGGGTGCTGTGCGTCACGGCACTGGCCGACAACGTTACCAGCGCCAGGGACAAGGCATACGAAGCAGTTGCAGCCATAGATTGTGAAGCCCTGTTTTTCCGCACCGATATCGCCTACCGCGCAATAGAACGGGAGGCAGCACCCGGTTACATGAGGCCGTACCGGTAATGGAAAGCTATTGTCCACAATTCGTTCTCAGGCAAGCCAGGGCAATAATGGAGATAAAACGCAACCTGCGTGAACGCGGATACCGGTTTGGCCGAGGCCGGACAATTACCGGGCTGCGCGAGATTTATGACACGTTTGACTGGCGCCTGTTCAAAAACCGGCTCATGCTGGGTTTTGATCAGGACGATAGCGCTGCATTGTTCCTGTTCGATATTACTGATGCAGGCTGGATCAGACAGGAAAATACGGCGAGCGTAGGGCGTTTCCTGCATGAAATAGAGCCTCCCGCCATCGCCTCCCGCCTGGCGCACGTAATCGAAGAACGCGCCCTGATCTGCCAGGGGAGCTTTACATTGCGGGGGGAGCAGCGGGACATATTTGATAAACATGGAAAAATCATCGCCAGATTGCATCTTGAGCAATTGGAAGGACAGACGCAGGCCGACAAAAACACAAGTGTTCCGTTACGGGTAGTCAAGCTACAGGCGCTGAGGGGCTATGAAAGAAGAACAAAAAAAATATTTTCCTGGATGATGGCATGTTGCAACGGGACGGGTTCAACGGATAGCCTGTTATCAACCTGTTTTTCGGCGCTTGGCAGAACGCCTGGAGATTATTCATCGAAACTGATGGTACAACTGGACCGGGGTATGACGATTCGCCAGGCGATGTCGGCCATCCTGCTCTCCCAGCTTGATATGATGGAACGTAACGCGCCGGGAATCAGGGACGATATCGACATTGAGTTTCTGCATGATTTCAGGATTGCCAACCGGCGCAGCCGATCATTGATTACCGGAATGAAACACGTCCTGCCGGCGTCACAACAGGAATCGGGGAAACAGTTATTTTCCTGGCTCAGTAAGCAGACGTCGAGCCTGCGTGACATCGATGTATTCCTGCTTGCGTTCCGTCAATACAAGCAGTTGCTGCCGGCGAAAATGTACACGCAACTGCTGCCGCTGCAAACATATTTGCAAGAGAGCAGGGAGAGGGAAAGGGCTGGACTCCTGAGTGCCCTGGAGTCGGACCGCTACCGCGGGTTTATTCGGAGTTGGCGCGCATCCCTGCTGGAAAATGCAACGGATGCGAATACGACTGATCCGGTACTCAAGGCTGCTGACGAGTCTGTCTGGAAAGCCTGGAGAAGAATAAGAAAACAAGGCCGGCACGCGGCAAGAACCGGTACCGACGAAGCCTTGCATGAATTGCGAATATCCTGTAAAAAGCTGCGTTACCTGCTGGAGGCATTCCGCACGCTGTTTCCTGCAAAAGATGTGGAACAAGCGATAAGGCAGTTGCGCAAACTCCAGAATGTGCTGGGGGATATCGTCGACTACCAGGTTCAGCAACAGTATCTCAGCCTGTGGCAGGAAAATTTTCCAGGGAAGCAACACCGGGGTGTCAAAGCTGCCATGGATTACCTGGGCAAGGTATATGCGCGTCGGGAAAAGGTGACAAAGAAAGAATTCCAGCGTTACTACGGCGCGTTTGTATCTGTTGAAAACAGGGAACTGTTCAAAACCCTGTGCGGTAAAACAAGCGGATGAAAATTCTTGCCGTCTACAATACCAAGGGAGGTGTAGGAAAAACTACCGCCACTGTGAATCTTGGTTTCGCTGCCGCGCGCAGCGGCAAGCGGGTGGTGATCTGGGATCTCGATGCGCAGGCAGCGGCCACATATTATTTCAGGATCAAACCCAGGCTGCGCGGCGGAAACAACCAGTTGTTGAAAAGAAAACGCAAACTGACGGATTTTGTCAAGGCCACCAATTATCCCAACCTGGATCTTATCCCCGCCGAATTTTCCAACCGTTACCTGGACCGGATACTTGACGACAAAAGACGGCCCTTACACAGGTTGGCGCAGGTATCCAGCAGTCTGGCTGCTGATTACGACTTGCTTTTGTTCGATTGCGCGCCCAGTTTTTCCACCGTGGCGGAAAACCTGTTCAATGCAGCGGATGCGTTGCTGGTACCGCTTATCCCCACACCGTTGTCGATACGCGCTTACGGCCAACTCAAGCGGTATATAGACAAAAAACCGGAATTGCCGCCGCGCCTGCTACCGTTTTTTTCAATGGTGGACCGAAGGAAAAAACTGCATTGCGAGATCGTGCGTGATTTTCACAAGAGCAATCCGGAGATACTGCAGGCATTCATAGGTTACCTGAGCGATGTGGAAAAAATGGGCATGTACCGGGCCCCGGTTCAGGCCTGCGCAAAAGGGTCCAGGGCTGCCGGCGCATTCAATTTGCTCTGGGACGAAATAGACGGCAAATTGTCGCAATAACAGGCTGACGAAAAAAATTTCCACATTTCCGTTTAACTCATTTGATTTTGTAATATAATCGTAACGTAGGAGGGAACTTTCCTCAGCTGCGGGGATTTTGAATTACTCTGTGGGGGACTGCTCGGAACAGGGAGTGATGAGCATCACTAACTATAAACATTAAACATACATTTCCATAATGAGAGGCAGATATGGCTGATAGACCTCAAGCGATTGCTGAGAAGCAAACCAAATCTCAAATTCTGGCACATATTGCCGAAGACACGGACCTAACCAAAAAACAGGTAGCCGCAGTACTGGATTCTCTGGCTGGCCTGGCCGTACGTCATCTGCAAAACGGGGCTTCCGGGGAATTTACCATACCGTCAATGGGTGTTAAATTGAAAAGGGCGATAAAGCCTGCCCGTCCGGAACGTACCGGCATAAACCCTGCCACCGGTGAGAAAATAACCATACAGGCAAAACCGGAAACCACTGTCGTCCGCGCAACGCCGTTAAAAGTACTTAAAGATTCGATATCTTAGAAAACAGAAGCCGGGGGCAGCTTAAATCTGCCCCTGGGTTTTATTTCCCCCACCTACCCCCACTTACCGGCGCACTTCGCTGGAAGTTGTATATGTGCGTTACGGTTGCCACGCCAGAAAATTTTTCAGCAGGGTGAGTCCGGCCCGCTGGCTTTTTTCCGGGTGAAACTGGGTTGCGAATAAATTGTCCCGTGCTGCGGCGGCTGTGAAATTTACGACATAATCCGTAGTCCCGGCAGAGTCGGAGGCGCGGTCCGGCTGCACATAATAACTGTGAACAAAATAAAACCGCTCGTCGTCCCTGATGTTTTTCCACAGGGGATGGGCCGTTGCCTGTCTTACCTTGTTCCAGCCCATATGCGGGATCTTGTACAGGTTACCGTTGTCGTCCCGGACAGCCGCCGGAAACCGGCACACTTTTCCGGGTAGCACCGCCAGACCTTCAGTACCATCATCTTCTTCGCTGTAGTCCATCAGGGTCTGCAGGCCCAGGCAGATGCCCAGAAAGGGTTTACTGAAGATACACTCCCTGAGCAGTTCCGGAAAGCCTTTTCCGATCAGGGTCTGCATGCATTGGCCTATGGCGCCCTGCCCCGGGAATACGATACGTTCAGCAGCCAGTATAGTAGCGCGGTCGCTGCTGACCCGCACGTTGTAATCGTTACCCGCAACGTACTCCAGGGCTTTTGCTACAGAGCGCAGATTGCCGGAACCGTAGTCCAGGATGGCGATGGTTTTAAGCCGCATATCTCAAGGTTTGTAGCCGCGTGAACGGGGTCAGGTCGCACATTGCACATGCAAAGACAATGAGTGTGAAGCCGTGCCTAACCTCTGCATGTGCAATGTGCGACCTGACCCCGTTCACGGGCGGGTTATAAGCTGCCTTTCGTTGACGGCAGGATGCCCTCCATGCGCGGATCCAGTTCCACGGCAGTACGCAAGGCGCGGCCGAATGCCTTGAAGATCGTTTCGGCGATGTGGTGTGAGTTCCTGCCACGGATATTATCAATATGCAGGGTGACCATGGCATGGTTGACAAAACCCTGGAAAAACTCGCGCAGCAGGTCTACGTCAAATTCACCCACCCTGGCCCGGGGATAGTCGACGCGGTATTCCAGCCCAGGCCTGCCGGAGAAATCCAGTACTACTCGCGACAAGGCCTCATCCAGGGGTACATACGCGTATCCGTAGCGGCGTATCCCGCGTTTGTCCCCCAGCGCCTGCCTGAAGGCCTGCCCCAGGGTGATGCCGACATCCTCAACGGTATGGTGTGCGTCAATTTCAAGATCGCCGACCGCCTTGATGTCCAGGTCGAACATACCGTGCCGGGCAACCTGGTCGAGCATGTGTTCGAGAAAGGGGACGCCAATGTGCAAATCGGATTCGCCCATTCCGTCCAGGTTCAACCCTACGGCTATGTCCGTTTCTTTTGTTGACCTTTGCAGTGAGGCCTGTCTTTCGTTCCCCATATCTATATACCGGTAAGTTGCTAACGGGTTTCCCATAATAGATAAAACAGTGCGTAGAATACAGGAAACAGGGGGCAGAGGACAGAGGCCGGAATGCCGGTGTCGAATATGCAAGCCGGCCGCGAGCTACCGGCTGTTTTCAGAGGAGATGCTGATAGCACGTTGCCGGAATGATTATTATCGGCGCTCATCTCAAAATAAAAAGGGTAGAATACCGAAAACCGGGCTGTCATTATCTCCAGGCTAGTATGAGCGAAATAATTAATACCGATCAAGTGAAGGCGTACCTGTTGTCATTGCAGAACAGGCTTTGCGGCATCATGGAGGAACTGGATGCAGATAAACGGTTTGCAGAAGATATCTGGGAACGCCCGCAGGGAGGGGGCGGCATCAGCCGGGTATTGGAAAGAGGCGCGGTCTTTGAGAAGGCGGGGATTAATTTCTCCCATGTTTACGGGGATCACCTGCCTGCCAGCGCCAGTGTCAACAGGCCGGAGGTAGCCGGGCGCAATTTCCAGGCGATGGGTGTCTCGGCAGTCATCCATCCGGATAATCCCTGTGTGCCTACTTCGCACATGAACATCCGGTTTTTCCTCGCTGAGAAAGCGGGTGCGGCGCCCCTGTGGTGGTTCGGCGGCGGGTTCGACCTGACGCCGTATTACGGGTTTGAAGAAGACGCCCGGCACTGGCACAGTGTAGCCAACTCTGCCTGCCGTGAGTTCGGACAGGACGTTTATCCGAAATTCAAAAAATTGTGTGACGATTATTTCTTCTTACGCCATCGCGAAGAGGCGCGGGGCATAGGCGGGATATTTTTTGACGACCTGAATGAGTGGGGGTTCGACAGGTGTTTTCAATTCCTACAAAGCGTGGGGGACCACTACATCCCGGCCTACCGTCCCATAGTCGAACACCGCAAGGACATGCCGTATACCGATCAGCAGAAAGAATTTCAGCTCTACCGGCGCGGGCGCTACGTGGAATTCAACCTGGTTTACGACCGCGGTACCTTATTCGGGTTGCAATCAGGCGGTCGAGTAGAGTCCATCCTGATGTCGTTGCCGCCGCGCGTGCAATGGCAATACAATCGCAAGGAGGAACCGGGGTCCGAGGAAGCCCGTTTGGTCGAGGAATTTCTCACCCCCCGGGATTGGCTTGAAAAAGATATAATTTAACGTACCGGAAAATCAGAAATGGCAATGCAATCGACAAGAGTCAGGGTATTTCACAACCGTCTCCCGGTGCACGGGCGAGGTATCACATTGTACCGCACCATTCTACTGCCACTCGTTCTCCTGCTCCTGGGTGGCCCATTGCAGGCCGAGCAATACAAGGGCTTCCCGCGCGGGCATGCCCTGGTTACCGCGGCAGAAGTTCAATCGATGCTGGACGGACACGGCCCGAAACCGGTAGTGCTGGCTGCGGTAAAGCAGGTCTCCTGGCTGCTTGAGCATATTCCCGGCGCCCTCCATGCCCCGCGCAAGGCCTACACCGGCAAGGCCGGCATTGCGGTGGACCGTGAACGCTTGCAGGAATTTGCGCGCGGACTCGGTATCGACAACGATTCTACTATCGTAGTCTATGATGAAGCCTACGACGCCGCGCGCCTCTGGTGGATCTTCCGCCTTTACGGAAAACACGATGTCCGGGTGCTGGACGGCGGCTTGGATGCCTAGAAGGACGCAGGCTACGCCATTGAGCGCGGTCCCGGACGTTCAGCCGGAAGAACCGGGAATTTCGTCGCTGCGCCCGCCCTCGCCGCCTGGACGGCCGCTATGGCCGACGTCCACCAGGGTCGCTCGGACGCGGGGACCCATGTCTGGGACGCGCGCGAGATGGCGGAATGGGACGGGTCGGCGCGTATCGGCGGCCTGCCGGCAGGGCGCATCGGCTGGGCTCAATACATCGGCTGGAAAGATTTCCGCAAGGTATCCGAAGGCCGCATGTCGGAGTTCCGGACCGCCGCCGAGATCGACGCACTGCTGACACAGTCGGGCTTTGAACGCGAACACGATCACATCTTCTATTGCCACTCCGGCGTGCGCGCCGCCACGCCGTTGTTCGCGCTCTACCTGATGGGCTTCCCCGTTGAAAGATTGCACCTGTACGACGGCTCCTGGATAGAATGGAGCCAACGGGCTGCGAAGGAGGGGGCCGGGTCTCCCTAACTATCCGCGCGCGGTATATCTTTGAAGAATTTACCACATCCAGGCCTGTCTGTCCGCTGTGAGCGGGGCGCCGGATCCGGTACGCTGGATTGACCCTCTGATGAAATATTCGGGGCTCGATTATTGCATCTCCCTGTTGCGAGCCGCCACTTTTCATGGCTCTTCGCACCAGGCCGCCATGACCCTTCAAGAGATTGCACCAAGGCAGCTTCGACCGCTTGATATAGAGCCCCATCTGTCATAGTAAGGGGTCAGGTCGTACGGTTAAGAATTACTTAATGCCCACCGTAACATAAGGCCTTATAGCCTCCACCGTTTTCGGCCCGATTCCGGGAATTCTCAACAAATCATCAACTGACTCATACGGCCTCCCATCGCTAATCTTGATTGCCGTAACCGGTCCGATTCCGGGGATTTGCTCAAGTTCCTCCTTCGAGGCGCTGTTCAGGTTGAGAGGCTGGTCATCACGGGTACGCATCTTCGCCACCTTTTGGCGGAATGTTTTCAGTTCCTCGGCCTCTTCCCGCTGGCGTTCACGCATTTCGGCCAGGATGTCGGGTTGTGATGACTGCCATATACCGGCGCGGTTCAGCAGGGCGATGGTGCGCAGGTCCTGGAGTTCTTCGAGTACGGTTTGGCTTGGTGTCCCATCGGGACCAGGACGGGTTTTGCCGTGTATCCTGGCCAGGCCCTGCTCGATGAGTAGATGGGCCAGATCATGACCGTCATGGGTTTGCACGAAGGCGTAATAGCGGACCAGCGCAGACCGTCCCGGCGCCTGGGCATAGCTGGTGTGAATCGTGAAGGGCTGTGACAGTGCCTGCCTGACGTATTCGTCAGCCAGTCCGCCGTAACGTACCACGTCATGGGGATCTTCGAGGCCGAAATGGCGTTGTTGCTCACGGATTCTTTCCAGTACGGGCTTGCTGTTGTAAGTGGTTTCAGGGCAATCGACATAGTACAGGCGCAGGTGCAGTTCGCGGCCACCGGCATTGACCTTGAAACTATCGCCGTCGTTCGGGTCGGCGTCGATGAGCGTGACGTTTTCAATGCTGACAAGTTCTGCCGCTGACAGGGGTTGGGAAATACAATAGGCAACAAACAGTACAGGCAACAGGAACGATTTTGTAATCTTCATCCGTCAAACCTGCAACCAGAACGTCACGGGTCCGTCGTTGCTAAGCGAAACCTGCATGTTTGTGCCGAACACGCCGGTTTGCACCTGCCCGTGAGCCTCCCTGGCGAAGCCTGCAAGTTCCAGGAACAGGCGTTCGCCCGTCTCGGGCGGCGCGGCTGAGCTGAAACTGGGGCGGTTGCCTTTGCGGGTGTCGGCCGGCAGGGTGAACTGAGGAACCAATAACAGTTCGCCGTCCGTGTCATGCAGGCTCAGGTTCATTTTCCCGTCGGCGTCAGGGAATATTCGGTACTGGATTATCCTTTGGGCCAGCCGCCGGGCCGTTGCGGACTTGTCCTGTTTTTCTACACCGATGAGCGCCAGGATACCTCGGTCGATTTGTGCTACGGTCCTGTTATCGACCTCCACCCTTGCTTCGGTGACGCGCTGTATGAGTCCGATCATGCAATTGTCTTAACCTGCTGATCATCGGCAACCAGTAACAGGTCGGCGCGGCGCCTGGCAAACAGGCCGTTGGTGACCACGCCCACTACCTGGTTGAGTTGCTGCTCCAGTTCTGCCGGGTTCAGGATGGAAAGGTTGTGGACGTCCAGGATGACGTTGCCGTTGTCCGTGGCGAAGTCCTCTCTCAGCACCGGCTGGCCGCCCAGTTTCACGATTTCCCGGGCCACGTAGCTGCGGGCCATGGGAATGACTTCTACTGGTAACGGGAAGGCGCCGAGGACGTCCACCACCTTCGTATCGTCGACGATGCAGATAAAGCGGTCGCTGACGGCAGCGGTGATCTTCTCCCGGGTCAGGGCGCCTCCTCCTCCCTTGATCAGCTGCAGGTGCCGCGTGGCTTCGTCGGCGCCGTCCACGTAAACCGAGAGTTCGCGTACGCCGTTCAGGTCGATTATTGGGATATTGTGTTGCCTTAACCGGGTTTCGGTCGCGACCGAACTGGCTACGGCGCCGTCGATACGGTGACCGATTCGCGCCAGTTCATCGATAAAGCAGTTGACCGTGCTGCCGGTGCCGACACCCACGACCATGTCATCTTCTATGTATTCGATCGCGGCGCTGGCGACCCGTTGTTTTTTTTCCTGGCTCATCTGGAGGAATGTCCCGTTGGCAAATCGCGCATTGCCGGCTTCCGTGAGCCTTACCATTAGCATACAGGGGCAGGCTTTGGCGGAAATCCAGCGTGATGTTATCTTATACACATGTTTGCAGAATACCAACCGTTAATCAGCGCGGCAGCGACCAGGGTTTACGCCGTCGCCCGGCGTTCCTCCCTGGATTACGCCGACCAGGCTTCCCGGGCGCTGGACAACCATATCTGGCTGAAGCGGGAAGACCAGCAGTCGGTGTTTTCCTATAAATTGCGCGGCGCCTATAACCTGATTGCCACGCTGAGCGACGAGCAGAAACGCAGCGGAGTCATCGCGGCTTCCGCCGGGAACCACGCCCAGGGTGTTGCCCTGGCCGCCGGCAAAATGAATATCGGCGCAATCATTGTGATGCCGAAGACCGCGCCGGAGATCAAGGTAAGCGCAGTAAGGCGTCTCGACGCCAGGGTGGTCCTGCACGGCAATACCTATGACGAGGCCCGGTTGCACGCAGAAGAACTGGCCGCCAGGGAGGGCAGGACCTTCATCCCGCCCTACGACCACCCGCTGGTCATCGCCGGGCAGGCTACCGTGGGCGTGGAACTGCTGGAGCAGTGTGATAAGCAGCCGGACTGTATCTTCGTCCCGGTCGGCGGCGGCGGATTGATAGCCGGCATCGCGCTGCACGTGAAAGCGACCAGCCCGGGGATAAAAGTTATCGGTGTGGAGCATGACGGGGCGGCCAGCATGTACCGGGCGATGGAAGCCGGTGACAGGGTCACCCTGGACCACGTGGACATCTTCGCCGACGGCGCCGCAGTGAAGCAGGCGGGTGAGGAAACATTCCGCATCTGCCGGGAGCTGGTCGATGAGGTCCTGCCTGTGAACGTCGATGAGATCTGCGCGGCAGTCAAGGATATATTCGAGGATACCCGCTCCATCCCGGAGCCGGCAGGGGCACTGGCCCTGACCGGGTTGAAAAAATATGTCCAGCGGGAAAACCTGAAGGACAGGCGCCTGGTCGCCATTCTCAGCGGCGCCAACGTGAACTTTGACCGCCTGCGCCATATCGCCGAACTGTCCGCGTTGGGTGAACGGCGGGAGGCGTTGATTTGCACCACGATTTCCGAACGCCCCGGCAGTTTTCGCACCCTGTGCCACGACCTGGGCCCGCGCCAGATCACCGAATTCAACTATCGGTACTGCGATACCGAAGAGGCGCATATCTTCGTGGGCGTGCAATTGCGCCACGGCGTGCGGGAGAAGAACCAGCTACTGGCAAATTTACGGGACAAGGGCTACCAGGTCATCGACCTGAGCAATGACGAAGTGGCGAAGATGCATATCCGTTACATGGTAGGTGGCCATGCGACCGGGGTTACCGATGAACTGCTGTACAGGTTTGAATTCCCGGAGCGTTCCGGGGCACTGCTGCATTTTCTTACGCAGATGAGCTCGCGCTGGAACATCAGCCTGTTCCACTACCGTAATCACGGCGCTGCTTACGGGCGGGTGCTGATGGGCATACAGGTGCCGCAGGACCAGATCGGCGAATTCCAGGAATTCCTGGACGGCCTCGGGATTGAGTATTCGGAAGAGACGAACAATCCTGCCTACAGGATCTTTCTGAATTGATACGTTAAAGGGGACTGCCGCAACCCAACCGTCATTCCCGCGAAGGCGGGAATACAGCGAAACAAAGAGTCGCCTTTCAGGCGACACAATATCCTACTGGATGCCGGGTCAGACCTGCCCTGGCCTTGAGGCAGGGCCCGGCATGACGAAGTGCGGAAAAAGGGACAGATTTTAAATCCGCCCCCTTATCCGTTATTGGCGGGTATCAACCGTCGTGCCGTTACAGGCGTTAAACTTGAACCGGTGGTTCAAGTGGGAACAGCAGGCGATATATCAGGCTTCCCACCTCAAGTGGGCTTGCACACAATAGCGCGGTCAGCTCCCTTCATAACAGGAAATAAGCTCAAGTTTCTGTCGGCCCGCTCACGAGCACGACAGAAGATACCCAAAACCGGTCATCCGTGGTACAGCCTCCATCAGGACAACCGTAAACTTTTGCGGCCGTGTTTCCATAAAAATATGCGGTTGGCCTGACTCACGATTTATTCATCCCCGCTCAGTATGCCGTCAATTTTAGTTTGAAGGCGTTCTACCACGGAGCCTACGGATTCAGTATAGTCCTTATTTCTCTGTTTGTATGCAAGCAGTTCATTGGCAATATTCAGGGTGGCCATGACCACTATACGTTCCGTGCCGATAACGTTGCCGCTGTTTTTAACCTCATGCAGTTTTTCGTTGACAAATTCCACCACGGCATGTAATTGCTCGCGCTCATCTTCAGGACAGGATATCAGGTATTCCTTGTCAAGAATCGATACCGGAACCGTCTTGGTTCGTGTCATGTACGCGTTTCCATAGCCCTGAGCCGGGCAATCATGGATTCAATGCGAAATCTTGCCTGCTCTGTTTTTTCAATGAGTACGGCCCGTTCACTGATCAGGTTTTTTTGCTGGTGTCGTAAAGCGGAATTCTCGTTTTTCAGTGCATCAACAGCTCGGATAAGATCGTCAACCCTGGCCTCGAGCACCCCCAAATCTACATTTTCTGGTTTTTTCTCTGACATATGTTTATTTAAGCGGCTGGTTTTCCCCATAAAACGAAGGCGTTTACCTACCAATATAGAACGCGGTTGAAATGCGGTCAAGGCCAGTGCACCGGCAGCAACTGAAAGTTTGCTTGCCGGACCATGTTATCGCCATTGCTTTTGGCAATCTATCACGGTACCGTAGGTAGTCTTGAAAAAAGTCAAAACCTGTTAGATGAAACACAGCGAATTTCAAAAGCGCCGCAAGAAACTCATGGATATGCTCGGGGATGACAGCATTGCGATCCTGCCCACCGCGCCCGAGAAAACACGCAACAGGGACGTGCAATATCGCTATCGTCCCGATAGTGATTTTTTTTATTTGACGGGGTTTGCCGAACCGGAAGCCGTTATGGCACTCATCCCAGGCCGGGGACAGGGTGAATTTATCCTGTTCTGTCGTGAACGTAACGCGGAACAGGAAATCTGGCACGGCGCCAGGGCGGGGCTGGAAGGCGCCTGCAATAATTACGGCGCGGATGACGCCTACCCGATTACCGACATGGACGATATTCTACCCGGATTACTGGAGAACCGCGCGCGGATTTATTACACCATGGGCAACAATGCCGTGTTCGATCAACGTGTGCTCAGCTGGGTCAACCAGGTGCGCGGCAAGGCGCGCAGCGGTGTCCACGCGCCGGAGCAATTCGTTTCCATGAACCATATCCTGCATGACATGCGGCTGTATAAAAGCCGCCGTGAAATCAGCCTGTTACGCAAGGCAGCTGCAATTTCGGCCAATGCCCACATACGCGCCATGAAGTCATGCCGTCCGGGGATGATGGAATATCAGATTGAGGCTGAACTGATGCACGAGTTCATGCGCCAGGGGGCACACAGCGCAGCCTATCCTTCCATAGTCGGCAGCGGTGCAAACAGTTGCGTTCTGCATTACATCGATAATACCCGGGAACTCAAGGACGGCGACATATTATTGATTGACGCGGGGGCTGAATACGAATGTTACGCGAGCGACGTAACCCGTACGTTCCCGGTAAATGGTGAGTTCAACAGCCCGCAGCGATCGGTCTATGAGCTGGTGCTGGCCGCACAGCTTGCTGCAATCGATGCAGTGAGACCGGGAAATCACTGGGCCCAGCCCCACGATGCAGCAGTTGAGGTGCTGACCGAAGGCCTGGTTGCGTTGGGAATTCTCAAGGGAAAACTGCAGACTTTGATAAAGGAGAAGGCCTACAGCCGCTACTTCATGCACAAGACCGGGCACTGGCTGGGTATGGACGTACACGACGTCGGTGAATATAAGGTGGGCGAGGAGTGGCGCATGCTGGAACCCGGCATGACCATGACCATTGAGCCGGGACTGTATTTTCCTCCGCAAAAGGGTCTTGGCCGGAAATGGTGGAACATAGGCGTCCGCATTGAAGATGATGTACTGGTAACGAAATCCGGCCATGAAGTACTGAGCAGGGAGGCGCCCAAGAGCATTGCTGAGATTGAGGCGCTGATGACGCTGAATGGTTAAAGTGATTCCCCTTAGCCCTGCGCGATGTATGACATCGTAGTTATTGGCGGCGGCCTGGCAGGCTCCGCTCTTGCCAGTGCCCTGGCCCTCGAGCCGGTCAGCATTGCCCTGGTCGAAGAGAGACAGGCGCAGGGCGATAACCCGCATGGCGATGACGCCAGAGGCATCGCATTATCACTTTCTTCCCGGAAATTATTGGACGGGACAGGGTTGTGGTCGAAACTGGAGCAGTCCGCCTGTCCTGTTGAGCGGATACATGTCAGTACGCAGGGCCGCTACGGCGCTGTCAGGATGTCTGCCGATATGCTTGATCTCGATGCATTAGGGTTTGTGGTACCCGCACAGGAACTGGGGCGAACACTGTTTGAAGAAGCTGCCGGCCACGATAATATCGATACCTTCTGCCCGGCAACGGCTGCCGGAATAGAGCGTGGCACGGGTTCAGTGACCGTACATATCAGGCAGGCCGGGAAGGATACGGCGCTCAAGTGCAAACTTCTCGTGATTGCAGACGGGACTTTTTCAAACACCAGGGAACTGGCCGGGATAAGGACAAGCATCCATGATTACAGCCAAACGGCCATCGTCAGCAACGTCTCTATAGCCCGGGAGCACCGTAATACGGCGTATGAAAGATTTACCCCTGACGGCCTGATTGCCTTATTGCCGCTGAAGCGCGGCCGTTGCGTCACGGTGATGGTCATGCCGGCAGAACAGGCGGACAGTTATGTGCGGCTGGACGACGAGGAATATCTCAACCATCTGCAACAGGCATTCGGTAAGCGTCTCGGGAGGTTATCCCGCCCGGGCGCGAGAAAATCCTACCCCTTGTTTCTACTCCGGCCGGAACAACAGACGCATGACCGGACCGTGCTGCTGGGCAATGCCGCGCATACTATCCACCCCAATGGCGCCCAGGGGTTCAACCTGGTATTGCGGGACGTGGCGGCGCTGGCCGCACATCTCGGCACGGTCTTGCAGAATGGCGCTGACGTGGGAGCCGGTGAGGTCCTGAATGCATACGGATTATCAAGGAAGGCAGACCAGCGCCGGGTAATACGCTTTTCCGATTCGCTGCAACGGGCGTTCAACGATACGGCACCGCTGAAATCCGCACTGCGCAACAGTGCGATGTGGATACTCGATGCAATACCAACCCTGAAAAAAGAATTTATCAGGCAGGCGACAGGACTAGGTGTGGCAAGGAGCAGTGTGTGGACAATGCGGGGTGGAGTGCACGGGACGGACTTTCACCAGGGGACAGAACTCACTTCTGTCCCGGGACGGCGAAAGTCCTCATCGGCCAGGTATGGCTCTTCTGCCTCCAGGCCTGCGGATACGGAACTCCTGATAGTCGGCGGCGGCGTAGTCGGTGGCAGTATGGCGTTATTGGCGGCATCCAACGGAATTGAATGCATTCTGGTTGAGCGGAACCCCGTGACCGCAACAGAGAAAACGGCCGAAGATACCCGGGTTCTGGCATTGACCCCGGCGTCCCGCAAAATCCTGTCTGTGGTCCGGGCCTGGCAGCAGCTTGCAGAGGAGCCCGGGCTGTTCAAACGCATGCACGTCTGGGATGAGAACGGCACCGGCAACCTCTGCTTCGACAGCGCCGATATCGAACAGGCAACCCTGGCCTATACAGTCAGGCAGAATACATTGGTGAGTGCGCTGGAATCAGTCCGTACGGGGCTGTCCGGTGTTGCGCTGTGCGCGGGCGCTGAACCGGTCGCTCTCAGTGACGATCACAGGGCGATCAGGGTGCAGTTGAGCGACGGGCGGGAGTTGTCGGCAAAATTACTGGTTGCCGCCGACGGGACCGGATCGAAGGTCAGACAGCTTGCTGGGATAAATTATGCGGTGCGTCAGTACGGGCAAACGGCCGTGGCGAGTATAGTCCGCACGGCAGTGGGTCACGGACAAATCGCCCGCCAGCGGTTTCTGACGGACGGTCCCCTGGCCTTCCTGCCCCTGGCCGACCCGCACCGCTGCGGAGTGGTCTGGTCGACGACTCCCGCACAGGCAGCCGAGTTGCTTGCCATGGATAAGGCGGTATTTCAACAGGCATTGGCGGACGCGTTCGAGCACACACTGGGCGCCATACCGGATACCGGCGTCAGGCACAGTTTCCCGCTGCAAAGGGCACAGGCGCGCCGTTATTGCCGCGACAGGATTGCCCTGGTCGGCGATGCGGCCCATTGTGTACATCCCCTGGCCGGGCTGGGCGCCAACCTGGGACTGCTCGATGCGGCCAGTCTGTTCCAGGTGATCAGCGAAGCCGGGACCAGGGGACGCGACCCGGGCAGCACGGCAGTGCTGAGAAAGTATGAAAGATGGCGCAAAGGCGAAAATTTTATGGTCATGATGGCCCTGGAGAGTTTAAAATACCTGTTTGAAAACCAGACCTTACCCGTTCCCCCGTTAAGGAATGCCGGGATGGGCCTGTATAATTCTTTTCAGGCATTGAAGAATTTCACTATGCGCCGGGCTACGGGACTGGGCGGCGATTTACCTGATATTGTAATGCATGGGTGAGGCCGTGCGACCGGATGGAACATTCAACGCCGACACATTTTATCCGCAAGATCATCGACGATGACTTAGCCCGGGGCCGTTACCCTGAAGGGATCCACACGCGCTTTCCGCCGGAACCCAACGGGTTCCTACATATAGGTCATGCCAAGGCAATTTGCCTGAACTTCGGCATGGCCGCAGAGTACCGGGGAAAATGCAACCTGCGCTTTGATGATACCAACCCGGAAAAAGAGGACATGAAATACGTCGAAGCCATCCAGGCTGACGTACGCTGGCTCGGGTTTGACTGGGAAGACAGGTTGTTTTTTGCCTCGGATTATTTTGCGCGCCTGTTTCGTTTTGCAGTCGAATTAATCGAGCAGGGTAAGGCCTACGTGGACAGTTTGAGCGCGGACCGGATCAGGGAATATCGCGGCACCTTGACGCAACCGGGAACTGACAGTCCCCATCGAAACAGGCCGGTCGCGGAAAACCTGGATTTGTTCCACAGGATGAAAGACGGAGAGTTTGCCGACGGTGAACATGTGCTGAGAGCGAAAATCGATATGCAGGCGGCCAACCTGAACATGCGGGACCCGGTAATTTACCGGATCCGCAGGGCCCGTCATTACCGCACCGGCGATAGTTGGTGTATCTATCCCATGTACGATTTTACCCAGTGCCTCTCAGACGCGCTGGAGCATGTGACCCACTCGTTGTGTAGCCTGGAATTTGAGGACCACCGCCCCCTGTACGACTGGTTTATCGACAACCTGGAAACACCCTCACGCCCGCGCCAGTATGAGTTTGCCCGTCTGAACCTTGAATACACTGTACTGAGCAAACGCAAACTGATCGAACTGGTTGACGATGGGTACGTGGACGGCTGGGATGACCCGCGTATGCCCACCCTGTCCGGTTTGCGGCGGCGCGGGTTTACCCCGGGGTCCATACGCGAGTTTTGCGAGTTGATCGGTTTGACCAAAAGCGACACGTACATTGACGCGGGCGTGCTGGAACATGTTATCAGGAACGAACTGGGCGCCGCCGCGCCGCGCCGGATGGCGGTATTGCGCCCGTTGAAAGTCGTGATCGATAACTATCCCGATGACAGGGAAGAGTGGCTGGATGCCGCCAATCATCCGCAGGACCCGGCCATGGGTACGCGCCGGGTCCCGTTCGGCAAGGTGCTGTACATTGAACAGGATGATTTTATGGAGGATGCCCCCCGGAAGTTTTTCCGTCTGGCGCCGGGCCGGGAAGTGCGCCTGCGTTATGCTTATTTCGTTACCTGTAACGAAGTTGTCAAGGATGAGCGTACCGGCGCAGTGCTTGAACTGCATTGCAGCTACGACCCGGCAACCCGGGGCGGTAACGCCCCTGACGGGCGCAAGGTCAAGGGAACCATCCACTGGGTATCGGCAAAACACGGGCGCAATGCGGAGATAAGGCTCTATGACAGGCTGTTTTCCATTGCCAATCCCAACCGGGGCGATCAGGACTGGAAAACGTATATCAACCCGGCTTCTCTGGAGACGCTTGGCCGTTGTCTCATTGAACCGGACCTGGCGCAGGCGCAGCCGGGGGAACGCTTTCAATTTGAACGGCTTGGATATTTCTGCGCCGACAGGGAAGACTGGCAACCGAACAAGCTGGTATTCAACCGGATAGTAACGTTGCGCGACAGCTGGGCGAAAATAAGCAAAAGGTAACAGACTCTATTCCACACCCGCGCAGGCGGGAATCCAGTTAACTAACCTTTCCTGTATCATGAGGAGAAGATATGAAAGATTTGCATGCCGCACTATACCGCTCGACCATCGATACCCTGCCGCTGCTGAACCGGGGCAAGGTTCGTGATATCTATGAGGTGGATGACGACCATCTGCTGATCGTCACCAGCGACCGCATCTCCGCTTTCGACGTGGTGCTGCCCGACCCCATCCCGGGCAAAGGCAGCGTACTGACCACCGTGTCCAACTTCTGGTTTGACCGCACCGAAAATCTGGTCGGCAACCACCTGACCGGCCGCGGCCTGGATTCCATCGGCCTGCGGGACGACGAGGCAGGTTTACTCGAAGGTCGGTCCATCGTGGTCAGGAAGCTGACCCCCTTGCCTGTCGAGGCCATTGTGCGCGGCTATATCATCGGTTCAGGCTGGAAAGATTACCAGCGCAGCGGCGCAGTGTGCGGCATCAGCCTGCCTGCCGGTCTGCAACAGGCACAACAGTTGCCGGAGCCGATATTTACACCTTCAACCAAGGCGGAGGCAGGGGCGCATGATGAAAATATCAGTTTTGAGGATACCGTAGCATTGCTGGGTACGGATCTTGCGAACAAAGTGCGGACGCTCAGCCTGACCATCTATCAACAGGCTGCTGAATATGCCGCTGACAGGGGGATCATTATTGCCGATACGAAGCTGGAATTCGGTTTTGACGAGGACGGCGAGTTATACCTGATCGATGAAGTGGTTACGCCTGATTCGTCCCGCTTCTGGCCGGCTGATTCCTACCGCACGGGTATCAGCCCACCCAGCTTTGACAAGCAGTACGTAAGGGACTATCTTGAAACTCTGGACTGGGATAAACAGGCGCCCGGTCCGACGTTGCCCGGGGAAGTCATACAACAGACTTCCGCCAAATACAGGGAGGCGCAGGACAGGTTGCTGGATAATACTTCTTCTTTCCGGCGAATGCCGGAATCCAGTTGAAAAAATTGCTCCAATAATTCAATGATCCCGCTCCACGACGATAATCCCACGCAAATTTTCCCCGTACTGACCGTTGCCTTCATCGCGGCCTGCATCCTCGTATTCCTGTGGCAGGCTTCACTGGGTACGCAGGGCTACCAGGCGTCCGTCTATGCACTGGGCGTTATCCCTGCCGTGTTGTTGAACAAGGCTACATTGCCCGTGGAACTGGCGCTGGTCCCCCCCCCCGTAACCGTGTTCACCTCCATGTTCCTGCACGGCGGCTTCATGCACCTGGCCGGCAACATGCTGTACCTGTGGATTTTCGGTAACAACGTGGAAGATGCTATGGGGCACGGCAAGTTTATCGTATTTTACCTGCTGTGCGGCGTCGCGGCAGTATTCGGCCAGGTATTACAGAACCCGGGTTCCGAGATTCCCATGATCGGGGCCAGCGGCGCGATTTCCGGGGTACTGGGCGCATACCTGATACTCTATCCCCGCGCCAGGGTGCTGGTACTCATCCCCCTGGGGTTTTTTATACAACTGGTAAGGCTGCCTGCCCTGTGGGTACTGGGCCTGTGGTTCGCCATACAATTGATCAGTTCTGCCTTTGCATCGTCTGAAGGAGGTGGAGTAGCCTGGTTCGCCCACATAGGCGGTTTTGTCGCCGGCATGGTGTTGATCCCGTTCTTCAAGTCCGGGAACGTCACCTTGTTCCATAAGGCCCACGGCTCCAAACGGTTGACCAGGCGGGTAAGCCGCTGGCCGCAGCAGGACGGGCAGCATAATCAATTGGAGAATGCCGCAAGTCGCTGGTCGAAACGGAACAGGCAGTAGAGAACGCTTTTTCAGCTTATAACTGCATTCAGGCCGCGGGTCAGCCTGTGCACGCCATCTTCCAGCGTTGCTTCATCCAGCGCGCCGTAGGAGATTCTGAGGTAACAGCCTTGTTCCACGCCGAAGGCACTGCCGGGCATGACCGCTATCCTGAAATCCCGGACAAGCCGTTCGACGATATCCATGTCCGACAGGGCGGTACTCAGGCGTAGGAAGGCATAAAAGGCACCGTCGGAGCGGACCGCGCCGGCGAGACAATCCAGTTTCTCCAGTTCAGCGAGCACAAACATCCGGTTGCTGGCGATCTGCCTGATCTTGTCATCGCAATATTCACGGCCCGCCTCAAACGCGCCGATGGCCGCATATTGCGAAGCCAGCGGCGGGCAGATCAGGTTGGTATCCTGTACCTTCCTCACAGCTTCGTGAAGGTGCGCAGGGATGAGCATGTAACCGATGCGCCAGGACGAAAACCCGAAGGCCTTGGACAGGGAAAACAGTGAAATGGTGTGCCGGGCCGAATCATCCTCGCTGGCGGGGGAATAATGGCGCCGGTCGTCGAATACGAAATATTCATAGGCCTCGTCGCTGATATGGTAAACACCCCGGTCACGGCAGATTTCGTTGATAGCCCGTAACGTTTGCTCGGGGTAGACGGCGCCGCTGGGGTTATTGGGTGAGATGGTTACGACCGCGGCGGTGCGCGGGGTAATCGCCGCGGCAACGGCTTCGGGGTCAAGCTGAAAATAGCGGTCGGTCGCCACGCAAACCGGCTCACAGTTCAACATCCTGACAGCCATTTCATGGTTGAAGTAATAAGGAGTGGGCAATATGACTTCAGAGCCCGGGTCGGTAATGGTAAACAGCGCGTTCAGAAAACCCATGTTGGCCCCGGCTGTGACGAGCAGACGGCGCTTTTCATCGATGCTGATATGGTTCTCTTCAGATAGCTTGTGCGTCAGAATTCCAACAAGTTCCGGAATGCCTTCCACAGGTCCGTAGAACTGGTTCAGCTCCCTGCCATGGGCCATGACGTTTTGCAAGGCCGTCTCCGGCGGGCCGTAATAGACGACCCCCTGTCCCAGGGAAATGGTGCCGGGAGTGGCCTTGATCAGGTCTGCCACTACGGGTACGACAGGGGACTGGACGGCGCCCATCCTACTGCTATGTGTGGTCAGGTCACTATTATGCATCCGTCGAAATTGGAAGAACCAGGCAACGCGGCTCAATGCCTGTTTTTAGTATCGGCTGCAGCTTTAAGGAGTTCCATCAGTTGTTGCTTTGCGTTGGGGTCGGTAATGGCGGACACTGCCCGGTTGAACAGTTTTACTTTTCGATCGTGGTCGCTCAATAACTTTTCCAGTTTCAGGCTTTCGGCGATACCGGGTTCTCCGCCGTTTTTGTATTTTTCGTCCAGGGCCTGGAGCAATGAGAAATAGTCGTCTTTGCTGGCGCACATTAATTGGTAGGCCTGCCAGGCGGCTGTAGTTTCCGGGCTGAGGTCTTCAGTAATGGGGTCTGACACGGTGAATGGAGGCCGGCAGAAAAATGAGCCGCCTTCAGCGGCATATTATCCGACTGGATTCCCGCCTGCGCGGGAATGACGGACTTGATGTGCGGGAATGACAAACTTGCAGAAACATCAGGCAGCCCGCTCGAGGCTGTCAGAGTACTGCCCCAGGCAGGCCAGGCTGTTGCATTTTTCCCTGTGCAGGAGAACCGTCTGCGCCGCATCGAAGTTGTCCGGGCTGCCAGCCCAGGTATTCAGGCAAGGCTCCTGCAAGGCGCGCCCGTAAGAGAAGCTGAGGGGCCAGGGCAAGCCGTCATAGCTCCGGTTCATCTCGTTCAGGTGGGCCGTTGCCAGGGTTGCGCTCTGTCCGCCGGACAGAAATACGATCCCCGCCAGCGCTGCCGGTACCGTATTTAACAGGCACAGTACCGTCTTGTCTGCGATTTCCTGTACGTCCGCCTGCCGGGAACACTTTTTCCCGGATATGACCATATTAGTCTTGAGGATGGTAAATTCCAGCGCTACGGCCTGGCTGTAGAGGGCATTAAACAGTGATCTCAGGGTTTTTTCCGTGGCCCAGTAACAGGTATCGATATCATTGTCGGCGTCCATCAGGACTTCCGGTTCCACCATGGGAACAATACCGGCTTCCTGGCATAAACCCGCGTAGCGGGCCAGGGCATGGGTATTGGCTTCGATACAGGCATCGGACGGGATATGATCACCGATGGTGATCACGGCGCGCCACTTTGCAAAGCGGGCGCCCAGCCCGCGATATTCGGCAAGCCGGTCGCGCAGGCCGTCCAGGCCTTCGGTCACCTTTTCCCCCGGGTGACCCGCCAGCTCCTTGGCGCCTTTGTCCACCTTGATACCGGGCATGATCCCGTTTTTAATCATGACCTCCGGGAAGGGGACGCCTTCCCGGGTCTTCTGGCGCAGGGTCTCATCGAACAGGATCATGCCGCTGATGAATTGTTCTGCGCCGGGCGCGGTGATCAGCAATTCCCGGTATGCACGCCGGTTTTCCTCGGTGGACTCGACATCGATCGTGTCGAAACGTTTCTTGATGGTCGGCAGGCTCTCGTCGATGGCCAGTATGCCCTTGCCCCGGGCCACCATAGCTGTGGCCGTTTGCGCCATTTGCGCCTTTAAATCACTCATACAGACTTACTCCAGTGGTTGAAAATGGTTGGTCCGATTGTAAGGCAAATCCCGTGAAAATCATATATTCCGGTTTGCCGCCGCCGGGATCAATTCGCTGCTTTTCATTATCAGGGAAGTTCCGGGTTGAATGTCTTGCTGATTATCTTCCACTCGCCGTTTACCCTGGCAAGGTGGAAGAAGTCGGTGAAGTTTATTCCCATGAACGCCGTTTCTTTAAGGGTGATACTGGCAACCGGGCCGGAGACTTCCACGTTGGTGATTTCAGCCTTATAGTCCCCGCCGTCCCCTGCGTCGGGAGGCGGATTCGCCACTGCCTGGAAAAACGGTTCCGGGGACCCCATCAGGTATTCCCCCATCATATACCCTGACATCAGGGCATCCCCGTGAAAGATTGCCCGCAGACGCTCTACACTGCCTGCCGCACTGGCATCGACATATTCCTGGATGACCGCGCGTGCCCGTGCAGCTTCTTCGGTTTTATTCATATCTATGACCTTGCTATAGTTGTTGCCCGGTTGAATCTCCCACCCGGATGATTTTCAGGTTATTGGTCCCCCCGCGGTGACCCCTCAGGTCTCCTTTTGTGATCAGGACTATATCACCTTCGCTGACCAGCTTGCGCCTGAGCAGGATGGCGATAATCTCCTTGTTGGTTTCCAGCGGGTCCGTGTGGGTAATGTCAAAGTGTATGGGATAGACATCCCGGTATAATCTTACCTTGCGCATGGTTGATGCATGGCGGGTAAATGCCAGGACAGGTATCCCGGAACTGATACGCGACATCCACAGGCAGGTTGAGCCGGTTTCCGTCAGCGCGGCGATTGCCCTGGCCTTGATGTGATTTGCCGCGTACATGGCGGACATGGCGATGGCTTCGTCGATACGTTTGAATTCCTGGTTGATGCGGTGGTGTGATTCCCGGGTTTCCTTCTGTTTCTCCGTTTCCTCACAGATACGGGCCATGGCCTGGACAACCCGGTCAGGGAACATGCCGATACTCGTTTCACCGGACAGCATGACCGCGTCCGTGCCGTCCAGGATGGCATTGGCGACGTCGAATACTTCCGCGCGCGTGGGGATCGGGTTGTAGATCATGGACTCCATCATCTGTGTCGCAGTGATCACGGGCCGGTCCAGGTCCTGGGCTTGAATGATGAGTTTTTTTTGTACCGGGGGCAGGGAAGCGTCGCCGATTTCAACCCCCAGGTCGCCGCGGGCGATCATGATGGCGTCGGCTGCTTCGATAATGGAAGTGGCATTTTCCAGCGCTTCCACCCGTTCAAATTTCGCTATAATCCCCGCATTCGAACCAGCCTTGTCCAACAGTGTGCGGGCCTGGTCGATGTCGGCGGCGCTGCTGGCAAAGGACACGGCAAAGTAATCGGCGCCGATTTCAACACCGTGCAGCAGGTCCTTGTGGTCTTTTCTGGTCAGGGCGCCTGCGGAAAGGCCGCCGCCTTTCAGGTTGATCCCCTTGTTATCCGACAATTTTCCGCCCACGATGACCCTGCAGCGCACAGTTGTCTTTCCGACGCCGATTACCTCCAGGACGATGCGCCCGTCATCGACCAGCAGCGTATCCCCGGAATTGACGTCCCGGGCCAGTGCCCGGTAAGTCACGCCCACCTGTGATTCATTGCCCGCAGTATCCGGTAAAGACGAGTCAAGAGTGAAATCATCTCCCTCATGTAGGAGGACCATGCCGTTCTGAAACCGCTGCAGCCTGATCTTGGGCCCCTGTAAATCCGCTATGAGGCCGACTTCAACGCCTTTCCTGGCGCTGATGTCCTGCAGGACGCGGGCCCGTTCCCGGTGCTCAAGGTGGGTCTGGTGGGAATAATTGATACGGAACAAATCCACGCCGGCCTCGACCATTTTTTCCATCATCTCCGATTTATCGGTGGCCGGTCCCAGGGTGGCAATGATTTTTGTCCTGCGCATCAGTTACAAGTGCCCCTTTGGGACGTTATATCTACTGGATGCCGGGACAAGCCCGGCATGACGTCGGGGAGCGTCGATCCGGCATATGCTTCGTTCGTCATTCCGGCGAATGCCGGAATCCAGTCGGCAAACAGTTGCTGGAGCCTGCCCCTGCATGTTGTAAGCGGGGGACACATTATCGAGCCGCCTCCTGCAATGCGGCGATGGCGGGCAATGTCTTGCCTTCCAGCAATTCCAGGAAGGCGCCGCCGCCGGTGGAGATGCAGGATATTCCCTCCGCTACGCCGAACCGGGCAATGGCCGAGATGGTATCTCCGCCTCCCGCTATCGACAATCCCGGGTTTGCGGCGACGGCCGCGGCCAGGGCGGCCGTGCCTGCGGCGAATTGCTCGATTTCGAATACTCCAACAGGGCCGTTCCACAGGATCGTGGCGGCGTCACGGATAATGCGGTTATTCACCGCTACGGACTTCGGGCCGATATCCAGGATCTTGTCGTCCGGCTTGATTTCCGCCAGGGTTTTGAGTTCCGCCTGTGCATCCTGCGCCATGGATTTCGCACAGACCACGTCTACCGGCAGGGGGATCTCCTTGTTATGGTCTCCGGCATAAGCGAGGATGTCCGAAGCGGCATTAACCAGGTCCGGTTCATGCAGTGAGGTGCCGACCGCGTAGCCGGCAGCTTTCAGGAACGTATTGGCAATTCCGCCGCCGACGATCAACCGGTCCACTGTTTCAATCAGGTTTTGCAGCACCGTCAATTTAGTCGAGACCTTCGCCCCGCCGACGATAGCCGTCATGGGGTGGGCAGGCTGTTCCAGGGCTCTGGTGAGCGTCTCTATTTCGGCAAGCAATAACGGGCCGGCGCAGGACACGGGCGCATATTTCGCCACGCCGTGGGTCGAAGCCTGGGCGCGGTGCGCCGTGGCAAATGCATCGTTAACGTACACATCGCACAAGCCGGCCAGACGTCCGGCCAGTTCATCACTGTTTTGTTTCTCACCCGGCAAAAACCGGATGTTTTCCAGCATTACTATTTCCCCGGGCCGTATTGTAATCCCTTCCTCCCAGTCGCGTATCAGGTTCACCTCCTGTTGCAACAGGGCAGAGACGCGCCTGGCGACCGGGGCCAGGCTGTATTGTTCGTCATAGTGTCCTTCCAGGGGGCGTCCCAGGTGGGATACCAGGATGACCGCTGCCTGTGAGTCCAGCAGCCGCTTCAGGGTGGGCAGGCAGGCCCGGATACGCGTGTCGTCCTGGATGGCGCCGGCTTTGATCGGCACATTGAAATCGGCCCTGATCAGGACTTTCCTGCTGGTCAGCGTCAGGTCATCCAGGGTATTGAAATCAGGCTTCATCCGTTAGGGCTTCTCCGCTGACCTTCCGGCCTGCGCCGGAAGGTCAGTGTCCTGTGCGCAGGATTCCTGACCCCCGGATTACGACATTCGAGGACATGCTTCGTGGGAATGGCAGTTAATCTGTTACTTGGCATTCATCAGGGCAATGGTCGTATCGAGCATGCGGTTAGAGAACCCCCACTCGTTATCGTACCAGGCGACGACCTTCACCGTTTTGCCGTCTATGACCTTGGTTAATGCTGTATCGTAGGTCGCCGACGCCGGGTCATGGTTAAAGTCGATGGAAACCAGCGGCGCTTTGTTGCAGGCAAGAATGCCGTTCAGGGGGCCATCTGCCGCCGCCTGCATGATCTCGTCGATTTCCTCGTGTGAGGTATCACGGACTGCCTGGAAGGTCAGGTCTACCAGCGACACGTTGATGGTCGGTACGCGTACGGCGTAACCATCCAGTTTGCCGTTCAATTGCGGCAGGACCAGGCCGACGGCCGCCGCCGCGCCGGTTTTCGTCGGAATCATGGACATGGTGGCGGAGCGGGCGCGCCGCAAGTCGGAGTGATACACGTCCGAAAGCACTTGATCATTCGTGTAGGCATGGATGGTGGTCATGATGCCGTTTACCACACCAATGTGGTCATGCAGCACCTTGACGACCGGGGCCAGGCAGTTGGTCGTGCACGAGGCGTTGGAAATGACGCTATCCGTTTTTTTCAGGACGTTATGATTGACGCCGTAAACGACGGTTGCATCAACGTCTTTGCCGCCGGGTGCGGAAATAATGACTTTTTTGGCCCCTCCCTGCAGGTGGGCGCCGGCTTTTTCCTTGCTGGCGAAGAAACCGGTGGACTCATGTACGACGTCCACGCCCAGTTCGCCCCAGGGCAGCCTGGCCGGGTCCCTTTCCGACAGGACCCGTATCCGGTCGTCGTTGACCAGCATATGGTCGCCGTCAACCGTTATCGTTCCGGGAAACTTGCCGTGGGCGCTGTCGAAGCGGGTCAGGTGGGCATTGGTTTCGGCATTGCCAAGGTCGTTGACCGCAACGATGCGGATTTCGTCGGTGCGGCCGCTCTCGTACAGCGCCCGTAGAATATTTCTGCCGATCCTGCCGTAGCCGTTGATTCCTACATTTATAGTCATTATGTATAGCTCCTCGTTTTGGTGTTTACAGTGTCTCAACCAGGCGTATCAGCCCCTCTGCGTTGATGCCGAAATGGTTGAATACCGCACTGCCGGGGGCCGACTCGCCGAAGCCCGGGACACCCAGGATCTTACCATCAAGCCCGACGTATTTACGCCAGTAATCGGGTATGCCGGCTTCAATGGCGATGCGCCGGCGGCACGCAGGTGGCAGGACCTGTTCGCGGTATTGTTCAGGTTGCCTGTCGAACGCGTCCGTTGCCGGCATGGAGACGACGCGCACGCGTTTGCCGCCAGCGTTTAACTGCCGTGCAGCATCAGCGGCAATGGTGACTTCGGAACCGGTGGCGATGATGATCAACTCAGGCCCGCCTTCGGGTTCCACCAGGATATAGGCGCCCCGTGCAATGGCGTCAAGCTGCTCTGCGCTTCTTTCCATGCAGGGCAAGGATTGGCGTGACAGCAACAGGGCGGTAGGGTTATCCCGGTTTTCCAGGGCTGATTTCCAGGCCACCGCGGTTTCAACCGTGTCACAGGGACGCCACACCGACATATTCGGGATCAGGCGCAGGGTTGCGGCCTGTTCAACCGCCTGGTGGGTGGGACCGTCTTCCCCGAGACCGATCGAATCATGGGTCAGTACGAAAATACTGCGTTGCTTCATCAGCGCTGCCATGCGCAAGGCATTGCGGGCATATTCCGTAAAGATGAGGAACGTGCCGCCGTAGGGGACAAACCCGCCGTGCAGGGCCAGACCATTGTTAATGGCGGCCATGGCAAACTCCCTGACACCGTAATAAAGGTAGTTGCCGTCTGCAACCGTATCGGTAATGACCGTGGAATCCTGCCGTAGAGTGAGGTTTGACCCGGTCAGGTCCGCCGAGCCGCCAATGAGTTCCGGTAACGCGGGTCCGTAGGCATTCAAGGCGTTTTGTGACGCTTTGCGCGAGGCGATGGTTTCCGCTTTCTGTTGAGTGGTTTCTACGTAGGCGCGGCTTGTATCCTGCCAGTCCACCGGCAGATCGCCACGGACCCGGCGCAGGAACTCGGCCGCATCTCCGGGATAAAGCTTTTCGTAATTGGAAAACTTCTCATCCCAGGCTGCTTCCAGTTGGGCCCCCCGCTGCCGGGCGTTCCAGCCGTCATAGATTTCCGCGGGGATTTCAAACTCAGGCCAGGACCAGTCGAGGGCTTCCCGCACCAGGGCGACTTCATCCGTCCCCAGGGGAGCGCCGTGGCTGGAAGCCTTGCCCTGTTTGTTGGGCGATCCCAGGCCGATAATGGTATTGCAGCATATGATACTGGGTTTATCGGCCACTGCCCGTGCATCACTGACAGCCTGTCTGACGGCGTCGGGATCATGGCCGTCCACAGCGGGAATGACATGCCACTGGTAGGCCTTGAACCGTTGCGGGATGTCTTCGGTAAACCAGCCTTCCACTTCGCCGTCTATTGAAATCCGGTTACTGTCGTAGATGACGATGAGCTTGCCCAGGCCCAGCGTTCCCGCCAGCGAACAGGCTTCATGGGAGATCCCCTCCATCAGGCAGCCGTCACCGACGGAGGCATAGGTGTAGTGGTTGACGATGTCAAGGCCGGCGCGGTTGAATTGCGCGGCCAGGGTGCGTTCGGCGATGGCCATGCCCACGGCGTTGGCCAGTCCCTGGCCCAGGGGTCCGGTCGTGGTTTCTATGCCGGGGGTGTATCCGTATTCGGGATGGCCGGGTGTCTTCGAGTGAAGCTGGCGGAAATTTTTCAATTCCTCCATGGGCAGGTCGTAACCGGTCAAGTGCAGTATGGAATAAAGCAACATGGAACCGTGGCCGTTGGACATGACGAAACGGTCCCGGTCCGCCCAGCCGGGATTGGCCGGGTTATGCCGGAAAAAGTCGTTCCACAGCACCTCGGCGATATCCGCCATGCCCATCGGAGCGCCCGGGTGCCCCGACTTGGCGCGCTGCACCGCATCCATACTCAATGCCCGGATGGCATTGGCAAGTTGACGTCTGGAAGGTATGGTTATTCTCCTGGTAGATTGAACTGGATTGTACTGGTACGGAAAAGAGGTGGATCCTTTCAAGCTTAAAAATTCTGCCCGTTAATATATCATACTAATCACCTGGCGGCGATATACTGCCAACTGTTTACGAGAATAAGGAAACGGGAGCATGAACGGAGCTGAAAGTCTGTTAAGAACGCTGGTCAACAACGATATTACCACCTGTTTTACCAATCCGGGCACCTCGGAGATGCAGTTTGTCGCGGCCGCGGACCGGGTGCCCGACATGCGTTGCGTGCTGTGCCTGGCTGAAGGTGTGGTCGCCGGGGCCGCGGATGGTTTCTCCAGGATGTCAGACAATCCGCCGGCAACGCTGCTGCACCTTGGCCCCGGCCTGGGGAACGGCCTGGCCAATTTCCACAATGCCATGCGCGCCGGCGCGCCCATCGTCAATATTGTCGGGGATCATGCGACCAGCCACAAACAGTATGATGCGCCGCTGGCATCGGACGTTGCCGCTTATGCCAAACCGGTTTCCGCCTGGATCAAGGAGAGCGGGACGGCGGCGGATATACCGGCCGACGCCGTGGCGGCGATCACGGCCGCGCGGCAACCGCCGGGACATGTTGCGACCCTGATCATACCGGCGGATTGTTCCTGGGACCCATGTCCCGCCGACCCCGGCCGGAAGGCTCCCCAACCCGTGCGCCGCAAAGTTGCGGATGAAGCGGTGAAGAGCGTAGCGAAGGCATTGCGCACAGGTGAACCGGCAGCCCTGCTGCTGGGTGACCACGCATTGCTTGAGGAGGGCGCCGGCCTGGCCGGCGTGATCGGCAATCATGTAAATGCCCGGGTTTTGTCCCATACGTTTACCGCGCGCATCACCCGCGGCGCCGGGCGGGCGAACATCGAACGCCTGCCGTACTTTCCCGAGGCGATCATCGAGACGCTGACAGGCATCCGGCATCTCATCATTGCCGGCACCAAACCACCGGTGGGCTTTTTTGCCTACCCGGACCTGCCCAGTTACCTGGTTCCCCCGGATTGCCGGGTGCATCACCTGGCCAAAGCCGGAGACGACGTAGTCGATGCCCTGGCCAGGGTTATCGACGAACTTGGCGCCGGCCGTGTCTCCCCGGTCCTGATGCCGTTGAAAAAACCACCCCTGCCCGCGGGCAAATTAACGCCTGAATCCATCGCCCTGAGTGTCGCCGCGCTGATGCCGGAAAATGCCGTCGTTGCCGAGGAAGCGATCAGTTCAGGGGGGAACCTGATACCGGCCACTGCCACCACAGAACCCCATGACTGGCTGTTCACGACCGGCGGCGCCATCGGCCAGGGGCTGCCCAATGCCACCGGCGCGGCGCTGGCCTGTCCGGACCGCAAGGTCCTGAACCTGCAGGCGGACGGCAGCGGCATGTATTCCCTGCAGGCCCTGTGGACCCAGTCCAGGGAATCACTGGACGTGACCACCGTTGTCCTTGCCAACCGCAAATACCGCATCCTGAACATCGAATACCAACGGGTCGGCGCCGGCGCGCCAGGCGCCAGGGCACGTTCCATGATGGATATCGACAACCCGGAAATCGACTGGGTCAAGCTGGCGAACGGCATGGGAGTGCCTGCCTGCCGGGTAACCGCCACGGAGCAATTAAACAGGCAATTGGCCGCTTACCTGGCCGAACCGGGGCCGAACCTGATCGAGGCGGTGATTTGATATACCAGGGGTCAGAGTAAAATCACCACCGGTCGTGCCGTCAGCCACATGCCTCAAGATTTTACTCTGACCCCATCTATTCCGGAGTTGTTCCCTCATTCGCCAAAGACAAATATCTATGGGAAATACGGGTTAATACTCCCAGTTTGCGTGAGCCAGTGGCGCACGATTCAGTTCATCCCGGTGACTGCGCCACGGAGGCATGTATTTATCCATGAGCTCACGAAAGCGATTGTTATGCTTGCGCTCAATCAGGTGGATAAGCTCATGGACGACGACATATTCAAGGCAGGATGGGGGTTTCTTCATCAGTTCAAGATTCAACCAGATGCGACGAGCGCGACTGTTGCATGTCCCCCAGCGGGTCTTCATCTTCCTGATGCGAACTTCATTGGCCTGTACTCCGATCTTTTGTTCCCATTTCTCGACAAGTACAGGCAGGCGGTCGCGTAGTTGTCCGCGATACCATCGGTCAAGCACCGCTTCCCGCTGGCTCCAGTCGGCGCCGGGACGTACGCTTAATGCCAGCGTAGTATTGTTGAGCAGCAGGACGGCAGGGGGGCTGTTTTGCTCAATCACATCCAGCCGGTAGCGGCGCCCCTCAAAGTAGTGGCTTTCGCCCGATATGTATTCCCTCTCTGATTGTCGTTCCTGATGTTCGAACTGCGCCTGTCTTTTGCGAATCCAGCCCAATCGGGAAATAACAGCCAACCGGATGGTTTCCTTATCGATACGTAGCGGCGCGCTTACCCGAACCCGGCCACCCGGCGGATAAACGCCCACGTAGAGGTGCTTGATGTTCTTGCGCACAACTTCAACGGCAATGCCACAGACATCAATGTCACGCCGATCAGTAGTCATGCTGGGCCTTTACAATTTCAAAAAATTCATCCACAAGGCCCTCATGGTCGCCAAGCACCGACCTGATGGCATTACGAACCTCGCGCTCCTTAAACCTGTTGCCGCGCCAATCCGCTTTCTTTACGGAGCGTATCGCATCGTCCATAGCCAGGGCGATGGTTTCGGCTGTATCGGCAGCGGTATCTGCTGCTTTGTTTTTAAGGATATGTTCTTCCAGTGTATGCGCATGGTCCTTCAAGTTATCAAACAGTGCACGCCGACCAGGGTTATTTATCGTGTATGGGTAACGTGTCGCTTTCGGCTGAGTGGTATTTCTGGTCAGATCAACAATTTTGGCCAGATAGGTTTTATAATCCAGCGCATCCTGTTTGCGTTGAAGGATTAGGGCATCCAGCAATTTTGACATCTCTGTGTAGTACTTTGGGTTCACAGCCATTTCGTCCACGATGAGCCTTCGAAGGTTATTTTCGACTGTGGCTGCAACTGCTTCGTGATTGTCGCGGATTCCGTCGGGTAACGAAGCAACAGCAGACTCGCCGCGCTCGACAACTAATTCTATGAGCGTCATGTAATTAAGTACTGACAGTTGCTCGCTGTCCTCAGCTCGAATGTAAGTGTCGAGAAGGTGACGCATAGCCGGCTCGTACAGCTTCATGTCGATATAGTCGCCGCTGGCGAGCTTGACCTCTTGACGTGCTTTCTCATAGTGGTCAACCTCAGCCTTGATTGTTCGTATTTCAGCGTCGCTGTATCCGGCTTCAATCATTTCATTGGCCAGGTTGGCGTAGGCGCGCAGGTAAGCTGCTGCTAACTTGTAAAGCGCTGCGCGTTTTGGTTCATTAGCTTTTAGCTGCTCGACATTAGCGTTATCGGTTGCACAAAAATACCTCAGGTAATCAGCCGTACCGCAAGGTCGATTAACGGGTTCGCACAGTGCTTTGATAGCTTCCCGCGCCTGTTCCAGCCGATTTTTCCCCTGTTCCAGTCTGTCTTTCAGTAAGCCTTCTACATCCTCGCTGTCGTATCCTTCAAATGCTTCTCCGGTGTAGTGATTAATCGATTGCTCCAAAGACCGAAACAGATCTTTATAGTCGATGACATAACCATATTCCTTGTCCTCGCCATCAAGGCGATTAACTCTACAGATGGCCTGGAACAGTCCGTGATCCTGCATGTTCTTGTCGATGTAGAGATAGGTCGCAGGCGGAGCGTCAAAACCGGTTAACAACTTATCCACGACGATCAAGAGCTTCATCCGGCCAGGTTCTTTGACGAAGCGTTTCTTTACATCCTTTTCAAATTTTCCGACTTTGTGCATCGCCGTTTCTTCAGGTTCGTCGAAATGTGCTGCAAGCATCTTTCGATAAATTTCGTACTGCCGCAGCTTCTCCGTGAGACCCTCACCGGTCTCCTCCCCTTTGATATCGGATGGAGATGGTTTATAGGAGGTCACAATAGCGCATTTTCCGCCTAACCCCTGTTGCTGAAACATCTCGAAGATACGGCAGGCGGAATAAATACTACCAGACACAAGCAGCGCGTTGCCCCGGCCACTCTTCAAACGGTCGCATCGTTCCATATCAAGAAGGATGTCAGCCACAATCTTTTGCAGACGGTCCTGTGAACTCAACACTTTCTGCATGGTGCCCCAGCGTTGTCTGAGTTGGGCCTTCGCCACATCAGTCAAAGCTTTGGTTTTCAGGTCGAACCACTGATCGATTTTGTCCGGCGAAACGATGTCCTGGTCAATGTCTCGTGCCTCGTAGCGCAAGTCGAGCACCACACCATCATTTACTGCCTCATCATATTTATAGGTATGGATGTAGGGCCCGAAAGTCTCAATACTACGTTTCTTGTCATCCTTGAGCAGGGGCGTCCCTGTAAAACCAATCAGCATAGCCCCCGGTAGCAGTTCCTTCATTGCGTCGTGGAGCTTGCCGGATTGGGTTCGATGACATTCGTCTACGAAAACAAAGAGCTCACCTTTGGCGTAAAACTCTTCGGGCAGGTGACTGCATATGTCATTTATGAATGCATCGAAATCGCCATCCTCTGACGCTCCGAATTTTTGTATCAGAGAACAGATCAGCCACTCGTCGCTGGTGTTGAGAACATCCACCAGGTCGGCGCCGCTTTCCGTGCGGTAAATACCCTCACTTACTCCCAGGAAAGTTCCTTCGATCTGATCATCCAATTCGGTTCGGTCAGTAAGAAGCAGTACACGGGAGGCAGTGACATTTTCGCGAATCCACTTTGCCAGCCACACCATAGTCAGGCTTTTGCCGCTGCCCTGGGTGTGCCAGATGATGCCGCCTTCCCTGCGTTTCACATGTTCCTGGGCCGCCCTCATTCCGAAGTATTGATTATGTCGGCAGATCTTTTTGATTCCTGCATCGAAGACGATGAAATCATGAATGATCTCGAGCATCCGCTCTTTATCACATAATTGGCCCAGTTCCCGGAGTAACGGATTATCATCGGCGGCTGTATGGGCGCCGGCCTCTTTCCAGCGCAACCAGTACTTCTCCGGGGTTACAATCACGCCATAACGCAGTCCCTCGGCTTCGTTTCCCGCCATTAGGAGTTGAACGGTGGAGAAAAATGGCTGGATGAACTCCTTTTTCTGGTTGTCGAGGTTTTGCCTGACGCCTTCGGCTACTGAGACTATCGAACGTTTAAGTTCCAATACACCCAGAGCAATTCCGTTAACGTACAGTACGATATCGGGACGTTTTGTATTTCGGCCGGTGACAGTTACTTCTTCGGCGATTGCGAACTCGTTCTTTGCGGGATTTTTCCAGTCGGTCAACCAGACAGTAAGGTGTTGCTCACCCACCTCCGGTAAAACTTTAACGCCGTAGCGGAGCAGACCATAGAGCTGTTTGTTGGCGTCATAGAGTGTCTTGCTGCCACCGAGCGCAACTGCCTTTCCCAGTTCGTACAGTACTTTGTCGATGATTCTGTCGTTATGGCCTTGGCGGCCTAGCCAATCGGCAAGTATTACCCTTTCAACGTTGCTGTTATTGGGACGACTGGTCCAGTCTCCGAGGTATGAATAGCCGAGCGTGTCCTGAAAGAATTCGACCACGCGTTGTTGCGTCTGTTTCTCTCTCTGACCAACCGCGCTCATGCCTCTGCTGACCTCGACTTCAAGTTCGCGAGCAGAGCGCGTCCCTTATCTGTCAGTCGGTACTTCTGCAAAGGGCTTGTCCGCTTATCAGAGATAGTCATCTCAATCAGACCTCCGGCAACAGCAGGTTGCTGGTAGAACTCACGGAAGTATTTTTCATCCTTGAGGCCCAATTTAGCCTGGACTTCCTGGCGACTCATTGCACTCTCCATCACTGCCAGGAGCCGAATGACTTCGGGGGTGACTTCGGGGGTGATAATTTGTTGTGACTCTGGCCGTGACTCTGGCTGGCCGATGGCTTGCCCTGTATCATGCCCTGTAACTTGCCCTGCGACCTCGGGAGTAGTCACCGGTTTCTCCCTGAATATCGGTCACGAACTGTTTTCATACAAGGAATGTAGCTGAAAGAGAATATTTTTCAAGCGATGAGGTTTTTCTATCGTATTTTTATTAAATATCATTTATGATATGAAACAGGTTGAAAAATCTTATTTTAAATCAAAAGTGATATTATGAATATCAATCAGCTTACCCCCGAGAGTGAGATTCTGCGCGAATTCGGCAATCGGCTCGCCCGCATCCGCAAACAGCAAGGGTTATCCCAGGCTGAACTGGCTGAAGAGGCGGGCATTGGCGTCGCCACGCTCCGGCGCATTGAAGGCGGGCAGGATGGACTGTTTGAATCCTGGTTGAAACTCCTGAAGGCGCTGAATATGGCCGCTGCTATAGACGCCCTGCTACCGGAAACATTCAACTCGCCGATGGCGGAGGCGCGCGCGGCGAACCCGAAGAAACGGAAAGTGCCTCAAGCAAACTCTGGCATTATATGGGGAGATGAAACCCGGTGAGCACAGCTACCGTCAAGCTGTGGGGGACGCCAATCGGTTATGTTTCCATTAATGCTGATGAGCGCTACGCCCGTTTTGAATACGACCCCGGATTCGCAACGTTCGGGATTGAACCGGCGCCACTACACATGCCTGTTCGTCCCGGCAGGATTTACCAGTTCCAAAACCTGCAACGAAGATCATTTCATGGCTTGCCGGGCCTGCTTGCCGACAGCCTTCCCGACAAGTATGGCAACAAGCTCATCGACGTTTGGCTGGCGCAAACAGGCAGACAGGCTGAGGATTTCAACGCAGTCGACCGCTTGTGCTATACGGGACGGCGCGGTATGGGCGCGTTGGAGTTTGAGCCCTCAACAGGTGACGACATGGCTAAGGACAAGCCGGTTGAGGTACTGCAGCTTGTTGAGCTTGCCTCGATGGCATTTGCAGAGAAAGAAACGCTGGACACCAGGTTTGCACCCGGCAGAGAAGAAAACACATTGCTCGACATCCTGGGTGTCGGCACGTCAGCCGGCGGCGCCCGCGCCAAGGCGGTTATCGCTTTTAACCCCAAGACCCGCCAAGTGCGCTCCGGTCAGTCAGACCTCCCGCCCGGTTTTGAACATTGGCTCATAAAATTCGACGGCGTTGCGTTCAGTGGCGACTGGGAAGTTGCCGACCCATCGGGATATGGCCTGCTGGAATACAGCTATCATTTGGTGGCCAAGGCATGTGGCATCGACATGATGGAGAGCCGAATTTTCAGTGAAAACGGTCGTCACCATTTTATGACCCGCCGCTTTGATCGTGATGAAAACGGCGCCAGGAAATTTGTGCAGACCTTCGCCGCAGTAGCGCACTTTGACTACTATGAGAGCGGACGTTATTCCTACGAACAACTCTTCATGACGATGCGCCAACTGGGCATGTCAAAGGTGGCGATAGAAGAGCAGTTCCGGCGCGTGCTATTCAACCTGACGGGATGCAATCGGGACGACCACGTGAAGAACTTCACCTTTATGATGGATCGGAGAGGCATCTGGGATATCGCGCCGGCCTATGATCTTTGTCACGCTGCCGGCAGCGATTTCACAAGATTTCACCAACTCAGTATCAACGGCAAGACATCAGACTTTACCAGGGAGGACGTGAAACACCTCGCCAGGTACGCCGGGTTGCCGCGTCACCGCGACAAAGCGATCCTGGAGCAGACCGTCGAAGCCTTCTCAACCTGGCGCCACATCGCCCGGGATCTTGAGATACCGCAGAACCTGCAAGATCACGTTCTGCGGACACTCCGACTCAGGTGGACTTGACTGCAATTTATTTTCTCTCAGGCAGGTCTCTTTCAACGTGGTGTAGGTAAAATCATCAATAGCGATTGTTCGTTCGAACTTCCGCTTTGGTCGGATATCTCATCCCGATATGTTCTCATTCAGAAACCGCGTGATCCTTTCACGGTTAGAAGTGAGGCTGGAGAACTGCTTTTCACAGACATCGCTTAAACGAGCCAGCACTTTGCGATTGATTGATTCCTGATCTTCAAAGATTGCAAGTGAGTGGAATGGGATATCCCATTTCTCAAATTGGTGTAGTGCAATCGTAGCATCACGGGTCCTGCTGTCACTGCCGAGGGCGTGAACGAAAAGTGGTCGAGGCATACCGTTGATCCGACAGTCTACCGTGTACATTCCATTGGGGTCGTGTTCTGGATCGTTCCAATCGAAGTTCCTGCGATCTTCCGGGACAGCTTCACTTAACAATGTCTGGAAGTCGTCCATAAAAGTTGATTGGACCTGTTCCCGGGATAGGTAAGATACATCGGAGATTTTGAGAAGTGCTTGTATAAAGGAATACAATGCGTCGCCATAACGCTCATCAGGTACTTCGAGTACCAGTTCCCCGTTACGGTCCTCGACTTGAAACGTTGACAGAGTATTAGTGATAATTTTCTGTCGCGTGCCACTGTGAAGATCTTTCTCATTGATGTCATAAGTCAGGTGCATGTATGTATGAGCCTCATCGGATAGCACCCACCGCGCTCCTTCTTTTTTCAGGACAACGGCTAAATGGTCACCGTCATCAAAGAGGAATGGAGTAAACACGCGGAAACGTTCTACACCTTCGGGGAACAACCGGACCTTGGCAGATACTTTGTTGTGAAATTCTTGTTCTATGGTATCGATGGACATATTTAATACCCCTAGAAAAGTTCAGTCTGTGATTTTGGCGGGATTACGAAATTCGCATCATCAATGAGGCAGTTGAAGGCACTTCGGAAATCGGCATAGCGTTCGGTTGGTTCTGCGAAGGCGTCTTCTCGCGCTCCAAGCTCCTGATATCGTGTTGTAGCGATGTGGATATGAAAATCATAGAATGTCACGTCTTCAATATGATTTGTGTGCTCGTGACTCTTGCCGTTGTAGCGCCGGAGGCGAAAGATTTGGTTTGACTGTGGAATCCGAACAGCTAGGATGACGGAGAAGTCCAATGGACTAATCTGATTTTGCCTGAGAATCAAACGGAACTTGTTCCCGTCGTCACCAATTAGATCCAGGTGTCGCTCGTCATGCCCGAGTTTGGATCTGAGTTTAATCCGGTTTTCCCAGTCGATTGATAAAGGTTTGCGTTCTTGCACAAACGACTCTATCTCTAACTCCGAATACGTTATTGCCATGTATTTATACCGGTTTGACCAGCCGTAAGCGACCGGTGAGGAGTTGTTGCATCATACCACGCTTGATTCTACGGGTCTTGTCTAGTCGTCGCTCAAGTGACGTAATCTCGGCGTCTATATCGGAGAGAACGGAGGCAATTGCGCGTTGTTCAGAGATTTCTGGCAGTGAGACTTCAAAGTTCCGCATTACGCCCCAGTCTGTGCGCGGCATATGCGTACCATAGGAAATACTTGCCGTTTCGATAAATTTGTCACATTGGACGATGGCGTACAAGAAACCGCTATCTGCCCGCTGAGAGTCAGTCACTAACGGCCATATTTCGGTAGTGCAAACGCCATCTCTATCAGCAAGCCAGAACTTGCGAAGATATGCTCGAAGCCGACCAAAAAGCACATCACCCGAAGAAAATAAATATTTCGATGATGTCGAGTACTGTGCCGAGGAGCATCCCAGAAGCCTTCCATTCCCTTGCCCGATATGTTCAAGCTCCACGCAGGGTATATCTGGGGATACATCTGAGGGCAAGACCTTATGATTGCGAATGAAAGCAAACTCTCCCAACCGCTTTATCTCCCACGCCCCACTGAACCCCTGCAGGCGGGTCTTGCCGGTGAGGAGTTGCTGTATGGTGGCCTGCTTGATCGCCTTCTTCTTTGCGATCAATGCCTCTGATGATTTGATCAAACCATCAACGTCCGACAATGCCTCGGCAATGGAGCGTTGTTCGGCATAAGATGGGATCGCTATGAGGATTGCAGTTAAGGTATCTCGTGTAATTCCCTTGATTGATGTTCCTTGGTTCTGTCTGACTAAGACATCCTGAAAAAAGTCTAAATATCGAAAAAGGTACTCGGCCAGAATCTTTTCTTTACGCAGGATTATGCCAGTAAAATCCTGGCTGATGGCAATATCGCATGGTGCAATCGCCAGTTTTCCTACACCTGTCCGGGAAACAATCAAAAGGTTGCCTTTTGGAATCACATTTGTGGAACTGCTATCTACTGCTTCTGCAGTGATATGTCTCCTGATAACCGCAACTTCCTGATCTAAGATATCAGCTCCGGTTACCCATGGAATATTCCCTGACCAGAAATCCTCGTTCTTTGTCGATGGCGTACCTCCGTTTACAAATTGATTTACGATATCCTGAAGGCTGTAAACATCCCAATCCTCCGGTGTCATCCCTATGTCAGCAGATTTGTAGCCTGTTGCCTCCTTTGCATGTACGTGACTCACAACGACAACCCCATCTTTTTCAGATGTCCCTCGACCTTTTCGCTGTACGCCTCCACCTCACGCTCCAACTCAGGCAACGGGGAGGCATAGCGTTCTTCCACTTCCTTGACGCGCCCGGCAAGCTGTTGGGTTATGCGCTGTACCTCACCCTTGATGGTGCTGTCGATACTGGCAAACCACTTGTCCCCTGCGACGAGTGACTTGATTTCGGCTTCGGTCAGCGACGAGTAACGGGCCAGCACTTGCTCGTTCAGCGCGGCTTGGGCCTCCTTGACAGCCTTGTCTGACTTGGTGTTGGCCTCAATCAACGTCAGACATTTTGTTAAAACTTCGCTTTCCTCCTCGCTCTCCGGTTCGTTGCTTATGGCCTTGAGGCGCTGTGTCACGCTGGCTTTGGGCACTTTGCCTTTGTCGTTGAGCGCGTCTGCCAGCAGGCCCTCCTCGACGCTGTGCTCTTCGATGAATTCCTCCAGTTCGCGGGCGGCGGTTTCCTGGGCGGTTTGCAACGCTTCCATAGCCTCGCGTTCGGCGGAAAAGCAGTGGACTACGACCAGCGCCGGGAGCACCAGGTCTATTTTGTACTTCTTGCGCTTGACGACCAGATCCGGCGTTTCCTTGAGCTTCTTTTCCTTGCTTTCGATGATTCCGCGCGGCCTGGCGGCGTCAATCCAGCCGTCCGCGGCTACCAGATACAGGTCGTCCTGCATCGTCTCATCCCAGTAATCCATCAGCCGCTGGTACACGTTGTATGCGTCCAGCAACGGCAGGTGGGAGAAACGCGTAAGCAGGTCTTCCGACAGTTTACGGATGATCGCCTTTGGATTGGCGCCTTGCTGTATTGCTTTGAGAGCCGGTTCGTGCGCTTTTCGCCACGCGTTGAGGGTGGTCGTGACCTGGTGTTCAAAAGCATTGAATTCGTCGTGGTCGAGAATGGCGGCTTTCACTTGCGACGTCTCGACGCGGGCTGCACTGTAACCGGAGCGGCCGTCACTCGAAAACAGCGTTTGGCGTAGCGTGGGAAAGACGTTCCAGTAAGCGCTCAAGGCATCAAGGTCATAATCGGGAATGCCCCCGTTCAGGTGGGCGTCCAGGTCGTGCAGGTCTTCCGGTTCGCTGGAATCGATATAGCGCGGAATATTAAGGTTGTAGTCGTTGGCGGGGCTGGCAATCTCGGCCACCGGCGCCATGCGGGAATAACCGCGCAGTTCAGTCTGCCTGTTGAACACGTCCACAATCCGGTGTATGTCCTGTGCCCGCAGGCGGTTCTTATTGCCGTCTTTCTTAAAACCCTTACTCGCGTCGATCATGAAAATGCCGGTGCGGGCGTGCGCATTCTCCTTGTCGATGACCAGGATGCAGGCGGGTATGCCGGTGCCGTAGAAAAGGTTCTCGGGCAAGCCGATGATGCCTTTGATGAAGCCGCGCCGGACCAGATTCCTGCGGATATCGGCCTCCCTGTTACCACGAAACAGCACACCGTGGGGCAGGATAATTGCGCCTTTACCCCTGCTCTTAAGCGATGTGATGAGGTGCAGCAGGAAAGCGTAATCGCCATTCTTTGCCGGTGGAATGCCGTACTCGAAACGCCGGTATTCGTCATTAGCCGGATCGAGTCCGCTGGACCAGGCTTTGGCTGAAAAAGGAGGATTGGCAACGGCGAAATCGAAGGTTTTGAGACTGCCGTTTTGGTTTTTGAAGTACGGAGCAGACAACGTATTACCGCGCCATAGATCCGCGGTCGGGTGGTTGTGCAGGATCATGTTCATGCGCGCCAGCGCCCAGGTTGCATTGTCCATTTCCTGACCATAAATTGTAATTCCGCGTGGCGCCTGGTCGGCTGCCTTGAGCAGCAGGGAACCGGAACCGCAGGCAGGATCGTAGATGGTCTGGTCCTGACGGGTTACCGGGCCGATGCCGAGCACCTGGGCCATGATGCGAGAGACTTCAGCCGGTGTGTAGAATTGCCCCTTGCTCTTGCCAGACTCGGTGGCGAAGTGTTGCATCAGGTATTCGTAGGCGTCACCGAGGAGATCGTCGCCTTCGGTCCGGTTGGCACGGAAGTCAAGATTTTCAAATATGGCGACCAGCTTGGATAGCCGGTCCTGCATTTCTTTTCCGGCACCTAATTTGCTTTCGTCGTTAAAGCTGGCTTGGTCGATGACACCTTTAAGCTCATTCGCTTCAGCTAGTTTGGCGATAATCTTATTAATCTTGTCGCCAATCTCCTTGTCACCCTTTAGCTTTACCATGTCGGCAAAACCGCCCCCGTCGGGGACTTCAATCAGCGCATCGGGGTCGCCGGCGCGCTTGTCCGAGACATACTTCATAAACAGCAACGTAAGTATGTAATCCTTGTATTGCGAGGCATCCATGCCGCCGCGCAACTCATCACAGCTTTGCCAGAGTGATGAGTAGAGTTGGGATTTTTTCAAGGCCATTCGTCAGATTTTGATGAATATGAACCTGCAGGTCAAGTAGTGGACAGTACCGTCGCTGAACCGAAAATAACCTCTTTGTGAAAGAAACGTTCGGGACAAGAGGATTACAGATGTTCCGTTTTACTCACGTAGCCGTGGCTCACGATGTAGATGCCGCTGGCAACGATGATGATGATCCCAATCCAGGTATATTGATCCGGGATTTCCTGCCAGATGACGTAGCCGACGATGAGCGTCCAGATCAGGCGTACATAATCCAGCGGCGCAATAACCGACGGGCGCGCCAGGCGTAAGGCCTCTATATAACAGGCCAGCGCGGCCGTCTGTGATACCCCCAGGGTAGCAATCATCAGCCAGTGCATCGTTGTCGGGTCAACCCAGTAACTTAATGCCCAGTAGCCATACAGGATGATGCCGGCGACAGGCAGGTAAAAATTGAGCGACCACCTGTTCTCAGTCGTGGACAAATACCTCGCGCTCATAAGCACCAGGCTGGCCAGGAACGCCAGCGCCAGGCTGGTCAAGTGGGCATAATGAAAATGGTCGGGGGTCGGTCTCAATATAAACAGCACGCCGACAAAACCGATGGTGATAGCAGCCCAGGTGTGCATCGTGACTTTTTCCTTTAACAACCAGGGAGACAACAGGGCAACGAAGAAAGGGATTGAAAACGTCAGCGATACAAATTCAGCCAGCGGGATATGTTTCAGGCCATAAAAAATGGACAGTACCATAATAGCGCTGGCCAGACTCCGCAAACCATGCCATACAGGTCGCCTGGTTTTCAGTTTTCCCAGGTTTGACGTAGCGACAATGATGCTGAACACGACGATTATACCGACGACATGTCTCAGCCAGGTCACCTGTATCACCGGGTAGACTTCCGTCAACCACTTCCCCATTACGTCGGCCAGGCAGAAAAAGATCGTTGCCATGAACATGAATACTGCCGCCAGGTAGGGATGATGTTGACGTTCCATTATGCGTTCGGGGACGGACTTAAGTCCGTCCCCCGGGTCGCCGATATGCCGATTAATCGAGATTGTCCAGCGCGGCGGAAAATTCCGGCAGGGCCTGGAACAAATCCGCAACCAGACCGTAATCGGCAATTTCGAAGATGGGGGCTTCCTCATCCTTGTTGATGGCGACGATCACCTTGCTTTCTTTCATCCCGGCCAGGTGTTGTATGGCGCCGGATATCCCGACGGCGATATACAGGTCAGGCGCGACGATCTTGCCGGTCTGGCCTACCTGGTAGTCATTGGGGACATAGCCGGCATCTACCGCGGCCCGGGAAGCGCCTATGGCCGCGCCCAGTTTGTCGGCTATATCGTCCAGCAGCTTGAAATTGTCGCCGCTGCCGAAACCGCGGCCGCCGGAGATGACAATGCCTGCGCTGGTGAGTTCAGGCCGTTCCGATTCGGCGGTTTCCTGACCGACAAACGCGGACAGGCCGGCAGGATCAGAAACACTGACCGGTTCGATTACGGCTGTTCCACCCTCGGCGGCGGCCGCGTCAAAATTCGTGCTGCGGACGCTGATGACCTTGACGGCGTCATTGCTGCGGACTGTGGCAAGGGCGTTGCCGGCATAAATCGGGCGTACAAACGTGTCGGCAGATTCAATACTCACAATGTCCGCAACCACGCCGACGTCAAGCAGTGCCGCCACCCTGGGCACCAGGTTTTTGCCAAACGTACTGGCCGGCGCCAGGATATGACTTACGTCTTCGCTGCAGGCGACCACCAGCGGCGCCAGTTCTTCGGCCAGCGCGTGCTCATAGTGCGCAGCTTCGGCATGCAATACCCTGCTTATTCCCGCAATCCTCGCGCCGGCTTCTGCGACCGGTTCACTGCCGTTGCCGGCGACTAGCAGCAGCACATCCTCTCCCAACTGGACAGCCGCGCCGACGGTATTCAGCGTGGACGATTTGATGGCCTTATTGTCGTGTTCCGCGATAACCAGGATGCTCATATCAGATCACCTTTGCTTCATTGTGCAGCTTGTCTACCAGTTCCTGTACATCAGCCACCTTTACGCCCGCCGACCTGGCCGGCGGTTCGACGACGTTGAGGATATCTATGCTCGGTGTAACGTCTATGCCCAGGTCTGCCGGGGTTATCACGTCGAGCGGCTTTTTCTTGGCTTTCATGATATTGGGCAGTTTGACGTAGCGTGGTTCATTCAGACGCAGGTCGGTGGTGATAACGGCAGGCAGCTTTATGGCTATCGTCTCCAGGCCGCCGTCCACTTCCCGGGTCACATTTAATCCTCCATCGGCAAATTCAATATTCGATGCGAACGTTGCCTGGGGCCAGCCGAGCAGGGCCGAGAGCATCTGTCCGGTCTGGTTGTTATCGTCGTCGATGGCCTGTTTGCCGGTGATGATGAGTCTCGGCTCCTCCCGTTCGGCCGTCACTTTCAGCAATTTTGCTATAGCCAGGGGTTGTACCGCCACGTCCGTCTCGATCAATATGGCCCGGTCGGCGCCCATCGCCAGGGCGGTGCGCAGGATATCCTGGCACTGGCGCCCGCCGATGGTTACCACCACGATCTCATCCGCATTTCCGGCTTCCGTGATCCGTACCGCCTCTTCCACGGCAATTTCACAAAACGGATTCATGGACATTTTTACGTTCGCCGTTTCAACGCCGCTACCGTCTTTTTTCACGCGGATGCGGACGTTGTAATCGATGACGCGTTTTATCGGGATCAGTATTTTCATGCTTTGTTCTCGTGATAGCGCAATTGGGCGAATATATCAAAAAAAGCCCTGCCGGAGTTTTGAAAGGCGATAAGAATACACGGAATTCCGACAGTGAGGCAATTTTTCCGCAGAAAGAAGGTAGAATGCAGCCTGAACGGCGGAGGAATCCATATGAGGCAATAAGGAATGACTATCGAATTCGGCATCTTTGATCACCTGGATAAACGCGCGGAGCCATTGAGCAGAACCTACGCCGAGAGGATTATAATTGCTCAGGCGGCGGAGGCCGCCGGCTTCAGGGGGTACCACCTGGCCGAGCACCACGGCACGCCGCTGGGCGCGGCGCCGTCTCCCGGTATATTCCTGGCCGCCCTGGCACAGGCGACTTCGACCATACGCATCGGCCCGCTGGTTTACCTGGTCCCCCTGTATATACCGTTACGCCTGATTGAAGAAATCTGCATGCTGGACAACCTCAGCAACGGCCGGCTGGAGGTGGGTCTGGGTCGCGGCGTATCGCCGATTGAAATCGCTTTTTTCGGCGTTGACCCGGATGACGCCATGGAAATGTTCATCGAGGGTGTGGACCTGATCATTGAGGGGTTGAATTGCACGACATTGACCTTTAATGGAAAACACTATCAATACGAAGACGTACCCATGGCTCTGCAGGCCGAACAGTCGCTATTGCCCCTTTGGAGTGCGTCCATGTCCCCCGGCGGCCAGGCTGAGGCAGCCCGGCGCGGCATGCACTCGATTGCCCTGGGCCCGACTGAGGTTATCCGCCAGGCCAGCGAAAACTACCGGTCTGAGTGGAACGCCAGCAAGGATGATCCGTTACGGCCCGCCGGCGCTCCGGCAGAACCTTTCGTCGGCGCCTGGCGTATGATCTACGTTAACGAGGATGAGCGCAAGGCGGAGGCGGTCGCGCGCCAGGCCTATAACGACTGGTTTGCCAAACTGCACAGGCTGTGGGTAGAACGCAATATTGAAGCGCCGCACCTGGGTCCGATCTCCAGGTTTGAAAAGGCCGTGGAGATCGGGATGATGGTGCACGGCAGCGCAACCAGGGTGGCTGATGCCCTGGCCCGCCAGGTGGAGGTAACAGGCGTGAATTACCTGGCGCTGCAACCCGCGTTCGGCGATATCGGACACGACGAGGAAATGCGTTCGCTGGAACGGTTTGCCGAGAACGTCATGCCACAACTGAAGATCGTCTGAATAGAATAAAATCCCACCGGGGCACATACGATGCGCACAGTTATTATATTTTTTTGATTACCGGTTTGCAGGGTTTGGCCGGTTGTACGGATCAGGCAGAAACTGATAAAAATGACCCGCGGCCCAACATCCTGCTGATCATTGCGGATGACCTGGGTTACTCGGACCTGGGCGTATTCGGCGGCGAGATCAGCACGCCGAACCTGGATGCCCTGGCCGGCGCCGGCAAGATGCTGACCAACTTCCACGTGGCGCCCACCTGCTCTCCCACCCGTGCCTTACTGATGTCCGGCGCCGACGCCCACCGCGCCGGCCTCGGCACCATGAACGGCATGTGGTCGGAAGAGCAGAAAGGCAAACCCGGCTACGAGGGCTTCCTGAACAAGGACATCGTCACGTTTGTGAGACTGCTCAGGGAGTCCGGTTATCACACCTACATGTCGGGCAAGTGGCAGTTGGGCTACGAGGAAGGCTACTACCCCCTGGACCGGGGTTTCGAAGAGGCCTTCTGGCTGAAACACGGCGGCGCAAGCCACTTCTCAGACATGCGCGGCATTACCGAGTACGAGGAAGTGTCATTCTGGGCTGAAGGCAACGAGCAGTTACAGGCCCTGCCCGATGATTTTTATTCTTCCGTGTATTTCACCGACAAGATGATTGAGTACATCGACAAAAACCGTGCTGACGGCAAACCGTTCTTTGGTTACGCAGCCTACACCGCGCCCCATTGGCCGTTACAGGCGCCCCGGGAGTATGTCGACAGGTACGAAGGTGTGTATGAAGTCGGCTATGACGGGATCCGCGAGAAACGCATCGAGCGGATGCAGGCCACGGGCCTCATAAAACCGGGACAGACACCCGCGCCGCAGCATCGGGAATGGCCCGGCTGGGATGAACTCGACGGGGAGCAGAAAAAGCTTGAAGTGCGCCGTATGCAACTCTACGCAGCGATGGTGGAGGCGCTGGATGAGAACATCGGCCGCCTGATCCGGTACCTGAAAGATTCGGGCGAATATGAGAATACCTTTATCCTGTTCTTTTCCGATAACGGCGCAGAGGGCAATAACCCGCACGATCTCGCCAGCAATCCCACCTGGGTGCCGTCGAATTTCGATTTGAGTTATGAAAACATGGGGAAACCCGGCTCCTATGCTTCGACAGGACCGGGATGGGCGCACGTCAGCAACACGCCGTTTCACATGTATAAAGGCTTCCCTACCCAGGGCGGCCTGGTCTCGCCCACCATCGCAGTATTTCCGGACCGGATAAAAGCAGGCAGCCGTTCCGATGCGTTCATCACCGTACTGGACGTGGCGCCCACTATCCTGCAACTGGCAAAAGTGCCGCATCCCGCGCCGGAATTTGAGGGACGCCGGGTTCACCCGATGATTGGCAAGCCGTTCTTTTCACACCTCGCAGGCCAGGAGTCCGTCGTACACTCTCCGGAACACGTTTATGGCCTTGAACTGTTCAACCGGCGCATGATCCGCCAGGGCGACTGGAAGCTACTGTATAATAACCGGCCCTGGGGCAAGGAAAGCTGGGAGTTATACAACCTGGAAGAGGACCCCGGGGAACTGAATGACCTGGCGCAGTCCCGGCCCGGGAAACTACAGGATATGCTGGCGCTGTGGCAACAATACGTTGACGATAATGACGTATTGGTATTTGATGAGTTGAAAATGCGTTTTACCAACGGCAAGAATCATTATGAATATTAATGCTTTGAAATTTCCGGGACTTATACTGCTGACGGCACTGGTCTGTGCCGCCGGCTGTTCTGGTAACAACCAGTCTCAACCGCAGGAAACCATCTATACCAACGGGTTTATCTACACGGTCGACCCCGGCCGGGCCGTGGCGCAAGCGCTGGCGGTAACAGACGGGGTGATCACCGCGCTGGGCAGCAACCAGGAGGTACAGGCGCAGGTGTCGGACCAGGCCCGGGTTGTCGACCTCAACGGCAGGATGCTGATGCCCGGCATCCACGACATGCATGCCCACCCCAAGGAAGCCGGCGAAAAGTACAACTTCCAGTGCGCGTTTCCCTTTACCTTCAGCATGGATGAGATCGTCGCAAAATTGACGGCGTGCGCAGCCGACACCCCGAAGGGTGAGTGGATTCGCGGCGGCCAGTGGGCCATGGAACTGATGCAGTCCGATACGGTCCCCAATAAAAAAATCCTGGACGCGATCACCCGGGAGCATCCGGTTTACCTGGGCGATTCCACCGTGCACGGGGCCTGGCTCAACTCCCGCGCCCTCGAAGTGCTGGGTATTGACGCGAGTACACCCGACCCGGCGGGTGGCGTAATCCTGAGAGAACGGGGGAGTACGGAGCCGACGGGCATCCTCATCGATAACGCCGCCTACGATGTCCTGAAACAGATACCTGCCTATACCGATGAGCAATATGAAAACGCACTGGCCTGGGCAATGCATGAAATGAACAAGGTGGGCGTGACCAGCGTCAAGGACGCCGCGGCCGACAGCAACGCGCTGAAAGCCTATCGAAGCCTGGACCAGGCCGGGCGCTTAACCATGAAAGTCAGCGCCAGTATCGTCTGGAAAATAGCCTGGACCGACACCCGGGAAAAAGAACTGGAAAACCTGAAATTGCGGGCTGACTACGCGACCCAAAATGTAGGCACCAACTTCACAAAAATCATGCTTGACGGTATACCGCCTACGCGTACCTCCGCCATGCTGGAGCCCTATCTGCCCGATGAAACCCATGGCGACAGTTTCACCGGCAAGCTGATACACACCCCGGCGCAATTGGCCGAGGATATGGTTTACCTGGACGTCCAGGGGCAGACGGTCAAGATCCACGCAACCGGAGACCGCGCGGTGCGGGTGGCGCTGGACGCTATCGAAGCCGCGCGCGAAGCGAACGGCGACTCCGGCCTCATGCATGAGATTTCCCATGCGGAATTAATTCACCCGGATGATATTCCCCGCTTCAAACAATTGAACGTGACCGCGGAGTTCTCCCCTATCCTGTGGTATCCGTCGCTGCTGGTCGAGGTCATGGCGGGGGTGATTGGAGAGGAAAGAGCAAACCGGTTCTGGCCCATAAAATCATTGCAGGACGCCGGCGCACACCTTATCTACGGGTCCGACTGGCCGTCCGTGGTGCCCGACCCCAACCCCTGGCCGGGGATCGAAGCCATGGTGACGAGACAGGACCCCTATGGAGTACGTCCCGGCAAGTTGTGGCCGGATCAGGCCATTACCCTGGAGGACGCATTGCGGATATTTACCATCAACGGCGCCGTCGCGGCAAAAAACGCGGACCGTACGGGCACTATCGAGGTCGGCAAGTCCGCCGACTTCATCGTCCTCGACAGGAATATTTTCCAGGTGCCGGTGGAGGAGATCAGCGAGACGCAAGTGGTGTTGACGGTGGTGTCGGGAGAGGAAGTCTATTCTGCGGAACCGTAAAATCAGGCTGTCTCAGACGGTCCGAACCCATAGCAAAATCGCCTACAGTGATGTCTGATGGGCAGACACATAAAATCGGTCTTCAACAGCGCCGGCATCGACCGGCGCGACACCGGTTATTACTCAACACCGGAACCTGTCGCCGATTTCTTCAAACGAAAATTATTATCCCTCAACCCGGACCCGAAACTGGTTTTTGACCCCTGTGTGGGTAACGGCGAACTGCTGGCGCCATTTCGCCCTATCGGCGCCCGCTTGTGCGGGTTTGACGTTATCGACTATGGCCCTGACAAATTTTTTGATTTTGAGCAACGCGATTTCCTGTTTTCAGTGGTCGATACACTGGATGTCCCTTCAACCGAAAAAAGCATACCGGACGCCGACATCATCGTCGCCAACCCGCCTTACAACTGCCACGAGCACGAATACCTGCGCAGACATAAAAAAAGGTTTGCCCTGTGCTTTGGCAGGGAGGCGGTCCTCAACCTTTACTCCTTGTTTGTCTACGCGATCATCCGCGTGGCAAAACCCGGATGCCTGATCGGGTTAATCACCTTTGATTCCTTTTTGACTGCAAGGGGACATGAGGGTCTGCGCCGGTTCATACGGTCGGAGTGCCGGATTCACTCGCTGTTATTATGTCCGACCGATTTATTCAGGAAACAGGGAGCCGATGTGCGAACCTCAATCCTGATTTTGCAGAAGGGTTCCCAGGGTATGAACAGGATTGAGGTCGCAGGTCGGCCGGAATCATCCACGTGCTTTGAACGGATCCTCAGGACTCAAGCGTTTCAAACATACCCGGCGGAAGAGGTATTTCTCTCATCGCCCAAGGACCGCAGCGAGTTCGTGGTGGAAGTACCGGAGGCGGTACACGCATTGTTCAGTGCGCCGCGCCTGGGCGAACGCTTCCCCTGCCGGACCGGGATCTCCACCGGGAACGACAAGGCGCACCTGTCTCCCGCACGAAGAAAGGGTTTTACCGTACCGTTCTACAAGAATCCGGGCAAGCGCCGGTTTTTTACGGAACCGGATGCGTATTTGCGTGATGACTATCGAGAAGTGGCACGCAATGTGGGGAACTTCATTATCCGGAATGAGTCGTACATCGGTCTTCCGGGCATCACCTGTTCATCAATGGGTGTATCATTCGGGGCGGCTATTCTCCCTGCCAACTCGGCCTTCGGCGTGAATGCAAACCTGTTCCCCCCTGAAGAAGACCGATGGTGGCTATTGAGTTACCTGAACAGTTCCCTGTGCAACTACCTGGTGCGCGGCGTGCTGCTGCGCTCAAATATGATTACTGCCGGCTACGTCGCCAGGATTCCTGTTCCTGTAATGCCTGCTGATGCACTGAAAACGTTGGGGCACATAGCGCAGGAGGCCTATGAAGCTTGTCCAAGCGTCACAGAAGTTCTTTCGTTCATAGAAAGTATTGATGAAGCGGTATTCAATACGTGTGGAATACCCACTCCAGACCGGAACAGCATCCGGGAGTTCTGTGTGAATATTGTTGAAAGAACATAGCATTCGTAAAAAAAGAAAAGCCGATCCGGAGATCGGCTTTTCGGTACAGCAGGCCGAATGATGCTACTGGACGAATTTTTCCAGTTTTTTGTACGTCAGCATTGAATCGACCGTCTTCACGATGCAACCCAGGTTGCTCCGTATCAACGCGTCTTCAAGGCTTTCGTCCTTATCGACTTTACTGCTCCTGCGGGTGGTATTGCCGGTCTTATCGTATGCACGATAAACGACCTGCGGCTTTACCTCCGTCAAGGCGCACTTGAGCATCACCTTCCTTGCCTCAGCCAAATACGGACTGGCTACGGCCTGACTGCCCACGATAAGGAGCACAAAAACGATCACCAGGTATTTCAGTGATATCTTCATCATATTTCTCCTGTGGTTGGACCACGAGAGGAATACGCCCGGGGGCGTATTTCAGCCCTCGGGTCGGTTGCTGTTGTCATGTCCTCAAGGGACACGATCATCCCGCGTTACGGGAATGATTCATTTAACTACCACGGATATTGTTGCTTTGTTCAATCTTGTGTAGCGTCTTTCCTCCTGCCGGACTATTGTATTTTCCGGGTTAAGGGTTGATGAGAATGTCGTTGAAGGTGGCGGTAGTTCCCACGATAATATCTGCTTCCACGGTGCCGCTGGCGACGGGATTACGGGCAATGATCCGCAACACGTCAGTCAATGAGTTCTGGTTTAAATCAATGGCCTCACCCAGACCGGCGCTGAAGCTCAATGTACCGGACATCTCATCGCCGACGCGCAGCACAAACTCATTGTCGTCCCGCGTCACAAACTCATCCAGCAGGGTGAGGTCGGTGGGGTCGGCAAAGCCCACCGTGACTACGTTGTCGCTGACCTGGGCCACCGCGCCCAGGCGCCCGGCGATGCGCCCGGCTTCGGCATTGTTTTGTGCGCTGTATTGGATGGTGAACCCCGGCTGGGTGGTGTTGGCGAAGGTGAACGCCGCGTCCGTTTCCCAGACCGGCAGGTACCCGCTTGCCGCCAGTATATCAATATCCCCGGCATAACTGCCGAAGTCGGGATTAGCCGGGTCGGAAATATAGCGGTGCTGCGCCAAGGCCAGTTGTATGATGCTGTTCTGAACCCGGTCCGGTACCAGGGAGCGCGCCCGTTCCTCTACCTGAAAACTCAGTCCCAGCGATAACAGGCTGAATATCAGCATGAAGTAAACGCTGGGTAGAACATTCACGACGAGCCACCTGGCGAGAAAGCAGGGTTAATTACACGAGAAGTCATTTTCATCGTAGGCAAACAGGTTGTATCCGGGGTTTGCCGCCCGGAACAAAGTCACGTCGCGCCCAGGGATAAAAGAGTAGGAACCGTCCCCTCCAAACTCTCCCAACGTGCGTCCGGCCAGGAACGCCAGGTGGTCGGTATTCCCCCTGGCGTTGATAGTCACGACGGGGTGATCAGCCAGGCGCCAGGTGAACGCGACGCCCCGGCCGTTGAAGCCGCCGTCCAGGTGGCCCGAGTCCTGCAACCGGACGTCGGTCAGCGTATCCGGCAGAGCGGCGCAGTGTGCGCCGATGTAGTCGATGCCGGCCAGCTCTATATCCTTCAAGGTCTGCATATAGCCGCGGGTCTGCCGGTGGGGTTGTATCATCGTGGTTATACCCAGGACGAAAACAGCGGCCAACGCAAACTGGTATAAGGCAATCGGCATGGCTTACTCTATCGCGACGGTCAGGGTCGCGGTGGCGCAGGCATTTGTAGCGCTGTCTGTGTCCACGTTGGCCCACTTGCCGGTTACCGCCCGGTCCAACAGCCAGTTACAGCTTTGCGCGTCGCCGGCATCGTAGGTGATGATGGGAGTCGCCGCGCCGGGACTGGCTGTGATATCCGTTTCTATTACGCTCTCAGCGGCCCCGTCGTCATACAATTCCGAGTCCAGGTAGCCGTTATCTACCATATCTTCAAAATCCGCGGCGGCGAGGCCCGTCTCGTTGCGGTTTACCCAGCGATATTCCGACGCGGCATTCACCACGTTAATAATCTCTGCCGCCATATTGCGGTTTTCCGACTGGGTGACCAGAGGCGCCAGCGCGGTATATGCGCCGAAACCGACAACGCTCGTGATGATTAATCCGAATACAATGGCAACCTGGTTCATGGTATTTCCCTCCTGCGGTCAGATATCAATTCCCATGCCCATGGAAACCAGGGCAAAGGGGACGGTGATGGCAATGCTGACGCCTAAAAATAAAATCGTGTAGAAATCCCGGTAGGCCTTGATGGTCTTCGTCAACCTGATGTTCAGCATACGTCCCGCCATGTTGAATCCGTTGGCGATTTCGTCCGGGGTCTGGTTAGGCGAACAGGATAGAACGTGAGCATAGGTATACGGAGACAATACGCCCCGGAGGACTTGCAGCAACGAGGTCTCCTTCAGTCCGGCCCTGCTTTTCTGTAATGCCAGCCCGAACAACCTGTGTCTGGCAAAGGTGGTCTCCATCAACTGCAGGAATTCGTCAGGGGGCAGGCGGGTGGCGATCAACGCGCTGCTGATTTTCAAGAACCGTCGTTCAATCAACATGCCCTGTACCCGGAAAAATCCGCAGGCTGTCAGGACCATACGCACCGGCCCGGTCAGGTGGAAGGAGCACCAGTGATAGAGGGTCATGGCGCCGATTGACAAGCCGAGTATGTATAGCCACCAGGTTTTGATAAACGTCACGTAATCGAAAAACAGGTCATAACCGCTGGTGTAGTTTTGCAGGTATGGCAGCGTATAGATGGACATGGCGCTGATTACCAGCGTCATGAATATCCATTGAATGCTGCTTGACAGGATTTGCAGTAGTGCCGGGGTCTGGTTGTCCTGGTCCAGCAACAGGCTGGTGATGGTATCCATGCAATCATAGCGTTCCCCCAGTATCAACAGGTTGCTTTCCTGTTCGGTAAAAAGGCCGGTGCGGTAGTAGTGCGTGGCGAAGGGCTGATTATTGCGAATGGCTGATTTACTGAGTTTGGCAATTTCCTGCAGCGCCGGATTTTTGCTTTGCTGCTGAATGTGGCTGAACACTCCCAACAACGGAAAATGACTTTTCAGGTACTCCCGCAACGTTGCATAAAAGTACACCCGGGTATCATTATTGAACAGGAGAGTACGGAGATAAAGGGATTTAAGCTTATGTAATTGATTTTCAATGATGCCATGCATCGTACAGGTTCCCTTTGTTGAAATTGCCTATCTTGCGCTGGGTGAGCAACGGGTCCAGTTCGCCTTTGATAATCTTTGAATAGGCATGCCGGTGAATATTCAATACGCCGTTTTCGTACATCCAGTCACGCATCGCCTGGGGGTTGGTGGTATTCATCAGCAGGTGACGGTTCGCTTCTGTTATCGGAATACATTCGGCCACAAGGGTGAGTTTTTCGATTCCTGAATGCCGGCAGGCGCGACAACCCCGGCTGTTGAGGTAGCGAACGTTTTGACTGATATCCGCTCCGAAACCGTTCCGGTAGTATTCCTGCCAGAACGGGTCAACATGTGTATCAAGTTTGCAGTTCCGGCAAAGAACACCAATCAGGGATTGAACGATGATTAAACTCAGGAAAGACTCGGAGAACAGGATATCCGGGCTGATTCCCAAATCGGTTTTCGAGATCAGCCGGTTGATGGCGTCAACCCAGCCTGAACCGTGAATTGATGCGACTCCGGTGGTTCCCTGAAGCATCATGGAGGAGGCCATGACAGCAGTTTCCTTGTCGCGTATTTCGTTGATGGCGATAAAATCCACATCGTGCCGAGTGGAAATACGCCGGAGTTTTTCCTTGTTTTCCCGGATGATTTCTTCGGTGCCTTCGATCGGTAACTGGAGTTGAACAAAATTATCCAGTTCAACTTCGATCTGGTCTGATATCTCCAGATTCTTCTCCAGGGCCGGTCGGGTCTTCATGATAGCGGTTTGTGTGGTCGATTTGCCGGAGTTGACCGCGCCGATGATCAGCGTAATGCCTTTATCGGCTGAAATTCTCTTTAAGGTATGTAATTGGGTATCATGGTAACCGAGGGTGGTGATATCAGGGATATGCTTCATGTCCCGCAACCGAATAGCCAGGCTGCGTTCATCGGTGACTTTTGAATAGCCGTATGACACCCGGCAAAGCCATTTTTGCCCTTTATAATCGAAGTTAAAACGCCCGTCCTTGGCGACGTCGCCATTGCTGAATGGCTGGTTAACATAGATGTTCCAGATCGCTGAGATAATTTTTATCCCCTGGCTTTTGTCAAAGGATTGACTGGTTGAGAGTCGGCCATAGATACGCTGGGACACGGTAGTTTTGTTATTTCTGATTTCCAGGTGAATATCCGTGGCATGATAGTTGATGGCCTGCGCGAGTAACTCATTAACCTGGTTGGAGCTTTCCCGGGTTTGTTGTTGCAGTGAAATCTCTTTGTTTTTATTAATGAAGGATTCAAATACCGAACGCGTGGTCTGGCGAATGACAGGTTCTTTATGAAGCACCTCCCTGATGAGGTTAACCAGTTGATTCAGCGCCAGGGCTTCGTGTTTGTTCAGGTCGCTGCGGTCGATGCAATACAGTTGCGCGTCTTCAGCGATAAATCCGGGACAGGCCCCGTTCATCTTTTGTGTTTCCGTGAGAATGTCGGCATTCGTCGTGACCTGAATATCTTCCAGCTCTTCAAAATTGGTGATCAGCGGTGTCGCCGTAACGGAGTTGCCGGGCGCTTCCTGGTCGAATGTCGGCAGGGGAAACGCCGCTTTTTGCTTTCTCAGAGAGCTAAACATTATTTCCAGGGGACAATATGGATTTGTTTGCTGGTTTGGTCCTGCAGGTGAACTTCGTGTCGGTTGCCATTGTTCCGGTCTTCGACGTAGATGACTTTGAGAATTTTAAACATACGCCGGTTATGTTCAATGGCAGCGCCGACATTCAGGGAGCGCGGCCGCCCGTTACTGATCAGGACCACACTGGCCTTGATGCCCAGTTGCTGGTTTTCTTCATTGACGTGTCCGACGGCCAATCCTTCCATACCTTGTTTGGGCGGCGTTTTCTTTACGGGTTTTGCTGGTTTTTTAACCGGTTTCTTTACTTTTTTTGCCGGCGGGCCGGGGCGCGTCCTGGATTTGTTATTCGATTTCAACAAGGCAGCAAGATTTGGCCTGGTTTTTATCAATTCGGCATGGATGGATTGTAATAAGCCGGCATTGATTTTGTTTCGTTGCTGGTCGATTTGTTCAAGAATATCGAGGACTTGTTTGTAATAAATCAGGTCGACAACAAGCTGTTCGGCAAGGGTACAGTGTGGACATGGAATGTCACCCCGCGGCATTATTGTTTTGGCTGGTAATTTTTGCCGGGTCAGGGAAGCGTCGCCACCCGCTTTATCCGGTTGTGCGATAACCTGGCCGGTACAGGCTGAAAGGAATAACAGCAGTATAATTGATTTCATATCAGGTTCCGGTGATTTCAATGATAATCGTCAGACTTTTCCAACCCGCATTCTTCCGGGTAGTAATATCGACGTCTTGTATGTAACCGTGCAGCGCCATTTGCTGCAGTCGCTGAATTGATTGCCGCAGGGCAGAACTGTTCGGATAGTCGAAGGCCAACTCGATCCAGCCTTGTGCCGCGTCCTGTATTTGACTGGTACCGATAAGGGAAAATCGTGCATGACTGGAAATGGCAAACTGCCGGTAATTCTCAAAGCTGGCCGGTAACGGCGCTAATTCGACAGTCTCCCCCGCCGCTGGTTTGAACAGGGACGAATTCAAGGTCCAACGGTTTTTTTGCAGGTGGAACCTGCCTTCCAACTCCCGCGCGATCCGGTTCAGTCGAGCCAGCGAGAATGATTGATCATAGTGACCGCTTGCGCTGGTGTTGTAGCCTTTCGCAGTCTTCTTTACGTGGATATTTTCCAGGTTATAGGCCAGTAACACTGAAAACTCGGAAAGCAACGTCATGACAGCGCCCAGGTCCTTATCAATTTGAATTATGCTTTTTGGTTTGGCCGGCAGAGATTTAATGGTTGCTTGTTCCAGGTCTTTGACATTGATTGTCAAGGAGAGCGCGAAGATTAAACCCGCTCCGATGCAGGGAACCATTGCCACCAGGAAAAGTTCAGCCAGGTTGTAGCCGCGTCTCAGCAGGTAGGGATTATTTTTCCCCGGATCGAGATTGATATACAAGTCTTTAAGCGCGATGTTGTGTTGCGTGAAGGCGTTGCTCAGCTTTCCCAGTTCAGCCACCTGGCATTCCATCGGGTTATTTCTGATCAACTGCACACAGTCTTCAAACGGCAGCAAATCTTCCTTTTCCACCAGGATATAGTCTTCCTGTACCCGGATCGTCGCCATGTAGACAATGTTGTCGAATGGCAAAAAAATGTAGTGCCGGCCCGGGCGTATGTCCGTATGTATCCATTTGACAATCTGCGCGGCAATGGAGATGGCCTTTCCTTCATCAAGAAAAATGAATCCTTCGGATTCCAGGTAATACTTTTTCTTTACCGCGCTGAGTTGTTTATTCACATACAACCAGGCGCGCCGTTCCTCCGGCAGGGTCTGGCTTTCTGCGTTGATGCACAGGTCGATTTCGCGTGCGCCGATGTTGATTGTCTCAATCATAATTTGAAGGCTGCCTGGATTAAAAACAGCGTCTGGGTCAGTCGCTTGCCGCCGGATTCGGAATTTCCAGTCAACCGGTTGAACGGCCAGACCGGCAACAAGCCGGAGCGGTCGGTCTTGACTTCGACTTCTTCCCGGTGGGTCGATGCGAGCAGTACAGTTTCGCCGTCTTCTATGGTGACATCGAAAATGTTGTCATTACCGGAACTTGTCGGCAAAACACCGGAAGTTCCGGCGATGTCATAGGTATCGAGCGAATCAATTTTTGCCTCGTTTATCACGATATGCAGCGCAATCAAATCATCGGTCAGGGTAGGGAGGATATTAATGGCTTGCCCGGTTTCCAGTTCGCCGATTTCCACGGTGGGTGTGGATAGGCTTGTACCACCGGAGTCGGTTTGTTGGATGCTGGTTTGTTCAACATAGCGGTACACGCGGTAATTGCGGATGGTTACCAGGCGATTGTTGTAAACCAGGATTTCTTTTGTGTCGTCAATTGAAAGATTGCCCACCTGGGCCAGTGCCCTTAATATTATTTCCGACGTGTTCCACTGGCTGCCAGGGTCATCGATTTTCAGGCTGAATACACCGCCGCCGGCATTCAGTTCACTGCTGGTCAGATCCTGGGTCAGGTTACTGATATTGGCAGCGATGCTGGCATTGCGAATCAGGGACAGGTCAACGTGTTGCTGCGCCAGGTCGGTTACGTCCAGTCGCACGACCGTGATTTTAATATTGGCCTGTCTGGTGACAGTTTGCAGCCACTTCTCGTAGGCTTCGTCAAACATGACGATCCGTTGAGGTCTGGCCGTGATGGAAAGCAGGTTGCCGGTCGAACTGATGCTGTAACATTCCTTGTCGTTATAGGTGTAGGTTTCCAGTGTACCTGTCTCGTCTCCCGTTTCATCAGCGCCATGTTCACAGTATTGAATGCCCAGGACAGTATTGACCAACTGGTGAATATCGTTCTCCGCGGACAGCTGGCTGGTGACGTTGTTTTCAAACCCAGAGGCTTTGTTCTGAGCGCTTCCCAGGTTGTTGCTGCTGACATTGATGATGTTGTTGCCACCTCCGTACAGTGGGACTTCATACTTTTTCGTGGTCATCGGCGTGATCAGCAAGATGCCCTGGTGGAATTCGTAGCCGACATTGGCTTGCAGAGAAATGGCATTCAGGTGGTCTTCCACGGTGGCGGCATCGGGGGAGGAACTGATCCTGGGATTGTATTTTTCGGGTAGCGCGTAAGCAATGGGATACCCCGGCGTCAATCGTTCGAGGGTCTCCCGCAGTCCCTGGTTTTTGTATGTGGCCCGGTAAGATCGGTAAAACCAGGCTTTTTCCTTCGGCACGTCAACGCGTTTGGCCCGGGTGTTGATGGCCCGTACTGTCTGTTGTTCTTCCAGGATCTGTCTGTGACGTTCCCTGGCATCACTGATTTCTTTTTCTCGCTGTTTTATATTTTCACTACAGGCCATCGTCACCAGCACGGGCAATACAATCAAAAGCCTGCATGTCGTGAACAAATTGCCCAACCATTCACAGGAAATGCAGCCCGATTTTTTAAAATGAACTATTTTCATCGTAGAATTCAACCCGGTTGTTATCATGAATTAGGGTTTTAATGCCGAAACGGGATTGCAGGAATTCGATCAGGTCCTGCTGGCGTTCGGGCAAAGGCAGGTTGATGCTCTGAAGGAGGCGGTAATCTGCATATCTGCCAGGTTCACCGAGACTCCAGGACACCTCGTCAAAGCCGCAGCGTAAGAAATAATCCTGAACTGAAGCGGATAGCATGGACTGATTCCTGAAATGAATGGAAAAACAGAATTCACCTGTTTCAGCGGGTATTCTTTCACCGTTCGATTTTTCGGAAAAGTAATCATCCGTGTTTTTTGCCACCTGTTCAGTAACAGGCGACATGTTGTCTTCACGCTCATGAACAAGTCCACCGTCTTGTTCCTGAAGTGTTGCTGTGTAATTCTCTGATTTATTACTTGTAATCGCGACGGTCGTAGTAGTTAAATCAGAAAAGGCAATACTTGCCTCATCCGGTTGTCTTGCGCGAAACGCATACAGCTTCCTGTTCCTGTCCAGTATGATTTGGCCGTCCCGCCCCATCAGACGTTCTATCGCGACGTGTAAAGGCACAGGATCATTGTTGAAATTATTGATGAATGTACGTTCAGCGATAACATCACCAGCTGTATTTCGAATTGCCGGACGGTATGAATGCGGTTCCAGCATATAGCTGATGGCCCCCTCTACCGTATGTGTCCCGTCTGGAAAGAGCATTCGTACCGGTACCTCAACAGTGGGCAAGGCGGTTGTCAGTGAATCACTACGTTGAAGTGAAAATCTTATATTTTCTTCCAGTGTCCGAATCCATGAACACCCACTGAATAAAACCAGGAGGCAACAGGCAAAAGTAACCGTCCAGAAAGGCATGGTTGCGCGTCGCGGCACAACTTTTTTCATTGCAGTACTCATTACCTCAGACTCAGCAAGCGTTGATACACGTCTCTCCAGGGCGAGATATACATGTCCTCAGAGACGAACAGACGTAATTTCTGGCCATAATTCAAAGTCTGTGTCGGGACCAGGCCGGCATACGGCGCAGTCAGGTCAGCACCGGCGTCGCGCAAGGCATGACCCACATCTGACTCAAAAGTCGTTCCGGAGCCGCCGCTACTGTAGTCCGCCCTGGAAGTTTCGCTGGATAACAAGGCGAAAGCCGCCGCGCCGCTGAAGCGGGCCAGGAAGTGATAGTCGGTTTCTCCTTTCAGCGCGCCAATACCCTCGTGGTCGAGGGCTTGACTGATAAATTTGATCTTGGTGCCGTCCGGTCTGATTATCCAGCGCATGGACAAAGCCATCCGGTTATTGATAATGCGATTGGGATGTGCGGAGCCGGTCTGCAACACTTGACCCGTACACAGGGAGCCGGCCGGGATTAACACGTGTTTCTGCGTAACATCCATAACGTTCTGTTCAATCCTGCACCGATACGGTCCGGCGTAATCGGAAATGACTTTCTGGTCCAGCTTTGCCTGCATGATCGAACCGATAGACAACAGCTTGAATTCATCACCCGGCGGATGGCTGAGATCAGATTCCGGATAACCTGCCAGATTAAAATGGCGCGCTGTTTCAGGCGCCTGGTCTTCCCGGGTCAGCAACTGCGATAACGGATCTGCCCCCGGAACATAATCGGTAGATATAACAGACAGATTCGGCTGCCGGTCAGCGCGTCGTTGCAGTTCTGCCAGGATTGTCTGCTCCTGTTGCAGGAACCCGTCATCCAGCCTGTCCGTCGGCTGCTGCAGTGTATCCGTCATGCCGCCGAAAATCTCAAAATTGAACTCAGCCTGTCTTGATTGACGCACCCGGACAGTCTCGGACTCTTTCCAGACTTCCACGGGTGATTTTGTCCCGGTCAACATCTCATGCAATACCTGTTCATTGTTTTGCAACAATTCGTCGGTTATTTCATCGACATATTCCCGTTGCTCCGAGATATCTTGCGCTCTTTGTTTTTGCAGGCGTTGTTCCTGACTTTTTATCTGTTCGCGGAATTCCTGCTCCGGATCAGATAGCGTTTGTTTCCTGATTTCCCGCTGTACATGCTCTTCTATTTTCCCGTCCCCGGGACCGGATTGGAACAAGGACGCGTAAACCATGACTACAACGACAAACACCAGCCCTGCAATCAGCATGATCTGGAAATTCTTGTTATAGGTCGCCGGCTGTTCTTCGACCTGGTTGATATCGTTGGTATTTGTCGTCATCGTCTATAAATCCCGTTGTGTTCGGGAACTCCCGCGTCGGGTGATGACGATCTGCGTTTTCTCATCCGCTTTCATGTAGATACGGTTGTAAATTCCGGTCACAATGTATACCCGTTTGTCTTCGTCATATTTGTAGTCGATGAACTGCTCTTTTCCGTTATTGTCGGCAAACAGCGACATGACGCCATCCAGGTTGTGCCGTACGCGAATATAGGTAAACCTGCCGTCATCGTAGACATCGGTTACCAGATCCTTCCCATAACGAGAACGCCCGCCTTTCCAGCGGTAGCCGGTAAACAATTGTGTCCTGTACTCATCTATCGCGGCATTCACCTTCTCTGCTGTTGCCTGCTCTTCCTCGTTCAACCGGATCTGAAGCGTGTCCAGTTGTTCCTGGTACAATGCTGTCTGCTCGCCGTTGCGCCGGGTAAAACCTGAGAATGCGCCTTCAGGCAAAAACCCGCTGTCATGGGTAATGACCACGCACAGGTCGAAGTCGTTATCCGAACGTTCCACCAGGAAATGGTAGGACCGGTTACTTTGGGAGACGGCGGTAATGGTCGTACTACCACCTTCTCTTGTCCCTGGGTCATTCGGTTTGACGAAGATGTGTCTGTTTTCGCCTTCCACATCCCACAAATCCCTGTTTCCCGTGACCGGCCTGGCTATCAACATCTCCGGCAGTTCAATGTGGGTGCCGTGATGCAACCTGGATTTGATGCGAACGAATTTATGTTTTTCGTAATTGATAAGACGGCATTGCTCTCCTTCGGCATAGCCGTTCATAGTGATGACAGTCAGTAAAAAAATATATCTAAGCCGGGTCATCGAGTACTTTCTCCTCAATAATTTTCAGTCCGATAGGGTTGGCCATAAGTACCTTTCTTTCTTTGGATAGTGTCGGTTTGGAGGTGAGGCGCCAGCGCAGTGTGATAATAGCCCTCCTGGTGTTCAGTATCGTGTTGTCCGTGGTCGACCGGAGCATCTCATTGATGTAAACGTTGGTCCTGTAAGTGGTGTCATCGGGATTACCGCCGGCCAGGCGATCTATGTCGAAGTGGTAAATGTTCCTTACCTCAACTTCCTTGATACTGCAGCTTGGGCAAGCTCTGATCCTGGCTGCTTTGCTCGCGGCATCGAAACCCGAGGGCGACTTAAAGTACTTCGCCAATCCCGTGTCCATCAACACCAGTGCAAAACCATAGTCATTCCTTATGGTCGCTGGGTCTTCGCGAAATCGGCGCGTTACATAACTGCCCAACAGGTGATCAATAGTGGCAGGGAAAAAGTCCGTTTCGTCTTTATGCGCGAATTGGGTATCGATAAACCAGGTACCATCCGGCGCCAGTTTGACATAGATGAGTTTTTCATTGTTCTTTGCCATGTAAGTCACTGCAATGCCGTAACTGACGGCACAGATAAACGCCAGCAATAAGACGAGGTTGCTGACCAACAGCCTGTTGTTGGTAACCACCAGTCCCGGGATGTTGTCGGGATTAAGTTGTTCCACCAACCCATCCGGTACGGTCCCTATTGTCTTTGCCGTCATCTCCCTGGTCTCATCTCAACAACCTTGTGGACAACATGGAAGCCGCGTGGCTGATGGCTCCCGATGCGCTCACACCTCCATGGATTAAATCGCTCACTACCCGGTCGGTCCTGAACATCGCGAATATCGCCACGAACAGCAATCCGGAATAGTTGAGCAGTTTAAGAAAATCATCCGGAGTTACTGTCAATATTTCTCCTGCAATAATGATCGAATTAAACAGCTCGATAATAATCAAGGTTGTAAATGCGACGTTAATCTGCGCGACTATGAAATAGGCCACGGAACCCAACATGAAGTTCACCCAACTGTCGAAATACGAGTTTGCGCGTTTGAATATAAGGAATGGAATAAAGATCGGCCCCAACACTTTGCCGAGTAGCAGGCTCCACAGTCCGACAACCGATATGACCCAGGAGGTGCAGAAAACAGCAATCAGCACGAGAAAAAATATGATCATGAAGATCCCATCGCGGATGCTGATGGCGAAACTGGTGAACATGGAAAAGAGCCCGGATTTAGCGGGCACGGGTTTAAATGTGATACGTTCCATGATGTGGTTAATCATATCCAGCAGAAAGACACCGGTTGATTTGATTCCCGTTGCTTCCAGGTTCAAGGCCTGGTAGGTGTTCCGGTTGATATCATCAGACAGAACGGTGGTGATTTCCCAGAGGACAGCCAGGACCTGATCGTAAGATTGCATCAAAGATTGCGCGATAAGAATCATCAGGACGACAAAAATTACGTCTTTTATTGCGGCTGCGCCTGTGGTCCACTTGATCAGGACAATTACCAGGGCAAATACAGCGAATGTGGTCCATTCAAGCTCTGAGAACCGGGACAATTCAGTTGACACACCGATAAGCTGATCGGTCAACCTGCTTGCCTTGTTAAAAAACTCTCCCAGGAAACCGGCAGGATCAATCGGAGCCGCCAATACCCGGAACGGCAGCAACGACAACAACGCGGCGGCTGTTAACCCTCGTGGCATCATGTTTTAATCCTCCTTAAATAATCCTGTTTTTCCCGGCTACCCGTCATTCCTGCCTCTTGCGCGTCCTGTCTCTCCCCTTGATAAGCCCGTCATTCCCACCCCATCCGGGGACGGACTTAAGACCGTCCCCAAGAAGCCTATTCAGTCATATTCAGATCACTCCAACGGAAGGAACGCAACGGTTTTCCACCGGTTACCACTTTTTCCAGTCGTTCTGCTTCAGCTTGTCGTTGTGCCTCTGCATTTGATAATGCCTGGACATACTCATGGTTGGTATGCAGCAGGCGCTGATTCTGGGTTTTATTCAGGGCCTGCAGTTCATCGATAATATGAAAATTGCTTGTTACCACCGTTTGCAATGCATTCAGGTCGCTTTTATCACCAAGGTCGAAATTATTTTTTGTGATCCTGATTTTTCTATAACGTTCCAGTAATTCCCGGTTGCTGTCTTTCGCCAGTTCCAACTGATCCCTGTAAGCTTCATAGCGCGCTCTTTGCCTTTGCGCTTGTATAACCCAGGGTTCAGGGTCAACTCCCACTGTTGCGATTTGACGGCGCACTTGGTCAACCTGTGCCGGTACGGTATAAAGTTTACCCACCTGTGTGTCGATAGCATGACGGCCGGCGCTCCCGATCTCCTGGACCTTTGTTATGTGGGAATAAGGGCTGGTGCCGTAATAATTTCTGAGTGTCTGGAACAGACCATTCCAGTCTTTTCGAGAAATTACCCGATGTAAACCCCTGACCTGCCGCAGGTAGTCATCGTATTCTTTCAGGGTCTGACTGAACTGCCTGTTGAGCATGGTCAACTGTTCGCTGTTGAGGCCCACCTGTTGCAGTTGAGTTTCAAAGTCTCTTAACTGTTGCTGGTAGGAGCGGATCTGTTGTGCTATTACACCAACGTCAACCGTTGGGATCCCTGCAGCATGAACCCCGGTGATAAGAGAGATGCCAAGCAGCCACAGACTGATTCGCATAAGCCATCCGTCAGCGCTGCGTGAACCGGACTCCAACGGATCAAAATGTCTTTTCATTGTGACCCTCTCCTTTATCAAGCGCTTCCACGGTCTTCCTGACGCCGGCATCAAAGCCGTAACATTCAACATTGTCGAAATACAGCGTTTGTTCCGCCGGTTTGGACGTTGACAGTACGTATTGTTCCGGCTCGACTGACAGGATGCATTTTTTCGAGACATTTAAATCCCTCTGTATCAGGTAAAATTCCTTTTTCGGGATCAACCCCTGTATGGTTTCCATTTCTCCATCTTTCAAATTGAATATTGATCGGTAGGCGTCTTTGTTTAATTCAGGATCGGCCGTAAATATAAAAGTTGAGGCGGCGCTACGCAGCGCTTCCCAGTTTTCGATATTGCCAAGTTCTATTCCGGATTGGGTCCACATGCCGATACCGGCCAGCATTTTCCCCCAGGTACGCACCCTGTCCAGCAGCATTGTTTTGGTCAGTCTGGGATTGGCCAGGATGTGGTGACATTCATCTACGTCGAGCCATTTCGGACAGGACCGGAACTCGGGGTTTTCATAGAAACGCAATACTCTGTAGGCTATCTCTGCCATCACCAGCGGTTTTGCGATGTCGTCGTCATTGATACCCGCCAGGTTGTAAATCGCTACTTTCTTGTCAATGGCTCCTATGGCGTCATGTTGCGCGTCGAACAGTCGGGAATAGGCGCCCGTACCGACGAACCGGGTTAATTTCCTTTGTACCGGACCCGGGCAGTGTTTTACCAGGGTTGTTAAAGTTTGCAGGTGTGGCGGTAATCCCAATACCTGCTTCACGGCCCTGTCCAGTGCCAGTTGATCAGGGCCGGAAAGATAGCGCAGATCTTCAGAGTCGTTAGTGTCGATCATTGCCATGAGCTGTTGATTTAAATGTGAAATAAAAGCCAAGTCCCCAGGCCCGTCGGCTTGTGAAAAGAAATTGAAGCCGCGATCGTTCTCCCTGTCGAAACGCACGATGCCGCCATCAGCACCAAATGCATGGGCAATAGGCTCGGAACCCGGATCGATATCGATTGCCCGGTAGAAGCCACCATATTTGGGCCAGTGAATCCCTGTGCAGGTACGCAAAAACGATTTTCCGCTTCGAACCGGCCCCACACCAACCAGAAAACCGCGCCCGCCGTTGAACGGCGAAAAATAATAAGGGGAATTGTCAGAAGATAGAAAAATATATTGTGCTTCTTCATTCCCGAGGTCGTCCACAATTTTTGTGCCTTGAGCGGATTTATAAAACAGTGACAGTGTAGAAAATTGAGATGTGTTCAGTGGTATGTCCCGCAAAAACCTGCCGCGATGATCGGCGCAAGGTTGCAGGTCAAAGAAAACGTCTATCTGCGCCACCGTTTCCCACAGGATACTGAATTGGTTCTGATGCAGGGCGGATTGCAGTTGTTCTGTCGTCTTCTCCAGCCCGTCAACATCAGTATCGAAAACAACCGCATGGGTAGCTACTAATCCCAGGTCGTCCTGCAGGGACGCCGCTTCATCCAACTCCTGAAATTTCCTTATCAGCGAAGGGCGGAAGACTCTCATATCCCTGTCATTTTCCGTACCGCCGTCCAGCCCGTTGATAAAATCCGTGAACGTGATCGTCTCCCTTTCCAGTTCTTTTTTGCGATTGAAAAAAAACAGGGTTTTTGACGTCTCACTCATTCCTTTGTAACGGGTAGTCAACACGTAGTTGCCGGACGCCTTGATCGCACCTTTTGCAAACAGGCCGGGAGTGAAACGGTCAAAATTGAATTGCTTTACCGACATGACGCGCACGTAGGTTTTATAGAGGTTGTGTAACCGCAATAGATCCATTCCCTTGATCGTTACAGACGCCAATTGTCCATCGGTCAGGTCGGAATCAATAATTTGTGGGCATCGCAGGTCGGAGTGCAGGTATTTCACCTCCATCGTTGCCAGGAATTTCATTACCCGGTAAGTTTCATCGAGATTGAGTTGTCGGGTCTGAAACAGTCCACTACAGTAATTGATAATGTCGTGGATCAATGTTTCCAGGGCGAGCGACGTTTTTTCCAGTGCGATTTTTGAAGCAGAACGCGCCGGTCCAAACAGGATAAAACGCTTGATGTAGTCCCTGGATATTGCGCTGCGCGGATAATGGAGCAAATGGTGGATGAACAATGACAGACTGGATTGGCCCTGGTTATCGGGATACATCTCAACGAACAGGACGCACTTTGCTCCTGAAAGTCGCATCTTGTTGAGGTGATCAGCCCGGTATTGATTTAACGCGTTACATACCGGGTTGTTGCGGTGTAAAAATGTTATCCGCAGATCGCGGTAATGAACGTAATATTGCTGAAGAACGATGGACTGGGGCAGGAAATTCAGCAGGTTCCTGATGACAATGGAGAAAGCCTCCATGTCTTTCATCGACATCCCGTCAGGATCGATGCCATCTATTTCAATGGCGCCAACCAGGGAGCCTGTATACGAAAGCACAAACCCGTTGAAGGGTTTGAACGCGCCGTGGTAGCTGTTTACCGGTTCTCCGTTCATCTAATCCTTGCCCTTTGCTGTCCGTAAAGGTGACTTTTTTAATCGCCCCGTGCGTTACCGGATCGTCGGCGATTTCCTGATAAATTCTATTCTAGAACACGAATTCAGAATTTCAAGACTTTTTTTATAATAAAATTCAGAAAAATTTGGGACACCCACAAATTGAACATTGAAAATTTGGGACACCCATAGTTTCAAGGTATCCATAATTTATGGGTGTCCCAAATTTTCAGGACAACGGCCAGGACCGTATAACCTGGTATCTCGCTCCCTGTTGATGGGTGACTGATTCGATCAGGTGAAAGTCCTTGATATCCCATTGGATCGGTTCAAACGTCAGGCCCGTTATTGGGCGGGTTACTTTGCGTGTAACGGTTAAATGGGGGTTGTAGTCTCGGTTGTCGACCGGCAACCCTGCTGTTCTGCTCAACAGGTTGATCTGCTTGACTAAATTCATCAGGGGCGCAGGCGTGGTTGCGGGGGCCAGCCAGGCAACTTTCGCCCGTTTCCACCAGCCGTAGCGGTCGATCAGCAATGAGAAACCTGGTTGCTTCAAGCGTTCAGCAGCGGCGGCCAGTTCGGGGACGACTTGCCCCTCTACATTGCCGAGGAAAACCAGGGTGATATGAAAGTTGCCCGGGGGCACACGGCGTCCTGTATTCACCGGCAACAGTTCGGCGGCCTCCGCGAGCCGGCCGCGTACCGCGTTATCGGGCCAGAGGGCGAAAAACAGGCGTTTCATCACCCTTCACTGTTTATGAAGACTGTTCCACCAGGTCCGCCAACCCCTGCAAAGCCGTCAGGATGGACAGTTCCCTTACCTGTTGCCGGTTTCCCTCAAAGACTATCCGTGTGGTCCTGGCGGTCTCGCCGCGCCGGCCCCAGCCGAAACAAACGGTGCCGACCGGCTTTTCAGCCGTCCCCCCGTCCGGACCGGCAATCCCGGTCACGGACACGCTGAAATCGGCATGGCTGTGCCGCAACGCGCCCTGCGCCATGGCCGCGGCGACCTGTTCACTGACGGCCCCGAACCGGGTGATAAGTTCATAGGCAACGCCCAACTGTTCCTGCTTGGCGAGGTTGGAATAGGTGACGAACCCCCGCTCGAACCACCCGGAACTGCCCGGCAGGCTGGTAATGGCATAGGCGATGCCGCCGCCGGTGCAGGACTCTGCCGCGACCAGCATCCTGTTTTGCTGTAGCAACTGCTCATTGAGTTGCAGGAGCAGGGTTTCACATCGTGCATCTGTCATCATGGACGGGGGAGCAAGACTGATATCGGCCTGTTATTTTAGCAGAACCAATTTCGAATGCCTGTGCCGTAATTCCGGGACACCCATAAATTACTTTGTGGAATTGTTGAATTTATGGATGTCCCAAATTTTCCTGTAGTGTAATCGCCGCTACAGGGTTAGTATGCTCATTTTAGTGCTGCGCGGTGAGGTCATGCTGTTATTCATTACCGGGTTAATACTGTTTTTTGCCGTACACTCCATATCCATCATCAATGATGACTGGCGTGACGATATGGTGCGGCGTCTTGGATCGGGTCCCTGGCGTATCCTCCACGGACTGGCTTCCCTGGTAGGGCTGGTATTGCTGATCTGGGGTTACGGGATTGCAAGACATACGCCGGTTATCCTGTATGCGCCGCCTGACTGGTTACGCCATGTCAACTATTTACTGATGTTGTTCGTGTTTCCGCTGCTCCTGGTCGTGTTTTTACCGGGACGCATTAAAACCGCGGTGAAATATCCGGCTTTCACTGCGGTTAAAATCTGGGCGTTTGCACATTTACTGGTCAACGGCGCCCTTGCCGACGTGCTGTTGTTCGGCTGTTTTCTCATCTGGGCGGTAGCCGGGCGTATCTCCATGAGACAGCGCAGGCAACGGCCCTTGCCCGGGCTTCCGGCGGCGGCCGTCAACGACCTGATTGCCAGTGTGGCCGGCCTGGGAATTTATACCCTGTTCCTGTTGTACCTGCACCGTTCGCTGATCGGCGTGGCGCTGGTCCCCGGATGGTAACGCGTTAACCAAGCATTGCAGGCGTTACTCGGCAGACGTGCGACGGTTTCTGAAAAACGTTTGCAGCAGTTTTGCCGCCTCCTTTTCCAGTATCCCGCCGGTCAGTTCGACCCGGTGGTTCAATTCGCTGGTTTGCAGGATGTTGAAAACACTGCCGGCGGCGCCGGTGCGCGGGTCAGCGGCGGCATATACCAGTCGCTTGATGCGGGCCAGGATAACGGCGCCTGCGCACATCGCGCAGGGTTCCAGGGTGACGTAAAGTGTGGCGCCGGGGAGGCGGTAATTCTGCTGTTGCGCGGCGCCGGCGCGCAGGGCCGTGATTTCCGCATGGGCCGAGGGATCATGGGCTGAGATGGGACGGTTCCAGCCCTCGCCTATGCAGTCATCACCCATTACCAGGACGGCGCCGACCGGGACTTCACCTTCTGCCCGAGCGCGTTCCGCCAGTTGCAACGCCCGCCGCATCCAGTATTCGTCATTACCGGTCACGATCCCTGGAGTGTCTGCACCCCTTCCGTCTCGTTCATATAGACAGGGCTTTCCGGCAGCGTTGAACCGCCGTCCACGACCAGGGTCTGGCCGGTGACGTACTTGGCTTCATCACTGGCCAGGTACAGCATGGCGTAGGCAATGTCATTTGGTTCGCCCAGGTGACCTTTGGGGATATAGCGCGCCATTTCCTTCCTGGCATTCTCGTCGGCGAGCAGGTCCATGGCCGGTGTCAGGATAAACCCGGGTTCGACGCCGTTGACGGTGATGTTGTCTGCGGCAAGCTCCACGGCAGCGCTGCGGATAAACCCATTCACGCCGGCCTTGGAGGCGGCATAGTAGGCGGTGCCCGGCATGGCGACCCGCGGACCGGTGACCGACGAGGTGACCAGGATACGGCCGCCACCCTGTTTTCTCATGTGGGGAATGCAGGCATGGGTCAGGCGGAAGCAGGCCTTCAGGTTGACGGCCAGTACGGTGTCCAGGTCTTCGTCCTTATACTCTTCTATCATGCCGCCCAGGAATGAGGCGGCGTTGTGCACCACGATGTCGATCCGGCCGTAGGTCTGCAGGGTTCGATCTACGACCCTGTTAACGGCATTGACCGTGCCGATGTCCGCGCCGACCAGGGTTGCTTCTCCGCCGTCGGCTTTTATCTGTTCGACCGTCTCCCTGCCTGTCTTCTCCGTACGCGTCGCCACGGTGACGCTTGCGCCTTCCCGGGCAAAGATGCCGGCTATCGCCCTGCCGATGCCCTGGCCGGAACCGGTTACGATAGCGACCTTGTTCTCAAGTTTGCCGTTCCCCATCTCGCCCACCCTTGTTCGTGTTGAACTGCCAGTCTAATGAAACCGCCTTTATAGTCAATCATTACTCCTTGACGGAATTACGGTAAAAAACAGAATCCGGTGGATTGACATTCTTTACCGTATAATCGTGTTCTTAGTGGCCGGGTTGCGGCTTTCACCGGAACCGCGGATGGTATTGAATGAGTAAACGACTAGAGGGTAAGGCAGCGTTAATCACGGGCGGCAGCACGCGCCTGCGGTTGCGATACCGTTTATTCCGAAGACATGAGCAGCGAGCAGGATTACGACGGCTTACGCGTGGTTAATCCTTTTACAGGATTGGCGACGTCAGCATGAATCTGCAATAAACCTGGAACTCGTTTCGGATCACAACGCCCCATTCCACATTCCGTGGCCACACCGAACTCAGGCAGGAACCTGCTTGCCGTGTTGATACGTTTGTTTGTGCCGGAAACACCATCACTATCGTGGACAAGACCCAGGTATATTTCAGTTATCATTGATTTATCCAATCCCGGGAGGGCTTCGTAGTAGTTCTCATCGTCACGTTCGACCGGCACGGGCATATGCAGCCAGGTTAATTCACGATTTAAGCCTGCCATTACGCCGTTTGTCAGTTCAACCATGTTGGCGACATCTTCGGGTTCCTTGAAATGCTTGTCCTTGTAACTGCCGTAGCACAGGTGCATCCCCACTTCCACTTCAGCGGGGACCAGATTGACCAGTTCCGATAAACGATCGGTAATTCCCTGCTTCATCGGTGAAAAATAAGACTCCACCATACCCTCCCACAGTGCCAACTCGAGGGCGATATCCCATTGTATTGCCAACTCAGCCGGCGGAATGGTATCGATTATCGTTTCAAGTTCAGCTACTAAACGCTGTTGGTACGCGGGTTCAATCAAGTGACGATGATCCCGGTGAACAAACGACATGATCACGGCCAAAGGCGTGGGCAAGGAAACCTGGAAACGAGTGTTCGGTGAAATCACTCGTTTGTCTTTTAAACTGCAAAATCGTTCAAAAGAAGCATCCGCCACTTCCGCGTAACCGAGGGTACCCAGATCCAGGTCATCTATTGAAACATCCGTGCGAAGCCGCGCCCATTCAAATTCCTCTTCGTAGACATCGTCCTTCGCTGGCGCCCTTACAAACTCAAATTGCGGGCTACCGGAAAAAAGCTCATGCTGAAACCCGATCCAGTTACCGCGCTCAGCCGTTTCGCCATCGGGTATGCGTCTCAGGTGATTTCCCAGGACCCCAGAACTTAAAGTAAAAACTTCGTCACAATTTTTCAGCGGCACACTGCCCACCAGCAGTGCTCCTGCCGGCGTCGCGGAATTTGAATTCATTGTTCTTTCTCCATCTGTTGCAGCGCTGCCGCGCATTGTTGTTGAGCTACAAGGCCTGCCTTTCGGTCAACGGGAAATGCCTCGTTACAGTCGGCAGGCGGAGACATGTGCGGCGGAAATACCGCGACCTTGTGTTCCTTTTTCCTTGCCGCACCGGGTTTGAAGAATAAGGGCCGGGCATTCACCTTCTTTGCCGGCGCCAGTTTGCCGTCAACCTCTTCCAGGTCCCACCACCATTTTTTTACCGGGTTCATCTCACCATTACCGCGCCAGTCATCGAATTTCGCCAGGCTGGTCCGCGCGAACGGCAAGTGTATTCCCGCCCACAGCAATGCCCGGTTGAACAGGGTATTCTCCGCCTGGAAGGGACAGGTCGCCATACAGCGGCCGCAAACGGCGCCGGCCGGATTGGTGATGCGGTAGTTGGCACAGCGCTGCACGTCCGGCTTCCAGATTTCATAGCCGTTAAACAGGATTTTGTCGCCATAAGGGATGGCATCGCAGGGGCACTCACGTGCGCATTTATTGCACTGATTACAAAAATCCTGCAAGCCGAAATCGACATATTTGTCGGCGGCCAGGGGCATGTCGGTGGTGACGATGGAGTCCTTGAAACGCGGCCCCAGGAACGGATTGAGCACTGTTTCGCCGATGCGGCTGAGTTCGCCGATGCCGCTGTGGATACACAGTGGAATGTGCAGCACGTCTTCTTCCCAAACGGTATGCGAGCGAGCGGACCAACCCAAACCTCGAATATGTCCGGCAATGACACTGGCAAGAAAAGCGCCGCGCATGTAGGCGCGGAAACTCTGGGAATTGCTGATCCAGTCGTCGCCGCTGGAACCCGACATGGTTTCCTGGCTTTGGTCGAGTACCAGTACAATGGCGTTCTTATGATACGGTTCGATGGGCTTGCCATCCATGTGGTGCGAATACCAGGTATGCTCGTAGGCAGGCGTTATGCCGACGATATCGGCGCCGAGGAAATGGCTTAGCGCGCGGATGCGAACTGCATTGGCCCTGGGGTCGTCACTGCCGCTTGCATGGGCTTCTGCCGGTTCTCCGTACTGCAGCGGAATCATCTCGGCAGCTACTGCAGACATGGTCGCTCCGATGGGTTCTTTTTCACTGAAGCGGCCGTGGCGCATTTCACGTTCCGCGCCGGAACCGATGTCACCGAACGCGGCGCGCGTGAAGAACTCGGCGCGTTTTGGTTGGCGTTGGATATCACCGGCATTGATACGCGTTGTCGGTGCATCGACGCGCTTGATGCGTTCCATAGGATAGATTCCTTCGGCAAGCCCTCTATGAGCGCCGTTGAGCCGGCCCCATCCCGGACGGGCGCCGCCAACGCCCAACCACCAGGCAGGACGCGCCAGAAGCCCGGAGAGCAGTCCGCGGGCGGCCAGCGGCCGGTCGACGCCGATTTCGAGACTGGTCGATACGAGAGCGGCACCGAAACGTTCGCCCAGGAAAGGATTGGCTATGTGCCTGCTGCCCCCGATAGTTTTGATTTCCGCAAGACCGGCATTGAGCAGGATGGATCGAGTATCGAGGTCAGCGGCGTGCGCCATGTGTGCGCAGGCCGGCCAGCCAAGACGCCGCAGGTACATGGCAATGACGACGGCGACCTCCGCCGCTCGGGCCGCTGCACGGGCCGCCTGGCTGGCGTGCATTTCCTCAGCCAGTGGATCCTGCAGTGAAGGATCGCGTGTGTATTCAACCAATATGGCCAGCGCGTAGTCATGGTCGCTGCAGTCGGTTGCGCTGTCCTCGTCTGCTGACCCATTCTTTGAGGGCGAGTACATATACTGCTGATCACCGGAAGCACTGTCTGGGCCCACATCGAAATCGATACCCACGGTGCGGCCAAGCCGAGCGTCCCCAGGGATAAGACAGGCGCCAACCTGGCTGGCATCGAGAAAATAACTCAGGCTCTTCAGGTGGCGCAGGCGTTCTTCCGGGTCCGACGGGATGCTTGCTGCCTGTGCGCGCACCTCGCCGTTGCGCAACCTGCGGTAGAGCTCAAAAAACCGGGCGAAGGAATTGGCTATGCTGTAGGGGTTCTCCGGCGCGGGTAAACGCAAGGGCGGTGTCTCGGCCAGGCCTTCGGTGGATGGCGCACTGTTGGATCGCGGCAGACGTTCCAGCGGATAGGGGCCGAGGTGGGGGGCGCGATTCCTGCTTGAAAAAAGTTTTGGCATTGGGCGGTCTCCAATATCCTGAAGGGGTCAGGTTACCCTTGGATATATGTCAGTCTCGAACGGGTTTCCTGAATGATTTCCGCAACCCGGTCTGCAACCTGGGCGCCTGATACCGCATGGACCTGTTCATCGTCTTCACGTTGTCCCGGATAGTCGTCCAGTATTGCGTAGCTGGGACGTGACGTCAGTCGTTCCCACCAGGCGCTTGCATTGGGCCTGCCTTCCAGAAACAGGTGGATCAGACGCAACAGTTCGACAACCTTGATAAAAGGGGCATAGTTTGTTTCAACCAGGGTCAGTTGTTCGCCCATGACCCTTTGCCTGCCATCCGCCATGGCGGCGTCTATCTTTCCCAGGATTCGATCGAAGAAGGCGATAGCACGCACCACGTATAATGAATCCATCCCTTCACGAATACAGGATTGCTGCCTGTGCAAGCGATCCAGATCGACAACCTGCTTCCAGCGTTCCTCCATTTTTTCTATGTCCTGCGTCAACCGGAACTTGGTGACGAAATTAAGCGATGCCGTGGCCTGGTACCCGGCTTCATCCATTTCCTTGATCCATTCGCGCATGTGCGCCACTTCGGCCTTGTCTTTCGGTTTCAGCGCAGGTTTTGTTTTCAGATCATCAATATAATCACAGATAATGGAAGACTCACGAATCACCCGTCCGTCCTGAACCAGGGCAGGCACCTGGGCTTTCGGGTTTAGCCTGAGATACTCCGGCTTGAACTGATCCCGATCCATAAGCGACATCCTGCGCGGCACCCAGTCATTGATATCTTTTTCCACGAACGTCATGCGGGGCCGGTTGGAACAGATGGAATCCGCTTCTTCGAGATAATAAAGTTCTATCATGGAAAACTACCCTGAATCCTGGGCCGGGACATAGTCAGACCACCTGGTGACGGCTGCTTCATAACTGGGCCGATTGACAAGCTTGTCGATCCACTTCATCACCCGGGGATAGTTCTCGAAAGGAAACCCAAACATATTAAGCAAGGTATAATTGGGTATCCAGGCGATATCGGCAAGGCTCATCGTATCACCGGCAATCCATTGGTATTTCTTCAGGTTATTTTCAATCATGGAAAAGTAACTGCGGAGTATTTCATCGGCCTCATCAATTTTTTCCTGGGGAATATGCCCCTCTGCCAGCGTCATCTTATGAAAATCAATGAGTTCCTGGCTGGGTTGTATTTTTTCGTATTCCTTCATGGACTCTGGTGTCTTGGAGGTATATTTTTCCTTACCGTAGACCCAGACCTTGATCACCCTAACATGTATGTCCTTGGTAATATCTAACCACTTTTCCATTTCTTTACGTTGTTCTTCATCTGCAGGAATCAGTGGTGTTTCGGGGTATTTCTCTTCCAGGTAACGAAGAATGTCTGACGATTCATAGACGATTTCCCCATCGTGCACGATAGTGGGCACTAAACCGTGGGGATGTAATTTGAAATAATCTTTTGTTAAGTTTGCCTGTGTATCCAGGTCAACATAGTGACTTGTCCAGGGCAGACCTTTTTCCTCAAGCAGCAGTCGAATGCGCATGGAACAATTGGACTGACTGTAATGATAGAGATTGATCCCTCTCATGGATTTTATTTCAGGGTCATCGGTTGGTCGTATTGGCATGTCTGTTAACCTCAGGTTTTTGTCGCAGTATTTTGTCCGGGTTTATGCTCAGGAATATCGGGTTCTGAAATAATATTATCGGGTTGTGCCGACATTGAACTGGCGTAATCTATGGGCATCGTAGGCACGCCCGCAGCCAATCGGATCAGTTAAATACCACTCGCGCAGCTTTCTGATATCTGCACCGTATTTATCCCCGGCTTGCTTGTATGCTTTTTCATGCTCTGCGCCGACACTGACTTCAGCTTTGGCAAAGCTCGGACGTTGCTGAATGCGCGCCCACCAAGCTTTCGTCAAGGGCCTGTTTTCCATCCAGATCGGCAAAAGCTGAAGATCCTGGATACGCATGATAAACGGCCCAATGGAAATTTCCGCAAGCGTGAATTGATCACCCATAATCCATGGGCCACCTATCTCAAGACGAGCCTCAATGCCGGACATCATTTTTTCCCATGCGACCACGGCGCGTAGAACATACGGCGAGCTATTGCCATCCGCCACACAAGCTCTCTGCCTATGGGTCCGCTCTATATCCCGCTGCTTCGAAAAATGCGCCTCGCGCGCCTCTTCACCCATTGCATTCAGACGCTCACGGAAAACCATGCTGAAACTTAACGAAGAAACAGATGGATAGAGCGTTTCGTCGGTGTGCTTCACCCATTCCCGCAGGTCGGATTGTTGCTGCAGGGAGTCCGGCTTCAGCTTGTTTCCGCCAGGGAAGGCATCGTCAATATAGGTACAGATATTCGATGATTCACGCACTATATGCCCGTTATGCACGAGCGTCGGCACCTGTGCCTTAGGGTTGATTTTCAAATATTCGGGATCAAATTGCTCGTCTTTGAACAAGTGGATTTGATGATCAGTCCAATTGTCAATATTCTTTTCATACAAGGTCATTCGAACCCGTTCGGAACAGATTGACTCCATGTAATGATAGAGTTCGATGCCGTCGTTACCATCAATCATAATTTTCTTCCAACCGGGTTACATACATATCGGTACAACCATCCCCCTCCGATAGCAGAGGGGTAATACCGCGCCCGGGTTCTTTCCAACATATCAAATAAATACACCATGCCGATCTTGCTTGATATTATAGCGCATATGCACTATAAATAGAAGTTAGCGCAAATGCGCAATTATTTTCAGCCAACTCCAGGGGGAAATGACATGAAATTTCAACTCCGAACAAATCTGCAACTGCTGTTACTGTTATCCATTTTTGTTTCTCCACAGATCAGTGCCCAACTTCTGGAAGAAGTCGTTGTTACTGCACAAAAGCGGGAACAAAGTTTACAGGATGTCGGTATTTCTGTGACAGCTTTTTCCGGTGAACAGATGGAAGCTCTGGGACTCAACACATCGCAGGAATTGTTTCAGCAAGTGCCGGGTTTGCAGATGAATTCTTATAACCCCGGTTTCACCGTCTTTAATCTGCGTGGTATTTCACAGAATAACTTTCAGGATCACCTGGAAGCGCCTGTCGCCGTCTATGCTGACGATGTGTATCTCGGCAGCATGAATGCCCTCAATATTCAGATGTTCGACATGGCAGCTAGCGAAGTTCTGCGCGGGCCGCAAGGCACCTTGTTTGGCCGGAACGCCACCGGTGGCCTGATCCATTTTCGCTCCAGGAAGGCAACCGAAGATGAGTGGAACGGTTACTTTAAAGCGTCTTATGGCGAACGTGATGACAGGGTGCTTGAAGGCGCTGTCGGTGGGGCTTTCAGTGATTCGGTGCGCGGCCGAATTGCAGGGCGTATGCAAAAAACCGACGGTTATATCAAGGCAGGAAATCACCCCTTTTCGGGCCAGCCGGCTACCGGCAGGGATGGGGGTGAAAATGATGGATTTGTTGTACGCGGGAATCTGCAAATTGACCTGTCGGAAAAAACCTTGCTTGATTTGCAAATACAACACACCGAAGATAATGACGTTGGAACCGGACAGTATGTATTCAGGTTCACCACACCGGACACGTCAGGCACTCCCCCCACCCTTTTGGGTATTGCTGAGGGTGATACCTTAGCCGGGGATGTGCACAGGCATTTTTCCTCCGATCCTGATGTCGGATATAACCGCGAGGCAACCATCTATACCGCGAATTTAAAACATGAATTCGCAAATGACATGGAGTTGCAGTACGTGGGGGCCTATGTGGATTTGGAAAAAGACTACAAGGAAGATGCGGGTGGCGGCCTGTTCTTCTTCCCGGCCGTATTTATTGCCGACTATGAGCAATGGTCGCACGAGCTGAGGCTATCCGGCTCAACGGACAGGACGCGCTGGGTGACAGGCTTGTATTTTCTGGATGTCGAGTTTGATGGTTTCCTTGAATCCGGCGGTGTCGGTAGTATTGGTGACCCAACAGGACTCGGACCCCAGATGGGCGATATGGATTCCAAAAACTGGTCTGTTTTCGGTGAAGCGGAGTTTGACTTTTCAGACAATTTGACATTGATTGCCGGTTTTCGTTGGTCCGAGGATGACAAAGAAATCGATTTTGTCACCAGTACCCTGGATTTTACTAACGGATGCCCGGGTGATCCCAATAGAGCGACAGCGCCACCCTGTCCGGACGGCACTATAGTGTTTGACTCGTCGGTACATCTTGCGGGAACACCCTACGACGGTGATGATCAAATAGATTATGGCGATTGGGCGGGCCGTTTGCAGCTCAACTATAAGTTCGGCGATACTTTGTTGTACGCCGCTTTCAACCGGGGTATCAAAGGCGGTAGCTGGTCGCTCAGCGATAGCGTAAATCCGGAAGACTTCCAGCATCATGAGGAAACCCTGCTTTCCTACGAGTTAGGTTATAAATCAACCCTGCTTGACGGCAAGGCCCGCCTCAATGCAGCGGTTTATCACTATGACTATGATGATTACCAGTCGTTTTCGCTGTTAAATGTAGCGGCCCAGATTACCAATACAGATGCCACTTCCTATGGTGGAGAAGTAGAACTCGCCTACACGCCCAACGAACACTGGAACATTAACCTTGGCGTTGCGGTTATCGACTCTGAAATTGACTTTGTTCCGGGCGTTCGTCCAGGGTCAGGTGTGACAGATGTAGACTTGCCGCAAGCGCCGGACGTGAGTTTCAACTGGCTGCTCAGCTACAACACTGATGTCGCCGCAGGCAATTTAACACTTCAATTCGACGGAAACTGGAATGCCGATCAGTTTATGGAAGCGTCAAACGCGCCTGTGACCAAGCAGGAGTCGTATGCTTTACTCAATGCGCGTACCACTTATGCAATTGGAGACTGGGAACTATCGTTCTGGGCCCGAAACCTCCTGGATGAAGAGTTCCTTATTTACAACCTTGACTTCGCGGTATTCGGGATTGATTGGGAGGTTTACGGACCACCGCGCCAGGTGGGAGGATCACTGGCGTATAGATTCTAATACTCTTCTTTATTTCCATCCTGGCGGGGAGTTACCATGGACAAGAAAAAATCAAACGAACGCGAAGACAAGTTACTGGGTCTTGATGCCGGCATCACCCGCCGGGATTTCATCGGCAGCTCGCTTATCGGTACCGGCGCCGCGCTGATGTACGCCAGGGCGCCTGCATTTATCGGCCGGGCCAGCGCGCAGACCATGCCCCAACCCCTCACAGGTGTGGGTCCGGACTGGACCGGCCCCGGTGGTATCGGGGATTACAGCAACGCAAACGGCAATACCCACGAGGTCATCAACGACGGCCATGGTGTCCGTAACGGCAGCTATGAAAAGATGTTCAAGGATGCCATCGATTCCAACGAGACCTATGACCTTGTCGTTGTAGGCGGTGGTTTCGCCGGTCTGAGTGCGGCATATCGTTACCACGAAGACCGGCCGAAGGGCTCGGTGCTGATACTGGACAACCACGCTATTTTCGGCGGAGAAGCCAAGCAGAACGAATTTGAAGTGGACGGCGTCCATCTCTGGGCTCCCCAAGGCTCAAACGGCACGGTCTTTCCGCCGAACCGCACCAAGCCTATTGGCTGGCACCACCGTTACTGGGACAAGCTCGGTCTGCCCCAGGATTTCAAGTACCAGGCGGCAAAGAACAGCGATCTCAAGATTCCGAAAGAGATATACGGCCCCATGCACGTCGCCTGGGAAATGGCTGACCAGGCTCACTACTATGAAGGCCACGGCATGGTTATGAATCCCTGGAATACGGGTTTCAAGGGCGCGCCCATCTCCGACAAGCTGAAGCGCGAATACATGCAAATGGAACTCTACAAGGATATCCCGGTCAAGGACGATTGGCACCACTGGCTGGACAGCATGACCTACAGCGAGTTCTTGACCAGGCACGTGGGTGTGTCCAGGGATGTTGAACCCTACCTGAATCCACAGACGGCAGCGATGGGATGCGGCCTAGGCGCCGATGTCATCTCCGCCTATTCCGCCTACGAATTCATCCAGCCCGGGGTGCTTTCCTACAAGCGCGAGGCAGGTTTTGAAGATCCCACCGAATACCTGTACCTGGCGAGTTTTCCCGGCGGCAATACGGGGGTGGCCCGCCATATGGTGAAGGCGATGATTCCCAAAGCCATAAAAGGCGGCAACTCACTCACCGATGTGCTGTTTAAACCTGTCGACTGGAAACAACTGGACCGGGCCGGCCACCCGACCCGTATCCGCCTGTCCAGTACCGTGGCCGGTGTCATGCACGACGGCTCTCCCGATTCTGCGAAAAGCGTTACGGTAATCTACTACCGGGACGGGGAGTTACACAGGATCAAGGCGAAAAACGTGGTAATGGCTTCAGGTCAGTGGGTAAACAGAATCATTTGCAAAGACCTGCCGCCGGAACACCGGGAAGCCATGGCCTCTTTCCACCATGCACCGATACACACTATTAATATTGCCCTGCGCAACTGGAAATTCCTCGACAGGATGGGCGCCGCTGCCGTGCGCTGGTTTGAAGGTTATGGCTGGTTCTTCACCCTGCGCAAGCAGATGATCATCGATGGCAAAGAGCCGATGCCGCTTGATCCGAGCAAGCCCACCGTATTGACCATGTACAACTCTTTCTGCATTCCCGGGCTTCCGGCAGACCAGCAGGCTACCGCCGCACGAATGCAGCTCTTCAGCCTGCCGTTCGCCGCTGTTGAACGAGGTGTCCGCGAGCAGTTCAACAAGATGTTTGCTTCCTATGGTTTTGATGCGAAGCGGGACATAGCCGGCATAGTTTCCAACCGCTGGGGACATGCCTACGTGGTTTCTCCTCCCGGCTTCTACTACGGCAAGGACGGGAAAAAATCCGCCAGCGACATCATCCGCGAGCCTCATGGCCGTATCGCATTCGGCCATTCCGAACTCACCGGTGCGCAATTGTGGAACACGGCCGCAGAAGAAGGAGAACGGGCAGCCAAGCAAATATTGGATATGTCTTAATAGAAGTTTAACTGCTATGTCAACTAACCAGGCGCAAGCGCGCGCCAAAGCGTTCAATCGGTTTCTTGCGAACGTCAAAACACCGCTTTTATACAACTACTGGTACGTGGCGGCCTATAGCGATGAGATTGATTATTCGCTGAAGGAGCGCTGGATACTCAATCGGCCTGTTGTGATGTATCGAAAACGGGACGGCACACCGGTCGCATTGCGCAATCGTTGTCCGCACCGCTCTTACCCTCTTTCGAAAGGGCGTCTGTCCTCAGACAACATCATATGCGGTTATCATGGGATGGAATTTAATTCCGAGGGCGTTTGCATTAATGTGCCCAGCCAGAAGCAGCACCCGTCCAATGTCCGCACACGCGCCTATCCTCTCGTGGAAACAGGGCTTGTTGTCTGGATATGGATGGGCGATCCCGAAGCGGCGGACCCCGCCAGGATCCCTTCATTACCTTTTTTGACAGACGAGGGATATGCCTATAACCTCGGGTACAGCCACTGCCCGGGAAGCTATATGCTGATGCATGAGAACCTGATGGATTTGACACATTTCAATTATCTGCATGCCGCGTCGTTTAACCCGGCTGAAGAATACATTTCGGCGGGTGTAGAGACGGAGGTCACTGATGAAACAGTGACTTTCAAGAGGGATCTGGGCTATACGGTGACGCCTTCGTTTTTCCCACCCTCATTGCAGGAGGAGGTGAAAAAAATGACCCAGTCGGAAGGCGGCAGCTTCCGTTCGCCTGCGGTTCATGATGGCTGGGAGTATTTAAAAGACGACGCCGGGAAGATTAAATACAGGAGCTATATTACTCACTTCCTGACGCCCGAAACCCAAAGCAGTTGCCACTATTTTTACTGTTTCAGCAGGAATTATCTCATCGAGGACAAGGCCTATACATCAAAGATTAAAGAGATGCTGCAAGGCGCGTTTCAGGAAGATATGGACGCAACCGCCGATATGCAGATTATCCTGGATCGGGACCCGGACGCGTTCGAGGAAATACACGTCGGGTCAGACAAGCCTGGCGTTGAAATGCGTCGCCTGGTCAAGCAACTGGCTGAAGCCGAATGCGATTAGATGGAAAGGTAGCGTTAATTACGGGAGGAGGGACCGGGATTGGTGCTGCTATTGCTCAAAGATTTGCAACTTCCGGAGCGAAGGTGTCTGTTACCGGTCGTAGAAGCACGCCAAACAGGTTTGTTGTTATAAATCATAAAACTGGAGAAATGCAATGAATAAAAATATTTTGACGTTCGTGGCAACAATAATACTTTTATCGGTAGCGGGAACTGCTGCGGCTGCAGACAACGAGCTGGGAGCCTTCAAAAAGGCAATCAGGGCCAAGTACGATATAAAAGAGATGGCCTTTGCCAATAATGATCCGAAACCCATCCTGGAAAAATTCTATACCGGCGACGTGTTGTCTGTCGGGCCTGATGGCGTGTCACACGAAGGTACGGAAGGCATTCGGCCGGTTTATGAAAATCCGGATATTATCGGTGGTAATGTTAAAATCGAGTCCTACAAGACCCAGGTGAGCGGCAATTCAGGTTGGGACTGGGTGAATTTTCATGTCAACCCGGCCGATCCTGCCGCGGAACCCTTTACCTTTAAAATGCTCTTCCTGTGGGAAAAGATCGAAGGTGAGTGGATGAGCCAGGGTGAGATGTATGTCGTCGGGGAGTTTGATACAAGCAAGTAGCTGTATTAACGAAATGTAGTAACGGCCTTTGCGGTGTGTGCTCCACACCCTGTATTCATTAATTATTACCAGAAAAATCCAATGGAAGAAGTCATTGATCAACTCATAGTAAACAAACGATTAACTGAAGGCACGGCTCGTCATGTAAAAGGAAAAATGCGGGTTCATGAAATTTTAAAATTGTCTCGCGAAATCCTCGCATTTGAAGGCTATGCAAACTTCACCCTGCGCAACCTCTGCTCAAGGCTTAACCTGAGCATGGGAAACCTGACTTATTACTTCAAGACGAAACACAATATCATTCATGCCTTGATAGAGGAGACCATTCAAAACTATGAGAAGGATTTTCAGAAATCAATAAGTCAGGCCGGCGATGACCCCGAACAACAATTTTTAGCACACATTAATTATCTGCTGGAGGATTTAAAAAAGCCGATTACAAGAGGATTCTTCTTCCAGATATATGGCATGTCCGCACACGATCCACATGTTGCCAAATGTAAAAAGGAATTCTATCAATACGCCCTGAGCGCCATGTCCAAATTGATCACCGGGTTAAATCCTGCCCTCAATGAGAAAGCGGTTAATCACAAGGCATTACACCTTATCGCGTTGGTCGACGGAATGATGGTTGTACTCGGACCTGATAAGAAAATTGCGCCAATTGCACGCGGGTTTGAAAACGAGTTTCGCAAACAGGCCCTGAGTATTGCTCTTTCCGGGGAAGGTTAGCGTCCTGGTCTCCAGGTAAACACCTTATGGATAAACGGCTGGAGGGTAAAGTTGCGTTAATTACCGGGGGCGGCACCGGCATAGGCGCTGCCGTTGCCAGGCGCTTCGCTGCATCCGGTGCGGCCGTGGCCATAACGGGCCGCCGCCGGGAACCCATCGCCGAAATTGCCACCGGGTTGAACTGCCTGGCCATCCAGGGTGACACCGCCAGTGAGAATGACTGCGCTGCAGCCGTGGCGCAAACAGTCGCTGAATTCGGCGGCCTGGATATAGTGATCGCCAATGCAGGTATATTGTCTTCGGCGGGAAGCGTGACAACGCTGAACGAAGCCGAATGGCAAGAGGTAATAAATGTAAACGTGGCGGGGGTTATGCAGATTACCAGGGCTGCCATCCCTGCTATGACAAGTCGAGGCGGCGGCGCTATCGTGAGTATTTCTTCCGTAGCCGGCATCCGCTCATGCCAGGGCCTGACCGACTACATCACAAGCAAGCATGCGCTTATCGGCCTGACAAAGTCCCTGGCCTGTGACTACGGTGCACAGGGGATCAGGGCAAATACTCTCTGCCCCGGCTGGGTGAAAACCCCGATGAGCGATGAGGAGATGGCGAGTCTGGCAAGCCGTAAAGGACTGACCCTTGATGAAGCCAGGGCCTTGACAACACAATATACGCCGCTGCAACGCATGGGAGAACCGGAAGAGATTGCTGCCTGTGTTGAATTTCTGGCATCCGATGACGCCTCGTTTGTGACCGGGGCCACGCTTGTCGCCGATGGTGGTGGTCATATCGTGGATATCGGCACGTTGTCATTGACCGGATAGAATAAAAAGGGAATACCTGAAATTCAGCGAGCAACAGGCCCGCTACATCGCCTCGGCAGAGATGTGGGGCATCGCGCTGACGACGATCGTCATGACGTTCTTGTCCGGCCGCTGCAACTGCCGCCGGTGCTGAAACAGGAACGGCTTGCGCATATAGAGTAAGACCGTCCTGCTTTCCAATGCATTATATTGTTACTTATACAATTGATTGCCCGTTACGGTTCCGAAGACTACAATGCAGGCCGAATGGTTAATTTAACTGAGGATTAAACAGAAATGGTAAAAGAATTCGCTTCCAAGGCGGACCTGGGTGAAAAAGAGATAACGTTCAGCCGGCTGGCGGACAATGCCTATGCGTACACCGCGGAAGGCGATCCGAATACCGGCGTAATTATCGGCGACGACGACGTCATGGTTATCGACACGCAGGCCACGCCGCTCATGGCCGAACGGGTGCTGGAAAAAATACGGTCGGTCACGGACAAACCCGTCAAGTACGTGGTCATGACCCATTATCACGCGGTGCGGGTACTGGGCGCCAGCGCCTACAAGCCGGAGCACGTTATCTCCAGCCGGGATACATACGACCTCATCGTCGAGCGCGGGAAGCAGGACTGGAAATCCGAGTTCGAACGGTTCCCGAGGTTGTTCAACGGCTATGAGAGCATTCCGGGCCTGACCTGGCCGACGATTACCTTCAAGGGAGAGATGTCCCTGTGGATGGGTGACACAGAGGTCAGGATCATGCAACTGGGACGGGGCCATACCAAGGGCGATACCGTGGTCTGGTTGCCGGAGGAGCGGGTGCTGTACAGCGGCGACCTGGTCGAGTACGGGGCCACGCCTTATACCGGCGATGCCTACCTGCTTGACTGGCCTGCTACCCTGGACAACATCACTGCACTGGACCCGCTTGCTGTGGTCCCCGGCCGCGGCGATGCCCTGATGACACTGGAGACCATCAAAGAGGGCATAGGCGGGACCCGCGCGTTTGTTACCGCGATGTACCAGGCTGTTGAAGCCGGCAAAAAACAGGGAAAGGATTTGAAGCAAATCTACAAGGATACCTACGCCACCCTGAAACCGGAATTCGGTGAATGGGTGATCTTCGACCACTGCCTGCCGTTTGACGTGGCGCGCGCCTACGATATTGCCTCCGGCATTGCCGACCCGCAGATCTGGACCGCCGAACGGGATTCCGAGATGTGGGAGGCGCTGGAAGGGTGAGCCGGTGACAAATAAACTCCGGACTGAGCTTGGTGTCGCCAGCCCGGATGACTTTTACGCCCGGCTGATTGAACTGCACGAAGGATTGACGTCCGAGCTGAGCCATAAAATCAATGCCAAGGTGATTTTGATGCTGGCCAACCACATCGGCGATACGGACGTGTTATACGAAGTGCTTGATTACGTCGGCAAAGATTTGGAGTCAGATACTACAGGTTAAATAATTGTTAAATCTTGATCGGCGCAACGGGTTAATCTTCCTCGCCGGCTGGGGGGCCTTTCTGGTTGGGAATTTGGCTCAGGCCCTGGCGCCGCTGATTGTCCAGGCTATTACGCAGCATATGTCCATGGCCACCGGTAAAGCGGGTTATCTGGTGTCAGCGGAGTTTACCGGTATCGCGTTGACAGCAATACTGATAGGGCCGTTCATTAACAGGTTGCCCAAACGTAAAACGGCGATCATCGGTTGCCTGGTAGCGGTAACGATGCACATTGTCAGTATCCAGTTTATATCGTCATATACGACGTTACTGTTAATGCGCTTTTTTGCAGGATTGGGTGCCGGCGCCACCCTGGCCGTAGGTGGCGCCATAATTGCCGCTGCTACTGCTCCCGATCGCATGTTCGCGTTGGTCAAAACGTTCAATGCGATGGTAATGGCAGTCATGATCTGGCAGTATTTTCCAATACTGGAATGAGCCTGTAGAGAGAGAGATTCTGTCCCGACCTCAAGCCCGTTTGTATTCCTGTTCATGGATGGTTGTAAAGAGTTCCCGGCGCGCCTGTTGCAGCGCGTCGGCAGCCGCGTTGTCGCTGATGTGGTAAGCGACTTTGTCCAGTATGTCAAAGCTAACCCCCGGTTTCAAACAGGTCTGTGCATCGGGGATGGATTTAAGTTTCTCATAGGGTGTCATGAGGGACTCGTAAGGATACCGCTTGCGCTGTTTCCCCTTCTTGTCGGTGACGGTCTCCGGAAACAGACAGGGCCGGTGGTAGTTGACGTAAGGATTGAGGTGCCGGCGGTGGAAGTCATTCAGTGGGCCGGCCCAGCGGCGCGGGATGTGGGCGTGGCCCAGGAGCTTGCGCACCACGTGGCCGTTCTTGCATTCCACCAGGGCATTGTCGTTGCTGTGCCGGGCGCGGGACTTGGTCAGTTCGATGCGCAGTTTCTCCAGCAGCCGGGCCACCTGTTTGTTGATGTATTCCGAGCCGTTGTCGGCATGGAACCCCAGGACGACGAACGGGAAGCTCTCCAGCAGGTACTCCAGCGCCGGGATGAGGTAGATCTCGCTGATGCGCTCGACGCTGACCACGACCTCAAACTGGGTCACTTCATCCACGGCATTGACGTGATAAACCCCTTTTTCCCCGTCTAAATCGCCCTGGTGCACGGTATCGATGCGGATATAGCCCGGGTGACCGTCCGGCTGCGGCTTGCGCCTCTCACCGATGGGCAGGCTGACCGGCCGGGTCTTCGCCACCGTATGGCGCTGACGCCGGTAGGTCTCAGACTGGCGCAGGTTGTACAGGTGCGAGACCGAGATGCCGGCCAAGCGCTCGTACTCGGCCTGGCCGAAGACTGAATAAGCCCGTTCACAGAGCTTCTTTAAGGTCAACCCGTTGGGCGTATTATGGCGCTCGTCCATGGCCGCCAGCAGGCGCATATCGACCTTCGTGTAGCGCCGGGCAAAGCCCCGCGCCGTACACTGCCGCGGCGCCAGCTTGCCCGTCTCCCGGTAGCGTTTAATCAACCGCTTCACCTGCGCACGGGAGTACCCGCTCACCTTCATCAGGTAACCCATCAGCGTCCCTTTGTCCGCTTTGTTACACCTCAAATAATCAAACCTGACCAGGGTCCGCCGCACCCAATCGTAACGGCTCTGCTTGTCGCCGGCCACCTCAAAGGCCACCCGTTGGGTCCCCGACAGAAAGTCACGCACCTGGTCGATGCGCGTTAAGTCATTTGCATTCATGATCGTTTTCATCCTCGTATCATGAACGGAAACACGGGCTATTTCAGGCTCATTTCATGTTGGAATCACGTCCCCCCTTCAGGCTCATTTCATATTGGAAAACACTCTGGCTGGCCGGTTATGCCGTGAAAGGTTACGGTGTCGGAGGTGGTTACGGCGTGTTGGCATTGATTGTGTTTTGTACCTTGCCGCTGTTGTACTGTTTCCCCGCCAACGTTGTAGAAAAACAAAACAATACAAAGTCCCGATTGCCTCATTTTGTCCTGGGCTGTTTGACCCTTTTTGCGCTTCTCAACTGGGTGATGGTTGTCAGTGCGCCGTGGGCTTATCTGGCCATCATGGGTGAGCGGTCAGGTCTGGCGATCGAACAAATCAGCGGATTGCTGGGAGCAGGTTTTATCATCGGGATGACGGGTGGCTTGCTGGCTGCATGGCTGGACCTGCGATTTGGCAGGATCATGCCGGTGATTGCCGGAATACTCTTCAACGGCGTTACCTGGCTGTTGATCTGTGCAGTACCGCATCCCGTCGTGTATACCGTTGCGGTTTTACTCAATAATATAAGTTACTTTTTTACCTTACCTTATCTTCTTGGTGCGGCGGCGGCCCTTGACCGGGACGGCCGTTGGGCATCAATTGCATCCACTTCATTTCTGGGTGCTATTGCCATCGCGCCGGCCGTTGGCGGTTTGATAATGGATCATTGGAATGCAACGGCATTGGGTGTTTTTACGTTGACCGGCGGGCTTATGACGGCCGCGCTGGTGGTTTATGTTACAAACCGGGGCGCGCCCAAACCGAGTTCTTTCATGGCTTTTCGGTAGGCCAGGGAAACCGCGTCGGCGGGGATATGAATCTCTTCGCGCACATCCAGCGGAACTTCTTCAGGACTTTGTCTTGATACAAGGGCAATGTCCTCCCGGTTTACCTGCTCCCACAACTGTACGTGAGAGTGGGGATAGCTATCAGGAAAACCGGACCAGATGATCTGAAATATCCGTGTCTCGCTTGCCGACATGGGGCAGGCCGCATCATATATCGCGTAGCCCAGGTTACCGTTACCAACTTTTTCCACCAGGGCGGATGAGAATGGCAGGGTCAATTCCGCGGTAAAGTGAGAAAGACGTTCCTGTCCCAGTGTTTTTTCCGCCAGTTGACGCTCACGCTTGAGCACATACGGTATTGACGTATCCACCTCAATCTCGTGTACTTCGGGTTGTTCCGGGTTGCCGAAAGAATCTGCGTGGACCCAGGACAGGTGCGCTGCGTCGTTAAAGTTTTCGGTATGCCGTGACGCTGAGCAATTCCAGATCTCATCAATGGCCATCTTTTTAATATCAGGGTCGGCGGCGAACCTGTCACTTTCCAGGTCAGGCCATTCGGGAAGAGGTATGCCGGGTTCATCATTCAACAGGCAGACCCAGATAATGCCGTAACGCTCTACGGATTGAAACGTAATGAGACGCAGGCGTTCCGAGATGGGACGGTTCTTGTCTTCCACTGAAGGGATAAGGCGGCACCTGCCTTCCGCATCGTAATGCAGGGCATGCATGGGACACACTATCATATCGTCTTTGAGCCAGCCCAGGCTCAGAGGCGTACCGCGGTGTACGCAAAGGTCTTTGGCGACGGTGATGCCCGAACTGGTGCGGTAGATGACCAGGGGCACGTCCAGCAGCTTTGCCGCAACGGGTTTATGGCCGATATCCCCGGAGAATGCTACCGGATGCCAGAGGCCGGCCAGGATTTCCCAGTCGTTTTTACTCAGGCTGCAGTTACGCGGGAGTGTTGATGCAGTTTTTGAATGATCGCTTGGTAAGAACACGCCCAGTCTCCTTAGGTTACAGATGAGATTCCCGGCGTCTTTATAAACGGGAAATATTTAACGTAAATAACCGGCATACAGTGTTATTTTAGATATATTTCATATTTTGTATGCAGTTTATTGGTACCACACCGCCGCAAATGATCATACCAGGCGAGTATTCAGGATGACTTGATGATATAAAATATGACATATACAGCTTTCGGCCCCGGAATCCTATTGTACACAGCAACATATCCAGGATGATGAAACTGAATAACGAAAATTATCCTTATCTGCCTGCCGTAATTTTCATTATTTTGTTCAGTGCCGGGGACGGTTTAACTGCTCTTGAAAGTGACAACAGCAGTTGCGATGAGGCCACTATCGGTACAGGGCCCGATTATTATCCGGATTGGCCGGCTTTATTCGGAATAGGAACAATGGCAACTACAGAAGAGATCAATGCCTGGGACAAGGATGTAACTGCGGATGGATCAGGACTGCCTGACGGCAAGGGTACGGTATCCGGCGGCAGGAAACTTTACGGTTCATTGTGCCAGAGTTGTCATGGTGAAAATGGACAGGGGAAACCGTTTGATGCATTGGCGGGCCACGGCGATGCGCAATCCTATCCGTTTCCTGATGAAAAGTTTGCAGCGAAGACCATCGGCAATTACTGGCCTTACGCCACCACCTTGTTTGATTACATTAATCGTTCGATGCCTTTTGCCTCACCCGGCAGCCTGAGTTCCGATGAAGTCTACAGTATCACGGCTTACCTGTTGTACCTGAACAAACTTATACCGGAGGAAACGGTACTAACCGCAGAAAATCTCGCAAGCATAGATATGCCTGCACGTAACCGTTTTGTCGCAGACGGAAGGTGCAAGATAAAATGAGCAACAGTAAAAACCCCGAATCACCGACTGACCGGTCTGATGCAATGATTTCACGCAGGCGTTTTCTTTCCGCAACGGCAACCGGCGCGGCAGGTGTTGCTGTACTACATAAGACGGTCGCTGATATAACAATTGATCCGACTAAACAGCAGGGTGCGCCACCCGCTGCCTTGGGTGAACGCTCGCCATTCGAAAAACCGGAGCGCAAGGTAATATCCAATATTTTGTCCACGACACCCCTGCAGGATTTACACGGAACAATCACTCCTGCCGATTTGCACTTCGAGCGTCATCACGGAGGGATACCGCTGATTGACCCGGATAAATACAAGCTGATTATCCATGGCATGGTCGAGAGACCCTTGAAATTTTCACTTGACGAGTTGAAGCGTTTCCCGGCCATAACCCGGTCGTGCTTCATCGAGTGTTCCGGCAACACCGGTGAATATTTCTGGGCCGACAGGAAAAACACGCCGCAGACTTTACGCGGCCTCACCAGCCAGAGTGAGTGGACCGGGGTAAAGCTCAGCACGCTGTTTCGTGAAGCAGGAATCAGTCCAAGGGCAAGCTGGTTTTTGGCCGAAGGCAATGATGCCGCAGTCATGACCCGAAGTATTCCCGTCGAGAAAGCATGGGATGATGCACTGGTTGCTTACGCCCAGAACGGTGAACCATTACGACCCGCTCAAGGTTACCCGGTAAGACTGTTGCTGCCCGGCTGGGAAGGCAATACAAGCATTAAATGGTTGCGGCGACTTGAGCTTGGGGAGCAACCGTTTATGACCAGGGAAGAGACTTCAAAATATTCCGAACCGTTACCTGATGGCCGTATTCGCCAGTTCAGTTTTGAAATGGAGGCCAATTCGGTGATTACCTCACCAGCCTATCCGGAGAAAATAGAACCCGGGTGGCTGGAGGTACGCGGTCTTGCCTGGAGTGGAGCAGGCAAGATAGTAAAAGTGGAAGTCAGCACTGATGGCGGACAGAACTGGTCTGTTGCGGAACTTCAGGAACCTGTGTTGGCAAAATCCCATACACGGTTCCGTTACCTCTGGAACTGGCAGGGTAAACCTGCGGTGATTATGAGTCGTGCTGTTGATCAGACCGGTTACATCCAGCCTACCCATGAAGCATTAAGGGACGAGAGAGGTCTGGGTGCGCCTTATCATCTCAACTCTATAGTCGGATGGGAGGTAAGGGCTGATGGATTGGTATATTTTGATGTTAAATCCTGGGCCTGATAGTTTCTATTGTTTAGTGTATGGTGAACATTGAATTTATTCTTGGTACTACGGTTAAATGTTGATTGGCTCTACTTGGACGTGGTAGTGTGGATTACATTTCCTTCTGTCAGTAAAGCCTGTTCTATAATAGTTGCATGACGAGACTAGCGATAATAATAGGTCACTTGGGGGGATAAAAATGCAGCGCATTTTCACCAGTTTTAAACAGTTGGCAAGTGTCACGCTATATTGTGCTTTGTTATTCATTTTTTCTAATCCGGTTACGGCCCAGGGTGTACTTGAAGAGATAGTCGTAACGGCGCAAAAGCGGGAACAAAGTCTGCAAGATGTACCCATCGCTGTGTCGGCTATAACCGGAACTACTATAAGAAAACGCGCAATTGCCCAAGGTAGAGAGCTGTTGGATTCAATTCCTGGTTTGACTACAGCCGGTACCGGTTTTGGGAAGGTAGAGTACAGCCTGCGAGGAGTAGGTGTTGATGATTTCCAGTCATCTGCAGGAAATGCGACGGCGATTTATCAGGATGGTGTTGTTTTCGGCTCAAACTTCGGCACATCCGGCCTGGTTTTCGATCTGGACCGCGTTGAAGTGTTGAAAGGGCCACAAGGAACATTATGGGGTAGAAATACCACAGGCGGATTGGTTAATTATGTGTCTGTCAAGCCGGAGGTGGGTGGGGAAACCAATGGTTATGCCAGCGTGACCGCAGCTGAATATGATCAATACGCCTTTGAAGGGGCAGTCGGTATATCCCTGTCTGACACGGTGGCTGCCCGTATCAGTGGTACTTTCCGTACCCTTGATGGTTATTTTGAAAATGTGAATCCGGCAGCAACCGGAGACGATGATACCGGTGGTTATGACTGGGGCGCTGTCCGGGGTCAACTGGTTTGGGAACCGAATGACCGTTTAACAACAAGATTGTCCGTTACCTATAGTGAAATGGATGGTGAGGACACCCCACACAAGGCATTTGGCCTGGGCGCACATCCGTTTGATTTCGGGTTCTCCTGTACTGATCCCCTGCGGGGCCGGCCCGGCACCACCTGTGTAAACCTGTTAGGTAACGTGGCAGATTCTGATTTATATACGACTGAGCAAGGGGAAGACGGGTTTTCCAAAATGGAGTTGTTTCAAACAGCTTTGTTCATTGATTATGAGTTCGATGCGGTTACTGCAACAGTAATTGCGGCGTTTCAGACTAACGAACGGCAGGATTTAAATGAAACGGACGGCGCTCCATCCGGGGTATTACGCGCTAATTTTGATGATGAACACGAACAATGGAGTGTGGAGGCTAGGTTGTCTTCCAATGGTGATGGTCCATGGAGTTGGGTAATAGGTGGTTTCTATTATGATGATGAACTTACCTACTTTCGATCCAACTATATTCTGGCATTTGGTGGTACCAGTGCCGGACGCTTAAATATCATAGAGTCTGAAAACAAGGCGATATTCGGCGAAGTTTCCTATGATTTTACCGATCGTTTTACCGCGACTGCCGGCGTCAGGTTAACCTGGGATGAACGGGTGGGCGCTATTCTTGCCGGTAGTCTCGCACCGCCTAATCCCACTTTAACCAACACGTTTATCGGTAAAGATCTGTGGTTCGGCTTGCCGCACGTCATACTGGCTGATGAGGATAATCAGGAAGAAGACTGGTTCGAACCCAGCGCAAGAATTTCATTGCAATACGCACTGACGGAAGAAGTCAACCTTTGGTTTACCTGGTCGCGCAGCTTCAGAGGGGGTGATTTTAATGGTGGCGCGCTGGCCGACGATGAATTTGAGGTCACCGAGCCGGAATTTTTGAGCAATTATGAAGCCGGCTTCAAAGGTGATTTCCTGGATGGGACCTTGCGCCTGAACGCATCAGGTTATTATTACGATTATACGGACAAAATCGGTTTTGTTGAGATTCCGGGTGCGCGTGGTGAGTTAGGCAGTATATCGTTATTGGCAAACTTTGGTGATGTGGAAGGCTACGGCGCTGAAGTTGAACTTGATTGGCAGCCGGTTGAGCAATTTAATATTTATACAAGTTTTGCCTGGACAGAGGCCGAATTCGTCAGCACCAGTTTTGATCTCGGTTTTGGGGGAGGCGATGTAACCGGTAACAGGACCGCTAAAACGCCGGCTTTAACCATGAATGCGTTTTTCACTTATACGGTGCCGGTGACGCAAGGCGGCCGGTTGGATCTAACTTTCAATCCGCACTGGCGGGATAATCAAAATTTCACTGATACAGATACAGATTACGAGTCACAGGATGCTTTTTGGATACTGAATGCCAGCATTGGTTATACCAGTCCTGACGATAAGTGGGACGCGAGACTCTGGGTCAAGAACCTCACCGATGAAGAATGGCTCGCTGATGGATTCACTTTCATCGCTGAACATTTATCCATACCGGGTGGTCCACCTCGACAAATTGGAGGCACTGTCTCTTATCGTTTTTGATTGGGTATGACCGATCATTCACCAGTTCATGATGGTCTTAATGATGCTTATCCCAATCCTGTCTACTCCTGGTACGTCGCAACGGTATTGATGATCGCCAATATTGTCTCGTTTATAGACAGGCAAATCATCAGTTTACTGATAGAACCCATTAAAGCGGATTTAGGCTTGACCGACACGCAGATCAGTGTGTTGCACGGTTTCGCCTTCGCTATATTTTATGCGCTTGTGGGAATTCTCATAGGACGTCTGGCGGACTATAAAAATCGTCGGACTTTAATTGCCGTAGGCATCGCGGCATGGAGCATTATGACCGCTTGCTGCGGATTGGCGAAAACCTTCTGGGTGTTCTTCCTGGCCCGCGTCGGTGTCGGCGTAGGCGAGGCGACTTTATCGCCCTGTGGTTATTCGATGATCTCCGACTATTTCCCCAGGGATAAACGCAGTAAACCTATCAGTCTCCTGGCCATGGGGCCATACGTAGGTGGAGGAATGTCGTTTATCCTGGGTGGGCTTGTCGTACAAATGGTGGCAAACAGCGCGGCACTGGAGTTACCCCTGGTGGGTGTGCTGCAGCCATGGCAAACCACATTTATTGTTGTCGGACTACCCGGTGTGCTGGTTGGCTTGCTGGTATTGTTGACCGTCAGGGAACCCGTCCGGCATGATAAATTATTGCAACCAGGGAACGAACAGGAAACGTTGCCGCTGAGTGAAACCTTCCGGTTCATTGCGTCACATTTACGCGTGTACACAACCATCACCCTGGGTTACTCCACCACAGCCATGTTGGGCTATGGCTTGCTGGCATGGACGCCTACTTTGTTTATTCGTAATTTTGCCTGGACGCCAGGCGAAGTAGGTTTGATTTTCGGCCTGCTGGTATTGGTTTGTGGCGGCACCGGGACCTTTTTCGGTGGTGTCTGGGCAGACTGGCTGATCGGAAAAAAGCGTGCTGATGCCTATTTGCGGGTATCTGTCTATGGCGCTGTCGGCTTATTGTTTTTTATCCTGGCGCCGTTGGTACAGAATGCTGTTGTGGTCCTGTGTCTGTTGGCGCCGACATTATTTTTCGTGGGCATTCATGTAGGCGTCGGTATGGCGTGCATTACCCAGGTCACACCCAATGAATTTCGCGGCCAGATATTAGCGATTTACCTGTTTGTATTGATACTTGTCGGAGCAGGCCTCGGTCCGTTTGTGGTGGCGTTTTTTACAGACTATGTGTTTAAGGATCCGTTATTGATACGATATTCCCTGTCACTGTTCGCAGGGATTTTCGTTCCGGTTGCCTTTTTTATTTTTTACTCCGGTCTGAGACCCTTTGCACAAATGATTGAAGAAATAAGGTAGTAAAAGTTTATATCGTCAGGATATATCACCGATGTTTTCACCAACAAATTATGCAAGTGAAGCTTCCGGTTATCCAGAAATTTCCGCTATCAAAAAGACTGACTGGCTGGTTCTTGCAGCGATGTGGCACCCGGTGGCTCTTGTCGATGACATAAGTGAAAATCCGCACCGGTTTATGTTACTGGATTTGCCTCTGGTGATTTTTCGAACCAGAGAGGGTATTACCGTAGCCAGGGATATCTGTCCTCACCGAGGCGCGCCGCTCAGCATGGGTCATGTGAAAGAAGACAGGATTATCTGCCCCTACCATGGGTTGGAATTCGCTGCTGACGGGACATGTATCAAGATCCCGGCGCGGGAGAACCAGAGCGCACCCATCGCCGCCAGTTTTAACCTGCACACCTACCGGAACCTGGTACGATACGGTTTGCTCTGGGTTTGTCTGACCCCCGACCCGTTATTACCCCTGCCGGAATGGCCCATTCTTGAGAATGAAAATGTGATGGATAACCCGGATACGACGATTACAGTCAATTCCGAAGTGTGGGAAGCATCAGCGCCACGCCATGTGGAGAATTTTAATGACCCGGCGCATCTCCCTTTCGTACATGCAGACACGTTTGGCAATCCTGAAGATCCAAGTATACCGGAATTCGTTGTGGATCAGACAGTACCGCACTTGCTGAGACGGGTGAAAATAAGCCGTTCCGCAGTGGACGGATTGACAAGAGACTTTACTCTGGTATCAGAATTGACATTACCCTTTTGCTCTATGCTGGTTGATCAGGAGGAAGACGGCAGGGTAAGGTATGCCATTCACGATGTCGTATCACCCAATTCCGCTTATCGATCTACCGTCTATCAGATAGTCATATCGGAATGTGAAGATCCCAGGGCACAGTTGGAGTATATGCTTCAGGTAAACCGTGAAGATAAAGCCCTGATAGAAAACTTGTACTCCAAAGACTACCTGCTTAATTTAAGGAACGAACGGCACACCCACGCTGATGCATGCGCTGTTGCTTATAAAAAGGCACTGGTTAAATTGGGCCTGGGCGCCCCGTAATAACAGCCCCTGTGCTCAGGTGTAGTTTTGATACTTATCCAGATGGCGCACCGGTTTGGATAAGGCGTCCCGACGGAACGGATCACCTAACTCCCGGGTACACATAATCTCGAGTATCGTCGTCCTGCCGTCATTCATCTGGGCATCTATGGCCCTGGTGAGGGCAGGGCCGACGTCTTCGAGTTTATCAACGACAATACCTTCAGCGCCCATGGCCCGCGCAATACCGGCAAAGCTCTGGTTCTTCAGGTCGCCGGCAACAAAACGGCGCCCGTAGAAATCCACCTGATTCTTCTTCTCCGCGCCCCATTGCATATTGTTGAACACCACCGAAGTGACCGGGATGCCCTCGCGCACACAGGTCATGGTCTCACCCATGCTCATGCCCCAGGCGCCGTCACCTACATAGGAGACCGCCGGACGGTCCATGGCGGCCAGTTTGGCGCCGATGATGGTAGGGAAGGCGTAACCGCAGTTGCCGAAACTCATGGCGGCAAACATGCTGCGCGGTCGTTCAAAGCGCAGATAGCTGTTCGACACCGAACAGATATTGCCGATGTCGGTGGATACCATGACATCGGCCGGCATGGCCTTTTCCAGTTCCCGCAGGACCTGGCGCGGGGACAGCAATTTGTCCTCTGCCTCTGCTATCACTTTCAGGCTGAAATCGTCTTTCTCATGGCGCCATTCATCCAGTTCTTTTTCCCAGGTTTCTTTTTCCTGCTCGATAACTTTTGCGCGCTGCGCCTTACTGGCGTCACAAGCCAGGGATTTATCGTCAATGCGGGACAGTAATGCGGCGGCGGCGGCTTTGGCATCGCCACAGATACCGACAGAAATCTTCTTTACCAGCCCCAGCATTTTGTGATCCGCATCCACCTGGATGATTTGCGCGTCCTCCGGCCAGTATTCCATTCCGTACTGGGGCAATGTCCCAAAGGGTCCCAGCCGGGTGCCAAGCGCTAATACGACGTCAGCCTTACTGATGAGTTTCATACCGGCTTTGGACCCCTGGTATCCTAAGGGTCCGCACCAGAGCGGGTGGCTTGCAGGGAAGGAATCGTTGTGCAGATAACTGTTGACTACCGGGGCGCCGAGACGTTCGGCCAGCGCTTTACATTCATCCACACCATCACCCATCACGACACCACCGCCGGAGATTATGACGGGGAATGTCGCGTTGACTAAAAGCTCTGCCGCTTCATTCAAACTCGTAGCGCCACCGGGTCCCCTGTCCAGGGCGCGCGGCTGCGGGATTTCCACGTCTAGTTCACCATAGAAATGATCCCGTGGAATATTTAACTGGGCGGGGCCCATTTCCGAGAGAGCCCGCTCGAAGCAGCGACCCGCGATTTCAGCCATGCGTTTCGGGTTATTGACGTGCCCCTGGTATTTCGTGAACTCCTGGAACATGGGCAACTGGTTGGCTTCCTGGAACCCGCCGAGTCCCGTGCCCATGGTGCCTGCTTCCGGCGTGATGATGACCACCGGAGAGTGAGCCCAATACGCGGCAGCGATGGCCGTAACACAATTGCTGATTCCCGGTCCGTTCTGGCCGATACACACGCCATGGCGGCCGCTCACCCGCGAATATCCATCCGCCATGTGTGCCGCCCCCTGTTCATGTACCACCGACACCATGTATATCCCGGCAGGCTCGAAGATATCCATGGCATCCATAAAAGCGGAACCCATAATGCCGAAGATCCTGGTTACACCGTTGGCGACCATTGTTTCCACAAGGGCTTCGCTTGGGCTCATTCGTGTCATTGTCTGATTTTACCTGTAATCATGGTTTGTGGCGTGGACGCTCATTGCAGAAAGGCTCACTGTACATATGTAAGCATGCGGAAAATAGAGCCAGTTATGTTGTATCCCAAGTTCCAGAAGACGAAATTATCAGTATCCTGTCTGTCACATACGGTCTATTTTCTTACTGATCAGGGAGATACCGTCATTTATCCTGCCCTCTGTTATTGAAGAGAAACCGAGACGAAAATAATTCATCGGGGGGTGGTCCTGGCCGAAATGAACATCTCCCGGTTCAATCAAGATGCTTTGTACGGCACATGACTGCGCGAGCAGACGAGCGTCACATGCAGCGGGGCCCCTTACCCAGAATGCCGTACCGCCGAATTCTGGAATGTCCGTTGCATCAGGCAGGTATTGTTCCAACGCCGCGCACATGTGTTCCCAACGTCTCTTTAACACCTGGTTAATACGACTGACATGGGAGTCATAATGTCCAAGCTGTAGAAACAAGGCAACTGTACGTTGTACCAGCGCAGGGGGATGACGTAACAAAAGCCGCCGCAGCATACGTGCTTGTTGTATCAACTCAGGGTCTGCGACAAGAAACCCGAGGCGCAGACCCGGCGCCAGCGATTTCGACAAACTGCCGCAATAGATGACCCGGTTGTCCTTATCAAGGCTTTTTAAAGCCGGATTTGCCTGGTGGATATAATTTGCCTCCGATTCATAATCATCTTCTATTATTATCAGGTCGTGCGTATTCGCTTTTTCCAGTAAAGCTTTGCGCCTGTTTAAAGGCATGGTGGCGGTTGTAGGTGATTGGTGGCTGGGGGTCACATAGACATAATCGCACCTGTCGATTTTGTCATTGATGACCAGACCGTTTTCGTCAACATCGAGTAACACCAGTTGTTCGGTGCGTAATAAAAATAAATTCCGGGCATCGGGGTAGCCGGGATTTTCAATACCTATCACGGTATCTTTGTTGAAAAGCAATTGAGAGATGACTGACAAGGCGTTCTGGGCGCCGATCGTGACTAACAGGTTTTCCGATTTGATCCATATGCCCCGCCTGGGTAAAACCCGGATACACAACTCCTCTACCAGCACTTCATCATCCTGGTCAATATAGTCCAGACTCCCTGCTGCAATCAGGGCCACACTCTGCGACTGGCGTACACATTCCCGCCAATCTGCTATGGGAAATAAGGCAGGGTCTGACTGACCGTAGATAAAAGGATATTTATATTTTTGCCAATCAACCGGTTTTTGAATGTTACGTTGTACAGAGAGGTCGATATTAAGCCGGGTCTGCCAATTCGGTGTGGCTGTATCAGTTATATCCTGCTCATCTTGAAACAGTGGTGCGGACCTGAGTATCGCCGGATTGACAAAATAGCCTTGTCTCTCCCGGCTGATAAGGTAGCCTTCATCTACAAGGCGTTGATAGGCCAGCACGATCGTATTGCGGGAGACTTTCAGTTGCTGTGCCAGTTCACGACCTGAAGGGAGCGGCAAATCCATGCTTATCCTGCCTTCAAGGATTGCCCTGGTAAGCCCTTTTCTCACTTGCATCTGCAAACTTTCCTGGGCAGACCCTTCCAGTTGTATCAGTTGTGTCCACATTAGCTGGTGTGATCGCTTACTCATTTCTGGCACTACCTGAGGACAGGGCCGCCCCGTAATATCTCCGATGACCGGCAAGATAAAGTTGGCATAATCACATTATACAGGTGAACAGAATGACCATTAGATTAGCAGAAGTGGTTGATGTCATGACAGATAAAAGTGAAATCACCAACCGGCACTGTTCCCGTGCTGACCTGGAAAACCACTGGATGCCGTTTACCGACAATAAATCTTTCAAGCGGGAGCCCCGGCTGATCGTAAGAGGGAAAGGGATCCATGTATGGAATAACCGGGGTGAACGCCTTATTGACGGTTCATCCGGCCTGTTTTCCGTTCCCTGTGGTCATTGCCGTCACGAGATCGCCACTGCGGTGCATGAGCAGCTTCAGGAACTTGATTATACTTCACCCTTTTTGCGCGGACACCCCAAATCGTTCGAACTCGCGAGGCGTTTAGCGGCTATAACGCCGGAACCGTTGAATCACATCTTCTATGGAAATTCGGGCTCGGAGGCCGTTGATACGGCCATGAAAATTGTCATGGCTTATAACTTTGCGAGACGGCAATCGCAAAAGAACATATTTGTTTCCCGTGAACGGGCTTATCACGGAGTGAATATCGGGGGTACGTCACTCGCCGGTATCGTCAAAAACAGGGAGGCTTTCACCAGTGTCCTGCCGGGTGTGGCCTATATGCGCAGTACGGCAACAGCCGACCAGAAATTTATTAAAGGTCAACCCGGTGACGGCGGTGAAGACCTTGCCGACGATCTGTTACGGATTATTAAGACGTATGGCGAGAGTCGGATAGCCGCCTGTTTCATCGAGCCAATCGCCGGTTCCACGGGTGTGCTGGTGCCTCCCGAAGGTTACCTGGAGCGGCTGCGTGAAATTTGCGATCAATATGACATAGTGCTGGTTTTTGATGAGGTGATCACCGGGTTCGGACGCACCGGTTCGGCATTTGCTGCGCAGGAATTCGGCGTGACGCCCGACATCATAACGATGGCCAAAGCCATGACGAATGCTGCCCAGCCCATGTCGGGCGTTGCCGTCCACGACCGGATATATGATACCGTCGTAGGCGCCGCCGAAGAAGACATGATTGAATTCTTCCATGGATACACCTATTCAGGTCATCCTGCCGCCTGCGCTGCAAGCCTGGCAACACTGGATATTTACGAGAAGGAAAACTTGTTTCAGCGGGCCAAAGACCTCTCCGGTTACTTTCTTGATTCAGTTTTTGCCCTGCAGGAGCATCCGCTGATCACGGATATCCGCGGTTACGGGATGCTGGCTGCTATTGAGCTGTTGGTTGAAGAGAGACCGGGCATGCGAGGCCACGACTTCCAGAAGCGCCTGTTTGATGCCGGCGTACATGTCAAGACCACGGGAGATGCGGCGTTGATTGCGCCACCTTTCATTATCGAAAAATCGGAAATAGGCGATATGTGCGGAATCATCCGCGAGGTGCTTGATAGTTATACTTGAGCGGCTCAGGACTCAGTGTCCAATACAACAGCAAATTGTTGCCTGCGGCCACAGGGCTGGCCGTGTTAACCCATAAGTGAATAATGTCATACGGTTTAAAAGACTTCATTACCGGAATGCCCAAGGCGGAACTGCACGTCCACATTGAGGGATGTGTAGAACCACTGATGTTATTGCGCTTCGCAGAACGCAACGGTGTGGATATCCCCTACCGGGATGAAGATGAAGTGTGGGCGGCACAGGATTATGGCGAACCGGCGCTGGATAATTTTTTGAAATACCATGAGAACTGTCTCCGTGTATTACAAACAGGGCAGGATTTCTATGAACTCGCTTACGCATTTTTTAAGAAATCTGCTGAAGAGAACATCGTCTATCTGGAAATCATGTTCGAAACACAGGTACATATCAGTCGGGGACTTGTATTTTCCGAATACTTCAACGCACTTAATCAGGCAAGGAGGGACGGAAGACGTGATTTTGGGATCGAATCAAACTGGATAATGAGTTTCCAGAGGGATCATAGTGCCGAATCCTCCATGGAAATACTCGATATGGCTAAACCTTTTAAAGATGAGATCATCGGGGTGGGGCTGGATAATTATGAAGTGAATAATTTCGCTTTGAAGTTCGTGGAGGTATTCAGGCGAGCACGGGAAGAAGGCTATCGTCTGACCTCACATTGTGATTGCAACCAGCCGAATTCCATCGAACATATCCGCCAATGCCTGGAACTATTGCAGGTAGAACGTATCGATCATGGCCTGCATGTTATCGACAGCCCGGAATTAACTGCAATGGTTCGAGAGTTGCAGATCCCCCTCACGATGTGCCCTACCTGGCGGCCTTCAGATCCTGCTCCCCGGCGGTTGGAGAGTATCCGCGAAATGCTCGAACTGGGACTGCTCGTTTCCATCAACACGGATGACCCGGCGGAATTTGCAAGCCGCTACCTGAATAATATTTTTATAGAAATGCACAAACATGGCAGCTATACAAAGGATGAAATTGTCCGGTTGACACGTAACGCGTTTAATTCCGCCTGGATTTCTGAACATGCCAAGGCACATTACCTGGAAAAGCTGGAAAAATATGTTGCAGGGAAATAGGCTGGCCGCCCGTGTCTGCAATAATGGAAACCTCGCAGTAACAAGCTTCCCGGGGGGATAACCGGGCTATGTTATCGAAACCATGATTGCCGCGGTGGCAACTACATCCTCTACACTTGCTCCCCGGGACAAGTCAGCTACAGGTTTGGCAAACCCCTGCAGTACAGGTCCGATGGCATCGGCATGACCCAGGTGCTGGACAAGCTTGTAGGCGATGTTACCGGCATCCAGGTCCGGGAATATCAACACATTAGCATGGCCGGCTACAGCACCCGACGAGACCGACTTGATTTCCGCGATCGCAGGAATGAGCGCGCTATCCGCCTGTAGTTCTCCATCGACCGCGAGTCCAGGCGCCCGCTCCCGAACAAGCGATACTGCACGCACGACCTTATCGACGTGCGAATGACTGGCGCTGCCCTTTGTCGAAAACGAAAGCAGCGCTACGCGAGGTTCATCATCAAGTAGTCGCTCCGCATTTCTGGCCGACGTGATGGCAATATCAGCGAGTTCTTCTGCCGTGGGATCAGCATTGACGGCACAGTCCGCAAAAACGAGCGGTTTGCTGTCCTTCGGGAGCATGATAAAAAAACTAGATGGTGTCTGAATACCATCAGCGAGACCAATGCACAATTGCGTAGCTTCGATAACCCTCCGCGTCGGGTTGTCGATACCCGCAAGCAGCACATCGGCGTCGCCTGCCTTTACCATCATCGCTCCGAAGTAAAGCGGCTTGTGCATGGCCCGGAGCGCCATCCCGGAATTCACTTTACCACGCTGACTGGTATACAATTCAGCATAGTATTGCCTACGGCCACTTGTGCGCGGATCGACGATTGTGCAGGCTTCCAGCGATATATTATTGTCTGCTGCCAACACCTCGATACTCTCAGGCTTACCGATAAGGAATACCTCCCCCATTCCTTCAATCGCGATTCTACTTGCAGCCGCGAGCATCCGGACATTGTCTCCCTCGGGTAACACAAGTCGTGCAGAGACTGCCCGTGTTCTTTCTATGAAACGTTGAACAAATGACACGGTTTTCCCGCTAACGATCTTCCATGGGGATGTAAGGACGCAGTCCTGGACCGTTATAATTTAACAGCGGTCTGATCAGAATATTGTTTTCAAGCTGTTGCAATACCTGTAATGTCCAGCCCGGGACACGTCCTACTGCGAAGATCGGTACAAAGATATCCTGTGGGATGCCGTGCAAGTGATACATCACACCGGAGTAAAAATCGACATTGACGTTGACGCCATGGCGCGCATAAGGTTGCATGGCCTCGACCAGGGCCTGAAGAATCTGATTCCAGCGCGGTTCACCCTTTTCTCTCGACAGCCGTTCGACGCCATGACGCAAATGTTTCGCCCGCGGATCTTCTGCGCGGTAAACCCGATGACCAAAACCCATGATGGCTTCCCTGTTACTCCTTTTGGCTTTGACGTACTGCTTCGCATTCCTGGGATCTCCAATTGCACGGGCCATCTGTATAACATTTTCGGCAGCACCACCATGTGCAGGTCCCGAGAGTGCCGCTATGGCTGCTGTGATCGCCGCATGCAGGTTAGCATCTGTTCCGGTGACAACTCTCGCTGTGAACGAGGACGCATTCGATCCATGTTCGGCGTGCAGGATAAAATCAAGATCCATCAATCTTGCAGCGCCTTCACCAGGCGCCTCTCCCTGTAACATATACAAAAAATTGGCTGCATGGCTTAAGTTCATATCCGGTGCAATCGGGGGTTTGCCAATTCTGACTCTATGATGGGTAGCCACGATCATTGGCACTTGCGAAGTGAGTCGAACGCCTTTTCGCAGAACTGCCTCTGCAGAACAATCTTGGACTTCCGGGTCATAAGCAGCCAATGCAGAAACTGCCGTTCGCAGGACGTCCATCGGGTGAGCATCAGCAATGGCGCTGATGATGTCATAGAGAGGCTCCGGCAGTACCCGCTCCGTCTTGAGCTGCTCATCGAATGCGCGGAACTGTGCGCTGTTTGGTAACTCACCGTGCAACAACAGGTAGGCAGTTTCTTCAAAACTGGAATTTGCGGCCAGGTCATCGATCGAATAACCGTAATAGCGGAGTTCACCAGCCTGACCATCGATGAACGTTGCCGGCGATCGGTCGAAATAAACTCCTTTCAGTCCGCGATGAATTCTTGCTGCAGCAGCGTCCTGAGTCATGGGTTTTACTCTGATACCAACTAGCCGGGTTCTGCGGAGTGATACTTTTTCACGTATTCCTGGATGGAGGCAACGCCCCGCTCCTTGGCTTCGAACAGGCTCTCCAGGTGTTCCCTGGAATTGATGATGCCCATGGTAACGACTTTGCCCTGCTCATCGATCAGGACCGAGTACGGCAGTTTACCTACCCCGTAACTGCGGCCGAGTATTTCCGACAGCACGTAATCAAAGGGTGACAGTTTCTGCTGCTCGATGAACTTCCTGTGTTCTCCGGCAGGACCGTCGCTGGCCAGCACGATGTCCAGCCATCCGCTTTCTTCTTTCCGTGCCGAAAACAGCACCGGCAGCAGGGTCTTGCATACCGGACAATCGGGAGCGAGAAAAAACAGCAGCAGGCTGCGCGCGGGTTCCCGGACACCGCCTATACGGATTTTTTTATCTTCGATGGTGAGCAAATCCATCTCGGGGGCCGCGTCACCGGGACGCAGGGTTTGATTCACCATCAGGGCGCCTGCCGGCGCCACCCGTTCATAGAGTACGCCTATCTGCCTGACCAGGGCAAACACCATCACCCCCAGTATCACCACGATGATCCAGAGCAGCAGGTTGGAAACAATTAAGGCTTCAAGCATGGTATTCCTCATGGGCCAGCGATTTCAGCAGGTCTTTATTTACCAGTAACTGGTTAATGATATTGTAGAACAGGCAACCCATGACGGCCGCCAGGATGATTATCAACCAATCGAACCAGAGCAGTGTGCGCGGCTCGGCCTGGCTGCCGGCTATACAGGCCAGCAGCACCAGCAGGGCGTTGCGCACGATCATCCATTCGCTGATGCTTTGTTTCTGGGCCGGCCCGCCACAACCACAGTCGATATTGCGCCGGCCGCGCAGCAGGTTGATACCGATGGCGGCAATGTAGATGCACAGTAACGCACCTGCCGACAATGCCGCGAGCTGTGCCGTGGCCGGAATCAGCAGAGCGACCCCGGTCATGATTTCCGCAACGGGGATCAGGTAGATGCCCTGGCGGGTCAGGTTTTCCGGGAGAATTTTGTAATTCGCCAGGGTGGCTGCAAACTCCGCCGGCGCCGTGCATTTGTGCAGTCCCGCCAGGACGAACACGTAGCTGAGTATCAGCGCGGCGATGACATTGACGGCAGGGTCGAAGATCATGATCCTCCGTTACCCCGGCCGGCCAGGGCCACCGTATAATCCGCCGCCGTCCCGGCCCTTACTTCATCTTCAGTAATACCCGGCAGCAGCCGCACCAGGCGCATGCCCGATGCGTCGAAGTCAAATACCGCCAGGTCCGTGATCAGTAAATCGACGGCCTTGCGCGCGGTCAGGGGCAGGTTGCAACGGGGAACCACCTTGGAGTTGCCGTTCCTGTCGCAGTGGGTCATCGTGACGATCAGCTTCCTGGCGCCGGACGCCAGGTCCATGGCGCCGCCGACGCCGAGCAGGGGTTTGCCCGGTACCGCCCAGTTGGCCAGGCTGCCCTGCTCGTCCACCTGTAGTCCGCCCATGATGGCCACGTCCACGTGGCCTCCCCGGATCATGGCGAAAGAGGTGGCGCTGTCGAAATAGCTGGCGCCCGACAGCGCGGTGACCGGTACTTTGCCGGCATTGACCGGGTACTCCATGGCGCCGCCGGATTCCGGTTCGGGGCCCACGCCCAACATCCCGTTTTCAGAGTGCAGGATGATGCCGTCTTCCGGCTTGATCAGGTCCGCTACCAGGGTGGGTATGCCGACCCCCAGGTTGACGATATCGCCCCGCTTCAATTCCGCCAGTGCTATCCCGGCCATCATCATGCGGGTATCATCCACCTTTTTCAGGCTCGCCGCCACGGATGCCGAGGTACCCAGGTGCTCCGGGTCAAGCGCGGCCTGGACCAGGTAATCGACAAAACAGCCCGGGGTATGGATGAAATCAGGATCGAGCGCGCCGGCCGATACGATTTCCTCCACCTCTGCAATGACCAGGTCGGCGGCAGTAGCTGCCGCCTGGTTAAAATTGTTTTCGGTCATACGGTACTGCAGGTTGCCGGCCGTATCCGCGCGCCAGGCCCTGATGATCGCGACATCGGCATGCAGCGCGGGAATAAATACCATTTCCGTTCCGTCGATAAGCTTTGTCTCGCGCCCTTCCGCCAGCGGCGTTCCGGCTGAGGTGGGTGTAAAGAAACCGCCGATACCGGCCCCGCCGGCGCGGATTGCCTCAGCCAGGGTGCCCTGGGGCAAGAGTTCGAATTCGACTTCCCCGGACTGTGCCGCCGCAACGGCTTCCGGGTTGCTGGTAAAGAACGAGCCTATGACTTTCTTGAACTGTCCCTTGCGCAGGCAACGCCCGCCGGCGAGCCCGGGTTCTCCGACGTTATTGCCGATATAAGTGAGATCGGTCAGGTCAGTTTCGGCAATGGCGTGCATCACCCTGGTCGGGTTACCCGTCATACCGAAGCCGCCCACGATAAGCACGTCGCCGGAATGGACCCTGGCGGCGGCCTCTTGCACGGTGATCTGCGGAACGGGTCTCATAACGGTTACACAGGCGGGGGGGGATGGCCGTGCCAGGCGTTTTCAAGCAAGGCGCGAATTCTTTCCCTGGTAACCGGCTCGGGATTTTTTATCGGATTTTCCACGGCTACTGCGGCGGCTTCATCCAGGTCCGTCTCCTTTACCCCGATGTCTTTTAGTGCAGTGGGGGCGCCAAGCTTTCCGGCCAGTTCAAACAGTCCGGTTGCGGCATCACTGACTCCCAGGGCTTCGGTGACCCTGCGCGTAGTGTCGGGCCTGGCGCCGGCGTTGTAGGCGACACTGTGCGGCAGCAGGACTGTATGGGTCTCGGCATGGGGGGTGTTAAACGTGCCGCCGAAAGTGTGGCACAGACGATGATGCAGGCCTGTTGTGCCTGTTCCCAGCGCGGCGGCAGCCAGGCTGGCGCCGTACAGGGCTTTGGTACGCGCGTCCATGTTTTCGGGTTCGGAAATGATGGCAGGCAGACTGCGCGCCAGGGTGCGGATTCCCTCCAGGGCAAGAACCGAACTTATGGGATTGGCGTCTTCCGCAGCTGCATTGGCAACGGCCTGCGCCATGGCGTTCATGCCGCTGGCGGCCGCGAATGCCGGCGGCAGCGTCAGGGTCAGCTCCGGATCATAGATAGTCAGCGTCGGCACAACAACGTTATCCCGCCGGGTAACCTTGCGGTTGTCCTGTGTCACTGCCCAGACATTGGTCATCTCCGAACCGGCGTAACTGGTGGGCAGCACGATATTGGGCAGGTCGAGGTGGAAAGCCAGTGCCTTGCTCAGGCCGGTGGTTGAGCCGCCGCCCACGGAAACGGAGCAGTCGGCGTCAAGCCGTTTTACCTCCGCCATTGCCTGTTCGAGTGTCTCAACTGGCACGTGCATCATGGCCCGGTCGAACAGTCCCACCGCCTTGTCGCCCAGCAGTTTGACGATCTCCTGCCCGATATCCGACTGGTTCGGTGTTGCCAGCACCAGTGCGCGGGAGTAGCCGAGTTGCGCCAGTTCCCCGGGCAGGCGTTTCCGGGCGCCGGCCGCGAATATGATGTTCCAGGGAAGCGCTGCATAGTGAAAATTCATCATTGAAACAGTCTCTGTGATCTGCCGGCAAAACGCAACGGGTATCAGCCGGGCTGGCGTCTCAACTGCGGATTTTGCTGGTATGGATTATTTTATCTCAATCATCCTTGATTTCACCGATAACTTTCAGCACCTCATCTTTATGTGCTTCGATTTGCGGCGACATCATCAGCTTTGTCCCAAGTGTTTCTGACGGTTCATCGCAAGTGAAAGCAGGTTTGTGTGAACAACAGGCTTCAAACAGGGCGCCGGAGGGGGTACGGATGTATATGGAATCAAAATAGCCGCGATCCTTCACGTCGGAAAAATCCGTATAGCCGAGTCCCTCGGTGAAAAACTTGATGGCATCCTGATCTTTCCGGGTAGGCACGTTATAGGCCATGTGATGGATTGCGCCTTCGCCCACAGTCCAGGACCCCGGTTTACGGTCCGGTTCGATTTCGAAGTCCGTATAGGTGCCGGTGCCGCCCTCGCCCATGGTGAAGCGAACCAGGTTGCTGTCGTCTGCTTCCTTGTGGGAGCCCCACGCCACCTGCAGAAACTCTTCCATGAATTCCATGTCGCGGGTGGAGACGCCGGCTGCGTGGGTGCCGCGGATCATGTTCTCGGCAGGAACCGGCCCATCGGAATACGGCGCCCGCGTATCGTCATCGACACCGACCATGGACAGGCGGATGTTGTGCGGGGAACGGAAATCGAGGTGTTTTTCTCCGAAACGTTCGGTTTCCGTCACTTCGAAACCATGTTCCCGGAGACGGTTGTTCCAGTAAGGCAATGAATCTTCAGGCACGGACAAGCTGACGTAACTGACCTGACCGCTGCCTTCCTTTGCCTTTACCCCTATGTGGGCCACCGGGAACGTGGTGAGCAGCGTACTTTCATCACCGATGTCATTCCCGTAATACAGGTGGTAAACCGGGGTTGCCCCGTCGTAGAACAAGGTGCGCTTGACGCATTTCAGTCCCAGTACCTTGGTGTGAAAATCGAAGTCTTCCTGTGCGTTGCCGACGCCTATCGTTATGTGATGGTGGCCGGTCAGGCTTGTACCTGGCAGTTTATCGGACATGTTCTTTTTCCTCCGGGATATAAATTTGTTATGTTATTGCTTATGAAATATAAACTAAATTCTTCGAGTGGTCATCATGCTAAACCGAACCATCCTGTACAGTTTAGTGGCTTCAGCTACAATATTCAAGAATTAATTCTGAGATCGACATGAACAAATCGATGACGCAGGGATTAGCATGATTCCGGATCAACATAAACCTGTATTGATCGTCGGCGCACAGGTGATCGCCGGTACCCATGCCATGCACGATATCATCATGGCCCATGGGCATGGCGTGGACGACCGGATACAATTGACCCGGAAAGAGGGTTGGTTACGGATGCCAAAGGGGAATTTGCCGAATGCTATGGCAAAATCGATAGCGGCCAGTTATTGTTGATACGTCCCGACGGGTATATTGGCTTCCGCTGCCATACCGATGAGGAGGAACAGTTTTTTGACTACCTTGACACCTGGTTTAAAGCACAATAGCCGGTTATTCAATCTCTACAATGAAAGCAGAGATGAAAGAGTCGACAACTCTGTCTATATAGTTTTTTTGCTCCCGGGTCGTTAAAGGACCTCTGATACCACAATACATTTCCAGCATGGGCTTGTGCAGTATCATACCCCAGAAGTGTTCTGCTGCCGAAGAAGGATCCGCGCACCTGATCCTGCCACTTTCCACCATGGCAGATAGATATTTTACCACGCCCTCCATACCGCGTTTTGGCCCATGTTCGTAGTAGGTCTTGCCTACATAAGGTATCCGTTCAGCTTCGGGATATATGATTCGGCACAGGTTTATGTGATCTTTCGATGTGATTACCTTTATCCCTGTCCTCCCGATCAGTTTCAGGCCTTCTTCAATGCTCAGGGTTGTAAGATCCAGGTTTTCAATGGGGGCCAGATGATCGCGTAATTTCTCATCTATCACGGCAATGAAAAGCGCCTGCCTGCTGCGGAAATGTTTGTATATGGTGCTTTTTGATGATCCGGAACGCTTGACGAGATTATTCATGCTGGCTTTTTCATAGCCCAATTCCAGGAACATTTCAGTGGCGATTTTAATCAGTTCCTTGCGTTTCAGTATGGCGTCCTTGCGCATTTTTTTAACGACGGGAAGGGATGTCTGCTGATCTGTCTGGCGCACTTTTGGATTAATGCCCATGTGTGTCTATCTTGTAGTCAGTAGATTGAGGACGTGTGTGGCAAGGAACTTCTGGTTAAATCCTCAGAACTCTCCCTAATATAACATCCCTCCACAAAAATAAAACCGGCGGGATGCTATACTGTGGCGCCTTTGAGATACTTTATCTGCGTCGGGCAGGGTCAAGCGGGGACAGAATTCAATTCTGTCCCACTTCTGCTTTGCTCCTTTTCAGAAACTATCACGATGCGATATGATAAGGAAATTTGGGACACCCATAAATAGCGCGCAATGTATGGGTGTCCCAAATTTCCTTATTAACCTACTGTCTCCGGGGGAAAGACCATGTCCGTAACTACCGTATTCGGAAGCATCGATAGCTACAGCAAAGGCGGCGTTGAAATTACCGGTAATGAAGATGCGCGGGATTACCTGTTTTCCAATATGTTCGAGGTGGCCGGCAATGCAGATCCCTGGGAGCGAATTGTCATCGCTAAAAACCTGGAGAACACCGTTGAAGTGATACGCGCGGAAGGAGACAGCCCCTGGTATATCTGCAGTCACGATGAGACCGCGTTGCTCATGCAGGGCAGCATGGAAGCCCGTTTTATAAAGCCCGCGGACGGCGGGCTGGTTCCACCCGAAGAGAAGGAGGGATCCGTTAAACTGGCCGGCCAACCGGAGGGCCAGGTCATGGGGCATATCAAGGCGACGCGGGGCCACCTGGTCCTGTTGCCGGCCGGCGCAGCCTACCGGTTTCGCGCCGGTGAATTGAGCGTGATTTTACTGCAAACCTTACTGGGTGATGAGTCCGTCGAAAAATGGGCGGAAATCTGCCAGCACTGATCTGAGGGGGAAATAATTATGGCAGCCATAGCAGAACAAATTACCGACCTGCCGATTCTTACCGGAGCGCATCGTGAAAGCGCGCCGCACCCGGTCAACGGCTACAAGCGCTTTGAAATCGGCTCGTTCAAGTTTGAACGGGATGAGTATTTTGCCCGTATCCAGTGTCCGACCGTGACCCACGTGATGGACGTGGAGAATTTTATGCGCTCGATGATACGCGACGTGGCATGGGGATTTTTTTACGGTTGGGTCAACTTTGATGAGGTGTTCGGCACCGTAAATAACTACGACAGCGTCGACGTCTTCATGGGTGCCTATAACCAGGCCTACAAGGATTCCGGCACCGACTTTACCGAACGGTTTGAACCGGGCGTGTTACTTGCCTGTTTTAAAGGCTTGATGCTGGATTGGACCAATGCCGGTTTCAACCCCTTTGCCGCGCCGCTTGAAACCGGCAGCGGGCGCGGGCCTAAAAACGGCAACAACGATGAAGCTGTCAATTTTCAGCGGGAACTGGCGGACCGTTTCGTCAGCCTGCCCGGCGACACCCCGGTCCGTTCCGATGAAAACGGGCGGCCGGTCAACCGGCAGTTCGCTGATGTGGACCAGTCCGAGCCGGAAGTCCATGCCGAAGCTGGTTTCGAAGGACAACTCGCGGCCTTCAACCTGTTCAAATACCTGTCCCGCTCGCCGGTTACCTGGAATCCGTCTATCGTTTCCATTGTGAGAGCCAGCGCTTACTGCCCGACGTCGGAAGAACATATCCTGCCGGTGGACCACGGCAACGACAGGGTGGAATGGTTTATCCAGATGTCCGATGAGATTACCTGGAAAGTAGCTGACAAGGATACAGCTGCCCCGATGTGCGTGGTTACCATGAAAGCCGGGGACGTGTCCTGCATGCCGGCGGACATACGCCATCGCGGCTTTTCTCCGAAACGTTCCATGCTGCTGGTCTGGGAGAACCTGACACCGGGACTGGAGACACGTTACGCCAGCGGTGAACTGCCGCCGGTGCCTGCGTCGTTCTAGCCCGCATTTCTCACCAGGTGATGCGATGATCGCGCCGGATTTTAGATGTGCGCCTTCCGTGGCGCACACCCTGCGGGCGTCCTGCGGACGTCCAAATCTGCTCCTGGCAGATTTGTCCCGCCAGCGGGTGCCTGCGACCGAAAGCATAGCCGTAGTTGATGCGCCCCATCCTTGGGGCGCCCCCTGCGGGCGCTCTGCGAGCGTCCAAATCTGCTCCAGGCAGATTTGTCTGGTTGAGGGACAAATCGGCAGGACAGCCGATTTGCACGGCGATAGCCGCCCGAAGGGTTGCGTCCAGGGATGGACGCAATGAACACGTGCCCGCTGGCGGGAAAAAGACAAGCGAGGGCGCATCAAGCGCAGCCTGTAAATGGCGAGATAGTGAAGAATGCGTAGTAACTCATTGACTGCAAACAAACATCCGGTGGCAGACAGCGACCTGGTGAGAAATGCGGGCTAGCAGTCTGTCGGACTTAGGGCTGGGATAGAGGTATAATAGACGACACGATTTGATGATACCACACGCTGTTCGATAGAGGCTGCTTCGATGGAAAACTTTGTGCAAAGTGACCGTAACCAACCCTACCTGTTACCACCGGATTTACGCGAGTGGCTACCCGAGGATGACCTGGCGCATTTTGTCGTGGCAGCGGTGGAACGGGTGCCTTTGAGTCAGTTTGTGGTGAACACCCGGGGCACGGGGTCGGCACAGTATCACCCGCGTATCATGCTGGCGTTGCTGATTTATTGTTATGCGAACGGTATTTTTTCCTCGCGCCGGATTGAGCGAGCGACGTACCGGGATATCGGGGTGCGTTACGTGACGGCGAACACGCACCCGGACCATGACACGATTTGCAAGTTCCGGCGGGAGAACCTTGAGGCGGTACAGGCGGGTTTTGTGGAGGTGTTATTGCTGGCGAAGGAATTGAAGTTGTTGACGGTGGGCCGGGTGAGTGTGGACGGGACGAAGGTGAAGGCGGCTGCGAGCAAGCGGCGCAGTATCCGCTATGACCGGGCGGTGGAATTACGCGAGCAGTTGCGGGGTGAGGTCAAGGATTTGCTGGCCGAAGCGGAGCGTGCGGACAGCCAGGACGCGGCGGACCCGCAGCAGTTGCCGAAGGCGTTGGCGCGGCGGGAGGCGCTGGCGACGCAACTGGATGCGGCCTGCGCACGTCTGGAGCGCCAGGCCAAGGCGCAAGCGCAGGCGGACCAGGCCGAGTACGAGCGCAAGGTGGCGGCGCGTGAGAAGCGTCGGGGCCGGGCCAAGGGGCACCCTATCAAGCCGCCGGAAGACACCCCGGCGGAGGACACCCAGGTGAACCTGACGGATGCGGACAGTTCCCTGATGCGCAAGAACAAACGCAGTGAGTACCGGCAGGCGTACAATGCGCAGGCGGTGGTGGATGCGGACGGCAGCCAGTTGGTGCTGGGGACGCGGGTCAGCCAATGCGCCAGCGACCGCAACGAATTGGTCGCTGACATTGACTCGGTGCCGGCGGCGTTGGGGACCCCTGCCCAGGTGTTGGCGGACAACGGCTATGCGACGGAGACAGAAGTGGCTGCGCTGACCGGTCGGGAGATAGACGTGCTGGTGGCGGTGGGGACGGAGGACCGGCGCCGGCGGCATGACTTCCGCCCGTTGCCGGACCCGGCGCAGGCGGCCAAGCCCAAGCCGGCGAAAGCGCCCTGGCTGGTGGCGATGCAAGAGAAGTTATCACAGGCGGACAACCGGGCCAGCTACCGGTTGCGGCAGCAGACCGTGGAGCCGGTGTTCGGTATCATGAAGCAGGCCCTGGGGTTCCGGCAGTTTCTCCTGCGCGGCCATGAGAAGGTGACCGGTGAGTGGCAGTTACTGGCCCTGGCCTACAACTGTAAACGCCTGCATAACATGCAGCTGGCCTGATGCAGGGGGCAGTGGGTGTTTACCCGGTCAGGACAGGCGCCTGGTGAGGTCTGTACATCCCCATAATGTACATGTATAGGTTCAGGCAACATGCACGTGCGCCTTGCCGCGACAAAAAGACCTGAAAAGTGGTCCGCAAAGATAATCGCAGCGCCCAAGTCCGACAGACTGCTAGCCCCAGTTCCTCATCCTGCACTCTCGATTCGTCATTCCTGCAGATGCAGGAATCCAGTAAGCAAACATTCGTTATAAGGAGTTTTGTTGACTACTGGATTCCGGAGCCTGCCCCCGTGAAAACGGGGGTCAAGCCCGGAATGACGAACGGAGGCGCAGGGAAGTCCTCAACCCCATAGTTCCCGGGCAAGCTCTACAATCATCTCCAGTTTTTTCCACTGCTGATCCTCGCTCAATATGTTGCCTTCCTCGGTGGAGGCGAACCCGCATTGCGGACTCAGGCAGAACTGGTCAACGCCGGCGAACCGGGCCGCTTCGTCAATGCGCCGTTTGATGGCGTCCCTGCCTTCCAGTTCTCCGGACTTGGAGGTAACCAGTCCCAGCACAACCCGTTTATCGCCCCGCGGCAGGAAGCGCAACGGTTCGAATCCACCCGCCCGGTCCGTGTCGTATTCCAGGAAATAGCCATCATAGGCGGTATCTCCCAGCAGGACCTCCGCAACCGGCTCATAACCGCCTTCCGAGATCCAGCTTGAACGGAAGTTGCCGCGGCAGACATGGGTGGTCACCACCATATCCGCCGGTTTGTCTTTCAGGGCGTGATTGATCATGTCGGCATAAACCCGCGGCAAGGGTTCAGGATCGTCGCCGCGATCACGCGCAGCCTGGCGTTCCTTTGCAGAGCAAAGGTAGGCCCAGACCGTGTCATCGAATTGCAGGTAGCGGCAACCGGCATCGTAAAACCCCTGTACAGCCCTGCGGTAAGCTTCCGCCGTATCTGCAAAGAACTCGTCCAGGCCAGGGTAGACCTGTTTGCTGATGGACTTCCTGCCCCCGCGAAAATGCAGGACGGAAGGTGAGGGGATGGTCATTTTCGGCGTTACGCCGGCAACACAGTGAAGAAAGCGGAAATGGTCCAGCATGAAATGTTGATCGAAGCCCACCCTGCCGGTGACGGCAATGGTGCGCGATTTTGTCTGTACCCCGTGAAACTGTATGCCTTGCCCGCTCTCGACCAGTTCAACGCCGTCCAGCCCACCCAGATAATCAAAGTGCCACCATGCGCGCCTGAACTCTCCGTCGGTAACGGCTTGCAGGCCGGCTGCTTCCTGGCGTGTGACCGCTTCGCGGATGCACTGATTTTCAATCGACCGCAATGTGTCTGCGTCCGTCTTGCCGTTTTCAAAATCAGCGCGGGCGGATTTCAGCCGGGCCGGCCGCAATAAACTGCCCACCTGATCTGCCCGAAAAGGTGCCTTGGAAGTCATCCTGGTTATACCTTTTATATTTATGTTCTTCAGATTTTAACCTGAATATGTCAAGCTGGCATACAATAAACCAGTAGATATATGGGGTCAGAGTAAAAATTCGTTGCAATATTATACTTTAACCTGAATCTGAAGAGTTTTTACTCTGACCCCGGAATTTATGCCGTCATGAACAACACAATCAAACAGTTAATCGAGGAACTTGGCCCGGACGTTATCCTGACCGGTACCGGGATTTCCGAAAAATACCACGCCGACAGCTCCGGGGAAACAGCCCATGCGCCTGTCGCCGTCGCCCGGCCTGCGTCGACCGAACAGGTTTCCGACATCCTGCGCATCTGCTCATCCAACAACCAGAAAATAGTCGTGCAAGGCGGGCTCACCGGATTATGCGGCGGTGCCACTCCGCGGGAAGAGGAAATTGCATTGTCCCTTGAGCGTCTGACCGGCATCGAGGAACTTGATCGGGAATCAATGACCATGACCGTGCTCGCCGGTACGCCGCTGCAGGCCATACAGGATGCCGCGGAACAGGCAGGCTTCCTGTTTCCGCTCGACCTGGGTGCCCGCGGGTCCTGCAATATCGGCGGTAATATTTCGACCAATGCCGGCGGCAATGAGGTGATCCGGTTCGGTATGACCCGCAACCTGGTACTGGGTCTGGAAGTCGTGCTGCCCGACGGCACGGTCATTTCTTCATTGAACAAGATGTTGAAAAATAACGCCGGTTACGACCTGAAACACCTGTTCATAGGCAGCGAAGGGACCCTGGGGATTATCACGCGTGCTGTGTTGCGGTTGTTTGTCATGCCGGAAAGCCGCAGTACCGCGCTGGTCGCGTTGCCGTCATTTGACAATGTGATATCGTTCCTGCATTTCATGAGCCGGGAATTCAGCGGGTCCCTCAGTTCATTTGAGGTCATGTGGGACAGTTATTATGACTACATCATTGAACATGTGCCGAGTATCAGCAGCCCTTTTGATGAGGCATATCCCATTTATGTGTTAACCGAAATCAGTGATAAATCCGGTCAAAACGGCCTGGAAAATGCCCTGGCGGACGAGTTGGAGGCGGGACGCATACTGGATGCCGTGGTCTGCAAGTCCGAACGCGAGAGACAGGCTGTCTGGGCCATACGGGACGGTGTGGGCGATGCTATGGCCGTGATACGGGACAATGCCAATTTTGACGTAAGCGTGCCCATCAATAAAATGTCCGATTTCCTGGCACAGCTTGAAATGGAAATCAAGAAGCTCCTGCCGGACACCTTGCTGCTGGTGTTCGGGCATATCGGCGACGGTAACCTCCACCTGATTTTCACGGTGGACAGAACGGAAGATAAGAAAAAGGTCTATGACGTGGTATACAAATACGTCGGCGCCTGTAACGGCTCAGTCTCCGCCGAACACGGTATCGGAATACAAAAGCGCAGTTATTTGCATCTATCGAGGAGCGCTGAAGAGATAGCCTTGATGAAACTGTTGAAGCAAGCCGTGGACCCCGGGAGCATACTGAACCCGGGACGTATACTAGGCTGACCGGCTTGATCGGAATTTCCGGAGTTTCCGCTGAATTGTATGGCTAAACAGGCGTTAGTTATCTCCCGGCCGATCTCTTGAACGCCTGGTAAATCGCATCAACCTCGTGCCAGACCGGACCCGGTCTGCCGCCGCTCACCGGTTTGCCGTCCAGCGTGGTCACCGGGGCAATGCCCAGTGTGGAACTGGTTATCCATATTTCATCGGCCAGCAGCAGTCCTGATTTGGTAACGGGCGCTTCCAGGCATTGATAACCGGAATCACGGATTAATTCCACGGCCAGGTCGCGGGTAATTCCAGGCAGCAGCCGGTTACTTTTTGGCGGTGTCCTGACCGTATTATCGCTCACGATAAAAACATTGCTCGCGGCGCCTTCGGTGATATGCCCGTCCCGGTATAAAATCGCTTCATGAGAACCATCTTTATCCCTGGCGAGTTGTTTCAAAAGTACGTTCGGCAATAATGCCACCGCTTTTATATGACAGTATTGCCACCTGATGTCCTCATGTAATATCGCGCTGACGCCCCGGCTTACATCCACCTGTTGCAATGGTTTGCAAAACATGAAGACGGTAGGCGTAAAACCGGCCTGGTAGAAATGGTTCCTCTCACCCACCCCCCGGGTAACCTGGATGTAGATGGAAGAATCTTCCGTCACCCGGTCCAGGTCGAGCAACTCATCGATCAATGACTGCCATTTTTCTCCATTATAATCCAGTTCCAGGGAAATGCCGTCCAGGCTGTTCTGCAGCCTGTTCAGGTGTTCGGTTAACCTGAATGGCCGTCCGGAAAATACCGGGATGATCTCATAGACACCGTCGGCAAAAGTGAAGCCCCGGTCAAGCACCGATACCTGCGCTTTTTCCAGGGGAATAAAGTTGCCGTTCAGGTAGACCGTCGACATTTGGCTGTTCCCGGTTCAGCAGCGGTTTTGTTATTGGCGAGACGGGGACTTCAAGTGAAGTTTGATATGGTCCCTGAGTCGGACAAAAAAACTCCCTGCCGGTACGGCTTCGGACGCGACCAGCAACCTGCTTGCGATGACCTCGTCATCCAGCAACAATTTTATCTCTCCCAGTTTCTGGCCCGATGTAATGGGCGCAATCGGTTTTTCTTCAACTGTCATCACTGTCTGAACCTGTTCGTATTGTGCTTTCGGCAAGGTCAATACGATATCATCCTCCACAACGAGATCGAGACTGTCACGGTCCCCTTTCCATACCTTGACGGTGGTTACCGTCTCACTGGCAGCATACAGTTTTCTCGTCTCAAAAACTCTGTATGAATAATTCAATAATGCCCGCGTGGCATCGGTCCTGGCCTGGGTTCCACCTGCCCCCATAATTACTGAGATCAAGCGTATCCCGTCCCGTACCGATGAAGCCACAAGGCAATACCCCGCGCTTTCGGTATGTCCCGTTTTAATCCCATCCACGCTTGAATCTTTCCACAACAGGCGGTTTCGATTGGACTGCTTTATGTTGTTGTAGGTAAATTCCCGGATGGAATGCAACGCGTAAATATCCGGGTAATCCAGGATCATGGCGCGCGCCAGGATCGCCAGGTCCCTGGCCGTCGTAAAGTGTTCCCCATCGGGCCATCCCGAACTGTTCATAAAATGCGTGCCGCTCATTCCGAGTTCAGAAGCATAGTGATTCATGAGCCCGGCAAACGCCTCTTCAGTGCCAGAGATATGTTCGGCCAGAGCCACACTCGCATCGTTGCCTGACTGGATTATCACGCCTTTCAACAGGTCTTCGATACTGACCTGTTTCCCCACCTCAATGAACATGCGCGAGCCGCCCATGCGCCAGGCCTTCTTGCTGACGGTCACCTCATCGCTCATGGCGATATGGCCCCCGGCTATCTGGCTGGCAGCCACGTAAGCGGTCATCATCTTGGTCAGGCTGGCCGGTTCCACTCTCTGGTCTATATTTTTCTCCACCAGATGAAATCCGCTATCGGCATCCATGATCAGGTATGAAGCGGCACTAATTTCAGGTGGCAGCGGCATAACCGTGACGGCCGGGGCAACACTATTCAGACTGGTTCCGGCAAGAAGAACCAGCAGTTTAAACATCGGGTGTTTCACAAGGTTGTATTTTACAGGTGGAAATTGATACACGTCGTTTACTCCAGAAGGATTCGGTGATCGTAGATATCAAACAGACCTAAACGGGTGACAATTTCATCCGCGACCTCAATATTATTTAACGGACCTATTTTAACGCGAAAAGCGACACCACTGTCCAACATGGCTGGCTCTACAGTGATTGGCGTGTCTAACTCCTGAAGTTTATATTTCAGTCTTTCCGCGTTGTTAAATTCAGAAAAGACGCCTACCTGGATGTAAAAATCCAATACTCTGCTTTTCCCCGGTTTTTCGGGCCGGGTCTGGACCGGACTGCCTCCTCCCTTGTGGGTTCTGGGATTAATCGCGCGAATCTCTACCAGGGCCGTTCCCTCCGCAATCATCCCCAGCTTAATGGCCGCCGTGTAAGACAAATCAACGACCCGGTTGTCGTGAAATGGTCCACGATCATTAACCCGGACAATGATTTTTCTCCCGTTTTCCAGGTTTTTCACTTCCAGGTACGAGGGCAACGGCAATGTTTTGTGCGCCGCGGTCATGGTATACATATCGTAAATTTCGCCGTTAGAGGTCTTTTTCCCATGAAATTTTGGCCCATACCAGGAAGCAATGCCTTTTTGTGTAAATCCGTCGCCGCTATCCAGGACGTAGTACCTTTTTCCAAATACCTCGTAGGTTCTCATGTTGCCATGTTTGCTTCTTGGTTCAACTTTTGGTACGGCATCAGGTATTTTCGCCAGTTCCGCCTGCGAGCGACTTGGGGTGGTGTATTTCTGTGGGGCGGTAGAACAGGCTGATATTGCCGAAAGCAGCAATACCGGCAAAATCCGTTTACGGATTATCGCACAGGGCTCACAGATCACGGAAGGCAAAATCCATTGGTGTAAATGAAAAAACGTTCAGGAATCTCTGCCGTCGGACTGGTACCGGGCCTTGATTGCAGTTGCCAATTGGTAAACCGCCATTGCATACAACGCGCTGTGGTTATACCTGGTAATGACATAAAAATTATTTAGCGCCACCCAGTATTCATGACCATCCCTGTTTTCAAGCTGGAGTAATTTGACTTTTTCCGTCGCATCAATCTCTGTACCTGTAGTGACTCCGCTTGCTGCCACGTCCGCCATGGTCAGTTTCAGTTCAAGTCCCTTTGTCAGCAACGCCGAAACGTCCCCGTCCGGGATATCGGCGGGAATGACGATCTCTGCACCTTCTATCCAACCGTGTCGTTTAAGATAATTCCCGACACTGCCGATTGCATCAGTCGGGTTCTTCCAGATATCAGTCAGGCCGTCCTTATCGAAATCTACGGCATACGCGCGATAACTGCTGGGTATGAATTGCGGGATACCCATTGCCCCGGCATAAGAACCTTTCAATAAATGCGGGTCAAGGGATTGCTCCCGGGTAAGCAGCAGATAATGCTTCAATTCCCGGCTGAAGAACTTGCTGCGTTTCGGGTAATCAAACGCCAGGGTCGACAGCGAATTGATGACCTTGAAACTACCCTTGATGCGGCCATATTTTGTTTCAACTCCTATGATGGCGACCATGATTTCTGCCGGGATGCCGTATTCTTCGGTGGCGCGTTGAAGTTGCGTTTTATTCCGGCGCCAGAATTCAACTCCACCTTTTATACGGCCGGACTTCATAAATATCAGCCTGTAGCGGTACCATGGCAGGGCTTCCGCGGGTCTTGAAATGGCGGCAATCACTTTTTCTGAAAGCTGCACCCTGCCGAGAACGTCATTCAATTCATCCGCATCGTAATTATATTCTGCAACCATATCCCGGATAAAGGAGGTAACCTCAGCGCGCTGCAGCAGGTCCGCCCTGGCGTGGCTGAAAAACAGAAAAACACAACCGATAACAGCGATACTGAATTTCACATTAATTCGACAATGGGGACAGAATTGAATTCCGTCCCCTGTCGCGCCGGCAATAACTGTTTTGAATTTCATATTAATTTGACAGTAGTCTTCTATGGGTCTGGATTGCCATGAGGATACCGAAGCCCGCCATGATCGTCATTACGGATGTACCACCATGGCTAATCAGCGGCAAGGGTATACCCACGACCGGCAATTGCCCTGACACCATCCCCATATTGACGGCTATGTAGACAAAAAAACTGGTTACGATACCCACACCGAGCAACTTTCCATACAGGTCTTGTGATTGCATGGAAATATACAGGCACCTGGCAATGATGAACAGGTATATGGTGACCAGGACCAATACCCCTATCAGCCCGAACTCTTCACAAAAAACCGCGAAAATGAAATCCGTGGATCGTTCAGGTAAAAATTCCAGGTGTGACTGGGTTCCGTTTAACCAGCCTTTTCCGTACAACCCGCCGGAGCCGATGGCTATTTTGGACTGTATAATGTGATACCCCGCACCCAGCGGGTCCTGTTCCGGGTCCAGAAACGTCAGTACCCGTTTTTTCTGATAATCGTGCATCAGGTTCCATATCACCGGCGCAGACGACAATGCAACCACAGAAAAACCCGCAAGTAATTTCCAACTGATCCCGGCAATGAACAGGATAGCAAAGCCACTGACCGCGATCAGCATTGCCGTGCCGAGATCCGGCTGCTTCGCTACCAGAAACACGGGCACGATGATAAAGAGCAATGTCACAATTACCTTCGAGATAGTGGGCGGCGGTTGTTGTTCAGTGAGATAACGGGCAATCACCATGGGCAGGGCCAGCTTCATCAGTTCCGATGGTTGAAAGCGAAACGGGCCAAAGCCTAACCATCTCTGCGCGCCTTTCCCTGTCTCGCCAAAAAATAAAACCAGGATTAACAGGCCGAGACTGATGAGGTAGAACCAGACAGAGACGTGGGATAAACGGGTGGGGGGTACCTGGGCAATGGCAAACATCACCACCAGGGCTGCCGCCAGGTGAATTGAACGGCGAAAGATCAAATTCGCGTCCTGCCCGCTGGCGCTGTACAACACCGCGTATCCGATCAGGCTTACCACCAGGATCCCGAACAACAGGGGTGCGTCAATGTGCAATCTCTGTGAGAAGCTGACCTCTTTCATCCTGCTCCAAACCTGTTTCGCCTGCGGAAATAATGATCCAGCAATTCCCTGGCAATCGGTGCTGCAGTCTTTGAACCGCCGCCGCCATTCTCAACGATCACGGCCAGTGCAATCTCGGGTGATTCAACGGGGGCGAATGCAATAAACAAAGCATGATCCTGGAATTCTTCCGGTATCTCATCTTCATCGTATTCTTCGTCCTGTCCGATGGCTATCACCTGTGCCGTACCGGTCTTTCCGGCAAATTGATATTCCGTACCTGCGCCGGAACCTCGCGCAGTACCTCTTTCACCGTGTACGACCTCCTGCATCGAATGAACAATCACGTCCCATTCCTCAATGCCGGCGTATACCACCTGCCTGCCTTCAGGGGCTGGTGTCCTGATCACTTGCTGCCCTGTTGAGGAATCCCTTGCTTCCGACAACAGGTAGGGACGCACCAGCTTGCCCCGGTTTGCGATGACCGACGTTGCCAGAGCCAGCTGGATAGGCGTTACCAGGGTGGCGCCCTGGCCTATCCCGGCAATCAGGGTTTCACCGGGATACCAGGGTTGTCCCAATGCTTCGCGTTTCCATTGTGTAGAGGGGACCAGGCCTGTTGCTTCGCCTCCGATATCAATGCCTGTCGGTTTGCCAAAACCGAAGTCCGTCAGCGTCTGGTGGATCCAGTCAATACCCATATCACGGGCAAGGACGTAAAAATACACGTCGCAGGACTGGGAGATGGCATTGACCATGTCCAAATGACCGTGCCCCTGCTTTTTCCAGTCCCGGTAACGGCGGGTGCTCCCTCTCAGCGAATACCAGCCCGGACACCAGGTCTCGCTTTCGGGCTCGCGCAGGCCCAGCTTCAGTCCTCCCAGGGCCAGCATTGGTTTAATCGTCGAACCGGGCGGGTATTTGCCCTGCAACGTACGGTTCAATAAAGGCGTATCTTTCGATTGCAGCAAGTCGGCATAGATCTTCCTGTCGATACCGTCAACAAACAGGTTGGGGTCGTAACCGGGAGAGCTGGCGGAAACCAGGACCGCGCCGGAATTGGTGTCTAGGGCGGCAATGGCGCCGCGCCTGCCGGTGAGAGCCTGCGCGGCAAGGATCTGCAGGGAAGCATCGATGGTCAGGTACAGATCCTTACTCGGTTCGGGAGGCTCCTTGTAAATTTCGCGGATTTTTCTTCCCTGGGCATTTACCTCAACCTGCTGGTAACCGACGTGACCGTGCAGCAGGTCCTCGTAAGCTTTCTCAATCCCTGATTTACCGATATAGCTTGTGCCTCTGTAATTCGACTTATTAAGCTTTTCAAACTCATCTTCATCTATCATTCCCACGTAACCGATCGTGTGTGACAGACTGTTGGCCAGGGGATAGTAACGGCCCAGACTGGCGACGACGTCAACTCCCGGAAGCAGGTGCCGATTCACTGAAGTCAGCGCGACTTCCTCGTCGTCCAGGTGTAACCTGAGGGGAATACCTTCAAACCTGCGGGTCCGTTTTTTTAATTCCCTGAATCGCTGAATATCATCGGGAGTGATTGTAATGAGCCTGCTTAAATGTTCGATTAGAGCATCTACATCTGCAACACGTTCAGGCACAATCTCCAAGGTGAACGAGGGGCGATTATCGGCCAGCAGGACACCATCGCTGCTGAATATCAATCCCCGGGAAGGCACGACCGGTAGGATCTTTATGTGATTACTCTTGGACAGGGTAGTGAAATGGTCGTGTTGGACGACTTGTAAATTGATAATTTGTAACAGGATAAACGCGGTAACGATCAGGACAAGCGCGGCCGTGAGATAGATCCGCCTATGAACCAGATATATTGTCCAGTCCGGGCCTTTGTTCTTGGTTTGTGCCGCCATCAAACTGCGTGAGTTCAGGAATTTCCGCACACCGGGAAGAAGGTTTGGTGCGCGTCTTTTTCCGGGTTACCATTCAAAATACATTATATTTGCGGCGTATACCACGCATAATAATAAAAAATATCGGCCACAATAACATAGTGCTCACGACCGGCGCCCAGAACGTCCAATGCTGTGGCGGGACCCCGACGATCCCGCGTATCCACAGGGCAAGAAACTGGAATAATAACAGGTAAAAACAGATGAGAACGGACTGTTGCAGCGGTGGGTATATCCGGATCTGCTTGTGCAGTCGTATCGTCACGTAGGCAATTACGGCCAGTCCCAGGGCATTTTGACCCAATAGTGCCCCGGTGTGCACATCCAGCATAAGCCCGAGCAGCCAGGCAATCCCGATACCCACCCGCTCGGGCAACACAAGGCACCAGTAAATCAACATCATGACAACCCATGCCGGCCGCCAGTCAGACAACCATCCCGGGAGCGGAATGGTTGTCAGCAGCAACGCCACAATGAAACTGGCGGCGATTATCCATCCACCGTTGTGTTTGACTAAAGGCATTAATTCATTGCGACGTCAGAAGTTGCATTAGTTGACTGGTCCGGCCAGAGTAATAATGCCTCCCGGCTCTCACCGAACTTTGCACTGGGTGTTACCATCACGGTTGAAAAAAATTCACCCGGTATACGGGAGATGCTTGACACGATTCCTACCGGATAGCCCCTGGGGAATATCCGGCCAAGACCGGATGAGACGAGCAGGTCTCCCTCCTTGATGTCGGCATTAACCGGAATGTGTTCCAGTGACAGGACGTTATCCTGACCGAGACCGACCGCGACGGAGCGTAGTCCGTTACGATTTATCAATACGGGTATCGAATGGGTCGGGTCGGTGATTAAAAGTACGGTACTTGAAAACGGAGATACGTGGATTGTCTGACCCATGATACCGCCCGAATCCACCACTGGCTGGCCGTTGAACACGCCGTGAGTCAACCCCTTATTGATGATTATCTGCTGGCGGAAAGGTTCCAGCTCAACACCGACCAGTTCCGCCACCAGCACCCGTTCATAAAACTCGACTGATGACTCCAGCAATGTTCTCAGGCGCCGGTTTTCCTCTTCCAGTGTTGCAACCCGTTGCAGCTTGGAATACAGGCGCAGTTGTTCCAGGCGCAGTTTTTCGTTCTCTTCCTGTAACGTTTTTCTGGATACCAGCAATAATGAAATTTGTCGTGGCAGATCAGCGGTCAAACTCGCAGCGTACTGGAGCGGATAAACAACACTTGATATGGTGGCCCGCACAATTTCCACGTGTTCATTCTTGTGGTCGACCACCATCAAGACTATCGAAGCCATTACAAAGATTATAATCTTGACATGTGATGAGAGGCTTTTTACAAATAATGTGTTAATAGACCGCTGCTCCTCGTTGAAGGTTATTCAAAAACCAGGATCTCGTCACCAAATTCGTCAAGCAGTTCAAGGAAACGACCGCCGCCGCGCACAACGCAGGTCAAGGGATCTTCGGCAACAATAACAGACAATCCGATTTCCTTCATCAACAGTTGGTCGAGATCCCGTAACAATGCGCCGCCGCCGGTCAGTACAATGCCGCGTTCGACCACGTCGGAACCCAGTTCGGGTGGGGTTTTTTCCAGGGCGTCCTTAACCGCTTCGATGATACCTGACAACGTCTCCTGCAGTGCTTCCAGTATTTCATTGCTGCTTATCGTAAAGCTGCGGGGGATACCTTCAGCCAGGTTGCGTCCCCTGATTTCCATTTCACTGACCTCATCCGGCGGAAAAGCGCAACCTATCTTCTTCTTGATGTTTTCGGCGGTAGCTTCGCCGATCAGGGTACCGTAATTCCGCCGTATGTAATTTATGATGGCTTCATCGAATTTATCACCGCCGATCCTTACCGAAGCCGAATAAACGATACCGTTCAGGGAAATCACGGCAACCTCGGTTGTGCCGCCGCCAATATCCAGAATCATTGAGCCGCTTGCATCACCGACCGGCATTCCTGCACCCATGGCCGCAGCCATGGGCTCTTCTATCAGGTACACCTTTCTGGCGCCCGCGCCCAGGGCGGATTCGCGAATTGCCCTTTTCTCCACCTGGGTCGAACCGCAAGGCACACAGATTAATACCCTGGGACTGGGTTTGAAAAAAGTGTCGCCATGGACGGAATGAATAAAATACTGCAGCATTTTTTCGGTCAGGGTGAAATCAGCGATCACACCGTCCTTCAATGGCCTGATTGCCTTGATATGCTCAGGAGTCCGCCCAAGCATGTTCTTGGCCGCGCTACCGACGGCCCGGATAGCTTTCAGGTTGACTGCGCCATGCTCGGTCTTCCCTACCGCGACCACAGAAGGCTGGTCTAAAACGATACCTTTGCCGCGCACATAAATCAGGGTATTGGCGGTACCCAGATCTATGGACAAATCGCTGGAGAAAAACCCTCTTAACCTGTTTAACATTTTTGCCGGCCCATATAAAAAACATAACTTTAACAGTGACGTGTATTTTGGGCAAGCCGGGAAATATGGTAGATTGCGGTTAGTTCAACAAAATTCGGACTTTTATGCCGCTTGACAAAACAGAGATACGAAATATTGCCTGGCTGGCAAGGTTGACCATAGAAGATCAGGCGATAGCCGGCTATGCAAAAGACCTGGCCGATATCCTTGCCCTGGTGGAACAAATGCAGGTCGTAGACACATCTGTTATTGAACCACTGGCACATCCGCTGGAAATCGATACACGGCTACGTCCTGACATGGTCAGTGAGGAAAACCAGCGGGACGACTTTCAGAACATCGCCCCCCTGACAGAGGACGGTTATTACGTAGTGCCCAAATTCGTTGAATAGCGAGAGATAGTCTTTTTCATGTTTGGTTATACGCTCGCGGAATTATCCCGCTTGCTGCACGGGCAGGAGATAAGCAGCACGGAGCTTGTCAAATCCTGTCTGGACCGGGCTGAACAATTCAACGGCGACCTGAACTGTTTCATTTCATTGTTCCCCGATTATGCGCTTGAGCAGGCTGGCGAGGCAGACAGGCTGATCGCCGCGGGCGAGGCCGGCCCCCTGACCGGCCTGCCCATAGCCAACAAGGATATTTTTTGTACTGCGGGATTCAAAACCAGTTGTGCATCAAAAATACTGGACAACTTTATTGCCCCCTACAACGCCACCGTAACTGACAGGCTCAATTCAGCCGGCAGTATCATGATGGGAAAGACCAACATGGATGAGTTTGCCATGGGGTCTTCCAACGAAACCAGTTTTTACGGTCCCGTCAAAAATCCGTGGGATACTGACCGGGTGCCGGGCGGTTCTTCAGGCGGGTCGGCCTGCGCAGTCAGCGCCAGACTGGTGCCGGCGGCGACTGCAACGGATACGGGAGGGTCGATCAGGCAACCTGCGGCATTATGCGGCGTAACAGGGCTGAAACCGACTTATGGACGGGTATCCCGTTACGGCATGATCGCCTATGCCTCCAGCCTGGACCAGGGTGGCCCCATCACGCAGACCGCACAGGACGCGGCTATGTTGCTGGCTGCCCTGGCCGGGTTCGACCCGAAAGACGCAACCAGCGCCAATGTCAGGGTCGATAATTACCTGGAGGCGCTAAACAACGAAATCAAGGGGCTGAAAATCGGTCTGCCAAAGGAATACTTCTCCTCCGAACTGGAACAGCCCGTTACCGACGCGCTCAGCGCCGCATTGAATTTATTTGAACAGGCGGGCGCGTCGATTATCGACATGGAATTACCCCATACCGGGTTGTCCATACCGGTTTACTACGTGATAGCCTCGGCTGAATGCTCTTCAAACCTGTCCCGTTACGACGGCGTGCGCTTCGGCCATCGCTGTGAAACCCCCGGGGATATCAATGACCTGTTTTGCCGCTCCCGCGGTGAGGGGTTCGGCAGTGAGGTCAAGCGCAGGATCATGACTGGGACTTATGTATTGTCTGCAGGATACTACGATGCGTATTATCTCAAGGCACAGCGCTTGAGGCGCCTGTTGCGGGATGAGTTCCGCGCCGCCCTGGACCAGGTTGACGTAATCGTGACCCCTACGACACCGTCGCCGGCATTTCCCCTGGGTTCCCGAATCGACGATCCGATCTCAATGTACCTGTCCGATATTTATACCGTATCCGTCAATCTCGCCGGGTTGCCGGCCATATCAATCCCTGCTGGGTTCAGTAACGGCCTGCCGATCGGCATGCAGCTCATCGGCAATTATTTCCATGAAGCCAGGCTGTTGAATGTTGCACACCAGTACCAGTTGATGACTGACTGGCATAAACAGGTACCGGAGGGTCTGCAGCAATAATGCAATGGGAATCCGTTATTGGCCTTGAAATACACGTGCAGTTGGCTACGCAGAGTAAAATATTCTCGGGCGCGGCCAACCGGTTCGGCGCAACCGCCAATACCCTGGCATGTGCCGTTGACCTGGGACTTCCCGGCGTATTGCCGGTCAGCAATGAAGAAGTGATACGCATGGCGGTCAAATTCGGCCTTGCAATTGATGCAACCATTGCAAAACGGTCCGTATTTGCCAGGAAAAATTATTTTTACCCCGATCTCCCCAAAGGCTACCAGATCAGCCAGTATGAATTGCCAATCGTCAGCGCGGGTAAATTACATATCCGGCATGACGGCATAACCAGGGAGATAGGTATTACCCGGGCGCACCTGGAGGAAGATGCCGGCAAATCCATCCATGAAGGTTTCTCCGGTTTTACCGCTATTGATCTGAATCGCGCCGGTGCGCCGCTGGTTGAGATAGTTTCGGAACCGGATTTGCGTTCCGCCGGGGAAGCGGTTGCATTCATGAAAAAAATCCACTCCCTGGTTCGTTACCTGGAGATCTCCGACGGGAACATGCAGGAGGGTTCATTCCGCTGCGATGCCAACGTATCGATCAGGCCCGCAGGTGAAACCAGGTTGGGAACCCGGGCAGAGGTAAAGAATATCAACTCCTTCCGCTTTGTCGAACAGGCGATAAACCACGAGATAAGCAGGCAAATCGATCTGGTCGAATCAGGTAATGAGGTAGTGCAGGAGACCCGTTTGTTCGACCCCGATAAAAATGAAACCCGCTCGATGCGAGGCAAGGAAGAGGCGAACGATTACCGCTACTTCCCGGACCCTGACCTGCCTCCCGTAGTGATTGATGATGACTACATCGAAGCCGTCAGGCAACAACTGCCGGAGTTGCCGGAACAGAAACAGCAGCGTTTCATGGAAGAATTTGGCCTGTCGGAATATGACAGCGGCTACCTGGTCGCGAACAGGGAGACGGCTGATTATTTTGAGGCTGCCCTGAGCGCCGCCCAGGGTGAAGCCAAACTGGTTGCAAACTGGATCATGGGTGAATTGGGCGCTGCCCTGAACCGGAATAATATCGGCATCAATGACGCTAACGTGAGCGCAAAAATGCTGGCAGGACTCGTAACGCGCATTGTCGATGGCACCATCTCAAACAAAATCGCCAGGCAGGTATTCGAGGCCTTATGGGAGGGTGAGGGCGCTGTCGACGACATCATAGAAAAACAGGGGCTGAAACAGCTTACCGACAGCGCTGAAATAGGCAGGCTGGTGGATGAGGTCATTGCCGGAAACGACGCGCAAGTGCAACAGTACCGCAATGCCGCAGCGGATAAACGGGGGAAAATGATCGGCTATTTCGTGGGGCAGGTAATGAAAAAATCCAGAGGCAAGGCCAACCCGAAACAGGTCAACCAATTACTGACGGCGAGACTGGCGGAATAGTCTGTAAGCCGCTCACGCGGTTTCCTGTACCGTCAGCTCCAACTCCTCGCTCATCCGGTCACGCATGATGAACTTCTGCACCTTGCCGGTGACTGTCATGGGGAACTCGTCGACAAACCGGACGTAGTGCGGCACCTTGTTGTGGGCAATCCTGTTTTTGCAGAACGCCTTGATCTCTGCCGCGTCGGCCTCCTGTCCCTGCTTCAGTTTAATCCAGGCACACAGTTGCTCTCCGTATTTATGATCCGGCACACCGAATACGGTTACGTCCTGGATCTTTTCATGGCTATACAGGAATTCCTCGACCTCGCGCGGGTAGATATTCTCCCCTCCGCGAATCACCATGTCTTTCACGCGCCCGACAATATTGCAATAACCTTCCATGTCGAGAACGGCCAAGTCGCCGGTATGCATCCAGCCGGCTGTGTCAATGGCTTCCCCGGTCCTGTCCGGGTCGTCCCAGTAACCTGGCATGACGTTGTAACCCCGGGTGCACAGTTCTCCCTTTTCACCAACGGGTACCGTGCGCCCCGCCTGATCGATGATCTTGACCTGTACATGGGGATGCACGCGGCCTACGGTGGATACCCGGCGCTCCAGCGGATCATCAGTGCTGCTCTGGAAACTGACCGGACTGGTCTCCGTCATGCCGTAAGCGATGGTTATCTCGCTCATGTTCATCTCGGCAACAACCCGTTTCATCACTTCGATTGGACAGGAAGACCCGGCCATGATACCGGTACGCAGGCTGGTCAGGTCATAACCGGAAAAGTCCGGCAGGTCCAGTTCGGCGATAAACATGGTGGGAACGCCGTACAAGGCCGTACATTTCTCTGCATCCACCGTCGCCAGGGTCAGGGCGGGGTCGAAACCGTCATTGGGTATGACCATGGCAGCGCCATGGGTGATACAGTTCAGGTTGCCCAGCACCATGCCGAAGCAATGATAAAACGGCACCGGGATACAGACCCTGTCCTGTTCCGTGACTCTCATTGCTTCACCCACGAAATAACCGTTGTTGAGGATATTGAAATGGGTCAGGGTCGCCCCTTTTGGTGAGCCGGTCGTGCCGCTGGTGAACTGGATATTAATGGCGTCATCGGGTTGCAGCAGCGAAGCAAGCGCAGTCACTCGCTGTTTTTCGGTGCTGCCGGCCAGCGCCGATAGAGTATCGAAGTTGTGACAGCCGGGAGATACCTCGTCGCCCAACCGTATGACTGTCTTCAGGTGGGGCAACCTGCGGGAGGATAACTGCCCCGGTGAGGCTGAAATCAATTCCGGCGCCAGTTCCGTCAACATGGCAAGATAATCACTGCTCTTGAACCGGGAGGCAGTCACCAGCCCCTTGCAGGCTACCTTGTTCAAGGCGTATTCGAGTTCATGGGTGCGATAAGCAGGATTGATGTTGACCAGGATAAGGCCCGCCCTGGCCGTGGCAAACTGGGTGAGCACCCATTCGGCACAGTTGGGCGCCCAGATACCGATCCGGTCTCCGGGTTCAAAACCCAGTGCGATCAAGCCGGCAGCAAAATCATCCACCCGCCGGTTCAGTTCCTGGTAGGTCCAGCGGATGTCCTGGTGGCAGACGACCAGGGCTTCCTGCTCCGGGAACGTCTCCGCGGTCATCTGCAAGGCATTGCCGATTGTCCGGTAAATCAGCGGTTTGTTGCCGGTGCCGCTGACAAAGCTGATTCGTGTATCCATCTGGCAGTTATCGAGCGACCGGGTCGATGACCTTCAGGAAAGCGAACTTTAGAAAATCCCGGTCGTGTGTATAAATAGTACGAATATCGTGGACGCGCATCATAGCGGCAAGGTGCGCGTCAGGCACGAGATTCCCACGGGTTGTAACCCCGGCAACGATTTCGCGAAAGCTGGTCAGAAAATCCTCATTCTCCACCACAACGCGACAGCGCGGCATCTGCATCAAGCGGGCAATATTGTCGATTGCCTCTCGCGGACTCATGGGGTCATCGAATATTCTCGGATGGGTCGCCAGTCTGATATAGCCCATAATGGTCGGCCATGTCAGACATAAGATCTCCGGGTCATCCGAACGGTTGCGCAGGAAGTCTGCTGCTGCCACATGGAACGGCGATGTCCGATCTGAGGCGTAGAGCAGGATATTGGCGTCGATGGTGTAGCTCAAGGAGAATCTTCGTCAAGGAGCGCGTAGACGGAATCCTTGTCAGCAAGGTCTACTCGCGCGCGCATTGGCTTACTGACCCAATCGGGTCTGGGTTCACTCACTTGAGGCTGCTGCGCCTTAAGTGCGCCAGCCAGCAGCCTGGAAACAATCTGCCCGAGGGAACCACCCTCCTTACTCTGGATCTTCCTCAGTTCCTCGAGAATCGGCGTTGCAATGTTGATGGTAGTACGCATGATGCATGATGCTAGTTAACTACACATCAGATGTCAAACTTTGGCTTATTGACAACCTGTTCTATTGCACTATCGCCACTACCAGGGATATCACCTGGGTAGATGGGGTTGGTCCCTCCGGCAGACGTTTTATTGGTTATTGCCGCCTGGTGATCCTGTGTTTGTTCTCCTCGCTCGGGGGAGAGTGGTTCTGTTTCATAGTTGACACGCATAAATAATCTCACCTGGCATAGTGGCGGTCTTGACTGGTAGTGGTGCAACGCCTGCCCCCTGGGAGAGACTTTAAACAGGGATGTTTATTTTGTATTGGCAGGGCAAATGAATCATACAGGTGACACCTCAACCTTCCCCGCCTCTATCACCAGTTCCTTGAGGGCTGAGCCTGGTGAAGTCGGGTCCTGTACATCCTCTATTGCCCGCAATGCCGTATGCCAGCGCCGATGATTTACATTACACAGCGTGTAACCTCGAACCCTGTTCTCAAAAAAGCGGGCAAAAGGGTTTTCGGAGAACAGGTCCAGCGTTTTGGTATAGCGCTGATCGCCACCACCACCAGATGAGATCGACGTACAGAGCACCTCACTGAGTGCCGGCGGAGAATCGAAGTCAAAGGCATCGGCATTCACTACACCGGCATAAAATGCATGAATCTCACCGCCTATGCTAACCGGGTTTTCGACGTGCTTATTTACTATCATGTCAAGAATTCGCTGGCGTGAGGCGGCATAGCCGTCCCAGCCATCGGTTTTGTAGCCGGTATCTGCGCCTTGTACATAATCGAACGGCGCCATATAAGTTGATTGCACCAATGTATTCCATTTTGCGCCTGAGTGTCCGAATCCTTGTCTTAGCCAATCTTCCTGTTTCAGGCCCAGCATGGAACGATCATGGGACAGCGCTTCAGCGCAGTGCCTGAACTGAATGGGCGCCTGGCCGGTCTCATCCTGGCACGGTGGTTGGTCGCGGTATTGGCGACAATCCAACAGATTAAATTCAATCAGGTCTCCGATGACCGTACGTTGGTGAATGCGCACCCCGCTACGCTGTCTCCTGGTTGACAGGCGAAGCGGCAGATGTTCGCAATAGGCCTTAATCGCTGCTGTTTTCCGTTTCAGGAATCTTTCCGGGTCGGAAATACTTTCAGAGTAATTGCCGCCCCAGTCGTTTTCCACTTCATGATCATCCCAGATCAGCAACCAGGGCGCCGCGGCATGTGCTTCTTGTAAATGGGGGTCCAGTTTATAACAGGCGTGCAGGAGTCGGTAATCGTCCAGCGTTATGGCAACGGGCACGGGAATACGACGCACCCCATCTTTATAAATACTTTCATAGATATAATCGCCGGTGTGGACAATGAGTTGGGGGTCCTGGCGGACCATATCGTGATAAGCCGCAAAATAGCCGTTGGTAAAATCCTGGCAGGAGGCAAATGCAAAACGAAAATCCTGCAGGCGCTTCCCCATCAGCGGTAAGGTACGCGTCCTGCCTACCGGGCTCTTTTCTTTTCCTGCAATGAAACAATAGAAATATTCCCTGTCAGGTTTGAGGCCGTGAACTTCCACGTGCACGGAGTGAGCGTGCTCCGCATGGGCAAAGCTGGTTCCCGACTGCACCACCTTGCGCATTTTCTCATCTTCTGCTACCTGCCAGGCAACCGGGATCGATTGTTGTGGCAGTGCGATTAAATCATACGGCTCAGGCGCCAGGCGGGTCCACAACACAATCCCCTCTGAGACAGGGTCACCGGATGCGACTCCGAGTTTAAATGGATAATCGGTAAAATTTATGGCTCGGTTTGCATATGTCTGTCTCGCAGGGCAGAAGAAAGAACCCACAGCGAGCATCGAGGCATATTCAAGCAGTTGTCTGCGCGAAAACCTGCTTTTACGGAAAGACATGGCATAAGTTTACCGGTATGACAGACAAAAATAGAATCGGAACAGAGAATATCCCGGAATAATTGCCTCTACCGATATAAAAGTACAGCAGTTGCGTACGTTGTCACTACCTCAGTAATTGAATGTCAGCGTGGTGCCATAGGTAATCGGCGCCCCATAGTATTCGCCAATTGCGCCACTGGTCCCGCGAATCAATACGTATTCCTTATCCGAGAGATTGTTGCCCCAGAGCTTGATACGCCAGCGCCCATCACTGGTTTCAAAGCCGACACTTGCATTAACCAGGCCGTAACTGTCAATCAGGAAATTCGGGCTGTTACTGGCGCCGGTAAAGTAATCATCCTGCCATGCATAGCTGGCGTTAAGCAATAAATTCCCCATATCTTTAATGGGATGTCGAAAATTAAACCCGGCAGAAACCGTATTTTCCGGTGCGGTCTGTAACCGGTTCCCGGTAAAATCGGCGCCCCCGGGTATCACAAACCGTTCATACTCCGTCTCAAGCCAGGAATAACTGAAATTCAACGCCAATCCATCCGTCGGATACCAGACAGCTTCAATTTCAACGCCATCCATACTCGCTTCCGAGGCATTAAAGATGCTGAAAAACCGCTCGGCGACATTGAAAAAACCTTCCTGCTTATCTTCAAAATCCTGGATAAAACCGGTGATGTTGAAAGTCAGGCTGTCGTCAAGCCAGCGAGTCTTTGCGCCTACCTCGTAAGCGGTAATCGTTTCGGGGTTGAAACCAAGGTTGATTGCCGTTGCCGAATTCGTCTCCGTGTTGAAGCCACCGGCGGTAAACCCTTCAGTACGGCTGGCAAACAGGTTGATATTTTCCGTAGCACCCCAGTTAATGGCGACTCGAGTCGTAAACTCATCGAAATCAGCCTGTGGCGCTACCAGAAAATTATTTGTAGCCCTGCGCTTGTCTGTAAAGTTGACAGTGACTTCCTTATCTTCATTGGTATAGCGACCACCGAAACTTATATCGACCGTATCGAAAAGGTGAATTGTCGCATCAGCATAAAAAGCATAACTTTCCGTGTCGACGTTGACATCAAAGCTGCGGTCAACAAAAGTCACAAACCCGCTGATTCCAAGCAGCAGGTCGTCAACGACGCGATCCGTATCCTCGGTGTAATAGTAAAAGCCAAGAATATAATCGAATATGTCCCCCTTGGTGCTGACAAAACGCAACTCCTGGCTGAACATTTTCGGTTCATCAATTTCATTTTTAATAAATTGGGTCGATACAGTCGGCAAGGCAACAGCGCCTGCGCCCAGGCTGTAGAACTCCGTTGCATCGGATTCCCTGTATGCCGTAATAGATGACACCGTGCCCGGCGCCAAATCCCAATATGCGCGTAACGACACCCCCCAGATTTCCCGGTCAAAATCCTGTGGCAGATCCAGTTCCGCGGTCTCAATATCGCCGTCGTTATCGGAAAAATCCGTCCCGGCCGAATTTGAAACCAGGGTGTAACCACGGCTGTTCGTATCATCCTTGGTGTAATCAACGGAGGCGATTACTTCAAGTTCATCCGATACCTCAAAAAGCAACTGACCACGAATGCTGAGGGTCTCGATATCATTATAATCATGGCCGTTAAACCGGTCCGTGATGTAACCCTCCCTGTTTTTGTAGCTGAAAGAGACTTTCCCAGCAGCATTATCAGACAAAGGCACACTACCCAACCCGGCAGCTTCGATGTAATCCAAGTTTCCGCCACCCAATTTCAGCTTTAACTCCGGTTTCTCCAGAGAGGGTTTGGACGTCGTGATTTGCAGGGCGCCGCCGGTGACGTTTCTACCAAATAAGGTGCCCTGTGGCCCACGCAGGACGGCAACCTGCTCCAGGTCGAACAAATCAAAGTTGGCGGCACTGTTCCTGGGGATGAATACCTCATCAATAAATACCCCCACCGGTTTGCTTGCCCCGGCCTGAGAGAACGTATTATTAGCGCCGCGCACCGCAAAAATCGGGTTTGAGTTGTTGAAGCTGGAACCGGTAAATCCCGGGGTAAAACGCGCTATATCCTGTAAAGAAAACAGACGGAAATCCTCCAAGTCCTCGCCACTGAACGCCGTTACCGATACCGGGACGTCCTGGAGATTCTGCTCACGCAATTGGGCGGTGACTATCACTTCTTCCAACACGAGAGCTTCCGGGTCTGTCACAGTATCCTGTGAAATGGCTCCCTCAGAAGTCAGGGTACCGAATAAGAATAATGCTGCTTTTGACAACAGAGTCGATTTTCGTTCTTTTTTCATGGGTGCGGTACCCTCCTCGTTCAGTTTCGACTGGTCCGGAGTGAACGTCACCATGATGGCTCCACTATCGGTGAAGTCGGCGGACAATCCGGTGCCTTCCAAGGCCAATCTCAGCGCCTCAACCAGCGTATACTCGCCGTGGAGGCCGTTCGCTTCAATTGACTTGACTTTATCGAATGGGAAAAGGACCTGCGCATCTGCCTGTTCTGCAATGATGTTAATCGCAACATCAGCGGATGACCTGGGCACATTAAACAAAAATGTCTGCTCACCGGCTGTCAGCGTAGATGCGGCACATATAACAATAACCGAAATGAAGACCGTTGCGAGTAATCGTCGCAACGCTCTGCTTTCCATTAACGTCCTTCTCTTCTTTCGGGAGACCGGTTTATGAAAACAATCATTCTTTTTTCGCCGTCTCCACATGTTAAGAGACATGAAAGCAGAAATTCCTCCATAGGAATTTTAATTTTTTTGTGATTTCTAAGAGTGAGATTGAAACACTAACTTTTGAAAGGAATATTACGATAATAAGGGTCGGTACAGTCCATGACGAATTACGATAGTTTGACTACTGGGAGTCAGCAGTTAGATAAATCAAGTCATTGCTTACCCGATTGACGTTGACACCAAAACCTGTATCCAGAACTTCGAGCATGGCATCGGTTTCGCCGATTTTGAAGCGGCCGCCTATACGAAGCATGTTAAGGTCAGGTTCAGCAATGACAAATTTGACGGGAGTATAGCGGCTTATTTCTTCAATAACCTGATCCAGCGGTTCGCCACTGAAAATGATTAATCCATTTCGCCAGGCCAGCTTCCGGTCTATTTCTTCTGTTTCAATTTCCTGTAAGGTCTGGATTTCCTTATTGACTTTCACAGTTTGACCGGCATCGATCACGGCAGAGGCGATGGTCAATTCATTTCCCACGCGGTTTTGCGTATCATCCTTAATTGACTTGAGTTCGACCCGTCCCTCCTGTATGGTCACTTCGATTTCGTCCTTTATCAGTTTGACGACAAATGCCGTGCCGACCGCGCGAATAACATTCATGCCCGCGTAGACCAGGAACGGACGAGTTTGGTTATGGATGATTTCGAACAGGGCTTCGCCTTTAACCAGACGTACCTTCCGCTGTCGGTCATCGAAATCGATATTGATGACTGTATCCGTATTCAACAGTACCCGGGAACCGTCCCGAAGAGTAACAGTTTGCCGCTCACCTATAGCTGTCAGGTAAGCGGCGTGCCATGATGACGCAGGAGTGGTAACCGTCCGAAAATTCTCGCCGTTGCTGAAAAGAACGCCGATAACGATTGCAATGATGACCGAGGCAACCACCCCCACTCTTGCCGTTGTAAACCGAATTATGGGTTGTGGTCCACGGTGGACCTCCCGGATTGATGGATGCGGTTTCATCTCGTCCAGGATTTCAGCAAGGCCGTCCAAATCGTCCCAGATACCGGCAAACCGGCTTATTGTCGCATAGTGCTCCGGGCTGCGACCAATCCAATCGCGTACCGCAACGCATTCTTCCTCAGACAACCCGCCACGGTCCAGTCGAGCAATCCAGGCGGCAGCCTCCGCTTCAATGGTTTTGTGGTCCGGAAATTCAACGAGATTTTTCATTTCGCTTCTTTCACACTGTCCATCGTACTTTCAGGGTTGTTACGCTTTGCCGACCCAAACAGATCGTCAGTGCCGTGCGTATTCATATAAGCGTTACAGCGTTGTATGCCGTTGATAATATGCTTTTCTACCGTGCTTACAGAGATATCCATGCGCCGTGCAATTTCTTTTTGAGAGAGGCCAAATACCTTCCGTAGCACAAAGACATTTCTGCAACGAGGTGGTAATGTCGCGAGTGCTTTCTCAAAAAGGATCAGTCTTTCATTTAAATCAACCTCATTTTCTATGAAAGTTTCATTACATACGAGTTCCTCGGGGTTAAATTCCTCTATATAGGTAGTAATTTGCCTGGACTTTTTTTTCAACTCCTTCAAGGCAATATTTCTGGCTACTTTGAACAGATAGGATTTAGGCGCTTGAATTTTTTGCTTTTTTTCGATGATCCACGTTTGTAGAAAGGCGTCTTGCAATATATCTTCAATATCATGTGTACTGTAGAAGTAACGCTCAAGAAAGCGTTTCAGCGCACTTTCGTTCTCTGCGAAGCTTTGCTCTACCGAAGATTTTTGTAAATTGTCGGCCATCAGCGACGACTGGAAATAAAATAATATTTCGGTTGCAATCTGTTTAAAGTATCAGCCAGATAGTCTTAGCCTAACAGATACTGGAATTCCTAACCAAGAATTGGATACGCAGGTAACTAATAACGCAATGAGTTCGTATAATGACTCCAATAACTGGCGGGTTGTATTTCGCTTTGATGAGAATGTTACGGACGTGGATTTGATTGATTATCATTAGAATGGTGGTGCTATGCCGATGAAAAATCCGCCTCATCCGGGCGAAGTAATCAAGGAGCTTTGTATTGACCCGCGGGGTATATCTGTGGAGGAAGCTGCCCGAATTCTAGGTGTAAGCTGTAATTCCCTGTCCCGGCTGTTGAACGGCCATAACGATATTTCTTCAGAAATGGCCCACCGACTCTCCAAAACTTTTGGTGGGAGTGCAGCAAGCTGGTTACGTCAACAAGAGCAATATAACCAGTCACAAGTCGGAGAGAATACGGCGCCAGCCAAAAAAGATTTCCTTTCAGAACTACAAGGGACAAAATTGCAGTAAGGTATTGACGAGCAGCAAGGGGATACGGAACCCGAATGCCCACCCTTGATTTTCATCCATCCGTATTAAGCTTGCCCTTTAGTTTCTCCAGGTTGGCATCATCCTGATTGTCAGAGTCAAACACATCAGCGGCTAGCGCTATCTCAATATCGAAATTCTTCGCATCCAGTGTCTTAGGATTCGTAGATTCTATTTCCCAACTGTCCTCCAGGAGTGACATCGGCTTGCTTTTTCCACTCCAAGTCACTTTTCTATTCAATTTCTTCAGGCGTTCTAATGGGTTCCAAATCCAGTGTATGGCATATTGATTATTATCGTTCTCTCCTGGACTCAGTAGCGCAATAAAGTAATTCGGTTTCTCTTTTTTACATCTATCATATTGTCTCTGGGACCAGTGGATACTTCCCGGCCGGGTCTCGACGTGTTTTGCCTCGATATGTATCGTTTTCCTATCAAATGAAATGGTGAAATCCCTGCCTTCGTGTACTTTCTTTACTTTTTGTGGCCAAATTTCGAGCAATCGGTTTTCAAGCCATTTCTCAGCGTCTAATCCGGTTTCAGGACGCGGGTCACTTTTTCTGCCTTCGTCGTTTGCTGAGTGCTGACGTGCTTTTTTTGGCTTATCTCTGGAGTCTGAAATGATCCCGGTTTCTGCAGTTCCGCTATTGCCGCTTACCGTGGTCTGACTTGTAGCATCATCGTGTCTGGATGAATATGCCGGGCTTCCATTGCCCATATCGTCCGTAGCTTCGCCTCCTACCTCTCCTTTCTCTACTGGTGGCTCAGTCTCGGGCAGCGATGAAAAACTGTTTTCCACTTCTTGCAGCGCCTCTTCGGGAATACCAGCGTCGCGGGCGCGAGCATAAACACTTTCGTCGCTGTCATCTGATAAGTAAACTTCGAGAACGTTTACATACTTTGCGTATTGTCTGTCCAGACGATGTGCTAATGCGTGGGCAAGAGCACGCCATTTATTTTCGGTATCAACCAATATTTGTCCTGTTTCTTCATCCTTCCATGAGAGGACGGGACAGTTACCTAACGCCTGCCCGCTCTTGGAGAGTTTTAATGTCAAGCCTGTGACAGCCTTGATTAACACCTCTTTAGGCAATTGGATATTCATCACTTTATTTAACACAATTCGTCGGGACTCATAGCGTCAAGTTGCCGTGCTTCTCCATCTTCCGTCCACCAACAAGGAACTTGGCGGAGCAGGTTCAGGGTCTCTTCATCATTGTCTTCCTGAACCTTGGTCAAACCACCTTCCAGCAAAACATGAAATGAAGAAATACAGTCATCAAGTGCTTCGTTGTGACAATAATGAAGGAGATGAACGAATTGACTATCCTTAATTTCTGAGGCCCCTAGCTTTTTCAAGACGTCGGAAAAATCGGAGAGAGCAGGTGTAACCAGAGCTGCTTGTTGTATTTCCTTTTCGTCCCCCCGCAGCACTTGACCGAGTTTGTCTTTCCAGCATGTACTGTCTGGCGGACATGCTCGTTCACCGCCCAAGACAGGTACAAAAGGCGTTGTCCGCATTTTTTCCCACATTGCCTTTTTGATTTTTTCTATTGGCTTCCCGTCATCTTCCTCAGGCTGGTCGATTGTGCCGAAAACTTTTAGTACTGTTTGCGCGGGTATATCAAGGATCACTCTTTTTAATAAGTCACCGAAATGAACCAGTATTACTTCGTCATGATTTCCTTGGCGAAGATGCTTCCGATTTTGTTGCAAGTCAAACGATGCGTGAATCAGAGCTTTTACGCCTGATTGTTCTTCCGTTGGGAAAAAGACGTGAAGAGGTAATTCATTGGTATGGAGAACAGCTTCTCCGTGCTCGTTCAGAGGAATAGCAACAGCAACTGTTAAACGTTTGGTTTCATCAATGTCTTGAGTTGTTACCCAGCGTTGCCATTCCTTTTGACCGCTGGGAGTCTCAAGTACAACCCGCCCTTCAGAAAGCCCCTGAGTACCCCGCCGAATCCTGAAAACCTGCTCTACTCCATCTTGAATTATGCGAACAGTTTCAATTTGCTGGCTGAGCAGAAGAAAGCAGGGGTCAAGATTTTTCAGTACCTTTTTTGCTTTTTCCCGAGCTACTTCATCCCGGAACGGGAGCCGAACGACAGTGCTGTAGCCCACATCAAGTAACTCGCACACCTTACCTGTCGGTTCACAGGAGTGCGGAATGCGAAATGTCAGTCGTGGTGGGTCATGGTGAATACCCTCACGTTTCAAAAGTCTCCGTGTCTCGTAGGGAGAAAATCTGAAGTTAAATGGATCCGACTGGATTTCCGGTTCTTCAGTAATTTCCAGAACAGATTTAAATCCCAACCCCTTGGTACCGATCAATTCCGCAGGTTGGCGCCCTGTGGAACCCATCACGTCATCTGCATTCTGGAGTAATTCCCAGGCAAAGCGTCCGTCATAATCGTGACTGATCTCTTCCTCCTGATTAGCATCTTCTACAAGGCGACTCTTTTTCCTGTCATAAACTGCTATCTCACTTTTCCGAATCTCGGAGATCAAATCCTTATCTGCGCACTCATAGTCATCCGAGTGATTGCTCTTTTTTTCACTGAGGTGGGACGCACAAATCCCAATGACACCTTCACGCGTAAAAGTATGCCCACCGTTTGCCACGTAGAGAGCATCTTCAGAGAGTTCAAAAAGTGTCTCTTTCATTATGTCGTGGTCATTCATCAATCGTATTCTCGCACTGTCCCATATTTCCCACAGGTTATGCTCTCGTAAGCAGTATCCCAGGATCGTTTATAGTTATAAGGCAGGCTAGTAATGTACAGTTCCAGAAATATTTTGCTACAGAAGTTGGTATAATCGGAGCATGACTACTGAAATTGAAAGAATAGAAAAGGAAATTCACTTCTTGAGTACAAAGGAAAAAGCTTACCTAGTTCGTTCTTTGATTGAAGATTTGGATGATGTGGATGACGAAGCCTCAGAAAAATTATGGATTGAGGAAGTGGAGCGTCGTTATAAAGCTTACCAACAGGGCAAAGTCAAGGTAGTTCCGGGGCACGAAGCAATGCAGCGAGCGCGTCAACGCCTCAAGTGATCAACTACCGGTATCTACTCCCTGCGGAAGTAGAGATGACCGAAGCAGCGCTGTTCTATGAAGAACAATTCCCTGGTCTCGGAATGGATTATCTCGACGATATTCAGCGTTCGATTGACCGGATCCGAGCACACCCTGAAATCGGGCAAACTATCCAGGGGAATTTTCATCGGAGTCTGGTCTCACGTTTTCCTTATTCAATAATATACACAATCGAAAACGATCATATCCTGATTATTGCCATTGCTCATAATCGAAGAAAACCTATTTATTGGAAGGAGAGGTGACCGCTAACCTGCGATTCACTGGTTACCTAGGGCATACTCAGTTACTGAAGAATCTCCCCACCCCAAAGCTCCTTGAGAAGATCAATGACCGGCATGACCCGGATATCATCCCAGAGAGCCGTCCGGTCACCCAGGTAGATGCCGTAACAAGTCGTTTTACTCTTGCCTAAAATGCGCATCGATGTTCCGGTCATCATTCAGCATGATACTTTGTTGAGTTACACCGGTTACGCTGCTGTTCAATAACACGTTGATATCGAGCTTCTCAAGCTCGCGCCGCACCGCGTTCGACAGACGTTCCGGCAAACCCGGCACCAGCCGGTCGCTTGCTTCGATAACGCTGATGTGGACACGCCCGGAGGGTACCAGAGTGTCGAGCCCGCTATGCGTTGCCTCGCGCAATTCGGCCGCCAGCTCCACGCCTGTGGCGCCGCCTCCTACTATGGCGATATCGATTGAATTAACGCCGTCCGGCAACGCACCGCTGTCATAGCGCAAACAGAGGTTCAGTAGTTCGCGGTGCAGACTTTGCGCCTGCCTTCGATTGTCCAGGAACAGACAGTTTTCAGCGACGCCCGGCACACCCATATCGGAGCAGACGCTGCCGATGGCCAGAACGAGTGTGTCGTAAGCCAAAGTGCGTCTCGGAGCGATGGGTTTTCCGGCGTTATCAGTGACGGCGTTGAGTGTGACAGCTTGCTTTTCAGTGTCCACCCCGGCGAGGTGCCCGAGACGGAATTCGTAGTTATTCCTCACCGAGTGCGACAGGAAACTGACCTCGTCATCTCCGATGCCGCGGGAACCTGCCGCAAATTCATGCAGTGAAGGTTTCCAGACGTGGGTCAGCGCAGCATCGACGAGCCTGACCGAAACATCCGGGTCAGAACGAAAAGCCCGTCCCAGTTTTGTTGCCAGGTGGATGCCGGCAACCCCGCCGCCGACAATGACGATATCGTGTCCGGATTGTCGTTCGGCAGAAGAGGTTGTATTCACTTCAGGCGGCGGCTGCCACCGAGGGCAGGCCGGCCAGGGCCATCGCGAGTTCTTCCTCGGAATATTCCTGGTCGTACAGTTTGCCCGCAAAATAGTCCATGTACGCCTGCATGTCGAAATGCCCGTGGCCGCACAGGTTGAATAAAATCGCCTTGCTGACGCCCTCTTCCCTGCATTTTTCTGCTTCCTCGATAGCGGCGACAACTGCGTGATTCGCTTCCGGCGCAGGGAGAATCCCCTCCGCCTTGGCAAACTGCACCCCCGCATCAAAACAGGCAGACTGCGGATAGGAACGCGGGTGTACCAGGCCAAGCTCGGCTACCTGACTTACCAGCGGTCCCATACCGTGATAACGCAGGCCGCCTGCGTGAAATCCAGGTGGGACAAATTTCGAGCCCAGCGTATGCATCTTGACCAGCGGGGTGAGATGTCCGGTGTCGCCGAAATCATACGCGTACTTACCCTTGGTCAGGGTCGGGCAGTTGGCCGGTTCGACCGCGACGATATGTACGTCCTGCCCGCCGCGCAGTTTTTCTCCCAGGAAGGGAAACGCGATGCCGGCGAAATTACTGCCTCCGCCGGTACAGCCGACGATGATATCGGGATAGTCGCCGGCCATATCCAGTTGTTTCATGGTCTCCTGGCCGATGACCGTCTGGTGCAGCAGGACGTGGTTCAGCACGCTGCCGAGGGCATAGCGGGTATCGTCCCGCTGTACCGCGCGTTCCACCGCCTCACTGATGGCGATGCCGAGACTGCCGGTACTGTCGGGATTTTCCGCAAGTACGGCCCGGCCCGCTTGCGTAGTATCACTGGGACTGGCAATACAGGTGGCGCCGAAACTTTCCATGAAGGCGCGCCGGTAGGGTTTCTGGTTAAAGCTCACCTTCACCATATACACCTCAATCTCCAGGTCAAAAAATGCACCGGCCAATGCCAGCGCCGACCCCCACTGGCCGGCGCCCGTTTCCGTGGTGATGCGCTTTACTCCCTCCTGTTTCGAGTAAAATGCCTGGGCCACCGCGGTATTGGGCTTATGGGACCCGGCCGGACTCACACCCTCGTACTTGTAATAAATCCGCGCAGGCGTATCCAGGGCCTGTTCCAGCCGGCGCGCCCGGTACAGTGGTGATGGCCGCCATTGCTTGAGAATATCCCTCACCGGGTCCGGTATATCGATATAACGTTCGCTGCTGACTTCCTGCTCAACCACGGCCATCGGAAACAGCGGGGCGAGATCATCCGGCGTGATGGGTTGACCGGTCCCGGGATGCAATACCGGCGGCGGCGGTTCGGGTAAATCCGCGGCGATGTTGTACCAGGCTGTGGGTATGTCGGCTTCCTGTAACAGGTATTTGGTTGAGTCGGTCATGTCCTGAATCCCTTATGTTGCCACTATTGAAGGTGCGTAGTGTGTCACAGATGGTTGAGAAGGCAAGTCATAAAGGCTGTTCAGTCGCGTCATCCCGCTTACTTTGCTTACGCTTGCCGGCCGTGTTCTTGATCATCGTCATGAAGTTCCTGATGGTGATCCGTTTTATCTCCTCGATCTGGTTGGACCAGGACTTGTCATTTCCCACGAAGACGGTCAGGCCTTCCATCGCCGCGCACATGTACAATGCCATCCGCTCCGCCTCTTTCCTGGTCAGGGTCGGGTTGATTTGCGGGATCAGTTCGTTCAACGGCAACCTGGCCTTTGCGTACAGGTCATCGATCAACTCGGCAATATAGGGGTCATGGTTCCCCAATGCCCAGAGTTCCGGGAAGAATGAGGTAGTTTCCGGGGTATTCAGGTCATCAATCCAGAATTTGAGTTCAGTTTACGGTCGGCCGCGCTGGGTAGGGGGCAGCTTGTCCTATAACTTTTAATGGTATACTAACAAAGCACCCGGCGAGTATGTATGCGGGTGTGGGGTCAGGTCGCACAATGCACACGTGAGTGAGTATCAGGCCGGGAATGAGACGAATCACTGGTGTGCATTGTGCGACCTGACCCCATACCTACATACCTACTGCCGGGTATTCAATTTAGCAAATTCGGGGAGACAAATATGAAACGCGCCATTTTCGGCCTGATGCTGGTTTTTATCTCGACGGTATCTCTGGCTGAATTACCGGCAGAATCAATTCCCAACGTGGAAACACTGCCGTCAAGCTACCCCGACACCTGGGTGTATGCCCATGACACCAATTTTTTCTCGCTGCTTGACGCCAAGGTAGTCCTGGTCGACGTGGCGGCCGAAAACCGTAATTACAAAGGCTCCATCCCCTCATCCCACTTTCCGTCCTTTATCGCCGCAACGACCAGACCGGAAATGTACGTGGCGGAATCAATATATTCCCGGCGTCTGCGCGGTGAGAAGACGGATTTGATCAGCATCTATGACAAGGTCAATCTCGCCCCTATAGGCGAGATAGTCCTGCCCGACGCCAAGCGCAGCATGATTGTCACCCACAAGAACACGCTGCAGTTCCTGGATAATGAAAATTTCCTGCTGCTGTACAATTTCACTCCGGGTACCTCCGTCAGTGTTATCGATATCGAACAACGCGCGTTCCTGGCTGAAATCTTCCTGGCCGGTTGCAGTATGATCTACCCGTCAGGACAGCGCAGCTTCGGCAGCCTGTGCGGTGATAACACAATGCTGGTCACCCACCTGGATGAAAACGGCAGGATGACCAGGCAGGAACGCACCGACGCGTTCTTCGACGCCGACATCGACCCGATTTTTGCCAAACCGGCAGTCATAGCCGGGGTATATTATTTTCCGTCCTTCAAGGGCATGGTGCATCCTGTTGACATGAACGCAGCAGATCCTGCCATACAGGCAGGCTGGTCGTTACTGCAGGATGAGGACCGTCAGGATAACTGGCGTCCGGGCGGCTGGCAGATTACTACAGCCCATGAAGCGAGCGGACGCTTGTTCGTGCTCATGCACCCTGACGGGGAAGACGGATCCCATAAAGGCGGCGGCAGCGAGATCTGGATTTATGACGTGGATGCCAACAAGCGTGTTGAGCGCATCAGCTTGAAAGAATGGGGCGTCTCCATAGAAGTAACCCAGGGGGAGCAACCTTACCTGGTTGTGACTAACGGTAATATGGATCTGGACGTTTATTCCGCTGATAGCGGTGAATGGCTGCGCCTTATCGGCGGCAGGGCTTTTGAAACGCCTTTTATTCTCCATGCGTCAAGATGATAATGTGCGACCTGACCCCGTACATACACGAAAATATCAGGCCGCTGAGACCAGGATCAAAATAACGCTAAGGGCAGGCTAAATGTATTGGTTCGATAAAATTACTGAAAGATTCGCCCGCCGGGTTGCCGGCAACACCTCGCGCCGGCACCTGTTGAAGCGCATAGGTCTGACTCTGGCCGGCGGCGCGGCTCTCCCCCTGTTGCCGGTAGCCCGGGCCGCGGGCGGCGCTGACGGCAGTGGGTATCACGGGGTTGCGCCGCAAACCAGTGGTAACCCTGACGCAGACCCGGGTGACCCGGCTTCCTGCGATTACTGGCGCTACTGTGCCATCGACGGTTTCCTTTGCAGTTGTTGCGGCGGCACACACAATTCCTGCCCCCCGGGAACAAAGATGTCCCCCATGACCTGGATAGGCACCTGCAAAAATCCGGCGGACAACCTGAATTACATCATTTCCTACAACGACTGCTGCGGCAAGACATCTTGCAGCCGTTGCCTGTGTAACAATAACGTGGGAGACAAACCCCCATATCGCGCATTCTCCAATAACGACATCAACTGGTGCGTCGGCACGGAGAACAGCACGATTTATCATTGCTCTACAGCCATTATCCTGGGTGTCGCTACCGAAAAAAGTTAGCCACCCTGGGAAAAGGGGACAGAATCAATTCTGTCCCGGTGTGTTGCCCCCGGTATGCAACGCGCAAGGGGACGGAATTCTATTCCGCCCCCATTAATTGGCGTTTTTCACCTTGATCTTTTCAACTTTTATAGCTAAAGTTGACGTTAACGTAAGTTAATTTGGGGTTCACCAGTGTCCTGCTATTCCATACAAAACCTTGCTGAGCAGTTTGATGTTACCCCCAGGGCTCTGCGTTTCTACGAGAGCAAAGGGTTACTGGCGCCAGCCAAGCGGGGCCAGACGCGTATATATTCTGACCGTGACAAGACTCGTCTGCTACTCACCCTGCGCGGGAAGCAACTCGGGTTTTCCCTGGAAGAATGCCGTGATATCATAGATATGTATGATCCTTCGCAATCGGATAACACCCAGCAACTGATACGCCTGTGTCAGAAAATCACTGAACACAGGAGCGCTTTACTGGAAAAAATGAATGCCGTGGAAGCTACCCTCAAGCAGATGGATGAGGTCGAGAAGAAGTGCCTGGACAAGCTGATGGAAAATACCAGTTGAGTCTCTCCTGTATGATATATTTGACGTTAACGTAAAGAAACTTAGGTTTTATGATGACTACCGATTACCCTGGATTGAACTTTAACCTTGGCGATACCGCCGTCATGCTACGTGAATCCGTACATGACTTTGCGCAAATGGAAATCGCTCCACTGGCGGCCGAAATTGATAAAACCAATGAATTTCCTGCGCAACTCTGGGGCAAATTAGGCGAGATGGGATTACTGGGCATTACGGCTGAGGAGGAATACGGGGGCACAGGCATGGGGTACCTGGAACACGTGGTTGCCATGGAGGAGATCAGCCGGGCTTCCGCATCCGTGGGTCTGTCTTACGGCGCCCATTCCAATCTCTGTGTCAACCAGATACGCCGTAACGGCAATGAGGGGCAAAAACGAAAATATCTGCCCGGGTTGATCAGCGGTGCCCATACTGGCGCACTGGCCATGTCCGAGACAGGCGCCGGTTCCGACGTGGTGGGTATGCGTTTGCGGGCAGAAAGGAAAGGTGAGAAATACATACTTAACGGTACCAAGATGTGGATTACCAACGGACCCGATGCGCACACCCTGGTTGTATATGCAAAGACAGACCCCGATGCGCGCGCGCGCGGCATCACCGCGTTTATCATAGAGAACGGTTTCGCCGGTTTCTCTACGGCACAGAAGCTGGATAAACTGGGCATGCGGGGTTCCAACACCTGTGAACTGGTATTTGAGGACTGTGAAGTCCCTGAAGAAAATGTCCTGGGTAAGGTCAACGAAGGCGTCAAGGTGCTGATGAGCGGGCTGGACTACGAGCGGGCCGTACTCGCCGGCGGCCCGCTGGGCATCATGCAGGCCTGTATGGACGCGGTCATACCCTATGTTCATGAACGCAAGCAGTTCAACCGGCCTATTGGTGAGTTTCAACTGATGCAGGGGAAGATCGCCGATATGTACACCACCATGAATGCATGCCGCGCGTATGTCTACGCGGTCGCTGCGGCCTGTGACCGGGGGGAAACGGCCCGCAAAGACGCCGCCGGCGCCATTCTTTACGCGGCGGAAAAAGCAACCTGGATGGCCCTGGAAGCTATCCAGGCACTGGGTGGTAACGGCTATATCAACGAGTTCCCTGCCGGCCGACTGCTGCGCGATGCAAAACTGTACGAAATCGGCGCCGGCACCAGCGAAATCAGGCGCATGCTCATCGGCCGCGAACTTTTCGAAGAATCAGCCTGACCGTTCATGACCGTTCTGGAAACATCTCTGAAACCCGATTCCAGCGAGTTCAAGGCCAATTCCGCGGCCATGCAGTCCCTGGTCGATGACCTGAATGAGAAGGTCGGTATCGTGGCTCTGGGTGGAGATGAAAAAGCCCGGGAGAAGCACCTGTCCCGCGGCAAACTGCTCCCCCGGGATCGTATCAGACGCCTGTGCGACCCGGGCTCGCCTTTTCTGGAACTGTCCCAACTGGCCGCGTGGGGCATGTATGACAATGCCGTACCGGCCGCAGGGATTATTACAGGTATCGGCCGCGTAGCAGGTAGGGAATGCCTGATCGTGGCAAATGACGCCACCGTCAAAGGCGGCACTTATTACCCGATGACGGTAAAAAAACACCTGCGCGCCCAGGAAATCGCCTTGATGAATCACCTCCCCTGTATCTACCTGGTGGATTCAGGCGGCGCGTTTCTGCCGAAACAGGATGAAGTCTTCCCGGACCGGGACCATTTCGGCCGCAGTTTCTACAACCAGGCCAACATGTCGGCCAGGGGCATCCCCCAGCTTGCCGTGGTCATGGGTTCCTGTACCGCGGGCGGCGCCTATGTGCCGGCCATGTCCGATGAGAGCATCATCGTCAGGCACCAGGGGACGATATTTCTGGGCGGCCCGCCGCTGGTCAAGGCGGCGACGGGCGAGGTGGTCAGTGCGGAAGAACTGGGTGGCGCCGACGTGCATTCACGCGAGTCGGGCGTAACGGATCATTATGCTTTGAACGATCAGCATGCCCTGGACCTGGCAAGACGATCAGTTGACCACTTTAATACCCGTAAGCATATCGGCCTGGATATCAGGGAAACGGTTGAACCTGCATATGCAATCGACGAAATAGACGGGGTGATTCCCCCGGATACACGCAAGCCGTTTGACGTACGCGAGGTCATTGCTCGTATCATTGACGGCAGCGAATTTGCCGAATTCAAACCCCTGTACGGTTCCACCCTGGTTTGTGGTTTTGCCCATATTTACGGTTACCCCGTCGGTATTGTCGCCAATAACGGTATTTTATTTTCCGAATCGGCCCTGAAAGGCACACATTTCATCGAACTGTGTAGCCAGAGAACTATTCCTCTCATTTTTCTGCAAAACATTACCGGGTTCATGGTGGGACAGAAATACGAGGCCGGCGGTATTGCCAAGGACGGCGCTAAGATGGTCACCGCGGTGGCAACGACCAGGACGCCGAAGTTCACCGTGATCATCGGCGGCAGTTTCGGCGCCGGCAACTACGGCATGTGCGGTCGCGCGTACGACCCCCGCTTTTTGTGGATGTGGCCCAACGCCCGCATTTCCGTGATGGGTGGCGAACAGGCGGCCAATGTACTGGCGCAGGTGAGGCTTGACAATCTGGCGGCAAAAGGCGAGGACTGGCCCGAGGCGGAACAGGAAGCGTTTAAAGCACCGATACGTGAACAATACGAAACCCAGGGGCATCCTTATTACGCCAGCGCCCGTTTGTGGGACGACGGGATTATCGCGCCGCGGGATACCCGCCGGGTCCTGGGACTGGGCATTTCCGCCGCCCTGAACGCACCTCTGGAGGACACCCGTTTCGGTTTGTTCCGCATGTGAACTGGGATATTTTGGGGTGACCCCAAATATCGGGAATTGGGAATGTATAGACACCGATACGCTGAATGACATGACTTACACATATATCACCTGTAGTACCGATAAACGGGGCGTAACCACGGTTACCCTGAACCGTCCCGATAAACACAATGCCTTTAACGAGGATTTTATTTCTGAATTGAGCAGTGTCCTGGACGAAATCCGCACGGACCGGGACTGCAAGCTGATGGTATTGCGCTCCACCGGCAGGAATTTCTCCGCCGGCGCCGATCTGGACTGGATGAAACGCATGGCCGGGTACACCCGCACTGAAAATGTCCGGGATGCGAACGCTCTGGCAGAGTTGCTGTTCCGGCTCAATTTCCTCCCCGTTCCCACCATTGCCAGAGTGCAGGGTGCGGCCATGGGCGGTGGCTGCGGCCTGGTAGCATGTTGTGATATAGCCCTGGCCGCCGACAACGCCGTGTTTGCGTTCAGCGAGGTAAAACTCGGCTTGATACCCGCTACAATCAGCCCCTACGTGATACGCGCAATCGGCGAAAAACAGGCGCGCCGCTATTTCCAGACTGCGGAACGTTTCAGCGCCGGACGGGCAAAAGAGATCGGCTTGATATCCGAGGTCATGGATGAATCCGCACTGGATGAGGCCGTGGAAAAGACCATCGATCTCATACTGGCCAACAGTTCCAAAGCGGTGAAAGCGGCAAAACAACTGGTGTTTGACGTAGCGGGCAAGCCGGTAACCCGGGAACTCCTGCAACAGACCAGCGAGAGCATTGCCGATATACGCGCATCCGAGGAGGGCAAGGAGGGCTTATCCGCGTTCCTGGAAAAGCGTAAACCGACCTGGTTGAAATGACCATTGTTTAATAAAATATTAATCGCCAACCGCGGTGAGATCGCATGTCGCATTGTCCATACCGCAAAACGGCTGGGTGTCGGGACGGTTGCGGTTTATTCCAAGGCAGACATTGATGCTCGCCATGTAAGCATGGCCGATGAAGCCGTCTCCATCGGGCCTGCGCCGGCCCGGGACAGTTACCTGGCAGTGGAAAAACTGATTGGCGCGGCTGAACGCACCGGCGCGGAGGCGATCCATCCAGGCTACGGTTTCCTCTCGGAGAATGCCGGTTTTGCCGCAGCCTGCGGGGGCGCCGGTATCACCTTCATCGGTCCATCGCCCCGGGCAATCGAGTCCATGGGATCCAAAGGCGCGGCCAAAACCATCATGCAGCAGGCCGGCATCCCCCTTGTCCCCGGCTACCACGGCGACAACCAGGAGGAAGCGTTCCTCCTGGACGAGGCGGAAAAAATCGGTTTTCCGGTCATGCTCAAGGCATCGGCGGGTGGCGGCGGCAGGGGCATGCGGGTAGTGAACAGCGCGGCAGAATTCAGCGAAGCGCTGCGTTCGGCAAAGCGGGAAGCGCTGGGCGCGTTCAATGACGAGAAGATGCTACTGGAAAAATACCTGGAACAGCCCCGGCACATCGAGATACAGATCTTCTGCGACAACCAAGGCAATGCGGTACACCTGTTTGAACGGGACTGCTCGATCCAGCGGCGCCATCAAAAGGTACTGGAAGAAGCCCCGGCGCCCGGCATGACGGATGCAACGCGCAGCGCAATGGGCGATGCCGCAATCAGCGCAGCCAGGGCCATCGATTACACCGGGGCCGGTACGGTCGAGTTCATCGTCGATTCGGACGGCACGTTTTATTTCATGGAAATGAACACCCGTCTTCAGGTCGAACATCCGGTGACCGAATTCATCACCGGCCGGGACCTGGTCGAATGGCAACTGCGGGTCGCCGCGGGCGAACGCCTGCCGGCAAACCAGGACCAGCTTGCCATCGACGGCCATGCGCTGGAGGCTCGTATCTACGCGGAAGACCCGGAGCACGGCTTCCTGCCCGCAACCGGCAGCCTAAGCTACCTGCGCTTCCCCACCGAAACGCCACAGGTACGGGTGGATACCGGCGTGCGGGAAGGCGACACTATCTCCGTGCATTATGATCCGCTGATCGCGAAACTCATAGTCCATGGCAGTGACCGCAAGGAGTGTCTGCGCCGTATGCTGGAAGCATTAAGCAGTACCCGGGTGGCCGGTGTGACCACAAATATCGACTTTCTCACCTCGATCATCGCCCATGAAAAGTTCCACACGGCGAATTTCGACACCGGTTTCATAGATCGCCACCTGGCCGACCTGGTTCCGGACAAGACCCCGGCTGGCCCGGATAGTCTCGCTCTGGCCGCACTGTACCGGGTGTTGCAACGCGCAGCCCACACTCACCGGGAGGCGTTATTATCGAACGACCCGGCTTCTCCCTGGTGGGCAACCGACGGTTGGTGCCCCAACCTGGTCGAAGCAGACTGCTTCACGTTCCACGACGGTTTGACAGAGCACCAGGTGAGAGTCACTGTTACCGACGACAAACAGGAACAGTCCGGACACGCATACCTCATCCACGCAGGAGAGCGGACCCTGCACGCCTCCGGCAACCTGGACGCGCACGGCGCGCTGGCAGCCACCCTGGGCGGGACACAACGGCAGGTCCACGTGGTCGAAGATCATGAACAACTGATCATCTTCGCCGCCGCCGGTACCTGCCGCCTGCAGCAGGTAACGGACAGCGGCTATGCCACCGAAGAGGAAGTAACCGGCAACCTCATCTCCCCCATGCCCGGCACCATCATCGAAGTCATGGTGAGCGAAGAACAACAGGTCAAGCAAGGCGCCACCCTGCTGGTACTGGAAGCCATGAAGATAGAACACACAATCATCGCACCCCGTGACGGCACAGTGCAGGGACTACACTACCGGGCGGGTGATATGGTGGAAGAGGGGGTAGAGTTGTTACGACTGGTGGATAAATAGGATGAGTGGGATATACAGGTGATAGATCACTTCACAGCCCACCCAGCGGATAACACCTCGGCCTGCTCCAGCACCGTCTGCGTCGCCTTCTCCTGCTTATCAGGTGGGTAATCATACTTGCGCAATATGCGCTTGACCAAACGCCGCAGATGGGCGCGCACGTTCTCACGTAATGTCCAGTCAATCGTAACGTTGTTGCGTACAGTCTCTACCAGTTCCTGCGCGATGGTCCTGAGAACTTCATCCCCAAGCACCTGCACTGCGCTGTCGCTGGTCTCCAAGGCATCATAGAAAGCCAGTTCATCTTCCCCCAAGCCCAGCTTTTCACCACGTGCGTTTGCCTCGCGCAACTCCCGCGCAAGCTGGATCAATTCCTCAATAACCTGGGCGGCCTCAACCGCACGGTTCTGGTAACGGCGCAGGGTTTGCTCCAGCATCTCTGCGAATGAACGCGCCTGGACAATATTTTTGTGACGCCGGGCAGAGATCTCTCCCTTCAGCAGCTTTTGCAGTAATTCCACTGCAAGGTTGCGTTGTGGCAGGCCACGTACCTCAGCGAGAAACTCATCAGACAGTATGGAAATATCGGGTTTTTCCAATCCGGCAGCGGAAAAAATGTCGAGCACTCCCTCTGATGTCAATGAACGCGCAATGATTTGCCGGACGGCATGATCAAGGTCCTCTTCAGGTCGCGCTTCAGCCGGGGTGCGTTTGACCAACACCGATTGTACAGCTTGGAAGAATGCCACGTCATCGCGTATGCGAATCGTATCATCATGAGGCACGGCCAGGGCGAACGCCTGGGACAGCTCGCGCACGGCCTGGATAAGACGTTCCTTGCCGTTCTCCTGCGCCAGGATGTGTTCCTGCGCGGCCGGGAGGAGGGACAAACGCTCAGTTGACGAGCCAGAAACCCAACCGGCGCGATCGAAGCCGTGGAATAATCCACAACAGATATCATATTTCTCCAGCATTACAGCTACCGCCTCTTCCTGGTTGAGCGCTGTTTGCCCGGTGCCGCCGCTTTCGGTATAGGTAGCGAGCGCCCGCTTGAGTTCATGGGCAAGTCCCAGGTAATCCACCACCAGGCCGCCAGGTTTGTCCATAAATACCCGGTTGACCCGCGCGATAGCTTGCATCAGGCCATGGCCGCGCATCGGTTTGTCCATGTACATAGTGTGCAGGCTGGGCGCGTCAAAACCAGTCAGCCACATATCCCGTACCAGTACCATATTGAAGGGATCATCGGCGTCGCGAAACCGTTTCGCCAGCGCCTCGCGTCGTGGCTTGTTGCGTATATGCGCTTGCCATTCCGGCGGATCGGAGGCCGCACCTGTCATCACCACCTTGAGTGCACCCTTGTTGTCATCGTCGTGATGCCATTCAGGACGCAACCGCACCAGTTCACGGTAAAGCTCGACACAGATGCGCCTGCTCATGCAAACAATCATTGCCTTGCCTGCCATGGCTTCGAGGCGGGCTTCGAAATGTGTAACGACGTCCTGCGCAACCAACGCCAGGCGCTTGTCTGCGCCTACTATCGCTTCGAGTTGAGCCCACTTGCTCTTGAGCTTTTCCTTGCGTGAAATTTCTTCCCCTTCGGTGGCTTCCTCAAAACCGGCGTCAATATTCGGACGTTCGTTATCATCGAGAGTGAGTTTGGCAAGCCTGCTCTCGTAGTAGATGCGTACCGTCGCATGATCCTGGACCGCGCGTTGAATATCGTAGATGCTGATGTAATCACCGAACACTGCCCGGGTGTTTGCATCCTGGAGTTCGATTGGCGTGCCGGTGAAACCGATAAAAGAGGCGTTAGGCAGCGCATCCCGCATGTGGCGCGCGAAGCCGTCGATGAAATCGTACTGGCTGCGATGGGCCTCATCAGCAATCACCACGATATTGCGGCGTTTGGACAGTACCGGGTAGCGACTGCCTTTTTCTTCCGGAAAAAACTTCTGGATGGTGGTGAATACCACCCCGCCCGCTTCTACTACAAGTTTTGCACGCAAATCCGCCCGGTCTTTTGCCTGTGCAGGGGGCTGGCCCAACAAGTCCCCACATCTGGAAAACGTAGTGAAAAGCTGATCGTCCAGATCATTGCGGTCGGTCAGTACTATAACGGTCGGGTTCCTCATGGCCGGTTCCCGGATGATCCGTCCTGCGTAAAAAGCCATGGTCAGGCTCTTGCCCGAACCCTGGGTATGCCAGACCACCCCGATGCGATGGTCACCCGGCGCGCCGCCCGGGTTACAACCTGTTTCATACCGTCCCGGCTCCTCGGCCAGCCTGAGCTCAGCAGCCCGCAAGGTTTCCGTCACAGCCACCTCCACCGCATGAAACTGGTGATAACCTGCCATCTTCTTCACCAGCACGCCGCTGCCATCGTCCTCAAATACAATAAAGTTACGCAAGAGGGAGAGAAAGCGGCGTTTTTCCAGCACTCCTTCAATCACTACCTGAAGGTCCGGCAAGAACACAGGCGCCAATTCCTGTCCGCTAATCGTGCGCCACGGCTTGAACCATTCCCTGCCGGCAGTGAGCGAACCAATACGAGCGTTGACGCCGTCGGAGACGATGAGAGCGGTATTGTAAGCAAACAAGGTTGGCAACTCGTTTTTGTACGTCTGGACTTGCTGCCAGGCGTTCCAGACCGTGGCCTCCTCACTCGCCGGGTTCTTGAGTTCTATCAGGGCAAGCGGCAGCCCGTTGATGAATAATACGATGTCGGGACGGCGCTCATGCCTGTTCTCGGTAACGGTGAACTGGTTGATGGCAAGCCAGTCATTTCTGTCCGGATCATCAAAATCAATCACCCGTGCCTGCGCTCCACGGACATCGCCTTCCGCATTGCGATATTCCACTGTGACGCCATCTACCAGCATGCGATGAAAAGCCCGGTTGCGGGCTTCCAGCGTGGAACCTTCCGGGCGAGTCAGCCTGCGAAAAGCATCGTCCAGGGCTTCGTCTGGGAGGTCCGGGTTGATGCGTCCCAAAGCGCCGCGCACGGTTGAAGCAAAAAAAACATCAGAATAACTTTCACGCAGGGCATGGGGGCCGGGCGGCATATCCGGCCCGGCGATGACGTTGTATCCCAAACCTCGAAACCAATCGAGAGCGGCATCCTCCACGACTGATTCCGAAAATACCGTCATGACATTATTCTATCGGTCACAATGGCGGGAGGGCTTCCATGCGCGCAATCCAGTTGTCAAAATGATTACACTCGGTACGAATGCGCTCCAGACCAATGCGGTTGGATACGCCAACGCCATGGCGAACCTTGTTGTACCGGGGACGGAGGAGACTTTGGAGGCGGGCAGATGGATGTGTTTCAAACCCGTCATTGATATGTTCCGGGGTAACAGCCGACTGTCTGGCAGCCTCCAGTTGACTGACAAACGGTTGCCAAGCTGACTCTGCTTCGCTGAAGCGCCCAATGTCTGAGAATAACAGAGACTCGAACTCATAAGGCTGAATGTGGGGAAGGAAACGGCCTGGGAGGCATTTCGCTTCTTCCAGGACGGCCTCCTGGAATCTGACTTCTATGGCTGTAGCTCGTTCGATAGGATCTGAGTGTGCAGCAGCTTCAGACAGGCCTGGAAAATCCGATCGCAAGGCATACAAATCGAAGAATGTTGTAACGTAAGTATCGCGCCGTTCTAAGAGGGTATTGCGAAGAAAGCGCAGCACCCGTTGGCGGCTTAGCGCCCCGCCTTTTGCACGCTGGGATGTCGCGATGAGCCTGGGCTGCACAAATATATCGTGGTGTGTGAAGTGTTGTCTCAGGATCATTAGTGTCCCAAGAATTAATCGAATAGATTCAATTGGTTAAGTATATCACGGTGGTCTGTTTTGTAATCGCTCTGAGTAAGTAATTGATATAAGGGTACTTTTTCAAACAGGGTCAGGCTTAAAATCTGTAACATTGTGTAGAGTTCTGTGGAGAGATGAAGACGCTTTTTAATGAGCGCCACCAGGACATAGACACTGACGGCGACCCAGATTTGGGTTTTGACGGCATTCTCCGAGGTGCCGAAGAATGCTTTGATACGCAGGTGTTGTTTAATCCATTTGAAGAACAATTCGACCTGCCAGCGGTAGCGATACAATTCGGTGATGGTGTGTGCGGGCAAGGCAAAGTGGTTGGTGAGGAAAGCGAACGTCTTGTGTGTTTGCGGGTCGCGGTATTTGATGCGTCGCAGGGGTTGCGGGTAGTGGGTGGCGGTGTGGACACCGGTCAGGACGATGGTCTGGTCACACAGCAGGCCGGTTGATTTATCAACGGGTCGGGAATAACGGCGGCGGTAGCGAGTATTGGACTTGGCCCGGATAACGAAGAAGGCGGCGGCCATCGTCAGGGCAAACAGGCGTTGGAAATCCAGGTAGGCGCGGTCCATGACGTAGCAGGCGCCGGGCTCGGGGAGGAGGAGGTCGAGGACGTTGACATCGTGCAGTTTACCGTCGGAGAGATGGATAAAGGTGGGGATATTGCCGCGCAAGTCCAGCAAGGTATGCAGTTTGACCGCTGACTTGGTTTGGCGGAAGCGGGCCCAGGGGAACACGGACAGACACAGGTCGATGGTGGAGGAGTCGAGGGCATAGACGGTATTGTCGAGTTCCAGCCCCAGGTCCTCGTCGGCATACAGGGGTCGGGCCAGGCGGATGAGGGCGTGGGCGAAGTCGGCGTAGAGGCGCCAGTCGCGTTGCCGGTTGGCATGGGCAAGGGTATTGCGGGCCATGCCGCCGCGCAGCCCCATGTGATAGAGTTTGTCCCGGTGCGCCCGCAGGCAGACCTCGATATCGCGCAAGCTCTCACGGTAGGTGAGTTGGGCAAAGGCCATGCAGAGGAACTGGTCGAGACAGGTAAACGATTTGATGTAACGATTGCCGTGATAATGTTGCACGCAACGGCGGAAGGGTTTCATGGGCAAATGGGCCATGACCTGAGAAAAGACATAGTGACCGGACGGCATGAGGGTTCCTCCTGATAGAGATGAAAATCAGGAGGGTATTATCAGCCACCGGAGGCAGTTTTAATCGATGCCCGTTAAAAATCGCTGTTTTACTAATAAAATGAATACGTTATATTACATCAACACGATTTTCTTGGGACAGCAGTGTCTCAGGATATTATTTACGAAAGCTTCTTCAGTCTGGCCTTCACAGACGATTATTATTTCCATCATCCCGCGGGCCTGCCGCCGAATATGTTCATCTTCCACAACTCGCCAAGGGCGTAGTCTTCCAACCAATTGCTTAGTTCATCTTCGTCTAATCTCTCGAAAGTTGACGCTCCATCCTTGCGATTTACTACCACAACATCTTCAGGATCAAGATGACTGATAAGGTCCGCAGATTGTGTTGAGACAATAATCTGTCGAGCATCACTGGCCTGTTGTAACATCTCCGCGAGCAAGGTAAGCGCATAAGGATGCAAACCCAACTCCGGTTCGTCGATGAGAATAACTTCAGGTTGCAGTTGTGCCGGCTGGAGGAGCAACGTTGCGAGGCAGATGAAACGCAGGGTCCCGTCTGAAAGTTGGCGTGGCCCCAATACCGTGTCAGGATCATCCGCTTGAAACCATTCCAACTCCACATTTTCTATATCCTTGCGATAGATAAAATCCCCAAAGAATGGCGCTGCAAGCTGAACCGCTTCCACAATTTTAAGGTGGTGGTCCGGATATTGTTCACGCAACTGGCGCAAATATGGTCCCAGATTATCCCCGCTGGATTTGAGCAAAAGGTTATCGCGTACTGCCTGCAATTGGCGAATTGGCGCCACTGTGCTGGTGTCGTGAAAGTGGTAAACACGCCATTCGGCAATCGCTGAACATATATAGCGAGCAAACCTATCCTCCACTTCTCCATCCAGGATTTCCAGTTTTGATTCATCATGACCGCTGCCTAAATCAATCGCAACGCTATTTCCGAAGTGTCGTCCTTCCTGGTCGAATATAAGGCGATTTCCTGTTGGAACAAGGGAGAAACTATAGGAGTTCCTGCCGGTTAAGCCAGCGTTGTCGTCCCCACCAAAAGACAACATGATTTCTATACGTCCAGTTCGTTTTCTGCCGCCAAAAAGTAAGGCATCGGGGCCATCCTGTTCAGCAATATAAACTTGAAGGCGCTTCTCTACAACGCGAGCCAGCATGTGGAACAAGCTGATGAAATTACTCTTGCCAGCGCCATTCGCCCCGATAAGGACATTCAGACGTCCAGGCTTGAAATCTTCAAGTGAACGGATCGACTTGAAGCCACCTACAGTGAGGCTTTCCAACTTAGCCATAGTTCATCGTAATATCTGTTTGTTTAATCAGGGCGCCAATAGTATCACCGGTCAGGTTCCAACCTTACGGCTCTCGACAAGGATTATGTTACCATCAATCCCTGATAATGTTTTACGCGCTAAGGTCAGGGTAGAATGAACCCTGATGAATGAGGTAAAGATGATGGAAACACTGAGTTACACAACATTTCGGAACCATTTGGCCGGCATCCTGGATAAGGTAAATGATGACCATGAACCTGTGTTAATAACAAGGCAGAATGGCAAGCCGCCGTTGTTATGAGCATGGAAGACTTTCAGTCTTATGAAGAAACCGCATACCTGCATACCAAAGTGGTAAACGATGCCTTGCGTAAAGCCCGTGAAATGGAAAGCGGGATTGAAGCCATACGCCGCCGCTTGATGGCGGCTGAAAACAGCGGATTCACTGATATGACAGTGGATGAGATATGGGAAGAGGCCAGACGGGATGGCCAAGTATCGCCTTAGTAACAGCAAATTATTCAGATTCGCTACCGCTAATCTGTCCGAGATGCCAGAGTTTATAGGCTACCGTTGGCCCTCGCTGATTACTTCTGGCAGGTTCTACCCCCAATTCGTTCATAATATTGTCTTGAATTTGAGACCATAGGGTAGTCAAGGAAATGCCCGGGTCTTGAGATAAGCACTCAATAGCCAAAACAGCATATGCGCCATTTTTCGAATAGTTATCTACTACTTCCCTTAATGGTAAATTTTTGAAAGATTTGTTTCCACCACGGATCCGACCAAGTTCATACAACGTTTCAGCCGCTTTCATTGGGCAGACTTTCTTTGCGCATTCAGGTTTCTTCCCACCAATTTCTCGGTATGTGTTTTGCCAGGCGGTATTCCAATGAGTGCCTTTTTCGACTTTCCTTATCGTGCCAAGAACCCATGACCTGAGATCTACTGGTAAATTTTTACTTGCAGTTGTTCAGACGATAACCTATAAAATGTCTATACGATGAAATAATTGTCTTTCTCGTGACGATGGTACATGTTTGAATAAAGAAATATCCCCTGCCGGCCAGGCCTTGGTAAATTCATAGTTGCAGTAATTTGAACAACAGTTTATAAATTACCGTTGAGATAGAATAAATATTTATGATAACGAATTATTTAGAATATTAAATTTACAATTTTTCCTCATTTAGTAGGAATCCCGCACCTGAATTTGCGGGTTTTTTTTGGCGCAATCATTTAATTAATAAAAGTTATATAAATAATAAGATGGGAGAATGAAATATGCACAAAAAAGTAAATCACATTCTTAATGAACAGATGAAAATACTATTCCGGGGCGAGGCTTTATCAGTCCCGAGTAGGAATATATCAATTAATGATATATATGAGCTGAGGTGTTTTGATATTGAGTTGATTAAAGCTTATTTTCCCTATTTAGATGAAGTGGAGCAAAAACGCGCAAAACAGACACTCAATAGTCTGAAGGCTCAGTTAGATGGAATACGTTACTTAAGGCTGATGTGTTGACATGAAACAACGTCAGTCAACGAAAGCTGTAGATCCCACGGCCTTCATAGAAATAAGTTTAAGCCATTGGGCTCGCTGGGCCAGGGTCAGACGCAATTTTGGACTGGGGTTCCCCACTGAAACCAGGGAGAACAAATTGCGGCGGGAAGGGGCATATGTCTACCAGGGATTTCAGACGAGGTTACCAGACGATAAAGAAGCGGAAAAGACCGAACAAGCAATTTGTGAGATGCCGGTGAAATTAAAAGAAGTGGTTATGAAATATTATTTGCAGTCCGGCAGTGTGATGCAAAAGGCAGACGAGTTGAATATGAGCCGTGTCACATTTCATGAATACTTGAGAATGGCAAAGTACTGGTTGTTAGGGAAATGGTCATAAACAAAGCGATTATTTCCGATGATTTGCTTTGCCAACGCTGAGACTCACGATAATGCAGCGGATGAGATAACAAGTAAGGTTTGGTCGGTGTCAGTACAACGAGTCTCTGAGCTATTTATCAATTATGGTCGAGTACGTCGAGAAGATTGATCTGTACTTATTTATTTCCTCGGTAGTGATTGCCTCTGCATCAGCTATATATACATACATTACCAGCAGGTCTACGGCAAACCAGAAGGTGATCGAGGAGACTGAGGTTCGTGTATCCGAGCAAGGCCAGAGACTGGAGAGGATGCTTGCTGAGTTGGATAGTCTGTCAAAATTAAGCGAGCTACCACTTATCCTGGAACGCGACTATCTTAAAAAGTCAGACATGCCGGATCGCTCTGCAGCGCTTGATAATGCCAAGAAACTGGCGGTATTGGAAGCGGAAATGAAAGAATTGAATCTGTCTGGTGTGATTGCCAGCATTAACAATCGTATCAATGAGGTAGTTCAATCCTCGGCCTCACAAGCGGGCGAACTCAAGCAGATTAACAGCACTTTACTCCTTATACAGAAGCACCTGATGGGCCGATAGCCTGTGCGGACTTCGACGGGCAGTCGGAGATTATCACCAATCCCAAGGCCGTGATGTATGGCCTGGAGCTAAAGAAAACACAAGTCCCGGACGGACTTGATCAGAGCTTCCTTAATAATAAGTACATTCAATATTGATGGCAGTGGAGTTGACCTGAGATGAAAGAAGAGAACATATATCTTGCCTGCGGCAAAGGGTTTGAAGCCGTGTTTCGATTTGTAGTTAACAGCATCAAGTGGTTGCTGAGCAAATACACATTGCTGTCACTCGCGCTGATTGCAGCGCTTATCGCCGGCATATATTACGATCCGACCGGGTTTTTCAAAACCTGGATTTTGCAGGTCAACCACCTTTTGAATCAGTTGGTATGGGGATTATCCGGTCTCGCTGTCAGCTTGATAGTGTTATATGTCCTCATACGTATCGAATCCGTGCGCAAGCTGGTATTTCCATTTCTTGATGAGCTTGACGATATGGCAGACGCATGGAGAGAAGGCAAAACAACAAAACAAGGTGACGGCGAACTGGCCATCGCATTCGCCATCTGCACGGCCGGCGTCGCCATAGCTATATTCTACCTGATAGCAAATATGGGAACGCCTCTCGGATGAGCGCAGCCGCTGTATTAATGCTTTCTCTGTTCGCGGCTCAATGCCACGCGCCCGGTTATACCCAGGCATTTGATAAACACTTTCGAGTTGCTGTCATGTACTACTGGCCGCCAGAACAACAGGACTGGTGCTGGTTGAAAGCGCAGGGAATAGCCGAGAGCTCGCTGGTGACCACTGCGGTTTCACCAGTCGGCGCTCAAGGCGTTATGCAGATCATGCCGACAACCCTGGCAGATCTGCAGCGTCAGAGCCAGGTGGATGGCAATGTCTTCGAGGCCAGATACAACATCATCATGGGCGCTCGCTACATGGCCCAGTCGATGGATTTCTGGATATTTGACAGGACACAAGAGTGCCGACGGACAATGGGGCAGGCCGGTTACAATGCCGGGAACGGCAATATCCTGAAAGCCCAGGAACTGTCCGGCGGAGAACGCTGTTGGGACGGTATAGCGCCTTACCTGTATCTGGTCACCGGTCACTACAGTCGGGAGACTATACAGTATGTATGGCGAATCGCCATGGTACGCCGGAAAATGCAGTGACATTGGCAATAATTGTTGCAACATGTCTTCTCTTTTATTTATTTGTGGTTAATTATGACGGTGAGATGCCCTTGTTGGCAGGGTACAAGATCATCGCCGTGCCACTCCTGATCGCATTTGTCGGTTGCGCACCAGCGCAGGCAGCAAGTTACGCTGTCTGCGGCCAGTACCTGGGAAAATGGGGAAAACCGCCGGTAGAAATCTGTCGTAAAAAAGCCCCGTTACCGGATGTGGTCTGGTTGACCAGGTCTGATACCGGGGTTTTTTATTTTTGGAAAGGTCGCAGGGTAAACCAATACGTCAAGTACTTTGAGGAGGCCAAAAAATGAAATCTTTCGGCCGAATAATCAACACACTCGTATGGATGTGGCGATTGACCGAACTGGTCGAAAAAGTCGAGAACACAGAACAGGACATTATTGATATGGATAGCCGAATAGACGCCAGGATGGATAAATCCTGGAAGGAATTGGATATGAGGATGGACAGCGAAAAAGCCAAGACCGCCGCCGGCCGTTCAGAGCTGAGAGAGGACCTGGCGTACCTCAGAGGCACGATTGACGAGATCAGCAGGAAGCGACACACTGAAGTATGATGTTTTTCGCTGCCCCATTTGCAAGACGCACTGCCACCGGCTTGCTGACCCTCGCTATCACGGCAATGGTTTGCACGGGCGCTCTTGCATACATAGTGCGCACAATTAAATACGCTGGGAGGGCGGAGGCAGAGATGCGGCAATTAATGCGCATTAACGAAGAAAACCTCAAGGCTAATAAACGACAAAGAATTGCAATAGCTGCTCTTGAGAAAGCGAAGACACAGGCCGAGCAGCGGGTGGCAAAGGTGCGAGACCTGGCCGAGCAGGAGCAGCGTACCATTGATGAGATTGAGGCAGCGGGGGAGGGGGTAACATGCCCTATCGATTGTCGGTTACCGTGATGTTACTGCTGCTGGCCGGGTGTGGAGGGTTGCCTCGTACGGTAGTTGAAACCAAGGTGGAAGTGTGTCCACCCCGGAAACCTGCAATGGAATGTCCGGCAATGCCTGATGATGGGGAGACACTGCGCGACCTGTTACGTGCCTGGCAGGATGCGGTACTGGTTCACGCGCAGTGCCGGGAAGCACTGCAAGTATGGGATCAGGCCTGGACAGCATGCCGTATTAGGTGATGTTTGATGAATATCTGCATGATCCAGACCAGTTCTGATTTTGTTTCAATGGCGTAGAGTCAGTTTTACGGCGGAGTTCTTTCTCCTGCACATACCTCCTTCCGGATAGCTCCGCCGACCAGGGGCATTGGATCACAGTCGATCTGGTTGGGCATATCCTGCCCCGTCAAATTTGTTATTTGATACGGATATGTCCTTTTTGTTCTGGTAGAAAATATATGGGCATTGTTTGAACGAAAGGATACAACTTACGTTAATGCTGGTAATAATGCGTCCGGATTGAGCATTCAACAATTTCAGTAGAAAGTGAAGGAATACAGTAATCTTGTATGCCTGGTAAATTAGTTCTTGACGCTGTTCAAATAGAAAACTATAAATTACCACTATACTGACATGAGTGTGTCTTCACAAAGACACATGACCAAGACAGACCCAGGCCGGGACCCCGGCCTGGGTTTTTTTATGCCTTTAATTTGAAATTTATGAGGATTTAACAATGGTTGACTATAAAACTCCGCATGTTTATACGGTAGAGAAATCCACTCTTCCCCCTTCAGTCGTGACGGGCGCTTCGGCAATACCTGCCTTTGTAGGTTATACCGAGAAAGCCAAAGACAGTAATGGCAAGAGCCTGACTAATGTGCCGACTCGTATCACTTCAATGCGCGAGTATGAAAACAAGTTTGGTCAGGCAGTAGAAACCAAATTTAAAGTAGAGATAAATCCAGATACAGAAGTTATAAGTATTAAGCAGAATCCAGGATTGACCCATCTTATGTATCATTCCATGCAACTTTATTTTGCGAATGGCGGGGGCGCTTGTTATATAGTTTCCGTTGGTTCATACCAAACTAAAATTCCGGCATACATAAAATTAAAAGCCGGCTTGAAGTTATTGGAAAAAGAAGATGAGCCTACGCTGTTGTTGCCCGGAGATGCAGCCAAGACAGGATCTTATCATGCCTATGTTCAGGACATGCTCACTCAATGTAGCAAGACGCAGGACCGTTTCGCCATCATTGACATGGATGGTAGTGATCCCGAAACGTTCAGAACGGCGATTGGTTCAAATTACTTAAATTACGGCGCCGCGTATTATCCTAATCTCGACACCAACTTTCCTTATCATTATGTTGATTCCGGCACAAATGCAGTAAAAGTTACCATTTATAACGGTAAAGGACCAAAACCTGCAGATATTGACCTGAGTGTTCTCGATACTCCGACAAATAACGACGACAGTAAAAATGAAAATTACAAGCCAGCTCGTTATCGCGCAGTCAAAGATTTACTTGACAGACAAAGAGTAACGCTTCCTCCCAGCGCAGCGCTAGCAGGCGCGATAGTTACGACAGACAATGAGCGCGGAGTTTGGAAGGCGCCGGCCAACCTTAGTCTGAACGCTGTAACTGCTCCTGTCGTTAAACTGGACAACGATGTACAGGCCACCCTGAATGTCGATGCAACATCCGGTAAATCGATCAATGCGATTCGCGCCTTCAATGGCAAAGGCACATTGGTATGGGGCGCCCGCACCCTTGCCGGCAACAGTAACGAATGGCGTTATATTCCGGTCAGGCGGTTGTTTATCCAGATGGAGAGCGACATCAAACGAGCTACTTCCTATGCCGTGTTTGAACCGAACAATGCCATTACCTGGACCAAATTACGGACCCAGGTGGAAAGTTACCTGACCAAGCTCTGGCAGGATGGGGGCTTGTCGGGAGCGAGCCCGGCTGAAGCTTTCTTTGTCCGGGTAGGCTTGGGTGAGACGATGGATGAGCAGGATATTCTGGAGGGCCGCCTGAACGTTACAGTCGGTGCGGCAGCGGTGCGTCCGGCAGAATTTGTGGTCTTCACCTTTACTCATAAATTGCAGGAGGCGTAGTAAACGTACATACGACTACACATTTCTTTATTTTGTTCAACATGAGGACTCTACAATGACTTTTAAAACACCTGACGTATATATTCAGGAAAAATCCGTTTTGCCCCCATCAGTCGTCACAGCCGATACTGCCGTGCCCGCCTTTATCGGCTATACCGATATAGCTGTAGACGCTGATGGAAATGATTTGGCCAATGTGCCGACCCGGATCCGTTCCATGCGCGAGTATGAAAGCCTGTTTGGCTTCGCGGAGAAAACAGAATTTAATGTTAGCGTGAATGCGCAGAGTACCCCTCCTACTTATACGGTTGACTCTCCTGCTCTGAAGTATCAAATGTATCACAGCCTGCAACTTTTCTGCGCTAATGGCGGCGGTGATTGTTACATCGTATCCGTAGGCAGCAACGGCGGAACAACCACGGCAAGTGACAAAACAGCAGCAGCCATTAACGCTGGTATCGATAAACTAAAGGCTGAAGATGGACCAACTCTGATCGTCCCTGTCGATGCCGTGGGGCTGGTAGTTGAGCCAGCATCCCTTAAGGGTAGTGAAACGACTGCGGAAATTCTCGAAGATGCATACGGTGATTATAAATTGGTTTGCGATCACGCCTTGGCGCATTGTGCTGCATTACAGGATCGGTTTGCGCTGATGGACGTTTATCAAAAACCAGCAGGAAGTAAGATTCCAAAAAATGATGACGGGAATTTCAGAAGTAATAGTGTCGGAATTAACAATTTGAATTACGGGGCGGCCTATTATCCCTGCTTGAAGACAACACTGCGCTATCGTTATACGGACAGTTCAGTAACAGTTTCCGGCGCTGGGCTAAGCGGTAACTTAGCCCAAGTTTACCAAGATTCACTGGCATTTAGTTGGATGTTGCTATTTTCTGCCGGGTTCGTCATCGTAACGCATTGATTTTTGGTGAGTGACGGGTTGTCTGGCCATTGTAGTGCCATAATATGAATATTTATATTGACATCGGTGTGGTAGAGCGGTATCCTCTCCCCCTATGTTCATCCGCCGTACCCTCACCCGCCGTACCGACGGCCAGGCCTATTACTCCCACCGCCTGGTGCACAGTGAGCGCGCGGGCACCAAGGTGCGCCAACGCACCCTGCTGAACCTCGGCAGCGAGTTTGCTATCGACAAACAACACTGGCCGACCCTGTGCCAACGTATTGAGGCGTTGCGCCAGGGCCAGACGTCGCTGCTGGCGAGCCTGCCCGCCGGCGTGGAGAGTGCGGCACAACAGATTAGCGCCCAACTGCTGGCCCGGTCTCGACCGGACGAGACGGGAACGGCGCCGGCGTGGATGGCAGTCGATCTGGACTCGCTGGCCTTGACCCGCCCGCGCAGCGTGGGCGTGGAGCAGGTGGGGTTGTGGGCCCTGGCACAGGTGGGGCTGGACGAGTTACTCGCGGCACAGGGCGTCAATGCATCCCTGCGCGCCGCCACCATCGGCTCCATCGTGGGCCGGCTGGCGTGCCCGGCCTCGGAGCGGGCCACCCATGCCTGGTTATGCGAGCGCAGTGCCCTGGGCGAGTTGCTGGACGTGAACTTCGAACGCATGGGCGCCATGCAGTTGTACCGGGCTTCCGATGCGCTGCTCAAACACCGTGCGGTCATTGAGACACACCTGTTCGCGCAGGCCATGGACTTGTTTGACCTGGCGCCGACGGTCACCCTGTATGACCTGACCAACACCTACTACGAGGGCGAGGCCCACGGGCAGCCGCTGGCGCAGCGCGGCCATTCGAAAGAGAAACGCAGCGACTGCAAGCTGCTCACCCTGGGGCTGGTGCTCGATGCGAGCGGCTTCGTGCGCCGTTCACGGGTGTTTGCCGGCAACGTGCGCGAGGAGACCACCCTGGCCGGGATGCTGGAGGCGCTCAAGACCCCGCCGGGGGCCTTGGTCATTCTCGACCGGGGCATCGCCACCGAGGCGCAGGTCACCTGGCTCAAGGATAACGACTACCGTTACATCGTGGTGAGCCGGGAACAACAGCGCCGGTTCGACGTGGACGCCGCCCTGGCCCATCGTACCCGTGGGGGCGAGACGGTCCAACTGGAGCAGGTGGCCGATGCCAAGGCCGGTGAGGTGCGCCTGTACTGTTACTCGGCGGCGCGGGCCGAGAAAGAGCGCGCCATCGCCGAACGCTTCATGGCGCGCTTTGAGCAGGGCCTCAGCGCGCTGCACGAGGGCCTGTCCCGGCCGCGTACGCGCAAGCAGCCAGGCTACGTCCGGGAACGTATCGGACGCTTGAAAGCCCGCAGCCACGGCATCGGCCAGCACTATACCATCGAGGTCGACACCGATGCCAAGGGCCAACGGGCCGTGGCCGTACGCTGGCAGCGCCAGCCGGTCACCGGCTCGATGCTCACCCACCCCGGCATCTATTGCCTGCGCAGCAACCTCACCGACTGGGATGAGGCGCGGCTGTGGCAGACCTACACCCTGCTCACCGACATCGAAGCAGTGTTCCGCGCCTTGAAATCCGAGCTGGGATTGCGCCCCATCTATCACCAGAGTCCCCGGCGCGCCGAGGGCCACTTGTTCATCACCGTCATCGCCTACCAACTGGTCCAGGTGGTCCGCCGTCGTCTGGCCGCGCACGGCGATGAATCCTGCCGCAACGCAAGTTGGACCACGCTGCGGCGCATCCTCGGCGCCCGTCAGCGGGTGACCGCCACGGTCCGGCGCAAAGACGGACGTACCGTGCACGTGCGCAAGGCCACCCGTCCGGAACCGCCGCAACAGGCCATCCTGGACGCCTTGGGAATTCGTGGACCACCCGGCGGTACGCAGAAAGAGATCGTCTGAGTACAGCGTCCGCAACATGGCGCGAATGTAGTGCCATAAGCGGAATTATGTCAATCTAACCCATTGACATATAACGATTTATTTTTTAGATTGGTAAACTTGGGTTAGGTGCTCAAACATCGGATCATTACCATAATATTTCGTCACTTTTATCCCGACAGACAGTAACAATGCCACCCAGTGCAGCAATTGCAGGTGTGATAGCTGCTGTTGACCATTCCATCGGCTCCTGGAAGGCGCCCGCTAATGTCAGTTTGAATGCCGTTACTGAACCTTCAGTCAAAATCAGTAACAGTGAACAAGCAGGTTTAAACGTCGATGCAACGGCCGGCAAATCGATCAATGCGATTCGCGCCTTCAATGGCAAAGGCACACTGGTGTGGGGCGCCCGCACCCTGGCCGGCAACAGCAACGAATGGCGCTATATTCCGGTCAGGCGCTTATTTATCCAGATGGAGAGCGACATCAGGCGGGCTACTTCCTATGCCGTGTTTGAACCGAATAACGCCATCACCTGGACCAAATTACGGACCCAGGTTGAAAGTTACCTGACCAGGCTCTGGCAGGATGGGGGCTTGGCGGGCGCTACCGCGGATGAGGCCTTCTTTGTCCGGGTTGGCTTGGGTGAGACGATGGATGAGCAGGATATTCTGGAGGGCCGCCTGAACGTTACAGTCGGTGCGGCAGCGGTACGTCCGGCGGAATTTGTGGTCTTCACCTTTACCCATAAACTGCAGGAGTCGTAGTACTCCCAGTTTCTTTTCCAGGCGAATTTCGAAACCAGGATTTTAACAATGCATATTGCCAGGAGCCTGGGCGAATATTTTTTAATGAGGGAATAATAATTGTCATTCAGCACCCCAAACAGTTATTTGGAAGAACAAACCGTTCAGCCGTTATCAATAGACTCCGGCGCAACGGCTCTACCCGTGTTCATCGGTTATACGGAAAAAGCGATTGATATTCACGGCAACAATCTGACGAATGTTCTGACCCCGGTAGGTTCACTACTTGACTATGAATCGTATTTCGGCGGCGCAAAGTACCACAACGCTGAAGTTTGTGTTGATCTGGAAGGTACAGTAGTAAAAATTACTGGTACAGAAACATCCAACCATTTATACCGAAGTATTGATTTGTATTTCAGAAATGGAGGCGGTAACTGTTATATCTTATCGGTAGGGAGTTACTCAGCATCGATCAGCATGGACCATTTCGTTAATGCATTGTCTGTTCTGAAGAATGAAGAAGGACCGACACTCATCGTATTAACAGATGCTGTTAATTTAAGTGATGCTGATTATTACACGCTTTGTAAATCCGCATTAGCGCAGTGCAACGAGCTGAAAAATCGCTTTGTTATCCTGGATGTACAAAATAACGACGTTACGGCCTTCAGGAAGCATATCGGTGTCGATAATCTCAGTTATGGATCTGCCTATTATCCCTACCTGAACACGACATTCAGCCATCCTCATGATGAAATGCAGGTGTCTGTAAGACATAGTTACGGGTTATTCGAAAAAAGAAACAATATCCGCGTGACTTATGCCGGCCCGTCCAGTGCTGGGGCGACTATTACTATTACTGACACTGTGGGCGGACAGACAGATATACCCTCTATCAGAGTAGATGAAAATAATATAACACTGGCTGTTGGGACAGGTTCAGGGTCGGCGCCTTCCACCATCATTGAGGCCTGGCAGAAAGTCGGTGAGCGCGGAAACTTTCACATCGAAGTTGCAGGAACAGGGTCGGTTTTTCTGTCACAACAGGTGGCGGATTTTAAGTACGATCAAGAGCTTGCCAAGCTGGGCGAAGTCAGGATTAAAATTGATAATCCGCCTGTTTACGATAATGTCGTGAGCGCTCTCAGCCAGGATAAACTGATACTTCCTCCAAGCGGCGTTGTTGCCGCGGCATACTCGAAAACGGATATTGGATCGGGTCCGTGGAAGGCCCCTGCCAATGTGATTATCAGTGACGTCACCGGTCCGGTTGAACATATTAATAATGCGGATCAGGAAAGTCTTAATGTTTCGCCGGATGGCAAGTCCATCAATGCTGTTCGAAGTTTTACCAACAAGGGAACGCTCATCTGGGGAGCGAGGACACTTGACGGTAATAGTAAAGAGTGGCGTTATATTTCAGTCAGACGATTGTTTATCAAGGTAGAGAGTGACGTCAGAAGGTCCACTGCCTTTTCTGTTTTCGAGCCTAATAATGCCTTCACCTGGTTAAAGATTAAAACCATGCTTATCGCTTATCTTGATGAGCTTTGGTCCGTCGGCGCGTTGAATGGCTCAACCGCTGAAGAAGCCTATTTCGTAAGAGCAGGCCTGGGAGAAACAATGGATGACAGGGACATTCTCGAGGGGCGTTTGAATATTTCCGTAGGTATAGCAGCGGTAAGACCGGCAGAATTCGTTGCCATGACGATCACTCATCTCCTGCGAGAAGCCTGAATAGCAAAGCCCGGGGAAAATAATTCTGCGTAAGCTGTATTCATCACTGATCATGAATTGGTTCAGGCAGTTCGTCACTGCCTGTCAGAAACCGATTAATTTAACATCACACTGTTGTTGGATGGGCGCTTCCTGGAAGCGCCTGTGTTTTTAGCTAAATCAAGAGGAAATTAAATCATGGCAACTACTGCACAAGATATTATCAATGACTTTCCCGTACCTGCTTATCGATACACCGTTGACCTGGGTGGTGACCAGTATCGTTTTCAGGATGTCAACGTGGGCGATTATGGTGTACAAAACATTACCTATTATGATGGTTCGGGCATTATACGTATGCCTGGCAGACAGGTTGATGAAATCTCCGTTACCATGAGCAGGGGTGTCGTCAGGCAGGCCAGTCAGTTGTACGATTGGCTCAAGAGCATCAATCTCAATGTGGTCGAGAAAAAAGACCTGACCATAAGCCTCACTGATGACGCCGGAGAAAACCCCATTGTTACCTGGAAAGTGTTTAATTGTTTCCCAACCAGCATGAGCGTTCCGGATTTCAGCGGTTCAAGTAATGAGATCAGCATTGAGACCATCAACATCATTGCCGACCAGGTTACTGTTGATTTCTGATCGCAATGAAAAATCAAGTGCAATGTTCATATTGCGCTATCAAATTTAATCAGTGGTGAGTAGCAGGAAGGGCCGTAACTTCCTGCTGCAGATCCCTGGTTCATAAAAGCAGGTCCTCACCCCCGGTTTAGTGGGATTGCAACTGATACCTACAGGAGCTAATCATGGTCGAACCCCGATTCCATGTCGATTATCGCTTTGGCGTGTTTTTCCTTATTGGCGGCGCTGTGCCTAACCCGTTAGACCTGCGTTTTCAAAGCGTTTCCGGTATCTCTGCGGATATATCAACATCAGACGTTAGAGAGGGCGGACAGAATTTATTCACGCATCGACTGCCTGATCGCGTTAATTATGGCAACCTTGTTCTGACTCGGGGTCTTATAGTCGGTTCACCGCTGAATATTGAATTTAATACGGCCATGAGCACGTTAAAATTTTCTCCGTCCAATGTGGTGGTGACATTACTGGACACTCACGGTTTTCCTACCCTTGGAGCCAGTTGGTTGTTTCTCAAAGCCTATCCCGTCAAATGGGCCACCTCCGACCTGAGTGGCAACAACAATGATGTGGTTATTGACACGATGGAACTGGCATATACCCGTTTTCAAAGTGTGAGAGTCTGAGTATGGCCGTGGTAGTAAAAGAGTTGATCATCAAGGCCGTGATCGACAACAGGAAGGATGAACTGCTCCCCCAGACTGTAAAAAATGAACTCATCCAGGAAACAGTCGAACAGGTATTGAATATCGTCCATACAAGCGAAGACGACGTCAGGTAAATAAAAATGGCATTACCTAATCCTTTTAAACTGCAAAAGTTATTGATCGAAGCTTTCGATAATGAAGAACGGACGAAGCTTGCAGGACAATTTGAGGCGATGTTTAATCCGGAGTCGTTTTCGCAGAATTACAAAAATATTAATTCCCACCTGCAAGGGCTGATAACGAGTGGCCGCGCAAACAAATATATCCTGTCCAGTCCGACAACCCTGGAGTTTACACTGGTACTGGATGATACCGGCATCACCAGTTATGGTGTGACGAAAGCGGCTGCGGCAGGGTTTGGCACACCACTTTCCAGCGGCATCGGGGCGCTGGATAATGCGGTAGCCGATGCCGGCAAAGATCTCAATGCCCGGTTGACCGAGTTGTTGAATTTAATCCAGAAATATAAGGGTGATCTACACCAGTCACATTACCTGAAGGTAACCTGGGGCAGTCGTATCAACGGATTTGAATGTTTCCTGGAGTCAGTGGATATCACCTATACATTATTTGCCCGTAATGGGGACCCGTTGCGGGCCGAGGTGCGCCTGAGCCTGGTAGAGGACAAATCAGTGAAAAAACGCAAGGCGGAAGAAGGCACCTCATCGCCCGACCTGACTCGCTTCCTCACTGTGAAAAGCAGTGATACCCTGCCCCAATTGGCAAAGAATATTTACGGTGACCCCACCTATTATCTTCACTTGGCCCGGGTCAATGGCTATGACAATTTCAGGAAGTTGAGACAAGGCAGTACCATTCAAATTCCGCGATTAGAGAATTAAGCAGTATGCCAGGCGCGCCGGTTGTCACCATCCTGAGCGATGGAAAAGAGATGGATGCTCGTTATGAAGTCATGTCAGTCGATATCGACAAGATAGTGAATAAGATTACTTCGGCGCAGGTTACCATCCTGGATTCCGGCAACTCGTCCACCGGCCTGCTCTTTCTCGATATCAGTGATGCGGAATTTTTTAAACCAGGGAACGAGTTTGAAATCAGGTTGGGTTACCTGGAGCAATCCCGAAGCGTGGATAAACAGGTATTTAAAGGGATTCTGGTCAAGCATCGTATCAGGATGTCGATTAAAGGGGCATATTTGACTTTAACCTTTAAAGCACCTGCAATTGGCATGACCAGGGTTCGCCGAAATGTTGTCTATCCGGAAAAAATGACGGACACACAAATCGTCGAAAACATTATCAGCTCTTACGACAAAGTTGAACCTGGTTCCATTGACATGGGTGATTATCAGCACAGCAGCGAAATGGTGCAGTATTACTGTGTTGATTGGGATTTCATGTTGTCCCGCGCCGCAGCAAATGGACGCTGGGTGCTTTGTGATGATAATCGTCTATCTGTCATAACGCCCGAGGCCAAGCCGGCAGCTGATTTTACACTGGATTTTTCTATAGAAAGTTACTACTCATTTGATATGGAAATCAGTATCCTGGATCAAATACCTGCACTTACAACATCCGGCTGGGACCTGACGGAACAACAATCCTTACAGGCAGAACAATCCCAGGCAACGGGGCTGGAGCAAGGAGACCTGACTCCGGCCGAGTTGGCCCAGGCCCTAGGTATACCGGAAGTCAGGTTGCAGTCATTAGTGGATATCGATGCGGCAGAAGTTGAATCCTGGGCCAGCGCCAGGCTGCGGCAATCTCTGTTGTCACTGTACCGGGGCACGCTCACTCTTCCGGGTACGGCCGGGCTGAAACCGGGAGATACCATAGAATTTAAAGGATTGAATGAGCGGTTTAACGGCAGGACGATTGTTTCTGCTACACGCCACCAGCTCAGCGCAGAAGGCTGGCAAACCCATGTCCAATTCGGGTTATCAGCAGGTTGGTTACAGCATATCCGTACTATGGTGGACGTTGATGCGGCTGGTCTGGTGCCGGGTATCCACGGTTTGCAGGTTGGAATTGTCCAGGAATTCAGTAAAGATCAGGCAGGAAAATTCCGGATCCCGGTATTGATACCCGCGTTTTCTTCTACGGCGGACGCTAACGGTGATACAGACAATATCGTCCTGGCAAGATTGGGCAAAGTCGACGCCGGCGCAGGACGCGGCGCCTTTTTTCACCCTGAGCCCGATGATGAAGTCATATTGGGGTTTGTCAATAACGATCCTCGTCAACCGGTCATCCTTGGATCAATGCATAACCCGAAAAACAAGCCGCCCGATGAGGTGATTGATGACAGCATGGGATACAAGTTCAAGGGTTTCATTATAGATGAAGATATGAGCCTGCGTTTTGATAAATCTGCCGATCCGGCGGAAATAGATATGGTTGCTTCCGCCGGCAACGGGCTTGTACTGACTGGCGGTGATGAGGGCAGTCTTACGGTTGAGGTAAAAAAAGATATACAGTTGCAAGCGGCGGAGACCCTGGAAATGGCTGTCAAAAAAACCAAGCTGGATACAAAAGAATCTTTGGACCTGACCACAAAAAAAACCAAGCTGGATACGAAAGAATCTCTGGACCTGACCACAAAAAAAACCAAACTGAATAGTTCTGCGTCACTGGGCATTGAGACGCAATCGACAGATATGAAGAGTCAGACTGTTTCCATAACCGGCAAACTGGATGTGAAGTAGTAGTTAATACATATGACAACTGAAAATAAATTCTCGGGTATCGGTTGGCAATTCCCGCCGGAGTTCAGCAAGGGTGATGCTTCTGCGATAACCGCGCTGGCGTCAGGTCCTGAAAATATTTCCCAAAGCCTGAAGGCCTTGCTCACCACAAACATCGGTGAACGTTTAATGCAGCCGGAATACGGCTGCGGGTTAGCCCGGTTATTGTTTGAACCAATTGATCAAAGGACGATTGCCAAGATCCGGAACAGCGTCACTGATGCGATTTTGTTATACGAGCCGAGAGTCAATCTGGTCAATGTCAATGTTTTCCAGGATCAAAATGACACAGGCCTGCTGAACATCAATATTGAATATACGATCAAAACCACCAATAGCCGGTTTAACCTGGTTTATCCGTTTCACCTCAATGAGGCAAATGCAGTAACCTGAAGTAACTCTCCCCTTCTGAGTATTACAATCATACTTGCTTCTGTCGGAATTCGGTTTCGTGGCCGGATGGTTGATTAACCAATTGTTTTTGGTAAATAACAAGTGAAGGTAATAAATTGATTTTAAAAGATAATACATTTAGTGACGGCGTCAGCCAGCAAGACCGTAAACTTCCTGCGTTGGACCTGAGTTATGTCAGTATTGAGGAACGCTCAGTAAAAGATTTGCTGAAATTTGTCCTTAAATTCGCCGAGCAACTGAAATTTTATAATAGCAGTAATCATCCTGAAGGTAATTGGAAGCTCTTTTTCGGAGGCGATCAAGTTCCTGGTCATAGTCGCGATAACGAAGGATTGACTGATGATGAGAAGCAATATCTCATCGAAATGGCCGATTACCTGGAAAACCCTGACAAGTATGCAGGTGACCCACAGAAACTCAGTCTGTACTCTGCTCCCCATAGAGTGTTGTTATTGGTCTGTTTAAAATTATTGGGGTATGCCAGGCAACAGTTCACCGACCTGACGCGCAGACACCTGGATTATTATTATCGCGATGTGCTGCGACTAACAGAAAAACCGGCAATGCCGGATCGGGTTAATGTAGTTTTCGAACTCGCCGATGGTGAAACGGAATACCTGTTGAAAAAGTCCACTTTACTTGATGGGGGTCAGGACAGATCAGGTAAGCCCCGGCAGTATTCTCTGGATGATGATATCGTTATAAATCGTGCGGTATTAGCCAGGGTGAATACATTACATGTCCGGAGAAAGGTCATTGATCTCAAGTCAATCCACAACTCGGTCGCGCCGCAGGATCCTGAAGTTAAGTCAGGTGAAGACTTTTTCAGTGTGTTGAAATGGGGGTTAGGCTACCCCAACCAGGGTGACGATTTACCTCTTTATCCTGACAATACTGCAAGTGATACGTCTGTCGATCTCGGCGCTTTAAAGACTGTTTATAATCATATCAAGGATCTTGACTATGCGACGGCCCTTGCTTCTCACGAAGATGATTATAATTATATCCTGGATCAACTGAATTTCGCCCGCGTTGAAGACTTTAGCTATGTGATGGGCCTTAATGAAAGGCAGCAGGATGAAAACCCGGTTAATCATCCCGGCGCTGAAGAATGGCGGCAGGCATACGATTACATAGAAAGCGCCTTCCTGAAATGCAAAACAAAAACAAGGCAGAAAACGCTGAAAGAGATTAATGGAAAAGCCCAAAATAATGGCTTTATCGCTATGAATGAGTATGTCTTTGGCGCTGGAGAAGCCAATCAATTGCCCCCATTTGTCCAAGTGATACAGGCTGATAGCAGACAAACGCTGGATACAGTGAATGGGTTGCTTCAGACTTCTTCGCCCGGTGATGGCGCGTATGACGACGCGCAAGCGTATGTGAGCAAGCAATTGTACATGAGCGCCGATGATTTCCGATATATGATGGATACCCATCAACGTGTCACAAACCTCAATGATCCGGCCTGGCAGCGTGTTTATGAAATCGTGGAACGAGCGCAAAGCGCCAAAGAGGGCTATGCTCCTTCATTAAACAGTATTCAGGTACAACGTTTAGCGCCAAGGGCAGTCTTTGCCCGCGACAAGATTCATCTCCCTGATAGTTTCTCAGCGTTCGGTGAGACCAGTCAGAGTTTTGCCGACGCCAGAGTCGATACAAAATCCCTCCGCCTTGGTTTTGCCGTCAGTTCGTCTTTGCTTTTGTTAAAAGAGGGTAAACGGATTATCAACTTGCATTTCACGTTTAAAAATCGATTGAATGCAGAGACAAGTAATGCGCTGACTGGGGGATTAAGGGTAGATTTTACCGGCGGAGCAGACCTGCCATGGTTTGGCGCCGAACGTGAAGATATCGAGACTGACTTCTCTGTCTCAGGACAGAAACTGACGTTGAAGATTACGTTGAAAGAATCTGCTCCTGCCACGCTTGCGCCTGTTGTCGATACATCAACTTTCAGCCCGGTTCAGCCCCTTACGTCGCCACATCCGGTAATAAGACTGTCGGTAAAAGATATCATTGAGGACGGTAGTACTCAAAACAACCTGTATTATACGAAGCTTCAAGAGCTACAACTGCAACAGTTGACTCTGGATGTCAGCGTGGGTGACGGAATTGGTACAGGCGTACAAAACCTGGCAGTCCGAAACGACCATCACGTCCTAAATACAAAAAGCACATTTGCGCCTTTTGGTCACAATCCGCATCACCTGGCCGGGTTTTATATAGCTAATGATGAAATCAGCCAAAAGCGCTTGAAAGAGATCACGTTTCATCTCGAGTGGATAAATCTACCGGGAAGTTTCAGTTCCGAAACGGGACACTACCAGGGTTATAAAAACATCAATGGTGAGATTATTGAGGTGGCTGATGATGATTTTGAAGTAGAGTTGAAAGTATTTGATAGTCGAATGTTCAGCTCTATTGAACCTGAAAAGTTATTTAACTCTGAGACGCCGGAAGCTACTCTTAATTCAACCAGTAGTATCTCGTATAATTTCGCCACCCTTTCTGACGGCTATTATGATATGGATTTGGCAAGTACGGAGTCGGATGATCCGTTCGATTGGGATCGATATTTTAAACTGGAGTTGACCGGCGCGAATTCCACTTTCTTGCAAGACGCCTATCTGGTGGCGCCGCAAAATCTCGGAGCACAGGAACAGATTAACCAGCCATACATTCCACAGCTCAGGCACGTGTCCGTAAATTACTCCTGCACCAGTACGGTTGATTTTACCAAAGCAGGCCAACCAGGCGTTCCAATACAAGTCTTGCAAATACATCCGTTTGGTCAGGTGGACCTGCTGAAAACGAATTTATTGACTGACCAGCGCGGTGATCCTGCGGGGTATTTTCTGTTACCTCAATACAGTGAAAATGGCCACCTGTATATCGGCATACAGGATCTACAGGATAAACAGGAACTCTCACTACTTTTTCAAATGGATGAAGGAAATGAAAACCCTGATCTTGAACCACCTGAGGTGAGCTGGAATTACCTGAGTAACGATAACTGGATAAAGTTCAACGACGAAGAATTCGTGTCTGATAGTACCAACGGGATGTTGAATACGGGCATTATTCGCTTTCATCCTCCATCATCACTTGATGCAACCGAGTCGCATCCTCCTGCGACCTCCTCGAGTAACTTAATGCCAAAAGGTTTTCACTGGTTTGGAGCACGGGTGCCGGACAATGTCAATGCCTTTCCTGAAGCAATCGCAATTATCCCCCAGGCGGTAAGTGCGACACATCTTCTGCAGACGCCGGCGTCGGAACATTTAAATGAGACGTTGCCGGCGAACAGCATTACAAAACTGGTAACACCGGTCTCGGCTATCGATACAGTCAATCAGCCTTATAGCTCTTTTGGAGGTAAAGGGCAGGAAGATTATGCGCAGTTTTTAAGACGAGTCAGTGAAAGGCTCCGGCATAAAGATCGTGCAATCACTATGTGGGATTATGAGCGTTTGGTATTGGAACAATTCCCTGATATCTGTAAAGTAAAATGCCTGAATCAGACCGCGCAGGAAAATGATCCGGGAGCTGCGAAGGTAAAACTGGTCGTTGTCCCAAACCTCGCCGGCCAGACACCGGTTTTCCCCTTGCGGCCGAAGGTTTCACAAAAATTACGCAGGCGAATTGCAGGTTATTTGCACGACAGGGTTTCCCCGTTTGTTGATGTTGATGTGGTTAATCCACGTTATGAAGAAATCAGGTACCGGGTAACGTTAAAATTCAAACAAAAAGGAAGTGAGGGGTTTTATATCAGACAATTAAATCAGGATATAATCAACTATCTGTCTCCATGGGCCTATAATAACCAGGCAGACGTCACATTCGGGGGCACCCTTCACCGGTCATCATTGATCCGCTTTATTACAAATCTGTCCTATGTAGATTTTGTCGGTAATGTGACATTGATCGATCACGTTCTTATCAACCGGGATAGCGAGGGTTCCGTTGGCAGGCAGCAGCTATCTCCACTGGACCAGGATGTAGTTGAAACCCGTTTCCCCGATTCGATTCTTATTTCTTCAGCAAACCATTTTATTGACGTGGTTACGGATGAATTTGAAGCCATACAGTTCAGCGGGATTGGCTATATGGCAGTGGACGTGGATTTCATCGTTCCCTGATATCGAAAAACGTTGTTCCTGCAAGCAGGCTTGTAACGGGACGGCAATAGTACCCACTGTCCTGATGTAATTGTAATTCGCCATTTTTCTTCGGGAGTAATATCAAATGTCTCAACAAAACAGAACAACATTAAAGGGCTATTTTAAGACAGGCGCCAGACCGACGCAGGAACAGTTTGCTGACCTGATTGATTCAAGTCTCAACCTGGCGCATAACGGCATATTTGATGAGGGTGGCAACCTGGGTTTGGGCCATAGCAACCCGCCGTCAAGGTTGTCTGTCAAAGGGAGTGTCACCGTATCACCGAATAACGATAGCGCGCCGGGCAACGGATTATTTGTACACGGAAATGTTGGAATAGGAGCCGGTTTTACCAATCCGACAGCACAACTGGCAGTCAAAGGCGGTGTATATATCGGTAATACTGAAACTACTGACCCGGGGCCAAATAGTCTGAAGGTTGACGGCAATATAGAGACAGGGGGAAATCTGTCAACGCGAGGCAACTTGAGTATAACCGATACACTGCATGCAATGGGCGATACAACTGTAGATGGCACTCTGACCATTGGAGGTGCCCAACATGTGGCAACTGATGAAGTCCGCGCGCGAGACAGTGGTGGCTTGATGCTGTGCAATGCCGGCGGCGCAGATGGGTTGATGATCCATGATAGCGGCAATGTCTCGATTGGTAGTGATGCCGATCAAACCGATACACTTCACGTAGCAGGTAGTCTACGCGTTACAAGCGAAGCCCAGGTCGATGGAAATCTTACCGTCTCCGGAAGTATTACAGCAGGGAGTCTGTCACTTGCTGGGGAGATAGATAAAACAGAGTTCGAGGGTGATCACCAAGGCGAAAACCCTAGAGAGTATGCTATTGAGGTACCTGAAAATAAGGTTGTAGTAGGACTGCTGGTAAAAAGGTATGAAGTTGATGAAACAAATGGTGTTTTCTATACATTTGCGCTCCAATATCAATAGCGTCAGTCAGCTGTTTTCCCCATATATTGATTGATCGACTTATGCCTGAACAAATAAATAAACGACTTGCAGAACTGAATCAGGAGTTTGAACAAGGCAATGCCAAGTTGATAAGGATGGAACGAGAAAGGATGGAATTGAGAGAGACACTTTTTCGAATTCAGGGGGCCATTATGGTACTCAAAGAGATCTCATTTCAAGCTGACCAGCAGACGCCGAGCGATTTAGTCGAGGAAACAGCCGAAGTTCGTATTCCGGTTTCACCGGATGAGCAGATATTCGAAGATAAATAAGTAAAGAGAGCCCAAAACCGATATGGGTTTCCTAATGTACCGGGGTAAAAACCAAATATGTCAGACCCAATAACAATCACCAACGATCCGCTCGAACCCGGGATGGATTACACACGGTTGCGTAATGAAGGACAACAACTTATCACCAGGTTAGCGGGACAAGTCTGGACCGACCATAATGTAACGGACCCCGGAATAACCTTGTTGGAAAGCCTTTGTTATGCCATAACGGACCTGAGTTATCGCCTCGGGTTTGATATGCAGGACCTGTTGGCTAAGAACCCGGACAGTCACGCTACCGCCAAACAATTCTTTTCCGCCGGAGAAATCCTGCCTGTCAATCCACAGACCGCAATCGACTACCGTAAACTGTTGATCGATATCAACGGGGTAAAGAACGCATGGCTGGAAAAGGCCGAATCCTGTGAGATTCCAGTAGCCTATGATCCTGCTACCGCATCACTCAGCTTTCCTGTTACTACCGCAGAAACTGATCATCTTCGTACGTTGAACGGATTATACCGGGTACTACTCGAGTTGGACGGCAGTGAGCAAGGGGATACCGTAATTGAGCGGGTAAAGAAACGGCTTCATCAATTTCGTAACGTGGGCGAAGATTTTTCGGAGGTTCGCGTTCTTGTCAACGATGAAATTACCATAAAGGCAGGTATTGAAATCCATCATGATGCAGACGTTAATGAAATTTTGGCTGATGTCTACATTGCTTTAAATCATTATTTGTCACCTACGCCTGAATTTTATACGCTGGATGAAAGACTGGCGTCAGGCCACAGGGTTGAGGATATTTTTAAGGGACCTGTATTGGATCATGGCTTTTTGGATGATGATGAATTATTGAGATTCCAACGCGGGACGGAACTCCACACCGCTGACATCATAACCTTGTTACTGGATATTGACGGTATCGCTGCGGTTAAGAAGGTGCGCCTTTCTCAAGGCCGGCAATCACCCGTAGACTGGATATTAAAAATCAGTGACCCGGCCAATACCAAACCGGTATTGAAGCCGCTTGTACAATTTTTCGACGATAATGATGTAACTTTTTCCACCCATGAGGGTACGGCGACGGTGTTGCCCAACAAAGACATTGTTATCAGGAAGGTAGAAGCTTACCAGGCTCGGGAAAGAAAAACCGTAATAGATCCGATTATATCTCAGGATTTAAGTCCCCCTGCAGGAAGGTACAGGAGCCTGACAGATTTTGTTTCCGTGCAAAACGAATTGCCCGGCAATTACGGAGTAGGAAGACATGGTTTATCCGATTCGGCGAGTGAACTGCGTCAAGCCCAGGCAAAACAGCTACAAGCTTATCTCATGGTGTTTGACCAGTTGCTGCTCAATTACCTGGTGCAACTGGCTCATACCAGAGAATTATTTGCAGTTCGACCGGACAGAGGTATTGCCGAAGCAGAATCACCATCACCCACATATTTTACCACTGAGTTATCCTCAGACGTGGCTGGGGTTGAGGACATCATTGCGGGGTATGGTTCTGGTTACTCATCCAAGCTGGCTTCAACAGTGACCGAGCCTGATATTGACACCGACCGAATGAACCGGGTTCTCAATCACCTGTTAGCGCGTCATGGACAGGACTTCACATCAGCCGCTACGTTATATCCACTTACTGGAGATAACGGCAACTTAACAGGGCGGATTTCAACGGCTGTTAAAGTCATCCCCGCGAAGCAACGGTTTCTGCAGGATTATGCTGATTTGAGCCGGAACCGCACCAAAGGATTCGATTATACGGATGTCAATAGCGCTGGTACTGATGATGTTGCGGGTTTGAAAAAGCGTATCAGCCGGCTACTGGATATCCAGGACGTTAGTCACCGGTCGTTAGCATCTTCAAAAAATCCCTCTGACCAGGCAGCAGAAGGATTTCACCTGGTTGACCATATCTTGTTGCGCCCGGATTTGCCGCAAGGTCGTATCACCTTTGGTGCTGCTGGCCCGGGTGAAATATTATGCAAGGGCACTGAGGAACATGGATTAAAAGATAATGACGTGGTTAACTTCACGCAAACCACCCATGGTAATTACCAGGTGTCAAACTATGCTGTCCAGGTTGTTGATGCCCACACCTTTCATATTTCAGATGACTATGTAATACCATCCGACCCTCAGGTACTGGAAACAGGCAACTGGGTGTCGGAAGTACAAATGCGTGATCAGGTTATTTCCTTCCTGAACGAAATTGACCAAATCAAACAGGGCACGCGTAACCTTGACGATACTCATCATACTACGTACTTTACCGTACCACAGCTGCGTGGGCTGGGAGAAGGAGATGCAGTCATCGTCACCGGCGCTGACGCCTCCGAATTAAACGGTATGCATAAGGCATTCAATATACAACAGACTGGATTTGAGATTGATGTGCCGTTTCAAGCTGCATTCACAACGGATAGTCCGGATACCGGTTGGTATCGTTATCCTGTACACGCCGATCCATATTCTTGCCAGGTAAGCTTTATTTTTCCGGGATCAATCGGGCGCTTCAAGGACAGCGCCGGAGGACAACAGTTTCGTGGCCTGGTAGCAGAGGTAATCAAAAAAGAAACGCCAGCCCATATCACTCCATGCCTGTTCTGGTTTGAAGATGCGGTTTTGCAGCAATTCGAGGTTGATTACCAGGCTTGGCTGACTGCTAAAGCGGCCCCGCAATCCAACAGCCAAAAAATCGATACCACATTAAAAGCGAGTAAATTACTCGGATGGCTGGTTCAACATAGTGCCATAGAAGCTCCTCAGGCTATTGATGAAAATGTTGCTGTTTGGGAGAGTCCCAGTCAAGAGAACACTCTTGAAAAACCTCTCCAGGATGATACGCCAGGCGCAGGGGGGGATGCGAGTCTATAGATTGGGAACAAGATTAACCACAGGAACAAAATGCAAAAGCACATTATCAAGAAGCTGACTTTCAGTTTGCATTTTCATTCAGGAGCGCAAGCCAAACAGTTGGAACATGACGTTATTAATATTTATCGAAGACAGATCGAACAATTACTGGATGAACACTTCTCAAAGCTGGCCGGTTCTGACGTGGAGTATCAAATTGATAAACTTGAATTGGACCTGGGCAGGATAAAACCGGAAAACCTGCGTCTTGAGATGCCAAGACGTATTTCGGAACAACTGAGTAAAAATTTAAATAATGGTTTGGCTTGTACATCTGACATTGTATCTGAACAAGAAAAACAGCTGAGTTTATTCGGTCATTTCCTCGAAACGGGCAGGGCGCCCTGGTGGACAGAAAGGTTTCATAGGAAGACTCTCGAACAGTTAGTAGAAAAGCTCTGCATTAATTCACCAACAGAATTCAAAGGATTAATGCTGCATGTAATCAAGGATGAGCGGAAAATACGCCGGCTGATAAATCAGCTTCCTGATCAATGCCTGTATGGCATTAGTGAACTGTACCTGTCCGCATACGATGTTGCTTCGATTGCGCGGCAGTATAACGATATAGTGGCGCTGTTTACTGAATCAGGCCGGGAAAAGGCTATCCCCGAAATTTATGCCCCAATGCAATTGTCAGCCGGTAATGCAAATCATGGCAGAACAAAATTGAGAGGGCATTATTGGCAGAATGTCTTGATCAGCGTTGCTTATGGGCCGGCTAATGCGTTTAGTTGTGATCAACTATTGTCGGATACACTGGTATCGCTTACAGGCAATAATGATGAGGCATATTGCAGTCTTGTTGCCGGGCTGGGTAATGCTGTCAGGTTGCTGAAGGATGGCGGTTACAAATTCAGATCTCGTTTACCTGGCCTGATTGCTGAATTTGCTACGGAGATGGCAAACCTGCCGGAAGAGGCTGTTCCGAGTCCTGGGAGTTCAGGGTCTGACGAAGATATGGACCTGACGGGTCCGGTAACAGAGATAAATCCATCGTCTTCAAAAAAGCGGGCCACTGCTGAAAGCGTTTTAACTGGCGCCGCGGGACAAAAGATATTGCGGGACTTGCCCCCCCAGGGAGATGCGAGAGATAAGCATAGTCTGGTCACGGGTTCATCGACAAGGCGAAGTTCATCGTCTTCAAAAAAGCGCGTCGTTTCTGAGAGAGCTTTAACCGAAACTGCGCGACAAACAAGATTGCGGGACTTGCCCCCCCAGGAAAATACGAGAGACCGGCGCAGTCTGGCAATGGGCTCATCGACAAAGAGAAATTCATCGTCTTCGAAAAAGCGGGTCACTGCTGAAAGCGCTTTCACCGGCGCCGCGCGACAAAAGCTATTACAGAACTCCAGCGCACAGGAAAGAGCGGGGGTTCAACCTGAGACAATTAAAGATCCGTTTACTGATTCAAATGAAGACTATATCTACAACGCCGGCCTGGTGATACTCTGGCCTTATTTACCAAGACTATTCCTTAACCTGGGACTGGTGGATAACGATAACTTTATCAATATGGATGCAGCAGAACGTGCAGCGCTATTGTTGCAATACCTGGTCGAACCCGATACGGAAATGCCGGAAGCATTATTATCACTAAACAAGCTTTTGTGTGGCTTTGAACTTTCCTGGCCATTACCTGCCGATTTTACACCGACGGAACGGGAACAGGGTGAATGTGACGCGCTGCTTGAAGCAGTTACTGGTCATTGGGACGTTTTAAAATACATGTCTTCCGAACGGATCCGGCTGGATTTCTTTCAACGTCAGGGAGTGCTTCGAGCGCGCGCCGGCAACTGGCTGTTACAGGTGGAACAGCAAACACATGATATCCTCATGCAAAAATTACCCTGGCCCACAGGAGTGGTCAAACTGCCATGGATGGACTGTACGCTCCTGGTACACTGGGGTTGAAGCCTGGTTGCCGGCTGCTGGCCAAAAAATGTGACCAATAATGACCGGACAATCTATTCGTCCGGTCGCTGTTTACCTATCACGATTATAGCCTGAGGAATAACCATGCCCATAAACGCGCCTGATGTATATATTCAAGAACAATCGGGGTTGTTGATGCCTGAACTCTCCGGCGCTGATACCGTTGCTGCATTCATAGGTTATACGGAAAAAGGACCACTGTTGACACCCACCCGAATCCGGTCGCTCAGGGAATATGAGAAGCTGTTCGGGCAGGCGGAACTGACCCGATTTGATGTTACTGTCGATACCCTGTCGGGGGGAACCGCCAACTATGCTTTATCGTCCTCACCCAGGCTGACATATTATGCGTATCACAGTATCCAACTCTATTTCGCCAATGGAGGAGGCGAATGTCAGGTTATATCGGTTGGTTCACATAGTGACGCAATAGATATCGATCAATTGTTAGTCGGTTTGAATAAGCTGAAAACAGTAGAGGTCGATTTACTTTTAGCCACGGATGCAGTGCAATTACCCGCGCAGCAGTATTATCGGTTTTGTACGGCAATGCTGGCCCAGTGCAATGCCGCCGAAGATCGTTTCGCAGTGATAGACCTGCAAGATACGGATACCGTATCAGGTTTCAGGAATGGAATTGGCAACAGCAATCTTGAGTATGGCGCAGCTTATACCCCTTATCTCATTTCAACATCACCGTTTCGTTACGATGATAGCTCCGTCAATATCGCTATCGATGGTGGTGGTGCGGTGAGTTTAGCTGATATAAGCGAAGACAAGCATATCCATCAGATCAGGAAGCTGCTTGGTAAACAGACAGTGACTTTACCGCCCGGTAGCGCTGTCGCCGGTATCTATGCGCAGGTGGACCATAAGCGCGGCGTATGGAAGTCACCCGCCAATATGCCTTTGGCAGCAGTTGTCAAGCCAAAAACCAAATACAGCGATGAAGAGCAGGCGCCCTTGAACGTGGATGCTGCCACCGGTAAATCGATTAATGTCATACGAACGTTTGGAAATAAAGGGACGTTGCTTTGGGGCGCCCGCACACTGGAAGGCAATAACGATGATTGGCGTTATATCGCTGTCAGGCGCTTGTTTCTCAGAATAGAGCGAGACTTGAATCAGGTCGCTTCGACAGCAATTACCCAGGCAAATAATTCCAGAACCTGGGCCAGGGTAAAAACAGCTATCGAATCCTATCTTGATCAATTATGGCAAAACGGCGCCTTGTCCGGGACAAAAGCGGCTGATGCTTACATCGTCCAGGTTGGTCAGGACGAAACAATGACGGCACAAGACCTCAGTATTAAAGTGGGCGTGGCGGTGTTCCGTCCGGCAGAATTCATTACTGTTACATTCACACCCAAGTCCCTGGTCGTCAGTTAACCAATTAACTGTGATACGAATAATTCAGAAATCACAATTCGGACCGTGAGCAAGGACTTTTATGCAACGTCGATACAACATCTGTTAGCTGAGTTAAAGCGTATTGATGTACTAATCATCACGGAAATAGAGATTAGCCGTCAGCAGCTTCCTCCTGATGCGAATATGATAAAGATGTATGGCATATCTGACCATGAAATTGATGCCTTAATAAGAGAATCCATAGATACACCTGACAATAATACAAAACATCCGTATCAACTGAATGATCAGGTAGTTCAATTATTAGAAAAGCAGAAAAACGATATTGTTGCCAGGAAGTCAGAGAGTGTTACAAGGAATATCCCCCTGCGGCTGGAACGACTCAGGGAGCTGTATGTTCTCTCACCTGACGAGTTCGATATTCTGCTGATTAGTCTTGCTCCGGAGATCGACAACAAATATCAACGTTTCTTCGCCTATTTGCAGGATGATAAAACTCAAATCAGGCCGAGTGTCGATTTGATTTTAAGACTTCTACAAACGGCTGACCGCTTTGATCCTGCTGGTAAATTGAAAAAATACAATTTGTTTGCGGATAAAGCACCGCTGATACAAAGAAGATTGGTCCATTTGCAAGAGGAAGCAGGTCGTTCCGGGCAACCTTTATTGAACCGCGTAGTCATGATGGATGAACGGATACGGGATTACCTGCTCGGTTCAGACATTATGGCGCGAGAAATAGATGACTGCGCCAGTTGTTATGCGCCACAGGTGAAGCTGGATGATTTGCTGGTTAAGGATGAGTTTAAAACGCGCTTGTTATCGCTCATGCGTAATACGGATTTTAAACAAGAGTGCGTCATTCTCTATCTTCAGGGTGGGTACGGAGCAGGAAAACAGGCTGTAGCCGAGTGTTTATGCGTATCTGCAGGGCTTAAACTTCTGACAGTCGATGCATCATTCCTTGCCGGGCTAAAACCAAATGAGTTCAGGGCTAAAATCCTGAAGTTGGCGCGTGAGGCGGAATTACAGACTGCTGCGCTGTTAATCAATGATTTCGACTTGCTTATCCCGGGGCGGCAGGAGGTCAATGATGAACGTAAGGGTAATTCAGCGGTTCAGGATGAAGCATTATTAAATTCTTTGATGAGTATATTGACAAGGCGCCATGGATTGACATTTTTTGCTGGAAATGTGGTATGGGAACCAAAGGATTTGCCCGGAAGGTGCTCATTTTTTCGTATCCCGATACCCTGTCCTGGTACGCATGAAAGAGAACGCCTGTGGAAGTTATGGGAGAGGGAATATCCACCCTTTGCGGATGATGTGGATTTACATGCAATTTCAGATCGTTTCCTGTTCAGTCCGGGACAGGTACGGGACGCCTTGGATACTGCGGCAAGTCTCAGCCGCTGGCGTAACCCGCAAAATACGATTATTGAGGACCGGGACCTGAATCGGGCCTGTCGTTTACAAAGCAATCGTCGTCTGGCGACTCTTGCGCAAAGTATTCATCCCCATTATTTGTGGGACGACTTGATTGTTGAGCCTGGGACCGAGGCAATTCTTAAGGAAATACGGACGCGGGTTACGCATCGGGCCCTGGTGTACGAGCAATGGGGCTTCGACCGCAAGCTTGCTATGGGCAAGGGTCTGCACCTGCTTTTTTCCGGGCCGCCCGGAACGGGTAAAACGATGGCGGCAGACGTGTTAGCCAATGAATTTCAAATGTCATTATATAAGATCGACCTGTCCATGGTTGTGAGTAAATACATCGGCGAGACTGAAAAAAACCTCGGTGAGATCTTTCATGAAGGTGAATCAAGCAATGCCATCCTGTTTTTTGATGAAGCGGATGCTTTATTCGGCAAACGCAGCGAAGTGAAAGATGCGCATGATCGCCATGCGAATATTGAAGTGGGTTACCTGCTGCAAAGAATGGAACAGTATTCCGGGATAGTCATACTTTCTACCAACTTTCGCCGCAATATGGATGATGCCTTTACCCGACGCTTGCATTATTGCGTTGATTTTCCATTGCCGGGGGAAGAGGAGCGATTGCGGATTTGGGAAAAGATCTGGCCGGAGGATACGCCTCTCTCGCCTGCTCTCGATATGGACTTCCTGGCTGAACGGCTGGAGATATCGGGAGGATATATAAGAAATATTGCCTTGTCAGCCGCGTTCATGGCTGCTGAAGAGGCAGGCCACGCACAGAGGAACCCTCAAGTCTCAATGGCACATTTAATTCGCGCCACGCGACGTGAATATCAAAAGATGGGACAAATCCTTAAACAAGCAACGCTTAACAAACAGCCATAAAATCCTGCAATGACACAAGTATGCGTGAACGGCGCGCAGGTTCAGTTGCAACCGCAGGGACCGCAGCAACTGGTACCTCCAACCAGTTCGATTCCGGCGATGGCGCAGAACAAGCTGACGGTCGGCGGCAAGGCGGTACTGGTTCCCGCTGACATTCAGGCCTGGGCGGCTTCCTACACGGCCGCTTACGTTAATCCTCCTTACGTGGGAGGGCAGGTACAGGGCAGTACGGCTCAAATCAGCGCCCAGGCAACCAAGACAACCGGTATGCAACAGACGGCGATTTTACAAAGCACACAAATTATTTTGACCGTTAATGTAACTACTAAAGCTACTGAGCCCGTTGGCGGAACTCAGGACCCTGTCTCACAATTCCCGGTACAGGTCATTTTTGCCAATCCGGGACAAATCAAACTGACTTCGGTCTGAATACAACCAAATATTCAGGAAGTCGTGTCTGTTTCGCAGGCGCGGGCTGGTCATACATAATATTAGCGAACAAATACCATGATTGAAGATCTCGATGCTTCGATAAAAGCCCTGCTGGAATATGAACTGGCGGATGTTCATCCGAATCTCAGCATCAGTTTTGAATCTCCTGATAATAGTTTTCCCTCCGGCGTCGTGACCACCCCGGCAGTTGACCTGTTTCTTTATGACATCAGGGAAAACCTGGAACTGCGGCACAATGAAATGTTTTTTCATCAAGCCGGCTCCACTGCTAAGACGGCGCGTGAACCGGTGCTGGTGGAATGCACCTATTTAATTACAGCCTGGAGTGATGCGACTGAAACGGCTGCCCATGATGAACAGGTCATCATTTCCGATGTCATTCGCGCTTTATACCGCTATGTATCGATACCGGATACATTGCCCGATAAAACCGATCCGAATGGCGCGCCTGTCCAGGTTCTTCAGGGAGATCTGGTTGGGGCCGATCCCTTGCCCCGCGCTTTCACAATCCAGACCGGTCACATGCAAAATCCCAGTGAATTCTGGTCTGCAATGGGAGGCAAACCCAAGCCCCAGTGCAATTACCAGGTGACTTTCGCCATGGATGTTTTCGCGCCTTCCCCCAGTGAATTTATCAACCGGGTTAATATGAATTTGCGTGAAGGCAGCTCGTCCTGACCCGCAACCTGTTAACCAAGCCATACATCTTGCGAGTGAATACGTATTATGATTGAAGATCTTAGCGCCTCTGTCAGGGCTCTGTTGGAATATGAATTACTCACGCCGGGACAGGAAGTAATACCGAACCTGAGTATCAGTTTTGCTCAACCTGATGGGGACTTTCCCCCCGCCAGCGTGACCAAACCGGCAGTGAATCTTTTTTTATATGACGTCCGGGAAGATCTGAAACTCCGGCACAATGAATGGTTTCGTTATCGGCAAATCCCACCAGCCGGCTATGAGGCGAAACGCCAACCGTTGTTGATGGAATGTTCCTACCTGGTGACTGCCTGGAGTGATAGCGCCACGGCGGCCGCTAAAGATGAACATACGGTGTTATCTGCGATGCTCCTGGCGCTACGTCGTTATATTTGTCTGCCCGATACCTTGCCGAATAAGATTGATCCCAATGGTCCGGCTATCAAGATCCTGCAAGGCGCCCTGGTGGGAATAAGTCCCCTACCCCGGGCGCTTACCATACAGGACGGGTATTTACAGAGCCTGGGGGAATTCTGGCGCAGCATGGGACATGGGCCTAAACCCCGGTTTAATTATACCGTCACGATTGCTGTGGATGTGCATGATCCAATCAGAAGCAGACGGATCAGCCGGGTGAATATGGCAGTTGGAGGGAATAGCATCACCAAGTCGTGAATTGTCTTTAACCATTCAAGAGCCGGCATTCACTCAGTGCGGGCTTTTTTACGTTCCGGACAGACGGTCTTCTGTTAAGACACGAAAACCAAGGCGTAACCAGTCACACAACTGTTTTTTGTACCTAGATAATTATGAGGGCACACTATGAGTTATTCTTTATACCAGGATAAAACGACCCCGGGAGTATTTGAACAGGCGCAAGGCGCTGTCCAAAATGCAACGGACGTCATGCAGATTTATCCCGGTATGGTCGACGGGACACCGAATAGTGACGCCGGCTTTGCTGCCTTGGAAAACATTGCCGGTGGCATCGACGCAAACCAGGGGTCGCTTCAGTTCAGCGCTGCCATCGATGTCGCACAACACCAATTAGGCAACCGCGCCACGCTACAGTTCATTCATCGGCAACAGGCGCACCATATTGCCCGGATCGGTCTCCGGGGTGCCGGGCAACCCTATCCCTTCTCAGACAAAATCCAGCGGTCTTTTGGGAAACACGACATCAGCGACCTGGAGGGCCACACGGGCGAGGCGGCGCGGGCGGCCAACAGTGAACTGGGTTCAACGGCCTATCACAAGGGAGGCCATGTCGCTTTTGGCCGGGAACCGACCTTGGCGGATGCTGCGCACGAGGCGGCGCACTATGTGCAGGGGGTGGGAGCGACGCAGTTGAAGGGGGGAGTGGGGCAGGCCGGAGATGTGTATGAACGGCATGCGGACCGTGTGGCTGAGGCGGTGGTGGCGGGTGAATCGGCGGAGTCGTTACTGGAGCGGTTCCCGGGGGGCAGTGGTTCCCCTGCTGCCGCAACCAGCGATGCCCCGGTGCAGATGACCGGCAACAAGCCGCCCAAGTTAGGAGTATCAAGAAAATATAATCCCATTAGTAGCGAGATGACCACCGCGAATGATCGCGACATCGATCTGAGTAATCCCAAAAATCATAGAGAACTCCGAACAGCCGGTGATATTGTTGGTCCTCTCCCAGGTCCGGTAGGGCATCGTGAGTTTTTTTATATTATTAATTCTCAAGACAAGAGAGTTCATGGTGGTATGACCGAGATTCATGCCGTACCGGGGTTATTAAAACTTGACGAGATGGGTAAATTTGAAGACGGGATAATGATGCATAGACTGAGGGATGATTATGTGATGGAAGACGAGGAATTCGCACTAGCTCCGGATGGGAAGAAGATACCATCTGAAACCACCCAAGCAACGGAGGCAGGATGGATGTCAGGCGGGATATCGACCAGTGCCTACAGGGCCAAGGGCCTGAGATCATTGGCAGTTGGTTTCAATATTGAAATGGTAAGGGCACAGCAAGGTTTGTTTCAGGGAGCGATGGGTATCTATATTCTACCCATCAGCAATTATGACGAAATGAGGAGACTATTTGAAATACATTTAAATCCGCAAGATGAGGATAGAGTGAATTGCGGGGATGTGAATACAGACGCGGGACTATTTTGGCTCATCGATGCAGCTACCGAACGGAATCCGGTCCGCTCTTGTCTTGATCTGCATAATGTACTACTGAAAAGAGCAAAAGTAGTAGACACAAGTGGCAGGGGAGCGGGTTTAGATGTCAAGCACCCACAAAGTGTCGTCGAACACTATCGGACATTGGATAAACTGAATCCAGAATATTTCCGTTTCTACGACAGGGAAGATGTCGCGGTTCGCGTCGCTGTCCAGAACAATTTCCACCGCCGCATGCTGGACCCTTATGCTGCGTCTTTTACGCGTACCGACGAATACGGTAAGCCGCGGTCCAAACCCTCAGAAGAGCCGCCTCCGAGAATGCCGTATCCACATGTCCTCAATGAGCGTAGGGGTTATATACCGAAACATAATCCGTACGCATCGTTTACAAATCCGGATTTACTGGCCAGCTACCTGACCGCAACAGCGTCGGGATTACCGGAACATCTTGGGGATGTCTGGGAAAGGATGCCCGATGATATAAGGTCGGGTACTGCAGAAGCGCTAGTTCACATGTCTCGTGAGTTACCGAAGCTACGTAAGCAGCGCTCTCGTACGGAAAATCAGAAAGAAAAAGAACTCTTGAATAGGAAGATACTACCCTACGAGCAAGTGTTGGAACAGGGAGGATTGGATAACGTTCCCGAGGATATAAAGTTACTGGTCAGGAAAATGATGAGTTCATAATTCCTGGTTGTCTGAATCCAGTATCTATAGGTTCATTCGACAATTAACCATATAACTATTTTCGCACCTGAATAATCAAGGGCACACACTATGAGTTATTCTTTCTATCAGGGTAAAACGTCCCAGGGGTCTCTTGAGCGAGGGCAAGTTGCACAGCAAATGGACGCGTTTCCCGGCAGGGTCAACGGGATACCGAACAGCAGCGCCGGCTGTGCTGCCCTGGACAGTATTGCCGGCGGTATCGGCGCAAACCAGATCCCGCTCCAATTCAGCGCTGCCATCGATGTCGCACAACGCCAATTCGGCAACCGCGCCACGCTACAGTTCATTCATCGGCAACAGGCGCACCATATTGCCCGGACCGGTCTCCGGGGTGCCGGGCAACCCTATCCCTTCTCAGACAAAATCCAGCGGTCTTTTGGGAAACACGACATCAGCGACCTGGAGGGCCACACGGGCGAGGCGGCGCGGGCGGCCAACAGTGAACTGGGTTCAACGGCCTATCACAAGGGAGGCCATGTCGCTTTTGGCCGGGAACCGACCTTGGCGGATGCTGCGCACGAGGCGGCGCACTATGTGCAAGGGGTGGGAGCGACGCAGTTGAAGGGGGGAGTGGGGCAGGCCGGAGATGTATATGAACAGCATGCGGACCGTGTGGCTGAGGCGGTGGTGGCGGGTGAATCGGCGGAGTCGTTACTGGAGCGGTTCCCGGGGGGCAGTGGTTCCCCTGCTGCCGCAACCAGCGATGCCCCGGTGCAGATGACCCGTGGCTCATTGAGCCGTTTGGGTGAGATGGGACGGCGTGGCTTTGCCTCCAGGGGCAGGTGGGGCCTGGGTCTTGGTGCTGGCCTTGGTCTGGCGGCCTTAGCGGGTAGTCTGTATGCGAGGACCGGACGTCAACAAGAAAAGCCGCCAAAGCAAACAGAACCGATGCCATCAGGGGGGGAGGCACGGGGGAATGTTAAAGCGGGCAGCCCTCAGTTTTTTGATAGTACTGTGGATTTTGCTTCTTATGTATCGATGGTACAGCATCGTGTACAGACAAGGCGAAATCAAGATGCTGATTTTTATACTCCTTTCACACATGTGAATGATTATAAATTTGGCATGCCGGAAGCCCTCGTTGCACAGACTGACCCCGAGGTAATTGATGATAATTTGAGACGTATTGAAGAGCAGTACGGGGGGGTAAAACCGGAACCTGGCAAGATGGATCTATTCCGTGAAACAATGAAAAATAGTCGAGGGCAATATATGGGTTTGGCACACCTGACCGGGCGAGTCAACATGGGGGACAGATCACTTCGTAGCCATCTCAGGGCTGACGTACGTCAACTTATAGAGACAGATGGAGAGGGAAAAGAGGTAATGGGAGATGATGGCAAACCTAGAAGAAGATTTATTCGCCCATTTATGAAACCAAAAGATTTTGGTGTCCCGGAAGGAACAACTACCCCTTTGGAGCTGTGCGCGCATACCTTTATGGAAGATTACCATCATAGCCCGACTCACTACAAAGGCGCTAAACTCAGAAACCATCCGCCGGCGAATAAGGTGTTTATACCCATGGTTCGGTTTTCAGGCATTGAACTGCCTGAGGCGTTTTCGGCATTGATGCTTGCAGAGCTTGGGACGGGCGCTTCTATGGGCGCTTACACGCTGGAACAGACAACTTGTGTACCCTGGCCCCTTGATTTACTCAGGGCTGGCGGGGCCGATATGACAAAGATATCTCTGGAATTTGCCTCTGGAGAGAGAGATCTTCAGAATCCGGAAATGACCATAGAACTGGATAGATATCTGGCCCACCATACTACCCATCACCCCGATCATAAAGTATTAAGAGAGCTCCGGGCTCAAGATGCCAAGGTCACAGATAAAGAAGGTAAGATAGTCCTTGATAAAGATGGTAGGCCACTGCCATTAAACACTCATGAGGCTGATGCGTTCGAGTTCTTTCATAGTTATCAAGACACAACCAAGCCCTGGTTAGAACCACAGGATGCACCTTGGCCATGGGAGAAGGGTCACTATAAAAAGGCCATAAGTTCACAAACATATGGTCCCAAATTCGGTCCATTCAGAACCGTCGACGAATTCCGCAGACATATTTCAATGGTTCAACGCTGGGTGGCCAAACAGAAGGCGAAAGACCCCGAATATGCTATGCGTTTAACCTTTGATCAATTTAAATACGGTGTTATGGAGGCTGTTATTGCACATACGGACCCTGCAGTTATTGAAGCTAACCTTAGGCGTATTGAAGAGAAATACAGTGGCGTTGAGCCGGAACTAGGAATCGCAACTTATTACCATTATGTCACCTATGATGGAAAAGGACTTGGGGGGCATGGACAGCATATCCATATGAGCCATCCAAGTGTGGAAGTTAAAATGGGAGATTTGAGAGCCCATAATGACTTAAGAGGCGATTCAAGAATATATCCCAAGGATGAAGAGAAATGGAAAGGAATGACGAAAGAAGAACGGAAAAAAGACAGGAACAGCCGGCGGCTGCGGCCAAAGATTAAACCGGCGGATTATGGTCTGGATCTGGGCGCTGATATTGCGGACATGACAATAATGGAGCGTCCCGATACAAGTTTTCCGTACTTTGAGAACTATCCGGTGACTGAAGATATTGTTAAGGAGATTGCGAGGTTTGAGAATATTCCGCTGCCTGAGGCGTTTACTACGCTTTTATTGATGGAGTTTTGGCATCTCGCATCTGTCGGTCCTTATGATATATACAGGACTACCTGCGTTCCAATGGGCCTGGATATGCTGGCTGCAGGCGGTGTGGATTTTGAGCAGGCGGTTCCAGCTTATGCGCAAGGCAGCAGGAGTATTAAGGATCCGAAGTTAGTGCTGGGAACTGATCGGTTCCTGGCCTTTCATGGAGAACGTCACGTTAATCAAGAGGTGTTGGATTCAATGCGTGACCGGGACGCAACTGTTATCAGCCCGGTAGATAATAAAGAAAGACCATTAAATCTTCTCGGAGGAGAGGCCGTAGTTGATTTTCTAAGGGAGTATGGAGGACTAAGACCTTGGGATTGGCCTAAGGAGGCGCCCTGGCCCTGGGATCGCGAATATTGGGATGATGAAACAAAAAAATCTAAGTGAGGACCAACATTGCCATCCAGCGTGAAGCTGGGAAGGCAGGCAGTTCCGTGCTGGAGTATTTAACATGTGTCCGATTCATACAGTAAAACAGCGACCCCAGAAGAGAACAGAAGATTTCGGGAATAGTAGTGGACATACCGATAGTTATGCCATCCCTTCGTATGCTCCCACCGGGATATCTAACCGCGCTGCTGTCATGATGGCCGGTATGATGTTAGGTTTAGGCAGTCGCGGTAGGGGAATGAGGCGCCTGGGAAGAATGATGGGGCGTGGTGGTATGAATAACCCATCAGGAACGGACACGTTGAGGATGACATCAATGATGAGTAGGGATTTCAGTACCACACCGTCACGACGGCCGCCTCTGCTCAGCACAATTTCCGGGCTGGAAACGGCAACAAATAGGCCCCTAATTCCCTTTAAGCCGCGGCCGCAAGGTAGTCCCGGTGGAAGCCGATGGGTTTCGCCTGCTGTTTGGGGGGCAGGAATATTAGGCGTTCTGGGTTTAGCGCTTCTTTATCGACAGTCATACGGAAAAACTGACCAGGATGTAGAAGACTATTTGCATTTCCTTGTTATAGGAGACCACGGCGATGGGCCTGAAAGCTCCGCGCCGCGTGTAGCCGGAAGCATAGCGATGTTAGCTGAAGAAAGTGCTAAAAAGGGTAAACCCATAGAATTTATTATAGGTACCGGAGATAACTTTTATCCCGACGGCCCGGAGACAACAGACTCTGAAGTATGGCGCACTCACTGGGAAGAGATATTTGGAAACTTAGGGATACCATGGTATCTGACCCTGGGAAATCATGACCGTAATATAGAGGGTATGCCGTATGGAAGGCCGCTTGATTACCAGGCACAAATTGATTACACGGATAAGGTGATAGATAAAACCGGCAAAAAGACCATGTGGAATATGTTGGGGCGCTATTATTCTTTTACCTGGCCATCAGGAGCTACAGAGCCGCTTATTGAGTTTTTTATGCTGGATGGTGAAGCGTTGGCCTGGGCAAATTCCCCCATGGAATCACAGAGTACATATGGTGAAGATTATCAGGAAATGTTGGCATGGTTAAATGAATGCTTAGGAAAATCAAAGGCGAAATATAAGATTATCGTCAGTCACTATGTGCCAGGCGCTGCCGGTAGAGACTGGTTTCACCGAATCCAGCCTTATGGCGCATTAAAGAATCTGCGAGACATACAGGAAACATTTCCAATCACTTTATTTATGGGCGGTCACGAACATTATATGAGTCTGAAAGGTCCGGATTCATGCGGGGCTTTTCATATGTTAAGTGGCGCCGGATCACACGCAAACTATACGGGAAAAGAGAGGTTGCCTGATAACGCACACATGGCGCTGAAGCCTTTTGATAATGTCGGTTCTGATAGCGTTGAGGACTGGTTCCGGGATATGGCAGCCAATAAATGGTTTCATGTAGTCAGGATACCCGTTTTACTGGATTATGCCGGTATGGTTCCTCCGGAAAATGAAGCAGACCGAACGCTTTATGCCTTTCATAGAGGAAGAGCCAATGCAATCAGAAAAGGGAAATTCCCGAAGGGCACGACAGCAGAGGAAATGATTGAAAAACTGGATAAGCTTCTTGAAGAAAAGAATATATCACCAGGTAAATTTGATAAAGAAGTCTTGTTGAAATTGTTACATGACGAACATGGTGGTCCCCCTCATCCACCGGTGCTTGACGATATAAGGCATAAAACGCTCAAACAGCTACATATGCTTATTGGAGAGATGAGCTATTTGCAGCGTGATCCGGTTAAAGGACGTCCTGACGAAGAGGTAAGAATTCTATCCAATGAAGAAATGTGGAATACCCTATGTGGACCCGAGATCATTGGTCACGGCGGCGCCGGGTTTTTCGAAGTGGAAGTTCGCGGCAAAGACTTAGTGATAACTCTGCATTATATAGATGATATAGATAAAGAAAACGTTGTTACAGGCCGTATCGCTTTACCAGCTGTAGACCTGACTAAGTTGGTTCAACACTAATACAAAACTCCTTTCTTGCAGGATATCAGGTAACGCCCCTATAAAGAATAAATTAGCTTCGCTTCTGATTATTCGGGGAACCTCCGATTAAGTCAGTTTCCTTAGAATAAGTAATTATCCAGTGCCTTCACCGACAATAGAAACATCGAAATAAAGTGACAGAACAAGAGTATTCAATATGTGCCCAATCCCAAAACTAACGCAACGGTCCCAAAAGAGAGCAGAACAATTTGAGGATGTGATTGAGGGTCCCATTGGGTCTGTGGGTAATTTTGCAAGCCCTTCGTATGTCTCCCCCGGAGTATCTAACCGCACTGCCGTCATGGAGGCCAGTATGATGTTAGGTTTAAGCGGTCCAGGCAGGAGAATGAGAAGGCCGGGAAGAAGCATGGGATATGGAGGTATAAACGATCAATGTGGAACAGAGACGTTAATAAGGCCGCCGATGGGGCACGGTGGTGGTGGGCGCCGGAGCAATGTATGGAACAGGATGCCTGGTGGTCTGGCAGCTCCTGAAGGGTGGCAACCACCTCAAGTGCGTCCTGAACTGTTGCTGGAATACTCACGGTTGTTTGAACAGCATGGCATTCCCAGAGGAGATGTTGATCCGGGTCGTGATACTGCCCGGACTGTTATTATGAGTAACCCGCAGGGATTAGTCAGCGACCCGGTGCTTACGTTCAATAGAGATATTGGTGGACAACCGGAATTTGTCTTACAGATTGCAAAGCAGTGGGCTGATATGGGACGTAATGTCATTATTGTTGCCAGAGATTTTGAAATCCACAACGAAGACACGCAACGCAAAAATAGAACGGACAACCAGGTCATATCGAGGGAGTTTTATGATCCAAACAAGGCCTATCTTAATGCTCCGCCGCGTGTAGAGCGGTTTACTGATAACACTGACCCTGGTAAAGGTAATGTTTGGTCGATACGGATACCATCTACCGGAGGTCCAGTCAGGGAGCACCGGAACTACGATGATATGGCAATACGCTCACCGTCACCCTACGGAACAATGACGGACAGGGGAAGGTTTGTATGGAAAGTTGATTTGTGGTCGCACCTGCCAGAATTATCAGAAGCCACTACCGCTATAGGGCAATTATCGGGTACTGATGTTATTGTCGGAAACTGGGCAGACGGCATGGGTCTCGCTGCTAATGTGGCCGCCCGTTTAGGGATACCTGCAGCGCATATTGTTCACGCGCCGGCTTTTCAAAAGTTGAATACGTCAGCAATCGGCGGGCGTAAGCAGATAAAGGAAGTCAATCCACTCGAATACAAGATAAAACTTATAAGAAAACAAATAGAGGAACTTGAACAGAACGAGACACCTGACATCGAGCAAATAGAGGCTCTAAGGAGGAGAATAAGCCTTATGCAACTGGAAATACAGGAACTGGCCAGGAAGGTAAAACACTTAAAAGATCAGGATCAGCCTCTCCCGTATGATGCTGATTTATTATCAAATACGGAGTTTATCGCCAGAACAAGACTAGCGCATGAACTTTATTCCCTTGCAGCGGGAAATCATGAAATTGCGAATTCGCCGGACGAATATGAGAACTTTGTAAAATACATTCGTAATTATTCCTTGACGACTCCGGAAAGCCAGACAACATTTACCCCCGCCGGCGCAGCTCCTATCTTTTATCGGGAGCGTGGTGATTATGATTATACAGAGGCGGATGAGAAGTTATATAAATATCCGCCGGGTGTTCTCGCCGAGCAAACACGAATGGGCGAAGAGGTCATAGAAAAGTACGGTTTAGAAGAGAAAAAATATATCCTTTTTTGGGGGCGAAAAACTCCCGAAAAGGGAGCAGACAGGATGGTAGAAGTCATCGCCGAACTTCATGATATGGGATATACAGACATGAAGGCATTGATTATAGGTTCCGGGACAGACATTGTTGTAGAAAAAGCGAAACAACTTGGCCTGAAAGTGAATGAAAAAGATGATGAAGGGGGGAAAGGTCTTGACATAATAATGGTAGGACCTAAAAGACACCCGACGATTAAGGTGCTTATTGATTGTGCTTTAGCCTTCACCAGTTTCTCGCTTAAAGAAGCTTTTGGTATGAGTATAGGTGAAGCAATGGCCACAGGAGTGCCATCTCTTATAAATAGAGTCACGGGTATAGCCAAGTTTATCGACGATCAAGATCAAGACAAAAAGGCTGGGTATATTATTGAAGGGGATAACCCGAAGCAATCGGCTGAAATATTGGCGAACTTGATTGAAGATCCTGGACTGTGGGAACATATTGGTAAGGGTGGACAAGAATTTGCCAGGCAATTTACCTGGGAAGGCATTGCCAGAAAACAGTTGAAAATATTCGACCGTCTGCGCGCCGAGGGGGCGAGTGCAAAACCATCGTCGCAGGCGCTGCTGCCTACCTGGCGTGGCTCTTCATGGTCATGGGATGCCCCTATGCAGCAGCATTTGACGGACGAGGCGCAGAGGTTTTTTGCGGAGTTTCCGATAGACCGGGTCAGTAAAGATGAACGATTTGTTGTTTCTGTCAGCGGTAATCAAGGCGTAGGCGAGTTTGCGGATTTGTTGGCTCGCATGATGGGGCGCGCAGGCCTTGTTGGACAAGCAATACCTGTTGATGCTGACCCGGGCCACCCGATGTCCCGATGGAGGCTGGGTAGCTTACTGATGGAGGCTAAGAGTAAAGAATCCGGCGAAGTAGGGGTACCCTCTTATACGTCAATGTTAGACCGGCATTATCCTTATGTTCCTGTATACCTCAGCGGAGTCGATGTCATCGTGCTTGAATCCATACAGCCGGTAAGATCAAATCTGGTAGATTATCATTTTGAGTTACGGGATATCTGATATCGATTTTCGTGTTCCTTGATCATGCCTAGCCATTTAAGCTTTGCATCGCCGGAGTCCTTAATATCCTGTCATCCCTCCATTACGGACACCACTGAAGATAGAATGTTTCATAATACAGAGTGAATTGTTTACATTGAAGAATCAAGTTCAATTAATAGCGTATGTCGACAGGTTTAGTGGAGGAGACTTGAAAACACTGAACAGATTGCTGCGTGGACCGCTCAAGGGACTTTTTGGCGGCGTACATATCCTGCCTTTTTTTTATCCTATTGATGGCGCTGATACGGGTTTCGACCCGGTCGATCATACCCGTGTTGATGACAGGTTAGGGAAGTGGAGCGATATCAAGGCACTAAGCGGTTCAGTGGAGATAGTCGCTGACCTGATCGTTAATCATGTGTCCGCGCAATCTCCGCAGTTTACCGACTTTCTGGCTAAAGGGGATAATTCCGCCTACGCGGGCATGTTCCTGACATTGGGAAAGGTGTTTCCAGATGGTGTTACGGAAAAGGAATTGCTGCGCATATACAGGCCGCGGCCCAACCTGCCTTTTACAGTGGTTACACTCAAGGACGGGAGCAAAAAAATCGCATGGACCAGCTTTACGTCACAACAAATTGATCTTGATGTGCATGACCCGCACTGTAAAAATTATTTGGCATCGATTTTACGGATGTTTGCTGAAAATGGAATAAAAATGGTTCGTCTGGATGCAGTGGGTTATGCCATAAAAACCGTAAATAGTAGTTGTTTTATGACGCCGGATACTTTTGAGTATATAGAACAACTCGCTGACCAGGCAAAACGGCTTGGTATGGATGTGCTCGTTGAAATTCATTCTCACTACAAAAAACAGATTGAGATCGCCAGGAAAGTGGACCGGGTCTACGATTTTGCTTTGCCGCCCCTGGTGCTCAACTGCCTGTTTAACCGGACGGCGCGCAACCTGAAAAAATGGTTGAACATCAGTCCCAGAAACGCAGTCACCGTCTTAGATACACATGATGGCATAGGGGTCATAGATATTGGACCGGACACATTAAATCCCCATGATAAAGGGCTGCTCGACGAAGACGAAATCAATGATCTGGTAGAGAAAATCCATACCAACAGCGGTGGCGTCAGTCGCAAGGCAAGCGGCAAAGGCGTGAGGAACCTGGATTTATATCAGGTAAACTGCACCTACTACGATGCGCTGGGAAGAGATGACAATGCTTACCTGCTGGCGCGGTTAATACAGTTTTTTTCACCAGGGATTCCGCAGGTCTATTACATGGGGTTACTGGCCGCCGGGAATGACTCGGATCTATTTGCGAAGACAGGTTCTGGCCGGGATATCAACCGACGTTTCTATACCTGCGAGCAGGTAGAAAAAGACCTTAAAAAACCAGTGGTCCAGTCCCTGCTAAGGTTGATCCGTTTTAGAAATAACCACCCTGCCTTTAATGGTGATTTTCACCTTATGGATTCTGCCGATGAGATTTTACATATCGTTTGGCTTGCGGGGGATAGTAAAGCTGAAGTGTTAATAGACCTTAAGAAATTCATGTTTCAGCTTTGTCATACCGGCGCTACGGGTGAAAACACTATTAGCAGTTTTGCCAGGCTACCAGATCTCCAATAGTTCAATACAGGTAAAAAAATCCTTTGTATATAAAACAGTTCTCCTTCAAAAAGAGAATCTGTATTGGCACAGTTTGCAGAAAATGCTGGTAGCGCAGAGCGTTGTGGTTGTCTCCTTAAACCGGAATATGTCTTACAGATTGCAAAGCAGTGCGCTGAGGTGGAACGCAATGTAATTATTATTGCTAGAGATTTTAAAGGGGGCACACCAAGCCTTACATCATACCGGTTGATCTTATCCCAACTCATAGCCATCGAACTGCCGCCATGTTTCTGTCATATCAATAATCTGACCAGTTACCCGCGACTCATCAAGCTTTATGGCCGTTAATCCGGCCTCAAGAGCATCAAGAATAGAGACCGGTAACGTAGCGCCCTTTGAAAAGTGATCTTCCCAGCTCGCTGCCATCAGTTCTTCAGCACCGTAGTGTTCGGAGATGTACTGATTATGTTCATATTGCTTGTCGATTAGCTTTTTTGATGTTGGCGCGTCATGCACACGAAAAAAGTTACGCGCGAAATCCCCTTCCGCCATCCCTTTTGATCCGAAGACACAAAAACGCCTGAAATCATCAGGCGCACTCAGATTGGTGTGGAAACAGAGGTTTGTGCCATTCTCGTATTCAATCAGTGCTGTTTGGTAATCGACAATATCAGCATCACTGTTGAAGGCACTGTCGTTCGTACCACCCCATCGTGGTGTTCTGTTCTCCTTGGGATTTTTTACTTCAAGATCAGCATTAGCGGGTACAAATTTTTTGTGGCCGCCAAAACTGACTACCCTGGATGGTCTGCAACCCACAATCCCTTGATATAGATCTAAATCATGACAGCACTTTTCAAGCATAAAACCACCGGAATAGTGCGTTTTTCTGCGCCAGTCCTGCATATAAAACGCACCGTGTTCCGGGGTAATATGCTCTGTCGCTTCAATGCTTGATAATTCGCCCAGCACTCCGGACTCTACTGTTGATTTAAGATCATTATAAAGTTGAGAATAGCGCAGCACCATACCAACCATAACCTGGTCCGGCCCATATTTTTTCAACATATCCATCAATTCAAAAGTTTGCTCTTTTGTCGTGACTACCGGCTTTTCGGTAAACACTTTAACACCAGCTTCAAGCCCCAGTCGTATATGCGCTAAATGCAAATGATTTGGCGAGCCTATCATCAATAAATCAATGGGCTCTTTATTCAACAGGTCATCCAGTTCACTATAACCACGCAGTTCAATACCATGCTCTCGCATATAATCCAGTGTTGCTGGTGTCGGATCAGCATAACTGAGTAATTCAAAATCCGGGACAAGTCTACTCATTGTTTGCGCTACATAGCTTAAACGATCGCCGAGGCCGCATAATCCAACATTCATAATTTCTTAACCCTAACTCCCACTTCACCTGTTACCAAGGTGTTCATGAATAAACTCACAGGTTTTAACACGCGCCTGCATAGCTTCCGGACCCTCAATTGGTAAAAATTGAAAGACATGCCACATACCGTCGTAGAGATCGAGTTTTACACTTTGCCCTGCCAAATCCAATGCCTGATATAAACGGATGGAATCACTGAGCAGAATTTCACGACTACCAGCCTGGATTAAAGTCGGCGGAAAACCCTGACTATAATCTGCATAGATGGGAGAGGCATAGGGGTGAGTATGCTTGGCTTGAGGCGCATAGGCCAGGGCTGCATTCGCAAGGAATACTTCCTTTTTATAAAACGGCTCTTCGTCCGCAATCGTAATGTGGCTATCACCGACGCAGGTCAAATCAACCCAGGGAGACCAGACCACCGCAGCGGCCAACAGGCCATGACCACGGTCTCTGAATTTCAGTGCTGTAGCCGCCACCAGCCCGCCGCCCGCCGATTCACCGAACACGACAATATCTTTTCGGGAATAGCCTTGTTTAAGCAATCCCGATACGACGGAATATACCTGCTCCGTAATCTCTTCATACCGGGCGCGGGGTGCTCGAATATAGTCCACACTGACAATACGCAAGCCGCTTTCTGTGGCGGCAGGTAAGGAACAGATAAGCGCTGACCGGGACGTTCCACCCACAAAACCACCCCCGTGGATATGAACAATCACCTTGTGGTTGTCTACCCAATTTTTGGGTCGAATATCCAATACCGGAACGCCGCTGATTTCTGTTTCGATAAGCGTGGGCTCATAGCGCTTAATAAGTTCACGGATATACCCCTCCTGCTCTTTGCATTCAAGCTCATTGCGTTTCTCCCAGCCCTCAATATCATCAGGAGCGGGTACCTGCATCGCATCGCGCAGGCTCCGGGAAAAATTCTCCTCAAAGTACCGCCGTGCCTTATCAGAAATCATCGGCGCTAAAGTAAAATCGTTTCCGGTCATTTCAGATCCTCATCTATCAATTCCTGGCGCTGCCTGACGTGCAGCATTTCTGGCGGTAATGGCGCTCACGATTTTCTGGTGCGTCTTCCGATCAAGCCGATACCTCAGAAAGAACGGTACTGACAACAACATGCAAACTGCAAACACCGGCCCCCACAAAAGGCCGAGCATATTGATCACCTGCGGGGTCAATTGCGCCGCGCCTTCAGGGCTGGATGGATCAATTGGAAAGCCTATTAATTGAAGGCTAAAGCCTGCCAACATACCGCCAAGGCCCAACGCCGCCTTGGCGGCAAATACGAGGGAAGCAAAATAGAGACCTTCCCTTCTGTTTCCAAAAAGAAAATCATGTTCGTCAGTTGCGTCAGCCACCATCGACCCGGCCGAAACAAAACTAAACCCGATGCACAATCCGAACACGACGCCGCTTAAGATCACGCATGCCAGAGGGGTGAGCCCTTCTGCCGGCAACACCCTCAGGATCTTCAACAAGGGGAGAATGCTGTATGTTACGACAAAAGCGCTGATGGCGATGAGCATTAAGGTGCGCTTTTCGACGACTTTGATCAGCCACGCGGTGAGCGGAATGCTGATCAGTATGCCGACCGGTTGCGCGACTGTCGGCAACTGCATTTGCTCGGGAGAAAGGTTCCAAAAGTAACGAAAGGTATGAAGATTAATGGAATTGAGGAAGCCCATCCCTGCAATCATATAGATCATTATGCCGAAAAACAGCGATACGAAGGAGGGATTCCGAAATAATAGCGAGATTTCTTTTAAAAAACGCGATATGGGTGGGTGTTCCTCTGGAGGAGTGCGGAGCTTTATCGCTGCCGGCAAAGTGCCAAATGTCGACGTCAGGCATGCCGCTAATATCATGCCCGCCACGAGAAACGCAAACGGGACATAAGACGCAGCTTCGGACAACGCATCTTCGCCCTTGAAAAACACACCAAATGACAACGCAAGAACGACGGCCTGCGCCAGGAGCGCGACTACCAGCCTGTAGATCATCATGCGGGATCGTTCTGTGTAATCGCTTGATAACTCGGGCAGCAAAGCAGCATAGGGCAAAATAAAGAATGAAAGGGAAATTCGCATAAGAATGTTAAAAACTAAAACATATCCAAAGAGCCAGGTAGCCGGTAATCCGGTTGGAAGAATGAACACGCCAATGATCGCGATCGGTAAGACGAGCAGTCCCACAATCATAAACGGATGCCGGCGTCCCAAACGGGATTTCCAACCATCGGAAGTGGCGCCGATCAGGGGGTCGGCCACCGCGTCGATAGCCAAGGAAAAGAAAAGCACCAGGCCAGCCACATCCGGCCGAAGCCCGCAAACAGAGGTCAAATAAAATAACAGGAAAGTGCCGACTATGCTGGCAATCAGCATCTCAGGTGCCTGGCCGGTGCTGTAAATCAGCATGAAGCCTTTCTTAAGTGGTGGTTTATCCATAGAACGTTGATATGTTGCAGTAACTGCGACTGTTTCCTCAGGTATGTTGGGTCGTCTGGGCAATTGAAACAAGTATTAAAACCATTTTATGTCAACTGGTTTTGATCTCCACGTACATTTCCTGGTGTGATTTTGGATTGGTGTTAAGTATACTGTTGACAATAATAAATAACAATGATTTAATTAACATACCATTCTGATAAAGGTAAGCAGGTATCTGCTCGGCAATACGTATTAACTGAATGTATTTGATATAAATTGTGTGTAACTGAGGTAAGTGCTAATGAAAAGGTATCACTCAAAGTCGCAGTTGAAACAAAAGCAACTGTTACTGAATCTAATATTATGGTTAATTGCATCGTGTAGTTCCGGTGTTTACGCAATCGAAAAAGCTGTACTGGAGGAAATTATTGTAACTGCCCGCAAAACAGAAGAGAATCTTCAGGAAGTGCCAATTAGTGTCACCGCATTCAGCAGTACTGACATTGAAGCCAGAGGTCTGGCTGATATGGAGGATATTGCGCTTAGTGTGCCTAATGTAAGTTTTAGTCGAAACCTGGGAATCGCTGTTCTATCTGTCCGGGGGATTACAGATGAGGATCTCCTCGTCACCTCTGACCCTCTTGTGGGTGTGTATGTGGACGGGGTCTATATTTCCCGTTTGCAGGGTGGTTTTTTGGAAATGGTGGATGCGGAACGAATCGAGGTATTAAAAGGGCCGCAGGGGACGCTGTTCGGTAAGAATACCGTGGGTGGGGCCGTCAGCATTATCAGTAAAACCCCTCAAGGAGATGGAAATGGATATCTGAAGGCGGCTGGCGGTGAAGATGGACATTTTAGTCTTCAGGGCAGTTACGATATTGGTATTACCGATGATCTATCATTAAAGTTGAGTGGTTTGCACAAGAGGAGAAATTGTCTTGTCAGGCGGGAAAGTGATAATGCCTGTCTCGATGATGAGGATGTGAAGGTTTTCAGGGCCTATGCAAATTATCAGTTCAGTGATGACTTTCGGGCTGCACTGATACTGGATGGAAGTTGGGATGACAGTCATTCTCAAGTTATGGGGGTTACCGTCGTCGAGCCCAGTGGCCTGTTTACGGGCATTTACGAAGGGGCCCGCGCCCTTGACCCGGCCCTGCCGGCTTATGCACCGGTTGGTCTTGACGATCCCTTTGTTACTGATGGTAATGGTCCTACGGACGATAAAATCAGATCCTACGGAGTGTCTCTGCAATTGGAATGGCAGTTCTTAGATAATCTGACTCTTCGCTCAATATCTGCCTACAGAGATTTTGAATCGATAAACTATATCGAATTTGACAATTTCAGGGAGACAATGTTTCAGAATGATGGACTCGCCACATTGAGTGAGACATTTAGTCAAGAGTTAATTTTTGAAGGTGTGGTATTTGATGAGAGGCTCAACTTGCAAGCGGGTCTCTATTATTTTAACGAGGATGCCAAGAACGACTCCAAAATAAGACTTCCTGTTAACTTCTTTGGGGGATGGAATCAATTTATCACCTCCGAAGTGGATTCCATATCAGGCTTCGGCCATTTATCCTATGAGCTAACCGACCGCTTAAGGCTCTCTGGCGGTGTCAGGTACACGTCTGAAAATCGCGACTTTAGTGCCGTGGGTGATTTCGTTAGTCTGCCTGCAGGAAATCAATCGTTTCAGCCTTTGGTAAGCGATAGTGATACATGGACTGCTTGGTCGCCCAAGGCAACATTGGACTTCAATCTGAATGAAGATATCTTGGTGTACGCTACTTGGTCTAAAGGCTTCAGGAGCGGTGGTTTCAATGGCAACACAGTTACATCTGACCCAGATTTAAACAGATATGATCCCGAATTCGTAACCAATTATGAGATTGGCCTAAAATCAACGCTTTGGGGGAACAGAGTCATATTTAATGCTGCCGTCTATTTTATGGAGTATAAAGATAAACAATTTTCATTCCAGCTTGCGCAGGCTAATGATGTCCCTATAGCTGTCAGGGATAATGCTGCGCGCGCAGAACTTCTTGGCACAGAAATGGATTTAAAAGTAGCTTTGACCGAGAAATTGAAACTTGAAGCTGGTTTTGCCTATAACGATGCTGAATATACTAAGCTCCGAGAGGGTGCTTTGGGATTGCGTATCTCGCTTGATAGTCCCTTCCAATATGCACCAGAAACTACGGCTAATTTTGGTTTGCAGTATACCGAGCCGAATTTTGCCGGGATTGGTGAAGCCTCATTCAGGGTGGATGCTGCCTATAAAAGTAGGATATTCTTCAATACGGTTCCTGCTGAAATTAATGATCCGTTGCTTGGTTCCAGTAATTCTCAGGACGGATATGCCAAAGTTAATGCGCGGATAACCCTCGCCCCGGATGAGACAAACTGGACGCTGACGCTGTACGCTCATAATCTGACAGATAAAATTATTACTGAGTTTAATCTAGGGATACCAGGCTCTGGCTTTGATAGAGCTTCCTATGGACAACCACGAGAAATCGGTGTGGAAGTGCGGTACGATTTCTGATTATAAAACAGACTAAGGTAAAGCGAGGCAGGAAATACGTCAGGCTACTATTTCCTGTTCTCGCTTTTTCTATTTGGAGTTCAAAAACTCAGGTCAGATTATGCAAATCATCCTGTCAGTTGATATTGGTACTACGAATATATGCGTGTTGGCATTAGATGTAAGTTCCCGGCGTGTTATAACCGTCCAATCAGTAAATAACGATAGTGGTATCGATAATGTTCCACCAGATTTTCATGAACAAGACCCAAATATTATCCTTGCAACGGTTCAGAAATTAATAGGTCAGGTTCTCACCTGGTTGAATGGACATCAGTATCAAGTCAAAGAAATAGAAGCTTTGGTCGTTACCGGTCAAATGCACGGTATCCTGCTCGTTGATGATAAATTACAACCGCGCACCAGTCTGATTACATGGCGTGACCAGAGAGCTGCTGGTATCCCGATAATTGAAGAGATAGGACGTAATGTAGAAATATCCGCGCAGACCGGATGCATTCTCAGTCCGGGTTATGGAGGTTCAATCCTGCACTGGCTGAAGGTTAACAGGCCGGAACTGTTTGAAAGAGATTTGCGGGCCGCGAGTATAGTTGATTTTGTCGTTGCGCGACTGACAGGAGAAATTGTCACCGATGTGACCATGGCGGCAAGCTGGGGCGTGTTGGATATACAGCAAATCGGATGGCATGAAAGTTTATTATCAGAACTGAATCTCCCTGAATCCATATTGCCTGCAATCAAACCGTCAGCAATGCCTCTGTCGTCGTTATTATCGCAATATCACAGACTTTGGTCACTTAAGAAAGACGTCCAGGTTTGTACAGGCCTGGGTGACAACCAGGCAAGCGTGCTTGCAATGGGAACATTAAAACCTGGTACTTGTGTGGTTAATATCGGCACCGGCGCACAGGTTTCCATAATACAGGAGGGTCTGAACTACAATCAGAGACTGGAAACCCGCCCTTTAATAGGAAATCATTATATGTATGTAGGTTCCAGTTTGTATGGCGGATGGGCATTCGCTTATTTAGGGGAGTTTTTCCAGGCGGTATTACAACAATTTTCAGGTATCGATAGAAGTCTTGAACAAGTAATGGATCACATGAATGAGATAGGCAAATCGGCCAGTGACGATGCGGCAGGGTTAATATCAACCATAAACTTTATGGAAAATCTATCGGATCAAAATATCAAAGGCGCCTATCAAGGTATTGATATAAATAATCTTACACCGGCTAATTTCTGTCGCGCCACTGTTAATGCGATTATTGAAGATTTGTATCAGTTTTATAAGTCAGCGTGCCTGCCGATATCCTCCCTGTATGTATCAGGGAATGCGATTAAATATAATAACTTGTTATATGAGACTATCGCCCGAAGATGGTGTATGTCTCCGAGTGCTATTGAATATCGAGAAGAGGCGGCAGTGGGGGCAGCTTATGTGGCTGCGGTAAATATGGGGTTGTTGAAATCAGATATTCTTGATTGATCGATACGACTTCAAGTGGGCAGACACGAAAACATCATACCGGGACCTTTTCCGGCACTCCACCCTTCAACATGACTGTCTTGTCTGCGGCAAAATTTGAATAAAAAGGCAGAATCGCGCCACCCACAGCAATGGCGCCAGCGCCAATTTTGCCTGGTAGTATTTCCGGGATGAACATACCCGAACGTGGCGCATTTTGCTGAATCCGCCGGGAAACAATTTCTACCAGTTCATTTAATATGAACCGGGGCAGGTGCGCATCGATCACGATGGATTCAAAATCCAATATCCCTATTGCCGACATAAATACATAGACCAATGCGTCTGCGCAATCTTCCAGCCATTCCTGGATCAGCGGTCTTGCTTTATCCATTACAGAATCCAAGTCGTTTACATCACTGATTTTTATCTTGTGATCATTCAGGTGACGGACTAAACAGAAAAGCGAGGCACGATCCAATAACATCTCATAAGCCCCATCATGTTCCGGAGCCGTATCGAGTGTAGATCGAGGCACGGGTATGTTGCCCAATGAACAGGCGTTGCCGTGGATCCCGGTTTCCAGATTGCCGTGTAATACCAATCCACCACCGATGAAAGTGCCAACAAATACATAAAGAAAATCCGAAATATGATTACCGAGACCAAACTGTAATTCCGCAACTGCGGCGGCAGAGCAATCATTCTCAATGAACAGAGGTAAATCCACCACCTTTGTAAGCTCATCCGCAAAATTGATTTCATTCCATTTCCGGGCAATTTCTTTTGTCATGAAAGGTTCTTTTGTCCATGCGCCCATAAACCAGGGCATTGCCACGCCCACGCCCATTAATTTCTTTACGTCTTGAGGGCGCAAGGCAGCTTCCAGGTGCGCGACGCTTTCTTCGATTTTCTGTAACAAAAAGTCGGGTTCCGGATAGTCGAACTTGTGCCATAATTTTTCAAGAATTGCCCCACCAAAATCCATTAACAGAAGTTCGATATCCTGTCGTCCTACTTTGACGCCGATTGAATAAGCGCCCGTGGGGTTGATAACATACATGGTCGATGGTTGACCTATGTTTCCCAAACGACGTCCGCCCTTCGCGACCAGGCCTGTATTATCCAGATAATCGACAATCCGTGTTATCGCTTGCGGAGTCAGGTTGGTCGCTCGCGCCAAATCCGATTTAGACGCAGATTCCATCTTTCGCAATGCAGTTAAGACAGCACGTTCGTTGTAACGACGCAGGCCACTGGAATTGCTGCCTTTACCCATAGTCTTTGCTATCTACCTGTACTGGTTCGCTTCGTCTATATCTAATTCAACATCCGATTCTACGAGCTATTATGTTAAGTAGCAAGGAGACAAAATTGACACAAATGTGATAGCTTCAATTCACCCGGACACCCGATTTGATAACAACTCTGTATTTTGTTCATCGACCCACTTGTAATAATCCTGTAATTCCAGCTTTGAAGCTGCTGCCTCATCAAGCAGAATTGTCGCCTTCTGGTGCAATTGCAGCACTGACGCCGGCCATCGGGAAGTAACAGGTCCTTCAATCATTTTACTGACTGCGTCTGACTTGTTGTACCCGGTTGCCAACAATAAAATCTGACGCGCTTCCATGATTGTGGCAATACCCATTGTTATTGCAAGAGCCGGTTGATATTCATTCGACTCGAATAGACGAGAGTTATCCGAGACGGTCTTTTCAGACAAAGTTTTAACTCGCGTACGAGAAGATAAACTCGACGTCGGTTCATTAAAGCCTATATGGCCATTGCTGCCTATTCCTAAAACCTGTATATCAATTCCACCAACGGATTTGATTTTTTTCTCGTACAGCCGGCCGATAGTTTCAGGATTTTCTGTTTCGCGGCATGTCGGCAAATGAGTGTTTTTACCATCTATATCAATGTGATCAAACAATTCACGGTTCATGAAACTGCGATAACTCTGTGGATTGTCCGGCGCCAATCCCAAATATTCATCCACGTTAAACGTGGTTATTTTACTGTAACTGATGCTGTCTGCCTGATAGTGAACGATCAGTTTTTTATACATGGCGATGGGGGTTGTACCGGTAGCCAACCCCAGGACTGCGTTCGGTCTTTGCCTGACCAGGGCACAGACCCGCCGTGCGCCTTCTTCAGCAACTCTATCTGCGTCTTTCAGGATGATAACTTCCATCGTATTCATCCATACCTGTTAATTCGCTGTATCACGTCAGTAGTAAAATCACAAAAAACAGCCTCCATAAAATCACTGTATGCGATATGTTCATTCTGGACTAAACCGGAAAGATCCATCGCCAGGGTTATCGCGGAGGATTGATCAACGACGTGAGACTGATCAAATGTTGCATTGGCGGATTGACGCCCGGGTAGTGCCTGCTCATAACGCTTGCCTCCGCCGATTTGAGATTCAAACACGCGAATTAATTTATTAAACAAATCAGTATGGGCACTGACGTCCAGTCGTATTCGATGCTCCTCCGGCAACCAGTCCAGGTTACGCCAGACCTCAATACCATAAACGCTTTCAGGCCGAATTGCCTTTGGCAACTTACGTAGTGCCTCAAGAGCGTGAATGCAAACACCAATGTGCGTATCGTGACGGTCAGCCAGATTATGCAGGTACACCGTATCCGGTTGCGTCAACGCCAATTGAACAGATAAATACTCTACCAACGACAGGTTAATCCGGCCTTTAACTTCATCACTGCAAAAGCCAAGCTGCAACACGGCCGAATATTCACCAAGCTTTGCAGCCTGTTGTTGCTCTTCTACACGAGCCGCTATCATTTCCGCATCGGAATACGCCTGGAATGGCGCGCCGCGGGGAGAACCGGAACCGTTTGTTACCACTATTCCGGTAAACCACCGATCTGCAACCTGGTAGCACCGGCTAATCCCGTGAAAACCTATGATCTCAATATCATCTGGATGTGCTGCAATTGCCAGGTGCGTCGTGCGGGACAGGGCTTGCGATAATGTAACCCCATCCGGAATGTATGATTTAATGTTATCTTTATCAAACAATGGAGTTAATGTAATTTTTTATCGATTACACGAATAACCGGCATTCGTGCTTATAGTCCGCATATATCTATTTCTTGCTAACTCTGCTGCGGCCTGTGCCGGCGACCAGATGGGATCAGACAGTATCAGTCTGTGACTGACGTTTTGCAATTGGCTATGCAAGGTACTTCGTAACGTGGTCATCTTTTCCAGACAACCACCAAACATACCCACTTTAACCTCCTTATTCCCGAAATCTCCATCACACCAGGTTGCTTCTACCAGTCGGGCAAGCTCACCCGCCGCCTGTTCAATAATACCGGAGGCGATGTTGTCACCGGCTAATGACGCCTCATAGACATGCTGAGCAAAAGCGGCAATCTCAATACGATCTTTGATTATATATGGGGCATCATCGATGTTATGCAGTGAAAAAACTTCCGTGACTTTGCGGGTAAGCAGCGTGCTCGCTTCAATTCGTTTTGCTGCACGTATTGCACTGCGGATACCCCTTAAACCGATATGATACCCACTTCCCTCGTCTGACAAAATATGTCCCATTCCGCCTTTGACAACGGTCTTACCCTTGGCATCGCGGGTATATGACGAGGAGCCGGTTCCGGAAATTACCGCAATCGCCGGATTACCTATATCGATTCCATACCAAGCTATATACGCGTCATTGACCAGTTGGATATTGTCCAACATATTCAGGGAATTCAGTTTATTCAACAAAGCAGTTTTTAATGTATTCTCCTCATCGCTGATTCCTGCCAGTCCCGATACAAGATCCACCCTATGCTGCTCAAGACCTGTTATATGGTAAGCAAGCTCTTCGAATATTAATTTGATGTTCTCAAACGTTGCATCAACGCCTGACGCGGCAACATTACCGGGGCCACCGACTGTTTCATAAATCTGCTTACCCTCGTAATCGACGGCAACGGCACGCGTCTTTGTGCCACCACCGTCTATGCCGATAAAAATAGATCTTTTATCTTTCACTTTTATTCTGGATGGTTTTTGTCTCAACATAGATCTGACAGTTTGATTTTAATCTTATTTTTTTATAAAATAAATAACAATGATTTATTTATTAACCTGGTATATGGAAATATGAATAATCGGTGTCCGGTTGATTACCTTAACAACAGTGATCGTTGATGCCCATGATGGAAAAATTTACGCCAACGGAACCCTTTGACTTGCTCATCTTCGGCGGCACCGGCGACCTGGCTGTACGCAAGTTACTGCCCGCCTTGTACCACCTTGACCGGAAGGGTCAATTCAACCGGGAAAGTCGAATCATCGCCTTGTCGCGGCGTGATTGCTCCCGCGGTGAGTACTTGTGTTTTGTGCTGGAAGGACTGAAGCAACATGTTCCGAAGAGCCAATTTAATGAGAAGCAGTGGCAGGGTTTTGCCGGGAAACTGCATTTTCAACGTCTGGACGCTGCTTCAGAGTCCAGGTGGGCAGACCTGAAGACACTGGCCGATGAGCATCCGGGCAGGATACGGGTGTTTTACCTGGCTGTAGCACCGGACTTGTACGGGGCCATCTGTTCGGGGCTGTCAGACAACGGTTTGCTCAATCGGCAGAGTCGGATTGTTCTCGAGAAGCCAATCGGGTTCAACCTGGCCTCTGCGCAATTATTGAATAACCAGGTGGGGGAGGTATTCTCCGAAGAGCAGATATTTCGGATCGATCATTACCTGGGTAAAGAAACGGTACAGAATTTATTGGCCCTGAGATTCGCCAACTCGCTGTTTGAGCCGCTATGGCGTGGGCATTATATCGACCATGTACAGATTACAGTTGCCGAAGATGTCGGCATCGGCACACGCAGCCGGTTTTACGATACGACCGGCGCGTTGCGCGACATGGTGCAAAACCACCTGTTGCAACTGTTATGCCTGGTGGCGATGGAAGCGCCTGTGAACCTGGACCAGGACGAGATACGCAATGAGAAGCTCAAGATCCTGACGGCACTGAAGCCGATAACAAAAGACGAGCTAAAGGACAATGCGGTCAGGGGGCAATATAGCAATGGCGCGGTATCAGGCCGGGTTGTGCCGTCTTACCTGGAGGACCTTGACGGGACGGCAAAGAGTCAGACAGAGACCTTCGTTGCGCTCAAGGTTGAGATTGATAACTGGCGCTGGGCCAACGTGCCGTTTTACCTGCGTACCGGTAAGCGCATGACCGAGAAGCGTTCCGAGATCGTGGTTCAGTTTGCGCCGGTGCCGCACCTGATATTCACATCCAATGAACAGGCGCTACCCAACCACCTTGTGATCCGCTTACAGCCGGATGAAGGCATTAAGCTGATGCTGATGACAAAACGGCCGGGGATTAACGGATTTCATCTTCATTCTTTGCCGTTAAACCTGAGTTTTGCACAGGCCTTTCAAACTGGTTATCCTGATGCCTATGAACGTTTATTAATGGATATCATCCAGGGCAACCCGGCCTTGTTCATGCGCCGGGACGAGGTGGAAGCGGCGTGGCTCTGGATAGACAATATTATCCATGGCTGGCACGGAACCGGAACAAGGTCGGAAAAGTATGTGGCCGGCACCTGGGGACCGGCAGGTTCAGACGTACTGATCGGCCGGGACCTGCGTGCCTGGTATCGTGAACCGGTATAGCATGATCAATTATCGTTGTTTCTACCAGCGTGACGAGTTAGCTTATGAGTTGGCGGCCACTATCGGGAAGACGCTCAAAGCGGCATGTGCTGCGAGAGGTGAAGGGACTTTCATCGCTGCCGGAGGTAACACGCCCATCGTTACTTACCGTACATTGAACAGACTCGACCTGCCTTGGGAAAAAGTCACCCTTACACTGACTGACGAACGCTGGGTTGCACCCTACCACCCGGACAGTAATGAGGCGATGCTCAAACGTGAACTGTTACATTCTGCTGCGGCAAGCGCACGATTCATCAGCCTCATGACCCATGATATCGCTCCTGAGGAAGCGGAGCCTGAAATTGAGAACCGGTTAAACAGGCTATCCCGGCCCTTTGATCTTGTCATGCTGGGAATGGGTGAGGACGGCCATATCGCTTCGTTGCTACCACAGGCCGCGGGGCTCACACGCGCCCCGGACCCGTGTTCTGAGAAATTGTGTAAGGTAACCAGGTGCACTTCTATCGATCACCCGCGCATGACACTCACTGCCGGGGCATTGTTACAAACTCGCAGACTCATCCTCCTGTTTTTCGGCTACAGGAAACGCGGGACTTTCGAACGTGCGGTGCACGGTCAGGATGTCCTGGACAAACCGGTGCATATCCTGCTTAACCAGGAACAGGTACCCCTGGATGTGTATTGGGCGCCGTAACCGATGAGTCATCCCATCGACCTTCATCCCGTAGTCAGTAAAGTGACCGAGCGTATACGGCAGCGCAGCCGGGACAGCCGGGCGCACTACCTGCACAGGATCGACGCAATGCGCAACGCTGGCCCGCATCGGGCTCTGGTCTCCTGCAGCAATCTTGCCCATGGTCTGGCCGCCTGCTCTGTCGGGGAGAAACGCGATCTGAGTGACAGTGACAAGCCCAACATCGCCATCGTATCCGCGTACAATGACATGCTCTCTGCGCACCAGCCCTTTGAACGGTTTCCCGACATCATCAAAGCGGCCGTGAAAGAGGCGGGCGGGATTGCCCGGTTTGCCGGCGGTACCCCGGCCATGTGCGACGGCATTACCCAGGGACAGAGCGGCATGGAATTGTCGCTGTTCAGCCGTGACATCATTGCCCTGTCCACGGCCATTGCCCTGTCCCACAACGTGTTCGACGGGGCGTTATGCCTGGGGGTGTGCGACAAGATAGTGCCGGGTCTGCTTATCGGTGCATTAAGCTTCGGCCACCTGCCCGTGATGTTCGTGCCGGCCGGCCCCATGCCGTCCGGGTTACCCAACCCGGAGAAGGCCGCGGTGAGGGAACGCCATGCTGCCGGGGCAGCAAGCCGCCGGGAGTTGTTGGCGGCGGAGTCCCAATCCTATCACAGTCCCGGCACCTGTACGTTTTACGGCACGGCCAACAGCAACCAGTTGTTGATGGAAATCATGGGGCTGCACCTGCCAGGCGCGTCATTCTTAAACCCTGGTACGGCGATACGCGAGGCCTTTACCCGTGCCGCGGCGCGACGCGTTGTCGAACTCACGCACTTAACGGATAGCTACACGCCTCTAAGTGACATTATCGATGAAGCGGTGATCGTTAACGCCCTGGTCGGGTTGCTCACATCCGGCGGCTCCACCAACCATACCATCCACCTGGTCGCGTTGGCGGCTGCGGCCGGCATCAGGCTCAATTGGGATGATTTTGCCGAACTGTCCGCTGTTGTGCCGTTACTCGCGCGCATCTACCCCAATGGTGCCGCTGACGTGAACCAGTTTCACGCAGCCGGCGGTGTCGCCTTTTTAATTAAAGAATTGCTGGAGGCCGGACTGCTGCACGAAAACGTGACTACCGTTGCAGGGAAAGGACTGTCCAGATATACACAGGAACCTTTTTTAGAGAACGGGCAATTAACCTGGCAGGAGACAACGAATGAAAGCCTTGATGAGACTACCCTTCGCCCGGTTTCCTCGCCTTTTTCAAGTGAAGGCGGACTCCGTGTGTTGGTCGGCAACCTGGGACGTGCGATTGTAAAAGCTTCAGCAGTCAACCCCGAACACTGGGTGATTGAAGCGCCAGCCGAAGTCTTCCTGTCTCAGGACGAATTCATTCATGCCTACCGGGCCGGCAAGCTGGAAAAGGATTTTGTTGCGGTTATTAAATATCAGGGGCCGAAGGCAAACGGTATGCCGGAATTACATAAACTCACTCCTATACTCAGCGTACTGCAGGCCAGGGGGTTCAAGGTTGCCTTAGTGACGGATGGGCGCATGTCTGGCGCCTCAGGAAAAGTGCTGGCTGCGATCCACGTAACACCGGAAGCCGCGGATGACAGCCCGTTGGCAACAATTCAAAACGGTGACCTGATCTGTATCGATGCGGTGAAATGCAGTCTGAACCTGAAATCCGACGAGAGAGAACTGGAGCAACGTACAATACCGCAATATGACGAATCCATTTCACACTCCGGCATGGGGCGTGAGTTGTTCACTTGCTTTCGCGCCAACATCAACAACGCCGAGCAAGGGGCCAGTATTTTCCTGCATGATGGTTTCGACCTCCACATGAGTGGGGATCAAGGAGTGCCATAAAGTTATTAAGGAAGCTCTGATCAAGTCCGTCCTGGACTTGTCAGAGCACATCCCTGTACCGTAGGAACCTCTGACTTAATCAGAGGTTCCTTAACCAAGTTTACACACATCAATGCCCAATTTAACTGATATTGCTTGGGCGATGCACAGACTGCCTGTGATGGTTCTGAAACCATTGACCATGCTTTTATCGCAGTTGAAGTTGTAGTCACTGAACTCCATTACAGGGGCAATGGGGCTGTCAGTAACTGAAACGATTTTTGCTCCCTTTTCCCTGGCCAGCTTTGTTGCCTCAAACGTTTCTTCAGCATACGGAGGGAAAGCAAATACCATCAACGCATCATTTTTTTGAATATTTTCTACCTGCTGGTTGAGTAAGCCGCCCACGCCATCAAGAAGGTAGGCAGGTTGGTGCAGCCGGGCGAATGTATCAAACATATATGCGGCGGCGGGAAAAGAACCGCGTGTTCCCAGGATGTATGTCCGCTTGGCTTTTTCTATGAGCTTAATCGCTCTGCTGAACTTTTGCGCATTAATATCCTGTTGCAAATGTTTTAACGAGGCGATGTTGGCGTAAATAAATTGATCCAGCACACCTTTGGCAGCATAGTCCCTGTTTTTTTGCTTTACCTTTGGGGCTTGAATATAGTCAGTATAAGCCACTGTAATATTGTACAATCGCGCCCGTGTGTGTTCCTTGAAGATCTTTTGAAGATCAGAAATCCCTGAAAAGCCGAGAATATGAGCCAATCGGATCAGGCTGGAAGGTTGTACTTTTAATTGATCTGCGATTCTGGATGCAGTCTCCAACGCCGTTTCATGAGGATTTTCCATCATGAAACGAGCAATCTTCTGATGCTGCGGACTGAGGCTATCCAGCTTCACTGACAGTAGCTTGCAAAACGCATCAAATTCGGAAACCGCTTTCTCGGACATGATGGTAGACTGATATTTCTAATTGAATTTTGATTGTAGGTTAAGATTTGTGGATTATATACTTTATGCTCTCGCAGTTAATAAACTTCAATCTCAATAAGGTTCATGGTGGGGTAGTAATAGCTCAAATGATTCTGTGGTGTACTATGTGTTAAAACCATGGCCAAATTTAAGGCTGCAAGGAAATTTTTCACGAGACCTTCTGCTGATATTCATGACCGACATAAGGCGCCGGGCCATTGCAATCATCTCGCAGAAGCGTAAAGAGAGCCCTGCCTATTTACCTGGCTGGGGAGCGACCCCGCCGACAAATGGCTATTGTATTGAGCAGGTAGCCCGACTCTGGGCTTCTGCTGATGATTGCATGACGCAGTATATACGAAGATGGACAGAACTAAACGAAAAAATTATTTTTCTATTTAGATCGTTCTAGTACCCTTTCCAGTTAATATTGACATGTTCAGAGCCACACAGCGACGTCAAGACAAGGCGCAGCCCGCAGAGAATGGCGCGCCCTTGTCAAGGGCTGCAACGCCGTATTGGCGTCGCTGTGTGGCTCCCTGCGGGCGGGCCGGGAAGCGGTCGCCCGCGGCGTTACGCCGCTTGGCAAGGACGCGCCATTCCCGGCGCGGCGTGCCTTGCGCTCAACCGCTTCCCGACCCGCTGAACATGTCAATATTAACTGGAAAGGGTACTAGTCCGATGAACTATATAGTTGTCCATGAATAACCGCCTTGGAATACCAGGATTCTGCGTTGTATTACTTGCATTGGCGTTGAATAACGCGTGCACGGAAAAAACGGACAAACCCGATGTCATTACCGGGCAGGAAGACCCTTTCCCCAGTACCTACGCGCCGGCAGCAGCCAACCCGGTCCTGTTGAATAATGCTACGTTACTGACCGGAACCGGCAACCGGCTTGATAACACATCAATATTATTCACTGATGGAAAGATAAGCGCTATCGGACGGGAAATCGATGCGCCCGGGAATGCCGTTGTCATCGACGCTTCGGGCAAGTGGATAACACCGGGATTGATTGACGTACATTCGCACCTTGGCGTTTATCCGGCGCCCAGCCATGAAGGGAACCTCGATGGTAATGAAATCACCAATCCGAATACGGCCCAGGTCTATGCGGAACACTCCGTCTGGACGCAGGACCCGCAATTTACCCTGGCATTAGCCGGCGGGGTTACCACGTTACAAATCCTGCCGGGTTCCGCGAATCTGTTTGGCGGCAGGGGAGTTACCCTTAAAAACATTCCTTCACGTACCGTGCAGGCGATGAAATTCCCGGGTGCGCCTTACAGTTTGAAGATGGCCTGCGGTGAAAATCCCAAGCGTGTCTATGGCGGAGAGCTGAAACAGACGCCGGCATCAAGGATGGCTAATGTCGCCGGTTATCGAACGGCATGGATAGAGGCCGCAGACTACGTCAACAAACAGGACGCCTATGCCGGGAAACAGGCGCAAGGAGAAGAAACTGAAGCGCCACTAAGAGATCTGCAGCTGGAAACCCTGGCCGAAGTCTTACGCGGAAACATCCTGGTGCACAATCATTGTTACCGGGGTGAAGAGATGGCGGTGATGATCGATATCGCCAGGGAGTTTAACTACAGGGTTACGGCTTTTCACCATGCCGTTGAGGCGTACAAGGTCGCAGATATCCTGGCTGAGCATGATATCTGCGCGGCGATGTGGCCGGAGTGGTGGGGTTTCAAGCACGAAGCTTATGACATGGTGGAAGGCAACGTAGCCATGGTGGATGCAGCCGGCGCCTGCGCGATCGTGCACTCTGATTCTGCGATAACCGTGCAGCACCTGAACCAGGAAGCGGCAAAGGCAATGGCTGCCGGTATCGATGCGGGTTACCACATTAGCCGCGCCCACGCCATCAACTGGATTACCAGCAATCCCGCCAGGGCATTGGGTATCGATGCCCTCACAGGCAGCCTGGAAGTTGGAAAAATGGCTGACCTGGTGTTATGGGACGGAGACCCCTTCAGTGTCTACAGTAAAACGGAGAAGGTGTTTATTGACGGCGTTTTGATTTATGACCGGCTGGATGAAGCCCGGCAGCCCGTCACGGATTTTGATCTTGGCATTATCGACCCGACGGATGAACGATTATGAGACGCGGCAACAAACTAATCGTTTCCATGGCTTTTATCTTTCTCACATTTCCCGTACCTGCCGGGGAGATATTGATAACAAATGCCTCTATCCATACCTTGACCGGCGCCGGAACCCTGGAAAATGCAGACATACTGATCAGGGACGGATCCATTGCCGCGCTGGGTACTGGTATTGATCCATCCTCCGCCGGGAAAGTCATAGATGCCAGCGGTAAACAGGTCACACCGGGTTTAATCAACGCGTATACCTACCTCGGCGTTATGGAAATAAGTCAGGTCGAAGGGACGGATGACGTATCGAGCGCGGATGAGCAATTCAGCTCTGCGTTTAATGTTTTTCCTGCCGTCAATCCCGGTTCAACATTGTTGCCGCATAATTTAATCCATGGATTGACCCATGCGGTCGTTGCGCCCGAATCGACTCAGCGCGTGTTTGCGGGGCAAGGCGTCGTTCTTCAACTTGGCAAGCCGTCATCGATTTTGCATAAGTCAGCGGCAATGTTTGCGCGCCTGGGCAGCAGTTCCAGCGAAGCGGGAGGAGGCTCCCGGGCATCTTCGTACCTGAAAATGCAGCAGGCCCTGGCGGATACACAAGAGTACAGGACAAACCGCCATGCCGTAATGTCAGGTAACTGGCGGGATTTGTCACTGGAAGTTCATGACCTGGAAGCGCTCATACCCGTTATCGACGGGAAATTACCCCTGGTGGTGAATGTGCACCGCGCCAGTGATATCGAAGTGCTGCTGGAATTGAAAAGGCAATTTGGTTTCAAACTTGTTATAGCCGGAGCCAGTGAAGCTTGGCGCGTGGCTGATAAGTTAGCCGAAGCAGACGTCGCGGTCATTATCGACCCCATGGCCAACCTGCCGATAGATTTTGATCAACTGGCGGCAAGGCTGGACGCGGCAGCCTTGCTGGATGCGGCCGGGGTAAAGGTATTATTTACCGGGGTGGATTTCCTGCATACCCATAATGCATTCCTGGTGCGCCAGGCTGCGGGTAACGCGGTTGCCTATGGCATGGATAAGACGGCCGCGCTCAAGGCCATGACGTTAAACCCGGCCACCGTATTTGGATTTGCCGACAAGGCGGGCAGTCTGGAACCGGGCAAACAGGCCACCCTGGTTATATGGGATGGCGACCCCTTGGAAATCATGACCCTGGCAGAGCAGGTGATCGTGAAAGGTAAAATTATTCCGATGACATCAAGATCAACCCGGCTTCGTGATCGTTACCTGGACCTGGATAACGAGCGGGAGATTTTTTACCGGAAATAGCTGTTACTTCTTGCTGCGGGTGAACTGGTCGTATCTCCCCAGAAACGCAAACAGCACCGTAGCCAAAGCCAGCAGGGCGAGGCATACCTGGAGTATGGGAATATAGCTGCCATGGAGGTCATAAGAGCTGCCCATGAGATAGGGCCCCAGGCTGGTGCCGGTCATGTGGGCGATGAAGACCCAGGAAAAGATCGTCCCGAAGTGGCGCAAGCCGAAATAGCGGCTGGTCAGGAACACCATGAGGTCGCTCTCCGTTCCGATACCGACCCCCATCAGGATGGCGGCAATAATGTATAAGCTCAGGTGTTGCCCGTAGATTAGCAACCCGACACCGAGCAATACCGAGATAAAAACGCCGACCGCCACCATGGGCGCAAACAGTTTATCGATAATATAACCGACAACTACGCGGGCGACGGCCATGCTCATACCCATGGTGGAGACGACCAGCGCAGCCGTGGTCATGTCGATGCCCCGGTCGGTCAGCAAGGCGGCCAACTGGCTGAAGATGCCGTTCAGCGAAAAGGCGATACAGGAAACGATGACGATCATGAGCCAGAACACGCGGGTCCTGAGCGCCTCGCCCAGCGACAGGTGGCCGTTCGTATCTGCAGCCTCCTGCTCGCCGGTTGCGTTTTTTTGGACGCCGTCCGGCAACAGGCCCACATCCTGGGGTTTATCAATGAGGAGAAAGTAAACCGTGGGGAATACGATAACCAGCAGGAACAGGCCCAGGCTGAAATAACCCGCGCGCCAGCCGCCGATGCCTATGGCCCAGTTGCATACCAGGGGCGCAAGGGTAAAACCCAGGCCGATCCCGGCCGAATTAATGCCGATGAACAGTCCCCTGCGCTTGTCGAACCAGTCGGAAATCACGCGCGCATAGCCGATCGTGTTGGTCGGCGCGCCGACCACCGCGGCAAGCAGCATCATGGTGTAAAACAGGGGCAGGGTGGCGACGTAAAACGGTCCTGTCAGTATGACCAGGAGGGATAACAGAATGGATGCGCAAAGCACCCGCCTGGCGCCATAGCGGTCTATCAGCCTGCCGCTCACCAGCACCCCCACGGCAATGCCGACGGTGAGCAGGGTCAGGGCCAGGGATACGTCGCCGCGACTCCAGCCGAACTCCTGGGTCAGGGGTTTGATCAGCACGCCCGTCCCGGCAAACAGGAGCACTCCCGTATTCCCGATCATGCCGACGAAGCAGGCCAGGACGATGCTGGAGCCGAAGAAGAATTTGAACTGTGGTTTTGTTTGCATGGTTTATGGTAACAAAGGACAGGCTCTGAGGCACCTTCGTTGTCCGCTGGACACCCTTCGGGGACAGACTTAAGTCTGTCCCCTGCGGCGTAAGAAGATATTATCTACTGGGTTCCTGCCTTCGCAGGAATGACGGTAGGATGTTTTTCCCGGTCCGCCCAGCGGGTTATCTTCAGGTCGTGCAACGGTGCAGCGTCCTTCTGTTTTACGTCGAGTGAGTGTTGCCGGCCGCACGCAGGACATAAGTACCCGACCAGTTCCATCGTCTCATGCAGTCTTATCCCTGCCGGAAGCTCATCGCTTTCCAGGCTGTGATATGCAGCATGATCTTTCCAGTTATCCCTGGCGCTACAGAAGATGTGACCACACTCGCATTCGAATTGCAGTTCTTCCGTTTTCGTGTGAGCCAGGATCAGGCCGGCGCCGAAACGGGAAAGCGGAGCGCCTGTGTCACGCTGGTTGCCTGATGTGCGGGAAGGCGGGTGGGCGTTTGCCAGACGATGTTGCCGCATCCGTTTGCGACGCTGTGCGGTTTTTCCCGTGTCTTCGCCAGGTACGACGCCGTAGACGTCCAGCGCCCGCCGTGCCGAGATGTATCCTGCCGCCACGTCGGCTGCCACCGCCTCCGGTGTGCGTTGCAGCGGGTCGCCGTAGCCACCGCCGCCCTGCCAGGTATATTGCACAATGTCGCCCGGAAACAGGGGCAGCTCATCCTGTTTGGCCGCGAGTACCTGCGGCTGCCCTCCCAGTTCATCCAGGTCTATAGGCGCGAGCACGTCTTCCAGCTTCAAGGGCAATTCGCCCTGGGCATATTTGCTCCTGATATCCGACTCATGAATAATCATGGCATTGCTGCACACCCCGGGGAAACCGCCGAACTGGCCGTAGGATATAGGCACTTCAACGCCGTGGGAGGTGAGGGAACAACGCAGGCGTTCCACCCCGTGGGGTGTCCAGGCGGTGCCGGCCGCGCGGCCGCCGCGCTGCTCGCCGTCCCCGCCCGTATCCGGGAAGAATGAACGGTAAAGGAACAGCATGGGGCTGTGGATTTCGTTGTATTCAATATTGGGGATGTGGGGTCTGGGCGAGACGAAACAGCCGGTCTGGTCCAGGCCGTCCGCAAACGGGTTGGCGCCGCCGCCACCGACCTGCGCGTCGATCAACTGGTTGCCGAAAGGTTCGCCGTGCTGGTTGGTATCGCCGGTAAACAGCGCCGCCATGGTGCCGTGGGTCACGCCCTGTGAATGTTTCCGGCTCTCCTCGGACAGCGCCAGCAACTTCGATATGGCATGTGCGGTCGTCAACGTAATCACCCAACCCTGGCCGATGGTTGCGGCGCCGGTAGCCGCCGGGGCGATTGCATTGCATATCAGGCCCTTGGGCGCAATCACCTCGATACTGTTCAGGATGCCCTGGTTCCAGGGTATGCCGGAGCCCAACAGGGGCGCCACGCCGCCGAAGATGGCGCCTACCAGGCAACCCTCCGTGCAGTTGATATAACCGGACGCCTGCGGCGATGAGTCGGACATGTCTATGGTCAACCGGTCACCTTCCTTGATAATCCTGACGTCGGTGCGGTAGACCTTGTTTTCCCTGCCGTCATGGTCCAGGTAGCCGCAGGTCCTGACCTCGCCATCGGGCAGGGTTTGCAGGTGTTCCCGGGTTTTTCGTTCCGAATAACGGATCAACTCTTCCATCACGGTCAAAACGGTGTCCGCGCCGTATTGCTCCATGAGTTCGGTCAGCCGGTCCCGGGCTACCACGTTGGAGGCGATAAACCCGCTGAGATCCAGCCCGACCATTTGCGGCTGGCGGGTCATGTTCATGATCATGCGCCAGATGTCCTTGCGCAGTTTGCCCTTTTCGACGATACGCATGGGCGGCATCATCAGGCCTTCCTGCTGTTTTTCCGTAGCCCGCACCGAGACGGAACCGACGGCCATGCCGCCCATATCCACCTGGTGCGCGGTGACACCGGCCCAGGCAACCAGCCGCCCCTGAAAAAACAACGGGGCCATAATACTCACGTCGGGGTGGTGTACGGCGCCTTTGTAGGGATCGTTGACGATATACATATCTCCTTCGGCAAACTCTTCATCGGCAAAGTCTGCCATCACGTGCCTGAGGATGACAGGCATGGCGCCGGAGTGAAACACCACCTGGGGACCCATGGATGCCAGCCTGCCGTCAGCCGTGAACAGCGCATTATTGAAATCGCCGGCGCCGGCGACGATGGGAGAGACCGATACCGCTTTCAGGGCCAGGGCCTGTTCTTCATTGATCGCGGCCAGCTTGTGGCGGATGATCTCAAAGGTGACAGGGTCTACGGCGAGAGGTTTTTTCAAAACCTCCCAGTCGGCAATGGCCGGCCCCAGTACGTAATCAGTATTATCAGTCATCACACTCTACCGGTATGTTAGTGGGGTCAGGTCGCACATTGCACATGAACTGTGGGGCTGTCCCATGCACTCGGGAATCCAAGAGCATGTGCAATGTGCGACCTGACCCCACTAACACGACCCGTCCCCCTGCGACCTGCGTTATCACAGTCATCAAGTTCTCCTGATGGAAATGCCCAGGAACTCATCGACTGTTGCCCTTTGTCCTGCATGAATTGCAACCGTTGTAGTCTCATATTCAATAATCGCGGGCCCGTCAATACAGTTGCCGTATTGCAGTGCCTCCCCCCGGAATATGGGCGTATCGACGAATTCCTGTTTCACCATATCATAAACCGGGCGACTTCCTTTTACAGCCTGGTTCGCGTCCTCTCCGGCGGATGGATAGCGGGCACAGTCAGGACGGGGCAGCAGACCGACGGCCTCAACGACGTAGGTGACGAACTCGAACCCTGCCTTTTCGGGTACAGCTTCGGCGCCGTAGCGTTTTTTATACGCATCAAGGAAGCTTTCAATGAGACCCTCAATCGTGCCGGGGAACGGCACCGCCAGGGACTTTGTCTGGCGGATAAAACGCACCTCTACAATGCGACGGAAGCGGCGGCGTTCCGGCGCTACATTCTGCAGGGCCAGGGATTCATTGGCCTGTTCTTCAAGATCACTGAATATGGCTTCGATGCCGGAAAGTTCAACGGCGCCTTTTCCATCCCTGCCGTAGCGTTTCGGTTCTGCACGGCCCACGCTTAACGTAATGTCGGAGGCAACCGCGCCAAATGCGCAGAAAACGGACTGACTGGAAGGGATCAGTACCTCTTCGACCACGTCCAGGGCAAATGCCGGCGCATGGGCAGGGCCAGCACCGCCGAATGCGTACAGCACAAATTCTCGGGCGTCGTGGCCCTGCTCGATGGTAACGGTCCTCAGTAAATCCGCCATGCGCGCATCCACAATCCGCTTGATGCCGGCGGCCGCTTCCTCGACCGACAGCTTGAGCGGGTCGGCCACATGAAGCCTGACTGCCTCACGCGCTTGTTCCCGGTCCAGAGCCAGTTTCCCGCCCAGAAACCCGGCAGGGTCGATTATGCCGAGAACCACGTCGGCGTCGGTCACGGTTGGGCGTTCTCCTCCACGTCCGTAACAGGCGGGACCGGGCTCTGCACCCGCACTCTCAGGTCCTACGTAGATGTATCCGCCTTCCTCTACACCCGCGACTGATCCTCCTCCGGCGCCAATAGCCCGCACATCCAGCATGGGAAGCAACAGGTGATATTTATCCGCAACGGTTTCCTTGCGCCTGCTCGCTTCTCCCCCTGCAATCACGGCCACGTCCGTGGAGGTCCCCCCCATGTCGAATGAGATGATATTTTCGTGGCCGCACATATTGCCCATGTACTTCGCCGCGGTGACGCCGCCGGATGGGCCGGAGAGCAATAACCGCACAGGCGCCCGGCCAGCTTCGTCGGGGGTCATAACCCCGCCGCAGGAATCCAGCAAAAACAAGCGGTTGTTACCCAGCCGCCGGTTAAGCTCATCGGTATAGTTGCGTACCAGGGGACCCAGGTAGGCGTTGATGACAGTCGTCGCCGTGCGTTCATATTCTCCCAGGCGCGGCACCAGTTCGCAGGACAACGACAGGTAAACACCGGGCAGTTCCCCGGCAAGGATTTCCCGGGTCCTGTTTTCATGGGCGGTATTCTTGAACGACCAGAGGTAAGAGACGGCCACTGCCTCAATCCCGGCCTCCTTGATCCTGGCGGCGGCATCGTACACTTCCTGTTCAGCCAGCGGTGCAATCACGTCACCGCGATAATCGATACGCTCGCTGATTCCGAATATCAGCGATCGGGGAACTATCGGGTCAGGAACACTCCGGTTTGAATAATCGGTCAACTCGGAGGGACTGAGACCGGCGGTCATGCCCATCATCCGCTGCATGATCATGGTGTCCTCAAACCCGCGCGTGGTCAGCAGCGCCACCCTGGCGCCGCGCCGTTCGATAAACGCATTGGTCGCAGCGGTAGTGCCGTGGGCGATCCGGTCGATGCGGCCAAGCAGGGTAACAAGATCGGTCTTTTCCTTCTCTGCCGCCGCCGTTAGTGCCCGCAGCAGCCCTTCCTGCAACTGGCCCGGCGTCGATGGCGACTTGGTCGTACTGACGGAACCGTCATCACCCATGACGACGACGTCGGTAAAGGTGCCGCCGATGTCTATGCCAATGGAACTCATGGTTCAGACATTGTACAGGTACAAAACTACCTCAGCATAGAGGGTGCTTACCGCTAAATTTCAGCCGCAGCGACCTATGGCAACAATTCACACCACCTGTCCTGTAGCGCTCCTGCCGGAATCAATACCCTGGCCAGTACTCCACCGATTACTTTTCGCAGTGCTACAGGATTGGGCTTTGCGCGTGGTAAAACAAAATTTTCAAGATTTCCGCTGGCAAGCGCTTTGCCGAACATTGTGGAGGGTATTCAGTAAAAACTATGCTATCAATAGCTCGAAATAATAAATTTATTGCATTTCACGCAATGTTTACGAACTTTCAAACTTCATGAAAAACCCGGCCTCCATCAGTTCTTCTATCAGGATATTTGTCTGTTCTGTAGTCAGTTGATCAAGAGGAGGACGTACCCGAAACCAGTCCGGGTCATCAGCAAAGTGTGCAATAGCCGCTTTGAGAGCAGCAATCAGCGGATATTTTTCGAAGATTTTTCTGATGTTTATGGCACCCGGCTGGCCCTCATCAGATGAATTGTCCGGCTGACCAGCCCACATGGTGACGACCCCACCGGGATTTACGTTTACCGTAGCGCTGATACAACCCTTACCGCCGATTTTCATTGCGTCTGTCAGGAACACCTCGCTGGCTGGGAATACATCAAACCCCGATGACGAAAACGATTCGATCATATTTTTCGTATAGGTCCAGTCTCCGGCACTGTCCTTGAGGCCGGCAATACAATCAGGATATTCTTTGAGAAGTTTTTCTACCAACGCTGAGGTAATGCGAATCCCTGTCAATTGTGGGATGTTGTAGAGATAAATTTTCAGGCGAACATCACCAACTTGCTCAATTATTTCTGCATAACTTCTGAAAAGACCGGCATCGGAGACGCCCTTATAATAAAATGGCGGGAGCACGAGTACCCCCGCACAGTTCAGCTTGACTGCTGCTTTCGTGAGTCGCACAGAGTCGGGCAAAGCAACACATCCGGTGCCCGGCATCATGCGGTGAGGCGGCAGGCCGTTTTCAACAATTAAGTTGAGAAGTTCGATTTTTTCATGAACCGATAGTGAGTTTGCTTCAGAATTGGTGCCGAACAATGCCAGGCCCGCCCCATTGGATAATAACCAGCGGCAATGTCTTTCCAGGCGCCCGGAATCAACAGTGAGGTCGGGATTGAATGGTGTAACAACAGGGCACAGTACACCTGACAATCGGTTGATCTCAGCCATGTCCTTACCCTGAATTCCGGATTAACGCTGAGGCTTGTTCATTTCCCGAGCCAAAATATCTAGAATCGCCTGCGCTCCCGCGGGAAGTACGCGACCAAGCCGGGTAATTACATCAATTTTTGCATCCTGCAACTCTTCGTCATTGATCGGGAGCGCAACGAGATTGCCGGAATCAAGTTCGTCGTTGACGGACAGCTCTGAAATTATAGAAACTCCCTCCATGTGTTTTACAAGCTCCCGCATCAATAATATCGAATTCGTAGCGATCGTGGGCTGCAGCCGGATGCCTTGCGCCTGCTCAACTATGCTGAGGGCATGGCGAATTCGAAATTCCTGTTTCGGCAGTATGAGAGGGAACTTAGCCAGATCGCGCAGGTTTACCGAGTCTTGTTTCGCCAATGGATGTGTACTGGACATGATGGCCTTGTGCGATTGATCAATGACGAACTTGACGCGAATGCGCGGGTCGGGAGATGTTTCGAAGATGAATCCTATATGGGCAAGATCCTCGGATACCATATTGATTATTTCCTGGGTGCTGGAGGTGATTATGTCCAGTCGAACACCGGGATAAGCCGTAGCATAGGCGGCCAGCGTGTTGAACAGCATAGTGCTGATGAAGCCTTCGCTTACAGCCAGCGTATAATGTCCTTTGCGCATGCCTTTCAAATCATCCAGATTGGTCAGCAACACCTCCTTATGCACCAGACGTTCCTTATAGTATTCGTATACGAATTGTCCGGCCTGACTCAGACGGACCTTGTGACTGCGTTTTTCAACCAGTTCAACGCCCAGTTTTTCCTCCAGGTGGGAGATCTGCCTGCTGACAGATGATGGTGAAACTCCAAGTGCATCCGCTGCAGCCCGCATAGTCCCGAGACGCCTCGACATGTAAAGGTACTTCAGACTTGCGTCGTCAAAATCACCAGGAATTACGTATTTTTCCATTGTGATGCCTCTCGACAACTAAAACGTTGCATTTTCTAATACAAATTCTATTGTAATGGTGTGAGTATTGCAATATTAACTTACTGAGAAATACCGGAACTGGCCTTTATTTCTTTAACCTTCGACAAGGGAATTATTGATAGAAAACGCATAAGAAAGCGCATATGAATGGTTTACAATGTCGGATCCTGAAAAAATATGTCAAAAGCAATGGAAACAGAGCAGGTGGAGAAAACAGAACGAGATGATCTTGAATATGCCGGCTTCTGGATACGCGCCTGGGCATTCCTCATTGACGGTTTTTTAATCGCGCTCATTACCACACCTTTATCACCAATCATGTTCGGGTTTGCTTATGTCGCAACGACAGATCTCCTGCTGGATTTTCTTATTTCCCCGTTGCTGCCGGCAGCATACGTGATCCTGTTCTGGGTATTCAATGGAGCGACACCGGGCAAGATGGCCATATCCGCCAAGGTAGTTGATGCGGTTACCGGAGAACATCCATCCACTCCCCGATATATCGCCAGGTATGTCGGCTACCTGTTATCTATGTTGCCGCTCGGGCTGGGTTTTATCTGGATAGCGTTCGACAAGAGGAAACAGGGCTGGCATGACAAGCTGTCGGGGACTGTCGTGGTCCGGAAAAAGCCGGAAAATGTCGTATTTACCCGCGGATCTTGACAAAACACACCCATAAAACAGACCTGACGGGTTTAAAACTATGTGGTAACCGGCCGTATCCCGCCTGGAGATAATCAGGTGAAAGGCAGAGCTAAATCTTTGTTGACAAGTCCTTTATCTCGTCACGCCAGCGTCCGGCTCTGTGCCTCCACCACGGCCAGTGCGGACATGTTGACTATCCCGTGTGCGGTCGAGGCGTTCGTCAGGATATGCGCTGGTCTCGCAGCCCCCACCAGTACCGGTCCCACGGTGACGCCGCCGCCCAGCATCTTCAGCAGGTTAAACGAGATATTGGCCGCGTCTATATTGGGCAGGATTAACGTGTTGGCGCGGCCGCGCAGTTTTGAGTCGGGAAATGCATTGGCGCGAATGGCTTCCGATATGGCGGCATCGGCGTGCATCTCGCCTTCCACTACCAGTTGCGGTTCGCGCGCCTGCAGGATTTTTGCCGCGGCGCGCATTTTTTCGGAGGATTCGTTATTCCTGGTGCCGAAGTTGGAATGGGAAACCAGGGCGATGCGCGGCTTGATGCCGAAGCGCTGCACGGCCTCCGCGGCAAGCAGTGTCATTGCCACGATGTCTTCGACACCGGGCATGGGCAGGACATGGGAATCACAGAGGAAAAACGTTCCTTCAGGCAGTACCAGTACCGTTACGGAAGAGAAATCCTTGACGTCCTCACGTTTGCCTACGATATCGCGCACGTGAGTCAGGTGATTGATAAACGGCCCGATGGTGCCGCACAGCATGGCGTCCACGTCGCCGTGCATCAACAGCAGGGCAGCCAGCGCGGAGGACTGGGTACGCACTATGCGCCGCGCCTCGTCCGGTGAGATACCGGACCTTCCCTTGATGCCGTGATACAACTCGGCCAGTTCCGGGCAACGGCGGTCCTTGACCGGGTTGATCACCTCAAAGTCCCTGTCCTTGATCATCCCCAGGCCCAGTTCCTGGATACGACGGTTGATCACTTCCGTGCGCCCGACCAGTAACGGTCGCGCCAGTCCCTCATCTATCACCTGTTGCACGGCCTGGAGCACGCGGCGTTCTTCCCCTTCGGCATAGGCTATACGTTTCGGGTCCCGCGCGGCCTGGTCGAATACCGGGTTCATGATAGTGCCGGTCTGGAATACGAACTGGATCAGGCGTTGGCGGTAGCTCTTGAAATCGGAGATTGGTCTGGTAGCCACGCCACTGTCCATGGCGGCCCTGGCAACGGCCGGGGCCAGGCGCACGATCAGGCGCGGGTCGAACGGTTTGGGGATGATGTAGTCGGGACCGAAGATCAGGTCGCGCCCGCCGTAGGCCCTGCTTACCACCTCCGATGATTCGGCCATGGCGAGGTCGGCAATGGCCTTGACGCAGGCAATCTTCATGTCCTCGTTGATGCTGGTCGCGCCCACGTCGAGCGCGCCGCGGAACAGGTACGGGAAACAGATTACGTTATTGACCTGGTTGGGAAGGTCGGACCGTCCGGTCGCGATGATGGCGTCCGGACGGGCCTTCTTCGCTATCTCGGGCCGAATTTCCGGAACGGGGTTGGCCAGGGCCATGATGATGGGCTTGTCCGCCATGCGTTTCAGCATGGCCGGTTTCAGCACGTTCCCTACGGACAGGCCCAGGAACACGTCCGCATTCTTGATTGCCGCTCCCAGCGTTCTCGCCCTCGTCTTGCGGGCATAGCGGGACTTGAATGGATCCATCATTTTCCGGCGGCCGCGGTAGACTACACCGGCAATATCGGTGACGATGATATTGTCTTGCTTCAGGCCCATGGCGACCAGCAGGTCCAGGCAGGCCAGGGCCGCGGCCCCGGCTCCGGAGGTGACCAGCTTGATCTCTTCCATTTTCTTGCCTACCAGGTGCAGACCGTTGGTGATAGCGGCGGCGACGATGATGGCTGTGCCGTGCTGGTCGTCGTGGATAACCGGGATGCTCAGCCGTTCCTGCAGTTTCCGTTCAACGATAAAACACTCCGGCGCCTTGATATCTTCCAGGTTGATGGCGCCGAAGGTGGGTTCGAGGCTGGCGATGATATCGACCAGTTTATCCGGATTGGTCTCATTCACTTCCAGGTCGAACACGTCAATACCCGAGAACTTCTTGAATAATACCGCCTTGCCTTCCATGACCGGTTTGGACGCAAGCGGTCCGATAGGGCCAAGTCCCAGTACCGCAGTGCCGTTGCTGATGACGGCAACGAGATTGCCCCGGATCGTCAGTTCAGACGCCTGCGCCGGGTCCCGGACGATCTCTTCGCAGGCGGCGGCCACACCCGGCGAATAGGCCAGGGCCAGGTCATGCTGGTTGGCCAGGGGCTTGGTCGAGTGGATCGTCAGTTTTCCGGGAGGGGATTTCCGGTGGTAATCCAGCGCGGCATCCCGAACCTCGCCGATCTTCTGCCGTGTGGTTTTGACCTTCTTCATTGACATGGATATACAGGAATTATAGGATTTATCCGCAGATGACGCAGATGACGCAGATGAACGCAGATGAAATGATGATTGTTGTTCACAATTTCTTAAGTTTAGTCGGCAGCAATATCATCAGCCAGGATGCGGAATCACAGAATCAATATAAAATAATCTGCGGTAATCTGCGTCATCTGCGGATAAATCCTGTGATCTCTATGATGGAAAAAGTCTGTCTATGTCTGGGATTTCTGCAGGGCCTGGTCCAGGTCCCAGAGAATATCGTCGATGGTCTCAAGTCCAACTGATATGCGCACCATGTCGGGGGTGACGCCGGCGGTCAACTGTTCTTCTTCGGATAACTGTCTATGAGTGGTGGAAGCCGGATGGATGATCAGGGTTTTTGCGTCCCCTACATTCGCCAGGTGACTTAGAAATTGTGCACTCTCGATGAATTTAACCCCGGCTTCAACGCCGCCTTTTACGCCGAAACAAAGGATCGATCCCGCTCCCTTGGGCAGGTATTTCCTGGCGAGATCATGGTATTCATTGTCTTCGAGGCCGGCGTATTTCACCCAGGAGACGGCTTCATGTTCTGCAAGATAACGCGCCACGGCAAGGGCGTTTTCACAGTGCCGGTCCATACGCACGGGCAGGGTTTCCAGTCCCTGCAGGAACAGGAAGGCATTGAACGGACTCAGGCTGGGACCCAGCGTGCGCAGGGTTTCGCAGCGCGCCTTCATGGTAAAACCGAAGTCGCCGAAGGTTTCATAGAAGCGAACCCCGTGATAACCCTTGGACGGCTCGGTCATACCGGGGAAATTGCCGTTGGCCCAGTCGAACCGGCCCGACTCGACCAGCACGCCGCCGATGGACGTGCCGTGCCCGCCGATGAACTTGGTCGCGGAGTGGGTCACGATATCCGCCCCGAAATCCATTGGCCGGCACAGGTAAGGCGAGGCAAACGTATTGTCTATTACCAGCGGGATACCTGCCTCGCCGGCTATCGCTGCGACGGCTTCCAGGTCCAGGATATTGTTCAACGGGTTGCCGACGGTTTCGGCGTAGACGGCCTTGGTCTTTGCCGTGATCGCCTTGCGGAAATTATTCGGGTCGTCCGGATCGACGAAAACAACCTTGATCCCGAATTTTTTGAAGGTCACGTCAAACTGTGAATAGGTTCCGCCGTATAACGTTGTGGCGGAAACCATCTCGTCACCTTCTTCCATCAGGGTCAGCAGGGCGACCATCTGCGCGGCCATGCCGGAACTGACGGCCAGGGCTGCGCGTCCGTTCTCCAGCGCCGCCATGCGTTCCTCGAACACGGAGGTGGTCGGGTTCATCATGCGCGTGTAGACGTTGCCGAAGGTCTGCAGGTCAAACAGGCTGGCCGCATGAGCGGGGTCATCGAACACGTAGGACGCCGTCTGGTAAATCGGCACGGCACGGGAACCGGTTACCGCGTCAGGTATCTGCCCTGCGTGGAGGCACAGCGTTTCAATACCGAATTCTTTATCAGCCATGGTTTATTCCTGTCCCGTCGTGCCGGCGTAAGCCGGCATCCAGGTTCATTATGTAACTCCAGAGCACTCTATTTTTCCCATACTACCGATTCACAAACAGTGGGCGTTTGGCCGAGATTACCCTGGTATTCACGCCCGCGTAGTTCAGTCCGCCGTACAAGCGGGCATATTCAATCTTCATGCAACGGTCCATGACCACTTTCAACCCCGCGCCCCGCGCCAGTTCTGCCGCCTCCTCATTAATGATGTTCAGTTGCATCCAGACAACCCGGGCGCCGATGTCAATGGCCTGCCGGACAAACGGCATGACCCGGTCCGACCGTTGAAACAGGTCAACCACATCCACATTCCCCGGTATGGATAGCAGGTCCGGGTAACAGGGTTCTCCCAGTATCTCCTGGTAATTCGGATTCACGGGAATGATATCAAACCCGTGCTGCTGCAAATACTTGCCGGCGAAGTAGCTGGGCCGCATCGGGTCATTCGACAAGCCGACTAGGGCAACCCGCTTGTGCGTGGACAGGATCTCCATCAATTCGTTGCTGCTTATGTCGAGCATGGCCGTCAAGCGCCCGCTTCCTGCGCCCTGGCGCGCAGGATGAATTTCTGGATTTTGCCGGTAGAGGTCTTGGGCAACGGCCCGAAGACAACAGTCCTGGGCATCTTGAACCGAGCCATGTTGGCGCGGCAGAAATCAAGCACCTCATCTTCGCTGAGCATTTCCCCGTCTTTCAGGGTCACGAATGCACAAGGGGTCTCACCCCATTTCTCATCGGGCCTGGCGACGACTGCAGCCTCCAGGATAGACGGATGCCGGTAAAGCGTATTTTCCACCTCTATGCTGGAAATGTTTTCACCGCCGGAAATAATAATATCTTTCGAGCGATCCTTTATCTCCACGTAACCGTCTTCATACCAGACGGCCAGGTCGCCGCTGTGGAACCAGCCGCCTGCAAAGGCGTTCTCTGTTGCGCCGGGATTTTTCAGGTAGCCCTTCATCACGATATTACCGCGGTGGAGTATTTCGCCGACCGTCTCACCATCCCTTGGGACCGGTTCCAGGGTCTCCGGGTCCGCCACCATCACGGCCTCCTGCAAGGGATAGCGCACACCTTGTCTCGCCTTGATTTCGGCCTGTTTCTCCATGGTCAGCGCATTCCATTCCTCGCGCCAGGCGCAGACGACCGCCGGTCCGTAGATCTCGGTCAGGCCGTACACGTGGGTGACGGGAAAGTTCATCTCTTCCATGGCCTGCAACACGGCGGGGGGTGGCGCCGATGCCGCGGTCATGACCTTAACCTGGTGTTCTATCCCATGTTTCAGTTCTGCGGGGGCGTTGGCTAGCAGGTTCAATACTATGGGCGCGCCGCAAAGGTGGTCCACACGCTCTTTCCTGATCAATGAGAAAATTGCGTCGGCTCTCACCGCCCTGAGACACACATTAGTTCCGATCACCGCAGCGATACCCCAGGGAAAGCACCATCCATTGCAGTGAAACATGGGCAGGGTCCACAGGTAAACAGGATGGGCAGTGGTATTCCATACCATCAGGTTGGACACCGCGTTCAGGTAGGCGCCGCGATGATGGGTCACCACCCCTTTAGGGTCACCGGTCGTGCCGGAGGTATAGCATAATGCTATCGCGTCCCATTCATCCACGGGCAGGCTCCAGTCAAAATCAGGGTCGCCTTCCAGCAGAAAAGATTCATAGTCAATCTCGCCGACCAGTTCGCCTCCTTCATAAGCCGGGTCATCGACGTCGATTACTATAAGGTCCCGGCCCGATTTTGCGATGGCTGACTTGATGACGGCAGAGAACTCACGGTCGGTAATCAACGCCCTGGCTTCGCCGTGATCCAGCATGAACGCGATGGCATCCGCGTCCAGCCGGTAATTGAGCGCGTTCAGCACAGCGCCTGCCATGCCCACGCCGAAATGGGCCTCATACATGGCCGGTATGTTCGGCAACATGACCGAGACCGTATCGTTTTTGCCGATCCCTCTCCTGGTCAACGCGGATGCCAGACGCCGGCAACGGGTATATGTTTCGGCCCAGGTAAAACGTGTTTCACCATGGATAACGGAAATATAATCGGGGTAGACGGATGCCGCCCGTTCGATAAAGGTCAACGGAGACAACGGTACGTAGTTCGCCGGGTTTTTGCCCAGGCCGGCTTCATAAATTTGTCTGGTGCTCATACCGTTTATCAGCTTCAGGAAAAATGACGGACAACTTAAAGTTTAATTACAGTCCGGGACCGTTAAGTCACAGGGCCGGTAAGCCTCACAGTTTACTATAGAAAATGCGGCATAGCTGCCTTTGTACATATTTCCTATAATTGCCGTCATGCCTATCGTAATTTATATCGACGCTGGTAATAACCGGCATGAAATTGACGTTGAAGCGGGTTATTCCCTGATGGAGGGGGCATTCAACCAGCAGCTTGCAGGCATGCTGGCGGAATGTGGCGGCGCCGCGGCATGCGGTACCTGCCATTCCTACATTGATACGGACTGGCTGGATAAATTACCTGTGATCGAGGACCTGGAAGAGGCCATGTTGTGTGCGTTGCCCGGGCGCCGTAGCAACAGCCGTCTTACCTGCCAGGTACATGTAACCGATGAACTGGAGGGGCTCATTCTCCGCATCGCGGACAATTAGTTCTCTACTCCCGGTCCGATTCCTGTGAGGGAATCTCCTCACTCCACTCCTGCGGAAGCAGGAGTCTATAGCATGGATTCCCGCTTGCGCGAGAATGGCACATTGATCGGTTTTTCTTTCGAAGAAACTTACCTGCCGGCTTCAAATACGGGTTCGGTTTCGTCTTTCTTAGCTGCCTGAAACAGGTCTATATTGTCTTTTATACTGACGGCGAGAGGTCGTCTGGCTATCTGCGCGGCCTCGCTGGTTGGTATCACGGTTTCCCAGAGACTCGCCGGCATTTCGCTGCCTGCCCGGCGCCGGCGCCGGGAATCCCGGTCTTCCGGCAATACCTGCCCGGCGATGTCAGTAAGCTGATCGGTTGAGACGTCCGTATGGGGTGATAATTTTTCAGCTATGTCCTGGATAAACCTCGTCCTGGCTGACCAGACGGACTCGGTTCTGAGCCCTTCCTCAAGCAATAAATCATCAGCTGATTGCCGCTCGGAACCGAACCATGCCAATACCTGTGGTAGTCGTTTGATCAGCGCCACTCCGGCTTCAGTTTTTTCCGTAGTAGAAAAACTTTTTATCCAGCCGTCGATACACAATTGGTGGAAATAACATTCCTCGCCGAAGCGCCTGACAAGGTTTGCAACAGGGTTGAACTTCCCCTCCATGAACGTCGAGGAAAAACGCCACAACGCCAGGTCGGCGAGGAACAGGCAGGTGATGAAATCAGCCCAGCTTTCCGGGGGCTGATCAAGGAATTCCGGGCTGTGAACCTGCCTCGCATCACGGCCGAACTCAAGCTGAAATTCAGGACACCCATAAATTTCTTCAAGAAACCTGAACAGTGCCCGCGTATGCCCCAGTTTCTCCTCGGCGATACCGGCCATTGACGTAAAGTCCGTCAGTTCGCGGCCGTTCAGCATGCAGTTGATGTACCAGTGACCCAGTATCCAGTTGCTGTCGGCGATACACAGCAGTTCTGCCCGGATCAGCGGTTTTACCTTATCGTTCAGGTGCATTTTTTACACATCCGGCTGAATTACCTAATCGGGCAGGCGCTGTTCCCACTTCAGCCAGCCGAAACTGTCGTGGCAATCATCACATTGGAACAACATTTCAGCCACGCTGGGGCCATAAGGGCTGACCAGCCTGGTATTTGCGGATTCGCACCAGGGGCACAACACTTCACGCTCGGGGCGTTCCGCACAGGCGCCGTTCCTGTCGGCATGCTGGTCTGCTGAGGTCGGCATAATGGTCAGGCCATGCCGATGCTGCCCCGTCTCACCGGGGAAAGACAGGCCACGAATGACTCTGAAGGCGCTACACACAACTCAACCCACTGGCGTTCCGAATACATAAACCGGGCACGGGCGACAGCCAGGTCCTGGTTGGGCGCCTGGATACTGCCTATGTGGGACAAGGGTCGTTCCAGCTGATCGCGTCCGAAAACCTCGAATGTCATGTTTGCGCCACTGAAACCCTGGTCCGACATCAAATTCGATAGCCATGTTGCTGGGCATACAGTTTGGCGCGGTCCGACATTTGTGACCGGTCCCAGCGCCCCTCCCAGTCAACCTTCACCCGGACGGATGTGACGCCATCCACCCTGGCAACCTGGTGTCTGACCTGTTCCTTCAACATGGTATAGGCGGGACAACCCAGGCAGGGAAACACAATGGATACTTCCACGTCACCCCCGTTCCCGATGGAAATATCGCTTACCATCCCCATCTCGTGGAGGTTGACGTTGATATGAGGGTCAAGTACCCGCCCTACCGCGGCGCGCACAGTTTCCGTGGTGACTACCACAGGGCGTCCCCCCATTCCTCACGGCGTAACCGGTCATAGGCACCGGGACGCATCGGACCGCCTTTGCGGGAGTGGGACCAGTATTCCTTCTGGGTACATTCCTCCCACGACCATTGATAGTTTTCCGCGTCGTACAGCATCGGGTAGGGCATATCCAGCACCCACTTGTTTTTTTCCTTGTCGAAACTTGCCGGTATGTTTATTCCCAGCTTGTCGCAGAAAGCGCTGGCGGACTGCAGCCATTTGTCACGCATGAAGTCGTTGCCCCAGCCGCGCACGCGATATTTCAGCATGTCCGGCCGGTTACGCAGGTCGTCGGGCTTGCCGAACCACATCACCCCGAACGGGAACAGCCAGTCCACCGCCTTTTGTACCCACTCGCGAGTTTCATCAGAATGATTCCAGTAAAACTCGGTCCAGAAGGCGCCGTGACGCATGTGGAATCCCTCCTCGAAGTTGACCTTTCTCAGGGTCCTGCGATAGGGGGCAAAACTGCAATGCAACTCGATGTCTTTGGTCCAGTGCAGGCCGGCGCGGTCCAGCAGCGCCTGCATGACGACGAACTCGACATAGTTTCGTATCGGCACCTCCATGATCGGCCAGGTCCAGATGGTGTCGACGTCATCCTCAAACGCCCGCTGGTGCATGTCGACGCCGAAGCGTTCAGCAAGCAGTCCCTGGTGGTAGGCATGGCCCACCTCGTCGAGGATGGTGGCGCACACCGCGATCTTGGCGCCGATGTCGGGGGCGGTGCGGTAAGCCGTGTAAGCCCAGGTCAGCACGGAGACCTCGCTGACCGCGGCCAGGTCGGCCGTCATCTTCAGTATTGCCCGGAACTTCGGTGACAGATCATCCATGTCCTCGAAGATCTCGCCGGCCTCGATGCGTTGCAGTATGGCCGCCTCGATAGCGTTCAGTTCCTCTTCCGTGTATGCGGTATTATTTGACCCGGGTTGTGCAGTCTTGGCCATTATTTAGATATTGTGTAGTGTTAGAATTAGTATAGCTAATAAAATCCGGCCAAACATTATACTAAGCACACTCAACATTGCCTGAACCGGTTAACTTCACTAAATGACAACAATCATGCCGGAAAAAACGATTATCAATGACATTCAATGGTTTATGGAACGTGAGGGAGAGGTTATCGCCACCTCCGAACCATTCGAAATCGACAAGGACAGGATACAGGCATTTTGCCGGTCCATAAACAACGAGGAATGGGTCCACTGGGACGAGGACCGTTGCAACGAACAGTTCGGCGGCGTAATCGCACCGTTATTTTTGCTGCCGGCCCTGTTCCCGACCCTGTTCTTCCAGTCCTTCGAGTACGGCAGCATCAATGCCCTGTTTTACGGCACGGACCGGTTTCGCCTGCTGGCGCCGATAATTGCCGGGGCCAGGGTAACCGCAACTACCCGCATTGCCGAAGTGGCAAAAAAGGACAAGGCCATCACCGTCCATTATGACGTCACCTTCAACGTCGCCGGCTGGGACGAACCGGTAGCCGTCGGCACCTTCCTGCTACGTTACTGGTAGCCGTCCCGATGCCTGCAAATAACGCCAAAGGCCCCCTGTCCGGCTATAAGCTGATTGAGATTGCCGGTGTCGGCCCCACCCAGTTGACCGGTATGCTGCTGGCGGACATGGGCGCGGAGATCGTACGCGTCGAACGCCTCACCAAGGTGGAACTGGGCGTTTACATGCCCGTGAAATACAAGCTGATGAACAGGAGCAGGCGCTCCATCGCCATAGACCTGAAACAACCACAGGGCAGGGATGTTGTCCTGGACCTGTGCGCCGGCGCCGATGCGCTGTTCGAAGGGTTCCGGCCCGGGGTCATGGAACGCCTGGGGCTGGGGCCGGATGAGTGCATGGGGCGCAACGGGAGGCTGGTCTACGGCCGTATGACCGGCTGGGGGCAGGACGGTCCGCTGGCTGAAACCGCGGGACACGATCCCAACTACATCGGTATCGCCGGAGTCCTGGCCTGTATCGGCAAACAGGATGAAGCGCCGGCTTATCCGTTGAACCTGATCGGCGATTTCGGCGGCGGTGCCCTGTACCTGGCCATGGGAATGCTGGCCGCCATGCTGGAGACGGCAAAATCAGGGCGGGGGCAGGTGGTTGACACGGCCATGGTCGACGGCGCGGCGTCCATGATGACAGCGTTTTACGGATTGCTGGCCGCAGGGCTCTGGAAAGAACAACGGGGCAGCAACATCCTGGACGGCGGCGCCCATTTCGTGAATACCTACCGGACCAAAGACGATCAGTACGTGGTTGTTGCACCGATTGAAGGGCGGTTCTACAGCGAATTGCTGGACCGGCTTGAAATCAGCGACCCGGAGCTGCGCAAGCAGCAGCACAACCAGGACCGCTGGCCGGAGTTTGCTGACAAATTGCAGGACATATTCCTGACCAGAACCCGAGATGAATGGTGCGAGATATTTGATGGCTCCGATGCCTGCTTCGCGCCGGTACTGGGCCTGACGGAAGCCACGCAGCACCCCCACGCGCAGGCCAGGGACGCTTACGCCAGCGTCGACGGAGTCATACAACCCGCGCCCGCACCCCGCTTCAGCCGGACCCCTGCGGAGATACAGTCGCCGCCGCCGGAACCCGGACAGCACACGGAAGAGGTATTGCTGGATTGGGGGTATAGCGGGGAGCGAATCGCGGAATTGTTGGCGGACAACATCATATCTGGAATTACGGGTTAGGAATTACGGGTTAGGAATTAGGAATTACGAATTAGGAAGTAGGAATTACGAATTAGGAATTAGGAATGATTGAAGGCAACGGGTTATGATCAAGCTCTCCTCATACGGCTTCGCGGACGAATACCAGCAGGTCTACGATGCGGTGTATCGCTTCAGCAGGGAGGAACTGCACCCGCTGAACGACAGGATGGACCGGGACGACTGGTTCCCCGAAGAACGTTTCCGCTCGCTTGCCGACGTCGGGTTGCTCGGGCTGACGGTCCCGGAAGAATTCGGCGGGCAGGGACTGGATTTCCTGGCGCAGTGCGTCGCCGCCGAAGCCATGGCCTACTGGAGCCACTCATTCTGCGCGGCCTGGCTCTCCAGCGAGAATATCTGCGTCCACAATATCGTGCGCAACGGCAGCGCCGGACAGAAACGGACATACCTGCCGCGCTTCTGTGATGGAAGCGCGATCGGCGCCATGGGCATGACCGAACCCGGCGCCGGGTCGGATGCTCTGGGCAGCATGAAGTCGGCGGCAGTCAGGCAGGGCGATAAGTTTATTCTCAACGGCCGCAAGATGTTCATCTCCAACGCGCCGGTGGCCGATATCGCGGTGGTCTATGCCAGGACGGACCCGGAACAGGGGCATCACGGCATCTCCGCCTTCATCGTCGAGAGAGAGTTTCCCGGTTTCAGCAGCGCGCAGAAGCTGGACAAGATGGGTTGGCGCGGCAGTCCCACCGGCGAACTGATTTTCACCGATTGCGAGGTGCCGGCAGACAACCTCATGGGCGGCGAGAACAAGGGAGTTGCAGTCATGATGAGCGGCCTGAACGTCGAGCGCCTGGTACTTGGGTTCTACAACCTGGGGGTGGCGCAGCGGGCATTGGACATATCCATTGAATATGCCCGAACCCGTGAGCAGTTCGGCCGGCCCATCGGCAATTTCCAATTGGTGCAGGCCATGCTGGCCGATATGTACACCGACGTGGAAACCATGCGAGCGTTTACCTACCAGACCGCGCAGCAACTATTTGCAGAGGATAAAGAAGGTTTGAGCCAGGGCGAACTGCAGAAACGCTGCGCCGCGGTGTTCCTGCAAACGGCGCGCGCCTGCATGCGCGTACTGGACAACGGCGTACAGGTACACGGCGGCATGGGCTTCATGCGCGAGGCGGAGATTAACCAACTTTACCGCTGCGGCAAACTCCTGGAAATCGGCGGCGGCACGGTGCAGATCCGGCAATTGATCATCGGCAGCGAATTGGTTAAGGATTAGAGCGCGGCCGTGGACGGACTTCAAGTCTTACCTCTAACCCATTCGTCGTACCGGGCTTGACCCGGTATCCAGTAGAACAAACCGTCGCGATAGCTTAATCAATTGGCTTATAGATTTGAAATCTGTCCTCCTCCCCGCTATAACTACTTAAATCAGTAATACCAGATACAGCGATGAAGACCATTATTCTTAAAGCCGATGACACGTTTATGCAGGGTTATGTATGTTGACTTGTATCCCATTTGTGGTACATTATCCGAGAACTACAACTGAGGTGTCCATGGCAAAGACTGAAATGATCCGCGCTCGCGTTGAGCCGGAATTGAAACACCAGGCCGAAGATGTTTTATCGAAGCTCGGCCTGTCGCCAACCGAGGCGATTACGTTGTTTTACACGCAGGTCACCCTGCATAAAGGGTTACCCTTTGCTGTGAAGGTTCCCAATGCCGAGACCATCAAAGCGCTCCACCAAGCGCAATCCGGAGCAGGTCTCACTGAATACGCCGATTTGGAGAGTCTCAAGGCCAGACACAGGTAATACGTGCGACTGCTTACTACGAAGCGATTTGAAAAGGATCTCAAGCGCTCAAGGAGACGCGGTAAGGATCTCGACAAGCTTTGGCGTATTGTTGAACGGCTACTGTCACAGCAACCCCTTGATCCAGTAAACAGACCTCATCGGCTATCAGGCAAGTGGTCTTCTTATTGGGAATGTCATGTAGAACCGGACTGGTTATTAATTTGGGACCAGAGACAAGATGCTCTCATTCTGGTACGCAATGGAACACACTCCGACTTGTTCGACTGAACGCATGATGTGAAATTTTATATGCATAATGCCATGAACATAGATCACTTATCGGAGAGGAAAAAGCAGGAGTTTGGAAGACAGGTGCGTGATTTGCGAGCAAATTATAAAAACAGGCAACGGAAAGCTCGTAATCTGATTAATCCGATAAAAAACCCTCGGTATGACGATGTATGTTTTGAAGGCATTGCCTGGCTCGACAGTCTTGCCGGAGAACCATTTTCCGAGGATATCTGGAAATCTCCTGCTCTGAAAGGCCAGGATATACCCTGAAGACTGTGTTCAGTCTATTATCGGTTCGGACGATTGGTAGATAGATGAATTTGGCAAATCAGTTAAGCTTTGGCCTTAACCGCAGGTAGATCAGGTTACTGGGAGGGGTTCATCTACAATATGTAGGCTTGTCAAAAAAGCGAGATAGCATCACAAAATAAGAGTGAAAATGACAACGAAAGAAGAGCAATTTGTACTGCGCTGGATGATGCATTTAGGAAATGAGGTTGAATATATCGGCACATCTCCTTTACAAGCGAAATTCAAGATTATGTTACTTATGGTTTATGTTGATATATTTTCTCAGGTCTGGGATTTAGTAATTGAAAATAATGCAAATCAACGAGAAAGATTTAACAAATGGTCAGATGAATTTATTTTTAGCGAAACAAATAAATTTTTTGTAAGTCATCGAGATGAGTTCTACGGCCTAAATGGTGAACTATTATATAAAGTAAGAAATTCACTTTTGCATTTTGGTGGTCTACCTAGCATGGAGGTTCCGATTTTTATTACAAACGCTGATGGTAGGCTACAATTTTGCAGGAAATACTCACGCCAGATTGAGGAACAAGAACCGTTGGTATTATGCTCTAGGGATATCTTTATAACAGTATCGTACGCGATTGCAAATATGCTTGAGAAAATTTCTGAAATAGAAGAATCGAATTCTAAAAAATACAAGGAAATAATGTTAGAACTCTATGATAGAGTTCGAAACGAAATGGCGCTACCAATAGATTAAGTTAAGGAATTTACAGGAGATCAGAAAATCTGCTGGTCGCACACTATGACTAATTCCTTTTCCTCTTGGTAGGATTGCCCCTTCTTGCCTGCTTTCCCTCCCGACCTTAATCAACTGGATGCCGTCCAGATATAGATTTGAAATCCGTCCCTCTTCCCGCTATAATTACTTAAATCAGTAATACCAAACACAGCAATGAAGACTATTACCCTTAAAGCCGATGATACGTTTGACGCCCTGCTGACAGGACTTGCAAGAAATCTGAACACAACGAAGAGCGGGGTCATGCGCGCCGCAGTATTGAACTACAAAATTCACCTGGAGCGAGTCTCTCTGGGACGCCAGATTCGGGAGGCGTCACTGAAAGTTCGTGAGGAAGCCCTGCAGTACGTTTCCGAATTGGACGCAGTCGACGCCGATGGCCTATAGACGCGGCGAAATACGTCTTGCAAATTTTAATCCTTCGAAGGGTATAGAACCCGGCAAGATAAGGCCATGCCTGATCATCCAGAGCAATCATCTGAATGACGCCCTCCACACAAGCACAACGGTCATACCGCTCACCAGCAGGTTGATCGACAATACGGCCCCGTTGCGTTTTCGGATCAGCACCAGGGATGGACTGCGGTCAGATTCCGAGGTCATGCTCGATCAAGTAAGAACCATCGACAACAGGCGTATTTCCAACGAGGTACTGACAATATTGACCAGACAGGAACTGGCAGAGGTCGAGGAGTACCTCAGGATTGTGCTTGGGTTTGAATGGTAGGAGAATGACTGAGACGTTCTGGTGGGTCGGACCAATATAATTTCAGTGAAATTCATTGCATTTCATCAAATAGTAAGCAGGGCTTTATTTATACTGACCCCATTACCCCCCCTGTTTCCTCAACCCGGAGAAGTCGGGTTACCCAACGAATTTGACGGCGCGATGATAGCTCTGATCTTCAAGGAGACAGGATGATATTTCCAATATCACCACTAGTAGGAGCCTAACATCAATTACTTGGTTCGTTCAGCGTCAGTAATGACTGATACCTTATACTTATCTCAAATTTCTTGAAGCGCTTTTCCAACAGGTTGGAGTCCGGCTTATCCATAGGATTACCAGGAAGCCGAAGCCGCTGTCCTTCCAGATTTTTAAGATTTGCCAGCAGCGTACCGTCTTTTTGGTCGCGTAGTGACGGAGAGACGTGAATACGAAAGTCGGGAGCTACGCCGATGAGGTTCGAATCGAACGCCGTGTGATGCAGCGTCGTCATGCAAATGCCGTTGCGGACTGATGCGGGCCGCCTTCGGCATCGGGAACGATGTGCGCGCCGACAAGCAGTTGACGTACCGGCAACCCACTGAAGGCGCAGCGCCATCGGTAAGCCGCTTTTGTCCGGGTGCTGAACCAGGCCTGGTGGTTTCTCGCCCGCGCAGTTCGCAAAGTCCAGGATGTTTCGACAGACAGGGGCAGGTTATTGCGTGCCACCGCGACCGAACTCAGGCGGTTGTCCCCGATATCGGCGGCTGCCAGCAGTACGTGTCCCGCCTCCGGGTCAAACTCTTCTACCCACACCGGGAATACAGGCTGGTATGTTTTTTCCTGCACTCCGATGAAATAGATCAGTGGCGCGCTACGATACATGGCCGTTTGCAATGCCCGGTTGGTGTGATCGTCCAGTCCCCCGCGCGCCAAATCGTAATGCCACAAACCTGTCAGGGCATCAAGCTTTGATGAAGCTAATCCCTGGTCGCTGTACCACGTGGGACGTCCGGCGCGAGGAACCACCGTTTTGATGCTAAGCGCCGCGCTCATCTGCCTGGGTTTGAAGATGCCTCGAGCGCGGTTGGCGAAGTGAATATGTTCGGAACCGACCTGAAATCCCCGGTGGATTGCATCCCAAGAGACCAATCCGTCCGGCTGGTAGCGCACCAGTTTTTCCATGGCGGAAATCGCAGCCGACCGGATATGCGCGTCAGGGTCATTCATACCAGGTTGCCGTTCATTTTGTTTACTTGAACCGGGATTGACTAACTCATACTAACTAGCACGTCGCCCCCTAACGAACGGATAAACCATTCCAGGGTAGCGGCCTTGGTGCCATGGCGCGGGTCAAGAATGCGGCGTACTTCGCTTTCTTTGATGTCCAGGACTTCGGCAATCGCCACCTTGGTCTGGCCGGATTCGCGAAATTTGGTGTAAGCCGCTGCTTTCAAGGCAGTGATCACCGGTACCGGAACCAACCGTTCTCCGGCCTGTTCAGCCGAAGGTTCAGGAATATCTCTGCCGTGATTGATGTGGCCGCAAAAGGCTTCATCCAGCGCATCGGCCGCCGCAGCAAGTGCTTCTGCAACCGTATCGCCCTGGGTAATCACTTCCGGGAGGTCACGGCAAGTAACGATGTATCCGCCATCATCTTTGTCTTCAGTGAGAATGACAGGATAAGTGTATTTCATGGTCTATATCTCCGATTTGTCAATCCCCAGTTGTTTCAACATGGCATGGTAAGTGCCTGTTTTCAATTCATCTTTCGGATTTCTCAGAATTGTATATCGGTCAGCATAATACAGGGTTATGTGACTGCCCTTTCCACGTTCTCTACTTACCTCAAACGGAAAACCCTTAGCCTTAGCCAGTTTTTTCACCCGGTTAATAAATTCGCTTCCCTTCATAGTTGCCAGTATCGAACAAAAATGTTCGATAGTCAAATGTCAGTATTTTCCAATGTGAAATGAGATGAAGATAATTTTTGACTGAATTCCTGCATTCGCAGGAATGACGTTATTACGCTTCCAATGGCAGGTTTACCACAGTGACCGCGGTCACAGTAACCCTTTCCTCATTCTCCATCCGGATATCAAGGTTCACCGTCCCGTCATCCTGCTTGCCGGTTACCTTGCCCCTGCAATAGACGACGTCGCCGACGACGTTGAAGGACTTCATCTGCAGGGAGCCGATCTTTTTCAGCCTGCCTCCCGTCCCCATCCACTCCCGCAGCATTCTTTCGAACAGGCCCAGGATAAAAAACGTATTCATGTAAGCGTCGGAAGCGCCGGTTGATTGCGCTACTTCCTTGTCATGGTGGATGAGCGACAGGTCGCGGTTGGAGCCGGCTTCCATCACCAGGCGCTGCAGGGTGATGGGCATGGAGGTTTCCGGAATCTCCGCGCCTACGGCTACATCGTCAAGGGTTATCTGCCTGGACCAGTCGACCATTTCAGTCTTCCTTGCCGTCCGGCGCAACGAACCTGAATATATCCAGGTTGACGATGGCAACCACCTCGTCATGCTGGTTGGTGTAGGTGTCTTCCTGGCGCAGAAAGGCGCCGTTGCCGACCCGCAGGGTCTTGCGATTTATGCTCACCAGGCGGCTGGTGCGGGTAATCCGGTCACCCAGGTACATGGGCGCGAAATATTCCACGTCGATATTGGAGGCGAAACTCAGGTTGCAGGGCGCCGGCACATCGAAAATGACCGGGATGGGAATTTGTTTGGGCTCGGCGCCGGGCTTTTCATGGGGGTCGCCACTCTGCCAGTAGGCAGGGAGGCCGTAGGTGAAGATCATGCTGTCCGGCGCAATTATGCCATTGTAGCCCGCCGCCCGGGCGGCCGCATCGTCAAGGTGGATGGGGCAGTCGAACTCCTTGGATTCCATCCAGCGCCTGATGGTGCCCTGTTCCACGGCGTCCGCGCCCTCTGCGACGCCGATGACCTTGCCCAAGAACGATTCAGTCTCCTCCCAGGTTCCCCATTTGCCCCAACCTGGTCTGCTATGCTCTGACTTTTCGGGGACAGATTTCAAGCATGCCCCCGCATGTTGTAAGCGGGGGTCTGTTCCCCAACAGGAAAACAGCAGGCTTCCTGTTTTAACCTGCCGGCAAGTTCAGACATGGAGGCTGTTCATGATTTAACAGGTCTAAAGAACGGCAGGGTCACTTCGTCGGTCAGCGCGCGATACGCGACCTCAAGTTCCATGCCTATATAAACATCACCGGGGTCGCAATCGATAATATTGGTCGTTATCCTGACCCCTTCCGCCAGATCCACCCAGGCCAGGATAATCGGCAGGTCGTCGGCAAACTTCTCTTCCACGCCTTCGTAGGTTATGGAATAAGAGTACAGGGTTGCCTTGCCGCTGCTTTCCTTCCAGTCCAGGTTGGTGGACCAGCATTCGGGACATTCCCGGCGCGGGTAGAAGATCAGGGCGTCACAGTCGCAGCAATGCTGGATCAGCAGTTTGTGGGCGCGGGTCCCGTCCCAGAACGGCCTGGAAAAAGACTGTATCTCCGGCAGGGGTCGTTGTCTTTCACTCATCGCGGTTCCCTCCCGAATACTGTCGTACAGGCGTTCATAACCGAACCGCCCGAGGTCGTAAGGATGGCGTGCGCGCAATCCGGGACCTGGCGTTCGCCTGCCTCACCGAACAACTGTCTGGCGGTATCGATATAGAAGGCCATGCTCACGCCTGAGCCTACGTGGCCGCGGCCGGTGGCGTCTCCCATGGTGGTGCAGGGCAGGTCGCCGCCCGGACTGCAGCGACCCTCCGCCCACAGTTTCGCCCCTTGGCCGATGGCGCAGACTCCGTACGCTTCCAGGGCGGAACACTGCGTGTATGGATAGGCGCCGTAGATCTGGCGCAGGTCCATGTCCCCGATCGATAAACCTGCCTGCTCCAGGGCATCGCCGCTCGTTTCACCGTAGGCCCGGCGATGGAACACGTCCTTGCGCAGCACCGGCGTCGCGCTCATGAAGCGCGTTCCATGACCCAGCTTGTAGGTAGCCTTGCCGCCAAGTTGTTTCGCAATGTCATGGGACGTCAATACCAGCGCCCCGCCGCCGTCCGCCAGCAGGTTGCACTCCCGGGCATGCAGGGGCGTGCTGACCATGCGGGAATTGAGCACGTCTTCAAGGGTCACGGGTTTTTCGTAAAATATCGAATTGGGGTCCAGCGCCGCCCAGGCCCTGAGACCCACGGTCACTGCCGCCATGTCCTCCGCCGTCGCCCCGGTTTCGTACATGTAGCGCTGGGTAATCAGGCCCATGGACCCGTTGAACGACACCCCCCAGGGATATTCCCACTCCTTGTCCAGCGGCGCCGTGGCAAAGAAATTGATCAGGTCTTGCACAGGGATGTCCGATTGGACCGTAGTATGGGGAATAAGCACGAAATCGGCCTGGCCGGAATCGATCAGCTGTTCGGCGATGCGGATACAGTTGGTTGTCGACGTGCCGCCGGCGTTGGTCACGCAGATATCGCGGCAGCCGTTCAAACCCAGCACTTCAGGGATTCTTCCCAGCGCCATTTCCAGGGCTATCTGCGGTTGCGCCATGGGGTTGGGGGAAATCACCGCATTGATATCGTCCTTGTCGATGCCCGCGTCGCGCACCGCGCCGATACAGACATCGAGCAGGATATCCCAGCGTGTGCGTTCCGGCATGCGCCGGGTCGGGACCTCGCTCACGCCGATGATGGCAATGCCTCGCTTATTCACTCATTCCTCCATAAGAAATCAATCGAGTCATATTCTAAAAGGCCGGAACTCCGAGTAAACCCCTGCCTATTATCAATTTCTGCATTTCCGTTGTCCCCTCGGTTATGGGGAAGATACGCGCCAGGCGGTAGAGTTTTTCCACGCGGAACTCCGTCGTCAGGCCGTTACCGCCATGGATTTCCATCGCCTTATTCACGGCCCGCAACGCCATGTCGGTGGCAAACAGTTTCGCCTTGGAGCTTTCAATATCACTGCGGATGCCTTTCTGGATCTGGTCGAGAGCACGAAAACACAACAGTCTTGCGGCGTCAATTTCCGTCGCCATCTCTGCGATCATGGCCTGGACCAGCTGGTGTCCGGCAATGGGCTTGCCGTGCTGTTTCCTGTCTCCGGCGTAAGCTATGGAATCATCCAGCGCCGCTTGCGCCACGGCAACGGCCATCAGTCCGACCAGGGGACGGCCTGCTTCCAGCAAGCCCAGCATCTTTCCCAACCCTTTCCCCGGCGGCGTCAACATATTTGCCGCCGGCACTCGTACGTCATTGAAAAACAACTGTGCCGTAGACTGGCTGTTCAGGACCAGCTTGGGAATATTCCGGCTTTCATAGCCGTGTTCCCGATCCACCAGCAGCAATGCCAGCCCGTTCCCTGTCGCCTCATCCTCAACCTGAGCCACGCAGATATTGAAATCGGAGTAGTGGCCGTTGGATATCCACTGTTTCTCGCCATTAATCACGAAGTGATCGCCGTCCCGTTTAGCCCTGGTCCTGATTTCAGCAATATTGGAACCCACATCGGGTTCGCTGATCCCTATGGATCCAAACTTGTCACATTCGGCTATGGCATGCAGGTACGGCGCGGTCAGTTCACCAGGAACGCTGGCGAGCAGTTTGCTGCTCTCCATCTGCAACAGGGCGACAACCGCCAGGTCGGCTGAAACACGGGCTAACTCCTCGAACAACAGTCCATAAGTGAGCAGATCCAGGCCGAAGCCGCCGTATTCCTCTACTACCGGTCCATTGATCACGCCAAAGGGTTGTAGCTGCCGTATCAATGCACGCATCTCTTCCCTGGGCACAAACTGGTCCTCGTAGGATTCCATAGCGGGGCGTATCTCCGTTTCGACAAACCGTCGGAACGAGTCCACCGCTATTTGCTGTTCTTCAGTCAGTGAAAAATCCATAGCCTCTCTGCCGTAAAATCAGAAATTCAATTAACCGGCCCGGCGCCGGCGCAGACAGTCCGGTGTTATACCGGCGATGCTTGTAGTACCCATGAGAGCCATGTCACGTTCCAACTCTGAGCGAAGGATCTCAATCGTACGCGTAACACCCGCCTCACCGCCCGCGGTCAGGCCGTACAAATAAGGCCTGCCGATGAGACAGGCGCGGGCGCCCAGCGCCAGCGCCTTGATTATATCCGTGCCGCGCCTGAAACCGCTGTCGATGAACACTTCCAGTTTATCGCCGACGCTGTCCACAACCTCCTGCAACACTTCCATGGGTGACGGCGCATGATCCAGTTGCCTGCCGCCGTGACTGGACAGGGAAATTCCATGGGCGCCGACCTCGGCGGCAAGCCTGGCGTCTGCAACACTGGTAATACCCTTGATTACGAACGGACCACCCCACTCTTCCGCCAGTTTGGCGGCATCTTCCCAGGTAAATGTGGTATCCATCTGGTTGCCGAACCATTGCACAATAGACGCAACGTCGTCATGGCTGTCCAGCGCTCCGGCAAAGTTGGGAAAGCTATAGGCAGGCGAGCGCAGGTATTCCCACAGCCAGCCGGGGCGTACCGACAATTGTTGCAATGTCTTCAGCGTGGGTTTGGGCGGCAGTGTAAACCGGTTGCGGTAGTCTCTTTCCCTGTTGCCGGCAACCGTGCAGTCCGCGGTCAGTACCATGGCCCGGTAACCAAGGTTACGGCAGTGTGCCGTCAGTTCACGGGTAAAGCCGCGGTCCTTCAACACATACATCTGGCACCACTTGTGGCCGGCTGTTTCAGCGGCCACGTCATCAAAAGACACCATGGCAGTCGCCGCCAGTATCTGAATGATATTTGCTTCGGCCGCGGCCCTGGCCACGGCCAGTTCTCCATCGGGATGGTAGAGTCTGTTGGCGCCAGTTGAGGTAAAGATAATCGGCAAGGCAACTTTCTCGCCCAGCACGGTGGTTGAGGTATCGATCCCGGCTATGTCGACCAGTACCCGTTGCAACAGGTAATACTCGGTGAAGACACTGCGGTTTCTGTTCAGGGTAAATTCATCATCAGCGCCGCCTTCAAGATAATCGAAGATGAACCTGGGCAGACGTTTTCTTGCCGCCTCGCGTAAATCGTCAATGTTATGACAATGGTTCAGACGCGAGCGTCGGGGTAAGACCGGCATGTTGTCTCCGTAAATGTGTATCCGTCTGTTAATATTATCCGAGTTGTAGTATATAAATACCAATCTTTCCCGGCAGGCGGCTTATCCATCCCTGCACGGGTGTATATCTCCGAATACTGGTATGCCGATTTTGATAAGCCGGTCTGCCGTCCGATCAGCATAATGTCATTGTTAAAACCCATCATCGTGGAGGAATAGATTGTGACTGAAGACTTGAATTCAACCAATCCTGATGAACGTATCAAGGAACTCGGCCTGGTATTGCCGGCGCCGTTGGCGATACCACCGGGAATGGATGCGCCTCTCGCTTTTATCAAAGTGACCGGCAAGCGGGTGCTGGTCTCCGGCCACGGTCCCCAGGAGGCCGACGGCAGCATCGCCCGGCCGTTGGGCAAGGTCGGCGCCGACCTGACCGTGGAGCAGGGCGCGGCAGCCGCCCGCAAAACCGCCCTGTCCATGCTGGGCACGATTCAACGGGAACTGGGCGAACTGGACCGGATAAAAAGCTGGGTCAAGGTGCTCGGCATGGTCAACTCGGCGCCGGATTTCACGAACCAGATGCTGGTGATAAACGGCTTCTCCAATACCATACTGGAAATTTTCGGCAGGGAGCGCGGCCTCTCCACCCGCTCGGCGGTCGGCATGGCGCAATTGCCGTTCGGGATACCGGTAGAAGTAGAAGCCGAACTGGAACTGTATTAGACGGGACGTCAACCCATGGCGCTGGCCGCAGTCAAGCTGGATGATAAATTTACCCTGGACGAGGGCCGGGTCTATCTTACCGGTACCCAGGCCATTGTCCGGCTGTTGCTGGTACAACGGCGCAGGGACCAGGCTGCAGGCCTGAATACCGCGGGCTTCATTTCCGGTTATCGCGGCTCGCCCATGACGGCCATAGACCAGCAACTGTGGCGCGCCGAGAAACATTTACAGGATCATCACGTCAAGTTCTGGCCCGGCCTGAATGAAGACCTGGCAGCCACTGCCCTGTGGGGTACGCAACAGGTCCATTATTTCGACGATGCCAACTACGACGGCATCTACGGCATGTGGTACGGCAAGGGGCCCGGCGTGGACCGCAGCCTGGACGCCATCCGGCAGGGCCACTGGCATGGCTCCGCCGAACACGGCGGTGTGCTGATCCTGTCGGGCGATGATCCGAACATGACCTCCACCATCTCCGCCTGGCACTCCGAACTGTTGTTCGAAGACCTGCTGATGCCGGTCCTGTACCCGGCGGACATCCAGGAAGTGTTCGATATGGGATTGCTGGGCATCGCCTTGTCCCGGTTCAGCGGCAACTGGATTGGCTACAAACTGCTGCCTGAGACGATAGAGACTGCGGCGTCCATCCGGGCGGATCATCAACATATAAAAATTCTAACCCCGGAATTTGAATTCCCGCCCGGCGGCGTCAATTCCCGGCAAGGGGATATGTTTTCCCTGCAGGAGTCGCGCCTGCGTCATTACCGCCTGCCCGCCGCGCTTGCCTTCGCCCGGGCCAACCACCTTAATTTCATATCACACCCGTCCGCCAGGCCCCGGTTCGGGATTGCGGCCATGGGCAAGACCTGGCGCGATGTGCAGCAGGCCTTGCTGGACCTGGGCATAGACGAAGGCGTAGCCGCGGCGGTCGGCATCACGGTCCTCAAGGTGGGTATGCCTTTCCCGGTCGACGAGCAGAGCTACCGAGAATTCGCCCGGGGGCTGGAAGAAGTATTCGTCATCGAAGATAAACGGGAACAGGTTGAACACGGGATGCGCAAGGCCTGTTATCTGCTGCCGGAATCAGAACGGCCGCGCATCGTCGGCCGTCACGACGAACACGATCAATTGCTTGTCGATCCGGCGGGGACACTGGACGCAGACCGGATCGCCCGGTTAATCGCCGCCAGGATCAGCTACTTCCATGACAATGACAGGTTACAGGCGCGCCTTGAGTTCCTGAAAAACCAGCAGGAACAGGCCTTGTCAAGACCAGCGGCGGAGATTTCCCGGTTACCCTACTTTTGCTCCGGCTGTCCCCACAACACGTCTACCAAAGTCCCTGAAGGGAGCCGTGCAACCGCCGGTGTAGGGTGTCACTTCATGGCTACCTGGATGGAACGGGACGTCTATAACTGGACCCAGATGGGCGGGGAGGGCGCGCCCTGGATCGGGCAGGCGCCGTTCGTGAAGACCCGGCACATCTTTGCCCAGATCGGGGACGGCACTTATTACCATTCCGGGACCCTTGCCATCCGCGCGGCCGTAGCGTCCGGCGTGAACATGACCTATAAAATTCTCTACAACGATGCCGTCGCCATGACCGGCGGTCAACCCGTGGACGGTCCCCTGTCGGTCCGGCAAATTACTCAACAGGTTTACGCCGAAGGGGTAAAGAGGATTGAAGTTGTTACGGATGAACCGGAACAATACGGCGCCACTCCCGGGTTTGCGCCGGGAACAGCCGTGCATCACCGCAGGGAACTGGACCAGGTGCAGCGTGACCTGCGCGAGGTTGAGGGTACGACTGTCCTCATTTACGACCAGACCTGCGCCGCGGAAAAACGCCGGCGGCGCAAGCGCGGCATGTTCCCCGACCCGGCAAAGCGGTTGTTCATCAATGACAGGGTGTGTGAGGGTTGCGGCGATTGCAGCGTCCAGTCCAATTGTGTGTCGGTACAGCCCCTGGACACGGATTACGGCCATAAGCGCAGTATCGACCAGTCTTCCTGCAACAAGGACTATTCCTGCGCAGAAGGTTTCTGCCCGAGTTTCGTCACTGTGGTCGGGGGCGGCCTGCGCAAAGGCAAGGGGATCGGCCCTGTTGCCGATGCCTTGCCCCAAACGTTACGCGTTCTGCCGGAACCCGATAAACCCGATCTCACGGCAGGCACTCATGGCATCCTGATCGCCGGAGTGGGCGGCACCGGCGTGGTCACGATCGGTGCGCTGCTGGGCATGGCCGCACATATCGACGGTCGCGCCATCGTGGTGGTTGACCAGATGGGGTTTGCCCAGAAGGGAGGGCCGGTGCTGACCCACCTGCGTATCGGCGCAACGCCCGAGAGCATCAATGCCGTGCGCCTGAACGCCGGCGCCGTTGACCTGTTGCTCGGCTGCGATCTAATCGTGGCGGCCGGCGACAGCGTTCTCCCGGTGTTAAGCCCCGACAAAACACACGCCGTAGTCAACACCCATGAGACCATCACCGGTGACTTCACCCGCAACGCCGAGTTGCGCTACCCCGGCTCATCCCTGCGAAAACGCCTGCAAGGCGCGTTGGGCCGCGACCGTCTCGAGATGATCGAAAGCACCCGCCTGGCGACGCGCCTGCTCGGCGATGCGATAGCGGGCAACCTGTTCATGGTCGGCTACGCCTGGCAGAAGGGACTCATCCCGTTGTCGGAAGAGGCTATCATGCGGTCGATAGAAATGAACGGTGTGGCCGTACAATGGAACCAGGACGCGTTTGCCTGGGGACGCCGCGCCGCGCATAACCCTGAAGCGGTAAATGAACTGTGCGGTAATCCGGATAAGGCTAACACTGATGTTTCAGACGAACCGCTGGAAGCGTTTATCACGCGGCGCGCGGCGGATCTGAAGGATTACCAGGACGCGGCATACGCGCAACGCTACACGGCATTGGTGCGTTCGGTTGAGGCTGTGGAGCAGAAACAGTTCCCCGGCAGGACGGGCCTGACCGCAACTGTTGCCCGCTATGCCTACAAGTTGATGGCCTACAAGGACGAATACGAGGTTGCGCGATTGTATTGCGACCCGGCATTCAAACAAAAACTCGACGAGCAGTTTGAAGGCGATTACAGCCTGCGTTTCAACCTTGCTCCACCCCTGCTGGCGCGCAAGGACAAGCTCACCGGCAGGCCCGGCAAAATGGAATTCGGCTCCTGGCTGTTGCCGCTGTTCGGACTACTCAAGCGGCTCAGGTTCCTGCGCGGCACGCCGTTCGATCCGTTCGGCTGGACACCTGAGCGGAAGATGGAACGGGAATTGATCAGCGAGTATGAGCAGACTGTTGCCGAATTGCTGCAGACCCTGGACCACGAAAATTATCCGCTGGCAATCGAGATTGCCGGCTTGCCGGAACAGGTGCGCGGGTACGGTTACATCAAGTCAGAGAACGTCGCCAGGACGCGTGCAAAACTGCAATCACTGTGGGAGTGCTGGCGTAATCCGGTCAGGCAACCTGAGGCTGCCTGACCCGATACTATATGTGCATTGTGCGACCTGACCCCATTTGTGCGCTCATCTTTCAACAAACTTGGCGTGACCCGCCGTACCCAGGCTGTGCGGCGCCTGAAAGAGCTAGGCATACTCCGTTGATTAAGGGGATCCCTGATTAATTCCGGAGTTCCCTTTAGACTGCAAAATCATACTTTCAGGTGAGTTGAGCAGGCTGAATTTCCATTAGCATTGAACGGCATATTATTGAACCTGGGAGCCACTGGACTAATGAGAGAGCTTCTCAACCCGGGCGGTCAAAATTAGCCGTGAGCATGTAAAAGAAGGATGTAACGTGAACGGATTCAGGGCCGCAAGAGTTATTACAGTATACAAGGGATAGTCGGAACTCCAGACAGACAATATAGACGAGAGATAAAAATGGCCACAATGCCAACGGCAAGTCACTGGGGTAATTATCTTGTGCAAGCTGAAAATGGGAAACTTGCGAAGATACATACTTACGAGGTTGATGAATATCCCAGCGATATACGGCACTCACTTTTGGATGCGCAGGATCCGGATGTTCGTGTCGCGCAGCCGATGGTTCGAAAAGGTTACCTGGAAGACGGCCGTTCAAGTGACAGAACTAGACGCGGCAAAGAACCATTTGTGCCGGTTGACTGGCAGAAGGCCTTGGAGCTTGCAGCAGAATCATTAAGTCAGGTCAGGCGCGATTACGGCAATGAAGCTATTTTCGGAGGTTCTTACGGTTGGGCCAGCGCGGGGAGATTTCATCACGCCCAGAGTCAGATTCATCGTTTCCTTAAAATGTTCGGCGGTTATGTTGACAGCAGGGATGATTATTCCTGTGCCGCGGCTTGGGTAATTCTTCCTCATGTGTTCGGTAGATCTTTCTACGAATGGGCTATGGAGCCACAGACAATAGAGGATATTATCGAACATTCCGGTTCCCTGGTTTTGTTTGGAGGCGCTGCCTTAAAAAATACCCAGGTCAATGCAGGCGGCCTGGGATGCCATAGCGCAAAAGGCAAGCTTGACGAACTTAAGAATGCGGGCGTACAGGTCTATAATATCAGTCCGGTCAGGGATGATATCGCTGATGAAACCGGGGCACACTGGATTCCATGTATTCCGAACAGTGACGTCGCGTTTATGTTGGGTCTTGCACATACCCTGGTAGTAGAAAACCTTCATGATCAAGTTTTTCTCGACAAGTATTGCGTCGGTTGGGACAGGTTTTTGCCCTATTTGATGGGAGAAACAGACGGCCAGTCCAAGGACGCTGATTGGGCGGCAGAACTCTGCACTGTTGACGCAGACATTATTCGTAAACTGGCTTACACCATGGCGGCCAGGCGCTGTGTGATCAGTGTAAGCTGGTCATTACAGCGCCAGGAACACGGTGAACAGAGTTATTGGATGGCAATGGTACTGGCGTCATTATTGGGCTATATCGGATTGCCCGGCGGCGGTATTACATTTGGGTACGGCTGCATACACAATATCGGGTTCGGCGGACGGTCTATGCCGAATTTTTCATTAGGCTCGTTTCTTCAGGGATCAAACCCGTTGGACACTTTTATTCCGGTTGCGCGCATTGCGGACATGCTTCTCAATCCAGGGAAAACCTACAACTATGACGGTAAATCATACTTATACCCGGATATACAGTTGATATATTGGGCAGGTGGCAATCCGTTTCACCACCACCAGGACCTGAATCGCCTATGTCGGGCATGGACAAAACCAGAGACAATTATTGTTAACGAGATGGTATGGACGGCAACCGCCCGTCGTGCTGATATTGTCTTCCCTTGTACGACACCGTTGGAACGGCACGATATAGGTGGTGGAAGTTATGATCATTTTCTAACACCTATGCACAAGGCGGTCGAACCATTCGCTCAGTCTCGCGACGATTATGAGATATTTTCCGAACTCTCGAAGCGACTTGGGTTTCATGAAAAATTTACGGAAGGAAAAGACGCCATGGCCTGGGTAAGAGATATCTATGAAACAACCCGTGAGAATGCCGCCGAGGCTGACGTTACGTTACCGGGTTTTGATGAATTCTGGGCAGGTGAACAAATTGATATGAAAGACCAGTTTGCACAAAAAGCGTGGCCCATTGAATTATATCGTAAGGATCCAGAGAAATACCCTTTGACCACTCCCTCCGGCAGGATAGAGATTTACTCTGAAACAATTGCAGGTTTTGATTATGATGATTGTCCAGGTCATCCGACATGGCTCGACAAAGACGAGTGGCTGGGGAGTCAACTCGCCACGCAATACCCTCTTCATCTTATTTCCAACCAGCCGAAGAATAAGCTGCATAGTCAACTGGATTTTGGACGTAGCAGCCGTGATGCAAAGATACATGGCAGGGAAATAGTTCGTATGCACCCGTCAGACGCTGCTCACCGGGACATAAAAGACGGAGATATCGTTCGTCTGTTCAATGAACGCGGAGCCTGTCTCGCATCTGCGCAATTGACGGATAGGATCAGACCCCGAGTAGTGGAGTTGCCCACAGGCTCCTGGTATGACCCCGAAAACCCGCAGAGTGACAACAGCCTGGAGGTACACGGTAATCCCAATGTGCTGACCCGGGACAAAGGCACATCAAAACTGGCGCAGGGACCGACAGCCCATAGTTGTCTGGTAGAAATAGAAAAATACACAAAGCCTGCACCCCCTATAAAGGTATTTAAGCAACCGGAGGTGGAAAATCAGCCCCAGGCTTGAAACTACCAGGTTGACTTGAGATTTTCGTTATGACTATCGATGTGAAAGGCAAAGTTGCTATTGTCACCGGCGCAGCAATGGGTATAGGTATGTCCTGTGCCAGGACCCTGGCTGAAGCTGGCGCAAAAATAATTGTTACTGATATTTTGGATGATGAGGGTGAGGACGTCGCGCATTCCATTCGCGCCACAGGTTATGAAGCCCATTTCCTTCACCTTGATGTCACCTCTGAAGGAGGATGGGCTGAGGTCGTTGACGGCACTATCGATATGTTCGGCGGGTTTAATATACTCGTAAACAATGCCGGCATATTTGACGTTCGTTTTTTGTCTGATACGTCTCTGACACAATGGAAAAAACTCATGACCACCAATATCGACGGTGTGTTCCTGGGTACCAGGGAGGCCGTTCGGGCGATGCGCCCTCAGGGTGTCGCAGGACAAGGCGGTTCCATTATCAATATATCTTCTTGTGCCGCTTTAAAAGGAAGTACCGGCCATTCCGCCTATTGCGCAAGTAAAGCGGCAGTACATTTATTTTCCAAGGCGGTTGCCGTTGAGTGTGCCGACCTCAATATGGGAATTCGCGTCAATACCGTACATCCGGCAGTTATTGAATCTCCCATGTCTCAGGCAGCAATGAAGTCATGGGCAGACACCTTCATGGAAGGGGATATAAAAGCCATGAACGAAGAGATTATAAGACAGCATCCCATGGGGCGTCTGGGTATCCCTGAAGAGGTTGCCTACGCCGTATTATACCTGGCCTCCGATGCATCCGGTTTCTCTACAGGTGTGGAAATCAAGGTGGATGGCGGTTATGCAATTTAATCCGTATATCTGGAATCCGCGCACACATAAATAATGTGGAAATATTTCAACAATGATTACCCTTAACTACGTCGTTCGCAAGCATGATGATATATCTCCGGATGATTTCAGAAATTTCTGGTTGAATGAACATAGTGAAAAAAGTTTGCAATTGGCAGGTGAACTGGGCATCCGCAAGTACGTGAAATGCGAAACCCTGTTTGAAGATGAACTACACAAACTACTTGTTCAAATATACGGCACCGCAACGGATGGGTATGATTTCGTCGATCAGATGCATATTAATGACTTCGAACTTTTTAAATCAGGTCTTGCCCGCAGAGAAGTCCGTAATGAAATAATTGATTTACACAAATCCTGTAATAGCTACGTTAACTTTTCACGATCCGATTACTGGCTTTCCATTGAAATTCCTCAGGTTTTTTCTCGTGAGAGCTATGTGGCAACCGATGACACAAACTATATGAAGGTGTTCTATGTGCCGCAACGTCTGCCGGGATTGTCTCTGGCCCAGGCCCAATTACACTGGATAAACTGTCATGGCACCCTGGCGCGCCAGTTCATAAAGCGTTTGCCTTTTGATAAGTACATACAGGGTCATCGCGTCGAATCCAAAGTTATTGATGATTTTAAATCTTTGCTGGGCGATGAGTTTGAAAATCTGGATACCAATATAGGTCAGGCTGAGGCATGGCTCGCACGCTCTGCCCCTGACGCTATGAATGATCCTGAAGCTGAACGCATGATGCACATGTTGACTGAAGATATTGAACTTTTTGTAAACCCTGGATTGTCTCACTACCTGGGAACAAGAGAACATATAATTCTGGACGAACCTGTTATTACCGAACCACTCCCGACCCTGTTCAGCCTGGATTAAATTAACGCTGTGACATTCGGATCTGAGAATCACGAAAACTAATGAGGCTAATGTAAACAGGGAAGAGTGCTATGAGTACAGAAATTGATTTCAGTGGAAAAGTAGCTGTTATTTCAGGAGCTGCTCGAGGCATTGGCGCGGCCGCGGCGAGAGCATTGGCCGATGCAGGCGCAACAGTCGTACTCACTGACATCCTGGAAGAGGTGAAGGATCTTGCCGGTAATATTGAAGCAGCAGGCGGTACTGCAAAAGCCAGGATAACAGATGTTTCCAGGCCTGAAGAGTGCGAGGCAATGGTCAAACTGGCTGTATCAGAATACGGGCGCCTGGATTTTGCTTTTAATAACGCAGGAATTGGCGGGGATCCCGTATCTCTCCACGAAATAACCAGAGACAACTGGGACAGGATGATAGCGGTTAATTTGAGCAGTGTTTTCCACTGTATTAAATATGAGGTCATCGCCATGCTGGAAACGGGAAGAGGCGTTATAATTAATACCTCTTCCATCTGCGGCATGCGCCCGGTAGCCGGCTTCTCCCACTATGTGGCCGCAAAACATGGCATCGTCGGACTTACCCGTTCAACCGCTCTGGAGTATGCCGGTAAAGGTATTCGTTGTGTCGCTATCGGCCCGGGTTTTATTGAGACAGCGATGACGCAAGCCAGCCTGCAGGGTGAAGCCAGAGAAGGGCTAATCGCCCGTATTCCACAAGGACGGCTTGGACAGCCGGAAGATATCGGCAATGTGGTGCGAATGCTGTGTTCGGAGGATGCCGCATACGTAAATGGCGCCTATCTGCAAGTTGACGGCGGTATGCTGGCAAGCTAATTTACAGCTCTTTCCCTGCCCTGCCAATAAGGTTTGCGCAGTTCGGTTTTCAATACTTTTCCTGCCGCGCTCTTGGGGAACTCTTCGATAAAGTCGATGCTTTTCGGCGCTTTGACGCTGCCCAGTTTTTCTTTTGCCAGAGCAATCAGTTCGTGTTCACTTACCTCCTGTCCTGGTCGCAACTGAATGATGCCTTTTACCGCTTCTCCCCATTTCTCGCTGGGAATACCGATGACGGCCGCTTCCTGTACTGCATGATGTTCCATCAACACCTGCTCCACTTCGTTGGGATAGATGTTGAAGCCGCCGCTGATGATCATGTCCTTCCTGCGGTCTACTATGTTGATATAACCGTTGTTATCCATAATCCCTATGTCCCCCGTCCACAACCAGCCGTTGCGGAACGCTTCGAGCGTGGCTTCCGGGTCATCCAGGTAACCGAGCGTGACCAGGCGGCTTTTTACGCAAATTTCTCCCGGCTGGCCGCGAGGAACTTCTTTTCCATCTTCGTCAAATATGTTCACCTGGTTGAAACAGCCGGGCCGGCCAATACTTTTTAATCGTTCTTCATCTATATCGCCGTCCCCATCCAGGTAATCCCAGGGCGCTTTCAGGGTAATCGCGGCCGGGGCCTCAACCTGGCCGTAGGCTTCTGACATGCAGAGCCCGAATACCGCTACCGCCTCCTTGAGTTTTTCCAGGGAGGTGGGGGCAGCGCCGACGACGAAGTGCTGCAGGGACGAGTAGTCATATTTCCCCACGTCCGAATGGGCGAGCATCATGTACATCAACGTGGGCGGCAGGAACAGGTGCGTCACTCTGTGCGTCTGAATATCCTGCATGATCGACAGCGGGTCCACGTTTTTGACCACCACGTTCTTGCCGCCGCGCGTGAAATGAAGGCAACCCATGATACCGGCAGCATGGGTCATCGGCGCGACAACCAGATTTACGCTGTCTTCACGGTAGTGGAAATGCGCATAATAATTCGCTGCGAAGGTCTCCAGGGCTTCATGGTTCATCAACACACCCTTGGATTTGCCGGTGGTGCCGCCGGTAGGGAATATCGCAGCCACTTCACCTGCCTGCTGAGGACCTGTCTGGTGATAGTCACCGTGTCCCCCGGTAAATTCAGCCAGTCCCCTGCCGACGCTCCCCTCGCCTTCAATACAGACAAATTCCCTTATTCCGGGCACTGCCGCCTGTATCTCCTTTACCTGTTCATTGAAACAGGAATCGTAGAACAGCATGTCCATCCCGAACCGGCTGCCCAGGTCGATATTGGTTGCAGCATTATTGCGCGGGTTGATCGGCAACCACACCCCTTCCGCCCGCATCAAGGCCAGTAATGCCAGCCAGGCAGCGTTTGAATTGGGCGAATACACACCGACGCGGGTTCCCTTGCCGAAACCGTTGCCGTGAATGGCCGCGGCAATCCGGTGTACCTGCCGGTCTGCCTCCGCGTAGGTATAGCGGCTGTTGTTGTCGACAATAGCTACCTTGTCGGTGTAATAGCGAACGCCCTGGTCGAAGAAGTCGATAATGCGCATCGCGATGTGTTAGCTGATTTCCAGTTCAGTGGGCAGAAAATTTTTCAACTCACCCAGCAGGTAACGGTGACCAGCCACTTCGCAGGGTGAGGCAAAACCAGCCTTGTCAGTACCATCGTGCAGCAACTTGTTGGCCGCGGCCGCCTGGAAGATACCGGTCTGGTGGTAGGCCGGTCCGCTGCGCAACACGACCGTGCGTTGCGCGGAGCTGCCCGTACCCACCACCTGGTCGCTGGTGCGGTGGATTAACATGTTCTCCCGGGGCGGCTCTCCCGGTTGCATGCCCGCGGCGAGCTCACTCAAGGCCTTTTCCTGCTCCTCCCTGGGCAGGGGCTTGATATTCTCCTCATAGTGTTTGTGAATATTTACCACGGCCTCGAACATGGGTCGGTTGGTAAAACTGGTCAATTGCCTGCAATTGCGCACCCGGTAGTCGTCCTCGAACCAGATCGGCAGGCCACCCCCGCCCCAGGGATGGGCAAACTGGGTAATGGCGTGGCCCGACACCATCACCTCGTAACCCCTGGCCGCCGGCCATTCCACTATGCGGTTATTCTCCAGGAATGTCGCCGGTTCCTTGAACAGGGCAAAAATGGATTGGGTGGACGCATAGGTGGGGATGGCAGTGGCCGAGGCCACGGCCTCCAGGCTGTCTATGCCCTCTTTTTCCAGGCAGTAACGGGCACAGATGTCCAGGGGCGCATACATATAGGCGACGCTGGGCGCCAGGGCCAGGCCGGCATCAGCATAAAGGCTGCCGAATTTTGCTTTAACAGATTTGATGAACGCCGGCTCGCCGGTCGTATCGATATAATGGCAGCCCGCTTTCAACGCGGCTTCCACGACCGGTTCGCCGAGGTACTCGAAGGGGCCTATCACGTTGCAGACCACCTCAGCACCTTTGAACAGGTCAGCTAGTCCTTGAACGCTGTGCTCTACCTCCGCAATCTCATAGTCCGCGGTTTCGATGCCGGGCACCATGGACATGATCTTATCCAGGCGCTCCCTGTTGCGGCCCGCGGCGACAAAGGGGATCTGGTATTGCCTCAGATATTCGCATACCAGGCGGCCGGTATAGCCGCTGGCGCCGTAGACGACGACTGGTTTGTTACTCATATTTTGTTCTCCTCCTGTTTCGGCAAACGCCGTGGCCTGAATTCAAACGGTAACGTATTTTTTGCCTTTAAACATCACCCGAAAGTATCAATTCAGGGGCAGGAACATCATGAATCGGCCGGCCGGTCTGCTACCATACCGTGAACCCAGCGCGCCATATCAATGGGGTCGAACATTGTAGTTACTGACAGGATATAATTATCAGACAGAAACTTACTAATCATACTGGTGTTGATATTATGGATGAGATGAAAGTGATTGTATCAAACTCAGGTATCATGAGTGGAGCTTGTGTTTTTTATGGCACCCGAGTGCCGTTTCAAACAATGATGGACTATCTTGAGAGTGGCGAAACCCTGAATACCTTTCTTGAAGACTTTCCTACAGTCAGTCGTGAACAAGCGATTATGGCGCTTGAACAGGCAAAACACGCATTGACCAATGAAATTGCTGCTTGACGAATCCATTCCCAGGCGCCTTAAATCTGACTTATCAGCATTCGACGTAAAAACTGTTCCGGAAATAGGATGGGCACTGTTTCAGGACAACAGCAGGCCGCCGTCCACCGGGATCCACGCGCCGTTGATGTAAGCCGCTTCCTCCGAACACAGCATGCGGACGACCCTGGCGACATCTTCCGGTTGTCCCAGGCGGCCCTGGGGAGTACGGTTAAGCATCCACTCCCGGGTTTCCTTGCTTATGGGGCTTCCCTGGTCGGCGTCCGTCAGCGGCGTCATGATAAAACCCGGACACACTGCGATGCAGCGGATGCCCTCGGCCGCGTGGTTCAGGGCGACCTGCCGGGTCAGGCCGATGACGCCGTGCTTGGCGGATGTGTATTCGATACTGGAATCCTGGAGCGGGGCGACGCCGCAGAAAGAACTGTTGTTGATGATGACGCCACCGCCATCGGCAAGCATCGCGTGCACCTGGTGCTTGATGCAGTAATACACCGCGTTCAGGTTGACATCCATAATCCGGTGCCAGTCCTCGTCCGCCATCTCGCCCACGGGAGCCGGTGAAGAACCGACGCCCGCATTGTTGAAGGCATAATCCAGCCGGCCGAATTCAGACATAGCCAGGCCGGCAACCGCCTCGCAGTTCTCCGGTCTGGAAATATCAGCAACGTAAGCCACCGCCTTGATACCGTAGCCTTCCAGGTCGGCGGCAACTTGTTTCACCCCCTCCAGCCTGTCAGTCAGCACCAGGTTCGCGCCTGCCTCGGCGAATGCCCGCGCAGTCGCCGCGCCGATGCCCCGCGCCGCGCCGGTGATCAACGCGACCCTGCCGCTCATGTCGATATTTACGCTCATTGTTTACGGAACAGTATAAGGAATAGTTTAACCGACTGGATTCCCGCTTGCGCGGGAATGACGATATGATTTTTTGGGCAGGGTCACTTAATCACTTGGCCGGCATCCTTAATATATGGGGTCAGAGTAAAAAAAGGCGCTTGCGGGTATCGCATATATGTACCTCGATTTTTTTACTCTGACCCCTTGACTTCCGGCCTGGGGTTCGGCAGGGGAGAAGTGTATATCTCCTTGTTTACCACGTAATGATCCTTGCCGGCCAGCAGGTATCCGGTGTGTGAATCGGCAAAGTTCTCGATGTCCTCGATGTAGAGAGGAAACAACTCCTGACGCCTGGGGTTATTGGCAGCCCGTTCCTGGTCGGCGGGCGAGGTCCAGACCTCGGCATGGCCGAAGTGCCGGTCGTGTTCCGGCATGTTGCGGTCGGCTCGCATCCTTTCTGCAAGTTCGTGCTCACAACTGTGCACCTGTATGTATTTGGCGTTAGGGGAGTTAGGCGCATAGTCCTGGGTCAGGCCGCCATGCACCGCAATCCAGTGGCGTTGCACTTCAGGGATAGCCAGGCCGGGCAGGGCATCGGGGAAGTAGGCTATCCGGGTATAGTCGGTTTCTTTTGTAGCCTCGATGTTCTCCCGCGGAAAAATCACGGCATGGTTTACGCCGAAGGATAAACGGCAACGGGAAGTATCGATGTGTTCCAGTTCGTCCGCCAGTATCTCCTGGTACGCCACCTGTCCGGCGGGGGTTTCCAGCGCAGCCTGTAGTATGCGGATATCCGCCCAGCAGGTTGTGGCCAGGCCATCGAAAGGTTCGCCGGTGGCGTCATAGGCCTTGCGGTAACCGATGCCGATGGAGTTTTCAGGATCACCCACCAGTTGCACGTGGCGTCTGATGCCCAGCGTCTCAGCGGATTTGCGCCATAAATCGGCATGTCGGCGGGTCCACCAGTTTTTGAAATCCTGCAGGTCGACACCGGGTTTCCGTCTTACATAATAATCGAGCCTGATCATGGATTTTCCCCTGATACCTGGCCGTACAGGGGACGGATTTAAAATCCGTCCCCACAGGCTATCAAGAAGATTATTCGCCGCCGAACCGGTAGTTCCCCTGTATCATGATTGTCCTGGGCGGCTCCAGGTATCCAAGGTAGGTTGTCTGAAACAGGGACGCCAGGAAACTCTGTGAACTGGATAACACTTTCTCATCCGTCAGGTTGCGGCCCACCAGCGCCAGGGTCCATTTGCCGTCTGCTGCCTCAACCCCGATACGCGCCGAGAGCTTTGCATAGGAGTCCTGCAAGCCTGCCGGTTCCAGCGAGGCATCGGTATAAAACTCATCGCTGAACGACACGTTCAGGTCGGCAATCCCGGTGATGTTATCGGCAATCGGAAAGCTTGTATTGGCGTAAATATTGCCGGTCCACTCGGGCGCGAGGGGCAATGACCGGTCAGACTGGTCGCAGGGACTGGTCATACCGCTGGCAAAATTACAGGTTCCATTCACGAAGCTGTCGTATTCCGCATCGGTGTAGGCAAATGAGGCGCCCAGTAACAACCAGTCGCCGGCCTGCCAGCGTCCATCCACTTCGATGCCCTGTGATACGGCAGAGGCGGCGTTGGTCACACGCTGTACGATAACCGCGCCGGACGGTGTGAATGAGTTCACCTGCAAGTCATCAAACTCGGTGCGGTAGAAGGCCACATTCAGTTCAGCGGAATTATTGAGCAGGCGGGACTTGAAACCGACCTCGTAACCTGTGGCTTCCTCATCATCGTATTCCTGATCTTCGGGCGCAAAGGGCATCCCGCCCGGAGCGGTTCTCTGGGCGGAAGTAAAACCACCAGACTTGGCGCTCTCGCCCCACTTGGCATACAGCATGATATCTTCATTCATGTCCCACTGCAGCGCCACTTCCGGCAGCCAGTTGTCGCTGCTTCGGTCTACAAATAATCCAACCGAAGAGGGATCGGTGTTACACAGGGCTAACGGGCCGGGCAGAGGTTGAGGTATCAGTAAACCTGCATCGACAAAACCAAGATGACAGCGCGTGTCATACAACGACTGCTTGTCTTCATCGGTGTAACGAACACCGCCAGTGATACGCAGGGAGTCCGTAGCATTCACGGTAACCTGACCGAACGCCGACCAGATCTCGGACTCCTGTTCAAAAGAATTCCCGGTATCTATCATAACGTTAGCGCCGAAGGGGCCGGCAGCGCTCAACAGGCCCCCCAGTAACGCCGGACCATACTGGGCAGGGTTCAAGTTATAGTTTTCCCATTTCTGGTAATAACCTCCCACCAGGTAATCGATCATCCCGCCTTTTTCCGACGTTAACCTGATCTCGACGGAGTCCTGCTCGAAGTTCTCATCGATGCCTGCAACCACAAACGCGTCTGAGTATGTGTCCAGGTCGAGAGATATATCGTATTCGAATTCCGAATGGCCACCGGCAACGGACAACACATGACCGGGGAGTTGCCATTCGATGCCGGCTATGATGGTATCAGTCTGTGTGCGTTGCTCCGGACAGGTTTCCGGTTGGGCTCCGGCTACTGTAATGGGATCAGGCAAACCACTGCGATCAGGTTCACAGCCATTTGACGTGCGGGACCAGTTCAGTACGCCGTCGTTGGGTTCGGCGAACCCGGTCCCCGCGGCAAAGGTGCCGGCATCATCATCGAACAACTCGCCCGTATTGCCTTCCATCTCCTTTTCGGCCCGCTCATACTTGACATTCAGGGTAACGTCCTCGCTCAACTCCCACACCGCGCTGATACGAAGCAACATCTCATCGGTATCGCCCTCGTCCTCACCGGTAAACGAATTATTGAAATACCCGTCACGGCCTGAAATTTTCAACGCGGCCCTGAGGCCCAGCGTGTCGGACGGGGAGCCGCCGATGATAGCAACCAGTGACGGTCCGCCGTGTTCCAGTTCATAGTCCGCAGTCAGGTCCAGGAATGCCGCATCGCCCGGACGGGTCTTGTTAGTGACGATACTGATCGCACCGGCAGTCGAGTTAAGGCCGTGTATGACGGACTGCGGGCCGCGAGCCACCTCGACCCGTTCCGCGTCAAGGAAGGGGGACTGGTACTGGCGTGAACGGGGCATGTAAATCCCGTCGATGAACATGGCGACGGACTGTTCGAAGCTGCGTTCCTGACCTGTCCCCAGGCCGCGGATGGCAATGGCCTGGGATGTAACACCATAGCCTACCTGTAAATTGGGAATGGTATCCGCAAGTTCGGCGAGATCGGTGATGCCCATATCCATCATTGTTTCACCCGACACGGTTTCGATGGAAAGCGGTATATCCTGGGAGCTTTCGGCGCGCTTGGTTGCGGTCACGATAATCTCTTCCAGTTCAGCAGAGGCAGTGGGCGCGAACAATACAACACCCAGGATGGATAGAATTAAATTTCTGAAATAACAGGTTGGATTACACCTCATTGAATTTTTCCCCCTGAGAGAAATGACCTGCCCGCACCGGACATATCGTTGTAAACAAGTATACATTTTAACAACGCAGTATGACATGCGCCACACCGATACTATTAATCAGTACGTTCAAAACTGTTATCTTAAAGTGAAAATCGGTAAGCGCTTACAGCGCAGGACCGGGGATTACGGGGCTTCCGTCGGTAAAACGCGAGAAGCGGAACCGGGTAAGATCACGTTCCGCCGGTTTGCCCTGTACCAGGCGCGCCATCACCCGGCCCGCGCCCGGACCTATGCCGAAACCGTGGCCGCTGAAACCCGTGGCCAGGTACAGACCCGGGTAATCCGGTATGGCGTCCATGACCGGCACGAAATCCGGTGGCGCGTCGATCATGCCTGCCCAGGCCTCTTCGATACCCGTCTGAGCCAGTACCGGCAGGCTTTTAGCCAGGCGTTCCTGAATCTGTTTCAGCGCCCAAGGGCATGGCGGTGGGTTGAGTACACGGGTGCGCTCAAAAGGTGTTGTCTCGTCGGCCTGCCATTTACGTGTCGGGAACAGGCGTTCCAGCAGGCCATCACCAATCCGGAACCTGATCCCATCCCAGGACTGCCTCAGGGCCGGCAGGAATTTCAGGCAATAACGAAAACTGTTATCGCTGATGAAGTGTTCCAGGTAATTCCCGAGAGCCAGGGTATAACCGCCGTCCTGGCGCCGCCTGAACGCAAACCTGTGGGAGCCCGCACAACCCGGAAACACCTCCGGTCCCGGCTTTGTCCTGGCAACGGTGCCGCGTACCAGGAGTTGCGGCAGGGAAACGCCGAGGTTGGCCAGGAATAGAGATGACCAGGCGCCGCCGGCGCAGACTACGGCACCGGTTTTTACCTCACCTTGTTCCGTGATTACCAGGCTGACCTCGCCTGCTTCCGTTTCGATACTGCGCACCGCGCAGTTTTCAATGATCCTGCAGCCGTCCTTTTGTGCTGCCCGGGCCATGGCCGGCACTGCCCTGAAAGGCTCCGCCCTGCCGTCGCTTTTCGTGTAGAGGCCGCCGACCCATTTATTCCTGTTACAGTCGACGGTTTCCTCCACTTCTGACCGGGTCAGTGCCCTGGTATCAAGTCCGTACTTTGCGGCAACAGGCAACCACTGTTCAAATGTGTTCTGATCTTTTTCATTCTCCGCCAGGAACAGCACGCCGCCGCGTTGAAAACCGGTATCTTCCTCGATTTCAGCCGTTATTGATTCCCAGATATTGATGGAATCCATCATGATCGGCAGTTCCGCTTCATCGCGGCCTGTTTGCCGGACCCAGCCCCAGTTACGGCTGGACTGCTCGCCTGCCACGCGTCCCTTTTCACATACCAGTACGGAATGTCCGTCCCTGGCGAGGAACCAGGCCGTGCAAATGCCGATTATGCCGGCGCCGATAACGACCACATCGACTTTATCCGGCAGGTTGTCACGGAACGTGACTGGAGATTGGGCACTGGGCACGGGCAAGACTATAACTCCTGTTCTAGTTTTTTGTAAGCGGGTATTGTTCTTCCGTTACCGGGACAAACCGGCCGGTGTTTTCAGGAGGATAACGGATTGCCTGGCCGGCCATGATTTTTTTCACCTCGGAATCATCCACGACGAACCGGCCGTTGACCAGGACGTACGGGATGCCGGTAGTCGGCCGGCCGTTGGCGCCCAGATCGAAATCAGCGTTGTCCGTTACCCGGTCCGGATCAAATACGACGATGTCCGCCGCCATCCCCTCCTGCATCCGTCCCCGTATTTTCATGGCCTCAATACCGGCATCGCCCAGGTGTTTTGCATGCCAGTAACTTAATTGCGACAGGCTGAACATAAGGGGGATGTTTTCCTCACGGGCGAGCCGGAGCACCCTGCCCCGTGTCCCTGCCGTACGCGGATGGCCGACGTATTCATCATAACCATCCTGCCAGCCCAGGGCATTACCGTCCTTGTCCGTACTCCACATGGTATCCCCCGCGACAACCATGTGGGGGACCTTCAGCCACTTACGCAACCAGGGCTTGCGCGGTGGAATATGGGCTATGACCGTTCGGCCCGGGTCTGTTGCAACGGCCTTGAAATATTCATCCCGGCTCAAAAACTTGTTTTGTACCGGATCAAACAAGGTCTCTTCATACTTGTAACCCAGCGTATCCTCCCACATTTCCGGTCGCAGGAACTCGCTGCCCAGGGGGCCTGCGCCTGCGGTATAAGGATAGTATTCGCCCCACATATTGAGCCCTTGTTCCCTGGCCAGGGCCAGTTTCTCTTCAATCTCCCACCAGCCGTAGTCGTTGTTGTGGGCGATTAGCAAGGGCGCCTTCAAAGTCACCGCGTTGGTAAATGCTTCGGCAAACCCCATGGGTGATTCCGTCGGAGTTTTATTCATCGGATGAAAGCGCAGGTGTGCGGCAGTCAGCCGGCCATAACGCGCCGCCGCGCGCTGGGCTTCGAACATCTCGTAAGTGGTCACCCCTTTGCGCATGTAGCCGATAGTGGAGCCTAAACCCAGGGCGCCCTCACGCAGACCCTGGTCAAGCCGGCGGCTAATCTCATTCATTTGTGTGCGGTCGCTGATTGTGGCCGACCAGCCTTCTACGCCGTCTTTCAGGCTTGCGGTACGCGCCTTGCTCAAGACCGTGGCATCGACGGGACGGGAAAAGTCGATGCCGTCGTCCGCATCGTGCACCGACATGCGCACTATCTCCTGACTTACGGTAGTGCCGTAATTAATCGGCCATTTGTCTTTTTTCCCTTCATACCAGGGACCCACCGGCCAGGCACCCACTTCCAGGTCCATTCCCGTGGTGACCCCGTCCCGCATCAATAGCCTGACTGAGAACAAATCGAGGCTGTGCACGTGCGTATCGATGAACCCCGCCGTGACGACATGCTCTGTCGCGTCGATAATCCTCCCGCCCGAGATGGTGGCGGGCGTGATGGCAGCTATCTTTCCGCTGCGTATGCCCACGTTGCGGACCGCATCGAAACTGGTTTCCGGGTCCATCACCCTGCCGTTCAGAATGACGACATCATATTCATCGGCGCCGGCGATGGAGGTGACCGGAACCAATAGCAGACTCAGCGCCGTCCAAAATACCCCTGTACGGATAGCCCGAGTTTTATGTAATGGACCTGGCACCTGTATAGACCCGTCAAAACCTGTTTACCGAGTAATGATCTATATCGACTTCCGACGTCCTTCCCATGATGATATCCGCCACCACCCTCCCCGATGCCGCCGCCATGGTCCAGCCGAGATGGCCCTGGCCCGTATTCAGGTAAAGTCCGGGTACCGGCGTATTCCCGAGAATCGGCACACCGTCGCTGCTCATAGGCCTTAACCCTGTCCATGGGTTAAGCGAGTCCCGATCCATGATCTCTGCCAATTCAGGAAAAACAGCCTCTACCAGCCTGACCAGGTTGCCTGTACGCGCAGCAGGAATCGATTTGTCGAAGCCGGTAAATTCTGCGGTGCCTGCGACCCTCAGGACTTCATCACCCAACGGATTTATCCCTGCGTGCAAGTCCATATCGCCCATGATATGACGCGGCCGGTTTTCCCAACCGTCCATGGAGATGGTCAGCGAGTAGCCTTTTGCCGGATAGACGGGGATGCGGATCCCCAGCGGACGCACCAGTTTCGGACTATAGGCGCCGGCGGCGACCACAACCGCATCCGCGGTCAGGGCGTCACCTGCGGACAACTCGACCTTGAACGATGAACCGTCCCGGAGTATCCGTAAGACACTGGTGTCGTAGCGAAATTTCACGCCCCTGTTCGATAATATTTCAGCGAGCTTCCTGCAAAATATATGACAGTCTCCAGTCTCGTCACCGGGAAAGTGTATTCCCCCTGCAAGCCGGTCCCGGATCGGTTGCAGGGAAGCCTCCAGGGCGACCAGTTCATCACGGTCAAGCGTCCTGCTTGCCGCTCCGCATTCTTCACGCAGAAAGCCGGCATGTTCGATATGCCCCTCCAGGGATTCCTGGTTGCGAAACAGCAGCAAAGTGCCCGCATCGGAATACCGGTATTCGATACCTGCTTCATCCCGTATTTCCTTCATTTGCGCGATCGAATAAGCGGCCAGCGCGCAGTTGCGCCTGACATTTTCGAAAAACGCTTCCTGACGGGATGCCCGTAGAAACCCCAGGCCCCAGGACAACATGCCGGGAATGGCCTTCAGGTGTAACAGTATCGGCGCATCCTGTCTGCCCAGGGACTGCAACAGCACTTTGTGTATCCCCGGCGCGTTCCAGGGCTCACAGAAGCCGGCGGTTAACCCGCCGCCATTGGCGAAACTGCAGTCCAGGCCGGGTCCCCCGTAACGTTCGAGAACTGTGACTTCAACCCCATGTTTCTTGAGACACCAGGCGGTTGTGACTCCCTGGATGCCGGCTCCGATGATGATTATTTTCATTTCCAGACACCACGATAGGCGATATCTGCCGACCGGCGCCTCCCAACCGCTATCCCCGCGACCAAAAATACTGAGTGACGCCTACAAAGCTGATTTAGCCAATACATAATCCATCAGGCTGGGAATGCCTGGTTCTAACATCACGTCATCCGGCGGCGCCCAGACATAGCCATGTCCCTGCAACGCGGAACTGATGGTTTTGATCATTTCCGCTGAAGGTTTTTCCGGCAAGGCACCAGTAATAGCTTGCCGAAATTGGCTGTCACTCAGACTCTGCCGTTCCCTGAATGTCAGCGCGACCTCGCGCGCAACCGGCAATAACTCAGTCTGTTCAAGCTGACGGTAACGAATGGCATAAAATCCGTTTTTGTTGCGCTCAAATTCGGGTCTCGCGGCAGCGAACAGGGCCGCGCCAATCCGCTCAACTCCACCTTTCCGGGTTTGTCCGACGGAGTTCCGAACTTGCTCCCAGATTGCTTTTCCCCATAATTGCAGGAAGTAAGGGTAGCGCTGGCTTTCGACTACGACTTCATCCAGCACCTCCGATGTGAAACTGATGCCATATTCAGCCAAAGGCCTCTCCAAAGCTGCGGCGCAGGCCTCAGCATCCAGGCGACCAATACCGGCAATCGGTTGACAACGTTCCCAGAAGGTAGTGTTCAGGCTGTTCAGCTTATCAGACAGGTTGGGCGTGCCTGCCAGCATCAGCAGGAAGGGTGCCTCGGCAGATATCTCCTGCGCGCTATTGAGCAGCGCCTGCCCCTCACCAGTGCCGAGGTTTTGCGCTTCATCAAGCAATACTACCAGAGGCGTTTTGCGGCAACGCTGTGTCAACAACCTGCTAAGCGAAGCTGGGCGCCCACCCAGTTCCCAGCCCAGCTTGCCGACTCCCAGGGACAAAGATAATGTGTCAGGCAACAGCGATTGAAAACGTTCCGGCGGCGCCAATTCAGTAGCCAGAGCGTCCAGGTCGGGAATCTTGTCTGGGGTTAACCAGACCACGTCTATGCCGGATCCTACACGTTCAATTTCCTGCTTGAACCAGCGCAACAACGCCGTTTTGCCATTGCCCCGCGGACCGATCAAAACCTTACCCGACGCCGGCGAGACCCCTGTTTGCAGGCAGGCTAATGCCTGTTTCAGTTCATGTTGTTGGATGTCCCGTCCGGCCAAATAAGGAGGCAGCATACCCCAGCCGGGTCGAAACAATTCAGGCTGCAAGGTATTAGGAGGCATAGCTGCAAGCCTAGCAAATATGTATCAGCGTCGCAACGTAACATCAACTTGCGTTTCCCTCCGACCATTCATTGAAAGATGTATCCCGACAAGCATATTCAAAAACACTAATTTCTCATATAGACCGTAGTGCCTTCTTTTATCGTTTCAATTACTTGAATATCCTTGATAGTCAACGGGTCCACATCAAGCGGGTTGTCCGACAGGATCACCAGATCCGCCAGTTTCCCCGCTACCAGGCTTCCCTTGCCGTCTTCCTCAAAATACTGGTAAGCGCCGTTTATGGTGATCGCCTTGAGCGCATCTTCCACGGATATTTTCTGCTCTTCACCCAGGGTTTGTCCACTGCGGGTCACGCGGTTCACCGCTGACCAGACCAGCCGCATCATGTCCGGCGGTACTACGGGCGTATCGTTATGGATGGTATAGGGCACCCCGCGTGCCAGGGTGGATGCCAGGGGGCTGATACGGCTGCCCCGTTCGGGTCCCAGTACCGAATCCCGGTGCCAGTCCCCCCAGAAATATGTGTGTGCGGCGAAGTAGGATGGCAGCATCCCCTCCGCTTTGAATGCATCGATCTGGTCATCCCGGGCGGTTTGTGCGTGGATTATCACGGTACGGCGGTCGGCCCTGCCGTGCAATTCATTGGCGTTGCTGACGGCGCGGATCAACTGGTCCATGGCGGCATCGCCATTGGCGTGGGCGATAACAGGTATGTTTCTCTCATACATGTCCGACACATAACCGTTCAGCGCCTCGTCCTTCAATATGGCATAGCCGGCATAACCTGCGTCCCTGCCCTGTGGCGGCACATGGTAGGGTTCCGTCAACCAGGCGGTCTTGCCCTGGGGCGAACCATCAAGACCCAGTTTGAGGCCGCCGACACGGAAGCGTTTGGTATAGCTTTGTGAAAAGGGAAATTGCCCGTCGAGAGCTTCAGCGTAACGGTAAAACGGGTAGGCGACCACATCGAGCACTAACCCGTCACGGCCGGCGGCTGTCTGCAATGTTTCCAGGTCGGTCAAGGTCGCTGCGCCATCCTGCACAGTCGTTACACCGAAACGTGCATAATAGTCCTGGGCTTCCTGCAGCAGGCCAAGACGGGTGGTCACATCGTGAATCGGCAACAAATCGAAATAAATCCTGTATACGGCTGATTCTTCGAGAATGCCGTTGGGTTCGTTACTGCCTGCAACCCTGCGAATGACACCGCCTTCCGGGTCTTCCCTGTCAGGGGTATATCCCGCCAGTTCCAGGCACGGGGTATTGCAGACCATCAGGTGGCCGGAGACATGCCATGCCATGATCGGATGCTGCGTGGAAACTGCGTCCAGATCAAATTTTGTCGGGTGTCTCTGCTCGGCCAGTAGGGAATCGTCATAGCCCGCAGCCATGATCCACTCGCCTGTCGGCACTTCTGCCGCCTTTGCCGATAACAGTGATTGTATAGCGGCGATGGAGTTTACCTGTCCGACGGGTGGTGATGCAATATTTTCAAAAGCCATGAAGGATATCACCGCGGAGATGTGACCGTGACTGTCAATAAAACCGGGCAACAGGGTACGACCGTTCAAGTCCTTCAACGTGGCATCCTTGCCGGAAACCGCTTCCACCATCGCCCGCTTGCCAACCGCCAGTATTTTTCCCCGGCGCACAGCCAGTGCTTCGGCAACAGGTTGTGTATCGTTCATGGTGAGTATGTCACCGTTAATGTAAACCGCCGTTGCCGCAGTGGCTGTCGACTCTTCAGTCGGCATCTCCCTTGGAGCTTCACAAGCTATAAGTAATGCCGCGGACAGGAAGACACCGGGAATTCTGATTATGGGCCACATTGCCATTATTCGTGATAAATCAGTGAATGACCTGCCTGGCCGTACCGAATAACAACCATACCGCGGCCCCGATGATGTGCACCGCCGCGGCCAGGGCGAACGCGGCAAGGTAAGTGCCGGTGACACCCACCAGCCAGCCGGTCACCGCCACGCCGATGATCCCCGGGATGGTGCCGAACGTGTTGCTGATGCTCCACAATATATCAACGTGCCTCGGCGCCATTTCCAGCGCGGCCGGGGCGAAGCCCGAATAGCACACCCCCAGGCAGGCCAGCGCGCCGCACATGGTCAATACCGCAACCAGGGGCGTGGCGGCGCTGCCCGCGGCAATCAGGAACACTGCCGAGCCGCCCAGCCCGATGGTCTGGGCAATCTTGCGCAGCCGGGTTGCATCCATGCCGCCGCTGAGCGCCCGGTCCGCCAGCCACCCGGCGATATTCATAGCGAAGAACATGGACAGCCAGGGCGCCATGGAATACAGGCCGGAGCCGACTATGGAAATTCCCTGGGTGTCGTAGAAGTAGCTGGGCAGCCACGCCAGGGCGACGTACAGCCCCCAGTTGGTGCAGAAATTGGTAATAATCAGCGCCCAGGCCGCCCGGTGGGATAAGATCACGCGCCAGGGGATAGCCTTGTCCCGTGCATTACCCTGCCGGACTTCGGCAAGCAGCCTGAGTTCCGCTTCCGAAATATCCCGGTGCTCACCGGGGTCGTTTCTGACGAACCGGAACCAGAACAGGGCCCAGATAAATCCCAGTACGGCAAAACTGTAAAACGCCATGGGCCAGCCGAACTCAACGATAATCCAGCCGGTGACCAACAGGGCGATCAGTGTGCCGACGATTGCTCCACTGGACAAAAAAGCGACTGCCCGGGCCCGTTCATCGGGCGGTACCCAGCGGCTGAACAGGTTCAATACCGCCGGCGCCACCGAGGCCTCGCCAACGCCCAGCAGGACTCTCGCTCCCAGCAACAGGACCAGGGAACCGGTGAAGGCGGCGAGCGGCGTCAACAGGGTGAAGCCGGACCACAGGATCACCGCAACGCCCAAGACGATTTTTCCGCCGTAACGGTTTGCCAGCCAGCCGCCGAGCACCTGGAAGAAGAAGTAGCCGATAAAAAATGACGATAACACCAGTCCCTTGGTCGCGTCGGACCAGCCCAGCTCGTCCTGCATCTGGATTGCCGCGACGGAGATATTGACCCGGTCGGTATAGGCTATGACCATGGCCAGGAAGCTCAGCCCTACCAGGGTAAACCGCTTGGGCCACCTGTTCTGCAACATGGTTATTCCGGAATTTAATTGATGAGGGTGTTTTTATGGACAATACCGTCCTTGATGATCAGGCGGAGATTTTTTTCCGGTTCGGATAACAGCGTGATATCCGCTAGCGGGTCGCCATCCACCAGCAACAGGTCTGCATAGGCGCCCTCTTCAATTACGCCCAACTTGCCGTCACGATAAGGATTGCGCTTGCCGCTTTGCTCCAGTAATTCAGCCGCACCCGAGGTTGCCTGCCTGAGGATCTCCAACGGGCTGAAATGTTCTGACCGGGCCCTGAATTCCGTGGCGTACAGGGCGTTAAACAGTTCATCGGGTCCGAAAGCATCGACACAATAGGTTATTTTGGGATTGTATTCCTTTGCCAGCCTGACCATGTTGTCCGACCAGGAAACCACTTCGCGCGCCTTGGCCAGTTGAAACTCGTTGAGGAAATCCGCTTCCAGCACCAGGTGGTTCCAGGCAAAATGCGTGTTCAGGAACGCGCCCTGCGACACCAGCATCTTCATGCCTTCCTCATCGATCCCGAACCCGTGATCGATGCTCTTCAAACCTGCCTGCAGCGCCCGCTTGATCGCGGGACCATTGTGCAGGTGCGCGCCCACGTACGTACCCCAGTCCGCGGCCGCCCGCACGGCTGCCTGCTGCTCTTCCAGGGTGTACTGTACGGAGTCTATGGGGTCGTATTCGGAGCCCACACCGCCGCTGCCCATAATCTTGATCTGGGTTGCCCCCCTGGACAGGTTTTCCCGCACCGAGGCAAGTACGTCCGGAACACCATCTGCGAGACGGTAATATCCAAGTCTTTCCCAGTTCGCCGTTTCATCAAACCAGCGCGGATGGGGATCGGTCCAGGCGCGAAAATCACCATGACCGCCGGTCTGGGTAATGAATGCCAGTGATGGAAATATGCGCGGGCCGGGCACCAGGCCGTCATCTATGTTCTGCTTCAAGCCCATGACCGGGCCGCCCAGGTCGCGCACGGTGGTGAAGCCCCACATCAATGTCGTTTCCGCCCGTTTGCCCATCAACACGCCGATCCGCTCCCAGCTCCAGTCCTTCATTTTATCCATGGTTTCCACGATAGAAAGATGACCATGGGTATCGATCAGCCCCGGTAACATGACCCTGCCGCCCCCGTCGATAACGGCCGTGCCGGAATCCGGTGCGCCGGCATCACCGGCCGAAATTGATTTGATCACGTTTCCTTCCACCAGCACATTGTGGTTTTTTTTCAACGTTTCATTGCGGCCGTCAAAGATATCGACGCTCTTGATGTAAACCCGGGCCGGTGTTTCAGCGGCGGATAGATACTGGCAGGAAAATAACAGGACAATACCGGCCATCCTGAGCAGGCGGGGAGATAATTCTGGAATAAACATGTGGGTGCTCCCTGGGGCGGTTCAGTTGATTATATTTCCGGAACGGAACTGGCTTGGCGACTCCCCGGTCCAGCGTTTGAAGGCCCGGGAGAAATTGCTGCAATCGGAAAATCCCAGCAAATAAGCCACCTCGCTGATTGAACGTTGCTGTTGCTGCATATATTGCTCGGCCAGTTCACGCCGGGTGTCGTCCAGCACGTGCTGGTAACTGGAATTCATTCGTTCCAGCTTGTTATGTAATGTACGCACACTCATGTACAGTTCCCTGGCAATATCTTCCTTGCTGCACTCTCCCGAAGGCAATAGTTCCACCAGCTTTGACCTGACTTGCATAATCAGGTCTCCCTTTACCGTATCCGCCAGCATCTTCATCATGATCTGGTCATTTTGCCGCGCCAATTCCGCATTTGCCGCGGGGAACGGCTTGTTAATTTCATTCAAATCGAAAACCAGGGCATAGTCAACGGCTGAAAATACCACGTTCGACTTGAAATACTCCCGGTAGATCGCCTCGCAGCCGACAGGAGCCTGGCAGGCAATATCAATCCTGACGGGGCAGAAGTCCGGGCTGCTCATCTCGCGTAAAAACCGCACCATCGCTGCCATATAGCCGGACACCAGGGAACGATAAACGTGCTGCTCAATCGTCGTATCAGCCGGTTTTATCAGCAGCTTCGGCTCCTTGTCTGCTTCATCGAAGAGGCAAACGTGGTTGGTGGTGATGAATGAATGAAACCGGGACAGGCGTTCGCAAAATGCACGGATATTGTTACTTGAATACAGGGCAAATCCCAGCGCGCCGTAGGTAGTGGGGTGGATGAAACCGGCTACCCTGAAACAGAAACAGGGGTCACCGGTGACGGATTCTGCGGCTATAACCAGCCTGGCCATGGCATTGCCGGGTACGCGGTAAAGTGGCTGGCTCACCTGGTGTAAATCCAGGCCGACCTCACTCAATACTGCATGGCCATCCACACCGTAGGATTCTATCGCCTGGAAAATACTGACAACGGTATTGCCGTAGCTGGATGTATTCTCAGAATAAATCAGGCTTCTCCGTGCTTAATGCGTTAATGGGGTCAGGTCGCACATTGCACACGTAAAGAGAATATTCACAGGGGACGGAATTGAATTCCGTCCCGTATAATTCCAAATCTCCCACCCGTCATTCCTGCACAAAGTCATTACCCGCTTTCAAATCTCCCACCCGTCATTCCTGCGCAAGCCTGTCCCTGTATGGCGTTGAGCAGGGGCAGGAATCCAGTCAAACAATCATTCATTGTTCATGAAAAATTACGTTTTCATTGGATTCCGGATCAAGCCCGGAATGACAGCGGGGCGTATCCCGACTTTGAGATAGCCCTGCCTGATTGATAGATCATTCTTTATGGGAACATTATAAGCGCCAGGAAAGAACCGGCCAAGTTAATCGTCGTCAAACACTAGCGATAAAATTCCAAATAAAAACGCACCTTCCCTATCGTTTCGACCTCATGCGGGACCTCCGGCTCTACGACCCCATAGTTGCTGCGAGAAAGATTGACCTCTTCCAGCACCGGCTCAAGAATGCGGTATCGTAAAGTTCCTTCCAGAATCACAATTTTTGCCCATGTCTCATGCTTGGTCCGGTGGGATTTCTTCAGTTTCCCAGGGATGGTTTCTTCCGTGAATTCAGGGGTCGTGGCGTACTTTGACACCTCTGCAGGGAGCGTTTTCATAGCAATATCTCTGTAATCTTCATACTCTAAATAACAGTCTGAATTTCTCACTTGATACCTCGGTTGTGAGAAAAACTTACAATTTGCAGTACTCGGCATCGTATGGATTGTCCCATAGTGTATTCAATTGTGATTCAGACACGGTGGCGGCGGCTTTGGTCAAATGTCTATCTATATCCCGTTGACTCAGAAAATCGATGAAGTCCTCTACTTCATCAATGCGGTTCGGCGCAAGGGCTTGGAGTTTTTGAAACACATGCTCAATCTGTTGTGATTGCATAGTTGTCCCCTATAATTGACTGTATATTCAGAATGAAAACTATAGCACAGTCGACCCTGAAAACCCCGTTTCAGGTTACCGACCGCCAGCAGTATAGCCCTTCAGTTGGCTTGTCGCTTTTTTAGCATCGTCTTCAAGCTTGGACTTTTCCAGTAGCTTATGGATGGCCCGGTGCAGGTATTCATCCACCGCAGGTCGGGAAACGTCCGGGCGGAAACTTACCAGCGCGCCTGGATTTCGATGCGGATGCGGTGCTCCGCCGGCTCGCCCTGGAGGCTCTCGGCCCGGGTGGCCAGCGCCTTCACGGTAAAGTCGGTGGCGCCGGCCTCCTTAGCGGGCGCCAGCCGCCAGCCGAGGCCGATCTCGTTCCCACTCCGGGTCAAGCTGTAGCCCAGGTGTGGAACGCCGATGAAACGCCCGCCCAGGACCGGCGTGCCGTAGCCCAGTTCGGTGGTCAGGCTGCTGCTGTCGGAACCCGACGTGCGCCGCGCGAGCGGATCGTTGGTGAACAGTGCCTCCAGTCCACCGCTAGAGGTGGCGCCGATGTCCTGGCGCAAGGTCAGCGCCAGACCCTGCTCGGAGTCCGGCCACGGATCGAAGGCGAGGGAAGCCGAGAAGCCCCGCTCGCCTATGGCGTCGTCCTCATGGGAGATGAGCGTGCGGCCCAGCAGGTCGAGCTTGAGGCCAAACCGGGGGTCGGTCCAGGCGATTCCGCCGCCTACTTCCACTCCGAACCCGGTCTCGGCGCTGCCGCCGTCGTGGCGTGCGCCCAGCTCGAAGCTGGGCGTGAAGCTGCCGCCGCCGGGTAGCGAGAAGAGCCGGCTGGCCTCAATGCCCAGGCGCAGGCGGCTTACGGAGGAGTGCGTCGCCACGAGGCCGTCGATGCGGTCGGAGCCGGTACCCGCCCGGAGCGCATCGGAGATCAGGGCGAGCTCCGTACCGCCGGCGGATGAGAACAGGTCGGCGCGCAGTCCCGCTGCCGCCATCGTCCAATCGATGCCGGCCCGCAGGGACTCACCACCGCCTGGTTCGAGCGTCATCTCACCCATGCCGTAGCCCGCCGCGCCCCAAAGGCTCAGGCGTTCGGAGACACGCCAGGAAGCGTAGGGGATCGCTGCCGTGAGGGTGGTGTCAATGGCGCCGTCCATCAGCGCGGCGCCCGGTACGATAGCCGCTACGGAATCCATTCCAGGGCCGTCCTGGACAGGCGCGCTCGGGTGGTGGTGGCCGGCCGCGCCCGAACGGTGGTAGCCGCCGCTGCTTAGGCTTTGCGTGAGCGCCATGCCCACCAGCCAGTTATTTCTCGCGTAGTCCACGCCGAGCATGGCTGTGGTAACTTTGCCGTCAAGGTTCAATTTGCCGTCGCCACCGTCGAACCGGGTTTGCGCGCCGCGGCCCCAATAGCCCAACACGCCGCCCGCCTCGTCCGCTTCGCCGGTATAGGTGAAGCGGCTGTCAAGCAGCATCCGCACGAATTGTCGCCTGGCCTCGGCGTCGCCGACCGGCCGGCTGGTATCGCAGTCGGGGGGGCGGTGCGTCTGCGGCGTTTCGGCGCGGCGGCAAGCGTCCGCCCCGGAGCCGGCGTCGCCGTTTCCGCCGTGCTGAGTGCCGAACGCGCTGCCCGCCATGGTCCCGCGGAAGCCAAGCTCGGTGGCGCGCCCGGGCGCGCCGGCGGCCTCAATGCGCTCGGTGATGCCCTCGATCGCCTGCTCGGCCACGGCGCGCCCGAAGCGGCCCAGCCAGGCCGCCGGCATCGGGTCCGAATTGACGATGGTGCCGACTGCCAGTTCGTCCGCGATGATGGCGCCCGTTACATCCGTCAGCACGACGGTGAAGTGCTCCCGGCCCTCGTCGTGGGAGTCATCGAAGGTCTCAACCCAGAATTCCCCCCAAGTCGACCCCGGGTAAACGGTCACCTTGCTGTCGGCGTAGGCGAAGTCCGCATGGGGGATCGCCTCCCCGTAGCTCGGCCCGTGGCCGTTTTCGTCGTCGTCGGGGTTCGGCCCGAATCGGGTCTCCCACCACACATCCACCCTGTGATCCACCGCATGGGAGAGCGTGAACGTGAAATGCAGATCTTCGCCCTCCGGCGCCTCGACATCGTCAATATGGATCGTCGGCAAGGACGGCTCTTCGTCGTCGGCCACCGCGACGCTGGCGCTGGCGTCTGTTGCGTGCAGGGTGTAGCCGGTTCCCGGTTCGACGGTAATGGTGAGGCTGCCGTCGTCTTCAAGCGTCGAGTCGTCGACGGTCGGGATGTCAACGGTGACGGTGGCGTCCGCGCCGAGCGTCACGGTGCGTGCGCCAAGTTCACCGTTACCGGCGAAGGCGCCGCTTTGCGTCACGCGCAGGTTGACGGTGATGTCCTGCGCAGGCGCCGGGGCGCCTGTCAGCGTGAAGCGCGCGACGTCGCCTTCGGTGATATCGGCGCCGGCGGTGATGCGCACGACGGTCGCCCGCGCGTCATCTTCATCTTCATCGTCGTTGTCGGCCACCGCCACGGTCGCCGTGGACGGGCTGCCGACCTCGTAGCCGGTTCCGGCCTCCAGCGTGGCCGACACGCCGCCGTCCGCCTCCTCAAGGCCGTCATCCGTTGTCGCCAGCGTGTAGGTGGCCGTGTCGCTCCTCGCGGCGATGGTGACCGTCTTCGATCCCTCCTCGCCATCCGCCAGAAAGTCGCTCACCGCGTCGTCGGCAATGGCCAGCGTGACCTCCAGGTCCGACTTCGGCGCCGGAGTCGCCTGCACGGTGAAGACGGCGTCGCCGCCCTCGGTGATATCGTCGCCGCCCGTAATCGTGACCTCGGGATCAGGGTCGGGGGCGTCATCCACGATCGTGACCTTCGTGTAACACAGGGCGGTCGAGGTGCAATGGGCCGCGCCGGCGTTGAATGGGTTGCTCTTGACGCCGGGGAAGCCGCGATCCGGGTTGCCGAGCCACTGGATGGTGTCCCAGGTGGCAGTGAAGGTTTTGCCCACGGAACCCTTACACAACTCGACTTCCAATTCGATCGTGTCGGTATTGATGTCCTCGACGATGCGCACCACAGGTCCGGTTCTCACGTTCCCCGGAGGGAAGGAGGGAAAGTGGCCAAAATCGACCAGGTCCGTTCCATCTTCCCTGCAATCGCCCCCGCCCCGGGCCGTGCCGGGGCCTATATCGAAATAGAAGGCCACATCGATTCCGTGGCCTTTCAGACCCGCCGGCACGGGCATCGAGATCCGGCTGTTTCTGCCGGCATACACCACCGTCGCCGTTGCCGGGGGCGTTATCCCACTCACAGGCTCGCGGATCGTAACGACGGCCGTGTGAGGATAGCCGAGGGTCACGGTGCCCGGCAGATCGGATGCCCGGATTGCCAGCTTGAAGGTCTCGTTGGGGTCATTCCGGTTGTCGCGTGTGGTCGCAATGCGCGCCTTCCCGCTGGTTGCGCCCGCCCGGATCGTGACCGTCTGCACGGCGCCATCGTAGTCCGTACCGGGTGTCGCGCTGTGGCCGGACGGGCTGGTCGCCTCCAACTCAATCACCGTATCAGCGGCGGGCGACTCGGACAGGTTGACCGTCACCGACAGCGAATCGCCCTCCAGCACCTCGTAGCGCTCTGCCGAGAGCGAGACCGTGCCCACCGGCCCCGCGGCGTCATTGTCGGTGATGGTGACCGTGGCCGGGGTAATGGTCAGCGCGCCGGAGGTTCCGGTGACTTCGACCGTCTCATCCTCCTCGTGCAGGGCGTCGTCGGTGGGTGTCAGGTCGAACGTGCCGGTCTGGCTGGCCCCGGCCGCGGCGATGGTGATGTCGAAGTTCGACACGGCGTCGAAGTCCGTGCCCGCTATCGCCGTGCCGCTGCCGACGCTGACCGTCACCGTTTTGGCGTCCACGTAGCGCGTGCTGCCGTTCACCGTGGCGGTCACCGTGATTCTGGTCAATCCATCGCCCTCGCCCAGCGTGTCGGGCGACACCGAGAGCGTGATGCCGCTGGGTGCCGCGTCATCGTCGGTGATCGTCAGGGTCTGGTTGTCCGGGTTAGCCACACTGCCTCCGCTGGCAGTGGCCGAGACCGTCACACTCTTGTTCGGCGCATCCACGTTGTTGTTCACCGCGGTGATCTTCACCGCGCCGGTGCTGGTGGTCGCACCCGCCGCAATCTTCAGGGTCTTGTTGTTGCTCACCGTGAAATCGCCCGCAGCGGTGTTGGCGCCCGCCGCCGCGGCCACCGTCAGGGTCACCGCCGTGTTGGACTTGCCCGACAGCGTCGCCGTCACCGTGCTCGAGTTCGTGCCGCCACTCTCGTTGATGGTGCTTGGCGTCAACACCAGGGTCACGGTGGGCGTGCCCTCGTCGTCCGTGATGGTGAGCGTCTGATTCTCCGGGTTGGCAACGGCAACGCCGCCGCCCGACGCCGCGCCCGACACCACGACCGACGCATTCGGCGCGTCCACGTCATTGTCCACCGCCGTAATCGTCACCGCGCCGGTGCTGGCCTTCGAGCCCGCCGCGATGGTCAGGGTTGTGTTGTTGCTCAACGTGACCGGGGCAGTGTTAGGCACCGAGACCTCCACCGTCACCGCGGCGCTGGACTCGCCCGAAAGGGTCGCCGTCACCGTGCTGGCGTTGTCATCCCCGCTCTCGTTGATGGTGCTTGGCGTCAACACCAGGGTGACCGTGGGCGTGCCCTCGTCGTCCGTGAGGGTGATGGATGTCCCGGCGACGGTGATGCCGGTCAGCGTGCCTTCTATGCTGATGCCCTCGTTGGGCTCGTCTATATCGTCGTCGGTAGGCGTGAGCGTGAAATCCACATAGCCGCTCAAGGAGCCCGCATTGATCGTGATGCTCTTGCTCGTCACCTCCGTGTAGTCCGTCCCCTCCGTCGCGCCGTCGGCGTCCGGACCCACCTCCACCGTCACCGTCTTGGCCTCGGCGAAGGTCGAGCTGCCGCCCAGCGTGGCCGTTACCCGCACCGTCTTGGCGCCGCCATCCTCGGCCAGGGAGGTCTGGGTTCCCATCGTGCCCGTATCCGCGTCCACCGACAGTGTCAGCGCCGTGGGGGCCGCGTCGTCGTCGGTGATGGTGCCGGTGGCTTCGGCATCGCTGATAATGCCGCCGACCGGCTCGGTCAACTCCACCAGGAAGGTCTCGTTGCCCTCGTGCAGGGTGTCCTCGGTGGTGGCGACCGTGAAGGTCTGGCTGCTCGCGCCGCTGGCGAAATCCAGCTTCGTCGCCGTGGTCATCGCGCTGTAGTCGGTGGTGGCCGCCGCTCCCGCCCCGGTGTCCGCCTTGGTGTTCCACTTCACGGACACCGCGTTGTCCATCGCCCCGGAGCGGGTCACCGTAAAGGTGATCACATCGCCCTCCGACGCGCTGGCGTCGGCCACCGCAAACGAGGGCTGACCGTCGTCGTCAGTCAGAGTGAGCGAGGTGTCCGTCACCGTCACGCCCGTCACCGTCCCGTCCAGGTTGATCGTCTCGCTGCCCTCGTGCAGATCGTCCTGCGTCGGCGTCAGGTCGAAGGCGCCCGCTTTGCTTGCATCGCCCGCGGCGATGACGATGTCGAAGTTCGCCACGGCATCGTAGTCCGTGTCCGATGTCGCCGTGCCGCCGCCGACGCTCACTGTCACCGTCTTCGCGTCCACGTAACGCGTCGTGCCGTTCACCGTGGCGGTCACCGTGATCTCGGTCTCGCCGGCCCCCTCCCCGACCGTGGTCGGCGATACCATCAACGTGATGCCGCTGGGCGCCGCGTCATCGTCGGTCAGCGTGATCGTGGCATCCGTCACCGTCACGCCCGTCAGTGTCCCGTCCAGGCTGATCGTCTCGTTGCCCTCGTGCAGCACATCCTGCGTCGGCGTCAGCGTGAACTCCACGTATCCGCTCGCGGCCCCCGCATCGATGGTGATGCTCCGGCGCGCCACTGTCGTGTAGTCCGCGCCCTCCGTGGCGCTGTCGGCATCCGCGCCCACCTCCACCGTCACCGTCTTGGCTTCGACAAACCTCGTCTCGCCGGTGATGGTTGCAGTAACCCTGACGGTCTTGCCGCCACCGTTCTCCGCGATGGTTGTTTGCGTGCCGTCCGTGCCGGTGTCCGCGTCCACCGAAATCGTGATTGCGCCGGGCGCGTCGTCATCGTCGTTGATGGTGACCGTGGTTGAGGTGATGGTCAGACTGCCGGATGTGCCCGTTACGTTGATCGTCTCGTTCGCCTCGTCCAGGACGTCGTTGATGGGCGTCAGGTCGAAGGTGCCGGTTTTGCTCGCATCGCCCGCGGCGATGGTAATGTCGAAGTTCGCCACGGCGTCGTAGTCCGTGCCCGAAATCGCCGTGCCGCCGCCCACGCTCACCGTCACCGTTTTGGCGTCCGCGTAACGCGTGGTGCCGTTCACGGTGGCGGTCACCGTGATTTCGGTCTCGCCGTCCTCCTCGCCCACCGCAGTGGGGGAAACCGAGAGCGTGATGCCGCCGGGCGCCGCGTCATCGTCGGTGATGGTCAGGGTCTGACTGGCCGGGTTGGCGACGTCCCTGCCGCTGGCGGTGGCCGAGACCGTCACCGTCTTGTTCGGGGCGTCCACGTCGTTGTCCACCGCCGTAATCGTCACCGCGCCGGTGCTGGTGGTCGCACCCGCCGCAATGCTCAGCGCGGCGTTGTTGCTCAACGTGACCGGGGCATCGTTCGGCACCGAGACCGTCACCGTCACCGCCGCGCTCGACTTGCCCGACAGCATCGCCGTCACCGTGCTGGCGTTGTCATCCCCGCTCTCGTCGATGGTGGTGGGCGTCAACACCAGGGTGACCGTAGGCGTGCCCTCGTCGTCGTTGATCGTCAGGGTCTGATTGTCCGGGTTGGCGACGCCACCACCGCTGGCGGTGGCCGAGACCGTCACCGTCTTGTTGGCCGCATCCACATCGTTGTCCACCGCCGTGATGGTCACCGTGCCCGTGCTGGTGGTCACACCCGCCGCAATCGTCAGGGTCGTGCCGCTGAGGGTGAAGTCGCCCGCGGCCGCCGGCGACACGGCCGTAGCCGCGACGGTCAGGGTCACCGCCTGGCTCGATGCGCCGCTCAGGGTTGCGGTCACCGTGGTCGCATTGTCGTCGCCGGACTCGTCAATGGCGGTTGGCGTCAACGCCAGGGTGACCGTCGGCGTGCCGTCATTGTCGTTCACGGTCACCGCCACGTCCGCCGCCGCGACGCCGGTGTAGTCCGACGAGCCCGCCACCACCGCGTGCTCGATGTTGCCGGCGCGCGCATCGCCGGCATTGTCGATGGCGTCGTCCACCGCCGTCGCCGTCACCGTCTGCGCCTGGTCCCAGTTCGACGGGGTGAAGGTGAGGCTTGTTGCGCTCAGCGTCACCATGGCCGGCGCAGTGAGGTCAATGCGTACGTCGTCGGTCGGCTCGCTGTCCAGCACCACCGTGTAACTGTCCTGGTCCTCGCGGGTGCCCGCTGTCCCCGCGTTATCCGCCTCGTCCATGCTCAAGGGGTCGCCCGCCACCGTCACGCCGCGCTCATCGTCGTCGGTAATCGTCAGCGTCGCGTTGCCCGGGCTGGCGATGCCGTTGCCGCCGGTCGCAGTGGCCGAGACGGTGACGGTCTTGTTGGCCGCATCCACATCGTTGTCCACCGCCGTGATGGTCACCGTGCCCGTGCTGGTGGTCACACCCGCCGCAATCGTCAGGGTCGTGCCGCTGAGGGTGAAGTCGCCCGCGGCCGCCGGCGACACGGCCGTAGCCGCGACGGTCAGGGTCACCGCCTGGCTCGATGCGCCGCTCAGGGTTGCGGTCACCGTGGTCGCATTGTCGTCGCCGGACTCGTCAATGGCGGTTGGCGTCAACGCCAGGGTGACCGTCGGCGTGCCGTCATTGTCGTTCACGGTCACCGCCACGTCCGCCGCCGCGACGCCGGTGTAGTCCGACGAGCCCGCCACCACCGCGTGCTCGATGTTGCCGGCGCGCGCATCGCCGGCATTGTCGATGGCGTCGTCCACCGCCGTCGCCGTCACCGTCTGCGCCTGGTCCCAGTTCGACGGGGTGAAGGTGAGGCTTGTTGCGCTCAGCGTCACCATGGCCGGCGCAGTGAGGTCAATGCGTACGTCGTCGGTCGGCTCGCTGTCCAGCACCACCGTGTAACTGTCCTGGTCCTCGCGGGTGCCCGCTGTCCCCGCGTTATCCGCCTCGTCCATGCTCAAGGGGTCGCCCGCCACCGTCACGCCGCGCTCATCGTCGTCGGTAATCGTCAGCGTCGCGTTGCCCGGGCTGGCGATGCCGTTGCCGCCGGTCGCAGTGGCCGAGACGGTGACGGTCTTGTTGGCCGCATCCACATCGTTGTCCACCGCCGTGATGGTCACCGTGCCCGTGCTGGTGGTCACACCCGCCGCAATCGTCAGGGTCGTGCCGCTGAGGGTGAAGTCGCCCGCGGCCGCCGGCGACACGGCCGTAGCCGCGACGGTCAGGGTCACCGCCTGGCTCGATGCGCCGCTCAGGGTTGCGGTCACCGTGGTCGCATTGTCGTCGCCGGACTCGTCAATGGCGGTTGGCGTCAACGCCAGCCTCACCGTCGGCGTGCCGTCATTGTCGTTCACGGTCACCGCCACGTCCGCCGCCGCGACGCCGGTGTAGTCCGACGAGCCCGCCACCACCGCGTGCTCGATGTTGCCGGCGCGCGCATCGCCGGCATTGTCGATGGCGTCGTCCACCGCCGTCGCCGTCACCGTCTGCGCCTGGTCCCAGTTCGACGGGGTGAAGGTGAGGCTTGTTGCGCTCAGCGTCACCATGGCCGGCGCAGTGAGGTCAATGCGTACGTCGTCGGTCGGCTCGCTGTCCAGCACCACCGTGTAACTGTCCTGGTCCTCGCGGGTGCCCGCTGTCCCCGCGTTATCCGCCTCGTCCATGCTCAAGGGGTCGCCCGCCACCGTCACGCCGCGCTCATCGTCGTCGGTAATCGTCAGCGTCGCGTTGCCCGGGCTGGCGATGCCGTTGCCGCCGGTCGCAGTGGCCGAGACGGTGACGGTCTTGTTGGCCGCATCCACATCGTTGTCCACCGCCGTGATGGTCACCGTGCCCGTGCTGGTGGTCACACCCGCCGCAATCGTCAGGGTCGTGCCGCTGAGGGTGAAGTCGCCCGCGGCCGCCGGCGACACGGCCGTAGCCGCGACGGTCAGGGTCACCGCCTGGCTCGATGCGCCGCTCAGGGTTGCGGTCACCGTGGTCGCATTGTCGTCGCCGGACTCGTCAATGGCGGTTGGCGTCAACGCCAGCCTCACCGTCGGCGTGCCGTCATTGTCGTTCACGGTCACCGCCACGTCCGCCGCCGCGACGCCGGTGTAGTCCGACGAGCCCGCCACCACCGCGTGCTCGATGTTGCCGGCGCGCGCATCGCCGGCATTGTCGATGGCGTCGTCCACCGCCGTCGCCGTCACCGTCTGCGCCTGGTCCCAGTTCGACGGGGTGAAGGTGAGGCTTGTTGCGCTCAGCGTCACCATGGCCGGCGCAGTGAGGTCAATGCGTACGTCGTCGGTCGGCTCGCTGTCCAGCACCACCGTGTAACTGTCCTGGTCCTCGCGGGTGCCCGCTGTCCCCGCGTTATCCGCCTCGTCCATGCTCAAGGGGTCGCCCGCCACCGTCACGCCGCGCTCATCGTCGTCGGTAATCGTCAGCGTCGCGTTGCCCGGGCTGGCGATGCCGTTGCCGCCGGTCGCAGTGGCCGAGACGGTGACGGTCTTGTTGGCCGCATCCACATCGTTGTCCACCGCCGTGATGGTCACCGTGCCCGTGCTGGTGGTCACACCCGCCGCAATCGTCAGGGTCGTGCCGCTGAGGGTGAAGTCGCCCGCGGCCGCCGGCGACACGGCCGTAGCCGCGACGGTCAGGGTCACCGCCTGGCTCGATGCGCCGCTCAGGGTTGCGGTCACCGTGGTCGCATTGTCGTCGCCGGACTCGTCAATGGCGGTTGGCGTCAACGCCAGGGTGACCGTCGGCGTGCCGTCATTGTCGTTCACGGTCACCGCCACGTCCGCCGCCGCGACGCCGGTGTAGTCCGACGAGCCCGCCACCACCGCGTGCTCGATGTTGCCGGCGCGCGCATCGCCGGCATTGTCGATGGCGTCGTCCACCGCCGTCGCCGTCACCGTCTGCGCCTGGTCCCAGTTCGACGGGGTGAAGGTGAGGCTTGTTGCGCTCAGCGTCACCATGGCCGGCGCAGTGAGGTCAATGCGTACGTCGTCGGTCGGCTCGCTGTCCAGCACCACCGTGTAACTGTCCTGGTCCTCGCGGGTGCCCGCTGTCCCCGCGTTATCCGCCTCGTCCATGCTCAAGGGGTCGCCCGCCACCGTCACGCCGCGCTCATCGTCGTCGGTAATCGTCAGCGTCGCGTTGCCCGGGCTGGCGATGCCGTTGCCGCCGGTCGCAGTGGCCGAGACGGTGACGGTCTTGTTGGCCGCATCCACATCGTTGTCCACCGCCGTGATGGTCACCGTGCCCGTGCTGGTGGTCACACCCGCCGCAATCGTCAGGGTCGTGCCGCTGAGGGTGAAGTCGCCCGCGGCCGCCGGCGACACGGCCGTAGCCGCGACGGTCAGGGTCACCGCCTGGCTCGATGCGCCGCTCAGGGTTGCGGTCACCGTGGTCGCATTGTCGTCGCCGGACTCGTCAATGGCGGTTGGCGTCAACGCCAGGGTGACCGTGGGCGTGACCTCGTCGTCGGTGAGAGTGATGGCCGTCCCGGTGACAGTGACGCCGGTCAGCGTGCCTTCAATACTGATGCCCTCATTGGGCTCGTCTATGTCGTCGTTGGTAGGCGTGAGTGTGAAATCGTGTATGACGCTGGCGACTCCGGCGCCGATGGTGATGGTCCGGTCGGCGACGGTGGTGTAGTCGGTGCCTTCCACCGCGCTGTCGCTGCTCTTGCCGACGGCCAGCGTGAGATCCGCGGCGGCTTCGAGGCGGGTGGTGCCGTCGAGCGCCGCGGTCACCCGCACGGTCTTCATGCCGCCGTCCTCGGCGAGGGATGTCTGCACGTTGTCGGTGTCCTTGTCGGCATCGACAGTGAGCGTGATCGCCGGTGCGGCGTCGTCGCTGGTCAGCGTGATACTGGCGCCGGTAACCATGACGCTGGCGAGAGTGGCGTCGAAGGAGATGGTCTCGCTCGCCTCGTTGAAGGCGTCGTCGGTGGGCGTGAGGGTGAAAGTGTGCTCAACGTCCTGGTCGCCGGCGGGGATGGTGAGGGTGACGTCGGCGACGTTCGTGTAGTCCGTGCCTTCGGTGGCGCTGTCATCGTCGTCGCCGACGATCAGCGTCAAGGTCTTGTCAACGTCGAACTGGGTCGAGCCGCCGAGCGTGGCGGTGACCTTGACGGTCTTCGCGCCGCCGTTCTCGGCGAGCGAGGACTGAACATTCTCGGTGTCGTTGTCGGCATCGACGGCGAGCGTGAGGGTGGTGGGGGCCGCGTCGTCGTTGGTGATGGTGCCGGTGGCCTCGGCGTCGGTAATCGTGGCGCCAACCGGCTCGGTCAGCTCTATCAGGAAGGTCTCGTCGGCCTCGTTCAGCGTGTCCTCGGTGGTGGCGACCGTGAAGGTCTGGCTGCTCGCGCCGCTGGCGAAATCCAGCTTCGTCGCCGTGGTCATCTCGGTGTAGTCGGTGGCTGATGCCGCGTTCGCCCCATCGCTGGAGTCCGCCTTGGTGTTCCACTTCACCGACACCGCGTTGTCCATGGCGCCGGAACGGGTCACCGTAAAGGTGATCACATCGCCCTCCGACGCGCTCGCGTCGGCCACCGCAAACGAGGGCTGGCCGTCGTCGTCGGTCAGCGTGAGCGATACGTCCGTCACCGTCACGCCCGTCACCGTCCCGTCCAGGTTGATCGTCTCGCTGCCCTCGTGCAGATCGTCCTGCGTCGGCGTCAGGTCGAAGGTGCCCGCTTTGCTTGCATCGCCCGCGGCGATGACGATGTCGAAGTTCGCCACGGCATCGTAGTCCGTGTCCGATGTCGCCGTGCCGCCGCCGACGCTCACTGTCACCGTCTTCGCGTCCACGTAACGCGTCGTGCCGTTCACCGTGGCGGTCACCGTGATCTCGGTCTCGCCGTCCTCCTCCCCGACCGTGGTCGGCGACACCGTCAACGTGATGCCGGTGGGGGCGGCATCGTCGTCATTGATGGTGCCGGTGGCCTGGGCCGTGGCAATCGTGGCGCCGACCGCGCCGGTCAGCTCCACCAGGAAGGTCTCGTTGCCCTCGTGCAGGGTGTCCTCGGTGGTGGCGACCGCGAAGGTCTGGCGGCCCACGCCCTTGGCGAAGGTCAGCGTCTGCGCCGTCGTTACTGGGGTGTAGTCGCTGGCAAATGCCGCGTTCGCATCAGCGCTGGAGTCCGCCTTGGTGTTCCACTTCACCGACACCGCGTTGTCCATGGCCCCGCTGCGGGTCACCGTGAAGGTGATGGCATCGCCCTCCGACGCGCTGGCATCGGCCACGGCGAACGACGGCTCGGTGTCGTCGTTCTTGATGGTGCCGACGGCCGTGCCCTTGCCCGTCTCGATGGTTACCCCGGTGCCGGGGTCGTTCTCCGCCAGGGCCGGGGCGCTCAGGACCGCCCGGAACGTCTCGTCCGGCTCGAACAGGTCGTCCTGGGTGGTCTGCACCTCCACCGTCTGGCTGGTAACGCCCTTGGCAAAGTTCAACGTCTGCGCCGGGGAAATGGCGGTGTAATCGTCCGTGCCCGCGGCTTTAACGCCGTCACCCGAGTCCGCCGCGGTTGCAACCTTCACCGACGCCACGTTGTCTTCAGCCCCGCCGCGGCTCACCGTAAAGGTGACCTTACCGCCCTCGGTAGCTTCCGCATCGGCAATCGAGAAGCTCACCGGGGCGTCGGTGTCGGTGAGGGTGACCGTGGCGCCGGTAATCGTGACGTCCGTCAGCGTGCCTGTGACGTCAATCATCTCGTCGGACTCGTCCAAATCGTCGTCCACCGGCGTCACGGTGAAGCTGCCGGTCTGGCTGGCGGCGCCCGCGGCGATGGTGATGTTGAAGTCGGTCACCGCGGCATAGTCGGCGGGCGCTGCCGCGGTGTCGTCATCCACGCTGACCACCACGGTCTTGGCGTCCACGTAGCGCGTCGTGCCGTTCACCGTGGCCGTGACCGTGACCACCGTGGCCCCGGCGTCCTCCGCCACCGTGCTCGGCGTGCCGTCCTCGGCGCCGTTGGTGTCCACGCTCAACGTGATGCCGCTGGGGGCCGCGTCATCGTCGGTGATGGTGCCGGTGGCCTCGGCGGTGGCAATCGTGGCGCCGACCGCCCCGGTCAGCTCCACCAGGAAGGTCTCGGCGCCCTCGTCCAGCACATCCTCGGTGGTGGCGACCGCGAAGGTCTGGCGGCCCACGCCCTTGGCGAAGGTCAGTGTCGTCGCCATCGTCACCGCGGTGTAGTCGCTGGCCGAGGCCGCGTTCGCCCCCTCGCTGGAGTCCGCCTTGGTGTTCCACTTCACCGACACCGCGTTGTCCATCGCGCCGCTGCGGGTCACCGTGAAGGTGATGGCATCGCCCTCCGATGCGCTCGCGTCGGCCACGGCGAACGACGGCTCGGTGTCGTCGTTCTTGATGGTGCCGGTGGCCGTGCCCTTGCCTGTCTCGATGGTTACCCCGGTGCCGGGGTCCCCATCGGCCAGCGCCGGGGCGCTCAGGACCGCCCGGAACGTCTCGTCCGTCTCGAATAGGTCGTCCTGGGTGGTCTGCACCTCCACCGTCTGGCTGGTGGTCCCGGCGGCAAAGTTCAACGTCTGCGCCGTGGTGATGGCGGTGTAGTCGTCCGCATCGGCGGCTTTAACGCCGTCACCCGAGTCCGCCGCGGTTGCAACCTTCACCGACGCTACGTTGTCACCGGCCCCTTTGCGGCTCACCGTGAAGGTGACCTTGCCGCCCTCGGTGGCCTCGGCATCGGCAATCGAGAAACTCACCGGGGCGTCGGTGTCGGTGAGGGTGACCGTGGCGCCGGTAATCGTGACGTCCGTCAGCGTGCCTGTGACGCCAATCGTCTCGTTGGGCTCGTCGAGGTCGTCGTCCACCGGCGTCACGGTGAAGCTGCCGGTGTGGCTGGCCGCGCCCGCGGCGATGGTGATGTTGAAGCCGCTCACCTCGGCATAGTCCGCCGGGGAGGCGGCTGTGCCGTCATCCACGCTCACCGCCACGGTCTTGGCGTCCACGTAGCGCGTGGTGCCGTTCACCGTGGCCGTCACCGTGACCACCGTGGCCCCGGCGTCCTCGGCCACCGTGCTCGGCGTGCCGTCCTCGGCGCCGTTGGTGTCCACGCTGAGCGTGATGCCGCTGGGGGCCGCGTCATCGTCATTGATGGTGCCGGTGGCCTCGGCATCACTGATGATGGCGCCGACCGGCTCGGTCAGCTCCACCAGGAAGGTCTCGTTGCCCTCGTCCAGCACATCCTCGGTGGTGGCGACCGCGAAGGTCTGAGTGCCCACGCCCTTGGCGAAATCCAGCTTCGTCGCCGCGGTCATCGCGGTGTAGTCGGTGGTAGCCGCCGCGCCTGCTCCGGTCGCCGCCTTGGTGTTCCACTTCACCGACACCACATTGTCCATCGCACCGCTGCGGGTCACCGTGAAGGTAATGGCGTCGCCCTCCGCCGCACTCGCATCGGCCACCGCAAACGACGGCTGGGTGTCGTCGTCGGTGAGCGTAATCGAAGTGTCCGTCACCGCCACGCCGGTCAGCGTCCCGTCCAGGCTGATCGTTTCGCTGCCTTCATACAAGTCGTCATCGGTGGGTGTGAGCGTGAAATCGTCTGTGACGCTGGCGACTCCGGCGCCGATGGTGATGGTCCGGTCGGCGACGGTGGTGTAGTCGGTGCCTTCCACCGCGCTGTCGCTGCTCTTGCCGACGGCCAGCGTGAGATCCGCGGCGGCTTCGAGGCGGGTGGTGCCGTCGAGCGCCGCGGTCACCCGCACGGTCTTCATGCCGCCGTCCTCGGCGAGGGATGTCTGCACGTTGTCGGTGTCCTTGTCGGCATCGACAGTGAGCGTGATCGCCGGTGCGGCGTCGTCGCTGGTCAGCGTGATACTGGCGCCGGTAACCATGACGCTGGCGAGAGTGGCGTCGAAGGAGATGGTCTCGCTCGCCTCGTTGAAGGCGTCGTCGGTGGGCGTGAGGGTGAAAGTGTGCTCAACGTCCTGGTCGCCGGCGGGGATGGTGAGGGTGACGTCGGCGACGTTCGTGTAGTCCGTGCCTTCGGTGGCGCTGTCATCGTCGTCGCCGACGATCAGCGTCAAGGTCTTGTCAACGTCGAACTGGGTCGAGCCGCCGAGCGTGGCGGTGACCTTGACGGTCTTCGCGCCGCCGTTCTCGGCGAGCGAGGACTGAACGTTCTCGGTGTCGTTGTCGGCATCGACGGCGAGCGTGAGGGTGGTCGGGGCCGCGTCGTCGTTGGTGATGGTGCCGGTGGCCTCGGCGTCGGTAATCGTGGCGCCAACCGGCTCGGTCAGTTCTATCAGGAAGGTCTCGTCGGCCTCGTTCAGCGTGTCCTCGGTGGTGGCGACGGTGAAGCTCTGGCTGCTCACGCCCTTGGCGAAATCCAGCTTCGTCGCCGTGGTCATCTCGGTGTAGTCGGTGGCTGATGCCGCGTTCGCCCCATCGCTGGAGTCCGCCTTGGTGTTCCACTTCACCGACACCGCGTTGTCCATGGCGCCGGACCGAGTGACCGTAAAGGTGATCGCATCACCCTCCGCCGCGCTCGCGTCGGCCACCGCAAACGAGGGTTGAACGTCGTCGTCTTCAAGGGTGATCGAAGCCTTGGTGATGGTGAGTGCGCCCGAGGTACCGGTAACGTCAATCGTCTCGTTGCCCTCGTGCAGGTCATCGTCGGTGGGCGTCAGGTCGAAGGTGCCCGCTTTGCTGGTGTCGCCCGCGGCGATGGCGATGTCGAAGTTCTCCACCGCGCCGTAGTCGGTGCCCGAAATGGTCGTGCCGCCGCCCACGCTCACCGTCACGGTCTTGGCGTCCACGTAACGGGTCGTGCCGTTCACCGTGGCGGTCACCGTGATTTTGGTCTTACCGTCCTCCTCGCCGACCGTGGCCGGCGCCACTGTCAGCGTGATGCCGCTGGGCGCCGCGTCATCGTCGGTGATGGTGCCGGTGGCCTCGGCGGTGGCAATCGTGCCGCCCACCGCGCCGGTCAGCTCCACCAGGAAGGTCTCGGCGCCCTCGTGCAGGGTGTCCTCGGTGGTGGCGACCGCGAAGGTCTGGCGGCCCACGCCCTTGGCGAAGGTCAGCGTCTGCGCCGTCGTTACTGGGGTGTAGTCGCTGGCAAATGCCGCGTTCGCATCAGCGCTGGAGTCCGCCTTGGTGTTCCACTTCACCGACACCGCGTTGTCCATGGCCCCGCTGCGGGTCACCGTGAAGGTGATGGCATCGCCCTCCGACGCGCTGGCATCGGCCACGGCGAACGACGGCTCGGTGTCGTCGTTCTTGATCGTGCCGGTGGCCGTGCCCTTGCCCGTCTCAATGCTCACCCCGGTGCCGGGGTCGTCCTCCCCAAGCGCCGGGGCGCTCAGCACCGCCCGGAACGTCTCGTCCGGCTCGAACAGGTCGTCCTGCGTGGTCTGCACCTCCACCGTCTGGCTGGTAACGTCCTTGGCAAAGTTCAATGTCTGCGCCGTGGTGATGGCGGTGTAGTCGTCCGCATCGGCGGCATTGACGTCCTCGCCCGAATCCGCCGCAGTCGCCACCTTCACCTCCGCCACGTTGTCTTCGGCCCCTTTGCGGCTCACCGTGAAGGTGACCTTGCCGCCCTCGGTAGCCTCGGCATCGGCAATCGAGAAGCTCACCGGGGCGTCGGTGTCGGTAAGCGTTACCGTCGCGGGGGTGATCGTGATGCCGGTGAGCGTACCTGTGACGTCAATCATCTCGTCGGACTCGTCCAAATCGTCGTCCACCGGCGTCACGGTGAAGCTGCCGGTGTGGCTGGCCGCGCCCGCGGCGATGGTGATGTTGAAGTCGGTCACCGCCGCATAGTCGGCGGGTGATGCCGCGGTGTCGTCCGCCACGCTGACCACCACGGTCTTGGCGTCCACGTAACGGGTCGTGCCGTTCACCGTGGCCGTGACCGTCACCACCGTGGCCCCGGCGTCCTCGGCCACCGTGCTCGGCGTGCCCGCGGTCGACCCGTTGGTGTCCACGCTGAGCGTGATGCCGCTGGGGGCCGCGTCATCGTCGGTGATGGTGATGGTGGCGTCGGTAAACGTGATGTCGGCTTGCGTGCCATGCACGCTGATGGTCTCGTTCGGCTCGTCGAGCACATCGGAGGTGGGCGTGAGGGTAAAGTCCACGTAACCACTGGCGTCACCCCCGTCAATCGTGATGGTGAGGGTGCCGACCTCGGTGTAGTCCGTGTCTTCCGTGGCGGAGTCCGCCGACTTGCCCACTTCGAATGTGACCGGCTGGTTGGCCGAAAAGCGCGTGGCGCTGGTGATGGTGGCGGTGACCCGCACCGTGGTGGCCCCGGCTTCCTCGCCCACACTGGTCGGCGTGCCGTTCCCGCCGGCGTTGGTGTCCACGGCCAGGGTAATGAATTCCGGCGCATCGTCATCGTCGTTGATAGTGATGGTGGCCGCGGTAAACGTAACGCCGGTCAGCTCGCCGTCCACGCTGATGGTCTCATCCGGCTCGTCGAGGATGTCGTGCGTGGGTGTGAGGGGAAAGTCCACATAGGCGCTTGCCGCGCCCGCGGGGATCTTGATGTTCTGGTCCGCCACCAGCGCGTAGTCCGTGCCTTCCGTGGCGGAGTCGCCGTCCTTGCCCACCTTTACCTTGACCGTTTGCTCGGTGGCAAAGCGCGTGGCGCTGGTGATGGTTGCGGTGACTCGCACCGTGGTGGCCGTGGCGCCCTCGGCCAAAGTGGTCGGCGTGCCGTCCCCTCCGGCGTTGGTGTCCACCGACAACGTAATCGCGCTGGGCGCCGCGTCGTCGTCCGTGATGGTGATGGCGGTATTGGTGAACGCGACGCCGGTGAGCGTGCCGTCCAGGCTTATGGTCTCGCTGCCCTCGAACAGCACGTCGGTGGTGGGCGTGAGCATGAATTCCACGGAGGCGCTGGCGTCTCCGATGGGGATTTCGATGCTCTGCTCGTCCACCGTGGCGTAGTCCGTGCCCGCCGTCGCGGAGTCGCCGTCCTTGCCCACCGTTACCGTAACCGTCTGCGCGGTGGCAAAGCGCGTGGCGCCGTCGATGGTGGCCGTAACCCGCACCGTCTTGACGCCGCCTTCCTCGGCCAGGGAGGTCTGGGTTCCCATCGTGGCGGTGTCCGCATCCACCGACAAGGTGATGGCGCTGGGCGCGTCGTCGTCGTCCGTGATGGTGATGGCGGAGTTTGTGAACGTGACGCCGGTGAGCGTGCCGTCCACGCTGATGGTCTCGCTTCCCTCGGACAACACGTCGGTGGTGGGCGTGAGCGGGAATTCCACGTAGGCGCTGGCCGCGCCGATGGGGATTTCGATGCTCTGCGCCGCTACGTTGGAATAGTCCGTGCCTTCCGTGGCGGAGTCGCCGTTCTTGCCCACCGTTACCGTAACCGTCTGCGCGGTGGCAAAGCGCGTGGCGCCGTTGATGGTGGCCGTGACCCGCACCGTCTTGACGCCGCCTTCCTCGGCCAGGGAGGTCTGGGTTCCCATCGTACCGGTGTCCGCATCCACCGACAACGTGATGCCGGTGGGGGCGGCGTCATCGTCATTGATGGTGCCGGTGGCCTCGGCGGTGGTAATCGTGCCGCCCACCGCGCCGGTCAGCTCCACCAGGAAGGTCTCGTTGCCCTCGGCCAGCACGTCCTCGGTGGTGGCGACCGTGAAGGTCCGGCTGCTCGCGCCCCTGGCGAAGTTCAGCGTCGTCGGCGTTGTGACCGGCGTGTAGTCCGTGGCCGCGGCCGCCCCCGCCCCGGTGTCCGGCTTGGTGTTCCACTTCACCGACACCGCGTTGTCCATCGCCCCGGAACGGGTCACCGTGAAGGTGATGCCGTTCCCCTCCGCGGCACTGGCATCGGCCACGGCGAACGAGGGCTGGGTGTCGTCGTTCTTGATCGTGCCGGTGGCCGTGCCCTTGCCCGTCTCAATGCTGACCCCGGTGCCGGGGTCGTTCTCCCCAAGCGCCGGGGCGCTCAACACCGCCTTGAACGTCTCGTCCGTCTCGAACAGGTCGTCCTGGGTGGTCTGCACCTCCACCGTCTGACTGGCGACGCCCTTGGCAAAGTTCACCGTCTGTGCCGTGGCGATGGCGGTGTAGTCGTCCGCATCGGCGGCATTCACTCCGTCGCCGCTGTCCGTGGCGGTGGTCACCTTCACCTCCGCTATGTTGTCCCCGGCCCCTGCGCGGCTCACGGTGAACTCCACCTTGCCGCCCTCGGTGGCCTCCGCATCGGCGATCGAGAAGCTCACCGGGTCGTCGTTGTCCGTGAAGGTCACTGTCGCGCCGGTGATCGTGACGCTGCTCAGCGTACCGGTTACGTTGATTGTCTCGTTGGCCTCGTCGAGGTCGTCGTCCACCGGCGTCACGGTGAAACTGCCGGTGTGGCTGGCCGCGCCCGCGGCGATGGTGATGTTGAAGCCGCTCACCGCCGCATAGTCGGCGGGTGATTCCGCGGTGCCGTCCGCCACGCTCACCGCCACGGTTTTCGCGTCCACGTAGCGCGTCGTGCCGTTCACCGTGGCCGTTACCGTAACCACCGTGCCCCCGGCGTCCTCTCCCACCGTGCTCGGCGTGCCGTCCTCGGCGCCGTTGGTGTCCACGCTCAACGTGATGCCGCTCGGCGCCGCGTCATTGTCCGTAAGGATGATCTCATCAGGCCTGATCGTGATACCGGACAGGGTTCCCGTAACGTTGATGGTCTCGTTACCCTCGGCCAGCACGTCATTGTCCGGGGTGAGCGTAAAGGTGTTGCTTGCGTCGTCCTCGCCCGCGCCTATGGTGATGTCGAAACTTTCCACGGCCGTGTAGTCCGTACCGGAGATGGCCGTACCGCCGCCGACGCTCACCGACACGGTCCTGGCCTGGGCGTAGCGGGTCATGCCGTTCACGGCGGCAGTGACGGTGATGGTTTTGGCGCCGCCGTTCTCCGTTACCGAGTCGGGATTCGCCGTGAGCGTGATGCCACTGGGGGCGGCGTCATCATCGGTCACCGTCACCGCCACGCCCTCGGCGGTTTCGTCGGCGTAATCCGTCCCCGCGGCGCTCACCGTGTGGGCGATGGTGGTGGCGCGCTCGTCGCCGGTGTTGTCGATGACGTCGGCCTGGCCGGTGACGGTCACCGTGCGTTCCGTATTCCAGTTGCCGGCGCCGAAAACCAGGCTCGCCGTATTGATCCTGGCCACGGACTCGTCGCCGCTTTTCAGGTTGACCGTTACCGCGCCGGTGGGCTGGCTTGTGAGCACTACCTTGTAGGCTTCCTGGTCCTCCCTGGTGGCCTCGGTGCCCGCGTTGTCCGCTTCGGCCACGGTCAATGTGGTGGGAGTGACGCTAACGCCGCGGGTATCGTCATCCGTGATCGTCCCGCTGGCGGCGCCCGCGCCTTCGGCAGTCGAGACCGTGGCGTTTGTCGGCGCGCCCAGCGTGACCGTAATCGTTTCGTTTTCCTCGTCCACCTCATCGCCGGCCACGGGGATTGCGATGTCCGCCCGCGTCGTCCCCGCGGCGATCGTCACGGAGCGCGGGTCGGGCTCGGTGTAGTCGGTACCCGCCGTGGCCGTGCCGCTCAAGGTGTAGGGCACCGTCACGTCTAGGCCGCTGACCGCCGAGAGTGTGACGGTGAAGGTCATGTTGTTGGCAGGATTGGGGGCCGCCACGTCGCCCTCGGACACCGCCGCGGCGTCGGCGACGGAAACCGTGGGCGTGGGGTCGTTGTCATTGATGGTTCCGGTGCCGTCCAGCGTGGTGGCGCCGTCCGTCAACGTGGCATTGGAAGGCGAGGACAGGCGCACGACCACCGTCTCGTCGGGTTCATCGATGTCATCGCCGCTCACCGTGACCTCCACGGTCTCGCTGGTATCGCCGGCAGAGAAGGTCAGCGTACCGCCGGCCAGGGTCGCGTAGTCCGTGCGGCCCGAGGTTGCGGTGCCGGTTCCGGCGTCCGCGTAGTCCACGGTCACCGTGTTGCCGCTTGCCGGGGTCAGCCGCACTGTGAAGGTGAGCGTCGCCGTGGCGTCGCTGTCCACCTCGGTCACGGATGGACTGTTGATGGACAGCGTCGGCGCGCCATCGTCGTCGTTGACCGTGACCATCACACCGCTCGCCGTTGCGCCGTCGTAATCCGTCCCCGTGGCGGTCACGGTATGGGTAATAGCCGCAGTGCGCCGGTCATTCGGATTGTCGATACCGTCGGGAACAGCGGTCACGGTGACCGTTTGCGGATTATCCCAGGTGGAGGCGGTGAACTCGAGGGTCGCCGGAGCAACTCCGGCGATAGTCGTATCGCCACTGGCAACCCCTATCGTTACCGTCCCGCCCGAGGGTTCGCTGTCGAGAACCACGGTATAGGTGTCCTGGTGCTCGTCCGTCTCCATGGTGGCCGCGTTGTCTTCCTCATCCAGCGTCAGCGTCGCCTTCGACACGGTGATGCCGCGGGTGTCGTCGTCGGTAATCGTGAGGGTCTGGCTCCCCGGCGCCTGCACCAGCGCGTTGCCGCCGGTGGCGGTGGCGGCAACGGTGACGGTCTTGTTCGCGGCGTCCACGTCGTTATCGACCGCGGCGATGGTCACGACCCCGGTGCTGGCCTGCGTGTTGGCCGGGATCGTCAGTGTTTTGTTGTCGCTGAGGGTGAGATCGCCCGTGGCCGCGGGGCTGACCGGCGTGGCGGACACCGTGAGCGTCACGGCTTCGCTGGATGTCCCGTCCATGGTGGCCGTTACCGTGCTGGCGTTGGTGGCGCCACTCTCGTTGATCGATGCCGGAGTCAGCACCAGAGTGACGGTGGGCGTGGCGTCGTTGTCTTCAATGGTGAAGGTCGTGCCTTTCACCGTCGCTCCGGTGAGCGCGCCCGTCACGGTGACGGTCTCCTCATTGGCCTCGTCCACACTGTCGTCATTCAGGGTGAGTTCCAGATCGTGGTAGACGCTCTCAGCGCCGGCGGGCAGGGTGATATCGAATTCCGCTACGGTGTTGTAGTCGCCGCCGGTTCCCTCGGTGGCGGTGTCCTTGCCGGAATCGCCTACGGTGATGGTGATGGTCTTGGCGGTGGCAAATTGGGTGTCGCCGTCAAGCGTGGCGGTGATCCGCACCGTGGGTGCGTCATCGCCCTCACCGATTGTGTTCTGGTCGCCGCCGGTACTGGTGTCGGTGTCCACCGTGAGCGTGAGCGCCATGGGCGCCTCGTCATCATCGGTGACGGTGACTGCCACATCGTCAACTGTTTCGTCCTTGTAATCCGTGTCTGCGGCGCTGACCGTGTGGGTGATGGTGGTGGTCTTCTGGTCGCCGGTATCGTCGATGGTGTCGTTCTCGGCGGTCACGGTCACCGTCTGCGCCGTCTCCCAGTTGGCCGTGGTAAACATCAGGCTGGGCGGGTCCACCGTGGCTACTTTCGGACCTTCGCTTTTTATATTGACCGTTACTGCGCCTCCTTCTGGTTGGCTGGTGAGGGCCACGTTGTAGGTGCCCTCGTGTTCCTTATCTTCGGTGTTCGTGTCGTCCGCCTCATGGATGGTCAGCGTTTCCTCCGATACGGTGATGCCGCGGGCGTCGTCGTCGGTGATCGTGATGGCGGCATGGGTGACCGTCATGGTGCCGAGTTCGCCTTCGACGCTTATCTTCTCGTCGTCATCGTCAATCTTGTCGTTAACCGGCATCAGATCAAACATGCCGGTACCGCTTTTCTGTGTTGCCGGGATGGTGATTTGGATAGTACCAGCCACCTCATTGTAGTCCGTACCCTCGACGGCGCCGTCCCCATCTTTGCCCACGGTGACGGTCACGGTCCGAGCGTCGGCGAAGCGCGTGTCGCTGGTGATGGTGGCAGTGACGCTAACCGTGGTCTTGTCCGCGGCTTCGGCGATGGTGTCCTGGCCGCCGTCGGTGCTGGTGTCGGTATCCACCGATATGGTGAGTGCCGTGGGCGCGTCGTCATTGTCGGTGATGGTGCCGACGGCCGTGTCGTCCTCAATGCCGGGTTTGGGCTCACCTCCCGTGTCTTTGGCATCGCTCAGCTTCACCAGGAAAGTTTCGTCCATCTCGTCGATGACGTCCTGGGTCGTTGTAACCTCGAAAGTCTGCTCCCTATCGTCTTTTGCGAACTTCAGCGTCTCTGAGCGGGTCCTGTAGTCCGAATTGGCCACCGCGCGATTTGCCCCATCAGTCCCGTCATTGGCCGTGGCCGCCCGTACCGACAACCTGTTCTCCATTGCGCCGGTGCGCTTCACCTTGAAAGCGAGCTTGCCGCCCTCAACCGCAGATAAGTCACCGACGGAAAGCATCGGCTGCTCGTCGTTGTCCTCGATCGTCAGGCTGAGGCGCGTAGGCTTCTTTAAACCGTCGTTGAAGCTGCTATTCCCGGTATCGAGATTGATCTTCACGTCTTCGGTTGTGCCGACCCCTCCCTCGTACAAGTTGTCGTCTCTGACATTGAGCGTCACCGTGCACTTCACCGCCTCGCCGTCGGGCATACAATTGGTGGGAAGCGCGGCGGGGCTCTTGTGAATCACGAAAGTATCGGCGGTTGATGTGTAGTCGGCGGTGCTGCCACGCGTCGCCTTCCCCGTGTATCCCAGAACGAGCTTCGCATCGCCTTCATCGGTAGCCGCGCCGGTGAACAGTGGTGTTGCCATCGGGTCTGCTTTGGGCCTGCGGTCGATACGAAGCTGGAACGTTGCCGTATGGGTGCCGCTGCCCCTGGCTTCCGTCAAAGCGGTACGGCTCAGACTCTGCAGGCTGACCGGGGTCTCGTCGTTGTCCAGGATGATGACTTCGTACTTGCTGCGGTCTCCCTTTTCGTAGCCAGTTGGTAAATTCGTGCCCATCTCATTGATTTCCACGACCAGCAGCTCGCGGTATCGCTCGTCCTCCATGTCATCTACGGTTTTCAGCGTGACCGCGCCGGTTTTGTCGCCCATCTTGATAGTGATGGAACCGGGAATACTGTAGTCAGACGACGTTACCTCGTCGCTCGGAAACTCTGTAACTTTGAGGGGAATCTGGATATCGCTGGTTGGGGCCGCGCCAGCTATTTCCGCGGTAATGGTTGTGCTCTGGCCTTCTGTAAGAGTCTTCCTCGTGCTTGGAAACCCCGTAATACCTCCTCCCCCTTCTCCACGCAGGTAAACGACACCTCCCATGTCCTTTGTGTCGTTATCCATGATGGAGACTGAGAGCGGCTGTGATGTGAGCTTGCTGTCCTGAAAATTGACCGGGTTGAACGTCCCTAACGCGTTGCCCGGGTCATTGTAGCCAGGAGTGCGAAACCCCAAGGTGAAGTACTCGGTGGGTTCGACCAGGTCATCATCTCCGATGCCGATGTCGATGGTGACGGACGTGTCACCATTAGGTATTGTCGCTGTGCCGTCGGCCATCGTGAAGTCTTTAACCGATGCGGTTGTGTGGGGATCGTCGCCGACGGTGTAAGCAATATTCAAGTCGTAGGGAAGCGGCTCGTTGAGGCTGATCGTCAGTTCATTTTTCCCGTTTGTTATGCCTCCTTCCTTTGCCATGAACTCCGGATTCTTCATTCCCACGGCAGAGTCCGAAACAGGCGAGAGGGTGAGATACCTTTCATCGTTCTCGGTGATTCTGACTACAACTTCCTCACTGAAACTAACAGCATCGGTTCCATCCCGATAAGAACCCGATGCTGTTAACGTGAAATACTGCCGTGGTTCGTAAACCTCGTCATTCACCGCTGTTACGGTAAACTCATGGGATGCGGAGCTCCCCGCGAGAAATTCATAAGAAGTGGGGATGGAGGTATAGTCTCCCTCCCCTGCACGCTCTGGTTGTAGGTTCGCAGGCCCGCCACCACCGGTGATCTGGTAATTCACGGTCAGTGCATCTGAATTGTCCCCTGTCCTGCTTACGGTAAAGGTCACATCTTCCCCTTCTGTAATCGAGACCTGGCCGAATGTAGACGGGTTTGCCGAGATAGAAACCCCTTGGGTCTGAGCCACCGCCTGTAGTGGCAACGCAGCCAATAACACCGCCAGTAACACCGCCAATAACAAACCACCGCTGCGGCCAGTAAACGCACGCACAAGCGCGCAAAAAGTTTTAAGGAAACCAACACCCATGATGCGGGCAGTCATCTGCTGACACCTATGACGCCGGATCAAGCGCCATTAATGCGTCCGGGACATGCCCCACCCGGGTGGGTAGTCGGTGATTACGCGGGCGTAACTGCTTATATTCTGGTTGTATGTGGGGGGGGGGGGGGGGGGGGGGGGAACAGACCACGCCGTCGGCGTTGAACTTCTGCGCGACAGCAAACATGTTTGGGGCAAACATGTCCGGGTGGCGGTGGAACAGGGAGTTCAATGACAAGAAGCCCATCATTTCGGTGAACCTGTAATAATTGTTATCGTTCCAATTGTAGCAGAATTTGGAATGGACAAATGACAAATTAATCACTTATGGGTACAACCTTACGTAAAGTGTTCGGTAATCGGGGAAAGGCAAGCAGGAGTCCTTATCAGGCGCTTCCTGACCAGCCAGACTTTGTGTGCGGTAAATTGGTAAATTGGTATTGACACGACATGGCTGAGGTGGCTAGACTGAAGGGGTAATCAAGGAAGTTCCGGCTTGACCGAAGGCTCCCTGGAAACCTCAATGACGAAATGATACATACGGAGATAAGTAATGAATTACGAACTGATAACTATCATAATTACCATCGTTGGAACGGGCGCGGTTGTGGCCGGCCTTATTGTGCCAAGGCTATCTACCATAGATGAGCAGTTTGCCGAATTAAGCGAGCGTATTGCCAAATTAACAGAACGTATGGCCCGCCTGGAGGGATTGTTTGAAGGTTTCACCGGCAGGTCCTGATTGGTAACCCGCATATCTCACACAGAACAAAAAAACCCCGGCTTGTACCGGGGTTTTTTATTACTCTGATGCTACGCTTACGAGTGAGCCTGGAACGGGTGATCCGCATCACTGCGCTTGCTCAGTACCTCGGATGCCTTGTGCAATGTGCGACCTGACCCCATTAAGCGCGTTTCTCGATAAATGCGTCTATCCCTTCCCGGGCATCCTCGCTGTCCATGTTGCAGGTCATGCGTTCGCCGGCAAACTCGTAAGCAGCGCTTAAATCCATGTTCGCCTGCTGATAGAACATTTTCTTGCCGAGGTTGACGGCCAATGCGGATTTGGCCGCGATTTTTTCCGCCATGGATGAGACGGCCGTATCCAGTTCTTCCGGGGACACAACCTCATTGACCAGGCCGAACTGTTTTGCGCTATGGGCGTCGATAAAATCGCCGGTCAGCAACATCTGCATGGCCTGCTTGCGCTGCATGTTGCGGCTCAGAGGCACTGCCGGCGTGGAGCAGAACAAGCCCACGTTGATGCCGGACACGGCAAAGCGGGCGGTCTCCGCGGCGACCGCCAGGTCGCACTGCGCCACAAACTGGCAGCCTGCGGCAGTGGCAACGCCCTGCACCTTTGCGATGACAGGTTGCGGCAGTTTATTGATGGTCTGCATGACCGTACCGCAGCGGTCAAACAACGCCTGGTGAAAGGCCCGGTCTTCACTGGAACGCATTTCCTTGAGGTCATGCCCGGCACAAAATGCCTTGCCGTTTGCCGCGATGACGACTACGCGGACCGTATCATCTCCGGCGATGTCATCCAGGGCTTCCTGCAGCGCGAGCAACATGTCTTCGGACAAGGCATTGTATTGACCGGGCCGGTTCAAGGTCAGGGTCGCTATACCGGCATTTACCTCGGTAAGCAGGATGGGTTCTTCGATCAGTACTCGTGCAGTGGTAGCCATTTCAGAGTCTCCTCAATGCGTTATAATAGTAGTTTACTATAGAAAGCTGGTCGTGAATGTCTTCAGGTGCGCAATGAAACCGGCATTTTCTGTGTGAATATTGGGGACAGAGTTAATTCTGTCCCCAATATTCACACATATCTTGACATGAAGCGCACATGAATTCATACTGGTTTTATGTCGACCATGATTCAAATTCGTAACGTCCCGGATAAACTGCACCGGCAATTAAAGGCGCGAGCAGCGTTGGAAGGAACCTCCATGTCCCAATACATCTTGCGTGAAATCAGGAAGGTTCTGGAGCGACCAAGCATGGAAGAAATACTGGCTCAAATTGCATCCCAGCCTGAACAAAAGTTAGATCCATCTCCGGCTGAAATGATACGAGAGGATAGATCATCTCATTGATTGTTCTGGATGCTTCAGCAGCGCTTGAAATGTTGCTGAATACTGCTACAGGCAAGTTGATTGCCAGGGAAATCACTAATCAGCGAGTAACTCTGCACGTTCCACACCTTATTGACTTGGAAATTGTTCATACACTCCGAAGATATGTATTGAAAGGCGCTATATCAGAGGCACAAGCGCAAGCTCTGATAAATTACTGGTTACAGTTTGATGTTATCCGCTATGCCCATGAACCGTTCATAGCAACTATATGGCAATACCGGAATAACCTGACTGTGTATGATGCTGCTTATGTCGCGCTGGCAAAAATACTTCCAGCCACTCTTGTTACCTGTGACGCAGCTTTGAAGGATATAACCCGGTCAGACAGAACAATTAATATTCAATGCTATTAATATCATGGATATTCCAGGCAAATCAGCGATAGTCACCGGCGGCGCATCCGGACTGGGCCTGGCAACGGTAAAAAGACTTCTTGACGCAGGCGCTGGCGTTGCCGTATTCGACCTGAATGAAATTCAGGATGCCGGGATTGCCGGGCATGACCGGGTTCTGTACCAGCATGTTGATGTGGCGGATGAGGACGCAGTGAGCGGCGCCATCGGCAACACGGTAGCCGGCTTCGGGGCGCTGCACATATGCTGCAACTTTGCCGGGATCGCTGTGGCCGTCAGGACTCTCGGGAGGGACGGACCGCATTCTCTGGATTTATACAACAAGGTAATCCGCGTCAACCTGAGCGGCACGTTCAACGTCCTGCGCCTGGCCGCCGCACAGATGGCTGAAAACGAGCCTTTCGACGAACACGGCGGGCGCGGCGTGATAATCAATACCGCATCCGTTGCCGCTTTTGAAGGGCAGGTCGGCCAGGCCGCATACAGCGCCAGCAAAGGCGGGATAGCCGGCATGACGGTCCCTGTCGCCCGGGATCTGGCCGGCCTCGGCATCAGGGTCAACACCATCGCGCCGGGGATCATTCACACGCCCATTTTCGACGGCCTGGGTGACGAGGTCATCCAGTCCCTGGAGGCCTCCGTTCTCTTCCCCAAACGTCTGGGCAGTCCCGACGAGGTTGCCCGCCTGGCCCTATTCATTATCGAAAACGACTATATCAACGCGGAAACCATCCGTATCGACGGCGGTATCAGGATGCCGCCACGCTGACCTTGACCAATCAGCATAAGGCGTACCTGTTCGCGCTGAGCGCGGTGTTGCTGTGGTCCACGGTTGCGACTGCATTCAAGATATCCCTGCGCTACCTGGATGTGTTCCAGTTGTTGCTGGTTGCAAGCGTGACGGCGACTTTGTGCCTTGCGCTGGTAGTACTGGTGACAGGCAGGATAAAATTTCTGGCGAACCTGGACAAACGGGATTACCTGCGGTTGGCCTGTCTCGGGATAATGAACCCGTTCTGTTATTACCTGGTCCTGTTCAGGGCCTACGACCTGCTGCCGGCACAGGTGGCCCAGGCGTTGAACTACACCTGGGCGATCACGCTGATGCTGCTGTCCGCGCCCATCCTGAAGCACAGGATCACCCGGTTTGATTACGCCGCCACCGTTATCTGTTACTCCGGCGTCATGGTCATCTGTTTCAGCGGCGCGCAGTTCCCGGCGGGGGAATTGAGCACAATAGGAATTTTTCTGGCGCTTGGCAGTACGGTTATCTGGGCGTTTTACTGGTTGCTTAAGACAAAAGACCACATTGACCCCGTACTCGGCCTGTTCGTCAGCTTCCTGTTCAGCATCCCGTTTGTCGCGGTTGCCTGCTGGTTCCTGTCAGACCCAATCTCCCTGGGTGTGCGCGGTATTCTGGCCGGCGTTTACGTGGGGCTGTTTGAGATGGGCTTTACCTATATCCTCTGGCTCGCCGCATTACGGTTGTCGGAGGCTACGGCGAAAGTGAGCACGCTGATTTTCCTGTCGCCGTTCATATCGCTGATCTTCATCAGCCGGATTCTCGGGGAGGCAATTGCCGTTGCGACCATTATGGGTCTGGTATTGATTGTCGGGGGACTGCTGGTGCAGCATTTCAGTCCGCAGATTAAAGATTAATCCGCAGATTACGCAGATTAACGCAGATGAAAATTTATTCAACTCCGTGTTCTTTGTGGCCTCTGCGGTTAAACGGGAAAAGATGAAAGCTACAGAGAGCTCCAGAGTACACAGAGAAAAACAAAAAGATTATCTTTCATCTGCGTTAATCTGCGTAATCTGCGGATTAATCCTGTATATCCTGTCCATCGATGTTAAATCCCTGTCTATGAAAGCAGTTCCAGGGCTACCGCCGTCGCTTCGCCGCCGCCTATGCACAGGCCGGCTACGCCGCGTTTTAATCCGCGGTCCTTCAGGGCCGCAATCAGGGTAACCATGATTCTCGCTCCCGAGGCGCCGACAGGGTGACCCAGGGCGCAGGCGCCGCCGTTCACGTTCAGTTTGTCGTGGGGGATCTGCAAATCGTGCATGGCCGCCATGGCGACGACGGCAAACGCCTCGTTTACCTCAAACAGGTCTACGTCAGCCACCGCCCAGCCGGTTTTTTCCAGCACTTTTCTGATTGCGCCCACCGGCGCCGTGGTGAACCAGCCGGGCTCCTGGGCATGGGTGGAATGCGCATGCAAAACCGCCAACGGTTTTAAACTGCGGGATACTGCATCACTCTCCCTGAGCAAAACCACTGCTGCCGCGCCGTCGGATATGGAACTGGAATTGGCCGGGGTCACGGTGCCGTTTTTGGCGAATGCCGGTTTCAGTGTGGGGATTTTGTCGATCCGGGCTTTGCCCGGCTGCTCGTCGGTATCAATGGTGGTTTCACCTTTGCGCGTTTTGACTACGACCGGTTCGATTTCTTCCTTGAATCTTCCTTCCCTGATTGCGCGCTGGGCGCGCACCAGCGATTCTATTGCATAGGCATCCTGCATTTCCCGGGTAAAACCGTATTTGCTCGCACAGTCTTCCGCGAACGACCCCATCAGTTTGCCCTGGTCGTACGCGTCTTCCAGTCCGTCGAAGAACATATGGTCCACCATCTCCCCATGCCCCAGGCGCAACCCGCTGCGGGCCTTGAGTACCAGGTACGGCGCATTGCTCATGCTCTCCATCCCGCCCGCGACGATACAGTCCGCCGAACCTGCCCGGATGGCGTCATAACCCAGCATCACGGCCTTCATGGCCGATCCGCACATCTTGTTGACGGTGGTACAACCTGTGCTGGCCGGGATACCTGCGCCTATGGATGCCTGGCGCGCCGGGGCCTGGCGCAGGCCGGCAGGTAACACGCAGCCCATAATGGTCTCGTCCACTTCTGCCGGATTAACTCCTGCACTGCCCAGTGCAGCCTTGACGGCAACTGCGCCCAACTGCGGGGCCGGCACGGCTGACAGGTCTCCCTGCAACCCCCCCTGGGGTGTCCGGGCCATACCCGCAATGACTATTTTATCACTCATACGCCAACTACCGGCGGTTGCGAAAACACTCGGATTTCAGGTAATTCGCCGATATATTTCTCCACCTCGACCAGGCAACTGTGTGCCGAAGGCCCCTGGGCCAGTTTCGAGGTGCCGGCATCGCGCGTCAAGGCATTGGGATTGCCGTGTACCTCGAGGGACATCGGATCGGTCGGGTCCTGTGGGTCGTACCAGGCCCCGGTTTCCAGTTCGATCACGCCCGGACGCAAGTTTTCCGTGAGGACGACCCCGGCCAGGCACGCACCGCGGTCGTTGAACAAACGGATGACGTCGCCATCCCTGATATCCCGTACTGCCGCATCGTTCGGGTTCATCCTGGCCGGCGCCCGCCCCTTGAGTTTGGCGTTGCGGCTGGTTACGCCATGGTCGTATTGGCTGTGTAACCGGGTCTTCGGCTGGTTGGAGATTAAATGGAGCGGGTAGACCTCCGCTCTCCCGGCGCCCAGCCATTCCTGCCGGTCGTACCACCTTGGATGGCCTGCGCAGTCGTCGTAGTTGAAGCCGGCGATCTTTTCCGAATACAGTTCGATCCTGCCGGAGGGTGTTCGTAACGGGTTTGTTTCCGGGTCCGTACGGAATTTCTCCAGGATATATACACGGTCCGGGATCTGTTCCTCTACCGTGATTTGCCGGCCATGCCAGAATTCATCAAATTCCGGCAATGACACATGCAGGTCTGCCGCCGCTTCCCTGGTTTTGCCATACAGGTGCCTGACCCAGTCCATTTCGTCCCTGCCTTCGGTAAATTCCTGCTCCGAACCAAGCCGTTTCGCTAACCCGGCGAAGATATCGTAATCGTTTTTCGACTGGCCGAGAGGCGGCAGGGCGCGGGGCATGGGGGCGAGATGGCAATCGTACGGATTGATGCAGATATCATTGCGCTCCAGTGCGGTGGTTGAGGGAAATACTATATCGGCATGGCGCGCGGTAGCCGTCCAGAATGGCTCGTTGACTACAATGGTTTCGGGCCTGGCCCAGGCCCTGCGCAGGCGGTTCAAATCCTGGTGATGATGGAACGGGTTGCCGCCCGCCCAGTAGACAAGCCTGATGTCGGGATAGGTGAGCGTCTGTCCGTTGTATGCAAACTGCTCTCCCGGGTTCAACAGCATGTCCGAGATCCTGGCCACCGGGATAAACGCGGTTACGGCATTCTCTCCCTGCGGCAATGCCGCGGTCTTGTAATTGGGCAGGCGCCGGCCGGCAAAACCGATATTGTGGACGGAGCCGTAGCCATAGGCGACACCGGCCCCGGGCAGGCCCACGTAGCCCAGCATGGCGCTCAGCAGCGTCGCCATCCAGTAGGACTGTTCACCGAACTCGCTGCGTTGCAGAGACCAGCTTATACCGATCAGGCAGCGTTCTGCCGCCATCTGTCTTGCGGTTTCCTCGATTTTTTCCGCAGGTATCCCGGCCAACTGCGCCGCCCACCCGGCATCTTTGACGATCCCGTCCTCAGCGCCCACCAGGTAGGGCAGGAAGCGTTCAAACCCCGTGCAGTAAGTATCGAGAAAGCGCTTGTCCTGGAGGTTGTTCGCCACCAGGGTGTGGGCGATGCCGAGCATGACGGCAACGTCGCTGTTGGGCCGGCACGGCCACCAGTCGGCATCAAGATAATCCGCCATGTCGTCCTTTACCGGGCTGACGTTCACGAACCTGACTCCGGCCTGTTTCAGGCCCTGCAATTGATCTTTGGCCGTGTGCGCACCCAGGCCCCCGGCCATGATCTGGGTATTCTTCATGGCAATACCGCCGAAACACACCACCAGCCTGGTGTGTTTTGTGATGTCTTCGACGGTGGGCGCCTGCATCATCAGGTCATAAAAATTCGTGCCCAGCACGTGGGTCATGATGACCTCGGCCGCAGCGACAGAGTAACTGTTAACGGAACGGGTATAGCCGCCGGCCGTGTTGAGAAAACGGTGCACCTGGCTGGTGGCATGGTGGAAACGGCCGGCGCTGGCCCAGCCGTACGATCCGCCGTAAATGGCCTCGTTGCCGAATTCCTGCCGCACCCGCTGAATGGCATCGGCAGCCATATCAAGCGCCGTATCCCAGGCCACCGGCACAAACGGGTCGATGCCGCGCCGCGCCCCGTCGCTGTTGTGGCGCTGTTCCAGGTATCCCTGCCGGATCATCGGCTGGAGGACGCGTACATCCTCATCCTGGGCGTTCAGTAACGATTGGCCGATCGGCGTAGGGTCGGGGTCGGTGGCGTAGGGATGGATCGCCACCAGCCTGTCGCCGGCGACCTCGGCCAGGTAATTCCCCCAGTGGGAGGTTACCGGGACCAGTTTATGCAGTGGTTCGGCTTGTGCGTGCATGTCTGTTTTCCGTCATCAGGACTGTTGAATTACTATACACATGTTGGCCGGCAAGTTCTAACAACGCCTGCGGTCAGACCGCCGCCGTTGCCGAAACTGGTTTCCAGCCCGGCGCCGTGACTCCGCTCCAGGACTGTGACCTCAGCCCCGTGTTGCTGCAGGTAGTAAGCGGTTGTAACTCCTGTCACCCCGCCTCCGATAATGGTTACTCGCATATGTTCCGATAACTGACAGACATATATTATATTGACAGCTTCAGGAAAGTAGTGAAAGAAATGTTGTCAACTCCTCTCATAAAACTATTACAAATGCCCGGTTTAATACAATACAAATACCCGGTTGAAATCGTTACAAATACCCGGTTATAATTGTTACAAATGCCCGGTTATATAGTGTATATACTGTCGAAAATGTTGAAACAGCAGGATCGACCTGTCAGGTGAAACTACATGTATTACCCCAGAATTGCGGATAGTGAGCTTACTGAGCGGTTGGAGTCGGCCGGCATTGTCGTCATTGAAGGTCCCAAAGCCTGCGGCAAAACGGCTACGGCAAGACAAGTCGCCAAAAGTGAAGTCCTGTTGGATGTGGATGAAAATGCACGTCGAACCATAGCCGTTGACCCTGCGCTGGTACTTGCGGGGGAGACACCCAGGTTGATTGATGAATGGCAGGTCGAGCCTGCCATCTGGAATCATGTCCGGCGGATGGCCGATCAACGCCAGCAAGCCGGACAGTTCATACTCACCGGTTCAGCCGTACCCGCCGATGACATCACGCGCCATACCGGTGCGGGCAGGATTTCGCGCCTCCGGTTACGCACAATGAGCCTGACAGAAACCGGATTTTCCTCTGCAGAAATATCCCTGCTCGATTTGTTTGCCGGACGCTTTTCGGGCTGTGCAGATCCAGGACATAAGCTAAGCGATATTACCGAACAGTTATGCCGGGGCGGTTGGCCCGGCAACCTGAACCTGCAACTCGATGCAAGTCTGAGGGCACAGCGGGACTACCTGGAGGAGATTCAACGACTTGATATCAGGCGGGTGGATGGCGTCCGGCGAGATCCAGATAAAGTAACCAGGGTTATTCGCTCGTTGGCGCGTAACGTAGCCACAGAGGTCAGCGCCCGGACGATCGCTGCCGATGCAGGCGGCGCGGACGGACCGCTGAACGATGATACCGTCCGGGACTACCTGTCGGCCCTGGTCCGGCTCATGGTTTGCGAGGAACAGCCGGCATGGCCGACTCACTTACGCTCCAAGTCTTCCCAGCGCGCTTCGGTTAAACGTCATTTCGTCGACCCGTCCCTTGCGGTTGCAGCGCTCCGGGCAAATCCGGAGCGTCTGTTACTGGACCTGAACCTGCTGGGCCAGTTGTTTGAATCTCTGGTCTTCAGGGAACTCAATATTTATGCGCGCGCGGCCGACGCTGATGTCTATCATTACCGCGACAACACCGGTCTTGAAGTGGATACAATCGTACAACGCAGAAATGGAGAATGGTGTGCATTCGAGGTCAAACTGGGGGTCGGTCAGGTAGACGAAGCTGCTGCCAATTTACTGAAATTTCGTACTCGTCTCGACCTGGCCAAATGTGGAAACCCGGGGACCCTGGGCGTAATTGTAAGTTCCGGCTATGCATACCGGCGGGAGGATGGTATTGCGGTTATTCCTGTAGGCGTGCTTGGCCCGTAGACGAAGTGCTGACTGCATCAATTCTCCAACGGGTGATTGCCCAGGCGAGGATGTCACGCTTTTCGGCATATGACAGTTCTGGATCTGGCGCCTGTCCCAGGAAGCGTAACGCGCGCAGCAGCACTTCTTCGGGAGAGATTCCGGTCAGTACGTCCGTCGCCCCATCCTGTTTGCTGATTTTCTTCCCCGCGCCATCAACCACGAGCGGGTGGTGAGCATATTCCGGCGTAGGCAGGTTCAGGACAGATTGCAGGTAAATCTGGTTGAAGGTGGTGTCGAGCAGATCCGAACCGCGTACAACGCGGGTGATATCCTGCGCGGCATCGTCAATGGCCACGGCCAGGTTATAGGCAATCAACCCGTCCGAACGGCGCAGGATGAAATCTCCGGTCAGTTCGTTCAACCGTCCTGTCATTTGGCCTTGAATTACATCTGCATAACTAATTGACCTATCCAGTATTCTTACTCGCATGGAATAGGGTTTTTCGTCATGGTTTGTGCGCTTTCTGCACGTGCCTGGGTATGGCTTGCCTTTGGTAATCTTCCTGGGGCAGCAGCAACGGTACAACAGGTCGTTATGTGCAAGCTTTGTCAACGCATCTTGATATTGGTCCAGGCGCCTGCTCTGGTAAAAGATAGCGCCGTCCCACTCAAGGCCGAGGATTTCCAGGGTATTGATGATTTGCCGGTCCGCCCCCGCTCGCACCCGTGGCGTATCGATATCCTCAATCCGCAACAACCACTTGCCGCCGTTATGGCGGGCGTCAAGATAACTTGCCAGCGCTGCGACGATGGAGCCGAAATGGAGCGGGCCGCTGGGAGTAGGGGCAAAGCGCCCGATATAAGACGTGTTTAACATGGATGGACAGGATATACAGGATACCTGGTATTGGGGACAGATTTATTAATCTGTCCCCGGCTGTTTTCACTGGTTAAAATATAACAAATGATCTCCTGCGACAAATTGGCCGCGTTGTACGATCGACTGCTGGATAGTTACGGGCCGCAGCACTGGTGGCCGGCAGAATCCGCTTTCGAGGTGATCGTCGGCGCAGTACTCACCCAGAACACCAGTTGGAAGAATGTCGAAAAGGCAATAACAGGACTGAAAGATGCCGGCGCGCTTGAGTTGGGCAGGATTGTTGCGTTACCCCGGGATGAATTGGCCGAACTGATCAAATCCTCCGGTTTCTTCAACGTAAAGGCGCAACGCCTGCAGAACCTGTGCGGGTGGTTACATTCACAGGGTGGCCTGGACGCCGTAGCTCAATGGGACACCGGCAGGCTCAGACAGGCGTTGCTGTCAATCAACGGCGTAGGGCCTGAGACGGCTGATGACATCCTGCTCTATGCCTTTGACCGCCCGGTATTCGTTATCGACACCTACACCCGCCGCCTGTTAACCGGGCTGGAGCTGATCCGGGGCAGGGAAGACTATGAAACGTTGCGGCGGATGTTCGAATCCTGTCTTCCTGCCGACCACAGGCTGTATAATGAGTATCATGCATTGATTGTCAGGCACGCCAAGGAGCCGTGCACCCATGTAAGCCATTGCCGCCATTGTGCAGTGGAGGCGCCAATCAGAGATGAACCATGACTGAAGATTATTTTATCGACCAGGCCATTCACCGGGAGGACCTGCGCGGCACCCGTAGCGAACCGATGTACAGCGGCGTCCTGAGCTTCATGCGGCGCAAGTACTCCTGCGACCTTGCAGGCGTCGATGTGGCGGTTACGGGCATACCGCTGGATACGGCCACGTCAAACCGGCCCGGGGCCAGGTTCGGCCCGCGTTCCATACGCCAGGCTTCCACACAGTTGAGTTGGACCAGGCTGGATGACTGGGGTTTCAACGCCTTCGATAAACTGGCTGTCGTCGATTACGGTGATTGTGAATTCAACCGCGGTTTCCCGGAAACCATTCCCGCTGATATCCGGGAGCATATAACCGAAATCATTTCCGAGGACGTGGCGGTATTGTCGCTTGGCGGCGATCACTTTATTACCTGGCCCATTCTCCAGGCCCATGCGGAAAAATACGGACCGCTGTCGTTGATCCACTTCGATGCCCATTCGGACACCTGGGAGGGTGACGACGGCCGGGTAGACCACGGCACCATGTTCTACCACGCCGTAAAAGAGGGCATCCTCAATCCGGAACAATCCATACAGGTGGGATTGCGTACCTTCAACAAGGAATCCTGGGGATTCAACCAGTTGAAGGCGCCCTGGGTACACGAGCACGGTTGTGACGCCGTCATCGACGAGATACGGAAGGTCGTTGGTGAGCAAGCCTGTTACCTCACCTTCGATATCGACTGCCTGGACCCCTGCTATGCCCCCGGAACGGGTACGCCGGTGATCGGCGGCCTGTCCACCCACCAGGCCCAGCAGATCCTGCGCGGCCTCGCCGGGATCAACCTGGTCGGCATGGACGTTGTTGAGGTAGCGCCTGATTATGACGTGGGGGAGATCACCTCCCTGGCCGGCGCCAGCCTGGCGCTGGAGATGCTTTATCTCTATGCTTCCAAATGAGTATTAGGGACAGCTAATACAGCGCCACCCCGGTCAATGGTGTCCAGGTATTGCTCCGGCTTCAGGGCCAAAGCGCATCTGTTTGCAACGCTTCGAGCAATTGTTTTACCGGCCACACGTCAATACCGTCCTCGGTACGGAAGACGCGCGCGCCGTCGTAGATGAGAATACGGCGGACCAGGTGTGGCAGGTCATTAATGGCGCGTAACCCCTTGAGTAAGACAGTGTTATACCGTCTTGCCGCTTTGACCTCGATGGCGAGGTATTCGGTATCCCGGCTGAGCAGGAAATCGACCTCAGTGTTCGATTCTGCCGGCGCCCAGTAATGAATTGTGTCAAATACCGATTGCTCTTCCGCGTGGGCGCGCAACAGACTGAGAACCCAGCCCTCGAACAGGGCGCCGCGTTCCTCCACTGACACGGGTCCGAACTGGCGTTTCACGGCTCGCACCAGGCCGGAGTCGACCCAGTAGAGTTTTGGGCGTCGTCGTTCACGCACCCGCAGTTTGGCTTCGAAAGCGGGCAGGCGCCAAGTGAGCAAGGTGTCTTCAAGAACCTCCAGGTAGCCGGTAACGGTAGTGCGCGCTACCCCGGCATCCCGGGCGATGCCCGTTACATTAACGGTCTGCCCGTGAAGCAACGCGGCAATGGGCAGGAAACGAACGAAACCGGACAAGTTGCGGACTATGGCTTCCGCGCGAATTTCTTCCCTCAGGTATAGTTGAGTATAGCTTTCCAGGACTTCACGACGGTTGTCCGCAGTCCAGACCAGGGGGATGCTGCCGTACCTGAGCACGTCTTCCAGGATGAAATCGGTGCTGAGTTCTTGCGCAACCAGCGGGTACATGGCTTTACGATTTGCCCGCCCGGCCAGCAGGTTTGTGCCCGCGGTTTTGAGTTTTCGTGCGCTGGAGCCGAGCAGGGCAAAGCGCAGGCCGCGTTCCTCTATCAGTCGATGCACCTCATTCAACAGCGCAGGAATGCGCTGTACCTCATCGATGACAACCCAATCACCATGTGAAACGGTGGAAACCAATTCTCGAAACAGCGACGGGTCAGCCAGGAGGTCGTGATATAGCGCTTCATCCAACAGGTCAAAGCGTAGTGCGTTTGGAAGCGTTACACGCACCCATGAGCTCTTGCCAACGCCTCGCACACCGAACAGGAAGAAACTGCGGCTTGGTAGTCTGGTAATTCTTTGGTACACCATGTCGTCAAAAATACCCGATAAGTGACGATATGACAAGCAAAATCAACTACAAATAACGATTGCAATGGCTGGCATTCGCCGGATGGGGCCGGGCGGTCCCTTAAAGGAGATCCAACAGCCGAAAATAGATCATCCCCAGGGCAAGCAGTTGGTTGCCGACCCACTGACCGCCGGGGATACGGTAGTGCTTCACCTTCTCGAAAACGTCGAACCGTTCATAAGTGCCGGCGCTAGCATCGGCCACGACCTGGCCGGCCAGGTGGGTGACGTTGACGCCGTGGCCGGCCCAGCGCATTTTCTGGATTAGATCGGAAATGTCCTTGCCTTGGGATTTTCTCAGACGTTCCTCTCCGCTGATACCGCTGGCATGCTACCTGCTGCCTGAAAGCCCGAGCCGTTCCAGGGTTTCTGGAGCAGGCACGCCGTCCTCATCCCAGCCGCGCAGATTGTAATAATTCGGCAGCATCTCGTCCAGCTTGCACACCAATCCCTTGCCGACGCCGCTGGGAGCCGGTTCGGTAAGTATCCTGGGCGGCAGGGTGTCATCCTTGCGGGTCAAACCGGCAGCCAGGTTGAATTGCCGTTCCAGGTTCCAGATGCGCTCCCCGGTTTCCTGCAAACGGGCATGGTCCCATTCCCCCTTGCAGGCGGCGTTGATGTGTTCGGCAACGAGTTCCTCGGAAAAGCCGGCGAAACCGGAGAACAGGCATAAGCCGCTGGAATCGACTGTGGCTATAAAGTCCTGTGTTTCCTTAACCACCTGTGCCTTGCCGGCGGTTTCCAGGGTAGTGAAATCATCCTCGTAAGGACCGGCGCGCAAATGGCAGGCGCCCCGGTTGCTGGTAGCATATCCCAGTCCCATACCCTGCATGCTGCGTCCGTCATAGGCGGCGAATTCCTGGCCCTTGACCGACATGGAAAGTTCGGGATGGCCATACTTTTCACACAACAACTTCGATCCCATACCGACGTCCCGGCCGAACCCTTCTCCCCTGGCAACAGCCTCCGTCATTGCGCACAAGGCCTCGGCTGAACCGAATTCCAGTTTGATGCCGCCGGTCACCGCTTCATCAATCGCGCCGATATCGAATAATTCCATGGCCGCGGCGATGGAACCGCCCAGGGTGATGGGGTCCATACCGTATTCGTTGCAGAGGAATCCGGCATAGGTGGCTGCGTCGATGTCGTCTACGCCCACACCGGAGCCCAGGGCGTAGGCCGTTTCGTATTCGAGACCGCCGGAGGCGCCATGATATTGCGGTTTGTCCTTGACGGAAAAATGCTCCGGGTCGATGTGGCAGACCCTGCCGCAGCCGATAGTACAGCCGAAGCAGGCGCTGTTTGTGACAAGGTTGGCGTGGCCGTTCTCGTTGGCCTCCTTCATCGCGCTCATGCCGATCTTGTCGGCGCCTTCGAACTGGACCTCGCGGAAATTTCGGGTGGGCAGTGTGCCGTAGACGTTGGTCGTATCCATCATGCTGATGGTGCCTTCGTTGGTCAAGGCTTTGCGCCCGTCGTCTTCACGCATGGCTTGTGCGGTGCTCATCGCCACCTGCATGAATGCCTCCGGGTCAGACACGCTGAGACCTTTTGTGCCCCTGACGGCAATAGCCTTCAGGTGTTTCGATCCCATTACCGTACCTACGCCCGAGCGGCCGGCGGCCCGGTGCATGTCGTTGACCACACAGGCAAACCGGCAACCGTACTCGGCGCTGGGCCCGACCGAGGCGACGTGGATGAGCGGGTCATTGTGGTCCTGCTTTATGGTCGTTTCAGTCTCCCAGACGCTCCTGCCCCACAAGTGGGAAGCAGGAAGCAGGTTGACCCGCTCGTTTTCGATATGCAGGTAAACGGGGTGCGGCGCCTTGCCCTCCAGGATCAGCAGGTCATACCCGGCCAGCTTCAGTTCGGCGCCGAACTGGCCGCCGGAATTGGAGCAGGCGATGGCATTCGTCAATGCGCCCTTGGTAATGACGGAAAAGCGCCCCCCGGTTGAGGCCATGGTGCCGGTCAGCGGGCCGGTAGCAAAGATTAATTTATTCTCGGGAGACACCGGGTCGACCCCGGGGTCTATCTCTTCATACAGGTACTTGGTGCCCAGTCCGCGCTGTCCGAGGTAGGATTGCGCCCATTCCTCGTTCAGCGGTTCGATAGCACAGCTCAGATCGGTCAGGTTGACCCGTAGTATTTGACCTTGCCAGCTCATGTTACCCTCCAGTACGCCTCATATCAGCTCAGTTCTCTTGCGGTCAGGTCCAGGCATTGGTTGACCAGTTCAATAAGTTCGTCAATCTGCTCCCTCGTCATGATCAGGGGTGGCGAGACGACCATGGTGTCCCGTACGGCGCGCATGATCAAGCCGTTATTGAAACAGATTTCACGGCAGATCTGTCCGACCTTGCCGACGGGGTCAAAAAACTCCCGCGCTTGTTTGTTCTTTACCAGTTCCAGTCCCCGCAGGAAACCGACGCCCCTCGTCTCGCCTACCAGGGGATGTTCCGCGAGTTCGTTCCAGCACTGTTCAAGATAGGGTCCCGTGTTGTCTCTGACGTTTTCGACGATTTTCTCATCCCGCATGATGGCGATATTGGCCAGGGCTACCGCACAGGCAGCGGGATGGCCGGAGTAGGTGAACCCGTGAGCGAACTCTTCGCCTTCCCCGATAAACAGATCAGCTACCCGGTCCCCCACCATTACGCCGCCGATGGGCAGGTAGCCGGACGACAGGCCCTTGGCTATCGGCGTCAGGTCGGGTTGCAGGCGGTAATAGTCGGAACCGAACCATTCGCCGAGACGGCCGAAACCGCAGATCACTTCGTCCGCGACCAACAGGACGTCGTATTCATTACAGATGCGCTGAATTTCCGGCCAATAGCTCTGCGGCGGCACGATCAAACCGCCGGCGCACTGGATCGGCTCACCGATAAAGGCGGCGACCCGGTCCGCCCCCAATGAGTTGATTTCTTCCTCCAGCAGGCGCGCGCTCGCCCTGCCGAATTCCTCCGGGGACAGATCACCCCCGTCCCGATACCAGTAGGGCGGAGCGATATGCCTGATACCGGGTATAGGCAAGTGGCCCTGTTCGTGCATCGGCTTCATCCCGCCAAGACTGGCGGCTGCTATGGTGCTGCCGTGGTAGGCGTGGTCGCGGCTGATGATCACTTCCTTCCCGGGTTTGCCGGCCAGGTCCCAGTAGCGCCGCACCAGCCTGAACACCGTATCGTTGGCCTCGGAACCGGAGTTGGTAAAAAAAACATGATTCAAATGCGGCGCAGTGACCTCCGCCAGCAACCCTGCCAGTTCGATTGCTGAGGGCACAGAAGTCTTGAAGAAATTATTGTAATAAGGCAGTTCAAGCATTTGCCGATAGGCCGCATCGGCCAGTTCCTTGCGACCGTAGCCAATGTTGACGCACCACAGACCGGCCATGCCGTCCAGCAGGCGGTTCCCGTCCGAGTCCCAGATATAAATCCCGTCTGCGCGGGTAATCACCCGGCAACCTTCCTGTGCCAGTGCCTTTGTGTCGGAAAAGGGATGCAGGTGGTGGGCGCTGTCGAGTGCCTGCCAGCCGGAGGTGTTTGTTACGGTTTTATTCATTGAATTGATTATACCTTGTCTTGTCGGCAACTGGGAACCAGGATCACCTTCACGTCTCAATCACTATCCGGTAAAATGCCCGCTCTTATGTTTATGCGCTATCAAATCACATACACTTTCCTTTTACTGACATTGGTTGCGATGCTGTCCGGCTGCCAGTCGGCATTCGGCCCGCAGGCTCTCGCACGTACCCACCCCGCCTATAACGAGGCCATCATCGCCTCGATCAACGAGCAGATGCTGCAGAACCTGGTGCGCATGCGCTACCGTGATGTGACTTTTTTCCTGGAAATAGGCAGCGTAACGGCCAGTCTGTCCCTGGGCGCAAACGCAGGGCTGAACTCTGATGTAAACCTCGGCAGCGGCGATACCCTGAGCCCCGGCGTGGGGGTTGCCTATACCGACAAACCGACCATCAGTTACACGCCGCTGCGGGGCGAAGACCTGCTCAAGAGTATCCTCAGCCCCCTGCAACTGGAGGCCATCCTGGTACTGACGCAATCGGGCTGGAATATCAGCCGGGTGTTCGGATTGTGTTTTGAAAGGATGAATAATCTTTACAACGCGCCCAATGCGTCAGGACCGACACCTGCACAGGAGCCGGACCATGAAGAATTCGGTGACCTGATGGACGCACTGCACGCGTTACAGAAAAACCAGCTCATTGAAATCGGCACAAACGAAGAGGGAAGTATCGTTATCAAGCTTGTCAGAGATAATAATGTCTACAAACATCAGATTGATCAGGTCTACAGATTGCTGGAACTCGACCGCGGCAAGGATGAATTCACCCTGAATACGGATTTTCTGAATATGGACAATACCCAGTGGACCGTGCGTCCCCGATCCATCTCGGGCCTGCTGTATTATCTGTCACACAACGTCGAGGCGCCGTCCAGTCACCACCACGAACTCGTGACGGTCACCAGGACTGAAGATGGTGGAAGATTCGACTGGAATGAAACCCCCGCAGGACGCTTGTTCAAGATACACACCAGCGACGAACGGCCGGAAAACGCCTACATAGCCACCCACTACCGGGGGAACTGGTTTTATATCGAAGATACCGACCTGGAATCCAAATCCACATTCATGCTGTTACGTCAACTGTTTGACCTGCAGGCCGGTCAGACCAACCCCCAGGTGCCGGCGCTGACCTTGCCGGTAAGGTAGCCAGGAATCCAGTAAAAAAGCCACCAGGACTCCGCCTAGTTGAAAAGCGTGGCGACTCTGTCAATTAAAGTAGAGTCCGGTGAAGGGTGATTCATGAGGATGCCAAGGTAGAACAGTTGGGATATGGTGCTGGGAGAGGGAATAGAAGATACCAAATAACTTATTGATATCATTCAGTTCTTAACATTAAGATATAATCTTCCCAACATTATTTCAATAGTATATGGATGAATAAGTCACCTTATAAACATAACTATGTGGTTGATTGGGGTTTGCAAGAAGAGAAATATGGGTGCTAATATCGCATCCTTGGTAGATGACTCTCAAATGTTCCGCAATAGTGTGTGGTATCATCTTGTTTTAGTTTATTGATATGTATGCTCCGCAAATAGTGTTCTAAGAAGAAATATTCGCAAAATGAGGGTTGACCCCCAATATTCCTCTGTGACGCTTGTTATGCTGGGTAGTTTTAACCCTTCTATCTTCACACCGTCGTGGTTTGGCTGGAATCAACTTATTCCTGAAAGTATCGCGAAAAACGCAAGATTGGAAATTGCCCATGGACAGCTCACATCTTTCAATGCAGACTGGATTAATCTAGAGGTTCATCCTGATAGATTTATACTGGGTACGACTCAATCTCCCTATGTCCGTTTGTGTGATTTAACTGTACGTATTTTTCGAGAAAAGCTGCCCCATACACCACTCAGAGCTATAGGGATAAACTATGATGTACATTATTGTTTGTGGAACTTTGATAAACGAATGCAACTCGGTAGACTATTGTCTCCTATTGAACCATGGGGAGATTGGGGAAAAGAAATTGAACTCGGTGACGCGCCTAGCGGAATGACTTCTCTTACTATGACACAGGTAGACCCAGAGGGCAGGCCACGCGGTGGGAAAATAAATGTAACTGTAGGACCATCGAGTGAAATTGAAGAAGAACGTGTAGGGGTAGCAATTAAAGTTAATGACCATTACGAATTTGAGAACCAGGATAGTCAGGCAATTTCCAGCGAAATTATAAAATTGCTAGAGTTGAATTTTGATGAATCTTTAAAGCGATCAGATAAAATTATTGATCACGTAATGTCTTTGACATAGGAGTAGATATGTACTTTTTCCTAACTGTGCCTGACCTTTCTAGCAATGAATTCCAAGATTCGTCTAGCATCTACGATTACTCCTACATGTCATTAAATAAGAAACATCTAGAAGGAATTGGTAGTGTGCTGGAACATAGGCGCCCGATAGTACGTGATACTGACAGTATGTATAAATCTTTTGACAGTGGTCTGAATTCTAGGTGGCCCATTTATGAAGAAAATCCTGTTATTAATTTCCCTGCCAAGGCGAGAGGTTTGCGGAGTGAGCCATCTAACTCATTTCATGCACTTCAAGAATGGGAAGGTTATGTCCTGGAAATAACCGGGGATGAATTTACCGCTAGGTTAGTGGATCTCACTGCTGGAGCTACTCAAGAAGATGAGGAAGCTACAATTCCTTTGGAAGAAATAGCTGAAAACGATCACAAACGTATTTGCCCGGGAAGTATTTTTCGTTGGGTAATCGGTTATGAGAACTTAGCAAGTGGCAATAAACGACGAGTATCACAAATAGTCTTTCGCGATCTACCTTTGATGAGCACTTGGGATATATCTGAAGGAAAAGAATGGGCACAGGGAATAGTAGAGTCAATCAAAGACTGACTGAAGAAATAACTCCTCCCAAACCTGATCAGATAGAATTAACGCTGGCCGGGCCAGGTTATGGAGAATGCATAATCTTACATATCGGGAATTGCAATTGGGTAATTATCGATTCTTGTCTTGACAAGAAAAAAATACCAGTTGCATTGTCCTACCTCCGCAGTTTAGGTGTAGACCCCGCGAAGGATGTACGTCTCATCATTGCTACTCACTGGCATGATGATCATATACGTGGTATGGGAAAGCTTGTAGAAACTTGTTCTGAAGCAAATTTCTGTTGTTCAGCCGCTTTGTGTGAGCAAGAATTTCTAGCGATGATTGGAGCAGTCGAGAACCGCTCGATGTCAACTACTCGCTCCGGTATGCAGGAACTATATCAGGTGTTTAATTTACTTCATGAAAAGAGTACTAAACCTATTCATGCTTTGGCTAACCGTCGAATTTTCAATAAATATGATTGCGAGATCTGGTCTCTTTCTCCTTCCGATTCAGTATTCGATTTGTTTCTACAAACAGTAGGCCAGCTTATTCCACTAGTAGGAGAAACAAAAAGACATATTCCAACCTTAACACCTAACCAAGCGGCAGTTGTTTTGTTATTTATTGTCAATAAAACCGCTATTCTACTCGGCTCAGATATGGAAAAAACTGGGTGGTTACAAATACTAGATGCAGAAGAAAAACCGAAATGTGAGGCTTCTGTATTCAAGATTCCACATCATGGCTCCAAGAATGCACATGTGGACCGAGTATGGAGAGAACTGTTAAAAAAAGAACCGATTGCATTGCTTACACCCTGGCGATTAGGTGGTCGTGAGATACCAACTAGGGAAGATGCGTCACGAATACTATCATTAACCTCTAACGCATATATAACTACTTCTAGTCATAATTCTGTTCGCAGACCCAAAAAACTGAGAGTTAGAGCCGTAGAAAAAACTATAGATAATACTGGTGCTACGCTAAGAAATGTAAATATATCCCCCGGTAAGATTCGACTACGTAAAACAGCGGCTTCGCAAAGCGAATGGAAAATTGAAGCATTTGGTAAGGCATGTGACCTAAAGGATTTTTTTGGATAAATTAAGAAGTGTAACCTTGCTCTTTGTACATATTTGTCGCGGGGATTCTGGAACCTCGTTAGTTTGAAACATGCCTTGTAGGACCTAATAAAACTCATCAATGTTGTGGAAATCGTTGGGCAACCTAGATAAAAGAAAACATTGTTCTGCAATAACAAGCAGTTACAAAACCGCTTCTATTCCCCCTCCAGGAACATCAGAATAATCTTGACGTCGTCCACGACATTCATTGGAAAAACAACATAGTTTCAAAACGGTAACCTTATAATTCATGCTAAACTTTGCCAGCGAGAGAACCTCATGGTGAAGCAAGCAAACAACACACGATCCAATCTTCGTGAACTTCCGGCGTACTCCGCTGCCGAGGTCGCGCACTACCTGAATCTACCCAGGTCGACGGTCCGATATTGGGCTGCCGGCAAAGATTTTTCCCCGGCCCTGATAAAGGTGGCGGATACTAATCCTTTAGCATATTCGTTTCACAATCTCGTCGAACTTCATGTGCTCGCAGCCATCCGTCGTAAACACGCGGTACCGATGCCCAAAGTTCGGCGCGCCATTGACTATCTTCGAGAAAACACGCGGGATATATTCGATAAATTGTATCCACTGATTAGTAAGCAGCTTCAAACAGATGGGCTTGACCTGTTCATTGAACAATACGGAAAGTTGGTTAATATCAGCAGTGCAGGGCAATTGGCAATGCGAGACATAATCGAGGCCGCTCTACGTCGTATCGAACGAGATAGCCAAGGAATTCCCATAAAACTCTATCCTTTCACACGCAGCAATATTAATGAGGCTCCGGCCATGGTAGTCATTGACCCGACCTTATCTGCAGGACGGCCGGTTATTACCGGAACGGGACTTGCCACCGAAGTTATTGCTGAAAGATACAAAGCCGGTGAGACGGTCGCTGAATTGGCAAAGGACTATGATCGCGAAAAAGCAGAGATCGAAGAAGCGATCCGATGCGAGCTCAGGGCGGCCGCCTGACGAAATCGTCCTCTTTCTGCGGCAGTAAAATGGTCTTGACAAAGTCAGCAGCTCTGGCTCTTTGCATTCCTTTAATCGCCTTTGCCGCGCAGAACCAGGCTTCATCCCCCGTGGTCTATGAGATTGCCATCAATAACGGCCGGGTTATCGATCCGGAAACCAGACTGGATGCGCAGCGCAACATCGGCATCCGGAACGGCAAAATCGCAACCATCACCGGTGAAAAGATAACAGCGCAACGCACTATAAATGCCCGGGGGAAGATCGTGGCCCCCGGATTTATCGATACACATGTGCATGCCCCCGACCTCCCGCTCAACCAGCGCATGCTGGCCAGGGATGGCGTGACCACCGCGCTGGACCTGGAAAATGGCGCCCACCCGCGTACGACCGGCGCGCATGCAAGGGTACTGAGACTTAACCGCGAAGAAAACCTGATGAGCTGGCCGGAACTGCTGGCAAAGTTAAGCCTCTACCAGGCCCGGTTTCTGGAGGAAAACGGCGTTCCCCAGATGCGCTACAAGGGCCGCATACAACAGGGTATGGATGCCGACATCACCATCTTTGACCCTGAACCGGTGCGCGACAATGCGACACTTGAAACGCCGGCCCGGCCCTCCACCGGTATTCCGTACGTTCTGGTGAATGGTCAGGTAGTCGTTGAAAATAGCGCCGTTCTGAAAACAGCAAAACCAGGGGTGGGCATCAAGCATTATAATGAACGCAGTCTTCCATAATTCCCACCTTGCAGTGGATGTCAACAGTACCCGTTCCATTCTCTCTACCATTTATCTCGCGGTTATCGGTGCAGCAGTGTTTATCGTGCAGCCCGGTTTTGTTCAGGGCATGGTGGAATCTCTCGGCTTCAGTGAACAACAGGCGGGCATTATTGCTTCAACGGAAGTCTGGGGTATTGCAGCAACCTCGGTCTTCCTGGCTTTTTGGGCTCCCCGGTTTAACTGGGTAAAGTTTCTGAACGTTTCATTAATACTGTTTGTAGGAGGCAACCTGGCCTCTCTGACTGCCAATGATTTGACAACATTCGGCCTGTCACGTTTCTTCGTGGGCCTGGGATCCGGGGGGCTGATCTCGCTGACTTTCACTGTTATGGGTTTGACCAGATTTCCGGATCGAAATCTTGGATATTTGATCATTGGTGTTCTGATTTACTCCGCATTCAGCCTGTGGGTGATGCCTGCTGCGTTGGCAACCATAGGTCTTGAAGGAATTATTGTTTTCTTTGCGGTTTTCGCTGCGGGTGGTTGGTTTTGCCTGCGTCACATGCCGGAATCAGGAGAAGAGCACCAGCCTGCTGAAGCGGACTCCGTAGATATCAGTATGGGTTTGCGGGTTGCGGCCGTGTTTGCCATGTTCATTTATTTCCTGGCGATTGGCGGCACCTGGGCTTATTTATTCCTTATTGGCCTCAATGCCGGAATTAATGAACAGGAAGTGGCTAATGGTCTGTTCCTGTCGCAATTATCCGGCATCGTTGGCGCTCTAATTGTAGCGGTCGCGGCGCACCGTTTGGGTAGAACTTCACTGCTGACTATCGGCGTGCCGGGAGGGGGAATGATTCTTCTCATATTAGTTGGTCAGTTCTCTGCGTTGATGTATGCGCTAGCCGTATGTATCTACTGCTTAGCCTGGAATATGTGTCACCCTCTTTTATTGGCCTCCATGGCGAGCTTCGAGCGAACAGGCCGGGTGGTGCACTATGCTGTTGCTGCCCAGATGTCGGGGTTGGCTATTGGTCCGGCGGGTGCCGCCACCTTGTTACTGGAAGGTGATTATTCCCGAATTCTTTGGGCCGGCATTGTATTATTTTTTGTTGCCTACCTGTTGCTCTTGCCGCCGCTGCTGCATCACCGTCGACTGATGAAGGAACGAGGCTTAGCCTGACCTGCCTCCTGGTTTATTACTCTTACGACTTGCCGTAAGTTTCCTCAATTCTGCAAATTCTTATCTGCCAGTCTTCCAGCCAGGTGGAACGGGCCTTGTTCTTGGCAGCAATGTGCTCGCTGTTTTGTCTCCAGGCATTTATGGACTCAAGCGAATCAAAATAGGCAACAGCCAGTTTGAATGGACTGTCTGAGGCGGATTCCAGGCCCAGGAAACCCTCTATTTCCTGGACACGGCCGTACAACTCAGCAAGCATTTTTTCATGGCCCTCTTCATCGACGCCGGTGCTGATGGACGGGAAAACGACGGCATAACTGCCCACGGGCAGATTCTTCAGGATTTGAGACATGGTCGGTTCAGTCTAATAAATCGGGAAAAGCCTATCAAGAATGGGTTTATGGAAATAATTTTGTGCAATGCAACGTTTGATTTAATTTGACAAGATATTTATAATCCCACCCTTTGCCCCTTGCCGTGGAAAAAATCAACGACTGAACGGTCCGATCCCAGGGCAGACTTACATTGACTTGCTTCTCTAACGGGAGTTGTTCCAGGTGAACAAATTTTTAAAATCGTCGGCTAACAATACTGTCCCGTACAGGCTCGCGCTACTGCAAACAGCACTGGCGCTTTGTATTGGCGCTGTCCTGTTACCGGCATTGGATGGGGTCGCCGCATTGTCTGCAGTCCTGGCAGGCGGTATCAGTGCCTTATCGACGTGGTATACGGGGAGAAAGGTGTTTCACAGCGGGGCGAGAAACGCAGAACAGTTTGTGCGGAATATCTACCTGGCGCAGGCCATGAAACTGCTGTTGGTAATTGCGCTGTTTTGTATCGTATTCTCAACCATCCGGATAAACCTTGTCGTGTTTGTCAGCACCTATGCGGCGACGCTGGCAGTGTACGGATGGGCCCTGGCCGAAAACGTACGTAACGCGCGCGTATAACCTGATTACAGGAAAAACGGAGAACGGAACATTGGCAGAAGGTACTCCCGCCGGATATATCCAGCATCATTTACATAACCTGACTTTCGGCCGCCATCCCGACGGCAGTTGGGGCATTGCCCATTCGCAACAGGAAGCAGTGGATATGGGTTTCATGGCCATTCACGTCGATACCATGTTCTGGTCGGTTTCACTGGGGGTATTATTCCTGTGGTTGTTTCGCCGGATCGCCGTCTCCATCTCCATTGAAAATCCCGGCCACCTGCAATCCTGCATAGAGGCCATCGTCGAGATGGTGGACAACTCCGTCAAGGAGACGTTTCACGGTAAGAACCCGCTGATAGCGCCTCTCGCGCTGACCCTGTTCGTGTGGATTTTCCTGATGAATTTCATGGACCTGATACCCGTTGACTTTATTCCCCATAGCACCTACCTGATGGGTATTCCCTATATGAAGGTAGTGCCGACCACGGACGTGAACGCAACGTTCGGCATGGCCTTCGCGGTATTCTTCCTGATGATCTTTTACGCTATCAGGGTCAAGGGGCTGGGCGGCTTTCTGGGTGAACTGGCCTTTCAACCGTTTGGCAAAGCGCTGCTGCCTGTTAACCTGGTGCTGGAACTGGTTTCATTGGTTGCCAAGCCACTGTCGTTGTCCTTGCGTTTATTCGGCAACCTGTTCGCAGGGGAACTCATATTCATTTTAATCGCTGCCCTGATCCCATTCTGGGCGCAATGGACCCTGTCCGTGCCGTGGGCGATTTTCCATATTCTGGTTATTACATTGCAAGCCTATATTTTTATGATGTTGACTATTGTCTATCTCAGTATGTCGCACGAAACCCATTAACTTATTAAACACCTGACAGGAGAGGTTCTATGGAATCAATTATCAGTTTTTCAGCCTTGGCAGCCGGCATCATGATCGGTTTGGGAGCATTGGGCGCCGGCGTGGGCATCGGTATTCTGGGGAGTAAATTCCTGGAAGGCCTGGCCCGCCAACCTGAATTGGCAGGGGTGCTCACGCCCAGGATGTTTCTGATGCTGGGTCTGACGGACGCAGTGCCGATTATCGCAATCGCATTTGCCGCATTTCTCATGTTTGCCAATCCCTTCGTGACCCAGTACGAAGCCACCGATCATGCAGCCGAAGTCAGTGAAGTCGACGCGGGATAACGAATGAATATTAACCTGACACTGATAGGTCAGGCGATATCGTTATTGATTTTCGTCTGGTTCTGTATGAAATATATCTGGCCGCCGATCATCAATGCCTTGCAGGAGCGCGAGAAGCGCATAGCCGACGGCCTGGCCGCTGCCGAAGCCGGACAGAATAAACTGGTGGAAGCGGACCAGCGCTTGTCGGAACTGGTCGACGAGGGTAAGCAGCACGCCAATGAAATCATTGCCCAGGCGCAAAAGCGCGGGGATGAGATACTGGAAGAGGCGAAACAGGCAGCCAGGGTGGAAGGCGACAGGTTGATTGAGGCGGCCCATGCCGAGATTGAACGGGAACGCACCCAGGCCAGGGACCAGTTGCGGCAGGAAGTGGCCGTGCTGGCGCTGGCCGGCGCCGAACGGGTCCTTATGCGTGAAGTCGACAAACACGCGCATGACGAATTGTTGGCCGGTTTAGGCGCAGAATTATAAGCTCCACAGATGCTCGAAACCTCTACTATTGCCAGGCCGTATGCCACCGCCGTGTTCGAGCTGGCCCAGGAGACGGGCCGGGTAGAGGAATGGTCGGCCATGCTTGGATTACTGGGCCTGGTTGCTTCCGACAAGGATATGCGCCAACTGATAACCAATCCTAAAGTCAGCCGCCAACAGCTGCAGGACCTTGTCCTTGATGTGTGTGGCGACGGACTTTCCGGTCCCGGCCGCAACCTGGTAAAGGTACTGGTTCAGGCGGGCCGGTTGCAATACACAGCCGCTATCAAGGATCAGTACGAACAGATGCGGGCAGCCGCAGAGGGCAAAGTGGAGGTGGAGATTGTGACGGCATATCCGCTGGACCGGCAGCAGCAGGACAGCATTGCCGGCATAATTTCAGGACGCCTGGGCAAGCAGGTAAACATCAGGACTTCGGTTGACGAGTCGCTGATCGGCGGCGCCGTTATCCGCGCCGGCGATTCGATTATTGACGCATCGCTGCGCGGCAGGCTGGCCGAATTGCGCAATGAGCTGGTCCTTTGAAGACAGAAAACATTTCAAAGTCGGCTGATATACCTGCCGTCATTCCGGGCTTGGCCCGGAATCCAAAGGTTGTTTTACTGGATTCTGGTCCCTGCTTTCGCAGGGATAAACTTTCGCAGGAATGACGAATGGGTATTAGAAAATTGGTGTTGACTTCAGAAAGGCTCCGCCGCAGATGAATACAGATAGAAAATGAGGAATAACGATGTCAATCAGTGCAACAGAAATCAGTGAACTGATAAAAAAGAAGATACAGGACTTTGACCTGGACACCGATGCGCGCACGGAAGGCACCGTCGTCAGCCTGTCCGACGGGATCGCCCGAATCCATGGCCTGAGTGACGCCATGCAGGGTGAGATGATCGAGTTTCCCGGCAACACCTACGGGTTGGCGCTTAACCTGGAGCGGGATTCAGTCGGCGCCGTTGTCCTGGGGAACTACGAGCATATTTCCGAGGGTGACACCGCCAGGTGTACCAAGCGCATCCTGGAGGTCCCGGTCGGCGAAGCGCTGCTGGGGCGCGTAGTTGATTCCCTGGGGAATCCCATTGACGGCAAGGGGGAGATAAACGCCGGTGACAGCTCTCCCATCGAAAAGATTGCCCCCGGCGTCATCCAGAGAGTATCCGTCTCGCAACCGGTTCAGACCGGTCTGAAATCCATTGACTCGATGGTGCCCATCGGCCGCGGCCAGCGCGAGTTGATCATAGGCGACAGGCAGACCGGCAAGACTGCGGTAGCGATAGATACCATCATCAACCAGAAGGGTACCGGGGTAAAATGCATCTACGTGGCGATAGGCCAGAAGGCCTCCTCCGTTAACGTCGTGATACGTAAACTGGAGGAGCACGGCGCCATGGAGCACACCATCGTGGTGGCGGCCACTGCCTCCGACTCGGCAGCCATGCAGTATATCGCGCCTTATTCCGGTTGTGCGATGGGCGAATATTTCCGTGATCGCGGGGAAGACGCCCTGATCATTTATGACGATTTGACCAAGCAGGCCTGGGCTTATCGCCAGGTATCGCTGCTGTTGCGACGCCCGCCGGGACGCGAAGCCTATCCGGGGGATGTGTTCTACCTGCATTCACGCTTGCTGGAGCGGGCCTCGCGCCTGAATGAGGAAGCCGTCGAGAAGCTGACGGACGGTAAAGTCAAGGGGAAGACCGGGTCGCTCACGGCCCTGCCCATTATCGAAACCCAGGCGGGTGATGTCTCCGCATTCGTACCTACCAACGTGATTTCCATCACCGATGGCCAGATATACCTGGAGACGGACCTGTTCAACTCCGGATTTCGGCCAGCAATTAATGCAGGATTGTCCGTATCACGGGTAGGCGGGGCGGCCCAGACCAAGATCATCAAGAAGCTGGGCGGGGGTATCCGCCTGGCCCTGGCCCAGTACCGTGAACTGGCCGCTTTTGCCCAGTTTGCCTCCGATCTCGACGAGACGACCCGCAAGCAGCTGGAGCGCGGCCAGCGGGTGATGGAGTTGATGAAACAGAAACAGTATTCCCCGCTGAGCGTGGCGGGGATCGCCGTGAGCCTGTATGCGGTGGAGAACGGCTACGTGGATGACGTGGAACTGGAAAAGGTCGGCGATTTTGAAGCGGCGCTGCACAATTTCATGCACAGCGAACGCAAGGAACTCATGGCCCAAATTCAGGAAAAGCCGGAGTACACCGACGAGGTGGCGTCCGCATTGAAAGACAGCCTGGAAGAATTCAGGAAGAACCACACCTGGTAAGATTGAGAATATCCGCAGATGACGCAGATTAGCGCAGATGAAATAAAGATTGTTATTCACAATTTCTTATGCTGAGTCGATAGCACGTCAATCAGCCTGGATGCGAAACTAAAGAATAAATAAAAATAATCTGCGGTAATCTGCGTAATCTGCGGATGAAACAATCTGAAACTGAAGAAAACGAATGGCAGTAGGTAAAGAAATCCGCACCAAGATCGCCAGTGTAAAAAACACACAGAAGATCACCAAGGCGATGGAGATGGTCGCCGCCAGCAAAATGCGCAAGGCACAGGAGCGCATGCGCGCGGCGCGGCCCTATGCCGAAAAAATTCGCAACGTAATAACGCACCTGGGCGCGGCCAACCCTGAATACAAGCACCCGTATCTCATTCCCCGGGAGGAGGTCAAACGTATCGGACTGGTGATCATCTCAACCGATCGAGGACTCTGTGGCGGACTGAACTCAAACCTGTTCCGGGAAGTGCTGGGAAAGATGAAGGAATGGGATGACGCCGGGGTCGCTGTTGACCTCAGTATCATAGGCAACAAGGCAGTGGGCTATTTCCGCCGGCTGGGCGCAAATATCGTTGCCCAGACGACGCATATCGGCGATTCGCCCGGACTGGATATCTTGATCGGCGCCATCAAAGTGATGCTGGATGCCTACCAGGAACAGAAAGTCGATGAGCTGTATATTGTGTCCAACCAGTTCATCAATTCCATGACACAGAAACCGACGGTGGAACAGCTTATCCCGATCCGTTCCCTGGGTGACGATGAAGTGAAGCATTACTGGGATTACATCTATGAGCCCGATGCCAAAGAGGTGCTCGACCAGTTATTGCAACGCTACGTGGAATCCCTCATTTACCAGGAGGTAGTGGAAAATATTGCCTGTGAACAGGCGGCCCGCATGGTTGCCATGAAGAGCGCTTCCGATAACGCCGGTACCCTGATTGATGAATTGCAATTGATTTATAACAAGGCGCGCCAGGCCGCGATCACCCAGGAAATCTCCGAGATAGTGGGCGGCGCAGCGGCGGTGTAATCCGCAGATGACGCAGATTAACGCAGATGAAATAAAGATAGTTATTTAATTTATTTCCTATGCTAAGTCGATAGCACGCTAATCAGCCTGGATGCGAAACTAAAGAATAAATAAAAGTAATCTGCGGTAATCTGCGTCATCTGCGGATATATAACAAGAACATATCAAAACTGAGGATAACTGGATGAGTGCTGGAAACATTGTACAAATCATCGGCGCGGTAGTTGACGTGGAATTTCCCGGTCACGCCATTCCGAAAATATATGACGCGTTACAGGTGGATGCCGAAGGCGTGGAAACCACTCTCGAAGTGCAGCAACAACTGGGCGACGGGGTGGTACGAACGATTGCCCTGGGTTCCACGGACGGGTTGCAACGGGGTCTTAAAGTGGACAATTCCGGTGCGCCGATCTCTATCCCGGTGGGCGAGAAGACCCTGGGACGCATCATGAACGTACTGGGCCAGCCAATCGATGAGCGCGGCGCTATCAGTGCCGATGAGAAGTGGAGTATCCACCGGGAGGCGCCCAGGTTTACGGACCTGAGCCCGACGACGGAACTGCTGGAAACCGGGATCAAGGTCATCGACCTGGTCTGCCCTTTTGCCAAGGGCGGCAAGGTCGGCCTGTTCGGCGGCGCCGGCGTCGGCAAGACGGTAAACATGATGGAACTCATCAACAATATTGCCACCCAGCATTCCGGCTTGTCCGTGTTTGCGGGCGTGGGCGAACGTACCCGTGAAGGCAATGATTTCTACCACGAAATGCAGGAAGCGGGCGTGGTCAATATTGAAGATCTGGAAGAATCAAAAGTGTCCATGGTTTACGGGCAGATGAACGAGCCGCCGGGCAACCGGCTGCGGGTCGGGCTGACCGGGCTGACCCTGGCGGAAAAATTCCGTGACGAGGGACGGGACGTGCTGTTCTTTGTCGACAACATTTACCGTTTCACCCTGGCTGGTACCGAAGTGTCGGCCTTGCTGGGGCGCATGCCCTCGGCAGTGGGTTACCAGCCGACCCTGGCCGAAGAGATGGGCCGGTTGCAGGAACGTATCACCTCCACCCGTACCGGTTCCATTACTTCGATCCAGGCCGTTTACGTGCCGGCGGACGATCTCACCGATCCGTCCCCCGCCACGACCTTCGCGCACCTTGATGCAACGGTGGTGCTTTCCAGGCAGATCGCCGAGCTGGGTATCTATCCGGCCGTTGACCCGCTGGATTCCACCTCGCGCCAGTTGGACCCGCTGGTCGTCGGGCAGGACCATTACGATACGGCCCGGTCCGTGCAGAATACCCTGCAGCGTTACAAGGAATTGCGTGACATCATCGCCATCCTGGGCATGGATGAATTATCGGAAGATGACAAACTGGTGGTGGCGCGGGCGCGCAAGATTCAGCGATTCCTGTCTCAACCCTTCACCGTGGCGGAAGTATTCACCGGCACTTCGGGCAAGTACGTTTCGCTGAAAGACACTATCAATGGCTTCAAGGCCATCGTCAACGGCGAATACGATCACCTGCCGGAACAGGCATTTTACATGGTCGGGACTATCGAAGAAGCGGTGGAAAAGAGCAAATCGGTCTAAACTATAGCTGATCATGGCTACCATACACGTTGATATCGTCAGCGCGGAAAAGGAAATCTTTTCCGGTGAGGCGCAAATGGTCTTTGTCCCGGCAATACTGGGTGAAGTGGGCATCGCACCAGGCCATACGCCACTGGTCACCCAACTTGCCCCGGGAGAAGTCCGCATCAAACAGGACAACGGCGAGGAGGAAGGCTTTTATGTCTCCGGCGGAATGCTGGAGGTGCAACCGGATGTGGTAACTGTTCTCTCGGATACGGCCATGCGCGCCGAGGACCTGGACGAGGCAGCGGTACTCAGGGCCAGCGAAGAGGCGGAACGCGAGCTGCACGACCGCGATGTGAATATAGATTATGCAATGGCCCTGGCAAAGAACGCGGAAGCCGTAGCGCAACTGCAGGCTATCCGCAGGATGCGTAAACGCACCGGACGCAGTTGAGCATGCAATGGGGTCAGGTCGCACATTGCACATCCACAGGGAGCAGAGTTAAAATCTGTTTCCGTTACGCACTGTATGTGCAATGTGCGACCTGACCCCATTGCATCCCCTGAGCGCCGTTATCCTTGCCGCCGGAAAAGGCAAGCGCATGCGCTCTTCCCTGCCGAAGGTGATGCACAACCTGGCCGGAAAAACCCTGCTGGCACACGTGTATCATACTGCCGGCCTCCTGTCCTGTGATGAAATCTATATCGTCTACGGGTATGAGGGCGACCAGGTGCGCGAGGAGCATGAAACGTTCGACGCCCGCTGGGTCAGGCAGGAACGGCAACTGGGGACAGGCCATGCGGTATTGCAGGTCATGGATTCCATTCCCGGCTCACATCACGTTATCGTGCTCTACGGCGATGTTCCGCTGATTACCGAGTATACCCTGGCGACTCTTGTAGAATTGGCCGGTGAAAGCGGGTTCAGCATCCTGACCTCGCATCTTGATGATCCGACCGGCTACGGCCGGATAGTGCGAGATAAGACAGACCAAATCCTCAGAATTGTCGAGGAGAAGGATGCCGATGATCAGGAGAAACTGCTACGCGAGATCAATACCGGGATGATGGTGGTACGCGCTGACCTTCTGAAAAAATGGCTGAACATGTTGACCGATGACAACGCGCAGGAGGAATACCTGCTGACGGATATTGTCGGGCACGCCGTGAATGAAGAGATCGACGTTCGATCCACCAGCCCGGCTTCGGTTATGGAGATAAAAGGGGTGAATGACCGGGCCCAGTTAGCCGAGCTGGAAAGACATTGCCAATTTTTACAAGCGCGGGCGCTCATGAAACAGGGCGTGACCCTGGCCGACCCGGGCCGGTTCGACCTGCGCGGCGATCTGGAAACCGGTGAGGACGTCTTCATAGACATAAACGTAGTCATCGAAGGTGAAGTCAGTATCGCAAATCATGCCTCTATCGGACCTAACTGTGTCATCCGTGATGCACATATCGGTGAGGCGGCGACAATTTCCGCAAATTGCGTTATCGATAATGCCGTTATCGGCAAACGAAACAGAATTGGCCCGTTTGCCAGGATACGCCCCGGTGCAAGACTTGACGAAGACGTACATATCGGCAATTTTGTCGAGATAAAACAATCGGACATAGGACGAGGATCCAAGGCCAGCCACCTCAGCTATATCGGCGACAGCGAGGTGGGTGAACGGGTCAACGTCGGCGCCGGGACGATCACCTGCAACTACGACGGGGTCGAGAAACATAAAACGATCATCGGGGATGACGTGTTTATCGGTTCCAATACCGAACTCATCGCCCCCCTCAGGATTAACGACGGCGCCACCATAGCCGCCGGCGCCACGGTCTCCAAGGACGTGGAAGCCGATGCGCTGGCAATGAGCAAGCGGGAAAGCATGATCGTAAGTGGTTGGAAGCATAACAGGCGGCAGGAATGACATTCTCGACAGCAGACCTCTACGATGAACATGAAGGAAAGGTACAGGTGGTCAACGCCTTCCTGCAGAACTTCGGAGGAAAGACGCATTTTTTCGGCCCCATTTCAACGGTGAAGTGTCTCGAAGACAACTCCCTGGTGCGGGCGGCCCTGGAAGAACCCGGCAGGGGTCGCGTGCTGGTTGTTGACGGCAGCGCCTCAAATCGCTGTGCCCTGGTAGGAGACATGCTGGCGGAAATGGGTATGAAGAATGGCTGGGCCGGCCTGATTGTGTACGGGTGTATACGTGATTCCGCCGTTGTCGCAACCTTACCCATAGGCATAAAAGCCCTGGGGACAAACCCCAGGCGCAGTGTCAAGAAGGGTGCTGGGGAGCGGGATGTCATCCTGAATTTTGCCGACGCGACCTTTACGCCGGGGGACTGTCTCTACGCTGATGAAGATGGGATTCTTCTTAGTGAGGTAGAATTGTCATTATAGACAGAGGGTAGAGGTTAATTAGCCGGCAGATACTTCAAGATAGTTCGGGTAGCTGTGCGGTTCCGGTATTTCCTGCTTTTCCATTGCCAATCCTTCCAAGTGAAATTCAATAGCCTCCTTCATATTTTTTTCCACCTCATCTTTAACGGGTATCCTCCAACAGTTCAACCCCTTCAAGTCGTGCTGCCTTCTGGTCGAAGGTATAAAGAGGGTACGCTTCTGAGCGTTCGATGGCGGCCAGAATCATCAGGTCGGCAAAACCTGCGACTTCCGAACGGTAACGGAAAGCCGCGCGTATCACATCAGCAGCAGCCTCGACTACCAGATTGTCGGTTGCTACCAGTTGTTCCAATACTGTCGCGATCCGGTCACGAGATTGTTTGTATGACCGTTCCAGCACCCAGACAAGTTCGACTGTAACCTCGCGGCACACGAAGCCGGGACGTTCAACAGTGAGTGACTCCAGCAATGCCCGGGCAGCTTCCGCCTGCTCCGCATCGTCGCGTACCAGGTAGCGAACCAGGACGTTGGTATCAAGCCCGATCATTTTCGCAGGCCCCGCTGATTACAGCCTGCGCCATCTCCTCCAGCGTGACGGCAGGACCGGTATGCTGCAACACGCCAAACAACCTGTTGATCGGACAAACCGGCAATATCCGCACCTCGTCATCAATAATGACGTAGCGCACCCGGTCTCCGGCCTGTACTCCAAGAGCATCCCTAACAACTTTGGGAAGAGTTGTCTGGCCTTTGCTGGTAATAGCAGATTCAATCATGGCAACCCCTCTTTTTCATTACAAAAAGCCATAATGCCTTACTTTTTATTAAGAAACAAGGAGAAATCGTCAATTTGAAGTTAATATACGATTCCAGCCGTATGCCATAATTTTATGGGTGTCCCGGGATTACCATTGATCTCGATGTTGACGGATTTGAAATCCATCCCCGGACACGGAATCAAACAGCAAGATTCGGGTGGATGGGATGAGTGATTAGCTTATACTTGTTCCATGAAAATCGTTTCCCCTTCTGGTCCGGCAGGTGATTACGAGTGTATTGCCAGGGCGATAGCCTTTATCCGGGATAACGCCAGGCAGCAGCCCTCTCTTGAGCAAATCGCATCGCACGCCGGATTGAGTCCCTGGCATTTCCAGAGGAAATTCAAGGCCTGGGTGGGGGTCAGTCCCAAGCGTTACCTGGAGTTTCTGACCGTGCAGCACGCCAAGCAACTACTGGATAAATCGGCCGCTGTTCTTGATGCGGCGCTCGACCTGGGGTTATCCGGGCCGGGTAGGCTGCATGAGCAGTTCGTTGCCGTCGAAGCCGTTACTCCCGGCCAATACAAGCAGTTCGGCAGTGGTTTGAAGATATATCACGGCATTCATCGCAGTCCGTTCGGGATGATGTTGCTGGCGCTTACCGATAAAGGTATCTGTGAACTGGCATTCGGATCAGAGGAGATACTCGGCCGGGAAGTAAACAGCCTCGGGATGCGCTGGCCTGCCGCACAGATTTTCCATGAGCCGCAACGTACCGCAGCCACCGCTGACAGGATTTTCAACCCGCGTACCCGGCTGCAGGACGGGCGCCAGGCTGACTTTAACCTGCTGGTCAAGGGGACGAATTTCCAGGTAAACGTCTGGCGCGCACTGCTCAGGGTCCCGGAGGGCAGTCTTATTTCCTATAAACAGTTGGCGCAATTAACCGGCAATCCCACAGCCATACGGGCAACCGCTTCTGCGGTGGGCGCCAATCCTGTCTCTTACCTGATACCCTGTCACCGCATTCTCCGTTCGTCGGGGGAATTGGGCGGTTATCATTGGGGAATTGAACGCAAACGGGCAATCATCGCCTGGGATTCGGCCCTTGCCGAGGCGGCCGGCAGCCGTCACTGAGGAACTATCGTGTAGAATAACCTCCGGGTGATTCATATCATGATTACAACAGATATGTAACGGAATAGAGGAGGAAATACAGTTGAAACTGACGTTTGTGCTGGTGCATGGTTCCATGCACGACGGTTCCTGCTGGGACCAGGTTATTGCAGAGCTTAACAGGCAGGGTCATGTCGCTTATGCGCCGACCATGGCTGGCCATGGCGAGGATGCCGGCAATTTTTTCACCCAGGCGGATTGTGTGGAGTCGGTGGTCGATTACATCCTGGAGAGGGACATCCGCGATTTTATCCTGGCGGGCCACAGCTTTGCCGGGATCGTGATACCGAACGTCGCCGAGCAGGTGGCCGACCGGGTCAACCGGGTAGTCTTCCAGAATGCTCTGGTGCTGGAAGACGGGGAGTGCATCTATGACGTGGTGACACCCGGGCACCGGGAGATGTTTGACGCGATCATAAAAAAAGAGGGTGAGAGAACCAACTGGATGTTGCCGTTCGAGGTTTTTCGGGAAAGGTTTATTAACGATGCGGACCTGGAAACAGCCAGGGAGGTCTATGCCGGGCTGAAACCGGTCTGCGTTTATGCACAGAATGAAAAGATCAGTATGCGGGGCTTTCAACGGCTGAATGTCCCCAGGAGCTACATCAACTTCACCGATGATACTGTCCTGCCCCATGGAGATCTTGCCTGGTATCCCAGGATGGCGGAACGCCTGGGTTTATGCAGGGTGGTGCAAAAGCCGGGCAGCCATGAAGTCTGTTACACCAACCCGAACATTCTGGCTGAGGCATTGATCGAGGCGGGGAGGCCGTAATGTTACCTATAGTCATACATGTATGCTAAATTATGCGACTGTTTCGAATAAAATTGGAACTGTCACCGAATTCTGAAAATAACCGCTCCCCGAAAAAAGGGTAATGCCGAGAGACTACAAGAAAATCAGGTACAACCCCAGGCGGCAACGGGCCTTTGTGGCCGGAAATCTATTATCCTTTCTTTCCGGGTTGTCTATCGGGTTACTGGTCGCGTTCATTGTCTTTCTCCGCTACCAATTGGTTGAGCCCGGTACGCCCCGCGAGGTAGCAAGTCCTGCCGCTGAGGACCGGGTACAAACCGACGAGCAGAAACCGGAACTCAAGTTTGAGTTTTACGACACGCTACGCAACAAGAAGGTCAATATCTCCGAGTGGGTTGCCGGTAATAAGGATAGTCCGGAAGATGATGTCGGCGAGAAAATGAACGAGACCCGTGGGCAGGACGAGAGTCAGGAGAGTGGTGACAGCCCGGAGCAGTTCGCAGCGCGGCAGCGCGATGTAAAAGACGATGTATATGGCTACATCCTCCAGGTGGGTTCATTCAGGGACTTCAGTTCCGCAGACAAAATCAAGGCGGAACTCGCTTTCCTGGGTATTTTTGCCGATATCCAACGGGTTATGCTCAATGGGCAGGATGTTCGTCACCGGGTGAGACTCGGCCCGTATAAGACCATGGACGAGATGAAAGACATCAGCAGCAGACTGGAAGACAACCAGATAGAATTCATGCTGCTGGAGTTGCGGGAGGGTCAGGATACGACCTGACCCCACATATCTATAACATGTCCTGGGGGTCGATATCCAGAAACCACCTTGTCCGGTTTGCTCCCGGTATCGATTCCAGTGACCGGCACCACGGCGCCAGCGCTGTCCTGAGCATATTCCTGTTCCCTGCCTGGATGAGCAATTGATTGCGGTAACGTCCTCTTCGCTTTTCTATGGGTGCGCTGACAGGCCCGAAAATTCTCAGTCCGGCATGGTGTTTTTTGAGATGGCTACCGGCCTCGTTCAGAAAAGTTTCTGCGGCTTCCCGGCCGGTTGCCTCAGCGCCCAGTAAGGCGAGATAGGAATAAGGGGGCAGTTGCGCATTTTTCCGTTCCGCAAGCAACTGGCCGGCAAACCGGTCATAACCCTGTGTCACCAGGGTGTGCAGCAACGGGTGTCCGGGGAAATGGGTCTGGATGAATACGACGCCCGCCTGATCTGCGCGTCCCGCCCTGCCGCTCACCTGAACAATCAGTTGCGCCAAACGCTCGCTGGCGCGAAAGTCGGTGCTCAGGAGACCCGCGTCCGCGTCGATAATCCCCACCAGGGTCAACCTGGGAAAGTGGTGACCCTTGGCAAGCATCTGGGTGCCGATCAGTATGTCGGCATTACCCGTTGTGATCTCTCTTATCATCTTCTCCATTGACCCCTTGCGCCGGGTGCTGTCGCGGTCAATACGCACTATCCTCGCACCGGGAAAATGTCCGCTGAGGGTCTGGTCCAGGCGCTGGGTGCCGTGGCCCACTTCAATCAGTTGCGCCTCGTTACAATCCGGACAGCTGGCAGGCAACACCCGGCGCGCATCACAGTGATGACAGATCAACCTGTTTTTATCCTTGTGGTAAGTCATCTTGGCGCTGCAATGACCGCATTCCGCATACCAGCCGCAACTGTGGCACAGGATGACCGGCGCATAGCCTCTCCGGTTCAGAAACAACAGCACCTGGTTATTTTTTTCCAGGGTGGCGGCGATCTCATTGAGCAGGGTCTTCGATACGGCGCCGGAGACAGGTTCACTTCGGAGATTTATGAAGCGGATTTCCGGCGACTTGGCGCCGGATGCCCGTGTCGGCAGGTGTTGTGCTTCATATTTCCGGCTTTTTATATTCTTTATGGTCTCAAGGGAGGGCGTTGCGGAACCGAGCACGACCGGCACGTTGTCGAACTTGCCCCGGACAACAGCAATGTCCTTGGCGGAATAACGAAACCCGCTGTCCTGTTTGTATGACGGGTCATGTTCCTCGTCCACAACGTATATCCCAGGTGCTTTAAGCGGGGTCCAGACTGCCGAACGGGTGCCGATGACCACTGCAGCATCACCGTTTCTCGCCGCCAGCCAGTTGCGCAATCGCTCCGTTTCATTCAACGAGGAATGCTGTACCCTGATATCCACAGGCAGCCGTTGTTTGAGCCGGTCAATGAACTGCGTGGTCAGACCGATTTCCGGTACCAGGATAAGGGCCTGCCTGTTCTGCGCAATCACGCGCCTGACAGCTTCTACGTAGACTTCGGTCTTGCCGCTGCCGGTAATCCCCTGCAATACGTGGGTATGATGGGCATCTGTCTCTGCCGTAATCGAATTAACCGCCTGGATTTGCTGCTGGTTTAACGCAAACCCCCTGTCCACCGCCACAGCCTTGGCGGGACTGCTCACTCCGGTCCTGATCCGCATGACCAGCCCTTTTTCAAGCAGCAGCTTCAGCGGCCTGGCGTATTGAGCCTGTCTGGTTCTCAGTTCCTGCCGAGTCAAGCCTCCCGGAAAGCAGCGCAACAGCTGTAACAATGATCTCTGTGCAGGAGCATTGTTTCCCGGGTCCATCTCTCTTCCCTCGGCACTGACTGCAAATATCTCGTCGTAGCCTCTTTCAAGCGCTTTTCCCTGGCGCAACAGTCCTGGGATAGTGCTGAACAATACCTCGCCGACCGGATGATGGTAGTAGTCCGCGGCCCAGCGCAGTAACTCAAGATGGTGCGGCGAAATAAGCGGTTCATAATCTATGACGTTGTTAACGGACTTGAGCCTGTCGGGTTGCAGGGTAGAGTGGCCAGCGACACCGAGGACCATACCGACCTGATCCTTACGCCGGCCGAACGGCACGCTAACCCGCGTTCCCGGCAGAAACTCGACCTGACTGAAATTTTCCCCGATTACATAGTCGTAGTGACGGCGTAACGGCACCGGCAATGCCACTTGCAAATATTGTTTTTTCACTACGTCAGAACAGCCGGTCGGGAGCATCAGGCTTTTCAGGACTGCTGTCAAAGGGCAAATCAATCCTGCTGCACTCCCTGGCATCGGGCAACCGGTTCGCCATAAAAACTTCAAATTCCGCATCCGTATCGCCGGCTTTTGCCGGACAGCCTGTTTCCCTGTTGATCCTGATGGTAACAATATCCGCGGGACGTTCTCCCAGGTTCACCGGAACGTCATCCAGGGCGGTCCGCATATAATCAATCCATATCGATAAAGCGCTTCTGCTGCCTGTTTCACCCTGACCCATCGGCCCGAAATCATCGAAACCTACCCAGGTTACGGCTACGACAGATGGATTATAGCCGGCAAACCAGGCATCACGTTGCTCGTTTGTGGTGCCCGTCTTTCCGGAGAGATCATCCCGTTTCAGTTCCCGGTAGGCCCTCGCGCCGGTGCCGCGCCTGACGGCGTCCCGGGTAAGCTCGTTCATTATCCAAGCATTTTGCGGGTTGACTACACGTTTGGCAATGTTCAGTTCAACCGGGACCGCATCGGGGGTCTCGTCTGACTCCACTGTACCTGTGCTTGCAGGTTCATTCTCGCCGGTAGCGCCGGCAGGGCAACCGGCACATACGGTAACAGGTTTCGCCTGAAACAGCAGGTCTCCGGTATAGGTCTCAATCCGCTCGATGAAGAATGGTTCGACGCGGTAACCGCCATTGGCGAACACCGTGTAGGAACTGGCCAGTTGCCAGGGGGTTATGGCGCCGCTACCCAGGGCCAGGGAAAGATTACCAGGCAATGCGTCAACATCAAATCCGAACTTGGCAACGTGCCGGAGTGCTTTCCGAACTCCGATTGCGTGCAGCAGACGGATGGATACGAGGTTTCTTGAGCGGCGCAGAGCCTCCCGCAACCCGGTCGGGCCGAATGTCCTGCCGCTGTAATTTTCAGGACGCCATTTATCTTCGATACTGGGATCGTTGTAAACGATAGGCGCATCATTGATGATGCTGGCTGCGGAAAAGCCGTTCTCCAACGCAGCCGAGTAGATAAACGGTTTGAAGCTTGAACCGGGTTGGCGTTCGGCCTGGGTGATACGATTGAATTTACTGCGATAGAAATCAAAGCCGCCGACCAGGGCCAGGGTGGCCCCGTTGTGCGGGTCCATTGAAACCAGGCTCCCTTCGATGGTGGGTATCTGCGCCAGGCGCCACCCCGTTTCAGGGTCCTTTCTTACCCTGACGATATCACCGGGTTTGACGATTTCGTCGGCATTCCTGGGCGCTCGTCCGCGCCGGTTTTCATTGAAATACCTGCGCGCCCAACTCATGCCGTTCCATTCGATATCGATTAAACCGGTACCGGAAAGCCAGGCCGATGCGGAAAGATCACGCACTTCGGTAACCAATGCCGGTAACAGGCCGCCTATGGCGGAATACGGTCCAAGCAGTTGATCCCACTCATCCCCGGCATCATCAGGTTCCAGCTCGTAATTGCTTTCGGGGCCGCGGTAACCGTGTCTTTCATCGTATTGCAGCAGGGCCAGTTTCAGGGCCCGGTTCGCGGCATCCTGGAGCGTGTCGCGAACGGTAGTCGTAACCACGTAGCCGGCACTGTAGGCGCTGTCCCCATACTCATCAACCATGTGCTTGCGCACCATCTCGGCAACATAGGGCGCCTCCAGGTCAATACTCGGACTGTGCAGTGACGCGCTGACGGGCGCGCCGTCTGCCACGTGGAAACGGACACTGTCTATGTAACCGAGTTCGAGCATCCGCCGCAGTACATAAGACCTGCGGTTGACCGCCTGTTCCGGGTCTGTTACCGGATTCGTTCTGGAGGGAGCCTTGGGTAGTCCCGCCAGCATCGCGTGTTGCGCCAGGTTCAGGTGGGTTATATCGGTGCCGTAATAGACCTGGGCCGCGGCGCCTACGCCATAGGCGCGTTGGCCCAGGTAGATTTTATTCAGGTAAAGTTCGAGTATTTCGTTCTTGCTCAGATCTCTCTCTATCTTGAACGCCAGGAAAATCTCGTTCAGTTTTCTCATGTAGGATTTTTCCCGTGACAGGAAAAAATTGCGGGCAACTTGCATCGTGATGGTGCTGCCGCCCTGTTTTTTCTCTCCGGTCCTGAGCAGGGAGATAGCGGCCCGTACCAGGCCCTGCCAATCTACTCCCGGATGATCGAAGAAACGGTCGTCTTCAGCCGCAATAAATGCCTGGATCAATTGTTCGGGAACGTCATCGATCGAAAGCGGTGCGCGCCGCTTTTCGCCGAATTCAGCGATCAGCGATCCGTCCTGGCTGTAGACGCGCAAGGGGACCTGCATACGTACATCGCGCAACATATCGATATCCGGCAGGTTGGAAACAATGTAAAAGACCGCAAAGATGCCGCCGGCGATAAAAACCACCACCAGCGCTTTCAATAAAAACCAGGACAATCGCATAATTCCATAATAACGCATTTTCCTTGCGCTCGTGCCTTGCTTAACGCCGTTGAGGAACAGGCATTAAGCGACAAACTCCTTATTCGTCATTGAATCATCTGTGATAATCTGTGTAACCTGTGGATAACAAAAAAACCAACATCGATAATATCTTTCTCATCGGCCTGATGGGCGCAGGTAAATCCACTATCGGCAAGCAACTGGCGCGGGAACTGGGTAAGGATTTCCTGGATTCCGACAGTGAAATTGAAAATAGGACCGGCGTCAGCATAGATGTGATATTTGACATTGAAGGGGAGCAGGGGTTCCGCCGGCGGGAAACGGGTATGCTGAGGGAACAGGTGGAAAAACGCGGGATCGTGCTGGCAACCGGTGGCGGGGCAGTGCTGGCTGCGGAAAACCAGCAGCTACTCAAGGATAACGGCTGGATAATTTACCTGCGGGCAGCGGCGGAACACCTGGCCGGCAGGGTCAGGCTGGACCGCAGACGCCCGTTGCTCCAGTCCGGCGACAAGCTGGCGAAGATCCGTGAACTGCTCGCCCAGAGAGAACCGATTTACCGGCAACTGGCAGACACGGTGGTAGAGACCAATAACAGGAGCATACCGAGTGTGGTCAGAGAGATCAGCAGGATAGTAACCCGGATTTCTCACTAGGCCGCTTGTTGTCATCCGAAATATGTTTACTATAACCAGCTATGACAACCCGTTTAGTATCCCGACAAGCGAGAGCGCATCACCTAGTGAGAAATCCGGGTTAAGACAGGCATGAAACAGGTTATCGTAGAACTGGGAAATCGATCCTATCCTATACATATAGGCGCCGGCCTGTTGTCGCGGGCCGCTGATTTTATCGGTAACCAACTGAGCGGGCAGACCCTGATTGTCAGTAACACCGTAGTCGCCCCCATGTACCTGGAAACATTGCTGGAAGGTTTAACCGGCAAGCAGGCCAGTACCCTGATTATCGAGGATGGCGAGCGCCATAAGACCATTGAAACCATGAACGGGATCATTACCCGGTTGCTGGAACATCAGTTCAACCGAACCTGTACCCTGGTCGCCCTGGGCGGCGGGGTTATCGGCGATGTGACCGGGTTTGCCGCGGCCTGTTACCAGCGCGGAGTCCGCTATATCCAGGTGCCCACCACGTTACTTGCACAGGTCGATTCTGCCGTGGGCGGTAAGACTGCGGTGAATCACGCACTGGGGAAAAATATGATCGGCGCATTTCACCAGCCTGCCGCGGTGCTCAGCGATACGGATGTCCTCGCGTCCTTACCGGCGCGTGAGTTTCGCGCCGGGGTGGCCGAGATTATCAAGTACGGGCTGATCAATGACAACGAGTTCTTCTGTTGGCTGGAGGACAACATGGAAGGCCTCATCCAGCGCGACGCGGCCTGTCTCGTCCATGCAATTGAAGTTTCCTGCCGCAACAAGGCAGGAATCGTAGCCCGGGACGAACGTGAATCCGGGTTGCGCGCCACGCTTAACCTGGGACACACCTTCGGCCACGCTATAGAGACGGCCTTGAATTACGAGACCTTGCTGCACGGTGAAGCGGTGGCCGCGGGCATGTCCATGGCCGCTCACCTGTCCGTAAAAACTACCGGGTTGGCCGAAGCCGACGCCGGACGAATTAACGCGTTGCTGGAAAAAGCAGGATTGCCGGTCAGTCTGCCGGATACAATCCGGCGCGAACAACTCAGGGAACTGATGGCCGTGGACAAGAAAACCAGGCATGGCCGCCTGTACCTGGCGTTGCTCCAGGGGATAGGCAAGGCCGTGGTTACGCCGGATTTTGAAGAGGCGGACCTGGACGATACGCTGACGTGTTATGCGGGGTAAGTGTGGATGTTTATAAAGCTCGTCTAAGCTGCTGCCCGGTCTTCTCGTCTTTCGTAGTCACCACCTGGGCATAGTTTTCAATGATGTTTGTCAGGCTCTCCCGTTTCAGAATCTATTTCCACAGGTAGTCAATCTTGAGGCCGTTGGGGTTGGGGGGATTGCCTGCACCACCGTATGGGACCCTTGTTTTTCCTATTTCATCGAAAATTACTTGCTTTTGAGTCGGCGGAATTTCCGTAAGCGTATTATCCCTAGGCGGGTCACGGGGATGACCCGTCAGCGCGGCGCATATTATTCTTTCCAGACCGCGCTCCGTGGTGTCAGTGGTCATGCTGTATTCAATGCGCCTGCATTCTCAATCCAGCCTTTCCGCGCAAGTACGTTGATTACAAGCTCAATTTGACGGCGGGAAAACTGTTTCTTCCTGTCATTCCAAGCATAGGTTCGTTTAACTACATCTTCCAGACTTTCGGCTGCTTCCTGACTTATAACCCAGTGCACTGTGGATAACAATTCCAGTCCAAATGAGGATTCGAAGCCTTCGACAAGTTCGGAAACTCGCTCAAATCGCTCCCTGGTTTGCTCCTGATCCTGTAGAAATTCATTCGCATCTTCCAGCGCGCCAGGGACGAGGTTTAATTGCTTGTCAGGGTCGTCACCGCCATCCGCATAGCCGGATACTAGATGTCCTTCAATGGCATTCAGCACATGCCGAAGATTTTCAGCATAAGGCCCATAGATGGCTTTTTTATAATGAAGTTGCAAGGGTTCTCCCGCAATCTGCATGAAATACATGAGTTTATGCACTTCCAACAGGGTAATAAACGGGTCTAGGAGCCCACGAATGTAGCGATCTATCAGACTAATCAAAACGGCTTTTCCTGCTGTCATGGCAGGCACATCAGTCGAGCGATTAACCTTGGTATCTGCCAATGAATCATCTGGCTCATACACAATAGCTCTCAAGTTATTAAATTGTTGCAACATCTTCTCAATGCGCGGCCTCACTTCAAACCAATCCAGCCCTCCCAGCCCGCTGCCCAAAGGTGGTATAGCGATCGACTGAATATTGCGTGACCGGATTTCCTCTGCCAGTGCCATAAGACCAGAGTCAATATCCTCCATGCGACTCTTGCCTTTCCAGTGCCGTTTTGTAGGAAAGTTGATGATGTGGTGGGGATTCGTCAGTTGACCAGTCTGGAAGACAAACATCTGTCCCGGCCGTACTTCCTCTCGTTTACAGGCTGCGGAATAGGACTTGAAGTTATCGGGAAAGGCTTTTTTGAACTGAAGCGCTATACCGCGCCCCATAAAACCAACGCAATTAACGGTATTGACCAATGCTTCGGCATCTTCGGTGAGGATGTTGCCTGTCTTGAACTCGATCATATTCCTGCACCCCCTCTAATAATACCACTTAGTGATAATTTCGGCCTGTGGATTATGCGGAGCATTATTGAGTATATCATTCACTTGCTTTTTTACCATTTGCGTCCGGAGGCCGATACGAGAAACCAACGACCACGGGAACTGCTTTTCAATCAGGAATTCTGCCTGTTTACCCTCTTGACAGTCCTGCCAGTTCAAGGCTTCGACAGCCCCCCAGTTAATCTCATTCAACTGCGCCATGTCGCACCGGTCTTCAAAGTAGAAGGCGCCAGCATTCGAAAGAGTAAAAGCCCAACGCAGATTGTTCCGGTCTGCCCATTTGACGGTTTGTTGTAAGTCTGCCTCAAGATGAATAATTGGTTCTTGCCCTCCTCGATAAGGCAATTCGGGATGGTTCGCTCGGAATAAAACATAAAGCATGACTGAACGCGGACAGAAATAAAATGGCACACAGTCACCCACATGCAAGTCTGGATGACTGTTTAAGGTCAGTCTGAGTCGTCGCTCCTTGATATTGCTCATCCCAATGGTAGTTCCGGGAGGTGGGTGTTGCGCTATTTCTTTGTCGCACGAGAGATAGCCGTCTTTAATAATCGAGGCCAGACGGTCTATATGAACAATGTGGTATATTTTTGGCTCACATGGTGCTGGCATTTTCAGGGCTTCAATGAACGTGATCTTCGAACGTCTTCATCCGGGTTACGTCATCAACCTTGTTTGAAAGGGTCAACTCGTCAGGTACTTCTGGTAGTTTAAATGCCGCTTCACGCATGTCAAGTTTCCCGGTAACCACATCGGCGATCAGGCGGGTGCGATATTCTTTCAGGAGTTCGATTTCGCGGCGGGCGCGGTTAATAGCCGTGTCAATGTCGGCGATGACTTTGTCAAGATACTCAACTATTGCCGACTGTTCCTCTATGGGGGGAAGTAACAGTAGCGACATTCCCAGTTCTTCGGCGTTCACGTGTGGTTGGGCAGAGCGGGTACTTTCCACTATTAATTGATCATCCCGCACAGATGCGCAAAGCAATACCATAGCAACGAATTCAGGCATTGCTTTTGTTATAGTTACAACCATGTCGTAACCTGTGACAGCGCCTTCGAAGTCTTTTGGAATAATAGCTGAGTCAGCCGTATATGCGCCACTCCGAACCACTATAATTTCCTTTTCCCTGAGAATAGCATCGCGACCATCAGGCACCGCTGAGGGGTCGACGTAGACCAGATCCTTATCAATGATATGGCCATGGTCTACGTTGGCAGCGCGAATTAAAGGTAATCCATCTGGCATTTCACGAGGTGGTTGGCCTAAGCCATAGCGGATACGCCCCATCGTCTTCAGTCTTCTGCATTCCCAATGCGCTGGAATATCTCCTAGCCACTCGACCCCGGAGGGTTTGAGGCGAACATTCGGGTCGAGGCCCCGGGTTACTGCGCGATGGATGACGGCCTGTCGTTGCTCCTCCAGCAGGCTGATGACGAATGGGTGAGACTGTCCGCTGATGAGTTTCGTCAGTTTTTCAGCGATATCGGATCGTCTCAGTGCATCATCTGCCCACGGGTTATTCTCCTGAATTTCCGGTTCAGGCAATTTCAGTAGACGCGATTCTTTCAGGTCTTGGGTTTCGGACAGGTTGCCGTTCATTTATTCAGGTTTAATCACCGGGTTATCTCTACCCCGGCAAGCTGTTTTGCCGAATAGCATACCTTATCGGCCTGCCGCCTTTCTCCAGAATACCTTCCACAACGAGCCGGTTCAGCCAATCTTCCGCTTGACGTTTCGTGACATTCAGTTCCGTAGCAACTTCCACAGTTTTTTTGGGTTTTTCAAGGATATGGATAATCAACGACTGTATCGTTTGGTACAGTTCTTCGGCGGGGCTGAGAACCGGATCTTCGGCTACCTGTAAATCGGGTGTTACACCCGTCATTAACCCAGGTTTCACGGATTCATGTTGAGCATCGAAAGCTAAATTACTTTGGGTCGGAGGGGTTGTAGCCTTGGACGATCCAGTCTGAAAGACAGCGTTGAGATCGTCTGCATCTGCCGGATTCGGCCACGGCATGGCGCCTTTGCTTTTTAAGGCATCAAGCGCTCCAGATTTCTCACCGGTGGAACGCACATAAACAGGCACTAGGCGGAGCTTTTCCAATTGCTCTTTTGTCCCGGCCCAGGTTCCGCCTTTGTTTATCTCCGCGTTTACTACCAGAGCCGCGTCCGCCAAGGCATAGATCACTTTGTTGCGCTGCATTGCGTGGCCGGCGTTAAAGCCCGCGTTTGGGTCGTAGGGTGAGATCAGGACGAGTTGATCTTCCAGTAGTCGATTTCGATTGTCACGTTTCATTACTGTTTTTTCAAGGCCATCCGCCAGAACGCCCGTGACTCTGCCTCCCGCCTCTAATGCGCCGGACATGGCCGCCTGGTCAATACCCCTTGCCCCACCGGAGACTATAGTTCTGCCAGCCTTTGTCGTTAATCGTCCGACTTCCTGAGTGTACTCAAGCAGTGCATCATTCGCGTTGCGTGAACCGACAACCGCCAATCCTCCACTATTAAGTATCTCCCGGTCTCCACAACCGTACAGCAGGCTTGGTGAATCCTGTTTCAAGCGTATTTTGAGTTTCTTCGGATAATCGTCATCAGCCCTGCTAAGCACCCAGATCCCTCTTGCTCCCCAGCGTTCTGCAGTCTGACTCAACAGAAAGCCTCGGTCCAGCAAACGCCTGAGCCGATCCTTGCCAACTATGTGGTGGGAATCTCTGAGAATTTGATCCGCTTCCAAACCCAGTAAATCGGCGGGTTGCCTGCTCGTATCCTGGAGATAACAGGCGAGTTTTGTGTATTCCCGCGGCTTGAGCAGGTCGTTGGATTCTTTGCCTTTGCCGCGGCCCAGGATCAAGGGCGCGGTCAATAGCAGAATCGCCTTCGTGTTCAGGGAAAGTGTCTCATTCATCCTCAGTTTCCCACTTGGGCAAGCGCCAACGGCCACACCTCACTGCTATGATTTGATCGGAGCAACCAGGCTGCAATAGTGAAAGTCCAGCGTGAGTCTACCATGTCGTCCACAAGCAACAATGGCTTGTCACTCAATACCTCATCGGTCAGCGCCAGCGAACCGTCAATGTTACGGGCCTGTTGAGCGCTGTTCGCCATTGTCTTTTGCTCCGGGCGGTCTTCTGTCTTGACTAATACCTGCTTGAACGGGAGGTTAAGAGATTTGGCAAGACGCTTGGTAAAATCAGGCGCCAGATCCGGATGACGTCGTGAAGGAATACAAGTCACCCATTCCGGGAAGGGTTTTGGGTTCCATTTTTTGATCAATTCGTGACAAGCATCTACCAGTTCATCGGAGAAGTATCCATCATGATATTTCCCTTCTCGTACTAAACCACCCCAACCGGCGTCGCCCCAAATGCAAAGCGCCTTGCCAGGTTGAGCCTGTAGACCAGAAGCTATTCGCCCGGATAAATTGTAATGCTGCAACCCTCCGGACGGCCACTGCTTTCTCGGTTCGAACGATAGACTCGTGCGCCGCAGGAAAGCGACCGCTTTCCGAACCAGCACCGTATCAGGTTCCGTGGCTAAAGGTGGCAAGCTTGGTGGAAGGATACTGCTTGGTTTCCCATCCAGCGCTTGAATAAGGAAGTTCATGTGATTGGAAGTCAACCCTGCGTATTCCTGCATTTGCTCCTGTTCCACTCTTCGTAGTTCCGTTAGACGCTCTGCTCGTTCCCAGAAGGTGGGACTCAGTGTTTCAGGGGTCAGTTGCCACTTGGTTCCTTGCTTGGCAATGGGAGCAGGCGCTTCCAAAGAAAGGAGCAGTGTGGTCTTCTTTATACGCTTGTTACTGATGTTGACCGTTGCCTCAATCATGGGAACTGACAACCCTCCAGGTTCATTCTCCAAGGCATCCAGTATTTCCTGCACTTCCTCGCGTGTTGGAAATGCACTCTTGATAAAGTAGTCAGTGATCTCGGTTTCCTCCTGTCCGCCCAACAGCACTCCGTATGCTGCGGCAAGTGCCCTCCCCGCGCGACCGACCTGCTGGTAATAGGCTACTGCAGATCCTGGTGTCTGGTAGTGAATAACAAAAGCCAAGTCCGGTTTGTCGAAACCCATTCCCAATGCTGTTGTTGCGACCAGTGCCTTTACCTTGTTTTGAAGAAGTGCATCTTCTAACTGAGGCCGCAGGTCACCTGTCTCGCTCGTATATGCGGCAACATTCAACCCACAGGATTTCAGCCATTCACTTACCTGTTCCACATCACGTTTTGTGAGTGCATAAATTATCCCGTTACCTGGTAGCACAGGTAACTGTTCGGCTAACCATGCGAGTCGTTCAGCCTGGGTCGGCAAACGGATTGTCTGAAGAGTAAGGGAGGGCCGGTTGAGATCACCACGTGATATTTCCAGGTTTGGGCCAAGTACTTCTGTCAAATCATCAATTACCCGGTTATTCGCCGTTGCCGTTGTCGCCAACAGACGGAGATTAGGCGGCAAGAAGCGGATGATGCGTTCGATTAACCGGTAGTGTGGGCGAAAGTCGTGACCCCAGTCAGAGATACAATGCGCTTCATCAATCACAAGGAGCGCGATCCGATTGCTGATCTTTGCCAGTACCTGGGTGCGAAAATGTTCATTGGCGAGCCTTTCGGGTGAGATAAGCAGTATATCTACCTCATTACGATCTATGGCATTTTCAACCTTCTCCCAGCGGTCCTGGTTATCAGAATTAACAGTTTCCGCGTGAACACCCATACGCATTGCCGCGGCTATCTGGTTACGCATAAGTGATAGTAGAGGACTGATGAGAAGCCCCGGACCCATACCCGCTTCACGTAGCAGTTTCGTTGCAATGAAATAAACAAAGCTTTTACCCCAGCCCGTTTTTTGCACAACCAACAGACGACCATTTCCCGCCACGATATGTCGGATGGCTCCTTCCTGACCCTCCCGGAACTCTGCACCAGGCAGCCCGGATCCCAATCTCAGCAGTTCCAGGGCGCGTTCCGGTTTATACATCACGTCTCAATTTCCTATGCGCTATTTCCAGACAGGTCGTACAATTCACCCATTTGTGTCAAAAATTGTGTCTGTCCGCCATAGCTGGGATGCCGCACCTGGATGACTCCCTGTTGATCATCTAAATGACGTGCAGCTCGCGCCGCGTCATTGCCGATTGCAACAAGCCGGCATGGTTTCAAAAGCAGGATGAGCTCAGAGAGAAATTCTTCCCCGGCCCTGCGTTCGCGAGCATTATGAGAACGATTGCTGAAAGGATTGCCGGGTTCGTGAGGATGTAACGGGAAAACATTCCAAAGAAAAACAGGTACCTTGATTTGTGAGAGAACCCGCCAGACGATGGCTGCAGTTTGTTCGGCGACTTCTCCGCCCTTCGTTGGCCGCTCAACCGACAACTCCCAGCGTTCGGCGTGAGTCTGAACATGCACGTCGTCAGTCAGGGCAAGCCCTGTCCTCCTGCCGCCGCGATAACCAAGATCTCTCCCAATCCACAAGGAATCAATTTCCCGTTCCGTTGCTGCCTCAAGCATAGCCTGTAATGTCTGTGACCGGCTACGTGGCGCGCCATCCAGGTCGTGGACAGCGCATCGGTCAGAATAAGGGTTGAACGTATGGTTAAATTTCAGGCTGGTTAATTCCTTTACAAAACGCGCCGGCGTCATGTCTCGTCCTCTGCCAATCGGAACACACTGATACAGTGCATTACGTCACCTCCGTGCCTTCGTTGAAAATGGAAAGATACTGGTCGTACACGAACAGCCGATCACGGCGCTTTCCGGTGATCTCCCGTGCGATTCCCAGCCGGACAAGCGCTTCCATGGCTGAGGAAGTGGTGGGAAAAGAGAGTCCGGAAAGATGTTTGGCCGCCGACAGCCTCAGTATGGGGTTCGTCTTAAGCGCCTCGTATAGACGCAAGGCTGACCCGGCGCGGCGTCCGATCGTTTCAATACGAATGCGGTCATCCTGAAACATCCGGGACAAGCGTTGGGCCGTGCTGACTGCGCCCTCAGCGGTCTGTTTTACTCCCTCCAGAAAGAAGCTCAGCCATGTCTCCCAATCGCCGGTTTGGCGGACCTGGTTCAATTGCCGGTAGTATTCATTCCTGTGTTGCTTGAGATAGAGACTCAGGTACAAAAGGGGTTCGCTTAATGTTTCGGCATGACATAACAGGAGCGTCACGAGCAAGCGTCCCACGCGCCCGTTGCCGTCAAGAAAGGGGTGTATGGTTTCAAACTGCACGTGAGCAAGTCCGGCCCGAAGCAGTGTCGGTAATCCGTCATCTTCAGTGTGAAGAAAACGTTCCAACGCGGACATGCAGTCGGGTACCGCGCTGGGCGGCGCCGGCACGAAAACAGCATTACCTGGTCTGGAGCCACCGATCCAGTTCTGCGAACGGCGAAATTCCCCGGGATCTTTTGTACTGCCGCGCCCACTGGATAAAAGTACTCCGTGAATCTCTCGAATTAGCCGGTTGGATAATGGAAAACCTTCTTTCAAACGGCGTAGGCCATGTTCCAGCGCCGCGACATAGTTTGAAACTTCGAGCGCGTCCTCAAGTGGCGCTCCGGGCGCTTCATCCAGTTCGAAGAGCAACAGGTCAGAAAAAGACGATTGTGTTCCCTCGATCTGGGAGGAAAGCACTGCTTCCTTACGTACATAAGAGTACAAAAACAGGGTCTTGTCCGGCAGCAGTGTCGTTATTCCGTCAAGGCGGCCTAATGCAAGCATCGCCGTTTCAAGCAGACGCTGGAATGAGCCATCCAACGTCAGGGTGGGTTCAGGTGGCAATGGCGCCGGCACAAAGGCGCGGACTCGTTCGCCCACAATACTTATGGTTTCATATCGGCCTGTTTCCTTGCGCTGCATAAGGGTGTCTCTTATTAAAAGTTTCTGAATAGCCGGGAACGTTATTAAACTTTAATGGTCTAAGTTTAAATAACAAAGCGAGGTAATGCAATGGTTGAGATTTTTTAAGTCTTAATCGCTGCCTTGTTAAATGCTGCGTTTAATATGGAAGCAAACTTCGTTGTTATCCAGTTGAGATCGGAGTGGTTCACTTTTTCGCCAGCGATTCGAGTTCACGTTGCCCGCGTTCCAGGTAGGTGTGCAATTCCCGCCATTTGTCAGGTCGATGCGCTTCCATGCTGTAACGTTCCATGGGGTCTTTCCGCATATCGAACAGCAACAGGACGCCGTGCTCCGGTAAGCGGCGGTCGATGCCGCGATAACGCGCCTGCACCACCATTTTCCAGTCCCGGGTGCGCAGCGCGGCAATGCGTTCGTCACTGAAGTAATACAGTACCTCATGTGGCGAACCTGAACTCCCCTGGAACAGTTCTTCGATGTTTTTGCCGTCCAGTTCGATCCCCGCAGGTAAAACGGCTCCGGTTATGGCCTGCAGTGTCGGCAGGATATCTATGTTCATCGAAATGCCGTTTGCTATGGCGCCGGCAGGAATGTTGCCGGGCCAGCGCGCGATAAACGGTACCCGGTACCCGCCTTCCCATGGTGTGCCCTTGCTGCCGCGCAAGCCGCCGGCACTTCCTTGCGGATAAGGACCGTTGTCGCTGGTGAAGATTACCAGTGTCCGTTCATCCAGTCCAAGCCGTTGCAATGCATCGAGTAACTCCCCCGTACTCCAGTCCAGGGACATGACGGCGTCGCCGTACAAACCGCCGCGCGATTTGCCTGTGAAGTCCCCGGATACATGCAGCGGGACATGCGGCGCCGTATGCGAGAGATAAATGAAGAACGGCTGATCCCTGTTCTGTTCAATAAAACGGATGGCTTCGGCGGTGTAGCGTTCCGTCAGGGTCGCTTGCCGGACAGGTTCTTCAATCTTCGCGCCGTTGCGATACAGCGCCAGAGGGGTCTGGTTATTGCTGTACGGCAGCCCGTAGTAGTGGTCGAAGCCCTGGGTTGTAGGCCAATGCTCAGAGGTATGGCCGAGATGCCATTTACCGATGATTGCAGAGCGGTAACCCAGCGGCTGCAGCATTTCGGCAATGGTGACTTCTTCCCGGGGCAGACCGTGCCTGTCGTGGACAAAAAGCACCTGGTGGGCCAGTCCGCTGCGGATGGCGTAGCGGCCGGTCAACAGGCCGGCGCGACTCGGTGTGCAGTTCGAGGCGCTCGCATAAAAGTCCGTCAGGATCACACCCTCCTGCGCCATTGCATCAAGCCGGGGTGTTTCCAGCAACGTGGAACCGTAAACTCCCAGGTCGCCGTAACCCAGGTCGTCTGCCAGCACGACAATAATGTTCGGCAACCGCTCACTCGCAACCGTAGTGAATGAGATACAATAAAGGCAAACCAGGCCGACGACCTGTAAGCTCCAGACTCTCTTGTCAGTTTTTGTCGACGCCTTCATACATTTCGCCGTCGCCGATGGTCGACAACTTTTCGAGTGTCTCGCGCCCACGCGCCAGGTGTATGAGGAGTTGCTGTCTGGCGCCCGCATGTTCGCGGGACATGTCATACTCCTCACCGGGATCGTTGTGCATGTCGAACATCAGTATCGACCGGTTCTTCGTTGCTTCGAATAAAACAGGTTTCGCATCGCGCCAGGGTGGATAGTCACTCAGCACCAAGCGCCAGCGCCGGGTGCGCAGCGCGGCGATGCGTTCATTATTGAAGAAATACAATACTTCATGCGGCGACTGATCCGGGCCGCCGGTCAGTAACGGCAGAATATTCCGGCCGTCGAGTTGTAGCGACGGCGCTAACGATAGCCCGGCAATTGCCGCAAAAGTCGGCAGAAAATCGATATTCATGGCCATGGCGGTTGCCGTGCTTCCCGGCACGATGTGCCCCGGCCAGCGCGCGATGAACGGCACCCGGTAGCCGCCGTCCCAGCCGGTGCCCTTTCCGCCGCGCAGTCCGCCGGTACTGCCTTCGGGAAACGGACCGTTATCGCTGGTAAATAATATCACCGTGTTGTCGGCAAGGCCATTGCTGCGGACGGCACTGAGCAACTCGCCAACACTCCAATCAAGCTCCTGTACCACATCGCCGTAGGCGCCCGCCCGGGAAGAATTTGCAAAGGCAGGGGACGGCACCAGGGGGATGTGCGGCGCGCTGTGAGACATATAGAGAAAGAATGGCGCGCCTGAATTACGCTCAATAAAGCCAACGGCTTCTTCGGTAAAGCGCCGGGTCAGCGCACTTTGGTCAACGGTTTCCTCCGCAGGACGGGTATCGCGGTAGATGATCAGCTCGGCGGCATCGTTGGGCTGCAATAACCCGTAGAACAAATCAAAACCATGTGCGTTCGGGCGTTGCCCCGGTGAGTGATGGCCGAGATGCCACTTGCCGATCAATGCCGTTCGATAACCGTTGTGTTTCAACATCGATGCAAGCGTCGTCACTCCGTCAGGCAATCCACGCCGGTCTGTGGCGGTGATCGTTTTGTTGGCTAATCCCTCCCGAATTGCGTAGCGGCCGGTCATGATTCCGGCCCGGGACGGGCTGCAGACGTTGGCGCTTGCATAAAAATTTGTAAAACGTACCCCTTCAGCTGCCAGCCTGTCGAGGTGGGGCGTCTCGATCAGCGTTGCACCGTAGGCGCCGACATCGCCATAGCCGAGATCATCGGCCAGGATCAAAATGATGTTAGGCGACGTTGCAGCAGCAGCCAGGGGGCTGCAAAGAGCTTGTATTACGATGCTGAAAATCAGCATAATGAGAGCGGTTTTCATTAGTTCAACAAACTGCAAACCCGGAATCAATATGTTTCAGGCTGTATGATGATATTGTACTTTGCCTGGTCTTCCTCATAGTACAGTATATTACTGAACAGGTATGGCAACGATTTCCAGACAGGAATATACAAGAGAAGTGTTATACAACAATACCATGCGTGGGGCTGCCCGGCTGTGCCTGGCCGCGCTTGTCACATTTTTTCTGGTGGGGGTCCTGGCAGTCCGGTCACAGGACTCTCCCCTTCACCCTGTCTATAACAACGGACAGCAACGCCCGCCCAATATTGTGCTTATCCTGTTTGACTGGGCCCGGCGCGATGCGCTGGGCGTTTACTCGGACAAGGACGTAGCAACACCCAATATAGACAGGCTGGCCGAACGTGGCATCCGGTTTGACAATGCCTATACGCCGGCCACCCTGTGCAGTCCGGCGCGGGCTTCGATCATGACCGGCCTCTATCCCCATGCCCACGGGGTGCGCAAGACCATGTACGAACCCGGCATTACCGGGAACCTGCCCACCATGTACCACGATCCGATTGCCGATCCCTTTGCCGACGGGCGCTTCAACCTGGCGATAAACTTCGTGAAATACATCACCAATTCGGGATATGCCACCGCCCATATCGGCAAGTGGCACTTGGGCGCCGGCAACCCCGGATTTTTCGACCTGTTCAAGTCGTATAATTCACTCATGCCGCACTGGGTCGGCGAACCGGACCAATCCGCTTACCGCGAGGATATTCAGACCGCTGAAGGCATTCGTTTTATCCAGGAAAATGTGGATCGGCCGTTTTTCCTCTACCAGTCCTACTACACCCCGCACGCGCCTTTCCAGCCGCCGCGCAAATTTGCCGAAATGTACCGGGACAGGGAGATAGACCACAAAAATTATTATGCATCCGTAACCAGCCTGGATCACAACGTGGGGCGTATTGTGCAGACCCTGGAAGAACGGGGGTTACTGGATGACACCTTGATCATCCTCTCCACCGACCATGGTGGTTCGTTTCAGGAACGCCCGGGGTCGTACCGGGGCATGGGCATCGCCTACGATGAGGCCGCGAAGATACCCATGATCATGCACTGGCCCGCGGGACTGCCGCAGGGCGTAGCCTGGCAGTCCGGCGTCAACCTGGTCGACCTCGCGCCGACCATACTTGGCGCCGCCGGCATTAACACGAAAAGCCGTATCATGGAGATCATTACCGGCCGCGAAGGCTCGCCGTTTCACGGCAGGGACCTGATTGCCGAGGTCACATCGGGTACGGACGACTGGCCGGCTCCGGTATTCATGCAGAACGTCCCGGAGGCCGCCATCGACAACTCTTGGTACGACGAACGCGCAATGCGCTCTGAAGCATGGAAACTGATATTGCGCGATTTTACCGCGGACCCCAGGGCGCGCAGTAATGCCCTGTTCGATATGGTCAATGATCCCGGCGAAACTGGGAACCTTTACTACCAGGCCGACTACCGGGAACAACTCAGGCAGCAGCTCAACCTAATGCTGGAGCACGCAACCGACCTGCAGGACGAACTGGCGGTCAAGCTGGCAAAACGGGAACTTGCAATCATCGACGACCCGGATTACAAGTTCAAACTCTACTGATATGTTCTGAATTCTCAGTTATGGGACTTTTGGATCAGGCCGGCGGCTCCCCGGATATGAATTTTTCTGCCATGTTCAACTCCGGGCCAAAAGGTTACCTGGGTAAAGGAGTCGCGCCGTTTCGGCGTCAATCTCCAGTTTCGCTATCCTCCCCTAAGCACCTCCAGATCAGTTCAGCTGTTCTCGCCTCACTTGTTCCCTCTTCCAAACGCGCACTCAGGGTCAGGATGTCATTATCAATAGCGGCAAGACGAATCTGGGTATGTCCGGCCCAATTGGGGTAAAGGCTGGCTTCGACATGATGAAGCATCTTGTTGCCGTCGAATTCATAGCGTCCGAAATAGGCCAGCATACCTTCATATGACTTTGCCTTTTCGCTATTATCGGCAGTCCATTGCCCGCCTGTCTTGAAGGGCCGGCGGTCGCTGCGCGAAATGATCACGGTAAAATTACCCGTTTCACTGTAGCAAAGGCGACCGACAACGTCTTCGCCGAATGGCGCCATCTCCCGGCCATCGTCGTATTTTTGCTTCCAGGACAATAACGTCCACCATCCGGCTACAGATGTCATGGGGTCACTTATTCCGTGCTATGGACTTGACGTCAAAAAAACCTGCCAGGCGTGTATATTGCGAGCAACCAGGTGGCTTAAACAGAAGCGCCTTCGCTCTCTTTTCGGGTTTTTAGAACGTTGTGGACATCCCGGGCAACCCGCACACCCGACTCGACCGCACCTTCCATAAAGCCCCTGAAAGCACTTGCGCTGTCACCGCTCGCAAAATATACATTGCCTTCCGGTTCACGCAGGGCTTCGAAGTACTTGCTGAGCACACCGGGGCCGAAGCCGCACCACGTACCCTGTGAATAATGATCGAGATCCCACCTGTAGGAAACTGTCTCCATAACCTCGGCGTCAGGAATCCACTGGCGAATCACCTCCTGAACGGCCTGGGGGTCTCCACCGTCAAAAAGTTTCGCATCCGGCCCGTAGCCGTCGACTATCACACTGTCTTCCAGGATGTCAGTTGTCAACAGCAGGTGCAGCGGCATGTGACTGGGTGCGACAGCCAGTATCGGCGGCATCCTACCTTTCAACCGCGCGTTGATATGTATGCCTTGTCCGCCGGCCATGTTTCCCTTCGAGACTGTCATTTTGTCCGGGCTCAGGGGCGGGGTAAATTCGATATTTTCATAAGTGTTGACGGGTGCTGCCAACACGGCAACTGATGCCTGTAGCGTTTCGCCGCCTTCAATCGCTACCGTTACTCCCGTGCCGGATTGTTCTATGGAGGACACGGGGGCCTGCAAGCGGTACTCAAAACCGCCATCTTCAACGATCTTCTCCACCAGGTGGCTTGACCCTTTCTTCAAACGATAACTCGCTCCTTCCAACGACGACTGAACGCCGCCAAAGGCACTCGTGAGTGCAAGCGATGAGGCGAGCCCGACATCGGCCCCGGCACGTCCCAACGGCGCTGAGGCCCAGTTGTCAGCGAAATCACGCTCCTGCTGGGTAGGTAGTGTCATCACCCGGTCCATGACAGACAACTTGTCCAGTTCCTCCACAGTTTCCCTGTTTGTCAAAGGCGCATAGGGATAGGGAAATACAGTTCCCGCATCCTCAAAAAATTTAAAAATCGGCGGCACCCAAATTTCATAGAATTCTTCAGGGGCGCCGCTCATGCTCTTGCCGTCGGTAATCCAGTAACACAACTCCGGCGCCAGGGCGCCGGAAATAGGCTCTATTTCGAGTCCGTAACGGGTGACCTCTGCCCATATGAAGGGTTCCTTCCAGGACAACATCAGTGCGCCGACCTCGTAAAGCTTCCCTGCAAATTCCGAGGTGAAAGCCCGGCCGCCAAGCCGCCCCTTCGCTTCGAGCAATGTGACATTGTGACCCCTGTGAGCCAGGTCGCGCGCGCAGACGCAGCCTGCGAATCCTCCCCCAATGACAATGACATCCGGTGTTCCAGCATCCTTACCGGTCGTACAACCCTGCATCGCGGACCCCGCGGCAACCGCGCTGCCGATGACCGCCATACCGCCTAGCACACCTCTACGGCTTATCCCTTCCTGACTACCCTGTGTTCCCGGCACTCTTTCTGGTTTGGCCATGATTCACCCTCCTGAATTTCCCAATCCCGACTCTCGATCGGATACCGGGGGGGCCTGGTTCGCGAATTCTTCTTCAGCATCATAGCATACGGTTTTAAGCTTCCCGGCAAATCGAATCGCCGTGTAACATGCGAGTGCAGGGCTATCTCAAAGTCGGTATACGCCCCGCTGTCATTCCGGGCTTGATCCGGAATCCAATGAAAACGTAATTTTTTATAAACAATGAATGATTGTTTGACGGGATTCCTGCTTGTGCAGGAATGACGGGTGGGAGATTTGAAAGCGGGTAATGACTTTAAGATTGCCCTGCATACGAGTGTGACAGACAGGAATGTGACAGTGAGATAGGCTATGATGCTGGTTTACTGCCACCCTGGGTTAAAAATTCGTTTATGGCGTCATACACACTTCAGGGCAGGATTCTTGCAGCCAGCGCAGCGGCCTATTGTATTGCCAATATTGCCTGGTGGCTGCAGCCTTCCCTCATACATGAGGTAATCGTTCGGTATGACGTGGGAGAAGCTGCAGCAGGGCTGGTTGCATCGGCTGAGATGACTGTGATCGCTTTGAGCGCCGCCTTGTTCGGCAAACTGCTCGGCAGGTTGTCGTTGCGCCGGATTGCATCGATCGGTGTTGTCGTTTCACTTTCCGGCGCGGCATGGTCTATTACGATTCAGGATTATGATTTACTTTTGATTTCGCGCCTGGTTACCGGTTTCGGCGAGGGGGCCATGCTTGCTGCCGCCAGCGCTTCACTGGCGAACTTCAGGGATCCCGACAGGGCCTACGGCATCATTAACATCGCTGCCATCCTGTTTTGTTCCGCGGCCGTTTTCTCTCTTCCCGTAACGGCCGGATATTTCAACCTGGAACACAATGTTTTTCCGACGATTTTTGCAGGCATAGCCGTATTGTCGTTACTTATACCCATGCTGCCGCGGAGTCCGATCCGCGGTCAACTGCGCTCATCCGGCACTACCTCCCCCGCTCACGGGATCTTCTCCCCGAAACTCCTGCTCCTGGTAACTGCAGTATTTGTTGTTTCTCTTGGAGCAGGCGCAATGTGGTCTTTCTATTACCTGTTGGGTGACATGGCAGGCCTGAGTGAGGTACAGGTTCACAACGCGGTGGGAACGGCGGCACTGGTTTCAGTATTCGGCGCGTTGCTGGCAACGCTGGTCGGCGCCAGGTTTGGGCGCTTACTTCCTGTTACAGCAGGCATCATAGTCCTGATTGTCGCGATCAATACCATGTCCCATTGGCATCACCCGCTTGCATTTCGCCTGGGAGCTGCCCTGAACGTAGTGGGCATGTACTTTCTTGTTCCCTATTTCCTTGGTTATGCGGCCGACCAGGACCCATCCGGGCGCGATGCGGCAGTCACCGCCGGCGCTTTCCTGTTAACTGGCGCGGTCGGGCCGTATCTTGGCGGATATGTTATCGAGAACTTTGGCGCCGCTTCGATGGGCTGGATTGTATTGATAGCCAATACGTCTGCATGGTATCTATTCCTTATCGTGAACCGGTCTCAGAAAGAGAATGTTCCTGACCAGGCACACCGGCAAACTCTTGAACAGGCATAAGCAAATATTGATACAGGTTTCTTCTATTACCGGAAAACTGGTAAAGAGGAAATCCGGGCTGTACAGCGTGCTGGTTCTGGGGGCCTGTTACCTGTCAGGATGCAACGGCGGCGATACGCCCGGTTCCATGCGCAACGAGGGGGACAGGCATACAATTGATACACAGACAACCGACGTCGCTATCAGCAGTGAAGGTGAGATACTTTTCAGGCTTCGTTGCGGCGCCTGTCACTCAATTGACCCTGACCGGCCGTCTGCCATAGGTCCCCACCTCGCAGGAATTTTCGGCAGATCAGCCGGTTCCGTTGCAGGTTTTGCTTATTCCGAAGCGATGCGGGCTTACGGCAAACAATGGACTCCGGAGGGTCTGGACAGCTTTCTTGAAAAGCCGGCCGAACTGATCCCGGGCAACCGTATGGCGCTTGGCGGGATGAGAAATGCAGAACAGCGAAGACTCATCATTGAATACCTGGGGATACCCAGGTGATCTGAAACGCATGCAATCGAACAGACCGTCGAAACTGGGAACGAAGAGATAAATGGCCGACAATTATCAATTTGACATCACCTCACTGGGTTACCTCGTCGTTGAATCAGGCGAGCTGGACGAATGGAGACGTTTCGCGGGTCCGGGGCTGGGTATGCAGGTAGTTGATAAAAGCACGGATACCATTGCTTTCCGAATGGACGACCGCACACAACGGTTAGTGATAACGAACTCGCCGCAACCGGCGCGCTATACCATCGGCTGGCAGGCACATTCGGCACAGGCGCTGGACCGAATTGCATCCAGGCTGGAACAGGCCGGGATAGATGTGCAGCATGGGCAGAGTGCGCGCGCGGCTGAACGAATGGTGAAAGACCTCATCAGCTTCCCCGACCCTGCAGGAAACCGCCTGGAAGTATTTTGTGAACCGGATTTGCTTGATACACCATTCGTGCCGGGCCGCGTTCATTCCGGGTTTCGTACCGGTTCCTTCGGCCTCGGTCACGTCGTGCTTATAACCCCGGATATCGATGGGATGAAAGCTTTCTACCACGACTTGTTGGGATTTCGAATCAGTGATTATATGTTTAAACCGTTTCATGCCTACTTCTTTCATATCAATAAGCGGCACCATAATCTTGCATTGATAGAACGTGAACAAAACGGTGTCCATCATATAATGGTGGAGTACACGATGTTCGATGATATTGGGCAAGGGTACGATGTCATGGTTGCAAATGATCATAAAATCGGCGTGACACTTGGCCGGCATACCAATGATCTGATGACCTCGTTTTATGTAAATTCCCCATCACCTTTCATGGTGGAATGTGGCTGGGGCGGCCTGGAGATTGACCCTTCGAACTGGCGGCCGGTAGAGTTGACGGACGGAGCAAGTCTATGGGGCCATGACCGTTCGTGGATGAGTCCTGACCAGTTTGAAGAGGCCAGGCGAATGCGCATCTCTGCCGCAGCCAAAGGAATGCGCGCTCCCGTAAATGTGTTGCCTGATCGCTATCAGGTAGGTAGCGATGGCGATGGGGGATAAACAATATCCTATGTCACACTTTACATATACACACCTTGCTGTTCCTGCAGGATAGCGTCCAGCCAAGGGCAATAAAGTCAATTATTGAGGAAAATCCCATGTCGACAAATCCCGGCAACACCAGTCAGATACCGGACCGGTTTCAACCTGGGGAAATACAGGACTGCCTGCTGGAATACAACTCGGCAGCGACCATACCTCCCCGCTTCTACAGCGATCCGGCGATATTCGAGTTGGAAAAGGAGCGATTGCTCAAATCGTCGTGGTTTCCTGTCGGTCATATAAGCGAGGTCAGCAATCCCGGCGATTACTTCACCGTTGATTTTTGTGAGGAGCCGATACTGATCATCCGCGACAGGGATAACGAACTGCATGCGTTGTCCAATGTTTGCGTCCACCGGAATTTCCCTGTTGCCCATGATCGGGGCAACTGTAACCTGCTCAGGTGCCGCTACCATAACTGGGTATATAACCTCGATGGTTCACTCCGGGGCGCGCCGCTCATGGAGAACGCAGAAGATTTTTCAACCGGGGACTGGCGGCTTCATGAATTTCACCATGAAATCTGGCGCGGGTTTATTTTCGTGAACATGGCGCGCGGGACCGTTCCCGAACTTGCTCCCCGGATCGTAGACCTGGAGCCGAAATTCCTGCGTCATGAAACGGATGATATGGTCTATTTCCAGATGGGCGAAATTGACCTGGAAGCAAACTGGAAGTGCGTCGTCGATATATTCGCAGAGAACTACCACACGGATTCAATCCATGAAAAATCCCTGGGCGATTCCGTTCCGGCAAGCAAGACCATAATAGAAAATACCGATATGCCTGCTTATTGCATGTTTCGCCTTCCCTCAGGAGGGGATGCGGACCTGTTGAACCCCGACGATTATGCCCTGACCGGCGGTTTTGCCCTGCCGGGCAATCTTGATGAATCCGATATGAATGTCGCGGTTGGAGGCATCGTCTTTCCCAATTTCAGCTGGTATTTCAATCCGGATCTCTTGTTCATTACACAGATGAACCCGCAGACCCACAACAGGACAACGGGACGCTACGGCATCGGCATCAGTAAGGAAGCGGCAGAAGCTCCGGATTTTATGGAGAAATTTGAAGCCTACAAGCAGAACGCCAAACTGGTGATAGATGAAGACTTCTGGGGCATTACGGAGATGTACAGAGGAAAGCGCTCAGCGTTTGCCGCGCAGGGGAGAACCTCGCATACCGAGGCAACGCTCTGGCATTTTCACAAATGGTATATAGAAAGCCTGAAATCAGCCGCGCCGGAATTGTTTGAAGACTGATTAAAGGGATATCGCGCCTTCCTGCATGAATTTGTCGTAATGTTCGTCCGGTATTCCGCGCAACACGTCATTCATCCTGCGAAAACAAATCTCAAAGAGCTCGTTCTGGCTGCAGATTCCCAACTTCTCGTAGGCCCGCCGCCGCAAAGTGGAAACCGTGTTTTCAGCAATATCCAGATCCAGGGCGATTGCCGTTGTGGAATAACCCAGTACTATGCGCGATGTCACATCCGCCTCGCGCCGGCTCAGGCCTTCGACATGAAGAAACTTGCGCACAACCGCGAGCCGGGCTTGCCTGTCCGTGAAATCCGGGACTGATATACTGGCAAAACGTACATGCTGCCTGAAGCAACTCAGGCAGAAATTCCAGACTGTTTGAAGTCTGTGCATGTCTTGCCTGTTAAAATCCGCTTGGTTGGGCCGGCGGTAAAAATTCCCGTACACCAGTCCGCCGTCCAATTGGGCAACCAGGCTCAGTTTCTTTTCCACGCCGGTCCTCTTGTAAAATTGCTCGGAATATACGGGGTTGCTGATCTGTTTCATATGCAGTGACCCGATCGCAAAATCACTCTGTGCGCCAACCTGTGATGACAGGCGTTTAAAGTTAGCGTCGCGCCGGTAAGCCCCCTCTACATATTCGACTACGGCATCGTGGACTTTGACATCAGTAGACAAACAGCGTGGTTCATCATTCACGGGAAAGTAAAACAAGGCGACCTCTGCGGCATTGACCGAGTCTTCGCAGAATTCAGAAACCAGGTCACAGAACATGTCTTTCCCGATGGCATCGACGATTGGAGTCACCCGTTGCAACATCGGTATCAGTCCTCCCAGTTCCGGATTACCCGGGATTATATAGCATGCGGTGTGGAATTCACAAAAACCCTGGCACTGCAATTTACGAATTTATATGGATGAGCAGTGGCCCCCATGTAACATTTCAATGGTATTTACTCCGGATGTTACATGCTGGTATTCTGGACTGGCCGGTCAATAGAAGACGATACCCGGGACAACCACCAGGAAGCGAAAGTGAGTCCGTATGATAATTTTATGGATCAAGCGCAGATTGATCCGCAGCTTGATATCGAGAACCACCTATGGGATATCATTCCCTACTTCGATACGTTTCTTCACAGAAGTTCCAGGACCCTTGAACTGCTTGAACACCAGGCGGATATACCTGTTGGCGCCCGGGACGAGGAACGGATTGACGTATTCCCCGCCAGGAAAAAGGACTCCCCAATCATCATCTTCATTCACGGTGGATGGTGGCGTCTGGGGACGAGAAAGCTGTTCAACTTCTGTATAAAAGGACTGGCCGACCTGGGGTTTGCATGTATTTCCAGTGATTACGCCTTGTGTCCGAAGGTCGGAATCCCGGATATCACATCAGCGAGCAGACTCGCTGTTGCCTGGGCCTACCGTAACGCAGCGAGTATCAATGGCGACGCCAACAGGATTTTCGTTACCGGCCATTCTGCCGGAGGACACCAGGTGGGGATGCTAGCGATAACCAACTGGGAGGACTACGGATTACCGGCCGACGTCATAAAGGGCGGCATTCCCATCAGCGGGCTGTTTGACCTGCGCCCTTTCAGATATTGCTGGCTGCAGGCAAAGCTGCAGCTTACCGGCGATACCGTATTCAACGAAAGCCCACTGTTTCATATTCCCGATACCGGGCCGCCACTGCTGGTCGCGTTGGGCGCGGAAGAATCGGTGGAATTCCATAGGCAATCAGAAGAATTTGTAGCGGCCTGGAGGGGAAAGGGCTTGCGGGCCGATTACCTCGACGTCGAAGGTGAGGACCATACCACCAACATATTCAGGTTATTTTATTCCGACAGCGAAATCTCGCAGGCAATCCTGCATTTCGCCGAGTCCTGCTGACCTGGGGTATCGCTTGATATTATAACAGGAGAGAGCATGGCGACAGAGAAGCAAAACATCCGGGTTAGCGCTTTCATAGACGCCGGCTGGCTGCTGGATGGGCTCAGGGGACAGGGCTTGCCGTGGAGGATTGATTATGCCGGTCTGGTCGACCATATCGCAGGTGGGAGAACAGTAACGGGAAAATATGCCTGTCTTGCCACCTATCCCGGGGAGTGTTACCCGAAAAAGGAAACAGCGCAGCGTGAGTTGCTGCAGCTTATGGCCGGCCAGGGTTTTAACACCCGTGCAACACGGATGCAGGTAAGAGGCGGGATGTACCTGGACTATGGAGTCGACGTGATGCTGGCACTGGAGATGTTCGAGCAAGGCATTAATAACAGCTACGATACGGCTGTTATCCTGAGCCGCCGCCCGACACTGAGTCCCGCGATCGAAGCGCTGCAAAGGCAGGGCAAGACAGTCGAGAACGCCTTCTTCGAATACCGGGCCGATCCGTCAAACGAACTGAAGGATGCCGCCGACAGCTTTTTTCCACTGACAGACAGTCTCGTGGCCGAATTTACGCTGTAATCCGCTTTTACCCGCCGCTGCCCCACATATCATCCGCCACATCGACGATCAGTGACAGCTTGGCGCGCTGGTGTTCTTCGGTGACGGGATTGCCCTGGAACACACTGGCGAAACCGCATTGCGGGCTGAGGCAAAGGTTCTCCAACGGCACATGTCTACTCGCCTGTTCAATGCGGCTTTTGACGTCATTGCTGTCTTCAAGATCCGGAACCTTGGATGAAATAAGCCCGAGTACAACCGTTTTATCCCCGGGCATGAACCGAAGCGGCGCAAACGTGCCGGCGCGCGAGGAGTCATATTCGAGGAAAAACGCGTCAACTTCCAGTTGGTTGAACAATTTCTCAGCGACCGCATCGTAGCCTCCGGAAGCCAGCCAGTGCCCCTTGTTATTACCGCGACAGAGGTGCGTACCTATGACGACCCCCTCCGGACGGTCCTTTACGGCCAGGTTGATGGCCCGGATATAGGTATCCAGCAGTTGTCCCGGGTCGTCGCCGCGTTCCTGCAGGCGCCCGCGCACATCGTTATCCAGCAGCATCGTGAACGCACAATCGTCGACCTGAATATAGCGGCATCCGAGCTCTGCGAGGTGGGTAATTTCCTGCCGGTATATCTGCGCCAGGTCCTCCCAGAACTCACCCAGGTCGGGATACACGGTTGCGCTGATGGCTGCCCTGCCGCCGAACACGTGGGCCATGTTCGGCGAGGGTATAGTCGCCTTGGCAGTTCGACCCGTCCTGCCTGCCAGAAATGTATATGCGTCCGTGGTAATTCCCGTGCGGGGCTGGAGTTTCTCCTCGAAATGCGGTGTCGGCGTGGGAAGCTTATGCCCTTTGCTGTCCACGAACGTCCCTTCCACGAATTTTATAGACGCACCGTTCAATTCCAGCATGAAGTCCTGGAACCAGGAGCGGCGGCGAAACTCTCCGTCAGTGATGCCCTGCAGGCCGACGTCTTCCTGCATTTTGATTACCTCGGTTATACATTCATTTTCAAGGCTCCGAAGTTCGCCCCTGGCAATGCTTCCCTTATGCTCGCTGTAAACGTCTCCCTCCAGCCGCTCGCGCGCCTCGAGCAGGACTTTCGGTCGCAGCAGACTGCCGACGTGTTCGGCGCGAAAAGGTGGGTTCAGTCTGGACATTGGATGTTGTGCTCCGTTTTATTATTATTGGTGTTTATTGCATGGATTACGTGCGCCGGCGTTATACAAAATTGTCAATCATTAGGCAGTATCAGCCTCTCGCAGCCGTGCGAAATACCATTGCACAAAGTCTTCGAGTTGCCCCTCCATCAGTGAGTATGGCCCCGGTTCATAACGACCCGAGTTTACGCCGGACTGGTTATTTTCGGTGATCGTCTTGTCCTGTAGCCCGGTTGTCGTCCACATCCACGCGACATCTTCCACCGTGAAATCCCTGTCCTGTTCCGCTTCCCCGTCCACCAGCCACATGATATGTACATCCGTAGAGTTGGGACCCATCGGGTGAAAGTTGAATGTGACCGCATGATCATTGCACAACCAGAGTGAAGCCAGCGGATTAAAACTGATGTGGGTCATGCCACCATCAAAGTCATTGAGGTCTCCCATCAACGGCCCCACTTTTCTGCCGTCCCGTGTCTCCGAGTAACATCCGTCCGCCAGTGGGGAACGCAGGACCTGCCAGAACTCCGTCAATCCCGGACCCAGCTTCGGGGATGAACCGAAAGGATGATCAAGTTGTCTAGCGCGGTCTTCAAATGCCTTGAATTCCTGCTGGTAGTTCATTTCAGCCTGTTCCGAGACGCACGCGCCCAGGCCAGCACCCATCGCCAGCACCCAGTTCTCGTCATGTACCGCCATGAATTCAGGATGCGAAGGCTGGCAGTGATAACATTCCCAGAAATTCTCGACGACCAGTTTCCAGTTCGCATTGGTAGTGAATACCGTTTCATGAATGACTTTGGCGTCGCGTAATTTTTGTGGTTTGATGAAAGGTTCCATTTGCTGCAGTATGGAATCGACCTCAGGCGGAGAATCTTCGGCGAGACAGATGAATATCAACCCTTCGTATACGAGCACGTGACAAGGGTGGAGCCCCATGTCTTCCCTGGTGAAATCTTCGGGCATCAGCCGGGCAGCACGGAGTGAACCGTCCAGGTTGTAGGACCAGGCATGGTACGGACAGACAAACGCCCGGGTATTGCCCCGTTGTTCCCGGCATATGCGCGACCCGCGATGCCGGCACACATTGTAAAAAGCGCTGATTTCCCCTTCGCCCCGGCGCACGATGCAAATGGACTCACCGGCAATTTCAGCCAGGAAATAATCGCCTGGTTCCGGGATTTGGGAAACATGGCCGGCCAGCATCCAGAGTTTGCTGAAGACGCGGTCTGCGTCAAGCCGGTAAACGTCAGTGTCGGTATAGAATGGCCCGGGCAGGCTGTAACCGGTCTGACGCCGGCCAATTAATGCTTCGATATCAGTGACCATTTCCCGCTTCTTTTGATTGTAAAGCGTATTGATTCTCAGGATTTCTGAGAAGTTTTGACTCCTTCATAAACAACGGTACCCAGTTTGCCCTCCATAACATTGGCCAGCTTCATACCGGCAGACTCGTACAATGTGTTGAATTCTTCCACGGTGCGTTCCGCTCCCCCGAACCACAGCAACATCAACATATCCCACCACGCCGGCGTGACTCCCCAATGTTCCGCGCAGTCATTCAGTTGTTCATCACTAGAGGGGAGTTTCTGCTCCATGACAAGGATACGCGCAGTATCGGGCATGCGCGCAGTGATGTTTGTCAGAATCTGCCTGCAGGGATCATCGGCCCAACAGTGCATGATGTTACGCATCATGTAGGCATCACCATCTTCAGGTATGGTTTCCGGTTTGAAAAAATTCCCTGCGGCACACATACATCTTTCCGATAGGCCGGCCTCACGAATGTAGGCCTCCGCGCGCTGCGCTGTTTCAGTCTGCTCGAATAGAATACCCGTCATGTCGGGGAATGCCTTCAGAATTTCAATCAGGTGTCCGCCATCGCCACCGGCAATATCCACCAGTGTATTGATGCTGCTGAAATCGTAAATTCCAAGCAAGGGGGCTGGCGCATCAAAATAGTAGGAGCGCATGGCCTTGTCGAAAATCATGATGGGGTCCTCGTCCTTACCCCACTCGAGATACCAGTCCTTCTTTACGTCGGGTAGGGCGTCTTCCAGTTCCACGGCCTCGCCCAACCTGGACCATACATCCAGGTCGCTGGCAGCGAGCAGGATCTTGGAACGCTGGCTCCGGGCATGGTCCGTACGCAACAGGTCGCTTATCTCCGTCAATGAGAACCTGCCGTCCTGCAAACGGAATATTCCGGATGTGGTCATCGCCCGCAGCAGGCGGTAAACGGACCCGGCGGGCAATCCGACTGCAGCCGCTATGTCCCCTGCCGTTCGTGGGCCATCCTTGAGGCAATCGGGAATTTTGTTGACCGTAACGAAGTAAAGGGCAGCCGCCAGCTGATGTCCCGTAGCCAATTGCAGGAGTTTGTTTTCCAGCGCCGCTTGTTGCATATTATGGATGTCCGATATATGCCCGTAAACAAAGAAATTATGTCTACCCTTCCACAAATTTACCAGCCGCAGCAATCACTTTCGACTTTTCTTGCCAAGTGTCTCTATTACCATCGGAAGGAATCTGGCAATCATGACATACAGATAATATGGGAATTATATACCTAATTGTACTATACGAAAAACCCCGCACTGAGTACGGGGCCGTACTGGTTACTTCGGTGGTCTGCGCTTGTGCGCTTTGACCGGCACCGTCTTTCGGCGATTGGCCATGATCAATCCTCCTGCCGCATACGCGGCATGAAGGCGTAAACAGAACGAACTTGACGGCAGGACAGGAGAGGTTATACTTTACCTGTCCGGCCAGACACTTCCGCTTACGCGGTGGAAATTGAGGGACGGTGTTTCCGCACCGTCCCCACTCTAACAACTCTCCGATCCTACCGTATACCCGCGCGCTATTTCCACCCTGAAATAATCCGAAAAAAGTTGTAAAAAACTGTTGACACTTGCTCAATTATTGGTACAATTAAGTATCAGTTAATTGATTTGCAAGGAAAAACAGATGAAAGACTACATGAGCATTCCCGAATTTTACCAGCAGTTTCCGACTGAGGAGTCCTGCAAGCAGTTCATCATCGAACAGCGTTGGTCTGATGGTATTACCTGCCCGCATTGTGGACATGACAAGGTATATGAGATCAAGGGCGGCATGGGTTACAAGTGCGCCGAGTGCAAGGAGCGTTTCAGTGTCCGTACCGGCATGATCATGGAAAGCTCCCGCCTGCCATTGCAGACATGGTTACTGGCAATTAACATAATGACCACTGCCCGCAAGGGGATATCAAGCGTTCAGTTTGCAAAGAACCTGGGCGTTACGCAAAAGACAGCCTGGTATCTGTCAAATCGCATCCGGGAAGCCTGCACGGACGGGATTAACCCGTTGACGGGTGAGGTTGAGGTGGATGAGACGTACCTGGGCGGCAAGGAAGGCAACAAACACGTACAGCACCGTATGAAGGCGGGGCGCGGCACGGTTGGCAAACAGCCGGTATTAGGCATCCTGCAACGCGGTGGCGAAGTCCGGGCCTTCCCGATCCGGCGCACCGACAAAGAGACTCTGCACGGCGCTATCCACCAGCACGTTGAGATTGGCTCGCAGGTCTATACGGATGAGCATAGAGGCTATGCCGGCCTGCACAGCCTGTTCTACCAACATGGGACGGTGAGGCACAGCGCAGGCGAGTATGTGAACGCGCAGGTTAACACAAACGGGATCGAGTCTTTCTGGGCATTGGTCAAGCGCGGTTATATCGGTACGCATCACTGGTGGAGCATGAAGCATACTCATCGCTACGTCACCGAGTATGTGCATCGCCATAACAATCGGTGCTTGACAGGCGCCGCCGCAATCGGCAAAGTGATCAAAGGGGGCATCGGTAAAAGGCTTCCATACAACGAACTAATCCGGGAGGTCGCATGATGAAGCGGGGCATCATAGAGCCGTTGAACATGACGTTTAAAGAAGCAATAAAGCGGGTGGTGAAAGCAGGAGACGGGACGGTAAAACAAAAACGTGATAAAGTGAAAAAGCGGCCAGTCCGCCAGTCCGCCAGTCCGCCAGTCCGCCAGTCCGATTAGGAGTCGACCCTACAGCCCGACCTTAAAGCGGACATTATCGTGTCCGCTAACTGGGCAAACCAGACCATCTGGACTGCCGACAATCTCCCTGTCCTGCGGGGCATGAACGATCACAGCGTTGATCTGATTTACCTAGACCCGCCATTTAATTCCAAAACCAACTATGCCGCGCCTATCGGCTCCCAGGCCGCCGGCGCAGAGTTCAAAGACACCTGGAACTTGGACGATCTGGATATCGCGTGGCTTGACCTGATAGAAGCCAAGCACCCGACCCTGAACAAGGTTATCCATGCCGCCATGACGAAAAGCGACAAGTCCTATCTCATTTACATGGCCGCAAGGCTGCTTGAAATGAAACGGATATTGAAGGACACAGGCAGTATTTACCTGCACTGTGATCCTACCATGTCGCACTATCTCAAGCTGGTTATGGATGCGGTGTTTGGGCGTAAGATGTTCAGGAATGAAATTATATGGAGTTATCAGAGATGGACAGGGGCAACCAAGCACTTTCAAAGAATGCACGATGTTTTGTTGATGTATGCGCGCTCAACCGATGCTGTATTTAAGCAGCTGCTTGAACCCCATAGCCCGAAAGGACAGCATCGACATAAGGGCAAAAACAGAGCGAGTCACATTGCGGAAGACGGCGCACTCCAGCAAGAATATGTTGATAATAGCGGAATGAAAGCCATGCGCGATGTGTGGGAAATATCCTATCTTAATGCAAACGCCACAGAACGCGTAGGCTACCCCACTCAAAAACCATTAAAGCTGTTACAACGCGTCATAAAAGCTTCCTGTCCAGAAGACGGAATTATCCTTGACCCCTTCTGTGGCTGTGCCACAGCCTGCATAGCGGCGGAGATAGAGGGCAGGGAGTGGGCCGGTATTGACATATCCCCGAAGGCCGCCGAATTGGTCAAGTTGCGCATGGACAAGGAACTGGGCATGTTCTACCAGGGCATCGTCCGCACCGACATCCCCCAGCGCACCGACATTGCGCCACTGAAGAAGTACAACCACGCTGATAACAAAAAGGCGCTTTACGGCGAACAGGGCGGCCACTGTAACGGCTGTAAGGAGCATTTCCTGATGCAGAATTTTACAGTTGACCATATCATCCCACGAAGCAAGGGCGGAACTGATCACCTCTACAACTTGCAGTTACTTTGCGGGTACTGCAATTCCGTGAAGGGAGACCGGGGGCAGGAATACCTGGTTGCTAAACTGGCGGCCTAGTACAATTAAGTATATAATTCCCGATAATATCATTAAGGCAGGCCCATGGATGTAACCCTATATGAGTATGTCAGGAACTTTTGGCAAACAGTACAATGATCACTCAGAATGCGATATATATGTGGAGGGCAGAATGAATAATAAAATCGTTATCGAACCCAAGTCCGGTAAGGCGGTTCAGGTAAAACGGGGACAGGTTCTGCGTGTGGAAGACCTGGACGGCGGGCAGGTTGCCGATTTCGTCTGCTTCTCACTTACCGATTATGCGGAAAAATTCTCCCAGGCCAAAACCCGGGTGCGCAACTGGAGCACACAGCTCACGGTCGGCTCCCAACTCATATCAAATCGCGATAACGTCATGTTTACAATCGTGGCGGATAGCGTCGGCGTCCATGATATTGTTTTCTGCCCCTGCCATTCTTATATTTATGAACACTTACTGGGCGTCGGTCCGCGCAACGGCTGTTTCGAGAACCTGTCTGCGGCCATAGAGCCGTTTGGAATATCTGCAGATAACCTGCCTGATCCCTTCAATATATTCATGAATACCGGGGTGCGGGAAGATGGTGAACTATTTGTTGCAGCAGCGCCATCCAGAAAAGGCGACCACATCGAATTAAGGGCGGAAACAGACTGCTTGGTGGCGGTAAGCGCGTGCGCCGATGATGTAACAGACTGCAATAACAAGAAGTGTACCCGGATTGCAATGCGCGTGGGTTTTGCTAATCCGGAATAGTTGTGACTATAATGCCCAAACGAAATTGGTTAAAAAAAGGGGAGACGAAATGAAAATTACCAGTCGTGTTGCAGTGTTTGTAACCGTTTTGCTGTTTACCGCGCATCCGTTTGCACAGGTCCTGGAGGAAGTAGTTGTCACCGCGCAGAAACGCGAACAAAGCTTGCAGGATGTCGGTATTTCCATCACCGCTTACTCCGGCAAACAGCTTAAACAGCTGGGCATTACCTCGACACTGCAACTGGATGATATGGTCCCCGGCCTTTTGGTGACGGACTTCGGCAGCGGTACGACTACCCAGTTCACCATCCGCGGGTCGGCCCAGTTGGACTTTGCCGACCACCAGGAACCTCCGGTCGCCGTTTATTCGGACGGAATTTACAACAGTTATATGGGTGGTGTCGCGTTCAGCTTTTTTGACATCGACCGCATCGAGGTTCTACGCGGCCCACAGGGCACCCTGTTCGGACGTAACGCAACAGGCGGGCTGGTGCATGTAATCTCCAACAAACCGACCCGTGAGAACGAAGGATATCTTGAACTGACAGGTGGGGAATTCGGCCAGATACGCGCCGAAGGCGCTGCAAGCGGACCTCTCGGGGACAGCTTGTCAGGCCGTTTATCCCTTGCTTATGAAAATACCGACGGGTACCAGGAAAACCGGATCGGCCCGGATGTAAACGACGTCGATAATTTCAGTGGCCGCGCCCAATTACTTTTTGAACCCAGTGATGATTTGTCCATACACATAACCGGAACCTACAGCCGCGACGACGCTTACGGCCAGGGATATCATGTTCGATCCGGATTGAACGATTTCGCCCCAGGCGCGATACCCGGACTTGTCGGCGATGGTTTGACCAAGATAGGGACGACTGCGCAGCAGGATGCCTTTTGCGCAGCCTGGTTGGGACCGCCGTTCCCATTGGCGCCCGGAGCAACCGACTGTTTCGGATTTACCGAACCGGACGACGGTGACAACAAGGTCGCCCTGGATGAACCGGGATTTTTTAAACGTGATCACTATGGAATAACAGGCAAGATCGAATGGGCCATAAGTGACGGATTGAAAATCGTGTCCATTACCAACTGGCAGGATTTTGAGAAGCAATACCTGGAAGATACGGATAGCACACCGGCCCCGTTGTTTACATATTACCAGGATGTGGATAGCAATCAGATTTCCCAGGAACTACAAATACACGGTGAAACAGATCAGTTGAAATGGGTGGCCGGCGCCTATTACCTGAATATTGACAATGACATTGGAGTTTATACGGATCTGGTGAACTGTTGCCTGGTTGATTTCGACAATCACATCGAACTTGAAACGGAAAGCTATGCGTTCTTCCTGCAGGCTGAGTATGCGTTAACCGATCAGTTTACAGTCATAGGCGGGTTCCGCTGGACGGAGGACAAAAAAGATATTGCTGCAATACCGCTCTGTCACAATGCAGGACCGGGTGAAGCATTCGGCTTGCCTGCCGACCCCTGTGACTTCTTTTTCGGGGGCTTGGCGCAGCTCGGCCCACCTCTTGCCAGAAAGCGCAGTGAGGGAGAATGGTCGGGAGTGTTTGAACTGGATTGGACGCCCACTGACGATTTGCTGGTATATGCAAAATACAGTCGCGGCAATAAAGCGGGTGGCTTCAACGCCGGGGCGACGTTCCTGTTTGATGCAGATACCTTATTCGAATTCGACGGTGAGGTGTTGAAGAGTTATGAAGGTGGAGTTAAAGCCAGCCTGTTTAATGGCAGGGCGCGCTTCAATGCAAGCGTGTTTCATTATGACTATCAAGGCTTCCAGAATTTTTCTGCGCAGGGGATTAACCTGATAGTATTTAATACTGACGCCGAGAACACGGGAGCTGAAATCGAGCTGATTGCCAATCCGTTCGACGGCCTGGAACTCCTTCTTGGCCTCTCCCTGCAGGATGCCAAACAAAAAGACATCACATTTGCCGGAGCTACCCGGGACATGCCCATGCCGAATGCGCCTGATGTGACGTTTAACGGTCTGGGCCGCTATGCATGGCCCATGCTCGGAGGCTCGATGGCTGCCCAGGTTGATTTCAACTATGTTGACCGGCGGGCCCTGAACGGTATTGACCATCCCGCCCTGTTTGATGGTTCTTATATCGTAGCAAACGCCAGGGTTGACTACACCACCAGCGACGGCAGGTGGGAACTCGGTTTGTGGCTGAAGAATTTCACCAATGAAGATTACGTGGCAACCGTATTCGATCTGAGCACTTTCGTGGGGACACTCATCGATGTGCCCAACCCGCCGCGCTGGTTTGGCGGAACCGTTCGATATAACTGGGGTGGCTAACGTAAAGCTGAACAATCCCGACTACGATTCGTTCATCGATATAATCCGCAAGCGGCGTAGCGTGCGCCGCTTCGAGAAGGGACGATCCATCTCCCGCGAGGTGCTGGAACGTATTGCCGAGGCCGGGCGCTGGGCGCCGAGCGGCGCCAACGTGCAACCCTGGGACTTCATTGTCGTGGAAGACCCGGACATGCGGGACCGGGTGGTGGAGGTGTTCCTGCGGCAGGCCGACCGCCTGAAGAAATACGCAAAAGGGTTCCCTTCCGTTTACAAGAGTTACCTGAATAACACGGTAGCCATTTTCATCGTACTGGGGGACCGGCGCTGGAATATCAATTTTCCCCACGGCGTGACCCCGGAAAGTGAAGCAGATTACCAACAGAATAACGAAAATATCTTTTATTGTTCCATCGGCGCTGCAATCCAGAACATACAACTGGCGATCACAGCCAACGGCCTGACCTCGGCCTGGCTGTCCGGCGGCGGCGAGCAGCAGACCAACGAGGAGTTGAGCGAACTGCTTGGATACCCCCCGTTTCTCAGGGCCTACGGCACCATCCCCATAGGCTTTCCTGCGAAAGACGTCTCCTCAAGGTACCGCCGGCCCCTGCGGCAGGTGGTTCACTGGAACCGCTACGAAGCGGAAAAGTTCAGGACCGATGAGCAGGTGCAGTTTTATTTTGACAGCCTGCGCCCGTTCGCCATGTACAGGAACAAGACCGAACTGAGCGAGTGGGAAGATTTCGAGGAAAAACTGGGCGAGTGGCAGGAGGCGTTCACCACGGACCGTACCAATCCCTCGGGCAAGCTGCCGTAGTTGCTTTTCGTAATATCCACATCGGTTTAAATGCTACCCCGACTACAATGACGGTCTGAAACGCTTAACGGTCAGTCCGTCAATAAAACGGAAATCCTTGTAATTGGCCGTATGCAAGGTCTCCTGATGATGAAGCGCTGTTGCTGCAATAAACGCATCGCCCAGGCTGAGGTTATTACTGAGCGCATATTGCCGGATTAAAACGTCGGCAGTGATACTGATTTCATTGGAACAGTGAATAATGCGGCATTTTATCGTCTGTAAAAAATTCTCTAGGTCAGCGAGTTCTTTTTTATTCCGGCAGCCCTGCACAAGTTCCATACGAGAAACCACTGATATTCTTATATCCTTCTCGCCAAGAATAGCTTCCTGCGCTTTTTTGTCACCTCTTTCCGCAAAAATGAAGATGTCCGTATCAAATATCATTTGGTACCACGTCTTCTTCTTGCCTGTTTGAGTTGCTCTATTGCGGCATAAGGGTCATCCCCCTCCCTTCGGTTGAAATAGGCATTTACGATTCGCTCATCAATTTTATAATTCTCCATTCTGGCAGGATTGACCTGCCCGATGACTTTGCCGTGAAAGGTCAGTTCAACTACTTCTCCGCGTTCAATAGCCTGTCGTAGCTCATGGGTGCCCGAGCGCAGGTTGGTTAACGATAATTGCATGTATCATCCTCAATCAGAGAAGTATTAATGATAGCATAATAGGCATTTTATATCGTGTATTTTCAAAATACGACACTACCCGTGCCAGTAGATTCTATCGGTACGAACCAGCCCTTAACCGGACATGCAAGGAGTGTATCAATCAACCCCGATTATCCTCTTGACAGCTCTGACATAGGAGGGAGATAATTGCACTGCAATCAATTAGAAGAATGAAAGGTGTCAACTATCAACATCCATACGACCGATGAGGTTTCGACCGGGTTGGATCGGCTTGCAAAGGTGATGAATAAACCAAGGGATCAGGTAATTGAAGTTGCATTAAAGCAGTATATTTCAGAGCAAACTGATCAACACAGGCTAGGTATTGAGCAGGCGCAATTAACACTTGCAAGAGGCACCGGCAAAGATTTTGAGGCAGTCGTCGAGGAGCTGCGAGCCAAAATCCGACACAAGCAATAGTCAGGAGCAAATGAAGATAAGGATATCGCCTGAGGCAGAACAGGATTTAATTGAAATCTTCGATTACATCCTTGCGGATAATCCACTGGCCGCCGATAAAACACTGGATGTGATATACAGCGAAATTCATCACCTCAGCGAACATCCCAATCTTGGGAGAGTTGGCAGGGTTCCCGGAACTCGGGGACTGGTGCTTTCGGGCGCTCCTTTCATTGTCCCTTACCAAGTTAAGAAAAACGCATTGGAAATCCTGCGCGTCTATCATTCAGCCAGAAAATGGCCTGATGACTTTGAATGACAGGATGGCAGATTCATCAAAACAACACCCAGGCCCAGTGCAAGAGTCTCAGGGCGAAGCAGTTCATGATGAGTCTGAAGATCAGCCTGAAGCGGTCTTCGGGGATGTGGTGCAGCAGTTTCTTTCCCAGGAAGGCGCCGGGGATGGCGGCCAGGATGACGCTGTAATAGGGGCTGTAATCGAAGCCGTACCAGGAATAGGCGCTGAGTTTGAGTATGTTCATAAACAGCAGGCCCGCGGCCAGGGTTCCCACGATTTGCAGTTTCGATAGCGCGGCCCGTAGCATCAGCGGTTGGAACAGGCCGCCTGCACGGAGGCAGGCTCCAGGCGGCTTAGGCCAGGTCCAGGTCATCATCAAGATTGGCCGAATATTCCAGGATAAAATGAGGCATATTATTCTTCCGTCCTAACCTGGCCAAGCCAGAACCAAGTCAGGAAGCTCCCGACTTCGACGGTTTAGCGTCCTGACGGGCTGAAAACTCCATATAAATCAACGCGGGTGTCCAGACGGGCCGTTGTAGTGCCTACGGGCAAACTCGCCTTCAATAAAATCAACTACTTAGCGGAATAAACCGTCGAAGTTGGGAGATGGTTGGCCTTGTTCAGGAAGAACCGGGCTCTGCCTGGGATACAATTAGCGCGCAGCTGGCTCTCGTACCGAACCTGAAATCGGAAGCGACTGAGAGCTTATATTAGGATAATATATTTGTACCGGTAAGCACCCAGAGACACTCTGTTTTTGCTGAAAACAAAACACAATTTCAATCGGATACTCATCGCCAACCGCGGCGAGATCGCCATTCGGGTCATACGCGCAGCGAAAGAACTGGGTATCGGTACGGTGGGTATCTTCTCAGAGGAAGATCGTCTTGCCCTGCACCGGTTCAAGCCGGACCAGTCTTACCAGGTAGGCATAGGCTCGGGTCCTGTCGAGGCATACCTGAACGGTGCGGATATAGTGCGCACCGCCGTGGAATCCGAGTGTGACGCGCTTCATCCGGGTTATGGCTTCTTATCCGAGAATGCTGATTTCGCCGAACTGTGTGAACAGCACGGCATCAGTTTTATCGGCCCGGAGGCAGGAGTGCTGCGGGACCTGGGCAACAAGGTCAAGGCGCGGGAGCTGGCCGTCAAGGCCGGTATTGCGGTGATGCCGGCGTCGGGTCCGCTGCCCGAGGACGAGCAGGAAACGGAACATATTGCCAGGGCAATCGGGTTCCCCCTGATGCTGAAGGCCAGTTGGGGCGGCGGCGGTCGCGGCATGAGGGTTATCAGGGATTCCGGGGGAATGCACGACACGGTGAAGCGTGCGCGCCAGGAGGCGCACACCTCTTTCGGCAATGATGAAGTATTTTTCGAAAAACTGGTTGAGGATGCGATGCATATCGAAGTGCAAATCCTCGGCGATCATTACGGTAATGTCGTGCATTTGTATGAACGTGACTGTTCGTTACAGCGCCGCCACCAAAAAGTCATCGAGCGCGCCCCGGCCATTTACCTGCCGCAAAAAGTACGTACCGAAATCTGCCGGGCGGCGGTCAAGCTGGCCCGTAAGGCAAAACTCAATAATGCCGCCACCGTCGAGTTCCTCTACAACAAGACCGACAAGGCCTTCTATTTCATCGAGGTCAACCCGAGGATCCAGGTTGAGCACACGGTCACCGAAGAAATAACGGGCATTGATCTCGTGAAGGCGCAGATCAGGATCGCGGAAGGCGAAAAGATCGGCAAGTCCGGTTCCCTGGTACCGTCGCAATCCGATATCCGCGTCTCTGGTACCGCCATTCAATGCCGGGTTACCGCTGAGGACCCGCACAACAACTTTATCCCGGATTACGGCAATATCATCGCCTACCGGAGCCCTTCAGGGCCAGGTATCCGGCTTGACGGCGGCACCGCCTATACCGGGGCCTGGATCTCGCGCGCCTACGACAGCCTGCTGGTCAAGGTCACCGCGCGCGGCAGCGACGGTGATGAAAGCATCAACCGGATGAGGCGGGCGTTAATGGAATTCCGCGTGCGCGGCGTTGCAACCAACCTGCCGTTCTTGTTACAGCTTTTGACCCACCCTGACTTTCAATCCGGTGAATACAACACGCGTTTCATCGACGAGACAGCGGAATTGTTCGAGGCCAGCGGGGGTCAGGGCCAGGTTGAACGGCTACTGAGGTTCATTGCCGACGTGATCGTGAACGGCAACCAGGATGTAAAGGACAGGCCGGCCCCGCTCTCTTTACGGGATCCCGCGCCACCGGTAGCCGTTGGAGCACTGCCGGCAAACGGAGCCAAGGCTGTTTTCGATGAGTACGGCGCCAGGGGCCTGGTTAACTGGATCGGAGAACAAAAACGGCCTCTCATCACAGATACCACGTTTCGCGATGCACACCAGTCATTGCTGGCAACCCGGCTCAGGGCCAGGGACCTCATCGCGATAGCCCCCTGTTATGCCCGTAACATGTCCGGCCTTTTTTCCGTCGAGTCCTGGGGCGGGGCCACGTTCGACGTGGCGCTGCGCTTCCTGCATGAAGACCCGTGGCAGAGACTGTTCGATTTAAGCGCGGCCATGCCCAATATCATGCAACAGATGTTATTGCGTGCGTCGAATGCCGTAGGCTACAAAAATTATCCGGATAACGTGGTCAGGTTTTTTATTCAGCAGGCAGCCGATGCGGGCATTGATGTATTCAGGATATTCGATAGCCTTAACTGGCCGGAAAACATGCAGGTCGCCATCGATGCGGTCGGTGAAACCGGAAAAATTATCGAGGCCGCAATCTGCTATACCGGTGATATCCAGAACCCCACAAAGCAAAAGTACAACCTGGACTATTACCTGGACCTGGCCGGCCGCTACCAGGATATGGGCGCGCACATACTGGGTATAAAAGACATGGCCGGCCTGCTCAAGCCGGGTGCCGCAAGGTTGCTGGTTACTGCATTAAAGCAGGAGATTGACCTGCCGGTGCATCTGCATACCCATGATACCAGCGGTATTTCCGCAGCGACCGTGCTGGCTGCCGTGGAAGCCGGCGCGGATATAGTCGATGCCGCCATCGACAGCATGAGCGGACTCACGTCACAACCGAATATGGGCGCGATTGTCGCATCCCTGGAACACACGGATAGGGGAACCGGGCTGGATACGGAGTCTATCCGGGTTATCAGCGGCTATTGGGAAGAAGTGAGAGAACAGTATTGCGCTTTTGAACCCGGCATCCGGTCGGGCGCCTCGGAAGTTTACATCCATGAAATGCCCGGAGGCCAGTATACTAATCTGAGAGAACAGGCGCGCGCTATGGGGATCGATAGACGTTGGTCCGAAATTGCCCAGGCCTATTCTGATGTAAATGAGTTGTTCGGAGACATCGTCAAGGTTACCCCTACCTCCAAGGTGGTCGGCGATATGGCCCTGGCGATGGTTACGGCCGGATTGACGAAACAGGACGTACTCGATCCCGACAAGGAAACCGCTTTCCCGGAATCAGTGGTTCAATTTTTTCACGGGGAAATGGGGCAGCCTGTCGGCGGATTCCCACAGGCATTGCAGGCCAAGGTCCTGAATGGCAAATCACCCTTGCAGGGCCGCCCCGGCGAATCACTGTCACCCATTGACCTGGAACATACCCGGGAAACCCTTTCAGGCCAGCTCAAGGAAGAAGTATCCGATTTCGACCTGGCTTCATACCTGATGTACCCGAATGTTTTTCTTGCCTACGCGGAAATGGAACGCAAATTCGGCGATGTCAGTATTCTGCCTACCCATATCTTTTTCTACGGACTGGAAAGCGGGGAGGAAACCGTTTTATCCTTTGAGGATAACCGGCAGGCAATCGTACATTACCTGGCCACGTCCGAACCGGATGAAGAGGGAATGCGGCGGGTATTTTTTGAACTGAACGGCCAGCCGCAGACTGTCATCGTCAGGGACAATAACCTGAGCTATGAGGTCCACCAGAACGAACAGGCAGACCCCGCCAATCCCGATCACCTGGCCGCGCCCATGCCCGGACTGGTCGTCGCGGTCGAGGTATCAGCGGGGGAACGTATCCGGCAAGGTGATACGGTAGTCGTGCTGGAGGCAATGAAAATGCAGTCGGCCATCCCCGCGGAGAAAAGCGGCATCGTCAAACGGATCGTCGTCAGTCCCGACCACGTGGTTGACAGCGGCGACCTGCTGGTAGTGATTGAGTGATGTTGTGAGGCGCTCGATGATCCCTGTGTCATGTCATTACGAATGACGCGGCTGTGTCACCAGCAAGGCGAAGGGTACCCCAAACAATTTCTCGTCATATACCCTGACTTTCTCATCATTATTGATAACGATGCCAAAAGGGCAATTGAATCCGCGGATAAAATCCCTGATACCTCGCAGGTGACGCGGGTTTACGTTCTGGGTATGCTTGATTTCAAAAGGGATCAGACCGAATGGACCTTCCAGTACCAGATCTACCTCGGCTCCACCGGCAGTGCGATAATAATATGCAGTATGCCGCACGCCTGCCGCGCTGAGTGTGCGCAGTAATTCCTCGATCAGCAGTCCTTCCCAACTCGCGCCCATTTGCGGATGAGACAACAGGCGTTTATGGCCTGGTATTTGCAGGATATGGTGCAACAGGCCGGTGTCGCGCAAATACCCGCGTGGATGTTTTGACACACGTTTACCCGGTTTTTTATGGTAAGGCGGGAGTTGTCGCCAGATAAAGGCGCCGTGGGCAATCCTGAAATAGTCTTTCGCTGTGGGTTGCGACACGTCCAGCAGGCCGGCGATATTGGAGTAGTTGATTATCGACCCGGAACAACCCGCCAGCAGCTCGACAAAACGTCGAAACCGTACCGGGTTAAGGCGCGGAAACAGGCGTGTAATATCCCGCTCTATATAGGTTTTCAGGTATTGTTCCCGCCAGACTTCCTGAAACTTGCCCAGTTTCCGCAACCAGGGTTCGGGATAACCGCCCTGCAACCAGTAGCGCACAAGCGCCTGTTCGAACCCGCCGGTTTCTGCGGGGACAGCCAGTCCCCTGAGGCTGTTCGGGTCAAATCCATCGGCAAACAACTGCAACAGGTGCGGCGTATCAACCTCCTGCGTTTCGGAAAAACTGAATGGTGCCAGTTCGATAATACCCACCCGTCCGGCCAGGGATTCGGCAATGTCCGTCAACAATTCCGGTGAACTGGAACCGGATAGCAGATATTTTCCCAAAGTCTGGCGGTCCCTGTCTATGGCAACCCTGAGCGCAGGAAATAATGCCGGTAAAAGTTGCGCTTCGTCGATGGCAATGGGTTTGTCGTGGAGACGTAAAAACAAGTCCGGGTCCCGGGCAACCTGGTCGAAATCCGCCCGGCTTTCCAGGTCAAACAGTTCCCGTTTGTCATCCACCATCCTGAGCAATGTGCTTTTGCCGGTCTGCCGTGCGCCGACGATAACAACACAGGGAAAATAGCTGAGGTAATCCTCGATGAGTTTGTGATATTGCCGTTTCATTACATAGCAGTTTAAAATATAGACTTTGAAAATGCAAGGTTTAAAATAGATGCTTGTCTACTATGGTAAGATGGCAGTTTATGATCAGGACAGAATCGATTCTGGCCCAAAGCCCCGCGAAAATGCAATCTACGATTCTGCCGGGAAGAGCGGCATCGTGAAACAAGTAGTCGTCAGTCCCAACTACGTGGTTGATACCTGACAGCCTGCTGGTGGTAATTGAGTAAGAAAGGAATCAGGAAATATATTTAGGACTGTGTGACATGATTCGCAACGAAAAAAAATACCAGTCTTACTTTGAATGTTGTACCTATGTTGTCCTTTCGAAGACTTTGCTATGTCTGATAATAACCATTGCACTGTACGCGATTTTCGAATGCTATCACATTAACCAATATTCAGATTTAACACACAATACGTGGGAAGAATTTCATAGAATAACATCAACTTTTCTCCCTGGAGTTATCATATCTATTTTCTTTTATTACTTAGTTGTCAATATACCAGAGCGTCGTAGACATTTCATAATCAAATCCAACCTCCACAAGATGTATGTAATTATTAAACGTGATATTTTGGTCGAGATTATTTGTGCCAGTAGAAAAGGAGGAATTCAGGGTATCACTAATGATAGTGACACAATAGATAGCTTAATGACTGTTGACGGGTTTAGATCTGTCTTTGCGGGAGGAAATGAAGCAGATGAAGGATGGTATGCGTTTCAAAATGGACTTGGTAAGGATGGCATGGAATTCAAAGAAATTATTTCAAATCTACAACTACTTTCAAAACAGATAGATTTTGTATTACAAAATTACAAAATGCTTAGTAGTCAAGAGCTTAACATTCTGAAACTCCTACAGATAGACATATTAAAGATGGAAAATCTCCAGCCACCCAACGTCGAACCATATCGTGAGGATGATAATATCTTGATCGGGTTTTTATGGCAGATGTTTAGTGGTTGGAGTGTGATAAGTGGTCGTCTTGGTTATGATCCAATCGAAAAAATTATTAAAGAAATCACTAGTGTCCGGAATATTAGTCGAATAAATTCAATTGGTTAGAGAAAGGGTCATAATTCATGTCAGCCTCACAATTGATAAGTAGTTGATTTAAAGGAGTTCTTTCGAAAAGTGTCAAGCTTAAAATCTGTAGAATTGTGTAGAGACTCATGTCGCAGTTCAGGCGCTTCTTGATGATCGCGACCAGCACGTACACGGAGACAGCTATCCATATCTGCGTCTTCACCGCGTTCTCTGAGGTGCCGAAGAACGACTTGATGCGCAGGTGTTGTTTGATCCATTTGAAGAACAATTCGACCTGCCAACGGCATTGGTACAACTCGGTGATGGTGCGTGCCGGCAGGGTAACGTTGTTGGTGAGAAACACCAGTTTTTTGCCGGTGTTTGCATCGTGATACCTGATCCGACGCAGTGTATCGGGATAGCGCTGGGACGAGTAGAAGCCGGTCAGCACGCCGGTCTGGTCGCAACGCAGTCCGGTGGTCTTGTCGACCTGCCGGGAGTAAAGACGACGAAACTTGAGATTGGATTTGGCCCGGATAACGAAGCAGGACGAGGCCAGCGTGAGCCGATGCAGTCGCTCGAAGTCGAGGTAGGCGCGGTCCATGATATAGAATGCGCCGGGCTCCGGCAGCAAGGTATCGAGCACCTTGACGTCGTGCAGTTTGCCCGGTGAAACATGGATAAACGTGGGGATATTGCCACGCAGGTCCAGTAATGTGTGTACTTTTACCGCGCCTTTGGTGCGGCGAAAGTGTGCCCAGGGGAACACGGAGAGACATAGGTCGATGGTCGTGGCATCGAGTGCGTAGACCGTGTTGTCGAGTTCGACGCCGAAGCTGTGGTTGAGATAGAGGCGACGCGCGGTGTGTATCAGGGATTGTGCAACGTCGGCGTATATACGCCAGTCGCGTTGCTCGTTGGCGTCGGCCAGGGTACTGCGGGACACCGTGCTGCGTATGCCCATATGATAGAGTTTGTTGCTTTGGGCGCGCAGGCAGGCTTCGATAGCGCGCAGGCTCTCGCGATAGGTGAGTTGCGCAAAGGCCATACAGCGATACTGGTCCTGGCAACTGAAGCGTTTGACGTGATGATTGCCCTGGTAGCGTTGAATACAGCGACGCAGGGTATGGTGGGGAAGATGATCGATTGCCTGGGCAAAGATCAGTTTGCCGTGGTACATGTGTGTGGGCTCCCATCTTGCTATGGTATGGGAGAGCTTGATATAAGTGGGGTTGGCAGTTCAAGTCGGTGACACCCATAAAAACAGTAATAGATGATGAATTACAGTAAGTTAAATTTAATCTTCATCGGATATTCCGGACACTAGTGATACGATAATCATATCAAACCATCTTAGCGAAATTGCTTCAAGTTAATACAGAGCTGTGTCGTTTTTGTTGAGAAGCAATCTGGCTGCGTTCCTTTTGCTTTCCTGGTAGATGAGTTTGTGACAAAATGTCGGAAGTTGGAACCCAACAACCGACGTTTAGTCACATGGTAGCTATAACCAAGATATCGCAGAGAGATCGGGTTGTCGAGCTTCTCAAGGAGCGCGGTGCCATGCGTCGCATTGAGCTGAGCAACGCTGGTGTCCACCCGGAAACTCTCTCGCGGCTGCTGGGGGAAGAAATCCTCACCCGCGTTACCCGCGGGCTCTACCAACTCACCGATGCCGACATCACAGCGCCACATGACCTGGCCGAGGTCGCGAAGCTTGTGCCGAAAGGGGTCATCTGCCTTGTCTCTGCCCTTCAGTTCCACGAACTCACGCTCCAGACGCCGAGCCGAGTCTGGCTTGCTATAGGCCCAAAGGCGCGCAAGCCCAAGATCGAATACCCCCCGACCCGAGTTGTACGGTTTGGGATGCAGACGCTTTCGATCGGCGTCCAAACCCACACCATCGATGGCGTGCCGGTGCCTATCTTCGACCCAGCAAAAACAGTGGTGGATTGTTTTCGATTCAGGAAGTACATCGGTTTCGATGTTGCGCTTGAAGGCCTCCACAATGTCATAAGGTCGGGCAAGGTCAAACCGGTAGAGATTGTTCGATACGCCCGCGCTACCCGTATCTGGTCGGTTCTGCAGCCTTACCTCGAAATGGTGGTCGCTGATGGCGCGTGAAGTGACGAATATCGGCGCTTCGGTGCGTGCGCGGCTTCAAAACGTCGCTAGGAAGAAACAGGCGAATTTCCAGCGCATACTGACGCGCTATGCGTTGGAAAGGCTTCTCTTCCGCCTGAGTGTCTCGCCTCACAAAAATCGTTTCGTTCTCAAAGGCGCCATGCTTTATGCTGCTTGGCTCGAAGACCCTTTTCAAACGACGCGCGATCTGGATATTCTTTCCTTAGAGAGCCGCGAAATCGAGCCTCTCGTGGCGATTTTCCGCGACATTTGTACTCAAGCGGTTGATGAGGATGGATTGATCTTCGCTACAGAGCACATCGTTGCCGAACAGATTCGCGACGACCGGATATATGGAGGTCTTCGGTTGCGTACATCGGCGCGCCTCGCTACCGCCGTCATCCCGGTTCAGGTCGATATTGGTTTTGGGGACGCCGTGACGCCTGGCCCATTGGAGCTCGAATTTCCGGTTCTTCTGGATCAGCCGGCGCCCGTGCTCTACGCCTATCCGCGTGACACTGTGGCCGCCGAGAAGTTCGAAGCGATAGTGGCGCTGGATCTCGCAAACAGCAGGATGAAAGACTTCTACGACCTTCTCGCGATGTCACGGCTCTTCGCCTTCAAAGGCGTAACGCTCGCCGCCGCGATACAGGCTACGTTTGAGAGGCGGGCGACTGCCGTTCCACGCGAACGTCCCCCTTCGTTGACCGGCATCTTTTCAGACGATCCCCAAAAGGTGCAGCAGTGGCGCTCCTTCCTCGCACGCGAGCCGCTACTGATCGACGAACCGGATTTGCCCACAGTCATTCGCGAGATCGGTGACTTCATTATGCCGGCGGCTCATGGAGCTATCGACGAGCGTCAAATGCCAGGACGTTGGACTTCGGACGACGGCTGGATAAATGATGTATCAGGAGATCGATCAGCACGTCGCGACGGTCATCCTTCCTGATAGTTGCAGCTATTTTGATAGCGTTGCGAAATTTCCTTTTCATACTTGTTTTCAATCAACCTGTTATAGCGTCGGCTGACTATTCTCCCTGAGTTGTTGCCGTTCGAGTGCCTCATCAAGCATTTTACTGGTTTCAGGTTCAGCTCTCAGAATTTCCTGGGCCTTCGGATCCTGAAAGAACCTTCTCGCGGCATCTTCAAGAAGCTCGGATACTTCCTCTCTGGAACGTTGCCTGATCTTGAACATGGCCAAAATCCTCTCCCTAAGAATACTTATTTATGTCGAGTGTAGTCCTGGAATGCCGGTAGTGCAATACCAAGAGAAGCCCTGCTTCACATCCTTGTTACTGGATACCGGACAATCCCTGTCCGGTATGACGAGTTCCCCCAACCGGGTCTTCTCCTCTGTGCCCTCGGCGTCCTCTTTGGTTATAATAGAAAGATGAAAACCGGAGTAATCGGCCTCGGTGCCATGGGCAGCGGCATGGCTTTGAACCTGCACAAGGCAGGGCGCCTGCATGGGGTATGGAACCGTACCCGCGGCAAGGCGGAACGGATCGCCGTGCAGACCGGCGTAATACTGTTTGAATCACCGGCGCGACTGGCGTCGGAATGTGAACTGGTAATCCTCTGTGTGTCCAGGGATGCGGACGTACTGGAAATGGTGGAGCAGGTTGCCTTATCCGTAGCCGCCGGCACGATTGTCGTGGACACGTCCACCGTTAGCAGCGCCACGGCGCAACGGGCCGCGGGTATATTGGCGGAAAAAAACGTGGCTTTCCTGGACTGTCCCGTTTCCGGCGGCGTGGAAGGGGCTAAAAACGGTACCCTGGCCATGATGGCAGGCGGCGATGCCGAGGTGCTGGCCAGGGCGGAAGATACACTGGGTTCGATTGCCGCCACGATTACCCTGATAGGCTCCAACGGCAGCGGCCAGGCCTGTAAGGCGGTGAACCAGATCATGTGCGCCGGCGTCAACCAGGCTGTGACCGAGGCGCTGTCCTTCGGCGAGGCCATGGGGCTGGACATGAACAAGGTCGTGGACGTTGTGGCGAAGGGCGCCGCCGGGAACTGGTTCCTGGACCATCGCGGCAAGACCATGCTGGTCGATGATAACGCTACCGGGTTCAAGCTGAACCTGCACCACAAGGACCTGGCCATCTGTAAAGCCATGACAAAGGGCCTGGATAATATCTCACTGCCGCTGGTTGATACCACCCTCGAGCAATACGAGCAATTGATGGAGCAGGGATACGGCGATGAAGACATTTCTGCCCTGTATCGACTGAAAAGACCCCGAAAATAGCGAAAAGTTTATTCTACGGGTTGACGATTCCTGATAAATATGCAGAATAACGCATCTCACAGGTTTTCTGCCTGGGCAGTAACAAACCCCGTTAATCGAAATAATTAGCTGACTACGGATTATGACAGTGAATGACAGGTCGCCGGCCATTGAGGTCAGGGGGCTGGATAAACGCTTCGGCCCTATTCATGCCGTACGGGATGTATCTTTCTCCGTAAGCCATGGCGAGGTCCTGGGATTCCTGGGACCGAACGGCGCGGGCAAGTCCACCACCATGAAGATGATCACCGGTTTCCTGGAACCGACCGATGGTACGGTGCTGGTAAACGGGCATGACGTCCTGACGGATCCTATCAGCGTTAAGGCATCCATCGGCTACCTGCCTGAAGGCGCGCCTGCCTATGCGGAGATGACGGTCATCCGATTTCTGAAATTCATAGCGGAGATACGCGGTTTTGACGGCCCGGAAAAACAACAACGGATCGATAAGGTCATCGACCAGATCCACCTTGATACCGTTCTGGACCAGACCGTCGAGACCCTGTCCAAAGGGTTCAAACGCCGGGTCGGGGTGGCCCAGGCCCTGTTGCACGACCCTGATGTACTGGTCATGGACGAACCCACGGACGGCCTGGATCCCAACCAGAAGCATGAAGTAAGAAGCCTGATCAAGGAGATGGCCGAGAACAAGGCAATCGTCATTTCCACCCATATCCTGGAGGAGGTCGATGCCGTATGCAGCCGGGCAATTATTATTGCCGCCGGCCGCATCCTGTTTGACGGCACGCCGTCTGAACTGCGGGCGCAGTCAGGGATCAATGACTATGATGACGCGTTCCGTACCATCACCAGCAGGTTCTATTCCAGCCAGGGAGAGGCAGCCCAGTCATGAACAAAAATATCAGGGCCATATTCAAACGTGAATTGTATGGTTATTTCCATACTCCCGTCGCCTATGTCTTTATTATTATCTTCCTGTTCCTGACCGGTATATTCAGTTTTTACCTGGGAGCTTTCTATGAACGCGGCCAGGCCGACCTGGAGCCTTTTTTCCGGTTTCATCCGTGGCTTTACCTGTTCCTGATACCAGCAATAGCCATGCGGCTCTGGTCTGAAGAGAGGAAGTCCGGCACCATTGAACTGCTGATGACACTGCCGATTTCCGTCACGGACGCGGTGCTGGGCAAATATCTTGCTGCATGGTGTTTTACGGCAATCGCCCTGGTACTGACTTTTCCCATGTGGATCACCGTAAATTACCTGGGCGAACCGGATAACGCCGTTATTCTCGCCGGTTACCTCGGCAGCCTGTTGATGGCCGGCGGTTTTCTGGCCATCGGTTCCTGTATCTCCGCCTTGTCAAAAAGCCAGGTGATTGCTTTCGTGGTCAGTGTCGTGATCTGCTTCCTTTTCATCCTCAGCGGCTTTCCGCTGGTACTGGATTTTTTCCAGGGCTGGGCGCCCCAGGCCCTGGTGGAAGTAATCTCATCGCTCAGTTTTCTGACCCACTTCGATTCCATCAACAAAGGTGTGATAGATTTGCGCGACATTATTTATTATCTCGTGCTTATCTCCTTCTGGCTGTATGCCAACGTCGTGGTTATCGATTCCCGTAAGGCCCATTGAGGAGCTGGCATGAACTATAGACATCTCATATCCGGCTCGGGCATCCTGGTGGCGGCCGTACTGGCGGTGGCCCTGATAATAATCAGCAACAACCTGTTTACCGGAGTCCGGCTTGACCTGACGGAAAACAAACTTTTTACCTTGTCACCGGGCACGATTAACATTATCACCACGCTGGAAGAACCCATTTCCCTGGATTTCTACCTGTCCCGAAAAACCCTGGCAGACTTCCCGCAACTGATGAACTACGCCGTCAGGGTACGTGACCTGCTGGAAGAATATGCTGCGAAATCGGCCGGCAAGATTGAATTGACCGTCATCGAACCGGAGCCTTTCTCTGAGGAAGAAGACCAGGCCGTGGCCAGCGGGTTAAACGGGATTTCCATTAATGCTGCCGGTGACCGCGCCTACTTCGGTTTGGTAGGCGTCAACTCTACTGATGATGAAGCCAATATTCCATTCTTCCAGGCAAGTCGGGAACAGGCGCTGGAGTACGACATTACCAAGCTGATTTACGGCCTCGCCAACCCGGAAAAGCGCGTGGTCGGCGTCATGTCGGGCCTGCCGTTGTTCGGCAATCCCGCACAGGGCATCATGGAACGCTGGGCTATCATTGATATCATGGAGGAGTTCTTCGAAGTGCGCAATCTCGGTGTCAGTACCGACCGGATCGATGAAGACGTGGACGTATTGATGGTCGTGCACCCCAAAGGGCTTACCGAACGGACCTTGTTTGCCATAGACCAGTATTTACTTGAAGGGGGCCATGCCATGTTATTTGTGGATCCCCTGGCTGAGGGGGACAATCCCGAACCGGACCCGGCAAACCCGTATGTCATGCCGGATATGTCCTCCAACCTGAAAATTCTGCTGGATGGCTGGGGCCTGGAAGTCGACCCGGGCAAAATTGCCGCAGATATCAACCTGGCCATGAGGGTGCAGACCCAGGGCGCCCGCGGCCCCCAGGAGAGTAACTATCTGCCCTGGATGCAACTGGGTATCGACAACTTGAACCGTGAGGACTTCAGCACCAGTGAGTTGAACCTGATCCACATGGGTACCGCGGGCATAATCGAACGGCTGGAAGATGCGACCATTGAATTCACGCCGCTGCTGCAGACCACCACGGACTCGATGAAAATGGAAAGAGACCTGATTTTCTTTCAACGGGATCCTAATGTAATGCTGGCCAATTTCGAAGCGGAGAATAAAGCCCTGGTGCTTGCGGCAAGAATCAGCGGTAATGTCCCCAGCGCATACCCCGATGGCTTGCCGGAAGATGATGGGGAAGGGGACACAGCCTCCATGGATGATGTGATCAAGGAGGGCAGGATCGATGCCGTGCTGGTCGGGGATACCGATATCCTGGCGGATCATTTCTGGATCAGGCGGCAAAGTTTCTTCGGTGTGCAAATTCCCCAGAGTATTGCCAATAATGGCGACTTTGTCGTCAATACCCTGGATAACCTGGCGGGCAACACCGACCTGATAAGCCTGCGCAGCCGGGGCGAATTTTCCCGGCCGTTTACCGTGGTTGAGGAGATACGCCGGGATGCGGAAACCCAGTTCCGCGAACAGGAGCAGGAATTACAGACCCGTCTGGAAGAAACGGAACAGAAAATTGCCCAGTTGCAACAGGAAGGCGGCGAAGGCGCGTTGCTACTGACCCAGGAACAGGCCGCCGAAATTGAAAAGTTCCGGCTTCAGCAAATCAGGACCCGGAAGGAATTACGCGCGGTCCAGCACGAGTTGCAAAAGAATATAGAGCGCCTGGGTACGCAGCTCAAATTTATCAATATCGGATTGATACCCTTAATCATCGCGCTGCTTGCCCTGTTTGCGGGTATTCACCGGGCGCGCCGCAAAGTCTGATGAAGAACAGGAACATTATCGTTACGGCACTGACTCTTATTGTCGTGATTGCGGCGGTTATCGTCAGTCAACAAAGGGCGCCACAGACAAGCAAGGAAAAAACCAGCCTTTTCCCGGAACTTTCACAGAGAATTAACGACGTGAACGAACTGCTTGTCCATGACGGTCAGACCACATTGACTGTACACCGTGTAGCGGGGAAATGGAGTATAGCGGAAGCGGATGATTACCCCGCCCTGGTGGACAAGGTAAAGCAAACCGTACTTGCCGTTTCAGGCCTTCAGGTGGTTGCGGAAAAGACAAACAATCCCGACCTCTACAAGAGACTGGGTGTTGAAGACCCTGACAGCCTGGGCGCCACCTCTCACCTGTTGACGCTGAATGCCGACGGGGATGAACTGGCAACACTGATAGCCGGCCAGGCCAGGAGAAGCAAATCCGCGTCAAGCGCCCCGGGTTTGTATGTACGCATACCCAGCCGGCAACAGGCGCTGCTGGTGGAAGGCAGGCTGACTGTCAGCGCAGATGTTATTCAGTGGATCAAACGGGATATCATCAATATCGAAGGAGACCGGGTCAATAGTGTCCATATACAACCGGCAGACAGGCGGGAGGCAATTCTGAAAAAGGACGGTCCTGCCGACGACCTTGAATTGCAGAACATCCCGGAGGGCAAGGAGCAACAATCCGAGTATCTGGTCAGTCGTATGGGGACCGTACTGGAAAACATATTCGTGGACGGGGTGAGAAAGGCGGACAGTATTGATTCCACCAGGCCTGCTTCAATTATCGATGTGACAACGTTTGATGGTCTGACAGCAAACGTAAAGGTGATGAAAAGCGGGGAGCATGCCTATGCGCAATTTTCGTTTGCTGCTGATACTGACCGTATGGCCGGTACTGACGGGGCAGATGAAGAAGCCGGCGAGAATGATGCTGAAGAGGAAGTTGAAGTAACTCCGGAGCAGGAAGCCGAAACATTGAACAAACTGGTACAAGGGTGGGCCTACCGGTTATCCACCTCAAAGGCGGAACTGTTCAACCAGTCCCTGTCCGGCCTGGTACGCGATCCGGAAACTGAAGCCGCAGAGGACGCAGAATAATAGTTCGACACTCCCGACAGATAGTTCGGGGAAGCCCTGATTACAGCATGCAGGGGCGCGCCTGTAGCGTTGGAATCACTGACTAGATCGGTATTTTCTCGGACAATATTTGTATTTTCACATCAACCACGAATCATAAAAACCTATTATTTTTTTATAACCATATGTTTTATATGGATAAATAAAAAGTTACGGTTTTTTTCAAAAAATTGTAATTTTCTGTTGCATCGCACAAATTATTCGGTTATGATGCGTTGCAACATTAACTAGACAGAGGAAATATCCGCTATGAATGTACAAACCGAAAAATACTTGGAACCCGTCAGGGAGATTAACACCCTGGCACTGGAAAACGTTGAAAAATTGCTGGACATTCAACTGAAGTCAATCAATGACACCACCAGGCTTGGCGTAGAGCAGTTGAAGTCTGCAGCCGATATCAAGGACGTCGATGGTCTGAAGAAATACTTTACCGACCAGGCTGAACTGGCGAAATCTCTTGGTGAACGTTTTGTTAAAGACACACAGGCCGCCCTGGAGCTTGGCACCAGCTATACCGACAAGGTACAGCAGATCATGACGGAAACCATCAAGCCTGAGACTATCATGAAAGCTGCGGCAGCCAGGACTGAACCGGCAACGGCCGCGAAAGCTGCTTCCAGAAGCAAATAAGCAGTCAACCTTTCCCTCCTTACCGCTGGCTTTCCCCCCAAAGCTTGCGGTTGGTCAGCCGCCCGAGAGGGCGGCTTTTTTATTTCTACCCTGTTAACCCGGATTTCTCACCAGTCCGCTTGTCATCATCGGATAGTTGTTTGCTGTTAATACGTTATGATAGTCTGCTCACTATAACGACATAGCAGACTGCGCTTGATACGCCCTCGCTTGTCTTTTTTGCGCCAGCGCGCACGTGCTTCCTCAACCATAGCTACGGCTATGCTTTCGGTCGCAGGTGCCCGCTGGCGCAAAAAATCCGGCGCGATCTTCGCATCAACTGGTGAGAAATCCGGGTTAAAATAGTGGCGGCTGTAAATGTTCTCCGTGGTTTATATTCAAAAAAGACTACTCATAGACAATGACGTTCCAGGATTTGATTGTTACCTTGCAGCAGTACTGGTCAGAGCAGGGTTGCGTCATACAACAACCCTATGATATGGAAGTGGGCGCCGGCACTTTTCATCCGGCCACTTTCCTGCGCGCTATCGGCCCGGAACCCTGGAATGCCGCGTACGTGCAACCTTCCAGACGGCCTGCAGACGGGCGTTATGGCGAAAACCCAAACCGCCTGCAACGCTACTACCAGTTCCAGGTGATATTAAAGCCCTCGCCGGCTGATATCCAGGAACTCTACCTGAAATCGTTACAACACCTGGGAATCGATACGCTCACCCATGATGTCCGGTTCATCGAAGACAATTGGGAATCACCGACCCTGGGCGCCTGGGGACTGGGCTGGGAAGTCTGGCTGAATGGTATGGAGATAAGCCAGTTCACTTATTTTCAACAGGTCGGAGGGCTGGAGTGCAGACCGGTTTCCGGTGAGATCACCTACGGCCTGGAACGAATAGCCGTCTACCTGCAAAACGTGGATAATGTGTACGACCTGGTCTGGTCCGATGCCGACGACGGCTCGGTAACCTACGGCGCTATCCACCACCAGGATGAAGTGGAAATGTCCACCTATAATTTCGAGAAGGCAGACACGGAAAGCCTGTTCCGCTGGTTCGACGAATGTGAAGCCCAGTGCCAGGAACTGGTTGAGGAAGACCTGCCCTTGCCCGCTTACGAACTGGTATTGAAAGCATCCCATATCTTCAACCTGTTGGATGCCAGGCATGCCATCAGTGTTACCGAACGACAACGCTTCATACTGAGGGTCAGAACAACGGCGCGTGCGGTAGCCCGGAGTTATTACGACAAGCGGGAACAACTGGGATTTCCATTACGTAAATAACAGCATCAGAGGACACAGATATCACTGACAAAAAAGATTTACTGCTCGAAATAGGGGTGGAAGAGTTACCGCCGAAGTCGTTAACCAGGTTGGCTGCTGCCCTTGCCGAAGGCATCCATGGGGGATTGCAGGATAAGGACCTTGCCCACGGTGATTATTTCTGGTGTGCCTCCCCACGCCGGCTTGCAGTCATGGTGCGTGACCTTGTGGTTACCCAGGCGGACAGGCAGGTAGTAAAACGCGGGCCGGCAATCGCTTCGGCCTATGACCAGGCGGGCAACCCCACCCGGGCTGCGGAGGGCTTTGCCCGTTCATGTGGGGTAACGGTTGCAGACCTGGAGCGCCTGGAAACGGACAAGGGCAGCTGGCTGTCATACAATGCCCTGGTGCAGGGAGCCCGTAGCGCCGAACTGGTACCGGACATCATCGATCGGACACTTGCCGGGTTACCCATATCAAAACGCATGCGCTGGGGGGATGGCGACACCGAGTTCGTCAGGCCCGTCCATTGGGTGGTTCTGCTGTTAGGCAATGATGTCATCCGCACAACCGTCCTGGGAATAGAAACAGGACGGGAAACCCGCGGCCACCGTTTTCACCATCCTGGAGCGATAAGCCTGCCGCTTGCCGGCGAGTATTTGGACAGGCTGCTCGCTGAAGGCCGTGTCGTCGCCGATTTCGGGGAGAGGAAGAAACAAATCAGGCAATCCGTAGTTGAAGCTGCCCGGGCTTGTGGAGGGCAGGCATTGATCGATGAGGACCTGCTTGATGAGGCAACCGCGCTGGTGGAATGGCCCGTCGCCATATCCGGATCGTTCGATGATGAGTTCCTCAAACTCCCCCGGGAGGTGCTTATCGCCACCATGCAGTCACACCAGAAATACTTTCCGGTTCTGCATCCGGACACGGGAGAATTGACTGCCAGTTTTATTACCATAGCCAATATTGACAGCGCGTCCCCTGACGTAGTCAGACAGGGTAATGAACGGGTCATCCGGCCGCGGCTGAGTGACGCTGCCTTTTTCTGGGAGCGGGATCGCAAGCAACCACTGGAGCAGTTCAACTCACGCACGGAAAAGGTTGTCTTCCAGCAAAAGCTGGGAACGCTTGCCGACAGGACTGCGCGCATCAAAAGCCTCGGGGGGTATATGGCGGGACAACTGGGCATCGAGCCGGACCTGGTCGAGCGCGCATCCCATTTGGCGAAATGCGACCTGATGACCGATATGGTTGGTGAGTTTCCGGAATTGCAGGGGATTATGGGACGCTATTACGCCCTGGAGAGCAATGAACAGCCGGAAGTCGCCCAGGCGCTTGATGAACAGTACATGCCCAGGTATGCCGGTGCCGGACTGCCGGAAACCGATACAGGCAGGATACTTGCGCTGGCCGACAAACTGGATACCCTGACAGGGATTTTTGCCATCGGTAAGGCGCCCACCGGTGACAAGGATCCCTTTGGCCTGCGCCGAGCCGCCCTGGGGTGTTTGCGGATCATGATTGAATGTGCATTGCCCCTGGACCTTGAAGCCTGTATAGCGCATTCTGCCGGCACTTTTCCTGACGCTGTCAATACCCGGTCTATAGAATCCGGGGTATTTGATTTTATGCTGGAGAGACTGCGGCGTTATTACCTCGATAACGGTGTCAGTCCTGCCGTGTTCGACGCGGTACAGGCGTGCCGGCCAACCCGGCCCCATGACTTCAACCTGAGGGTTCTCGCGGTGGGCGAGTTCCTGCAGTTACCCGAAGCAGACAGCCTGGTGACAGCCAACAAGCGTATCCGGAATATCCTTAAACAGGCAGACTATAGCGGCGATACCGGGGCGGATGAAACATTGCTGGTTGAAAAAACGGAAATGGATCTCTATAAACAGATGCATGCATGTGGGGCAGGGAAGCACATCGGACGCGCCGATTACGGCGCCGTACTGTCAGCCCTGGCCGGCCTGAGAGATCAGGTGGACGCCTTTTTTGATGAAGTGATGGTCTTATGCGATGACAAGATGCTGAGAAATAACCGCCTCGCCTTATTAAGCGAGTTGAGAAAACTGTTCCTTACCAGCGCGGACGTCTCCAGACTGCAATGAAGCTGATAATCCTCGATATGGACGGCGTGATTAACCAGGACTCTCACGACTTCATCAAGACGGAGCAGGAATGGCAGGCAATCCCCGGCAGCCTGCAGGCAATCGCACGGCTTAACCACAGTGGTTTTCATGTCGTCACTGCAACCAACCAGTCAGGGCTGGCCAGGGGCAAGCTGACACTCAGAGAGTTGAACAGGATTCACAAGAAAATGCATACCCACCTGGCCCAGTTCGGTGGGGTGATTGATGGCATTTTCTTCTGTCCCCATGACCCTGACGAGGGTTGCGCCTGCCGTAAACCAGAACCTGGATTATTCAGGGATATTGAGAGAAGACTGCATACGTCCCTGCACGGTGTTCCCGTCATAGGTGATCGGCTGAGCGACATCCAGGCCGCGCAGGCCGTCGGCGCCAGGCCCATCCTGGTCAGGACCGGCAAAGGACAAAAACAACTGGATGAAGGCCTGATCCCGGACGATATTCCTGTCTATGATGACTTGGCACAGGCAACAGCGGATTTGCTTGCCGGCAGGTAACAATAATGAATTATCCAGCCTTTCCTGTCTTCATCAGGTCATCGATATTCCTGCTGGGAATGGTAATTTCCATTCTCATCGCTGTTCCCATCACTTTCATCCTGCTGGCGGTACCTTTCCCCATCAGGTTTCGCCTGGTATCCAACTGGGCCAGGTTCAACCTGTGGTGGTTGCACACTGTTTGCAACATCACCCCGGAGATAGAAGGATTGGAAAATATTATCGATCAACCCGCCATCATCATGTGCAAACATCAATCCACCTGGGAGACCCTGGTTATCCAGTTATTGTTTCCGCCCCAGGTCTGGATACTGAAGCGGGAATTGCTATGGATCCCGATCTACGGCTGGGGTCTGGCAACCATGCGACCCATTGCTATTGACCGATCCCTGGGGGTGCGCTCATTGAAGCAGCTCGTGCGTCAGGGTGTAGAACGGTTGAACGCGGGTTTATGGGTGGTTGTCTTCCCGGAAGGCACTCGGATTGCACCCGGCAAACGGCAGAAATACTACCCTGGCGGCGGTATGCTGGCAGAAAAATCCGGTCGTCCCGTCATCCCGATTGCGCACAATGCCGGCTACCTGTGGCCCCGCAACAGCTTTCTGAAATGGCCCGGCACCATACGGATGGTAATCGGCGCACCTGTCCACACCCGGGGGAAGAAAGCCGCGCAGATCACCCGGGAAGTAGAGGAATGGATTGAAACTACCGTAGCTGCGTTGCCCAAACCTGGAAAGAGTACTAGTAATCAGTCCTGATAGTCGACACTCTTCTGCGCAGCGAACCACAATTCCTGCCCGATTGGGTTGTTCTTTTCCTCAAACAGGTGCCCTACCAGGCCGGCACAACGTGCGATCAGCACAATACCGCGCATCAGGGGCGCCGGCACACCGGCTTCCCCGAGCGCTGCCGCGATAACGGCGCTGACGTTCATTACCAGCGGCTTGTTAACTACCTCCCGCACACTGACTTCGAGAATCTCGAGCGCACGCAGGTAATCGCCGCTCACTCCCGTCTCCTTTGTGATCTCCAGAAGTTTCCCAACCCGCGGGTCGCCTCCATGGTGAACAGGATGACCGAAACCGGGGATTGGACGGCGCATCTCCCGGTAGGCCCTGACCTTATCAATCGCTTTGGATTTTCGCTCCGGTGCCGGCGCCGCAACGATTTGTTCCAGCAGCTCTCCGCATTCGCCGGCAGTACCGGCATAGCGATCCCCAACTCCCAGCAAACCGGCAGCTACCGCGCCCTGAAACGATTCAGGCGCGCCAAGGTGGGTCAACCTTGTGGCTATCGAAGAAGGTACCAGACCGTGCTCCATGATGGTCACCAGCACGGCATCCACGATGCGGCATTGCGCGTCCGTCGCCTCCCTGCCAAGCGCCTGCAGCAAAAACAATTCAGTGAACGAATAGTTGCCCATCAATTCGCTCACAAGATTCTTTCCCCGAATCAGGATGTTCTCTTCGTCAAACCCGCTGATTGCCGTACCGGGCGGCAGTTTTTCATTGCCACTCATCGAAGTCTCCTTGTTATGAGAATAGGGAAAACGCAGGCACGAGACCTGGAAGAATCACTATAGCACAATCGAATCAGGCGGCGCCGCAGCGCTGGCATGCCCGGGAATACTTTCGGATATCAGTATGCGGTCAATAAATAAATGGATTTCGTTGCGCAAAATTTATACAGTTAACCCCATGATGTACGACCAGGAAATCGAAACTCGCCCGCTAGAAGAACAGTTCTCAATAGATCGGGAGAGCTACCGGAAACAAATCCGGTACTTGTTCGACCGCTCCGCATTTTACCGGCGAAAGCTGACTGAGGCCGGCTTTCATAGTCCCGCCGAGGTGGGCGAACTGGATAATATCGCCGGTCTGCCATTTACGGAAAAAGACGAGATCCGGGCAACTCAGGCTGCCTCTCCTCCGTTCGGCGACCACCTGGCTTGCCCACCGGAAGAACTGTTGCGAGTCTACAATACCAGCGGCACGACGGGGGTGCCGTCCCGTCTTGGGCTGACTCGCAACGACCTGGACGTTTACGCAACAAACGCTGCCCGCGGATATACCGCGGGTGGCTTTTCGAGAGGTCAACGCATCGTTGTCGGATTTAATGCCGGGCCTTTCGTAGCGGGGGCTGTTTACAATGGATTTGACAAGATAGGCTGCACGGTGATCCCGGTAGGCACCGGAAATACGGAACGGCTGGTCGGGGCTATGCAGACATTAAAGGCGACGGGGGTGAGCTGCACCCCCTCCTACGGCCTGTATCTGATCGATTGGTGCCGTGAACATGACATCAGGACTCAAACCCTGGGGCTGAAAAACATGATCACCGCAGGCGAACCGGGAGGCGGGGATCCCTTGCTTCGTGACCGCATTGAAGATGCATTCGGTTGCAAGGTACGTGAAGCCATGGGGATCGGTGATATTACGTTGACGGCCTGGGCCGAAGACGAAGACGCGGATGGCATGCACTTCATGGCGCGCGGCTTTGTACACGTTGAGCTCATCGACCCAGACAGCAATGTTCCGCTCGCCTGGGAAGACGGTGTGAAAGGGGAACTGGTTTATACGGCGCTGATACGGGAGGCGATGCCGCTGCTGCGTTTTCGGAGTCGCGACCACGTCATTGTCAACATGAAGCCCAATCCGTCCGGCCGGACCGGCCCCAGGATACGCTGCGTGGGCCGCACTGATGACATGCTCATCGTGCGCGGCGTCAATGTATTTCCGTCCGCGATCCGCAGCGTACTCAAGGAGTTTACCCCTGAAGTGTCAGGCATGATGCAGGTGCGGCCGAAGCAAATAGGGGTGATACAAACACCACCGCTTCCCGTCGTGGTCGAACTCGGCGACTACAATTCAGCGCAGCCAAACCATTTGCAACAACGAATCGCCGATGAGATACGGGCGCGTCTTCTTGTCAAAACCGACATTCAGCTTGTGCCTTACGGGAGCTTGCCGCGAGAAACGTATAAATCCAGACTTATCGACTATTCCGGCGTCGCGCCCGCAAAACCCGAACCGGCCTGAGCGAAAGACTCCGCAGTTGAGGTCTTCAGTTATTTTTTACGAGACGGGATCAAGCGGCATAACCGACAGATTCTCCCGCAACACCCTGATGTGCTCCGGTCCGATGCCGCAACAGCCGCCTGCTATCTGCACGCCCTGGCCGATCCATTGCCTGGCATAGCCGAGATAATCCTCTGGAGAAATAATATCTTCAAACTTCCAGCTTGGCGGGACGAAATGTCCGCTTTCCGCATAGGCGAACATGGGGCCGTTCCACAACTCACCCAATTCCGCCAGTGCCGGACCGGTATCATGGACACTGGAATGCATGACGCCGGCGCTATCACAACCCATACTGAGGACATCCTCTGCCATCTGTTTGAACGACATGGTATTCGTATCGCGCACGTCTGACATATAGTTGGTCAGCGAACCGGCGTCATCCATGCTGGCGCTGAAACCCGTCCAGACCGGTATTCCCGTCGCCCGGGCCGCAGATATAACCATCCCGGCGATGTCCACGTCGCGCATCATCTCGGTGATAATCAGTTCGGCGCCGGCTTCCGTGAGCAACTCCGCCTGCCGGGCAAACCCTTCCCTCACCTCGTCGGTTTTCGGAACGGAAAATTTATCGAATGCCGGCATGGACGACATGGACGCGGCAACACATACGTCCTGTCCGGTGTTATCACGCGCCTGTAACGCCAAACGTACCGCGGACTGGTTAATTTCCGCGGTTTGATCCTCCAGCCCCAGGCGCTTTATCACGTGCGGAGCAGTCCCGAATGTATTGGCGATAACCACATCGGCGCCGGCGCGGATGTAACTCTCATGAACCTGGCGCACAACCTCCGGCTGTTCCATGTGGGCGACACCGCACCAGGCCAGGTCATTCATCCTGACGCCCTGCCGCTCGATCTCTGAGCCGGTACCCCCATCCAGCAGGACTATATCACCGTTGTCTATTTTATCTTTGATAATCCGGTAGCTCATTTTTCAATACCTCGCCTGTATATCCTTAATGTTTGCACTACATGTCCTAATAAAGGTGTTCAGACCACAAACCGTCAAACTTTCTTATTCTGAACATTTAAAGCAGTTGGATTTACCATACGCTGGCGTTCTTGGGCAGAGATAACTTCATTTTCCCTTTCGTCTGGTAAAGGAGCAACATGGATTTCGACGTCGAATTCTCTGGCTGCGTGTGCAACCCATGATTGCGGTTTTTTCAGAATTGGTACTTGGGACAGGTCTCTTTCTCCAGATATCTGGTTCCTTTTTCGTGCATTCCATGATGGTGCTTGGCATTCATATGTTCATGGCCTTTCATTAGCCAGATTATTTCTGGGAAACGTCCATCTCCATAGACATGCGGAGCGTGGTCGGTGCGTTTAGAAACTGGCCAAGAATGAATTGGCTGTCGATGCAGGGCGTCGTGTCAGGCGGCCGGTTGGTCGTTGTGTTCAGAACTGTTTGCGGTCTTAATCAATCGGTTCTGGTATTGTTTCTGCATCTCTATGTAGAAGGTCACCAGCTTTGCGGGATCATGATCAAAGCGTGCTGAGATACGGTGCCGTACTTCCCGAATCTCGTCGATTACCGGGTCATTTAAGTTTTGTCTCATCGCTATCCCCAAGTAGTTCCAAGGGTGTAACCAACACTGGCACGGAAAGTCCAAGTATAGCATTTATGCGGCGGATGTGTCCGAACTTATTAGCGTTTGCAAGATGTTGGCAATTCCAGGTTACCAGAAAGTCACACTCGTGATAGGACGTAAGCGCCAAGTGCATTGCATCACCACCCGGGTCAGCCGGCATCAGCTTGTGCCGGATATACTCCCGGACGATCTCGGCGATGGCCGACTCGACAGGCAGTAAAGGCAGGTCATGAACCAGTTCCAACCGTTTTGCGCTATGTTCCGGTATGCCGCCAGCCAACTCGTCCAGCACTGCTGGGCTGGTGACCAGCTCATAGTGCTCGGGCGCATCTTCCCACCACCCCCGGGTCCATTCTCGACGCGCCACAATATCCGGGGCGGTGCGCTCTTCATAGTAGAAGCTGGGGACTGTAGTCTCAACATATACACGTGGTTTGGTCATATTGGTAAGATACCGCGCTCTTGGTGTTCAATCGAAAGCAATAAAGTCAGCTGAATTTGCCTGGTTAGCGGTTGCTTCTATCAAACTCCAACCGGCCTGCCTGTTGATAGAGTTCAGACAAGCCCTCTTCGGCTTTTTCATACATGTCTTGCAACGTCTGATCTCGATCGATTCCGTCCCGGTATCGATTGAGAACAGGAGTTGTTCAAATTCATCAAGAATCGCCGCAACCGGTAATGTGGGTGGGCGGGCATAGGGGTTGCCTTCCAACACGGCATCGGCAAAAAGTTTCACCGCATTCGGCTGGATTAGTTTACTGTTTTTCAGTTTCTCCCTTTGCGCGTTGAACAGTTCAACATGTGCAGGGATCTGTGCCAGCCTCCCTGTAGTATGAGCATCATCTGAGTGGCTGAAAAAAGCAGTTCTTATGCGAAAAGTCATCTGCCCGCTTTTATCCAACCAGTCATAATATTCCAGCAGTTCGGGAACCGTATATGGATCCTGTATGGAAGTAATACCGGATGCTGCCAGTTTTTTTGCTACGGCAGGCATCATGTCTTCAGGCGGGCTGTGCAGACCTATCATGTCTTCAATAAAATTCGGTCGCACCAGCATGCGCGCGCCTTCATTCAAACTGCCGGCAGGTTCACTGGATTCATCCGCGGCAATCATTTCCCTGAACTCTGCAAAAACGGTTTCGATTGTCTCCTTGTTCAAACCCACAACTTTTCCGTTTTTATCCCGTGCCTGCGCCGCGAATGTGGTCTCTTGTTCTTGTCTGTTTAAAGCTCACCACCGCGTCATAATTGTCACAACTTCGTTAGTTGTTCAATGAACCGGATCTTGCGGGAATGTCGGGAGCGAAGGGCGCGCAGGCGCTCCGAATAGGCATCCGACGTGTTGTCTTCTTCAGCCAGAACGCGCAGGTCGGCAAGCAGGTCAGTTGCTCGCTCATAGCCGTTAATATTACGTTTTTCAATTTCATTCTCGATATCATCCCAGACGGCCAGGCCGCGAAGCCTGAGGATGTTGAGACGTGCGTGCCGCGCTTTTTCAGCCTCGCGTTCCCGTTGCTGCCGCTTTGCTTCCACCTGCGCGGCTTCGTCAGCTTTACGCTCCTTGCATATTTCAGCGGCGCGGGCGCGCAGGGTCGATACTGTTCGACATCTATCCTGTATTTCAGTCGTGGTTGGCGCCAGGACCTCCTGAATCCTGCTGCGAACCTCCGCCATCACATGAGGGTCGCCCGCTGCCAAACGTTCCAGTAACGCTGTCTTTTCTTCGTCCGGAATTGCTGCGATAGCCGCTACGCGGGTTGAAGCTATCGGAAGGGAATCGCCGCTTGTGTATGGCGACTCCTCGGCAGCAGCCTGCACGAGATCGCGGTCTATATGAAAGAAATCAGCGAAGGTCTCAAGTCCGACGTTAAGCGGGCCGATGCCCGCCAGCGGTTCCTTCTCGTCGTCTTCCAGGGTCCCGGTTTGCGCCTCCATCAGCCATAACAGGTAGAACGCCCGCCAATCACCCGCAAGCAGGGCGGCCCGCAACGGCGCCAGTGCGCCGAGCCAGCCGGAACCGTCGTCATCGTCAGTAAATTCGGAGGGTTCATAGTCGTGCCAGATGTCGATAATCACATTCTCGCCCGCCGTTCGTATTTCGACGCTATTGACGTCGCGCAGGAAAGTATCGAGTCTGTCTCGGTTGATAAGTCGTTTCGGTAAGCGGATCATCAGCCGACGTGACATCCAGTTAGCGAAATACAGGTGCAAGTCGAACCAGCGATCCATCAACCGCGTGGGGTCGCCCTTGAAGTCGCCCCAATTATAATGATTGGTAAAGCTCGTCGCGGTGATGCGCGCTCTCGTAGACAGCGCCCGCAATGCCGCTATGTCCTGCTTATTGAGAGGCCGATCAACTGCCTGGAACTCGTAGTACTGGTATTCACTCAAGAATCGTTCTCCCCGTTCATGTCTTTCCAGCTTTTTCTGCCAAATATTGCTTTAACTGCTCAATGGTAAGTGTTTCCCGGGTTTTGTGTATCATCGCATGGCAGTTTGGACAGATTGGGACAAGATCATTGACCGGGTCAATCTCATACTCAGCTTTAATTTCTGCGAGAGGGATGACATGATGTACATGGATGTAATTTTTACCTATTGTTCCGTAAAAGTCTTCAAAATTGAAAGAACATACTGAGCATTTGTAACCACGATGTTGTAGACATTTTCTTCTGGCGCCCGTATTCCGTTCATACGCATTAATCGTTACAGTTTTAGTTGCTCCCTCTTTATACTTTATTGAGCTATCCACTTCTTCAGGTAACAGGTTGCCCGATATATCACGATAGTGAAATGCGTTAATGTCCACGATATTGAATCCAAGTTTTTCTAAATGCTTCCTGGTTTTAGTACCATTGGCGCGTTGAGTGCCCCTACCTCTTGCCTTCAAGGGTTGTTCGCCAAGCAGATAACCGTGTGCAACACGTGCTATTAATTTCTGGTCATAATATTTACCTTTGTATTCAAGATAATACTGACGGGATTTTCCCCCGCCATATTTCCTTAATATCTCTTCGCTTCCTTCTTTATCAAACTCCTTAATCGCCGCCTTAACTTCTTTTTGGGTAATATCTTTTAATGCCATATTAATACCTCGCCCGCTTGCGGCAGGGTAGTTTATTTGCCACATGGTTACACACCAGAGAGACCATTATCAAGGCGGGTTATCTCAGTCCGGTTACCTGCCGATATGCTTCGTTCGTTTTCCTTCTCTATTGCGCTCGGATATACTATGAGCGAATCAATCACAAGGTACAGAATAAACCATGCAAGCAGCTAAACAGGAAGCGATCAATATCATTGACCGGATGCCGGAAGATAGTGATATGGATGAAATTATGTATCGGCTTCATGTCCTGAATAAAATCAGGAAGGGACAGGAAGCTGTCGAACAGGGTAAGACCATTACTAGCGAGGAACTTCAGCGAGAAATCGATTCGTGGTGAAATGACCGGAACCGCTCATGCTGGATCTGCAGTCCATCCATGACTTTATCGCTCAAGATTCTCGCTTCTATGCCAGAAAGATAATCCGGGATATACCAGATAAACGTCCATCTTCATGGAAATACAGGGCGTATTCGGCTTGATTAGTGTGTAGTGCTTTCTATAGTTTTTTCGTACCCTAAACGTGGCATGATCTGTCAAGGAGTATGGCAAAGCGAAATAAATCTCAAACTGGGTTACTATCGACTAATCGCCTGCGAAAACTACAGAAACATCCTTAATGAGTAAACAAAAAATTCTGCTTGTCTGCTTATCGGGAATGATTTGTTGCAGAAGACCTTGGGTGCCCACCAACTCCGAATTAGTCAAATTTTCCATGTCGTTGGCCATTTAGAAATTGTACCACTATATCACCACGCCGCTGGTATAACGGAATTGTCCGGGTTTTCTTTTTTCAGAGTGGGTAGGTAGTTCATCTGGTAACTCATAACATCACGGCTTTCAGGTATAATGTCCAAAGAGACGCGGTAATTGCTGATACTAAGGAATCCACCCAATAGAAATGCTCTCTACGAAATTTGAGAAAACAGCTATTTCAGATCAATTGAGGTTGATACGTGAACATTGTCGTATTTCCACACCTGAGTTGGCGCAGCTTATAGGCACTTCTTTTGCCGCCGTTCAGCAGTGGGAACGCAGTTATATTTCGCCGTCACCCCAGCAACAAAAAAAAATCTCTGAGCTGCTGGGAAAAATACAGCGAGGCGAAACAGTTCGACCCCCATCACTAGTGCTGCAAAATGGGACTTTTGCATCAAGAGGAGCTACCAGACAAGGGTTACAGTCAAAACAATCCGACTTGTTTATCAGACAGCCGAAAGTACAGATTGAGGAAACTCCGGCCCCGTCACTTTTTTCCGTTATGAAGAACGGTCAATTCATCATGGACAGCGAGGATTGTCTGAAAGAGATATTCGCGGACCGTTCAATGCCGGCGAGAACAGAAAACAACCCCATAATACTGGAGATGTCGGCAGGTAAAAATACATATACCTACGATGCCCATACCTATCACACGAAAGTACCCCCACAGGGGATTGTCGAATTTATCAACCATTACCTGCCGGAGGGCGGTGTGGTCTTCGACCCGTTTTCCGGCAGTGGAATGACCGGAGTAGCCGCGCGTGTTGCCGGGGTAGATGTCATATTGAATGAACTTTCCCCGGCTGCATGTTTTATAAGTCACAATTTTACGGAATCTATTCCCTCTTCGGAATTCTGCGCGGCAATAAGAGTTATTTCAGACGCCGTGGAAGAAGTAAGGCGCAAGCTTTATACAACCGGGTGCCGGGAGTGTGGAAACGACACAGAAATTTTATACACCGTATGGTCGTATAGCGTCTTGTGCCCGGACTGCAAGGCTGAATTTTTATTATGGGACCATTGTCGAAAATATGGTCGTACGGTCCGGGAACACAAGATACTCAAAGAGTTTTCCTGCCCCACCTGCGGAGAAACCATAAAGAAAAGATCATTACGCCGCACTACAGCTGAACCGGTGATGCTCGGATATAAATGTTGCGGGAAATCCCAGGTCGAACATCAACTCACAGATTTGGATTTGGCGATAATAAAAAATGCTGATACAGGTTGTTACTTGCAGCAAGGTTATTTTCCTGTTACAGAATTGCCCGATGGAGTCAACCTGAACCAACCAATCAAGCACGGGTTAACTTCGATTGATCGGTTTTATACCAGTCGTAATTTAGCGGCCATGAGTCATATCTGGAAAGAGATTCACAGACTCAGCGATCCCAGGCTTGCTTCGTCAATCGCGTTTATCTTTACCTCTTTGTACCAGAGAGTTACCCGTCTATCTGAATTCCGTTTTTGGGGCGGTAGCGGCAATACAGCACGTTTCAATGTCCCGTTTATTTTTAACGAAGCCAACGTATTTGTAACTTTTGAGCGCAAGGCGGCAAGTATTCTTGATCATCTGGAAACAACAGCAGTCAACTATAGGGGAAGAAAAGCCGTAGTCTGCAATTCGGCAACGGAACTCAATTATATCCCCGACGAATCGGTGGATTTTATTTTTACCGACCCTCCTTTCGGCAGTAATATAAATTATTCGGAAATGAACATCCTCTGGGAGGCCTGGCTTGGTGAATTTACAGACAACACCCGGGAAGCAATAGTGAATAAGGTTCAAGGAAAAAGTATCAGGGATTATGAAGATCTTATGAGGGAAAGCCTATCCGAGTGCTATCGAGTCTTGAGAACCGGACATTGGATGTTGCTGGTATTCATGAACTCATCCAGGGAAGTCTGGGATGCCTTGAAGAATGCAGTTCAAAAGGCAGGTTTTATTATTGAACGACTGGATATATTTGATAAACAGCACGGTACATTTAAACAGTTTGTCAGTAACAATACCGCAGGTTGTGATTTGGTTTTGCATTGCCGAAAGTATGCGTCGTCCGGGTCGGTTGATACTCAGGTAAAAGCTGTAAAAAATGATGAATCAATTACCATGTTTATGACCGGTCGCCGAAACGAAATTCCGACAATAGAGTTTCTGCACGTAACTCGTGATAATGAGCCCGATTTACGCAGACTATATAGCGAATGGTTAATGTATGCGCTGCCCAAAAACCATGAGCTTGTGGATTTTTCTACTTTTCGTGATTTTGTAAATCAGATCACTGACGCCGAAGGCAATGTTAACTGACGATGAGCAGTAAGCATAACGCGACACAAAAGACTTTTACGAAAGAAGAATACGCCAAAGCCAAAGTGCTTCTTGCTACTCAAGTGGCCCACATGATGGGACGTAAGCTCGAAGAAACTGACTGGAATGAGGTTTACTGCATGGCTAAAGGTATCCCCCATAGCGGATGGAGTAACTTGAATATAGATGTGAATTACTCCGGTTTAGGCGTTGAACAGAAACTGCTCAGAGTATCCGGGCTACGAGAGCGTCCAATTAAATCGGTATGTGGAACTACAATGATGCACCCGGCTGCAACAAGGTCCATAAGAATCGATAACACAGAATTACCGGCAGATGAAGTAATGCGTAATGTATTTCAGCAGTATTCAGATTTAATCGATATTCGGACCAGGAAAGTCAGGGAAAATTCTGCTGGAAAAGAGCCGGATATGCGAATTGGATGGTTATTATGGGAAGATTCCCTGACAGAATTTCTTTATTTCGAAGAACCATTAGTTGCTCCGCAGCCGGATCATTATTATGCGGAGTGGAATGAAACTCCGCCGAGAGGAACAAGAAAAGGCAGCAAGAGCTTATGGATATATGAGCAAGACAGCGACAAGAAAAGGTACTCTGTTACCACCAGTGCAGGTATCAAAATCCAACCATACTTTGACGTACCCGCTCCGTCCGATGAAAACCTGTATTATTTTCGAGTTCAGAGTGAACCAGTTGATTATGACACAGTTCAGATATGGGTCTCCTCTACGACGGCAAAAGCAATTCAGCGAGAGTTAGGAAATCTGGAAAAAGATAATATCAGTAATGCGTTGATAAAAACTGCGAAACTGTTTTCAATCGAAGACGCTGAAATATCATCCGGAGAGAAGGACCTGGCGCAACCAATTTTAATCAGTCGAAAAGCGTTTGAGATTTTTAAGTCCAGTTGGGAAGGCGTTAGCGACGAGCACCGTGCCCAGTTATTTCTCAAGGCATTATACTCAATGAATTAAAGAGTCTTGCGGTCACAAAACTCTCTCTGTGTAACCGGTAAAAATTACCCTATCAGCATGATTTATAAGAAAACGATATAAGGAGCATATTATGAAAGCAATCGTATTAGAAGAACTTGGCGGTCCTGATAACCTGAAAATATTGGAGGTGGACACGCCCGACCCGGGACCGGGCGAGGTGCGTGTCAGACTCCGGAATTCCGCGTTGAACCGGCGTGATTACTGGATCACCATCGGCAGGTATCCGCGTACGAGTCTTCCCTGTATAGCCGGTTCCGACGGCGCCGGGACGATTGATGCCGTCGGCGCAGGTGTTGATGATTCAATGGTCGGTAATGAAGTGGTGGTCTATCCTGCCAGGGAATGGGGTGACAGCGAGGCCGTGTCCGGGCCGAATTTCCGCGTACTGGGTATGCCGGATCAGGGCACGTTTGCCGAGTACATCTGCTGCCCGGCTACGGATGTGTACGCCAGACCCGCTCACCTGGGCTGGGAGCAGGCAGCCGCGGTACCGCTGGCCGGACTGACGGCCTGGCGTGCCGTTGTGACGCAGGCTGAGGTGCAAGCCGGGCAGACCGTGCTGGTCACGGGCGCCGGCAGCGGCGTGTCCACCTTTGCCATCCAGTGGGCCAGCGCGTTGGGTGCCGAGGTTTACGTGACCAGCGGTTCGGAGGAAAAAATTGAAAAAGCCAGGTCAATCGGCGCTACCGGCGGCATCAGCTACAGGCAGGAAGACTATCATAAAACCCTTAAAAAACAGGCAGGGGGATTTAATGCCGTCATCGACAGCGCGGGTGGGGATGACTTGAATAATCTTCTGGGCGCCCTGAGGCCTGCCGGACGGTTTGTATTCTTCGGCGCCACCCTCGGCGTCCCTTCGACAGGTCTGGAAATACCAAGGCTGTTTTTCAACCAGACACGCATACAGGGGACGATGATGGGATCCAATGCCGAATTCAAAGCTATGCTGGAATTTGTCAACGAGAAAAAGATTGAACCTGTGGTAGACCGGGTATTGCCGATGAGCGAGGCGGTCGCTGCCCATAAGTTACTGGAATCGTTCGGCCAGATGGGTAAGGTCGTTTTACAGAATGGTTAGTGTCAACCTGTAACGAGCACCAAGATCACGATTACGATGATCGCCGCCAGCACATGCAGGCTGCCCAGGTAAGGGCGCCGTTTGAACGATCCTTCCTTGACGGCCTTCAGTTCCTGTCCGAGTGTGCCATAGCGGCTCGGCAGGAAGGTGCCGAGGTATTCGTGCAAAAAGTTACTTGTACGCCTGGTCGGCATGCCCATGTCACGCATCAGGTCATCGACGTAATGACCGATATATGGCCCCGTAAATACGCCGTCTTCAGCTTCCGGCACCCTCTCTTTTGCCCAGTTTTCCAGCCGGTCGATTTCCCGGTCCATCTCTCCTGCCAAGGGCAATGTCATATTTCCGCTGAAGAACTGTGCCGTCCAGTGCGCGCCTACTTCAGAAGACAACGGGCAAGTAAGGGTTGGAAAAAATCCCACAAATGCCAGTCTCGGTTGCCCGGGGGGTAATATCCGCCGAAATAGATAGAAGCGGCCGTTTTTGTATACTTTTGCTCTCAGTTCCTCACTCAGGAACGACAGATCGCGTTGCCATCCTGTGCCCATGATGACCAGGTCCGCTTCTACCTGCGTTCCATCGTCAAGTTCGATGCCTGTTTCGTAAAACCCTTTGACGCCCGCCCGTATGGCGCTGATGCGGGTATCATTCAGCAGTTCAAAGAAGTCGTCGACCTGTCCCACGCTTTCAAAGCCGGTTGGTAATTTATGTTCGGGAACCATATACGCCGGCATGCCCAGTATACGGGGCACAATTGCGCTAATAAAGGACCACCAGAGCCACACTATCGGTTTACCGGGGCCGTGCAAAAGTTTCTCATCCCAGGGACGAACCGGGTAGTTGACGAACATCTCGATCAACCGTGAGATAAACCGTAAATCACTGCGGGCGCCGCCGGGCAGGTAGCGCGGCACCATCCAGTGCGGCTTGCGAAACACAATGGTGGACGTTTTTCCTTCGCGTGCAGCCCATGCGGCACAATCGAGTGCGGATTTGCCGGCGCCTATGACGGCCACCCGCCGGACATCAGCGACCGCGGGATGGGTCCACTCACTCGAATGGCGCACCAGGCCCCTGAAGGCCTCCCTCCCGGGGAAATCCGGCATAAAGGGCGAGGAAAAGGCCCCCGAGCAGATAACGACAAATGCGAATTCATGGGCGTCCTCCCTGCTCTCCTGCTTGTCATCATCGGCTGTCGAGCGGACTGTCATACTGAAGCCCTGCCTGCCGTTGTCATCGACCTCCGCCAAGTGGACCACTTCGCTGTTGAACCTGATATGGGGATACAGGCCGAAATGATCTGCATAGGATTCGAGGTGCGCGCGCACTTCCTCCGCGACCGGGTACCCGCTCGTGGTTTCCGGGTAGGGGTAGTCGGTAAGACTGTAGGTTTCCTTTGCGGTATTAGCCCGCAATTCAGGATAGGCCCGTGAAACAGCCCAGACCCCGCCCAGGTCGGGTTCCTTTTCGAACACCTGGACGTCGAACCCGTTTTCCAGAAAGATCTTGGCCGTAACGAGGCCGGCAATGCCGGCGCCTATGATGCCGACCCGTTGCGTCGGGTCTGCGTCTTCAGCGCGCCTTGCGCCGGACGTTGATGTTGCACCTGTATTTTCGTTCATATTTTTTCCTGATGTTTGCGATTTACGGCAAACGACTGAGTTTAATAAAGGGCACTCTGTATTTATAGCACACTGGGTGACCGGATTCGAACCAGCCAGCTCTCCACTGACATGTATAATAGCCGACACGTTTGGATTTCTTTCAATAAGATAAGAGATAGTGAGGTATAGACTATGAATGGTTCAGTAATTTACGATGGTATCCGCTCGCCATTCGGCCGTTTCGGCGGCGGCCTGTCGGTGAAACGGCCGGACGACCTGGCGGCAGCCGTCATCAGGGCCTTGCTGGACAGGAACGGCATTGAGAGCAGCCTGGTGGAGGACGTGGTCTTCGGCAATACCAACCAGGCGGGTGAAGACAGCCGCAACGTGGCGCGCAATGCCGCGCTGCTGGCCGGCATGCACACCTCGGTCGGTGGCGTGACCGTCAACCGCCTGTGCGGCAGCGGGGCGGCGGCGACCCTGGACGCGTCCCGCGCCATCAGTTGCGGACAGGGGCAGTTGTTCATCTCCGGCGGCGTGGAGAGCATGAGCCGCTCACCCTGGGTACTGGGCAAGGCGGAGACCAGTTTTGACCGCAACCAGCAGATGTACGACTCCCTGCTTGGCTGGCGCTTTCCCAATAAGCAGCTGCTCAAGCAATACGGGGACGATGCCATGCCGCAGACCGCGGACAACCTGGCCAGGGACTTCAATATCAGCCGTGAAGACAGCGATGCCTTCGCCTTTGCCTCGCAACAGAAATACGAGGGAGCAAAGAATGCCGGTTTTTACGCCGGGGAACTTATGGAAATAGAAGTCCCGGCGAAACGGCGTAAGGACCCGCCCGTCAAGGTGACGGCCGATGAACACCCCCGGCCCGGCACCACGCTGGATAAACTATCAACACTGCCCGCCTTGTTTGAAGACGGCGTCGTCACTGCCGGCAATGCCTCCGGCATCAATGACGGTGCGGTTGCCCTGTTGCTGGGGAACGAGGACATCGGCAGGAAGCTGGGTCTGACCCCGCGTGCGCGTATTCTCTCCGGGGCCATCGCCGGCGTCGAACCGCGGGTGATGGGAATCGGTCCCGTGCCTGCGTCACAGAAAGCCCTACAGCGTGCGGGACTGTCCATTGCCGACATGAACGTCATTGAGGTCAACGAGGCCTTTGCCACCCAGGTACTGGGTTGCCTGAAGCAACTGCAGCTTGACTTTCAGGACGAACGGGTGAACCCGAACGGCGGCGCCATCAGTATCGGCCATCCGCTGGGGGCGTCCGGGGGGCGGCTGATCCTCACCGCGTTACGGCAACTGGAGCATATCGAAGGCCGTTATGCGCTCATTACCATGTGCATCGGCATCGGCCAGGGAATCGCGATCGTTATTGAAAGAGTATAACAACCCGGGTCTATGCGTTTCCGGCTGAACCCCAACTATCACGGATTATGCAAAAAGAGATTTCAGGAAGGGCAGCGCCTCAACGACGATAATCAATCCAACCATCCATTTCAACACCAGCATCTCGCCTTTCATCTCGCCTTTGAACGCCTCCATATCGGCTCTCAGCGCCTCCATATCGACTTTTACTGCCAGGATATCCGACTTTGTTGCGAGACTCTGGTTCATGGCGTTGTTTATCGTGGTTACTATCGCCTCGGCTTGGGTGTCTTTCAGTCCCGACCTGGCTATGGCTTTAACAGCCTGGTGAGTATCAAAAGTTGCTGTTTCCATATTTTCGGCTCCTTTATTGTCCCGTTTGGCCCTGTGTGTAAGTGACGCCGTCAATTCCTGATTGCGTCACATCAAACTATAGCAACAGCGCCGCTGCTGTCAATCGCCTTGCACTTTGCCATCGGCTACGATAACGGCGATTTTACCCTGATCCCGAATATCCCAATATCAATACTGCGATTCCGGCGTATTCACAACCAAGCCGTCCAGTTCTGCGGTCACCTTGATCTGGCAACTCAGCCGGCTGGTCGGTTCCGGACTCATGACAAAGTCCAGCATTTCCTTCTCCATTGAGTGCGCTTCAGGCAGCTTGTCGAGCCATCCCTCATCAACATATACATGACAGGTGGCGCAACTGCACGCGCCGCCGCATTCGGCAACGATACCATCCACCCCGTTATTAACGGCGGATTGCATAACGCTCATACCTTCTTTGGCGTCTACTATCGTTTCTTCACCATCGAATGCGATATAGGTAACTTTCGGCATTTCCTGAACTCCAGACGTGTTATTTTGTATTCGGCTTTGGGTAGGGGCGTATTATAGAGAAGTCGGCGCGTTCCTTGAACGATTAATTTAATATTTTTGTTTATCCAGGCACTTCCAGCATGATTTTTCCGATGTGCCGGCTTGATTCCATCAACCTGTGGCCTTCATTGGCCTTGCTCAACGGCAGCACCGTGTGAATGACCGGTTTAACCCGGCCGGATTCCAGCAGTGGCCAGACCTGCTCCCTCAACCCGGCTGCGATTGCGGCCTTGAACCCGACCGGTCTCGGCCGCAGCGTGGACCCGGTCAGGACCAGGCGTTTTAACATGATGGAGCGGATGGACACCTCCGCTGAAAAGCCCCTGAGGCCCGCAATAAAGACATACCTGGCTTCCACGGCTGCAACGGCAATATTCCGGTTGGTATAGTCACCGGCTACCATATCCAGTATGACATCCACGCCCTTGCCGCCGGTCGCGTTCATGCATGTCTCGACAAAGTCTTCCTCGTTGTAATTGATAGCGAGGTCAGCGCCCAGTTCCCGGCAAACCCAGCACTTTTCTTCGTTACCGGCCGTGGTGAACACGGTCGCTCCGAACGCTTTTGCCAACTGGATGGCGGTTGTGCCGATACCGCTGCTGCCGCCGTGTACCAGTACCGTCTCTCCCTGCTTCAGCCCGGCCCGGTCGAACAGGTTACTCCACACGGTAAAGAAGGTTTCGGGCAAGGCGGCGGCTTCAACAACCGTCAACCCGGCGGGGACCGGCAGGCAGATTGGAGCATCGGCGACGGCATATTCAGCATAACCTCCACCGGGGACCAATGCGCAGACCTGGTCGCCCGGACGCGGCCAGCCGGCATCAGCGCCGGCTTCGATCACCTCGCCTGCTATTTCAAGCCCGGGGATAGCGGACGCGCCGGGAGGCGGTGGATATTTGCCCTGCCGCTGCATCACGTCCGGACGATTAATGCCGGCCGCGGCAACCTTGATCAATACCTGGTTTTCGTCCGGGGAGGGCGCTTCCCCTTCCGTGATCTGTAACACGTCAGGGTCGCCGAATTCCGCAATTTCTATGTGTTTCATAATGATTTTCAAAATGCCAGTTCAGCGGCTATCCTCCCAAGTCGTTTGTCGTGGGTCAGCAGTGACGCCGGTTTGGCCAGAGACACGGAGGCCAGCAAGTGGGCATCTATATAGCCAATACCTTTCCCCATCAGTCTGTGTTGGTCAATGAAAAACAAAGCCTCGTCATCAGTAGCAACCGGGGCTGGAGGCAAACTACCGATCAAGGACAGCACCTCGGTACGTCGCTCAAGGTTACCACAGGCTAATTCACCCAGCACAAACGGGTGCATCAATACCTGATTGTTATTGAGCAGTAATTCCAGATCTCGGCTACCTGATCTCAGGTGATTAATCCAGACCGACGTGTCTACCAGTATCATTCAACTTTGCTGCGTTGTCGGGGTATGGATTGAAGGTTCGGCTGGCTACTTCCCAGCTTAGCCAACCGCATTGCGCTCTCGCGTTCAATCAGGGCTTTAAGTCCCTCATGAACCAGCACTGTCTTGCCAGTTACGCCAGTAATCTGCTGGGCCTTTGCCAACAGTTGGTCGTCAATTTTCAAAGTTGTTCGCATCATTCAGCCTCCTGTCAATATTGTGGAAGCATCATATTATACACTAATTGATGTCATATTTTATGCATAAGGGATTATCCGTCAAGACATTTGTCGTTGAATTTGCATGTAGCACCGTCAAACTCTATTTTTTATCTTCGAAGGCGTTCAAATTCGGCTCTCGAAATATCGGTCTGGGGAAGGAAGTATTGTTGGAATTGGTCGTTGTAAACACTAAATGGCGTTTTGAAGTCCTCAATGTAATAGTTCATGCTGAACCGGCAGTTCTGCCTTTTTTCCGATTCCTGGTTGCCCAACCTCACGAATGGTTTGGCTCTCAGACCGAACTCCTCGAAGGAGAGTTTTGTATGAAGCGGCCAATCATACAACAGATCCAATACCCGGCTTGTATCGAAAGCGTCGCCTACATAGTCGATGACACTCATCCCACGTATCTCCTCGTTTCTTTGTATCAGTGTAATGCCATCCGCTTCTAAGTGCATAGTGCCAAGAGGAACGGATTTACCGCGTAATTTACCTGCGCTGCTGGCGGGACGTTCGAACATGCATAATACCAATCCTCCTGCTTTTGTTTTGGCGATTTCATCCTTCAGGATATTCATTTTGTTATCAGATTCAGCCAGCTTTTCAGCCTGCTCAGAAGCTGATTGTTCCAATTCGGCGTTGCGCTCTTTTGCTTTCTCCAAGTTTGTTTCGGATTTGGCCAGTTCTTCCCTGAGTTTTTCAAGTTCTTGCTGTAATTTACTGTCATCTTTAAGCAGATCCAAATCCTTACGAGCTTTGTCCAATTCCTTGGTCAGTTCGGATACCTTATCTTCCGCTTTGGACGAGCGTTCTTTTTCTTTTTCCAGGCCTGTTTCGGTTTCAGTGAGTTTGTCCTCTAGTTCTTCCACTTTTTCCCTTAACCTCTCGTTGTCGTATTTTTCTTGTTCTGCTTCTTCTGTTTTTTCTTCAAGATCGTTCAGCCAACTATCAAGTTGTCCAGGACTGGTTGCCTGTTTTTCAACTTCACGGGTTAATACGGTCCAGATATCACTTAATTCGCGCTGCGTTTTGGATTCAGAAATTAACTGTCCCAATTTGGCTGCCTCAGACAATGGCTTTCGTCCACCAAACTGTTCAAGGTCTTGTTCTGTCTGCTGGTAGTTTTTCAGGAACAGGAGTAATACGAATAGTGTGATGAGCATTAATTCAGCCAGGATGATCCCCATCAGAAAGCCGCGACGACCGGCGCTTAGAGTATCCGGAAATGGCATGATGACTACGGTGGGTATATGCGGGCCTGGACTGTACCTACTATCGCGACCAAGGCCATCGTGTCTTGGGCTTCGCTTGCTCCTTAGTGTCTTGGCATAGGGCGTCAAGACTGTTATTCAAGTCGCTTAGTCCCGATAAGCTGTTTTCGATCACGGCAGACAAGGCTTCTGCCCTGTTAGATAGATCCGAGAGATGCTGATTGTGGGCAGAGGACAGGTTGCGTTGTGTTTCAATCGTTTCCTGTACATTCTTTAGCAGTGAATCAATAGCGTCGATCGCATCAACAACAGAACGGACATTATCCATATCCAGAGTGGCGATATGACCATTGCACTTCATCAATTGCTGTTGAGTGTCTTCCAGGGAAGATGACAGATTTTGCATGCGGTTAACGAATACTCGTGTACTTGAGTTAACCTGATCTAACGCGGGCTCAATTCGTTGTGTCAAGAGTTCTGCCGGTATTTCGATTGTTTGAAAACGCTCGATCAGGGATTTTTCTATCTGCTGGATCAGGTTTTGTGCTTGGTCAGTGTCAAAGACACCGGACATGTGCTTGTGAACATCAACGGATATTTGATCCGTAAGCTTACCTATGGATTCCGCAAGGCGCGCAAATGCTTGGTTAGTGCGAGAAATAATAAGGTCATCCGGGATTTCAATGTTTTCCATCTGGTTTGTGAATCTGGTGATTGACTGAGAAGCGCTATCCAAGGCTGGCGAGAGCCGGGAACTGACCATGTCCGGGGGGATGTTGATGGCTGCTGATATTCGTTCATCCAGGCGGTTTGTGTTCGCTACCAATTTAGTGGTAGCTACCTTTATGCTGGTGTTCATTCCGTCGATGGCTTGCCGCGTAGCGATTTGTCCTTCTTCAATTGTTTCGGTAAGGCGCGCAAATATCTGGTTGGTGCGGGAAGTAATCAGGTCATCCGGGATTTCAATGTTTTCTATCTGGTTTGTAAATCTGGTGATTGACTGAGAAGCAGTATCCAGGGCCGGAGACAGTTGGGAACTGAGCAGGTCAGGCGGTATATTGATCATATCCGATACCCGTTTCTCCAATAGATTCGTATTCGCCACCAGTTTATTTGAAGCTGCTTTTACGCTGGTGTTCATTTCTTCGAGAGCTTGCCGCGTAGCGATTTGTCCTTCTTCAACAATATCCGCCGTTACACGAATCCTGGCGATAGTGGCCTCAGCCACGTCAACCAGTTCTTCGCGTACTCTATGCTCAATCTGTTCTGATGATTCCCGTCCAAGAAACAGCACTCGTAAGAACAAACCCAACACCGTTGTAGAGAGGCCGATACCAAGGTCGCTGACGATGTGGTTCAGAACATTCTCTTGCGTGGAAAATCGAATAAGGGATACTCCGAGCGTGCATACAGTGAAGATGAAACCCATATAGTAAAGGTTGTCAGCCGCCCGTTCGTCCTGGAAGTGTTCGTAAGCCCAAGCAGCTCCTGTGTAAGCGAGGATGAGAGCGCATAGAACTAAGACCGTAAGCCATGTCGGAGAGTCGAAACCGAGGCGCAGAACTAGCAACAGGGCAATACCGCTAACAACGAACCAGAAGAATAACTGTTTGTTGCTCAACAATTTAGTTTACGCCGGTTATCTTGTTAATGGAGTTTACGTAACCGCCGCAGGCCCCCAGATATTCATCCCACCAAGAAACCAGTGTGTTGTCCTGGGTGGATTGGTCCGGGCGCGTAGGCCAAAGGATATTGATTTGGACGCCATTTAGCATCGGGCACTGATCGTGGATTCGTTTACGGTTAGCTTTGTAAACCGCTGGCCAGCTTGGACTGTATTGCGAGAAACCATCGAAATTTTCGATCAGGTCTGATACCAACAAAATGTGCTGGGATGAGCCGTCCCGTTCGCGGTCAGCAGCGACCCAGCCCAGAGATGCAATGATTGGAGATTCATCGCTCGTTCCTTGTAATTTTTCCAAGGCATCGTTCAGATATTTTTTGAACCTTACGTCTTTCAAAAGTCTGTGTGCGGGTGAATCCTGAAGTTCCTTTCCTGGTTTACACAAATGAAATATGGGAGGTTGAGCAGTTGATTCCACTGTGTAGATCTTAATACGGTCGTAGACTTCCAGTGCCTCGACACTGTCCCATACTGTGTTAACGATAGAACGTTGCTGTGTCTCACCATAATTTTCCGTGGCATCAAGCACTATGGACAGGGTAACGGCAGTATGTCCCTTTTCTCTCGGACAACCTGTTTTGCCATGAAGTTTTGGCGTTTCGATGAGGAAAAATGCTATTATTCCAGCAATTACAACAATTAAAAGGACTATAAATGCGATCTTGGCAAAGGACGTTTTATTCTTCATAAAGATTATTCGTTATTCTGATCCCCAAGGGATCGAGTTTTATAACTTCTTGTGCAGGTTTAGTTTTGTTAATCAACTCTTCAAACTTTCTATGCAATATACTTGTGGACTCGCTTAGCTGCTTAATCAGAAGGTTCTTTCGGTCTGCTGTATCTTCAGATGGGATTTCAAATTCAGGTATCTTCATTGGTGATAACTGCGGCTCACGTTGGAAATAAATCGGGGCTGAGGTTTTCCTGATTTCCATATTGATCTGCCGATATTGGTTTATTAATTCCTGATAATCATTGTTAAGGGATTGGCATGCGCGTTCACATTGTCCTTGGAACGCCTGAATATTGGAGCGGAGTTCAGGGTCACGGGCAAAATTATCTCTGAGTTTGCGTTTTTCATTTTCTATATCGTCTACTCCATACTTTTGTTGTTTTTTGAATTTCTCAATTAGCTCAGAGATTTCCTCGTCATATTTTTCTCGCTGTGCTTTATAACGCCGCGCCTTTTCTCCATAATCCGGGTAGCGATCATCTTTTACAAAACCTTCCCGAAAGCCGAGGAGAAAAATGAAATATCCCGCGATAGCTAGTAGCCAAGACCATACATCATTGATCCCGAAAGGTGATCCCCTAAAATTATCCAAAGCTGTGACACCGATAGTGGCTATCTGCTTAGTGAGTTCTGTCAAGGATTCGAGGTCGTATTGCTGGTAGTCTATCGTAGTCAACTCTAACGCTGCAGAGCGATAGTGGCCCATTAACAAGTTTAGCCCGCCGCCAAGGAATATTATTGTAAGAATTGTAACTATCCACCCAATGAGCATTTTATAAGGATGTTGTGTCCATCGATAGCTAATACTCCGCCCGCCAAATTTATTCGCAATCAATATCGGAACCCAACAATTAAGGAAGCAATATATGACAGACAGTACCAAGACCATTGGTAGTCCACCACTCTCTCTTAACAGAAACACAGTGATAACCAGTTCAATCAGAAACGCAATCAGAAGAAAAATTCTGTAATGCCATACATCCTTATACACTGGCGCTCGGTTCAATAATCCGTGTTCATGCCTGAAGTGGCGCAGGTCTTCAGCAAGAGATTTCAAGTCATTGGCGCTTGTATTAATCGGTCCGAAAGCAGCTTTTCCTGCGGCGATAACATCATTTATCATTTCCTTTAGCTTGTTTTGGACTGTATCAACGCTCCAGGCCTCATGAATGTTGTACAGCCTGGATAAGTTCCTCTGCTGACGGTTTTCATAGTTTTTTATATATTCGCGCTGGCGTTCCTCACACTTTTTGCGAATCGTCTGTTCCGTCAGGCTTTCGTCGTTTGATGTGGATGCCGGGTGTTCATTTGCCCCGTCAGTCTCCGCTTGCTCGACCAGACGGGCTGTATTGCGGACCTGCGCTTTGTCTATAGCTGGAAATGCTTCCAATACCTCTGTTTTCTCGGGCTCTTTTTTACCAAACAAGCGCCGTAGCCAATTCATTGAATTTTCACTCGGGGGGGGTGAAGCAAATATTTTTTCATGGCAATCCGGTTGTCGTTCTTATTCTGGCGGAGCCGTTTGTGCGTCCCCTGCTTTGCTCCGGTCGGCCTTTATGCAATTCTGTCAAAAATTGGTTACAGAGCAAAAGGATAATCTCCTGTTCCGAGTTTTTCAACTGCGATTCAAATCACCGCGGTCTTAACCAGGGGTATTGTTCCAGTCTTTTGTCACCGTATTCAGTGTGTTTGTTCTCAAACGAGTCATTAATACCTGAAGACCAACGGAATGCAAGCAGATAGCTTTTTACGATCAGCTGACAGGTATTCAACTGTTTGATTATTCCGCCTTTATCGTAACGTAAGGGGTTATCTCCCCTAAGGTCTTCGGCCCAATCCCAGGAATATTCAACAAGTCGTCAACGGACCGGTAAGGTCTGGCGGCGGTGATTTTGTTGGCGGTCACCGGGCCGATGCCGGGGATTGACTGGAGTTCCTTGTTTGATACGGTATTCAGGTTGAGCGGCGGATCATCGGGGGTGCGTACTTGCGCTAAGTTGTTCCGCAATTCTTTCAGTTTCTCTGCGTCTTTACGCAGCCGATTACGCATTTCAGCCAAGCTCTGGGGTTGAGTTGATTGCCAGATTCCGGCACGGTTCAGCAGAGCGGCGGTGCGCAGGTCTTGTAACTCTTCCAACACGGTATGGCTGGGCTTGCCGTTGGGACTTGGACGTGTCTTGCCGTGAATTCTAGCCAGGCCCTGCTCGATAAGGAGATAGCCTAGCAGTCTGTCGGACTTAGGGCTGGGATAGAGGTATAATAGACGACACGATTTGATGATACCACACGCTGTTCGATAGAGGCTGCTTCGATGGAAAACTTTGTGCAAAGTGACCGTAACCAACCCTACCTGTTACCACCGGATTTACGCGAGTGGCTACCCGAGGATGACCTGGCGCATTTTGTCGTGGCAGCGGTGGAACGGGTGCCTTTGAGTCAGTTTGTGGTGAACACCCGGGGCACGGGGTCGGCACAGTATCACCCGCGTATCATGCTGGCGTTGCTGATTTATTGTTATGCGAACGGTATTTTTTCCTCGCGCCGGATTGAGCGAGCGACGTACCGGGATATCGGGGTGCGTTACGTGACGGCGAACACGCACCCGGACCATGACACGATTTGCAAGTTCCGGCGGGAGAACCTTGAGGCGGTACAGGCGGGTTTTGTGGAGGTGTTATTGCTGGCGAAGGAATTGAAGTTGTTGACGGTGGGCCGGGTGAGTGTGGACGGGACGAAGGTGAAGGCGGCTGCGAGCAAGCGGCGCAGTATCCGCTATGACCGGGCGGTGGAATTACGCGAGCAGTTGCGGGGTGAGGTCAAGGATTTGCTGGCCGAAGCGGAGCGTGCGGACAGCCAGGACGCGGCGGACCCGCAGCAGTTGCCGAAGGCGTTGGCGCGGCGGGAGGCGCTGGCGACGCAACTGGATGCGGCCTGCGCACGTCTGGAGCGCCAGGCCAAGGCGCAAGCGCAGGCGGACCAGGCCGAGTACGAGCGCAAGGTGGCGGCGCGTGAGAAGCGTCGGGGCCGGGCCAAGGGGCACCCTATCAAGCCGCCGGAAGACACCCCGGCGGAGGACACCCAGGTGAACCTGACGGATGCGGACAGTTCCCTGATGCGCAAGAACAAACGCAGTGAGTACCGGCAGGCGTACAATGCGCAGGCGGTGGTGGATGCGGACGGCAGCCAGTTGGTGCTGGGGACGCGGGTCAGCCAATGCGCCAGCGACCGCAACGAATTGGTCGCTGACATTGACTCGGTGCCGGCGGCGTTGGGGACCCCTGCCCAGGTGTTGGCGGACAACGGCTATGCGACGGAGACAGAAGTGGCTGCGCTGACCGGTCGGGAGATAGACGTGCTGGTGGCGGTGGGGACGGAGGACCGGCGCCGGCGGCATGACTTCCGCCCGTTGCCGGACCCGGCGCAGGCGGCCAAGCCCAAGCCGGCGAAAGCGCCCTGGCTGGTGGCGATGCAAGAGAAGTTATCACAGGCGGACAACCGGGCCAGCTACCGGTTGCGGCAGCAGACCGTGGAGCCGGTGTTCGGTATCATGAAGCAGGCCCTGGGGTTCCGGCAGTTTCTCCTGCGCGGCCATGAGAAGGTGACCGGTGAGTGGCAGTTACTGGCCCTGGCCTACAACTGTAAACGCCTGCATAACATGCAGCTGGCCTGATGCAGGGGGCAGTGGGTGTTTACCCGGTCAGGACAGGCGCCTGGTGAGGTCTGTACATCCCCATAATGTACATGTATAGGTTCAGGCAACATGCACGTGCGCCTTGCCGCGACAAAAAGACCTGAAAAGTGGTCCGCAAAGATAATCGCAGCGCCCAAGTCCGACAGACTGCTAGGTCACGGTTATCGTGGGTTTCGATGAAGGCGTAATACCAATTTGAAGCAGAACGCCTCGGCGCGTTGGCGTAACTGGTATGGATGGTGAATGGCCGAGATAGTACTTGTTGCACGTATTCAGCAGCCTGTTCCCCATAGCTTACCACCTCATGGGGTTGTTCCAGGCCGAAATGAAACTGTTGTTCGAGGATTAGTTCCAGATCAGGTTTGCTGTGGTATGCGGTCTTTGGGCAGTCGACATAGTAGATGCGTAAATCATTAGTGTCCCAAGAATTAATCGAATAGATTCAATTGGTTAAGTATATCACGGTGGTCTGTTTTGTAATCGCTCTGAGTAAGTAATTGATATAAGGGTACTTTTTCAAACAGGGTCAGGCTTAAAATCTGTAACATTGTGTAGAGTTCTGTGGAGAGATGAAGACGCTTTTTAATGAGCGCCACCAGGACATAGACACTGACGGCGACCCAGATTTGGGTTTTGACGGCATTCTCCGAGGTGCCGAAGAATGCTTTGATACGCAGGTGTTGTTTAATCCATTTGAAGAACAATTCGACCTGCCAGCGGTAGCGATACAATTCGGTGATGGTGTGTGCGGGCAAGGCAAAGTGGTTGGTGAGGAAAGCGAACGTCTTGTGTGTTTGCGGGTCGCGGTATTTGATGCGTCGCAGGGGTTGCGGGTAGTGGGTGGCGGTGTGGACACCGGTCAGGACGATGGTCTGGTCACACAGCAGGCCGGTTGATTTATCAACGGGTCGGGAATAACGGCGGCGGTAGCGAGTATTGGACTTGGCCCGGATAACGAAGAAGGCGGCGGCCATCGTCAGGGCAAACAGGCGTTGGAAATCCAGGTAGGCGCGGTCCATGACGTAGCAGGCGCCGGGCTCGGGGAGGAGGAGGTCGAGGACGTTGACATCGTGCAGTTTACCGTCGGAGAGATGGATAAAGGTGGGGATATTGCCGCGCAAGTCCAGCAAGGTATGCAGTTTGACCGCTGACTTGGTTTGGCGGAAGCGGGCCCAGGGGAACACGGACAGACACAGGTCGATGGTGGAGGAGTCGAGGGCATAGACGGTATTGTCGAGTTCCAGCCCCAGGTCCTCGTCGGCATACAGGGGTCGGGCCAGGCGGATGAGGGCGTGGGCGAAGTCGGCGTAGAGGCGCCAGTCGCGTTGCCGGTTGGCATGGGCAAGGGTATTGCGGGCCATGCCGCCGCGCAGCCCCATGTGATAGAGTTTGTCCCGGTGCGCCCGCAGGCAGACCTCGATATCGCGCAAGCTCTCACGGTAGGTGAGTTGGGCAAAGGCCATGCAGAGGAACTGGTCGAGACAGGTAAACGATTTGATGTAACGATTGCCGTGATAATGTTGCACGCAACGGCGGAAGGGTTTCATGGGCAAATGGGCCATGACCTGAGAAAAGACATAGTGACCGGACGGCATGAGGGTTCCTCCTGATAGAGATGAAAATCAGGAGGGTATTATCAGCCACCGGAGGCAGTTTTAATCGATGCCCGTTAAAAATCGCTGTTTTACTAATAAAATGAATACGTTATATTACATCAACACGATTTTCTTGGGACAGCAGTGTGCGTAAATACAATTCACGGCCTTCCGCATTGACCATGAAACTATCGCCATCGTTCATGTCGACCTCAATCAGTGTGGTATTTTTGATAGTACTTAGCTCGGAAGCGGCTAAGGGTGTGGTAACACAGCCCGCAAGTAACAGGATATATAACAAGAACTGTTTCATGACACCAAGGTTTATATCGTGACAGAACGTTCAACAGGTTGCTCAAGCCAAGCCGTCCCTTGCACAGCCGTCAAATGCAGCATACTACTACAAATATCGATTTTGTAATCTTAATAACAACGCTTGTGCGACAAGTACAAACGGTCAATGGTCACGGCTTATTGAATGTTACTGGAAAGGCAGGGAAGTTCTGAAGATAAAGGTCTGGCATCTGATAATGCCGAAAACCTGGGTTCTTATACAAACGCTTTGGCCAGCCAGGAGCTAAGCGAGTGCTGTAGACGTATCAAGGTAGATTACCAAGCACTTCGGTTCGCGTCCAGTCCAAGTCCATCCAGAATCTCACTCAAACGGGCAACCATAAAATAATCTTGTGAAGGGAACAAGGGCGGTTTAAGACAGGGCTTGAATTAATAAGACGCAAAGTCACAGCTCAGCCTGACGCCGGTAGCTTTGGCAACGGGCAAAATCGCTCGACTGCCGGGAACCTTTCGCAGGTCAACCAAGCCATATCGCTCAAACGTTTTTAACGTTCTACTCAGGTTACTGCTCCTCCGTCCGCTTAGTTTTTCCAGTTCCTTGATACTGGAAGGCTTCTGTTCCGCGATCATTTTCAGTAAGCGGACATTGTTATCACTCAACACCTCGCTGAATGATTTCATCGAACTGAACCAGATTTCCGGTTCTCCCCTTCCGGGTTTGATACGACCGCCTGCAATGTCCAATACGCGCTGCTGAAACCGTTCTCTTGGCATAATACCGACGTGCAAATTAGGCATGACCTTTGCCTCTTCAATCAAAGACATCAGACTGTATTCTTTACTTGCAGGCCGATATCCATGGTATCCATGTATTAACTTATCAACAGTTGATAACAATACTATAGTCTGAAATCTGAGAAAGTAAAGTCTGAGTTTCCCTGATCCCGCAATTCCGGGACATCTATATAATCATTTTGCAGAAAGACCGACGCTGGTTTTCGACTTTGAGGAAAAATACAGCGTCTGATGAAACCGGGACATTACTTGTAATGTCGCCACTTTTCGGCTACTTATGACTTTATACCATAGAGGAACGCGGCGCTCTGTTCGAGGGCTGGATACTGAGCCTGTTGCGCGCTCACGCGGAGGAGCAGTCGGTGTTTGATGACATCCATTATTGGGTGCCGGTCGAGTCCAGGACAGAAGTTGATTTTCTGCTCACCCGCGACGGCGAATATCTCGCTATTGAGGCGAAGGCGGCAAGCGAGGGATTATTTGACTTGTAACCAGGGTCAGTAGTTCAACCGGACCGACACCCCTCCATACACGTTCAGCGTTGGCGCCGGCTCAAATACCCTACCGCCGAAACCGTTGAGGCGCAGGTTGGCCATGTATTTCGTGTCAAACAGGTTGTTGATGCCGATGAACGGAGACAATTCAAATCCTGCCATCTGCAAACGGTGTCCCGCCCTCAGGTTCGATACTTCATAGGAATCGGAAATAGCGGTATTGGCGTTATTGATTGCCAGGTCGTCAACCACGAGGATATCCCAGCTCAGGTAGAATCCGGAATCGTGGCGGTAGGCCAGTTCCGCAAATAACTGGTTCTCGGGAATACCGGGCAGCATCTTGCCTTCCGCAGCCATGTTGGTCGGAAAGCTGTCGAACTCGAAATCGGAATACGTATAGGATGCGGTGAGCTGCAAGCCTTCCAGGATATCCACGACGATGGCGGCCTCAATGCCGTTGCGGTCGGTATCGGCATTCCGGAAAAAAGTACGATTGCCGATATTGGCGACGCTGACTACCTCGTCTTCCACTTCCATGATAAATCCGGCGATGTCGAAATAAACACGCTCCCCGATAAGACCGCGGGCGCCGATTTCAAAGCTCTCCGCGTTCTGGGCATCTACCGAGGCGAATCCGCCAAGACTTACATCAAGGTTTCTTGCCGGATTAGCCAGTTCGGTAAAAGTGGGCGTTTCAAACCCGGTCGCATAGTTGAAATAGATACTGACTGCATCCGTCGCGCTCCAGGTCAAACCGGCGCTTGGACTGAATTCCTCGAAGTCCAGTTCACCGGACTGGTCCGCGTTGGCCAGGAAGCGGTCATCAACGGACAGGTCCACAACATCATAACGGCCACCCAGCGTAAGTTGCAGGGAATCGGAAATTGCAAGGCTGTTGCGGATGTAAAATCCATAAGCCTCCGCTTCTTCCAACTGGTCAAAGGATAATGCGCCTTGAATCCCGGCATCGTTGGAATAACGTTGCCGATCGTCTTCTTGGATGTCGATATCGAAGCCCGCGGTGAATTGATTGGGACGGCCCATCAGTTCTCCCGTATAGCTGTATTGCCCACCGCCGCCAAAAAAGAACCGGTCGAACTCAACCACTCCGTCATCGGGCACAAACCGGATATGGGAACCGATGGGCAGAAAGGCCATGAAGTCGCGCCACAGGTAGTAGTTGCGCACCCTGATCTCGTGGTTCTCACCAAACTGCTTGCGGTAGATCCAGCCGACCTTCTGTTGTTCCAGTTCTTCACCGGCGTTGGAGCTGAGGTTCCTGGGCTGCGCCTGGCGCCGGTCCATATCCACGTTGGCCTGCGAGATACCGCCGGAATCATCGGCCTGGGGCGAATCCACCAGGTTGAAGATCAGGGTCAGGTCGGAGTCTTCATCAAATTCGTAGCGGAGTTTGCTGTTCACCAGGCCGTGTTCCACCCTGGAATTCTCCCGGTAACCGTCGCTCTCCATGTAGGAACCGTTCACCAGGTAATTCAGTTTGCCCGTTTGCCCGCCGAACTTGAGCTGGTATTTCTGGTGGTCGTACTCGCCCACGGTTACCCGTGCCTCGGCGAATGGCGTATCCGGCCCGTCCTCCGTGTAAAGGCTCATGACGCCGCCGGAGGCGCTGCCGTACAACGCGGAAGACGGTCCACGGATAATTTCGATGCGGCCGACCGAACCGATATCGATATCGTCGACCCCGCTCTGCCCGTCCGCCAGTGTCGCCGGAAGGTCATCGACGAACACCTTGATGCCGCGAATACCGAAGTTTGCCCGGGCGCCGAAGCCCCGGATCGCGACGCGCAGGTCCTGGCTGAAGTTATAACGATTCTGGAAGAAGATGCCGGGTACCCGGGTCAGCGATTCGTCCAGGCCCAGTTGCTGGCGGCCGGCCTGGATAGCACCTTTCTCCACCACGCTGACCGCGCTTGAGACATCCGCCAGCGACTGATTCTGGCGGGTTGCGGTAACGATAATTTCATCGAGTTCGGTAACTGCGTAGCCTGCCGTTGTCGAGATCAGAATTACTGCTGCAACGATCCCCCTGCCAAAGTGAACATTCCTCATCGTAGGCCCCCTGAAAGAACTACCTGTTTTTAATTTAGCTGGATAGTACTACATTGCAGTAAACGTACCAACCAGAAAGAGGTATAATAAATATACTACAATCAGAGAGTTATCGAGATTGTCATAATTTCTTTACACCCTGCGGTGGATAAAATTAACCATACTGGAACGAAAAGAACCAATCGTAGTGATAAAACGAAGAAGGCGACCGTCAAAAAGGCGTTGTTTGAATTCGTCGCACGTAGAGAGCAGAAGCGGTTCCTGGATCTTTTTGGAGAATTCGATTGGGATAACGAATACGGCTATAAGCGAGAACGGACTCGTTAATGACTCTATTCGTGGATACCAGCGTCTGGTTGCTGACTTTGCGGCGGGATTCAGGTTGGTACTATAGATGCCTTCTTGCCGTGGAACAACTACGAGGACCTGGCTGCAATCATCTTACCCCTACGACGGCATCATCTTCGGATGGGATTGCATCTCCACGTGTTCCCGGGTCCATGGCTGGGCGCTGTCGCAGTAGATTTCCATGACTGGCCTGACCCAGGAGGCATCATCCAGGGAGCCTGCCTTGAGTACTGTGATGGTATCCATTACCGAAGGTTCGCTGCTGACTGCCGATCCGCAGCGGCCGCAGAAGTTGCGGTCCAGCGTGCTCCCGCTGTCACCGGTATCCACGTAGGTGGTCATTTCACCCTGTATATCCAGTGAACCTTTCGGCATGACGAGGTTCAACGAGTATGCCCCGCCGCTTTGTTTCTGGCAGTTGATGCAATGACAAATCACCGTTGCCAGGGGTTCAGCCTCGCTTGTATAGCGTATGTTGCCGCACAGACAACCGCCTTCTATCTTAGCCATGTTTTACTCCTCTCTGATAAAGTGGACTATGTTTAGCAGTTGTCGGAGCAGGCATTGCGCTTACCAGTGTATGAGGGTATGGTAGTTCCCGCCAGCCGATTTTTGGAGATCGGCTTACGCTGGGATGAGTTGTCATGCGAACAGAACCTTCAGCAGAGGCAATACCTCGACGGCTATGACCAATCCGACCATCCATTTCAGCACAAGCATCTCAGCCTTTAGTGAAACAATGTCCGCCTTCGTTGCGAGGTTTTGATTCATGGCATTGTTTATCGTAGTGACTATCGCTTCCGCCTGTGTGTCGGTTAACCCCGATTCCGTAATGGTCTTAACCGCATAGTGGGTATCAAAAGTTATATTCATAAGTTCCTTTCTCCTTGAATTGGGCAGAACACCACTGGCAATACAGTACCGCTCCTCCAGTATTTATACACTGAAACAAGTGTAGCTAGGGGTATGATAATGTCAAGTGCGACCTGACTCCCGCGTCCTCTGAAATTCATGCTCATTGCATGGTCGTGTTATGTTAATCATGCAGGTTCATAACGCCGGACATTGACCTCGCTTGCGCGGGAACGCATCTGCGAGGCATCCCACCAGGCCTGCATTCGTAACAGCATATCCATATTGATGTCAAAGGCTTTCTCAATACGTAGCGCCATCTCCGGTGATAGCGATGAATGGCCGTTCAACAAGGCTGAAAGTGTAGCCCGGCGAATTCCCAGAACCTGTGCTGCCCTTGTCATACTAAGGTTCAGTGCCTCAATGACCTCTGTGCGTATGAAGTCGCCCGGATGCGAAGGAGTCATGTTCACGTTGCTTCGGTTAATAGTCATCAGTGGTAATCCTCCAGGTTCAAGCGGTCGATATAACCGTCTTCTTCTTCGACCGTGATTCGCCAGTTTCCTGATACTGAAACACTCCATTCGTTCTGCCGGTCACCTGAGAGCCGGTGGACATACCAACCTCGCGGTGCGCCGGCAATAAACTCATCGATGTCCTCAGCCAGGATCAGTACCGTCAAGATCTTGCGCACCCGACCGACGAGGGCCTGCCGCAGGAACCGGGGGTTGTCATCCTCAAGCAGCCGGCGCAGGCCCCTGTGACGAGCAGAGCGGACAATCATGCCGTGATTGTACGGTAATACCGTTCAGTATTCAAGTCTTAATATTTCCAGGGATACAGGGATACAGGGATACTGGGATACTGGGATGCCGTAATCTGCCGTAATCTGTTCCGTGATTGATTTGATTAATGCAGCGGAAATAAAAAAGCGGTAAAACAACCCGGACAGGTTGGCTGCGGGTTGCTCCATACATACCCAGGCATTCTTATTGATGATAAAATTTTATATATCGGCATCAATGGGTTTCGGTTAATATCGTATCAGGGCATGAAACAACATTCCGATCTCAGTCAGATCAACGGTGTTGCAGGAGGTGAGGGTGACAGATTATCTGCGTTATGTATGGCCGGGTGGTTTTTTTATTATTACCACCCTGGGCGTGATGCTGGGCGGGGCAGGTTGCTGGTTCGGCGTACTTCTCTTTCCGCTGGTGGCGGGCGTGGAATATTTCCTTGAGGACGATTTGCGCAAACGTGATATGCGGCCGGCGGGTGCGTTGTTCATGCTGTATATTCAACTGATCCCCTGGTTATTTCTCTGGTACGGCCTCTGGTGGTTCCTGCAGACAGACTACCAGTGGTGGGAATGGTTGGGCACGATTATTTCGGTAGCCGGTATTACGGCCGCGGTGGGTTTACCCATTTCCCACGAATTATTTCATCGCCATGAAAGCATCTCCCGCTTTGTTGGTGATTTATTTGCAGTTACCCTGGTTTCGGGGGACGTGGAGCTGGAGCACCGCAAAGGCCACCACATTGAGACCTCGACAAAAAATGATATCGATACGCCATACCGGGGTGAATCCGTATACGCCTTTATTGCCCGGCTGCTCCCGTTTTTTCATACTGAACCCTGGAACATGGAAAAGCAGCGTTTCGCCAATAAGGGAATGAGTCACTGGTCTCCCGGCAACATAGTTTTATGGGCGGTTGCCGGTTACCTGGCACTGTTTCTGTTTTTCTGTTTGAGTGTGAGCCTGTTTGCCGGCATCAGCGTTTTGCTTATCTCTTTAATAGGACAATGTATAGTCTGTGTCTTCAGTTACGTACAACATTACGGTCTGATACGCGTGCCGGACACACCCATCGAAATACGCCACGCCTGGAACCACATCCGTCCCCTGTCGCGCGTTCTTACCTTCGAGATCGTAACGCATTCACAGCACCATACTGATCCCACGGTGCCTTACTGGGAACTCACGCCATACCGGGATGCCGCGCGGGTCGGCAGCGCCTACGGGTATTTTTTGTTGGCCCTAGTGCCCCCTTTATGGCATAAACGCATGCGAGAGCACATCAGGCTGTGGGATGAAAACCATGCAACGGCGGCGGAATTACAACTGGCAACAGAGGCGAACCGGGTAGCAGGATGGAACTGAACAAGCTGACCGAGATGGAATTACATTACCATGTGGAACGACTGCAGGGCTGTTACGTGGAATGTATTGACGATGACAGGCTGGAACAGTGGCCTGAGTTTTTTACGGAAAATTGCATATATAAAATTATTTCCAGGGAGAACCATGACCGTAACCTGCCGGCTGCCGCAATATATTGCGACAGCAAGGGAATGCTTGAAGACAGGGTTGTGTCCCTGCGCAACGCAAACGTCTACGCCGAACACAATTATCGGCATGTGCTCAGTAACATTCTCATCAAGGACCTGAGTGAGGAGGTTATCAGCGTTCAGAGCAATTACCTGGTTATGCAGACGAAAACGGACGGCGCAACGGAGATTTATAATGCAGGTAAATACGTGGACAGGATCGTAGCGGATGGAGAGGTTTTAAAATTCAGGGAGAAAATCGCCATATTCGACACCCACCAAATCAAGAGTTTGCTGGTGACCCCGATTTAATGCCGGAGGAACCGATGAATGCAGTGATCGATACGACAAACGGCTCGCTGTACTGGCCGATAGATGATGAGGCCGGCCACGTGCCTTATGGCGTGTTCACGGACGCCAAAATCTACGAGGTGGAGCAGGAAAGGATCTTCCGGGGCGATAACTGGTCCTTTATCGGTCTGACCGCGGAGATTCCGGACCCCGGGGATTTCAAGGCAACTTATATCGGCGATACGCCGGTAATAGTCACCCGGGACAGGGAGGGCGGCATTAACGTGATGACCAACCGTTGCGCCCACCGGGGCGCCCTAGTCTGTCGCAGCGCCAGGGGCAACGTCGATGAGTTGGAGTGTGTCTACCATCAATGGAAATATGATATGCAGGGAAAATTGATCGGGGTACCGTTCCGCCGCGGACTGGGTGGCCGGGGCGGGATGCCGGAAGGGTTCAGGATGGAACAACACGGGCTGGACACGTTGCGCGTCGATACGGTGGGCCACCTGATTTTCGCTACATTTTCAGACAAGGTCGAGCCCTTACGGGATTACCTGGGGGTCGTGATCGTCAAGCATATAGAACGAATATGTCACAGCCCGATCAAGGTGCTTGGTGATGAGCGGCAACTGGTCCGGGGAAACTGGAAATTGTACGCAGAAAATACCCGGGATCCTTACCATGCAAGTTTGTTGCACCTGTTTCATACGACCTTCGGCCTCTACCGGTCAACACAAAAAGGCGGCAGCTGGATGGATAATAAAAAACGCCACACGGTTCTGACCGCATCCCAGGGAACCGACGAAGGAAAAACTGAGGGGTATGACGGACTCAGGACGTTCAATGCCGAATTCACCCTGAAAGACCCGTCCCTGCTGGCAGGCAAGAAAGAGTTTGACGACGGCGTGACCCTGGTCATATTGACTACATTTCCGAACCTGGTCCTGCAGCAGATCGCCAATACGCTGGCAGTGAGACAGACCGTCACAAAAGGACCGGGGCAGTTTGAACTGGTATGGACCCAGTTCGGTTATGAAGATGATGATGAGGAAATGCAGAACATCAGGAACAAGCAAGGCAACCTGATAGGTCCTGCCGGTCTGATCTCGATGGAAGACGGTGAAGCCGTGGAAATAGTGCATGAAGCAATTATTCGTGACCAGGAAAAATCATCCTATATCGGCATGGGGGGCGGCAAAGCGGAAGATACGGAACACCTGGTGACGGAATCGGCAGTCATCGGTTTTTGGGAATATTACCGCAACACGATGCAAATTGAAGCTGGGGCCTCCTAACAGACATCGACTTCATGGTTGTACTGTGCTCAATGATTTTTGACATGTGCCTTATTGAGCCATGACTGGCTGGATTAAAGACATCCTGAAGCGGAAGGAATCGTATACAGCGCTAATTCAACACCCCCAAAAGAAATTCAATGTGCCTCGCAACAGAACACTCCTGCAGGCAGCCCTGGATCAGAATATCGCCTTCCCGCACCAGTGCACAGTCGGTACCTGCGGTACCTGCAGGTGCAGGTTGATCGAAGGCAAAATCAAACCGATCCTTGACTTTTCCTATACACTGACCCGCAAACAACTTGCGGCCGGATATGTACTGGCCTGTCAAAGCATGTTGAAGAGCGATGTCGTGGTCGATTTGCGCAAAAGAGAAGAGTCGACCGAACAGTAATAGTGGGCGAAATACAGGTTTACCAGAGGCAGGACTACAGAATGTCAGTTGAAGAGAATAAAGAAATCGTAAGGGGCTATTTCGCGGAAGTCGTTGATAACTTCAATATCGACTTGCTGGGTGAATACTACACCGACGATTGTATTATCCACCGGCCGGAAGTGGCGAAACCCATCGTCGGTATTGAAAATTTCAAGGCCGGTCTTTCGAGGGTTATCGACAGCTACAGTTCAATAAAAACGACAATTTACGAGATGTTCGGCTCCGATGATCGCATCTCCTGCCGGTTAAGCCACCTGGCGGTTCACCGAGACAACTGGAAAAGCCGCATCGGCTATCACGAGGTGGCCGGGAAAACGGTAGGCTGGTCCGCTATCGCAAACTTCAGGATTGAAGATGGCAAAATTGCAGAAGAATGGGTCTGCCGCGACGAACTGGGCATGCTGATCGAACTCGGCGTGCTCGACGTAGAATAACCAGTACGTTTATGCCAAATCAGACGTACCGGTAAAGAACTGCATCCGGTCTGCCCGACCATGCGGGCACGGCGCAGATGCTATTTTCAACCATGAGTGCCGATGTTACCTCTGACACAGAAGTGTTCAAACCTGTTAATTTGTTGTATATTTATGGAACCTCTGATTAACTCAGAGGTTCTCTACGGTACAGGGATGTGCCGTCAAAATCAATGACTGTAGGTCATTGATTTTGGGAGCAAAACAAAAATCGCATTTTTGTTTTCACTCGCTACATCCTTGTAGCTCGCCGCAAAGCGGCAACAAGTCGTGCAAATCGGCTATCCTGCCGATTTGTGCGTACTCTGACAAGTCCCGGACGGACTTGATCAGAGCTTCCTTATATTTATTCAAATTGAATAAACCGGGTATTTGGATGGCAACGACGAGTCTCAGTCTTGGTGAACATTGGGAAGTGTTCATAAAAAATGAAGTTGCCAGTGGCCGCTATGGTAGCGCCAGTGAAGTGGTTCGTGATGCTCTGCGAACGTTGGAAGAACGCAAGAGCAAGTTGGCTGCATTACGTACCCATTTGGCCGAGGGTGCGGCTCAGGCCGAGCGCGGTGAATTTGTGACGTTATCACTTGATGAAATGCTGAGAAAGTTCAGGGAAGAACGGGATGGCAAAATCATATAGTCTCACTTTCCGGGCAAAGGAAGATTTATCCGATATCTGGAAATATACCACTGAAGTCTGGAACGAAATCCAGGCAGACAGATATATTGCCGGATTGTATAAGCGTTTTTCGTGGTTGGCTGAATTTCATTGATCCCCGGCCTCACAGCAACTCCCCCGCCCATAATTTATTCAGGAAAACTTGCCAGGGCAGCACGGTTATATCGCCGACCTGACGTTCGCGTTTTTCGTTGGATACTACAATCCCCAATCTTGGTTTAAACTCGTTCATATAAGCTCGGAGGGACCTCATATCCGTTTTATCTACCCGGCTTGCGCCTTTTACTTCTATAGCGATCTCCCCGTCACCCAGTATGAAATCCACTTCAAGGCCGGATTTTGTCCTCCAGAAACTTATCCCGTAATGCAAGTCATGGTATGAACGATGGGCACTAAGTTCCATAAATACAAAATGCTCCAGAGCCTTGCCGAACTGCTCCCCGCGCGCCTCAGTAATTTTGCGTTGACTGAGATGCCCGGCGATGCCGACATCAAACAGGTAAAATTTTGAAGCCTTGGTGATGACCTGCCGGTTTTGTCTTTTTTTATACGGCGGCACAAAGGTTCCCAGTAACGTATCTGCCAATATCTGGAAATATTCTTTTACGGTCTTGGCGTCAACCCCACAGTCCCGCGCAATATTTGCATAGTTGATTAACCCGCCATGGGAATATCCCATCGCTTCAAAGAACCGTGAGAACGCGGGCATGTTTCGCACCAGGCCCTCATTGAATACTTCCTCTTTCAGGTAGTCCTGCACATAAGCGCGTAACGACCGTTGATATTGATGCTGCTGGAGGTAATGGGAGGGTACCAGACCCTGGTTCAGGGCGCGTAATAGATCAAACTGTTTGATTTCAGGGAAGACAAACGGGAACATTTCAAAGCGCCAGGCCCGTCCTCCGAGGAGGTTGACGCTACCCTTTATCAATTTCCTGGCGCTTGAACCGCACAGGATAAAATTCAAACCGGCATTTTCAATCAGCCAATGAACCTCATCCAGAATGGCAGGCACTTTTTGTACTTCATCCAGGATAACAGGAGATGCCGCTGCCTGTTCCCTGTTTGCCAGGAGTTGTTCACGCAACAGTGAGGGGCTTCTAAGGAGGTCCAGCGTCACATCCGTCTTGAGAAAATCATAGACGACGCTTTCCGGAAATGCCTGTTTCAGATAGGTTGACTTGCCGGTCTTTCGAGGCCCCCACAAAAACGCGGACTGGCCTTGCTCAAGTTCAATATTCAAAACTCTGCCAATCTTAACCATTCAGGAAGTAAGTCCCTAATAGTAGGATTATTTGAGAGTATAGTCCAGAATAGAATGAAAATCAATCAACCATTACAATCCTGCCAGGTGCCGGGCTCCGGAAAGGGTAATATTTACGCTAGTTTGCTAATTCTTTTTGCGCGACACCACAAAGGATTCATCGTAAAACCAGAGACCGCCGTATTTCTTCAATATCCTGTCGGTCGCCAGCAGATACCTGTCGTCCGTGATTGCCTCGGTCAAGCGTGAGTCTTCTATCTGCGCCACATATACGGCTGCGTTCCAGGCCGCAAACAAGGTGGAAGTGCCGATGCTGGCTGATACCTCTGAAGGTAACGTATGCATGTCGTATCTGAAGATCGAGCGCGCATCCGCATAAACATTAAAGTTGTATTTCCTTGCTTCCTTACCTAGCTGGGATTTCAACGTACGCAGTAAATCATGCCTGTTGCGTTGATAGGGATTTTCTCTGGGCCATACTTCTTTGATTATTTCCAGTCCCGGATCATTGCCGTATGAATGAATGCCGAGCAACCGGCCGCCCCGCCCCAGGGCCTGGACCAGCGGGCTCAGTACTTTCCGGGCCTTGAATTCATCTGAAACTCTCAATCGATAGGGTTGTGATGCGATCACCAGGTCAAAGTCGGCCCTGACTTTACCTTGCCTGGGAATGACATCGTCCAGCAGAAATCGATAATCTTCCCTGTATATCACCAGTACCACAGGCCGTTCATAGACAGGGTTGCCTGTTACCGGACTGTGTAAAGCCTGCCAGTTTTGCGCGAGAAAACCATCCAGATCTCCAAGCTGTTCGTCGAATTCGTGCGCAGATGTGCCTGAAAGAGCAACGTCCTTCCATACCATGGTTTGGGCGGCCTCAACTTTCTTCGGGGACATCCAGGGCGCCTCCGAATAATACATATTCGTCAGAACCAGGACTGTTGAGGGATGCTCAAAGAAACGATCCGACATTCTTGACAAGGATAACCTGACATCTTCGAGGCTGATTTCCTTCGATGCAATATAGAGCGGAATGGTCGGGAAACGGCGGTGTGTTTCGCGCATGACCCGGGTGATAACCGAACCGTCCCCCATGCCCGCATCAAAGATGCGTAACGCCGGGGGATTCGGCCGGATATTCCCCAGTTCCATACCCACCCGTTTCGCAATGATCTCCTTCTCGCTGCAGGTGTTTACAAACAGCAGGTATTTCTGCCGGTTATCGAAAAAACGGAAATTCTTGTCGCTCGAAATATCCTGTTCGCCAACCGCTTGCAGGTTATCCTCAGGTTGTAATGTGCTTTTTGAACCCGGTATATCGGGCATGACCAGGCGCTCCGAAGTTTGACAGTTCAATATTGCATGAATAACAGTGGGATTGGAACCCTAATTTATTCGATAACGTAAAATGGGATTCATCCCACTCGCTTAGATGGTAATACACTGAAATTTTCAGTAATGAATATATCGGAGCGATATTTTCCCAGACCTGAATTCTTAAACAAATGCCATCGTAAACCGCTCGACAAACCAGAAGGCCGAGACGATACCGAGCGCATAACTGAATACCAGGCGTAATTGCCGGTTCTCGTACGCACGCGGCGGCGACCTGTACAGGCGTGAAACTGTCCACAGGCCGGTGAATACCACGGCGATGATGAGCAGTTGGCCTGCTTCCACACCCAGGTTGAAAAATAATAATGCGCTGATCTTTTCCGTCTGCGGCAGGCCTGTCTCCGTCAGGGCGGCGGCGAAACCGGCCCCGTGCACCAGGCCGAAGCCGCAAGCGACCAGGAGTGGGCGGCGCCAGGTGAGCGTGGTGCGGTCGTTACGGGCAATTTCGCAGGCCAGCATTACGATCGATAATGCAATCACCGTTTCGACGGCGGGGACCGAAACCCGGATTACATCCAGCGCCACCAGGAACAGGGTTATCGAGTGGGCCAGGGTAAAGCCGGTCGCGGTGATCAGGATCCGGCGCAGGGTGCCGGCGATATAGAGCAATCCGGCAAGGAAGAGCAGGTGGTCTATCCCGCCGAATATATGTTCGGCGCCCAGGGCGAAATAATCCCTGATCACGCTTGCGAAAGTATCCGGCGCCGGAATGCGCCACACGGTCTGGCCCGGATCAAGGATAATGCTGCGCGTTTGCCCGTCATGGAACACAATGCGTACAAGGGATGAAATGGATGGATTAAACAACGGGTAATCAATGTTCAGGGAGTTCTCTGACAGGCCTGTTTTGCATGAATAAATCAGTGAACCGGTCAGACGTCGTTGTATTGGGATTTGCGCGGAACCATCACAACCCGGCAATGCAATGCGTGGAGCATTGTTCAGGTCAACGGCAGGAGGTGTCTTCCATGAGACCATCACAGTATGTTCGCTGGTTTCGGTGATATTGATGAATAGCGGCCGGCTGTCATGGGCGGATACGGTGGGCCCGCCGGCAAGGCCCAGGATTATCAAAACTGCCAGTAATACTGTCCGGATCATTTTTTATAAATCTCGAATCCGGCAAACTCGTCCCCTGGAGACAGCAGCGGGCGGGTCTCGGAAGTTCCCTTGGTCTGGGTTACCTCCACCACAGATTCCCAGTCCGACCGCAAACGGGCATAACCTGCATCCATGGACTCGCCGGACATCGTGGTGCGGGTGAACATGCTTCCCTTGGAAAGGTTCGAGTTATGCGGGATGGCTACGAAATCAATCCCTGTCCGTTCCCGGGTCTTTGTCAGCCACAACCAAAGGTCCTCCGGATTTTCACTGTCATTGGCACTGTAGGGGAAGATTTGTTTCGCGGCCGCGTCGCTGACCGGGGTAAGCACAACCCGATGCATAGTTACCCCTGTGCCGGCGTTGCACCGGTTTCCGGTTGAACATGACCGCTGACTTTGGCTGTCAGCGCCCGGGCATCACTGATTTCCGGCCCGCGAAAAGCCACAACCTGGTCCGGCCTGATTAGAGCCAGGTCGGTCTGGTAAATATCGCGAGCCATTTCGCTTGCCACATCGAGAACCTTGAGTTCCAGACCGGCCTCGGCGAAAGCCGTTTTTATTCCCTCAGTCGATGGCGGCCTCGGTCCAAGACGCAACAGGGTCCATTCGAAACCGAACTCATCGTAGAGCGAGTGGTCTTGCTCGAGCCACAAGTGAGGGGCTCGCCCCCCCGGGCAGGAGGTCGGGGTATAAACATTGGCGCGGTCCGGGGGCGGTTCGCCGTCTGCGATGATAACCGGCGATCCGTCATAGCGGCATCCAAACGTGATCCCGGGAATATTGAATTCCTTGCGTGCGTGCACGTTAAAGTACTCTCCTGCCCTGGCGCGCGCTTCTGCGCCGGCGGGAGAGTTATCCTCCAGCTCCGCGGGGGCGGTGTTAGCGCCGAGAGAATCGGCAAACTCCCGGGCGTAGTTCGTGTTGCGAACCGCCGCGGGACGGCGTTCCAGTTCATAGCTGGCCAATAGGGAATGGGGCGCCGCGCCGCGCACCACGGCAGCCAGTTTCCAGCCCAGGTTCACGGCATCCTCGATGGCCGTGTTATAGCCTAACCCCCCGGCCGGCGTGAACAGGTGCGCAGCATCGCCGCCGAGGAAGACACGATCGCTCTGCATGCGTTCGGCAACCAGGGTAAAACCGGCCCGCCAGGTCCCGCGGGAGAGGATTTCGATATTGACCTGAGCACCCATTGCCGCACGGAACATATCGATGGCATCCCCATCGCTCAATGCTGCTTCATCCTCATCCGCCCGCAGTTGTGTGTGGAATGCAAATTCGCTTTTGCCGTCGACGGCAGCCATGAACGCGCGCCGGTCCCGGTTGAAAGTCACGTTCATCCAGGCAGGCGCATGGCCGGACACGGAATAAAAATCAGGCACGCGTATGTACATGGCGTGCATGCGGCCACCCATGAAATCCCGTACTGCGCCGCCCTCACCGACGTACTGGAAGCCGAGTGCCTGGCGCACGAGACTGCGCGCACCGTCGGCGCCTACCAGGAAATCGGCCTGTGCCGTGAACGTCGTCCCGTTCTCAATATCTTCAATCAGCGCAGTTATACCATCCGGCTGATGATCGAAACCGAGAAGGCGATGACTGAAGCGAAGCGCGTTTCCCTCGCAGGCGAGGGCATGTTTGTATAGCACCTTCTCCACCCACTTCTGGGAGACCCTGTGGGGCAGTTCGGCAGCGCTCCAGGACCCGGTCAGGCTCTGAACACGTGACCTGGCCGCGCCGGATGGCGGTAAGGAAAACCGCGCCAGTTCATAGCCAGTGAAACGGGTGAAGTAGGCGATGTCGGTGGGATAGTCCGCTGGCAGGCCGAGCGCACGCACCTCGTCGGAAAAACCGAGCCGGCGGAAGTGCTCCATGGTGCGCGCCTGGGTGGCATTGGCCTGCGGATTAAAAGCCGTGGAGGATTTCTCATCGATGAGCAGCACACTGATGTTACGCCGCCCAAGTTCGTTCGCAAGCATGAGGCCACAAGGACCACCGCCGATTATCAGCACTGAATAACGTTGCTTCACTGAAATGGCAACCAATTTGGGACACCCACAAATTATCTTGCGGGCATCCAGGAATATAATTTTGGGATAAATTCAGGACACCCATGGAATCATAATTTATGGGTGTCCTGAATTTAACACTTCATTCAACGGGTCTGCCGATCTTCACAATATGTTCACGTTTTTGTATCCCTCTGTTGCGCTTTGCCGCCAGTTGCCGCCAGACACTGATGTTGCGGTCGGCTTCATACAGGTGTTCTTCGGTCCAGGCCTCGTCATAGCGGTAATATTCCTGCTGTGCTTCCCGCGCCCAGATATCGTCATTGTTGAAACCCTGCAAGGCCATTTCATTCCATTTATTGTCAAAATCCCGGTCAAAATCGCTCTTGTCGCTTTCCTGTTCAATCTTTTTGCCGATGGTCTGGGTGTAATAGTGCCGGTTTTCGTCAATCGGCACATACCATTCGTACTGCGTCATGGTCGGTCCGGGCCAGGGGGTCACCCGCAGTACACCCGGCAGCCAGATGGATATGTTATAGGCAACCGGTGTCGTCCCGAGGTTGCCGTGCGCAACCGTTTCTCCCTCTATCTTGCCTTCGAACACTGGTTCGCAGTGTTCAAATAACTTGTCGTAGACTCCTTTGGGCCCGCTCGCCTCGTCTACGATTTCAAACGCGTCCTTGCCGGTGGGAACCAGACCCAGGGGCAAAATCAGGTCGTTTCCCTTGACCAGGACGGAGTCTTTATGGATAAAAATATGCGTGCTGTCAAAGCCGTTCTCACAGCCGATGCGCCAGTTTGCCTGGACTTCCGTGCGCCGTCCGCGCACGTAAATATCGTCATCGAGAAAAGTGGGCGGGACGTCATCTGCCAGGGAAGGTGGCTCGGTATCCCCCATGAATACGAAAATGAGCCCTTTTGACTCGACAACGGGAAAAGTATCTATCCGCAACCGGCCGATCATGTTGCTTCTGGGGTTGGCGATAATGTCGCACAACACACCCGTTTGCAGGTTAAAGGTGAAACCGTGATACCAGCAGGACACGGTGCCTTTTTTGTAGCACTCGATCTTGCGGGAAAAGGCGACTCCGTGATGCAGGCAACGGTCGCGCACGGCATGCACCCTGCCGTCAACCCGCGCCAGTAACAACCGGTCCCCGAGTATGGGAAAGGCTTTGAACTCCCCTTCACCCAATTCGTCGGAAAACAACGTGGGATACCAGTGATTGCGAAAACCCAGCCGGGCTTCCACGTATTGGGGATAGGGCGATGTCTTACCGGGCGGTGATGAAGTTGTTCCGATTTCTGCAGGCATGATCCGGTTCAAGTCATGAGGTTTGTATCAATATTGCCTTATAATAGGATAAGCTGAAAAATCCATGAAGACAAACAACAGGGAATACACTCATGCTTGACAAAGTCCGCACGATACAATCGCAGGATATCCGTAATCAACTGTTCATCAACGGTGAGTTTGTCGATGCGGAGGATGGCAGCACGATAGATGTTGTCAACCCCCATGACGGCAGTAAAATCACCGCTATCGCTGAAGCAAAACCGGCTGACGTAGATAAAGCTGTTGCCGCGGCCCGGGCAGCATTTCACGGCTGGAGCAATATGTTCGCCTCGGAACGCGGTCAGCTTATTATGAAGCTGGCCGATAAACTGGAGCAGCATTTTGACGAGTTTACCGAACTTGAAAGCCTGGACACCGGCCATCCCCTTAAAGATACCCGGCGCCTGGACCTGCCGAGGACCTTGCTGAACCTGCGTTATTTCGGCGGCATCGCGGATAAGATAGATGGCCGCGAGGTACCGGTAGAACCCGGTTTCCTCAGCATAGTCAAACGGAAACCGGTTGGCGTTGTAGGGCAGATCGTTCCCTGGAATTTTCCCATCATGTTCTGTAGCTGGAAGCTCGGGCCCGCCCTGGCCGCGGGTAATACCGTGGTAATGAAGCCGTCAGAACTCACGCCCCTGTCAACACTCAGACTGGTGGATCTCATGAACGACGTAGGTTTCCCGCCAGGTGTAGTGAATATCGTCCCGGGTTATGGCCACACTGCCGGCCAGCACATTGCCGAGCATCCGGACATAGACAAAATTGCCTTTACCGGTTCCACCGCAACAGGCCGGAAGATCGTCCAGGCTTCGGCAGGCAACCTGAAACGCGTCTCGCTGGAGATGGGCGGCAAAGGCCCCAACATCGTGTTTGAGGATGCAACCCTTCCTGCAGCCGTCGGCGGGTCGGCATTCGCCATCTTCCACAACCAGGGGCAAGCCTGCATCGCCGGTTCCCGCCTGTTGCTACAGGAGTCGATAGCTGATGAGTTCCTGGAAAAATTTATCGGGCTAGCAAAATCCATCAGGCTGGGCAATCCATTGGACGATGAAACCGAGATGGGACCGCTTACATCGAAGATGCACCTGGACCGGGTGCTCAGCTACATCGACGTCTGTAAAAAAGAAGGCAATAAAATACTTGCCGGCGGCAAACAACCGGATAACGATGAACTCAAAAAAGGTTATTACATTGAACCGACAATAGTCGAGGCCGGCCCCGGTCATACGGTGTTTCAGCAGGAGGTATTCGGCCCGTTCGTATCGGTGACCCGCTTCAAGGATGATGCCGAGGCGCTGGAACTGGCGAACGCGACCGACTACGGCCTGGGCAGCGGACTGTGGACCAACAACCTGCAACGCGCCCATCGGTTCTCCGATGGCATCAAGGCCGGCATGGTCTGGGTGAATTGCTACAAGCGGGTCCATCCCGCATCTCCCTTCGGCGGTGTCGGCGAATCCGGCTACGGCCGGGACATGGGCGTTGAATGCCTGCAGGAATATACCTCGCCCAAAGCGGTGTGGATCAACTACGATGCCAAAATCCCGCCATTTTATTCACGCTGAAAGGATAGCAGTAGTTTATGCGGGCATTGAGCTTGACTCTTTACTACCAGCTGTATCGTCCCTGGATTGCAAGGCTTCTTGGCCGGTCAAGCAGCATCTGAAAAGTTCCGGCTGCAAGTGGACTATCATTGGCGAATGACCTGGTAAATTTGTCTGTCAGGTTTTTCCCTACCATTGCAATTTCCCAGGTGTCTCCCTGGTTGCCCAGGGCGATACGAACATCCAGTTTTGCGTAAGAATCCTGCGTTACCAACGGGTCATTGTCCGAAATAATTTCAAAATCATCCGTGAAGTAGACATTTATATCGGTTACGAGCCTCAATTTCCGGGGTAGCGGCAAAATATGGCGCGCATGTACGTAACCACTGAACTCAGGTGAATACGGTGAGGGTTTACCAGTCAGATCCTGCAGACACCTTTGACCGGGGTTTGTCATTGCGAACCGTAGGCTCTGCAGGGCGGTACAACCACCATCCCGATAAGATTTATATTCAGAATCAAGATAGGCAACCGCAGTATCCACAGTGAGATTGTCGGTCACCTTGAGGCTCGCATCAAACTCCACACCTTGAACCACGAGTTTACCCACATTTTCTACATTGAAGGTAATCCCCGTCTGGAGCACGGCCTGTTGCAGGTCCGTATACTCGTTACGGTACCAGGTCAGGTTGGTGGCAAGTCTTCCATCGAACCAAGTTGCCTTTGCTCCTGCCTCGTATGCATCCACTTCTTCCGGACCAAACGTCAACGGGTCGGGCGGGCCTGACACATTTTGCGCGTCGAAACCACCCGATTTAAATCCCTGGGAAAAGGAAAAATACGTCATGACATCTTCCGTCACATCATATTGAATATTTACGGAAGGCGTTACATCGTCATTGGATATACTGAGCGGAACCGGTCCATGCGGCGTACCCAGGCCACCGGCGACAGGTCCTCTCGGCGGCAATGGAAACATGCTGAGCGGAAACGGCAAGGGTTTAAACGGACCGGAAAGTGCAGCAGCGCCATCTGTCGAGCCTATAAACAGGCTTTTGACCCCGTCCTTCTGTACGTCCGTCCAACGCAGGCCGACTGTGCCGCGTAAGGAATCAGTAGCATGCCAGGTCAGTGATCCAAACAGTGAAAAAGTCTCTTCATCCTGGCTTAGATCATTTTGTGGTCCTACCGGCAAGAAGGGAGCATATAATGGTCCGACAGGTGATCCGAGTAATAGCGGAGAAACGATATCCGCATAAATCTTGTTCTGGTTGAACAGGTCACTGGATTGCCAATAAAAACCCGCAATATATTCAATTCGATTGCCGGTTGGTGAAGTAATACGGAACTCCTGGCTGTATTGCTCAAAGTCCTCGTTAAAATTGACGCCAAGCAGAGGTAAGGGAACGCTGTCCCCATCAAAACCCTGGCGGTAGTCATAGTTCGAATACCCGGTGACAGAGGTAAACGTGTGATCCCACATATCCAGGTTAAGGGTTAACACGTACTCCCTGGTATGTGCGGCTGTAAACTCTCCTGGTGTATCGGCAGCTATCGTATCCAGTTCGTCATTGAGCGGTCCAAACACGCGCAACGCGACGGCGCAACCACCACCGGGGCCTGGAAAAGGGGGACCCGGGGGACAGTTAAAGAGCTGGAAATGCGGGTTACGGTCACCGTCAGACTCTGCAATTTCCGCTTTAAATGTTGCATCAAACGAGTCAGTCGGTTTCCAGGTCGCAGTGGCGCGTATCTGTTTGTCGTCCAGGTCGGGTCCCTGAACGCCTGTATGGAAGTCTCTGACGAAACCACTCATGCCGTAGATTTTGGTAGCGACGCGGACACCGAGTGTATCCGTCACGGGTCCGCCCAGCGCAAATTCAACGCTCCTCTCACCATCGTCAGGCTCAAACAGGACGTTGACGTACCCTTCGAATTCATCACCCGGCTTACGGGTGATGACATTCAATGCCCCGGCGATGGCATTATTGCCGAAATACGTGGATTGGGGTCCGCGCAGCAACTCTACACGCTCAACGTCAAAAAGGAGGCCACGAGAATACCGGGACCGGCCATGATAGATGCCGTCGACAAACGTTCCGACGGATTGTTCGAAACCACCATTGATACTGGAGCCAACGCCGCGAATATATAGTTGATCGCTGGCCGGCGCATCTGAAATGATGATGTTTGGTGTCTGTGCAGAAAGTTCGCCCAGGTCGGTTAAATTCTGTTTTTCTATGCTCTCCCCTGAGGTAACCGCGACAGAGATTGGCACGTCCTGTAGAGATTGCTCTCGTTTCTGGGCAGTAACAACGACTTCTTCCAGAATATTGCTCTGTGCAATTGTGAGGATAGGAAATAAACCCATTAGACCAACACAAGCAAAGATCAGTATTGCAAGCTTGCCTGGAGAAAATCGAAGCTCGCTCTTCAAACTGTTTCGAAAGTACATAACACCTCCGCGACTTGACGTGACTGCTATTAACCAATGCCCATCACTTGAAACAGTTTATAACAGATAAATGTTATTACAAGTGTTTTTACACATGATATAGTACGGTATATCAAGATAAAAAAACACGAATATACTTTGCGAGTAGAAACTTCCGATAATCGTTATTTATCCTGGCCAAGTTCAGACCACACGCTCATTCCATGCGAAGTTTATATCGACCCGCATATTTTTGAGCAGGAACAGGAGCTGATTTTCAAGGGGGCGGTCTGGCACCTGTCAGGACTGCTTGCCGATATCCCCGAACCGGGAGATTTCACATCTACATATATTGGAACAACTCCTGTTGTACTGCACCGTGCACACGACAATTCTATAAACGCTTATGTCAACAGGTGCGCTCATCGGGGCGCCAGGGTAATCAGGGAGTTGAGGGGAAATAATAAATTCCCGATATGCCCCTATCATAACTGGCGCTATGACGGGACCGGGAAATTACTGGGCGTCTCAATGGAACGGGGAATGCAGAACAAAGGCGGGTATCCGGACGACTTTTCAAAAGACTGCCATGGGTTAAAGACTCTTCGGGTTGAAACTATCAAGGATGTTATCTTTGCGACGTTTGACGACCGGGCGCCGCCACTTCGTGAATATCTTGGCTCGGCGATAGTCGGGCGCATTGAAACGATTTGCATGCGCCCACTACGAATCGTTGGATATCAACGCCAAACCGTACATTGCAACTGGAAGCTGTTTGTCGAAAACAACAGGGACACATACCACGGACCGCAACTCCATACCTTCGTTGGACAGTTTGGTCTTGCGATGCCTGTTGACCGTGTGAGCGTTGATATCCACAATGCCCATGCCTTGTTGAGTTCGTGGTTACCATCCCCTGCCGATACTGATGGCAAAAACAGATTTCCGGCTCAAAAGGGAAAATATGAACTGGATGATCCAAGCATCGCAGAAGGCTTCGATGCATTGGGTGATCTGCAATTAAGCGTAATTTCCATATATCCTGGCTCTTTATTTACCTGTATCCGCAATTCGTGGAGTTGCAGGCGTATTATCCCAACCAGCCCGGGCACAACGGATATCGAATATACCTGGTTCGGATATGACAATGAGTCTGACTATGAACACGAGTGCCGAAAAAAGCAAAGTAACCTGTTGGGCCCTGCCGGATATATTGCGATGGAAGATGCTGAAGTTTTAGCTATGACGCAGAATGCAATTTCCAGGGGGGATACGTCTTATATCGAATTCGGTGGCGCCGGTATAGAGACTACTTCAGACCATTTTAATTCCGAAGCCACTGTTCGGGCCTTTTGGAAAGGCTACTGTGAGATGATGCAAATCCCCACGCCTTAGTTTGCCCGAGCTGAATCCAGGTCATCTCAAAACCCATGGACACACCTGCCATGAGCGCATCAATAGAGCGTTTAATTTACAATCTTTTAGATAAATACGCAGATTGTCTGGATAGCGATGATCTAGAGAGTTGGCCCGGGTTATTCCCGGAGGACGGAAAGTATCTTATTCAGTCCAGAGAAAATCTTGAGGCCGGTATGGATGGCGGTTATTGGATGTATTATACCAGTCAGGGGATGATGCGCGACCGGGTTACCTCTCTACGGCATATCAATACGTTTAACAAGCATTATTATCGGCACCTCATCAGTAATATTAAAATCAGTGAACATGGCAATGACAGTTTCTATGTTCGATCCAATTTCCTCGTTGTACAGACTAATTTCGAAGGTAAATTCGAGTGTGCCAATGCAGGGGAGTATCGTGACGTAATTACAATGGCGGATGGTAAACCGAAATTTAAAGAAAAGCTGGTTATTGCAGACACATTCCATACAGCCTCAGCAATCGTGTACCCATTGTGACTAACCGCAGTTTTCTACTGCTATGCTTTCGGTTCTGGATGCGGGTTAATCGAAATTTTTTTGCGTATTAGCTGTGATTATTGGAGCAGTGATCTCAAAGCTCATGGGATTGGACAAACCCGTTCAATTTACCATCGGCATAGAAGTAGGATTACAAAACGTAGTACTGGCGGTACTCACGTCGAATCAAACGCAAATGGAGACCGGTACACATTGCCCATCATGATTTTGAGCGTATGCAGTAAATGTTGTAAATCTGCTTCTGGAATGTTTGCCTGCGCTATATTCAATTGCCTGATAACAATAGGAATAACCTCATCATAATATTTTCGTCCCTTTGAGGTCAGTTGCACTATTACATAACGCTGGTCTTTATTTTTTTTCTGCTTGATGATTATTTTTCGTTCCTCCAGTTTTTGCAGCAAGCGACTGAGAACAGATGCTTCTATCAAAATGACATCTGACAGTTCTCGAATCGATACACTATCAAAGTCATACAGCGTGTAGATAATCCGCCACTGAACAGGAGTCAGTCCAAGAGGTTTTATGGCTTCTTCGATTTTTGCCTGGCTTTGCAGAACGATATGCCACATATACAGAAAAGGATATTCCAATAACGGTAACGACTTCTTACGACTGGATTGTTTTAAGGAAGAAATAACCTGCATGTATGACTCCTGAAGTTACAACACTTGCGCCAATGATAACATGCCGGTTACTTAGTCTGGAGTTGTTTGCAATCGATTATAAGGAGTACGGTGAATACAAACAAACCCGGTGTATGCAGCTTCAAATGTATGTAGCATGGTTGTCTCACCGCGGAACTCCTGGAGAAAATATATTATTACTATAGCAAAACGGCTGGTGTTAACAGGCGGGATGATATTACTCATCACCGGTTGTAGCGGGGGAGGAGGGACCAAAAGCCGATCGCCTCCGGCCACTCCCCAACCCCCGCCCGTCATGCCGGAACCGCCACCGGTCACGGCCGAGCCTGACGAATCTGAAGCTGAACTGCGCCGGGAATATGCCGGGCACCCCGAATTCCGCAACCAGCCCGCCCTGGAACAGGTCAACGCCCACTATGCCTACGCCCGCGGCGCGACCGGTGAAGGCGTCACCATCGGCATTATTGACAGCGGCATTGACCCGGGACATACAAAGTTTGCGGGGAAATTGCATACCGATTCCTTCAATGCTGCAGGATACGACCCGGACTACAGCTTTTGTGCAATGAGCGAACCGGACGGATCCTGCTCACTGGATGCGGGACCTCCGTCACATGGCACCCTGGTGGGAGGCGTTATAGCGGCAAACCGGCAAACAGACGCCACCAATGGAACCGGAAGTGAGTTTGCCGTTCACGGTATTGCATTCGACGCCAAACTGTTCTCGGTGGGTATCCCCTTCGGCGATCCCCCCGATTACTATGATCCCATTGACCTGAGCCTGCCCGGTTCCCTGGGTTCGACAGACCTGGAGTTTGCAGAGATTTCCAAACGGTTAAACCCCAGTGTCACGGCCATCAACCTGAGCTTTGGTTTTCTCGGGAACATCGAGGATTACAATGAAACGGAGATCCGCGGCGCTTTGCCCCTCACCCTGGAAGCTATTGCCCAGGCAGCTACCCCGGCCAGTGAACGCACCATCTACGTATGGGCGGCAGGCAATGCGCGCGGCGAAGTACACTCTGACGGAACAATAGAGTCTGCCACCTCAGTCGAGATCGTGGCTGGGCTCCCTGTCCGTATTCCTGAACTGCGCGGCCACTCTGTTGCCGTGGTCGCAACCGATCAGAACGGTGAGATCGCAGGTTTCTCCAGCCGTTGCGGCATAGCAAAGGATTTCTGCCTGGCAGCGCCGGGCGTAGAACTCACAGGGCCCTTACCCAACACCTACTGTCCAACCGGGTCCGGGGACTGTTACGCCAGCGCATCCGGCACCTCTTTTGCCGCGCCTGTCGTCACTGGCGGGGTTGCCTTGCTTGCCCAGTACTATCGCGACCAACTCGGCAACGATGAGATCGTCAGGCGCATGCTGGAAACGGCAAACAAGGAGGGAATATACGCAGACTCTGACATCTACGGCCAAGGGTTTCTTGACCTTGACAGCGCCACCCGGCCGGTCGGTGACACGCGCATGCTGACCGGTCAATCACTTTCCGGACCTTCAGCCCCGGGAAGCCTCAGCACCTTCTCTCCTGGCCCAGCCTTCGGTGATGCGCTCTCTCACGGGTTTGCCTCCAGTGAGATAGCGAGCTTCGATGAACTGGATGCGCCGTTCTTTCGTCCGCTCAATGATTACATCCAACCGAACGCAAGCGCCGGCGCACGCCTCGAAGAACGCCTCTGGGTGTTGGGCAATGATCCGCGCGGCGGCGTGTGGAATACACAGGACCTTGAACTACGGATGCGCCTTGAACCTGTGCCGGATCGGCGCTATTACGGCTTAATCCCATCAGGGATTTCAGCAGAAGCTAACGCTGAAATAACCGGTCTTCACAGCTATACTCGCCGGGGAACCGGATACGATACAATCGAATCCCGACTCGCTTCATTGTCCTTGACTCGCCATGCCGGAGACAACGAAATCTTCTTCGGGCTGCGCAGCCATCCGGGTTGGCGTTTCGGGCTTCATGCCACCGGCTCAATTACTCCGGGGACATTCACCGACGATGCAGCCTTTACCAATCCCTTCCTTACGTTCGCCCGCAACGGCGCGGGCGCGGGCATCGCAATGCCAATAGGCAAGGGAGCTCTCAGTATCGCGGCCTTTCACGGCGCTGCACAATACGGCGAACGACGCGCTATCGACTCCAGTCAGTCTACCGGCACACTGGCTGAATACCGGTTCGCGCATAACATGCTGTCCGGGGCCGCCATCCAGGCAGGCTGGTTGATGGAACCAAACCATCTTGCCGGCAGTCGACCAAGCGGTGCATTCGGCGAACTGAACGCCGATACTGTCTTTACGGGAGTCTCGGCGTATCGTCGGTTCGGTGATCACTGGACCGTTCTTGGCGACCTCCATGCGGGCATCAGCCGGACCGGGATGCAGAAATACGGGATGCTGCATGACCTATCCACACTGTTGACCAGCACTTTTACAATTGGTGTTATCGGCGAAAACATCGGCTATACGCAGGACCGCCTGGCGTTCCGACTGTCCCAGCCGCTGCGCGTTGAGTCAGGAAACGCCCGCTTCCATTGGGCCTCAGGCCGGACTCGGAACAGGCAGGTACAGATCGAAAAAACCACTCTCGACCTGGAACCCTCCGGTCGTCAACTTGACCTTGAACTGGCCTATAGCCGGCCCTGGAAAGGCGGACAGGCCCACTTGGCAACACTCGTCACCCGCCATGCAGGGCACACCCGCGGAGAAAACGAATTTGCATTGCTGCTACGTTACAACCGCGACTTCTGAAACATATTTCCACCAATAGTCCCATACTTCCTGTACGCATCTTAAGCAAACAGCTTGTAAGTCAGAATGAGAGTATGCAGATGAAACCTGAATAATTAAGCGGGTGGATAGCTATACTACTACTGAATCAATCTTCTACGTACCAGCACGACTGCGCAGTAAAAGCTGACCAGAGCAAAAGCGAATAACACGCCGATATGGAGAATTACCTGGGACAATTCCTGCCCTGTTGAGAGGGGCCTGATCAAGGCGATTGAATGACTGAGCGGCAGAAACTGCACAACCGATTGTGCGAAATCGGGTAATGTCGCAACGGGATAGAAAACACCACAGAAAATGAACATGGGGGTCAATACAAGGGTAACGTAGTAGTTGAAGAAATCATAGGAACGCGAGAAAGAGGCGACCATGATGGCCGGGCCGGCGAAACACAAGCCGGTTAAGATGAAGAGAGGAATACAGAGCAGCGCCTGCCAGTGTGAGATAGCGCCCAGTAAAAAGGCCACCAGTAAAATGGCGGAACTGCTGAACAGCCCCTTGGTTGCGCACCACAACATTTCCCCGGCTACGATATCGTCAACTTCCAGGGGTGTTGCCAGCATGCCCTCATAGGTTTGCTGCGGGACCATGCGCGTATATACCGAGAACAGGCCTTCAAACGTTGCGGTGTTCATGGATGATGAGGCAAGCAGGCCGCTGGCAAGAAAAGTCAGGTATGGCAGTCCGCCCAGTTCGCCCACAAACTTTCCCAGCCCCAGGCCAAGACCGAGCAGGTATAAAAAGGGCTCGCCAAAATTGAACAGTAAACTGGGAATCATTAATTTCCGCCATACCAGCAGGTTCCGGCGCCACACGAAGAACATCCCGATACGCATATCGGGTAGACGCCAATCGATCAGCAGCCCGGATTTCCCATCAGGTACTGCGTCCTTGCTTGTCTTTTTGCCTTCAGCGGGCACGTGCTTCCTCAACCATAAGAACCACTATGCTTTCGGTCGCAGGCACCCGCTGAAGGCACAAATTCGTCAGGAACGAATTTGGACAACCGCAGGTTGCCCGAAGGGGGCTCTCCAGGGACGGAGCGCATCTAAAATTCTGTGCAATCATCGCATCACCTGATGGGAAATCCGGGCTATTCCCTCAACTCCCTGCCGGTCAGGCGTAAAAATACGTCTTCCAGGTTGGCGGGGCGGTGCAGGTAGTGCACGTCCGGCTTGTCTTCAACTCGCCGGATTATTTCACCGGGGGCATTGGTAAAATAGTAAATCGTCTCCCCCACTATCTCCACCCGGTGTATGTCTTTCTCAGTCAGTATGCCCGGCAGCGCATCCATCTCCCCGTGAATTTCCACAACCTCGGGTTCCACGTGTTTCTTGATTAACTGTTTCGGATGCCCCTGGCTGAGAAGAATGCCGTGGTCCATGATAACGATATCGTCACACAGGCGTTCCGCCTCTTCCATGAAATGCGTGGTCAGTAACAAGGTCGTGCCCGAAGTTTTCAATTCCCGCAACCTGCCCCAGATCAGGTGCCTGACCTGGGGGTCCAGGCCGGTCGTCGGCTCATCCAGTACCAGTAACCTGGGATTATTCACCAGCGCCCGGGCAATGCTGAGGCGCCGCTTCATTCCACCGGACAGTTGATTGATTCGGATGTCGGCTTTTTCAGTCAACTCGACGAATTTCAATAGCTCCCCGATCCGTTTATTCAATTCAGGCCCCTTGAGATTGAAAAACCCGGCATAGACTTTCAGGTTTTCCACTACGGTAAAATCGAGATCAAGATTATCCAGTTGCGGGACTACACCAATGTCTCTGCGTATCCGGCGGGCATGTGTCGGTACATCCAGCCCCATGACTTCCAGGCTGCCTTCGGTCAGTGGGGATTGGCCCAGGATCATTCTCAGCGTGGTCGTTTTGCCGGCGCCGTTGGGGCCGAGCAAGCCGAAACACCCCCCCGAAGGAACCTGTAAATCTATCCCCTTGACGACAAATTCGCCATTAAAGGACTTTTTCAGGTTTTCGGCTTTTATGATGAAATTGCTCATGCAGAACTATTTTCTTTCACGTCCGACATATTGATGAAAAAACAAATTTGGGACAACCATAAATTCATAAACCTAATCCGGGACCCCCACAAAATGAATTTATGGTTGTCCCAAATTAACCTATCCAAGACTCGTCATTCCTGCGCAAGCAGGAATCCAGTCAATTTCATTCCCCGGAATTTCGATTACTTAAATTGTAGTTGAGGCGTATAATTCGCCTTTATGAATATAACAAGCAGCCGTTCTGCGGTCATCGCCGGCAACGGCATGGTCGCAACCAGCCAACCCCTGGCGACCGACGTCGGCCTGGGCATACTGAAAAAAGGTGGCAGTGCGCTGGACGCGGCCATCGCGGCCAATGCCGCCCTGGGCCTGATGGAACCCCACATGTGTGGAATTGGAGGCGACCTGTTTGCCATCGTCTGGGATGAGAAAGAGAAACAACTGCACGGTCTCAATGCCAGCGGCCGCTCCCCCGGGTCTCTCGATAACGGTGAATTGTCCGGACGGTTACGAAAGCTGGGTACGCGCCATATTCCACACAACAGTATCCTCTCGGTATCCGTGCCGGGCGCGGTACACGGCTGGACTACTTTACACGACAGGTTCGGCAAGTTGCCGTTTGCCGAACTGCTGGCGCCGGCAATCAATTATGCGGAACGCGGATTTCCGGTCTCGCCTGTTATAGCCGGCCAGTGGCAGTGGGCGGCGGCTGAAATATCGGGAACCGTACCAGGCGTGTTTGACAGCGTATATGCTCCGGGTGGGCGGGCGCCGGCCGTCGGTGATATTTTTACAAACAGGGACCTGGCCCGCTGTTACCGACTGATTGCGGATGCCGGCAACAAAGCCTTCTACCAGGGTGAACTGGCCGATCGGATTGTCGGATTCATGCAGGACAATGGCGGTTACATCGACCACGCCGACCTGCAAACACACCGTTCGGACTGGATCACGCCGGTAACCGTGAATTACCGGGGTTATGACGTGTTTGAACTGCCGCCCAGCGGCCAGGGTATCGCTGCCCTGCAGATGTTGCAGATGCTTGAAGACGACGACCTTGCCGCCATGGGCTTTATGAACGTGGATTGCCTGCACCTGATGCTGGAGGCAAAGAAACTGGTATTCGAAGACCGGGCGAAATTTTACGCGGACCCGGATTTTACCGGAGTTCGGACTGAACGCCTGCTCAGCGCGAAATACAATAAAACAAGACGCTCTCTGATTAAACACGGCGCCGCGCTCCGAGTCAGGGCCGGAGAGGGGATTTTACGGGATGGCGACACCATCTATTTAACGGCGGCCGATTCCGCCGGCAACATGGTATCGTTGATCCAGAGCGTCTACCACTACTTCGGTTCCGGCATCGTCGTTCCCGGAACCGGCTTTGCCCTGCAAAACCGCGGGCTGCTGTTTTCCATGGACCCGTCCCATGCCAACGCCTACGCGCCCGGCAAACGCCCGTTCCACACCATTATTCCCGCGTTCGTTATGAAAAATGACAAGCCTTTCATGAGTTTCGGCGTCATGGGCGGTGATATGCAGCCCCAGGGCCACGTGCAGGTATTGACCAATATCATCGATTTCGGGATGGACATACAGTTGGCGGGAGATGCACCGCGCTGGCGTCATGACGGTTCAACCGAACCGACCGCAGACGTGGATGAACACCTCACGGACGGCGGGGTGGTACTGCTTGAGAGGAGTTTTCCGGATCAGGTGGTCAAGGAGTTAGCCAAGCGCGGTCACCATGTACAGCGGGCAACAGACGGTTTCGGCGGGTACCAGGCGATCATGAAAGCCGGTAACGGGGTATATCACGGCGCCTCGGAATCCCGCAAGGACGGACAGGCCGCGGGCTATTAAGCACCTGAGCTATGTATCTTGGAGTTGGCGGCGCAACGCCTCGATACGTGCCCGGTTCACGCCGAAATCATAGATAGCATGCCACGCGCGCGCCGCGGAACGGACATGGATCACCTTCTCCGCAGCGCACAAGCGGCACTCCAGGTCGTCGATGTATCCACGCCGGCTTCGGCAGATGGCATTGTAAGTTGATACCACACTTGAGTACTGGAATCCTACGACATCGTGATGAGTTATAAAAGTCTGATAGAGGCTGATCGGTCGCTGTTGTGGCACCCTTATACGTCCATGGTGGATCCGCCACCGGTATTTCCGGTTGTCTCAGCCAGCGGTGTCAGGCTCACGTTGGCGGACGGGAGAGAGTTGATCGACGGCATGGCGTCCTGGTGGTGCGCCATCCATGGGTACAACCACCCGGCGCTGAATGAAGCTGTCAGCACGCAGCTGGAGGATATGGCTCACGTCATGTTCGGCGGCCTCACCCATGAACCGGCGGTCAGGCTGGCGCAGGAGCTGGTGGACATCACCCCGAGTGAATTGCAGACTGTGTTCTTTGCCGATTCCGGTTCCGTCTCCGTGGAAGTCGCCATCAAGATGGCAATACAGTACTGGGCAGCCAAAGGGCGCCCCGGCAAACAAAAGTTGCTGACTATACGCCAGGGCTATCATGGCGATACGTTCGGCGCCATGGCGGTTTGCGACCCCGTGACGGGTATGCACTCGCTGTTCAGGGACGTGCTCCCCGGCCATTACTTTGCCGATGCTCCCCGAGTTCGCTTCGATGAGAAATGGCAGGACGACGACATAAGGCCCTTGGAAACACTGGCTGAAAACCACCATGAAGAAATTGCCGCGGTCATACTTGAACCGGTAGTACAGGGCGCCGGAGGTATGTGGTTTTATTCCCCCGAGTACCTGAACAGGGTCAGGGATACCTGTGACCAGTATGACCTGCTGCTGGTTTTCGACGAGATTGCCACCGGGTTCGGCAGGACCGGCAAACTGTTTGCCTGCGAACACAGCCGGGTTACGCCTGACATCATGTGCCTGGGCAAGGCGCTGACCGGCGGTTACATGACACTGGCGGCCACACTGACAACAGAAAAGGTTGCCGGCACCATCTCGGCAGGAGGCGAGGGAGTATTCATGCACGGCCCCACCTTCATGGCGAACCCGCTGGCCTGCTCCGTGGCGCTTGCCAGTATCCAATTACTGGAACAAGGCGGCTGGAAGCAGCGAGTCGATGACATACAGACCCAGCTAAAGGCCGAACTGGCTGTGTGCAGGGAATTGGATAACGTCGTTGACGTTAGAGTACTGGGCGCTATCGGCGTAGTTGAAGTTGACCAGCCCGTGAATATGCACGTCGTCCCGCACTGGTTTGTGGAACGTGGAGTCTGGATCAGACCGTTCGGCCGCCTGATATACATCATGCCGTCTTACGTCATAAACCAGTCCGAGTTAACCCGATTGACGGATGCAATTTATCACGTTGCGGGTAAACTATCCGAATAATCAGATGCTCTTGAACAAGTTGAGATGCTATTTTCAGTAAAGATAAGGCCATCCCATCCTTTTTATTCAACAGATATAATGAAAAATATAAATGAGTGAAACTTTTGTAATCGCAGGCGCCAGCCATGCCGCGTCCATGCTGGCGCCAAGCCTGCGTCAGCAGGGCTGGCAGGGGCGCATTATCGTTATCGGTGCCGAGGCCTCTATACCGTATCATCGCCCGCCCTTGTCGAAAGACTACCTGGCCGGCGCCAAATCCCTGGAGGAAATTTTGATCCGCCCGGCCACGGTGTATGAGAAGTCTGAAGTTGAATTTATTCTTGAAACCACTGTCGAATCCATCAACCGGGGGGAAAAGACAGTGAGCCTGAGCAACAACGAAACCCTGCCCTATGACAAGCTGGCTTTGACCGTCGGGTCGAAAGTCAGAAAGGTGAACCTGCCGGGAGTAGAGCTCGATGGCGTATTTTACCTGCGCGACCTGAAGGACGTTGAGCGGATAAGCGCATACATCAGCCCGGGAGCGAACGCCGTGATCGTCGGTGGCGGCTACATCGGTCTTGAGACCGCGGCGGTGTTGAATGGAAAAGGCATGAACGTAACGGTGCTGGAGATGATGGAACGGGTGTTGCAGCGGGTAACAGCTCCCGCGGTATCGGAATTCTATACCCGCATACACGGGGAAGAGGGTGTCAGTGTCCGTTGCGGTGTCGGCGTGAGCGGTTTCAAAGGCGACGGCAGGGTCACCAAAGTCCTGTGCAGTGACGGCAACGAATTTGCCGCTGACCTCGTCATCATCGGTGTAGGCATATTGCCGAACACGGCGCTGGCCGAGGCAGCAGGGCTGGAAGTCGATAACGGTATAGTGGTCAACGAGCGGGCGCAGACGTCTGACCCGGATATTTTCGCGGCCGGTGATTGCACGTTTCACCATAATCCAATCTATGATCGCTGGGTACGGCTTGAGTCGGTACAGAATGCCACGGACCAGTCCAGGGTTATTGCCGGCGCTGCCTGCGGCAAGGAAACCAGTTACAACGCCGTCCCCTGGTTCTGGTCCGAACAATATGACCTGATGCTGCAGATCGCCGGCCTGTCCCAGGGGTACGATGAAATCATCACCCGCGGCGACCCGGGAGAGGGCCGCAGTTTCGCGGCATTCTATTTGCAGGAGGGCAGGGTGATCGCGGTTGACGCAGTAAACAAGCCCCAGGAGTTCATGTTCACCAAGAAACTGATACCGTTGCAGAAGACGGTGGATAAAACCAGACTGGCTGATGCAGGCACGCCCATCAAGGAATTGTTATAAATCCTCAAGTTATGCAAGGTAACACAAATATAACAGGTCACCGGCAACGGGTCGGCGTAACCGCACTCCTGTCAGGTTTGTTTCTGATTTTACCTCTCAGCCTGGGCGCGCAGAGCAGTATCCCCGTGAAGGCGATGCGTCTTGCGGATATCGCCGTCTATCCCGGCAAATATGCGCCGGCAACCGTCGTCAGCCTGAACAACACTGCTGTTTCGACGCAAGTGGGCGCGCGTATCGATAAGATCTCCGTCCGGGTCGCTGATATTGTCGAACCGGGCAGTGTACTCGCCAGGCTGGATTGCACGGATTTTGAACTGGCAAAGCAACAGGTGGAGGCGAATATTGCATCGCTCCTGGCCCGCATTGAGCTGGCGGAGCGCCGCTTGACCAGAACAGAGACACTGGTGGAAAAGCAAACCGTATCGGAAGAGTTGCTGGACCAGAGAGAAGCCGACCTGGCCGTTTTGCGCGCGGATTACCAGGGCGCATTGTCGCGGCTGGACAAGTCCAAACTCGATATTTCCCGCTGCATGATAGTCAGTCCATACAAGGCCGTCATCGCCGCAAGAACAGGTTCGGTGGGAGAATTTGCAGAAAAAGGGACGAAGTTGTTCGAAATTGTGGATATCGGGCAACTGGAAGTATCAGCGCAGGTGCCGGCCACGGAGATCGGGCAGGTTGTAACGATCAAGGACCTGTATTTCGAAGATTCAACAGGACGTTATGATATCGAATTGCGCGCGGTGGCGCCGACAGTCAATACCCGGACCCGCAACCGGGAAGCAAGACTGCTGTTCAGTAACACAGCGGCCTTGCCGGGCGCAGCCGGCAAACTCGTCTGGCAGGACAACCGGCCACATATTTCCGCCAGGGTACTGGTCCGGCGCCAGGACAGCCTCGGAGTTTTTATTGCCGATAGGGGCAAAGCCAGGTTTCATGCCCTTCCCGGCGCGCAACAGGGCAGGGCAGCACCAACGGCGTTGCCGCTGGATACTTCGGTGGTAACGGAAGGGCAATACGGTTTGCAGGACGGGGAGGCAATAGAGGTTATTCGTTGATGAATTTCCTCAGGCGGTTTTTATCCAATCACGTACTGGCGAACTTGGCATTCGGTCTGGTACTCGTCCTGGGGGCGCTCTCCTACCTGCAGATGCCCAGGGCCAAGGACCCGGAGATTAACTTCAACTGGGTCAACATCATCAGTATTTATCCCGGCGCCTCTGCGACAGATATTGAAAAACGCATTACCGACCCCGTTGAAGACGCGTTGCGCAGCACTGTCAGGGATATAAAGTATGTGCTCAGCACCAGCCGGGATAATATCTCCAATATCCTGGTCTGGTTCAAACAGGTTGATGACGCCACGTTCAACCAACGCCTGGTTGACCTGAGACGGGAAGTGCAGAACACCTATGTCGATGAGTTTCCCGAAGAGGCCGAAGAACCGGTTGTCCAGGAACTGAGCACTTCCAACTCATTTCCAAGCGCCATAGTGGTGGTAACCAGCCCCGGCGATGATGAAAACCTGAGACGGCAGGCAAACAGCGTAAAAAAAGACCTGGAGCGGCTCAGTGGTGTAGATGGTGTCGCTGCGACAGGGCTGGCTGACCCGGAACTGCATATCAGGTTTATTCCCGAACGCCTGGAAGGGCTTGGCATTACGCCTGTGGATATTTCAGAGACTATCCGCGCCTATTTTCGCGATACGACCGCGGGCGATCTGGAAACCTCCGACGGCACATGGATCGTACGTTTGACGGGCACCAGCCCGGATCCGGCAATCATGCAGGACTTCCCTGTCGTCACGGCAGCGGGGGTTGTGCCGCTCGGAGAGATCGCCGAGTTGATCAGGACCAGGGAGGAGCGGTCGTCGCTCGTCACCTTTCGCGGTAATCCTGCGGTGACCCTGAATATAGCCAAGCACGCCGACACGAACATACTGGAACTGATTGACAGGCTGAATGATTACCTGGAAGAGCGTAACCGCCTGAAGGCTGCAACCGGCGTGGAGTTGTTCCTGGCGGACGACCAGACCGTGAGTACCCGGCAGGCACTGGCGCTCATGCAGACCAATGCGCTGGCCGGCCTTGTTCTGGTCATGCTGGTCACCTGGGTATTCCTGGGCACCCGCATCGCATTGATGACCAGTATCGGCATCCTGTTTACTCTTGCCGGCACGTTTCTCATCCTCAACGCCAGTAATTTTACGCTGAATAATTCCGTGCTCCTCGGAGTAGTGGTTGTCCTGGGAATGATTGTCGATGACGCGGTAGTAGTGGTTGAAGCCGTGTATTACCGCCTGCAACGGGGACTGGACGCCATGACTTCCGTCATTGAATCCTTCAGGGAAGTGTTCGCGCCCGTTACCACCTCGGTGATGACGACTATCGCCGTGTTTCTTCCGCTTGCGCTGCTGCCTGGTGTTGTCGGGGATTTTATGCGCATCGTGCCGATAGTGGTAACGGTAGCCTTACTTATCAGCCTGGTTGAGGCATACTGGATATTGCCGTCTCACGTGCTGGGGATGAAACTGGATTTTGCCAACGCCGGCGCCATGCAGAGAAAAAGGGCGGCAGCGAACCATCGGCTCCGGCTTTATTACACGCGGGTCCTGGTTAAATCCCTGCGCTATCCTGTTGTTACCCTGTTATTGGTTGTTCTGCTTATAGCGCTGGCGCTGGGCGCCCTGGCCAGCGGCCGGATTCACTACAACTTTCTCCAGTTTGATCCTGTGCGGATGTTCAACCTGAATATAGAACTTCCCCAGGGCGCGTCAGTAGAAGATACCAGCCGCTTCCTGGTAGAGACCGAGGCGGAGGTATTAAAGGAGTTTCTCCCGGGCGAACTACGATCCTCCGTCAGTTTTGCCGGCATACAGTTGACCGAGACGCAGCCTTTTTACGGCGATACCCTCGGTCAGATAATGTTCAGTTTACATCCACGCGCCCATGGTGGCCGCGCAGTCTCCGTTATTGCCGATGCTGTCTTGCAGCGCATGGAAAACATACCTGGTCCGATCAATGTTTCACTCCTGGAAATGACGGGCGGCCTGCCCGCGAGCAAAGCCGTCAGCGTCAAGGTGCTGGGCAGTGAATACCCGGCCATGCTGCAGGCTGCCGATGAACTGCGTGACTTCCTCGAACGGCAGCAGGTGTATAACAACATCACCCTGGATTACCGTCCGGGAAACCCCGAACTGGCTTTACGCCTTGACGGTGAAGCCGTACAGCGGGCCGGTCTCAATCCTGCAACCGTAGCGCGCACCGTACAGACTTACGTGGATGGTGAAATCGTGGCCGTGTTTCAGGATGCGGGGGAGGAAATCAAGGTCAGGGTGGTGTCGAAAAAAGACAGTGACACTAACATAGATAACCTGATGCGGCAGACCATCTCGTTGCCGGACGGCCGGTCCATTGCGCTGGAAGAACTGGTGGTGAGTACGCCGGGGAGAGGCGCGCAAAGCATTCTCCACTACAATTTCCGCCGGGCGGTTACCCTGGAAAGCGATATCGATACGGAGAAAATCAATACCTTGCAGGCAAACAGCCTGATCAGGGATAAATGGCGCGAAATACAGGCCGGATATCCGGATGTCTCCATCGATTTTTCCGGCGAACTGGATGATATCACTGAAAGCCTGGATGCCATCGGGCTGTTGCTGCTGCTTGGCCTGGGCGCCATTTATGTTATTTTAGGCACGCAATTCCGCAGCTATTTTCAACCGTTTCTGGTAATTACCACGGTGCCGTTGGCATTTACCGGCGTCACGCTGGGACTGCTGGTAACCGGGAATCCCTTGAGCCTGTTTACCCTGTACGGCGTAGTGGCGTTGTCGGGCATTGCGGTGAATGCCGCCATCGTTCTGATCTCGGCAGCCAACACCCGCCTGGAACAGGGTATGAGCCTGTTGCATGCAACGGTATATGCCGCCCGGAGACGGGTTGTGCCTGTTTTTATCACCTCGTTGACAACTATTGCGGGATTGTTTTCACTGGCCGCAGGGCTGGCCGGGAAATCACTGGTATGGGGTCCCGTGGCTACTGCGATCGTGTGGGGACTGGCGATTTCAACAATCCTGACATTACTGGTTATCCCCCTGCTGTACCGTACTTTCATGGCATACAGTGCAAGGGCGGGAAAAAACTGATCCCGATGCGGAAGACAGCGGATAAAATAAACGGTTGAAGTTATGACTAACAAATTTTTCACCCACGCATTCCTGGTACTGCTGTTTCTCGTTTTGCCGCTCGTATCGAGCGGTCAAAATGCTGTCGCGGTGAAAACCGCACGTATCAAGGACGTGGCGATCTACCTCTGGAATTCTGCGCCTGCTTCCGTTGTCAGTCTGAATGACACGTCCGTCGCTGCCCAGATCAAGGCGCGTGTCGACGGGATCTCCGTGAAGGTCGGCGAGGTTGTCGACGCCGGCAGTGTGCTGGTGAGGCTGGATTGCACGGATTACCGCATCGGCCGACAGCAGGCCGAAGCGGATATCGGCGCACTGGAGGCCCGTATCCGGTTGGCCGAACGGCGCCTTGAAAGAACCAGGGAACTGGAACGGAAGCAGACCGCGTCCGCAGAATTGCTGGACCAGCGCGAAGCCGACCTGGCGGTCCTGCAGGCACAACTTCGGGGCGCCCTGGCGCAACTGGAGACTGCGCAAACCAACATTTCCCGTTGCACCGTAAGGAGTCCGTACCGGGCCGTGGTTACCGCCCGGTTGGCCGCCGAAGGGGAATTCGCCGACATGGGAACGAGGCTGCTGGAAATCATGGATATCGAACAACTGGAAATCTCGGCGCAGGTCCCGACCCTGGACATCGAGGCGGTCGAACAGGCCGACGAGATCTATTTCGAAGATACGGCCAGGCGCTATCCGGTTAATTTGCGCACGGTGACGCCGGCAGTCAATACACAGACCCGCAACCGGGAAGTCAGGCTGCTGTTCGGCAACGAACAGGCGCTGCCGGGCGCCGCCGGCAAGCTCATCTGGCGGGATAGCCAGCCGCACGTCTCCGCCAAGCTGCTGGTCCGGCGCGGCGATGATTTCGGCATCTTCATCAATAACACGGGTAAAGCCAGGTTTCATGTCATACCCGGCGCCCAGCAGGGCCGGACCACACCGGTTGATCTGCCGCCGGACACGGTTGTAATTACAGAGGGCCATTACAGGCTGGAGGACGGGCAACCGGTCATCCTGTATAACCCGCGCTGACCGCGTAGTTGGTTCCCGGTAACTAAAATCATGGATTTCATCAGGCGGTTCTTATCCAACCACGTACTGGCGAACCTGACGTTCGGCCTGGTTATCTTCCTTGGGGTGTTTGCTTACCTGGACATGCCCAGGGCCAAGGATCCGGAACTGAACTTCAACTGGGTCAACGTCTTCACCGTTTTCCCGGGCGCCGCCGCTGTCGACGTGGAAAAACGCGTGACCGAACCCCTCGAAGACGCCCTGCGGCGCAGTGTCAGGGATATCAAGTTCGTCAACAGCACCAGCCGGGATAATGTTTCCATGATCCTGGTGCGCTTCAACCAGATCGACCAGGAGAGATTTGACAAGCGGATGATCGACCTGCGGCGCGAAGTGCAGAATACCTATACCGATGAGCTGCCGGAAGATGCCGAAGACCCGGTGGTCTTCGAGATCAGTACCTCCAACGCGTTCCCCAGCGCGATGGTGGTGGTGACCAGCGCGGGGGATGATGAAAATCTCAGGCGCCAGGCCCGTTTCGTAAAAAAAGACCTGGAACGTATCCAGGGCGTAGACCGGGTGGCTGACGTCGGCACCACCGACCCGGAATTGCAGATTGCTTTTTTTCCCGACCGCCTCGAGGGACTGGGCCTGACCCCTGCGGATATCTCCGAGACGATCCGCAGCTATTTCCGGGACATATCCGCCGGCGACCTTGAGACTGCCGACGGTAAGTGGGTCGTGCGCCTGCAGGGAACCAGCCCCGACCCTTCAACCCTGAGGGATTTCCCCATCATCACCGCTGCCGGCGTGGTGCCCCTGGGGACCATCGCGGAATTGACCCGCACCCGGGAAGAGGCGGCAGAGATGGTAACGTACCAGGGCAAACCCGCCATGCTCCTGACGGTCACCAAGAACCCGGATGCCAACGTATTGGAACTGGTGGATACACTGAATGAATACCTCGACAACCGTAACCGTTTCAAGGACACAACCGGCGTAGAACTCATCCTGGCGGACGACCAGACCGTCAGTACCCGCGAAGCCCTTACCATAATGCAGACCAACGCCCTTATCGGCCTGTTCCTGGTCCTGCTGGTCACCTGGTTGTTCCTGGGAACGCGGATATCCTTTCTGACCACCATCGGAATTCCGTTCACGCTTTCCGGCACTTTTCTGGTACTTAACGCCACTGGTTTTACCCTGAACAATACCGTGCTGCTTGCCGTCGTAATCGTCCTGGGTATGATCGTGGATGACGCCGTGGTCGTCGTCGAGGCCGTTTACTATCGCCTGCAGCGGGGCGCCGAGGCCATGGCTGCCATTATCGATTCTTTCAGGGAAGTATTCGCTCCCGTTACCACCTCGGTAATGACCACCATCGCCGCCTTCCTGCCGCTGGTAATGCTGCCGGGCGTACTGGGAGAGTTCATGAAGGTCATCCCGTTGGTGGTGACCATTGCCCTGCTCGTCAGCCTGTTTGAGGCCTACTGGATTCTGCCGGCCCACGTGCTGGCGTTGAAAGTCAATTTCAGGAAACCCGGATCCATAAGCAGGAAGCGGGAAGCGGTCAGTTACTGGTTGCGTCTGCGCTATACCCAGGCGCTGGTATATTCCCTGCGCCACCCGGTTATAACCCTGGTTTGCATAGTATTGACCCTGTCCCTGGCGGCAGGTACGGTAGCCAGCGGCCTGATTCGTTTCAATTTCTTCGAATCCGATGCCGAACGCATATTTTACGTAAATCTCGAGATGCCCCGGGGAACATCCCTGGAAGACACCAGCCGCGCCCTGGTAACGGCAGAGGAGCAGGCCCTGAAGGAATTGCTTCCGGGTGAACTGCGCGCGTCGGTCAGTTTTGCGGGGCAGCAGTTTACCGAAACCGCGCCGTTATTCGGCGACACCGTGGGCCAGGTCATGTTCAGTCTGAACCCGCAAGCCAGCGACGGTCGCCATGTCTCCGAGATCGCCGATGCGGTCTTCCGGCGTGTGAGAAACATACCGGGACCCATAGAAGTCTCCATCCTGGAAATAAAGGGAGGCCCGCCGGCGCGCAAGGCTGTCAGCGCCAAGATTCTGGGCAGTGATTATTCGACCATGCTGCAAGCGGCTAATGACTTGCGTGATTTTCTTGAGGAGCAGCAGGTGTATAGAAACATCACCCTGGATTATCGTCCCGGCAACCCGGAACTGGTGCTGCGTCTCGACGGAGAGGCGATACAAAGGACAGGATTGAATCCTGCAGTCATAGGGCGGGCATTGCAGGCTTACGTGGACGGTGAACTGGTTACGGACTTCCAGGATGAAGGCGAGGAAGTAAAAGTCCGGGTGCTGGCGAAAAAGGACCGGCATATCAATACCGACAACCTCATGCGCCAGACAATCTCCCTGCCCGACGGACGTTCCATCGCCCTGGGTGAACTGCTGATCAGCAGCCCGGGCATCGGCCGGCAAAACATACGGCACTATAACTTCCGCCGGGCCATTACGCTGGAAAGCGATATTGACAAGGATCGAATCGATACCGTACAGGCCAATAATCTCATCACGGAAAAATGGCACAGCCTGCAGGCCAGGTATCCCGAGCTGTCCCTGGACCAGACCGGTGAACTTGAAGATATCGATGAAAGCCTGGATGCCATCTGGCGCTTGCTGCTGCTTGGCCTGGGTATCATCTATATCATCCTGGGCACCCAGTTCCGCAGTTACTTCCAGCCGTTCATGGTGCTTGCCACCGTGCCGCTGACATTCACCGGCGTTACCCTGGGCCTGCTGGTGACCGGAAATCCCCTGAGCCTGTTTACCATGTACGGCGTGGTGGCCTTGACGGGGATTTCAGTCAACGCCGCCATCGTCCTGATCTCCGCGGCGAACCTCCGTCTGGAAAACGGCATGAGCCTGCTGCATGCCACGGTCTATGCCGCCAGGAGGCGGGTAGTCCCTATCATCATCACCTCTGGAACTACGGTGGCGGGCCTGCTGTCGCTGGCGACCGGCTTCGCCGGCGAATCGCTGATCTGGGGGCCCGTGGCAACTGCGATTGTGTATGGACTGGTGTTTTCCACGTTGCTGACACTGTTCGTTATTCCACTCTTGTACCGGACGTTTATGGCTTACAGTTCAAGAACGGCGGGATAGACCACACAACATTCCCGCTCCCCATTTGTCACTTCCGCGTCCCTTTCGTCATTCCCGCGTCTCTTTCGTCATTCCCGCGTCTCTTTCGTCATTCCCGCGTACGCGGGAATCCAGTCAATACAACGGGTCGCCCCGTGGGCGACGCAGTATTCCACAGGATTCCAGGACAAGCCCGGAATGACGAAGAGACGATTACTTCCTGTCCTGGTGAGTTCGCTTGACATAGTTACAACGTTATGGACAATGAAACCGTGAATGAGACTTGGACGCTGATAAGAGCGGGAGGTTGCCATGGCAGAGTATAGCGCGGACCCTGGTGGCACGAGCGCCGAAACCGTCGGCGGGCAGGAGTTTGTCCAGCCGTCGGTCCTGAATGCGCTCCCGCATTACCTGCTCCTGTTGATTTTCCCGTTGGTGATTTGTGCAGCGCTTTACGGGGGCTGGTGGATCATGGGGCCGTTCCTGTTTGTCTGGCTTGAGAACAGGCTCGATCTCCATTTAGGCCTGGAAGAACGCAACATGGATCCGTGGGGTACCCGTGACAGCCAGTTGTACGTATACAACCTGGCTGTATGGATGTGGGCCGTACTGTGGCCGGTGGTCCTCGTATTCGTACTCTGGCAGATTTTTATTGGCGGCCACCTGGCCGTGTGGGAGGCCGTGCTGATGATATTTGCTCTCGGCATGGCGTCCCAGATGGTGTTCATTATCGGTCATGAGCTGGTACATAAGCGCTATGAATGGGAGCGCAGGTTCGGCGAGTTCCTGCTGGCTTCGGTCACCTACCCGCACTACGCCACGGAGCATGTCTATATACATCACCCCCTGGTCGCCACGCCTGCAGATCTCGGCTCGGCGCGCAAGGGGCAGAGCTTTTGGGAATATTTCCCCCGGGACGTGGCGAACAGTCTCGTCGTAGCCTGGCGTTTCGAGCGCGACAGGCTGGCGCGCCGCCACCTCCCGGTCTGGCATTACACCAATCCGTTCTGGCGTTATTTCCTCATGGTTACGTTCTGGTATGCCCTCGGATACTGGTTCGGCGGTATCTGGGGAATCCTGGCATTCCTGATGTTCAGCGCCAGTTCGGTCCTGTCAATGAAGATCATCAACTATGTCCAGCATTACGGATTACGGCGTATCCGCCTTCCCAACGGCCGCTTCGAGCGACCCCAGCCGCAACATTCCTGGAGCAGCGACTACAGGTTTTTCAACTGGATCTATTACAACGCGCAGCGCCATGCCGACCACCATGCCGCTGCAAGCCGGCCTTATCCGCTGTTACAGCACTGGGGTGAGGATCAATCGCCGCAACTGCCCGGGCCCTACGGCAAAATGGGCGGCCTGGCGATGTCCCCCCGCCGCTGGTTCGAGACGATGGACCCGTTGGTCGACAAGTGGAGGCAGCGTTATTATCCGGAGGTCAAGGACTGGAACGTTTACGACAGCCCTGCATTCGACGCGCGTCCGGATATGTTCGATACAATTTCCGCGATCATGGCAGCATCGCCACGGCTTTCCGAATGGATAAACCGTACCCCGGCGTTGCTCGACATCCTTCAGGACAGGGAATTCACCGATCTTGACCTGCCGGACGGATTCGGGCCGAGTCCCGAGTTTGAATTAATTGCTCGACGCGGTCTGACGCGCGTGTACTGGACGTTGGAATTCACTGCTGAAGAAATGAAGGAGCAGGTTGCAGATATCCCGGTGCAGGACACGAAAGATGCGGTAGAGATCATGCGCAACTGGTCGAACGACAAGGTCCTGCAGGTTGCCATGCACACATTGCGCGGCAACCTGTCACCGGTTGAAGCGGGGACGGCGCTGTCCAACATTGCTGAGGCCTCGATCGCCGGTGTTCTCTCGGCTGCGGTGGAGGATTTTACCCAGCGGCGGCTCGAAGGCGGTGTGGCGGCAGTGGTTCTGGGAGAGATTGCAAGTGGAGAAGCGACGCTGGGCGCCGGGCTTGGCATCATGTTCCTTTATGACGGCAGTGGCTCACCCGATTATTACAGGACATTGAGCGAGCGCTCTCTCGACGCGTTGCGCGCCCTGTCACGGGACAACCTGCTGTTGCAGCCGATGTTGCCGGGCAGGGCTGAGACAATTGTCCGTTCTCTCGCTGACTTTTCGGAACACCATTACAGCAACTCCTCAACAGGAGAGTTGCTGGAACTCTTACGGTCGCGCTGTGTTTTTACATCAGGGGATGCCGGGCTGGGAAAACGGTTTGAGGATACGCGCCTTGAAATCCTGGCCAATGGCGCCGCTCGTGATGCGTTGCTGAATGAATTGCGTCAGGCAGGGGAGGGCACGCCGGAGGCCGGACTGCAATCATTCGAGAATATGCGCGGCGGTCTCCGGGAGGTAGAACGCGCTGCCGCATATCTGACTGTGACCCATGCTGCAACGGCGCCGGAGGTTATTGCCGCAGGTACGGTTTCCGTATTCCAGAGCGCCGGCGAGGGTGAGGTGATACCTGACGATTGCGCGCAACGGTTGGCTGAGGCGGCAAGAATGTGGCGCAACCTGCGCGGCATCCTGCGCTTGCTGGGAGAAGATAACAACGTGGATAATGCCACCTGGCCGATGGCCAGGACAGTCATTGCCAGAAGCTGCGGAACAGACGACTTCGATGCACTGAGCGCCGCGATTAAAGTAACGGCAACACGCGCCGCTACCGACATCGACGCACTCTTCAATGCCTGATAAGAAATCCGGGCCAGCCCCTGATCCCTAACCTTTCACGGCGCAGTAGCGTTTGATGCCCAGGTAACTGTGTCGCCAGGCAACACACAATCTTTCCAGCTGAGTCATCAGTTTGGCGAAAACAGGCGACTTCATGTAACCGGTTCGCAGCAGTCCCAGGGACTGGTAGGTGTTTGTGAGGAGATGCAGGTTGTCAAACTCCATTCCGTTGAATCCCTCAAATTCAATCACTTCCAGACCCGCTTCCTGCAGCAACCGGGTGTACGAGGACTGGGACTCCAGGTTATACAGCATCCAGTCCTCGCATAACGGTTGAATGTAACGTTTGTGCTGGCTGTCCGGTATTACGTCATGCACCACCCAGTCTGAAGCCACAATGCTTCCTCCCGGTTTCAGGATCCTGTATACCTCGTGGAGAAATGTTCTTCGGTCACTGTAGTGACGGGCGCTTTCGATATTGACAACCACGTCCACGGAGCCATCTGCGAACGGCAGACTCCGGGAACAGTTCGCGTACTTAAAGTCTATCCGATCACCCAGGCCGGCATTAACTGCCTTACTTCTGGCAATCTCCAGTTGCGTCTTGCTCAGGTTCACGCCCGTGACCTTGCAGTCCCGCGTCCTGCCCAGGTGAAAGGCAGTTCCGCCCACTCCGCACCCGGCGTCCACCACATGATGGTGTCCCTCAATCCCGGCTGGGGCAACTATGACTTCCACCATGCGCTCCAGTGCTCTTGCATGTCCGTCCGATTCTTTCGGAGTCTCGTTGTGCCTGGGGCGTTCCCCGGGCTTGAATACACCGAAATGAAAATGCTCGGAACTCCACTGGAGATAGAACACCCTGGTCATTTTGTCGTAGTGTTCAATTACCGAGCGTTCATGCTCGGAAAGAGGTATTTCGCGAGTGGTGTTCAAGGTTGGGGTGTCCTGATGGTCACCATAGTATAACCACTTGTCGGCTGAATTGCTCATTCAGTTTCAACCGGGTCCCTTTATGCTCTTTCCCGGACTGCTTTGCCCGACTGCGTCACGAGGATACGATTGGTCTGCGCCGCCTGATGCCCATTTGATCTTGATTGGCATTCCGTTAAAGTGGTCCGAACACAATGGTCCGAAAACCATGATAAAATTACACAAGTTGTTGGTGTGTGCAGAACTTTCAACGGACACTTGTGAGAATCACCTGATTTGATAAATCCTGGCAGCAAGTCGTTAAAGAACATCGCAGTGATTGGCCGGGGAACCGCAGGGTCTTTGGCGGCCGCTGCCGTGACTCGCCTTCACCCTGACCCGGATCATGAGCTGCACCACATATACGACTCCCACATCCCGACCATAGGGGTGGGCGAAGGCAGCTGGCCGAGCCTGGTTCCCCATTTGCAACATCTGACAAGTTTGCCGGCCGAAGACAAGTCGGACCAGGACCGGATGTGCGGGGTTCCTCTAACCAGTTATACACAGATGTCACAGGGTCTTGGCTGTTAATCCGCACCAGATTGAACGGCCGGTGCTTGCGCCGCACCTTGAGCACCGCTCTATCGGCGCCGGGCAGGTGCTCCTGGTTTCCGAAACATTCAACACGCTCCTGCATGGGCAGGTATATGGGGATCTCCTGCCGTTGCTTGACGGTTGCCGTTCCCGGGAAAGTATTGTTGATGCGCTAGACGGGGTGCATCCGGAGACGGATGTCCGCAAAGCCCTGACTTTCCTGGAATCCAGGGGATACACCGTATCCGGCGATTATGACATGGAACGGGGCAGGGCGGCATTCTGGTCCTCGCAGGGTGCATCCCCGCGCCAGGTTGAAGAGCGATTGCAGGAAGCGCAGGTAGTAATCCAGGGTGACGACGGCCGTCTCGCGACACGGCTTGAGGGCATGGGTATTACAGTCGGTACAAACCGCCCGTCCCTGTCCATTTACGCAGGTTCCGACTATCTTGATGATGAGTTTGCCGCCGTCAACCGGGAGCACCTGGAATCGGGCATCCCATGGGTGCTGGTCCGGCCTGCAGGATTACGACCGCTGTTTGGCCCTGTGTTCCGGCCTGCGCAGAAAAGTCCGTGTTGGGCCTGCCTTTCCTACCGTATTCGAAACCACCAGGAGGTCCATTCCTTTGTGCGAAATCACTGTGGCGAGGCGGCCGCGTTTCGTCCGAACGTAGCCGAACCCCTGGCATTGGATGTCGTCAGCGGAACTGTTGCCATTGAGATCGCCAGGTGGTTTGTCCTTGGGGATGCGGCGCCGTTGCATGACCATGCGATCACACTGGATGTTGTCGGCATGAAAAGTGAACATCACCGGGTCATGCGCCGTCCGCAATGCCCGGTCTGCGGAAACGAGGAACTCTATAAAACTGATCGGCCGGCGACGCCGGTGCGATTGCAGGCGAGCCCGAAACAGTTTCGCAACAGCGGCGGAGTGCGGGCGGCTACACCTGCGGAGACGCTTGAAAAGTACCGGCACCTGGTCAGTCCGGTGAGTGGAGTGGTCAGTTGGGTTTCACGCACAACTCCCGGAACAGACTCCTGGCTGCATGTACATTGGGCGGGCAGCAATCTTGCCTTGAGAATCAAGAACCTGAGCTCATTGCGGCGCAGCCTGCGCAGCAAGAGTGCAGGTAAGGGCAGCAGCGCGGAGCAATCCGAGGTCAGTGCGCTGTGCGAAGCGGTCGAGCGCTATTCCGGCGCTTTCCACGGTGATGAAATCCGTTGCCGCAGGCGCCTGGCGGATTTTTCCGGAGCGGCGGATGGAGAGGCGATCCACCCGAACGACGTCCAGTTGTTCAGCGACCGGCAACTGGACCATGCGCAAGAGATCAACGCACGCGGCCACCCGTATAATGTCGTTCCGGCGCGCTTCGACCCGGAGCATGAACTGGACTGGTCTCCGGTATGGTCGCTCACCCGGGACCGGCAATGCTGGTTACCGACAGCCATCCTCTACGGAATGACTCCGGAGCAGCGGGGAACCTCGGGGCTTTGGTCCGACTCCAACGGCTGTGCAGCCGGGAACACCCTGGAAGAAGCTGTTCTGCAGGGGTTTTTTGAACTGGTCGAACGCGATGCCGTCGCAATCTGGTGGTACAACCGGCTGCAAAGGCCCGGAGTGGACCTGGATAGCTTTGCTGACGAGTACCTGGCATCTGCCCCAGGTTATTATCATCAATACAATCGCGAAATGTGGCTGCTGGACCTTACCGGCGACCTTGGAATTCCTGCCTTTGTTGCACTGTCCCGCAGCAACGATGGCGTGGCCGAAGACATCATCTATGGCGCAGGCGCACACGCCGACCCCCGGATTGCGGCGCTGCGGGCCGTGTGTGAATTGAACCAGTGCCTCACCTGGGTCCCTCGCCCGGGCAATGCTCAAAGCGGGTACGGGGTCGATGATCCGATGTGTCTGTGGTGGTGGAAGAACGGCAAACTGGCCGACCACCCCCATCTCGCGCCTGCAGGCGATGCCAGGTTGAGCCAGAGTTCCGATTATTCGGTTCCGGATACGGAAGACCTGAGAGACGATGTGGAATGGTGCCGTGGGTTGGTCGAAGTGAGGGGGATGGAATTGTTGGTGCTCGACCAGACCCGGCCTGACATCGGTATGCCCGTGGCGCGCGTGATCGTGCCGGGCCTGCGTCACTTCTGGGAACGCTTCGCACCGGGACGCCTATATGACGTACCGGTTGAGATGGGCTGGCGGGATTGCCCCACCGGGGAGGCTGAACTGAATCCCGTCCCTGTAATTGCGTGAGAAACATCTGCAAAGCAGGGGTCAGAGTAATATCACCACCGATCCAGCCACCGGCAATGCGCTTCAATATTTTACTCTGACCCCACAAATCCGCCAGGAGCCGATTTGGACGTCCGAAGGACGCCCATAGGGTGTGTGCCAGGAAGGCACACATCATCCATCCCCGGAATTACTGCTTGTTAAAAAAGCTGATTTATTTTAACATCAAGCAAATCATCGAGTTAGCCGAATAAGATTTTCCTGGTCTTACTGGATTACACACATTTGGGGGGATATTCCCGGCCATGTTCAACAATCCGTTTGAATCATTTCACGATACGGTAGCTGAGGCGAAGGAAGAACGCGAGCAACTCGACCGGCTGCTGACGATTTCCACACCGCATGAACGCCTGCTTGTCGCGGCAATTGCCGTTTTCCTGTTAATACTCTCAGCATGGCTTCTCTTCGGCAACATAGCCCGTAGTATTGAGTTCAACGGCATACTTATTGAACAAGGTGAAACCTCACCTGAAGGAAGCCGGCTTGTGCAGGCCCTTGTCTGGATGCAGAGCAGCACCGCGCCGTCAATCGAGGCCGGGATGCCGGTAATGGTTGAGTTGGACACGAAAGATGCAAAAGCAGGCACACTGGACGGTGCAGTCAAGGCAATTTCCGCTATACCCATTTCCGGCGGGATGTCGGCGTTTCTGCCCGAGGCGCCTGAGTCCCTGCACCGTGTCGATATCGTTCTCGAAGAAGGTCTTGAGCCGGACTCCCTCACCAGCAGGGAATGCCGGCTGGTTATCGGGCTTGGCAGGCAATCTCCGATAGAACTGTTCCTTACGACGCGACTATAAGATGCCATCGAGCGCCCCCAAGGGAGCCAGGGATAAGGCGTCTTCGGACGTTTTGAAAAAGAAGGTCAACACACCGGTTCTGTTGCAGATGCATGCGTCGGAATGTGGCGCCGCCTGTCTCGGGATCGTCCTGGCTTATTTCGGGCGCTGGGCGCCGTTGACTGAATTACGCGATAAATGTGAAGTGAGCCGTGACGGCAGCAGTGCGGCAAGCATCCTGCGCGCCGCCAGGTACTATGGTCTTGAATGCAAAGGGCTCAGCCTGCGCGCCGATCAGCTGAAACGGGTGGAGCTTCCGCTGATTTTATTCTGGCAATTCAGCCATTTCGTTGTGCTCGAAGGGTTCGATGGCCAAAGTTTCTACCTGAATGACCCTGCCACAGGGAAACGCAGGGTTAGCGCAGAAGAGTTTACCAAGGGCTACAGCGGGATTATGCTTCGCTTCAAGTGCGGTCCCGATTTCAAGCCCGGCGGTGACCGGCCAAACCTAGTCAGGCAACTGGGCGCCTTGCTCGCCGAATCGTGGGGCGTGCTTACCGGGGTGATTGCCTGTGGCCTCATGTTGACGTTGCTGGCGCTTGTCGTTCCCGCAACTCTCGGTGTTTTCGTAGACGACGTTCTGGAAAACCACGGACCCTGGGGCGGATTGGTGGCCGCCTTGATTGGCGGCGGCATCCTGGTATACGTCCTGACCTTGCTCAAGCACCGTTTCCTCAAGCGGCTCGCGGTCCGGGTTTCGGTGATCGGCTACAACCGGGGCCTGTCGCGGCTGCTGCGGCTGCCGGTGGAGTTTTTTGAACACAGGCTGGCCGGCGACCTCACCGACCGGGTCTCGTCCATCGATCGCATCGCGAAAAACCTGACGGAGCAGTTTCTTGTGCTCATTGTAGACATGGCCATGAGCGCAGTGTTGCTTGTCGCGATGTTGGCCTACGATGTCCTGCTAACGCTGATCGTGCTGTTGCTGGCTCTCCTGCACGGAGTGCTGGCCCGCTTCCTGAGCGCGCTCAGGGAAGTTCGAAGCCAGGCAATGAGGCGCGAGCAGGGATTGCTGATCGGCGTTGGTATGCAGATGTTGAGTCATGCGGATAACCTGCGCATGACAGGGTCGGACGATCGTTTTTTTTCGCGCTGGAGCGGCCAGCAGGCAAGCGAACTTCATGCGCGCCAACGCTACTCCGAACTGGGCGCCGTCAATAGCGCGCTTCCCGGCCTGATCGCGGCATTTCGCGCCGCGGCAATCCTGGGGTTTGGGGGGAGCCTGGTCATGACCGGAGCAATGACCCTGGGGGCGCTGGTCGGGTTCTACATACTGGCAGAGATGTTTCTGGCGCCGGTTGGGCGGTTTCTGGAGTTCGCCGACAAACGCCAGGCGCTCGAAACCGATTTGCAACGGCTGGATGACATCTCCAGGACCGCTGAAGACCCCGTGTTCAGCCGCCGCAGTCCGGAAGCGCAGGCAATCCCCACGTTCAACGGCCGGCTACAGCTTGCGGGCAGTCTCGAATTGCGCAACGTCACCTTCGGTTACAACAAGAGCCGACCGCCCTTGATCAAGGACTTCAACCTCGTGATCAAACCGGGGCAGCGGGTTGCCGTGGTCGGTCCAAGCGGTTCCGGCAAGTCGACCCTGGCGCGTCTCGTTTCGGGAATCAGTCAGCCATGGTCTGGTGAAATACTGCTAGATGGCCATCCGCGGGATGAGATCCCCGAGGAAGTACTGCGGCGGTCCATTTCCATGGTGGACCAGGAGGCCGTGCTGTTTTCCGCGTCCGTGCGAGACAATATCACCTTGTGGAACCCGGCCGTTCCGGATGAAGTCATCATTGCCGCAACACGGGATGCCTGCATCCATGAGGAAATCCTGATCAGGCCGCATGGATACGCGACCCTCGTCGAGGAAGGCGGGGCGAATTTCAGCGGCGGCCAGCGACAACGGCTGGAAATCGCCCGCGGGCTGGTGGGCAATCCGACAGTGCTCATTCTGGACGAGGCGACCAGCGCACTCGATGCCGCCACGGAGGAATATGTGGATGATGCCTTACGGCGTCGCGGTGTCACCTGCCTGATCGTGGCGCACCGGCTGAGCACGGTGCGGGATTGTGATGAGATCATAGTACTCGACAAGGGCGCCGAAGTGCAGCGCGGCACCCACGACGAGTTGATTGCGGACCAGGCCGGCATGTATTACAAACTGGTCAAATCAGGCTGATGCAGGACGCCATGCCGGAACACGCATCAATAAGCCGGCTTGCCGCCCACTCCGGCACATCCGTGCCTTGCGCCGGCAACCTGCCGGTAACGCTCGACGATGCGGACAATGTCTGGTTCATTGACCAGGGTGCCGTCGATCTGTTCCTGGTCGAATTCAGGGACGGGGTAGAGCAGGCGGCGCCGCAGCACCTGCTGCGTTGCGAATCGGGCAGGTTGTTGCCGGGTGTCGTAGCGGACGAACAGGACGACAATGGCAAAGTCACCACGCTCAGCCTGATCGCCAAGGGGTTGCCGGGCACCCTTCTGAAACGGCTGCCGGCATCCCTGCTGTCCGAGGTTCATCCGGCAGAACTGGCGCAACAGGCCGATACCTGGCTCACCGACATGACTGACACACTTTCGCGTTTCGTCAGCCACCTGCCGCGACCGACTGCGCTGGCCGAACCCGGTCTGACGCAGTCACTGGGCCCTTGTACGCTGTCCGTGCGACGCGGCGTGGTATGGGTGTCCGAACCGTCCCTCGGAGCAAGCCTGTTCATGGATATGGTCGACCCGGCGCAACTTGCCGAGACAGGCGGCTCGCGCGAAGCGTTGATACCACTGACGCGGACGAACTGGCTCACCTTGTTCGACGAGGCGACAGTTTCCGGCAAATCAACCGAAACACTGGCCCAGCAAGGCATGCTGCTGCCGGCGCTCGCCTCCTTTCACGCGCTTGCCTTTAACCTGGAACGCCTTAATCGCCGACTGGCCGTGGTCGATGATGCGAATCTCGAGCGCGAGCGGACAACCAGCCGCCGCACGGCCGAACAAGCTGCCCGGCAGCGGCTTTTCAATATCTATGACCTGCCGATCGACCGGGAGGCCAGCGTCGAGGACACGGTGCTGGCGGATGCCTTGCAAATCGTCGGCCGTCATGAAGGCATCGATTTCAGGATTCCAGCGCGCTCCCGACCTTCGGATTCACCGATCCGCCTCGTAGACGTGCTTGATTCGTCAGGGGTACGCGCCCGGCGCGTGCGCTTCGAGGCCGCGGGCAACTGGTGGCGCAGTGACAGCAACGCACTACTGGCATTCCGCGCCGGGGACGACCAGCCGGTCGCACTGATACCGGGAATGTTCGGACGCTACCGGGAAGTTGATCCGGTCACCAAGCGCAGCGTTCGGGTTACGGCGGCTCGTGCTGAGGCGCTGAAGGACGAAGCCTGGGTGTTCTACCGGCCATTGCCGTCGGCACCCGTAAAACCGGCAGACCTGCTGGGGATCGCCATGCAAGGAACGGCCGCGGACCTACTGCGGCTGGTGCTGGCCGGGCTTCCGGGCGGCCTGGTCAAACTGCTGCCGGCAGTTGCGCTTGGTTTCGTTGCGAATCATATCGGGGGCGGGGGGGGAAGCGCCGGCGCGCTGTATGCCGTGGCCGTGACGTTGGCGGCGTTCGGCCTGCTCGGCGCACTGCTGCACCTGCTGCAGGGATCGGCGCTGATGCGGCTCGAGGGGCGTTCGGCATCAAGGGTCGAAGCTGCCTTCTGGGACCGCCTCATGCGCCTACCGTCAAGCATTCTGCACCGCTATCCGGCCGGCGACCTGGCCATGTCGGGGATGACATTCCAGAATCTTCGCGACGGCTTGCAGGGAGTCATCGCCGACAGCCTGCTGTCGATCATTTTCCTGTTGCCGGTTTTTGGCGTCATCTTCTTCTACGATGCCACCCTCGGGGTCATCGCCCTTGGCTTCAGCCTGGTTTCCCTGCTGGTCACCGTCGCCATTGGGTTGCGCCAGGTTGCACCGTACGGGCGGATGATCAGCGCTGTACGTCGTGTATCCGGCCGGCTGTTCCAGATCGTGGGAGGCATCGCCAAGCTGCGTGTGGAAAATGCGGAAGGGTCGGCATTCGCCATCTGGGCCCGGGATTATCGCGAACAGAAACGCGCAGAAATCGAACTGGGCGCACTTGAGGGGCACTCGCGGGCATTCGCTGCCGCGCTCCCCTTTCTCGCCGGCGGGGCATTGCTTTTCGCAGTGGCCGCGGTGGGTGACCGCAACGTTCCTGTCGGCGATTTTCTCGTCGTTTACGTTGTCTTCATCGCTTTCCAGTCCGCAATCGCCCGCCTTGGCGAGTCCTTCGGCGCTATTGCCGCCATGCTGCCGGCGTTCGACCAGATGCGCCCGCTGCTCGCCACAGTTCCTGAAGCAGCCGTTGAAGGTGAGCCGGTTGAACGTCTGGGCGGCGAAGTCCTGTTCGACCGTATTTCCTTTCGCTACGATCCCGACGGCCCGTTGATCCTCGACGATGTCACTATTCGCGCGCGACCCGGCGAATTTATCGCGATCGCCGGCGAGTCCGGCGCCGGCAAGAGTACCTTGTTCCGGCTTGCCCTCGGCATCGATTCGCCAACTGCCGGCGCGGTTTATTATGACGGGCGTGACCTGAGGCACCTGAACCTGAAGCAAGTGCGCCGGAAAGTTGGCTCGGTGCCGCAGTCAGTGCGTCTCCATCCCCAGGATGTTTGGGACAATATCGTCGCGCACCACGAGCCGACGACAACAGAGGAAGTGTGGCAGACGGCCCGTGCCGCCGGAATAGAAAAGGAAATCAAGGCGATGCCCATGGGCATGATGACCATGGTCGGGTCCAGCGGCGCCGTCCTTTCGGGTGGCGAGAGCCAGCGCGTCACCATCGCCCGTTCACTGCTCGCCAGCCCGCGGGTCATGCTGCTTGACGAGGCAACCAACTGGCTCGATAACGAAAACCAGGCCGAGGTCATGCAGAACCTGGCGCTCCTCACCTCGACCCGGATCGTTATCGCCCACCGCCTGTCCTCATTGCAACAGGCTGATCGAATCTTTGTGATGCAGGCCGGAAAAGTTGTGCAGAGCGGATCCTTCAACGAACTCATGGAGGAGGAAGGAGTATTCAAAGAACTGGTAAAGAGGCAGGTCGCCTGAAGCGGAAGTGAAGTATCCTGTTCACACAATTAATTACCTCATATCAAGAGCCGTCGAAGACGATGATCTTCGCAATCGTTTGCTTGAGAAACCCAAAGAAACCATCGAAGAGGAACTTGGTGTGACCTTGGACGAAGATCATGAGATTCGCGTGCACGAAGATACCGTTTCCGTTGCGCATCTGGCGCTTCCGCCGCGCAGCAAATTCAGCGCGGCTGAACGGCAGGAGGCGAGAACCGGCTCACAATCACTCGAGTTCCTGCGCAAGACACTTTATGATCCGGCGCCGCCTGTCCGCCCTCCCGAACCGGGTGGCGCAGGCGCCTTGTTATCCAACGCCACGCCCGGGACGCTTGCCGATGCATGCAGGGAAAGCATCCGTCGCGGTCTCGATTTCCTGGAATCCGGGATCGATGAAAACGGGGCCTGGCACTGCATCCGTTTCAATATAGCCGACCCGAACATCCCAAGGCATTTCGAAAGACCCCCGTTTATTTCGGCATTCTGTGTACTTGCCCTGGAAGGCTGTGATGAACCGAAGGCTAAAGCCATTTGTGCCACCACCAGGGCGTATCTTGTCGATACCATGGAATATCCCGGATTATGGCGCTACTACCGACATCTGCCGCAGGACCTCGATAGTTCCACAGTCTGCTCACTTGTCATCGGGAATCACCCCTGGATATTGCTGGAAAGGAATGTCCCGGGAATTCTGGCAAATCGCGACGAAAAAGGTCTTTTCCAGACCTGGATACTCGCGGATGATGAACCTGATGTAGTATCTACTTTTCGTATCGAAGCCGATCCTGTGGTTAATGCGAATGTCATTGCCTATCTCGGTGAGCGTCCGGAAACCAGGGAAGCCCGGCAATGGCTGGAAGGTTTGATCATTGAAGACAGCCTGGATGGAACGTCCAAGTGGTATCCTGATTCGATCTCAATCTACTATGCAATCACCCGCGCCCTGCTGCGCGTGCCGTCCGCTCTTGACCGGTTACGCCCGGCGCTTGCGGATGGTATCCTCGGCCTGCGCGACGGGAAGGGGGAATTCGGCAATATCCTCCAGACTGCCCAGGCAGTGTCTGCTCTCTACAATATTGGAAGCCTGCAAAGCATCGACGCAGAACACCAGGTGAAAAGGTTCCTGAACTCGCAACGTGAGGACGGCAGTTGGCCGGAGTTTCTCGCGTTTGGCGATCAGGAGTTGAAGTGGGGTCTGGTAGGGCAGATTGGGCATGGTTCCGAATCGGTGACTTCCGCATTTTGCATCGAAGCCCTGGAGCGTCTGGTTGAATTCCTGCTGGAGAAGACCATATGAATATTGACGAAGCTGTGATTCTTACCCAGGAACGTCTCGCCGAGGAAGGCGGCACCATGGGTGATTTGCTTGGGCACTTTCGGGACAGGATTTCGCCGGTTCTTATCGGGGCATCTGAATGGGAATGCATACTCGACTGCGCCGGAAAACTTCCGATTACAATGGCCGCTTTGCCATTCGGCTTCGAACTGCCGTTGCATTCGCCCAAACCGGAGGCGGATTTCGGCGCTTCCCTGGCCGGTGGAACCAGGTCGGCAGAGTTTTTCCGGGAGTGCGCACGGACCGATAACACAGATGAGACCGCCGGCGCAATTGTGCGGGCCTGCGAGCAAATGGAAACCGAAAACTCACCCCTGCGTGAAATTGTCGGTCAGAAACTTATGCTGGAATATGACATAGGATCTGCGCGGGAGGGACAAGGTTCTTTCCCCGGAATGTTCTTGCGGCCCGGCGAACGCCCGATTACCGGCGCCAACGGTCAGGAAGATGACGTCGTTATGGTGAGTGACGCACTCGCTTCCTGCGTAGGCTGGGAGATTAACGACGCAGAACGGAAGTACCTCCAACAAGCTTACCTTGCGCAGCCGGAAGATACGCGCATGGACTCGTTTGGAGTATTTCCGTCCCGCTCTCGGGCAATTCGCCTCGCTGTCATGGGCTTCAAATCGAAGCAGGAGGTAGCCCGATACCTGGAAGATACGGGTTGGCCCGGTCAGATCACAGCCGTCGATTCAGTGATTTCACGCTTCACAGACCGCGTGAACATTGTCAGGATTGGATTGAATATTGACGTGCAGGAGGATGGAATTGGTCCGACGCTTGGTCTCACACTCATTGTAAAGCAGAGATATACCAAGGATTCGCGCTATTGGCTTGACGGTTTGACCGATTGGGCACCCTTCCTGGAAGCCCTGGACCATGAGGATATTGTGTTTTCCGACAAGATCAAGGCGCTAGCCGGCTGGGTCTCAAAACCGACACCGCTTTTTGCGAAGTCCGGGCGTTATATTATGCTGCGGGGCATTCACCATGTGAAGCTGGTCATATCAGACAATCAGCTTCGAAAAGCCAAGGCCTATGTATTTATGGTGCTTTCCGGGGCGGTTTACCAGTAAATTCCGTTACCTGCGGGGATCCCGTTCTGCCGATGCAAGGCGTAATAATGCTTAACATTCCAACCGTCACGGCGCCAACGGTAGCTATCCGCTGACCGTAATACCTCTAATGTGTTTCGGGAACGTCTCCCGAAAGGAATTATCGCTCTTCGAACTGCCTTCAGCGGAAATTCATGGGACGCTGTGGGTACGACCGACTCAGGGCGATCCTATATCGGTTCTATGGCAGGCAAACAAAACCCCCGCCCCTGAAAGGGACGAGGGCATGTGAAGTCCCGGTAAGCTATTCGGATTCGGATATTCCGAATCCAGACCGACTGTTTATCGGGGTGGACTTACCAGCAGCAGCAAAGGCCGGCCGAAACGGCTTCGAGTTGTTCCTCGGTGATATTCGGATCCGGCGGCAAAGCAACGTGAACAGTTTGCATGTCGCTTTCATGTACCACAACATTCATCGATTCGGGCATGGTAATGCCCAACTCAGCGGTTATGGCAGTCTTGGGATCAGAGAGAAGTTGTTGCCTGAACGCCGCGTCAGCAGCGGATTTATCAACGAGTTGTCTTAGCATGTCGTCGCCACTTTTCATATCTATCCTCCTCACGAGTTGAAAATTTTATAAGCGGATTAAACTACTTTAACTAAGTGTTTAACGGCCAGTATTATCCCAGATTAAGGTATTAAAGTCAACTCCCCCAGTGTCCCCCAGTGTTCCCCCAGCCCTGTGTTAGCCCTGTGTTAGGAACAGCCCCCTCCGGGTTCAGCAGACGGGCCTGGATACTGTTCAGAGAGTCCTCACGCTTCCTTTAATAGTATGCGGTTATCCTGGATCTCACTTAAAAAAAGCACATGGTTACTCTGTAAAACTCCCCGGGAACTGGTTAGAATGCCCATTCAATCTTTATGGAGCCCCGCGTATGAATTACCTGTTTACCTCGGAATCCGTCTCCGAAGGTCACCCGGACAAGGTCGCCGACCAGGTGTCCGATTCGATTCTGGATGCATTGCTGGAACAGGATATCCATGCGCGGGTAGCCTGCGAGACTCTGGTCACGACAGGCATGGTGTTGCTGTCCGGCGAGATTACCTCGCAGGCGAACATCGACTATCCGGAGATAGCCAGACAGACCGTCAGGGAAATAGGTTATGACTCATCGGAGATGGGGTTTGACGCCGATGGCTGTTCGGTACTGCTGTCGATTGACAAGCAGTCGCCGGATATCGCCCGGGGCGTGAACGAGGGAGAGGGGCTTGACCTGGATCAGGGCGCCGGTGACCAGGGCCTCATGTTCGGCTATGCCTGCAACGAGACCGACGTGCTGATGCCGTTCCCCATTACCTACTCGCACCGGCTGGTGAAGAAACAGGCCGAGGTGAGAAAAGCCGGCAGGCTGCCCTGGTTGCGGCCCGATGCGAAATCCCAGGTCAGCGTGTTATACGAGGACGGCAAGCCCGTCGCAGTCGATACGGTCGTCCTGTCCACCCAGCACGATGCCGGTGTCAGCCATGACAATGTGACCGAAGGGGTTATCGAGGAAATCATCAAACCGGTCCTGCCCGCGGATATGCTCTCCGCCAAAACACGCTACCTGGTCAATCCCACCGGACGCTTTGTCATCGGCGGTCCGGTAGGCGATACCGGTCTCACCGGCAGGAAGATCATCGTGGATACCTACGGCGGCATCGCCCACCACGGCGGCGGCGCATTTTCCGGCAAGGACCCGTCCAAGGTGGACCGTTCCGCCGCGTACGCAGCGCGTTACGTCGCCAAGCACATCGTCGCCGCCGGCCTGGCCGACAGGTGCGAGATCCAGATCGCCTACGCCATCGGCGTCGCCAGGCCGGTCAGCCTGATGGTCAACACCTTTGGCACCGGCGTCATCCCGGAAACCCGGCTCGAAGCCCTGGTGCAGGACACGTTTGATTTACGCCCCAAGGCCATCATCCGGGACCTGGACCTGTTGCGGCCCATCTACAGGCAGACCGCGGCCTACGGCCATTTCGGCCGCGAGGAAGCGGACTTCACCTGGGAGAAAACGGACAAGGTGGAGCAGTTGCGGGACGCTGCCGGGCGATGAGATCGGAATGCCTGTGGCCGGTCCGGGGACGGACTCAAGTCCGTCCCCAAAGTGAATTCGTCAATATCCCGACTTTTTTGCATATTACTGACAAAAAGTCTTGACTTTTTGTCAGTTGTGTGAAAATATGACAGCGTATTCAGAACGCGTCATTTGCCGTGGAAAGATATCTTACCCCCGCACTGTCAGAAGAACTGGGCAGGAAAATCCTGCTGCTCACCGGGCCGCGCCAGTGCGGCAAAACCACCTTGTCCAGGATGTTGTGCCCGGATTACCAATACATCAATTATGACCTGGCAGAACACCGTCTGCTGCTTATGGAAAAAAGCTGGGACCGGCAAAAGGCGCTGGTGATTTTTGATGAGCTGCACAAGATGGATCAATGGAAGGCCTGGTTGAAGGGTATCTACGACGTTGAGGGCATGCCTCCGGCGCTGCTGGTCACCGGCAGCGCCAGGCTTGAGGCTTTCCGCAAGACGGGCGATTCGCTGGCCGGCAGACATTTTCAGTTTCACCTGCACCCGGTGGACCTTAAGGAGGCATTGGCGCAAACCGATTTGGGCAGGGATGAGATTTTTACCCGCCTGATGACGGTAGGCGGCTTTCCGGAACCTTTCCTCAAGGGCACTCGAGCTTACTACAATCGTTGGAAACGTTCACACGTGGACCTCATTCTGAAAGAAGAACTCCTGACACTGACGGCAGTCAGGGATATTCAATCCATAGAGACCCTCATTGAATTACTGCGGACCCGGGTCGGCAGTCCCGTTTCCGCCAACTCGCTTGCCCGCGACCTGCAAAAAAGTCCCAATACCATCCGCCATTGGCTGAAGCTGCTGGAAGACCTGTACGTGATCTTCAAGCTGGTCCCTTACCATAAAAACATCGCGCGGGCACTGTTGAAAGAACCGAAATACTATTTTTATGACAACGGCATGGTGCAGGGAGACGAGGGAACCAGGCTGGAAAACCTGGTGGCCTGTGCCCTGCTGAAAGAAGTGCAACGGGCGCAGGACGTGGACGGCGCCGACCTTGGTTTACAGTTCCTCAGGACTAAGGACGGCCTTGAGATCGATTTTCTCATCACCCGGGAAAAACAGCCTCACCAGCTCATTGAAGTCAAGTGGAAAGACGCAAGCCTCAGCCGCAACTTCAAAAAATTCCTGGTAACGGAACCGCTGTCGCGCATCCAGGTAGTCGGTGAACTCGCGCAAGGCAAATCCTACCCCGGTGGCGAGCGAATAGAACCGGCCAAGGAGTTCCTCGGAGGGATTTATGGGTGTGGGCAGGTGTCCTGGATTTATTCCCACTACTCGTAATGGTACTTGAGTTGAGCGATATACAAGTGATTATCGGCAACCTTGTAAACGATTCTATGCTCGTCATTGATCCGTCTGGACCAATAGCCTGTCAGGTTATGTCTCAGTGATTCCGGTTTTCCAATTCCTGAGAAGGGATCGCGCTGAATTGCCTTGATTAATGTATTGATTCGTTTCAGGGTTGCTTTGTCTGTCTTCTGCCAGTAAAGATAATTCTCCCACGCCGTGGAAGAAAACGTGGTTTTCATTCAATAAGTTCCCGTTCCGTGCCTTTTCCGGCTTCAAGTTCGGCAATGGAGTCCAACAGACGCCTGGCATTGGCTGGGGAGCGCTGCAGGTAAGCGGTTTCTTCCAGGGCCTGGTAATCGTCCAGGGATAGCATTACCACAGCCGCTTCCCGCTTGCGCGTAATGATGACGGGCGTATGGTCATCACATACTTTTTCCATCGTCTTTGCCAGGTTTGCCCGAGCAGCAGTGTAACTGATTGCGTCCATAACAACCTCCAGTTTATGTTGTACAGGATAATGTACGTATATCGTACATGCAAAAGCGGAAGGATTTCAACCCGGGAATAAATCCGGGACATCCATAAAATCGGAAGGGGATTGATTGAAGGACGGCATCAATGGATTATGACGACGGTGTTTATTCGGCTCTATTGGATTGCTTCGAAAAGCAGGTATAGAACTGAAACCGGAAATTGATGCCTGTTTTTCCCGGTTCAAGCAGTAAGACGCGCGTTTAGCCAATACAGGTAAAGCCGGTTATGCGCCGGTCTGCGGCAATTTGAGGCCAGGCTAAGGTCCTGTAGGCTTGCCTTTCCGGCGCTGTTCATCTTCCCATGCTAAAGCTGCATCACGGGTTGTGCGGTAGCCAATCTGAAAAATATGCCCCTTTTCCCAACCAGGCTTCCTCTGATGCTCATATTCACGCCGGACAATATCGTTGGTAGTACCGGTGTGAACAATTTTATTGCCCAATTTGAAATGGTATTTATATGTAGTTCTGCTTGTCGGCATGTGTTTCTCCGCCATTGAAAATTCTTGACAGCATTATAACAGAGTCAATATATTTCCGACCATCAAGCTCTATTTTCTGTTCACGCTTTTTGTTTTTTCCTATGATGGTCAATCGACCCTTATAAAACTGCTTCTCCTCCCCCAATTGTTTTGATTTGTCTCCTTTTGTTTCGTAAGGAATTATCTCTGTGGCATGGATGATGGTGCTACAAGCCCTATGAAATGTTAATTCCATTGGTTCTGCATCCAGATTTGTCCAGAATTTACCACATGGGCTATCTTTGATATCGGACTTGGACAATTCCAGCATCTGTCTGGATGCGGTAGATAACCATATAAGCAATTGATTGACAGAACCTTCAAAGTGTTCCTCAACTGTATCAAGCAGTTTATCAAATTGAGCGATTTTTTCGTCTGCCAATAGTAACGCCAACAAAACATAGGCATCGCGCTGGAGAAGTGAAATATTGATGATCGGCAGGTTGCCTTCTCGTTTATCGGTCATTTTAATTTTCCCTTTAAGGTTACTTAATCTTAGCTCCTTGATGTACAGCAGTTTGTCCGATCAAAATGAAGCAACTGCAATTATACACAACTCCCCTTGGGGTTCTATACATAAATGAACAGGCAGCAATTTTTCCATATCTTGAATAAGTCTTGCCAGAAACGGCATTGAAGCGGTTTTCCTATCAGGTCGCATCAATTTATTCAATTTTCGGCGATAGTGACGTTTTGATTTTTGTTACTATAATAATTCTCGGCCTAAAGGCAATGGTGCCCTTTTGACGGTTGACACATCGCATCTTAAAGAAATTGCGGCCATTCAGGAGCGTCTGAAGCGGCTCGAAGCCGAAAAATCAGAGCTTGAAAGCCGGCTTGCTGAGCTTCTCACCAAGAGTTCGTCTGAACCAGACGAACAGCATACCAAAGGGCTCGTGACGAACCTTTCCGGGGCGAGCGAAAAGATCTCCCTGTTTCGCTCTCTGTTCCTAGGGCGCGAGGACGTGTTCCCGAAACGATGGCAAAACGCCAGGACAGGCAAGGCCGGTTATGCGCCGGCCTGCGGCAATGAGTGGAAGCCTGGGATATGCGACAAGCCCAAGATCAAATGCGGCGAGTGCCCGAATCAGGACTTCTTGAGAGTAACGAATGAGGTAATCAACGGGCATTTGCGTGGGCGTCAAACGATAGGTGTATATCCCATGCTTACTGACGGCGCCTGCTGGTTTCTTGCTGCCGATTTTGATAAACAGACATGGCAACGGGACGCGGAAGCCTTTTTGGCAACTTGTCGGTCCAAACAGATACCGTCAGCCTTTGAGAGATCGCGTTCCGGCAATGGCGGCCACGTGTGGATATTTTTCGCAGAGCCGGCACCAGTGGCGCTTGCTCGGCGCCTTGGAACTCATCTTTTTACAGAGACCATGCAACGCAATCCCGACATCGGCTTTGAGTCCTACGACCGACTTTTTCCAAGCCAGGATACCATGCCGGTCGGCGGTTTCGGCAACCTTATTGCGCTGCCCTTGCAGCATGGTCCGCGTCAGAGTGGCAATAGTGTCTTTCTTGATGAAAGTTTCGAACCTTATCGAGATCAATGGGCGTTTCTCTCGGCACTTCCCCGCCTCAGCCTGGCGAAATTGATGGCACTCGTCGAAGCCGCAGGTCGGCAGGATCAGGTCATTGACCTGCGCTGGGCACTTGATGAGGAGAATGAGGAACCCTGGAGCGCCTCACCTTCGCGACTCAAACTTACAACCGAGATTACAGATCCACTGCCCCGTAGTTTGGAGATAGTTCTGGGTAATCAAATTTATATTCCGCGTGCCGGGTTGCCTCCCAGTCTGATAAACCGACTTATTCGTCTTGCCGCCTTCCAGAACCCGGCCTTTTACCGCGCCCAGGCGATGCGGCTTTCAACGTTCGGTATTCCCCGCATTATTTCTTGTGGAGAACTGCTGTCGCGCCATATTGCCTTGCCGCGCGGTAATCGCGAAGAAATGGAGCAGTTGTTTAAGGAGTTGGATATGCGTGTGAATCTACGTGACGAACGTTACCCCGGCCACAAGATCAAGACAGACTTTCTTGGTGAATTGACACCGGAGCAGGAAACCTCTGCCGATGCTCTTCTGGCGCACGATACCGGGGTGCTTGCAGCAACAACTGCGTTTGGGAAAACTGTTGTCGCCGCCTCTATTATTGCCGCTCGCAAAACCAACACGCTCATCCTGGTGCATCGCCGTCAGCTCATGGAACAATGGATTGCGCGGCTCGGGGTGTTCCTCGACCTTCCTGCTTCCTCGATCGGGCAACTTGGCGGCGGCAAACGCAAGCTTGGTGGTATTGTCGATGTTGCCGTTATTCAGAGCCTGGTGCGTAAAGGCGAGGTTGATGATGTGATTTCCAATTACGGTCATTTGGTAGTTGACGAATGCCACCATATATCCGCGGTCAGTTTTGAATCTGTCGCCCGCTATGCGAAGGCAAAATATATCCTGGGACTTTCGGCGACAATTACCCGTCAGGATGGACACCATCCGATCATCTTCATGCAATGTGGCCCGGTGCGATTCAGGACTACCGCAAAAGCACAAGCCCGCAAACGCCCGTTCAAACACAGAGTGGTCCTGCGCCCAACTGAATTCCAACTTTCGGCAGAAATCGGGGAAAAGCATATTCCTGTTCAGCGAATTTATACAGAACTATCTACGGACGAGAAACGCAATACACTGATTTTCGATGATGTGTTGAAGACCTTGGACGAACAGCGCTCGCCTGTCATCATCACCGAACGCAGGGACCATGCCTTCCAACTTTCCGAGAGGCTTAGCCGTTTCGCGCAGAATGTCCTGCTGCTCCACGGTGGTATGGGGGTAAGGCAACGCCGCGAGATGATGCAACAGCTTGAGGAAATAGGCGAAACCGAAGAGAGGGTATTAATTGCGACAGGCCGTTATATCGGCGAAGGTTTCGATGATGCACGTCTTGATACACTGTTTCTTGCGATGCCGGTTTCCTGGAAGGGGGTTCTGGCACAATATGTCGGCCGTCTACATCGACCGAATCCCGAAAAACGGGAAGTGCTTGTTTACGATTATGTAGATAACCTTGTCCCAATGCTCAGGCGTATGAGTGAAAAGCGTATCCAAGGCTACAAAAACCTTGGCTATTTCGTCGAAAATGCGGATGGTCAATAGTGTTTCCTGACTTCGACGGCGTAATGCCCTGACGGGCTGAAAAACCTGATAAGTCAATACGTCGGTGCAGAGAAGCCGGTAGTGTATGACTGGCAGTTTCAGGATTCATGGCAATGAAACCATCTTCCGGATAGATGATTTTCTTTAACCAGCATAGCGTCATGTGATACATTGTCTTACGTGACGACTTTGACCATTCGAATCGATGATAAACTTGCCTCCGAGTTGCGGGAGCTCGCGGCGCGCACGGGCAAACGCAAGAGTGAATTCGCCCGTGAAGCACTGAGACGACAACTTGCGCTTGAGCGTTTCAATGACCTCAGACAACGCCTGGCGCCGTTTGCTGAAGCCCATGGCTGGCTGACCGATGAAGACGTCTTTACAGAAGTGTCCTGAGAAACTTTAGTGGCGGCTTCTCTCGATATCGGACCTGTTGCGCGAACAAGGCAGACTGTTCCTTAGGACCAAGGACGGCTACGGGCGCGAAGATGTGTTCCCGAGTTAAAATCCAGGTGCGCGTAATGAGTTATCCTGTCGAACAGGTCGAGTTGTGTTATCCCGGTTTTGGTACGGGTCACCGTAAGTTGACAGCAGGGCTTCTTCAACCTTGTCAAGCCCGGTCCGGAACGCTTTCTTTTCACCATCCTTTTTAAAGTAAAGTGACTTTAGCCCGTCATTCCACCTTGACACCATGGCGGTACAGACGTGTTCAGAACCCGGATATGTCTTAATGACGGCGGGAATGGTTTTGCCGACACCAGATAGCGCCTTAATGACATTCTCAATGATATGTTTGCATTCCGTCTCTTTAAGATGGCAGGACAATTTTCCAAAGCGGACGAGTTCTTTTATGGTCGGCCAGCGCCGGGTGTTATGCATCATGAGCGCCGGGACATCGTCTCTAAGAGATGCGTAAGCCTGGGTCGTGGTGATGTCATAGGGCGGGGCCAAAACGGCGTCCCCTGCTGCATCATACATAATGGCGAAGTTTTTTAAATGGGCATCGCCGTTGCGAACCAGTGTATTGATCACGGTCAACGTGAAAAGCGCCTTTGCGGCCGCCGGTTTGTTTTTATCCGGCAGGTACGTCAGGATTGCGTTGGCCAGTTTTTCCATACTGCTCTCGTATCTCTCACCGGCCGGTAGAGCCTGGAGCACGCAACCATCTTCAACAGCATAACGGCTGCCATCTTCCTTCAAATCAAACCGGTCGATGATAATAACCTGCCCGTTATCGCTGATTTGATGCCCGGGAACATCGAGTCCAGCTTGCTTCGTTACCGCTAAGCACAGGGATTCGTTCAGCGCCAGGTACGGATACTCCCTGTTTGATGCCTTGACAATATGTGTCGGTGTAGTGGCTATAAACCGATCTTGATCCCCAGGTAAAATTTCAGCAACCCGGGCCAGGACTTTCGGCTGTATGCCACCAATCCCTGAGCGGACGGCAAAATCCTCAAGCAATCGCTCAAACAACGGTTCCCAGTCCTGTTCGCTTGCCTGCACGACTTTTTTCGCTTCCACGACATATTGCTGTTCATGCCGAAACGTGCTCCAGGCAATTTCAGCAAGTTCTTGATCGGTGTTATTGGGGGCTATTTCGGCCATGACGTTCCCGACCCGGGAACGGCCGGTCAGGAATAACAGCCCCATATCATCCATGGAAAGTATTTTGCTGAATCGATTTACCAAATGGTCCTTGAGCAACCCCTCCGGCTGGCTCATTTCAAACACCGGATGCAGAAACCCCAGAACATAGCTTTCACTGCGAACAGGCATGGTCAACGAGACGGCCTGCTGCGGACGGATGTCGGGTAGGTAGGTGAAAACGTACTTCTTTTCGCCATGCCCGGTTTCGTCTTTGGACAGGTAGCCTGCCGGCATGCGATTGACACTGATTAATAATCTCTTGACCTTTGCGACCACAAGCACGCCCTTTCATCAAGGTTTCTATGAAGCTGACTGATTGAGGTCTTCATGCCGCTGACGCACAAGATCATCCAGCGTCGGCATTGGCGTTTTGTTCACCACCGCCAGATCCTTATTGAGGCAGGACATGATGCGGAGCGTCTTATTATAACCCAACTCAGACAATTCACTGTTTTCAAGCCGGCTTAGCGTGGTGCGTGAGATCCCCGCAACCCGGCATATTTCATCTTGGCTCAGGCCTGTTTCTTTACGCAGGACAGAAATCTGCTTTCCGAGTTCTTGCAGTGTCATGACAATATATAAATGTAAACTATATTGAACATATTAGCCTTAAATAATAATATTGTAAAGTTTATTTAACAAATATTCTGGCCCCGGCTCGCTCTGGTCGCTCTCCCTCAGGGGTCGGACCAATATAACTCTTTAGTGATTTCAGCCAACTCGTCTGCGCCGCATGGGATAATGCGTATGACACCCCTGGAAAGTGGGGAATTGCTCAAAATCAGCCGACATTTCGTCTATGACAGGTGAATGCAAGGCATGGCTCATATCCTCTACGGACTCGAATACTACCTCATTACCCAGCATGTACCCCAACAACGGCAAATCAGTCGGGTCGCGCCACTTGATCGGCAGGTAACACATGATGCCGGCGATGCGCGGAAAGCGTCTTTCGATTACCGGATGATGGGAAGTGTAGTAATCAATAAACCGCTTTACGTCATCTGCCGGATAATGGTAGCGCACCACGTAGGAGATCGGCGCGGTCAACTCCCTGGGTTCGCTCTCATCTGCGACCGGATATAACACCATCTCCATGGCGTCGTGAGTTAACCTGTAGCCGGAACTGTGGGCTGCATTAACCAGCCGTTGAAATACAGCCGAAGCCAGGCCCTGTTCAAGACTGGCGATATCGCGGTAACAGGATTTTATGGTGAGCACCTGTCCCTGACGGTCATCGTCATAAGGGTCGTCCGGAAACTCCGTGGGTTCATAACGATCGACCCGTTCGACGCCGGGAAGCGTCGCCAGGGCGGAAATTTCTGATTCGGGGAATTGCCCAGCTGTTTCATTTGCAGCCGACGGATGGGCGCCGAAGATAAGAAAATGAGCGATAGACATGAGCTATAGTGTCTCCTGTTTAATCCTTTATGTGGTTAAATGGATACCTGGAAGTATTATTATCGAGAGTACAGGATTTTTCCAGGGGGAAATGCATGTATCACCTGAATAAGCAAATCGCCGCAATTTTGTCCACATTGTTGTTGACCCTTCTTGTTGCGGTCACAGCGAACGCCTACCAACCCGATGCGCCATTTCAAAAGGCCATGCAGGAAAACGCCGGGGCCTGGAACAAGGAAGATCAGGCTATTGATAAAAAACTGGCCGGCCTGGAAAAGCGCTTCGGTAAAAAGCCCAACATTATTTACGTGCTCGGTGATGACGTGGGGTGGGGCGAACTGGGCTCCTACCTGGGTGGTAAACTGCGCGGCACACCCACGCCTAACCTGGATAATATGGCGAAACAGGGCATGCAGTTCCTCGCCCACTATTCCGAACCCTCCTGCACACCCACGCGGCTTGCACTGTTGACCGGACGCCACCCGGTGCGTACCGGTGTCGATATCGTGCTTTGGCCGGGACAGACACAGGGACTGGCGCCGGAGGAGGTGACCATCGCCGAGATGCTGTCTGCGGCCGGTTACCACACCGCCATGTTCGGCAAGTGGCACGTGGGCGACCTGGAACCCCATGCGCCGGAGAACCAGGGCTTTGACTACGCCTATTACGGTCTCTACAACGGCGCCATCTATTCCTGGGTCAACCAAGACGCGTTCTACAGGGCGCAGACCGTGGACGGCGTCGGCCATTTCTATGATTTCCCCGGCACCTTCGAGGACTACCGCGAGAAGTACGGCATAGAGATCCTGGGCGCGCTGGAAGGAATCAAGGGCAAGGGCCGCCGGGAAATCGCTCCCATGTCTGCCGAATCCATGGTGGAAATGGAGGAGCAGTCCATTATCAAAATCAAGGAATACATCAGGGACAAGGCAAAATCGGACAAGCCGTTTTTCCTGTACTGGGCCAGTTATGCCCAGCAGATGGCCTCATCCCCGCGGGAATACCGTTTCGGTGAAGGGCAGGACTACCGCAACAACCAGGCGGCACAATTGGCCCAACACGATGACTACATCCAGCAACTTCTGGATACTGTAAAAGAAGCAGGCATCGAAGAGAACACACTGCTGATATGGGTGAGTGACAACGGTCCCATGTATGCCTTCTGGCCCAACGCCGGCTATTCCTGGCTGCGCGGCGCCAAGGGAGAGGTCTACGAGGGCGGCGTGCGTACGCCGGGATTTGCCGTATGGCCCGGCATGATAGAACCCGGGCAGCAACCACTGGATATGATCTCGGTAACGGACCTGTTCGTCACTGCCGCCAGGGTAGCAGGCATAGAAGACAAAATTCCCTCGGACCGGATCATAGACGGTATCGATCAGTTGCCCCTGCTGCTCAACGGCGCAGGCAACGGGCGCCGTGATTACATGTTTTATTACAGCGGCAAGGACCTGAAGGCCGTGCGTATGGAAGACCATAAATTGCACATGATACCCGGCTCAAGGGGCGGTCTACCCAACTACGAACTCTATAACATTGCCCGCGACCCGGCGGAAAAATTCGGCGCCATGTATCACCACCTGTGGTCTATCGTCCCGTTCCAACGCATGGTCGGTTCGCACATGGGGTTAATCCGGAACTACCCGCACAGGGATATCAAATCAGGCTTGTTTTAGGAAGTATGGACAGGGAATCCACGAAAAAGGGGACAGATTTATTTTTCTTTTACCGGGATAAAATAAATCTATCCCCTTTTTCCAGGGAGGAATGGCACCTGGATGCGGAAGTGGTTCGTTTTATCGACCCCAGGATTAGAACACTGTTGGATGAATTAAACAGGTGACTTAGAATAGAGGGAAGTTATTCGTTTGATAGAATCTGTACGATACATGTCCGCTTACAGCTCAAAGAACCGGAAACCATTAAAATTTCTGCAGCCCTACATCAATGCCAGGTGGGGGATAAAGAACCACTGGTATCCGGCCCTGTTCAGTTATGAGGTCAAAGAGGATGAAGTAAAGGGTATTCAAATAGCAGGAGAACCCATCGCCCTGCGCCGGGCCGACGGCAGGGTGTACGCGTTGCGGGACGAATGCCTGCACCGCGGCGTGCGTATTTCGGCCCGCCCCACCTGTTTTACCAAGGACACCATCTCGTGCTGGTACCACGGTTTTACCTACGACCTGGAAAGCGGCGACCTGTGCGATATCATCGCCTCGCAGGAAGACCCGTTGATCGGCAAGGTGTCACTGCGCACCTACCCGGTCAAGGAAGTCAACGGAATGGTTTTTGTTTTCATCGGCGATGAAGACTACCCTAGACAGCCGCTGGCACACGATTTGCCGCACCGCGTAGCCGATGATTACGAACACAGGACCGCGTACCTGCTGGATGAAGACACGGTCTTGCTGGGCATCCGCCGGCACTGCGTCGGGAACTGGCGCCTGGCCGCGGAGAGTGGCGGCGACCCGGGTCATATCATGATCCACCGCCTGTCTCCCCTGCTGTTGTCGCAAAACCTGTCATTTCCACTGTCGGTCCAATTGAAGGATAAGGACTCCATCCTCATCCGGGATGAGGGCTGGCCCAAGGGTATCGGACTGGATTACATCGCCCTGGACCATGTCATGGAAAACAAGCGCCTGGGCGTGAAAACCTACGGCAATACCATCCGTGAAGGTCTGAATGTCACCATGTACCTGCCCGGGGTGTTGTATGTTGAGAACTGGCCTGTCTACGGGCTTGCCCAGTACGAATGGTATGTCCCGACGGATGATAAACACCATGTTTACTGGCAGGTATTGGCCAGGACCTGTAAGACCGCAGAAGAGCAAGAGGACTTCAAGGTGCAGTACGACAACTGCTGGGAAGAACTGGCGTTGAAATCAGGCTTCAACGATGATGATATCTTTGCCAGGGAAGCGATGGAACCGTTTTATGAAGACGAACGAGGCTGGCAGGAGGAAAACCTGTTTTCCCTGGACCAGTTCGTCGTGGAATGGCGCAAACTGGTCATTAATCATGCCCGCGGCATACAATCACCCCCGAAACAGAGAGCAGGATAAACGATGCAAGCACGAGACATACCCGGCGCGGACAGCAGATACGTCGATGTTAACGGCGTCAACACACATTACTACGAGGCGGGCGCCGGCGAGGCGCTGATACTGTTGCACGGCGGCGGCGCCGGCGCCGACAGTTTCGGCAACTGGCGCGACTGTCTGAACAGCTTTGCCGAACATTATCATGTCTACGCCGTCGATATGATCGGTTTCGGGTTCACCGACAAGCCGGATCCCCGGGACTATTCCTATACCCAGCAGGCGCGCAATGAACACATCATTGCGGTAATCGAGACGCTGGGGTTGGCGCCGGTGAGCCTGATCGGCAACTCCATGGGTGGTTGCACCTCCATGGGGGTCGCGCTAGAGCGCCCCGACCTGGTGAACAAGCTGGTGTTGATGGGCAGCGCCGGCGTGCGTGCGCCGATTAGCGACGAGTTGAAGGCGATAATGAATTACGACTACACCACTGACGGGATGGTCAGGATCGTGCGCGGCTTGACCAATCCGGATTTCATGTTTGATAATGAACTCATCAATTATCGCCACGGCCTGTCGATACGAGAGGATACCAAACAGGCGTATAACGCGGTGATGGGCTGGATACGGGACCAGGGAGGTCTTTATTATGAAGATGACTATATGGCCCGTATCACCCAAAAGACGCTGGTTGTGAACGGCAAACTGGACAAGGTTGTGCCGTTGGGCAGCGCTTACAGGTTGCTGGAACTGGTGGAAAACTCCTGGGGTTACATCATCCCCGAATGCGGCCACTGGGCGATGATAGAAAAGCCGCAACAATTCACTGCTGCATCCCTGTCATTCTTGAGGAATATCTGATACTGCCAGCCGGGGACAGAATTGAATTCTGTCCCCTTTTCCGTTAAAAGAGATGTGCTATAATCCTCCGCCAGGCACAGGTCTGAGGAGCGTTGCGATGGGACGGTCCCACCAGGCTCAGACCTACCATGATCCATAACGGCGCTCGCTTGACTTTGAGGAATATAAAGATGAGCGTAGCAGTCCAGACCGTATTTTCCGATTATCACGTAGCCGACCTGTCCCTGGCAGAGTGGGGACACAAGGAAATCCGAATTGCTGAAACTGAAATGCCCGGCCTGGTTTCGGTGCGCAATGAATTTGCCGAAGAGCAACCCCTGGAGGGCGCCCGTATCGCCGGCTCCCTGCACATGACGATACAGACCGCGGTATTGATCGAAACGCTGGTTGCCCTGGGCGCGGAAGTCCGCTGGGCATCCTGTAATATCTTTTCCACCCAAGACCACGCCGCGGCCGCGATTGCCGACCAGGGCATTCCCGTGTTCGCGCACAAGGGGGAAAGCCTGGAGGAGTACTGGGAATACTCCCATAAAATCATGGAGTGGCCCGATGGGGGTACGCCCAACATGATCCTGGATGATGGCGGCGATGCCACCCTGCTGGTTACCCTGGGCGCCAGGGCGGAACAGGACCCGTCGGTATTGGATAACCTGGCCAGTGAAGAAGAGCAATACCTGTTTGCCGCGATCAAAAAACGGCTTGGTTCAAAACCGGGTTGGTATACCCGTATCCGGGACAATATTATCGGTGTCACGGAAGAAACCACCACGGGCGTGAACCGTCTCTACCAGATGAAGCAGAACGGCACCCTGCCGTTCGCGGCCATCAACGTGAATGATTCAGTCACCAAGTCCAAGTTCGACAACCTGTACGGCTGCCGGGAATCCCTGGTTGACGGCATCAAGCGCGCCACCGATGTCATGATCGCCGGCAAGACCGCGGTGGTCCTCGGTTACGGCGACGTGGGCAAGGGTTGCACACAATCCCTGCGCGGTCTCGGCGCCACCGTGTGTGTGACCGAGGTGGATCCCATCTGCGCCCTGCAGGCAGCCATGGAAGGATACCGGGTGGTCAGGATGGACGACGTCTGCGCTGATGCGGATATTTTCGTCACCGCCACCGGCAATTATCACGTGATCACCCATAAACACCTGCTGGCCATGAAAGACCAGGCCATCGTCTGCAATATCGGTCATTTCGACAACGAAATTGATGTGGCCGCATTAGAGGATTACCGTTGGGAGGAAATCAAGCCCCAAGTGGACCATGTCATCTTCCCGGACGGCAAGCGCATCATCCTGCTGGCAAAAGGACGCCTGGTAAACCTGGGTTGCGCCACCGGCCATCCCAGCTTTGTCATGTCCAACTCGTTTACCAACCAGGTGATGGCGCAGGTCGAATTATATCGCCACCGGGATAACTACCGGGCGGACGTCTACGTCCTGCCCAAACGCCTGGATGAAAAAGTGGCCCGGTTGCACCTGGGACGTATCGGTGTGCAACTGACTTCTCTCACCGAGCAGCAGGCTGCTTACCTGGGAGTCCCCGGGCAAGGGCCCTTCAAGCCGGAACATTATCGCTATTGAACCGGTTGGATCGTAACGCCCTCAAACTCAGCTTCGAGTTTTTTCCTCCCAGGACGCCTGCGGCAGAGCAAAACCTGCACGCGACCGTTGCGAGGTTGAAACCGTTGCGCCCGGATTATTTCTCGGTCACCTTCGGCGCCGGGGGCAGTACCCGGGACAAGACTTTCGAGACAGCGCAGTTTGTCAATGACACGACCGGGATAGAAGCGGCGCCCCATGTATCCTGTATCGGCTCTTCCAGGGAGGAACTCAGGGGGGTCATCCACAATTACAAAGACCACGGTTTTGATCACCTGGTGGCCTTACGCGGCGACCTGCCTTCCGGTCTCGCCGGAACGGGTGCGCTACGCTTCGCAAGCGAACTGGTTGAGTTCATCCGCGCTGAGACCGGCAGGCACTTCCATATCGACGTGGGATGCTATCCGGAATTCCACCCCCAGGCGCGAAGCGCCGGGAAAGACCTGGAAAATTTCAAGAGAAAAGTGGATGCCGGCGCCGACAGCGCCATTACCCAGTACTTTTACAATGCCGACGCCTATTTCCGGTTCCTGGAAAGCTGCATCGGTATGGGGATAGATATCCCGATTGTCCCCGGTGTTATGCCCATCACCAACCGTACCCAGCTTGTCAGGTTCTCGGAGATGTGCGGCGCTGAAATACCACGCTGGATCCTGAAGCGCCTGTATGATTTCGGGGACGATCTTGACTCCATACGCAGTTTCGGCATCGATGTCACCATCCGACTATGCGTACAACTGCTGGATGCCGGCGCTCCCGGCCTGCACATCTATACGATGAACAAGGCCGAGGCATCGGAAGCGATCTGGGACGCGCTTGACCTGCGTTGATCCTGAAACCGCCATGCCCGCAAACATCGTCATGCCGGCAAACAACGTCACACCGGCAAACAACGTCATGCCGACGAACAACGCCATACCGACGAACAACGCCATACCCGCAAACATCGTCATACCGACGGAAGCCGGTATCCAGTCGCAAATCTATCCTGTCATGATTTTGTCCTGATGACCGGGAAACAAAAACATGTCTCTGTTCTATTCGTCTGCATGGGCAATATCTGCCGTTCGCCGGCGGCGGAAGGTGTATTCCGGTATTACGTCAATCAGCATGGCGCCGCGGAAAACTTTCACATCGATTCCGCAGGCACCATTGACTACCACAGCGGCAAACCCGCCGACCCGCGCATGCGCGCTGCTGCATCCGACCGCGGTTACACGCTGACGTCCCTCTCGCGCCAGGTCACTCCTGAAGATATGGAGGAATTCGAGCTCATCGTGGCCATGGACCGGGACAACCTGTGGTACCTGGAAGAGCTTGCAGGCGGGCCGCAAACCGATATTCGACTGTTGGGCTCGTTTCTCCCGGAGCACCAGGGCAATCCTGAACAGGCGCCCCAGGTTCCGGACCCCTACTACGGCGGCCCACAGGGGTTTGAGGTGGTGCTCAATATGCTGGAGCGCGCCTGTCCCGGCATGTATGCCGCCTGCCGGAAATAGCATGGTGAATAATACCTTGAAGCAGGGCGCTTTATTGACAATATAATCTTACGACACTGACCACGACCTCAAACTGGGAGTGTTTTCCAATATGAAATGAGCCTGGAGGAAGGATGTCCGGACAAATAGCGCGGGGAGGAATAAAAGCCGGGGCGAGTAGCGACAGCGAAAGTCTCGGAGAAACAGGTGGACTACGATGTTTTACGCATGTATCCGCGCTTGGATACCAGCGCCGAGATGTGGGTCCGTGTGCAGGCGGAATATGACCTGTGGGAGGCGCGTTTGAGGGTTGCCTGACAAACTGAAAAATTTTGTTTGCAATATGCCGCATCAGTGTATATCCTCATAGTCAAAGGGTAGTCCGCTGGTCGCTGGCTTGCGGTCCGCGGGCTGTAAGGAAGGAGATGCAGGAAAGTAACGGAGCATCATGGAGTTGTCACAAGGGATTCACGTGTTTACGGATAGGCTGGCCCCGACGGGATGCCGCATTTGGACGGGACGGGTACTCAGGGACGGGTGCGCACAGGCGCGCATTGTCACCTGTCTGTTTTTCCTCACTGTCTGCGCCGCGTGCGCAGAATTCACTCCCGAACCGCCGGCGCCTTCCACAGGGCATCTTACCGTAGCAGCCGGAACGAACCTGTCCGGCGATATTCCCGCGATCGTCAACCAACCTCCACCCGTTCCCGAGCCTGCGCCGCTGCAGCACGAGGAAAGGTACACGGTAGTCGTTAATGAAGTCCCCGTAACAGAATTGTTATTTGCCCTGGCGCGGGATGCGCAAGTGAATGTCGATATTGCCCCGGGTATCAGCGGCCTTGTGACCATGAACGCGGTGGAACAGACCTTGCCGCAATTACTGCAGCGCATAGCCCGGCAGGCGGGCCTGCGCCACTCGGTAGAGGAAGACAACATATTCATCGCGCCGGATGAGCCGTATTTCCGTACCTACCGGATTGATTACCTGAACATGGCGCGGGATACGTCCCACGTCGTACAGGTTGGGACACAGATTGCCGGAACCGGCACCAACACGGAAGGGGGAGGCGGAACGAATAACTCGACCACCACTATCGGCAGCACCATGTCCAACCATTTCTGGGACAGCCTGGTAGCGAACGTGTCCGCCATCCTGGATTCGGATGGCTCAGTCGATGGCAGGCCAATGGCCGGTAATGCCGTCATCCCTCATCCCGAATCGGGCGTGTTGACCGTAAAAGCAACCCATGCACAGCATGAATTACTGCAGAAACTGATCAGCCAGACGTTGACCAACGCCAATCGCCAGGTGTTGATTCAGGCGACTATTGTCGAAGTGAGCCTGACCGACCAGTTCCAGGCCGGCATCGACTGGCAGGTGCTCAACCAGGCCGGTCTTGACGGGTTCAACCTGATGACGAAGACAATCACGGCCAACCCCGTCAATGCCGCTTCACTGTTTTCCCTGAGTTATGACGATACCGAGCCGGACCGGGAAAGAGTGCTCAGCGCCGCCCTGGAATTGCTGGAGGAGTTCGGAGACGTAAGCGTGTTGTCGAGTCCGCAGATCATGGCACTGAACAATCAGTCGGCCATCCTGAAGGTGGTCGATAACGTGGTCTATTTCGAGGTGGAACAGGAAAGCAACATCACCCAGGGCGTAGCGGCCAGTACCTTTGAGACTATCGTAAAAACGGTACCGGTGGGCATCGTCATGACCATCACCCCGCACATCAAGGCAAACGATTCCATCATCCTGAATATCAGGCCCAGCATTTCCCGCATCAACCGGTTCGTCAACGACCCGAATCCGGCCTTGTCGATCTCCAGTCCGGTTCCTGAAATCAGGGTACGCGAGATGGAATCCATGTTGCAGTTGAAAAACGGCGAGATCGCGGTCATGGGCGGGTTGATGCAGGATGACAATCGCAAAAACGATAACGCCATTCCCGGGCTGTCCCGGATCCCGGTCCTGGGGAATGCCTTCAAGATGGCGCTGCGCGAGTACGAAAAGACCGAACTGGTTATATTTCTGCGCCCGCTTATCGTCCGCAACCCGAGTCTGGAGGGTGATTTCAGATCTTATAAGCAGTTCTTTCCGGGACAAATCAGTGATTAACTCGCCAGGAATACCCGGCAGTGCACCGGTGTTAAGGATGGGAGATTTGATTGTCCCTGTGTTGATTGTTTTCGGCGCCTGTGCAATTTCCTCAGTGCTCCGACCCGTCAAGGCCGAAGCGGATGCCGCGCCGATCAGCGTCATACGCACGGGAGCAGCCGAAGACATGGATGACCGGGTGAATACGGCTTACCGGGCTTACCAGGCCGGCGACCTGATGGCGGCAAAGTCCGGGTATACGGACGTGTTACAGGTCTATCCGGACAATCGCGACGCCATGCTGGGGCTGGCGGCATGTGCGGTCAGGGAAGGTGATACCAGGTCTGCCACAAGCATGTATCAGCGGATAATCCGCGCCTTTCCGCAGGATGCCTTGTCCAGGGCTGCACTGGTTGGCCTGCAGCAGAACCGGCAGGAAGAGCCGGTAATCAGGCAACTGTTGACAAGGCAAACGGATAACCCGTTTCTGTACGCCAGCCTGGGTCAACTCCTGGCTGCGCAGACACGCTGGCCCGAGGCGCGACAAGCCTTTTCTGCAGCCCACCGGATTGACCCCGCCAACCCGGTTTATACCCTTAACCTGGCTATCAGCCTGGACAGGATGGGGCACGGGGAGGAGGCGCTGAATTATTATCGTAGCACCCTGAAACTGGTGGAGTCAGGCGCTTCCGACCTGGATATAAGGCCGGTTATCAGGCGCATCCATTCCCTGCGACGGCCCTAGCAAAATGTCCATATCCAATCCACACCTGCGCCTGGGCGAGATGCTCGTCAGCAAAGGCATCATTACACCCGACCAGCTTGAAATTGCGTTGGTGGAACAGAAGAAGAACAGCGAGTTGCTGGGGAAAATACTGGTGCGCCTGGGGTTCGCAAGCGAAACGATCATCCATGATGTCATCAGTGGCGCGTTCGGACAGCAACGGGTTGATTTGCAATCCAGTGTAGCCGACAGTGAAGCGCTGGCCATGGTTCCGGAAGAAATGGCGAGGAGTCTGCATGCCGTGCCTGTCAGTTATGAACCGGTGCGCAAATTGCTGAAAGTGGCGCTGGTGGATACATTTAACATTGTTGCCCTGGACCGGATTAATGCCCACCTCGGCGGCGCGGCGGACGTCGTCCCGGTACTCGCCGCTGAGGCGGAAATTGAAACATCCCTCGACCGGTTCTACGGATATGAGTTGTCCGTTGACGGCATCCTGAACGAAATAGAAACGGGCGAACTCGATTACCGGAGCCTTGCCGCGCAGAGCAATGAATACAGCCAGCCGGTTGTCAGGCTCGTCAATGCACTGCTATCCGATGCGGTCAAGTGCGGCGCTTCCGATATCCATTTTGAGCCGGAACTGGGGTTTCTTCGCTTTCGCTACCGCATAGACGGCGTTCTCCGGCAGGTACGCAGCCTGCATAAAGACTACTGGTCGGCACTTGCCGTGCGCGTGAAGGTAATGGCGGGGCTGGACATTGCCGAAACCCGCGCGCCGCAAGACGGCCGTATTTCGCTGTCCCTATCGGGCCGGCAGGTGGATTTTCGCGTGTCCACCCTGCCCACCCTGCATGGTGAAAATATAGTCCTGCGAGTCCTGGACCGGCAAAAAGGTGTCGTTGCTCTGGATAAACTGGGTCTGCCGGACGCGGACCTTGCGATGCTGAAACGCATGGTCACGCGTCCGGAAGGGCTCATCCTGGTAACCGGTCCTACCGGCAGCGGCAAGACCACCACCCTGTATTCGATTTTGCATTACCTGAACACCGAATCCGTCAATATCATGACCCTGGAAGACCCCGTTGAATATCCCACCTCCATGATCAGGCAGACCCCGGCCAATGCAACAACCAAACTCGGTTTTGCTGACGGCATCCGTTCGATACTGCGCCAGGACCCGGATATCATCCTGGTTGGGGAAATACGCGATGAGGATACTGCCGCCATGGCCTTGCGCGCCGCCATGACCGGTCACCTGGTGTTTTCCACCCTGCATTCAAATTCTGCGGTCGGTGCTATCCCGCGCATGCTGGATATTGGCATCAGACCTGAAATTCTGGCCGGAAATATCATCGGCGTTGTGGCGCAGAGACTGGTGCGCAAGTTGTGTGGCGATTGTAAGAAACCGGCAGAAATGAAAGGTCCTCTCACTGACTCGCGGGCGGCCGATAAACAATCCATTGTTTACCGGCCCACAGGTTGTCCGGCCTGCGCAGACCAGGGTTACCAGGGCCGCATGGCGCTGGTGGAAATCCTGCTGTTTGAGCCGGACATGGACGAACTGGTTGCCCGTCGCGGTACACCCCGGGAACTCTACTGCATGGCCCTGGAAAAAGGTTTCAGGTCCCTGGCTGATGCCGGGATGGGCAAGGTGATCGAAGGCGCGACCAGCCCCGAAGAGGTCGCGCGCGTGGTGGACCTCGGCGACAAGTACGCATAGCCATGGGTTTTTACAAATACAAGGGAATCGATACCCGCGGCCGTGTGAACAGGGGCAAAACAAGGGCTTCCAACGGGGCGGACCTGGAAATACGACTGAGGAAAATGGGGCTGGAACTGATCAGCTACAAGACAGCGCGGTCGCCGGGTATACGCTTGCCCCTGCGCCGGGTGAAAAAGCGTGACCTGATTTTATTCTGTTTTCACCTGGAACAGACCCTGGGGGCCGGTGTGCCTGTACTGGAAAGCCTGCAGGACCTGCGCGACAGCGCGGACAACCCCCGGTTGCGGGAGGTTTGTGCAGCAATGCTTGAATCTATCGAGGGCGGCAAGACCTTATCGGAAGCCATGCGCGAGTTTCCCGACGTATTCAGCGAGGTATTCGTCAACCTGGTCCGGGCGGGCGAGCAAACCGGCAAGCTGGGTGACATACTGGACAGGCTGGGGGCGAACCTGAAATGGCAGGACGAACAGGCAGCCCTGGCCGGCAAGCTGATCATGTATCCGGTTTTTGCCGGCACTGTCATCGGCGGCGTGGTGTTTTTTCTGATGATCTACCTGGTGCCCGAACTGCTCGCGTTCGTCAGCACAACAGGGTCGGAATTACCTGCCCATACCGTGCTTTTGATCGTGCTATCCGGGGTAATTACCCGATACTGGTACGCCATCCTGTTTGTACCGGTTTTGCTTCTCATTCTCGTGGTTGTCGGAGGCAGAACCAGTCCCGGCTTCAGGCTCGCGCTGGACCGGGTCAAGTTAGCTGTGCCTGTATTCGGTCCGGTGCTGGAGAAACACATCCTGGCGCGGCTGTCCAGCCTCTTTGCCATGATGTATTCATCAGGTATAACGGTTATTGACTGCATCAGTGCCGGCGAGCGCAGCGCCGGCAATCTTGCCATCGGGAAGGCGATGAACAAAGTCGGCAGGGCTGTGGCGGACGGCGAAAGCCTGGCTGACAGCTTTACGGCAAGCGGGTTGTTCCCGCCCCTGATCCTGCGCATGATCCGTGTCGGCGAAACCAGCGGCGCCCTGGCGCCATCCCTGGAGAACGTTGCTTATTTCTACACTCGCGATGTGCGGGAGGCCATAGGCAAACTGCAATCGATGATAGAGCCGCTGATGACGCTGGTGTTGGGTGCCATTATCGGCTGGGTCGTGTTTTCCGTCCTGGGACCAATTTATGATCTCATTACCGGTCTCAGGATTTAATTTCAGGGCCCGCAGGGCGCTGTTTATCGGTGCGCAACAGGTGGGCGTATACCACTGGGAGAGTAATGGACCCGGCCATGCTTCGGTGTATGACGCGGGAGAGGCGGGGCGGCAAAACTTTCGGCGCTATCTCACTGAAACAGCGGATATTCCGTTCTACGTGCTGGTGGACGTGTTTGATGAAGAGTATCGTCAGGACACCGTTCCGCATGTGTCCGGGCGCGACCGGCGGGCATTGCTCAGGCGCAAGGCCGGGCGTCTCTTCAAGGACACCGCTTATTGTTTTTACAAGGTGACGGGCCGGGAAATCGGGGGTCGCAGGTATGACCGGGTACTACTGACCGCGCTTGCCAATCCTGCCGTCATCAAGCAGTGGGTCGCCCTTATGGATGAAGCCAAGGCGCCCCTGGCAGGAATCTGTTCACTGCCCCTGTTCACGGAGAAGCTGCTGAAACCCATTACCGGCCGGAGTGACGGGCGCCGATTGCTGGTCAGCATGCAAAGCATCAGCGGATTGCGTCAGACTTACTTTGACAATGGGGAATTTCAACTCAGTCGCCTGGTACAGCCGCCCCGCGCGGACCCTGCGTCATACACTGCGTTTATCCGTGACGAAGTGGAAAAAATCCAGCGTTACCTGAACAGCCGGCGGCTGCTTACTTCCGCGGAACCGTTACATGTCCATTTTCTCCTGGCAGGCGCCTTGTTACGGGAACTGAAGTCCGCATACGGACAACAGGAGTCCATCAGGTACCATTTCTGCGACCTGGGCGAACTGCCCGCTGAATCCGCTCCGGGCAAGCCGGCGCCAAGCCCGTTCAGTGACCGGTATTTCATGCAGCAGTTGTTGAAGATCAGGCCGCGAAATTGTTATGCAGCGGCGGCGGAAAGGCGCTATTTCAGCCTGTGGCGGCTGCGCGACTCGGTAAGGATCGCCGGGACAGTGCTGTTGCTGGGCAGCGCCGGTTGGAGCGGGCAGAACTTGCTGGGAGGCCTGGCCTTCAAACGGCAAAACGATGCGGCAAAAGAGCAGACGCAAATATATGCCGCGAAGTATGAATTGGCCAGAAAACGCCTCCCGGACATACCGGTTGAACCGTCAGATTTGAAAACGGCAGTCCGGATTGCGGATAGTCTGGCGCTATACAAATCGTCTCCAATCGACATGGTGTCCGTGCTGAGCGCCGGTCTGGACCGGTTTCCTTCCATACAATTAAGCAGCCTGGCATGGGCTGCTGCCGATAATCCGGGGGCAGCCGCGAACGATTCCCCGGCTGGCGCAGACATACGGGTCGCATTGGATATTTCCGGCGCCGGCTCTGCCGGGGCGGTATACCAGGTGGCCCTGCTGGAAGGGCGTATCGAACCTTTTAACGGTAATTTCAGGGAAGCCATGGATGCAATAAACCGGTTTGCCGAGGATCTGCGCACCCGCGCGGCGGTGCATGATGTCAGTATCGTTTCCCTGCCCCTTGACGTCAGTTCCGATACGGATTTGCAGGGCAACACGCAATCTCTTCAACGCCGGGCAGAATTTACCATCAGGGTTGTATTGGAGTTCAGGCGTGAAACCTAGCCATGTCGACGACAGCGGGGATGGATTTCAAGCATGCCCCCGCATGTTGTAAGCGGGGGTCCGTCCCCTTGCCCGATTTAGAGAACAGGCGTGAAACCTGACAATATCGATTGGCAATATTTGCGTGGCGCGGTAACGCTGTTTATCAGCGCCAGTACACTCACTGCCGCGTTGCTGTCGGGAAGCGCTTACTTTGAGAATCGGATGGAACAGGATTACCTGGACAACAGTGATCAGTTGCGCGCACTCAGTCGCCGTTACCTGGCAGTGGATGAGGAAGTGGATGTAATAAAGGAGTATCTCCCCCGCTTCATGGACCTGCATAAAACCGGTCTGCTGGGCGAGGAACAAAGGCTGAACTGGATTGAAGTCCTGCAGGATGCGGGGGACGGACTCGGACTACCATCCCTGACTTATGAGATAAGAGCGCAGAAACCCCGCCACCCGCAACTTCCGGCGCCACCGGGCAGGTATGAAATTTTTGCCAGTGAAATGATTCTGAAAATGCAATTGCTGCATGAAGGGGATTTATTTGCATTGCTGGACCTGCTGAATGAGCATGCCAGGGGTCTCTATACCGTTTCGGGTTGTGAATTGACGCGCAATTTTGTGGAACTGACGGATAACCCCGGAGCGGGCAACCTGACTGCAACCTGTCTGCTGGAATGGTTTTCCATCAGGCCGAAGGATGACCCGGAGATAAAGGTATGAACCTGGCCCGGCTGTCCGGCGTAACCGGGAGGTGGGTACTTATCGTGGTGATCTCTGTATCCGGTTATTGCTATTCAGCCGATGAGCAACAATTCGGACGATTGTTTACCACCGGGGAGGAGCGCCAACGGCTGCAGGAGGTCAGGGAGGAAAACATGCGCACCGCGGGGGCGCGGAATAATACCGGTACAGGTGTTCACGGATTGATCGACAGAGGGAGGCCCGGGCAAACACGGGCCGGATTTTTCCCCGGGACGGAACAAGGGAAGAAAAATTCACCCGTTATTACCCTTAAGGGCCTGATATACAAAAAGGACAGGGCGCGCAAGGCCTGGGTCGATGCAAACGAGGGGACTGCTGCTCTGGATTTCCGGGAACCGGGCTCAGGCCGGATACTCGACAACGGGGTCACTATCCGTGTGCCGTTCACCGGTAAATCAGTGAAATTAAAACCCGGGCAGTCTTATCACCTGCATTCAGGTGCAGTCACGGACCTGAAGGATGATGCCCCGTGAAGTATGCTGGTTCCAACCGGGGTCCGGGCGTCCGATCATCGACCGGCGCTGCATTGCTGGCTTTCATACTGGTGCTGATCCTCAGTTCTACATGGCTGTTGCTGTCAGACCTGAACGGGCACACCAGGGTTTATAGTCGTCGCGCAGACACTGAAATCGCGTTGAGCCGGGCAAAAAAGGCCTTGTTGCATTACGCAATGAATTATCCCGACCTGCGCGTCAACCCGGAGAAAGGGCCGGGATTTTTACCCTGTCCCGATCGGAATAACGACGGCAGGCCGGAAACGAATTGCGCAATGAGTACGGGGACAACATTGGGCCGATTGCCGTTTACCATACTGGGCCTCGATGACCCGCGGGACAGCAGCGGTGAACGATTATGGTACGCCTTGTCGCCTGATTTCAAGAACAGCCAATCAAACCTGGCGGTTATCAACAGTGAAACACCGGGACAACTGAGTGTTGATGGCGTGGGTGACGTAGTAGCGGTTGTCATCGCCCCGGGCGCACCCGTTTCCAGTCAATTTGACCGCCCGGGCAATGCTGCTGCCGATTACCTGGAAGGTGACAATGCCGACGTTGGCGATGGCGCATTTTCCACGACCGCCGGCAATGATCAGTTGGCAATCATCGACCGGGCGGAACTGATGTCAGTGGTCGAGCGACGCGTGGTCAATGAAATGCGTGCGGTACTTGCGCGTTACAGAGCGGAGCATTCCGCCTACCCCTGGTTAACGCCGTTTGCCGACCCGCATGCCGATAACCGCATATTACGCGGTTCCCATACGGGGAATAATAATGCGGCAATACTCACCGACAAACGCAAGGATTTCAATGAGTGGGGAGTCGGTCCCAACGATCTCGTCAGGAATGTCAGCGACGGCTCGGTTGCCGCCGTGAAATCGGTAACGAAAAAAACGCTGGAAGTGGTCGGCCATGGGACGGGGATGGAAAACGATTTTGATAAGGGGGACGTCTATTTTATCGAACGGCGCGGCCTTGCACAGGCCGTGCAGGGCACGGCCACTGCCGGCAGCAGGGATTTCATCCTTAACGATTCCAGCCGCAACTTCAAGCAGTTGGGTGTTGTGCCCGGAGACGTGATTGAAAACCTGAGTGATGGTTCCAGCGGCACGGTCAGCACCGTACACAAGGCGGCGATAACGGTACGCAGGCTCAGCGGCGGGCTGGAAAATGATTTCGATTTCGGCGAACATTACCGCCTGCGTACCAATACCGGCGTTGCTGCGCCGGGCAGCCTGGGTTTGACATTAGTTGACCGACACACGGACTTCATCGCCAGGGGGATTGCCAGCGGTGACATTGTGGAGAACCTGAGCGATGGTTCAGTTGGCCGCGTGGACACTGTGGCCGGCCCGACGCTGCTGACCGTGTCCGGGCTGAATTTCGGCAGGAATAACCAATTCCGACAAAGTGACGTTTACCGGTTACCCCGATTCAATGCCGGGGACCACATCAGGAAAGGCTTGTTAGCCGTTCATCAACCGGGCAAGCGTTTTCCCACCGGTTTCCAGGTGGAGTGGAGGATTCCGGACCTTGGCCGGTACGTAATTACGGGGTTTACCCCGGATACGCAATCCGCGTATGCCGCGGCAGTTATTCGATCGCTGCAATCTTCTGCACCTGCGGGCAGCATCAACGCCGATCGCGAAAACGGGTATTGTACCTGGCTCAATGCGCAGGTGGTCGAGTGTACGGGCGCCAGCGCTGTGACACCCCTCCTTGATGGGATTACGGGTCCCGGCTCGTCTGCCTCCATGCTGGTGGACGGCGCGCAGGATTTCATCTCAGCAGGGATAAAACCGGGCGACCTGGTGGAACAGCCGCATACCGCGGTCGTTACCCGGGTCGCTGCCGCGACGGCATTGAACCTGGGACAGCTGGCGCCCACGCCACCCGGCCTGGCAGAGGGTGAACATTACCGCATCCGGACAGCCACCCGGCTCCTGAATGGTACTGCCGGCGTTTCCGGTGGCAACCGGTTGCAGGACTTGCAACAGGACTTCAGTGCGGCGGGTGTTTTGGCCGGTGATACCGTGGAAAACGCAACCGATGGTTCCTTCGGCATGGTTACCGGTGTCAACGGTTCAATTATCAGCACCACACTGCATGGCGGGGGAGATAATTCCTTCCAGGCAGGCGATGAATACAATGTGTACTACGCCTATGTAAACCGGCGCCGCTACCGATTCAACCTGCGTTACCGGGGAGACCTGGCTGTCCGCTCAGCCGGCGGCATCCGCCGGCGTGATGTGTGCCGGGGTTATGGGGCCGATTGTACCGGCGCCCCGGTTGCCGCAACCCTGCCGTATTACGAAACCGGTGTCAGTGGTCAGGCAGGTTCTGCAACAACCGGCCTCACCCTGGAAGATACGAGCACGGACTTTCCTCAACTCGGCGTTGTCCCCGGCGATACGCTGTCTGACACGACTGACGGTTCGGCGGGGATGGTTATGGCGGTAAACCGCCATTTCCTGACGGCCGGAGCGCTTGACGGCGGCCACGATAACCAGTTTGAGGCAGGTGATACCTATCGGATCAGCAGGCCGATGCTGATCATCGAGGACTTACGGGATGCAAGCATGGTGGCCAGGACCGGATTGACTGTGCTGCAGGGCGGCGCGCCGGGTGCCATCAGCACCAGCGGCATAGATTATTTCTTGTCCGAGTCCACCGCAGAACTACCTGCCTGGTTCATAAAAAACAAGTGGCACCACCTCCTTTACATCGCTTACAGCAGTGGTTTCGCCCCCGGCGGCGGCAATCATTGCACAGCCGGATCGGATTGCCTGGTTATCCAAGGCCATGCCGATGACACGGAAGCGCTGGTGGTCTCTGCCGGAATGGCCTTGGCTGCGCAGGATCGTTCGACCGGTGCCATTACCGATTATTACGAGGGCGAGAATGCAACATTGTCCGGCGATGACATCTTCACCCGCGCCGGTATCACAGCGACCTTCAACGACCAGGTCGCCGTTGCCTCACCCTGAAATCCGGGCCAGCCATGATTACTAGTACTCTTTCCAGGTGATATTGACATGTTCAGAGCCAAGCAGCGGCGCCAAGACAAGGCGCAGTCCGCAGAGAATGGCGAGTCGTTGTCAAGGACTGCAACGCTGTATTGGCGCCGCTGCTTGGCTCCCTGCGGGCGGGTCGGGAAGCGGTCGCCCGCGGTGTTGCGCCGCTTGGCAAGGGCGCGCCATTACCTGCACGGCGCGCCTGGCGCTCAACCGCTTCCCGACCCGCTGAACATGTCAATATCACCTGGAAAGAGTACCAGACAAACGGGGTTCTCCCTGCTCGAGCTTGCGATTGGGTTGATGATCATCGCGCTGGTGCTGGGAGGGATGCTTAATCCCCTCGGTTCGTTACTGGAGAGAAAACAGCGGGCGCAGGCGGGCACCGAACTGGAACGGATCAGGGAGGCGCTGGTGGGATTCGCCATGATAAACGGGTATCTTCCCTGTCCGGCAACGGCCACTGACCCGGACAACGATACGTATGGTCTTGAAAACGACGCCTGTCACAGTGATTCGGCGGCGGAAGGGTATATTCCCTGGCGAACCCTGGGCGTGCCCGAAGTTGATCCGTGGGGAGTGCCGAGAAGCGCAGATACAGACTCGTTCAATGGCTATTGGCGTTACCGCGTCGACCGTAATTTCAGCAATTCCGCAGACTTGATTAGCATGAAGACGGCATCGGCCGATAACCTGAGCGTTGTGGACAACCTGGGCAGGCTGTTGACTGCGCCGACGGAAACCCCGGTAGCGATTATCTTTTCCACCGGTGCAAACCTGACCCCGGATGGGGAGAATACTCTTTTTGAAGGCGCGCCCTGTGGAAACGTCAGCGGCTATGATGCGGGAAGCGGCACATCCTGCCCTGACGGCGAGCCCTTGTACCAGGGAGGCGATGTGTCCGGCGCCGGCGCCATTTTTGATGACGTGCTGGTGTGGATGTCACGACCGCGCCTGTTTAACAGGATGGTTACGGCAGGCCGGTTGCCGTAGCAGGGAACAGAAATATGTTCACAATAGCCCGCTATACCTTGCTTGAAGCTGTACGCTGCCGTTTGCTTATTGCAGTGATTGCAGCCATGGCCGTAGCGTTCGGCCTAGCGGAGTTCCTGGGTGAATTAAGCATCACGGAGACCAAGCAGGCGCAGGCCGCTGTGACGGCTTCTTTATTGCGGGTTTTCTCGATTTGCGCTACCTGCCTGTTTGTTATAAGCAGTGTCTTGAGGGAACTGGACGACAAGGGCCTTGAGCTGATCCTGTCCCTGCCCCTGCCCAGGCACGCGTACCTGTTCGGGAAATTAACCGGATTTGCAGGTTTCTCATTATGCGTTGCTATCCTTGCTGCTCTGCCGTTGTTCCTGTATGCCCCCGCCGTAGCGGTCGGCTGCTGGATGCTCTCCCTGTTCTGCGAACAACTGTTGCTGGCTGCCTTCAGCCTGCTGTGCCTGCTGACATTTGCCAATATCAGCCTGGCTTTCACATCAGCCATGGCATTTTACCTGTTGTCGCGCAGCACGGAGGCGTTGCGCCTGTTAAGCACCGGCCCGGTTTTCACACTCGACACTATTTCACAGGACTTCATGAATATCGTGGTGAATGCACTGACGCTACTGCTGCCCGACCTGCACGCGTTTACTCGCAGCGAATGGCTGGTCTATGGGGTCGATGCCGACGCCGTAGGGACAGTACTGATCCATACCCTGGTTTACCTGCCCGTCCTGCTATCCGCCAGCCTGTTCGACCTGTACCGGAAGAACCTGTAGTTGAGTAACGCGACAGGACAGACAAGGGCGACTTATGAACGATAGCGCAGCAAGACCACTGTCAACGGTCCCGCTTCCGGTCCTGGCGGTATTCATAGCCAGCCTGGTAATCCAGGTGTGCTGGAGCCATGCACGACCCCAGGCGGCGGCAACGGCTGAAGCCCTGCCGAACGCACCCGATACCCGGCTGCTGCACCTGTACGGCCTGGGAGAACCAGACACACTGGCGAAAATCCTGATGTTGTGGCTGCAGGCTTTCGATAATCAACCCGGCGTCAGTATTCCATTCGCAAGGTTGGACTATGCCAGGGTCGTAAACTGGCTGGACGCGTTACTCGACCTTGACGGCCGTTTTCAATACCCGCTGCTATCCGCCAGCCGCGTCTACACGGAAACGCCGGATGACGCCGGGAAGCGGCAAATGCTGGAGTTCGTGCACCGGCGCTTTTTGGAGGATCCCGAGCGCCGCTGGCCTTGGTTGGCCCATGCAGTCTACGTGGCAAAACACCGAATCAAGGATTTGCAACTGGCTTTGAAATACGCCAACGCCCTGCGTCTGAACGTGAGCAGCGGCACCGCTCCCCCCTGGGTAACACAAATGGAGATATTCGTACTGGAAGACCTGGGCGAGATCGAGAGCGCACGAATCATCATCGGCGGCCTGCTGGCAAGCGGCAAACTGGCAGGCAATGATAATGAGTTGCGGTTTTTGAAAAACAAACTGGCGCTACTCGAACAGGAAATCAGCCCTGACCTGATAAATAGAGATAACAATTAAACAGTAACAATTCATGGAGGATATCTTTATGAAATCACGTAAACAATCAGGTTTTACCCTGGTGGAAATCGCAGTCGTCCTGGTCCTTATCGGACTCCTGCTGGGCGGCATCCTCAAAGGCCAGCAATTGATCAGCAGCGCCAGGGTGCGCAATATGGCTGACCAGAATTCCGGCATCCAGGCAGCGTATTACGGTTTTATCGACCGCTTCCGGCAAGTCCCGGGCGATATGCCCGCAGTACTGGCGTGCAGGGCCATCACGGCTGAAGTGGATGACAACTGTGGCGGAACTCCTACCATAGGCGGCAACCAGAATGGGCGGATCGACCGGTGGGAGGAAGCCGGCGCAGTCTGGGCGCACTTGGCACATTCCCGTCTCCTCAATGGGAGTTACAACGGGAACACAACCACGGTTGCACAGTATGAGTCCGGGGTATTGACGGGACAGGTGCCGGGCAATGCCTTTCAGCAGCCCGTCCTGCTGGGGTTTACCGATGATTACGACGACGGCGGCGCCATAGCCGGATCGACCGTGCGCCTGGCTTACGTGTTCGGGGCCGGCGTGACCCCGACCCTGTTGCGCGAACTGGACGTAAAACTGGATGACGGCGATCCGGGCAGCGGTGTGGTACGCGGCACGGTGAATACGGCAAAAACCGGCGAGAGTGTGGTGGGGGGCGATGACTTCGGCGCCGGTACCGCAGGGAGCGAAGTCATACTGTGGTCGTCTACGACCGGCGCGCCCTGTATCAATAATGCGGATACGACAGGTTCTTCCTGGAACGTGGACAGCGACAATACCCGCTGTAATGCGGTGTTCCTGTATTGACCGGACCAGGGTCTTTCATCAGCCGAAGCAAGGAGGGGATTAATCCATGCCGGTTCCGGCCATACGGATACAAGGACTGACAAAACAGCGTGGCGGGAGAGCCGTGTTATCAGACCTGGATCTTGTGGTGCCGGAGGGTGGCTGCATGGGTCTGGTGGGGGTTAACGGCGCCGGCAAAACCACCTTGTTGAGGTGCCTGTTGGACCTCGACAGGGCAACCTCGGGAAAGATTGCCGTCTTCAACAGGAAACACAGCCTGGTCACAGCTAGGGCGCACCTGGCTTACCTGCCGGAAAAGTTCCGGCCGCCGGGTTACCTCACCGGTTGGGAGTTCCTGCGTTACCTGGGCGCGCTGCATGGCAATGAATTCAAGCTCAACCGGATAAAGGATGTGATGGACATCCTGGACCTGGAGATTGCAGAGCTGGATAAACCCGCTGTGCGCCTGTCAAAAGGAACGGCGCAGAAACTGGGCCTGGCTGCCTGTTTGGTGAGCGGGAAAAGGCTGCTCATCATGGATGAACCGATGAGCGGCCTTGACCCGGGGGTGCGGGTCTATCTGCAATCCCACCTGCCGGAGCTGAAACGGCAGGGTCTTACCTGTTTTTTCACTACCCACCTGCTGGCGGACGCGGAAAAACTATGCGACAGCATAGCCATATTGCACCAGGGCAGAATCCACTATGTCGGATCGCCCGCCGCCTGTTGCCGGCATTTCAACGCAGTCAACCTTGAACAGGCCTTTTTACGCTGTGTGAGAGGCAGCGGCCGGTTACCGGGCAACAGTCGGCAGGTAACAGACACGGCGAACGGCGAATATACGGAACACTGAGATTTGGTGATACTCAGACAATGGGGACGGACTTAAGCATGCCCCCGCATGCCTGCCCTGGCCCCCGAGGCAGGGTTATAAGCAGGGGTCAGTCCCCGGCCGGCGCAAGCAGCAGGTTGAGAAAACGGCATGCCTGGCGGTAAATACCCGGCTGTTTACTTTCGCGCGGGCCGGCCACGTTGCATTGTTTTATTTTATGTATCAGGAGCCAGTTGCGGATAACGTCCGCTTCGGGCGGGTTGCCGAGATCGACGAGCATAACCGGCTTGTTGAAACTCCTGGCGAAGGCCAGGGTCACAGCAGTCCCCCCTTCCAGGTTTTCCCTGTTCAGTATGAGGGTGCCGTCACTGTCCTCGACGTTTTTCCTGGTCCTGTCAGCGTATTCCGCAGAGTCCAGTTCTGCCAGGCGGTAGCGATAATTCAACCCGCCGTCTTCGGCTCTTCTCCCGGCAGGGCACCAGCCCCCATGGGGGATATGCAATTCGATGGCGACGTCCAGGGCAGCACGATCCACCCCCGTCTGTCCGCCGGAAATGATTTTTTCTATCATAATAACCCGTCCCCTTCCAGTCAGGGATGTATGGGGTCAGAGTAATAACTTGTCGAAATGGTGAATCTCAAGAGTTTTTACTCTGACCCCACAAATCCCTGCCTTCCGGTCAGGAATCGTACCTGTCGGCCACCCTGTGTTTTGTCCTGATGTAATCCTTGTGAGAGATATAGAGCAGATCGGCAATTTTCCTGATGTAATATTCTTCATATTTGTCCAGGACGGCATCGGCGAAGGCAACCTGCCAGAGCAATTCAATGACCTGGATTTTTTCCGATGTGTCCAGGTTGTCATTGAGCATACGGGTAAAGTCATGCAGGGAAACGGCGAGGTCGACTTCCCGGCGGGCCAGGTCTATCAATTCATCCACCTGTCCGGTGCCGATATTGAAGTGGGCAATCAACGCTTTTTTGATAACAGCCAGTTCATCGTTATCAATGGATGAATCTGCCAGGCTGATCTCTATCATCAGTACGGCCGCGGCCAGTTCAACCCGGCTGTCGGTGCCCGGCATACCCTGGTCGGCGCTGTCCTGAATGCCCCGTTCAAAGAATTCTTTTATGGATTTAAGCATTTAAGGTGTAATGCAGAATACCCCGGGTTGATCCGGGTAGCGTTAATTTCTATCCTGGGTATGGAGATAATGGCCGTCGTTGAAGCGTTTGAAATAAGACTCTATCATCGGATGGTCCACCGGCTCATGTGAGAAGTCGTTATCCAGGTTTCTTTCGGCGACATAGGTTTCCTGGTCGGAATCGTGGACCAGCACTTTATACCAGGGTCTGTCCTTGGGCGGGCGGGAGCGCGCGACCTCGTCATACCATTCATCCGAGCCCTCGAAAACCGGATCAACGTCGACAATTACCCCCCTGTAATCGAATAATTTATGTTTGATAAGTTGACCGATATTGAATTTGGCGTGCTGTAATGTCATCTTTCCTGTATCCGGGCCGTTCTATCGCTCTATTTTAAACACTGGCAGATTATGCGCAATATCCGAATATTTACGGATACCCCGTTAGCGGTTTCCGCACGGGTTATATTGTCCCAAGAGGCGTCACACCACTTGCTGCGGGTCCTGCGTTGCCGGCGCAATGATGATATTACCCTGTTCAACGGCCACGGAGGAAGTTACAGGGGAAGGATTATATCCGGTTCCACTCGTGAGGTTGAAGTTGAAATCCTGGGTTTTGAGCCGGACATGTCCGAACCTGCCCTGTTTATCACGCTGGGGCTTGGTATTTCACGCAGTCTGCATATGGATTATGCCATACAAAAGTCCGTTGAATTAGGCATATCCGCTATTGTTCCCCTCTTTACTGAACGCAGCAACGTCAAACTAGACGATAAACGTGCGGGGACGCGTCTTAAGCATTGGGAAAAAATCATGATCCATGCCTGTGAGCAGTCCGGCAGAAATACCCTGCCCGTGTTATGTGCCCCGCGGCCGCTGCACGAGTGGGTCTCGAATGATCGCAATAGAACGTGCTTGTTACTGGTGCCGGCAGCACGGCAAACCCTGGCCGGATTTAACGTGATGGATGACCGGGAAGTCAGCATCCTGGTAGGGCCGGAAGGCGGCCTGACGGAAGCAGAGCAGACCAGCGCCGAAAAACTGGGATATATCCCGATTAAACTCGGCCCCCGAACGCTACGCACGGAAACCGCCGCGGTTGCTGCTATCACCGCACTGCAAGTGCTCTGGGGCGATTTACGCTGAAATTTGGGACACCCATAAATTACCGAAACGCGCAAATTTATGGGTGTCCCAAATTGGTATGGACTCTGCCGGTAGCAGGGACAGATTTCAAATATGTCCCCAGCGAGACTTTAAGATATAATGAATCTTTCTACCCGGAAGATTAGAATATGGTTGCAACTGCAGCAGAAGCGGTACCACACCTGACAACGGCCCTGACCGGTCCGTTGAACATCATAGAGAGCACCATTTTGGACTATCAGGTGAGGATTGAATCCTGGTTCCGGTCGCAGTGGCGTAAGACACCGGCGCCGCTGTATGCTTCCGTCGACCTGAGAAACGCGGGTTACAAGATAGCCCCCATCGATACCAACCTGTTCCCCGCGGGGTTTAACAATCTTAACCCGGCTTTCGAGCCCCTGTGCATACAGGCGATGCAATCGGCGCTGGAGCGAGTGGATGGGCCAGTGGACCGTATTTTAATCATTCCTGAGAACCATACCCGGAACAGGCATTATCTCGAGAACCTTGCCGTCCTGCAGAGAATACTTGAAAAGGCCGGCTTCGAGGCCCGGCTGGGTTCGCTGCTGCAGGACCTGGGCGAGGGAATACAAATCGATTTGGACAGCGGTTCATCCATCCACCTGGAACCGTTGCGGCGAGAGGGTACCAGCCTGGTCGTCAACGACTTCCGGCCGGAACTGTTGATACTGAACAATGACTTATCGTCCGGGATACCGGAGTTCCTGCAGGGAGCGGATCAAATGGTCATGCCGCCGCTCAGCCTGGGTTGGTCGGATCGGCTCAAGTCCGTGCATTTCGGGTTTTACCGGGACATCGCCCAGGAATTTGCCGCGTTGCTGGATATTGATCCGTGGCTGATCGATCCCATGTTCCGCAACTGCGGGGAAGTGGACTTCATGAAACGTGAAGGCGAATCCTGTTTGTCCAGGAACGTTGATTCACTGCTTAATGCCATCCAGAAAAAATATGATGAGTACGGCGTAAACAATGAGCCGTTCGTAATGATCAAGGCGGATTCCGGCACTTACGGCATGGGCGTGATGCCCGTCCACAGCGCCGAGGATATCTCGGAACTGAACCGAAAACAGAGGACGAAAATGGCCACCATCAAGGAAGGACAAAAAGTGACCAAGGCGATCACCCAGGAAGGCATATACACCCATGAAACCTGGGGTAGTCCCGGTATGGTGGCGGAACCGGTCGTTTACCTGGTAGACCAGAACGTAGTAGGAGGTTTTTACCGGGTGCATCCGCAACGGGCCACGAATGAGAACCTCAATTCCCCGGGCATGTATTTCGAACGGCTGGCCTTTGATGAGTGTTGTATTTCACCTGACAAGGAGCAGTCACCGGATGCCCATCCGAACCGGTTTTATTCCTACGGCGTCATAGCCCGGCTCGCATTGCTGGCTGCCGCCAGGGAGGCGAAAAACCTGGGGTAGCTGTTTTACCCGTTTCCCCGTGGTACCGGGTTCGTTACCGGCATTATAATTTGACTCCCCGCCGGAAATTGTTTATAAATACATCGGCAGTATCACACCGACACAGACAGGGAGATTTAAGCAATACTGAGTTTGAGGGAAGTTTATGGATACCAGGGAAGATGCTTACAGTAACAGGTCGTCCTTAACCGCGCATAAGCGGTACTTTGGCTATCCCGCCAATGCAGTTTTATTCCTTTTTGCCGCGTCTGCCTTACTGGGAGTGCAGTTGCGCTCGTTAGTACTGTTTTCAGTGATTTTCAGTTTCGGCCTGCTGGTGCTTAACCTCGTTTGCCGGAATGACCCGAACGGTATAGCAGTATGGTTGTATGTAATCAGAAAAAGGTTGCTGAAACGGATTACCTGCCTGTGTGCAGACCGGGTCGCTGACAGACCGTTCATGTTTACCGACTAATACCAAATCAGGAGATGTAAGATGCGTGATTGTATCTATTTGCTTGGATTGCTTGTTTCCCCCGGTACCCTGCGCGCCGAATTTGATATCGGCACGACTGGAGGGCCGCTGGATTTTATCACCAACGCGTTTCAGACGGTGGTGGATTTTTTGACCGGACCGGCAGCGCTGGCCTTCCTGGTCGGCTCCATTGTCGTTGGCGGCGTGATGTGGGCGTATGCGCCGAAGAGTGGCGCTCTTGGCATTGTCTTCCGGGCGATCATGGTATTACTGGTAATCTTCAACCTGTCCCTGGTTATCAATAATCTGAAGTGATGCAGGGCATATAAGAAATACCAGACGAGATGTGATTTATGGGATAATGTATACGTTGATTAACTGACTGATGACGAGAGATTCAGTGGACGAGAAGAAAAAACAGGCCCTGGACATTGCCTTGGGGCAAATTGAAAAGCAATTCGGCAAGGGCTCAATCATGCGCATGGGGGACGGGTCCATTATCCATGACATAAGCGCCGTATCCACGGGATCACTGGGACTGGACCTGGCGCTGGGGATAGGCGGATTGCCCCGGGGGCGGGTCGTCGAAATTTACGGCCCGGAATCATCCGGCAAGACCACCCTGGCCCTGCACGTGGCCGCGGAAATACAGAAAGCCGGCGGTACGGCAGCGTTTGTGGACGCGGAACACGCCCTGGACCCGAGCTACGCAGGGAAACTTGGGGTCGAAATTGCAGAGCTGCTGGTCTCCCAGCCGGATACGGGTGAACAGGCCCTGGAGATCACCGACATGCTGGTTCGATCCGGCGCCACAGACCTGATCATTATCGACTCCGTCGCGGCATTGACACCCAAGGCGGAAATTGAAGGGGAAATGGGTGACAGCCACATGGGCTTGCAGGCCCGGTTGATGTCCCAGGCCCTGAGGAAGCTCACGGCAAACATCAAACGCTCCAACACGCTGGTAATCTTTATCAACCAGATCCGCATGAAGATCGGCGTGATGTTCGGCAACCCGGAAACGACTACCGGAGGTAACGCACTGAAGTTTTATTCATCCGTGCGTATGGAAATCCGCAGGATCGGCGCCATAAAGAAAAACGATGAAGTCGTAGGCAACGAAACCCGCGTCAAGGTGGTCAAGAACAAGGTGGCGCCGCCGTTTAAGGAAACAAAATTCGATATCCTGTATGGCCGTGGCATCTCCCGTGAAGGTGAAATTATCAGTATGGGCGTACAACACGGCATCATTGAAAAAACCGGCGCCTGGTATGGCTACAACGGCTCGCGCATAGGCCAGGGAAAAGACAACGTGCGCGATTACCTGCAGGAGAATCCCGAGATTGCAGCGGAAATTGAGCACGCAGTGAGAGGTAAAATCCTGCCCCAGCCTGCTGTGGCGGAAACGGCGGAGGAGCCCCGGACCTGAGTTACGGTCGGACAACGGAGATCAGGAAGCGGGCAATAGACCTGCTCGCCCGGCGCGAGCATTCCGAACAGGAGTTGCAACAAAAACTGCAGGCGCGTGGATACGGTCCGGAAGCTGTCGGGGAAGTCCTGGTAGGGCTTAAAACAGCGGGGGTGCAGGATGATGTGCGCTATACCGAGGCGTATATCCTCAGCCGTGTGGCTAAAGGGTATGGACCGGTGCGGATCTCCCGGGAACTGTACGAGCGAGGCATTACCGGGACGCTTGTAAAGCAGGTGTTGGCCGGAATGGATCTGGATTGGGATGAACGCATCCAGTCAGTCCGGAAGAAAAAGTTCGGCCGGCAGGCACCGGCCGATTTCAGGGAGCAGGCAAGACAGTCCCGTTTTCTGCTGTATCGCGGTTTTACCTCCGAACAGACCCAGAGGGTATTCAATACAAGTGACTGATTAACGGGATGAAGTACATCCAAGCAAACGACATTCGCCGGCGGTTCCTGGAATATTTCGAGCGCAGAGGGCACGAAGTGGTGGCAAGCTCGCCTCTGGTGCCTGCCAACGATCCGACGCTGTTGTTCACCAATGCCGGCATGGTGCAGTTCAAGGAGGTATTCCTCGGGCTTGAGCAGCGCGCCTGCCCGCGCGCCGTCACCGCCCAGCGCTGTGTACGCGCCGGCGGTAAGCACAACGACCTGGAGAACGTGGGCTACACTGCCCGCCACCACACCTTTTTCGAGATGCTGGGCAATTTCAGCTTCGGCGATTATTTCAAGGAACAGGCCATCCACTATGCCTGGGAGTTTCTCACCGGCGAACTGGCCATCCCGAAGGACAGGCTCTGGGTCACCGTGTACCGGGATGACGCCGAGGCGGAGGCCATCTGGTTGCATCAGATCGGAGTCGCTAAAGACCGGTTCAGCCGTTGTGGAGATAAAGACAACTTCTGGTCGATGGGAGATACCGGTCCCTGCGGGCCGTGCAGCGAGATTTTTTATGATTACGGCGAGGCAGTGCCGGGCGGTCCCCCTGGCAGTGCCGATCAGGACGGTGACCGCTATGTTGAAATCTGGAACCTGGTCTTCATGGAATTCAACCGTGACGCCCAGGGTGAACTGCATCCCCTGCCAAGACCGTCCGTCGATACAGGCATGGGCCTCGAGCGGGCCGCGGCGCTGTTGCAGGGTGCCAGCAACAACTACGAGACGGACTTGTTCCGTCCCCTGATCGACGCGGTGCACTCCCTGGCGGGAGAACATACGACGGACCTCGTCTCCACCCGGGTGATTGCCGATCATATCCGTTCCTGCGCTTTTCTGGTCGCAGACGGGGTTATACCGACCAATGAGGGCAGGGGTTACGTACTGCGGCGTATCATCCGTCGCGCAATACGGCATGGGGCCAAACTGGGTTTCAATGAACCGTTCTTTCATAAGCTGGTAGAGCCCCTGGATGATGTCATGGGAGGTGCCTGCCCTGAGTTGACCCGGGCAAAAGAGTCCGTGACGAACACCCTGAAGCAGGAAGAGGAACGGTTTGCCGAGACCCTACAGCAAGGTCTTAAACACCTGGAGGCAGCCGTCGGCACACTTGTCTCCGGCACTATCCCGGGCGATGTTGTCTTCAAGTTGTATGATACTTACGGTTTCCCCGTGGACCTGACCGCCGATATTGCCCGCGAGCAGGGTCTTGAATTGGACCAGGCGGGTTTTGAACAGTGTATGGAGGAGCAACGCCAACGGTCACGGCGGGCGAATAAATTTGCCGTAGATGCGGACGGCGTGAATGTAAGCATCCATGTCCCTGAGCCTACCGTCACCCATATCCCTGCCTCCGTTTTCAAAGGTTACGATGCACTGCGCGTTAACGGGAAAGTCACTGCATTGATGCTGGATAACCAGGCTGTTACCCGGCTTGAAGAGGGGCAGACAGGCGCTATTGTGCTTGACCAGACCCCGTTCTACGCGGAGTCCGGCGGCCAGGTAGGAGACCAGGGCGAACTGGTTTCGGATTCGGGTGTATTCAACGTCGATGACACAAAAAAGCAGGGTAATGTCTGTGTTCACCTGGGCCGGGTAACCAGTGGTACATTACAAACCGGCCAGCAGGTCAGTGCACAGGTGAATGGGTCAACGCGCATCAATACGGTACGCAACCACTCGGCCACACATCTGCTGCATGCCGCGTTACGGGAAGTACTGGGCGAGCATGTAACCCAGCAGGGTTCCCTGGTGGCGCCAGATCGCCTGCGCTTTGATTTTTCCCATCCGGAACCGGTTTCGGAACAGCAACTGTTGCAGATAGAACGGCTTGTCAACCGCAAGATACTGGAAAACATCGATACTGAAATACGCATGATGCCCCTGGATCAGGCGCTCAAGTCCGGCGCCATGTCATTGTTCGGTGAGAAATACGACGAACAGGTTCGGGTATTGAACATCGGCGGCGATTTTTCGGTGGAGTTGTGCGGCGGCACCCACGTGGCGCGCGCCGGAGACATCGGCTTGTTCAAGTTCGTCGCGGAGACCGGGATCGCCGCCGGCATACGGCGGGTAGAGGCCGTCACCGGTCTGGGCGCGCTGGCACTGGTTGAAGCCGAAGAAGCGCAGTTGGACGACCTGGCCCGGTTGTTGAAGTCTGATCGGAACAAACTCACGGCAAAGCTGGAGCAGGTGCTGGAACGCTCGAGACGTATTGAAAAGGAAATGGAACAGGTAAAGGAAAAAATGGCCGGCCAGGCAGGCGCGGAATTGAGCAGGCAGGCTGAGATCATCAACGGTATTCACGTCCTGGCGCGTAGACTGGATGGCGCCGACCCGAAGGCATTGCGGGATACGGTCGACCAGTTGAAGAGCAAGCTGGGTACGGCCGTTATCGTCCTGGGTACGGTCAAGGGCGATAAAGTCAGCCTGGTGGCGGGGGTGACAAAAGACAGCACGGATAGAGTGCAAGCCGGCGACCTGGTCAATTATGTCGCACAACAAGTCGGTGGCAGGGGCGGCGGCCGCCCGGACCTTGCCCAGGCCGGCGGCAATAATCCGTCCGGCCTGCAAAGCGCGCTGGCAAGCGTGCCCGGTTGGGTGGCGCAGAAATTCAGGTAAAATTCCAGCCATGTCCCTTATCGTTCAAAAATTCGGCGGTACATCGGTCGCTACGATCGAACGGATCAAGGCGGTTGCCGATATCGTTATAGCCACGCGCAAACAGGGATACCAGGTGGTAGTGGTTCTTTCGGCCATGGCAGGTGAGACGGACCGGCTCATCGACCTGGCAGGCCAGGTGGCAAAAAATCCGGATTCCCGTGAATTGGATGTGTTGTTGTCCACCGGCGAGCAAGTGACCATAGCCCTGTTGACCATGGTGTTACAGGAAAGAAATTATACCGCCGTTTCCTACACCGGCGGCCAGGTTCATATCCTCACGGACAACGTTCACAACAAGGCCCGCATTGTTGATATCGAGTCGGCGCGTGTAAAAAAAGATCTGGCCGGCCATAAAATCGTCGTCATCGCGGGATTTCAGGGTATTGACGAAAACGGTAATATCACCACGCTTGGGCGTGGCGGTACGGACACCACTGCCGTTGCCATGGCAGTGGCGCTTGGTGCCGATGAATGCAGGATATATACGGACGTGGACGGAGTCTATACTGCGGATCCCCGGATCGTTCCGGAGGCGAAACGCATGGACAAGATTTCCTACGAGGAAATGCTGGAACTGGCCAGCCTGGGGGCGAAAGTGCTGCAGATACGTTCTGTGGAATTTGCCAATAAATATAAAGTACCATTACGGGTCCTCTCCTCTTTTACGGAGGGACCGGGCACGCTGATTGCAGATGAGGATGAAGAAATGGAACAGGCGCTAATTGCAGGTATTGCCCACAATCGTGACGAGGCAAAGTTGACGCTGCTTGGTGTACCGGATGAGCCCGGCATTGCCGGCGCGATACTGGGTCCCATCGCAGATGGCGGTATCGAGGTAGATATGATCGTACAGAATGTCGGGGTGGACAATACGACGGATTTTACCTTCACCGTACACCGGACTGATTTCAACAGGGCCATGGCGTTACTGGATAAAACTGCCCGGGGCCTGGGCGCCAAGGAAGTCCAGGGGGATGACCGGATTGTCAAGATTTCCGTGGTGGGAGTGGGCATGCGCTCCCATGCCGGGATCGCCAGCAGGATGTTTTCCGCCCTGGCTGGTGAGGGTATCAATATACAGATGATATCCACGTCCGAAATAAAAATTTCAGTAGTTGTTGCCGAAAAGTATTTGGAATTGGGCGTAAGGACGTTACACTCTGCATTCGGCTTGGAAGGCGATGGCGACATAGTCGATGATGCGGCGGGGTAGTCAGGGGGAAACTCTGATTTAATCAGCGGTTCCTCAATGGGTTGCATCAAAAAATACGGAAATTGTCGTCGGAAAAAGCTAATATAATAATTACCTAGGGAAAAAACAGGAGAAATAGAGATGCTGATATTAACACGCAGAATTGGCGAGTCCCTCATGATTGGGGATGACGTCAATGTGACCATACTGGGAATACGCGGGAACCAGGTTCGGATCGGGGTAAATGCTCCAAAGGAAATTGCAGTACACCGGGAGGAAATTTACGAACGTATCCAACTGGAAAAGGTAAAGCAGGCGAAAGCCCAACTCGCTCAGGAATACATGGACGAACCGGAGGGCGATGACGTAAACACGTAATCAGCACCTGGTCATCTTGTACAGGGGGGTTCAGACCCCTGGTCCTTGCATCTTGGGATGGCTATTTACGCGTAAACACGGAGAGGTGGCCGAGTGGCTGAAGGCGCTCCCCTGCTAAGGGAGTATGGGTTGAAAGCCCATCGAGGGTTCGAATCCCTCTCTCTCCGCCAGTCTAATTGTATAACTTATTGATAATATAGATAAAGTAAGGCGATAAAACGCTCGTGGAATTATCGGAACACGTCGATATACACGCCAACCAGAGCACACAATGGAAGAGCCGGTTGCCGGCCCGCGCCTCGGAGGCTTTTGAGGGGAGCGGTCCATCGGCAATGTGCCACCGGCTGAATTCGAACAGATGTACTGTGATGAGAATAACCGGTCATGCAAAGCCGCATAACTCACACTAACGGGTCTCCGGAATTCCCGTGGCGATTCAGGATATCTAGTTAGAACGGCAAGGAATAGTGTTGCAATTCTTGAGGCTGAAACGTTGCGATTGCGGAATACTTATCGACGGTGGCGTGGATTAGGCCTGTCGTCAAGACGCACTTTTCTTCGTATCAGCCGCGACAAAGCAAGTTCAACGGCCAGCCTGGACGGCTGGCAAGCGGCCTGGTGACATGCAGTCTGGACTTATCAATGCATGGCTATCAGATAGATAATGCGGTTGTCCCTGAAGGGTGATTATTGTCACAGTAGTGTTCCTCAGCAAGTAACGGATATTCGTTCTTCAAAGGCCCGAGCGGCGCTCGCAATAATCAGTGAACTTGAGCGCCTTCTCGATGTGACCGATTAACGCTGTTTCCTCACGGTCCGGACAGACCTGTCCGGCCAGTTGAAAACCAGCAGATGCTAAGTGGTGGTCAAAAGCGCCGAAGTCCGCCGACCTGACCTCATTACCGGCATTCCCGGCAAGCACCAGATGGTTCTACTATGGAATTCATGTTGCGCATGGGAATAATCTCCACGTTACGCAGTCAATTCCTTTCTGATGGCATCAATGGCATGGTCCAGGTGTTCATTGATGACTACAACCAGGGTTGTCTCATCGTTTTTTCTCAAGGCCTGGATAATTTTTGTATGGATTTGAATAACCAGTTCGCGTACCGATTTCTTTTTCAGGGTAAGCATGCCGATAAAATAGATGTACTCCATAAAACTATTAATTGTTTTTGCCAGGCTCTCATTGCCACACAGATTAAACAGTGTCGTACGGAATTCCATGTTGAGTTGAAAAAAACCGGATGAGTCCTTTACATCGAGCGCCTCCTCTTCCTTACCGACGATTACTTCAAGTCTGTCTATATCAGTTTCAGTGCAATTTCCGATGACCTTTTTTGCGGCCAGGGGTTCTAAAACCCGTCGCATTTCGAATATGTCCTCAATTTGCTCAAGGGTGGGGAGAATAAAAACATACGATCCTCCACGATTTTGCCTTAATATCCCCTGGCTCCTGAACAGGTTCAGCGCCTCCCTGACCGGCGTGCGGGAAACACCCAGCGCTTTTGCAATCTCGTATTCCGTAATTTTCTGGTTGGGCTTGAAAACGCCTTGGAACAAGGCTTTTCTTAATGATGCATAAGCCTTGTCACGCAACGATTTTTTTTGAGGGATCTTCTTGAGAGACATGAGCCGGGGCAAACCTCATGGTTGCAAAATTCAGTGTGGTAAAATTTAAATGTGAAGTTTTGGTATACTGTATACTACATACCATGTTAGAATAACTCTTGAATATCTTCAACCAACACTAGGGTGTCCGATATGATATATCATGAAACCGCAAATGTGTCAGGAAAAACCGTAGCAGGTATTGCCCAGCTCATCTTGTTTGCCTGCCTGCTTGGAACTGCAACGACCGAGTTGCTGGCACAAGCCGGCGCCCTGGAAGAAATTGTAGTGACTGCGCGCAAGCGGGAGGAGAGTTTGCAGGACACACCTATTTCGGTAGCCGCATTTACGGCCGATGACATAGAACAACGGGGCATGGTGGATTTTGCCGATCTCGGGGAATTTACGCCTAACGTTGTGTTCGATTTCACCTCCCCCATTGCTGCCGGTAATTCGGCTGCCATTATCATGATTCGCGGCGTAGGCAGCGCCGACTGGGCCTTGCCGGTTGACCCGGGAGTCGGTGTTTACCTGGACGGCGTGTATATTGCTCGCAGTATCGGCCAGGTGATGGATACGGCGGATGTCGAGCGAATCGAAGTATTACGCGGTCCCCAAGGCACCTTGTTCGGGCGCAACACCATCGGCGGCGCTATCTCCGTGGTCACCAAAAAGCCGACGACTGAGAGCCTCCATGGCAGGGCGGAAGTGACGACCGGAAGTTATGACCGTATCGACGTAAATGGTTATGTCAATATTCCCATGGGCGAGACCCTGGCGGGAAGTGTCTCGGTCTCAAGCAGGAACCGGGACGGCTACGTGAAAAACCTTGGTTGTACTCTTAACTGTGTGCCGGGGGCGCCCAAAGAGCCTGATCTCGGCGATAACGAGGATTTATCCGGGCGCGTTGCGCTGCGCTGGACGCCGTCCGATGCCTTGACGGTTGATGTTACAGGCGATTATTCGACCACCGACGAGGCGCCTGCCCCCAATGTCCTGATTGGAACGATTGACAGTGGCGCTGCTGCGGGGTTTACTCCCTTCAACAATGTGTTGTCGGGCGACCCGCAATGCACCAGTTCTGACCCGGGCAGATTAAATAATCCCAACTGCTATAACGCCCAATGGGCAATAGGCCCCTTCAGGACCCACAGCAGTCACCACAGTTCCACGCCTGAATTGCAAACGGACGAGCATTTTGGTATCAGTGTACGGCCGGCGTCCGAATTGAACGTCTGGGGTGTCAGCGGGACCATTGAATGGGATTTCAATGATAACCTCACTTTCAAATCCATCAGCGCGCACCGCCGGGTGGAAGATGGTTTCTGGTCCCGGGACAGTGGTCATTCGGGTAATCAGAACCACGTTCTGGCCCGCACTACCAATGACTATGAGCAGAAACAGACCACCCAGGAACTTCAGTTGCTGGGCAATGCCTTTGATGACCGTCTGGGTTACATCCTGGGACTTTATTACCTGAAAGAAACCGGCAAACACCTGGACGTGGTGGAACTGGTGTTGAATACCGTGTTTGACAGTGGTGGCTCCATCAAGAATGAGAGCAAGGCATTTTTTGCCCAGGGGACCTACGGCATAACTGAGCAGTTGTCATTGACGGCTGGTGTGCGCTATACGGATGAGGATAAGCAGTTCAATGCGGATTCCAAAGTAGGCATAGACCACAATGGCCTGGTCAGGGGCTTGCCCGATTGTCGGAATAATCCGATTCCCTTGCCCGGAGACGGCGCCTGTGTGTTACCGCCCGAGCCGGCTAATTCAGATACCAGTGAGTTGCAGCCTTACGTCAACCTGTCTTACCAGTGGACCGGGGATTTAATGACTTATGCCTCCTATTCGGAGGGTTTCAAGGCCGGCGCGTTTACCCAGCGGGTGTTCCCGCCGGCGACGGCAACGCCGACAGCCGGACCTGAATTTGTGAAGGTGTATGAACTGGGCTTCAAGTCCACCTGGTTAGATAACCGGGTGCGGTTGAACGGCACGGGTTTCTTCACCGATTACACTGATTTACAGGTGTTTGTAAATGCGGCAACCGGCACGGGTTCCCCGGAGCAGCCCGTTATCGGTCTTGCCACCAAGAACGCGGCAGAGGCAGAACTCTGGGGTTTTGAACTGGAAATGACCGCTGCGCCGGTCGCCGAAGCGTTACTGCAGGTCGGCATAGGCTACCTGGATTCGAAGTACGTTCGACTGGATGATGACGTGGTTGAATTCGATATAGATGGTGAGTTGACCAATGCGCCGGAGTGGAATGTGACTGTGGCAGCTCAATACGAGTATAGCCTGGGTGATATGGGGTCGTTGACGCCACGCCTGGATCTGTCCTACACCAGCAAGGTATATAATGACGCAAAAAATACGCCGTTATTGACCCAACCTGGATATACCTTGTTGAACCTTGCCCTGACCTGGCGCGATGCTGATGACAGGTGGTCGCTTACCGCGGCGGGACGCAATATCACTGATGAGGCATACGTCACTACGGGCGTTGCCGGTTCGGGTATAATAGAGGGCGTGTACGGTATGCCGGCCACCTGGTCCGTGAGTCTGCGCCGCAATTTTAATTAGCCTGAATGGCTTTCAAGGCCGCGCTGAACAGTCTTTGCCGAAGGCAGTTTTTGCGCAACCTGCTTGGATTTCTCGGGACGCTGCTTACTTTTTCCAGACCCCGGGAAACTTCGGCACGAGCGCCCAACGGGAAGATGGTTGGCCGCGCTCATTCCGACTATGAAGCGATAAGAAGGGGTCTGGTATGGCAACGGGCCAAACCGGCGCGGCGGCCTGATTTAATCGTTCAGGCGAATTCTGCCAACGACGTGGTTGCTGCCGTCAACCATGCGCGCAGTCATGGTTTGAAGGTGATTGCAAAGAGCGGCGGCCACAGCATACCGGGTTCATTCCTGCGTGAAGACGGGATGCTGATTGACCTGCTCGGAATGAGGGATGTGACGGTGGACCCGGAAAACCTTACGGCTACGGCAGGACCGGGCACCTGGGGACCGACCCTGTTGCACGCGCTTGAGCCGCACGGGATGGGATTTCCTGTGGCCAGGGGCGGCAGTGTCGCCATTGGCGGGTTCCTGTTGGGCGGCGGCCTCGGCTTCAATCCCAACACATGGGGGATTGCCTGTTTTTCCGTTACCGGCGCCGATGTGGTCACCGCCGGTGGAGAGATGCTGACGGTCAATGCACGGCAATACCCTGATGTTTACTGGGCCGTGCGGGGAGCCGGGCCCGGATTTTTCGGGGTGGTGACAAAATACTACCTTCGTGCGTATTCGTTGCCGGGGGCGATCACCACGTCACAGTATATCCACTCTCTGGATAACCATGCGGGAGTGGCCGCCGTGCTGGAAGAGCTTGTGCCGAACAGTGACCACAGGCTTGAATTGATACTGCTGCTGACGGGTAATCCGGACAAGCAGGCGGTTGCGGCCGGCGCTCCCGGGCAGGTTTGCATAGTGAACGCTATCGCCTACGGCGCTGACGAGGAGGAAGCGCGAGCATTGCTGGAACCCGTTGCAAAAAGCAGTCTGGGCCATAACCCGCTGCAAAAAACGGAATACGAGCCGACCAATCTCAAGATACTGACGGGTGAAACAGGGGAATCCTTCCCGCATGGGCGCATGGCCACTGAAGGCGTCTGGAGCAATTCCATCGCTACGGTCATCGCCGCGCTCAGCGAACGCATGCGGGAAGCGGTGACGCCTGTCACCACTGTCAGCATTCGTTTTATGGGCAATACCAGACTGCCCGAGGATGCGGCTTTTTCACTGATCGGCAGCACGAATATCCTGTCGGTGCTCACCTGGCAGGATGCAAAAGACGATAACCGGGTAGCGGGGTGGTTACGCGACACCATGTCGGTACTGGAACCGTTCTCCCTGGGGCATTACATCAACAACGAGGACGTCGTCAACTACCCGGAAAGAAACCGGCGGTCATTCACGCCGGATAGTTGGACCAGGCTCCGAGCCTTGCGCAAGCAGTACGATCCGGACAGCTCGTTCCATGACTATTTTGGCGTGTAAGCTGAGCACCCGGAATTTCCCTCCTTTCCGATCCTGGCTGCCTTGGGCTCAGGGAGAGCTGCGAGCGAGAGTTTCCACCAACGCGGTTACAATAGTCTTCTGGCCTTGTAACGACGGGTGAAGGCCGTCATCCAGTAATAATTCAGGCATGGGCGGCAATCCGAATGCGGAATGCACGTCAACGATTTTATCCGGCAATTGTTTTATTAGCTTTGCGACGGCGTCAACATCGGTGTTTGTCCAGCAGGTTTGCATGGCGTTGAACAGCCAGAATTCCAAAACCTTTTGCTCAATCAGCGTCGGTGGCGTTATCCAGACAAGCTCGGCGTTTGTTTGCGCAATGGCGAGGCGTCGTAACTCACTCAGGTTTTTTCCTGTTTCATCCAGGCTCACCAGGGTTTTCTCCGGTGCCCTGCCGTGCCTTCTCGCGTCATTCAAGCCAATCATGAACAGGATCCAGTCAGGTTCTGACGACGTCAGTTCAGGGAAGCGGCTGATGACGTGAGTAGTTGAATCGCCTGATACACCGGCATTGATAATCCGGACCTGGTTATCAGGGCGCTTGATATTGAGCAGGTGGCGCAGCATTTCTAGCCAGGATTGATCATCATCGGTGACGCTATCGCCCACTGCCAGGATTGTGGAGTCAGGGGCGAAGGGCAGACGGTCGACCAGGCTGGCAAAATCCGGCTCGGCCAGCAGTGTCTCAGCAGCAACGCGAGCGTTTTCCTTAAAATCGTTCCTGATTTGTCGGTATCGAACCGCGTCAAGGCCGAATATCGGCGCTATGTTCTGGTCGCTTGCGCCGGGGAAATTGCCAAACAACTTTTCCAAGTGGATGAATTGAAGGAAAAAATTGATTTGTTCAGACGTCATCTGGCTCATTATTGAACGGGCAGGATTGCGAGTTACGGAAAGTCAAGTGCTGCGGCACGTGCCCTGTTGCATACGAAAACATTTTTCTGTCAATGAGTTATCGTAGCATATTTATTGCTTTGACGTCTCTCGACCGAATATCATTTCAGGCACGTGACAGGGCAACCGTATACTTGATATATGCAGGAAATAAAAGTATGAAGACATCTCATACCACTCCCGCGAAAGCGGGAGTCCAGTGGAACACGTGTCCTGTCAGGACACGTTATAAGGTGTTGCAAGCGACTGTTGTCTGACTGGACTCCCGTTTGCAGAGGAGTGGTACGTAATCGAGGCAGGTCTTTCGCCTGCATATAAGTATGCGGTTGCCCTGGTTTGTTCCTGACAATAGTGAGAACAATAGGAAATGCACAAAACCTTGAAATGGCAGCCTCTCCCTCCGCCAATATGCCGTTTATGTTCTCCCGTATGTCAAGAATATATTCTGCAGTTCAGATCCCCGGTTCGATTCCCATCGCTGAGCGAATCTCGTAGACCTCGTCCGGCAATCCCTCAGCCGGAATGCCTTGCATCAGGAACGCGGCGTGGCCCTGTCCCTTGACCCGGTTGCGCCAGCCTTCTGACTTGTCGTCCGGTTCAATCGCGTTCTCCCAGGGTTGCTGCAAACCTGTTTCCAACTCCTGCCGCCGTTGCTTGACGTCAATCTGTTTTATGCGTTCTATAAATGAGTTTTTATACTTGCCGTCAAACGCCTTCACATTGGCGGGACAGATCTCAAGGCAGATCCCGCAGGCATGGTAGCTGCCCCAGTACGGTGCGCAGGCCTCCGTATCGACCACCCACTTCATAATGCCTCTTACTTCCTGCTTGTCGTGGACGATGGCATCACCCGGACAGTGCTTGACACACATGCTGCAATTCCTGCAGGTATCTTCAACACCGTAGTCCCTGAACGAATCCAGCCTCATGGGCAAATCGGTAGTGACGGCCGACAACCGGAACGAACAACCGAGTTGTTCATTAATAAGAGAGCCATGTTTACCTAGCTGTCCCAAACCGGCCTGGACGGCATGAGGGATCATGTTTATTTGCTCGAACCTCAGCGAGTGCGCACGCGCGGGATAGCCTGATGCGCGGATAAATTCAGCCACCTTCGCTGACAGCGAACCCATTTCAGCATAACTGCGCAGCACTTCCCTGACGTGCCGCTCCGTGGCGCCGTACTTCATTTCGTCGTATTCCATTCTGCTGGCGAGGATCACGGCGTACTTATGCGGGACATCATTTCCCTTGTATACGTGATACGGATTGACTTCGGTAATCCCGACCATTTCCGCGCCTGCTTCCAGACCGACCTGCTTGATACTCTCCGCCGCTTCTTCGAGACTGGAAAAACGTCTCTTTTCAGCGGCTACTTCACCGTCCACCTGCAGGACCCTGGTTATGGTCTGTTCGTTGTAGCCCAGGGTTTCTTCACTGACTTCGTTGGCAAACACGTCGTAACCGAAACTGCGTACAACCTGGGTCGGTTCCACGTATTCCAGTTCGTCTTTACTCCATTCAGGTAAAACACGCTGGCTCATAATTTACCCCTGAGTGTAGATAAAAATAAAAGCATAAGTGGTATACTAACAGATGGCGAAGTGGATGATGTTCATGCTCGATCATTTGCGTTAATGGATATAGTATGCCATTGACGGGAAAACAATAATTATCACTGAGGATCATCCCAATGCTATCAGACATCGAGATCGCCCAGCGGGCAAGTAAAACACAGATCATCGACCTCGCTGCGGAACAGTACGGCATCGGCAGCGAGCACCTGGAACCCTACGGCCATTACAAGGCCAAGCTGTCGCTGGACTATATCGACAGCCTCAAGGACAAGGCCGACGGCAAACTTATCCTGACCACCGCCATCAGTCCCACGCCGGCGGGTGAGGGCAAGACCACGACCACGGTCGGCCTGGGCGACGCCATGAACAGGATCGGTAAAAAGACCTTGATCTGCCTGCGCGAACCGTCCCTCGGCCCCTGCTTCGGTGTCAAGGGCGGCGCCGCCGGCGGCGGCTATGCCCAGGTCGTGCCGATGGAAGATATCAACCTGCACTTCACCGGCGACTTTCATGCGATCGGCGCGGCGCACAACCTGTTGTCGGCGATGCTCGATAACCACATCAACCACGGCAACCGGTTGAACCTTGACCCGCGCCTGATTGCCTGGAAGCGGGTCGTTGATATGAATGACCGGGCCCTGCGCAAGGTCGTTGTCTCCCTTGGCGGAACTGCCAACGGTTTCCCGCGGGAAGACGGCTACGATATCACCGTTGCCTCAGAGGTCATGGCCATATTCTGTCTGGCCACCTCTCTCGCGGATCTGAAGGAACGGCTGGGACGTATCGTCATCGGATACACCCGTGGCGACAGACAGCCCGTGCACGCCCGCGACCTGAACGCCCACGGCGCCATGGCGGCCTTGCTGAAGGACGCCATCAAGCCGAACCTGGTACAGACCCTGGAAAACAACCTGGCAGTCGTCCATGGTGGACCGTTTGCCAACATCGCCCATGGCTGCAACAGCGTGACCGCCACCAAAACCGCTCTGAAGCTGGCGGATTACGTGATTACCGAGGCCGGTTTCGGCGCCGACCTGGGCGCGGAAAAGTTCATCGACATCAAGTGCCGTATGGCGGGCCTGAACCCCGCGGCCGTGGTGCTGGTCGCCACCATCCGCGCCATGAAATACCACGGCGGTGTGAACAAGGAAGACCTGAACGTGGAGAACCTGGAGGCGCTGGACAAGGGGCTGGTCAACCTGGAGCGGCACCTGAACAATATACAGCAGCACTACGGCCTGCCCTGCATCGTCTCCATCAATCACTTCACCAACGATACCGACGCCGAGATCGACATGCTGAAGAGCCGGGTTGAAGCCCTGGGCGGCAAGGCAGTGGTTGCCCGGCACTGGGCCGCAGGCGGCGCCGGCGCCGAAGAACTGGCCAACACCGTCGCGGACGTAGTGGACAATAATCCCGGCAGCCACAGCTACGTGTATGCTGACGATGCACCCTTATGGGATAAGATAGAGGCTGTTGCCAGGAAGATTTACGGCGCCGGCAGTGTGACCGCAAACAGCAAGGTGCGGTCGGAAATTGAAAAACTGAACCGGGATTACGGCAGTTTCCCGGTGTGCATGGCAAAGACCCAGATGTCATTCAGCGCCGACCCCACGGTCCGGGGCGCACCGGAAGGGCACAGCGTGGAAGTCAGCGAAGTCCGGTTGTCGAACGGCGCGGGCTTCATCGTGGCCATCGCCGGCAATATGATGACCATGCCGGGACTGCCGAAGGTCCCCGCCGCCGAGAAGATCGACGTGGATTCCGAGGGCAATATTACCGGCCTGTTCTGAGAAATCCGGTCTAGAAACGGTATTTCAGGTTCAGGCTGACACCGAGCATTTTAATGTCGCCGGTCTCGATACCGTATGACACCGGCTCGCTGCCGTCCAGCCTCAGGTTGACCTCGTGGCTGCGCAGCAGGTCCCCGACAAGCCCGTCCTCACGAAAGGTATCGAAGTCGACCCAGCGTCCTTTCACCCCCAGGGACATGGATTCCGTGAAGGCGTAGTCCAACCCGAACAGGACCTGGTAACCAAAGAGTGTATCCGCGAGTCCTGTGTGGTGGCTGCTTATCGTTCCAGCCAAGTTCCGGCGGATGACATCCGCATTCGGTAGCCCCTCGCCCGTGGCAATCGCAGTCGGGTCGGCATTTCTTTCCCACAGGTACCCATAACCCACGTCCGTGAAACCAACACCGACTCCGATTCCGATATAGGGGGTGAAGCGGCTGTTGTTGGCAAAGTCGAAATACAGGTTTCCGAACAGGTTGTGTGAGGTGACGCGGTCGACCCGGTCCGTCCCTGTGATGAGTTCCCGGGCGAGCTTGTCGACGTTCGCTCCCGTCGCGCCCAGTGCGTCGGCAGTCTCGTTGTAGGCCGACTCCCGGTAGAAATATTCCAACTCGAGCCGCACGCTCCCCCATACATGGCCTGGGTCCCATGGTCGATAACCCAGCGCGGCGCCGACCAGGATGCCTTCTGCGGCATTGAAATCGTTCATCCAGGTCTCGAAGGGCCTGGGCCCGGTGCAATTGATATTCGGTAAATATCCCGACACGGACTGGTAGTCGGGGTTGATGAACTCGTCACACACGCTGGCACGGTCGTTGGCGTCACCGACGATACCCAGCCCCGGCGCAAAGTTGGCCCCCAACTCACCGCTCAGGTATAACCCCGAGTCGGCTTGCGCCAGGCCCGGTATAAAGGTCCGCATCAAGATGGCGATAGTCACAACCACATACAAACGGCTCATGTGCCCCTCCCGCAATGAATTCTTCTGTCTGTTGATCAATCCGTTGAAGTTTAACTGTTTTCGGCAATCCGGGAGCAGGTTATCGATACAGGCCATCTCACCCAGCGCCGCGCCGCTGATCAACGATGGCAGTGTATTGTTATTTTTCGCACTCTGGCAAGTCCGGCACGGATTTTCGGGATGGATTTGCTCGGGTTAATGACTGACAGTTCTTGTATCGATCTCTGGTTAATTACACCAACAGCACCTTCGCGCCTTTCACCGGCTCGAACTTCAAATCCAGTATTGCTTTATTGGCATCTTCGAGCGCATAGCTCTCGGTCTTTGGTCGGATGGGAATTGCCGCGGCAATGTCAAGGAACTCCCGGATGTCCCACCGGCTAATATCATTGCTTTCATGGGGGTGAGTCATTATAGTAGGAAATTGTTTCAAGTGCGCCCGTAGCTCAGCTGGATAGAGTACCTGGCTACGAACCAGGCGGTCGGGAGTTCGAATCTCTCCGGGCGCGCCATTCATTGATTGCTACTCTCTACAGACATAATTCGCAAAGTCCGTTTTCTGAATCTATCATGTCCTGCTAATTTGCCGGCGCCAGGTGGGTAGGGGACGGACTAAACCCTGGATTGGCCTATACCAAATAAATTCACCATGTCACGCCGGTATTGAATTGAGAACTTGTCCGCGGGTATCGAGACTTCCGCACCGGGATTTAACGGCACTGAAAGGGGCCTCTGGCTTTCTACGACAACGACATCCTCCGAGTTTGTTACCAGTTGGTACTCGGCATATTCTTCTGCTGTCGCCCCTTGAATATTGGTGAGTGAGATCTGGTAGATGGCTGTTTCCGCGGCGCTCACGGGTGAGGCTATATCATAAAAATGGCTGGTCATGTCTTCCGTATAATCAACCTTGAGATCAGTTGCGTACGGATAGGTCAGGTCATGGGTATAGTAGACTTCCCGCTCACCGGTATTGTCGTCGTTAAATCCTCTTTCCACTTCGACATAAGGCAGTTCCATGTGCAGGCCGTAGTCGGTACGCTCCAGAATATAGTCCTCCAACTGCGGGCGCTGGCGGTTCCCGAATGTCTTCATGTGTACCCAGGAAATATGGGCAAGATCATTGAAGTTTTCACAGTGGCGACTGGCAGAGGCCTGCCAGACTCCCTTGGGTATTTCGATCCTGAGCCAGCCGGCGTCGTGATTTTCCAGCAATGGCCAGTCGGGCAACGGCCGCACGGGTTCGTCCTTGAGACACACCCATAGCAGGCCGTAGCGTTCAACCGATTGATAGACCGTTAAACGCATCTTCGCAGGAACAGGCATATCACGATCAGCATAGGACGGAATTTTTGTACACGTCCCCTGGTGGTTGTAATGATGGCCGTGAAACGGGCAGACTACGTTGTTCCCGTCGTCATCCAACCAGCCCAGGCTGAGTTTTGCGCCGCGATGAGCACATTGATCTTTAGCAACCGTGAATCCCGCCGCGGTTTTGTAGATCACCAGGTCGGTATCCAGCAACCGGGCAGCCAGGGGCTTGTCCTTGATCTCCGAGGTAAATGCTACCGGGTGCCAGAAAGCAGCCAGGATATGCCAGTCATTTTCAGAAATACCGCTGCCGGCCGGATAATCTGTTGTGGTTGAGTGGCTGGGGGGTAAATACATGTCATGCAACTCCAAAATCCATGCCGATGTCCTTCAAGTGGCGCCTGTACTTTGAGGTAAATAAATCCGATCGTAGGTGCAGTTCTTCGCTCAGGTCCACGGGCAATAATTCGGGGCGCTGGGATTCGAGTATGGGAATGTCCTGACCGATAATCAGGCTGTGAAAGTCAGCAATGTCCTGCTCACTCAAATCCGCAGCGTAGTTATAAGCGGCGATAAAATGTGCCCAGGACCTGTTTTCGGTCTCAGGCCTGACAGCAAACATGAGGACAAACTTTTCCTCATTTGCGGGCGAGCCAATGTGTTTCACGAAGTAAACCGTTAACGGGGCCAGGATACCGAAATCATACCAGGCATCCCCTCCTACTCCCGTGCCATCCGGATCGGGTTGGTAATAGCGTATATTCTTTACAAAAAATCCCTCTTCCGTATCTTCCACCCGGTAATCATCAATGGCTGCGTGACTTGAATCCCCCAATATGCCGTCGTGCAGGATCGGCGGGTGGGACAGGTCCAGGAAGTTTTCCACTACCCGCGGGGCGGCGGCGTTGATTTCATAAGGGCCGCAGGGAATTACCCGGTAACCAGGTTCATTGAACTGGGGCAGATCAGGCAAAGGGCGTGAAGTATCGCTGAGATTTACCCAGATCAACCCGGCATATTCCCTGGCCTTGTAAATAGCAGTTGCTTTGGCCTTGGCCGGCATTCTGATCTCGGGATGGGCCGGGATATGCTCGCACTGCCCAGCGTCATTATATTCCCAGCCGTGATAGGCACAGCGGAGGCGGTTGTTGCAAACAGTCCCCAGGCTCAATCGTACTCCACGATGCACGCAGAGGTCTTTCCAGGCGCAGAGCTTGTCCTTTGAACGCCAGACCACCAGGTCCTCTCCCAATACCGTTGCCGCGATGGGTTTTTCATCGGTCAAGTTTCCGGCCAACCCGACAGGATGCCAATATTGTTTGATCACTTCAGTCATTATTTCACCTCGCTGTCACCCGCCGCGTTTGATATCGATTACGAATTTCGCGGGGGACAGATTTGAAACCTGTGCCCTTTCCATGGAGCGTCATTATCCGGTACGTTTAATATCGATGAAAGGCAGCGTTGCCACGGTGGCATTCACCAGGCCGGTTTCCTGGCCGATTTCGAATTGTACCGAGACCTCCGTACCCGCTTCACTGTATTCCGCGTCAACAAATGCGAAACCGGCAATGCTGTTTGCAGCGGGGCTCCAGGCAATGCTGGTAGCCCGGCCGATTGTTTTGTTGTTCATCGTGATATTTAACGGATACCAGATCGGTACAGGCACGACCACCGGCGGCAGCCCCTGTTTTATATATAACCCGGCAATTCCCTCCCAATCAATCAGTAACCCCCGCATTTTCCTGGCTGCCCCCGTTTCCTTTTCCCGCTTCAGCGCCTCCTTGCCGATGAAGCTGGCTTTATCCAGATGTACGAAACTCCCTATACGCATCTCATACGGAGACCTTTCGTCCTGCCTGTCCACTTCGATAGCCGCGCCGCGATCCATGTCGGTTCCTGCTCCTGTGTAGTCAGGGCCTACTATGATCAATCCTGCTTCCATGCGCGCCACGTCATGGGCGTGGAACCCGGCAGGCTGCAAACCGAAGCGTCCTGCGTGCCGGTAAACGGCATCCCAGACTGCGACAGCATCTTCGTTCTCCACCCACAACTCATAACCATGCTCACCGGTAAATCCCTGGCGCATGACCGTAACAGCAACTCCATCAATATCTATATGGCGGATGCGCGAGAAGGCAAAATCGGACCAGTCCTCACCCGTCGACGCTTCCAGGATAAGTTGTGATTTCGGCCCCTGCAAGGCCAGTATGCCGTAGTCATGACTGATATCTATAATCTCAACATCGAAGCCCTGTGCATGTTTATTAAGCCAGTGGTACTGGGGATCGGTGGAAATGCGAAATTTATCCTTCTCCAACCTGAATATCATGCCGTCACCCACTGTTTTTCCGTTGTCGTTGCACCAGGGTGAATAATAGATCTGTCCGACCTGCTGACCGGTCATGTCACGTGTCACCAGGTAATCCAGGAATCGTTTCGCATCGGGGCCGATAATGTCGTATTTCCCCAGCGGGGACATGTCTATGGTTGCGGCGGCGTTACGGATGGCATGGTATTCCGCGTCAAAACCGTTAAATGTATCCACTATGTGATACTTGTCCCAGGCAACCCAGCGCTGGTTATAATTTAACGGTGCCGTTCGGGCATTAAACGGTGTGCCGACAAAATCGGTGGCTTGTATATGTACGCTCAAGACATTTCTCCTGATAAATTATTGATGTATCCTTGATAAAAAAGGAATGTTTGCAAGTGAAGATTATTTGTCTGAAAGTCACATTTCCCTAATCTATACTAAATGTATAAATGAATATTTTCACCAAGGACCAACCATTTCAATTTGGCGATGCAGTTTTTCCGGCCGGAGGCCGTTATGGTCCTGTAACCCATGAGCATCTGGACATCTCTGTGATTCTTGAGGGAGAAGCAACATTTGTAATAGATGGATCAGAAAATCATTATTTATCCGGTACCGCAATATTTGCCTATTCAGAAGAATACTTCGAAGTGACCCTGCCAAAAGGCAAACGGCATATTATATGCTGGTGTCATACCGGTGAACTGTCCATTCCGAAAAAATACAAACCCCAACTCAAATCCATAACCAAGGCGCAGCCCGTATCGAACTTAATGATGCTATTGATAAAGGAAGGCATTAACCTGGATCATGGTGAGAGTATCAACTTAAGCAGACTGCGAAATTCGCTGGGAGAAGCCGTGTTCAATGAGTATTTCTACCGGGCCAATCTTAAGGAAGAAGACAGCATTTATCCTCCAGCGGTAGCGAGGTCAAAACGATTTATTGAGAACAATTTTACCGGTGCCTGCGATTTGAACGATATTGGCGCTCACGTAGGTTTAAACCCTCGGTATTTGCTGCGGTTGTTTAAACGGCATGTTGGTATGACACCAATACGCTATTTGTGGCGTTTACGGGCAGAAAGAGGCGTGTACCTGTTACACCAGTCCAAACTGAGCGTAAACCATATAGCTGAGCAATGTGGATTTCAATCTCCCCATCATTTCTCACGCCATATAAAAGAACATTACGGTTTGTCTCCTATGAACCTGAGACAACAAACAAGGCAGCGGGATCCGTTCAAGTTTAATAATGACGTGCCTGAAATACATTATTAGGGAACCTCTGATTAAGTCAGAGGTTCCTACGGTACAGGGATGTGCCATCTGACAAGTCCCGGACGGACTTGATCAGAGATTCCTTAGATACATACAAAGGCTCAATACCCCCCTTCTTGCCGGATACCCAACTCTGACAATTTCCTTCTGTATGCAATAGATATAATATCGGCCCGGATATGGAATTCCTGTGACAAATCCAACGGCAGGTACGCCGGATACTGGTTCTCAACTATCCTTCTGTCTTCTTCATTGACAACTTCCTGGAATTGCAACCAGTCAGATACCGGTTTGTCTTTATCAAAGTTGCGCGCCTTCAGCATGAAGATTCGTATTTTGTCTGTCGAAACGGGTGTTGCCACATCAAAAATATACTCAACACCAACGGATGATGTCACCTTCAAACATATCGCATAAGGCATGGTCAGGGTATATTCTGACAGGCATTCCTCTACTGTACCTTTGTATTCAAATGTGTTAGCCGCCAAAAACATGGTTTTAATTTGGTAATAAAGTCCCTCTGCTGTTTGCTCTACGTCAAATTTACCGATCTCCGGATAATCCCGGGGCGCAAATGTATCAGCATGTATCCATGCGGCATGTGCGATATCAAGGAAATTTTCCGTGTGTCTGGCTGCCGAGGTTTGCCATTCCGTGCTTAATTCGATGACCTGGTATTCTGATGTTTCGAGCGCGCTCCAGTCAGGTAACGTAAATCGGGGTTCGGAACCCAGGCAGGTCCAGATCAATCCATAGCGCTCGATTGCCTGAAAGGTGCTCAAGCGTAATTTAAGAGAAACCTTCGCATCATGACCCTCTGCCGGGATCAACGTACACTGCCCGGAACTGTCGTAATGCAGACCATGGTATGCACACACCAGTTGGCCATCTTTTAGCCATCCCTGACTCAGGTCTGCGCCACGGTGCGGACAATTCCGTTTTGCAACAATAATACCTCCGTTGGTACGGTATATTATTAATGGGACATCAAGTAACGTAGCCGCGAACGGCTTGTCTGTGACCTCGCTGCTGAAGGCGACAGGATGCCAGCAGTTCGCCAGTATGTTCCAGTTGTTCTCAGAAAAAGTACTGCTTACTGGCTGGATACAATGGTCATTACTCATCGTTGACAGTTCTTCAGTCGTTCTGCACGGCTGCAGGTTTTTGTGTGCCCAGGCGATATACAATATATACTAAAATCAACCAGGACAGCATTGTTGTAGACGCTGAGGCGAACCCCAGTCCGGCATAGCCATGCCACTCGATCAGGTTGCCCGCAATCATGGGTCCAAAAGCGAATCCCAGTAAATACACCGAACCTGCGGCGGCGGCCAACCTGCCCAATTTATCCAATGCAGCAGCCAGGCCAAACAAATACGGAACTGCAAAGTAAAATGATATAAACGATGACATAACTGCAACAATGTAGACCGTTGCATTGCTGTTCAAACAAAGAACCATACTTGTTGAGGCGTACCAGATACAAAAAGTTGTAACAGGAATAAATCGCCCTTTCCGCACGTTCAACCAGGTGGCCAGACCGGCGCCTATTATTCCGACACCGCTGCCAACCGTTAATACAAACCCAACCTGGGTAGTAGTCAATCCGCTGCGAACACCTATTTGTTCAAAAAACGTGTAAACGGCTGCTCCTCCCGCTATAAATATAAATATTCCGGCTAGTGTACAAATTCCCAGCATTGTCGGTATTTCGCTCCCGGCCACAGGCTTGCTGTTTACTGTCGCCAGCTTATCCGATGGTAAACCTCTCAGGAAAAACACCAGAATAATCATAACGATTGCGGTCAGGCCGAAAATTCCCCGATGGGCATACATATCTGTCAGATAACCGCCGGCAGAAAAAAGAATAACGCTGACCAGCGCCCAGGCGACTTGAAAGTAACCATAAACCTTGTCCGGATTACGGGAATGCGAGGCAACTGCTGCCAGTGAGATGGCATAAATTATACCTTCGCCGATACCGGCCAGGCATCTTACTATGATCATGGTAGTCAGGGCAGTCACCTGGACAGATATAACATTTGCAGTTATTGCGAGACAAACCGCAGAAAAGCATATAGTACGATAAGGGAATCTGTGTAATACGGGTGCAACCAGGATCGCCGTAATGGACAACACCAGAAATTCAGCGAATGCGATATAACCTGCTTGCTGGGCGGAGAGCGTCAGTCCTGTTATCACTCCCCCGATCACCAGAGGTGATAGCTGGGTAATTACACCACCAATTACCTGTGCAGCTATTACTGCGTATACGAAAAATAATTTATCACTGGATTTATGTGGAGAATCCGGCACGTTCAATTTAAACTATTGGGGACAGAATGTGTCTGTCCCCAGCGACCCTTCTTTACCACTACCAGTTATAACTGATCTCAACACCGTAAGTACGCGGTCTGTTTGGCACAGAGGTCTGGAGCCCGATGCTGGTGTAATCGAATGTTTGTACACGGTACTTGGTATCCGAAAGGTTACGCCCCCAACCAGCTATCTCCAGCTTTTCATTCAACATTCGATAAGATATCCGGGCGCCAACCAGCCAACGGGCTTTTGACCGTACGGCATGATGATTTTCCACGCTGTGAAACATTTCATCGGTCCAACTCCAGTCAAAATTGAATGCCAGGGTACCTTCAGTTACGGTTTGTAACGGCCACTCGTAAGCCAGGTTGCCGACAAATTTCCACTCCGGCGCATACACATTGCTATGCCCGGCAAGATCCTGACCCGTGACAGCACGTGTAAATTGCTTGAATTCCGTATCCAGGTATGCGACACCAAAGTTCAGATCCAATCTATCGATGAGGCGTGTCTTCAGTTCCGCTTCCATACCGTAATAATCTGCCTGGTCCGCATTGCCGAGCACAATCAGCAGGTTGCCGAATGAGCCGATGAAATTATCGAACACCTGAAGGTCTTCATAATCATAATAAAATCCGGATACATTCAGTTGCGCCCTGCCATCAAACAGGGTTGATTTGAACCCGCCTTCAACAGCAAGAATGGTCTCTTCATCATAGATGTTGAACTCTGCAGGGTCACCAAAACCGACATTGATCCCGCCACTCTTGTAACCGGTGCCGACATGTGCATAAACCAGCAAATCGTCATCAGGCGTAAAATCAACACCCACTTTCCACGTCACGTCATCGTATGTGCGTTCACCACTGGTGCCCGGATCAAACACACTTAACCCTGTTCCGAAGCCTACAGGGTAAGGCGGGTCAAATAAATCGCTGTTATGATAAATTTCGATTTCATCCCTCGTGTAACGGAGACCCCCATAGACCTTGAATAACTCATTGATTTGGTATCCCAGGTTTGCAAAAGCTGCAAAATGGTCCGATTCCTGTTTGTAATTTGAATACGTGATGAAACCAAAGAATTCGTATTCGTTCGTCGACGGCAATTCCTCCGACGCATAATAAAGACCCACTATCCAGTCCCAGGGTCCTTCGCTTGTCGATGTCAGTCGAACCTCTTCTGAAAACGTTCTGGTTTCATGCCGATAGATGTTATGGCTGATTGCACTGGGGCCTCCATCATCGTCACCTGTTATAGCTCGCTGAAACTTGTCATAAGCCGTTATGGACGTGGCCCTGAAACCATCGAAGTCCACGTCAATCCGTATATAACCGCCAAGGGTTTCAAGATCGCTGGGACCGAAGAGATCAAAGTCACCGGCAGTAGGATCGCCACGTTCTTCAATTCCGTCCGGGTCCGTGTAACCATCAAAATTGATACAGTCGTCTCTTACCGTGGCATCACAGTTGGTCGCATATGTATTAGGGTCCACGGTACCGACCTGCTGGTACTGAAATCCGCTGGAATGGTCCTGGGACCCATGTACGTTAAATAGAATTTCAATGTTCTCTTGCGGTGTCCATAAGGCCATGCCACGCCAGTAATACTGATCCGTATCGTTAAACGTACCGCCAATCGTCCCCGGTATGGTAGACCTGCCTTCCATCCAGCCATCATCATTCTGGTAGGTTCCCGCGACTCGCAGGGAAAGATTTTCCGTTACCCCACCCGTCACCGCCCCTTCGAGGCGCACGGCGTCATAGTTACCATAGCCGATGGTACCGTACCCATGAAACTCCTGCTCAGGCTTGTTGGTAATATAGTTGATTGCGCCGGCGGTGGCGTTACGCCCGTACAGCGTGCCTTGCGGTCCTCGCAAAACCTCCACACGCTGCATGTCAAAAGGCACCAGCGTATGGGCAAAAATGCTGCTCATGTAAACTTCATCTGAATAGACACCGACTGTCGTATTCGCGTTTCCGGCAAAATCCACGCTTCCTGAGCCACGAATGATGGTTTTTGCAAACTGGTTTCCCGATGCAGCTTCAACCTGGACACCCGGCAGATATTGACCCAGTTCGTTGGAAGTAATCAGGTTGCGATTCCTGATTTCCTCACCTGAAAATGCCGTGATTGAAATGCTGACATCCTGCAGGCTTTCTTCACGCTTCTTTGCGGTGACAATCACTTCTTCGAGAGTATCGGCGGGAACATTTACCGGCACAACCAAGCTCAGAAAGATTACGGAACAGAGAATGCAGACGTAAATGCGAGAACACAGGTTAAGCTTCATAAGCCCCCCAAATAATTTGGAATCCGGATCGTAATAATCGAATAATACAGTATCCTATAATAAAAAGATTCTCGTTAAAGTAACATACCTGGAATACACAAAATCATATCCTGGATTCACCCACGACACCAATCATCCAATCCGGCCAGATAAGCAGTCTTTTCTTCGTCTGAGGCATAAGAACAGGAAAAACTGTTTCGGACCAGTTGAATGATGTCGTCCACACCAAGATTGAACGCCTCAGCCAGTTGAGTGAAATTTGTATTTAAATCCGTTTGAAAAAAAGGCGGGTCATCGGAGTTTACCGTAACGGTAGCGCCCCTGTTTCTCAATTCAATAATCGGATGTTCTGCAATCGACTCATAAACATTGATCGAAACATTGCTTACCGGACAAAGAGTCATGGGAATATCATGCCCGACAATATGTTCGATCAGATCATTATCCCGTATTGCCTGGTTGCCATGGTCAATCCGGTCCACGTTCAGGTCGTTAACCACATCCCAGACGCCTTCAGGCCCCGCAGCATATTCCTCACCACAATGGGCAGATAATTTAAAGCCGAGTTCCCTGGCGCGAGCAAACGCATTTTTGTGAACACCGGCAGGATAACCCACCTCCTGGCAATCCAATCCGATTCCAAGGATCCCGACTTCGTCTTTATAGGCTGCAATTTCATTAACATAGTTCAGGCTTCGTTCCGGACTGATGGTCCGATCAATGTCGGCAATAAAATAAAGATCAAGACCGAATTCTTCCTTTACCTGCTGACGGCCACGGGCCAGTCCTTGCATAATCGTATCCAGTTCCACCCTGCCTTCATGGGCAGCCGCATAGGTAAACATCACTTCCCGCCGAATGATGTTCTGTCGCTGCATGTCCTTGCCCAACTCCAGAGCTATCTCGTAATAATCGGTTTCTGTAAATAACACGCCGGTAGTCACTTCCCATTTCTGTAAAAATTCTTCAAGGTCATTGAACCGGTACCACTCGATTGCGCCCTTAACGTCCGAAAAAGGAAGCTCCACATTATTACGCCGTGCACATCTCAGCAGTAATTCCGGGGGAACCGAATCCAGGTGTATATGCAACTCTGCTTTCGGTATCTCATGGATAAATTGTTTTATATCGTCGGCAGGCATGAAAGTAAAAATTATCGGCTGGGTTGACTAAATGTAACACTTTTTAGCGGACACTATCAATGAGAGCCAAGCATTTCAATATTGCGATGAACTCGTAGTAAATATCCCCCGGCAAAGCCGGGGGCTTTAGTTTGTGAACCGCTCAAACACCAAGTTCAATTGCTCAATATGTTGATCTTCTCGCTCCTGATCTCGTATATACTCCCGGATAACCTGCTCATCCCGACCCATCGTCGAGACAAAATATCCCCTCGCCCAAAAGGGTTGCTCTGCACAATGCTACCGGCTTTAAACGTCGGCGTCGCAAGATGTTGGAGCCGTTGCGGTGATTGGGCAAGATGACCGGCGAATCATCTCCGAGCACGTTCCGCGTAGTCGTCTGAAGGAGATTCGAGTGAGCGTTGCTGCTGTTGACAAGTGCCGACTCGTCGACAACAATGAAACTAGCAGCAAACCAAGGAGAAAGTAGTGGGATGGTGGCGCGAGAATCGACGCAGGTTATCCAGATCAGGTTGCCGAAGCAGACGGCGGACGCTTTCAAGAAAGGGGCGGCAGGCCGAAATGTGTGCCTGAACGAGTTTTTTCAAGAGATATGAGGGCGTTACTGGCAGGCAAAGCGGTCAGATCAAGTCAGAGAAAAGCAAGTGATGGCAGCCAACAGGGATAAGCCGGACCGGTGGAAACAGGACATTGTGCAGTCGGTAGACATGTACAACGACTGGTTCATGCGTTTTGCACCGGAGGCCTACCGGAAGACGCGGCTGCAGACCACAAAGGATGTCGAAGCGACGCTTAAAGCGACGAAGAACCTGACGGATGTGGGGGTGGACCTGTTGAAGGCGAAGCCCTCGGTGTTGCCATCACTGCGGATGTCTACTTGCCCACCGTTGGCCGTGGATCGTCTGATCGGTCTTTCTGGCGTCTCCGGTAATCTGGTCAAGTCGATGGAGAAGGACAACAGGCTCCCGCAGCGAATGCCGCGGCGGGGGCTGGACAGCGACCTTGAGAAGATCGGGGAAATCATTGAGAAGATGGCCGATCCAGATGTCTTCGTTTGGCTGGAGCGCGGGGATGAGCCGCACGAACAGGAACTGTACCGGGCCGCGACGATCGTGGCCGATCGCCTGTGCGGGGCTGTCGCCAATCCGATCATCCGTAACGCACAGGAAAAGCGTCAGCTCACCGCGATCGACGAATGGTTGACGGCTCTGGAGTATGAAAACCGACCGCGAGGCGAGGGCACGAAATATGACGAGCTGCAGCCAGGGACGTATTCGTTCCGGCTCAACGTGCCGGTCGAGCAGGGAGGTACGGCCAAGACCGTCAATATCCCCGTGGATGCGGTAGTGATGCCCAAAGCGGCGAACGCAGGTGATCTGCCGTTGCTGATCGAGGCAAAGTCAGCAGGAGATTTCACAAACGTCAACAAGCGACGTAAGGAAGAAGCTACGAAGATGAACCAGCTGCGCCGGACCTACGGTCATAACGTTCGCTACATCTTGTTTCTTTGCGGGTATTTCGACAGCGGCTATCTCGGTTACGAGGCGGCGGAAGGCATCGATTGGGTCTGGGAGCACCGTATCAACGATCTCGCAGAGTTTGGGTTATAAATGATGAAGAAAGAAGTCGCAGAGTTGGAGGCGCGGCGGCTCGCCCTTCAGGAAGAACTGGACGTACATAGAGACGCGACGGTGCGAAACCGGATGGGGCAGTTTGCGACGCCGACGGGCTTGGCTGTCGACATACAGCGCTACGCGAAGGCGCATCTCGCCAAGAACGAGAAAGTGCGGTTCATGGACCCGGCGTTCGGAACAGGCTCATTCTACTCGGCGCTGCTGGATGTGTTTCCGCAGGCCCGTATCGCTGCTGCTTTGGGGTTTGAGGTCGATCCGCATTACGGCAGACCGGCGGCGAAACTATGGGGTGAGACGGGGCTGGATATCCGCCTAGAAGACTTCACACATGCTGAAGCGCCAGGGGTTGCCGAAAAGTTCAACCTGCTGATCTGTAATCCACCCTATGTGCGGCACCATCATATCGTTAACTGCGAGAAACGACGATTGAAGCTACGTACGCTGGACTTCTCTGGGGTGGAGATCAACGGACTGGCCGGTCTATATTGCTATTTCCTAGGCTTGAGTCATGTGTGGATGGCCGAGGGTGGCCTAGCGGGGTGGTTGATCCCGAGTGAGTTTATGGACGTAAATTACGGCATCTCGGTAAAACGTTACTTGCTTGACAAGGTGACTCTTCTGCACATTCATCGCTTCGATCCGAACGATGTGCAGTTCGGTGACTCGCTTGTGTCGTCGGCCGTGGTGTGGTTCCGCAACAAACCTCCTCAAATAGGACATGATGTGCGATTTACCTATGGCGGAACGCTGGAACGACCGAAACTGGAACGGTTGATACCGATCCAGACATTGCGCCGCGATCCAAAATGGACACGCTATCCGATGAAGGAGGGCTATGAAGCGGCTGAGGGGCTGGTGCTGGGCGATTTCTTCAAGATCAAGCGGGGCCTAGCTACGGGCAACAACAACTACTTCATTCTGTCAGCGCAGGAGGTTGAGCGACGTAGGCTGCCACTGGGAGCATTCAAGCCGATCCTGCCGAGCCCTCGCTATGTGCCGGACGACGAGATCAAAGGTGATCGGCAAGGTAACCCAGTGCTGGAACGGCGTTTGTTCCTGCTTGACCCTCCATGGACGGAAAACGAGATCAGGGAACGCTATCCAAGGCTGTGGGACTATCTAGAAGAAGGCAAGACGGAAGGCATCGCTGATCGCTATCTCTGCCGGCATCGGACGCTGTGGTACACGCAGGAATACCGGCCTCCGGCACCGTTCGTCTGTACCTATCTCGGCCGAAGTGACAAAAAGAGTGGCAAGCCGTTTCGTTTCATACTGAACAATTCGAAGGCAACGGCTGCGAACGTGTATTTGATGTTGTACCCGAAGGGACCTATCAAGCGCGCTCTACAAGATAGGCCAGCTCTGAAACGACAGGTCTGGGAGTTCCTGAACGAGATTTGCCCGCAGGCGATGCTTAGGGAAGGTCGCGTCTACGGTGGCGGACTGCACAAGCTGGAACCGAATGAACTCGGGAATGTCCCTGCGGAAGCGATCACCAAACTGTTACCCGAGTGGGCGCGACCGCAACGGGAAAAGCAAGTCGAGTTGTTTGAGGAACCGGTTGCGTAGGCTGTCGCGGGTAACAGAAACAGGTAATAGGTGCTGCATGAAACCGATGCAATCGCCGCGTAAATTGGGTTTGCGGGTGAACGGAACTCCCACCCATGGCAAGCGATCCGCAATCTCGACGACGATATGAAGATCCACTTGCAGATGAGGATGGCGGACAACGTTCGCTCCATGGAAGAGAAAACGTATCTGAACCTGTGCGATACCGTGGGGCACAAGCTAGGTTTCCGGGATCTGACAAGCATAACACCTGTATTCGCCTCGATACTACAGTGGTTGCTTACATGATATCTTCGTATTGTTGCCATTTGACGAGAATGATTTTGTCGCTCCTTCTAGGGGAGTCATATGAACCTTTCCATTCTGCATATCTCTGATTTACACCGTGATAGAAACAATCCAATACGGAATGATGTTTTGCTTGATTCACTTGAAAATGATTGCCGTCACTTCTCTACCGAAGAAGATCCGAAAGTCCGCCCTCCTAATCTGATTGTTGTAAGCGGCGACATTATTTACGGAATCAAGTCCGATGTTCCAGAACCTTATAAATGCCTGCTCGAACAGTATGACGAGGCGTCCGATTTCTTGATCCAGCTCGCTGAGCGCTTTGTTGAAGGTGATCGAGAACGCGTAGTCATCGTACCCGGCAATCACGACATGAGCACTTACCATCTGGCCAAGAGCCTCGAACTTATTGACATCCTGCCGGATGGGAAAAAGGATCTAATTGACCAACTCTTCTTGCCTGAGTCGTCGTTTCGGTGGTCTTGGCATGATTTGAAACTCTACAAGATCGCAGATCAAACCATGTATATGAAGCGCATGGACGCTTTCGCCCAATTCTATCGCAAGTTTTACAAAGGCAAACGGTCCTATGACCTTGATCCGGCCAAGCAAATCGACATTTTCGACTACCCCGAGTTTGACCTCACTATCGTCGGTTTTTCGAGCTGCTACAACAATGACCTTTACAACAGGCAAGGAGCGATACACCCCGGATGTATAGCCGAAGCAGGAATCCGGCTTCGTCACCGACCATATGCTAGCCGCCTGCGAATGGCGGTTTGGCATCATAATACCGAAGGCCCCCCCGCCCGTTCTGACTACATGGACCCCGACCTCGTACAAAACCTCATGGATCGTGGTTTCAGCCTTGGATTGCACGGACACCAGCACCGACCGCAGTATCTAAATACGAGGTTCCGACATGGGATGGAACGGAAGATCACCGTCATCAGTGCGGGAACACTTTGTGGTGGCCCCGATTTCCGACATGGGCGCGCCTACAACGTCATTGAACTCAGCACCGCCGAAAGAACCGGACGCTTACATGTCCGGGAAGTGCAAAACGACAATCTCCGCTTGCCGATATGGGGGCGCCGCGCGCTTCCGTCTCATGCCTATCCATACTATGAATTTAAATACGATCCGCCTCCACCACGGTTCTCTACCATGAACGACACCACGAATGTGCTGATAGAAGCGCAGGACTTACATATCAGGGGCGAATACAAGAAGGCGGTTGATCTTCTTATTGCTGTCGTCAAACAGGAGGGGCTCTCTAGGCAATTACTTCTGGATTGTCTGCTCAAACTCAATGACACAAAATCCCTTCTTAAGACTTTTGATCCGCCCGCAAGTGAAGCGGAAGCAATTCACGTGATGGACGCGCTATGGGATGTCGGAAGGCGAAAGCGACTAGCCGAGATCATTGATATCTCTATAATCGCTGAATCCGCTGATCCTTCAGTGATTGAAATTCGAGATAAATATAGCTCAAGGCTCAAATCAACAAGGCGATGAAAAAGCGTATAGCATTTGATGTCGCGACCGATAGAGTCTTACAGATTCTTTCGTCTGAAATATATGACTCTCCGAAGGCATTCTTACGCGAAAACGTCCAGAATGCATATGACGCCATTCTGATGCGCTGTACGGCCCATAATCTCCCGATTACTGACAGAGAGATACAGATTACCGTAGGTGAGGGAAAACTAGCTGTCCGCGACGATGGTATTGGTATGACGGAAGAAGTGTTGAGAAGTAACTTCTGGAAGGCAGGGTCAAGCGGCAAGAAATCGGATCTTGCGCAACGGTCCGGGGTAATTGGGACATTCGGAATTGGGGCCATGGCCAACTTCGGTGTCTGCACTGCTTTGCAAGTTGAGTCCCGAAACATCGAAACCAGCGTCACACTGATTAGCTCCGCCAAGCGCGCCGATTTGCGCATCGCACAGAATTGCATCGACCTTGAGCGCGTTGAGGATGGTCGTGAGCCCGGCACGATCATTAAGGCTGATCTTGATCCGGATTTTCCTATTAATGAGGCTGAGGCATCAGAGTATCTCAGACAATATGTCCGCTTTTTGCCTGTTCCTGTTCGTGTAAATGGTAATATCATTAGTCAGGAGCAGTTTGAAGATACACTTGGTAACAAGGCTGAAGGTTTTGAAGAAATCGCTTCAAGGACCATATCTAACGGTCAGTTATCTGGCATACTTCGAACGTTCGTTAACGAGCAGGCGCGCGTTCTTGTTCGTATCACGGATATTGCGTTGAATAACAATCCCATTAAGGGTGAGGCTTTTTTTGTGCAGGGGGGAGGCCAGCAGACACTCGGCTTTCGGAATTTGTTCGGACTTGCCCCAATTCCCATCTCGGGCGCTTATGACTTTGGTGGTTTTGTAAACCTAAACATCCTCAATCCTACAGCCGGCCGGGAAGCACTTAGCCGTGAAAGCATCCAGTTTGTCAATAATATCGTCTCTTTGGTCGAGGCTGAAGCGTCAAAAGACATCGCACAAACAGTATCAGCAGATCAAAATCAGCAGTTCCAACGATATATTCTTTCCCATGGCCTTATTCCGCTTGCAAAGAACATCAAGATCTCGGTTCTTCCTGGAGGTAATAGGCAGGTGCCTCTTGGCGACGTAAGGGACTTTGAGCCTGTAAAGTCTAAACTTTTTTACGCTGGACAGGACGCGACAGTTCAACGACGGTTTTCTGGTGAAGAAGCAAACCTGTTTCATGTCAGTCAGGCTAATCCGAGACGCAAACTTCAACTACATTTCTTGCGCGAGATTTCGGCTGTCGAGGAGGTGCCGGAGAGAGTTCTTGTAGAGCGTTTTCCCCAGACACAGCTTACGCTGGAGGAAGCCATGTTTTTGGTGCGTCTCAGAGGTGTCCTCCTTGATGACTATTTCATGCCCGATGTCGATGCCGCGTTTGCCACAATCAGCCATAGCGTGTCCCTGCATATCGAAGGTCAGGGCGATAGACTTCAAATCTCGCTTGCACGTGATATGCCTGCGGTACGTATGGTCGTTGAATCGTACCAATCGGCGCCGGAGGTGTTTCATGGGTTCGTGATCGATTTTGTGAGGCAGCACGTTTACCCGCAAATCCGCGATCAAGTTCCTTCTTCCACGAGGCAAGGAAGGGACGCTCTCTATCGTCGCCTTAAAGAGAACGAGGAACTCTTCAGATACGACTTAAGCGACTTTGGCGAAGCAGAGTCGCTCTTGGCTGACTATCTCTCCGGAAAAGCTAATCTCGAACAGGTCATCAGATCATCTGCGGGGCACGGGGTCGGGCAACGACAGGAAGTTCGAATGGATCAGATTGGCACCGTCGAGGAGGAGTTACCGGACATTATTGGTACAGGAGATAACGGTCCACCTGCCAATGCATATGAGGCGTCACCTCCTATTCTGCGACTAGAGCTAACCAGCGACATGAAGGTTTTGACAGTTGGGGAGCCACATTCGAAGCTTAATGGCTTTCAGATGTTTCTTTCACTCTCGGAGCGTCTTGCTCGGAGAGAGGGCGAGTTCCTACGGCAGCCTCATACGACTAAGCTCATGTGGGGCTCGCACCGTGTAATCTACATCTTTACAGACAGCACTGGAGAACTGAACCTGTATTACGACCTCAAACTGAAGGAGCCGCTTGAGACTGGCACGACAGGCGGCGCAATGTTTCCGACAACAACAATAATTACCAAAGATCGAATCTTTGTACCTGTTCCAAAAGAGCTTGAATCGGCGTTCAAGATTTCTAATGGCGCGAAGGAATTTTTTGTCCGCTTTGACACTATTCCCTAATGGCTTAAATACGAGTGAATAGTGCTCCCGAAGATACAGATTATGCACTACCGACGAAGCAAACGAGGCGTCAGGTGTCGTCGCGGAATGCAGGCCGCACTGATGCCTCCAGTGAAATTCCAACGGTCAGCCCAGCGAAACCGGGACAACCGAATGCATCAATGCCAGAGCGAGGGGTGCGGCATGGAAGTTCTTTCCAGTCTTCAAGTTCCGGATCTGTATTCGACATTAGGGGGTACGGTCACAAGTAAATATCCCCCGGCAAAGCCGGGGGCTTTAGTTTGTGAACCGCTCAAAGCGGTAATGAACGGAGCCTGTCGGCTCCTTGAGATTCTTGAAGGGGTCAACTCTTACACCAAGTTCAATTGCTCAATACGTTGATCTTCTCGCTCCTGATCTCGTACATACTCCCGGATAACCTGCTCATCCCGACCCATCGTCGAGACAAAATATCCCCTCGCCCAAAAGGGTTACCCTGCATAATTCCTCTGCCGACCCATATATGTCTATGCTATATGGATCACACTCTTCCCCTTGATGTACCTCACCACCTGCGCCACCGCATACTTCGGCGGTATCGACAACATCATGTGCACATGATCCCGCATCACGTGACCCACTTCTATCTCACTCTCTTTCTGCCGGGTCAAGCGGTGAAACACCTCGCCTAACTCCCACCGTATCTGGCCGAATAACATCTTCCGTCGATACTTCGGGATAAATACCACATGACACTTACATTCCCAGCGGGTATGACTTAAACTGCTTATCTCTGTCATGGTTCCTCCATCGTGTGATGCTTGGCGGTTCACACTTGGGAGTTACCATGAGATTTCCGCAACTGTCAAACTGTGCGCGTCTCCGCAGCAAAGCTGGGGGGTTCCAGTTTTTACTAACTGCAGACTATAGTAGTGGGCTACAAATTTCTGACCACCACCAACAACAGTATCCAGGCCATGATCGTGGCTATAACGGATGCCACTCCCAGTCCGATGTAGTCATACCACTCGATCATCGTGCCGGCTAAGGCCGGCCCCACGGCAAAACCCAGCAAATAGGCAGAGCCCGCCGCCGCCGCCCAGCGGCCTTGCTCATCCAATGCCGCGGCCAGGCCGAACAGGTAGGGGACAGAGAAATAGAAAAATACGACTGACAGAACCAGGGTAACCACATAGATTACAGGGTGGGTATTAACACATAACACGATGGCTATGATTGAGAACGCAACCGAGAAGACCGAAACAGGAACGGCCCGTCCCCTGCGTATATTCAGCCAGGTTGCCAGAACTGCGCCGCTGAAACCAACGGCTGATCCTGTGGTCAGGGCATAGCCGATCTGGTTCGTTGACAGCCCTGCCCGTTCACCCAACGGCGCAGTGAAAGTATATATGGCCGCGGATGCGGTCAGATAAATAAAAATTCCCGCTAACGTGACGATACCCATCCAGGGCGGCGCAGCGTTGTGATTTTTATTGACTGATTCAGCCGATGCCGTAACACCGGCCGGCAGCCAGCGCAAAAAAATCATCAGGACAATTGTGATGCCGGCGATCATGCCGTATATACCACGGTGGGCGAACATATCGGTAAGGTAGCCTCCTGCGGTAAACAACAAGGTGCTCAATACTGCCCAGGTCACCTGGATATAACCATACAACTTGTCCGGGTTGACCGAACGTGACGCCACCGCGGCCAGCGATGCGGCATACACCAGGCCCTCGCCGACGCCTGCTATACACCTCATGATCACTATCAGATTCAAGTCGGTTAATAATATGGAGATAACCTGGGCGGCAATGGCAACGCTCGCGGCACAGAAACACAGTGCTCGACAAGACAGTCTTGGCAGAAACGGCGCTATCGCGATTGCGGTGAGCGATAAAACGATAAATTCTGCAAATGCGACAAAACCGGCCTGTTGTTCCGTTAGTTCAAGACCGATGATAACGCCGCCCACCACCAGGGGAGACATCTGCGTCACCAATCCACCGGCCACCTGGGCGGCAATTACCGCAATAACAAATTTCAGCGGGTCATCCGCGCGGGTCTGCACTGTTACTCAACTCGTTCCATAACGTAATCCCATTTCTTTCAGCCAGCGCCGGTACACGTTCGAAACCTTGTCGGCCGGCTGGTGTAACTCTGCACCGGGATCCAGCGGCAAACACCTGGGCCGCTGTGATTCCAGCACTGCCTTGTCCTGGTAGAAGATCGTATCCTGAAAATCCCGGAAGTTTTCTTCCGGGTCGCCATGACCATAGTTCATTGCAAGGACAAACCAGGCGCGGATACGGGTTTCCTCCTTCGGTTGTATCGACATCATTATCAAGTCGGATGGTTTTTCGCCGGCCGCGCCGGGCTCCTTGGTGAGCATGACGGTCAACGGCCGCAGTACCCGGTAGGAATAGGCAACCTTGGTGCCTTCCTCGCTGGTCACATTGGCCCGGGGTTGATAGACGGTCGCGTTGGTGACGCTGATTTCGCTGTCAATCACCTCGACATCGTACTCATCCATTTCCGTATAGGGTTCCTCTCCCAGGTAACCGGTATGTACGAAGGGAAAATGCGACAGGTCCAGAAAATTCTCTACGGCCCGGGGGCCGCTGGTCTCGACGTCGTAAGGCCCGGTGATCACCAGGTGATAATCCTCATCCACACCATGAAACAGCGGTACGTCGCCGGCCGGTTCACCCAGGCACACCCACACCAGGTCGTATTTCTCCTGCACATGCAGCCGGGTCGTCCTGGCCCTTTCCGAGATAGGGTGACCAGGATGGGCAGGCATCCAGATGCAGCGACCGGCGGCATTAAAATGCCAGCCGTGGTAGGGACAAACGACCGTGTCGCCATTCCTGATGTCGCCCAAAGACAACCTGGAACCACGGTGGGGACAGCGGTCCAGCCAGGCATGTATCTCACCGTGACTGCGCCAGACAAGTATGTCCTGTTCCAGCAATTGTGTTGCGATCTTATCACCGTCCGAGAGTGCCCGGGCGTTCGCTACCGCATACCAGTCATTGAGCATGATTGCATCGTTGGTCATCTTGTCTTCTCGCGGGTTTAACTTATAGCCGGTGCACCCAGGTTAAATTTTCCGGCAAGCGCCTTCCTGTATTCCAGTGACATTCGATCAGCAGGAATATGGATCTCCTCGCGCAAATCAAGCGGCAAAAATTCCGGTGATTGCGCTTCCACCAGGGGCTGGTCTTCTTTATTTATGTCTATCGTTTCCTGTATCACCCTATCCAAGACCGGCTCACCGGAGTTGTCGGCCAGGATTTGGAAAATGCCGCTCTCATGCGCGGAGATAGGGCACACCGTATCCAGTATCACTTGTATATAATCGGACTCCTGCACATTGACTTCCAGCAGGGTGGAAAACGGAAACGTTAACTCGTAACTGTAGACGACTTCACGGTTTTGCAAATCGTCTCTCCCGTCAGGAAAGCGGTTGCCCAGTTCCAGGTAAGGTAATCGAAAGCTGAGACCGTAATCAGTCTGTTCCACCCGGTATAACGGAAAGGCTGCGTCCATTTCACCGCCGAATGTGTCGCCATGGACCCAGGGGAAGTGCGCCACGTCGTTAAAGTTTTCGACGTGACGGCCCGCTGCAACCTGCCACTTCCCTGGAGGAACATACATGGATTGAAATTGAGAATCTTCCAGGTGGCACCAGTAAGGTAACGGCCAGGCCGGGTCATCTTTCAGACAGACCCAGATAATGCCGTAGCGTTGTTCCGTCCGGCAGGTTTTAAGCCGCAACTTCTCCGGTATTCTCGCATCGGGATCGGCGATGGACGGTATCTTTCGACAAACACCCTGACCGTCATAATGCAAGCCGTGCATGGGACAGACCAGCAGGTCCTCCTGCATCCAACCCAGGCTCAGCCTGGTTCCCCTGTGCATGCACCGGTCATGCGCCACCGTGATGCCTTCGCTGGTACGGTAGACCACCAGGTTCACATCGAGTAACCTGGCGGCGACAGGTTTGTCACCGATATCATGGAGAAATGCAACAGGGTGCCAGAAACCGGCCAGTATGTGCCAGTCACTTTCCGAAAAGGTGCAGTGAGGGGGTAAATCGGAGGTGACCTGAGTCGAATGATCCGTAGCCAGAAACATGAACTATTACCCCATATTTTGTGTGATATTGGAAAAAAATGAAACCAATCCAAGCTAGATTATAGCGGCAGACTACAGCCCAGGTATATGACTACCATGCAAGGATTCGTATCTGAAATTCACTCCGTGACCAACCTTGATAATGTTGATGGTGGGCTGCTATATAGTCACAACATAATGAATAAATTTAGTCATTTATAATTGACTAATTTTATTCATTATGGCAGTCTGGCCACATGGACCCAAGATTTCTGCCCCATAACAGTCACCTTGACAACCCTGCCGGGTTTGCTGAACAGGACCCTCAATTACGCCTGCTGCAGCGTCAGGTATATCAATATCGCTCGGCACTGCTGGATGAATTAGCTGCCGCATCACCGGGTATTTACACTTTAGGCGGAGGGCGGCAAATCGGCAAATCTACCCTGCTGAAACAGTGGATGAATGAATTGCTGGTACAGGGAGTCGCGCCTCAATCGATCGGTTTTTTTACCGGCGAACTTATCGATGACCATCACAGCCTCCTCGGGTTGATGCAGGCTCAACTGGGTGATTCGCACACAGATTCCGTCAATTTTTTGATAATTGATGAAGTTACCTATATCCGGCAGTGGGATAAGGCAGTTAAATACGCTGCAGATGCGGGCCTGCTGGAGCATACCGTCCTGGTGCTGACCGGTTCGGACCTGGGTTTAATCAGGGATGCGCGCATGCGCTTTCCCGGGCGGCGCGGCAGCGCGGAGGTGGTGGATTTCCACATGTATCCGCTTTCATTCAGGGAGTGTTTCAACCTGAAAAACCCGGACATCAATGTTGATGATATCGTTTGTCAACCCGGGGAGGTTGAAGCAGGCACTATCGATGCAATTTACGGGGAGTTTGATCAATATTTACTGCATGGCGGATATTTGACAGCCATCAACGACCTGGCCGAAAACGGACTGATCAGTAAAACCACCTTGAATACATACTCCGACTGGATAAGAGGCGATGTGCTGAAACGCGGTAAACAGGAAAATTACCTGCGTGAAATCATGGCAGCCATTATCAAACGCTATACTTCACAGGTCACTTGGAACGCCATGGCGCGTGACCTGTCCATCGATCACCCCAAAACCGTGTCCGATTATATTGATGTGCTGGTAAACATGGACGCCGTATTCGTGCAGTCCGCCCTGCTGGAAGACAAGCTGGTTGGCGCACCGAAAAAAGCCAGAAAACTGATGTTCTGCGACCCGTTTATATTCCATGCCGTACATGCCTGGGTCAAGCCCATTGCCGATCCTTACAATGCGCAGGTATTGCCGCTCATTCAGGACCCGGAATGGACGTCAAGACTGGTCGAGGCCGCCGTGATCACCCATCATCGCCGTTTTTTTCCCACGTACTACATCAAGGCCCGGGGTGAAGTTGATATCGCCTGTATCAAAAAAGGGCAGTGCTGTCCCGTCGAGGTCAAATGGACCAACCAGTTGCGGCCCAAGGACATCAAACAGATCAGTCAATATCCGCAGGGTGAAATCTGGACAAAAACCAGGTCCTGGGGGGAGATAGGTGAGGTTAAAACCTACCCTTTGCCGCTGAAACTGCTGCAGACCGGCGAGAATGACGAGTCCAGGGACCGACCCCGCGTCTATTGATTTCTGTAAATATCTTTCCTGTGTCCGACCTTGATGACGTTGATCGTAAGTTGCAGCTTCCATACTGTATAGATGATTCTATATGCGCCCTGACGCAGTCTGAATCGATCATTGCCGGCCAGCTTGCTGGCGCCAGGCGGGAAGGGGTCTGTTGCCAGGCTCTGAATCCGGCGAATTATTTGTTGCCGTATTTTCTTTTGGGGGATTGCTTCAAGTTCCTTTACTGCGGAAGGCTTGATAAGGATGTTATATTTTTCCACGACGTTTCAAATCCTTTACTACGTCTTCAAACACCAGGTTCGGCTCCTTGGCGCGATTTGATATGGCTTCCAGGTCTTCCGCATCTTCTGCAAGGCTTAACTGCACAGCTTCGTTCACCATGTCCGATATGGAACGGTTTGTCTCAACCGACTTCAGGCGTAATGCATGGTGAAGCTCAGGGTAAAAATAGATGGTTGCCCGTTTGGATTCTGTCTTCATGTAAGGCATCATAACGTCATAACGTCATAATGTCAAGGGCGCTCCCACACTACCTGCTCCGGCCGTTGGTCTCCTTAAACCCAGGGTCCCGGCCAGGAGCACGATTTCGTTATGACTTTTATTCGTCAGTTGCCCCGCCTGCGCCAGGACCGTACATCCACGGCGAAATTCGGCCTCGGTAAGATGCACTTCACGGGCGAGATCGTGCAGATGCCGGACTGCAGCGCTAAGTACTTCCTTCAGACGAGGATTCTCAATGCGCTCAAGTTCGCCCAGTACGGCCTCGGTGACCTGCTCCTGGTTTTCGATAATCATTCCATGCTCCGTTTGACTTGGTTCGGTTCAGGCAGGTTAAATTATTTGCCGGCTACAATAAGCCTGGCTACATCTTTTTTAGTAGCACCGAGACTCAATAGAGACTTCATTACCAGGTCGAGGGATACAGAAGGGTCGCCCGCTTCAATCTTGGCTACGCGTGATTGACTGGATGAAATTAACTTTGCAAATTCAGTTTGGCTGAGGCGTTTTTTGGCCCGCATTGATTTAACTGAATCACATAATGCCAATTTCATTTCAATAAAAGCTGATTCTTCAGGGGAAAGAGACAGGAATTCATCGACTGTACCAACTTTCCAGCCGGCTTTTTCAAGTTTTTCCCGTTTACTTGATTTCATCGTCATACGCCTTCATTCGTTTTCTACAAACGTCGATTATATATTTTGGTGTTTTACCAGTTTTCTTTTCAAAGACCCCAAGCAAGACGATCGCATCGCGAGCAATTCGATACATTATTCTCCAGGTTAGATTTTTGTCATTAATCCTCAATTCATGGCAGTGTTTTCCGATTTCCGGCATCGGTCGGGATTGTGGCATACTCAGCTTGTCGCCACGCTGTAGTCGCCTGAGCAAAAAACCCGCCTCAATTCTGGCACCTTCTGAAAATGGAGGTGTTCTTATCTCGTCGTGTAGCCAGACTAAAGATTTATCCTTATCATCCATAAAAGCAATATTATGTCAAAAATGACATAATATCAAATATTAACTCAGGTAATCCAGGTGACACAACATTAAATTCACTTAATCCCGGGGAACTGGGTAAAGACCGGTCACCGTTGTTCAAGTCATCGGTGCTGGGCCTGCTTTATCTTAACCTGACCGGGCCGGTGCTTTGTCAGATATAGCGGACTTAATGTCGGGTATTTTTACTCTGACCCCAAATATCCCCCCAAATATCTTATTCCTCTATCTCTTCCAGCAGCACGTCTCCAAGGCCGTAGTAGGTGCCGTTGTAATGGTCGTAGGCATAGTGCAGGACGGGCGCCAGGGACGCCATGCGGTCTTTGGCGGGGGTGTTGTGCAAAGATGTATCGACCCGTACCGCGACGACTTTCCCGTGTATGACTTCGCCCAGCCAGCGGTGTTCTTCCACCCTCAGCAGTTCGCATTCGTAGTTCACCGGGCATTCCGCCACCGCGGGCGCCGCTGTTTTTGCCGAGGGTTCCGGGGTCAACCCGGATGCCGCGAATTTATCGTCGGCCGGGAACACGGTGGTATTTAACTGGTTGACTATTTTCGCAGTGGGCACGTTGACGACAAACTCTTTGGTATTCGCGATATTCCGGTAGGTACGGGACTCTTTTGCGCCGGCAAAGGTATCGTAATCACCGATGACCAGTGAAATGATCTTGGGCGTATCTTCGTCTTCAGCAACGTTGGTATAGGACGGAAAGAACACCAGGCTGTAAGGCGCCAGGTGCGGTGTGCCTGTTTCATCCGCGGTTGAGATGAGGAAAGCGGGCAGCGCCGGCCAGTACTCCAGGCCGAACAGGTCTTTTGTCAAAAGCTCAATTTTGTCAGTCATTTTATTCAGTCTCTATTGTTTTTCGTTATCCCCGTACGTATCTGGGGACGGACTTAAGTCCGTCCCCAAACAGTCCCAGACTCATCCGGGGACGAACGTAAGTCCGTCCCCAAGGTAAACCCAACATCTACCAGGTCTTCTTCGGGTCATAGTCCTGCCCGTCCGGCGACCAGCCTTGCATCCTGGCCCAGCCCCGGCGCTGCTGTATGCCGCGCATGCGCTTGTTGGCCAGCATGCGCCATTTCGATACGGTCATGTCGGGGCGGATCAGTTTTTCCTGGTGCCAGAAGTCTTCGTATTGATACACATGGTGGATCTGCTCCCGTCCGAAGGCGTCGAAGTTGTTGAAACCCCATTCGGTGCCGTCACCCATGGGCGCGGCCTGGTCCGTTGCCGCCTTCCAGGTGACCGGTATGTATTCTTCCCGGCAGGTCTTGTAGAAGGCTTCTGCTTCCTCTTCCGAATTCACTTCGGTGGCATGGCAGATAAAATACATGTGGTGGTCTTCGTCGATGGGTGTGAACCACTCAAAGTGCAGCACCCCGGGGGCCGGCCACCAGTCCACTTCCAGTCCGCAGGGCAGATAAATGCCGACAACGGTCTCCTGGGGCACATCCGGGGGAGGGATGTTGTCCGGGTCCAGGTTCACCGCGTTCACGGTCTTGCCCTCGATCTCCGTCGTCCAGACCGTGTAGTCATCCACCTTGACGATGCCCCAGGGACCCTCGTCGTTGTCGATGATCTCCAGTGAATCCGGTGTTTTCGGGAAACTGGAGAGGGGCATGCTGGCATCGGTGAAATCGAATATGCCGGCCTTGCGGTGGGCGTACAGGTGGGCGGCGTCGAAACCGTTCTCCGCGGCAATGCGCCAGTTGGCCCGGAACTTGTTGCGGGCGACCGGGTGGAACGCCAGTTTGGGCCGCAGGAATTTAGGCTGCAGGTCCTGTTCTATGGGCGGCGGCGGGTCCATGTCGCCCATGAACACAAAGACAACCCCGTTAATCTCCCTGACCGGGTAAGTCTTGTGCTTGAGCCTGCCGATCAGCCTGCTGTCCGGGTCGGTAACGATCTGCACGAGCATCCCATCCCGCACATCGATGGTAAAACCATGGAACCAGCAGGTCACCGTGTTTTTCGTATAGCATTCGGGCCGGGCGGAAAAGGCCGCGCCGCGATGGGGGCACCGATCAGCGATGGCGTACACATCGCTGTCAACCCGTTTGAACAGGATCCGTTCCCCCATTATCATCTCACCCTTGCATTTCCCTTCTTCCAGTTCATGGCCGAACAGCGCGGCGTACCAGTGGTTGCGCAGGCCCAGTTCCGCCTTCAGGTAGTCGGGATACGGTTCCAGGCGTTTATTCAATCCGTCGATGTTGTCTTCCATCTCTCTGATAGGTGTGTCAGCCATGAATCTCCGCGTCGTTTTTCATTGATTGTTTTTGCAATATAATTATAACCATGAGCGCTCGTTTTGTATCGACCGGATTTTTTATTGTATGCCTGCTGCTAGCCGCCTGCGACCGCAGCGAAGCGCCGCAGGACTCCGATACCGCCGGGGTCAGTGATGAGCGCCTCGTGAATGCCGATACGGAACCCCACAACTGGTTGAACCACGGCCGCACTTACAGTGAACAACGCTACAGTCCACTGGGTGAAATCAATGCGCAGAACGTGGCGCAACTGAAACTTGCCTGGCACCTGGATCTGCCCAGCAAACGCGGGTTGGAAGCAACGCCCCTGATCGCAGAAGGGCGCATGTACACCACCGGCACCTGGAGCCGGGTCTATGCGCTGGATGCCGCCGCCGGCGAACTGCTGTGGGAATACGACCCCCAGGTGCCGCCACAGAAAGGCATCGATGCCTGTTGCGACGTGGTCAACCGCGGCCTTGCGCTGTGGCGCGACATGGTTTACGTGGGTACGCTGGACGGCAGGCTGATAGCGCTGGATATTGCAAGCGGCGAGGAAGTCTGGTCGGTGCAGACCACGCCGGGCGACCTGCGCTACACCATCACCGGCGCCCCCCGGGTCGTCAACGGCAAGGTGCTTATCGGCAATGGCGGCGCAGAGTTTGACGCACGGGGTTTCGTCACGGCCTATGATGCTGCAACCGGCGAGCAGGTGTGGCGTTTCTACACGGTACCCGGCGATCCTGCACTGCCCTTTGAAAACCCCATCCTGGAACAGGCCGCAGAGACCTGGACCGGTGAGTGGTGGCAATACGGCGGTGGCGGCACCGTATGGGATGCCATCAGCTATGACCCGGAACTGAACCTTGTATACCTGGGTGTAGGCAACGGCACCCCCTGGAACCGGCGCGTGCGCAGTCCGGGCGGCGGTGACAACCTGTTCCTGGCGTCCATCGTCGCCCTGGATGCGGACACAGGCAAATACGTCTGGCACTACCAGACCGCGCCCGGCGATACCTGGGACTTCACCGCCACACAACATATCATGCTGGCGGACCTGGAGATTGACGGCGAACCGCGCAAGGTGCTCATGCAAGCGCCGAAAAACGGGTTCTTCTACGTCATCGACCGGACCGACGGCGAACTGCTGTCGGCCGAGCCTTTCGTCGAGGTGACCTGGGCCTTGCGCATCGACATGCGTACCGGGCGTCCCGTCGAAGCGCCCAATGCCCGCTACCAGGACGGCGAGTTCGCCAGTTCGCCGGCTGCGCCCGGCGGCCACAATTGGCATCCGATGGCCTACCACCCCGGCACCGGGCTGGTTTATATCCCGGCGCAGGACCTGCCCTGGGTGTACAAGGAAGTGGAACAGTTCGAGTTCAGCAAGGTCACGGTGAACACCGGCCTGGACCCGGTCATCGCCTCCATGCCGGAAGACCCGGCAATCCAGAAAGGGATTTCCGAACTGCTCAAGGGTTACCTGCTGGCCTGGGATCCCCTGGAACAACAGGCGCGCTGGACCGTGGAGCACCCGATCGCCTGGAACGGCGGCGTGCTGGCGACCGCCGGTAACCTGGTGTTCCAGGGCACCTCCCATGGCGAGTTTATCGCCTATGCTGCCGACAGCGGTGAACGTCTCTGGGCTCACGACGCCCAGACCGCGGTGCTGGCCGGGCCGGTCACCTACCAGGTGGGCGGCAAACAGTACGTGGCGGTGATGGCCGGTTACGGGACGGCCTTCGGCATTGAATCAGGCATCGTTGCCAAGTGGGCCGGGGCGCGGGCGCTGAACCGTATCGTGGCCTACACGTTGGACGGCACCGCTGAACTGCCGCCGCTCCCGCCGTTACCTGAACCACCGGCGCCACCGGCGCACACAGCCGATGCTGACACCGTAGTCCTGGGCAAGCTGCTGTACCACCAGTACTGCTCCCGTTGCCACGGTGATGCCGGTATCAGCGCCGGCGTCCTCCCGGATTTACGCTACATGGATACGGCCACCCATACTCTCTGGGACGCAATCGTCCTGGGCGGCGCGCGCCTGGCAAAAGGCATGCCCGGCTTTACCGGGCACCTGGAGAAAGCTGAAACAGACGCTATACATGCCTACATCATTAAACGCGCCCACGACCCGGAGTATATGCCGGCAAACCTGGTACCTGGGCGTTGAGAAAAAAGCACAAGAAATTATAACGCAGGTTCCCGCTGTCATTTCTGCAAAGCAGGAATCCAGTAAGCAACTAATTCTTTAACCCAGGTTTTCCTGCAAATACGCGGCCACAGCCAGCGCTACATCTTCCCGAAAAGGCTGAGCGGCAAGCTGCACTCCCAGCGGCAGCCCGTCCTGGGCGCCTGCTGGGGCAACGGCGACAGGCAATCCGGCCAGGGCATAGGTATGGACATAGTTGAAGGCGCGGTATAGAAAGTATTCGTCCTGTGGAATGCCGTAAGGTGTTTCCATGTGGCGCGGCGCCGGTCCGGTAGTCACCGGCGCGATAACGAGGTCATAGCCACTCATGAATTGGCGCATGCGTGCCCGGAAGTCAAAAAAGCGGCCCTGCAGGTCGAAAAAGTCAGGCAGGCTCGTGGACTCGCCGAAACCGTCCAGCAAGGTTTTGAACTGTATATGATGCCGGTCATCTGCCCCCTTGAGATCTTTCAGGGTGCGAACGCCGCCGTCCGCACCTGCCATGGAAAAGAAGATTTCGGTCGCATCAGTTACGTCCGGTAAATCTGCCTCTGTGACTCGGCAACCGGCCTGCTCCATGGCCTCCACAATGCGCGCCACTGCTTGTTCGGTTTCCTGGCTGACTTTGGCGACGCCGTCATGAGTGTAAAAACCAATGCGCAATTCGCTCACAATCACATCGTCCGGCGAGAACAGCGGCGCCGGTACCGCATAGGGATCTATCCAGTCCGCCCCCGAGATGACCGGCAATATCAGCGCCAGATCCTCGGCATAGCGCGCCATCGGCCCGACGCACATCAGGTCCCGGTAGCCCGTATCCCGGGTTTCCGGCCAGGTTCCCGTGTCCGGCACCCGTCCCGTAGTCGGCCTGATGCCGTAAATGCCGCAGTAATGGCTGGGCACGCGGATGGAGCCGCCGCCGTCCAGGCCAATACCGGCAAGTGAGGCATCAGCGCCCAGCAGGGCGCCCTCACCACCGGTGGAGCCGCCCGCGGTGCGTTGTGTATCGAACGGATTGTTGGTACAACCGAAAATGGCGTTGTCGGTCTCGTAGGAAGAGGAATATTCGGGGAGATTGGTCTTTGCAACCACGATAGCCCCTGCCTTACGCAGGCGCGCCACGACGGTGGAATCCTTGTCCGGGCGGAAATGCTCGCGCGCAAACGAACCACCGGTGCAGGGGAAACCGGCCGCATCTATTGAATCCTTCACGGTGACAGGCAGGCCGAGCAGCGGCAGTTCCGTTCCCTTGCGGCGTTGCATGTCTGCCTCCTGTGCCAGCCTGACGCAGGTTTCCGGGTCATGCGCCACTACAGCGTTCAGCTTCGGGTTGACCTCGTTAATCCGGGCGATGGTCTGCTCGACCAGTTCCACCGACGAGATATCGCCATTTTTCAGCCGGGCAAGCCAGTCCGCCGCGGAAGGTTCAGTGATATGTTTCATGACTCAACAGGTTCCAGCGCGGATTACAGGTATTTCTTCCCCAGACCGATCGCCGCCAGGTGCCACGCCAGCGACAAGACCAGGAACAGGGCGCAGAGCATATAGAGCAGGGAGTAACCGCCCGCCAGGGTATACGCGGCAATGGCCGGTCCCAGGCCTGAACCCAGGCCGGCGACAGCATTCAACAGGAGCATGGGCCTGCCGTCCTTATCGAACTCAGCCAGCAGCGCGAATTGGTAAGGGACGTACATGTACCAGCCGAAGCCGAACAGCGCAGCAGCGGCGCAGAACATCAGGTAGTCAAGTCCCTGGTAAAGCAGCAGCAATGCGAGCAGTTGCAAGGCCAGTGTCAGCGTCAGCGGCAGCACCCGGCCAAATTTGATGTTAAATGCGGCGGCGGCATAGGCGCCCAGCAATGCCCCGAACAATGCGATACTCACCGCGTTGCCGGTCTGTTGCTTGCTCAACCCCGCATCAAGACCAATGGGCGCAATATAAGTCCAGAACATGCCGATGGCCGTGAAAAAGAAGACGAGCCCGATCATCACCAGCGTACACATGGCCCAGTGGAAGCGGTCATTGCCATGCTCCCGTGATGCGCTTTCCCAGCGCTTTGCAGGCATGAAACGGGAGACCAGAATAATACCCGCCAGTTCCAGCAGACACAGGACAAAAAAGATTCCATCCAGACCCGCCAGGTCAAGTACAGACGGAAAAGAAAAACTGGCGATAATGGCAAAACCCACCTGTACAGTCATGAATATACCGAAATTCCGGTCCGTATTGGCCGTCAGCCCCAGTCCGTAGGCAGCAAATGAAACGCACACCCCTCCGGCAAACCCGGAGATAAAACGCAGGACCAGCAAAGATGTAAAGTCCCCGGTCAACGTACAGACGAAATCGCCGGCCAGGAGCAGCGCCAGCCCGAAACGCGACAGGTTCCTCCAATCGAGGTGTTTCATCAGGAAAACGCTGGCAACGGAACCAAGACCGAGCCCCAGCAACTGGAAAGTGGATATCCTGCCGATTTGAAGCTCAGTGAAGCCGAGGTCGGAGACAAATCCGAGAACGAGGGAAGGCAGCACCAGGAACGAAGCGATTCCCAGCACCCCGGTCATGAACACCGCGGCCAGAAACCGGCCCGATTCCAATTCCTGACGCAACTCCGATGATTGTGCTATGGATTCCATGACTGCCCCCCGGGTTGGTTAACATGAATAACAGATCGGCCTGTCAGCCATTGTAACCACAACTTCCGCCCGATCATACAATCACGAAATTTATGACATCCTGCAACTTGGATATAATTGGTTTACAACAATCCGCCTTAACCGGATACTAACCAGATTCATAACCCACAAATCACTGGAACAAACACCATGAAACCCGAAGACTACCCCCCACATGAACCCGTATCCGACTTCGCCAGGGAATACAACAGGTACTTGCTGGAGAAAGCCGCGGAAATCGGCGGCGCCGAAGACAACTACGGGCCGGATCCCTACCAGAGCGTGCTCTGGTTCCCGGCGCCGGACCCCGACGGCAACGTGTTCATCATGATCCACGGCGGCGGCTGGACCAGCGGCTATAAGGAGTGGATGGCATTCATGGCGCCGGTCTTCAACCAGGCCGGCATCGGTTTCGTCAGCATCGGTTACCGGCTGGCCCCGGCCCACATCTTCCCGGCCGGGCTGGACGACTGCATGAGCGGGCTGAAATGGGTTTATGAGAACGTCGACAAGCTGTCCGGCGACCCGGACCGCCTGTTCATATCCGGCCATTCCGCGGGCGGACACCAGACCAGCCTGATGGCTGTGCGCAAGGACTGGCAGGAAGACTACGGGCTGCCCGTGGACGTCGTACGCGGCTGCCTGCCCGTCTCCGGCGTGTTCGACTTCCGTGAAGGCTCAGGCCTGTCCATGCGCCCGCGCTTCCTGGGTCCGGTCGGCAACGAAGAAGCGGCCAGCCCCATCTGCAATATCCAGGGTACGCCGCCGCCATTCTTCCTGTCCTGGGGCAGCGGGGATTTCCCCCACCTGATCACCCAGGCGCACAAGATGGAACGGGCTCTGCGGAATGCAGGGGGTGAGACTGCCAGCCTGGAACTGGAGGGTTGCGACCATTTGCAGGCCAACCTGGCATGCGGCGACCCGGACGGGCTCTGGGCGGGCAGGGTGATGGAGTGGATCAGGGGGCATTGATGCATGTCATTTTCCGGTTCAGGGATAAGTCAGGGTAGGCATCCCTCTCCCCGGGAGGGAAATACGCTATCAGGCTCTGTGCTTCAGGATACAGTTTTCCAGTCGTCGTCGGGCATGATGCGCCGCATGAAGCCGTCAAACAGTGGTACCGTGAAAGTTGTGTCACCATGGCTGGGACTCCAGATCATCCCCTTCGCTATAAGTTGGCTGCGGACAGGAGCAAGAGAGGTCACCCCGCGTTCCAGTACTTCGGCGATAGAACCTGAACGGTGAGGTCCAGGCCCCAATTCCGCCATAGCGCGCAGGTAACGCTTTTCGGAAGGCGTCAGTCGATCAAAGCGTACGCGAAAGAAACCTTCGTCCAATGCAGCAATCGCACTCTGAGAAGCTTTTTCCACGTCTTCCATAGTGATAGGGGATGATTCGGTGATATCCCATGCCTGTTTGCCCCATTCCTGTAAAAAATAAGGATAACCCTGTGTTTCCGAAATAATGTAATCCAGCGCATCTGTGTCTATGCTTTCACCTTCGGCCTCAGCGGGGTCGCTAATGGCAACGCGTGCGGCAGTTGGAGGTAATGGACCTACTTCAGGAAAATCGAACAAGCGCTCGGCATAGGATTTCGCTTTTCCCATGCGCCCGCGCAATTGCGGCAACCCCGCTCCTGCGAGTACCACCGGCAAGCGACGCTGGGCGGTACGATGCAGCGCCATAATCAAGGCCGCCAATTGGTCTTCATCGACGTATTGCAACTCATCAACAAAAAGCGCCAGACCCGTCCCGGCGCTCGCGACTGCTGCGCCGGACACTTCAAGCAGCGCCTGCAAGTCCAGTTCCAAATCACCGTTGTCTGCGAGCCCAGGTTCTGTGTCGAAATCCAGCCCAACTTCAATGTCGTTGTACTTAAACTTTAACGCAGTGGCGAAGCCGGCCAACCCGCGCAGGGCTCTTTGTGCCAATTCCCTTGCCTGTTCGATAACAGACAAGCGCAATAACGCCCGACGTAGTTGCGGGGCAAGAATGGCAGGCAAGGAACGGCCCTCAGGCGCTTCAATACGGAGAGTCTGCATAGCCGAAGCCTCAGCATCGTCACACATCTTGCCCAGCAGTACGGTCTTTCCGACACCACGCAGCCCCACCAGTAGCAGACTCTTGGATGGCCGCCCAAGACGGGTGCGTTCCAGGACGATACGCATCCGTTCCAGTAGTTCATCACGCCCAGCTAATTGCGGAGGTGGTGTGCCGGCGCCGGGTGTAAAGGGATTTCTGACAGGGTCCATGACAGAATTATAGCTAATTTAGCAAGTTTATGAAAATATCATAAACTTGCTAAATTCGATCAAATCGGCTGGTTCAGGTAAATTTCCTCAAGAATTTCTATAAATTCGTCATCAAATGTTGACAATAAATCAAGCAGCGCAGTCCCGCGATTTTCAGGCAATGTATGGACTACAAGATTAGCGTCTTTGTTATAACTGTCTTTTGCTGGTCGACTTGAAATCGTGCCATTATTGTGCCAGTATTATGCCAGTATCGTGCCATCTATGTGTAGTTGATACGCATTGCCAGGCAGGTTTGATATATGAAAATTAATGATTTAACAGAAGTGATATCAGAGATTGTACTCGCGTCCGATAACGATAAGGGCCTCGGTAGCGCTGACATATTTAAAGCCCTGAAGGAAAGGATGCAGGATGACCCTCCAAGTCACCGAACGTTCATGCGCAGGCTGGCAGACCTCGTTGATGAAGGGAAAATCATCCGGGTCGGGAAAGCGCGTGCGGTGCATTACAGGAAGCCACCTGGCAGATCACCAGCCTCCTCAGCAATACCGGAACCCGACGTTGAAATCCAGATCCCCGTGTCGGATGAGAGCAAGACGATCAGGGAGTATGTGCAAAGGCCTGTTCACGGCCGTGATCCCGTCTCCTACCATAGAGACTACCTGGAGAGTTACGGGCCAAATGTGACGAGCTACTTGCCGGACGACATCAGGGCGCACCTGCGCAACATCGGGACACTCAAGGAACCCGGACAGGCAGATGACGGGACCTATCCGCTCGTTTTAATTGACAGGTTGCTGATAGACCTGCCTTGGGCATCAAGCAGGCTTGAAGGAAACACCTATTCGCTCATGGACACACAGAACCTGATTGAAGCCGGCAGGCTCGCCGAAGGAAAAGACCCTTTTGAGGCGACGATGATCCTGAACCACAAACGCGCCATAGAGATGTTGGTTCAGGAGGTGGAATACGTGGATTTCAACATGTACACCTTCCTGAGCCTGCACGCCGTATTGTCGGACAGTTTAATGAGCGGCCCGGATGACAGCGGGCGCTTGCGGAACAAGATCGTTGAGATAGGCGGGTCTGTTTACATGCCAATGGCGGTCCCCCAACAGGTAGAGCAGTATTTCAGGCTGATTCTGGACAAGGCAAAGGCCATCGACGACCCGTTTGAGCAGGCGTTTTTCCTGATGGTTCATATCCCGTACCTGCAGCCTTTTACCGATGTCAATAAGCGGGTGGCGCGGCTGGGCGCCAACATCCCGCTGATCAAAAACAGGCTGTGTCCGTTATCGTTCGTTGGCGTCCCCAAAAAAACCTATATTGAAGGGATGCTGGGCGTGTACGAACTGAACCAGCCCGACCTGCTGATCGACGTGTTCGTCTGGGCCTATGAACGGTCATGCCAACGGTACAATCTCTCAAAGGACCTTGCCGGCAGGCCCGATCCGTTCAGGCATAAATACAGGCCGATAATTGAATCAGTCATAGGCCGCATCGTCAAGGACAGGCTTGCAGCCACTGCGGAATCCATTGCATGCCTGACAGAAGGCCGTGTCCCTGATGAAGATATCGACAGGTTCATTGGTCTGGTTGACGATGAATTGCAGCGCCTGCATGAGGCGGCACTGGCGCGATACAGGCTTCGGGTACCGGAATTTATCGAGTGGAAACAGATGCAGTCGGCGCGCTGATCACCGGTGGCGGCTGGCCGCCGACTTGCCTGGCATGCGGCGACCTGGACGGACCGTGGGTGGGCGGGGTGCTGGAGTGGATCAGAGGGGATTGATCTTAACGATCTTCAAGTCGCATTCAGTGTTATATCGCCAATTAGAGTAAGGATTCGACGGTTGGCAGCAGTAAAAGCCGGTTTTGGTAATTTTCTTCAAGAATTTCTATAAATTCATCATCAAATGTTGACAATAAATCAAGCAGCGCAGTCCCGCGTTTTTCAGGCAACGTATGGACTGCAAGATTACCGTCTTTGTTACAACTGTGTTTTTCCTGAGAAGTATTCAAGCTAAATTTCTAACCGTATAATCGTGTGTATATTCCGGATCGAAAGCACCTTTAAACTCAAGCTTGACTTTAATGGCATTCAAAATTGCACATTCAAATCAACGATAAAACCCTGGAACTCGTCGAGGGCGACATCACCGAACTCCACACCGACGTTATCGTCAATGCGGCCAATGCCTCGCTCATATTAGGCGCGGGCGTGGCCGGCGCCATTCGCGCCAAAGGTGGTCACCGGCGGCGGCAACCTCAAGGCGCGGCGCATCATCCATGCCGTCGGCCCGCGCAAGGGAGAAGGGGACGAGGAGGAAAAACTCAGGAAAGCAAAGCTGAACAGCCTGAGAGTCGCAGACAAAAACGGTCTGAAAAGCGTCGGGTTCCCAGCTATCAGCACCGGCGTGTTCGGTTTTCCGATCGAGCGCTGCGCGGAGATCATGCTATCCGCTACGATAGATTACCTGCAGGGAGAAACCGGGCTGGTGAGAGTGGTTTTCTGTTTGTATGGGGAGGTGGCGTTTGGGGTTTTTGAGGGGGTTTTGAATTTAAAGATCTGAGCCTCTAATCCCCCCTTCCTGGGTTGATAACCCCATGAAACGCTAGCTGTTGCGGCTGGCTAGGATGCGGAAAGGAGTATAGCTGCGTCTGCATGCTAAATTCAGAGATGAAATTCGGAGATGGACACCAATTTGATTGATTTCTTACTATAAAAAACGTTTGCTAGGTATTTCTGAAGTCTTCATTGTTATAGATTTGTTTCAGAATATGATGTAAAAAAGATATACGATTTAGTATCAGAAAATTTGCAGAGCTAAAATAATGTTATGGTAGTTCTCCAATAACATAATGTTCCATAATTCTGGCGCAGTTCATCGAGGAAACTCCAAAAAAACTGTAGGGCTAAAGAATAAAAACCTACGCATCACAGATATAACTGTAAGGTTTTCTTGACTACCTCAAACACAATCGCCGAACTAAAGCCGGTTTACTTTGTTAACAAGCATGATATCGATCGTGAAGTATTTCTACCTATCGTTGAAATTGCTTCAAAAATATCTTGTATGAGTGGATATTTTACTAGTGGAGCTTTAAGCGAATTAGCCCGCTCATTAAGCCACTTTTTAGCAGCTAAAGGCAGCTCAATAAGGTTTATTGTAGGTCCAAACTTAGAAGAGCAAGATTTAAAAGCGCTAAAAATTGCTATTGTCAATAACGAAAATATAATCTCTTTGCTTTTCCCTGGATTTGAGCTCACAGAAGACAATCTCCGAACAAGAGCTGTTAGCGCATTGGCTTATTTAGTTGCAACGGGTCGACTTAGTCTAAAACTAGGTTTGCAGAAACAAGGGCTTTTTCATGCAAAATGTTGGATTTTTGAAACTGAGTTCGGCGGAATAGCGATTCACGGTTCAGTTAATGCAACTGGCAAAGGGTTTTCACTAAATACTGAACAGATAGGTATAAGTAAAGAATTTGATAACACTGCAGGTGAGCAAGGTGTCGATATAATTCGAGAGACTTTCGAGTTGCTCTGGAGTGGTAGATACGAGGGTGTAGAGACTATTGAAGTCAATAAAAAAACAATTGAATACCTTTCTGAGATTAATGAGAAGAAACGCGGTGTATGCGACTGGCCATCTTATTTGAATGCCAAGATTCTTGAAGAATTAGGCTCTAGTGAAGTAGGAGATATAAAGTCCAAGTTGATTATCCCGAAATGGTTAAATTATCAAACTGGAGAGTATGCACATCAGGGCGAAGCGATAAATGCGTGGATGAAAAAAGGAAAGGGTATTCTCTCGATAGCTACAGGTGGAGGTAAAACACTTACCGCTTTAGTTGCAGCGAGCAAAGTTAGCTCAAGAGAAGAAAAATTACTCATTGTAATTGCTGTACCTACAAAAGCTTTGCTTAATCAGTGGTCCGATGATGTGAGGTCATTTTCTGTTATTCCACAAAATACCTATGGAGTTTCCAAAAGAGAAGTCAAGAGAGTGCTTAAGGGACAAATCAGAAAACTAAGGCATGAGGTCTCTCATAATGAGGTTGTTGTGCTAACCCATGAGGCACTCAAGTCTGATTTGACTGTAATTCTGGAAGAAGCCAGTATGATTATGCCGATAATGTTAATTGGGGACGAAGTTCACAACCTAGGAAGCATTGGTTTTCAGGCTGAGGCTAGGGATTGCTTTAAATATTTAATGGGTCTATCAGCAACTCATGTTCGACAGTTTGATGAATGTGGAACTGAGTTTTTGATAAATTACTTTGGAGACGTGGTTTATGACTTTCCTCTAGAGAAAGCGATTGGAAGCTGCCTTGTCCCATATGATTACCACGTTCACAAAGTTCAACTTGATTATGAAGAGCAAGAGCAATGGTCTGACTTAACAGATAAGATTCGTAAATTGAGCTACGCAGCTGAGTTGGATGATGGGAATTCCGAGAAAGAGCGTTGGAAACTGCTCTGTTTACAGAGAAGAAGAATCGTTGAGGCAGCTTCAGGAAAGATTTCTAGGCTAGTTGAAATTTTACCTAAGAAAAAATACGAGATTCAAAGAACACTATTCTTTTGCACAGACAAAAATCCTGAGCAGTTAGAAGCACTAAATCAACTTTTATCTAAACGTGCAGTAAACTTTCATCAGGTGACCGCAGACGAAACAAGTAGTCCCAAGACTCTAAAACGAATAGTTCAGTCATTTGAAGCTGGAGAGTACCAAGTTCTTACCTCAAAGCGTGTCTTAGATGAAGGATTTAATATACCTCAGACAGAAACTGCATATTTTCTTGCAAGTAATACAGTAAAGCGTCAATGGGTTCAGAGATTGGGCAGAGTACTACGGTTGTCACCCAGTACTCAAAAAGAAAAGGCTGTTGTACATGACTTTGTTGTAATACCCAAGTTGGATTCATGGAGGATGGATAGGGATCTTAAAAGTCTTCTGCGTAACGAATTTGAGCGCATGAGTTTCTTCTCTAAACTCAGTTCAAACGGGCTTGAGAGTGATGGTTCCATTGAATTAATGAATGAAATGTTATCTATGCTGGAGAGAGATAAATGAGTATTGGATACAAAAAGATATCAGAGATGATTTCTCGGGAAGTGGACTCGACAGATTCCTGGACTGATGGGCAGAAGGAGAAAATTAAATTGCTTTGCAACAAAATATACATGTTGGAGGCTAGTTCCGAATCTGTCCCTAGATCACGAATGATCGAGAGCATCATGGATGAAGTTTCGTTCGTAGCAGATCGGATAAAGGAATTAGGAGATCGATAATGAAGTTGATAAGAGCAAGTATTAATAATTTTCGTTTATTGAAAGACCTCACACTGGATTTTTCATGTGACGAAAAGAAAAATCTTACTGTAATACGAGCTGCAAACGAATCTGGTAAAACCACATGCAAAACTGCTTTGCTATGGGGTCTTTTTGGAAACAGAGCATTGCCTGGTATTGGTAAACAATACCCCCTTTTCCCTTCAGATATGAAGGAGACTATCCAGAAAGTTGAGGTGTCAGTAGAGATAGAGTTCGAGACAGACCAAGTAGTAACTCTCGGGCGCAGTGCTCATGAGCTCCAAAAAAAACAATACAGATTACTTAGGACGTGTATTGAGTATCCTAGTGATTCGGGGGACATACGCCGTGAGGCAGAGGGAGTAATACTCTTTGAAATTAAGCCCGAGGGGTCTGAACGTATATTGGCTTCCGATGTGGAAGAAATTATCGAGAGCAGTATTCCCGGTGCCTTGAAGGATGTGTATTTTACTGACGGTGATAGCGCCATGTCGTTCATCGAAGCAGCAGCAACTCGGGGTGTAAAAAGAAAGCGTGTGAGCGATGCCATTGAGGCATTATTAGGACTCGATATTTTAGATAAGACGATTAACCACCTCGATAAAGCCGCTAGCAAATTTGGCTCAAGGATTGATGACACTGATTATGCAAAAGAGCTTGAAAAATTTAATGATCGCATCGTAGGATTTGAGGAAGATATTACTGAGTGGGAAAAGGAAAGAAAAACGCTCGAGAGTGAGATCAGTGAGGGCAGTAGCACACTGAATTCCACACGAAAAAAGATTGAAGAGGCTTTAAAGCTTGGTGACAAATCCAAATTGGTAGCGGACATAAACAAGTGTAGAAAAGATATCGAACGTGGTACTCAAGGCTCAAAGAAAGCCTTAGAAGATATATCTACCCTGCTTAATTCCGATCATTTATCAGCCGTACTTATATCTAAGTCAGCAAAAAAAGGTCTAGCACTTCTAAATGGCATGAGTAAGAAGAAGCGACTCCCAAAAGTAAATATCCCTATACTTGAAGAGCTTCTTAGCCGTGACAAGTGTTTTTGTGGTGCAGATTTATCTACAGAAACAAAAATTGGGATGAAAGCAAGGGACTCAATTCAAGAATCTATAGAGGACAGTCGAGCCTCCGACGCGTTACAGGAGGCAGCGACAAGCCTATTCTACGCAGTGAGAAGCGAACAATTTGATAAGTCGCGTTCAGATGGGTGGGTTCAATATTATGCTTCGCGGAATAAGGATTTTTATGAGTTCATGTCGGACCTTTCTGCTGACCAAAAAAGACTGAAGAAGCTCATCGCTGATCGCGACGCTATAGATGATACTTCACTAAACGAATACCGAGAACTGGAATATTCGTTATCTCGTAAATTGGATTCGGCGAGAATACGACTTGGCCAACGTGAGAGTTCGATTGAAGAATCTAAACAACGCAAACGGGACGCCGAAGATAATAGGAAGAAAATCGAAAAGAAACTTACTAAAACTGATTCGTCTGTGGACAAGCTCAATCTATCACGTAATGTTCAAAATATATTCCACCAAATAGAGGAACATTTGGTGAAAGAAGAGCTAAAGAAGGTAAGTGATGAAATGAATCGCATATTTTTAGAGATGATCGGTGCTGAGCCCGAGGTCAACGACCTCACATTGATTACAAAAGCTGAGTTGACCGAAGACTACGATATCTTGGTGTACGGGCCAAATGGTCACCAACTCAATCCCGATCAAGATTTGAATGGAGCATCACGTAGGGCCATCACTCTTGCATTTATTTTGGCATTAACAAAGGTAAGTCAAGTCGAAGCACCTAATGTTATTGATACCCCTCTAGGGATGATGTCTGGTTTCGTAAAGAGATCTGTTCTTCGACGAACCATTATGGAAGGTAGTCAAGTTGTTCTCTTCCTGACGCACGACGAGATAGCGGGTGTTGAAAGCATTATTGATACAAAGGCTGGTAAGGTTTATACGATAACCAATCCTGCACACTACCCGAGAATGTTAGTACACCAGGCGGAAGTAAATGATGCTCGCATTATTAGATGCAGTTGTGACCATAGATCACGTTGCCATACATGCGAAAGAGTAAATAACGAATCTGTTTCTTAAAGGAGTTTAGATATGATTGCTAATCCTTTCGCATCATACAACGTGGAAATACCTAACAAATATAGAGAGTCAGTTGTTAGTTATAGCCGCACAGGAGGAAATAAGAGTACACCAGAGTATGCCCCATTTAAAAGACAAGTAGATTTCTGGTATATGGCTTTTTTAATAGGTCTTTCGAAAGGCTTAGACCCAGAGCCAGACGCTGACACGTACAACGCAACTCCTGCAACAATTTTCTCTACTGACCCATACAGAATTAACCATATGCTACTCGCATACTTAGGTACAACTGAGGATATAGAGTCTTTGTCTGATTACAGGGAAATTTTTGATTATTGCCTAGGTGTCGCAAATGCTGGGATGCCTTACTTGATTCAAATAATGTCTGATCCAGATGAGCGACCGCTGTGGTCTTTGTTTGATGAATTGGAAAAACTAGTTACATAATTACTAGCGAAAAGATTTTCAAGGACAAGTTCCTCCAAAAAGGAGAGAGCCTACCAAGGGTTACAAGTTCAATGCGTTGAGAATGATTCCGGTTGATTGTGAACGGTGATTCCGGGAACGTGAACAGTGATTCCGGAAATGACCGGAAAAGTGTTCACGTTCAACCGGAACAGGTGTTCACGATGAACCGGAATCGGTGTTCACGTTCAACCAGAATGAGTGTTCACGATCAGCCGGATTACGCAGCTATTGCTAAATTAGTTTTTCGGGTAGGTTTATTTTGTTGTTATCAGTTTCTCGCCTATATCTATCTAACAGTATCGGTTCTGAATATTTTTTGGTGTTCCTTCCCAGCATGAATAAAAGCACCTCGCGCAAAGTTACTTTATGCCCGTTGAGAATTATCTTTTGGTTTGAATCCCACATCAATCCTTCGTAAGGCGCATCAGAAAGATTTCGAGGCAATTTTGCAACAAGTTTAATAGCTTCGGCGAGTGTCATCTCTTTTGAGAGTTGAGCTATTACTCTTGTAAATACATCTAGACCAATTGGACGGAAAGTTGCGCGGCCTCCAAAATTTCCCCGGTATTTTTTTACAATAGCGGTAGTATCTTTGGCAGCGAAAAATTCATATAACTCTTCGAAATTTTCACCAAGTAGCGATACAAACCCCTCAGAATATTTATAGTACTGCTCAAGAATATCATCGTTTGGTCGTACTCTTTGTAGATCACTTTTCCTTTTTTTCAAGTCTGATTGCCCATTGGTGAACAAAATAGTCAAAATGTCATATAAATTTCCGATTGTTGTGAGGCTAGTGATATTTGCCCCAGGTAAGTTATTATTTGCTACGAATGCTATGCGATTCCCGAAAAAGAAATCAGTTTCTTCAATAAGTCGCCTAGCACAAAGAGCCATTACATCATCTTCATCTAAAGCAATAATATCGCCTTTAGACACCGGCCGCGCAGTCTTATTGAGGGTCGTGAATAATCTTCTAGTTCTCTCTAAGCCTTTGGAGGTATCTTTGTGGGCAACAAAAATTACTGATACTTCATCAAACGGATCTTGCTCCATTTCATCTCTAATAGCTTTTTTTATACCAGCAAGCCGGTGTTGTCCGTCTAATGCAAAAAGTTTTTCATCCCCTCTTAGAGTTAAGAATCCGACTGATGCGATAGTTGCATCTCGTATATCGCGTAATTCATTGTTAACTGTTTTGCCACTAACATTAGATAGAGCGTGCCAGTTAGGCTGTCCGCCATAAGTTGCAACGACGAGAGAATTAAAGAAACGTTCCGGCTGAATCTTGAGATATTCAGCAATTTGTGCACTTCGTCCGGCCTTTAGCCTTCTTTGAATCATATCTGAGAGTGCCTGATTTTTATGAATCTCCTCTGCGTAGTGAACTCTTGAGCTTAACTCTTTCAAGTCCATAAGGCATGAATAATATACCCAGTCACCCATAATTCCGCGAATTGCAGGTAGAACAATCTTTCTCAATTTTTTCATCGAAACGCCCTCCGTTTGCGTTTAATGTCTGCCTCTAAGTCGTTCTCAGAAAACGGTGGTATTAGAACTGAATTCAATTCTTTTTCTAGTTTTTTCAGATCATCTGCTGAAACGTCATCACTTACAGGAGCAAAAAAAAATCGCAACACATCATGCCAAGTGCCGATCATTCGCGCAATTCTAGGAGATGATTTGATGACTTTTTTTTCATTAAGATAGTCTTTGTAGCGTTCTCTCAATGAGCGCTTAGAGTCGCGGCCTGCAATTCCAACATATAGAATGTATCCATGAGGCGGTAGCACGTCACTCAGTTGACAGATGGCAAAAGCATATATTCCTCGTTTGTCATTTGGGACTTTACATATCTCAGCATCACCGTAACTTATTGAATCCCACTTAAGGAAAGGAACTACATATTGGTTTACTCTCATATTCGGGGAAGACAAGGTGAACTCAACCTGATACTTTGCTATTTCTTCGGTTGCTTCATTTACAAAGTCTACCAGTAAATCGAAATTCAAGTATCTTTCTCCAGTTTCTATTTATGACAAGCCAAACAAACCTTCGCCCGACCGTATAAATCATCAATATCCAGCGGATCATTATCAGGCCGTAACGGATTAGGCTGGACCTTACAACGCATACGTAACAGACGCTGTTCATGCTCCTGCCTGATTTGACTGATCCGTTCCGGCTTTTCCAATTCATCAAGGGCTTCGCCTTGACTCCAGGTGAAAGGAGATCCGTGGCCCACTGAGTTCTTTTCATAAGCCTTGGCTTCCTCGAATGCGTCAGGATGATGTTCTTTCAACCGGACCCATTCGATTTTCTGCTGGAAGAAACAGAAGGTACAACCACTACGGGTTCGCCATTCGTAGTATGTCGGCAGGCCCAGGCCGGCGCCGTCAAGTATCTCGAGCACTCCGGCCTTGTCGACGCCAACTTCCTTAAAAGGCAGTCGCACTATGAGCCTGTCGTTTTTGGAAGCATAGCCCTCGCGGTACTCTTCGTCAGAACGGATTGCGACATAGCTGTAGATGGTTTCCCCATTTTCGAGCTTGGGACGCAGCCATTGTTCGAATGGCCGAAGTTTCAGTTGCCTGGTACACCAGCGGCTTTGGGGCGAAGGTAGGAAATCGTTGTACTGCTTGAGCCAGAAGTCGAAATCGCGGTCTGGATTCAGCCGTAATATCGGCTGGCCCAGGAAACCTTCAAGACGACCAAGATATTCGTAGACTTCCGGTAGTTCTTTGCCAGTGTCTGTAAAAAAGTATTCGATATTCAATTCCGGGTGGTGTTGCCGCATATATACGGCCAAGGCCGCGCTGTCTCGCCCGCCGGACAGACCCAGCACATGCCGCTTACTGGCTTCAGTATTCATGACGCCGTCTGTTCCTTTTGTTCTGTATCCGTATGATCGGATGCAGCCTGTTTGAGATACAAGGCGCTTAATTCTGCCAGGGCGGCCAGGATGATATTGCGGCGTCTTTCTCCGCTGTGCTCCAATGCGTCTTTTACTTGCTTGATTAATAGATCTACCTGATTTCGATCCATGTCAGCAATAGCAAATTCTTCATGAACTGGTGTCGGTCGGCCATCCATCCCGACGACTACTGCCATGGCATGGCGTTTGTCAGGTCGGTCTTTAACCCGAGCATATAATTCAGCCCGCAGAAATTTTTGCGAAAGTTCAGCAATCTCGACGGTCGTCCGGTCGCGATCGGGATCAATCCAGTGACGGGGTGGTTTGTTCGCCGCCAGGCTGGCTATATCTTCGATGCTTGCACCGGTATCATTGAATTGTGCAATCCTGCCGATGAAAGCTTCGAGTTTGAAATCGCCTTCGACCTGACGGATGTTTTCAGCGCGGTCACGCAGTTCATTCAGTGATTGCGGGGAGATATTATGCACACCCAATTCGGAGAGCAGGGTTTCTCGCAACCTATGCAACATTGAGGGATAGGCGTTTGCCAGTTCAGTCAGACCATCGCGTACTTTTTCTACTAATCGGTGCAGGGCTTCCTCGTCGATTTGGGAAATATCTCCTCCCAGTGTTTCCGGTATATCATCAAACAGGAACTTGTTCGGATCGCGCGCGCGCTTGAACATGTCCCTGATGTGGATCGCGTTGGCTGACAGCCGCATGGTCCGTTTAGTCCATTGTGGTAATTGGTCATATATCGCTACCAATCCGCGGGCGACGTCGATGGGTTCAAGTTGACTGAGCCGGTTGGTTTCGTCCAGGTCCCGGACTATTGCCGCCATTTCCGACAATAACCTGCGGGCTATGTCGGATAAATCCATCCACCGGACCTGGATGGTGTTCGGATCCTTTGCCAGGTAGTCAACGTCAACGTCGTCAAATCGGGCTTTGAATAATCCTTCCCGGTAGACTGCCAGTTTCTCCTGTTGTGACAGAATGAATGCGACGGAAAGAACCGGTAGTAGTCCGTCTTTCACACCGAAGGGTGGTTTGCGCCAGAGATCATACAAATCCGTGACGGTGATAGTTTTTTCATGTACCAGCGTGCTCGCAGCTTCCCACATCGGGATAAGACAACAGGAGTCCGAGTGTTTATCGGGAGGCAAGAATCGCCATTGATCATTGCGTTTCCGATAAAGCCCGGACGCATCCAGTATTGAAACAAACAGGCCGGCTTCTGCCGGGAATTTCCGGATGCCCAGCCTGTCCTCCCCTTTGTTCAGAACCATGCGTCGCAGCAATATATTTTGGGCTGCCACGGCGCTGCCGGACGGTTTCTGCCGGTTCAACAGTTCATTATGCAAGTGTGGACATTGGTTGAAACGACTGTCTGCAAGTTCTGATGCGATGTTGTTCAGTTCAGCCTGCCTCAGGGGCTGGGCGGTGTGTGATTTGCCAAACCATTTGGCATTATCAAAGGATTTGTGCAATTCTGTTTCAAGCAGTGATTGCAGGGCTGCTAGGCGTGCGGAAACTTCCCGCCTAGCAACAGAATCACCCGCCAATTCAGGATGTTCGTCACTTACCCATTCCAATGCAAGCAGTTCACGGGCTAATGGAATAATCGTCCATGATGCCTTCGACATGCCGACCAGACTGTCCCAGGGGGCATCATGGTCGGCTGCTTCTCGACACAGTTTTGTTGCTTCTTCTTCGCTCTCACCCGCGGTGGGTACGGCAAGAATAAATTGGCCTATGGCCCCCTTCTCAGGCTGGTAATGCTCGACAGTATCACGGAGAGCACTGAGCGGTATGATGTTTACCTCAAACCATCGCAACGTCCCGGTCTCGTGATAGTGCCGCTTGGCTAGAATGGGCTGAATGCCTGCTAGTGATTTAAGTTCCTTGAAATCTATCTCATGTATCTGTTCAAGCGCCGACCGCGTGGCTTGATCGATATCGAAATCGCTACCGGCAAAAATAGCATGTGTCTCAAGGTACTTTTTGTAAATGGTGAATGACCAGTTATTCAGCTTCAACAAGGCGCCCGGGAGTTCCTGGTCGGGTATTTCATGGAAACAGGTTTGCAGTACGTTGAAGTTTGCGATAATCCCTGAACGTTCCTTGAACAGGTCTATGACGGCAATGGTTTTCAAAAGACTGATGTGTAGTTCGTTGCCGTCCTGAGATTCACACCGTTCAAGCGCCTCGGCGGCCAACGCCCAGCGATGGCCGTCCGGTGATGCCAATATGGATGGCTCCAGGTTGGCGCGCAGGTAATCCCAGAGCATGTCCGGTGTATATAACTTCTCATCATCGGCGTGTTTCAGGAAATCCTGAAACCCGAATAACTCTGCCGAGTTCAAAAAGCCGAACAGGCTGCGCTGGTTTTGTCCGAACCGACGGCGCGAGATGGGGCCGAGCAGGCAGGTGACAACCGGGTGCAGGGGCCAGCATGCTGTCAGCCTCGAGGCGAGTCGATCAATGTCGATCTTGTTATTTTGCAGCGTAACCTGAGCGACATTGGAGCTAAGGTCATCCATAATCTTGGGTTGACGATCACTTTCGATTGCGCGGGAAATCAGTTCTATCTGCTCTTCGCCCGTCGCATTGATCACCAAGTCTATGAACCGTCCTTGTACCTTGGCCCATTCGTCCCTTATTTCATGGGAAAGCCGGTGGGTATACTCCTCGAATGACTGGTGCAGTATACCGATTACCAGCAAGCGCCCCTTGCTCCGTGACGCCGCTTCCGCAAGTTGCTGGAAGACGTAGATATCGGAACCGTCCCTGACAGCGCTTTCCAGGAATTTGCCCATCTCGTCAATGAACAAGACAACCCCGCCGTACCTGTCAGGCTTGTATTCAGCGGCATCTGTCAGCGCTTTTATCAGGTTGCTTTCTCTCCACCCGCCGCGAGGACGGCGTTTTACGACTAGTTCCCGTCGAGCGGCTTCTCCAATTACCCTGACAGGATCATCCCGAACACCGACCACAGGCACGATGCGCCATCCTTCAGTTCCCGAGGGCATCGCTTCCGCGATGGTATCCGTCAATTCCCATCCGAATATCTTTCCCGCTTGCGCGCGTAGAGAAGCACTGCCGCTTAACAATGCGCTCAGTGCAACGACCAAGCTGGACTTCCCACTTCCGTACGGACCGGTCCAGGTGAATGCGCCTTGTCCGGTTTCGGTTACGTGGCGTGCCATGGTCATCAGGACATCTCTGGATGACTGCGGGCAAATAAAACCTTCCAATGCCGAGCTTTCAGTAAGATCAGTATCGATGCGTATTGATCTCAAAAAACGCCTGGCAATATGGACGTGTTCTTTCAGCATTACTAATTTGTTCCCTCTACGGTTGAACTGTCATAATCGGAAAACAGGTATTGGAGTTTTGTTTCTTCGTCGATATCAATATTGCGGACCACCTGTTTCAAACCGGCGGCCTCAGACCATCGCAACTTCCCACTCGTTATATCTTCGAGCGCCGTCAAGCGATCGACTACATCATTCTCTTCCAGGGCAAACACGCGCCCCGGTCCGCCTGGTTCGTAAGTAAGAGCTTCAAATGACAATGTGTTGGCATCAGAGTAGCGCGACCAGAAATCCAGCAGGGCATATACAAACACGCCGTCAGTGAGGGTTGCTTTGGGGCCGCGCATAAAACGAAATCCGTCTTTTTCTCCTACGGTTTTGATCAATCCCAATTCCGTCAGCGGTGATTCCAGTGCATCATCATGGCCGGTTCTTCCCGTTGCTTGCCGTGCTGCATAAGTCCGGATAAAACAGGCAACGTCATTTTTGATAGTCGTATTTGAGACACGCCACACGCGATCCTTTGCAAGACGCCCGATTTTTTGCACGAATTGGTTACGGGAAAAGGTAACTGCCGGATAATGGCCGAAAGCCCAGAACCAGGTTGTTTTCTTCGGTTGGGCGGCCAACTTCCAATGGATGAGCCAGAGTGTGGCGGGGTGTTCCATATATGGGTCAATCCCTTTTATCCCATTGTTTCCAAAAAGCTTTTGTCCAAGTGTTGTCGTTTTGACTGAATCTTCCTTATCAGGTTCTTCAATAATATCACAACTTGTTGCCCAATGGCGTATGGAGGCAACCATATTTTTTCCGACACCGAAGCGTGCGATGGCGTCTTCGGCCCAACACAGGGATTTATTATGATAGTAATGCTCAGTTTCGGCAACGCGGTCGAATGCTTTTTTCAGCCATCCGTAGCGTAGGGGAAAGGTCTCATGTCCCGAGAATGACGGGCGATAATTTGCTTCAAGCAGTGGCTTATATGGCATAAGTCTATTTCCTTCCTGGAGTACAACTCCAGTTCGATTTTAATGTATTGAGTATGCTATAGTCAATCCGTACGTTATCGTTTTTTTGCATATTTCAGCAACAAAGTCAGAAACTTTATCGGCTTGGGGTTTTTTCTTATATCTGATTGAAATTAATGAGGATTTCAGAAACCATCTATCTGGATCACCAGGCGACCACACCCGTCGATCAACAGATCCTGGACCGGATGCTGCCGTATTTCAGGGAATCCTTCGGCAACCCCCATTCAGCAGACCACACACTCGGTTGGAAAAGTTCTCTTGCCGTGGAGCAGGCGGCAGCGCAAGTCGCAGCTTTGATTGGCGCCGACCCTGATGAGATCATTTTCACGTCAGGCGCCACTGAAGCGAACAACATGGCCCTGCTTGGGCTTGCCCGTCGCGTTCGCTCATTAAGCAGAAGGAGACGTTTTATCCTCAGCGAGATTGAGCACAAGTGCGTGCTTGCAGCCGGACGGGTAATTTCCGACCAGCATGGTCTTCCTGTAGAGCATCTAACCGTCGACAGGGAAGGCCGCGTCCTGTTGGCGTCACTGGAAGATGCCTTGGATGAAGACGTACTCGCCGTTTCCATCATGGCGGTGAATAATGAAATTGGCACAATACAGGACATCCAAGAAATTTCTGAACTCGTGAGAAACGCAGGCGCCATATTTCATTGCGATGCCGCCCAGGCTCCCGTTTCCATGGATATACGGGGAGTTGCCGAGCATGTAGACATGTTGAGTCTGTCCGCCCACAAGATGTACGGACCGAAAGGTATCGGCACGCTCTACATCCGCCGGGAGTTGCAGGATCGCCTGGAACCGCTTATCTACGGGGGTGGACAACAGAACGGTTTGCGCGCAGGCACCGTTCCTACGGCTTTGTGCGTAGGCATGGGTGCGGCTGCCGAACTTCTGAGTAGTACTGAGTCGAGGCAAAAGCGTACCTTCCTGCGTCAAAGACGGGATCGCCTCCTCGAAAAATTGGCGGACTTGCCCTGGTCCATCCGATTGAACGGCCCCACCGAAGAATCCCGCCACCCCGGCAATGCCAATATTTGCTTCGAAGGTTTCTACGCCCAGGATATTCTGCAGGTGCTTCAGCCCCATCTTGCCGCTTCTACCGGGTCGGCCTGCACATCCGGGATTCCGGAACCTTCCCACGTTCTCAAAGCCATAGGTCTATCCCCTGAAGATGCCGAAGCATCCATCCGATTCAGTCTCGGCTTTGACACGACAGACGCAGATATTGATGATGCGGTAAACTTGATAGACAATGCGCTTAATAGACTTTCGGTCACGCAGATTAAGGCTTCAGCGATGGCCGGCGTCGGCTAAAACATGATTCAAATAGTGGATTCCGGTCCCTGCTTTCGCAGGGATAAACTTAAACCGGAATGACGTGAGATAAACAACCCCCGATAAAGGAGAAAACCAATGCGATATCTACACACCATGCTCCGGGTCTCCGACCTGGACAAGACCATGTCTTTTTTCTGTGACGTCATGGGCATGCAGGAAGTGAAACGAATGGAGAGCGAGAAGGGACGTTTTACCCTGGTGTTCCTGGCCGCCTCCGGTGACGTGGACGGGATGGAGGGGCCGGGCCAGCCCGCGCCGGTGCTGGAGTTAACCTATAACTGGGACCCGGAAGAGTACGCCGGCGGGCGCAACTTCGGTCACGTCGCTTTCGAGGTGGATGATATCTATGCCACCTGCCAGAAGATTGCGGACAGCGGCGTTACCATCAACCGGCCGCCGCGGGACGGTCACATGGCGTTCCTGCGTACGCCGGATAATATCTCCATTGAACTGTTGCAGAAGGGTGGGGCGAGAGCGCCACAGGAGCCGTGGGCATCGGCTGAGAACGTTGGAGTCTGGTAGTAGGCTGTCTTTCTTTGTTCGTCATTCCCGTATACGCGGGAATCCAGTAAAAAAATTGGCCTGGGTTCCGGCTTTCGCCGGAATGACGAACGGGCGCGGGAATGACGGACAGAGCGCGCCGGTTATTTCATCAGTTTCTGGTCCAGTAGCAGGTTCAGGGTAAACCGCACACCGAAGCCCGTGGTGTCGGTGGGAACGTGTGCCAGGCCGCCCTTGTTGTTGCCGGCGGAGAGGTCTACATGGATCCACGGGCAGTCGTGCTTGACGAACCGTTGCAGGAAGCGCGCACCGAGGATATGGTCCACGCCGGGGTCGCTACTGCACTGCTTGGTGTCGGCGAACTTGCTCTCCAGGGCCTTGTCGTAGTCCTCGTCCATGGGAAACGGCCAGACCCGCTCGCCGCTGTTTACCCCCGCCTTGACCATGACGGGTAGAAAGTTGGCCTTGTTGGTGAACACGCCACTGTAGGTCTTGCCGATGGCGTAGACGCAGGCCCCGGTCAGGGTGGCGTAGTCGATAATCAGTTTCGGTTTGCTGCGGGAGGCGAACGCCAGGGTGTCCGCCAGCACCATCCTGCCCTCGGCATCGGTGTGGACGATCTCGATAGTGGTGCCGTCAACGGCGGTTACTATATCGCCGGGGTTGTAGGCGTCCGGGCCGATGTGGTTGGTGCAGATCGCCAGCCAGCATTCAACCGGAAACGGCGCCTTGAGCCGGGTCAGCGCCGCCAGGGCGCCAAGCGCCACCGCGCTGCCTTCCATGTCCTCGTGCATGCCCATCATGTAGTTATGGGGTTTCAGGTTGACGCCGCCGGTGTCGAAACAGATGCCCTTGCCCACCAGGGACAGGGCGTCGTTGGATTCGGGTTCGTCGGGCACATAACGCAGGCGCACTATCCCCCCGTCTTTGTCGGGACTTCCCTGTGCGACAGCCAGAAACGCGCCGGCCTTTTTCTTCTCCAGTTGGTTAATGCTGAAGAACTGGCTTTTCCAGCCGAATTCTTTGGCTAACCCGGCGATATGCTTGCGATACAGCGCCGGGGTCAGTTCATTCTGGGGCAGGGCGGTCAGGTAGCGCGCCAGGGCATTGCCCTCGTCTTCCGCGAAGGTGCGCTCAAACCCGTATTTTTCCGGCACGCCGTACAGGTGGACCTGTTCAAGCCTACTGTGGTCTTTGCGTTTGCTGTGATAGTCCGGCATTTCCGCGTCAGCCGCCAACGCGGCCGCCAGCAGGGCTTCCGCCACCCGCGCGGACTGTTTCGCGGAAAAGCCGATGACAGCGATGCCCAGTTCGGTTGTACGGTAGTCATGGTGGCCGTCCACCAGTTTGCGCGCCAGGCTGAGCAACTCGAAGGTGGACAAGTCCGGCTTGATGGTGGACATCGCGACGCGCCCGGCCCTGTCATTGGGCAGGTCGGTGAGCAGCGGCGGCGAGCTGTCATCGGCGTTCCGGCGCAGCCGTTGATGGCGTTTTTGCAGGACATCGCGGTAAGGAAAGTGCGGCCATCCCCGCTTTCCCTCCGGTTCTCTTATGACGATGACCCAGTGATCCAGCGCATCGAACCGGGCGCGCTCCGGCAGTTCTCCGAAACGCTGTAGTTTTGCCTGTTTCATATCGCCAATATAACAGGAACCCGACGAAAAGGGAGCAATGAATGCCATACCCGCCGTCATGCCGGACTTGACCCGGCTGTCATACCGGCCAGGGAATGGCCGGTACCCAGTCACAGGGATGTAAGCAGATGTGTCGCCCAAAAGGTGACTCTTGGTCTACTGGATTCCGGCTTTCGCCGGAATGACGAACGGGGAGGGCAAATAAATACTGTCTTTTGTTGGACTGGCCGGCCCGTTCAGCTATACTTGAAAGTGAGTAAACGGGCGACCCGGATTTATCCGGGTCCCCCGGATAGTTGCGGATTGCCTACCCTTGAAACTAACTCTTGAGGTAGCGATCATGAGCGTTGATTATCAACTCATTGCTGGTATTGACTCTGCTGTTAAGGCAGAGAAAAGTGAAGATGGCTGGTATACGATAGTCAGGGACGGCGAAGTCCAAACAGGTGAACTGGTTACCGACAAGTACCGGAACCTGACCTTTGAGGTCGCAGGATTTGGTGCTCCCTTCTACGTTGCCGAAGTCCGTATCGAGGATGCGGAGGAAGGCTATTACTCTTCTGTCATTATTGACTACCATGAGGCGGTCAATAATTTCGACAGCTTCGAGAAAATAGCTGTCTGCCAGGCATTCCTGGAACCGGTGCGTCACCTTCGCCGCGTCCAACCGCAACGCGACATGCCTGTCGCGCTTGCAGCAGGTTGGAACTGACCGGCGGAAAAGGCGATCTTTTGATCGCCTTTTTTTATAGGGGAAGTGTTGTTTTGCGCTATTATTTGATCGCTGTTTATCTCCGGGGGTCTGTCCCCGGTCATCAAAAAGGAGTATAGGAAATGAAACGGATGTGTTACATGGTGTTCCTGTTGTTGATCCTTGGCCAGGGACGGGCGGTTCCCGGCGCCGACCTGTTAACGGGTGTTACGCGCCTGTCCTGTGAAGCCCTGCTTTGCCTGTCCTCACCGGCGCGTCCCGGGGCGTGTAACCCGGCGTTGTCCCATTATTTTGCCATCAAGAAATTCACCTGGCCGGCGACATTTGCCGCGCGGTTGAGGTTCCTGAACAAGTGTCCGACGGGTACGCCGAAACTGGCCCGGGCGGTGGCGAACGGGGCGCCGCGCAAGTGGGAGGGTGCGCCGGGGGTCATCGCGCCGGGGACAGGCCCCAGGTCTGTTCCCCGTTAATTGAGGATCGCCTTCGGCGATTGTTTAATTGACTGGGTTCCCGCTTTCGCGGGAATGACAAGGGGGGTCCAGGTAAGCAGGCTCCACGGCCACCCAGGCTGTGTGGATGATCTCGGCCAGTCTGCCCGGCATCTTTGCCATGGCCACCCTGGACGGCAGCATCATCAGGGTATTCGGGTGGATGTAGTACACCTCTTCCTGGGTGATCAGGTTTCTCTCGGCGTATACCTCGCCGCCCGCTTTGTTGATATCCACGTTCATGCGGTAGCGGCTGGCCTGTTTCGTGCCGCTTTGCCGGGCGGCGTATTCGGCTGTCTCGAAGTCGTTGGGCTGGTAGTACAGGGACATTTTGCAGTTGTTCTCCACGCTGAACTCCAGGGCTTCCACGTTGACCAGTCGTTTGTTGACGGATTTCAGGTCGCCCAGGCTCTGGTAGGCGATGGCGAGGTGGCAATCGAACCCCGTGATGGTCGCCAGCATGTCCCCCAGGATATCGGTAGCCAGGAACTTCACCTCGTCTATGCCGATGAACAGGTGGCTGGATCGTTCCCGGCGCCGATACATGCGCGTCGTGGCCTGCAGGAGGCATAACAGGAATACCTGGGTGGCGCGTTTGACAACCGGGTCCGTGGCAGACGAACGCACGTAGAGTACCGCGTTTTCCCGCAGCACACGTTCTATATCGACCCCCTTGCTGCGTCCCGGCTTCAGCGCGGACAAAGCCAGCATCTCCCGGGTCAGGTTGGTGACGGTGGGTGGTGGTTTCGCCGAGTCCCTGAGCAGTTTCGGCAGGTCGATGAGTTCCTTGTTCCACTTGTCGAAAACTGATTCAAGGAATTCCCGCTCACCAATCTTGTAGAAGTCCGCCGTGTCGCCTCTTTCTGCGAGGTTATAGGCCTGCATCAGCCGGGTCTTTATCTCTCGGTCGGCGCCGGTCCTGAACGGCGACCATTTCCCTGGGAGTTCGCCGTTGAAATCGACGGTGACCAGCCGCCTGCCGGTCTCTTTGCAGGCTTTTTTCATGATCCCCAGTGCGTGCCTGTCCGGCTTCACGTCGAAGAAAACCGTACAAAACCCCTGACGTACGGACTGGTCCAGTTGCACGCCGAACAGGATACCCTTGCCGGTCTGGGTAGCGCCTACCATCCGTTGGTTCCAGTTTTTCCAGTCTTCCGTTGCGACGTACAGGGGTTTGTCATCCTGGCGTAATCCGATAAACATTTTCCCGGCCTTGTAGTATTTCCCGGGCCGAAAATTCTTTTCCCGGTAGCGGTCGGCCTCGGTCCGTATATCGGATACCTGGTCGCCCCGTTGCGAGACCCGCCTGAAAATGTACCAGGACGAGAAGCGCGGATACAGGTAGCGCAGGAAAACGATCCGGGTCAGCAGACCGGCTAGCAGGCCGCCGGCTACCAGCCCCCACATCCTTCCGGCCCGGCTGATGATGACTATATCCACAATATTATTGGCGGCCGCGACACTGCCTGTGACGCTTGTCGCCAGGAACCACAGGATCAATGGGAAGCCCGGGAACAGAACAAGGAACATGAGCAGCAGGAGCCGCCGCGCGTGCATTAAAAAGTGCTCTGCCGCGGTCAACTCCCTGTCCGACGCGAGAGGGAAGAAGCCGATGACGGTATTCGTATAAAGAAGGGTGGTAAAACACAGCCAGAACCAGGGGTCGCTCCAGCTTGCCAGTCGGGGTAGATAATCGTCCATATTCCTGTGTGCCGGCACTCCGTACGCCGGTCTCCTCCAGTTATTTCCATCAGTCTTGCATTCTAGCAGAAAACATTCTCATTCGTCATTCCCGCGCATGCGGGAATCCAGTGAAATACTATGTCGCCCAGAGGGCGGCTCATCTAATCACATCTATGTGGCTGGATAGTGGACAATCCCTGTCCACTATGACGGATGGACGGAATCGATTACAATAACGAAAAAGTTCCCGTAAACCTTAACGCGGGAACTGACGGAAACAGGTATGGATATGGATAAAGGATCATCATGTTGACCGCATTAACCAGCGCTGATTGGGAACTGGTCAGGTTCTACCTCTCGCCCATCCAACCCCTTCTGGACAACGACCGGGTGACGAATGTCATGGTCAACCGCTATGACGACATCTGGGCGGACGACCTGGATCAGGGCATGTATAAAACCGCGTTTTTATTCCGTGATGACGCTGCCGTCGCTACCCTGATTGAACAGGTTGCCAATGCCTTGTCGCAATACTTCGATCCGGTGACAACGCCTGTCATCAATGCGCGCCTGCCTGACGGCAGCCGGTTATGTGCGACCTTGCCGGCGGCCACGCCTGGCGGTTGCACCCTGTCGATTCGCCTGCACCGGCGCCGCGGTTTGGACCTCGAACACCTGGTGGAGAGCCATACCATCAATACGGCGATGAAGGACTTGTTGCTCGATGCCGTGGAACGCGGCGATAACCTGCTGGTATCGGGCGCCACCAACAGCGGCAAGACCACGTTGCTGAATGCATTGTCTTTTGCCATTCCGAAGCGTGAGCGGATCGTGGTCTGTGAAGACGTGGCGGAGATCAGGATGAACGCCCCCAATGTCATACACATGGAGGCGCAACGGCATGATTCCGAGGATACTCCGGCACTGACCCTGGCAACACTTCTGGCGACGTCCCTGCGCCAGCGGCCCGACCGGATCATCGTCGGGGAGATCAGGGAGCCGGATGCCGCAGAAGTATTCTTCCAGGCGTTGAATACGGGACATCGCGGTGTATACACGACGTTGCACGCGAACGATGCCGGATCGGCGCTCAAACGCCTGGTCAGCCTGACCATGGGCCGTTCAACACTGCCGTTCAAGGTTATTGAAGCCGAATACCTGCACAACCTGGACCTGTTCTTGCACATGGATTACGTGGAAAGCATGAGGGTCAGGCGGTTGACGGAGATCTGCGTCGTGGAGGCGGGAAAGTTTAAGCCGTGTTATATCTACAGTCCTGATGACGATGCCTGGTCAGAGCAGTAAGCAGAAGAGACGTCATTCCTGCGAAAGCCTGTCCCTGTATGGCGTTGAGCAGGGGCAGGAATCCAGTCTGTTAAACATGTCACTGGAGCCTGCCCCCCGCATGTTGTAAGCGGGGGACACATTACAAGGTGTCCCTTGAGGACGTTTTTTTCACTGGATTCCCGCCTTCGCGGGAATGACAGTAAGGCGTTTGACCACACTTTCAGTCACACCCGGCGTACGGTTAGTCTGCCACCTTTTTCTTTACTGCGGTATACTATCCGCCCTGCTGATAACGTTAATTCTTGCCGATGGCAACCGAGAACAAAACAGAAAAGCCCTGGGGTGGCCGGTTTACCGGGGCCACGGACCGGTTCGTGGAGGAGTTTACCCAATCCGTGTCTTTCGACCAGAGACTGGCCCCGTATGATATCCGGGGGTCGATCGCCCACGTGGCGACGCTGGCGCGCGCCGGTGTGCTGGCGCAGGCCGAATGTGAGCAGATCACCGATGGGCTGAATGCCATCCTGGCCGAGATCGAGGCAGGCAGGTTCACCTGGAAGCAGGAACTGGAAGACGTCCACATGAATATTGAGGCTGCCCTGGTTGAACGGGTCGGTGAGGTGGGAAAAAAAGTGCATACCGGCCGTTCGCGTAACGACCAGGTCGCTACCGACCTGCGCCTTTACCTGCGCGCGGAAACAGGGCAAATCAGGTCGTTATTGCTGCATAACATGCAGGCGCTGGTGGCACTGGCCGAGCAGGAAGCCGCGACCCTGATGCCGGGCTATACCCACTTGCAGCCGGCGCAGCCGGTCACGTTCGGTCACCATATGCTGGCCTGGTATGAAATGTTGAAGCGGGACCGGCAACGTTTCGGTGATTGCCTCGAACGAATCAACGTAATGCCGCTGGGGGCTGCGGCATTGGCCGGCACGCGTTACCCCGTCGACCGGTCGTTGAGCGCCGGGTTGCTGGGGTTTTCCGCCGTGGCGGAGAATTCGCTGGACGCCGTGAGTGACCGGGACTTCATAATCGAGTCCTGCGCCGCCGCGGCGCTGGTCATGCTGCACTTATCACGGTTTTCCGAGGAACTTATCCTGTGGTTGTCGCCGGCATTCGGTTTCATCGACATCGACGATGCGCTCTGCACCGGTTCCTCCATCATGCCGCAAAAGAAGAACCCCGACGTGGCAGAACTGGTGCGCGGCAAGACAGGCCGGGTTTATGGCGACCTGATGGCCATGCTGACTATCATGAAGGGGCAACCGCTGGCATACAACCGGGATAACCAGGAGGACAAGGAATGCGTATTCGATGCAGTGGATACGGTGAAGCTGTGTCTTGAGGCCTACCTCAAGCTGGTTCCCTCGATACAGGTCAACCGCAGCGCCATGTTGGCTGCCTCGCAGGAAGGTTACCTGACGGCCACCGACCTGGCTGATTACCTGGTCGTGAAAGGGATGGCGTTCCGGAATGCCCACACTATCGCCGGCAACATCGTGAAACTTGCCATACGGCAGGGCCGTGAACTGGAACACCTGGAACTGCATGAATTGCAGCAATTCCACGATGGAATTGAAGCTGACGTTTACGAATACCTGACGCTGCAAGGCTCCGTATCCGCCCGGGATATTTCAGGCGGGACTGCCCCCGATACGGTTAAGAAGGCGGTTGCCGAGGCGCGCCGCTACCTGGCAACCCTTAACGCCGATGACGGTTGAGGCTCGGTCCGTTTAATGTCTCGTCGAGGTCAACCGGCTGCACAGTTGATATAGCTGGCGGATCAATGAATCTCCTGAAGAAGCTGATCAAACTCCTGTTCTGGCTGGCAGGACTCAGCGTTATCACGATAGCGGCTGTGGTCATCCTGGTCAGCACAATCGATCCCAACGAACACAAGGACTGGATAGAGGCAAGGTTCCACAAGGAGACAGGCCGGAATATCTCCCTTGACGGGCCTGTCGCTTTTACCTTTTATCCCTGGCTGGGTGTGGAAGCCGGTAATATCAGCGTCGCCAATACCGAAGTGTTCGGCGCCGAACCGTTCGCTTCCCTGGATTACGTCAAGCTGCGTGTCAAATTACTCCCCTTGCTACGGGAAGAATACGAAGTGGATACGGTTGCCGTCAGGGGCGCCGTTATCAACCTGGTGCGCAATGAGCAGGGCCTTGCCAACTGGGACGTCCTCGACGACGTGGCTGACGCCGCACGAGATAAACCGTTGCTGCCCTTGGCTGCAATTGCCCTGGGCGGTGTAGCCATCGAGGACGCCAGGATCACCCTGCACGACCGGCGCGAAAAGGTACGCTACGAGGTCTCCGGTCTCGATATTTCGACCGCGGAACTGAAATACGGCGAACCCGTCGATATCAATCTGAGTTTTCGCGGCAACAGCGCCAAGCCGGCGCTTGGCGCGACCGTGTCCCTGGCCGGTATCATTAACTACGCCACGGATGAACAGCGCATCGCCATTGCCCCCCTGGATATTAATGCTGTGATCAGCGGCGCGAATATACCTGGCGGGGAGACTGCGGCGAAGCTGTCCGCCGCGCTTGATATGAACCTGGACGAGGCAACGGCGGCGCTTTCCGATTTCACCCTCAGTGTCCTGGATGCCTCGATCAGGGGCAATCTCAGCGCGCAACGGCTCGATTCGACCGCGCCTGCCATTGCCGCGACCCTGGACGCACAGGGCCCGGACCTGGGTCTGTTGTTCAAGGTGGCTGAGATAGAGGCGCTGGCGTCACAACTGGCCCGGCTGGCGGACCGTAGTTTCCAGGTTAGCGCCACGGTGGATGCGGACCTGGAAAGGGGTGATATCGATTTGTCCGAACTGTCGGCGAACCTGCTGGGCGCGGTCATCAACGGCGCGGTGAAGGCCCGTAACATTCACTCCGAGACTCCAGGCTATCAGGGAGAATTGAACGCCGGCGGGCCGGACCTGCCTGCCCTGATGCAGGTCCTGGGTCAGTTGCAGGGGGGACAGGACGCCGCGCTGGCCCGTTACGGCAGGAAACTGGCGGGTATCCCGGCCCGGGCATTCCGGGTAACGACCGCCTTCGATGCCGACCTGAAAAGCGGCGACATCTCCGTGCCGGCGCTGTCGCTGGAAGCCCTGGGTCTCGATGCATCGGGCGCGCTGGACGCCAGGAACATGAATAGCAGGAGGGGTGAGGTAGAGGGCAACCTGAATATAAAGGGCAGCCGAATTGCGGGGCTGCTCACGGCGCTGGACCAGGCCGGTCTGGCCCAGGTCCTGCAATCCGTGGAGCTTGATACCCGCGTAGAGGGGAAAGGATCGGGGATTTCCCTGGAGATGATGTCCCTTGCAGCCGTATTCGCCGGGCCGGATATTCCCGGTTCTCCCGCAACCATGACTCTCAATGCAAATACCTGGCTCAACCTGGATAAGGAGACGCTTGTGCTCGACGAATTTACCCTGGATGGACTTGGGCTCAGGACCACCGGCCACGTCGAGTTCGCCGATATCTTCGATGAGCCTGCCGCCCGCGGACAACTGGAGATCTCACCGTTCAACCTGCGCCGGATGGCCCGGCAACTCAAGCAGGAACTTCCCGAAACGAAGGACGATAAGACCTTTACCGAGGTTTCCATGGCCGGCCGGTTCGACCGGTCCGCAACAGGCCTGGACCTGGAGCATGTGGTGTTGCAACTGGATGACACGCGCCTCAGCGGTGAGATCAGAATGCGGGACGAAGCGGTTTCACAGTTCGACCTGGATGTGGATCAACTGGACCTGGATCGCTATCTGCCTCCCGGTCCGAACAACGGGCAGGGAAGCCCGCGGACAAACAGGAAAGCCGGTGAGCTCGCCGCTCTTCCCATAGCTTTCCTGGCTGCCACGGATATGGAGGGAGATCTGAGAATAGACAGGCTGATTGTTTCGAAGGCGCGCCTGGATGGTTTTACATTACAACTGAAGGCGCAGGACGGTGTATTGCGGGCAGACCCGGTAACGGCTGCCCTGTATGAAGGCCGGTTAGCTGCCGGTATCAACCTCGACATGAACTCCCGGATCCCGGTGCTTACGCTCAATGCAAACCTGGCGGGTATCCAGGCCGAACCGTTGCTGATGGACATTAAGAACAAGGCGCGCCTGCGCGGCAGGGGTAATTTCACTGCTGTATTGACCGCCGAGGGTACCGGCATTGCCGCCATGAAGCGTAGCCTGGACGGCCGGATGAGTATGAGCTTCACCGAGGGCGCCATTACCGGCTTCAACCTGGGCCGGACGTTGCGCCGGTGGAAACAGTTCAAACGGGGCGGGAGCGTCGACGTGGAGGAAACTGCGGCGACCGATTTTACCGAATTCACCGGTAATCCCATAGCAAAAGACGGTATAATCCGAATGGATGACCTGGTCCTGAAAGCGCCGGCATTTCGCCTGCAGGGCGCCGGCGTGCTGGCGGACCTGCACACCGGTACCATCGACTACCAGGCCCGGGCGACTGTCGCCAATACCGCAAAAGGCGCGGGCGGAAAAGAACTGGCCGAACTGGAAGGGCTGGAATTGCCCCTGAAGGTCTCCGGCCCGCTGGATAATCCGAAAATAAGGCTTGACTGGGAAGATATAGTGTCCGGATTACTGTTGAATAAAGTCTTTGACGTTCTCGATTTGCCGCTTCCCGGGGCAGGAGAGCCCGACGCTAGGGAAAAGGAGGAGGAAACGGATGAGGACTCCGAATTCGACCCGGTAAAGGAGTTACTGAAAGAGGGCCTGAAAGAAGGTTTGAAGGGAATTTTCAAAAAGAACTGAGCACTGATTAATACGGCCTGTCCGGGGACGGACTTAAGTCCGTCCCCACCTGATATTCCAGCCCAAGCCGGAATCCAGTATAATAAACGGCGCGGATCAGGTAACAATTTATGACACAGGAACAATGCGACAACTGGTAATTGCTGCTCTGGTTTGTTTCAGTGTGCTGTCAAGCGCCGGAGAGATACAGTATGCCCAAGTCGAGCATGAGGGCAACGATTACCAACTGGACCTCACGATGCAGGTCGAGGCCGGACGGGATGGTCTGATAGCGCTCCTGATGGACCACGATAATTTCAAGGAACTCAGCGACGTGATGATCGAATCGGGTCTTGTGCCGGACGCGCCTGAGGATAAGACCCGGCGCCGGCTCGTCGTCAAAACCTGTATCATATTCTTCTGTTTCAAGGTCGTGATGGTCGAGGACCTGGAACAGTACTCCGACGGCAGGCTCCTGGCAATCATGGTCCCGGAACAAAGCGATTTCAAATACGGCAGGACGGAATGGCAGATCGAACCGCTCGGCCCGGACCGGTGTAAAATCAACTATCGTTTCCGACTCCAGCCTGATTTCTGGGTCCCGCCCGGCATCGGCCCGTTTTTTCTGAAACGCAAAATGGTCACGGAAGCGCGTGACAGCATCCTCAGGATGGAGAGCATGGTCGCCGGCGCCCATAGCGACGAGACGTGATAGATATCAAATATTCAGGCTGATTACTGATGCCGGAGCTTGCTGCAGCATTACTGCCCTGGTTCAGACAACATGGCCGGCATGATCTCCCCTGGCAGCAGGACCCCGGACCTTATCGCGTCTGGGTATCCGAAATCATGCTGCAGCAGACCCAGGTGAAGACCGTTATACCGTATTTCATCCGCTTTGTTGAACGGTTTCCGGACGCTGTCCCCCTGGCCGCTGCCCCCTTGGACCGGGTGCTGCATCTCTGGACGGGGCTGGGATATTATGCCAGGGCAAGGAATATGCACCGGGCCGCACAGCTTATCTCCCGAGATTTCGCCGGCCGCCTGCCCGATGATCCGGAGGCTTTGATGGCATTGCCCGGCATCGGACGTTCCACCGCCGGGGCCATAATGACCCTGGGCCATGGCCGCCGCGCTCCCATCCTCGACGGTAACGTAAAACGGGTGCTGGCCCGCTTCTATGGAATATACGGATGGCCCGGCCACGGGGAGGTAGAGAAGCGCTTGTGGGAACTGGCCGAAAGGGAAACGCCGCAACAGGAAACGGCCGCCTACACCCAGGCCGTCATGGACCTGGGCGCCACGGTCTGTACCCGGTCCCGGCCGCGCTGCGACGCTTGTCCCCTCGCATCAGGTTGCTATGCATTCCGCCACGGCGAGCAGAAGGAATTACCGACCGGGAGAACAAAGACTTCATTGCCGGTGCGCCGGATTGTATTCGCCCTGCTGGAAAACGAACAGGGGGAAATCCTGCTGGAAAAACGTCCTCCAGCCGGTGTATGGGGAGGGTTATGGAGTTTCCCTGAATACAACTCCGGCACGGAACTGGCCGACTGGATAAAGACCCGCGCTGTCCTGGTATCCGGGGCGCTCACCACACTACCGCAAATCCGCCACAGCTTCAGTCACTTTTACCTGGATATTACCCCGGTCAAAGCCGTAATCAGGGACAAGGCGGATACAATAGGGGATAATGAAGCCTACCTCTGGTATGCGCCGGAACACGGGCCGGAAATTGGCATGGCCGCTCCGGTGAAAGCGCTGATGGAGAAGGTCTAATATCGAACGACACACAGGAGAGAACACCATGGCACATACAGTCACTTGCATAAAACTGAACCGGGAAGCGGAAGGACTGGTCGCCCCGCCATACCCCGGCCAGCTGGGGGTCCGCATCTATGAAAACGTGTCGAAGGAGGCGTGGCAGATGTGGCTGTCACACCAGACCATGCTGATCAACGAATACCGCCTGACCCCGTTCGAAGCGAAAGCGCGGGCATTTCTCGAAGAGGAAATGGAGAAATTTTTCTTCGGCGAAGGTTCCGAAAGACCGAAGGAGTTTGTTTCCCCAACCGAATAGCCTGTAAACACTCTGTAAGCGGAAACTGCGCATAATAAATCTCCCGCTTGACGGAAAACCCGGAGTAAGATTTAATACCTCCCTTTCTTCGACGTCACCTCTTCAGTGGCGCCCGCATCGATTTGGCCAGGTAGCTCAGTAGGTAGAGCAGGGGACTGAAAATCCCTGTGTCGGCAGTTCGATTCTGTCCCTGGCCATACTTATCGTCTGAATAGAACCGGACATTGTGCGCGATTATGCTATTCAGCCTGTCTGAACGCGCTCCATACGGCTGTAGATTTGCCTGTTCTTGCGCTCCAGTTTCCATAAGTTCAGTTTCGACTGCATGGCCAGCCAGAACCCGGGTGTGCTGCCCAGCACACAACTCAGACGAATGGCCAGGTCCTCGGTGACGTCACCACGCTCGTTTATGAGCTTCGACATGGTATTGCGCGCAACACCACAGCGCTCGGCGAGTGAACTGACGGATAATCCGGTCTCAGGCAGGATGACGTTTCTAATCAACGCGCCCGGGTGTGAGGGTTTACGGTTCATCAGTGATAATCCTCCAGGTTTACATCGGTAACATCTTCACCAGCCATCTTCCAGGTGATTCGCCAGTTGCCCGTAACGCGAACGCTGTATACACCTTTTCTCACACCTTTCAGTTTGTGAAAATACAGGCCTGAGATATCCATCTCTTCCGCTTTCTCAATAACGTCAAGCGCATCAAGAATGACGATGAGGCGTGACGCCGTGTCCGGGTTGATTCCACGCTTGTCACTGTACCGCGGGTCGGCAAAAAACCGCTTGAGTCCCTTATGGTGAAACTTCCTTATCATTCATGAATTGTAATCAATATGATTACACTATGCAATGAATATTATTTAATGTGTGCGTCGGGCCAGCTGGAGAATTCGCCTATTCGGCGATAACTACCGCTGGTCGGTGCTCGCCGCGGGTGCCAACCAGATGCGGGTTGCCGCGATGGCCGCCTCCATGGGTGGGCATGTACGGGTCGGCCTTGAGGATTCGCTGTGGCTGGGCAAGGGTGAACTGGCCACATCCAACGCCGATCAGGTATCCCGTGTGCGCAAGATCATTGAAGGGCTGGGGCTGCAGGTGGCGACGCCAGATGAAGCGCGGGAGATTCTGCTGCTCAAGGGAGGGGACAGGGTGGCGTTCTGAAGCGCTTGACCTTAAATCCCGCGCAACATTCCTGGTAGAAACAACGGAATACTGGTTAGAGGTAAAATTATGGCGAATTGCGCAAATCCTGATCGGAAGACTATGCTGTTTGACCCGATGCTGTATCGAGAATTAGGATAAAGCGACTATGCGGCAATTTCCGATTCTATATCCCAATTAGGAAATACCAGCGCTGCGGGATGGCACCTGAGCGCCCTGGCAAGGACCTTGGCCCGTTCAACTCCCAGGTTGATCCTGTCTCGCTCAATTGCGGAGATGGTCGATTGAGGGATACCCGTGACAGCGGCAAGTTCATTCTGGCTGAGTTCCTGCAATTCCCTGATAATTCTGACGGATTCCCCGGTTGAAATTTGAATACGGGATTTTGCTTCTCGAAATTCTTTCATAATCATTTTTTCCTGTAATCATGGGCAGTCACTTCCACCACCTGGACCATAAGGTTCTCACCTTCGATTCCGTAAATTACCCGATATTGTAGGTTGAGGCGGGATGAACGGAAGCCTTGCCACTCACCACGAAGCGCCTCATCATGAAAACCGCGTATCAGCTTCAATCCGGCAGGACCCGAAATACTGACAATATCCTTCCATTTCTCATAACGTTTCTGTACTTCAATCGGAGCCTTAGTGAGCTGTTTGTCAACCCGGCGATGTTCATAAACGGCCCACATACTAAAAAGAGTATATATACCATATAAGATATGTCAAACATTTTGGTGGCACATCGATAAAATTGCAGATCAAAATGCTTCGTGTGGAGGATGACCTCCTACCCGTACCCTGATCCACCTGCAGGGCATCAAATCCTTACAAGACAAAATGTTGTAATAAATGTTACAATGGAATTTATTAAACCAATAAAAAAGCTTTTATAACAGTATCTTATCAGTTTAGTACTATTACGTCCCTGGCCATACTTTCGCCTGAATCGAACCGGCCGTGTATACTGCTGTGTATTCTTTGATAGACGATCCTCATCGTCAATCAGCACAACCTTATGGATGGGACAAGCTGCGGGCCGGGTGAAATGTCGAAGGGCGGGTGTACGGGTCCTTCTTTCAGGCCTCGCCGATAAGACTCTCCAACGGAATGGACAGCCTGGAATGAAGGTTTCTTATCATGGCCAACGAGAGTTCACGGCGCCGGTTCAGGATGTCCGAAACCCTGCCCCGGTTGCCGATACAGGGCTCCAGGTCCTTTCTCGTCAGGTTCATTTGTTCCATCCTGAATTTGATGGCATCCACGGGGTCCGGTGGTGAAATCCGGTGGTGCTTGTCTTCGTAATCTTCAACGAGGATTAACAGGATATCCAGTTTGTCACCCGCTTCCGTCCCTTCTTCGGCTCCCCACAGCCTTTCGACTGCTGCAAGGGCCTGGTCGTAATCCCGTTCATTTTTTATGGGCTGAATATCCATCATACGTCTCCGCATCAATAGTGTCATATTGCTTGTGAATGCCGACAAACTTCACAAAACAGGCCTGTCTCCGGTAATCGACGGCAACAACGAGCCGGTACTTATTCCCCGCTATATTGAAAACAACCCGGCTGTTTTTGAGGATACTGGCCGATCCAAACTGTGCTTTCAACTCCTGGGGAGTAGTCCATGAGGCCCTGATTACTTCAAAATACCAGGCCTCCAATGGCTCCTTCGCATCAGCATATTCAGGCACCGACTCCCAGACCTTCCTTAATGACCTTTTTGCGATTACCCGCACAGGAGTCATTATAGATGATTCCTGATTGGGATCAAGCCAGGGTCTGAGTAGTATCAGGAAACATCGAAAAATTCGATAATTACCATTAATACAATGAGTTACAAATCCTCACGAAGATTACATATCGCCTCCGCAGAGATGCAGTTTCATATCGGAAAAAATGTTGGGACAGATGTTGGGACAATGAAATAGTAAACGGCATTAATCTTTGTTCTTTCAGGAAGTCCTCGAAAAATTGGCCGGGCCTGCTTTTTTCAATACCGTGTCAGCGCTTCAACCGCCTGGCACACGCACACGACAGGTATAAGTTATAATATATGGTGCATATATTATCTAAAAGGTAATATTATTGACAATTTATATAATTATTATTATATTATATACGCATAATATATCTTCTTTGGGATAGAATATGAACTCTCGATATAATTCAAAATTCAAGACACTTGGACCTCGGGCTGCTCAGATGATCACTGAGTTGAATGAGCGGGACAGATCAACGTTTGCGCTTGATGATGTGATATCCATCACCGGTTTGTCTCCACAGGCGGCCAGCAACCTGGTGCACAAGGCGGTCCAGCGCGGCCTGGTGACGCGTCTGAAACCCGGGCTGTACAATCTGGTCCCGTTTCAACTGGGTCGGGCCAGTGAGCATGTTGACAACCCCTATATCATCGCACAGGAAATAGTGCAGCCAAACAGTTACTTCATCTCACACGGCTCCGCGCTTGAGATCCATCGCATGGTGACGCAACCGGTCCTGACCTTGCATGTGTCATGTACGAAACGGCTGCGCCCCCAGACTGTTGGCGGGTTCCCGTTCAAATTCATTCATATCACCGACGAGCAGTTTTTCGGTACAACGAAGCACTGGGTGGACAAGCATCGCCATGTGATTGTCAGTGATATGGAGCGGACCATTATTGACGGTTTACGGCACCCGGCCCATGTGGGCGGCATCACGGAAGTCGGCAAAGGCATGTGGATGCAGCGTGAAGCATTGAATGTGGAGCGTCTGGTGGAGTATGCCTCCCGTCTGGGCGCGGGCGTCGTCGTTCGTCGACTCGGCTACCTGCTTGAGCGTTATGAGATGGCGAATGCCAGTACGCTTGAGTACCTGCGCAGCCTGTTGACGAACACGTACCAGCGCCTTGACCCGTTGCTGCCGGCCGAAGGAAAACACCTGGCTCGTTGGCGCCTGCAACTGAACGTGCCGCCCGAAGAGATAGATGCCGTGAGGTTTGGCTGATGATTCCGCAACGAAATATTTCGCTCATCACAAATTCGTTGGTAACAGACAACAAAAGGCGATTGCCTGAGGCCGTCATTGAACGAGACTATGTGCTGGCATGGTTTCTGTCCGGCTTGAGCAATCACCCATTGCGTGAAAAACTGGCATTCAAGGGCGGGACGGCGTTAAGGCGTTGCTGGTTTGATGGTTACCGGTTTTCAGAGGACATGGATTTTACCCTGATTGAACCCCTCGGCATTGAAGATATCATGACAGGGTTCGGGGATATTCATAATGCTGTAAGAGCAGCCAGTGGCGTGCATATTGAATTTGATCAAAAAGACAGCCGACCAGGCAGGAACAACTATACCTTTTATCTGCAGTACCAAGGCCCCTTGCCCGCAAAGAACAGTGTGAAAGTCGATTTCACATTAACCGAAAAAATCTGTTTCCCATTACAGGAAAGACCAATTCTCCGTCAATACGATATGTTCAATGATCTGCCGGAGGGGGCTACCATTTTGACCTATAGCCTCAATGAAATAATGGTCGAGAAAATTGTGGCGCTGAGTGACCGTGCCCGCAATGAACCCAGAGACCTGTACGATCTGTGGTATTTGCTGAATCACCATGACTCTGAACTTGCAGACATAATGCCGGAACTGGAATCCAAGCTGGCATTCCGGCATCGCACAATAGAAGACGTAATGCAGAACGTCGTTGTAAAAGAAGATCGGCTGCGCCGGTTATGGGGTCACAGACTGTCACAGCAAGTCTTGGAGGCCCCGACCAGGCGTATGACTATTGGCAAAATTATGGTAAACACTGGTCGGCATCTGAATCCGCCATGTCCCTGCTGGGGCAGGTTGTTAAACCCCGCTGAATTTTACTCCTAAACTTCCCCATGACCGCCCACGCCTGATATTGCCCCTTAGACTCCCCATTTTGCAATCAAAATCGGGGTTTTAAGATTCTCATGCTTGTACGACGACATTACTATCTAATCAGGTCTGGTCTGACCCCACACTGCCCCCAGAAAAGCATTGGCGTTAGTGTCAACTATAGTTTACTATAGCGCCATGTTGATTCAGACAACGGAAGTCTTTGGCAAATGGCTCAGAGGATTGCGGGACAGGCGAGCAAAAGCGAAAATCGCGGCGCGTCTGGAAAATGTCCAACAAGGTAACCTGGGTGATTGCCGAGCGGTAGGTAAAGGTGTTGCTGAAATGCGCATCCACTATGGTCCCGGATACCGTATATATTTTATCCGATCAGGGACTGAAATTATCGTCCTGTTGGGTGGCGGCACAAAAAAAACACAAAACAAAGACATTGAACACGCGCTTGAAACAGCCGAGGAGGTACAAACATGGCTGAGGTAAAACTGACCCGATGGGATGTGATCGATTATCTTGATACCGAAGAAGATATGGCCTTGTATCTTGACGCGTGTATGGAAGAAGACAGCGGTGATGGCGCCCTGATCCGTACCGCGTTGAATAATATTGCCCGCGCAAAAGGCATGGGCAGGTTGGCAGAAAGCGCCGGGATGACACGGCAGGGGTTGTACAAGGCGTTGTCATCGGAGGGCAATCCGTCCTTTACGACAGTGATAAAGATCATCAAGGCCCTGGGAGTAAAATTACACGTACAGGCTGCAAATTAACTGCATGAAGAAGGCGCAATATACGGATCGATGATTTTCGTCGTCAAAAGCGTGTCCTAAGCCCTGAAACAGCCTCCCCTCACACCAAGTCGTAAGAGGGTTTGTCAATAAAATGGATAAGTCCGGGAGTATGGCGCCGCTCACGCCAGATTGTAATGGGGTTTGTCAATAAATTATTCATCACATATGCCCATTTAGCCATTACGCTGATAATATAACGCACAAGATGTGTGGCTAGCTGGCCTGGTGAACGGGGAGGTGATGAAATGACAGAATCCGGGATTAACATGAACAAAGCCATCTGGTGTTATGCAGAAGGCAGACTGGGACATTGGGAAGCGTTCTGTCTGGATTTTGATTTGGCAGTTCAGGGAGGGAGCTTTGATGAAGTTTACAAGGAACTGAATGAAGCTATCTCAATGTATCTGGATTATGTCAGGAATTTACCGAAAGAGGAACAGCGCCGGTTTTTAACGCGCAAAGTCCCTTTCAATCTTCGCATGAAGTTTATTCTGATATTGCTGATAACAACGCTCTTCAAAAACAGGGGAAATGACAGGGATTGTGCCGGATTCCTGATTCATTGTGAGGCTTGAAATACCGTGACTTTTTGAAAATTCTTCAAGCTAATGGATTTGTAAAGATTCGTCAGAAGTCGTGGCATCACCAGTTTGAAGGATATGTTAAGGGCAAGCATGGTTTTCAGTCTTGGATTCCCTTTCTCACTGAAAGAGCGGTAAAGCTGTTCGCGTGACAGTCCTATCTCCCGGGCAATTTCCGTCATGCCCTTGGCGCGAGTTGCCACCCCCATCGCCTTGGCTATGTACACAGCATCCCCGGTTTCCAAGGCATCGGTGACAAAGGAATACAGACGACTATTTTCTCGGCAATCAATAAAATGGCCAGATGCCCCGGCAGGAGTTGACCATTTTGGCGTCAGTCGCTAAAATAGTCATATAATGAAAGAGCGTTACCTGGAAAATATACTCAATGAGGTCTGTTTTCAAACCGGGAAAATGGCCTTCATGTCCGGCGCCAGGCAATGTGGCAAGACCACATTGGCCAAGCGCATTTTAAAACAGTACAAAACCGGCGCTTATTACAACTGGGACGAGATTAAGTTCCGCCGTCTTTGGACCAAAGATCCGAGCGGCATAATCCCGCCTGCCGTGCAGGATGATGCCAGACCGTTAATCGTTCTCGATGAACTGCACAAGGCAAAATTCTGGAAGAAAAACCTCAAAGGCGTTTACGATACCCTGGACATGCCCTGCGATATACTGGTGACCGGCAGCGCGCGCCTGAATATCTACCGGAAGGGTAGTGACAGCTTGCTGGGGAGATATTATCACCTGCGCCTGCATCCATTCTCAATGCATGAAATGCTTCGCAGGAAGCCCGGGATTGCCGCTCCTGACCTGGTGCATGCAGTGTTCGAACGTTCCATTAAAATCAGCGGGAGAGCCAAGGATTACCTGCCTTTGTTGCTTCGGTTTGGACCGTTTCCAGAGCCTTTGTTGGCCGGAACGGATAGAACCCTGAACCTGTGGCGGCGTAACCGGGTTGAGAGAATAATCAGGGAGGACTTGCGCGACCTGAGCCGGCTGCCGGAGTTAAGCCAGGTGGAAATGCTGGCTAGTCTGTTGCCGGAGCGAGCAGCTAACCCGTTGAGCATAACCTCATTGAGTGAAGACCTTGAGGTAGCCTATACCACGGTCAGGCGCTGGTTGCAGTATCTGAACGAATTGTATTATTTCTTTGAGGTCAAGCCCTATTCAAAATCCCTGTCCCGCTCCATAAAAAAAGAGGGAAAACTGTACCTCTGGGATTGGAGCGAGGTGGAAAATGAGGCATCCCGCTTTGAAAACCTGGTTGCATTGCACCTGTTGAAATATTGTGATTACCTGACTGATACAGGTGTTGGCAGCTATGAACTGCGCTATCTCAGGAACAAGGAAAAGAAGGAAATCGATTTTCTCCTGTTAAGGAACAACAAGCCCTGGTTTCCGGTGGAAGTAAAACTGAACCAGGAAAAATTATCGCAAAACTGGAAAGTGTTTTTGCCGCAACTCAAATGCCCGTACGCGTTTCAGGTTGTGAAAAAACCGAATGTATTTGATATCGTTAAGTTGGGAAACTATAAAGTGCTGATAATCAGTGCGGAGGAGTTTCTGCGCTACCTGGTATAACCCTATTTATGCTCGGTACTATTCTGCCCCTGGCCATACTTTCTGGCCCTGTACTGCGCCATTATCAGGAGGTTCCGTCAGGCAGCGCTGTTTGACCCGATGCTGTACCGCGAATTAGGATAAAGCGGCTATGCGGCAATTTCCGATTCTATATCCCAATTAGGAAATACCAGCGCTGCGGGATGGCAGCGGAGCGCCCTTTTTCCTGTAATCATGGGCAGTCACTTCCACCACCTGGACCATAAGGTTCTCGCCTTCGATTCCGTAAATTACCCGATATTGAAGGTTGAGACGGGATGAACGGGAAGCAGTGCGAAACTCCGAGTCACCCATCTGTATTTTTTGGGAGACGCTCCTCGTCATCTATGAGGACCACTTTGCCTGGTCCGTGGTCGCCCCAGCGCCAGAATACCAGGTTGAGATCATCCGTTCCGGCTCCCGGTACGAAACTTTGAACACGCATACCCATATAGCCGGCTGCAATCAGCCGGTCGGCGAGAAGCTGCGACGCCGGTAAGATACCCGCCAGCATTTCCCGTTCCCAGTATTGGCAACAAAAGTCATCTGTCTTTACTCCCAGTGCCTCCCGCTCTGACGGGTCCAACACATCGAATACAGGCTCTGCATCGACCTCGTAGGCGCACAGCGTGATCGGCTGCAATGGCCGCCCTATCTGGCTGGCCTCTCTCATGGCTGTGACAGGTGACAGGGACGTATAAAGTGCCGGGACCCCTATTCGGTTAAAGCGCCCCCCATGGCGGCGCGCCCCTTCTCCGGAAGTCGCGTCCCAGGTCCACCGCGGGTTATGCGCGCGATAGACGAGGCCGCAAAAACGCATCAGCAGGACGACGTATCAAGCGTAACCGCCGGCCATGATTCGGTCGAGATGAGCGTGGACATCATCAGCCTTGCCTTCCCGCACCAGTTGGTCGGGGGTCATACCACCAAAGCCGGATAATGGCTCTGCGCGAAACCAGGCATAGGCCGCCAGGTCGGAACCTGTATGGGTCGATACCCGATGGAGAATTTCGAGCATCTGACGCAACCGTGTCTGTGTCTTCCTCGCCCGGATGCGGGAACTGCGCGAGAACGCGTCCTGACCCAGCCCCAGTGTATGGGCAATCTCACTCCTGGTTGTACGCAACGCGGTGGCGACGAGCGTGGGTGAGAAAACCTGATCTTCAACGAATTCCTGAAATTTCATATAGAACCTCAATATTTATGACGCAGTATAATGTAAAAATAGCTGATATGACCGTAAAAATCAAGTAATAGTGAGACTCTGCCCAAACAATAACTCTGGCGAGCAACCCGCCGTACAAGTGCGGCATGAGACCAGCAATACATCTGGATATTTTCTTGGTTAAATTGTTGGGTAAGCAGGTTAACGATAATAAGGAATTCGATAAGTCAACAAGGGAACCTCTGACAAAAACAGAGCTTCCTAAGTTATAAAAGCAGTACTATTACGTCCCTGGCCGTATTTTCAACGCCAACCCGGATACCTTCTAAATTGCATACTGCTCCATGTGTTCTACCAGTCTTTTAGTAAGCCCTGGCCAGTTGTATATACCACGGATATCCCACGATACAGTCCCGGACATGTAGCCCATATCAAGCAGTTCATCCTGTAATTTATCATGGGGATAAATATACCATCGGCTGTTCTCATTAAAGGCAATATAGATATCTTTCCCGTTGTATTTCTTATCAATACTTAACCGCCCTGTTAGTGTGCCTCTGATAAAAGTACTACCATCTATATGATGAGCGATAAAGTCTGCTCCCTGCTCGCTGAGTCGTAAACAGTTGAAACCGTAATCGACGAGTCTGGATGCGAGTTTTTGAAAATTGTAGTCTTTCTTCTTCTGTCGAGAATTTAAATCTTCGTACTTAATACGATTAAACATGCTATTTCCTGATGTGTGTGTAATCGGCGCCAATGAATGGATTGGAGTGCGGTTTAGAAATAAATGTAAAATTAATGAGGATATACGGCTTGGGTTCCGTCACTGTACGTCCGTACAGTGAAATACGAACATTTATCCCGGTCACAAGCTCTGTAGGTTTTTCTGGTATCAGAGCCACCCCGCATTTTGGTTATTGTCAATTGTGAACGGTCTTTGACAATCAGGTCAACAGGAATATCGGCCTTGTCATCCGGATCGGCCAATATATGTGGTGGAGTCAATAAAAGCCCAATAATCAGAAATATTCGATTCATGATGGTTACCCTTTTTTCTTATTATAGAGACCAGAAACAACATTTAAATGTTCAATATCTTCTTTTCTTTTTTTCTGCTTTAAAATCTGAGAACTGGTTCAAGCGCTGATTGCCATTCTGCCAGGGGGAGTATAATCTCAGTTAATTTCCAGTTTAATCCTCTACGGCTTAAATAATATTTTATTACTATATCATCGTTCAATTCAGTATCCTTAACGGTTCTGGTTACAGAAAATTTGCTGAAAGATTCGTACGACTTTAAAACATCTGCAGACGCATCTGAAAGGTCAATGTCAACATTTAGAATACCATCATATGTGTCAGGGATATTTTTCATTGACTCCACAATTCCGGACGAAGTAATGCGTGTGTCAATTATTTTTTCTATCAACGTGCTCGCCAACAGGATTCCTAAAGGAGTGAATGGATTATCGTCCAACCCCTCTTTTGTCATTAGGATTGGTAGCTGCGCGTTTATCTGGTCTTTCATGCTTTGCCGCAATGCTGGGAAATCAATATACTTGGATAGCGCATCTCCATCATGATTCTGGTTGGCGATATCCATCCGGTACACAGTGATATAAGGTGTAGCAAAGATGTATATAGCAACCAGCGCTATAATTATTCCTATGATATTTCTATTCATTTGTGGTTCTTTTGTTGTCAATCACGCGAACATCCTTCTCGTCAGATTCAAACCTCTAGCCAAGGTAGTGGGCCATATCAGTCAGGTGTAGTTTAGCCGGGTTTTCTTTCGGCCATACTTCCATTAAAACCCATCTAGACAACTGCGTAATCCAATTTGATATAATTCTTGGCGTTCTGGATAAGACGGATGATATTGTTCTAAAGTTAGTTGTAATATCTCAACATTATCCATAATACGCTTCCCATATGTGTCAATATATGAATTCAATAATTGTGGATTATTTGGATCCAGTCCTTCTCTTTTCATGGTTTGTTTGAAGCAAGGATTAATCATATAATCCATAATTTCTTTGCGATAATCAGCCGAATGAACGAGTGGAATATACAGAAGCATCAGTAGAATGAGATATTTCATATCAACCCCTATAGACAAAACAACAATAATTGAAATACCGACAATAGGCGTCGAGCCATTGCCTCCTTTAATCAATTAAAGTACCGGCAGGAAAGATAATATTCCTGAGTTGTATTACCACATATTGAAACACGCTCAAGCTGTATCCCAGGGCTATCTTAAAGTCGCGTCCAAGTGGATGACCTGATGCAGTTATCATTATAACTGGACAGTGGGTAGTTTGTGCGTCTCCTGACCGAAATTTTTTTCTGTTCAACCAGCGTGAGACGGAGAAATCTGTGTAGTTACAGCAAGTCCCGGGGCAGGTTGCTTTACTCGTAGACCTGTTTAAGCTGGGTGAATACCTGCGTTAAATCGCGATTAGCGAATCGGCGTCATCTGCTGTTCATCGGCGCCCAGCAACGCGCGGCCGTACATCTCCTGCTTCATGCCAGGCACCGACATACCGTGGCGGCTGGCTACATGCATGTCGCGCCAGATCCTCTGCAGCGGATTATTAAGAGCGAAAGAGCCTGCGCCCTGTACATCAAGTAATAAGTCCACGCCTTCGCGGCACATGCGATGTGCCTGTGCCGAACGCATGGCAAACGTTGCGCGGTCGATCGCCGGGAACGGACGCGCCGTCAGTGCTTGCGCATCGATGGCGTCGGCGGTGGCGCGCGTCTGCTCCAATGCCGTCTCGATCAACCAGGTTGCGCGCGCCATCGCAAACTGGGTCGCGGCCGACTTGGTGGTATCCGTATAAAACGTATAAGTCATCGGTTTAGGACGCGTCGTGATGCGTTCCATGGTCAAATCCAGAGCGGCTTTCGCGAGGCTGACCACTGGCACCAGGGTCGCGATGTGAAAGACCACGACGGAATCCATCTGGTATTGCGCTTCAGCGGTGTGGGGCGTTTCAAACCGGTGGCTCATCATTGCGGACAAGGTGGTCGTTTCCTCGTCCGGTATAAAAACATCCTGTATTTCAAAGGTGTTGCTGCCGGTCGCAGCCATACCGGCAACATGCCAGGTGTCGCGGACCGGGATCCCGCTGGTCTTGACCAGCCCGATCATGTTGTCTGTCTGCGACCCGTCATCGTCCAGCAGCGGAAAACCGATCAGCGCCCAACTGACGTGCGAGCTACCTGACGAGTACGGCCAGTCGCCCGAGACCGTTGTGCCGCCGTCATGTCGCTCGGCGCGCCAGCCAGGCATCGGCGCGAGCGGCACCGCAACCTTCGCCGAAGCCGAATTGCCGGCCCACACACGCTCCTGAACCGCAGCGCTCATCTGCCCGGTCTGCCAGTCCCCATGATTGAGAATGAAGGAAAACCACGCCGATGAACCGCATGCGCGCGCCAACAGGACGGTCGAGTCAACGTAAGTCCGGTAACCGGCCTCGTATCCGCCCGCTCGTTGCGGCGCGAACAGCCGCAGCGCACCGGATTCGACCAGGGCAGCGAAGGATTCCGGCGTCAGATCACGTTCTGCTTCCGCGTCTGCGGCCGCGTCCGCCAGCGCCGGCAGTATCGCTTCTACCCTGGCCAGAACTTCCTTGCGTACCTCGCCGAGGTCGCGCGCAAAGCGCGCCGTTGATGGGCTTTTAGTTTGTGCCATGGTCATGTGCCGTCAAATCCTCACACCGTCGATAATATTTTTGTATAATTTATCTCTTTATACATTATTATCAAGCTACCCTGGAGACGAGGCAAGCGGATGCTCAAGAAACTTCACCATGTTGCCTATCGCTGTCTCGACGCTGAAGCGACGCGGCAATTTTATGTCGATGGCCTGGGCCTGAAGTTCGCCGCCGCGCTGGTCCAGGAACACGTGCCGTCACTGCAACGCAACGAGCCGCACAACCACATTTTCTTCGAGATGAAAGACGGCAGTTTCATCGCCTTCTTTGACATCCTCGAAGACGCCGGTCCGGCGGCGCGAGTTGAACAGGATTGGGCGCAGCACCTGGCTCTCGAGATCGACTCCCACGAGGAAGCGGCGTCCCTGGCACAGCGATTGCGTGATATGGGTACCGACGTACTGGGACCGGTGGAACATGGCATGTGCGACAGTTGGTACTTCTACGATCCGAACGGCCATCGCCTCGAAGTTTCCGTTCGCACCGACACCAAGGCGATGTGGTCGCAGATGGCACAGGACGCGGTAGTGGAAATGGACAAGTGGAACGCACGCAAAGCCGGCACTAAATCCGCTTAGCGAAGCGTCCATGCAAATAGAAGTACTGCGCGAACCGTTCGCCCGCGACGGCTATACGATTTCATACAACGAGCAGAGTCTGTTCACGGAAGTTTACGGCTTCGTTGGTCAAGCCGGCCGCATATTCCTCGAGGGTCAACTGTTGCGGCGTAGCGCTGCGCCCGCCAAATCGGTGTTGCTGTTCATGCATCCGTCGTCGTCGCTGTCTCTCCTGCCCTTACCCAGGGCACTCGCTGAAGCCGGCGTACACGTCATGTGTTGCAACAGCCGCTACCTGCGTAACGACACGCCGCTAATAATCGAGAAGGTGTTGCTCGACCTGGGCGCGCATATCACCTTCGCACGCGACGAACTGAACTACGAGAACGTGATACTCGCCGGTTGGAGCGGCGGCGGCTCTTTATCTATCTACTACCAGGCACAGGCCGAAACGCCCAGCGTCACCGCCACGCCTGCGGGTGACCCTGTCGATCTGTCTTCAGCCGGCCTGCCGGCGGCCGACGGGATACTCAGTATCGCCGCGCACCTCAGCCGCGCGGAAACGTTGACCGAGTGGCTCGACCCTTCGGTCATGATTGAATCCGACCCGGATACGCGCGATCCCGAGCTTGATATTTACGCACAGGAAACAACTCACACGCCACCTTTCAATGCGGAGTTTCTCGACAGATTCAGATCAGCGCAGATCGCGCGCAACCGGCGCATCACGACCTGCGTGAAACAACAGCTTGATCGTCTTGCCTATGCTGACGACGGCGCGATTGAACGCCCATTCATTGTTCACCGGACGATGTGCGACCCGCGCTGGATTGACCCTGCAGTCGATCCGAACCAGCGCGAACCCAATCACTGCTACCTCGGTGACCCGCGCGCAGTCAACTCGGGACCCGTGGGTCTTGCCCGCTTTACCACCTTGCGGTCGTGGATGTCGCAATGGTCTTTTGATAAAAGCCGCGCACGCAGCGCAGACAATGCACCTGCGATCAGCGTGCCGGCCCTGGTCATTGAAAATGGGGCCGACGATGCAGTGCCGGCATCACACCCGCGAAAAATTTTTGAACTCCTGGGGAGTCCAAACAAGCGCTTTGAACGGATTGACGGCGCGACTCACTACTACCGCGAGCAGCCCGCACACCAGGCGCAGGCAGTGTCTTTGCTGAAGGAATGGATGAGCGAGCACATCACTTAAAAGTTCCGGGGTCGGAGCACTGTGGCATCAGAGTTTTTACTATTGCGTCCCCGGCCATTTCCACTTTTCTGATGCCTTGCTGTTTCATTGTTTCAGAAAGTTGCCAGGCCAGGACACGTTTTACCGCTTGTTCGGTTAACAGGGATTTCCGTTAACAGGATTTCCGTTAACCATTGCAGTATGTAGAATAACCGATTATAATAGTCCCAATTTAGGACATGGTGTCGGATAATGAGGATCATAGCGCTCTCTATGCTCGAACGGCTCTGGGAGCAAAACCCTGCATACAAAGATGCGGCAGAGCCGGTCAGGGCCTGGTATCGACGAGCGTTACGAGCTGATTGGACTTCGCCGGCTGATGTCAAACAGGATTTCAGCAATGCCAGTATCCTCAAGGATGGACGAGTGGTGTTTAATATAGCCGGCAACAAGTATCGGCTGGTTGTCTGGGTTAATTATGCTTACCGAGTGGTTTACATACGGTTTATCGGGACACATGCCCAATATAACCGGATTGATGCACAAATCATTTAGTCCCTGGAGGAACAACTGATGGAAGTCAAACCCATCAAAACAGATGCCGACTATCGGGCGGCGCTGAAACAGATAGAAACGCTGATGTCAGCGCAACCGGATTCACCTGAAGGTGAAAAACTGGATGTACTGGCGACCCTGGTCGAAGCGTATGAACATAAGCATTATCCGCTTGACTTACCCGACCCAGTTGCCGCCATCAGGTTTGAAATGGAACAGAAGGGATTAACGGCAAAAGACCTTGAGCCGATGATCGGCAGGAGAAATCGTGTTTATGAGATATTGAATCGTAAACGCTCACTCACACTTAAAATGATTTGGCGCCTGCACGAGCAACTCGGCATCCCCGCCGAGTCACTAATCAAGCAGCCTCCCGGTTTCAAAACCGATAACACAACAATTTCCGGGCGTCTATGATGTCCACCAGTGCCTCGTCGCTGCGCGGGTCTCGCTAAAGTAAGCATATCGTTCGATGAATGTACGTGTCGATCCTTCAAAATTATCCGCTTTGTCACCCGGGACCGCGATATATCCAAAGGGGCGACAAAAATTACAGGATATACTCACCACGGCGGCGGAAGTCCTTGCCTATGATGGCTACAGCGCCTTCACAATGCGCAATATTGCCTCAAAACTGGGGATCACGCTGCGAAACCTGCAATATTATTTTCCGACCAAAAGAGATCTGTTCCTGGCCGTCGTTGAACAGATGACAGATATGGAGCTGGAGACGGCGAAAGCAGCAGTGGATTTACCCGATATGACTGCAGAAGAGCGCTTCGCCGCATTTATTGAATACAGTGTCCACGACAATGAGACACCCTTCGTGCGGGGCTTCCAGTTTGAACTCTGGGCTCTGGCCACAAGGGATGAATTCGCGGCGGAATGCCGTGACAAAATGACGTCCGCCTACTGTGACTATATTTATACCCTGGTAAAACCCCTGACACCGGGTCTTTCGCCGAAGGAACAGCGTGACAAATCCGCCCTGATCCTGGCCATGTTGCAGGGCACCCCTCTCGTCCACAGCCCTGGTGTGGAAAAGAAGTATCAGATCAAGGATATTGCTGCAAAAATCAAGCGTGAAGCCCTTACCATTCTCGCCTCCTGATCCCCAAAGTACCCCCGTTATTCAACCGAGATAAAGCTCTTTGCCCTGTGGGCGAACTATGGTTGGTAATATTATGTTGCAAAATAGGTGTCGTATGACTAATATTGGTCAAGTGACGCTTTTAGCAGTGGACATACAAGTGTTCCGGCCATTCGATCAGTAAGGCCATCCGGTGAGACTAAAAATCGGGGACAATCTTGAAAGACGAATATGAACTCTATGACCTGAAGGTGGAAGTTATTGCCGGTGATGCCGGGAAACGACCAAGTACGACTGGATGAGCACGACGCCATCATCGCCTGTCCCGATATTAATTGCGGCGGCCGTTTCCTGATTACCCGGGGAGAGAAAAAAACCTACCGGCATAGTGAAAACACCGCAACATGCCCTTCGCCTCAAGGAAAACCTGCGGGTCTTCGACTTTTCACTTGATGGGGAAGACTACCGGAAAATCAATGATATCATAACGAAAAGCACCGGCCCGAATGGGGACATCTATAGCGTGGACAGAGAAGAAAACCGGGACGCCCTGGAGGAACCGAAGACGGAATACTTCGACGTCGAGGATGGTAAATTGATGCAAAAGTCCCGGGAGCCCGTAACGGTGTCCGAACCCTATGGTCATCATATAACCCAGAGTAACTAACCCGGCGCGTTTTACATTGGTATTCGGCCATTAACAGATTAACCAGCTTATTAGAGGAGGACAAAACCATGTTACCCCGACAAAAGATAACACTCGCAGGTATCGTTGCGTTCATCGTTTCGATACCAGGAACGTATCCCGTTGTCGTATACGCACAATCCCAGGGCAGCGAAGCAGGTCTAGAGGAAATAACCGTGACCGCCAGGCGACGGGAGGAATCCTTACAAGAGACACCAATCTCTGTGTCTGCATTTAGTGCCCAGCAAATAGAGACACGTGGCATCCTGCGGACAACTGATGTGGGTAAATATACGCCAAACGTACAATTTGACTCTGTAGCAACTGAATCTGGCGGCGGCGCATCGACACAGGTTTATATTCGGGGCATTGGTCAATCAGACCATGTTATTACGGTAGAGCCCGGTGTCGGTGTTTACCTTGATGGTGTTTACATAGGTAAATCTGTGGGTTCTCTGCTGGATACGGTCGATGTCGAGCAGGTCGAAGTATTACGCGGGCCCCAGGGGACACTTTTTGGCAGGAATACGATCGGTGGTGCGATTTCAATTACTTCCAAGCGACCCACAGAGGAGTTTGAAGGGGGCGTTGAAGTGACCCTTGGCGATTATGATCGTATAGATGGAAAGCTGTTTGTTTCGGGTCCCATGACTGACACTCTCCGTGGCCGCTTATCCTTGTCAACTCAAAACCGCGACGGTCATGTCGATCGCGTTGGCTTTGACGTTAGTCCTCAAATCGCAGCCAACACCGGGGAAACCCAGGGCAATGTTGATCGTATGAGTGGCCGTTTAGCACTGGAGTGGGATATCACCAGTGATTTGATGGCAACAGTAACAGCTGACCTGTCTGTAATCAGAGAAGAAACACCGGGGCAATTCCTGCTGGCAACGGACGAGACCGCATCCCTAGTAGGCCTTTTTAATAACACCTCCGTTACCACTGGTGAGTGCGCGTTAACAGCAGGCGCGGCGCGGCTTTCAAACCCGATTTGCATGAATGAGCAATACGAATTTGGACTTGACGATTTAAAAACTACCCAGTCAGGACCGAACCAGTCGGATGCAGACGTTCGCGGCCTGGGGCTAACCCTGGACTGGAACGTTGGGGATTTTGACCTGAAGTCCATTACCTCGTATCGAGAGGTAGACGTTGACGTGAATCAGAATCTTTCTATACATCCCTACTGGTTCTCCACAATCGCACAGGATATCGAGTTGGAAAACTTTAGCCAGGAGCTGCAGGTTTCCAGCACGGCCTTTGCTGGACGGCTCTCTTACCTGGCAGGTTTCTATTATAGTTCAGAGGAAGGTCGCCAGGTTTTCCCGGTCTTGTTCAGAGACTTTGGTTTTGACAGCGGTGGTCTCATAGACGACAACAGTTGGGCAGTGTTTGCTCAGGGTACCTATGATATTACGGATAAGCTCGCGTTAACCGCTGGCGTACGCTACACAGATGAAACCCGACGCTTTGATCCTACCTTGCAACATCTACATAGGTATACCAACCCAGATGCGCGGCCTGTTCCAGGGTATACAAATGTCCTCGACGGCGCTTTTGGTCCTCTGGGTACTAATCTTTTCCCACCGGGCAAGTACAAGCGTACCAGTGACGGCGTTACGCCCATGGCCAGCTTGAGCTATCAATTTACGGATGATCTGATGGTGTATGCCTTATATGCGGAAGGTTTCAAAGGTGGCGGCTTTTCCATGCGATACTTCCCTGCAATAGTTCCACCACCGGGTTTAACCGGCGACGATATTATTGGTTATGCGGACCCTGAAACGGCAAATTCGTATGAAATCGGCATGAAGGGTGAGTTTTTCGACAACAGGTTGCGGCTGAACACCTCGCTGTTCTATGTTGATTACGAAGATTTTCAGACAACTCTGAACGTTGACGTGGGAGGTCCGCTGACGGTTCCCACACTGTCCAATGCCGGAACTGCGACGATTGAAGGTGTTGAACTGGAGGTCGTTGCTGTGCCCACAGATTGGTTGGATATTCAGGCAAGCCTGGGATATATGGATGCGGAATACAAAACTTTTACGCCTGAAATGCTTAGCGAATTCCCTAATGCAGATACTTTTATATTTCAACAAACGCCAGAAATGACTCTGCATCTAGGCGGGACAGTCACCTTCTTTGATAATGATTCTGGTCGACTTTATTTACGCAGTGATTACAGCTGGACAGATGATCAGCAGAAAGATTTTGCTAACGACCCGAGAGCATTTCAGAAAAGTTATGGCATCCTCGATGCCAGTCTGACCTACACCAGTGCTGACGATAAGTGGCTTGTCAGCCTGGGCGGCACCAACTTGACTGATAAAATTTACAGTATTTCCACCGTAGCTGACCCTGCTACCGTTATCGCTACAGCATCCCGCCCAGCAGAGTGGTACCTGCGGTTAAAGTATAACTTTTAGCGGAATTTGACTTGTTCTGAGAACGTGCGAGCACAGGGAAGTGCTTCTATTTCGTGTTAAAACAATCCGTGATTAACCCGGATAAAATCGTCGGCTACTGTAGCAAGCCAAGTGTCCGACAGGGCGGAACCTTGCAGTTTATGGCAAGCACCCCAGCCGATACCTTCGCTGCACATCTGGTGAAACTGGCACGCACCCGTACACTGCACCAGCCTGTTAAGAGCAGTCTCAATGGCGACTACCCGGGGCGCGAACAATCTTTAGTCCTGGGCAGCTATCTTCGCTTTGATGACTTTATTCCCCGACCCGAATGTCCGTCACTAAGCCTGTTTTTTCGCCCAACGGGCTCACAGCGTGGTGAAGATCAAGCACTTATGTGTTGGGATGGAAACCATGGTTTGTTTGTCAATCCAACAGGCCTGGTGGAGTTTCGATGGGGAGGCGTAATTGTCAGTAGCCGATCGCCCGTAGATGACTTGAGGTGGTTTGAAGTTACAGCATTTCTCGAGGCCGATAGCAATACGTTGAATTTGGTACTGCGCAGCCTGGAATTTGATCAGCTTGAGCATTTTCAAACGGCGTTTTCCGGCGCTGGTCACCCAGTTGCGCCCGGCTCTGCTTTTTGTATTGCCGCATGCTTAACAGGCGACTCTGTCAGCGCGTGTTTCGACGGCAAAATTGAGCGGCCCAGGATCATCGCTAACCAGAGTGAAGTGGTGGCGGACTGGGATTTTTCCCGGGCGCAAAGCTCCGATACCGTATTCGATAGCGGAAAAAATGCGTTTCATGGCAAGCTGGTTAACTGCCCTCAACGCGCGATGACCGGGCATAACTGGGATGGCGGCAATATTCGCTTTACGGACGCACTTGAACAATATGGCGCCATTGCCTTTCACTCGGATGATTTAACCGACGCAGACTGGGAACCCTTCATTACCTGGGAAGTACCAAACGATTTAACACCGGGGATGTACGGCGTAGAACTGGAGGGTAATGGCGGCTATGACTGCATCCCCTTTGTCATTCGACCTGCCAGCGCCCGCCCTGAAGCCAAAGTAGCGTTTTTATTACCTACATTCAGCCACCTGGCTTACGCCAATGAACGCCACTGGTGGCCAAACCCCGCCATCAAAGACATTGCCGGGAAAACCTTTGAGGAAATTGTTGGCGAAACTGATTTATGGACCGCTGAACAGGGTTTACTCAGTGTTTATGACATCCACAAAGACCGCACGGGATGCTGCCACTCCAGCTGGTCCAGGCCCCTGGTCAACATGCGGCCTGGTTACATCCATCCGCTGCTGCAGGGCCCCCACCAGCTGGGTGCAGATCTGTACATTACCGATTGGTTGAATCACATCAACATCGACTTCGACGTCATTACTGACCATGATCTGCACCGGGAAGGTGTGAGCGCACTTGAACCATACAATGTTGTGCTTACCGGCCAGCACCCGGAATACTGCAGTCGCGAGATGCTGGATGCTCTCACCCGTTATACACACGAAGGTGGTCGTTTGATGTATCTTGGTGGGCAAGGGTATTACTTTGTAGCATCCATACTTCCTTTCGACCCCAACGTGATTGAAGTTCGCCGCGGGAAATCCGGTATCATCCCCTGGTATTCTAATCCGGGAGAGTATTTTCACGCTGCCGATGCCGGTCTCTGCGGACCCTGGGCCGCACGGGGCAGAGAGCCCCACGCGCTCCTGGGCGTTGGCGCCTCCGGCGTTGTTTTCGGCCCCGCAGCAGCTTATTACCGCACTGAAGAAAGCAGGCTTCCGGAGTTTGCCTGGATATTTGACGGTGTTAAAAGCGATAGAATTTACGCCGACGGCGACCTGATGGGCGGCCCTGCCGGTTTTGAATTCGATCGCGTTGATTACCGCCGTGGCTCTCCGATGTCTACTGTATGCCTGGCAAGCGCCAGAGAGTTCGAAGGCTTTTCCTTGAATTTGCCCGAGGACCTGCCGAGTACCGGTGAGGTACTGGGTGAGGTTCGCTGCGATATCGCTTACTACGAAGTGCCAAATGGCGGCGCAGTATTTTCTTCCGGTTCCATGGCATGGAGTCCCTGCCTGATGGTTGATGATGGTAACAATGATATTGCCCGCATTACCCGGAACGTGTTGCACCGTTTCATTGGGAATTAACGCCTGATTCGAGAAATATTCAGGCGCTCAATAGAAACCGGCTACAACGTCTATGCGCTTTTTCCATTAACAAAAAGCAATACAACTATGAGTGACGTGAACAGCATAAAAACGGTCGTGCTTATCGTGCTCCTGGGTGCATTTGGTGCGGCTGTTCTCCTGGAGGCACCGGTACTTGTTGGCGCGTTAGTATCTCAACTGGGTTTTACCGAGGCCCAGGCTGGCTATTTAATGTCTGCAGATCTTGGGGGTATGGGCCTCGCCAGCCTTCCAGCGCTATGGTGGGTCAGGAATGTAAACTGGCGAACAGTTGCCCGGATTGCAATGATTTGTGTCATCGCGGGCAATATAGGTACAGTTTTTGCGACCAATTTCGAAATATTTTTTCTGCTTAGATTATTTACCGGCACGTGTGCCGGCACATGTATGGTGTTATGTGTCGTATCAATTCATTTAATGAAGGACCCGGATCGTGTATTCGGATTTTTGATTATGGGAAACCTGTTATTTCAAACACTATCCATAATGGTACTTTCCCGGTTACTGCCCGTATTCGGGATAGGTTTTGCGTACATCACTATTGCACTCGCAATGTTAATTTTTCTGTTTTTCGTCAAATATCTTCCTGCCCAGGGAAAACACGTCATTAAAAGCAGAAATAATTTATCTGTTGAACACTGGCGACTTTTCTGGGCAGTACTTGGTTTGCTTGCAATGCTTGTTTACTACATTGGCGTTACAGGTGTATGGGCATACATAGAACGAATCGGCGACAATGCGGGGTTCAGTGGCGCCAGCATAGGAACAGCACTTGCCATTTCTTCTCTTTTAGGCTTGGCAGGCGCGGGCCTTGCAGCCGCATTGACATCCAGGTTTGGAAGAATGCTTCCGATAATTGCCGGCCATTTTCTCACGTTTCTTGGTATAGCACTATTAACAGCATCGCTGACCTACTTTGACTACCTGGTTGCTGCGTGCATGTTTAATTTTGCCTGGAATTTTGTGTTGCCCTACATGCTGGCATGTATAGCATCCGCTGATAATACCGGTCGTCTCGTTGCAAGCACCAATGGTTTCGTCGGTATCGGGCTGGCCATCGGCCCGGCAGTTGTTGCAACTGTCTATTCATCAGGCAATATTGCCCCAGCACTATGGTTATGCTGTGCCTGCGTCGGCATAAGTTTGGCCCTGATCTTTCGATTATCGCTATCAAATACCTCCAGCGCATAACATGTCAGGAATATTCCTGATAACTCAGATGTGCCTTGGGTGACATCCTTACAATCTATCCAGCCGGCCGTACTTGCCCATGATATCTTTTAAAATATCATGGTCAATTGCATCAAGTGTGTATCCTGGCGGTTTTACCGTCGTCATTGATTTTGCAGCTATCATTGCGTTGATGATTGCCTCTTCAATTGACTGCACTGCTGCTTCAAATACGATATCAAGATGATGATTATTGATAAAATCTATATTATATTCGCCCGGCTGCATATCCTGCATCCCCGGGAAACGCAGTTCGTTTGCGGTAGAGAAAGCAAGAAAAATATCACCGGAATACTGGCCACCACAGGTTCCGGTTCGCCCCAGTCCAATAGCAGCCCGTTTGGCCATCCGATGAAGTTGTATAGGCAACATCGGCAGATCGGTGCCTAGAATTACAATAATTGACCCCTGTTCATGGCCAATCAATTCTGAAACAAAAGCGTTTTGCGTAATATGCTCGCCTACAGGTACGCCAAGAACATTTAACTCATCTCTGAGGCCGAAATTAGACTGTACAAGACTCGCAACAATATAATCCTTTTCTGCTATCTGTATCTTGCGTGAGGAGGTGCCCGTTCCACCTTTGAACTCGTAGGACATCATGCCCGTTCCTCCACCGACATTTCCCTCTTCAACAGGACCGTTCTGCGCGGAATTCAGGGCGTTTAGTACATGGACTTCCTTTATGTGGCGACCACACGCATCATTAAGCATTCCATCATATGTTTCTGCTACTACCGGCATGGGCCATGCATGACCCTCAACAAGATAACTCTGATATTGTTCAATCATCCAGCCAACCGTGGCGTGATGGACCATTCCTACCGAATGGGTATTGGTGATGCAAATTGGCCCTACAAAATATCCAGCTTCATTTATCCAGTGAGTGCCTGTCATCTCCCCATTGCCATTGAGATTGTATTGTCCGGCCCAAACAATACCTGGTTCTTTCTGTTTCCCACGCGGCAAAATGGCTGTTACTCCAGTCCGTATCGGCCCCTCCCCGACTATCACTTCACCTTCACCTTCACCTTCAATAAGAGTTGTGTATCCAACCTCTACGCCGCTGATATCGGTAATGGAATTCCAGCTACCTGTTTCTCCTTTAAAAGGCAATCCAAGATCACGGGCTCTGTTACGGTTATTGTGTGTATTTGCCATTGCCGTTAACAACACCAATCCAGTGACAATATCCAAAGTTATCAGTCATCATAAAAACAATATTGGGTCTTTCTGACGCGGCGCTAACTATGGAACCAGCAAAAAGGAGAGTGAAACCAAAAATAAAGGCAGTCATTCTGTAAAGGGCATTTTTAACACGATCCCACTCCATTCCTAACCTCGATTTTTATCAAACATTTTGTGCAGAGAAGAATAGAATTATATCGCCTTGACAGTTTAAAACTCCTGCTGTACAGCCTGCGCAATAATAGTATCCCTGTCGCGTGGCAACAGATAGCCTTTTCTGACAAGTTCATCTGCACTGTGCTTCACCCCGGCCACCCATTCGGCATGGCCTCCATAGCGTTCCTCCAGTGAAAGCCGTGGATCGCCCGTCTCCAGACGTGACTCTCTGGTATCCGACAAGGGGGCCCATGAACCAAAGGATTCGGCGAGATCATTCTCTGCGTGCCCGGTTGCCCTCGGGTTCCAACCGGTGTAGGTACCGATTGGATTGGCCACTCTCGGCAACTGGATACCGGGGATTTCATTACCGATCTCGTCAATTGCAGAAAATAACACCTTATAACTCTTTCCCAGCCTGTAAGGGTTTAACGGATCATCGCCCAGGACATAATCGGTTTGCCGAATTGCATTATAGTTTGCGGTGAAGGTGAAACCGGGGACAGGTGATGGAAAACCCTCGACGATATGACTCATCGGCGCCAGGGTGTTGTCGCTGATCTTTCCGTAACTGGATTCAGGGGGGCGCCTGCCGGCCGCAATCCAGTGATCAAGTGCCAGGAACAAGGCTCTCTGCACCGGGCGGATATCCACCGGGCTGGTAAGGTTCTTGACTTCGACCCCGTGCTGTCCCGGGCGCCGTGTCGAAGCAGTGCTGAGATCCCTGAAGTTGAAAGGGATGTGCGTCGATGAGGCCAGCCAGTAAACACGGACATTATCCGGCAAAACAAGGTCGTCCTGGCCCAGCGGATCTGTGACGACCAGTGACGCTCGCCTACCCCTGATTTCCGTGCCTGTATCCACATGCATGATTTTCGGGCATGTTTCACTTATGCTGCACCTGTTGAGGATACCGTCTGATTTGCCGGTAACCGGATCATGGATGACGCCATAGGTAAAAGGAAACTGGTCACCCGGTTGCAGGTGCCAGCGATGTTGAGTTGTATAGTTTCCGGGTTTGGCAAAACGCCAGTTAATATAACTCCTGGCCGCGCCCGATGCAGAGGGCATGGCTCCTTCAAATACAATCCGGCCCTTTTCATCTTCATTGAAACCTTCATAAATAAAATCCTTTATCATCCTGCCGGATTGTGAGTAACCAAAAATCAATGCCCGGTTTATCCCCGCTTCACTCACCGGGTTCTTTTGAGTTTCATCATGACGCAGGAAGGAAACCAGGTCTCTTATGCCGGCAAAACCAATACCGAAGATACCGTTCTCGTCTATGACCGTACCGTCACTCCCTTTTATCCTGGTAATGTCGAACGCAGGATAAATAAATTCATAAATTGCGCCGGAATCAAAACCCGCAGGCCGGTTAATTTTCAAGGTTTCATCGTTTTCATAGGAGAAGTACAAATCCCCCGGTATATCCCTGGCATCTGCTTCAAACTGACGTACCGTCAGTGTCGCCCGGCTGGTATGCTGATCGGCGACAGGGTGCGACAGCTTCGCTGTAAAAACAGCGTCTGTCCCGGTATCGGAAAATTCAACAAGGTTCATACCTTCGAGAGGTTTGCCATCTGCCAATGCGACAGGAAAGTCTGCCACAAGAATCCCATCACCCGGCTGAATACCGCCGTCCCAGGCACTCCAGACGAACGTAAAACCCTCTTGCATCACCAGGCCATCGCCGGCGTCTTCAACAGCCAGTTGATTGGAAGCAATACGGTATTCCGGGTTCCAGTTGAAAAAATAAAGGTCCAGAAAACGGCTGCGGTTGGTCACTGAATAGACCAGCGAACCGTTACCACCCTGCTCCGGCCTCATAATGACAACATCCACCTTGTATTTGACCAGACCATTGTGATCGACAGGCGCTTTGTCCAGGTCAACTATGACGGTATTGCGCGGGTCAGAGGGATCAAGCAAGCCGGTCGCGACACCCTCTACTCTCAGGTACCGCCCCGATTTTCCGAACGTCTTTCCGCCAAAAGCGGTTTCGACACTCGTCACTGAAAAATCCACAATCTCCCCATAGACTGCAGTACTGCCACAGAATACGGCCAGGACTAATACAATAGAGAGAAGGCAGCAATGCTGCCGGCGTTGTTCCGGAGCCATCACTATTCGGCCTCTCCTGCTGACACATTCAGGTCGAATTTTCTCCCGTCAGAGAAACGAAAAACTTTCTGTTCCAAATTCAAATTAATATCTTCATTGTGAGAATAAGTTACCCGTCTGCCCGATACGGATATCCAGGGATTTGCATATAAGGACAAACTATTGCCTGCCTTCAAATATTTACCTGAACCAGCTGCAAAATTATCGTCTTGCAGACTCATATAGATAAAATTGTTGTCCGTAAACACCAAGTATCCACCGATCAGGGGATATATTTTTGCATTTTCCACGTGAGCAAGCTTTGTCAAAGTTTGTACGGTGTTTTCTTCAAACCCCAGGATGAGCAGGTCACCTTTGACACTGATTTTTGCCTGGTTTTCAGCGTTCTGCCTTACAGCCAGTGGGGGTTCGGAGTTTTCCCTGACCAATACGCCCATCTCAACATCAAAGGAAACAATATCACCAACTATTTTGTAGCTGCCCGTATGGGCTTGTCCCATATCATCATCGATCGTTTGTTGAAAAAATCGCCCATCGTAAAATAAGAATAATCCCTTGTTAGGCAACGCCGCATCACCACTGTGTGAAATCTCCTCATATTCCCATAAACCGGATAAGATCCTGGTATTGCCGGATTCTGCATAAACAAATGATTGCAAACCCAGTAATAAAAGAAGCAGGGGTAATGTTATTTTCACACAGTTGCTCCTCAATATTTGGTCAAGCGAAAAATCCGCTTGTCAGCGAAAAATAATACAGGTTACTTGCAAGCTCTAAGCTCAGTTTTTAACACTCCCAGTTGCAACATCAATGGGGAGAGATCCCAGTAATCTGTATTTTTGCTGATTTTTCCGTTTTTGAATTCAAATATAGTGGTACCGGTAAAGCTGACCTTTTTACCTGTCACATCAACGCCATGAAATTCTCCATTCCAGGTATTGGTAATGGTCCATACTGAAGCACCATGGGTTTCGGTCGCGAAATATTCTGAATACTCAAGATGAAAATCAGGTTGCATGCTCAGTACCTCCCCTATAAATTCCAGCAAGCCCGCTTTACCATGTTTTTCTACACCCAGGGTCGGATCAGAGTAAACACAATCGTCAGTAAAAAATGTCTGGATTTTTTCTATGTCATGAGCTGACCAGGCAGCCGGGTACTCGGCGAGTAGTTTTTCGTTATCGTTGGTCATGATTAATCCTCCTGTAAATGCCTCATATCGTCGTTTATCTTTGAATATTGGGCAAGACCTCTTCTCCGAGAAGTTTAATCGCTTCCATCGCATCGGGACCGTGAGGCGGACCGAAAGCAACATTTGTGGCGCCCGCCTCGATTAGTGCTTCTATCTGCGGAATGACGTCTTCCGGTGTACCTGTGAGAGAGAAACTCTTTACCGCTTCATCAGGAACAAAAGATGCCGCCTTCTCGTGTTCGCCGGCAAGATACGCCGCATTGGCCTTTTTAATCGCTTCTTCATCAATGCCTACTTCCTCTTTCGTTGGGCTGAGGAAGGGTAGATAAATGGCAAGCAATTCTTTCATGTTTCTGGTGGCGGCGGCACGATCCGTTGATATTGAACATAGAGGTCCCACAATCATTTCTGTCTCGTCCGGGTCTCTGCCGGCACGCTCTGCACCGATTCTGACATTATCCCGAAGCTTCCTTAGATAAGCAGGATCGGCGACACAATCCGCTTTCGTCCCAATCGCCACTTCACCGCCCAACTGGGACACCTTCGGCCCCCAGCTTCCGATAAATATCGGAATATCGTCACGTACCGGTTCATGATGAAATAGCAGTTCAGGAGTTGCGTGGAAATACTCACCTGCAAAAGGGCTGGTATCCCGTGCGATTACCTTACGCATTAACTGTACTGTCTCGCGTAACATATTGATGGTGCTTTTGGGTTTTTTCAGGCCAACCATAGGATTTAGACCTCCTCTCCCTACACCACAAATAGCGCGGCCACCAGTAAGTTCATCCAGGGCGACCAGATTCGCCGCATGGTAAACCGGATGGGCGATCATCGGGGTAACGATAGCAGGACCCAAATTGATACGATTTGTGTGCTGGCCTATCAGAGTCAGGATTGGCCAGGCTGGTTTCATGATCAAATCATCGGCTACATGTAGCTCATCAAAACCATAATTCTCGATTTGTTGTGCCAGCGGAACGTAATCCCGCATAGGATATGTGCCGGGGGTCATCATGCTGATTTTTGTATTCATCCGTCAATTTAGCCCTTATAGTTGAAAGAGTACTAGAGGTTTTCGGCTTGAGTCAATTGTAGATGCAATCGGTCAGGTTTACATCGATGACTTCTTTCAGCGGCTACAAATATGTGACCATTTTTTCGACAATCAATAAAATGGTCACATACTGAATTAGCTGCTATCGCCAATTCATGGGTGTCCAAAATTAGTACCGATAATCCTGACTTAACATCTGTTGTAGATGAAATGGTCGTATAATGAAACTACGTTACCCGGAAAACTTGCTGCGCCGTATTCCAAAAAGAGGATAAAACAATATGGGTTGGTTAATGATATTCCGTAAATTTCTTGGCAGTGACAGGCACAAACAGAGATGTTGAAAAACAGATACTATGTATATGGAGTATGAATCATGCCACTTGACCGGAATACAAAGGCACTGGTAACGGGGGCCTCGAGCGGGATCGGTGAAGCCACCGCGCGTGCACTTCGAGCCAGAGGTGTCACGGTGTTTGCCGCAGCACGAAGACTTGATCGACTTCAGAAGCTGGCCGGGGACACCGGCTGCATACCCGTACAACTCGACGTACGTGATCGTGCGGCCGTTATGGCCTTCGGTAAGGAACAACCGGTCGATATCCTGGTGAATAACGCAGGTCTTGGCCGCGCGCTCGGTTCAATGTGGAAAGCCGAGGTCGAGGACATCGAAATCACAGTGGACACCAACGTCACTGCATCCCTCATCATGATCAAGGCGGTTTTACCGGGCATGATTGAACGGGGCCGGGGACATATCGTGAACATGAGTTCGGTAACGGCGTTATACCCGTTGCCGATGGCCCTGTATGGCGCCACTAAAGGGGCTATGCACAAGTTATGTCGCGACCTGCGCCAGGAGTTGCAGGGTACCGGCATACGTGTCACCGAGATCAACCCCGGGAGGGTGGTGAGCGAGTTCTACAACGTGGCGGTCGACGACGACGAACAACGGCAAAAAATCACCGAGACCCACTGCGAAGACTTGCTCGCAACAGACATCGCCGATGCAGTCGTCTACTGCGTAGACGTACCCTGGCGGGTGAATGTCAGTCAGATGGAGATAGTGCCTACGGAGCAAACCTATGGAGGGGCACAGTTTGTGCCTTTCAAGGGGCGTGACGCGCAATGATCTATAATAACCTGGACAGAATTGAAGACTGGGGTTTCGATATTGATGTGTTGCGTCACCACTATTACAACATGAAACAATTCACGAAATAACATCAGGTGCAAACATGACCGTTAAACGACCCAGTAAACAAGACATGGTTGATATAGCTGAATCCTATGGGATGAGCATCAGTGATTCGGAGTTGGGAGAGTATCAACAATTATTGACAGAGACTTTGGCTTCCTTCGACAGGATCGATGAACTGGAAGCGCCTGTATTGGTCAGCGATTATAAACGGGACAAGGGCCATGCAGCCGACCCGCAGGACAACCCGCACAACGCCTGGTATTGGAAGACCACGATCGAGGGTTCGGCAGAAGGGCCGTTGCAAGGAAAATCAATTGCGATTAAAGACAACGTTTGTATTGCGGGTGTGCCGATGATGAATGGTTCCCGCTCCGTGGAAGGCTACATACCTGACAATGATGCCACAGTCGTTACCCGTATTCTCGATGCGGGCGGTACCATCCTGGGCAAGGCAACCTGTGAGGATCTTTGCCTGTCCGGGTCCAGTTTTACTTCTATGCCTCATCCCGTAACCAATCCCCATGACCCGCAACGTGCAGCCGGCGGATCATCCAGTGGCAGTGCTGTCCTGGTATCTATCGGTGCGGTGGACATGGCGCTCGGCGGCGACCAGGGGGGTTCCATACGTATGCCGGCATCCTGGACGGGTGTTTACGGCCTCAAACCTACCCATGGCCTGGTCCCCTATACCGGTGTCTTCCCGATCGAATTGACACTGGATCACTGCGGCCCGATGGCAGGCACGGTCGAGGATGTTGCATTGCTGCTTTCCGTGATCGCAGGAGAAGACGGTCATGATCCGCGCCAGGTAAACGTGGTGAAGCAGGATTACACGGCGGCCCTTGATCGGGGAATGGAAGGTCTCAGGGTCGGCGTGTTGAAAGAAGGTTTCGCGCGGCCGGAAAGTGAGGCCGTCGTCGATGCCAAAGTGTGTGAAGCCGTAGCGAAACTTGAAGCGCTAGGCGCCATTACACAGGAGATATCCATCCCCATGCACCTGGATGGGCCGCATATCTGGAACGGCATCGGTTTTGAAGGCGCCACCCTGATGATGAAAGCCGGATCGCAGGGCACCAGCTGGAACGGCCACTACCTGTCGAGCCTGGCGGAGTACTACGGCAGGCAATGGCGTGAGCGGGTGGATGAATTATCCAAAACCACCAAGTTAGTCATGCTGGCCGGTGAATACATACTAAGACAGCAACCCGGCGTCTACTATGCCAGGGCCCAGAACCTGGGGAATGTACTGCGCGCCAAATACGATGAGGCGCTGGCTGATGTCGATCTCATCGTCATGCCTACCACCGCCATGCGGGCGCAACCGCTTGGGTCGGCCGATGCTGCGCCAATTGAGTACATTGGCAGGGCTTTCGAGATGTTGGGCAACACCTGCCCGACAGATGTCACCCATCATCCGGCCATGAATGTGCCCTGCGGCATGGCCGATGGTTTGCCGGTGGGCATGATGCTGGTGGGACGGCATTTCGACGAAGCCACCGTGTTAACAGCCGCGGCTGCATTTGAAAGGATTGGTGACTGGAAGACTATGTAGGAATTTCCATGTGATGGAGTAACCGTGCAACCACGCGGATTGTTGATGTCAGCCGGTCTGCTGGCTGTCATGAGTGCAGTCAACGCCCAGACAGTAGAGCAGCTGTTCAGCGCAGTTAGTTTCACAGGTTCAGGTAATATCGTATACAACGATAATTACTATCGTATCGGATCCAACATAAGCCATTTCGACCTGAGCCTGTCGATGACAGTACCGGCAGGCCGCTTCACCCTGACACCCATGGTTACCTATCAACACGCAATTGCAGACGACTTCGAAAATTACCTGACAGGTATTCTGATGCTCCGGGGGGATTTCTAGCCCGGGTTAACCTGGAGGAAGGATATCGTATTTTGGTAATCCTTCAGGGAAAGTGGCCCAGGCGGGAGCAAATTTGGTGTAGATGAGCATTTTCGGCCTTAACCTGTCTCCACCGCCAATCGTGCTGGCCGATAACGAGTATAAGTCAAAACCGTCACACTTGAGACCTAGAACTGTCGAGCAACTACCACAAAACAGACGGTGTGTCTCACTCCCTGAATCGCCCAGCGCCGTGAAGCTTGACGGGGCGCCCTTTACCAATCTGAACCTGTCGAACGGCACCCATACACCGAACCACTTGTCGGAATTCGTATGTAACTGGCAAGTTCTGCAATAACAGAAGACGGTATTTACGGGCTCATCATCAAATTCATACTCGATGTCTCCGCAATCGCAACGCCCATGATTTGTGCTCATTGATCCGCCCCCATAAGTAGTGGCTGTTACTATGAACTTACATTGTAGACCAACACCCACCGGCTTTCCTGACTAAATAACTGTTCCTAACCCTGCTACAGTTTCGTTATGAACAAAAAAAACGACAATCCGTCATGCTGGCGAATGCCAGCATCCAGTTAAGCAGTGCGTTCATAATAAGCTCTCTGGATACTGGCATCCGCCAGTATGACGCCAAAGCCTGCGCCTGGCATTGAATGTCATCTCTGTTCATCCTTGAAAGTGAACGAGGGTTAGGAACAGTTATTTAGTTCACAACGCCGGTGAGTCACCTGTTTTCCTGCATCACCTTCGGGTCATAATGATTTTCTTCGTGCCGCTGCCCACTGATACCAGTTCCGCATAGCTTGATGCCTGGCTGTGGGTTCGGTAGTTCGGGTGGATAACCCATATCTGTATGGATTCGGGTCCTTCCTGGACCAGTCCCCTGTCGTGGTTGAATAGCAGGCCGGTCTCAAAGTTACGCCGCCCGGCGATCCTGTAGGTCTTCACGCCCGCTGTGCCGGCGCCGGCGACCGGCAGGCACAGGTTAAAGCTGCCCGGGGCGCTGCACCGTACGTGGAAATTTTCGACGGACTCACCAGTGACGGCGTCGACGGCCTGGAAGCGGATGGGAATGATCTCCAGCCGGCTGACTTGAGTACGCTTCCACAGGCCGAGGTAATCACCGGCCAGGAAACCTCCGAGCCCGGCAGCCAGGCAGGCCGATATGATGAGCGCCGTTTTCACATTACTTGATGCATGTTCACAAACGTCGTTCCCAGCCGAACCCCGGGTCAGCAAACACTACGAAATCCGGGTTGATCAAGGAGTCCTTTGCATTGTAGCGCAGGCGGCTGAAACCGGTGTCCGTCACCCTGCCGCCCGCCTCCTCGACGATGCACTGGCCGGCGGCGCTGTCCCATTCCGAGGTGGGGCCGAAGCGTGCGTATATGTCGGCGCTTCCATCGGCCACCAGGCAGAATTTCAGCGAACTGCCGATTGCTATGGTTTCAACCCGGTCTCCCATCTTCCTGATGAATGCCTGCTGGCGGTCGTTGCCGTGGGAACGGCTGCCGGCGATGACCAGGGAGTCGGCCCGGCTGGTCTTTGTCCTGAGTCTGAGGTCCGCAGCGCCGTTGCCCAGCCTGTAGGCGCCCTCGTTTCTGGCTGCGTAATAACAAAGGCCCTTGACCGGTGCATATATGACGCCCAGGACAGGATAATTATCCCGGATCAGGGCGATATTCACGGTGAACTCGCCGTTACGTTTAATGAACTCGCGGGTACCGTCAAGGGGGTCCACCAGCCAGTATTGATCCCAGGTCTTCCTGGTAGAGAAAGGGATATGTGCAGATTCCTCGGACAACACCGGTATATCCGGAGTCAGCCGCGCGAGCCTGCTGCAGATCACGTCATGGGAGGCCATGTCCGCCCTGGTGAGGGGGGATCTGTCGGTTTTATTCCGAACCTCGAAGTCAGTCGCATAGACTGCCAGGATTTTTTCCGCCGCTTCCTGTGTGATTGCCGTTGCCGCTTCGGTTAACTCTGACATGTTGATGGTTTGTGATTATTATTGTTCAAGGCGCCGGCAATAAATCATTTCCCAACCCTGGTTGTTTAAGTCCAATCCCCGCTGTTCGAACTTTGTCAGGGGTCGCCACAGAGGCCGCGGGCTAAAGTTGCCGAAACCTGCCAGGTTGATCAGGCCGGTTTCGGCGTCACATACGGCCAGCATGTATTCTGCCAAATTCCGGGAATCGGTGGCAAGGTATAATTGCCCCTCGAGTTTCATGCGGCTTGTGAGCCTGTTGATAAAACCGGGTTGCACGAGACGGCGCTTGTGGTGGCGTTTCTTGGGCCATGGGTCGGGGAAATTGATGTAGATGGACGTCATTGACTCTTCAGGTATCTGCCAATTGACGACGTCGACTGCGTCATGGTTGATGACACGGACATTAGTAAGCCCGTATTCGGCTATGCCGTATAACAGGCGTCCGATACCGGGACGGTGCACTTCAACGGCCAGGTAATCGTTTTCGGGATGCTCCTGCGCCAGCTTGAGCGTCGTCTCACCCATGCCGGTACCTATATCCAGTACCCGGGGCGCAACACGGTTAAACAGCGCATCCAGGTCCAGCAGCTCATCCCGGTAATCAATGCCGAATTCAGCCCAGTGTAGCTCTATTGCGTTCGCCTGCGCTTTGGTGAGCCGGCCCTGTCTCAATACATAACTCTTAACCCGCATTTCCCGCCCATTGTTTACCGCGTAATTCAGCGTAATTTGGGACACCCACAAATTGGCACGTAAACGCAATTTGGGACACCCATAAATGGGCACGCAAAAGTAATACTTTCTTGCGCGCACGGGAAGTTAGCGCTTCCCAATTTATGGCTGTCCCAAATTAATTCCGCCCCCAATTTATGGGTGTCCCAAATTAGTTAGCTGAAGAAGGTTCCATCGATTGGTGATGACGCGCTGGCGTAGGCCCGTCTTGGCATGCGTCCGGCCAGGTAGGCCTCGCGTCCCGCCTCTATGGCCTTTTTCATTGCCGATGCCATTAATACCGGATTTTTGGCCTCAGCGATTGCCGTGTTCATCAATACACCGTCACAGCCGAGTTCCATGGCGATCGACGCATCCGAGGCCGTACCGACACCGGCGTCCACCAGGATAGGCACGCTGGCGTTCTCTACGATGGTCCTTATGTTGTAGGGGTTGCGAATACCCAGCCCGGAACCGATAGGAGCGGCCAGCGGCATCACTGCAATACACCCCATTTGTTCGAACCGCAACGCCATAATCGGGTCATCGTTGGTGTAAACCATCACCCTGAAGTTTTCCCTGACAAGTATCTGCGCCGCTTCCAGGGTTTGGGGGATATCCGGAAACAGGGTTTTCTTGTCGCCCAGCACCTCCAGTTTCACCAGGTCATGACCGTTAAGCAATTCACGCGCCAGGCGGCAGGTACGCACCGCGGAGTCAGAGTCGAAACAACCCGCGGTGTTTGGAAGGATGGTAAATTTTTCCGGGCTGACGTAGTCAAGCAGGTTGGGTTCGTCTTTTGACTGGCCGATATTGGTGCGGCGGATAGCAACGGTGACGATTTCAGCGCCGCTGGCCTCTATCGCTTTGCCGGTTTCTTCCAGGTCCTTGTATTTGCCGGTGCCGACCAGCAGGCGTGACGAGTAAACCTTGCCGGCGATGATTAACGCATCTTCTTGCATGATTGTAAAGTGTATTAACCTATTTGGTTTAGTGACAGGTTCGGACTCAGCCTCCACCGATTGCGGTGACGATTTCCACTTGGTCACCGTCCGCAAGTTGGTGGTGATCGAAAGTGCTGCGCGAGACGATCTCCCTGTTGATCTCCACTGCGACATTGCCCTCAATTTCCAGTGCGGCAATCAAGTCGGAAACCGTTGCCGCGTTTGCCAGGGACGTTGTTTCACCATTAACAAGTAAATTCATGGGCGCTATTATACAAAATCTTTTACCTGCCAGTGCGGCTCATTGTAAGATATGATGATTGATCAATGCGGGTGTAGTTCAATGGTAGAACATCAGCTTCCCAAGCTGAGAACGTGGGTTCGATTCCCATCACCCGCTTAACTGAACAGTTCCAGCTGGTTCCTGAGGGCTGCCTGGGCCGCGGCCAGGCGGGCGATGGGGACGCGGAACGGGGAGCAGGAAATATAGTCCAGTTGTACCGACTGGAAGAAATTGATTGAATCCGGATCGCCCCCGTGCTCGCCGCAGATCCCGCATTTCAATTCCCGTTTTACCGACCTGCCCCTGTGCACGGCCTGTTCGACCAGTTGGCCGACACCGGCCACGTCAATAGTCTGGAACGGATTCTCCTCCAGCAGGTTTTTTGCCAGGTATTCGGGCATGAAACTGCCGATGTCATCCCTGCTGTAGCCCAGGGTCATCTGGGTCAGGTCGTTGGTGCCGAAGCTGAAGAAGTCGGCGTGCACGGCGATGTCGTCTGCGGTGATGGCGGCTCTTGGGACTTCTATCATGGTGCCGATGGGGATATCCAGTTTGCCGGTGAACTTTTTCTTGTGTTTCACCATACTGATGACCTGCTCCACTTTATCTCTCAGCATGGACAGTTCGCTCTCCAGTCCCACCAGCGGGATCATGATCTCCGGCTGTGCATTGATGCGTTTCCGCCTGCAGTTGATGGTCGCCTCGATGATGGCAGTTACCTGCATTTCCAGGATCTCCGGGTAGGTCACGGTCAAACGGCAACCACGGTGGCCCAGCATGGGATTGACTTCGTGCAACTGGTTGATCCGGTGGTTCACCCTGCTGATACTCAGCTTCATGGTGCGGGCCAGTTGACGCTGCAACTTTTCCTCCTCCGGGAGGAATTCGTGCAGGGGCGGGTCCAGCAACCGTATCGTGACCGGCAGGCCGCGCATGGTGCTGAATATGCCCTCGAAATCCCGGCGTTGGAAAGGCAACAGTTTCTTCAGCGCCGCGCGCCGCGCGGGCTCGTTATCAGCGAGGATCATCTCACGCATGGCGGCGATGCGATTGTCGCCGAAGAACATGTGTTCGGTGCGGCAAAGTCCGATACCTTCGGCGCCGAACTCCAGGGCCGTGGCTGCATCCATAGGGGTATCTGCGTTGGTGCGTATCACCAGTTTCCGGGTCCTGTCGGCCCAGCCCATCAGCGTCTTGAATTCATTTGTGAAGACAGGCGGCTGCTTGGCCACGTCGCCCAGCATAATTTCACCATTGCTGCCGTCTATGCTGATGATATCCTCCTGGGTGATTACCCTGTTCCTGATTGTCAGGGTTTTGCGTTTGGCGTCGATGATCAGGTTGCTTGCGCCGGTCACGCAACACTTTCCCCAGCCCCGCGCCACGACCGCCGCATGACTGGTCGAGCCGCCTGTGGAGGTCAATATCGCCTCGGCGACATGCATGCCGTGAATATCCTCGGGGCTGGTCTCCCGCCTGACGAGAATGACGGGGCGACCGTTTTCACTCTGTTTAACCGCCTCATCGGCGCTGAAAACAGGGTAACCCGACGCGGCCCCGGGCGATGCCGGCAGGCCGGTAGCCAGTACGTTCCGCTTTGCCTTGTGGTCGAAGGAGGGCAGTAACACCTGGTTCAGGTCATTGGCGGGGACTCGCAACAGCGCGTCCTTCTGGTTTATCAGGGTCTCCTTGACCATATCCACCGCAATTTTTATCGCCGCTGCGCCCGTCCGTTTCCCGGTACGCGTCTGTAACATGTACAACACGCTTTTTTCGATGGTGAATTCGATATCCTGCATATCCTTGTAATGGGTTTCCAGGATACGTTTCACCTTGAGCAGTTGCTCATAGATCTCCGGGCGCCACTTTTTCATCTTTGCCACCGGTTGCGGCGTACGTATGCCTGCAACCACGTCTTCTCCCTGGGCGTTGATCAGGAACTCCCCGTAAAACTGGTTTTTCCCCGTGGTCGGATCCCGGGTAAAGGCGACGCCGGTACCTGAATCGTTGCCCATGTTGCCGAATACCATGGACTGGATATTGGCCGCGGTACCGATCAGTCCGCGGATGTTGTTGATCTTGCGATAAGCCTGCGCCCGGGGGGTGTTCCAGCTTTCAAACACGGCTTCAACGGCCTTCTCGAGTTGCTCATGGGGCGCCTGGGGAAATGTTTCACCGCTGTGCTGCTTATAGGCCTTCTTATAGGCGCCGATAAGGTTTTCCAGGCCGTCTTCATTCAGGTCGGCATCCTCACTGACCCCGTACTGTTGTTTGATCCGGGTGAAAATGGTTTCGAAATGGTCATGTTCGATACCCATGACTACGTTGCCGAACATATTGATCAGGCGCCGGTAGGCATCCAGCGCGAAGCGCCTGTTGCCCGTTTGCCGCCCAAGTCCGATAACGGAGCGATCTGTCAGGCCCAGGTTCAGGATCGTATCCAGCATGCCCGGCATACTCACGGCTGCGCCGCTCCTGACGGAGACCAGTAACGGGTTATCGTCGTCACCGAACCGCTTTCCAGTCTCCTTCTCAAGGCGGGTCATGTTCAACCGGATACTGCTCTGCAGTCCCTTCGGGAGTTTGCCGCCACTCTGGTAATACTCGGCGCACGTGGTGGTGGTAATGGTGAACCCCGGTGGGACAGGCAGACCGATGCTGGTCATCTCAGCCAGGTTGGCACCCTTGCCGCCGAGTAAATTCACGTCACTGCGGCTACCCTCGGATAACTGGCCGCCGAAATAATAGGTGCGTTTTATGCTGTCCTGCCTGCCGGTCATGTCGTTTCAGCCTTGTTCCCGCGCACGCGGGAATCCAGTGAGCAAACATTCCTTGCAATGAGGAACATGCCTGCCATGCTTATCCGGTACCCGCCCACAGGTCCATGAAGACATTCACCGGCATGGCTTCAAGCACGGGCCGGTCGGCGCAGGCCGCGAGGATGGCCTGTTTCCGGTCCTGGGAGAAGTGCCCGGCGACGGCACGGTTGAATTTATCCAGCAGCAGAGGAATGCCTTCACTGCGCCGGCGCCGATGGCCGACCGGATAATCGACGCTGACTTTATCCGTACTGGACCCGTCACGGAAAAAAACCTGTACCGAATTACCGATAGCGCGTTTATCCGGGTCATGATAGTCGATGGTGAACCGCTTGTTTTCCGTTACCTCCATCCTGCCCCTGAGTGTATCGATACGCGGGTCCGCAGCAACGTCATCCTCGTAATCCTCTGCGACCAGCCGGCCGAAGATCAAGGGTATTGCCGTCATGTATTGAATGCAGTGATCGCGGTCGGCCGGATTATCCAGGGGGCCGGATTTATCGATAATGCGCGCCCCGGCTTCCTGTGTTTCCACGCTCACTTTTTCTATTTCCTCCAGGCGCTCTTTCACCTGTTCGTGCAGTGACATGGCCGCTTCAACCGCGGTCTGGGCATGAAACTCTGCCGGAAAGGAGATCTTGAACAGGACGTTTTCCATGACGTAACAGCCCAAGGGACGTTCCATGATCACCTCGTTTCCCTTGAACAACACATCCTGAAAGCCCCAGTGCTCGGCGCTCAGCGCCGACGGATAACCCATCTCACCGGCCAGCGCAATCAGCGCATGGCGTACCGCGCGGCTGGTTGCATCGCCTGCCGCCCAGCTTTTCCTGGAACCCGTGTTGGGTGCATGACGGTAGGTGCGTAACGCGCCGCCGTCGATCCAGGCATTGGAAACGGCATTGATGACCTGTTCCCGATTGCCTCCCAGCATTTTTGTGACCACGGCTGTGCTGGCGATGCGAACCAGCAGGACATGGTCCAGGCCGACACCGTTAAAGCTGTTTTTCAGGGCGAGTACGCCCTGGATTTCATGGGCCCGGATCATGCCGTCGAGAACGTCCGCGACAGTCAGCGGGTGTTTCCCCGCGGCGTTATTTTCCAGGCTCAGGTAATCGGCAACCGCAAGAATGCCGCCGAGATTATCGGATGGATGTCCCCATTCGGCTGCCAGCCAGGTATCGTTGAAATCCAGCCAGCGCACCATGGCGCCGATATTGAATGCCGCCTGAACCGGGTCCAACCGGTAGTTTGTACCGGGTACACGTGTACCGTTCACCATTTCGGCCCCGGGCACCACCGGTCCCAGCAGCTTGGCGCAAGCCGGGAATTTCAGGGCCATCATAGCGCAGGCCAGGGTATCCAGCAGGCAGTAAAACGCAGTACTGCGCGCCGCCTCGCTTGCCGCCTCGCCATTCAAGACATAATCGGCAATTTCCTGCAACAGCGAATCGGCCGGAGGCCGTCTGGCATCTCGTATGCCCATGTTTGACATATCAGGGTCTCCTTGGAGTTTTTGTTATTTTAATCTCTTGGGAAACTCTGGCAAGCTGGAATTAGGAATTAGGAATTAGGAATTAAGAATTGGATGGTAGTTGGAGTATTCACTGATGAACAGCCGCCGCAGGCGGCACATTCATTCCTAGTACCCTTTCCAGTTAATATTGACATGTTCAGCGGGTCGGGAAGCGGTTGAGCGCAAGGCACGCCGCGCCGGGAATGGCGCGTCCTTGCCAAGCGGCGTAACGCCGCGGGCGACCGCTTCCCGGCCCGCCCGCAGGGAGCTACACAGCAACGCCAATACGGCGTTGCAGCCCTTGACAAGGGCGCGCCATTCTCTGCGGGCTGCGCCTTGTCTTGGCGTTGCTGTGTAGCTCTGAACACGTCAATATTAACTGGAAAGGGTACTAGTTTCTAATTCTTAATTCTTAATTGATTTTTGCACCGCCGTCAGGATGCCGCGCAGGATATTATATTCATTGGCGTCCAGGCGGGCGCGGTTGAACAGGCGTTTGATGCGGCGCATCAGGTGGCGCGGTTTCTCCGGGTCGAGATAACCGATGTCGGTCAGCATTTCCTGGAAATGCTGGTACAGGTATTCCATCTGTTCGACTGTGACCGGGGATTCCGGATTATCCGGCTCAACTCCTGATTCCTCCCGGGCAAGATACTGCTTGCTGATCTCATAGCAGATTATCTGTGCCGCCGAGGCAATATTCAGGGAAGAAAAATCCGCATTGGTGGGTATGCGGATCATGGCATGGCACAGTTCCAGATCTGCATTGGACAGGCCGGAACTTTCCCGCCCGAAAACGACAGCCATGCCGGTTGAGATATTTACGCGGCTGATGATCTGCGTTGCTGCGGCTTCAGGCGTGACCTCCGGCCAGGCAATGCTCCTTGCGCGCGCGCTTGTCCCGAAAACCAGTTCGCAGTCTGCAACCGCTTCTTCAAGACCTGAAAATACCTGGCTGCCGGCAAGAATATCATCCGCGCCGGCGGCCCTGGCGGAGCACTCCGCACTGGGAAAATTCCCGGGGGACACCAGCGCCAGTTGTTCCATGCCCATGGTTTTCATTGCCCGGGCCGCAGCGCCGATATTTCCCGGGTGTGTCGTATTTACCAGGACAATCTTTACGTTTTCCAACATGATTGAATTCAATTAGGGAGTAGGGATTACAAATTACGAATTAGGAATTACGAATTAGGAATTACAAATTACGAATTAGGAATTAGGAATAGGGGTCACATATACGATTAATTCTTAAATCTTAATTCTCATATTGTAACTGGTTTACAATATTGCCGGTGGGCGAAGTAATTCAGGAAATAAAAATCAAGAATTAAGAATGTGGTGGCACCTGAACATTTAATTCCTAATTCCTAATTCGTAATTCCTAATTCCTAATTCGTAATTGATTTATCACATCCGCTGGAGAAAAAAATGCACCCTATGCTGAATATAGGAATCCGCGCAGTCCGTTCCGCTGGTGATTTTATCACCCGTTGCATGGACCAGTTGCAGGGTATCGAGGTCACGGAAAAAAGCCGTAACGACTTTGTCAGTGAAGTCGACAGGCGCGCTGAGTTGATCATTATCGACATCCTGCGCAAGGCCTATCCGGACCATGCCATTCTGGCCGAGGAAAGCGGTGCGCAGGAGGGTGACGATTACCAGTGGATTATAGATCCGCTCGACGGCACGACTAATTTCCTGCATGGATTTCCGCAGTTTGCAGTCTCCGTTGCATTAAAACACAAGGGCATCCTGGACCAGGGTATCGTTTATGATCCGTTACGCCAGGAATTGTTTACCGCCAGCAGGGGCGACGGCGCCCACCTGGATGGCCGGCGTATCCGTGTTGCCCGGTCGAATTCACTCGAGGGCGCACTGATCGGCACCGGTTTTCCCTTTCGGTCATTGGACCGGCTCGATAGCTATATCGGGATATTCAGGGAACTGACTGCCGTCACCGCCGGTATAAGACGACCGGGAGCAGCCTCGCTGGACCTGGCCTACGTCGCCAGCGGCCGTCTGGACGGGTTCTGGGAATACGGGTTGGAACAATGGGACATTGCCGCCGGTGCTTTGCTGATCCGTGAGGCCGGTGGATTTATAAGTGACATGGACAGCGGCAGTCCCTGGACGGATAGCGGCAACGTCGTGGCAGGGAATCTCGCCGTCCATGACCGCTTGCTGGAAGTAATCCGCGCTGTTGGGTGAGAAATTTATCCGCAGATTACGCAGATTTTCGCCGATAAAAAATAAGATGATAAAATGTGTAAATATGACGCCATTTCAATGCCATGTGCCTCTGAATCTCATAAACAAGAATTATTAATCTGCGGAAATCTGCGTAATCTGCGGATTGTTATACAGTTATCCTTAACAGGTGATAAACTGTTCGACAGCGCGGTCGCCGCTCACGATGTGTTGTCTGCTGCCGACTCTTTGTGCTCATCACAGCAATAATAGCGCGTAGCGTGCTTTATTGCGGAGGTGTGCGGGATGTATAACCGACAGTAATCGCATTGGACCATTTTCGCGATGCGGTTTTCGTCTCCCTCTGGTTTATCCCCCGGGAAAAACCGCTTGAGCAAGGCGAACAGCAAAACCAGTAATGCAATTATTATTAACAGGCGTAACACTTTTTCTAAAGACGTATAATCCGCGTTCCCGACTATTTTCTTGTAACACGCCGGCGCATGGATTGCAGTAAAATATTTGATGCATCAGCCATCGGGAATCCATACTGCATTGTCTGCACAGGAACAATAAAGAGAGTTTAGGAGATGAACCTGCACGAATACCAGGCAAAAATGCTTTTTTCTGAATACGGCATTCCCGTACCGAAGGGAGATGCCGCCCAATCCGTAGGGGACGCGCTCGGAATCGCCGCCGAACTGGGCGGTAACAGTTGGGTGGTGAAAGCCCAGGTCCACGCCGGGGGGCGCGGTAAAGCGGGTGGCGTAAAACTGGTAACCGGTAGAAAGGAACTGGAAGAATATGTTAAAGGTCTGCTGGGTACAAACCTGGTTACGAAACAATCCGGGGCCGAAGGTAAACCGGTGAATTGTGTGCTGGTCTCGGCGCTGTCGGATATCGCTTCCGAACTGTACCTGGGACTACTGGTCGACAGGAGCAAACGCCGGATTTCAGTGATGGCCTCCGCCGCCGGGGGAGTGGATATCGAGGAAGTTGCAGCGACACAACCGGAGAAGATCTTCACGTTCGCCATTGACCCGGTGATGGGACTACAGGATTATCAGTGCCGGGCCCTGGGTATGTCACTGGGACTGAACGGTAATCAGGGCAAACAACTGGCAAATATCTTGTCGGGCCTGTACCGGCTATTTGTCGACAAGGACCTCAGCCTGATTGAAATAAACCCTCTCGTCATCACCAAAGAAGGAGATCTGGAAGCCCTGGATGCCAAGGTCGCCGTGGATGACAATGCCATATATCGGCAGGCGGAACTCGAAAGTTGGCGCGACCCCAGCCAGGAAGATGAGAAAGAGAACAAGGCCAAGGTGTTCGACCTGAATTATGTCGCGCTGGATGGCGATATCGCCTGCATGGTGAACGGCGCCGGCCTGGCCATGGCAACCATGGATATCATCAAGTTGCATGGCGGTGATCCCGCCAATTTTCTGGACGTGGGTGGCGGGGCGACCACGGAACGTGTTACCGAAGCCTTTAAGCTGATTACCTCGGACGCGAAAGTAAAGGCTATCCTGGTCAATATATTCGGCGGCATAGTCCGTTGCGACCTGATTGCAGAGGGTATCATCAACGCGGTCAGGGAAGTGGGGCTGGATATTCCGGTCGTGGTCAGGCTGGAAGGCACCCGGGTGGAAGAAGGAAAGTTGCTGCTCAATGAAAGCGGCCTGAAGATTACATCGGCTGATGGCCTGAGTGATGCTGCAGACAAGGTTGTGGCGATGAGCCGGGGAGAAAACTGATGGCTGTGCTGGTTGACAGGAATACGAAGGTCATCGTCCAGGGGTTTACCGGCCGCCAGGGTACTTTCCATGCCGAACAGGCACTCGAATACGGGACGCAGGTAGTCGGCGGCGTAACCCCGGGACGCGGGGGTCTGACTCACCTGGACCGGCCCGTGTTCGACACCGCCAAGGAAGCGGTCACGGAAACCTCGGCGGACGCCAGTATGATTATGGTCCCGGCCGCGTATGCGGCACAGGCAATTACCGAGGCGGCGGAAGCCGGGATCAGGACGATAGTCTGCATCACCGAAGGGATCCCGATTATCGACATGGTCAGGGCCCGGGCCAGCATCGATTTATTTCCTGGCGTAAGGTTGATCGGCCCGAACTGCCCCGGCATCATCACGCCGGGTGAATGCAAGATAGGCATCATGCCCGGACATATACACAAACCGGGTTGTATCGGTATCGTTTCCCGCTCGGGCACGTTAACCTACGAGGCGGTACACCAGACCACACTGGCCGGGCTTGGCCAGAGTACCTGTATCGGCATCGGCGGCGACCCGGTTCACGGTATGAATTTCATTGACTGCCTGGAACTGTTTCAACAGGATCCGGCCACTACCGGCATCATCATGGTTGGCGAGATTGGCGGCAGCGCCGAAGAAGCGGCAGCCGAATTTATCGGACACCATGTCGATAAACCCGTAGTAGGTTATATTGCCGGCGTGACTGCGCCGCCCGGAAGGCGTATGGGACATGCCGGTGCGATCATCTCAGGCGGCAAGGGAAGCGCAGATGACAAGTACCGCGCCCTTGATGCCGCCGGCGTTACGACCGTCAGGTCGCCCGCCGAACTGGGTGAGGCTGTTGCGGCGCAATTAAAGTGAACAAGGTCGCTATTGCACAGGTTGATTTATGTGTCGGTGATATAGACGGGAATACGGAGCTGGTTCTGGAATATATTTCCAGGGCCAGGGACAGTGCCGGTGCGGATACCATCATATTCCCCGAACTGGCGCTGACCGGCTACCCGCCGGAAGACCTGTTATTGCGTCCCCATTTACATGTCCAGGTGGAGCAGGCCTTGCAACGGGTTATGCGCGGGTCGCAGGGCATCAGCGTTATTCTCGGCTATCCCCAGGAAAAAGGAACGCGCCTGTATAATGCCTGCGGCCTCATCAGGGACTGCCGCGTCGTCACAACCTACCATAAAAGAAACCTGCCCAATTACGGTGTCTTTGACGAAAAGCGTTATTTTACCGAGGGTGAAGAACTCAACCTGGTTGAAACCCCCGGTTTCAAGGTCGCATTGAGCGTGTGCGAGGACCTGTGGACCGATGACCACGCCGGTGAAGCTGCCGGCGCGGGGGCAGAACTGGTGATCAATATCAACGCTTCTCCGTACCACACTGACAAAGCCGCCGTCAGGGAAGAATTGCTGAGGCGGCGCGCAGTCGAGCACCGGATCGCGATCATCTACGTCAACCTGGTCGGCGGCCAGGATGAACTGGTATTCGACGGTGGTTCCCTGGTGATCGACAGTCGTGGTGAATTCATTTTCAAGGCCCCGCAGTTTGAACAGGGTCTGTTCCTGGTGGAAGTGAAACGGGCGGCGGCAGGCAATATCACCCTGGAATCCAAATCAGGGCAACATCCGCCCCCGGCTTTAACCGAGAGCGTCTACCGGGCATTGGTGCTGGGCGTTAAGGATTACGTGTCGAAAAACGGTTTCAAGGGCGCGGTAATCGGTTTATCGGGCGGCATCGACTCGGCGCTGACCCTAGCCATCGCCGCGGATGCGCTCGGCCCGGAAAACGTCGAAGTGCTGCTTATGCCGTCCCGCTATACTGCGGACATGAGTATCGAAGACGCACAGGAAATGGCCGACAGGCTGGGCGTATCCTGCCATATCGTCGGCATCGAGAAACCGTTCTCGGCCTTCACGGAAATCCTCGCGCCGATATTCGAGGATCTCCCCGAAGACACAACGGAAGAAAACATCCAGGCCCGCTGCCGCGGCCTGTTGCTCATGGCTGTATCCAACAAGACCGGGAAACTGGTATTGACCACCGGCAACAAAAGCGAGATGGCGGTGGGCTATGCAACCCTGTACGGAGACATGGCAGGCGGGTTCGCCCCACTCAAGGACGTGCCGAAGATACTGGTGTACGAGCTGTCCCGCTGGCGCAACCGGAACGGGGAGATCATCCCGCAGCGGATCATCGACCGCCCGCCCACCGCGGAGTTGCGGTTTGACCAGAAAGACGAAGATTCCCTGCCCAGCTACGACGTGCTCGACCAGATACTGGAGAAATACATCGAACTGGACCGCACACCGGCTGAGATCATCACTGACGGTTATGACCGGGATACGGTCTACAAGGTGGTCAGGATGGTGGACAGGAACGAATACAAGCGCCGCCAGGCCGCCCCTGGCGTCAGGATAACCGAGCGCGCCTTCGGCCGCGACCGGCGTTATCCGATCACCTCCCGCTATACGGAATAATTATCCGCAGATTAAGTTAGCGCAGATCAATTTATAAACAACGCCAAAGTGTATTGTCAGTCTTCATGATGATGCTCCTTAGCGTTGACATATGCTGGCAACCCAGCTTCGTAGATGAAGTTTGCTGGATTCGTGCCTCACGAGGTCCTAGATGGCCCCCAATATAGAAATAAGATGAAACATGGGACGCCTACAGAGATTATGCCAACATTTCTGAAATTTCTGTTGGTAATTTAACCCTTGCATCCGCCTCGAAAGTACTTATGTCTTTGTAATCTTCCTTAAACAAATCGGCGATGTCAGCTCTATGTTTACGGGCTTCAACCAAGTCAGACATAGCGCCTGTCCAGTCTTCCGTGTATAGCCTGTACATTGCGCGGTTGAACAGACTGTCGCCATGATTTTCCGTGTTCATCTCCTCTAGTTCAATCGCTTTTTCTATGTTACTAATTGCGCTATCCATGTCCCCTTTCCTGAGATAATAGGCCCCAAGGTTGCTCCAGGCAATGGCATGATTCGGATCCAGTTCAATTGCTTTTTTGAAATCTTTGATGGCCTTGTCAATATCACCCGTCTTGATATATGCAGCACCACGATTATTCCAACTGCCGGCATGCTCCGGGTCCGACTGTATGGCTTTATTAAAATGTTGAATGGATGTCATATAATTTTTACTATTAAAATATAAAACTCCTTGGTTAAATTCTTCCCTGGCACGTCTATTTTGATTTTGCAGCATAATAAAGCCGTGAATGTCGTTATAGATGGTCTCTCTTCTAAGTCCGTGATAATTTCTCAGGTGTTCAAGAATTGATAGCTTTGATTTGCCTGGCACATTTACGATACGGACATTGTCATTGTCAATTTTGATGTTTCCCTCCTTTGGCCGTACGAAGATGCTCTTTTGCGCGGTGACTCGATGAACCGGTACACTTGGAACGAGAGTATGATAACGCCGTTGCCTCAGCAGAATAACGCGGCCGTCTTTGTCAAAACTGCCGTTGCAGGCAAAAAACAAGGCGATGAGATAATCGGTTGTAAAATCAATCAGGTTAGTTACGCCTCCGTAATGCTGTAGTAGGGCTATAACTGCTTCGGGAGGCGTGTTTACAATATTGCGATCATGTTGTTTGACATCATTCAATATTAAGTTTTCAACCAATTCAAAGTTTGAATGCCTGCCATATATTTGATAAGCCTTGGAAGAAACATCGTTATAATGTTCAGGTTCACCGCGGAATATATATCTTCCTCCTACAGACTTTTCTGTTATTTCATGGATGATAGCAAGGATGTCTTTATTCATATTTTCCTAGTTTAAGATATTGACAAATCCGTTCAGTTGAGTGGTTTAATATCTGTCTACAAGCTGTCAGTCTGACAATTCGTCCAAACTATCTTCATGGGTAGCCAGACAATGCGTATAGACGAAGCGAGAGCCACCAAACGCCAACCACCGAAAATGGACTCGAAAAGCAAGCCGGCCAAATAGCCTGATCAACACCTTTCCATGTGGGTCATTTCCTTCAAAACATATTCCATGAAACGGCTTGTATTCCGGCGCTTCCAGTCGTTCCACTTCAAAGGATGGATGATCTTTGATGCTATCTAGTAACGCAGTTCGTATCTCCTGAATTTGTAGAGTTTCGCCGTAGATAGCAGTTCCCAGATGACATGCAATAAATTCGTAGGCGATTTTAAGTGGAACCAGTGGAGTCAGAAGTCTGTTACTGCTCAAATCGGGGTCGATCTTTTCTACGGCCCATCTGATCGTTTCTACGCCAAGGGCGAGTCTGATTCTCTCATTTTCTCCTCCTTCATCAAATTTCCGTAACGATTCCCGTATGGCAGCCTGACCAGCACCACCTCTCTGCAGAATTGTTATAATCGACTTGCGAGCGCAGTCTGTTGGTTGAATCAGTGAGCCATCTTCCTTCTTTTGTGAGCGAACCCGATACTCCCCATCACGAACTGTTCCTTGCTCAGTTCCGCCCGGACCATGGGAAACAAAATTCTGATTTTCCATGAGTCTGTCAGCCAGTCCCGGTATCTGCGATTGAAGATTAGCAACAGCGATCCGAACTGAGGGATCTGTTTTCGCTTCCGCTTCGACGGAGGAACCAAGATTAGAATTGCAGTCTCTACAGAGAAGCGAACATGTAAGAATGCCGCCGAACGCCTCAGGAATAATATGCTCCTTTGATAGAGGTGACTCTTTCAAACAAAGGATGCATTTATTTCCAGGCCACGGGATATTCATTAGAAGAGGAATTATAAAGAGTACTTGACAAATTAGGGATCGTCACATAATGCACGGCGAAACACCAATAATGTTGCACCCGACAAAGCTAATGACGGTATACCCATATTCCAATATCGGGCGGGTGCAGGTATGGATACACGGCTGGGCGCTGTCAGAGTTTTGTTTATTCCTATTGTCCAATCATAGGCTATATCATGATAACACCCTGTTGCTGACGAGTATCAGGGTGTTTTTTTATGGTTGTCCAGGCTTCTTGAGAATCTACGTTATGTCTCGCTTCGACCAACAGGCCCCTTCCGAAAAACCTCATAACGCACCCCGGCTTTCCGGCAGGCGATCCTGATCCGGTACTCAAACCGGCCTTCCCGGCCATCCGTGTCATAAATCACCACTGCCGGTCGCTTGCCGGTCACGTGACTGAAAAACAGCGCCTGCTGTACGCTGTCCAGACTGCTGCGCTTATCCAGGCCGCCCTCGTAAACCATCGTGCCGGTCTCACAATCCACGTCCACGAAACTGCGGCCGTCGGCAGACGCGTACCCATGACGGGTTTCCGTCTCCCCGTTGACCAGGGTACAAAACCAGCGATTGTAATCATTCTCTGACGCAGTCGTGCGTGGCGCTGAACGGCCTGTTTCATTCATCGGCGCCAATGGGTTGCCCTGTGCAGGCTGGCTGGACCGTGCACCGTCATGGCAATGCCGCGGCAGTTTACCTGCGTGACAGCCCTCGGAGTCTGTGCGTCCGGGATGTCCCTGGATTGACAGCGCCATCAACGACAACATGCTGAGACCCAACAGCTTCATCAGCAACCTTTTGATACAGGTTAATGCCATCACAAGGACCTTTTCAGCAGGATATCGCAATGTTAAGAAACACATTTCATGCTCGAAAACATAGCTGGCAATATACCATTAAATAGTAAGAATATCAAATACATAAAAGTATTTACGAGGTCATTTACAGGGTTGTAGCTAAGGGCATGACTTGACCTCTTTCCATAAAATCAGACTAATCAAAACCAGGGGTTTATTGGCAAAATCACATAACTATGAGGAGGGTTTAGTCATGAAAAAAACCAACTTTATTGAGCAGACATGAGAGATATTTCAAGGCTGAAGGTGGCATGATTTATAACGTGGGGATCATGAAGATGTGCAAACAGTGGCAGCCGAGATGTTGGACCGTCATTACGACCACACGTCTACGAGTCTCCTGTGTGGCGCCAATGCGCCGAGAGTGGGGATGCTTCACGAACTTCTGATAAAATGAAAGGCAATCAGAAAAGAAACATGTCCCAAGAGGAAGAAACGATTGAATACCTCCACTGAACAAGACATCATCGAAGAAGCGATCAAGAAGACAGCCGAGATGAATCCTCAGGAGACCGATGGCGAATGGCTTGAAGTCGTCACAGTGGAGTCCGGTCCATACATCAAGGAATGGGACATCGCAGAGTGCTGGCATTGGGACGAGTGGCCTGATAGAGAGATGCGATTCCCGGAAACTACCAGGCTGGATGTGGGGATAGACGCCGTAGCCGTGCGTCGCAACGACAGGAAATACATCGCAATCCAGTGCAAGTCGCGCCGGCTTGACGACGAGGGCCGCGGCGCCTCAATCAATAGCAACGAGATAGCCAAATTCGCGGCTGCATCCGCTTCAGACTTCTGGGCGGAACGCTGGGTCGTTACCAATGGCGACAATCCACTTGCCAGTGGCGCAGCACAGTCAGCATCGATGCATGCGCAGCCCCTCAAGCTGGTCAATATCACAAACGACCTTCACCAGCAGCGGCAGGCGAATGTCGCATCCGAGGAGTGCGAGCATTGCCAACCGAATCCAGACGGCAGCGAACGGCTGCAGACAAAATCCTGCATGCAAAATGAAGCCGTCGCCAACAGTGTCCGCATACTCAGGGAACAGGAACGCTCGGAAAGCGGTGGACTACCTATAGGTGAGGCCCGAGGTAGAATCATTCTGCCCTGCGGAACGGGAAAGACTCGCATATCGCTCCGGATCATCGAAGAACTGACGCCTCCGGGCAAACTGTCCATCGTGCTGTGTCCGTCCATCGCGCTCGTTGCCCAGATAAGGCGAGAATACCTGCAAAACGCTTCCGCTTCGATAGACGTGCTGGCAGTCTGCTCGGATGCCACGGCGGGCTATGACCCAAGGAAAGAAGGAAGCCGCAACGCCACACGGGATCCGACAGTCGATAACAGCAACGTCAGTGCTTCCGAAGTGAAGGGCAAGGTAACCACCGATGCCGGTGAAATAGCCGACTGGATATGCCAGAGTGCTTTCGACAACGGGATCAAGGTTCTCATTGGTACTTACCAGAGCAGCGCCAAGGTATCGGAAGCCCTGCTGAGCGCCGGTGTCAGGGCGTGTGTAATGATTGCCGACGAAGCGCACAGAACGGCAGGGCTGAAGCGCAGGAACGTTCAGTCCGCCAGCGCGAACGTAGAGGAACAGCGTCTGCGCGATTTCACCATCTGCCATGACAGCGCCAGGTTCCCCGCTACTTACCGCGTCTATCAAACGGCTACGCCGCGTATCTACGACGGCAAGCGTCCTACAGGCAACCCGAACTGGATTGTCCGCTCAATGGACGATGAAACCACCTTCGGAGTGGAACTGTACCGCAAGAGCTACCTGGAAGCCGTGCGCAACCGTTGGCTGTCCGACTACCGCATCATCGCCATGGGTATCACCGACCCTGAGGCGTTCAAGACGGCGAACGAGCTGGCGAAGGAAACCAAAAGCACAGGACGCGGTCAGCTAACGACCTCCGACTACCTGCGTGGCCTGGCGTTTGCTCTCACGATGGGTGGAGCGACTCAAGGCAAAGAAGTGAACATCAGATCGTGCATTGCCTTCATGAACACGGTGGACAAGTCCAAGAACATGGCGGCGGATCTGCAAACCGATAATGTGAAGGAGTGGGTCTCACGATGGCTCAGCGAGAACGCAGACGGCAGGGTTGCATCCGATTACAGCCTCGAACACCTGGATGCTTCGAGCAACGCCGCGGCGCGTGAAATCGCGAAGGAACGGTTGGCTGCCGCTGATGAGGCATGCCCTCACGGCATTATCAATGTGGGCATATTCGGAGAGGGGACCGATTCGCCGTCATTGAGCGCGGTAGCGTTCCTGGAAGCTCGAAAGAGTCCCATAGACGTTGTGCAAGCCGTCGGGCGTGCGATGCGAACCGCGCCCGGCAAGGAGCTGGGCTACATCGTCTGTCCTATCGTGTTCCCGCCTACTGCCGACCCCGAGAAGTGGTTGAGCACCAGCGGCCCGGAAGAAGGGTGGCAGGAGTTGGGACAGATACTACTGGCTTTGCGCGCCCATGACCAGCGTATCGAGGATAACCTTGAGGAACTCTTGCACCTGTATATTCCCAAGCCGCCGCCGCTGGAGCGCACCTTGGTGGCGGTCGCCACTGGCGAGGACACACGTATACAGTATGGCGAGGTTAAAGGGCCACCCGGCGCCGCGCAGGAAGCGGTTGAGCAGGCATTGGCAGGCAAGCCCCGCGCCGCGGCCGGCATACGGCCTATCGAAGAACTGCGCGCCGATTATGGCACAAGCACACCGTTCCTTGACGCGCGTGCCGGCGCGGGTATCAAAGAACCCCCCGCCGGTTACGTTACAGGTGCAGTGGAACTGACGCAAGTCCTCACAGGGAAGAAGAACAAGGACGGAACGGTTGAACTGCGCGCGGACTCCGTAACCCGCGACAAGCCAAAAGCAGGCGAGGCACGGGGCGTTGTGAACATACAGCGAACCAAAGCCAAAGCTCGGAAAATGATAAATACCGGTGATGGTGGTATTCGTGTGCAGCCGGGCAGACAGCGCGAGCCCGGCAAAACCGCCAAGGAACGAGCGGAGGAAAAGGGGCAACTGATACTCAAGTTGAGCGGGCTTGAAGATCATGGCAGCGCCATCAAGATGAACCTGCTGACCAAGTCCGGACTGAGCGGTAATCGCGTAATGCGCGACCTGAATATACTGGAAGGCAGCGTCAACGAAGCGGCGCATCACCTGCGCGCTGACGAATTGCAGCCCGCGCTGAACCGGCACTTTGGGCTGGACCAACTGAGAGAAACAAACAAGAACCAAGCAGACGGCTGCACCACAGCCTCACTGCTGCTGATGAACGCCGCCATGCTGCACCAGCGCGTCGCCAACGGCGGCTGGCTGCCGGGCGTCAGCGATCTCTCGTCCATTAAAAACGAGGCCAATGTTGTGCAGAAATTGAGCCGGGAATGGGAACGCATCATGCGCCACGACTTCCGGCCGGTGCTTGAACCCGCGCTGGAGGCAATATATGCCGTTGAAGAAACGGGCAAGACTGCCGGACTGCAACGCGCGCTGCATCACCTCGCTGCGGAGGCAGAACGCATCGCCGAGACCTACGCGGACATGGGCGCTGACCATGCGGGACCGCTGTTCAACCGTGTCATGGGTAATCAGGCATCGGACGGCGCTTACTTTACCCGGCCCGTTGCTGCGTCGCTGGCTGCCCGTCTGACGCTTGATGCATGCGGCGCCCAGGACTGGTCTGATCCTGAGATATGGCGCGCTCACAAGACTGTTGATCTTGCCTGCGGCAGCGGGACCCTGCTTGCCGCCATGCTCTCCGACATGAAGCGCAGGGCTACAGAGGAGGGCGCAGACACAGAGGCCCTGACCTCGCTTCAGAAAATTGCGGTCGAAGACACCCTCAAAGGGTTAGATATCAATCCGGTATCACTGCAACTGGCTGCCTCACAATTAACCGCGGGCAACCAGAGAGTCAGCTACCGGAGGATGGGGCTGCACCTGATGCCATACGGACCCGACAGGCGCGCCCCGGACAGGGTATATACCGGCACGCTCGAATTGTTGGGACAGCGGGCTGTCGTTCAAAGGCTGAACGAGCTGGACTTTGGTGACGATGCCATCGGTTCCCAGGCGACGTGGGAGACGAAGGACGGTGCCGAACTGGAAGATGCCGTGGATGCTGTGAAGGATGCGCACATTGTCATTATGAACCCGCCGTTCACCAACCGCGCCAATATGGGAGAGAAGTTCCCCAAAGAGGCACAACAAGCACTTCGTTCCAGCGTTGACCATATGGAGCGCATACTGATCCGCAGCGACAACGACATGGACAACTTTGTGGACAAGAACTCTATCAGACCTTTATTCGTAGCTCTGGCTGACAGGTGCTTGCAGAGGCAAGCAGGTGTTTTGGCAATGATTAATCCCACTATTGCCCTGTGTGCACCTTCTGGATTGAATGAGCGTCGCATACTGGCTGAGCGTTATCACATCCACACCATACTGACCTGCCACCAGCCCAACAACATCAATATGAGCCAGCACACCAACGTTAACGAAAGTATCATCGTCATGCGTCGATGCAAAGGTGCAAGGCCGCCAACGCGGTTCGTCAACCTAGACAGGCTGCCAACTGATGACAGGCACGCCCATGAATTGCACCAAGCTCTCTTGCAGTGTAAAGAAGGGCAACTTCAGGATGGTTGGGGTGTAGTGTCTTACTGGCCTGCGGGAAGCATAAAGGCAGGTGACTGGACACCGGCAATCTGGCGTTCGCCGATATTAGCGAAAGCAGGCCAGGAATTTGCGAACGATCCCAACCTGCTACCCCTCGGGTCAATACCCGGTTGTATTTCTCACGACGGGAGCCGAAGGGTGCGTGAGAATTTCGACAGATCAAATCACGAAAACGAAGAGAGTATACCCATTCTGGAATCGAAAGGTGCTGAAGGCCAAAAGACGATCCAATCCACGCCCGATGGGTATTGGGTTTTTAAAAAGGGACGAGAACGCCAAGCAAGACATTATCTGGAATGGTCATCGCACCTACTGATAACCGCGGGACAAGACAACAGTACAGCACGTTTGACTGCGACCGCGAGCGAAACCAAGTATCTTGGGCAGACTTGGTTCCCCGTAGTCGGCTTGTCCATCGACGAAGCGAAGGCTGTCGCTGTCTTTGTCAACTCGACGCTGGGACGACTGCAAATTATGCGAAGTCCAGGTAAAAAACTGTCGTTTCCAAGCTACTCACCACGGTCAACAAACAACCTCAGAGTACCCGACATCAAGAATGACGGTATCCGTCAGACTCTAGCCGACTGCTGGGAGCGCACCAAGGATATGGTTGTGCCGCAATTCCGAGACGGCGAATGCGTAGTACGCCGCCTCTGGGATGAAGCCGTGGCCGAGGCGATGGGATGGGACGCCTCCGAGCTCACTCGGCTGCGTCTGCTGTTGCACCAAGAGCCGCATGTGCGCGGCCTGGGCTACGGGCAGTACGCCGACGCAGTAGAGGTCGAACCTGCCGACCGTCAACGCTTCGCAGAACTCGCCGACCAATGGGAGAAAGAAACCATATTTCTATCTAACTCAGACCGCGCCGCCGAACACCCGGCTCACATGGAAATCATCAGCATGGGCGAGCCGACAGTGCCCCTGATACTGGAAAGGATGCGAGAGACACTGGAAGGGAAGCGAGAAACGGGTGGCCACTGGTTCCACGCGCTGCGCGACATCACTGGCGCCAACCCCGTAAAACACACCGAGCGCGGCAATGTCCCGGCCATGCAAGAGGCCTGGCTGGAATGGGGTGAGCGCAATGGATACACCTAGCTGGGTACGGTCGCTTACCCAAACATTTCCAAGGCTGTCCAGTGAAGGGTTCAAGATAGTAGAACAAGCATCAGGTCGTTATAACTGCATCGCATATGCTGCCGGAGATACAACCAATTGGTGGTGGCCTAACGGAATTGACTACTGGCCTCCGTGGGCAACAGTCGATAACAAGATAGCAAGCCTCAAGGAAATATTCGCCGGACTGGAATACGAACAATGCGACGACAGTAGCTTCGAAGATGGCTACGAAAAGGTCGCGCTATACGAAATCCATGGTAGATTTGAACACGCGGCATTACAGACCCCCAACGGACGCTGGCGTAGCAAAATGGGGCAGGGGCCGGTAATAGAACACCTCAGCCCGGAGTCGCTTTCCGATGGAATGTACGGCAATCCGACAATCTACATGCGAAGGTCCGTAAGTGAAATTTACTAGTAGCGAATCCGAAGGAGCCAAGCTTTTTTCATTCGTACAGAAACTAATGCTACTGACCCCGTTCCCGTTCTTGGGTCACCAACCGTTTAGGGAAATTCAGATTAATCTTCGACGATGATGTCTCTGACGTCGTAGATTCCGGGATGGTTCGGATAGTTTAATTGCAGCACGCGTACGGTGTCCGCGGACAAGTCCGGCATTTCCAGGACTTTATAGGCCTTGGCCATCAACACCAGGGCGTCGGGTACCGAAGGTGTGCGCGGGTAGGTTTCCACCACGGTCCTTGCCCGGTTGACTGCAGCCAGGTACGCGCCTCTTTTCATATAATAGTTTGCTACGTGGATTTCATGTTTGGCGAGGCGGTTGCGCAGGAACACCATCCTCTTTTTTGCGTCCTCGGCATACTGGCTCTGGGGATATTTTTCCAGGAGTTCGGAAAAAGCCTGGAATGAGGTCAGGGCTGAACCCTGGTCGCGATGGCTCGAATCAATCGGTAAAAATCGTTCCGTCAAGCCTTTTCCGCGGTTAAAGTTCACCAGTCCCTTCAGGAAATAGGCATAATCGACGTAAGTGTTCTGGGGATAGAGACGAATAAACCGGTCGCAGGCGGCAATGGACGAATCAAATTCTTCAGTCTTGTAATAGGCGTATGCCAGGTCCAGCAGAGACTGTTGCCCGTAAACTCCGAATGGAAAGCGGGTTTCGAGAAATTCATAATACTCGACCGCCTTGCTGTAATAACCGGAATCGAGCGCCCCCTTGGCTTCGGAGTACAGGCGTTCCACCGTCCAGTTCTTCGCTTCATCACCGTCCTTGTCGCCAAACCAGGCACACCCGCCGAGCAGCAGGAGTGTGCAAATACAGGGTATCAGGTGTCGATACATTTCATTTCCGGATCAGAATGGTTCACCCGCAAATAGTCTCATAAAACCTGCTCGTAAGACAATAATAAGATGTCCCTTCGGGATGAGTAGTCTACTGGACTCCCGCATTCGCGGGAGTGACGGTAGGGGTGCGGGAGTGGCGGTAAAAGAGATTCGTCATTTCCGCGCACGCGGGAATCCAGTCAAAACGCCGTCGCCGAGGCGACACGTTATTCAACAGTTCATGATATAATCCCCCCTTTTTTAGCAGTTTGTAACGCAACAACGAGTCTGAGGTTGTACGGAATGAAGAACGAGGGAATAAATACTGAACGCCGCCGCTTTCTCACCACCACTGCGTCCGTTGTGGGCGGGGCCGGCGCGCTGGCAACCAGTGTGCCGTTCGTATCTACATTGACGCCCAGCGCCAGGGCCAGGGCAATCGGCGCCCCGATTGAGGTCGATATCGGTGATCTGGAGTTCGGGGAGCGAAAAATAGTCAAGTGGCGCGGCAAACCGGTCTGGATCCTGCGCCGCAACGAGGCAGCCATAGATGAACTCAACGCGTTGGATGAGGATGTAAAGGACCCGGCGTCGAAAGCCGAACAACAACCGTTTTATGCCAGGAACGAGTACCGTTCACAACGCGCGGAATACCTGATCGTGCTGGGGATCTGTACCCACCTGGGATGTTCCCCCGTTTACGCAAGAAAAGGGGAAGGTGAAACCCACCAGCTCGGCGAAGACTGGCAGGGAGGGTTTTTCTGCCCCTGTCACGGCAGCCGTTTTGACCTGGCCGGCAGGGTTTTCAAAGGTGTGCCTGCGCCCACCAACCTGGTGGTGCCGCCGCACCAGTACCTTAGCGATACCCGGGTATTGATCGGCGATGATTCGGGTGCCGCCCAGTCATGATTAAACGGTTAACCGCGTTGCGCGACTGGGTGGACGCGCGCTTTCCGCTGCTACAGTTGTGGAACGACCACCTGGCCCGGTATTACGCCCCGAAAAATTTTAATTTCTGGTATTTCTTCGGCTCATTGGCCCTGTTCGTCCTGGTGATCCAGATTGTTACCGGGATCTGGTTGACGATGAATTACAAACCGTCCGCGGAACTCGCGTTTGCCTCGGTCGAGTACATCATGCGCGATGTGGAGTGGGGCTGGTGGATACGTTACATGCACTCTACCGGCGCCTCAGCGTTCTTTATCGTGATCTACCTGCACATGTACCGGGCCATGCTGTACGGTTCCTACAAGCGGCCCAGGGAGTTGCTCTGGATCATCGGCATGCTCATCTACTTCACCCTCATGGGCGAGGCATTCTTCGGCTACCTGTTGCCGTGGGGACAGATGTCTTACTGGGGCGCGCAGGTAATCATCTCGCTGTTTGGCGCATTGCCGGTTGTCGGAGACGAGCTTGCCCTGTGGATACGGGGTGATTTCGTCGTGTCCGACGTGACCCTGAACCGGTTTTTCTCCCTGCACGTCATCGCCTTCCCGCTGGTGTTGTGCGGCCTGGTCGGCGCGCACCTGATCGCCCTGCACGAGGTCGGTTCGAATAATCCGGATGGAGTTGAAATAAAGAATCACAAGGATGCCGGTGGCATCCCGTTGGACGGCATTCCCTTTCATCCTTATTACACGGTCAAGGATATCGTCGGGGTGGTGGTCTTTTTAATCATTTTTTGTGCGGTTGTATTTTTCACGCCGGAAATGGGCGGCTATTTTCTCGAAGCAAATAATTTTATTCCCGCAGACCCGCTGAAGACACCGGAACACATCGCGCCGGTGTGGTATTTCACGCCGTTCTACGCCATTCTGCGGGCCATACCGAGCCAGTTCGGCGGTGTCGTGGCCATGGGCGCGGCAACGCTGTTGTTCTGTTTTCTGCCCTGGCTGGACCGGAGCCCGGTCAAGTCCATCCGTTACCGGGGCTGGAAATACAAGTCTGCCCTGGCCTTGTTCACGGTCAGTTTTATCATGCTGGGCTGGCTGGGGCTGCAACCCGCCACGACGGGTTACACCTGGATGGCGCGCCTGTTTACACTGATCTATTTCCTGTTTTTCCTGTTGATGCCGATTTACACCAGCTCCGATAAGGATAAACCCGTACCGGACAGGGTGACATGAACAAGCGCGCTCTATTCGGTACCATTTTGCCGCTGCTGATGACTGCTCCATGCTGGCCTGCCGTCAACAACGGCCACATGATGCACATGGATGTAGACCTGTCCGACAGGAAATCACTGCAGCGCGGCGCCCGTACCTTCGTAAACTATTGCCTCAGTTGTCATTCAGCCTCGTTTATGCGCTACAATCGCCTGGGCCGGGACCTGCACATCAGCGAGGACGTCCTGAAAGATAATTTCATGTTCGGGACGGACAAATCGGGTGACACCATGACTATTGCCTTGAATAGGCGGGAAGCGGAAAAATATTTCGGCATCACTCCGCCCGACCTGTCCGTTACTGCCCGTTCCCGCGGCGCTGACTGGTTGTATACTTACCTGATGACGTTTTATAGGGACCCATCCCGACCCACCGGTGTCAACAACCTGGCCTTTGAGGACACCGCAATGCCGCATGTGCTCTGGCAGTTACAGGGCTGGCAGGAGCCTGTGTACAAGGAAGTGACCCACCGGGACGACGGCAGGATAAGCAGGGTAATCGACTCCCTGGAGCTCGTGACCGAAGCAGTCGACAAGCCGAAACCCTACCAGGATGAAAGCTACGAGGAGACGGTCAGCGACCTGGTAAATTTTATGGTTTACCTTGGTGAACCCATCAAACTTAAACGCAAGACAATCGGCGCCTGGACGATAACCTACCTGCTGGTGTTACTGGTAATCGTCTACCTGCTCAAGCGGGAATACTGGCGCGACGTACATTGAACTTCAAATGATTACCTTACTTAACGGCGGTCCGGTGATGGTCCTGTATTCAGACAGGACCGGTCCGCTCTGTCACTGTGTACGCCTGGTACTGGCGGAAAAAGACATCGATACGGAGATCAAATATATTCACGAGGACACTATTCCCGAAGAACTGGCGGAGTTAAATCCATACGGCACGGTTCCCACCCTGGTAGACCGGGAACTTACCTTGTATGATGTCCAGATCATATTGGAATACCTGGATGAACGCTTCCCACACCCACCGTTGATGCCGGTCGATCCCATGTCCCGCGCCGTTAACAGGCAGTTGAGATTTCGGATTATGCGGGACCTGTATAACCTGGCTGAAGAACTGGACAGTGAAAATGAAATTGCCGCAGCAGGCGCCAGGAGAAACCTGCGCACCAGCTTGTTGGCAATCGATCCCGCATTCTCTCAAATGCCTTATTTTATGTCCGAGGAATATACGTTAGTGGACTGCTTTATGGCGCCGTTGTTGTGGCGTCTGGAAGCCTACGGTATCCGGTTGCCCGCCAGCGCCAGGGCATTGCGCAGATATGCAGAATCGCTGTTTGAACGCGACGCGTTCCAGTCCAGCATGTCCGAGCCGGAACGCGAGATGAGTGAGCGTCTGACGGCCTGACGAATATCCGGGGTCAGAGTAAAAATACTCTGGAATAAACCGGCAACAACTGCATATGACTGTATTTTAACTCTGACCCCAAAATTCGGGTTCTATTGGGTTTCCATCTCCCCTGCGTCCGGGTCAGCCTCTCCCTTCTCTTCTGTTGTCTGTCTGAGCGATTCCCTGTACTCGAAAAGTTTTACCACTTTTTGTACGCCTCCGGTACGCCGGGCGATTTCCGTCGCAATGTCGCCTTCTTCCCTGCTAACCAGACCCATGAGGAAAGTAACACCGTTCTCGGTGACTACCTTTATATGCAGTGTACTCAGGTCTTGTTCCGCGATCAGCTTGGTTTTGATCTTCGCGGTAACCACGCTGTCCGCACTGCGCGAGAGCAGAGAACTTGGGGCGGCTATGGTGATCTCATCGAATACCCTGGTTACCTTTTCAACGTTCTTTACCAGTTCAATTACTGCCTGACGGTCCTCTTCGGTCGGCGCTTCCCCACTGACCAGAGCCGAGGTGTTATAACTGGTGACGTTGACATGCACTCTTTTGTTTAATTCTTTCTGGTCCCACAAAGCCAGGCGGAACTTGTTCTCTATTGCTTCGTCTTCAATTATAGTGCCGGTAGTCCTCCGGTCTGCCATTACAGTCGAGATGGCGGTCGTGGCGCTGGTTACCGCTACGGAGGCGCAGCCTTGTAGTGCAAACAGGGGCACAAGGAGGAGGAATAACAGGCAGTAAGATCGCATTTTCATGTTGCAGCTCCAAGTAGTTTATGGTCAATCAGGTCGCAAAGTGAATGGATAATCACCAGGTGTACCTCCTGAATCCTGGCCGTTGAGTCAGCCGGTACACGAATTTCAATGTCGGTTTCCAGCAGGATATCGGCAACCTGACCTCCTTTTCTGCCGGTCAGGGCTATGACGTGCATGCGTTTGTCGTGAGCGGCATCGATTGCATGAACAATATTATGGGACTCGCCGCTGGTGCTTAAAGCCAGCAAGGTATCATCAGGATGTCCCAGTGCCCGGATCTGCCTGGAGAACACATCTGCATACTGGAAATCATTGGCAATCGACGTTAATACGGATGTGTCGGTAGTCAGGGCGATGGCCGGTAGTCCCGGGCGTTCCATCTCAAAACGGTTGATCATTTCAGATACGAAATGCTGGGCATCTGCGGCTGAACCGCCATTGCCGCAACTGAGTATTTTATTGCCGTTGAGCAGGCAGGCGGTCATAAATTCAGCAGCTGTCGCAATCAAGGGGGCGAGGCCGTTGGCGGACTCAGCTTTTACCCGGATACTCTCAGCAAAATTGTCCCTGACGCGTTGAACAAAATCCATCATTGCTATCCGGGTAAGCCCAGATATTGCACCAGTGGATGCGATGATCGCGCCGGATTTTTGGCACTGACGGGTGCCTGCGACCGAAAGCATAGCCGTAGCTGATGCGCCCCATCCTTGCGGCGCACCCTGCGGGCGCTCTGCGAGCGTCCAAATCTGCTCCAAGCAGATTTGTCTGGTTGAGGGACAAATCGGCAGGACAGACGATTTGCACGGCGATAGCCGCCCGAAGGGTTGCGTCCAAGGATGGGCGCAATGAGCATGTGCCCGTCAGTGCCAAAAAGACAAGCGAGGGCGCATCCAGCGTAGTCTGTAACGGAACAAATGTAAGGATTAGCCATATAACTATTTGATCGTATGAAAATCTAGTCCTCTTACAAGCGAACTGGTGCAATATCTGGGCTAAAATGCCGCCTTGAACCACTCGATCTTCATGCCGCTTGCCCTGTTGCCAGTCAACGTGATGACGTCAAAACGCCAGTTGAACCGGTTGCCTGCGGATGTTTGCTGCATAAAGACCTGGCTGGTTTTCCTGATTTTGTTTCTCTTTGTACAATCAACAGTCTCAGCCGGATGTAAAAAAGCACTGTTTTTTCTCGACCTGACTTCTATGAATATAATGGTATTCTTTTCCTGCATGATCAAGTCAATCTCACCGAACCGGGAGCGATAGTTACGCTGCAGCAGAGTCAGGCCGTGATTTTGCAGGTAATGCAAAGCCAGGTTCTCGGCCATCCGGCCGAATTCAGCCCGGGAATTATCTCCCCCCATGGGCTTCAAGTAATTCCGGTTTGCCGTTGATAATTTTAGCCCAGGGTAATTTTCTGTTGATGCGGCCGTCCCCGGACATGCTGAGAAACCCCGTTTCCCCATTGAAACCAGCCTCATCATCAAACGCCAGACGGGAAAGATACGGGATGAGATGAAAGGCATCCACCCCCAATGCATATAAACGCTGGTAAGCGGATGTATCGGCCCGAAAATTACGGCTGATGATGGACTTTATCGATGAGCTTTCATCATGGGGAAAAAGAATCCAGGGCAGGTCGGGAAAAATGACGTCGTCCATATCCATATCGGCCTGTGGATTGGCGCTGCCGGTAAAGATATGCGAGGTTGCATAAACGGGAATTTGCCCGGCATCGTGGAAGCGTAGCTGCGGCATGATCTGGCGTCCGGCAATGGGAAATGCGGCCATGAAAATCACGTCCGCATCACGGCGCCGGCGGGTGTGGTTTTCCAGTTTCCTGTTTAGCGCCTGCCGGAGTCGTTGCACCCGGAATTCACTGCTGTCCACGTTCAACAACTGTTTGACCGGAGCGGAATAATCGTTACTCTGAGGGTCATAATCAATTGTTTCCAGTATTTTTCCGCCCAGTTCAGACCAGTTTTCCCGGAATGCGCCGTACAGGCGCCGGCCCCACCGGTCATTCGGAATAATGACCAGGGCCCTGGTGTGCCCGTCTGCAAAAGCCCGTTCTGCCGCCTGGCGCGCCTCATCTTCCGGAGACAGTCCGAACTGCATCAGGTGCGGGATCGTATTTCCATCAGCGCCTGCGGCCATGTCAGGCACAGGCTGTATCTGGTTCAAGGCCAGTGTGGGCACCGGCAGGCTGGCCGAAGATGACAACTTTGTCAGTGCCTGTTTTTCCAGTGGGCCGACAATGATATCCGCGCCGTCCGTCACGGCCTGTGTATAGGCCTGCTCAACGTTCAGCGAGTTTGCCTCGTATATTTTAACCGGGGGTCTGTCCTGGTCCGAGTTATACCAGGCGGTAATAAAGCCGTCCCTGATTGCCTCGGCAGCTCTCCGGTAACCCCCGCGCAAGGGCAATAGCAGAGCAATCCGGCGGGGTTCCAGGTGGTGGCGTTGGCCGGCCGCGCGAATTTGCCCGATGATGGCCTGGTTGGCGGGATGCGCGGGATACCTGTCCTGCCAGGCCTCCAGCGCGCGGGACAATGTCTCAGGATCAGCCAACATGGTCCGATTGATAAGCGCAAGCTCCAGCCAGCCCGACAATGCCTGGGGGTCTGCGCGGTGGGCCTCCCGCAGGTCATCCTTCTCGGCCATGTTCAGGTCTTCCCAGATCTTCGCCGTATTGGCCTTCTTGCCGGCATCCTGCAGTAACCAGGTGTTATAACTGAGGCGTGCTTCAGCCGCGTTGATAAAGTCTGCAAGCTGTTCATGGGCAAGCGCGCTTAATCGATGGCGCCGCGCCTGGAGTGAAGCCGGGGCGGTGGCCGGCAAGTCCCGCGACAGGAGTTCCAATGCAGTTCCGGGTTGCTTGTAGTGCAAGTGGAGTTCGGCTTGCAGGAGCGTCTTCAACGTATTGTTGTCCGTATCCTGCGGATTTGTTCCGGATAATAATTCACCTGCCTCTGCCGGTCGCTCCAATGACAGCAGGATTGCTGCAGCCTGTAAATGATAGGAATCGGATTTGTCCGGGTATAATTCCGCCAGGCGCCGGTATTCCGCGACGGCGTCCGGATATTGGCCGTTACTCAGTAACTGCCTGATTTCCATTTCCGGGTCAACGACTACCGCAGCTTTCCTGACCCCCGGCGTACAGCCATGTAACAACAGGATTATGAGCAGGATTTTGAATGTAGCGCGCATACGCTTATTCTATAGCGAAAAAGTGGAGTATGTCATGCCAACTGAACCGGGCACCTTATTTATCGTGGCAACACCAATCGGCAATCTTGAAGATCTGAGCCGGCGTGCGGAAAGAATCCTTTCCACAGTTGATCTGATCCTGGCGGAAGACACCCGCCACAGCCGGAAGTTATTGAATGCCTACAATATTAAAACTGCGTTGCTCGCCTACCATGGGAATAACGAGGAGACCATGACGCCAAAGGTAATCAGCCGGCTTGCCGCCGGAGGCAATGTTGCCCTGGTAGCCGATGCCGGTACGCCGCTGATCAGCGACCCCGGTTTCAAGCTGGTCAGGCAAGCCCACACTGAGAACATTCCCGTGTCTCCCGTTCCCGGTCCGACGGCATTGATCGCGGCCTTGTCGACAGCCGGCATCGCTCCCGGGAGGTTCCTGTTTGAAGGTTTCACCCCGAGTAAGGCGGAGACTCGGTTCAAACACCTGCAAAAACTGGCCGACGCGGACCATACCATGATTTTTTATGAAGCCCCTCACAGGATAAAAGCTTTTTTGGCCGATGCCGCGTCAATCTTCGGCCCGGACAGGGAAGCGTCCATCGCCCGGGAACTGACTAAAAAATTTGAAACCATACGCCGCGACACACTGGGTGGATTGATCGATTGGATAAATCATGACCCGGACCAGGGCAGGGGTGAATTTGTCATCATCATTGCCGGAGCCGGCAGAAAAAAGATCGACACGCCTGAACTGGCATCCATGCTGAGTGTATTACTCAAATCCCTGACCCTGAAACAGAGCGTGCAGATAGCAACCGAGTTGACCGGCGGCAGCAGGAACGAAATCTACAACCTTGCAGTAACCCTGACAGGGACAGGGGGGTCGGACCAGCATGACTCTGGATAACCCCTTGATTATATTATGGATAAATTCTGAAACGGGACTATAAATGGGCTTAAAGGGGTCTTTTTAGGGATAAAGTGCCCGGTTTTATTAATTGAACCTGCGCCTGATCCAGTAATCCACGCTGATATACCTGCCGCCTCCCAGAAAAAACAGGGCTGCGAGCATGATGAAGTAAGTTGCCGCCCATTCGATGCCGTTATTCGAGACAATGAAATTGCCATGCTCCGTCAACCAGTTGTAATTCCCATGCTCCTTTAAAATGCTTTTTGCCCGGGCCAGACGCTCCAGCGCCTCGCCGGCGTCGGCAGAGGGGTATGGGCTGCTCAGGTCATGAACAGCTTGCCAGCCGTGACTGATATGCACCGTTGACATGGCGACAACCATGGTCACCATGAGCGGGATGCAAACCCAGCGGGTTGCCAGGCCCAGGGCCAGCAGGATGGCGCCGAAATATTCCGCGCCCCAGGCCATGTAGGCGTTCAGGGCGGGAAACGGCAGTCCCAGGCCCCATTCGGCATTACCGAACCACTCTATTACAGAGGCCAGCGAACTGTCTTCGTCAAGCGGGTTCCATTTGTTATTGCCCGCTACCCAGAACACGGGGACGAGGTACAACCTGAGTAACACGGGACCAACGAATTCCAGGTATTTCCTGATCTTGTCAAGTAACGCCTGCGCATAACCCGTCAGGGTGATAATGCCGTTCATCATCTGATCTCCTGTTGTTAATATATTGTTTTCGTAAACCTGGATTTTGCGCGGCTTGCAATGATAAGGGCAGGTAGCAGCCGGTTCAAGCACTCACCGGGTTATTGTTCCTAACAGACGCAGTTGAAAGCGGGACGGTTCCAACCTAATATAGTAACGGGAGTCAGCCGGGCAATCGCTGTCGGGACGGAATGAGGTCACTCGTCAGGTTCCGGCAGAGGAAAGTCCGGGCTCCGCAGGGGCAGGGCGCCAGGTAACTCCTGGGCGGCGTGAGCCGACGGAAAGTGCCACAGAAAATATACCGCCCGATCACTGTTAAAGTGGCCGGGTAAGGGTGAAAAGGTGCGGTAAGAGCGCACCGCGTGGCTGGCAACAGGCACGGCATGGTAAACCCCGCCTGGAGCAAGGCCAAATAAGGGGGCGATAATGTGGCCCGCATTGCCCCCGGGTAGGCCGCTTGAGGTGTATGGTGACATGCACCCCAGATGAATGGTTGTCCATGACAGAACCCGGCTTACAGGCTGACTCCCCCTCTTGAGAACTGTGTCGCCTACTTTCCTCGTCATGCCGGACCCTGCCTCAAGGCCAGGGCAGGCTTGTTCCGGCATCCAGTAATATAAAGGGTCGCCCTGGGGGTGATACAGTATTTCACTGGATTCCCGCATTCGCGGGAATGACGAGTCCATCCTGACCCCTGATATTCGGGATTTTCTTAACAAAGTATTACAACTGCATAATATTTAAAGATTTGTATAGCCGTATCCGTTCTTACAACCAGACCATCACGGTATCGGTATCTCCTAAGTGCCTGTAACACGGATAGATTTTTACCGAAAAGTTACGAGATTTACTTGACATGGCGGCCACTTGCTACCTATAGTTACAAATTGTGGGAGAAAGTGGGTAAATGTGGTAATAAATGTATAGGGGGGGTGCAGTGTGTTCCGAAGTTCCAGCAACGTAAGTCTGGACAGCAAAGGCAGGCTCGCCATTCCCAGCCGTTTTCGCGAACGGCTCATGGGGATTGCTGACGGTTGCCTTGTGCAAACTCTCAACCCGCTGGACCGCTGCCTGTGGTTGTATCCGTTACCTGCATGGGAACTCATAGAGGAGAAACTAGCAGAGTTGTCGGATTTCGACAAGCAGAGCCGCAGGACCAAGCAGATGATGCGCGGGTATGCGACAGATTGCCAACTGGATAGCCACGGGAGAATCCTGATCCCCGCCGAACTGCGCAACTACGCCCAACTTGACAGGCAGGCCACCATCCTGGGACAGGGTAACAAGTTCGAAATCTGGAACAGGGAGAACTGGGACGAACAGCGCGACAACTGGTTGAGCGATGAAAAAGGGAGTTCGACCGGAGCGCTGCAAACACTGTCCTTGTGATGCCTTGGTAACGTATTGTTGAAGTTGAGTGGCTACGCACATAAACCGGTATTTCTCAATGAGGTGTTGGATGCTCTTCAGGTACGACCTGATGGCTGTTATGTGGATTGTACGTTCGGTCGCGGTGGCCATAGCAGAGCGCTCCTGCTGCGACTTGACAGCCGCGGTCGTTTACTGGCTTTCGACAAGGATCCGGACGCGCTGCGCGTTGCCCAAACCGAGTTTGCCGGCGACAAACGTTTCAGCTGTTTCCATGGTTCTTTCACCCGTCTTGCTGAGGTCATAGGACAAATGGATTTGCTGGGCGCGATAGACGGTTTGTTATTTGACCTCGGCGTTTCCTCGCCACAACTGGACAACGCCTCCCGCGGTTTCAGTTTTCTCAAGGACGGCGTGCTGGATATGAGGATGAACCCTGATGAGGGATTCAGTGCCGCGGAATGGATCAACCAGGCGAGCAAAGCAGAATTGTCCGGTATATTGCGTCATTACGGTGAAGAGAGATATGCCGGGAGGATTGCCCGGGCCATTGTGGCTGCGCGTTCCCGCAAAGACCTCAGTACCACGCGGGAATTGTCCGAGCTGGTTAAGGCCGCGGTACCGACCACTGAAAGAGGCAAGCATCCTGCGACCCGCTCATTCCAGGCCATCAGGATCCACGTAAATAATGAGCTGGAAGAGTTAAAGACAGTACTGACGCAGGTAACCGATGTGTTACGGGTCGGGGGAAGACTGGCCGTAATAAGTTTTCATTCCGGGGAGGACCGGATTGTAAAAAGGTTCATAAGGCAACAATCCCGCGCCGATCCCTATCCCAGTTACCTGCCCGTTTCCGCCAGCGATATCAAACCCGGGATGCACGCAATCGGCCGGCCGCTCAAGAGCGGAAACGAAGCAAAACAGGCCAATCCAAGGGCCCGTAGCGCGGTTCTGAGGGTTGCCGAGAAACTGCCGTGATAAAGCCGACAGTTATCTTCTTCCTGGTTTTTACCGTACTGGTTTCAGCCGTATCGGTAGTCCAGACGCAGCATACGTCACGCAAGGTTTTTATGGAGATAGAGCAGTTGAAAAAAAAGCGTGACTTGTTGAATGAGGAATGGGGCAGACTCCAGATTGAACAGAGCGCCTGGACGGTTGATGAGCGGGTCGAGCTTATGGTGAAGGAAGAATTGGACATGCAGGCGCCGGACAACGATTCCCTGGTTTTTCTGGTGCCATGAGCAAAGCCAAAGCCATACCGGAAAGTGGTTATGCCCGACGTAAGTGGTTTCTGCTGGTCCTGTTTGGCATCGCGGCAACGGCAGTAGCCTGTCGAGTCTTCTACCTGCAGATAAACAAGGATTTTCTGATAAACGAAGGTGACGCCAGGGCTATCCGCAGCGTTACCATCCCCGCCTACCGGGGCATGATTACGGACCGGAATGGTGAGCCCCTGGCCGTCAGCACGCCGGTGGCATCTATTTGGGCCGTACCGGGGAAAGTCATGGACTCAGAGGTTGACCTGGGTGAACTGGCCGGTCTGCTGGATACATCGGCAGCAGAAATCCGGCAGTTCCTGGCCGACCGGCGGGAGAGGAACTTCGTGTATATCAGGAGACACATCCCTCCCGATCTGGCTCGTCAGGTGCGGGCCCTGAAGATTCCGGGGATCAATATCGGCAAGGAGTACAAAAGGTATTACCCCATCGGCGAAGTGGCTTCTCACCTGATCGGGTTTACCAATGTTGATGATGACGGGCAGGAAGGCATCGAGCTTGCTTTTGATGACTGGTTACGGGGTGCTCCGGGCAAAAAACGGGTATTGAAAGACCTGTATGGTTCGGTCGTCAAGGATATAGAAAATATCAAACAACCCGTTCCCGGCCAATCCCTGGCCCTGGCACTGGACCAGCGCCTGCAATACCTGGCATACCGGGAACTGCAATCAGCAGTTATAAACCATAAGGCCAGGGGAGGGATGCTGTTGTTGCTCGGCGTCCGGACCGGTGAAGTACTTGCCCTGGCGGTACAACCTCCGTTCAATCCCAACAATCGTGCTGACCTCAAAGGTAACCTGTACCGGAACCGCGTGGTAACTGATGTATTCGAGCCCGGTTCCACTATAAAGCCGTTTACCATCGCAGCGGCGCTGATTTCGGGACTGTACCGACCGGAGACCATGGTAGAGACCGAACCGGGACGCCTGAGAATCGGCCGCTACTCGATCAGCGATATAAATAATTATGGGACCTTGAGCATCAGCGACGTGATTCGGAAATCAAGTAATATCGGCTCAACAAAAGTCGCGCTGTCGCTGGGTGCTGAGCGGCTTTGGGACCTGCATCATAAAATCGGTTTCGGCAGCCTGACCATGAGCAGCTATCCCGGAGAAGTGGCGGGAACACTCTCTGATTATACCGACTGGTCCAGGTTTAACCTGGCGACGATTTCATACGGGTACGGTATCTCGGTGACTGCCATGCAGTTGGCGCAGGCCTATTCCGTCATTGCGTCCGGCGGCCTGTTATACCCGATCAGCTTTCAGAAAGTCACCAGCATTCCTGCTCCGCGCCGGGTCATGCCGGAAATGGTCGCGTTTGAAGTGAACAGGATGATGCGGGCAGTGGTAGGGCCGGGAGGTAGCGGCAGGCGGGCGGCTGTCGACGGTTACCATATCGCCGGTAAAACGGGCACGGCACACAAGGCCTCGGCCTCCGGTTACGAAGAGGACCGTTACGTTTCACTGTTTGCCGGGTTTGCCCCGGCAACGGAACCGCGCCTGGTTCTGGTCGTGGTAATCGATGATCCCGGGGCAGGCAAGTATTTTGGCAGCCTGGTTGCAGCACCGGTGTTTGCCAATGTGATGCAGGGGGCGTTACGGATATTGAATATTCCCCCTGATAACCTGATCGGATTGAAACAACAGGCGCTGCTCGCCAATAACACCAGGTGATGAGGTTGTCCATAAACAAGCGTCAAACCGGTTTTCCATTGCAGACACTGCTGGAAGACATGACGGATGCGCGTATTGAAAACGATATTTCAATACGGGGGATCAGTTCAGACAGCCGGGATGTCCGGGAGGGTGATTTATTTCTCGCCTGCCGGGGGACGAACACCCGCGGCAGCCTGTTCATTCGCGCTGCCATCGAAGCGGGGGCTGCGGCAGTAGCCGTTGATGATGAACTGCTGTCCGACCTGGACCGGCGCCGGACCGCGCTGATTCCCGTGCCGGGATTACGGGACAAACTGGGGTTGATAGCCGGGCGGTTTTACGGCGACCCTACAAAACACCTGAGTCTCACCGGTGTCACGGGAACCAACGGTAAAACCTCGGTAAGCTGGTGGTTGGCGAAAGTCCATTCATTATTGACACAGGGACAGCCGGGCCTGATAGGTACGCTTGGATACGGCCCTTACCCGCGCCTTCAATCCGGGCTTAATACGACTCCGGGTGCGGTCAGTCTGCAACGTCTTTTTGCCGGTTTCGTCGAAGCGGGCATGGACACGGCATTCATGGAGGTATCGTCCCATGCACTTGACCAGGGACGCGTCAACGGGGTCGATTTCGACGTTGCCGTATTCACCAACCTCAGCCGGGATCACCTGGATTACCACCGGGACCTGCAGGAGTACTTCCGGGCCAAGGAAAAATTGTTTGCGTTCCGTCCATTGCGTGCTGCCGTTGTGAACTGTGATGATCCCTACGGGCGCAAAATACTGCGTGGTCTCCCGGCGGATATCGAAGCGATCGGCTACGGCCTGTCAGGCAACCCCCGGCAGTCAGTCTGTCCGGTCGTCAAGGCGACGCCGGCGCCAGGTGCCGAACTTGTCCTGGACATTGCCAGCCCCTGGGGCAACGGCCGGCTTCGGCCGGGCGTAACGGGCAAATTCAACGTCGGAAATATACTGGCTGCGGTTTCGGTACTGGGCCTGGCGGGTTTCCCCATGGACCGGATTCTGGAAAAGATGGAAAACATTGGCCCGGTGCCCGGTCGTATGGAGACTTTCATACGCACAGACGGGTTGCGTATCGTCGTCGATTACGCACATACCCCCGCCGCTCTCGAACAGGCCCTGGCAAGCCTGCGGGAATGCTGCGCCGGGCGACTGATCTGTGTTTTCGGCTGTGGCGGCGAACGGGATGTGGAAAAGCGTCCGCAAATGGGAGAAACGGCGCAGATACTTTCTGATGAAGTGATTTTGACTGATGATAACCCGAGGTCTGAACCAGGGGACGACATTATTGAGGCCATCCTTTCCGGCATAACCGGCAAAGGCGCGACCACTGTCGAACGCAACCGTTCCAGGGCCATCGAACTGGCGCTGGAGAAAGCCGGTCCTGCTGATGCGGTACTGATTGCCGGTAAGGGACATGAAACCTGTCAGGAAATCGCAGGTACCCGTTATCCCTTCAGCGATCGGCAACAGGTGAGGCGTTTGCTGGAGGAATCCGGGTGATCAGTATGCAATTATCAACTGCCTGCGCCGCACTCAATGGAAAACTCAGGGGAGAAGACCGGATGTTCAGCGGTTGCAGTTATGACAGCCGGACACTGCAACCCGGTGAACTTTTTATCGCCCTGCGGGGGGCGGCGAGAGACGGTCATGATTTCATCCCTGATGCTGTTGCAAAAGGTGCCGGCGCGGCCCTGGTGGACAGGGATGCTGCTTATCCGCTGTCCGTGATCAGGGTAGATGACGCCAGGAAGCGATCCGGTCTGCTGGCCGGTCACTGGCGAGCCGGGTTCAACGTACCTATCATTGCGGTGACGGGCAGTAACGGCAAGACCACGGTCAAGGAAATGATCAAGGCCATCCTGTCAGCCGAAGCGGAGGTGTTGTCTACACAGGGGAATTTAAACAATGACATCGGTGTCCCGCTGACCCTGTTCAGACTGGCGCCCGAACACCGCTTTGGCGTGGTCGAAATGGGTGCCAATCACGCCGGAGAGATACGCTGGTTAAGCCGGATTACCAGGCCGGATGTAGCTTTAATCACCCAGTGCGCCCCTGCGCATCTTGAGGGTTTTGGTTCTATTGCAGGCGTGGCCGAAGCCAAGGCCGAGATTTACGAAGGGCTGGCTCCCGGTGGTGCCGCAATTATCAACATCGATGACGACTTCGCCAGTTTGTGGCTTGAGCGTTCCCGGCAGAACAGGCAAGTCACGTTCGGCCTGGCCGCAAATGCCGACGTCACCGCAAGCAACATCACTACGGACCTTACCGGGGGCAGAACCCGGTTTGACCTGGAATTCCACAACAGTAAGGTGAATACGGAATTAAGTCTGCACGGCACACATAACGTCCTCAACGCGCTGGCGGCCGCAGCCTGTTGTATCGCCGTCGATACCCCACTGGAGCAGATCAGGGAAGGGCTTGAGAAAGTACGTCCCGTAAAGGGCAGGTTGCAATTGAAGACCGGGTTGCAGGACATACGCATTATTGACGATAGCTACAATGCAAATCCCGCGTCGCTGAACGCGGCGCTCGAGGTAGTGAGTGAATTGCCGGGACACTCCTGGTTGATACTGGGTGATATGGGTGAACTGGGCATTGCGTCCGCCAGGCTTCATGAGGAGGCCGGCACCCAGGCCCGGGCGCTCGGTATCGAACGCCTGTACGGGATTGGTGAGCTTGCTATGCATTCGGTCAGGGGGTTCGGCGCAGGTGCCAGGCATTTCGAATTGCTGGATGACCTGCTTGAGACCTTGCGCCGGGAACTGCGGCCCGGTGTGAACCTGCTGGTCAAAGGCTCCAGGTCCATGTCCATGGAACGCGTGGTTGACGCCCTGGTGGCCGAGAGGGTGGCGTAATGTTACTGTGGCTGGCCGAATATCTGACCCCGCTCTACAGCGGTTTCAATGCGTTTCAATACATAATCACGCGTACCATACTGGGGGCCTTGACAGCGTTGTTTGTAACTTTGCTGATCGGGCCATGGCTGATCCGCTACCTGGATAAATACCGGATCGGCCAGGAAGTGCGGGATGACGGACCGGAAACGCACCTCCAAAAAGCCGGCACCCCTACGATGGGTGGCCTGTTGATCCTGCTCTCCATATCCTTCAGCGTGTTGTGCTGGGCGGACCTCTCAAACCGGTTTGTATGGGTAGTCTTTATCGTCATCCTGGCTTTTGGCCTGCTGGGCTGGGTGGATGACTATCGCAAGATCGTGCGCAAGGACCCCAGGGGACTGAGCGCGCGCTGGAAGTATTTCTGGCAATCGGTGTTCGCATTGTCCACAGCCGCTTTCCTGTATGCCAGTGCGGAAGTCCCCGCCGAAACCCGCCTGATCCTGCCGTTTATCAAGTCCTTTGATTATGAGTTGGGCCTGTTATTCATCGTGACAAGCTATTTCGTCATCGTCGGGTCGAGCAACGCGGTAAATCTCACGGACGGCCTGGACGGCCTGGCAATTCTACCGACCGTCATGGTAGTCGGCGGTCTGACCGCGTTTGCCTACGTGGCCGGCAATATCAGGTTTGCCGAATATCTCGGTCTTCCCTATGTGCCCCAGGTTGGGGAAATCTGTATTGTCTGTGCAGCGATTGCCGGTTCCGGTCTGGGTTTCCTCTGGTTTAACACCTACCCGGCCCAGGTGTTCATGGGAGATATCGGCGCCTTGTCACTGGGTGCTGCGCTCGGAACCATAGCTGTCGTCGTCAGACAGGAGCTTGTCCTGTTCATCATGGGCGGCGTATTCGTAATTGAAACGCTTTCAGTCATGTTGCAGGTAACGTCATACAAATTGACCGGTAGGAGGATATTTCGTATGGCGCCGTTACACCATCACTACGAGTTAAAAGGCTGGCCCGAGCCGCGGGTTATCGTGCGCTTCTGGATTATCACGGTGATCCTGGTCCTGATCGGGTTGGCGAGCCTGAAGATCAGGTGACGGGGGATTGAGTGTTAATACTTGGGATTGACAAGAATGCAGGCTTTATCTGATCCAGGCAATCACGTTATGCCTGAAACTGCGCAACGGTTCGACACGCTGGTATTAGGCCTGGGCAAGACCGGCTTATCCTGTGTCAGGTACCTGGCGGAAACAGGGGAAAGCCTGGGCGTCGCTGACTCCAGGCAGGCGCCGCCGGAACTTGAGGACCTGCAGCGGCATTACCCTCTGGTACCGTTCTTTCCCGGTGATTTTGAACCCGGTCTGCTGTGCCGGGCGCGCAGGTTAATCATCAGTCCCGGAATAGACCCGGCTCATCCGGCCATCCGCGCCGCGCGCCGTGCAGGAGTAGAAATCCTGGGCGACGTGGAAATTTTCTGTCGCAACATAAACGCGCCGCTTATTGCAGTAACCGGTTCCAACGGCAAGAGCACGGTCGTGAGTTTGCTGGCAGAGATGTTCAGGCGGTCCGGTCTGCGGGTTGGTCTGGGTGGAAATATCGGTACGCCGGCGCTGGATTTATTGCCGCTGCCGGCGCCTGATTATTACATACTGGAACTATCCAGTTTCCAATTGGAGACCTTGTATTCTCACAGGCCCGTTGCCGCAACGGTGCTTAATGTTTCAGCCGACCACCTTGACCGTTATCAAGATCTCCGGGACTACGCACGCATCAAGGAAAAAATTTATGCGGGTGACGGTACGATGGTTATCAACCTGGATGATGAACGCGTCCTGGGCATGTTACGGCCCGGGCGCCGAGTGATCACCTATTCCCTGACACAGGCTGAAGCCGACTTCAGTATCAGCAACCGTAACGGTGAAAACTGGCTGATGAATAACCAGGCCGCACTGGTAAAACAATCCGAACTCAAGGTCCATGGCAGACATAACCTGGCGAATATCCTGGCGTGTCTTGCATTGGGCATGGCTCTGGACCTGCCCATGTCCGCCCTGCTGGAGGCGTTAACCGAATTTACCGGGCTGCCGCACCGCTGTGAGTGGGTAGCCGAGTTCAACGGTGTCAACTGGTTCAATGACTCAAAAGGAACAAACGTTGGCGCCACGCTGGCAGCCCTGCGCGGCTTGGCGGATAATCGCAGGAATATTCTCCTGATTGCCGGCGGCGATGGGAAGGGCGCAGATTTTTCACCCCTGGGAAGCGCAATAGAGAAACACGTCAAGTCGGCCATTCTGATTGGCAGGAGCGCGCATGAAATTGCCGGCATCGTGCCCGACGGGAAGTCCGTATTTTACGCGACGAGCCTGGCGGCAGCGGTCAATACGGCATTCCGTCTTGCTCAACCGGGAGATACGGTACTGCTGTCCCCTGCCTGCGCCAGTTTCGATATGTTCACGGACTACGCTGATCGGGGCGACGCGTTTAAACGTTGTGTCACCGGGTTCTCGACCGGAGTCGGAAAATAATGCGGAAACTGCAGGCAATCCGGATCCAAGATGTAAAGACTGCCAACTGGCACGAATATGACCCCTGGCTGGTCCTGGTTGTCATGTTCCTGCTGGTAGCAGGAATCGTCATGGTTTCGTCCGCATCCGTTTCTCTTGCCGAACGCTTGCACCATGATCCTTATTACTACTTCCGGCGGCAAATTCTTGCCGTGCTGGTCGGTCTGGCGCTGGGTGGCATCATCCTGAAAACCCCGATGTCCCTGTGGGAGAAAATGAGCACGCCTTTGCTGTTCGCGGCGATGGCGTTGCTCGTTCTGGTATTGATCCCCGGCATAGGCAAAGAGATCAATGGCAGCGTACGTTGGATCAGGCTGGGTCCCGTTAATTTTCAGAGTTCGGAACTGGCCAAGGTTTGTATTATTAGTTATTCAGCCGCGTACCTGGTGCGTCATGCCACGCATTTGCACCTTACTTATACCGGATTTATACGGCCTGTCGGCATCGTAACCCTCATGTCCGGCCTGTTGCTGCTGGAGCCGGATTACGGCTCGGTCATTATTATTTTCCTGACGACGATCGGAATGTTGTTCATGGCGGGTATTCCGGCAAGCCGGTTTTTCCTGTGGGTGCCGGTGCTGGTTGCTGCATTGGGAGCGCTGGTAATCTTCGCTCCGTATCGTATGGAGAGGTTGAAGTCTTTTATGGACCCGTGGCAGGACCCGTTCAACTCGGGTTACCAGCTTACCCAGTCACTGATCGCATTCGGCAGGGGTGAGTGGTTCGGGGTCGGCCTGGGCAGTAGCGTGCAGAAACTGTTTTACCTGACACAGGCGCATACGGACTTTATTTTTGCCATTTCCGCTGAAGAGCTGGGCCTGGTGTTTGTCCTGCTTGTTACGCTGGCTTTTTTTGTCTTCGTCTGGCGTGCGTTCAGTATTGCAGGGTACGCGCAGCAGTTGGGAAAATACTTTGCCGCGCATATGGCCTATGGTATCGGCCTGCTCACAGGCATCCAGGCGTTTATCCACATGGGTGTGAACGTGGGTCTGCTGCCTACCAAGGGACTGACCCTGCCCTTGTTCAGCTACGGCGCCAACAGTATTGTCTCCAGTTGCATCCTGATCGCAATCCTGTTGCGAATTGATTTGGAAAACCGTTACCCCCGCGGTATCAAGGTACGCAGGCAGGTGGTGGAGCATGAAAACTAACCCGATCATGATCATGGCGGGGGGGACCGGCGGGCACGTGTACCCGCACTGGCCGTGGCCGATTACCTGCGTGCAAAAGACATTCCGCTGTTCTGGCTGGGAACGCCCCGCGGGATCGAGAACCGGGTTGTCCCGGAACAAGGGATAGAACTGCTGACCGTCAGGGTAAGCGGAGTACGCGGCAAGGGGTTGACAAGCAAGCTTGTTGCACCGGTAAAAATACTGACTGCAATACTCCAGGCGCTGTACATCTGCATTCGGCGGCGTCCGGCTGCGGTCCTGGGAATGGGTGGGTTCGCCAGTGGCCCCGGTGGTATTGCAGCGTGGTTGTTACGCATCCCATTGCTGATCCATGAACAGAACAGGATTGCGGGTACGACCAACAGGATCCTCGCCCGCTTTGCCGTGAAGGTCATGCAGGGTTTTCCGGAAACGTTCGAGGCCGGCGCCAGGGTCGCCACCACGGGCAATCCGGTACGTCGGGAGATCGTAGACCTGCCTGGACCGAAAATTGCCGGGACTCAGGACAGGCTGAATGTTCTGGTGCTCGGCGGCAGCCAGGGCGCGCGACAACTGAACCAGGTGGTGCCCCTGGGCCTGAACAGGTTGCAGGGCAGGCTCAAGGTGAACGTCTGGCATCAATGCGGAGAGAAAAATCACATTCAGACGGAACGTCTCTATGCGGGTCTGCAACTGGACCAGGTCAGGGTTGATCCGTTTATTACCGATATGGCATCAGCTTACGGTTGGGCGGATATCGTCGTATGCAGGGCCGGCGCCCTGACGATTGCGGAATTGTGTGCAGCGGGACTAGCGTCGATATTGATCCCGTTTCCCTATGCCATAGACGATCATCAAACCGCCAATGCCCGCTACCTGAGTGATGCAGGCGCGGCGTTGTTGCTCCCCGAAAAAGAATTGACCGAAGCCAGGATCGAGGATTTATTGTGGCAACTCTGCAGTACGGAAAACAGACTGTTCGAACTGGCGCAGAAAACCCGGATACATGCCTACCCGGATGCCGCACAGACGGTCGGTACATTCTGCCTGGAGGAAGCTTATGCCTGAAAGCCACAACATGCGTCGCGTCAGGCATATCCATTTTGTCGGTATCGGCGGTGTCGGTATGAGTGGAATAGCCGAGGTCCTGCATAACCTGGGTTACACGGTCACGGGCTCGGACCTGAAACAGGGCAACATCACGGAACGGCTGGCAAGTCTGGGCGTCGAGGTCCGCTTCGAGCATCATGCAAAATGTGTGAACGGGAGCGACGTGGTCGTTTATTCCAGTGCTGTTCCGGATGACAATCCGGAGTTGTCGGCTGCGCGCAAACAACGCATACCAATCATCCCGCGGGCAGAGATGTTGTCTGAACTGATGCGTTTCAGGGAAGGCATAGCGGTGGCCGGCACCCATGGGAAAACAACAACAACCAGCCTGATTGCCAACCTGCTGGCGGAAGGCATGTTCGACCCGACCTATATTATCGGCGGACGCCTGAATATGTCGGGTTCCCATGCCCGGCTCGGCAGGGGGAAATACATTGTAGCCGAGGCGGATGAGAGCGATGCCTCCTTCCTGCACCTGCAACCTGTCTACGCAGTCCTGACCAATATCGATGCCGACCACCTTGAATATTGCGGCGGCAGTTACCAGGCGTTGCAAAACAACTTTATCGATTTCCTGCACTGCCTGCCGTTTTACGGGCTGGTGGTCATCTGCGGCGATGACCCCGGTATCCGGGCGATAGTTACCCACATCAACCGGCCTTATGTCACTTACGGGATAGATTCCGATGCGGATTACCGGGCGGAATCAATCGAATATGACGGTGCGATCACCCGCTTCAATATTGTACAGCGCAACCGGGATGACGCTTTTCCGGTGACGTTGAACCTGCCGGGCCGGCATAACATTCTTAATGCTCTGGCGGCAGTGGCGCTGGCAACCGAACTGGGCGTGTCGCAACAGGCAATCGGTACCGGGTTGGCAAACTTCCAGGGTATAGACCGCAGGAGTTCTATCCTGGGTGATATCCGGATTGACGGGAAAACCGTGTTGCTTATCGACGATTACGCCCACCACCCCAGTGAAATTAGCGCTATCAATACTGCCGTTGCCGATGGTTGGCCCGGCAGGAAAGTGGTCGTCGTATTCCAGCCGCACCGGTATACCCGCACCCGGGACCTGTTCGAGGAATTCTGCCACGTGTTGTCCGGGCTCAACACCTTGATCCTGCTTGAGGTCTATCCTGCCGGAGAGCAACCCATCAAGGGCGCCGACAGCCGTTCCCTGAGCCGGGCGCTCAGGGTCAGGGGAGAGGTGGAACCTATTCTCGTCAGTGATGAAACGGAATTGTTTGCCGTGCTGGAAAACGTTACGGAACACAACGATATCCTGTTGTTGCTGGGCGCCGGGGATATCAGTGCGCTTGGAGTCCGGTTACTCGACAAGTACGGCAAAGGGAGCAACTGAGATGCTTATGGAAACAATTTCGACAGGCCAGAATGACCGGATTGTGAAACAACCGCTGCGCGGCACGCTCAGGACGGACGAGAAGATGTCCAGGCATACCTCGTGGAAAGTCGGCGGGCCTGCAGACCGTTTTTATGTTCCCGCCGATGGGGACGACCTGGCCGTTTTTCTCGCCGCACTGCCGGATGACGAACCTGTCACCTGGCTTGGCCTGGGCAGTAACCTGCTGGTGCGGGACGGCGGCATCAGGGGTACGGTCATTTCAACCGTCGGCATGAAAAACAGGCTTGAATTGGCAGCGGACAATGCAGTATGGGCGGGTTGTGGCGTGCCCTGTGCAAAAGTGGCCCGGTTCAGTGCGAAATCCGGTTTAACCGGCGCAGAATTCCTGGTGGGCATTCCGGGATCAGTGGGGGGTGCGCTGGCCATGAATGCCGGCGCCTTCGGCGCGGAGACCTGGAGTATCGTCGAACAGGTGGAGACAGTGACGCGTAAAGGCATGCGGGTCCGGAGGTCGGGATCCGAATTTGCAACAGGGTACCGCCAGGTCGATAAGGCGCATGATGAATGGTTCGTCAGAGCGCTGTTCCGGCTGGAAACCGACCCGGACGGAAAGGCTGAAGCACGCATCAGGGAATTACTGGCCAGGAGAACCGAGACCCAGCCGACGGGACAGTTCAGTTGCGGCTCTGTATTTAAAAATCCCGCGGGCGATTTTGCCGGGCGTCTGGTCGATCAGTGCGGTCTGAAAGGCTTTGCCATCGGTGATGCCCATGTGTCGGATAAACACGCGAACTTCATCATCAATGCTGGCAAGGCCAGCGCGGGGGATATAGAAGCCCTGGTTTTACACGTACAGGCAAGTGTCAGGAAGAAGACAGGCGTCAGACTGATACCGGAGGTAAGAATCGTCGGTGAAGCATTAATACGGGTACGGACTTGAACGAGCTAAAAAAAAACAGCCGATACGGCAAGGTTGCAGTGCTGATGGGAGGTCGCTCGGCCGAGCGGGAAATATCCCTGCAGACAGGCGCGGCGATCTTGGCGGCTCTGCGCCGTCAGGGTGTGGATGCCTGGGGGATCGATGCGGGAGAAACAGTGGTGAGTGACCTGGTTGGCGCCGATTTTGATCGGGTATTTGTCGCGCTGCACGGTCGTGGCGGTGAAGACGGCGTCATCCAGGGCGCCCTGGAAACCCTTAACCTGCCCTATACGGGAAGCAGCGTGCTCGGTTCGGCCTTGTCCATGGACAAGGTCAGGTGCAAATGGATCTGGCAGAGCCAGGGCTTGCCGACCCCGGAATTCAAACAGGTCCGCTGTGCGGAAGATCTGGATAACGTGGCGGAAGACCTGGGTCTTCCGCTCATGTTGAAACCTGTGCACGAAGGTTCCAGTCTTGGTGCCTGTAAAGTGGGCAGTGCGGAAGGATTGCAGGAGGCCTGGCAGAACGCCGTCAAATACGACCGCGACGTCATGTGCGAGCGCTGGATAACCGGCGGCGATTACACCGTGGGCATATTGAACGGATCGGCACTGCCGGCAATCAAAATAGAAACGGATCGGGATTTCTATGATTACCAGGCCAAGTACCTGGATGATTCCACCCGTTATCTCTGTCCCTGCGGCCTTCCGCAGGAACTGGAAAAAGATATGTCCGCCCTGGCGCTGAAGGCATTCGACTCAATCGGTTCCGGTGGCTGGGGCAGGGTTGATATGTTACTGGATGAAAACCACAGACCTTACCTGATCGACGTGAATACGGTCCCGGGGATGACCGGTCATAGCCTGGTACCCATGGCGGCGCAACAGGTGGGAATAGATTTCGACAGCCTGGTCCTGCAGGTGCTCGACACAAGCCTGCCGGAGAAAGAATCCGCTACGGTGGGGGCGCTGTGACAAATCGTCAGGATAGACGATTTACAAAGTACGTCCTGTACTTTGCCCCGTTGGGGCCAGTTTCGCGTGGCTCAACTGTTCAAATCTGCTCCAGGCAGATTTGTGCACGGCGCAGCCGCCCGAAGGGTTGCGTCCAGGGATGGATGCAATGACTCAATCGTATATGCATATCGGCAATAACACGGTGGCCAACGCCGATTTGGCTGTTGCGCGTGCGCAAAAAAAACTTGTCAGGATATTGATAGCGGCCGTGTGCATATCACTGGCGCTGTTTTTCTGGTCGAAAATTCCCTGGTCGCAGATCCTGCCGATTAAAAGTGTGCAGATTGCCGGCAACTTCGTACACCTGTCACCGGCTGAATTGGAAAAAAAAGCCGCGCATATTATCCGGGGTGGTTTTATTACCGAAAATGTCGCCGCCATAAAGCGGGAGTTACTGCAACAGGAGTGGATCGACGAGGTGGCGGTCAGGCGGGTCTGGCCCGATAGCCTGATGATATTTATTACAGAACATGAACCAGTGGCCCGATGGGGCAGCAACGCCCTGATCAGCAGCGATGCAAGCATTTTCTCACCACCACAGGCTTCCTTTCCTCCGGGCCTGCCGTTCCTGAGCGGGCCACAGGGCAGCGAAGAGATGGTGTTGGAGAAATACGAGTTCCTGAAAACGGAATTAATGAGCCGGGATATGGAAATCGACATGCTTGTGCTGACGGAAAGAAGGGCCTGGCAATTTAAACTGGCGGACGGGCCGCTCGTCCTGCTGGGGAGAAAAGATGTAGAAGACAGGTTTAAACGATTTTTCGGTTTTGCAATCCCGTACCAGGCTGACAGGCTGTTGCAGGCAAAATTGATTGATATGAGATACACCAACGGGTTTGCGGTCAAATGGACCAAGGAGTCCAGGTCAATAATTTCCGGGTGAGGGGAGATGACTAATTTAATTGTCGGGCTTGATATCGGGACTTCAAAAGTCGTCTCGATTGTTGCAGAGGTATCCGCGGAAAACGAGATCGAAATAATCGGTCTGGGATCGTGCCGATCACGCGGGTTGAAGAAAGGTGTGGTAGTCAATATCGAATCGACGGTGCAGACTATCCAGAGCGCCATTCAGGAAGCCGAGCTGATGGCGGGTTGTAATATCCACGCAGTGTTCACGGGGATTGCGGGCAATCACATCAGGAGTCTGAATTCTCATGGAATTGTTGCGATTCGTGATAATGAAGTGACGGCAGGTGATATCGAACGGGTTATTGATGCAGCCAAGGCTGTTGCCATATCGGCGGATCAGAAGATACTGCATATCATCCCCCGGGATTTCATCATCGACGGCCAGGAAGGCATCAAGGAGCCCATAGGCATGTCCGGCGTCAGGCTGGAAGCGAAGGTGCACATAGTGACCGGCGCAGCCAGCGCCTCCCAGAATATCATCAAGTGTGTGCGCCACTGCGGTCTGGAAGCAGACGATATCGTCCTGGAGCAACTGGCGTCGAGCTATTCGGTATTGACGGAAGATGAAAAAGACCTGGGTGTCTGCCTGGCGGATATCGGCGGCGGCACCACGGACCTGGCCGTCTTTACCAATGGCGCGATCAGCCACACCGCGGTGATTCCCATAGCCGGCGACCAGGTTACCAACGACATAGCAGTTGCCTTGCGTACACCCACACAGAATGCCGAAGAGATTAAGGTCGGGCACGCCTGTGCGCTGGCGCAACTGGCAAATCCCGACGAGACCGTGGAAGTCCCGAGTGTCGGCAACCGGCCGGTACGCCGGATGTCCAGACAGACATTGGCGGAAGTCGTCGAGCCCCGCTATGAGGAGCTGTTTTCCCTGGTGCAGGCTGAATTGAGACGGACTGGTTACGAGAGGCAGATCGTGGCCGGTATTGTGTTGACGGGCGGCAGTTCCAATATGCAAGGCGTTGTCGAACTGGCCGAAGAAGTATTTCACGTACCCGTGAGGGTCGGAACGCCACAGTATGTCAGTGGCCTGGTTGAGCTGGTGAAAAATCCGATTTATGCAACCGGCGTGGGGTTGTTGCTGTACGGCCTGCGCCAACAACAGGACCGCACCCTCCCCAAGCGTATTGATAGCGGGGCGTCCAGTGTTTGGAATCGAATGAAGAGTTGGTTTCAAGGTAACGTTTGACAATATTTTTTTAATCCAGGAGACAGATAAAATGTTTGAACTAGTCGATGCTGCAAATCAAGCTGCGGTAATAAAAGTGATCGGGGTTGGCGGCGGTGGCGGTAATGCCGTAAACCACATGTTGAAGGCTGGGATTGAAGGAGTTGACTTCATTTGTGCCAATACCGATGCCCAGGCACTGAAAGCCTCGAATGCACACAATATCATCCAGTTCGGCAACACCATTACCCACGGTCTGGGCGCCGGTGCCGACCCCGAAGTCGGGCGCCAGTCGGCGCTGGAGGACAGGGACAGAATTGAGGATGTCCTGGGGGGCGCCGATATGGTATTCATTACCGCCGGCATGGGCGGAGGTACAGGTACCGGAGCGGCGCCCATCGTTGCCCAGGTGGCAAGGGAAATGGGTATTCTGACAGTCGCAATCGTTACCAAACCATTTTCATTTGAAGGCAGAAAACGGTGCGAAATCGCGAACAACGGTATTCGTGATCTCAGCCAGTATGTTGATTCACTGATCACTGTGCCGAACGATAAACTGGCGGACGTATTAGGCGCGGACGTGCCCCTGGTGAATGCGTTCGAGTCTGCCGATGACGTGCTCCTTGGCGCGGTCCAGGGTATTGCCCAGGTAATAACCTGCCGGGGCTTGATCAATGTTGACTTTGCCGACGTTAAAACCGTGATGGGAGAAATGGGCATGGCGATGATGGGATCCGGGAAAGCCAATGGCGAGGACCGCGCCAGGATGGCGACGGAGGCTGCCATAAGCAGTCCGTTACTGGAACACATCGACCTGTCTGGTGCCAAAGGCATACTGGCAAATATTACTGCCGGTATGGATTTTTGCATAGGTGAGTTCAACGAAGTGGGGAACATCATCAAGACTGTTTCCGCCGAAGAAGCGACAGTGGTTATTGGAACCGTTCTCAACCCTGACCTCAATGATGAATTATGGGTTACCATCGTTGCCACCGGGCTCAGCCAGCCTGGAGATGAGATGTCAAGACCAAAGCTGGTCACAACGGGTGCCGTTGGCGTGGACAACATGGATTATGATAAACTCGAACGTCCGACCATAATTCGCAACAAAGATGCCAATGCTGGAATTGCCCCCGTCAGGGACGATCCTGATTATCTTGAGATTCCTGCTTTTCTTAGGAGACAGGCTGATTAGTTGTGATTAGACAGCGTACACTCAAAAATGCGATCCGGGCGCAGGGGGTAGGCTTGCATACCGGCAAGAAGGCCAGCATTACCATACGCCCGGCAACGGTAAACACGGGTATAATCTTCCGGCGTGTCGACCAGGATCCCCCCACAGACATCCCTGCTCACATGGCTAATGTGGGGAGCACCCGGCTGTCTACCACCCTGGTTAAGGACGGGGTCAGCATTTCCACGGTAGAACACCTGCTGTCGGCTCTCGCCGGTTTCAGTATTGATAATGCTTATATCGACGTGAGCGCTGAAGAAGTGCCGATCATGGATGGCAGTGCAGGTCCGTTCGTCTTTTTAATCCAATCCGCCGGGGTACGGGAACAGGATGAAGAAAAATGTTTTCTTCGGATAAAAAAGGAATTACGCGTCGAAGACGGCGATAAATGGGCGATGCTTCAGCCTTATGAAGGGTTCAAGGTAGGTTTTACCATACAGTTCGATCACCCGGTTTTCCAGGACAGGCATTGCCGTGCGGAAATTGATTTTTCCACCACGTCATTTGTCAAGGAAGTCTGCCGTGCCAGGACCTTTGGCTTCATGAAGGATTTTGATTTCCTGCGGGAAAGAAATCTCATCCTGGGTGGAAGCCTGGATAATGCGATCGTTGTTGACAACGAGCAGGTCGTCAATGAAGAGGGCCTGCGCTACCAGGATGAGTGCGTCAGGCATAAGATTCTTGATGCGATAGGCGATTTGTACCTCCTCGGTCATAACTTGATCGGTTCGTACCAGGGCTATAAATCAGGCCATGAGCTTAATAACCAGCTCCTGTACAAACTGACGCTCACCCGGGATGCCTGGGAGATCGTCAACTTCGGGGAAGACACCGCAGAATCGGTTTCATATATTCGGCCGCTGGCTGCCGTGGGATTATGATGACCCCAAATTTTCGGCTATGCTTTGCAAGGTGGATCGAAGAGCCGGATCTCCTGTTTTATCAGCCACCTGGCGAATTCCGTGTGCAGTGACGGGGGAGACTTTTGCCGCCTTGAGCGAGGTCTGGTTTTGCGGGTCAGGGAGCATTACCTTAATGCGGATTGTCCGGATCCCCGGAAGATCGCCTTTGAAAACTGTGAGAAGATCGGGGGTCACATAGCGCAGCCTGGCCGCCCAGCTGGCGCTGTCAGTATGTAAAACAAGAGTTTTCTGCTGGTAATCAGCTACAATGGCATGCTTATTCAGCGGAAAGTCGAGGTTTTCATACAGTTTGATTTGTAGTGCACTGATTTTTTCGGTATGCTCGCAAATTTGTGACAGTCTGTCAGAGGTAGCAAGCAGGTCTGATATCGTACTGATTTTAGTATTAGTGTGGATAGTCATTAGCTGAAGAAATTGTGACAGATGAAGATAATAGTCTTTTTCAGTGAAAGAAAGAAGGCCCTGAGGCTGTCCGTGGGCCCGTGGGCGTGTGCTGTTGGATTGGCAGGTATTGCCGTATTTGCTGTTTGCTTTTCCAGCCTGGGTGGTATTTATATGGACAAGCGTCTCATCAAGGGTGAATTACAGGCCCTGGAGGACGTGAAGGCGGACACGGAGACAGCCTTGAGCGCGATGGTGGGCCGGCTGAGTTTATTGCAGAGCCATGTCATGAGGCTGGATGCGCTGGGTGCTCGACTCGCCAAGATGGCGCAACTGGATGATATTGAATTCGGAGCTACGAATCCACCGGGTATCGGCGGACCTCAAGCCATGCTCAACGACAGTTCACAGGAATTGTCGGATTTTGATTTTCTCATTTCCCTTAATCAACTGGAGCAGGCCCTGCAGGACCGTCAGGATAAATTATCGGCGATGGAATCCATGCTGATGGGAAGAAGTTTGCAGGACCAGGCCCGGCCGTTGGGCAACCCTGCCGAAGGCGGCTGGTTTTCGTCGTTCTTCGGTCCCCGGACGCACCCCATATCTGGGAAGAAAGAGTATCACATGGGGGTTGATCTGGCCGGGAGGTCCGGGATGCCGGTTACCTCCATTGCCTCGGGGATCGTAACCTGGTCGGGTCCTGACCAGGGCTATGGTAACCTGGTTGAAATCAGCCACGGCAACGGCTATGTTACCCGCTACGCACATAACAAGGAAAACCTTGTCAGTGCAGGGGAAAAAGTCGAGAGGGGTGAGGTGATCGCGATAATGGGTAGCACCGGGCGCAGTACAGGTGCGCATGTTCACTTCGAGGTTGTCAGAAACGGCCGGCACGTCAATCCCCGCAGCTATATTTCTTTGCAGTAATCCTTTATTTTTTCAACCCGTTCTGTTTTAATCAGCCCACGCTTGTGCGTGTATGGGGTCACGTGCGTGTATGGGGTCAGGTCGCACAATGCACACACAACCCGTATGGGGTCACATTCCCGGACGTGTGCATTGTGCGACCTGACCCCATACACGCATTCCCGGACGTGTGCATTGTGCGACCTGACCCCATACACCGCATACACCGGGGCGTATTAATGGGATTTTCCACGTGATCAGAACTGTTTTCACAAAAATATTCGGCAGCAGGAACACACGCGTCCTGAAATCGATGCAAAAGACCGTTAGCAGGATCAATGCGCTTGAGGAAAGCGTAACCAGGCTCAAGGATGCCGAGTTCCCGCAAAAAACCGCGCTGCTGAAGTCCAGGTATGAGCAGGGCGAAACACTGGACGATCTCCTGCCGGAGGCATTTGCCCTGGTTCGCGAAGCGGGCAGGAGAACCCTGGATATGCGCCACTTTGACGTACAACTGGTCGGCGGCATCGTATTGCACCGGGGAAACATTGCCGAGATGCGTACCGGTGAGGGTAAGACGCTGGTAGCGACAATGCCCGCTTATCTTAATGCGCTGACGGGATCCGGAGTGCATATCATCACCGTGAACGATTACCTGGCGCAGCGGGATGCCGAATGGATGGGAGCTATATATTCTTTCCTGGGAATGTCGACGGGGGTGATTATTTCCGGACTTGATAACGAAGAACGCAAACAGGCCTACGCCGCCGATATCACCTATGGAACCAATAATGAATTCGGTTTTGACTATTTGCGTGACAATATGAAGTTCCACGGGCAGGACCAGGTTCAACGCAGTTTGATGTACGCGATAGTGGATGAAGTGGATTCGATACTCATCGATGAGGCGCGTACCCCGTTGATCATTTCGGGCAGTGTGGATGACAGGTCCGACCTGTACCTTAGCATGAACAAGTTAGTGCCCCGTTTGAAGCTGCAAAAAGAGGAAGAGGACGGGGGTGATTATGTACTTGATGAAAAGAGCAGGCAGGCTTACCTGACGGAAACGGGTCATGAACGGGTGGAAAAACTGCTGTTGGAAAGCAAGATCATGCAGCGGGGCATGAGTCTGTATGATCCGGTCAATATTCCCATCCTGCACCACTTGAATGCCGCGCTGCGGGCACATGCCCTGTTCCATAATAACGTCGAGTATATCGTCCAGAACAATGAAGTGGTCATCGTGGATGAATTCACCGGCAGGACCATGCCGGGCAGGCGCTGGTCGGACGGGTTGCACCAGGCCATTGAGGCAAAGGAAAATGTGCCGATCCAGAATGAAAACCAGACCCTGGCGACCATAACCTACCAGAATTACTTCCGCCTTTATACAAAGCTGGCCGGTATGACGGGTACGGCGGATACCGAAGCGTATGAATTTCAGCAGATATACGGCCTGGAGGTGGTTGTAGTCCCGACTCACCTGACGATGATCAGGGATGACCAGCCGGACATGATATACCTGACCGCAGGGGAGAAGTTTGCGGCAATAATCGATGATATAAAGTCCTGCCAGGAAAACGGCCAACCCGTTCTTGTGGGTACTGTTTCCATTGAGGTGTCGGAATACCTGTCCGGTCAACTGAAGAAGCAGAAAATCAAACACCAGGTTCTGAATGCCAAGTATCATGAAAGGGAAGCCGAGATCATTGCCCAGGCCGGACGGCCCGGGACGGTAACCATCGCAACGAATATGGCTGGGCGGGGTACTGATATTGTGCTTGGAGGAAACCTGGATGCGGAAATCAAGGCGCTCAACAATGCCGATACCGCGACGGTGACTAAAGTTCGCAGTGCCTGGCAGGAACGTCATGAGCATGTGATCGACAGGGGCGGGTTACGCATAATCGGAACTGAGAGGCATGAGTCCAGACGCGTCGACAACCAGTTGAGAGGGCGCTCGGGACGCCAGGGTGACCCGGGGTCAAGCCGGTTCTATATTTCACTGGAAGATGATTTGATGCGCATCTTCGCTTCCGAACGGGTTGCTTCCATCATGCAGAGACTGGGAATGGAAGAGGGCGAGGCTATCGAATCGAACCTGGTAACCAAGGCGATTGAGAACGCACAGAGGAAAGTCGAGGCCCATAATTTCGATATTCGCAAACATTTACTGGAATACGATGACGTTGCAAACGACCAGCGCAAGGTGATTTATGAATGGCGTAACGATCTGTTGGGTGGGGACGACATCTCCTCTGATATTCAGACGATGCGGGAAGACGTCGTAAAAGGTATTTTTGCAACCCATATCCCTCCCGGCAGCCTGGACGATATGTGGGATACCGCCGCTTTAACGGAAGCGCTGGCCAATGAATTGAACGCGCACCTGCCGGTACAACAGTGGCTGGACGAGAATACTTCCCTGGATGAAGAGGCATTGCTTGCGAAGGTCACTGAAAATGTTACAAGAGAAGTGGATAAAAGACATACCGATTTACCTGAGGACTTGGTTCGCAGGGTCGAAAAGGGCCTGATGCTGGATACCCTGGACCGGCATTGGAAAGAACACCTGGTTGCGATGGACCACCTGAGGCAGGGCATCGGGCTGCGCGGCTATGCGGCAAGGAACCCCAAGCAGGAATACAAGAAGGAAGCATTCGCAATGTTCGGCGACATGCTGGAAAATATCAAGTATGACGTCATCACCGTGCTGACAAAAATACACGTCAGGGAAGAACAGGATATACAGGTATTACAGGACCGGCCCCAGCCTGCGCAGATGCAGTTTAATCATCCCGACGCGCCCAGCGCCATGGGCAAGCAGGACGAAAGCCCGCAGCAAAAACCCTATATCCGTAATCAAAGAAAAATCGGCCGTAATGAACCCTGCCCCTGTGGCTCCGGGAAAAAATTTAAGTTCTGTCATGGCAAACTGAGTTAGGATGATTCTTTTGCCACAGCAGACACAGAGAACCTTGGAATGGGGATCCGGGGACGGATTTCAAATCCGTCCCCTTGAAATCTCTGCGTGAATTATGGCAGTCGGGTTAACACATCCCACACACCTCTTGCCGGTTGACGGTGTCCGCGTTGCAGCCTGTTCAGCAGGTATATATAGCGCCGCCAGGGACGACCTGGCCCTGTTTGACATCTGTGCGGGCGCCAATGTCAGTGCGGTGTTTACACAAAACAGCTTTTACGCAGCGCCGGTTGCCGTCGCCAGAAAACATCTGCAGCATGGCTTCGTAAAGCACCTGCTGGTCAATGCTGGCAATGCCAACGCGGGTACCGGCGCCAGGGGTATTGACGATGTGACACGTGTCTGCGAAGCCATGGCGAACCTTGGCGGTTGCGCGGTCGAAGCGGTGCTGCCGTTTTCCACCGGGGTAATTGGAGAATACCTGCCGGTCGATAAGATTGCTCGTGCGCTGCCTGAATTACACGACAAACTTACAGATGACGCCTGGCTTGATTGTGCCCGGGCGATCATGACGACGGATACGCAGCCAAAGGGCTTGTCCGTACAGTTTGCCGCTGATGCCGGATTGATTACCGTGACCGGTATAGCAAAGGGTGCAGGCATGATAAAACCGGATATGGCAACCATGCTCGCTTTCATCGCCACGGATGCCGCGCTGGAACCACAAGCACTGGAGCGCTTGTTGGCGGCGGCCGTAAATCAGTCGTTTAACAGGATCTGTGTTGACGGCGATACCTCCACCAATGATGCATGTGTACTGGTTGCAACCGGAAAAAGCCGCGCCGGACGGGTTATCAACGAACACAGTCCGGCCTACCACATGCTGGAAGGACAAGTCACGGAGGTATGTATCCGGTTGGCCCAGTCGATTGCCAGGGATGGCGAAGGCGCGACAAAATTTGTAACAATCCGGGTTGATAAAGCCGGGAGTGGAGCAGAGTGTGATGCCGTGGCAGATGCCGTTTCAACGTCTCCCCTGGTCAAAACCGCGGTATACGCGGCTGATCCCAACTGGGGCAGGATACTGGCAGCTATCGGACGAAGCAGGATCGGCAACCTGGAAATCGGCAGGATTTCGGTATATCTGAATGAAGTATGTATTGTCGAAAACGGCGCCAGGGCAAAAGACTATACCGAAGCAAAAGGAATTGCCGCCATGCAGGCTGAAGAGATTCTGGTACGCATCGACCTGGACCGGGGTGAAGCGAGCGGTTGCTACTGGACCTGTGACCTGTCCCATGACTATGTCACGATCAACGCGGAGTACAGGTCCTGACGGACAATCTGGAATCAATTAAGAATTAGGAATTAAGAATTACGAATTGGGGGGCGTTATGTCGATGTACGGTTTATTTTTGCGTGCGAAAAACTGCCGCCCCACGCAGCACATTCATTCCTAATTCCTAATTCGTAATTCCTAATTCGTAATTATTAATCCCATGCCTGCCAGAGATCATATCGCCCTGGGCGTAGTCTACAACGCCGCCGGGGACAAGGTGCTGGTGGCCAGGCGTCCGCGCCACTCCCACCTGGGCGGGTTGTGGGAATTTCCCGGCGGCAAGGTCAGGACCGGCGAAAACACTTTGCAGGCCTTGAAGCGGGAATTATCCGAGGAGATCAATATAGATACCGGGAATTGCTCACCGCTTATCTCATTCGATTATGATTATCCCGGCAAGGCGTTGCGGTTCAGCGTATGGAAAGTACATGACTGGGCCGGCAGTTTGACGGGAAGGGAAGGGCAGGAAACGCAATGGGCCGATATCTCCTCCCTGGCAGCAGCGGATTTTCCCGCTGCAAACAAGGGTATTATCGCTGCCTGCAAACTGCCGGCGGTGTATCTTATCACCCCGGATCTGGATGATTATTCCCCGGCCTTTGTAAGTGAACTACAGGAGTACCTGGAGGCAGGCGTGAAACTGGTACAGTTCAGGAGCAAGAAATCAATTAACTGCAAACCGGCCGCCACCAGGGTGGCTGACGCCTGTCGAAGCCAGGGTGCGGACCTGCTCGTTAATTCCACCCCTGAATTTGCCATGGAAGCCGGCGCTTCCGGTGTCCACCTGACCGGCAAACGCCTGTTGGAATTGGCCGGACGCCCGTTACCTGCCGGATCCTGGGTTGGCGCTTCCTGTCATAACCTGCAGGAATTAAATCATGCCGTAGAGACAGATCTTGATTTTTGTGTTTTATCCCAGGTGGGCAAATCCGCCGGGAAGAGCGGTTATCCAATGGGGTGGGACAGGTTTTCCGACATGATCAGGAATATACCCATTCCCGTTTACGCCCTGGGCGGGATGAAACTTTCTGACCTGGCCATTGCCAGGCAACACGGCGCCCAGGGTATTGCCTTGATAAGCGACGTGTGGGGCAGGCAGGACTCCGCTGTGCATCTGACCCGGACATTATCCGCTGCAGATTTATGAAACACAGTAATGCAGTTCGAATTCCACGTCATCCTCAATTTGTGCCGGCCGGTTTACAGTCTCGTCCTGCTCCATGAACCGGACTGTGACACGATGTTTGCCGCCACTGATTTCAGGGAAACTTTTCAGGTTCCGGGGAACGATGATCCTGATCAACTGGTAGGTGATGCCTGTCTCGATGGATTGCTGAAAAAATCCCGCCTTGGCAATTTCTTTTGTCGGGTTGGCGTTACTCCTGATCAAACTCAGCACGAGGTCAGCGCTCTTCTGGATAATTAACATGTCTTCCAACCACTCGCGCAGGCGCTGCTGCCGGGCGCGCGCAGACTTGTTCAACCAGTGGTGATAAGCGGGCAGGTCAAAATTGCAAGCGCCTCCCGCCAGGGAGCTTCTTTGTTTGATAGAGCTGATTAACTCATCCGCATCCAGTGTCGCTCCAGGCCGGTAGTCATTATCCTGAGTGGCCGCAAGACATTCATTAATGTCGTCGAGGACCTGCTTGAGCTTGTACGTATCGACCCCGGATTTGCCCTCCAGCGCGCGTAAAACCGACCCGCAGCGCTCTAGTTCCTTGCTCAACTCGGTTTTGATATCGGACGACTTCACTACATCATTCAAGTCGATTAACAGGGAGATGGTCAGGCGTATATCCCATAGGTCCGGTGACCCTGAATAATGATTTAACCGGTTGAATAAATTCTCAATCCTCAATAAGGTCCTGATGCGTTCATTCACGGGTTGTTCATATACCAGGTGATTTTCCATAGCAGTTATGTCAGGTTTATAGTTAATGAGTGTTATTCCGACCCGATAATTCGACGTATTTGTTATGCAATTTCCCTACCTGAATTTTCAACTCGTTAATACTACCATCGTTGACAATAATATCATGCGCGTATCGCAGTCTTTCCGATCGGCTGATTTGAGCCATGATTATACTCCTTGTCTGGTCGTCTTTCGCATTATCCCGGCGCGCGACCCGTTCTACCTGCAAGTCTTCAGGCGCGTCGACCACCAGTACCCTGTCCATTGCCGACTGTTCCCCCGTTTCCAGCAACAGGGGTATGCAGATAATGCAATAAGGATAATCCACCCGATCCGTGAATGTACGGATTTCTGCGCGCACGCGTGGGTGGATGATGGCTTCCAGTTTTTTCTTCAACGCCGGTTCGGTAAAGATCAGTTCGCGCAGTCGTTGCCTATTCAGGTTGCCCGCTTTATCAAGACTCTCTTTCCCGAACAGGGCAACCACCTCATTGAAAGCCGTCTGGCCGGGTGTGGTAATCCTGTGGGAAATCTCATCTGCATCGATTGTGGGGACTCCAAGCTCGTCAAAACACCTCCTGACCGAAGATTTGCCGCTGCCTATTCCCCCCGTCAATCCGACTCGTATCGGGTGGTTCACAACACATGCTCTCCCTGCCGGTACAGATAATCAAACAGGTTCAATCCCCACACCAGGTTCAGCCATCCTGCCACAGCCAGGTAAGGCCCGAAAGGGATCGGCGCGGATCTTTGCCGGCGGCGAAATAAAACCAGGTAGAGTCCGACCAGGGAACCGAGCAGGGAGGAGAGAAAAATTATCGAGGCCAATGCCTGCCATCCCGCCCATGCCCCCAGCATGGCAAGCAGCTTCAGATCTCCCAACCCCAGGCCTTCCTTCCCGGTAACAAGTTTGAAAATCTGGTAGGTAAGCCAGAAAATGCCGTAACCTGCCGCGGCGCCCATCACGCTGGAGTACAAGTCCGTGAATAAACCGAAATAGTTGCAGAGCAGACCAAGCCATAGAAAAGGAAGGGTGATTGTGTCGGGCAGCAGTTGACGGTCAATATCGATGAAAGTCAACGAGATAAGCGCCCAGGTGAATAAACAGGCAAACAGTGTCTGGGCACTGGCGCCGAATTTCACTGCCACAAACAGCGTCATGCCCGCAGTCAGGGTTTCGACAAGAGGATACCGTAACGAAATCGTGCCATTGCAGCCGGCGCATCTCCCTCCGAGCAGGAGGTAGCCCAGTAGTGGAATATTCTCCAATGCGCTGATCCTGTGGCCGCATCGCGGGCACTTGGAGCCGGGTCTGAGTAGGTTATACGGCTCCGGACCCGGTTCCTCAGCAGATGATATACCGGCAAATTCGCGGCATTCCATCCGCCAGGCCGCTTCTATCATGCGTGGCAGGCGCCGGATCACCACGTTCAGGAAACTCCCGACAAGCAGGCCCAGCAAGGCGCTGACGGTATAAAAAAGGGGGAGGGGGATTTGCTGGAGTGTATTCATCTATGTCGCTAAATCGGGGACAGCATCAGTATCGCGTAAACGGGGACAGATTTAAATCTGTCCCCGTCAATACCGCTTCCGGCGCCATTCCCGTGAAAACGGGAATCCAGTAGACAAAGAGTCGCCTTTCAGGCGACACAGTATTTGACTGGACTCCCACTTTCGTGGGAGTGGTATGGCATTACTTACCGGAGAAAGTCAGGACTTGTCCCCCGCCTTCGCGGGGGCAGGCTTCGGCATCCACGTAAATGTTGTCCGTGCTGTGAAATTTCCCCGCCAGCAGTTGTTTAGCCAGGGGAGTTTCCAGGTGCGTCTGTACAGCCCGTTTCAGGGGGCGTGCACCGTAGACCGGATCAAACCCGATATTGGCCAAAGTCTCTTTTGCCTTGTCCGAGATGGAGATGGTAATGCCCTGTTCGGCCAGACGCTGTTTCAGCCTGCCGACCTGGATCCCGGCGATGGCGTTGAGTTGTGCGCGCTTCAACGCGTGAAACACCACCAGGTCATCAATACGGTTGAGGAATTCAGGCCGGAAATAAGCGGATACGATCTCCAGTACGGTCGATTTCATGGTTTCATAGTCCGCGTCATCGGACATTTCACGAATCCGGTCCGAACCCAGGTTCGATGTCATAATAATAACAGTATTGCGAAAGTCAACAGTCCTGCCCTGGCCGTCCGTGAGGCGGCCGTCATCCAGTACCTGCAACAGCACGTTGAAAACGTCAGGATGGGCTTTTTCCACCTCGTCCAACAAGACCAGGCTATAGGGTCTGCGCCGGACCTGTTCGGTCAGTTGGCCGCCCTCGTCGTATCCGATGTAACCTGGCGGTGCGCCGATTAAGCGGGACACCGCGTGTTTTTCCATGTATTCCGACATATCGATGCGGACGATGGCGTTTTCGCTGTCGAACAGGAAATCAGCCAGGGACTTGCACAACTCAGTTTTGCCCACACCGGTAGGGCCGAGGAAAAGAAAGGAGCCGTTGGGCCTGTCAGGGTCGGACAGACCGGCGCGGGCGCGGCGGATGGCATCCGCGACAGTAACGATTGCCTCATCCTGGCCGACGACCCGGCGCCGTAATGCCTCTTCCATCTGCAACAGCTTGTCTTTCTCCCCCTGCAGCATCCTGGTGACCGGAATCCCCGTCCACATGGATACCACTTCAGCGATCTCGTTTTCAGTTACCTTGTTGCGCAACAACTGCATCGGCTTGGTTTCGGTTCGGTCGGCATCTTCGAGTTGCCTTTCAAGATCGGGAATGATGCCGTATTGCAATTCCGACATGCGGTTAAGATCAGCGGCCCTTTGTGCTGCTTCAAATTCCAGGCGCGCCTGTTCCAGCCGTTCCTTTAAATCGTGCGAGCCCTGTAACGCCGCTTTTTCGGATTTCCAGATCTCTTCAAGATCGGCAAATTCCAGTTCAACCTGTTTTATCTCGTTTTCAAGATCCGCCAGACGTTGTTTTGATGCCTCGTCCGTTTCCTTCTTCAAGGCTTCGCGCTCGATCTTCATCTGGATGAGACGCCTCTCGAGGCGGTCCATTGCCTCCGGCTTGGAGTCGATCTCGATGCTGATACGGCTGGCTGCCTCATCGATCAGGTCGATGGCCTTGTCGGGCAGTTGCCTGTCAGTGATATAACGTTGCCCCAGCGTGGCGGCGGATATGATTGCCGGATCGGTGATCTGTACGTTGTGATGTACTTCATAGCGTTCTTTCAGGCCGCGCAGGATGGCAATGGTGTCGTCCACATCCGGTTCGTCTATGTATACTTTCTGAAAGCGCCGTTCCAGCGCCGCGTCCTTTTCGATATTTTCCCGGTATTCGTCCAGAGTCGTGGCGCCGATACAGTGCAACTCGCCCCTTGCCAGGGCGGGTTTCAACATATTGCCGGCATCCATCGACCCTTCCGCCTTACCGGCGCCGACCATGGTATGCACCTCATCAATGAACAGGATGATACGGCCTTGCCGCTTGTTGAGGTCGTTCAATACCGCCTTGAGCCGTTCTTCGAATTCGCCGCGAAACTTCGCTCCGGCGATAAGTGAACCCATGTCCAGGGACAGCAATTTCTTGCCTTTCAGGGAGTCCGGGACTTCGCCGTTGACAATCCGTTGCGCCAGGCCCTCGACGATGGCCGTTTTGCCCACACCCGGTTCCCCGATCAACACGGGGTTGTTTTTCGTCCGCCGCTGCAGGACCTGGATAGTGCGGCGAATCTCCTCATCCCGGCCGATGACCGGATCCAGTTTCCCCTGGTTGGCCTGCCCGGTTAAATCAATGGTAAATTTATCCAGCGCGCCACGGTTGTCTTCACTGTTCGGGTCATTCACGTTTTCTCCGCCGCGGATCTTGTCTATTGCCATCTCTATCTTGCGTTTCTCGGCGCCGCACTCTCTCATGAGTTTCCCCAGCGCTGATTTGTCATCCGCAGCAGCCAGGGAGAACAATTCGCTGGAGATGTATTGATCCTTGCGGTCCTGTGCAAATTTGTCAGTCAGGTTGAACAGCCTGTCCAGGTCTTTGGACACGTATATTTCACCGTTATGACCCTGGACGCGGGGCAGGTTCTCCATGGCCAGAGTTATCCCCTTATGCAGGCGTTCAACATTGACCCCTGCGAGGGCGAGCAGGTGGGTGGTCGAACCGCCTTCCTGATCCAGCAGCGCGCTCATCACGTGCGCCGGTTCAATGAACTGGTTATCGCGCCCGAGCGCCAGGCTCTGGGCATCTCCCAGGGCCTGCTGAAACTTGCTGGTTAATCGATCGGTACGCATCAGTTGAATCCTTAAATATAATCAGTAATAACACTTAAATATGGGCATCCCGACTTGATTCAAGGTCGTACAGACAGGAAAGGGGATTAAAAGATATTATTTTTCACTATCCATCCAGATCATGCTTGCCGTGCGCCCGGTAACGCCGTCCCTGCGATAGGAATAAAACAGTTCTCTCCTGGCACAGGTACACAGGTTGCATCCATAAACGTCTTCAACACCCAGTTGCAGCAACTCAGTTTTTACCAGTTGTCCAAGGTCCAGGAACCAGTGATTTGTACGGCTCTGAGAGATCGCCTGAGAAAAAGGGAGAGATTTACTTTCTCCCGGCTCCAACTGGGGACAGATTTCAAATCTGTCCCCGTTACCTCCCAAAAATAAATCTGTCCCCTTTTCTCCCAGGCAGGCGCTGATAACGTCTGCGCCAACTTCGTAGTTCCTCTGGCTGATACAGGGCCCCAGCCAGGCCAACAGTTCACGAGGATTGGCGTTAAACATCGCGAGGGCGTTTTTTATGATCCCCTTGCTCAGACCACGCCAGCCTATATGCAGCGCGGCAATTTCAGTGCCGGTTCTATTACACAGCAACAAGGGGATACAATCGGCCGTCAGCACCGCGCAAACCCTGCCGGTCTCACGGGTATATGCGCCGTCCGCCTCTGCGGGCTCACCTGGATTCAGTTCGACAACCCTGCCGCTGTGACGTTGCCGCAGCCAGCCTGGCGCAGCCGGCAGGTTTAGTTGACTTTGTAAAAGCAAGCGATTTTTCGCAACGGCCTGCGGGTCATCACCTACATGGCCGGCAAGATTAAAGCTGTCGAACGGCGGGCGGCTGACGCCAGGCAGACGTGTGGTCGTTCCAGCGTGAATGTGTACGGGCGCCGGCCAGTCTGCAGGCATCCAGACCTTATTCATCTGCCTCATGCCTGATGGCGGCCAGCAATTCTTCAATATCTGCGGCCAGCGGCGCCGACCACGCGCACTGTTCATTATTCGACGGATGAAGCAACTCCAGCCGGACCGCATGCAGTGCCTGTCTGGGGAATGAGGCAACCTTCTCCCTGAGTGTTACCGATACGTTTTTGGGAAAGCGCTTCCTTCCGCCATAAACAGGGTCGCCGATAACAGGATGGCCCAAGTGCGCCAGGTGCACCCGAATCTGGTGGGTGCGCCCTGTCTCAAGCCTTAATTTAAGGTCCGTGCAGATGGGATATTTCCTGACGATCCGATAATGAGTCGTTGCGCTTTTACCCCTGTCGGTGACGGCCATCCGGGTTCGCAGTGTGGGGTGTCTGCCTATGGCGGCGTTTATGGTGCCGCCGCTGATTAAATGCCCGTGCACGACGGCCCGGTATTCCCTTGTGATATTCCTGTCCTGCAAATCCATAACCAGCCTCGTATGGGCTTCCAGTGTTTTCGCGACCACCATGATCCCTGAGGTTTCCTTATCCAGGCGTTGAACTATCCCCGCTCTCGGGACCTGCGCCAGTTCGGGGCAGTAGTGCAGCAAGGCATTGACCAGGGTGCCATCCGGGTTGCCTGCGCCCGGGTGAACGACGATGCCGGGCGCTTTGTTGATGACAAGAATGGCCTCATCCTCGTAGATGACATCTATGGGGATTTCCTGCCCAGTCCATTTTTCATTTTGGTTGTCAAGCTGTGCCCTGACCTTGATCGACTGGCCGGTGTCGACGGTATCCTTCTGTCTCAGAGAAGCGCCGTCCACGCTGACAAAACCGTCTCTTATCCATGCCTGTAAACGGGCGCGGGAATGCTGCGGGCATAACAAGGCCAACACCTGGTCGAGGCGTTTACCGGCATGCTGTTCCGGCACGATAAGCGTAAAGTTCTCCTGTCGCATTTCAAACTAAGGAACCTCTGACAAAAACAGAGGTTCCTACGGTACATGGATGTACCGTCAAAATCAATGATAGTATGTCATTGATTTTGCAAGGGAAACAAAAATCGCATTTTTGTTTCCCTTGCTCTGACAAGTCCTGGACGGACTTGATCAGAGCTTCCCCAGATAATCCACAGATGACACAGGTTAGCACAGGTGAGTATTATAAATGGGGATGGGAGGCCAGTAGATAACAAGAGATTATCCTAAAAATAATGAAGTGTTATTTTTACTGGATTCTTGCTTGCGTAGGAATGGTAGATGTGTGCAAGAATGGTAGATGAGTTTCCACCCTGAATCTTACTTAATAATCTGTGTTAATCTGTGTCATCTGTGGGTAATCATTTGAAATTTTTTGTCCGGTCCGCTGTTGCCGGCCTGGCCGCCGCGTTCATCCTGCTGTATTTGTTCCCCGGCCTGTATTCGGCCCAGGACGGCAATGGCATCCTGCGCGGCCGGGAGGGTGTTGTTTCCTACAGTGAGGCGGTGGCCGCGGTGGCGCCGGCAGTGGTGAACGTCTATGCCACACAGATCGAACGGAGAACGGTTCATCCCCTGTTCCACGACCCCTTGTTCCGCCGTTTTTTCGGCTCTCCGGTTCCGGCTGAGCGGCGCAACAGCAATCTGGGTTCCGGGGTGATTATGGACCGGCAGGGTTACCTGCTTACCAATGCCCACGTCATCAACAAGGCCGATGAGATTCTCGTCACCCTGCACGACGGCCGCCAGGCGCCCGCGCAGGTCGTGGGTATCGACGCGGAGACCGACCTGGCCGTATTGAAAACAGAACTGGATGACCTGCACGTCGCGCCTTCCAGCGATTCAGGCCGGGTAAAGGTCGGAGACGTCGTCTTGGCTATAGGCAATCCTTATGATTTCGGCCAGACGGTCACCCAGGGTATCGTCAGCGCCACCGGGCGCAACCGGGTGGGCATTACGACATTCGAAAATTATATCCAGACCGATGCCGATATCAACCCGGGCAACTCGGGCGGGGCGCTGGTTTCCGCGCGGGGAGAATTGATCGGGATCAACACCGCCATTATTTCCAGCAGCGGCGGTTCCCAGGGCATCGGTCTGGCTATTCCGACCAACCTGGCCTTGGATGTAATGCGGCAAATCATTGAATACGGTCACGTTATCCGCGGCTGGGTCGGCATCGAGGCGCAGATTGTTCCTCAGGATATCATCGACGCGACAGGCCTGGATGAAAGCGGCATACTGGTCGCGGCCGTTTTCAACGGCGGCCCCGCCGACCAGGCCGGCATCATGCCCGGCGATATCATGACCAGGGTCGACGGCAAACCGTTGCATAACCCGCAATACACGATCAACCTGATCTCCCAGGTAAAACCGGGCGCAATGATAGAAGTGGAACTCCTGCGCGGCTGGGAAAAAGAGACGCTGAACGTGCGGGTAGGGAAACGGCCTGCCCTCATGCAGTGATTTGAGTCAATACTGTGTCGCCTGAAAGGCGACTCTTTTTCAATTCTCTTTCATGCGCAGTCCTGCGGAGCGGGCGTGGGCCGACAGCCCTTCGGCGCGGGCCAGGACCGTTGCGGTTTCTGCAAGCCGGGAGGCGGATGCCGCGCTGCATTCAATCAGCGATGAACGTTTCTGGAAATCATAGACCCCGAGCGGGGATGAGAACCTGGCGGTTCTGCTGGTGGGCAGGACGTGATTCGGGCCTGCGCAGTAATCTCCCAGGGCTTCTGCGGCAAAATGTCCCAGGAAGATTGCGCCGGCATGCCTGATACCTGCCAGGTACCTGTCCGGATCCTGTACGGCGAGTTCCAGGTGCTCAGGCGCAAGCCGGTTGACGATAGCACATGCCTGTTCCACATCCCCGGCCAGGATCAGCGCACCGTTGTTTTCCATTGCAGTGCGGATAATACCGGCGCGTTCCATCTGTGTAATCTGCCGGTTAATTGAGGCTTCGACCCGGTCCGGCAGACTTGCGTCGGCAGTTACCAGGATAGCCCTGGCATCCTCGTCGTGCTCTGCCTGGGCGAACATATCCATGGTGATCCAGTCGGGGTCGGCGCTCTCGTCCGCAACGATCACCACCTCGGACGGGCCTGCGATCATATCTATCCCCACAATGCCGAAAACAAGCCGTTTGGCGGCCGCGACGTAGCGGTTCCCCGGCCCGACGATCTTGTCAACCGCGGGGACAGGTCCTGCGCCATAGGCCAGGGCTGCGATAGCCTGCGCCCCGCCAATGGAAAACACCCGGTCGACCCCTGCCACTTGTGCGGCAGCCAGGACGACGGGGCTGATTTCGTCGTTTACGGCAGGTACAACCATGACGATTTCCCTGACGCCTGCCACTCGCGCCGGTATGGCATTCATCAATACCGATGACGGATAAGCCGCCTTGCCGCCCGGAACGTAAATGCCTACCCTGTCCAGGGGGGTAATGCGCTGTCCCAGGGTCGAACCGTCCTGGTCCCGGTAACTCCATGACCGGCCTTTTTGATGCTGGTGATACTCACGTATACGCGCGGCGGCGTGCTCCAGCGCCTGGCACAGGTCTGCCGGTATGGCCGGCAGGGCCTGTTGCAAAGCCGTTTTTGCCACTTCCAGGTCATCGTTGCCAATGGAACGATGGTCAAACCGGTTGGTGTATTCCACCAGGGCAGTAACACCGTTGTCCCTGACGTCTTTCAGTATGCTCGAGACGGTCGCGGTCAATTCCGGGTCCAGGGTTTCGTTGCCGCCGAGCAGTTGCGCAAAATGGTGTTCAAACTGCGCATCGGAACCGGTCAGTCTGGTGATACGTATCACTGGGAGATGACCCCGGCCAGGCGCGTAACAAGAGGTTTAATCATCTCCTGTTTCATTTTCATGGCTGCCTTGTTGACGATGAGGCGGGAACTGATATCCGCTATCTTCTCCAGTGGAACCAGACCGTTCTGTTTCAGAGTATTGCCGCTGTTTACCAGGTCGACTATCAGGTCGGACAATCCCAGTACGGGCGCCAGCTCCATAGAGCCGTATAACTTGATGATTTCCACCTGCTGGCCTCTTTCGGCAAAAAAGTTCCGGGTTGTCGTAACGTATTTCGTAGCAATGCGCAAGCGGCCCGTCATCTCCGATACGTCTTGCGGTCCGGCCAGCATCAGGCTGCAGCGAGCGATATCCAGATCCAACGGCTCGTACAGGTTATCGCTGTCACTTTCCATCAACACGTCCTTCCCGGCGATACCGAGATCGGCGCCGCCGTTCAACACGTAGGTGGGCACGTCAGCCGCGCGGATGACAATCAGCCGTACCCCGGAATGGTTGGTCTCAAAAATGAGTTTGCGGGTAGTGCCGGGATCATCCAGGGGCCGGATATCGGCGCGCGCAAGCAAGGGCAGGGATTCTGCAAGAATCCGCCCCTTGGAGATTGCGATGGTGATTCCGTCATTCATGAAAGTTTGGGATCAGAAATTTCCGGGGTCAGAGTAAAATTATTTCGATACAGTGGTTAAATCCTGAATCTCGACGAATTTTACTCTGACCCCATATATTACCCCAGAAATGTTGGTTCAGGGCAGCCGTCTGATGTGCGCGCCCAGTTGCATCAGTTTTTCCTCGATGGTCTCATATCCGCGATCAATATGATACACCTGTTCAACAAGGGTCTCTCCCCGGGCGACGAGACCAGCCAGGATAAGACAGGCTGATGCCCGCAGGTCCTTTGCGGTGATCGTACTGCTCGTCAGCTTATCGACACCGGTTATCACAACGTGATTTTCCTCCAGGGCCAAGTCCGCGCCCATTTTCTGTAATTCCCCGACGTGCATGAAACGGTTGTTGAAAATATTTTCGGTTATCACGGCGCGACCTTCGGCAATACAGTTCATAGCAGTGAATTGCGCCTGCATATCGGTAGGGAATCCGGGGAAAGGAGATGTATTTATATCAACCGCCCTGGGTCTTGCACCGGCATCCATTGCCAGGGATATCGATTTGTCTTCGCAGGTGACATCGGCTCCTGCCTCGGACAGTTTCTGTAGAACCGCTTCCAACAGGGAAGGATCGGTATCTTTCAACTTGACCTTGCCGCCGGTCATGGCCGCCGCGACCAGGTAAGTCCCGGTCTCAATCCGGTCGGGTAATATGTCGTAACTTGCGCCGCCAAGTTGATTGACTCCCTCAATTTCAATCCTGTCCGTACCGGCGCCGGTAATTTCAGCTCCCATGGTATTGAGGCAATTTGCCAGGTCCGTCACTTCCGGTTCCTGTGCGGCGTTCTCAATAATTGTGTGTCCGTCCGCCAGTGTCGCGGCCATCATCAGGTTTTCCGTACCGGTAACGGTAACCGTGTCGAAGTTTATATAGGCGCCGTGCAGACGCTTGGCGCGCGCATGGATATAGCCGTCATCCACTTCAATGTCGGCGCCCATGGCGGATAACCCCTTGATGTGCAGGTCGACCGGCCGCGAACCGATTGAGCATCCCCCCGGCAGGGAGACCCGGGCCTGCCCGTGGCAACTGAGCAACGGCCCCAGCACCAGTATCGACGCACGCATGGTCTTCACCAGTTCATAAGGGGCGTATAACCTGTTTACGTTACGGTTATTGACCTCGATATTCATGCGCTCGTCAAGCGTCAGTTCCGAGCCCATCAGGCCCAATAACTCCATGGTCGTCGTGATATCGTGTAAATGCGGGATATTGCCGATCAGTACCGGCTTGTCTGTCAACAGGGTAGCTGCCAGAATAGGGAGGGCTGCATTTTTTGCGCCTGAGATCCGGATCTCGCCACACAACGGGACACCACCCCGTATGGTCAGTTTATCCACTGGTGCAATATCGGGTCAGGTAGCAGATATGACCCGAAGTGAGCTCTTTTTCTTCCATTGTTCCGGTGTGTAGGTCTGTATGGAGAGCGCATGGATGTCTGTTCCCATTTTGTCACCCAGTGCCTTGTAGACTACCTGATGCTGCTGGACCATGTTTTTACCGGCAAATATATCGCTTACGATGATTGCCGTGAAGTGCGTACCATCGCCCTCCACCTCGACCTCACTGCCCGGCACACCGGCCTCGATCAATCTTGTAATATCTTCAACCTGCATGGAATTCCCCGGTTCGGCGCGGATAAACCTTATGCACTATCGGTCAACGATTGTTCCAGCTTCTCGTTTTTGTCTACCAGTTTTTGAATCAATGATTCAAGACCGTTGTTGCGAATCTCGGAGGCAAACGATTTCCGGTATGTCTCTACCAGGCTAATCCCTTCAAAGGCGACATTTACCACCTTCCAGCTGCCGTCACTGATATGCATGGTGTAATTGACCGGCGTGATACCGCTGTCCGAGACGATCTCGGTTTTCACCATAACGATATTGGGTTTGGAACCCGTCAGGGTCTCCAGGTAATTGACTCTCTCGTTGGTAAATCCCAGCACCGCCTTGGCATAGGTACGCACCAGCAGGGCTTTGAATTCAGCGGTGAATACAGTGCGTTGTTCTTCGGTAGCCTGGCTCCAGTACTTGCCCAGTATCCATCTCGACATATTGTTGAAATCGAAGACGGGGATGATCAGGTCATTTATCAGGTCATAGACTATATCCGGTTGCGCATCAAGTTTTTCCCTTTCTTCAGTGATACGTGCAATCACGCCATCGACCGTGGCGAGAATGATCTCTTTCGGCTCGCCTATATCATCAGCCGCGGACGCAGTTATCGCTAACGCCGGCAACAGCAAAATCATTAAAATGCCAACTTTCCGTTTCATGGTTTGATTTCTCCTGATTGAATAAGTATGGGACTAGTACTCTTTCAACTTAATATTGACATGTTCAGCGGGTCGGGAAGCGGTTGAGCGCAAGGCACGCCGCGCAGGTAATGGCGCGCCCTTGCCAAGCGGTGTAACGCCGCGGGCGACCGCTTCCCGGCCCGCCCGCAGGGAGCCACACAGCGACGCCAATACGGCGTTGCAGCCTTTGAGAAGGGCGCGCCATTCTCTGCGGGCTGCGCCTTGTCTTGACGTCGCTGTGTGGCTCTGAACATGTCAATATTAAGTTGAAAGAGTACTAGACCTCATATTCTAATTTGATCCTGACATTTGAGAAAGAATTAATTTGGCAAAGTTCCCAAATATCCCACTCTATTTCCGGAATGGCCGGAATATGAGAATAAGTTTCGGCAGCAGGGTAAGAGCCGCCAGCAGGGCGATGAACATGGCCAGGGCGGTGAGCAGGCCGAAATAGATGGTCGGTATGAAATTGGACATCACCAGGATTGAAAAACCGATGATGATCGTGATCGCCGTGTAGAAAACGGCCCGGCCTATGTTGGCATGACAATAATGGAGTGTCGCCACATAGTCGGCTTTGCCGGGGTATTCCTCGCGAAAGCGGTAGATATAATGAATGCTGTTGTCCACCGCGATGCCGATAGTGATGGCGGCAATGGTTATCGTCATCATATCCAGGGGAATATCCAGGATACCCATCAGGCCCAGGATGATACCGGCGGCCAGGATATTCGGCAGGATGCCGATGAGGGCAAGGGAGAATGAACGGAACAGGACCAGGAGCATCAAGGCAATACCCAGCATCACGACACCCAGGGTTTCGATCTGGGAAGTGAACAGGCTTTGCAGCATGTTGTTGTATAACACCATCATGCCGCTGACCTGGAACTCATCCCCGGTCAGGCCCAGTTCCGTGCGCAGGTCCGCGTCGATTTTTTCCAGGAACTGCTTGCGGCGCAAATCGGGAAGGGAATCAAGGATGCGTATATTGATGCGGGCTTCGTTGTCCGCAATGGAGATATACGGATCAATCAGTTGTTCCTTGATTTCCGGGGGCAATTTTTTGTTGATGACCGCGAGTTCGAAGGCGTCGAACTCCTCACCCTCATTCAGGTCTTCGGCCAGGCGCAGGACCGAAGCCAGCGACAGTACCTTGCCTACTGCCGGCAGGCTGTCCAGGTAGTCGTGAACCGCCTTGATGCGGTCGATCTTGTAGTCGGTAAACCAGCCATCCGCGGGGTCTGCGGGTTCATCATCGAAGCCGCCGAACAAGTTGTCCAGGTCGTCAAACTCATCATCCCCTTCCAGCAACTCATCTTCTTCTCCGAACTCCTTGACAGGGTCGAATTTGAGCACGACGTCCATCGGCGCAGTACCGCCAAGTTCATTGTCGATCAGTTTCAGGCCCTGGTGTATTTCCGTAGCGTCGCTGAAATAATTGACGAAGCTGTTCTCGACCTTGAGTCTGGATACGCCGTAAAGGCTGAGCGCGGCCAGCAGCAGCGCGGTCACCACCACAGCGTTACCGAATTTTTCGGTGATCCTTGCCAGGGAAGCGGTGAACGGTACTTCCTGCTTCCCCGGGGCGGTGATCCTTTTATCAAGGGATATCAGTATGGTCGGAAACAACAGGAAGGATGTCATGAAGGTAACGCTGAGTCCCAGGGTCATCATCCAGCCGAAATCGATCACGGGCTTGATATCGCTGACTACCAGGGAGCCGAACCCGATCATGGTGGTCAGCGCGGTATACAGGCAGGGCCAGACCATGCGCCGGACGGTATTGGAAACCAGTTCGATCTGGTTTTGCCCGGCAAAGTCACGGCTGAGTTGCCGGTAACGCACGATCAGGTGTACGTTCATCGACATGGTAAGGATGAGCATCAGGGAAATGAAATTGGACGATATGACCGTGACCGGCCAGCCGGTGAGGCCCAGCAGGCCCATCATGATGACCACTGCGAATACACAACTGCACAGCGGCAGCAGGACAAAACGGGGTTGACGGAAAATGATCGACAACATAATCACCAGGAAGGCAAACACGCCGGCGCCGAACACCAGCAGGTCGTTCTTGATGAACGTGATCATGTCATCCGCGATCATGGGAATGCCGCCCAGGTAGAGAGTCCCCCGGTCCCGGTACCGGTCCATCACCGCACGGGTTGCCGCCACGGTCTCGTGATTGATCCGGTTGACCTCTTCCTTGATCTCATCATACTGTTCCAAGGTATCTGCCAGTTCCTGCTGTTCCGCTTCAGTCAGTCCCTCGCCGTCCTGCTTGATCAGCAGTTCATTTTTCCTTTTCTGTGCATCGGTAAAGATCACCTTGTTTTTCAGGTTGACCTGCAGCGCCGTTGTGCTGGCATCCTGGCTGATGAGCAGGTCGAGGAATACCGGGCTGGCCAACAGTTCTTCCCGGGCCCGGGCTCGGTCTACAGCCGGATCCTCAAGGGTACGATAATTCGTTGCTACCTCGGCCAGTTTTCCGCCGACGATCTTGACCAGCGGGGCATCGACCAGGGAGAACACCGATGCGACGCCCGGTACCTGTTTCAAATCCTCACGCAATTGAAGAACCGTTTCCAGCGACGATACTGAAAACAGGTCCGCGTCGGGCGTGAACGTCACGACCAGGAACTCCCGTGTTTCGTATCGTTTGTTCACCTGGCGCAGTATGCGCAGGTCCTTGTCGCTTTCCAGTATAAGTGTATCGGTGGAGGCATCCAGTTTGAAATCCCTGGAATGCCAGGCAAAGAAAGCAAATACGGCGAGGAGCGCCAGCAGCACCAGCCCGGGCCGCCCCAGGATATACCGGTCGTAAATTGCTGTTATCTGATTAACCAACATTATTTTAGTTATGAAGTGATAATCAGGAATTAAAAACTAAAAATTTCTGATTATTGGAATATGTTAATAAATTGATCTTGATATGGCAAAAGATACATCTGCGTTCGCATTACCGAATTTATCTCTGCCTTGTGATAAACTTGCCGGGAACTCAGTGTTGAAGAGGTACGCAAATGTATAGACTGATTATCCTTATCCTGGCACTTTGCACGCTTCCCGGTTATGCCCAGGAGAGAACGCCGGCGGCGGAAAATGCAGAACTTTATTTCATCTCGCCTGTTGACGGGGCGACGTTGTCAAACCCGATCACCGTCCGTTTTGGCCTGAACAACATGGGAGTCGCGCCCGCGGGTATCAAGTACAATGATACGGGCCATCATCATCTGCTGGTGGATATCGATGTACCACCCCTGAACCTGCCGATCATCAACGATGAGAATCACCTCCACTTCGGCAAGGGGCAGACCGAAGCCACCCTGGACCTCCCTCCCGGTGTCCGCACCCTGCAACTCCTGCTGGGTGATTTCGCCCATATCCCCCATGAACCTCCCGTCATGTCAGAGAGGATCACGATAACCGTCGAATAGAAAAGGGGCCGAGGGCTACGACTCCCGTCAGGTGATTCGTTCCATACACCTTCTCATGCCGGCAAAAATCGGTTCGGCTACCCCGGCCGGAAAATCCGCGGGAATGTTTGCTGCCGCCGTGTCGATTACTGAATCCAGCCTGTCCGCGATATCCTCTATGATTTGTTGCATCTGTACCTTGGGGAAATCGACTTTTGCCGAATGACTGAACCAGTGCCGCGGCATGATTTCATGCCACGCATAATGTACATTTTTGCTGCGCAGGGCCAACGCCATTTTCAAGTCCCTGTATTCAACCTGGCGCTTCTCAGCGAGTGGGTATGCCGAGATGACGTCGTAGAAAGGAGTCAGCTCAAAGCGTCCGCCCTGGTACAGGAAAATACTGAAGTTTTTTGCATGGCCGTCAATAGCGCCAAGCAACCAGTACAGGAAGACGGATTGCATGAACCGGAACCGGTCTTCTTCCGCATAAAGTGAAGACCTGAGTAGCTCCATGATTTTTGTAATACCGGGACCGCCTTCATTTTCATATTTCAAGGCAGGCGCAATCCCGTTTGCCTGGCACATGTCTTCTATCGGAAGGCGGATGATCCAGGATTTGTTATCGGCAACCTTCCGATCAAAACGCTCCACCACAAGCGTTTTGATGTCTTCGAACTTCTCAACACGAGCGGCAGCAACAGGCAGGCCGAAGCTCCTTAATATCTCGAGGCATATCCACTCATTTTCAGTACTGCCCGACAGGTCGATACCTGCATGGTCAATTCTCCCAATCGGTAATTTCAGGATGTGTGTAGTAGGCGTTGCGCCCACAGGACGTTGCCATTGTCCTTTGTGCATGAGCAATGCGGTTTTTTCCTGGACACCGGCAATGGAGATCCTGAATTCCCTGTCTTTTGACATGCCTAACGGCAGCGCTTTGTAGTTTCTGAGTTCTTCTGCGATCTCTTTTTCGTTCAGAGGTATGCCTTCAATTCTCTTTACATCAATCTGTGTTCGTCCGTTTGTGAGTTGGATGGCGCCGACGCAGTCCTTACCGATGCATGAGAGCAAATCGAAAGGCTGGTTGGTTTTGACGCCGAACCTGGCCTGGATTCTATTTCGAATTTCCATGCTATCGGGCAACATATTGTCGAAATAGTTGTATACCACGTCGCCCTTATGTCGCTTGTCCGTAAGCGGTAAAGAAAGGGAGAGTGGAAGCGCCCCCCTGAGTTCGAGCCATGAATCGTTGTAAACAAGTTCGTGAACACCACCGCTCCGCTGGATATATTCGCCAACTTCATGGCCGTTCATGTAAATGAACAGGGATGACGCCATTACCAGAGCGCCTCATCATCGGACGGTTTGTTCCTGGGTTCCAGATGCATTTCCAGGCCAAGCGCCGACATGTATTTAAATACCGTGTCCAATCGTATACCTGCAGTTCCTGCCTCTATCGTGGAAACGGTTTTCTGGGGCAGGTTGAATTTGCCGCCTGCTTCAACTTGTGTCAATCCCCGGTTTTTTCTGTAATGCCGAAGGACTTTTCCCAGATTTTCGGGTGAAGTAACAGGTATCATGGTGTTCTCGCGCTTGTGGATTGATTAGTATTCAAGGAATCTCTGAGAGTCAATCAGGGGTGTCTTAAAATATAACGAATATGTTATATTTATATATTATAACAGTTTAGTAATAAATATCAAGTATAACTATACTGTTATATTAGAGCAGGATTTCGCCGCGGATAATCCGGTCTATGGTATCCACGTAGAATTCGTGCTCAACGGCTAGCACGCGTTCAGCCAGATTGTCTGCGGTATCTCCCGGTTTTACGGGGATCCCGGTTTGTGCCAGGATCGGACCGTGATCGTATACCGGGTCTACGACATGGATAGTTACGCCGGTTTCTTTATCGCCGGACGCGATCACTGCCTCATGCACGAATCGGCCGTACATACCCTGACCGCCGTATTCGGGTAGCAGGCCGGGGTGGATGTTGATGATACGCCCCGGGAAAGTTGCCAGCGTGACCGGGCCGATTTTCTTCATGTAGCCTGCCAGTATCACCAGGTTGACATCATGGTTGAGCAGGACGTCGACGACTTCCCTGTCCAGGTCCTGCGCATCCGTGTGAGTACGGCCGCTCAGGTGAAACCAGGGAATATTTTCATTGCGGGCGCGTTCCAGGGCGCCGGAATCCCGGTTGTTGCTGATGACGACTGCGGGGTCGGCATTCAGTCTGCCGGAGCGGCAGGCATCGATGACGGCCTGCATGTTCGATCCGTTATGGGATGCAAGAAATCCGAGGTTCATTGATGCGAACTTCGTATTCGAAGTGAATTATTCCGGCTGATGGGTCCCATTGTCTCTATTGCCCTGGCGTGGTTTTTATGCTGAATTCCAGTGCTGAAAGTTTCTCACCGATCAGGCCTTGATTATCCGACAAGGCTACCCGTAACGCCGGAAATTCCCGCCTGGACGGATAATCTGTTCTCAGTGAATCAAAAAAAGCGCCCCGTTCATGCGGCTCTATCTCTGCCAGCCCCTGCAGTGCCGCGCAATCACTGCGCACGTCATAACAGGCAAGCACCGCGGCTCCGATGGCATCCAGTGTCTTGTCGAACCCGGACAGGTTTAATTCCGCGTTTTCATCCGCCAGTGTCACTGTGTCCATCCCTGGGCGCAACCTTACGGCGGCCTGTGGCCGTGCAAATCGTCTGTCCTGACGATTTGTCACGGCATCTGCCGTTGCGCTCACACCGAACCATCTGCAAACCTGCTCATACACCAGGCGCGTCGCATTCATTCTTGCCTGGGCGCTGTAACCGGCGATATGGGGAGTAGCCAACGACGCCAATGCGAATAACTCATCATTGATGCAAGGTTCATTTTTCCATACGTCCAGCACCAGGTGGCTGTCCCGATTGCGCCTGGCGAAATCGATCAGGTCCTGCTCATCTACAATACCGCCCCTGGCGGTGTTGATTAATATGACGTCCTGCTTCAACCTGTCCAGAAAACTCCGGTCTACCATTTGCGCGGTAGGATACTCGCCCGTTATCGTCATCGGGACATGCAGGGTAATAATGTCCGATGATAATACGCTATCAAGGTCCCGGAATATGAAACGATCGTTCTCGTCCCTGATAAACGGATCGTAAACCCGTGTCTCAATTCCGACGACCTGCAACAGGTATCGAAGCCGCCCCCCCACATGACCGCAACCGATAATACCAACCGTTTTGCCTTCCGGTTCCAGGCCGTATTGTTCCGACAACACGAACAGGCAGCTCAATACGTATTCGGCAACTGCGTTCGCGTTACAGCCTTTTGCATCAAACAAGGGAATAGCCCGGGCGTTCAGGCAGTCGAGGTCCACGTGGTCGATTCCACTCGAGGCGCTGGCAACGCATTTAATCCGTGTATCGCTGAGCAAGTTGCGGTCTACCCGGGTAACGGACCTGACGACCAGGCAATCCGCATCCCTGACAGATGCGGGAGTGATGTCGCTGCAGTGAAGCAAAGTAACATCGCCAACGGTTGAAAAAAACTGCCTGGCGTAAGGGATTGCCTTGTCAGCGACTATCTTCATGGCAAGCTGTAACAGCGGGCAGGTTAATTCCGTCCCCTGTTACATTCTGTTACTCTTCTTTCTCGACCGGCATCAAGTCCTGTTTGCTGATTCCCAGCGCCAGGGTGACCGGGCTGGCAACGTAGATGGAAGAATAAGTCCCTATGATGACCCCGACAATCAATGCGGCGGAGAACGGCCGGATGATCTCGCCCCCCAGGAAGAACAGGGCGGTTAATACCAGCAGGGTTGTCAGGGACGTCATCAGGGTACGGCTCAGGGTCTGGTTCAATGACGCATTGACCACCTCGACCGGTGATACCTTGCGCATGCGGCGGAAATTTTCCCGGATCCGGTCAAACACGACGATGGTGTCGTTGAGTGAATAGCCGATAACCGCCAGCAGCGCAGCCAGGACGGTTAAATCAAAATCCAGTTGCAGAACGGAAAAGAAACCGATGGTGATGGTGACATCGTGCACCAGCGCGGCGATGGCGCCGACGGAGAACAGGCGCTGGAAGCGGAATGCGATATAAATAAATATCATGATCAGCGCATAGATCATCGCCAGCCCGCCGTCTTCCTGCAGGTCTTCACCTACCTGGGGACCGACGAATTCCACCCGGCGGATCTCGACGGATTGGCCGGACTGTTCCAGGACCTTGATAATCTCGTTGCTGATATCCGCGCTGTTCCTGCCCTGTACCTGGGCAACCCGTATCAGTATGTCCCTGGCGGAACCGAAATACTGGACGACCGCATCGCTGAACTCGGTGGCGGACAGTACATTCCTGACCTGGTCAAGTTCAACGGTTTCCTGGTAACCGGCTTCAACCAGGGTGCCGCCGGTAAAATCGATGCCGAAATTGAGTTTCTGGGTGAACAGGGAGACAAGGGAAACACTCAGGAGCAGGGCCGAGAAGATAACCGCAGTTTTGCGTTTACCCATAAAGTCGAAATTGAATCTTTGCGTCGAGTTTTGCATGGGACAGTACCGGGACAGTCAGTCAGATAACGAGCCGCCGTAGCTTCTTGCCGCCGTATACCAGGTTTACGATGCCCCGGGTTACCATGATCGCGGTAAACATGGAGCAGACTATCCCCAGGGACAGGGTTACCGCAAACCCCTTGATCGGCCCGGTGCCGAAACTGAACAGTACGATGGCGGCAAACAAGGTTGTGATATTGGCATCGGCAATGGTCTTAAACGCCTTTTCATAACCGGCATGGATACTGGCCTGGGGTGAATTGCCGTTCCTGATCTCCTCGCGGATACGCTGGAAGATGAGCACGTTGGCGTCCACCGCCATGCCCACGGTCAGTACAATGCCGGCGATACCCGGCAGGGTCAGGGTTGCCTGCAGCATCGACAGCAGGGCGACGATCAACACCAGGTTCAGCGCCAGGGCCACGTCGGCAGCCAGGCCGAAGGCCTTGTACCAGAAAGCCATGAAAATCAGCACCAGGATAAATCCGATCTTGACCGACATGAAGCCCTTGTCGATATTGTCCTGGCCGAGACTGGGACCTACGGTACGTTCTTCAATGATCTCGATGGGCGCCGCCAGGGCGCCGGCCCGGAGCAGCAGGGCCAGGTTGCGGGATTCCTCGGTGGAATCAAGACCGGTGATTTGAAAGCGCTTACCCAGTTGCTCGCGGATTGTAGCCACGTTGATCACTTCTTCTATGGTTTCCTTGCGTTTCACCCTTTCACCGTCTCTTTCGACAGTCTCCGTCTTGTTCTCGATAAACACAACGGCCATATTCCGGCCGACTTCCTCGGCGGTGGCATCACTGAACCGCTTTGCGCCCTTGCCGTCCAGGGTGATGGAGACGTTGGGGCTGCCGGAGACGGAATCGAAACCGGCCGCGGCGTCGATGATATAGTCGCCGGTCAGCATAACCTGTTTCTTCAACAGGACCGGGTTGCCGCCGCGTTCATAATAGAGCCGTGAACCGGCCGGTACCCGGCCGTCCAGGGCATCCTGTACGGCATGTTCCTCGTCGGACATGCGGAATTCCAGGGTTGCGGTAGCGCCCAGGATGGTTTTTGCCCTGGCGGTATCCTGTACACCCGGAAGTTGCACGACCACCCGCTCCAGCCCCTGTTGCTGGATGACCGGTTCGGCCACGCCCAGTTCGTTGACCCGTTTGCGCAAGGTGGTGATGTTCTGTTGCAGGGCCAGGCGCCGGGTCTCTGTCACGGCACTCTCACTCAACCTTGCTGTCAGGGGAAATTCGTCGCCGTCCGCCTGGGTTTGTTCAAGTTCCAGGTCGGGAAAATTATCCTCTATCTCGGTGATGCCCTGCGAGAGCTGGTCGGCGCCGCGGAACCTGATCAATAATCCGCCATCCCTGCGCCGGGTTATGGTTTTATAGCGGATCCGGTTATCCCGCAGTTGCGTCCTGATGTCCGAGACGTAACGTTCCTCCGCCTTGGCAACCGCTGCCTCCATGTCAACTTGCATCAGGAAATGTACGCCGCCGCGCAGGTCCAGGCCAAGGAACATGGGTTCGGCGCCGAACGTCTGCAACCAGCCCGGCGTTGCCGGCGCCAGGTTCAGGGCCACGGTATAGGAACGGCCCAGCGCTTCCTTCACTATGTCCTGGGCCTTGAGCTGGGTTCCTTCATCCTGGAACCTGACCACAAGGTTCCCTGCACCCAGGCTTATCGCGCCGTATTTTATGCCCGCCTTGTCGAGGGCATCTTCAACGGAATACCGGGTCAACTCGCTGATCTCGGCTCCCCGCGCTGCAGAGACCTGCAGGGCCGGGTCCTTGCCGTAAAGATTGGGTAACGCGTACAGGCAACCGACCGCAATAATGGCGCTGATAAACAGGTATTTCCAGAGAGAATAACGGTTCATAGACAGCGAACTGGAATTAGGAATTAAGAATTAGGAATTAGGAATTTGAAGTGGCAGTCCACAGGCGGTTGAAATACTGTAACAAGACGCCTGGTCAGAGTGTTTTCAGCGTTCCCTTGGGCAGTACCGCGGAAACGGCCGATTTCTGCACTTTGATCTCCGTCTCCTTCGCAATTTCCAGTACTATGAAATTATCCCCCACCTGGTTGATCTTTCCCAGCACACCGCCGTTGGTCACGACTTCATCCCCTTTGGCCAGACCGCCGACCAGTGCCTTGTGTTCCTTGGCCTGCTTCATCTGCGGCCGGATTAAAAAGAAATAAAATATGACAAAAAACAGGACCATCATGAACAGGAAAGAGCCACCGCCCCCCTGCCCAGCGCCCTGGGCCCACGCGTCGTTAATGAAGAAGTCAGTCATTGATCCGGTGCTTCCTGAAACAGAGGCGGCATTATATCACAATACCCGCCACAATCAGCTTTCCTGTAAAGTTTTCAATCAGTCGCAGTTATAACTGACAATCAACCGTAGGGTGCAGTAACAATTAGCCGCAGGTAGAGTAACAATCAGCCATAGGGTTTACTAACAATCAGCCGTGAGGTAGAGTAACAATCAGCCATGGGGTTGACTGATAATCAGCCGCATAACAGATTAATAACTTTACCCTATGAACAACAATCATTACCAACGTCATATTGAACCGCGCCTGATGGAGGCGCTGGCTGATTCTCCTGCTGTTCTGATACAGGGACCGCGCCAATGCGGCAAGACGACGCTTGCTCAGACAATAGGGGAGTCCGAGGGTTACCAATACTCGACTTTTGACGATGATGGCACGCGCAGTTACGCCACAGAAGACCCGCTCGGTTTTGTAAAATCTTTGCCGGACCGGACGATCCTGGATGAAGCGCAGTTGGTGCCCGGACTGTTTCCATCTATCAAACTGGCCATTGATAACGACCGCACCGCGGGCCGTTTCATACTGACCGGTTCGGTGAACCTGTTGCAAATGACCCGCACAAAAGAATCGCTGGCCGGTCGTATGGACATAGTAAGATTGCATCCTTTCTCACAGAATGAACTTGAACGGACTGCGCCCCGATTTCTGGATTTCCTGTTTGCCTCGGATTCCTTCATACGTGAGGAACCGCCGTTTGACGAGCAGGTGATCAGGCGCGTGGTGGCGGGAGGCTACCCGGCTGCCTTGCAGCGTACCCCGACCAGACGAGCCAACTGGTACCAGACCTATATCGAAGCCCTGATTGAGCGCGATGCGTCAATAATTATGGAAATTCAATCTCTTGAAACCCTGCCGCGGTTGCTGCAACTGGCGGCGGCGCAAACCGCGCAACTGTTAAACGTGAATGGTCTGGCCTCTTCCTTTCAACTCAACAGGTTGACAATAGGGAAGTACCTCACGCTCCTGGAAAAAATGTTTTTGCTGGAAAGAATTCCACCCTGGCATAATAACCACTTGAAACGGCTGGTAAAGACCTCGAAGATACATCTCTGTGATACGGGGATTATCTGTGCGTTGTTGAACCTGAACGCGGTATCGCTGTCGGCGAATCGGCCTTTATTCGGTCATATTCTCGAGACCTTCGTGTTGCAGGAACTGAAGCGGCAGGCCAGCGCGCATCAGCAGCGCCATACTTTCCATCACTTTCGCGACCGCTATGGCGTCGAAGTGGATATTGTAATACAACGCAGCGCGCTCGCCGCGGCAGGTGTTGAAGTGAAGGCTTCCGGCACAGTTGTCAATTCCGACTTCAAAGGGCTGCGCAAGCTCGAGGAAGCATTGGGTGAGAAGTTTGCCGGTGGTGTGTTACTGTACACCGGCGACAGGGTTATGCCTTTCGGGGACAAGCTCTACGCTTTGCCGCTGCAATTTCTCTGGGCCAAACCCTCGTGATCAGGGTACTGCGCACCCCGACAAAATGTAACTCAGGCTGGGGACAGAATGTGTCTGTCCCCAAAACCTGCATTAGCAAGAGTTAACGATCTATGACCTCCCTCTACGAGTCCGACGTTGAACAGTTAGCCGTGGAACTCCTGGAGCGCCAGGGTTGGTTATACCTGTCCCCGGAAGCACAGGAGTTTGAAAGACACGACTTCTCCGACGTTGTCCTGGGCACACGTCTGCAAGCAGCGATTGACAAACTGAATCCGGCCATCCCGAATGAGATCAGAGAGCAGGCACGCAGGCGGGCGCTCGCCCTCGCCGGTCAGAATCCCGTTGCAAGCAACGAACTGTTCCATGAGATGCTGAGGGAAGGTGTAACGGAAGACCGGCAGAAAGACGGTGAAACAATCGGGGTCAAAGTGCGTTTGATTGATTTTGAGACCCCGCTTAATAATGATTTCGTAGTCTGCAACCAGTTTACCGTAACGGAAAACAAACCTCTTTCCGGTCATGGAACAGGCGTGACAAAACGCCCGGATATTATCCTGTTTGTGAACGGCCTGCCCATGGTCGTCATCGAATTGAAGAACCCGGCCGATGAGAATGCGACTCCGAGGAAAGCGTTTGACCAATTGCAAACGTACAAAGAGACAATCTCCAGCCTGTTTTGCTACAACGGTGTGCTGGTTGCCTCAGACGGCCTGGATGCAAAAGCCGGTTCCGTGACTGCCGGCTGGAGCCGGTTCATGGCGTGGAAGACCGTGGATGGGAAAAAGGAAGATCCCAACACGACGCCGCAACTGTTGACGCTGATCAAAGGTATGCTGCGACCGGACGTGTTACTGGAGCTGGTTCGCCACTTTTCCGTCTTTGAGAAAGTGAAACAGGAAGACCCGGCCAGCGGCCAGATAAGTATTGAAACTATCAAGAAAGTAGCGGCATACCACCAGTATCACGCGGTGAAGGAAGCGGTTAAATCCACTATCAGGGCCTCATCCGGAGAGAACGTCGAGGAAGATCCCGGGGTATACAACCTGCCCGGAGTCAAAGGCCAACCCAGGGGAGACCGCAAGGCGGGGGTAGTCTGGCACACGCAGGGTAGTGGCAAATCCTTGTCCATGGTATTTTACGCCGGCCTGCTGGTCGTACACCGGGAGATGAACAATCCGACTATCGTTGTCATTACCGATCGTAATGACCTTGACGATCAGTTATTCGATGCTTTTATCGCGGGGAAGGAACTGCTCAGGCAGGTTCCCAAACAGGCGGAAAGCCGTGCGCAGTTGAAACAACTCTTGCAGACCGCGGGAGGGGGTATCGTCTTCTCAACCATCCAGAAGTTCCTGCCTGAAGACGGCAGTGAAAACTTCCAACTGCTGTCCAACCGACACAACATCATTGTCATCGCAGATGAAGCGCACCGCAGCCAGTACGGTTTCGGCGCCCGGACCCACTTTGTCAAGGACGGTGCGAAAACCAATTATGGTTTTGCCAAGTATCTGCGGGATGCCCTCCCCGAAGCGACTTTCATCGGTTTTACCGGCACGCCCATTGAAAAGGAAGATGCATCGACCCCGGCGGTCTTCGGCAATTACGTCGACGTTTACGACATAGAACAAGCCGTCGAAGATGGCGCGACTGTGCCGGTGTATTACGAATCCCGGTTGGTGCAAGTGCATTTGGAGGAAGAGGAAAAAGCGGAACTGGACGCCGAGGTTGAGGGTATCACCGAAAGCGAAGAAGCAACGGCAACGGAGAAGGCAAAGGTAAAATGGAGCAAGCAGGAAGCGATTATAGGGCATGAGGAACGAGTGAAATCGGTCGTAACGGATATCCTCAAGCATTTTGATGCCAGGCAGGAGGCGTTTGCCGGCAAGGCCATGATCGTTGCCACCAGCCGCCGGATCGCGGTGGCCATGTACGATGAAATAGTTGGCTTGCGTCCCGATTGGCACGATGAAGATAAAAGCAAGGGACAGGTGAAGGTGATCATGACCTCATCTTCAAGCGACCCCGCGACGTGGCAACGGCACAGTACCAGCAAAACGGAGCGCAAGACGCTACGGGAACGTTTTCAGGACCCCGACGACCCATTGCAGATCGTCATCGTGCGGGACATGTGGCTGACCGGGTTTGACGCACCCTGCCTGACAACGATGTACCTTGACAAAATCATGCGCGGGCACAGCCTGATGCAGGCCATCGCCCGGGTCAACCGGGTGTACAAGGACAAGCCCGGTGGCAGGGTTGTGGACTATATCGGTATTGCCTCAGATTTGAAACAAGCCCTGGTTTCCTATACCCAAAGCAATGGCAGGGGCGCGCCGGCTTTTGAGCAGGAGCAGGCAGTGGAAAAAATGCTGGAAAAACACGCCGTCGTCGCGGCCATGTTTGATCGTTTTGCCTACAAGACCTATTTTTCTGCCGACACACAGGTAAAGCTGGGCCTTATCCTGGAAGCTGAGGAGCACGTTCTTGGTCTGGAAAACGGCAAGGAGCGATTTACCAGGGAGGTCGGCCTGCTGGAAAAAGCGTTTGCGTTGTCCGTGCCGGACCCCAGGGCCATGGCGATCAAGGCCGAGGTGGGTTTTTTCCAGGCCGTGAAGGCGCGCCTGAAAAAATTTGAACAGCAAGGCAGCGGCAAAAGCCTGGACGAGGTGGAAACCGCCATACGGCAGATTGTTGACAAGGCGGTCGTCGTGGAAGGCGTGCTCGATATATTTGAGGCCGCCGGCATCAAGAAGCCGGATATCTCTATTCTTTCCGATGACTTCCTGCAGGAAATCCAGGGCATGAAACGCAAGAACCTTGCCCTCGAACTGCTGAAGAAGATCCTGAACGATGAATTGCGAACCAGGAGAAGGAAGAATCTTGCCCAAGGCAAAAGGTTTTCCGAGATGCTGGAAGCCGCCATCAGGAAATACCGGAACAATCTGCTGACTACTGCGCAGGTGATTGAGGAACTGATACAGCTTGCCAAAGAGATAAAAGTGTCGGACGATAAAGTGGCCGACATGGGCTTGTCGGATGATGAAGTCGCGTTTTATGACAGCCTGATACTCAACGAGAGTGCAAAGGAGGTCATGGGTGATGATACCTTACGCTCCCTGGCCCAAGTGCTGGTGCAACGTGTAAAACAAAACATATCGATTGACTGGACCATCAAAGAAAGCGCACGGGCGAAACTCAGGACAACCGTGAGACGCCTGTTGCGGGAATACGGCTATCCGCCCGACCAGCAAAAGCTGGCTACAGAGAACATCCTACGGCAAACCGAGCTGCTGGCGGATGAATGGAGTACCGGAACAACATAATAAGTAGACCACCATTCCTGTCCAAGCAGAAATACATAAAGGAGACTACCATTCCTGCGCAAGCAGGAATCTCCTGGATAAGCCATCTTTATACCAACAAGGAGTATAATCTGACACCATGGCAAAGAACCACTCCACCGGACCAGAAAGACTGGAAGCCCAACTGTTCAAAACCGCGGATAAACTGCGCAAAAACATCGACGCGGCCCAGTACAAACACATCGTCCTCGGCCTGATCTTCCTCAAATACATCTCGGACTCATTCCTCACCCGCTACGAGGAACTGTCAAACATCGAGTTCGCCGACCCGGAAGACCCGGACGAGTACGTCGGAGAAAACATTTTCTGGGTACCGCCGGAGGCCAGGTGGAATCGCATCTGCGCACAGGCGAAACAACCCAGCGTCGGTCAAATCCTGGATAAAGCGATGGAACTGATAGAAAAGGACAATCAAACCCTGAAAGGCATCCTGCCCAGGGTATTCGCCAGGATGAACGTGGCCTCAGCCAGCCTGGGGGAACTGATCGATCTGATCAGCAACATCGCCCTGGCTGAGCAAAGCGCACAGTCAAAAGACGTGCTCGGCAGGGTGTATGAGTATTTCCTGGGTGAATTCGCCCTGGCTGAAGGCAAGAAAGGCGGCCAGTTCTACACCCCGAGTTCCATCGTGAAACTGCTGGTGGAAATGATAGAACCCTACTCAGGCAGGGTGTTCGACCCCTGCTGCGGCAGCGGCGGCATGTTCGTGATGAGCGAGAAATTCGTGGAAAACCACCAGGGAAAAATCGACGACATTTCCATCTACGGCCAGGAAAGCAATGAAACCACCTACCGCCTGTGCCGCATGAATTTGGCTATCCGCAATATAGACGGCTCCCAGGTCAAGTGGAACAAGGAAGGCTCATTCCTGCACGATGTCCATCCCGACCTCAAGGCAGACTTCATCCTCGCCAATCCGCCATTCAACGACAGCGACTGGAGCGGCCGGCAACTAACAGGCGATGGTCGCTGGAGATACGGCACACCACCCCCAGGCAATGCCAACTTTGCCTGGGTGCAGCACTTCATCCACCACCTGGCGCCCCGCGGCGTGGCCGGTTTCGTGCTGTCAAAAGGATCGCTCACTTCCAAATCCTCCAACGAGGACGTCATCCGCAAAAACATCGTAGAGGCCGGTTTGGTGGACTGTATCGTTAACCTGCCGGCAAAACTGTTCCTCAATACGCAGATACCCGCCTGCCTGTGGTTCATCTCCGGCAAACGGCAAGGCTATAACGGCGAACGCAACCGTGCCGGTGAAATCCTGTTCATAGACGCCGGCGACCTGGGGCATTTAATCAACCGCCGCACCCGGGTATTTTCCGCTGAAGATACAGGAAAAATTGCGGACACCTACCACCAGTGGCGCAATAAGGACGGCAACTACCAGGACGTCGCCGGTTTCTGCCACGCAACACCCATAGAGAAAATCCGGGAACTGGACTATGTGCTGAGCCCCGGCCGTTACGTCGGCTTGCCCGAGGAGGAAGATGATTTTGACTTTGGGGCGAGGTTTAAGGAGTTGAAGACGGAGCTCGAGACACAGCTTGTTGAAGAAGAACGGTTGAACAAGAGAATTTTGCAGAACCTGGAGAAGGTGCAATGGGAGGAAACATCATGACCGGGATCAATTACGAAAAACTGGAGAAATCGCTCAATGAGCTAAAGGAACAGTACGGAAGTTATTCAACCTTGGATGAGCAAGGCTTATCTGAAGTCAACCAGAGAGCCGTGAAAAATTCCGTCATTAAATGCTTCGAGATTTGCTATGACGCCTTGTGGAAGCAAATAAAGAAATACCTGCAAGATGAAAATGGCAAGGTTGAACTGAGAAACTCACCAATCCCAATTTTCCGTGCTGCTTTTGAAGACTTGCTTTTCGAAAAAGACGTGCATAAGCGACTGGTTCAGTACAATAAGATCAGGAATGACGCAGCTCACGATTACAGCATGGAAAAGGCCATAGCCGCCTTGGACAAAGTAGGAGGTTTCATCCGGGATACCGAAGAAATCTATGAAACCATGCTCAACGAAGAATGAGTAAAGAGAAACTCATAGATCTGGACCAGGAACAACTCGACCTGCTCCACGCCATTCTCAAACAACATATCCCTAACAAAACCGTCTGGGCCTACGGCTCCCGCGTCACCTGGAAAGCCAGAGAAACCTCCGACCTGGACCTGGCCGTATTCGACTGTACTCCAATGGAGATTTATGACCTCAAGGAAGATCTGGAAGAAAGTGATTTGCTGATCTCAGTGGACGTTATGGACTGGGAAGCCATACCGGAGAGTTTCAGGGAGAAGATCAGGGAGAAGTATGTGGTGGTGCAGGAGGAGATGAGGCAGCCGGAGGGATGGAGGGAGGTGAGGTTGGGGGATTTGATAGAGGTCAAACATGGATATGCGTTTAAAGGACAATTTATTACTGATCAAGAAAATGACAAAATTTTAGTTACTCCTGGCAATTTCAAAATAGGTGGTGGTTTTAAGTCATCGAAACTAAAATATTTCACCGGACAAGTTCCGCAAAATTACATTTTGAAGGCAGATGACGTCATAGTGACGATGACTGATCTGAGCAAAAACGGGGATACTCTTGGCTACTCCGCAAAAGTACCCCAAAGCAAAACTGGAAAAACATACTTACATAATCAACGAATAGGATTATTGCAATTTGAATTAGGCACTGTAAACCAGGATTTTATTTATTGGTTATTAAGAACCACTGATTATCATTGGTTTGTAGTAGGCGCAGCTAGCGGAACATCAATAAAACATACATCACCTACGGCAATTAAAGAATATCAATTTCTCCTGCCACCACTCCCCGAACAAAAAGCCATCGCCGAAGTCCTGTCCAGCCTCGACGACAAAATAGACCTGCTCCACCGCCAGAACAGAACCCTGGAAGCCATGGCACAGGCATTGTTCAGAAAGTGGTTTGCGGAAGATAAAAATGAAAAGTGGGATGTGTTCAGTCTTTATGATGTCATTGAATTAGTTGGAGGAGGCACGCCAAGCACGTCTGTTCCAGAGTATTGGGGTGGGGAAGTTGGCTGGGTGTCCGGCAAAGACGTTGCAGTGAATCACAAAGGCATAATCCCCTCTGCTGAAAAATCCATCAGTGTAGAGGGATTGAAAAACAGTTCAGCAAAATTAATCCCCAAACATTCCACTATCATTTCAGCAAGAGGCACTGTAGGAAAGTACGGTATCGTGTCAGGGCCTATGGCATTCAGCCAATCAAATTACGGGATAAAGCCAAAATTCGGAGCTTCTTATTTTTTTACTTATTTGCTTGTTGATCATTCAATTGATGGGTTGCAGTCAGCTGCCTATGGTAGTGTTTTTGATACAATTACGACTGACACCTTTAAAGAACATTCGGTAAAGTTACCGCAAGAAAATGTTATTCAGGAATTTGAAATTGAAGTAACTCCATTATTTGAAAAAATGATTTCAAATCAATCCCAAATTCAGATACTTGAAAACCTGCGTGACGCATTGTTGCCAAAATTGATGAGTGGGGATGTAAGTTTGAAAGAAGAATCGGGTTTATGAAATTATCCATACAAAACACAAACGGTATGCTTTGCAATGGGTGAGCGTTTTCAAAATCGGTATTTTCAGTTATTTGATCTCACAGATCGTTTTGAGGCCTCATCGAGTTCAACACACACCTATATAGCGCTTGCAGCTATACAGCGTGTAAAAAATGATGGAAAAAAGTTCTTTGATGAAGATTCCAATCAACTTGCCCGCTGGCAAGACTATTGCGCCATTTTGTGGAAATTTCTCAATGGTAAATTAGGAGAACGTAGGCATTCACAGAAGCAATATTTGGAAACGGTATTAAGAGAATTTATTGCTGAATTTGAACACTCGACTCATCGAATGTACCAAATGCTTCATGGGACACTTGATACTCCAGACAATGACGAGGAGATCCAGCGCATGTTTGCTTGGTTTGATTTGGTTTACAGGCTTTCTACCTACGCCATAATTTCTTTTTGGATAGATGAAAAGTCTGACAAAACTTCAATAAATATAAACGTGAATATGGTCACTGGTAAAAGCACTGAAAACTATATCCAAGAGGAGATGAAAAAACCGAAAAACAAAATACACAAGCGTGGTGCCAAGAAATTATAACTGACGTTTTTATTAGTGTTCCAATGTTGAATCAAATAAAATCAACGAACCTGCAGGGTCAGAGTTTTTGAGCATGAACAAACGCTCTACATCAGAGGGTTATTTATTTTGAGATTTTTGAGCACTTCCGTCTTGGTCCTTACAGGATGGGTATTATGCTGACTAACTCATAACACTCAGTGGGAATTTTCGGGAAAATTGATAGAGGTACACAAAAATGGAAACCAACTTTTATCCTGAAGTGCTCTGGGCAACAGTTTTTGTAATTCTCGCCTATCTAGCTGCAGGTTATGTTTGTAGAAGTCAAGGGAAAAATCGTTGTTGGCTAAGTCCTTTGCAAATCGCAGCAGGAAATGATCAAGTTGCTAGTTTGTCAACTCTTCAAATACTGTTCTTTACGATGATAGTGCTTTGGTTAAGCATTTTCTGGTGCATCAAGGAAGGCAAGTTTTTTGGCAAAACCAACCACTTTCGGTGTAATGTTGTATGCCGCGGCACACAATAAAATGGATGATTGGAGACTTTTCCACCAGGTTAGCTTTGGTGATTTTGATGGCGTATCCCCTCCTAATATATACGCAACTAATCTCGAAGAATTAAAAACATTAGTTCAAGATGCAGACCATGAATGAATTAAAACTAAGAGTTGAATTGAACAAAGGTCGAGTTGGCGTCCCGCTCGACAAACTTGGCCGTGTTGTGAAGGAAACCTTAAAGTTCTTGATAGCAGTCGATCAGGACATCGGGATAGGCGAAGACCCGAAGAGTTGGCTTGCACTTAATTTTGGGAATAACTCAGTGAATTTTGATTGTTTACGGGACGGAGAACTGGAGCCAGCAGTCATTGATCGTGGCAACCGTGTTATTCACAGCATCATGGCAAATGATTACTCCGACCCTGAAATCGATTTGTTGGTTCGCCCTGCGACTCGCCTGCAATATGCCCAGATTGCCAGTCCTATCGATGCGGATGAGAAAGTTTTATTTGGTCTCTATGGAAACCAGGATGAGGAACCTGAGGACTGGTTCGAATTGACCAAAGAATTTGCCATCAGAGTTATTGAAGATACGCCACAGGTTGTAGCTTATTACGGGGAAATACAGGGTATCGTCCACGCTTTTTACAAAGAAACTGCCTCCCCAAAACTGGTTATAAGAGAACTTTCAACCAAGACGCTAGTTGACTGTTTCTTTACGCCAGATATGTATCAAGCAGCAGTCGAGACACTGCATGAACCTGAAGCAGTGATTTTTGTTGAGGGCGAAGTGTCAGAAGATCGAGCGAGAGGACAAATTGCCTCAATTCAGGTTGCGGATTTCAGACCGGCGCCGGATTTTGATGAAGGTTGGATTGATGCTTTCGTCGGTAGGTATCCAGAATATACCGGAAACCTGTCAACAGAAGAATTCATCAGGGAGGTGCGTCAAGATGGCTGATATGCCCAGGGTTTATATTGATGCGTGCGTGTTTATCGATATGGCTAAGCACAAGGCAGGGATGTCGCTTGAGGACAAGACAGAACGTAATGTCTGGTTTACCAGACAACTTATAAAGGCTGGTAAGGATGACAAAATTGATCTTCTGACTTCGTCATTATCGATTGTTGAATGTACTCATATTCGTAATGTTCCTAATCCTCCTGATGACATCAAGCGCTTCTATGATGGTTTGCTAGCTTCTGGTAAAAGTGGGATTAGACTGGTTCAACCTACTTTCACCATTATGGAAAAGGCTCGCGCGCTTCGCTGGGTTGATGGGATATATCTCAAAGGAGCGGCTGATGCTATCCATATTGCATCAGCGCTTCTGATGAACTGTGCGGAGTTCCTCACTACGGATGGAAATATCCTCAACAAAAGCGATAAACTTCAAGAACTGAATCTGAGAGTTTGCCAGCCAGAAGCGACAGAGCTATTACCACCCGTGTACCGGCAGGGTGACATGCTCTGATACAATGGATAATCCTCAGTAAACTTGAGCAAAATCAGGAGTCAGGAACTGAAGATTGATAGGTTTCGGTAGACCAGACGCTGGTATCCACGAACAGGGTCATGAACGGGTCCTTTCACGCTTGTAGTCGAAATCGCCGTCCCAGTCGAATTTTCCAAAAAGATCCAGAAGCCTTTCCTGTTCCCTGCGCGAAATAAATTCCTGCAACGCCTTGTTAACGGTCGCTTTCTTTGTTTTCTCGCCGCTCAACTTCAGCGCTGTATCGAGTAATTCGGGGTCTATAGACAGGTTGGTTGCCATTGTGTTCTTTCTCACACATTAAATCACACATAGACTAATGCCATTGTATGTAGCAGTCAAGTTCAAACCGCCAACAGTTCAAACCGTCAACAGATCGGGCTAGTGCTTGCTCACCCGTATCGCACAGAACTTGAATTCAGGGATTTTTCCGAAGGGGTCCAGGGCGTCGTTTGTGAGGATGTTTGCCGCGGCTTCGTGGTAGGTGAAGGGCATCATCAGGACGCCTGGTTGTATGCCTTCGTCCACGCGGGTGGCGACGGAGAGGGCGCCACGGCGGGATTCGATGGTAAGCAGGTCGCCGGATTCCATCTCCAGCGCTTGTAAATCTTCCGGGTTGATCAGGACATAAGGCCAGGGTTCGATGGTGTTCAGGACCCGGGAATGGCGTGTCATGGTACCGGTGTGCCAGTGCTCCAGTTGGCGTCCGGTCATGAAGATGAAGGGATAGTCGTTGTCGGGCAATTCTGCTGCCTCGATGTATTCAGCCGCAACGAAGCGGCCCCTGCCGTCATCGGTGGGGAAAATACCGTCCCTGAATATCACCGGCTCACCCGGATCGTCCTCCCTGACCAGGGGATAGGTGAGTGAATCTTCATCTTCCAGCCGCGCCCAGGTCATGCCGGCCATGCTGGGCACCGCTTGTCTGATCTCCTCGAATACGGCTTCGGGTCCGGTGTAGTCCCAGTCCAGGTCGAGACGGCGGGCCAGTTCCTGGATGATCCACAGGTCCTGGCGGGACTCGCCGGGCGGAGTGACCGCCTGGCGGCCGAGTTGCACTCGGCGGTCGGTGTTGGTAAAGGTGCCGGTTTTCTCCGGGAACGCGGACGCGGGCAGGATAACGTCGGCGAAGCCGCAGGTTTCCGTGAAGAAGATATCCTGCACCACGAGGTGCTCCAGCCTGGTAAGCGCCTCCCGGGCGTGTTCCAGGTTGGGGTCGGACATGGCCGGGTTCTCTCCCATGATGTACATGCCATTGATATCTCCCGCATGGGCGCTGTGCATGATCTCGACCACGGTCTTGCCGGCGTCCGGGTCCAGTTTCGCGCCCCAGAACTCCTCGAACCTGCTTCTCACCGCGGGGTCTTTCACCGGCTGGTAGTCCGGGTAAACCATGGGGACAAGACCCATGTCGGAGGCGCCTTGCACGTTGTTCTGGCCGCGCAACGGGTGCAGGCCGGTGCCGGGCCGGCCGATCTGCCCGGTCATCAGCGCCAGCGAGATAAGGCAGCGGGCGTTGTCCGTCCCGTGCACGTGTTGTGAAATGCCCATGCCCCAGAAGATGATGGCCGTCTTTGCCGTCGCATACAGGCGCGCCGTTTCCCGGATGGCCTCCGGGGCGATACCGCACAGCGGCGCCACTTTCTCCGGGCTGTATTCCCGCACCGTTTCCCGGAGTGCATCAAAACCGTCGGTATGCGCATCAATGAACGTCTGGTCGTGCAGTCCCTCGTCGATGATGGTGTGCATGATGCCGTTCAGCAGCAGCACGTCCGTGCCCGGGCGCAGTTGCAGGAACGCATGGGCATGCAGGTACATCTCGGAACTGTACGGCTCAATCACGATCAGTTTGCTGCCGTTCAGGGTGGCGTTCTTCATGAAGGTGGCCGCCACCGGGTGGTTGTCGTTGGGCCGGGCGCCGATCACGATGATGACCTCCGCCTGCGTGCCGTCGGCCACCTGGTTCGAGACCGCGCCGGAGCCGATGGTTTCCAGCAATGCGGCCACCGAGGAGGCATGGCACAGGCGGGTGCAATGGTCCACGTTGTTGGTGCCGAAGCCGGTGCGCACCAGCTTCTGGAACAGGTAGGCTTCCTCGTTACTGCCCTTGGCGCAGCCGAACCCGGCCAGGGCCCGGGAGCCCTGCGTCTCCCGGATGGCGCGCAGGCCGGAAGCCGCCAACTCCAACGCCTCCTCCCAGCTCGCTTCGCGGAAATACCGGTGCAACGACCGGGAATCGATAATCTCCGGGGTCTTGGGCGTACCGGGCTTCCGGATCAGCGGCCTCGTCAAACGGGCGGGATGATGCACGTAATCGAAGCCGTAACGTCCCTTTACGCAAAGGCGGCCCTGGTTGGAAGGACCGTCCCGTCCTTCAATATATTGTATATGGTTGTTTTTTACATTGAATGTCAACAGGCAGCCTACCCCGCAATAGGGGCAGACGGAATCGACCTGGTTGTCCGGTTTTACCAGCCCTACGTTCCTGGCCGGCATCAGGGCGCCGGTAGGACAGGCCTGCACGCATTCGCCGCAGGCCACACAGGTACTCTCGCCCATTAGGTCGCCCATGTCGAATACGATTTCGGAGTGCCTGCCGCGCATGGCGTAACCGATAACGTCGTTAACCTGTTCTTCCCGGCAGGCGCGTACGCAGCGGGTGCACTGTATACAGGCATCAAGGTTGACCGCGATAGCCGGGTGCGACAAGTCCGGAGCGACCGGTTCACGCGGCTCGAAGCGGGGAGAAAACACGTTCAATTCCGTGGCCCAGTGGTCAAGTTCCGAGTCCAGGCGGTAGGGTGACGCACCCTGTTGCGGCATATCGGCCTGCAATAATTCCACCACCATTTTCTGCGAGTGGACCACACGATCCGATTCGGTATCGACCTTCATGCCTGCAGCCGGTTTACGGCAGCAGGACGGCGCCAGGGTGCGTTCGCCTTCTACCTCCACCATGCAGACGCGGCAGTTCCCCTCAGCCCGATAACCTTCCTTGTAGCACAGCCGGGGGATCTCCACCCCGTGGCGTTGCGCCGCCTCAAGGATGGTTTCTTCCGCCCCGGCCTCGATATCCCGCCCGTTCAGTGAAAACCGGATTGTTGTATTATCTTGATTCTGCATTCATTAATTTTGGTTAAAATTATCTGCGTAAATCTGCGTCATCTGCGGATTGAATCAGGAGAACTCTCCCGGGAAATACCGCATGGCACAGCGAAGCGGATTGGGCGCGGCCTGCCCCAGCCCGCAGATGGAGGCATCCTCCATGACCTGCGCCAGGTCTTCCAGCAGCAGCCGGTCCCATTCAGGCTTTTCCATAAGCTTGACAGCCTTGGCTGTTCCCGCTCGGCAGGGCGTACACTGGCCACAGGATTCATCCTCAAAGAAACGCATTGCGTTCAGCGCCAGGGCGCGGGCGCTGTCCTGGTCCGACAGCACGATGACTGCAGCCGAACCGATGAAGCAGCCGTGCGCCTGCAGGGTATCGAAATCCAGCGGGATATCATCCAGGGAGGCGGGCAATATACCGCCTGAGGCCCCACCCGGGAAGTATCCGTAAAACTCGTGTCCTGGCAACATGCCGCCACAGTATTCCTCTATGAGTTCCCGGATGGTAATGCCTGCCGGCGCCAGGTGAACACCGGGCTTTTGCACCCGGCCGCTGACGGAGAACGAGCGCAGTCCCTGGCGGCCGTGCCTGCCGTGGGACGTGAACCAATCGGGTTCTTTTTCAACAATATCCCGCACCCAATGCAGGGTTTCCATGTTCTGTTCCAGGGTGGGGCTATCGAACAGGCCCACTTCGGCGACGTAGGGTGGCCGCAGGCGCGGCATTCCCCGCTTGCCTTCTATGGATTCAAGCATGGCGGATTCTTCGCCGCAGATATAGGCCCCGGCGCCGCGCCGCAAGTGGATCGGTGGCAGCGGGCATGGTGGGTCGCGCTGTAATGCCGCCAGTTCTTCCTGCAACAAGGCACGGCAGCCAGCGTATTCATCGCGCAGGTAAATATAGACGGCCTCAGCTTCTATGGCCCAGTTCGCGATCAATGTGCCCTCGATAAAGCGATGCGGGTCTGTTTCCAGGTAGTAACGATCCTTGAATGTCCCGGGTTCGCCCTCATCGACGTTGATCGCGATCAACCGCGGGCTGGGTTGACCGCTCAGGATGCGCCATTTTCTGCCTGCCGGGAAACCGGCGCCCCCCAGGCCGCGCAGGTTGGCGCGTTCCAGCAGGGCAATGATCTGTTCCGGCGTGTATTCGCCGTTCATGCAATCCGCCAGCAGCTTGTAACCGCCTTGCTCCCGGTAGCGCGCATAGCGTACTGCGTCCGGCTCCGGGCATACCGTTTCATTGTTTTCCAGGGCAGCCGTCACCGCTGCCGGCTGCGCATGCTCCACCGGGTTGGTCCCCACCACTGCGACCGGCGCCGCCTGACAGCGGCCCACGCAGGGTACGGGTTGTATCCTGACCTGGGCGTCATCTGTCGTTGCGCGCAGTTCATCGATCAATTTGTGGGCGCCGAACATCTCGCAGGTCAGCGATTCGCACACCCGCACCGTGAGCGCAGGCGGCGGCGTTTCATTTGCCTTCAGTACGTCGAAGTGATGATAAAAGGTCGCTGTTTCATAGACTTCTGCCATGGGCAGTTCCATTTCGATGGCCAGGGCCAGGAGATGGCGGTGCGACAGGTGCCCGTAGTGGTCCTGGAGTTTATGCAGGTGTTCCACCAGCAGGTCGCGGGTACGCGCCGCATCTCCCAGGAGGTTGCGAACGTCGGCCAGTGCCTTATGGGGTGTGATGCGGCCCTGGATACGGCCTTTTTTGCCGCGCGTGCGTTTCATAACGTACTGTAAATCAAGTGGAAAGGTTCAGGTTACAACTCTAGTATCATTATCAGCTTACAATTCGGTTACACGCACGGTCAGTACGTCACACTTTGCACAGTGCACGACGGTGAACAGCAGGGCCCGGCAAAAAAAGTAAAATTGCGCCGTCCCTTTCATTTTGTAATATACTCTCCATGAAATCCTTTTGTAGACTGGAGATAATTTATGAAACTACTTACCAACCCTGTTCATTCTATTGTCATTGTTTTCCTGCTGTCAATTAATCCGGTTGCAACCGCAGACGAAACCTGTATGTCGCCTTATATGGCAAAAATCGTCGGCCAGGAGGATTTTGTCTATGTCTGGACGCTGGGTATGGAAGGTCTTGGTGACGAACAGGACAAGCTGGTCACCGTTGACGTCAATCCGCAATCCGGAAACTACGGCAAGGTTATCAACTCGCTGTCGGTGGGCGGGCGCAACGAAGCCCATCACTCGGGCCTGACGGATGACCGGCGCTACCTGTGGGCATCGGGTCTGGACACCAACAAAATCTTTATTTTTGATATCCACACGGACCCGGCCAAGCCCCGGTTGCATAAAACCATCAGCGATTTCGTCGCACGCAGCGGCGGCGTGGTCGGCCCGCATACAAGTTATGCCATGCCCGGCAGGATGCTCATTACCGGGCTGTCCAACGACAAGGACCACGGCGGACGCACGGGGATGGTGGAGTATACCAACGAGGGAGAATACATCGCGACTTACTGGATGCCTACCGATGCTGACCTGCAAGGCGCGGTCAAGGGGGGAGATTTCGCCGATGGTTACGGTTATGACGTGCGCGTACTGCCGCGTCGCAACGTGATGGTGACCTCTTCGTTCACCGGCTGGAATAACTACATGATGGACCTGGGTCAAATGATGGCGGACCCGGAAGCCATGGCCCGTTTCGGTAATACCGTGGTGATCTGGGACCTGCATAAACGCCAACCCAAAAAGGTACTGGATGTACCGGGCGCGCCGCTGGAAGTTCGTTGCGCCTGGGGATCGCAGAATAATTATTGTTTCACCACTACCGCCCTCACATCCAAGATCTGGCTGATCTATGAAGCTGACGGCGGGGACTGGCATGCCAAGCCAGTTGCCGATATCGGTGTTGCTGAGCAGATTCCGCTTCCCGTGGACATCTCCATCGCGGCAGATGATTCACTGCTGTGGGTGGATACCTGGAATGACGGCATGACCCGGGTGTTTGATATCAGCGACCCGCATGATGCAAAAGAGATATTTACCGAGAAGATTGGCGATCAGATCAACATGTTGTCCCAGAGTTGGGACGGAAAACGCGTTTACTTCACCTCATCCCTGCTGTCCAACTGGGACAAGCAACAGGGGCAGGAGGGTGACCTGCAGTACTTCAAGTCCTATATCTGGGATGGGGAAAAACTGATCCACCAGTTCTCCATCGATTTCATCAAGGCCGGCCTTGGTTTGCCGCACCAGATGCGTTTCGGCTCCTATGCCCTGTACGCGAAAAACCGGCCCGCAGGGGAGGCTGGCGCTGTATCCGTAGCGGCCAACTACTGATGGGCAGGAATATATCCTCTGCCCGTCATGCCGGGACATGCTCCGCAGAAATGGGGTGAAATATAGATTATTGACGCCGGCCGTCTTCCTGGCAGCCGGCGTTTTTTGTTTTATTCCTGCGCCAACCCTTACTGCGCAGGGGCAGCACCAGCACGATGCACCGGCGCAAATTCTGGCGCCGGGTTATCGCGTCCTGGAATATACCGCGCCTGAACCGGGCACTTATCAACTCCCGCCGCTGGGAAAGGCCGGCACCGGCCTGGTCCTCGATGAAAACGGCCGTGAACGTTCCCTGGATGACTTTTTCGGCGACAAGTTCGTGGTGCTCAGCTTCATTTACACCAATTGCAATGACGTCAACGGCTGTCCCCTGGCCACTTTCGTTCTCGGACAATTGCAACAACGGCTGGACGCGGACACGCTGCTCAGGGACCGGGTGCGCATGATCAGCCTCAGCTTCGACCCGGGCTTCGACACGCCGCAGGTGATGACGAAATACGGCAGGCAATTCAACCGGAATAATTATGACTGGCGCTTCCTCACCACGGCTTCCACCGGGAAGTTGCAGCCCGTACTCCGGGGATTCAATCAACCTGTACAAATGGAATATAACGAGGCCGGGGAGTACACCGGTGTCATTTCCCATATCCTGCGGGTGTTCCTGCTGGACAAGGCAAGCCGGGTCCGCAATATTTACAGCGTTTCATTCCTGCATGCGGACACGGTTATCAATGATATAAAAACCCTGGCTATGGAAGACCAGGAGGGCGCCACAGGCGCGGCGGCGCACAGCAGCGCGCGTGCGCATGCGGACAGGCCGGGAGAACGGCACCTGCTGGGCCTGCCCGGGATCGAAGTCCCTGAAAACAACCCGTTGACACAGGAAAAGATACTGCTGGGCCGGCAACTGTTTTTCGACCGGCGCCTGTCGCACAACAATACCCTCTCCTGCGCGATGTGCCATATCCCGGAGCAGGGCTTCACCAGCCAGGAACTGGCGGTTGCCATTGGCATTGAAGGCCGGACACTGCGGCGTAACGCACCGACACTGTATAACGTCGGGTTTGCAAGATTGCTGTTCCACGACGCCCGCGAGAACCTGCTGGAACAGCAGGCCTGGACCCCGTTACTGGCGCGCAATGAAATGGCCAACCCATCCGTAGGCTTTGTCATCGATAGATTGAAATCCATACCGGAATACCGCGGCAAATTCGAACAGGCGTTCCAGGGTAAAGGGCCGGGCATGGAGACTGTCGGCATGGCGCTGGCCAGCTACCAGCGCACTCTGAACTCCGCGGACAGCCCGTTTGACCGCTGGTATTACGGTGAAGAGGAAAATGCCCTGGATGAACAGGAAAAAGCAGGCTTTGGACTATTTACCGGAAAGGCGCGCTGCATCGCATGCCATTCCGTAAATTCCGACTACGCCCTGTTTACCGACCACAAGCTGCACAATACCGGCATCGGCTACCTTGTTTCCATGGGAACCCGGGACGACAAGATACAGGTTACCGTGGCGCCCGGCACTACGCTCATGGTCGAACGGGCCCTGGTCACGGTAGCGAGTGATCCTCCGCCCAATGACCTGGGCTATTACGAAATCACCGAAGATCCGGACGACCGCTGGAAATACAGGACGCCCGGGCTGAGAAACGTCAGTCTGTCCGCTCCATACATGCATAACGGGACGCTACGAACATTGCGCCAGGTTGTGGAATTCTACAACCGGGGCGGGATAAAAAATGAACTGCTTGACCCCTTGATACAACCGCTGGGACTGAGTGAAGCAGAAATCGAATCAATAGTCGCATTTTTGAACTCCCTCACGGGCAGCAACGTGGATGAACTCGTCGCCGACGCCTTAACCCAGCCGGTGGGAAACGTAAGGCAGTGATGTTACTGTGCGCGGTTTATCATGTCCGGGGACGGATTTCAAATCCGTCCCCTATGTGAGTCCGCCACCGGGTAAGCCGTGGTGCTGAATTCATCATGAGTCATGCTCGTGACAGGTTGCTTCCTGCCTTCCATGATGGCGACCAGCCTATTCTCCAGGTCACCGTAACCCGTGTGCCTGATTTCCAGGTCCAGGCCGAGGGAAGCGGCGATTTCCCCGGCGCGTGAGAGCAGGTCGGCATTATTTTCCTCCTGGGTGAAGTAAACCATACGCTTGTAATGGCCGAACATGAGTTGCTGCAACTCCGGGTGCTTATCCATCTTCAATCCCTGGACGACGAATTTCTGCCAGGCGTGTACCAGAAAATCGGTGAGGATAAACGTGCCGATCTCTTCCTCCATCACCCGGGGAAACTCTTCGCCGCCGAACATTTCATAGCAGTGCGGACCCAGCGGGCGCACTGCCCCGTATTTTTTGAGAATGCCGTCCAGGTCAAAAGCGCCGCAGTGGCCGTAAACCACCACGGTACGGTCGTATTTCCCTTGTGCATTCTTCAACCGATCTTCCACGGCCGGGCCTATCCTGGCCGGTTCAAGGTGAAGCTTGGCGTTAATTGCTTCGAACTCGGCATCCCAGCCGTGTTTGCTGATAATCGCCTTCACCTCCCGGCCCAGGGCGGCGCAGGCAATAAATAGGGTCTTCGATGTGTTTGCCGGCGTCATATACAAAATAGTAGCACGGGTCGGAATTACCGTTCTTCATTGTGACTACTGCACACGACGATAACTTGCAAAAAATGCGTCTTGTAAGTATAACTTGTCATATGATGATTAATAACCCAATAGCAGTCCTGCCGTTCAACAAGTTGATCCCGGTCAGCATCGTCATTTTGTTGTTCGTGCTTTCCCAGTCCGGATGCAGTAATAATGGAACTGAAACAACGGACAATATGGATAATCTTCACACTGTGAAAGCAATATATGATGGTTTTGCGACAGGGGATATGGAAGCCATTCTCGGCAGTATGAGTGACGACATCGTCTGGTTGCATCCCGGGGATCCTGAACAAATTCCATTTGCAGGAAAATTTGAGGGTAAGGCAGGTGTGGTTCAATTTTTTGAAACCGTCTTCGCCCGTATAGATGTGCTGGAGCAAACTATCTTTTCCTTTGAGGCCAGTGGCGACAAGGTGCTTGTGGTGGGTTATGAGCATATGCGGGTTAAGGATACCGGCAAGGAATATCAGTCAAACTGGATCCACATGTATACGCTGGCTGATGGCCAGGCGATAGCGTTTGAAGAGTTTATCGATACGTCAGCCCTGGTTTCCGCATTCAGTTCCGCTGAATAAGATCAGGCTGTCCAGAAGGGGCCTGCAGTCCCGTTATCTTTTATCAGAGCAGGAAAGCAAGGTCATAGCGGCAGCAGATGGCGCCTTCTTCAAATGCAAAACCAAGGTCACGGTAGTCATTCGGTGAGTTCTCTGCTAACAGGATTTGGTCTCTTACGCTTTTCGGCCGGCTTAAAAACACCTGGTCAACCGGGGCAATCTCTTCATGGGAAGCATTATCGAAATACGCCTCCGTTGTCATGATTCCATGTTCAGCATGCTTCATTTTCATGTGAATATGAGCGGCGCGCGGGAGTCCTTCTTCCGGAGTACCGGGCAGGCCTTTCAATAAATACCAGGGGGGCCGTATGGTCTTGAAGAGATAGAAGCCTTCTTTATTCGTTTTAACCTTGCCGAAATAGCCGAAGTTCGGATCCAGTTCATCCTGCGACCAGGCCCTGGGATGGCGATAATTGCCGTTGAAATCCGTTTGCCAGATCTCGACCACGGCATCTTTCAGCGGACGTCCCTGTCGGCTCAGGATCCTGCCGAATAAATACAAGATTGTACCCTGGGCAACGCCGCCTGTTGAGCCGGTTATCGTTAAATCATCATCCCAGGGAATTTCGTCAGGCGGATACAGCGGACCGTCCTCCGTCAAGCCGATGAATGGAACTTCACCGGCGCCGTAAACTGCACTAACTCCTGCTGTTAAAGATAAACCGGACAGGCCATACACTGTTGTCCCGGCAATCGTGTTGATGAATTTCCGTCGAGTAATGTATTGATAACCGTTATCTTTCATCCTGATCCGTCGAATATAAAATTATTTACTGACAAAGATTATCCTATGCATGAGTGGGGTAGAGTATCACCAGGAGTAACTACAGCACAACACTGTTACCGAGAACAAATAACAAGATGTGGTTTTTACCCGGGATAATTCCCTGTTCACACAGGTGTTCGTACCAGTGAATGTCGTCGGGGCCGAACAGGATATACTGGATGAGAGTCCTGTTCCGGTACAAGGCTTCCAGGAACCTGGCGCCTGTCTCAATTGCCGAAGCGTCTCCGATAAACTCGCGTAATCCCAGAGACACACACTCCGGCATGGTCCCTGCGCCCCAGGCGGGCGCCGTTGGGCGCGACTGCAATCAGGATATCCCGCTTGTCCACGGAGTCGTGGTTATTCAGTCTGCGTGGACCACACCGGCAGCGATACCGATCTCGGGGGCGACCGAGTAGAAGTCCAGCACCATTGATAGGTTTTGTGGTGCAAAGTCAGATGATATATAGCATATACATATCCCGTATTACCTGTTATGATTCCAACCCATGATTCGGAGTTTCAAGGATTCAAAAACGGAACGGTTTTTCGGCGGCCAAAGAGTAAAGACCTTTCAAGGATTTGCTCACCAGGCAACGCGTCGGCTAACCTTTTTGGACAACGCAGAATCGTTGCAGGATTTAGCGGGGCTGCGAAGCAATCGACTGGAATCGTTATCCGGCAATCGGGCCGGACAATACAGTATCAGAATCAATCAACAATGGCGGCTCTGTTTCCGCTGGGAAGACGACGGTCCCTATGACGTTGAGATAGTTGATTATCACTGACGAGAATGAAGACATGATCAAGAATAGTATGCGGCCGGTACACCCCGGTGAGATTTTGCGTGAAGAACTGGAGGAGCTGGGCATGTCTGCCAAGGCAATTGCCCGTGAACTGGGTGTGCCTCAAAACCGGATTTCGGACATTTTAAGAGGGCGGCGGGGAATTACCGCCGACACGGCGCTCCGGCTCGCCCGCTATCTCAATACAACACCGCAGGTGTGGCTGAACCTGCAAAAAGCCTATGAACTTCGGGTTGCCGAACTGGAATCGGGCAAGGACATTGCCAAACGGGTGAAACCAAGACAGGAGGCTGCTTAGTTCCATGGCACCCGAAATGATTACGAGCCGAGTTTAATAACTCACACAGTATCCGGCGCTGCATTATATTACCTTCATTACCATTCAAATGTGGCATGACTAACGGGTCTCCGGGATTTCCGGGGCGGTTCATTCTTCAACCACTTGTGGGATACCCTTCGGGGAGTAGACAGAGCCGCCTATCTCGACAATCTTCTTCCGCAGTCGCCCGCTGTCTGCCGGGTCGCCCTCCAGCGGTGTCAGTGAGCAGACCGCCTTTGGCGGAGAGAGATGGATTGGTGTTCTCCCCCCAAACGATTCGTGGATCAAGAACGGGGAGATGGTTAACAGGAACATAGCAGTCACTCTCCTCCATTCCGGCCCGATGGTCCAGCTGCGGCCATATCACCACACAATGACAACTTATATGATGTATTTTCTTTATTATACAAATTATTCATTGTATTCAGATAATTTACAATATATTCAATGTATTTTTGTTAATATACGATGTATCAATTGTATAATTATGAGTAAACTACTAATATATTGTATCTGTTGAGTAGCCTGGTCAGCCATCATGAGAACATTGATTGAACTATCATCCGGGATCGAGAAGCGTCGACGCGATTTGGGGTTGAAGCAATCGGATATGCTGATGAAAATCGGCATGTCACAGCAACAATACCAACGCGTTGAAGCCGGTCATGACGTACGGGTTTCCACTCTGCTACGCGTCCTTGAAGGAATGGGTCTGGAACTGCTGATAGCTCCCCGCGAGCAGGTTCGACACCTGGAAAATTTGCCGCGTTCGTATGGCCATGAGCGCGGCATGTTACCTGCTGATACTGATTGGCAGGATGAGGTCCAAGATTCCTCCTGGTCCCCATTACTGGCTGAATTCGAGGACGAATGACGATGTCAGAAACCAACGGTCAAGCAGAATCTGTTGAAGCGTTACAACTGACCTTGCACGGGCAGAAAGTCGGAATACTCACCCATTACACCGGTGGTAAGAATATCTTGACCTTCGACCCGGAATACAGGGCCTTGCGGGAGCAGGATCGGCCCACAATGACGCTGACTCAAAGAATAAACCCAAACTACCTGGACAGGGTGTTGGTAAGTTCTCAGAGAGTCCCGGCTGTCTTGTCCAACCTGTTGCCGGAAGGAGCGCTACGTGAACTGCTATCCAGCACATTGAAAATTCATCCTGCAAACGAGTTCCCGTTACTGGCATGGGTAGGCAACAATCTGCCTGGGGCTGTTGTTGCAACGCCTGTACCTGCCGGTGAAATTCCTGCCTGGGCCTTGTCTGGACGGGATCGTATAGAAGCGGTTCAAATTGACGTCAAGGGAGTTAAGCAAAAGTTTTCACTGGCCGGTATTCAAATGAAATTTTCTACTGTCCGGAGGGATGGACGATACAACGTCAGTGCAGAGGTGGGAACCGACGACTGGATAATTAAAACACCGTCCACGATTCACAGGAACGTACCGGAAAACGAATTCAGCGCAATGAAACTGGCTGAAGCCGCAGGTGTGGATATCCCCGAGGTAGCGCTGATATCCCTGGACACTCTGGATAACCTGCCCTCAATCCAATTGCCGGACGATGCGCATGCTTATGCCATCCACCGTTTCGACCGCAGCGCCCGGGGGCGTATCCATACGGAAGACTTCGCCCAGGTATTTGAGTTTTTCCCTCACGACAAGTATGGGAGGACCAATTATGAACAGGTTGCCGTCGTTTTATATCGTTATGGCGGGGGCGGGTTGGGAGATATCCAGCAGTTGGCCCGCCGTCTCCTGGCGAATATCCTGCTGGCCAACGGTGATGCTCATTTGAAGAACTGGACCCTGATTTATCCCGATGCCGTCAACCCGGAACTGGCGCCTGCCTACGATATCGTGTCGACGCTGCCGTACGTTCCGAGCGAAACCGGTATCGCATTAAACCTTGGCAAACAGAAAAAATGGTATTCCATCAGCCTGAAAGCCTTTCAGACCTGGAGTGAGAGGATAGGCGTTCCGTGGCCTGCGGTAAAAGTACATTTGCTTGATGCCCTGACAGCAGCTCGCGACCTGTGGCCGGGGATGTTGCAGGATCTGCCTATGCATGAACTACACAAGGAAGTCCTGAGATCCCACTGGTTGAAACTTTCAGCAGATTTTAAATTGCTGTAACCAAGGAACCTCTGATCCAGTCAGCGCTTCATTAAACATATATGTTGTATTTCGATAGGTTACCAGAATTACGGATTATTGGGGTTGAGCTCCACCCCGGAACCAGACGCTCGTAAATTCAAGATTTCCGGTCAGGGCGAATTGGTGGATGTGTCAGCAGGCGAAGACGCCGCTTTATGCTGCTCCCAGGCGTTGAACTCTTCCAGACTTATGCCGTTTCGTAGCAGGAGTCCCATATGCAGATTCTGCAATTCGGTGTTGACCAGATCAGCGAATTGGTGGATGTCGTTAGCCGGGACCCGTCCCTGCGCCAGCCCCGCAATGCAGGCATCCGTGGGTTCCAGCTGCTCTTTAACGATACGCCCGACCACTGCGGCGAGCGCTATCTCGTACCTGAGCCTGAATGGGTCTGGGTCGCCGGCACGATCTTTTTCCTGTAACACGTTATATCGTCGGCAGGACCGTTCGTACGCCCACACGTACACATCCTGTAACAGGCTGGTGTCGTTCAGTTCGTACACGCCCAGGTTTCCTTCAATATAGTCCCTTTCGGGCACGTCTATAAATGATAGGGGGCATAGCCTGTTCTTGACCAGCGGGATATTGGCGCCCAGCCTTGCCGAGCGCTTGTTGACGTCGGTGAACGGCTGCAGGTACGGCAGGTGCACCATGGTGAAGAACGACTGCTCATACGGGTCTTCTATGTCCCTCGCCTTGGCCAGGAACATCCTGAAGCATTCTTCAACCACTTGTGGGATACCCTTCGGGGAGTAGACAGAGCCGCCTATCTCGACAATCTTCTTCCGCAGTCGCCCGCTGTCTGCCGGGTCGCCCATCAGGTTTGATGACAGCAGCCCGTGCAAACCCATAAACGTGTACATGTTGTAGTCTATGTGCTCTGCATTATTCAGCAACATCTCAATAGCACGTTTGTGATTCAGGATCATCGTAGCTTCAACCCTGTCTTTCCCCGCGGCATAAATCCCTTTCTCAACCAGGTTCTCGGTGTCAATTCGCGAGTAGGTATTGCCTTCCAGACGGCTGGATGCCCAGGACAGGTCGACCAGCAACCGGTTGACTGTTTCCGGCTGGTACGTGCTACCTGCCGGCAGGGCCGTTGGCCTTATTTCGCCGATGCTGTACAGGTCCTGTCTGATCCTGTCCGGCAGGTAGTAGGTGTGGTTCGGTATGTAGCTTTCCAGGAAGGTGCGCTTGTAATCGGCAGGCTTCCGTTCCTGAATTGGACGGCGTACATAGTCCTGGATCGCTTTGCTCTCATCAGAGATGGGGACCGACTGCTTGGCATCATAAACGGTATTTAGGACAGGTGTTTCGGCGGGGCGCCGGTATTTTACTGCTCTGGCCTTCCCTGAACGAACGATTTCTCCCTCTTTAACCAGTGCCAGCAATTTTCTCCCCACCGTTCTGTAAACGGGGGCCTTGGCAGGATATATCTGTTTTAATTGCGCATAGATATCGGCGCTGCTGAGTCCATCCTCAGCAGAGTCAACGATCTCAACGATGAGTTCTGATACGTCTTTGTTAACGGCGTCTGTCATGTTCTGTGGTGCCTTGCATCATATTATACGGGATTGTCCAGATACTGTCCAGATAGATGTCCAGATACTGTCCAGATAGATGTCCAGATATTGCCAACCGTTATCATTGTCAAAATCCCAGAATGGAGCAGAAGCAATGCTTAACATATAATGAACAAGCATGCTGACCAGATCGATGTCGGTGATGTTGAGGAGTTGATTATGGGCGACACCTGCCCTCAGAAACAAGTCTGCCTTGCGGTCACCCGGGACGCCCTCCAGCGGTGTCAGTGAGCAGACCGCCTTGTGCGGTTCGTTCATGGCAGGCAGGGGGTGGTCATACCAGACGTCCTTCCATTTGCCGGATACCGTGCCGTGATCGAACTGGGCCTGCATCATGGCCCGGGAGACGGCCTGCGGGTCGCGGCGGAGCTCCTCGGGCAAGGTCTTTTTGAATGCGGCCCGCCAGCGGCTCTCTTCCTTGTTAATGAATTCAGTCAGTTACAACTGTTATCCCCCGTAGAGCGGAACGCCTTTAAAATATCACAAACAGAAACACAAATATCGTGAAATAATATAAATTTTGTAATTTTTTCAATTAGTTATATAAACACATCGGCGGAGGTGGATGGGAATCGAACCCACCACTCGCGTTGGGCAAGTCACTGGTTTTGAAGACCAGGGAAGTCACCAGACTTCATTCACCTCCAGTCAGTCCATCTGTGGGGTCAGCTATATTTGGGGTCAGAGTTTTTACTCTGACCCCAAATTCTTATTCCCTGGGTTCAGTTTGCGCTTGTCGCCGATACGGATGGTCACGCGCCGGCTGTCCAGGTATTCCAGCAAGGGTATCGCATACTTTCTCGAAGTATCCACCAGTTTACGCGCGTCCGCCACGCTGAATGAGGTGGAACCGGGGTAGGCCTGTTCCAGCATGATCACCATGCCCTCGATGCTGCGGCGGTGGAACACCAGCACGCGGTTTGTGTCCCTGCTGTGTACCGGCACAAGTTCGCCCGTATCGGCCAGTAGGCGGTACAGGCGTTTCCTCTGCGGGTTGCCCTGCAGGACTTCGCCGGGTTCGGGCGGTTTCAGGCCGCCCGCGGCAAATGCCGAGGCAATATCCTCAGCTATCTTTTTCTCCTGTGGATTGAGCGCGCCCAGGGGATCGAAATCCCGCAGCCGGATAATGCTCTTGTCCGTTTGGAGCAGGCCTTGATCCACCAGGTGTTCAACCAGGAACCTGAAAACCGGTTCGTCCACGCCTGCTTCCAGGCCTGAACGGAACTCCGTCAGGGGTTGTCCTTGCCGGCCCGGGTTTGCCTCGTGAAACCGGCCGATCCCGGCCAGCGCCTGTTCGCACAGGCTGTCGAATGCCGACCTGGACAACAAGCGCTGCGGTCCTGCGAAAACAACTTCTGTCTTGTCCAGTCCCTGCAGCAAATCGTCTGCGGCCAGGTTCATGGAACGGGACAGCTCAGCCATATCTATCCCCCGTACTCCTGTTGCCCGTATCAACTCGTCGACGACTTCCGCCGTGTCGCCGCTGGCCAGGCTGGACAGGCGGGACACGGCGCTGTTGTCCGAGCGGCGGTGTTTTGCCGGGGAATTGTCCAGGATACGACCGCCGCCGATGGTTGTCACCGGCGACATGCTGCGCAGGATAAAATGTTCGCCCACCGGCACCGCCACGTCGCGCCGGCAGGCAAGCTGCGCCACGCATAACGAACCCGGCTTCGGTTGCCGCTCTCCCAGGATGCGCAGCGCCGCCGGTTCTTCACAGGTTCCGAACAACACCCGGGCCATCTCGCCGTAGCTGGGTTGCGGGCGTCCCCGCTCCAGCAACTGCAACTCCACGTCCAGCAACCGGGTCGGTTCCAGGTATCCCGGGGAGGCCAGCGCATCGCCTCTTGCAACCTGTTCCCTGTCGATGTTACGCAGGTTGACCGCGACCCGCTGCCCGGGGTACGCAATCTCTTCGACCTTGTTATGGACCTGCAGTTGACGGATACGTGCACGGTTGCCGCGCGGCATGATCTCGACCTCCTGGCCGTTTGCCAGGGTACCGTACCTCAGGGTGCCGGTGGCGACGGTACCGAAGCCGGACATGGTGAACACACGGTCCAGCGGCAGGTAGCACTGGTCGCTATCCGCTCTTGCGGCGGGGTTGAGCAACTGCTTTTCCAGCACGGCCCGTAAACCGTTCAGGCTGCCTGCATCGTTCACGGATGCCGCCATCACCGGTGCGGCTTCCATGAACGTGCCTGCCGTGAAACTCCTTATCTCGTCCCTGACCCGGTCGCAGCCGGCGTCATCGACCAAGTCGGACTTGGTAATCACCACCAAGCCCTTGTCAAGGCCGAGGAGACTCGCAATATTGAAATGTTCCAGTGTCTGCGGCTTGATCCCTTCATTCGCCGCCACCGTGAGCAACAGGTAATCTATTCCGGTAGCGCCGGATATCATCATGCGAATGAAATCCTCGTGACCGGGGACGTCAATGAAATCGATGATGCCGGCATCGGACTCAAGGAAGGCGAACCCGGGCACGATCGACAGCCCTCTTTCCTTTTCCTCCCTGAGATGGTCTGTTTCCATGCCCGTAAGCGCCTTGACCAGGCTGGTCTTGCCGTGGTCGACGTGCCCCAGTACGCCTACCGTAATATGTGAAGGTCGGTCCGTTGTTGTGGCGGGACTGGATTGGGCCATAGCCCGGGGACAGGTTCAGTTCCGGCCTGTGGCCGGGTCAGCAGTCACTATCTCACTGACCATGAGTTCCGGATCGGTCTGGGTATATTTCGGCCAATCCTCGGCGAGTTGCCTGCGCGCTTCTTCGACCGCGAACAGGCTCGTCATGGCGTCCACTTCTTCCCTGCTGTTGAAATAGAGGGTGCAGATACAGTGGTACGGTGCATCGCCGTCCTTACCGTCCGAGGTGATATGCTGATCGACTTCGATCTTCACCGGTGCAATACCGCGATACTCACGCAGGAGGCGGATGCCCAGGGGCAAATGCACGTCGTAGTAATGCTGCCAGTCAAACGTCGAACCGGGTTTATTCGGGTAAACAATTCTCACGCTGTACATGGTTGTTCTCCAGATGCGTCTTGTCATTCCGGTGCAAGCGGGAATCTCCTGCCATGGATTCCTGCTTGCGCAGGAATGACGAGGCTTGCGCAGTAATGGCTAAGTTTCACCCTTATTGTCCTCCATGGCCGCCAGACAGGCGTCGACTGCGTAATGGAAATTCCTCAATGCCAGTTCCTCGTCCTGGAAATGGAAGTGCTCCTTGGCGCCGGACTTGAGTACCTGCTGCACCTTTTCATGGGTGGCCGTGTCTTCCATCAGGGTGTCGCGTAAACCGACCTTGTTGTATTCCTGGCAGAACAACTCCCCGGCGTTGCGCGGCGGGACCGTATTCACCCCGATCTCCCAGACGCTGCGGTCAACGTCGATCGGCCACACGTTATACATCCAGTAGCTGTCGCGCATCAGGCCCATGATAACGTTGGGGAAGATGAAGTACAGGTTCATGGCGCCGCGCAGGTGGTATTTTTCCGCTTTCGTCCGGCGCGGCTCGGTAAAGGCAAACGCATCGTATGCACCGATACCGTATTTCAGGCTCGCCGCGCCCACCGGCGTAGGATTGAATACCGGCGGCGGTTCCGTACCCACCAGTCCGTGGGGGCCCAGGGCTTCCAGTATACTGTGGCGCAGCAACATGCCGGCGGCGGAGGTGGAGCGGGCCAGGCTGTTCCGGTGCAGGAACGGCACGTGCCAGCCTTCCAGTTGTGCGTCCAGCAACACCTTCCAGTTGACTTTTTCATCCACGCTGTACCATTCGCGCCGGGTCAATTCAGCGAACGGGTAATCCTTGAGGGACGTGGAGACCGGCTCCAGGTAGTCTTCCAGTGACTGGTCATCCATGGGCTTGAGGCGGATGAAAATGAAACCATTCCAGACGTCAGTCTGGATTTCCGTCATATCCAGGTTCGCATCGGGGCCGGTGAAGAAGTTTTCCTTGTCGGTCATGTTGATCAGCTTGCCCCGGGTATCGAAGGCCCAACCGTGAAATGGGCAGACAAAGGCGCCCCGGCACTTGCCGCGCGTTTGCCACACCACCTGGTTGGCCCGGTGCGAACACATGTTGTGGAAGGCCCGGATGATGTTGTCGCGCCCGCGTACGACGAGGACCGAGGTATAGCAGACCTCGATATCCCTGACGAAATAGTCACCTGCTTCAGGGATCAGTTCGACCCGGCCAACGTTCAACCAGGAACGGCGGAAAACCGCCTCCCGCTCCGCCTTGAATACGTCAGGGTCGATACAAGGCCGGATGGGGAGCGGATCCGTTCCCAGTTCGGGATAGTTTACCGTATGTGTTTTATGGGTCAGTTCCATGGGCAGTCATCTCGTGCAATAACTGACATACATGCTTATTGACACGGTGAAGGGACCGAAGTCGATTCACCCGGAACGAAGCGGCGCATGTCCAGACCAAAAGGGTGATCCGGTTGCTTGTACAATTCCACGGCAACCCAGACCTCGGCCAGCGACAGGGTCATATTCAGCAGGCGTTGCTCGGGTTCGGGCATCTGCTCCAGGGGAAAGCCGTTCAGGTGGTCAAGCGCCTTTTCGATACGGCCCAGCATGGCGGAATAGAACGCCTGGATCTCTTCCATGGAAGAAGCGAGTCGTTTTTCCAGACGTTCGGATTCGCTGCCCAGCGACCAGTGGGCATACTGTTCCAGGTCAGCGAAATCGGGCGGTAATAAGCGTTGCTTCATATCAACATTCTTTATAGGCTGCTCCTCAATTCCATCCGCGATTATACCAGAGATCAGGGGTCGGATTAATTACATCACCTATTCGCCATGCGCTTACTTTATACTGTGTGCGGATTTACCGGAGAGCCCGAAATACATGAGATACCAAATCGGCATTGACGTCGGCGGCACCTTCACCGACCTGCTGGTCTGTGATGAGAATGGCCGCACGCGCATCTGCAAGTCGCCTACCACGCCTGCCGACCCCAGCCTGGGCGTATTTGCCGCACTGGAACAGGCCGCGCAGGACAACCGGGTTGAACTGCGGGATTTCCTTGCCCGGGTGGAGACAATCGTCCACGGCACCACGATCACCACCAATGCTGTCCTTACCCGCACCGGCGCTAATACCGGTTTCATCACTACTCGGGGCTTCCGTGACCTGCTGGCCCTGCGGCGCGGGATGAAGACGGGAGAGCGCTATGACCTGGAACAGGCGCCTCCACCTGTCTTGATCGAACGGGCGTTGACCCTGACGGTGGCGGAACGAACAGACGCCAACGGTCGAATTATAATTCCCCTGGTGGAAGAAGACGTGCGTGCGGCAGCCGAAGTATTGCGCTCCGCCGGGGTCGAAGCCGTTGCGGTCTCCTACCTGTGGTCGTTTCTCAACCCGAAGCATGAGTTGCGTACCCGGGAAATCCTGCAGGATGCGTTGCCCGGTGTGTACATCTCGTTGTCCAGTGAGGTATTGCCGCAGATACGGGTATATGAGCGGCACAGCACGACTGCGCTGAATTCCTACACGGGGCCGCCACTGGCCCGCTACCTGGACAAGCTGGAGGCGCGCCTGGGTGAAAACGGTTTTTGCGGCGTGTTGAACATCATGCAGTCCAACGGCGGTTGCATGTCGCCGAAAGTGACCAGCCGGTTTGCCGTCAATACCCTGCTGTCGGGACCCGCCGGCGGTCCCGGCGCCGGGATTCACTATGGCCGCACCCACGATTACAGGAATATCATCAGCGTAGACATGGGCGGCACCAGTTTTGATGTTGCCCTGGTACAGGATGAACGCGCCGCCGTTACATCGGAAAACGAAGTCGCCGGCTTCCACGTGGCGGTGCCCATGCTGGACATTCACACCGTCGGCGCCGGGGGTGGGTCCATCGCCGGCGTCGATGACGGCGGGATGTTGCACGTCGGGCCGGCCAGCGCCGGCGCCGATCCCGGTCCGGCCTGTTACGGCCGCGGCGGGACCGAGCCGACGGTGACGGACGCGGACCTGGTGCTGGGTTACCTGGATGCTGATTACTTCCACGGCGGCGCCCTGAAACTGGACCGTGATGCAGCCGTCGCCGCCATCGAGAGCAGGGTTGCCGGCCCCCTGGGCCTGTCCGTCACGGACGCCGCTTACGGGATCTACCGGGTGGCGAACTCGATCATGAGCAATGCCGTCACGGTGGTCACTGTGCAGCGCGGGCTGGACCCGCGCGAGTTTGCCATGATCGTCGCCGGTGGCGCCGGACCGATACACGCAGTGCCCATTGCCCGGGAACTCGGTATCCACACCTTGCTGGTACCGCGGGAATCCTCGGTATTCTGCGCTGCCGGCATGTTGCTGTCGGACTTGAAGCATACTTACATACGTACCTGCGCCATGGTCGGATCGCTGGTGGACTTCGGGATCATTAATGAAGCCATACATAACATGCGGGATATGGCGCTTGCCACGTTCAGGCAGGAGCAGGTCGATGGCGCAGATGTGACTCTGAATTTCTCGGCTGACCTGCGTTATGTGGGCCAGTTCAACGAGGTTGAGGTACTCGGCTTCGATACCGGCACGGCGGACACTGCAGCATGGGAGCAACTGGTGACTCAATTTCACCGGCTCCATGATGATCGCTTCGGCTACAGTCTCCCCCACGCGGAAGTGGAACTTATCAACCTGCGCCTGAGCGCGACGGGCGCCACAAAAAAACCGGTAACACAGAAACACGAACTCGGCGGACCTGCGGCCGACCATGCCCGCAAGGGGGAACGCCCCGCCTGGTTCGATAACAGGTTGATGACGGTGCCCGTCTACGACGGCCTTGCCCTGCAACCGGGAAACCGGCTTTCAGGCCCTGCTATCGTAGAACAACCGACGACAACCATCGTACTACCAGGTGGCACCGGGCTCAGTTGCGACCAGTGGGGGAATTACGAATTACGAATTACGAATTACGAATTAGGAATTACGAATTAGGAATCGGGAATTGGAGTTTTCACATTACACAGCCGCCGCAGGCGGCACATTCATTCCTAATTCGTAATTTTTAATTCTTAATTGGAATCAGGTGAGGGAGTATAATGAAATCATGAGTCAGATAGACCCCGTTGACGTTGCCATCATCAGCGCACGCCTGTCCTCCATCTGCAAGGAGATGGGTGAGACCATGTTGCGCACGTCCCGTTCGCCGATTTTTTCCGAAGCGCGGGATTTTACTACCGCCATCTTCGATCACAACACGGAACTGGTGGCGCAAACCATTTATATCCCCGACATTGCCGCGTCCACCCCGTTCACCGCGCGGGCGATTGCAGAACGCTTTGCCGGCGACATCCACGACGGCGACCTGTTCGTGCTGAACGACCCCTATCGCGGCAACAACCACCCGCCGGACCTGAACGTGATGAAACCGGTATTCCGCGACGGGCAGTTGCGCTACTGGTTGCTGTCCAAGGGCCACCATGCCGACATGGGCGGCGGCGGCGTGGTCGGTTACAACCCCCAGGCCCGGGACGCCTGGGAGGACGCCCTGCGTATTCCCTGTCTGCGTCTTGCCGATAAAGGCGTGCTGCGCGAGGACGTGCTGGATTTCATCCTGCTCAACGTGCGCGCCCGGGACCTGGTGGAGGGGGACATACAGTGCCAGATCGGCGCGGTCAACCTGGGGGAGAGAAGGCTGGCGGCATTGCTTGACCGGTACGGCGCCACCGCCCTGTCCGCCGCCACGGCGGAAATACTGGACGTAACGGAACGCCGGGTACGCGCCGATATTGCTGCGATACCGGACGGTGAATATTACGCGGAGCGGGCGATTGATCATGACGGCATTGAGTTTGATAAAAGCTTCACAGTACGGCTCAACCTGAAGATCGAGGGTGATAACGTCACCTTCGACTACACCGGCAGCGACGCGCAGGCCGTCGGATACATCAACAGCACCCTGCCCAACACCAATGCCATGAGCCACCTGGCCCTGTTCGCGACCGGCGCCATCAGCAACGACATTGATTTCAATGACGGCGCGGTACGGCCGTTGCACGTCATCGCCCCGTTGGGGACTATAGTGAACGCGAGGGAACCGGCGCCGACTTCATGCTGTACCCTGTGCGTCGGCGAAGCCATGATAGAGGCTACCTGGCTGGCCCTGGCCCAGGTCATTCCGGACCAGGTACCGGCAATGTGGGGGCGCTGGTGCGCGCCGGCCACCATGGGGATACACCCCGGCAACGGCCGCTTCTTTGCGGATATCCACTTCATGAGCAAGGGCGGCGGCGGTGCGGTGCACGGTTATGACGGCTGGGACCATGTCGGCACACCGGTTACCCTGGGCGGCCTGCGCGCGCCGGACCCCGAGCTGCATGAACTGGTAACGCCGTACAAAGTGGTCGAATATGAGATTGAACCGGACAGCGCCGGCCCCGGCCGATGGCGCGGCGGATTCGGGGTGCGTTACACCTTTACCATCGAGGGCGACAACATCGCCTGCGCCAATTTCGGCAGCGGCGCGCGGGATTTTACCGCCCCCCTGGGTATCCGGGACGGTCAGGGTACGGACCCGCACCGGATGACACTGGCGCACGCCGACGGCAGTCAGGGCGAGATTGACGGCAATCGCATGTATACCCTGAACAAGGGAGATACCATGACCATCGTTTCCAGCGGCGGCGGCGGTTTCGGCGATCCCCGGCAGCGCACACCGGAAGCCGTGCTGAGGGACGTACGCAACGGGCTGGTTTCCATGGCCGCGGCCCGGGAAAAATACGGGGTTGCCATCCGGCACGACGCTACAACCCTGGGCTACAGCATTGCACAGGATGAAACCGCTCAACTACGGGCTGCATAGGCCGTTTTTCAAATATTCTGGAGAAATTTTAATGAGATGGCCCGCAAAACGAATCACTGAGTCCTCAACCAAATCCTTCGGCATGTACGAAAAAGCGATACCTTTGATGGAACAGGGTATCGATGTTATCCACCTTGAAGTCGGCATGCCCAGCTTCGATACGCCTGCGCACATCAAGGAAGCCGCTAAGCAGGCCCTTGACCAGGGGCAGGTGCATTACAGCGACTTCCGCGGGGTACAGAAGTTCCGGGAGGCCCTGGCAGAGAAGGTCGCGGAGCGAAATCACATTGCAGTCGATGCCGATGAGATTCTTGTGTGCAGCGGACTGACCCATGCGGCCTTTGCAATCTGCATGGCGGCGATAGACACCGGAGATGAAGTCATCGTACTGGAGCCCTATTATCCTCAACATATAAATAAAGTTGAATTGCCCGGCGGCAGGATAGTGCCTGTCCCGCTCGATAAGGCAAACGGTTTCCGCATCGATGCACAAGCCATAGAAAGTGCTGTCACGCCCAATACCAGGATGATAGCCCTGGTCAACCCGGCAAACCCGACCGGCAGGGTATTCACCTACAGGGAACTCGAAGCCCTGGCGAACATTGCCATAAAGCATGACTTGCTGGTGATGTCGGATGAGGTATATGAACAGATCACTTACGACGGCAACAGGCACATCAGTATCGCTTCCCTGCCCGGCATGAAGGAACGCACCCTGACCATGTTTGCCTTTACCAAGGCCTACGCCATGGACGGATGGCGCATGGGGTATATTGCGGCAGACAAAAAATTCATGCCGGCCATCCTGAAAATCACCATGAACGATATTGCCCATCTCAACACGTTCATACAGGAAGGTGGGTATGCCGCCATCAAGGGATCACAGAACTGCGTAAGGGAGATGGTGATTGAAGACAAGCGTCGCGGCGATCTCGTTGTCAGGAGAATGGACGCCATGCCCGGTGTCAGTTGCGAGGCGCCTGAAGCGACCATCTATGCTTTCCCCGATGTCTCTGCCACGGGACTGCCGTCACAGCAGATCGCCGATGAAATCCTCGAACAGGCACACGTGGTCGTTGAGGCCGGTACGTTTTACGGCGCCAATGGCGAAGGCCACCTGCGGGTCTGTTTCGGCACGGAGCCCATTGAGCGCATAGATGAAGCGATGGACAGGCTGGAAAAATACTTTGTCAGGCTCGGCGATAGTAACCGGAATAAGTCCAGCTAATACTGCTCCTGATAATACTCCATCTCCATAGCCAGATTACCTACGCTTCGTTTTACTTTTTGTTAACCCAGGTTTCTTGCCATCCAGCGTACTTCTCCGATGGTTTTGCAGGACTCTGTCCAGGGCACTGGTGACCAGGACGGATGGTCGCTCTGGAGGCGCCACGTACCGTCTTCGCCTTTATCCAACCGTTTGACTACTACCCCTTCGTCCGTGCGAAGCACATATATGTGTCCGGTTCGGCGTTGGTGGCGGGCACAGTTTACGAGGATGGAGCAACCATCCGGGAGTGTCGGCTCCATCGATTCACCTCGCACGTGTATGACAATGCATCGCGTTGGATCGAGCCCGCGGCGATCCAGCCAGGAACGGTTGAACGCTACATACCCTATGACAGTTTCATCCAGGTCAGTTGTGCTGCAGCCGGCGGCGGCAGCCAGTTCTACCACCTCGACTTGGCGGGTCGTGCTTTTTGGCTCGGTCACAGTATGCTCAATAGTCTCGGTGGCTTTCCTGATCACTTCTGCCGCACTCCGTAACTCAGCCATAGCTTGGTGCGTTGCATAGTCTACGCGTTCTTCATCTATCTTCAAAGGGGGTTCTTTGTCGTAATTAGCCCTATATTCCTTGTTGCTATCAAGCTGGCGTGGCGGGCCTACGTAGAACTCAAGGCCGAGAGCTTCAGCGATTTTTTTTGCTCTTTCAACCGATGGTGGGTGCCCACGTAATACACTGCGAATTGCGTCTCTGGGCAGTCCATTTTCCAAGGCTAATTTAGTGGGTGACTTACCCAACTCCCGCAACCGCTCATCAACGATGCCGTGAAAATAAAAATAATACATGATGGAAAATTTACCACGATTTAGCGGAGTAACACAAGCGCCGGAATATATTCCAAAAAAAGTTGACTAGTGGAATATATGCCACTATATTGGCAGTATGTATTCCGCAAGAGAGGACAATGTTGTCATACTGTCCAGACTGTACGCAGATACAACTGGAAGACAGATTACTACCGTGGGACGTCTATGCAGTGGCGATTCCAGACTTGTAAAACGACTGATATGCCATGGTTCTCTGTCACGACGCGTATATATCCGGATTACGCAATGGTTCAGCAACAATTGGCCACACAACCTTCCCTGGCCTGCTGAAATTCCTCGGCCTGCGCCATCCCCGGACTCCCTTGCAGGACAGGCCGGAACAGCAGCACCGAACGTGCCGCCTGGCTTGGAGTTGAACGCTGTGGGCACCATTGCCAATTCGAAAGCATTTTTGAAATTTCTTGGTATACCGCCGGTCAGTCCGGATACGCTGCGCGATGTTCTGCGATATTACGCGGATGGTAAACCAAAGGAGAATGATCGACCGTGGCGCTACTCAGACAGGGAGCGGGTTTTGGATGCCCTGGTCGCCGCCGGTGATAAGCGCTTTGCTCGGCGTGTCGAACGCCAGAGGAAATACACGGTCATATCCGCAAAATTAGGGATGGCATCATGATCTCAACTCACCCACCCGACCTTGGCCGGGTCTGCCCGAACCCATATGTGAGGTATACGGGACGGCTTAGCTTGGAGGCATACAAAATCAAGCTGATACGCGAGACAAATCAGAGTACTGCCCGCCGGCCCGCTTTCTATGGCGACCCGCCGGTGATGTGGTCAGACATATAAAGAACGCAGAGAGAGAATTATCTCAACTCGCAACAGGTTAACCCACAGGATACTATCAATGATAAACCCTGATTTTGAACTACGCATTCTAACCTCAGACGAGGTGGATAGTCTGGCGCTGTCCATCCTCGACGCATTTCATGGCGTCCCGGTCAGCCAGGCAAAAGCCACACTGAAAATCATTGACCAGCTTATAGAAATGAATACCATAATTGACGCCAAGTCACTGGAACTTAATGCTGCTCGGACAGCATTCGAAGAATTTTTCACCTCGAAGAGTGAACAAGCCTGACCGCATCCAGCCTGTAGTCACCTCAGTTCAATAACCGGATGTTTTATCTTTTGTTTGAATTGTCGTCACATTTTGTCCTACCTAGACAAACGGCAAGACTTCCCTGAGGTTCGCCAGGGTCAGCTGTTCGCGCTGGTCTGCGTCCAGGTAGGGGATGCCGATACCGTATTCCTCCCAGCGTTCACGGATCTTCTGCTCCAGTTCCGGTTCCAGTTTGCCCACCGGGGGGAAACTCTGCCCGTTCCAGCCTTCATTTCTGCTCAGTTCCCAGTTCCGGGTGGCGTCGACCAGGACCCGGGTCCACTTGCCGGTGCGGAAGCGCGGCATGTCCACGACATCATGGGAGGTGGAGGGATCCAGTGGTGAGCCGAAGGTAGGCCCGAACATCATCACCTGGTCCATACCGGCGTTGACGCGGAACGCGACGGCCCATTCCAGCGCCACGGGATCACGGATATCGATATCTTCTTCCACCACCAGCACATGTTTGAAAAACCACTGGGCCGCGCTGGTCCCCCACAAGGCCATGGCCACCTGTTGTGCGTGGCCACGGTATTGCTTGCGGATCTGTACCACGATGTGGGTGCCGGTCGAGACGTGGGGGCACCAGACGTCGGTGACGCCTACCACCCCGGCGGCTTCCAGCATGTTCCAGAAGATGGCCGACCAACTGTAGGAGCAGAGGATGGAATCCTCGGACGGAAAGCCGGGACGGCAGCCTTCCAGAGTGCCGCGCATGATGGGATCGTCCCGGTGGGTAATGCAGGTTACCTCCAGGGTCGGTTTGGGCGAGGGCGTGCCGCCGGCATAACCGGGATACTCGCCGAAGGGACCTTCCATACGGTAGCTCTTCGGATCCGGGTCCAGGTAACCTTCGACGATGACCTCGGCCCCCGCGGGCGCGACCAGGTCAACGGTTTCACACCTGACCAGTTCAATGGGTTTGCCCAGGATGGCGCCCATCATGTCCCATTCGCAGACGTGGCGCGGGAACGGACTGCCGGCGCAGAACGGCACCACGTCGTGGGCGCCGTAGGCGATGGCGACGGGCATTTTTTCCCGGTTCCGGCGATAACCGGTGAGATGTCCGCCACCACCCTGGGTCGGCAGCATGACCATGGCGATATGGTTCCGGTCGACCAATTGGCCGCGGTACAGACCGATATTCTCCCTGCCGGTGTGCCGGTCCCTGGTCACGATGCCGCAAAAGGTATTCAGGTAACGTCCGCCATCCAGTTCCTGCCAGACGGGTGCGGGGAAATGGTTCAGATCAATGGCGCCGCCGGTCAGGATGTTCTGTTTTACCGGTGAATTATCGACAATGACCGGTTCCACGGGGTTGGAATAGGTGTCCCTGAGGTGTCGGACAATATCCTTGTCGTTAGTATCCGACGACAGGTCCAGCAACGCGCATAGTTGCCGTCTGTTGCCCAATCCACAGGTTACAAAACGGGTCGATAGGGTATCCTGGTAATCCTTTACGTTCCCGAACAGCAGCGCGGGACCCGCCAGGCCCAGGTTGATGCGGGTAATGGCGCCCAGTTCCAGGTTGGAATCCACCTCGCATTGAATTTGCCTGAGCTGGTCCGCCTCGTGCAGCCGGCGCAGCCAGGAACGCAGGCTGACTTCACCGTCCGCCAACGGACCCAGGCTTGTGTCAAGGTTGTCTGTATCCGGCATCAGCAATGCCGGGCTGGGTGCTGACATGATCTTTCTCCAGGGGTACAGGTAAACGTACCAAGTTTGTTATCATACCAGCATATTGAACCTTACAGTTCAGGTATTCTTACAGTGAATGCAATGACAACAGACAACTGCGTACCTGTAAATCTTTGAACTTTTGTCATTCCTGCGCAAGCAGGAAACCAGTGGAACACTTTACTTTATAATAAGGAATTACTTGATCGACTGGATTCCGGCTTTCGCCGGAATGGCGATGGATGTTATTCCAGATGAAAGCGTTGATCTACGAACAACATGGCGGGCCGGAGGCGCTACGGTACCGGGACGTGCCCGACCCCGAACCGGGGCCGCGCGACGTTGTCATCAAGGTCGCGGCAACGACGATCAACCGCCTGGACGTTGCGCAGCGAAACGGCTGGTTCACCATTCCCAGGTTCAGCCTGCCGCACATTTCCGGGATGGACGTTGTGGGTACGGTGAGCGAAACCGGTTCAGAGGTGACCCAGGTCAATCCAGGTGATCGGGTGCTGGTTAACCCGTCCATGTCAGATGTCCCCGGTGGATCGAAACTGGCGGGCATGGACGACCTGTACGGCATCCTCGGGGTCATAGGCGGCAACGTCGCCGGTGGTTACGCGGAGAAATGCCTGGCGCCGGAGACCCATTTGTACACGGTTCCTGACCAAATGTCGTGGCGTCACGCCGTCGTTTTCCCCACCTGCTGGATGACCGCGCATCATGCCCTGTTCGAGACAGGTGGACTCAAGGCCGGGGAGACCGTACTGATCCACGCCGCCGGCAGCGGCGTGTCGATCGCTGCAATTCAATGGGCCAGGCAAGCGGGAGCCACGGTCCTGGCCACCGCCGGCAGCGGGGAAAAATGCGCAAAAGCGCTTGAACTGGGCGCGCAGGACACCTGCAATAACCGCACGGTCGACGTGGCGGCCTGGGCCCGAGATATGACCGGTGGCGCCGGCGTTGACCTGGTGTTCGACCACGTGGGTGAGGCATTATGGGAAGCCTCACTGGCGGCGCTAAAGCCGCGCGCTCGCCTGGTGACCTGCGGCAACACATCCGGTAATTCAGCGGCTATTCCGAACCTCGGTTACCTGTTCAGCATGGGCCTGAAAATTCTGGGGTCAGATGCGTTTCGCTACAAGGAATTCGGGCCGGCCTGGGAGCAATACTGTACGGGCGACTTCCAGGCGGTCGTTGACAGCGTATTCCCCTTGGCCGAAGGAGGGAAGGCACAGGAGAAGATGCTCAGCGGAAATTTCATCGGCAAGATCCTGCTCGAGCCGTGAACGCCCGACGGTCGTTTCTACACTCCATCGTCGTTCCTGCACTCCGTCGTCGTTCCTGCGCAAGCAGGAACCTAGTAGAATTTTTCTGGGTTCCGGCTTACGCCGGAACGACAGGGACTGCGCTAGGTTGATGCTATTCTGAGTTACTACCCCAGACCTCGCGGGCTTTCTCGTAGACTCCCTGGTCGTATGAAAATTCCACCATATTCCCCTCAGGGTCGCGCAGAAAACAGATGTAACCGATACGCTTGGGCATCTGTAGCGGTCCGAGGACCAGGCAGCCGGCCTGCTTCGCCCTGGCGGCGATCTCATCGACTGTCTGTTTGTCCGACACCTCTATACCGATGTGGTTAAACGGTCCCAGGGCCGGATGCTCCACAGGGGCGAAAGGATCATGACCGGGGAAGAACTGGCCCAGCACCAGAATGAAAGGACTGTCACTCTGGCTCTTGTCTCCGAGCCAGGCGGAGTATCCGTCCTCGTCCTCTTCGCGGGCCAGCACCGTCAGGTGCGTGAACTCCTCATACCACGCGATCACCTTGTCGATGTCTTTTACGTGCAGGGCCAGGTGCGTCCACGTGGGCCGCGTGGGCCGAAGCTCATGCTGGGGTTGGTCGGCGCCCATTCCTAGTTCCAACTGTACCTGACCGAACCGATAACCTCCCGCGGCGGGATGTATTCCCTGCTTGTCGTCCACAGCCCGTACGGGTTGGTGAAGACATTATTGACCCCGTTCTTGTCAAAAACGTTGGTGACGCTCAGGCTGAGACTGAGCGGCATGTTGCCGATGTCATAGTCAAAGTACAGGTTGACCAGGTCGTAGCTTGGCACGTCATCCACCCGGGGATGATTGAAGATACGAGCCTGGAAGTCGCCGCGGTGAACATACTCCACCCGAGAACTCAATTCGGAACCGTCGGAGAAGGTGTGGGTGTTCGTCAGGGCGACACGCGCCATCAGATCCACCAGTTTCGGTGGTTCGTTGCCGTTGAGATTATTGGCGTTGTTCATCCTGATGCGTTCATCAACCGCGCCTGAGGTAAAAAGACCCAATTGGAAAAGCCTTGTCGCTGCACGAAAATCTTCCACGTCGAGAGCGAACACATCCGACTTCACCTTGCCGTCCTGCCAGGCCAGCATGCCGTCGAGTTGCCAGCCGTCGGCCAGCAGCCAGCTCATTTCGGACTCGATGCCGTACTCCTCCGTCTTTGGGATGGTCCAGGTGCCGCCGGCAAACGGCGCCGGGTCCTCGTAGGTGAACTGCAGGTGTTCGTGGTCGTAGTAGAAGGCCGTGACGTTCAGGCGCACGCGCCCGTCCAGGAAGGTATTGCGGGTGCCCACCTCGTATGCCGTCACCTCCTCGGGTGCGAACTGGTCGGGTTTGAATATCCCGGGACTGCCTGAACCGCCGTTCTTCCAGCCGGTGGATACCAGGCCGTAGACGAGATTGTCCTCGGTGAGATGCACGTCTATCCCTGCCTTCCAGGTCACTTCCGAGTCGTTCGTCGTGCGGCGGCCGTCCCCGAAAATGCCGAAGAACTGGGATGTTTCATCGAGCTGGTCTTCGTCCTGGTAACGCACGCCCGCGGTTATGGCGAACATATCGTTCATCCGGAACGTGGCCTGCCCGTAGAAGGCGTAATCCTCGCGGGTCACGGTACGAACTTCGGTAAAATTCAAATCGGACGCGAACGGCGGCAGGGTTGCAGCAGATAGTTGCGAACGGGGCAGGGACGCCGGCGATGCCGAGAATGGTGACGAACCCGTGGCCTCCAGGAAGTCATTGAAGTTGGCATGGTGCAGGTAATAACCACCGATAACCCAATCGAGTTGCTCACCGCTGTAGCTGATGCTGAGCTCCTGGCTTACGGCATCGGAATCGTTGTCCCAGAACGGCAGTATGTCCCAGTTGTTAAATGAGAAACCGAAATTGATAAGCGCTGTGTTCTCTTCATTCAGACGGTCGCCGTCCACCGACTGCTCCTTCCTGAGCACCTGCCAGCCGGTCAGCGACTTGACCGTCACTCCCAGGGGGGTAGCCCACTCCATGATCAGGGAAGCGCTATAGTTCTCCAGCGCGAAGATACCGGGGTAATCCTGGGACAGCTCACGCAGGTCGGGGTTGGGATCGTTCACGTTCTTCTGTGCCGCGGCACCGTGGTCGGCGTCGTGTATGAAGACCTGTGCATGCGCCGAGAAGTCTTCCGACGGTTGCCACAGCACCACCAGTTTGCCGGTAAAGGAATCGGCATCGTCCAGGTCGTAGCCGTCCAGTTCGCCGCCCTCGATCTCCGAGAACCCATCGCGTTCGTATTTCTGCACTGCAGCCCGGAACGCCCACGTATCGGAAAGCGGCACGTTTATCGAGGCGCGTCCGCGAATATTGTCATAAGTGCCATAGCTGAGCTCGACGGAGCCTTCAAGATCGTCGAAATGGGGCTTTTTGGTCACTATATTGATGGAACCACCCGTGGTGCCCTGGCCGAATTCCGTACCCTGCGGGCCGCGGAATACCTCGACCCGTTCTATGTCACCGAGGTCCAGACCCATGGCCAGCGGATTGGCAAGATAAATGCCGTCGATATAGGTCAGCACGCTGGGCTGCGTCGTGAGGTTCTGGGCCGTTTCCCAGCCGACGCCGCGAATGGTCACGACGCGGCCTGCGCCGTCGTTTTTTGCGACGACGAGTCCGGGTACGTAGCCGTTAAAATTGTCCAGCCTTACGACATTGGATTTATCGAAATCTGCACCGGACAATACCGATACCGCGATTGGTGCATCCTGTAGCGACACCTCGCGTTTGCGCGCAGTCACCACGATCTCCTCCAGGACGGATTGCGCCAGGACAGGTAACGGCACAATCATGGTTGAAGTGATAATCCCGGCGACGAAAACCTTGAACATCCGATGGACGTCTTTATCGAACTTGATCATTTCCAACCCCTTATTGTGAAAGTTGTATTTTTGTTCAATTTTGTGACAAAAACTACAAAAGGACTTGCACAAATGCGCCCTTTTATTTGACAAACCCTAATTTGGGACACCCATAAATTAATAAGTATTGTAAATTTATGGGTGTCCCAAATTTACTCGCCATTGATTCAAACCGAATTACTGTGCGCGCCGAGTAATGTATTGAAAGGAAGCAGCCGGGTTATGAGTATGGCGCCCGCCACCAGGCCGATACAGATCACGATTATCGCAGGATCGTAAGTGCCGCTAATATCGAAAACAAGGTCCATCAGGAACGGGGTCAGGCCCTGGGTGAGGACGATCACGCCGTACATGCTGCCGGATATGGCGCCGTAGTGCCTGGTGCCGAAATAGCGGGACAGGAAATAGGGCAGCACGCCGTATTCCGTCCCGAGACCCAGCCCCATCAGCATGCCGGACAACAGCAGCAAGGGATAACTGTTGGTTGATTCCAGCAGGATCAGGCCGGCCAGCGCCAGTAGGTAAAAGGGTGCGGCGATCCACGGCCTGGGAATGCGATCAAGCATATAGCCCATGCCGATCTGCCACCCGGCAGTGACCAGGGAAAACGTCGCCAGTACGGTAGTTGCCTGCGCGGCCGGCACCCCCCGGTCCAGCAACATCGGCACCACGTGGGCGAAGATCGCGGTCATGCAACCGGCGCCCAGGGCGATGGCGGCGAGGATAATCCAGAAAGTACGGGTCTTCGAGGCTTCCGCCAGGGATAAGCCTGCTGTTTTTTCAAGGAGTTCCGTTTCGGTTCGGGCAACGCCTTGCGGCGGGTCCCTGAGCAGCAGGTACAACACCGGAAATCCGATCAGGATGATGGCCGCGCCGATGCCCTGGAACCCGGCCCGCCAGCCGTAGCTGTTGATCAAGACAAATACAAATAACGGCGACAGGGCCGCGCCGATGCCGTTGCCCAGGCCGCCCACAATACCCAGGAACAGGCCGCGTCGCTGATCGAACCAGCCGGCGATAACTTTGGTGAACATCACCGAACTGGGAATGGCCGCGCAGATACCGATTAACGCGTAGGCCGTATAAAACTGAAAGCGGCTGGCCTCGACGAGGGAGACCGAGGCTACGGAAGCAGCGAACAAGACGTTACCCGTCAGGATAACCGGCCTGGCGCCGTAGCGGTCTATCAAGCGGCCGACAATGGGGTAGCTGATCGCCCCCGCGACGGCGATGATAAACAGGACAAACGATACGGCGGAGCGGGACCAGTCGAATTCGGTGGCAATAGGGATCAGGAACAGGCCGAAGACCGTATACACCATGGGCGTCACGCTGACCCCGTTGCCTACGGTACAGGCGACGACGACGCCCGCCGGGCGGGAGAATAACGGTTTGCTGAGTAAATTCGACATCGCCATAGTAGTCGATAATATGCCGGTTAACCATTACTTTCCAGGTTTGCCCGCTGTCTGCTTGCAAAGTCTGTGGGCGCATCAGTGCAAGACAACCCGGTACGACACCATTATTTTTATCAAATGACCTCATTCTGTCACACGCCCGTCATTCCGGCACAAGCATGCCCTGGCATGCACAAAGGCAGGGCCGGAATCCAGATAAAATATTATTCCATTGAAGGTATGGATAATGGCTATCTTCTACGATAATCCGGCCCTGCGCGACTACTGGTATGCAGTGGCTACGGAAGCGGAAGTCGCCGGGCAGCCAGTTACACGCACACTGCTGGGCGAGAAAATTGTCCTCTACCGGGACCCCGCCGGCGACGTTATCGCTGCACCTGACAGGTGTCCGCATCGCCAGGCGCCCCTGTCCGCCGGGAGCGTGGAAAAAGGGGTGCTGTCCTGCTGTTACCACGGCTGGTCGTTCGGCAGCGAGGGGATGTGTATCTCTATCCCGTCCGCTGACCCGGGTTTCCCGATCCCGGACAATGCCAACCTGGCCTGTTTCAATACCAGCACCAAATACGGCCTGGTCTGGGTCTGCCTGGGTGACACTCCGAAAGAATTACCGGTCATCAGCCAGGAACAGGACAAGGCTTTCCGGCGCATCAATAACCCCATCGATACCTGGCGGGTCTGTGCCATGCGCATGACGGACAATTTCCTTGATATTGCACACTTTCCCTGGGTCCATACCGGCACCTTCGGTAACAACCAGCGGCGGTCCGTCCCGGAGATAGAACTGGAAATGCTGGAAGGCGGGTACTACGGCTATGATTATAAGGTTGTAGCGGACAACCCGGCCAGCGCCAGCCTCAGTTCAGGCCGAACAAGTGAGGTAGTCAGCCGCCGCATGACCACCGGTTTTCACCTGCCGTTTACCGTGCGCAGCACCATCTCCTATGACTCGGGACTGCAACACATCATGCTGCTGTTGACCACGCCGATTGACGACGTCACGTCGTATTTCACGTTCGTCGTATGGCGCAACGACGATTTCAGCGTATCCGCGGAAGACGTCATCGCGTTCGACCGCATGATAGGCGAGGAAGACAAACGGATGCTGGAGAAAATCCCCGGCGTCATGCCATTTTCACCCCTGGCGCTGGCCAATTCCCAATCAGACAAACCGTCTGCCGCATGGCGCCACCAGTTTACCCGCATGTTGGGCGTATCGGTTGATAAAATGAAACAACCGAAACACGGGACATAGTAAAGGGGTGGTAATGCAGGTACCCCTGCGTGAAAGGTGGGGGCTGTTTTCATTATGGCCAGGAGGCGCATGTCCCCGGTTGCCTGGAAGCGGCTCCAGTGGTGAAGCCGGCTGGGACTGGGTCAATACCCCGTATTAACTACCGGTATCCCGGAACGTTTGATAATCGCCTCCCCTGCGGCTTGCGCGGCCGCGTACAGTTCATCTTCGTCGATCAGAGTGTGCCGGTAGTTCTCCACTACCCGTACCCCGTCCACCCAGACGCTGTGCACGCTCCTGCCGTCCGCGCACCAGACCAGTTGCTGCAGGACGTTCAGCAGGGGCCGCCATTCCGGCCGGTCCGTATCGTGCAGGACGAAATCCGCCTTTTTCCCCACCGCGATTGAGCCTATCTCGTACGGCAGTTGCAATGCTCTTGCACCGTTCAGCGTAGCCATGTCCAGGGCCTGACCGGCTGGAAAGATTTTTGTATCCTGGCGGGCGTCCTTGAACAGGCCGGCAACCAGGGCCATTTTCTGCATCAGGTCGGAGCCGTAACCGTCGGTACCAAGCGCGATATTCATGCCGGCCTGCGCCATTTCAGGGGCACGGCCCAGTGCGCTGATGCCGAAGGCGCCCTTGAGTGCGGCAAACGGGCAGATAATGGCGTTGGTTCGTGTTTCAGCCAGCAGCGCCGCTTCGTTGTCGTCTATATGGACCAGGTGGGTCAGGCACAGGTTGTCGCCCAGCACGCCCAGTTCCGCCAGGTATTCAACGGGCCGCCTTCCCAGGTTTTCGACATACCAGCCCGGATCCGCCCGATAAGGGCTCATATGCGCGGAGACGCCGAGGTTATTTGCATCGGCTATCGACTTCGCAGCCTTCCACACATCATCGGAATTGGTTGAGTGCCCAATTAAAATAGGCCAGGTCGCTATTTTTTCACCGGAATTCGCGGGATAGCGCGCCACTTCCTGTTCCAGCGTGCGAACGGCCTTTTCGGTCAATTCCGCTTCATCGTCATCCGGGCCGAAGGCGCGCCCTTCGACCCAGGCGCCGACCCGTGCGCGTATCCCGGTCTGCTCAAGACCCTCGACTACTTCATCCAGGTAGCGGGTCGTACCGGCCTCAAGAAAACAGGTAGTTCCCGCACGCAGCATCTCGATCGCTGCAAGCCGGGCCGAGAGCCGTTCGTCAGCAGGTGTGTGGGCCAGGTAACGGGGGATCACCCAGCGGCGCAAGGTATCGCCAAATTCGTCGCTTATGTCGTCAGGCACATAGCACCGGGTCAGCGGGTCGCCGGTAATATGGATATGTGCATCGATAAACCCGGGCGTGATAACGAAGCGACTGCCGTCGATCACGCCGGTCGCATTCACCTTGTTCTCAAGCTCGGCCCGTTTGCCGACGGCGGCAATCCGGTCGCCGCGGATCGCCAGGGCGCCATCCGTGATAATCCGCCGTTCCTCGTCCTGGGTAACGATGACAGCGCCCTTGATAAGCGTATCAACGTGTTCCGGCGTCATACGGCTCTTTCTTCCGTCTGCAGGCGCCGGTATTCCCGGGGTGACATGCCGTATTCCTTGCGAAATGCCCGGCTGAAGTGCGCGGAACCGTTAAATCCCCAGCGAAAACAGATTTCTGAAATCGACAGGTTGGCATGGAGGGAACTGGTCAGGTCCGCGCGGCAGCGTTCCAAACGGCGCGTGCGCAGGTAATGGATGAAACTGTTTCCCGCTTCCGTGAACAGTCGCTGCAAATACCGGGTGGAGACACCCTCTGCCCGGGCGACCATGCCGATAGTCAATTCCGGCTCGCTCAGCAGGGTTTCTATCCTCTGGCAGATCCTCTGCAGGTGATAGGCCCTGGCGCCGGATACCCCGCCGAGGCTGAATACCGACTTCTCATCGCCCAGACCGGTAATCAGGAATTCGGTCAGTGCCGTTTCCACCGGGCGCAGCTGTTCAGGGGAAATGTCTTCGATTACTTCAGCCAGGGATTGCAGCATGCCGGAGAAGACGTGATTAATCCCGGACCGTGCTGGCAGGTGGCCAAGTTTCAGGGACAGGGGCGCAAACACCCGCGGACTGAGTATCAGCCGTTGCACTTTCACGAACAGTTGCCGGAAATCCCGGGTAAAACGCATGACTGCTTCTACATAGGTAGGGCCGTACACGATATCGCCCGGAGCAAGGTCCAGTCGCCGGCTGTCATAGCTGAGCGAAGCCTCGCCTTCAAGCAGCAAGGTTAACCAGATCGCTTCCTCCTGGTCAAGATAACGGCCGGAAATCTCGTGGGGCTCGGCGTCGACGAGGGCAAATTCCATGCCAAGAGGCGAGTTGATGCAGAAGATCTCGCCGCGAAAGCCCGCTTTCTCCGGCAGCTCACCCACAGGAAGACATAAACGCTGCATGGCATCGCACCACGCCAGGCCCTGCTCATACTGTGCAAACTCTGCCGTAGTAAATTTCCAAGGCTTCATGAATAACTGTTCTCAACAGCCGGCGAAAGCCGGCGCCTGTACTGGTGAAAGCCGGTGAAAGCCAGTTGAAAGCCAGTTGAAAGCCAGTATGACATACACCTGTGAATGGGATATAATGCAATCACGTATAGTATTATAAAGATAAAAGAAAGCATGTCCCAGAAATGGAGTCGGGGACATGCATGGCTCGGTATCCGCCGCATGAGGCTGTCATTTTTATCTACTCGGCCGGTCGGCAAAAGAAGGAGTCTTATGCAACAATCTAAAAACAAAAATTGGCAGGGGCCACCTGCCCAAGGGCTTTATGACCCTGCCACGGAACACGATTCCTGTGGCGTGGGTTTCGTCGTCGATATCAAGGGTTGCAAGTCCCATAAAATCGTCGAAAATGCCCTGACCATCCTGAAAAACCTGCTGCATCGCGGCGCCTGCGGCTGCGAGGTCAATACCGGTGACGGCGTCGGCCTGCTGATTCAAAAACCCCATAAATTTTTTCGGCGCGTATGTGAAGAAGCGGGCTTTACCCTGCCCGCTGCGGAGAATTACGGCGCCGGACTGGTGTTCCTGCCCCATGACCCGGCTCAGGCTGAGGAGTGCATAAGTATCTTTGAACGCATCATCCTTGAGGAAGGCCAGACAGTTCTGGGCTGGCGCGACGTGCCCACCGATGATTCCCTGTTAGGGCCCACTGCGCTGGAAGGCGAGCCCGCCTTTAAGCAGGTATTCATCGGGCGCGCCGAATCTGTCCCCGACGCGGCGGCCTTTGAAAGGAAACTGTACGTTATCCGCAAACGGGTGGAACATGCCATCTGGAATTCGGACCTGGAACAACAGGACCTGTTCTACGTCCCGTCCCTGTCCTGGCGCACCTTCGTCTACAAGGGCATGCTGACCGGTTCCCAGTTCGAACCCATGTTTCCAGACATTACCGACCCGGATATCGAGTCCGCCCTGGCCCTGGTGCACCAGCGGTTTTCCACCAATACCTTCCCGTCCTGGCGCCTGGCTCACCCGTTCCGCTACATGTGCCACAACGGCGAGATCAATACCGTGCGCGGCAACACCAACTGGATGCATGCCCGGGAAGCACTGTGCAATTCCGAACTGTTCGGCGAGGACCTCAGGAAGATTTTCCCGGTCGTCATCGAGGGCGGCAGCGACTCCGCCGTGTTCGACAACGTCATGGAATTCCTGCACATGACCGGCCGGCCCCTGGCCCATGCCATGCTGATGATGATCCCCGAGGCCTGGAGCGGCCACGAAACCATGAGCGAGGAGCGCAAGGCGTTTTACGAGTACCATGCCTGTCTGATGGAGCCCTGGGACGGGCCGGCCTCCATCGCGTTTACCGACGGTGAGGTCATCGGCGCGGTGCTGGACCGTAACGGCCTGCGCCCGTCGCGCTATTACGTCACCCACGATGACATGGTGATCATGGCCTCAGAAGTGGGGGTGCTGGATGTCGCCCCGGAAAATGTCAAGCTAAAGGAGCGGCTCCATCCAGGGCGTATCTTCCTGGTGGATACCCGTGAGGGCCGGATCATCGATGACAGTGAACTGAAACAGCGTTATATCGATGAACATCCTTACGGACGCTGGCTCAAGCAGAACCTGCTGCCGCTGGAAAACCTGCCCAACCCGAAAAATATCCACGGCACCGACCCCGACACCCTGTTGCAGCGCCAGCAGGTGTTCGGTTACACCCACGAAGAACTGCGCATACTGGTCGCGCCCATGGCGAGCAAGGGGGAAGAACCCATCGGTTCGATGGGAACAGACGCGGCTCTTGCCGTGTTATCAAACCGGCCGCGCCTGTTATACGATTATTTCAAGCAGTTGTTCGCCCAGGTCACCAATCCACCCCTGGACGGCATCCGCGAGGAACTGGTTACCCAGATCTCCACCACCGTCGGCCCGGAAGCCAACCTGCTGCAACCTGGTCCCGAAAGTTGCAAGCGCATCCGCATTCCCTCGCCGCTGCTCACCAATGCCGAGCTGGCCCGTATCCGCGATATGAACCTGCCCGGTTTCAGGACCCGGACCATCCCCATCCTGTACCCCGCCGCCACCGGCGGGCAGGGCCTGGACCAGGCACTGGAGCAGGTATATGAGCAGGTTGACCGGGCTATCGATGAGGGCTATACGTATATTATCCTGTCCGATCGCGGCGTGAATGCCGAACTGGCGCCCATCCCGGCGTTGTTGGCTACCGCCGGTGTCCACCACCACCTGATCCGTAACGGCACCCGTACCCGGGTGGGACTGGTGCTGGAATCGGGCGAACCCCGCGAAGTTCACCATTTCGCGGTCCTGATAGGATACGGCATTGAGGCGGTCAACCCCTACCTGGTGTTCGAGAGTATCGGCGGCCTGATTGGCGAGGGTTTCGTGCCGGGGATGCAGTTCGACAAGGCGGTGGCAAATTTCATCAAGGCCATCAACAAGGGATTGATCAAGACCATGTCCAAAATGGGCATCTCCACGGTGCAGTCCTACCGCGGCGCCCAGATCTTCGAGGCCATAGGCCTGGACAAGGACTTCGTCGATCATTATTTTACCTGGACCGCCTCGCGTATCGGCGGTATAGGACTGGAGGTGGTCGCCCGCGAGAACAGCCTGCGCCACCACAACGGGTTTCCGGACAGGCCGGTCAAACGCCCGGACCTGGAATGGGGCGGTGAATATCAATGGCGCCGGGATGGCGAATACCACCTGTTCAACCCGGAAACCGTGTTCAAGTTACAGCATGCTACGCGCAGCAAGCAATATCGCATCTTCAAGGAGTACTCCAGGCTGGTTGATGATCAAAGCAGCAACATGGCCACCCTGCGCGGCTTGATGCAATTCAAGCCGGCAAATGAGCCCATACCCCTGGAAGAAGTGGAACCGGTTGAGAACATCATGAAGCGCTTCTCCACCGGCGCCATGTCCTACGGGTCCATCAGCAAGGAAGCCCACGAGACTCTGGCCATCGCCATGAACCGTATCGGCGGCAAGTCCAATACCGGCGAGGGAGGCGAAGACTCGGCCCGTTACACCCCGGATGACAACGGCGACCTACGCCGCAGCGCCGTCAAGCAGGTGGCGTCCGGCCGTTTCGGCGTGACCAGTGAATACCTGGTGAATGCCGATGACCTGCAGATCAAGATGGCGCAGGGAGCGAAACCGGGCGAAGGGGGGCAATTGCCGGGACCCAAGGTCTATCCGTGGATCGCCGAGGTGCGGCATTCCACGCCCTGGGTGGGCCTGATCTCGCCGCCACCGCACCATGATATCTATTCGATTGAGGACCTGGCCCAGTTGATCCACGACCTCAAGAATTCCAACCCGGAAGCGCGCGTGCACGTGAAACTGGTGGCGGAAGTGGGTGTGGGCACGGTCGCAGCAGGGGTATCCAAGGCCCACTCCGACGTCGTCCTGATCTCAGGCTATGACGGCGGCACCGGCGCCTCGCCCGTCAGTTCCCTGAAACATGCTGGGCTGCCGTGGGAACTGGGCCTGGCGGAGACGCAACAGGTATTGGTGCAGAACAAGCTGCGCGACCGTATTGTCGTGCAGACGGACGGCCAGTTGAAGACCGGGCGCGACGTGGTTATCGCGGCCTTGCTGGGCGCGGAGGAATTCGGTTTCTCCACGGCCCCCCTGGTCGTCAGCGGTTGTATCATGATGCGCGTATGCCACCTGAACACCTGTCCGGTCGGCATCGCGACCCAGGACAAGCAGTTGCGCCGGAAATTCACCGGCAAGCCGGAATTTGTCGAAAACTTTTTCAGGTTTGTCGCCGAGGAAATGCGTGAACTGATGGCGCAAATGGGTTTCAGGACGGTGGAAGAGATGGTGGGCCGCAGTGACCGCCTGGATATGAACAACGCGGTGGATCACTGGAAGGCGAAAGGCCTGGACTTCTCCAATATCCTGTATAAACCGGAAATGGGTCCCGAGGTGGGTATTTTCCAGTCACAGGAACAGGACCATGGCCTGGAAAGATCACTGGACGTAACCACACTGGTTCCGTTATGTAAAAATACGCTGGAAACGCAGGAGCCTGTCGATATCATCCTGCCTATCAGGAATACGAATCGCACCACGGGTACTATCCTGGGTTACGAGATCACCAAACGCTACGGTGCCGCGGGTTTGCCGTCAGATACGGTACGGGTACATTTCAACGGTTCTGCAGGAATGAGTTTCGGCGCATTTGTCCCGAACGGCGTTACCCTGACCCTGGAAGGGGATGCCAACGACTACCTGGGCAAGGGCCTCTCCGGCGGCAAGATTATTGTTTTTCCGCCGCGGGCCTCGACGTTCGTGCCGGAAGAAAACATCCTTATCGGTAATGTCGCCTTGTACGGCGCAACTTCCGGCGAAGGCTATTTCAGGGGTATCGCAGGTGAACGGTTTTGTGTCAGAAACAGCGGTGTCCACGCCGTAGTGGAAGGCGTAGGTGATCACGGTTGTGAATACATGACCGGCGGCCGGGTGGTGATTATCGGCAGGACCGGCCGGAACTTCGCCGCGGGCATGTCCGGCGGTATTGCCTACGTGCTGGATGAGGACGAAGATTTTCACATTCGCTGCAACCGCCAGATGGTACATCTTGAAGCCGTCGCAGAGGAAGAGGACGTCGCGACCATTAAACAGCTTCTGACCCGGCACGTCCAGTACACCCACAGTAGCACAGGCCAGCGTATCCTTGACAACTGGCGGCAATACCAGGGACGCTTCGTCAAGGTCATGCCCAGGGATTACAAGGTCGTACTGGAAGCCATCAGGAAAGGCCGGGAGAAAGGATTGTCTGAGGAAGAGGCCATCATGGAAGCGGCGCATGGGTAAGATTACCGGGTTTATGGAGTTTGAGCGGCAAAAACAGCCGTACCGGCCCGTTGCGGAAAGGCTTGCTGACTGGCGCCAGGTCATGGCGCCGTGGCCGGTTGAACCCCTGAAGGCCCAGGCGTCCCGCTGCATGGATTGCGGCATTCCGTTTTGCCACCAGGGCTGTCCCCTGGGCAACCTGGTCCCGGACTGGAATGACCTGGTTTACCGGGACCAGTGGCTCGAAGCCATTCATCGCCTGCATGCCACCAATAATTTCCCGGAATTTACCGGCACCCTGTGCCCTGCGCCCTGTGAGGGATCCTGTGTCCTGGGGATAAATGACGACCCGGTCACGATTAAGGCGGTAGAATTATCCATCATCGACAAAGCCTGGGAAAACGGCTGGATCAGCCCGCAACCGGCGCCCCTGAAGACCGGCAAGCGGGTAGCCGTCGTTGGTTCCGGACCGGCAGGCCTGGCTGCCGCCCAGCAACTGGCGCGGGCCGGCCACGAGGTCACCGTGTACGAACGCGATGACCGCATCGGTGGTCTGTTACGCTACGGCATCCCGGAATTCAAAATGGAGAAACGGGTGCTGGACCGGCGCCTCGAACAGATGGAACAGGAAGGGGTGAGCTTCAGACCCGGTTGTAACGTCGGCGCTGACGTTGACCCGCGGGATTTGTGCAGGGAATACGACGCGGTCCTGCTGGCGGGCGGGGCTACCGCGGCGCGGGACCTGCCGGTTCCCGGCCGGGAACTGGATGGAATCCACCAGGCCATGGATTACCTGCCGTTGCAGAACAGGCGTTGTGAAGGCGATGAGGTCCCTGAAGAAGAGTTCATAAGCGCGCAGGGAAAACACGTTGTCATCATCGGCGGGGGCGATACCGGCGCCGACTGTCTGGGTACGGCCAACCGCCAGGGCGCCAAATCCGTTCACCAGCTTGAAATCATGCCGAAGCCGCCGACAGCCCGCGCCGAGGACAATCCGTGGCCGGAGTGGCCGCGCATTTACCGGGTTGCCTCTGCCCATGAGGAGGGCGTTGAACGCGTCTATGCCGTTTCAACGCGGCGGTTTACCGGCAATGGCAAGGTAAATGGACTGGAACTGGTTGAAGTGGAAATGCAGACCAAAGAGGGACGGCTGAATTTTGCAGAGATTCCCGGCACCGATCATATTATTCAGTGTGATCTGGTTTTACTTGCCATGGGCTTCCTGGGTCCGGAAAAACCGGGCATGCTGGAACAGTTAAACGCCGAACTGACACAGCGGGGCAACGTGAAAAGAGACCGGAACTGGATGACCAGCGTGGACGGCGTATTTACTGCCGGCGATATGCAGCGCGGACAATCCCTCATAGTCTGGGCCATCGCAGAGGGCCGTTCAGCCGCCCGGGGCATCGACCGGTTCCTGATGGGCACATCCGACCTGCCTGCCCCACTCGAATAAGCTTTTTCCCAAAACGGTATCCGGGACAGGCCACAGCATGTCCGAGTTTTCTAAAACTGGAATCAGAGCCATGGTTCACATCGACAGCCGGGTACCGGAGTGGGCGATGACGGCAGATATTCTCGGTACGGAGCGTAGCGGTCACGGTATTCGCATACGTCCGGACGGTTTGATCGCAACAGTCGGCTACCTGGTGCTGGAGGCTGAACAAATCTGGATCAGGTCCCAGCAGGGACAGGGTACGCCTGGTTACATCGTAGCTCAGGACTACGATTCCGGTATCACATTGTTGAAACCGACTCTACCGCTTGAGGGCAACTATCTCACCCCCGCATCCAGCGAGGAGTTATCCGAAGACGAACCCCTGTACGTATACCGCAGCGGTCATAAGGAGGCATTTACCTGCCGGATGTTCGCCATCCAGGAATTTGCCGGGCGTTGGGAATATTTACTGGATTATGCCCTGTTTACCACACCCGGCTGCAACGACTGGGCAGGCGCCGCATTGGTAAACCGGCAAGGCCGGCTTTGCGGAGTGGGATCATTACTGATGGAACTTTACCAGGAGACCGACGAAGAACTGCTGGGTAATATGTTCATTCCCATGGACCTGGTGGCGCCTCATCTTGATGAGATGTGTGAATACGGCCAGCGCCGCGTTCCGCCCAAACCCTGGATGGGTGCATTGATACAGGAATATGAAGGTAAACTGGTGGTTACCAGTGTGTACCCGGACTGTCCCGCGGACCTGGCCGGTATCAAGCCGGGCGATGTTGTACTGTCCGTAGACGACGAACCTGTCTACGACCTCTCCGGCATATTCCGCAAAGTATGGAGTCTGGGCAGCGCCGGCGTGGAAATTCCGCTGCTCATCTCTACCGCGGGGAGCCTGCGCCAATGCCGTCTGAAATCAATTGATCGATCAGTATTCTACCGGGCGGTAGCCGCGGCAGGGCAGGTAAACTGAGATGCTGTTGGGGGCAAATCCTTCTGGTAATAACAATTTACTATAGTATACTTGGCCTGTTTGATATACTAACCGGGCGCAATTTAGAAAATACAGTGAGGAGCGAGACATGCGACATCTTACATTAGTGGTTTTTCTGACGATGATTTTGGGCTTTGCCGGATGCGGTGATACGGCAGATACAGGGGGTGATGCTGATGCAGGTGACGGTGCCATGGAGGAGACGAGCATGGATGAGGGGGCTGCCATGGAGGGAGAGGCTGCAATGGATGAAGGTTCCGGCGATACGCCACAGTGGCAAGTGCTGGAGCAGAACGTAGTACACTCCGAGTAGTAGGGTTTTGCTATGGGGGGGCGGTGTCATATCGCCCTCCCTGCACATTGATCGCTTGATTTATCCCTGAATCAACCGGGATGCGTTCCCGAGTCTGGTTCAGGGTCTGTCGTTTTCCAGCGCTAATCGGCGCGGCGTTTATCATCGGCCGTTTTTTTGCCAGGCAAGATAACAGCGCTATCGGAGAGAGAAATGAACAGTGATATTCCCGAAACCCATAAAGACCTGCTGACCGGTCCTGTCTATGTACAACTGGCGTCACACATGAGAAACGGCTCTATCCAGGTGCATCCGGTCTGGTGTGGTTATGATGGCGCCCATATACTGGTCAACTCCGCAAAGGGACGGGTGAAAGACAGAAACATGCGCGCAAACCCGAATGTTACGGTGCTTGCCGTCGACCCTGAGAATCCCTTCCGCTGGCTTGAAGTACGCGGCAAAGTTGTTGATATCAGCGAAGAAGGGGCAGACGAGCATATAGACCAGTTATCCGATCTGTATATACAACAGAGTCCCTATCCCTGGCGGGAAGCCGGTGAGGTGCGCGTGATTTACCGGGTCGAACCCGAGCGAGTTATTGCCTTTTCCACCTGATACTCAACCAGAGCACCCGGTTTAAATGCAGGATCACGTCAACGCATCGATTCGCTACACCGTCAACACCGGAGAGAAACCGGTCAGCCTGTCCCGGACTCTGGGTGGCAGGATCGAATACAGGAACGTTGCCTTTACCGACCATACTGTCGAGATCCGCAACGGCCGCAAACAGGCTGATGAGTTCGAGTTCGAGCGTCACGGTTTCGTATTTGTCGAGCACGATACCCGGGTGACAAATTTTTACGACAGGGATGAAGTGGAAACAGACTACTATCCCGAAGCCGGCGCTTTGATTAAACAGGTAACCGGAGCTGGTCGGGTGCATATTTTTGATCACACCGTGCGTTCAGGCGATCTCGCTAAACAGGAATTGGGAACACGCGAACCGTTGAAACAGGTTCACAATGACTATACCGACTGGTCCGGACCGCAACGTGTCAGGGACCTGTTGCCGGACGAGGCTGAAGGCCTGTTGCGGCACAGGTTCATGATCGTGCAGGTATGGCGGCCCATAGGAGCGACTATTGTCAGCGAACCCTTGGCGATTTGTGATGCACAAAGCCTCGCAGAAGTGGACCTGATCCCGACGGAACGCCGGCATCCGAACCGTGTGGGTGAAACCTACACGCTCTCGTTTAATGCCGACCACCGCTGGTATTATTTCCCGAAGATGCAGCGCAATGAGGCAATCGTCTTCAAGGTCTATGATTCCGTTAACGATGGCCGTTCAAGGTTTACGGCCCACGGCTCATTCGATGATCCTGACACCCCGGAAAATGCACCGCCCAGGGAAAGCATAGAACTCAGGGCATTGGTGTTTTTCACGGGTGTGACTGGAAGTGTGGTCAAACCCAGCGTTTGTATCCCGCGTCGTCATTCCGAGCTTGACCCCGGCTTACGACATGCCGCGGCAGGCCCGGAATCCAGTGGATAAGCCTTTCTTGTATAAGACATACGTGGTCCATTGGATTCCTGTTCCCTGCTTCCGCAGGGACAAGCCTCGCAGGAATGACGGTGGGGAGATTGGCCGTACTTCCAGTCACACCCGTCTTGAATCACAGCTTTGATACCACTGTGGCGTTGTAGTAATACACCTCGGGAGGTTCTGCGAAACACTCGAATAATCCGGGTACCGTCCTCTGCATGAAGTCGCTGTTAAAGTGATCGTCATGGGTCTCCTTCGTTTCCCATTCTTCAAAGAGAAAATACCTGCACGGGTCAGCCGGGTCGGGATAGAACGTATAACGCACAATCCCCGGTTCGGTCCTGCCTACGCCAACTATTTTCGCCATGATAGACCTGGCTTGCTCCAGGTGGTCCTGTTTGATGTTAAAATTACCGGTTACCAGGTACATGGTATTCAACCTCCTCAAGGGTCTTGTAAACTATGTTACCAGAGAATAGCGGGCGCGTAGAAATAGCGCCCCTTTTCTTTAATCAACCTGTTGGGAAATCTGTAACACCCGTGGAAAGAATTGCAAAATCGATGAATATCGCTGTTATCGGCGCCGGCATCAGCGGCATAGCAGCTGCCAGTATCCTGAACAAGGCCGGTCACAGGACGACCCTGTTTGAGAAATCCGGGCGGGCGGGGGGTGTCTGGGCGGTGGGTTATCCGGGTGTCAGCCTGCAAAATACTGCACACCAGTATACGCTGGGTCAGTTTCCCTGGCCGTTTCGACCTGCACAGCACCCTACCGGCGCAGAAATATTGAAATATCTGGACCTGGACGTGCGCAAACACACCGAGGTTATCGGAATGGTCGAAAATACCGGCGGTTGGACAGTGCAATACCGGGATGAAAGCGGTGTGCATGAGCAACACTTCGATTACGTGTTATCGGCAGTCGGCCAGTATACGGAAGGCAAGCACAAACCCGCATTCCCTGGTCAGGAGACATTCAAGGGCGGGATCATCACTGAAAGGGATATCGAATCCCCGGACATGTTCAAGGACAAGCGCACGGTCGTCGTGGGTTTCGGTAAATCCGCCGTCGATATTGCTACCATGGCAAGTCCTGAGTCCGGGCAGGTCTACCAGGTGTTTCGCACTCCGCGCTGGTTGATCCCGTTTACCCTGTTCGGCATCCATTATACCCACTTGCTGTTTTGCCGTTTGACTACGATCTTCATGCCCTGTTGGGCACATCCTACGAGGTTCGAACGGTTCGTACACAGGCGCCTGGGCTTCCTGGTCGACTCATTCTGGTATTTCATCTCACGCCTGGTTATCCTGCTATGCAAGCAGCGGGGCGTATTCAAGGGCAGGGCGGCAAGCAAGAGATTGAACACTCTTATCCCGCACCATGAATTCACCGGCGACCTTCGTTCCGCGGCTGCATTGACGCCCCGAGACTATTACCGGCTGGTGGCTGATGGCCGGATTGAACCCTGCCATGGGGAAATATCCTGTTTCTCAGGGCAAGCCGTACACTTGAAGGACGGCCGCAACATCCCCTGTGACCAGGTGGTTCTGTGCCTCGGTTCGGTAAAGCCCGCGTTCCCGTTCCTGCCGGATAAATACCGGCGCTTGCTGGAAAGCGAGGACGACGGTGTACAATTGTATCGCCACATACTGCATCCGGATATCCCCCGCTTTGCCTGCGTCGGTTATAATCACGGATTCATGCATGTGCCCGCGGCGGAGGTCGGCATGATCTGGCTGTGTGCATGCCTGAACGGAGATCTCCGGTTGCCTTCCCGCGAGGAGATGATGAAGTGTATTGACGCCACGCGGGACTGGAAGCGCACGCATATCAATTTTGAGCCGTCACGTTCCTGCGCCGTCAATACCCGGTTTCAGCAGTACCTGGACATCATGCTGCAGGAACTGGGCGTATCACCGTACAGGAAAATGCCAAACCTGTTTGCGGAGATATTTGCACAGTACGGCGCGCAGGATTATCGGCATGTTTTCGAGGAATACTTCAGCCAGGCCGGCAAACGGAATGAGCCGTTACCATCGTTACTGATTAACAATTAATGAACCCGGATATTGTACCAGTGGATGCGATGATCGCATCCACTGGTACAATATCCGGGTTAAAGAGGATATTTATCATGCAAACTGCAATCGTTATGGGAGTAGGACCGGAACAAGGTCTTGGAGCACAGCTATGCAGACGGTTTGCCAGTTTTGGCCTGCATGTCATTGTAGCGGGCCGGACCCGGACGAAACTGGACAAGGTCGTTTCCCTGATTGAGGCGGACGGCAACAGTGCAAGCGCCTTTGTCGCCGATACCACGAACGAGGCGGAAGTGGACAACCTGTTCGATGAAGCCTCGCGTGCCGGCCCCCTTTGCGTCGCTATCTATAATGCCGGTAATAACACGCCGGGCAGGATCATTGATATGGAGGCATCCTATTTTGAAAACAGCTGGAAAATCTGTTGTTTCGGCGGCTTCCTGTTTGCCCGTGCGGCGCTGAAACAGATGCGCTCTTCCGGCGGCACCCTGCTCTTCACCGGCGCCAGCGCATCGATGCGCGGGCGGGCCGGATTTGGCGCTTTCAACTCATCCAAGGCAGCGTTACGCATCCTGGCGCAGGCGCTTGCGAAAGAATGCGGCCCGGATGGTATCCACGTCGGTCACGTGGTCGTGGATGGCGCAATCAACGGTGAAAAAATCAAGACAAGGTGGCCAACTCGTGCGGAACAACTTGGCGACGATGGGATGATCAGTATCGACGGTATCGTTGACGCCTTCGAGTATCTCTATAAACAGCCCGCTACCGCCTGGACATTTGAGGTGGACCTGCGTACCTCAATCGAAACCTGGTAGTGTAAATGGGGTCAGGTCGCACAATGTACACTGACTCCGAAATACAACCATAGTGTGCATTGTGCGACCTGACCCCATTTACTTATTCACGCAATTTCGCGTAGGCATCGGTATCCTTCAATGCCTCGTTATCTTTTATGTAATCCCAAGCCAGTTTACCGGCATCCCGCAGGGTGAGGTCAGCACCGGAATCCAGTAAGGTAAGAATAATGGCAGGGTTGTTGCTCTGGTCGGCTGCCGCATGCAACGGGGTGCTCTCCCGGGCATCCCTGACATTCGGGTTTGCCCCGCCATCCAGCAGCGCAATAATGATGCCTGGATTGTCGTTGGACCAGGCCGCCCAGTGGAGCGGGGTGGCTTCCCACTCTTTGTCCCGCGCATCAATATCCGCTCCGGCATCCAGCAGTGCGGTGATAATGTCCGGATCGTCATTGAACGCAGCCGCAAAATGCAGAGGGGAGAACCCCCACTCATCCCGCGCGGTTGCATCAGCGCCGGCATCCAGATTTCTCAGCACCGTCTTTAAGGAGGCCTTTTCAAAAAAAGCCATCGTGTTCCAGTTTGGATCTACCAATTTATTTCCCCGCTGTAGACTGCGTTATTCTAGTTGAGAATGAAAGCCCAGGTCAATGTGCTTATTGCCAGGTAGCTCCCGAAACTCTCTTCCGGTGAAATTAAAGAAGCTCTGACAAGTCCGTCCGGGACTTGTCAGAGCACGCACAAATCGGCAGGATAGCCGATTTGCACAACTTGTTGCCGCCTTGCGGCGAGCTACCAGGATGTAGCGAGTGAAAACAAAAATGCGATTTTTGTTTTGCTCCCAAAATCAATGACCTGGAGTCATTGATTTTGACGGCACATCCCTGTACCGTAGGAACCTCTGACTTAATCAGAGGTTCCTTAATCGGAACTGCCGGGTTCCCGCTTTTTTTCTTGTTTTTAACCGGATGACGGCTTATTGTTTAGCAGTTGCCCACCGTGATATGGATATGTTTCATCGATGCCTGAAAAATTGAGTAACGATCGCCTGTTGAGGGCGTTGCGGCGCCAACCCGTTGATATGACGCCTGTATGGATCATGCGCCAGGCCGGACGTTACCTGCCTGAATATCGCGCTACCCGGAAACGCGCGGGTGATTTCATGGCCCTGTGCAAGACCCCGGAGCTTGCCTGTGAGGTCACACTGCAACCCTTGCAACGATTCGACCTGGATGCAGCTATCCTGTTTTCCGACATTCTTACCATACCCGATGCCATGGGTCTGGGATTGAGTGTGGTCGAAAACAAGGGGCCGCAATTTGCCCGGCCGCTCCGGTCCAGGGATGATATCCGCAAATTATACGTGCCGGATATTGAAACCGGCCTGGGTTACGTCATGGACGCGGTAAGAATGGTCAAACGCGAACTGCACGGCAAGGTCCCCCTGATAGGTTTTGCCGGCAGTCCCTGGACAATCGCCACATATATGATCGAAGGCGAGTCGAGCAAGAATTTCAGCCTGGCCAAACGAATGCTGTATGGTCAACCGGACCAGATGCACCTGCTGCTGGATATCCTGAGTCGCTCTATTATCGACTACCTGAACGGCCAGATTGCGGCTGGTGTCGATGCGGTCATGATTTTTGATACATGGGGGGGCATATTATCCCAGGCTGTTTACCGGGAGTTCTCGCTGGACTATATGCAGCGGATTGTCCGGGGCATCAGGACTGAAAACCCGGGTGATACAGTACCCGTCATTTTATTTACCAAAGGCGGAGGGCTCTGGATCGAGGATATCGCCGGGTCCGGTTGTGACGCCGTAGGACTGGACTGGACCGTGGATATCGGCGCAGCACGCACAAGAACAGGGGGCAGGGTAGCGTTGCAGGGCAACCTGGACACGGCGGTTTTGTATTCCTCTCCTGCTACGATACGCAGGCAGGTGGCCGAGGTGCTGGCGGCTTACGGGGCAGCCGACGGTCATGTGTTCAACCTCGGGCACGGCATTCATCCCGATATCGACCCGGACAAGGTGGCTCTGCTGGTAGACGCGGTGCATGAACTCAGCCGTCCATACCATTCAAATTAGGGGACAGACCACGTTTTCTGCGTAGATATTTGGGGTCAGTGTAAAAACTCTTGACAATTATACTGGTACCTGGAATTCCGAATATGAGTTTTTACACTGACCCCAAAAATTCAAAGAAACACGGCATACTGGCCGTCAAGGGTTTCTGTATCGGGACGGCGGATATCATTCCCGGGGTGAGCGGCGGGACCATGGCGTTTATCCTGGGGATATACAGTGAATTCATTGCCGCCATCAAATCCTTTGACCTTGCCGCGTTGATGGCATTGCTCAGGCTGGATTTCAGGGAGGCCCTGGCAAGGCCGCATTTCGACTTTATAGTACCCCTGCTCCTGGGCATTGTTGCCGCCCTGCTGTTTTTTACCCGGGTCGTGAAATTACCGCAGTTGCTGCTGGATTATCCCGAACAGATCTACGGTCTGTTTTTCGGCCTGGTCGGCGGCTCCATCCTGGTCCTGCTGAGGGACTTGGCTGGAGTAGCCCGCAGGGAAGTTGCCGCGCTTATAGCAGGAGCGGTTTGCGGTTACCTGATGTTCAACATGGTTCCCGTGCAGACTCCGGATGCCGGCTGGTTCATATTCATAGCCGGTACGCTCTCTATCTGCGCGATGCTGCTGCCGGGCATTTCCGGATCGTTTGTGTTGCTGATCCTGAATAAATATGCCTATATATTCACGGCAATCGGTTATCTCAAGTTAGCGGTACTGCTCCCGTTCGCCGCCGGCGCACTGGCCGGCCTGATCTTTTTCAGTCGCCTGCTCTCATACATACTTGAGCGGTATTACCGCGTTACCGTGGTATTCATCACCGGTCTGCTGCTTGCGTCATTAACGGTTATCTGGCCCTTCCAGGAACGTATTTATGAAACCGTCGATGGAAATACGATAATGGTGGATACGTATCCGGTTGTCCCCGCGCATGTCTCCCAACCGGTCCTGATTTCACTCACCCTGTGTATTACCGGTATAATTATCGTTCTCGTTATCAATCACTTGCATAAACCGCAGACACGGGAAGGTTGAACAGCTATCACGGTTATTCGGTAGCTATATATGAAATTGATCCCGATGCTGCTCTGTAGCGTAGTCATCACAGCAGCCGATACTGCTGCAGAAGAAACCCGCGTGCCTGATCGGGAAAGGCAGGTCGAAGAGATAGTGGTGACCGGTAGTCACCTGAAGCGAGAACCCCGTGATTTAGCTTCGCCCCTGACGGTGCTCGACAAGGACGACCTGGACGTGGCTGGCGCCACCGATATCAAGGAGATTATCCGCAATATGAGCTTTAACTCCGGGTCCCTGGGCGTTTCAGCCACCAACTGGGCGGGAGATGACAGTTCCACCGGCAACGCCAGCGTCAACCTGCGCAATCTTGGTAATGGCGCTACGCTGGTACTGATCAACGGCAGGCGCAGCGTCAACACCAGTTTCGACAACAGCGGCAGCAGTTACGTGGATGTCCAGGGACTGGTGCCCAATATCGCACTCGAGCGGATTGAAGTCGTCAAGGACGGCGCCTCTGCGTTGTACGGTTCCGATGCCGTTGCCGGTGTAGTGAATTTCATCACGCGGCGCGAGTTTACCGGTGTTGAACTGCAGGTCGATTTCAGCAGTGATGATGAAACCCATGAACAGCAGGACCTGCTGTTATCGGGTCTGGCGGGGATGAGCGGTGATTGGGGATATATCAATATGGCTGCCAGCTACCTGGACCGCGGCGGCCTCATTTTCGCCGACCGTTTCGACCGGTTCGGCCGTTCCGGCCTGTCCAGTTTCGGCCAGCCGGGACGCTACGTGCCGCAAATTCCGGCGCAGGGCGCAACGCCCGTAACATCCAATTACTGGTGGCCGCAGGGTGGCGCCGACCCGGAGGGTTTCTCCGGCAGCCTGCCGGACCCGGAATGCGAAAAGGCTGCCGCGGACGACGGGCCCATGGGCACGCTGGGATTGCACCCGGATTTCAGTCATATCTGCGTGTACGATTATTCCAGCTTTTTTGCCCTGGTACGCCCGGAGGAGCAGATCAAGTTCCACTCTGACGGCAACTTTCACCTGTCTCCGAGCATGGAGCTATACGGATCATTCAGCTACTCCGAGCAGGAATCCTCGCGCGGTAATTCCCTGTACCCGGACGTGCGCTACGTTATCGCGCCCGAGCACCACTTCGGGCTGCAACTGGATGCGGCGCGGCGGGGGTTCGAGCCGGTCCCCTACCAGGCGCTGCAGCGCATCCTGGGCGGCACTGTCGAGTCAACGGAGGAAGAGCGTCCCATCAGCACTGTTTCCACCACCCGGCGCGAGAACATGCGGGCTGTGATCGGCCTGCAATCCAACTTTACCGTGGCCGGACAAAGCTGGCTGCTGGATACCGACCTGATCTATTCCCGTAACCAGCTTGACCTAAACTGGCCGGTGGATACGCTTACCTCGCGCATGGACCTGGCTTTTGCGGGCCTGGGCGGACCGGACTGCGACCCGCACACCGGCATACCCGGTTCCGGCAACCTGGGCTCGGGCAGTTGTTACTATTACAACAGCTTTCAAACCAGCGTTTATGACCCGGTCACAGGCGAGCGCTGGGCTACCACGGATCCGTCCCCCTGGGCTGCCGACCCTCGTCTCAGCGTGGCTGAGGCTGCCCGCAAATACCGGAACCCTGCCGAACTGCTGCGTTGGACACAGGGCGCATATATGACCGACGCGGAAATCGAACAGGTCGTTTTCGACCTGGTCCTGTCCGGAGATGTCATAGACTTGCCGAACGGCTCCTTGGGTCTTGCGCTGGGCTTTCAGTATCGGGAGGATGAAGCCAGGTTTGACTACGACGAAGAAGCCAATGCCTTTAACTATACTTTTCTCACGGGCGATCGGGACTGGGACAATCGGCTCAGCTCCTGGTCGGCATTCGCCGAGGTCCTGGCGCCATTGACGGGGTGGGCGGAACTGACCCTGGCGGGGCGCTATGAAACCTTTGAGCAACTCAACAAGGACACGTTCGACCCCAAACTGACGTTGTTGTTGCGCCCCGTGGATTCAGTGTCGTTACGCGCCTCCTGGGGGACTTCATTTCGAGTAGGATCACTGTTACAGCTTGGTGGAAGTCGCACCATCTTCCGGAATTCCAGCGATCCGTTTTCCAATGCGCCCGCCCTGGCTTATCGTGCCTCGGCAGCCACCGGCAATCCGGACCTGAAACCGGAACAGGCAGAAGTCTTCAATGCAGGATTTTCCTGGAATCCCGCAGGCCTGCTGGACGGGTTTTCACTGGACCTGGACTACTATCGTTACGATTATACCGACCTGATAGTACGCGATGGGCACCAGGAACTGATCGATCGGGACAATGCATCGCGTTGCCCCGGCGGCCTGAATAATAATCCCGCCGCAGGACCGCTGTGCGGGTCTTGGGACCTGGACGGTGACGGCATCGTTACCGTGTACAGCATCGGTCCCGGTATCCCGGACAAGGTTATCCGCCGGGAAGACGGCTACCTGGTGCGTACCGAAGCCTCTTATTTCAATGCGCCCAGCCTGGAATCATCCGGGATAGACCTCGCGCTGGCCTATACCCGTGATGTGGCGGTGCTGGGATGGTTCCGTACATCACTGGATCTGAGTTATACCCTCGATTACGACATCATCCTGGCGAATGGCGAGAAAATCAAAGGGGTCGGCAGCCGCAATGCGGGTAATTCGATAGGCCGGCCAATGCCGAGATTGCGCGCGAATGCCGGACTGAACTGGCAACGGGGGCGGCATGACATGTCCCTGAATGTGCGTTACATCCACAGTTACAAGGACGACACTCCGCAGAGTGCGTTCCTCGGAGCCTACATAGGCTACGCGGAAACCATCGACAGTATGACTACCGTTGACCTGCAATACCGGCTGGAACTGCCGGCCTTTATAGCGCGCCAACAAGGCTCGTTACTGACACTGGGGATCAAGAACATGCTGAATGAAGACCCCCCGCTGGTAAACGTGGACGGCGCCTACGATTACTACACGCACGACCCGCGTGGGCGTATCTTCTATGCCCGCTACCGGTTGCAGTTATAGCCCCTGATACCTGGGGTCAGAGTAAAAATACAGCCAATTCGGTACATTATGTTGCTGTGCGATCAGGTATTTTTACTCTGACCCCAAAAATCATAACAGGGGACAGACTTAAGCATGCCCCCGCATGTTGTAAGCGGGGGTCTGTCCCCGGTGACTGCAATGAATCGGGCTTATAATCTTGTTCTTTTCGTCCTGCTGAAAAGCAGGGTCAATAGCAACAACGATATCGAGAGTATAACGATAGGTTTATCACCGGCTACGACGTATGGGGTGCTGCCGGTGAACAGGGGAACTTTTGCGGCAACGGCATCCGGCTCAAACTGGCGCGTCTTGCCGATAATTTTTCCTTTTTCGTCGATGATGGCGCTGATACCGGTGTTCGTCGCGCGCAGCAGGTAGCGGCCTGTTTCAATGGCCCGCATCTGCGCCATCTGCAGGTGTTGATGGGGTGAGGCAGAATCGCCGAACCAGGCGTCATTACTGACGTTTACCAGCACGTCGGCTTCCGGCAGAGCCCGGATGATCTCAGCGCCGAATACGGCTTCATAACAGATGGAGGGCCCCAGGGAAAAGCCGTCGGCCTGGAACAGCCGGGATTCGTTGGCAGAGCCGGGGGTGAAATCTGCAATAGGTATGCGGAGGACGTCAAGCGGCCATTCGAGCAACCACTTGAACGGCAGGTATTCACCGAACGGGACGAGGTGGCGTTTATTGTAGACCTGCTGTTCGCCGCCCAGTAATACCAGGCTGTTGAAGTAGGCACCGGTGTCCAGGTTCCTGGAGGGCAGCCCGGCCAGCATGATGGAGTCGTTGTGGCTCGCCGCTCTTTCAAGCTTGCCGATATAGTCGCCGACAGTGTGTAAATAGCTGGGAATGGCCGTTTCCGGCCAGATGATCAAATCATGACCCCAAAAGGGTTGAGTGATTTCCAGGTAGCGTTCCAGGGAGGCATCTCTATACTCCGGCAACCATTTTACTTCCTGTGGAATGGCGCCTTGAATCAGGGCCACATCGATTTCCGTGTTGCTGTTCTCAGTCCAGCGGTGTTGCCCCAGCTGCCAGCCAGCAACGAAGGCCAGCAGCATGAACACAGCCTGTAATGTACTCCATTTCTTCATGATCAGGAGTACACAGCTTCCTGCCAGAAAGGCGACGATAAAACTGATGCCGAACACCCCGGTGAGACCCGCGTAACCGGACAGCAAGCTGGACGTTTGCGTATATCCCAGTGTCAACCAGGGGAATCCGCTGAATAACCAGGAACGGACCCATTCACCCAGGGTCCACAGCGACGGCGTAACGACCAGGAAAAAACAAACGTCAGAGCGTAACGAGCGGCAATTTGCCAGGACGCCGGTCAGGGCGGGGAACAGGGACAGGTAGGCGACGAGCAGGAAAGTCAGCAGGTAAGCACCGAACAGGTTGATCCCGGAAAATAGATTGATACTGATATGCAACCAGTTGACACCGGCGCCGAACAGGCCCAGACCGAATAAATAGCCGTTGATAAAGGCTTGTCTGCTGTTTCCCGTGCGCCAGGTGTGGAACAGCAGCGCCAGCGTGATAAACGGGATAACGGATAAATTGTACGGTGCAAATGAAAAAGCGGTGACGCCACCTGCTGCAAGGCACAAAAACCCTTTGATAGCCGAACTCGCGGGTCCCTTACGGAGGTGGTGTTCCTGGTTGTGAAACAGACGTTTTTTCAAAACGTAACAGGTGTATTCTTCGTTTGTCAGCCCGGAGGACTTTTACATTGTAATCGGCAAGCTCAATTATCTCTCCGCGTTTAGGCAGGTGGCCGAATTCATTGATTACCAGACCCCCTATCGTATCATAATCATTATGGCTTAACTGTGTGTCGAAATAATCATTGAAGTCATCGATGGGCGTGAATGCCTGTACCGTATAACGGTTTCTTCCATGTTGTTTAATGAAGGCTTCCTCGTTGAGATCGGTTTCATCTTCGATCTCACCAACGATTTCTTCCATAATATCCTCAATAGTTACCAGGCCGGCGATGCCGTATTCATCGACTACAACGGCCATGTGGTTTCGGTTGGTGCGAAAGTCCCTGAGTAATACGTTGAGGCGTTTGCTCTCAGGCACGAATACTACGGGGCGCATAAGGTGTTTAACTGCAAACTGCTCCGGTTCATCATCGACAAAACAGGACAACAGGTCTTTTGCCAGCAGGATGCCCAGTACGTCATTCTGGTCGTCGCTGACCACCGGGAAACGTGAATGGCCAGATTCGATCACCGTTTTCATTATATTTTCCGGTTCGGCCGTGTGCCGTATGACGACCATTTGTACCCGGGGGACCATAATGTCGCGTACCTGCATTTCCGCTACGTGCAGGGCGCCTTCAAGCATCATCAATACGTCGGGATCGAGAATACTTCTCGCTTCGGCCTCCCGCAGGACTTCAATTAATTCCGGCAAGTCCCGGGGGGCATTTGAAAAGGTGGTATTGAGTAGCTTCCACCAGGCTTTCTTGTTATGACTCGACGGAGGTTTGTCTTTACTCATTTATTCTCGGCGCGTGTGTATGGAATCACCGTGATTCCTCAGGGTTTATTGCAAGCTCCGGTAAATAAGGATCGGGGAAGCCCAGGTCTTGCAATAGTGCGGTTTCTTTTGTTTCCATGATTTCCGCGTCCTTTTCATTAGTATGATCATAGCCCATTAAATGCAAAATTCCATGAATAATTATATGCGCCCAGTGCGCGTCCAGGGATTTGGCCTGCTTTACGGCCTCTTGTCTGAGGACGGGAGCACAAACGACTATGTCTCCGAGCAGGGGAGCGCCGGCGTCGTGCAGCGGAAATGAAAGAACATTGGTCGGCTCGTCGATTTTACGCCACCTGTTATTAAGCGAGCGCATTTCATCTTCATCGGTAATGCGAATGGTGATTTCCCCCTCCTTGCCTTCCAACGCCGATCCGGCCCAATTTATAAGCTCATTTTCAGCCGGGACAGAAGTTTCTGCCGAGATGAATTGTATGGTGATATCAATGCCCATTATCCAGACTTTGTACTCTCTGTGTACGGCAGTACGGGGTCAGGTCGCACATTGCACATTCAGAGGTCTATCACGTTCTGACACTTGTCGCTTGTGTGTGCAATGTGCGACCTGACCCCGTAAGTTCCGTGCTGCTATGATACCCCTGAATCCCATGAGTTAAGGCCGGCTACCCGGACTGTGAGGTTTTCTCGCGTATCTCCTTGCTGAGCCAACTCTCCGGCGTGACCTTGTCATAGACCTCGGGCAAGGCGTTCCTGACCCTGTATTTGCTACGCATGGCCCGGTAGAGCCGGTGTTCGAACATTTGTTCGAATTCCGCACGGGTCATGCAGATGTCGGCGTATAGCATCTGGTAGCCGCCGCATTCGCGGACAAATTTCTCCAGGCGGCGTGCAGTGAGTACCTGATTGTAACAGCCGGCTTCGGCGCTTGGCGGGATGCCGAAGATGGCGAGGTCGACGAACATCTGGCTGTCGGCGCCGGCAGCCGGATTCCGTAGAAAACCCTCATGGCTCCCATGGTTGAACAGGCGCACCGGGCAAACCCACAGCGGGTAGATGTCGAACAGCTCGGCGCTGAGGCGAAGCGCTTCGGTAAGGCGCTCAATCGGTATCATGACGTCTTGCGCGACACGGTGTTCGAAGACCTGGCGCCGTACTTCCCGGGTCTGCGTAAGCTTTATCAGCGAGACCTTCGGCGCCCCCATCCAGGCCCACAGGTAGCGGTACCAGGGGGTGTTGGCAAAGCTGATGAGATCCCTGAGATTGAAGAAGACCGACGGCGTATGGCGGTGGAAGTAATGGCGCACCGGGATGTACTCGCTGATGGGCCCGCGCTTCAGGCTTTGCTCGACATGACGGTAAAACCATGGCTTGTAGTAGTCGTTGATACGATTAACGCGCGCGCCGCGTGGAGGTGTCGCGAAGTTACCCGTGAGAATCACCCCCGAATCCCCGGAGAACACCAGACCCTCGATGAAACGGGGGGCGTCAGGAGAGGCGGCAAGCGCCTCGATACGTGCGCAGAACGCGTCCAGAGAATGGAACGGCTCGTAGTCGAGTTTGACGTGTGACTGGATGGGGACAATGCGAAGCTCGACGGCTACGAGGAAGCCGAGGGTGCCGTGGGACCAGGGCAGTGCGTGGAAGAGATCGGCGTTCCGGGCACGTGTGGCTCGAACAAGTTCGCCCTCAGCGGTGACTATCTCAAACGCTTCCACCGTTTCGAACAGGAATCCCTCGCGGTGGCTGCTGGTTTCGATCCCGACACCCATGCACAAGCCACCCAGGGTAAGGTCATCCATCTCAGCCTGTACGGAGAGCGCGAATCCCCTCGGGATGAGGAAGTGAGTGATATCGCCCATGGTGACCAGCGGTTCAGCGCGGACGATGCGCCGTTGCTCGTCAATATCAAGGACATTACGAAGATCGATGTGTACCTGGTGCATGTCCTGCTTGAAATCGGCGTTGCGCAAGGACATCGTTTTCCACGGCTTGCGCGCGGTGCACATGCGCTTGCCGCTGTTGTAGCCGGCCCGTACCTGGTCCTGGACCGCCTTGACGGCGGCGTCATGTCTGGCGCTGGTGTTTCTGAAGGTTCTGTAGACCCAGTTGTTGAAGTCTTCAACCTTTTGGTAGATGAAGCTGGCCGGCACCGCGCAGCCGGCAATGACCAGCCCGCGCTGGTTTATTAGAAAGTCTTTGAGAAATTTCGGGATTGGCACAGTGCCGTAGAGTCAGGGGAAACAGTTGTAATTTCTATGCGCCTGGTAAACATAAGCCTGTTGTTCATTGGTGCAAACGTTACTCCGGACCAGTCGGCCAACCGTGCCTTTCAGATTCGGCAGGTAGCCGAATTCATACTCCCCATAATCCATTTCTTTTCGTTTTGCGCGCGTCTCAAGCAGCTCTGTAATTTGTTGTATGTTCAGGTTACCGCTGAAATCCACATAGTGTTTCCGTGCAAGTTTATTGAACTGCTTGAAAACAATACATATTCCTAATTCCATAATGGAAATGTCCGCAAACACGGAAGCGTGATGCCGTCCCCATAACGGGTGCTGGCTTGCCTGGTGCCCAGGCAGAAGATCATGGGATACCTGTCCGAAATAGTGGTGGGCGATATGGTCATTTTCGCCAAACACGTCATCCTTGCCGTCAACTATCGTGCTGGAACAGACGTGTGGAATAAATTTCCCGTCAGCATCGCATTCGATAAAGCCATGTTGCGCTATGTTGATGAATGCCAGAAAAAAAGCCATGACGGTAAGCGCCTGGAAATAAATAAAAAACAGGAATACTCCGATAGCTGCAGGACTGCTGCCCGTTACCCCGAGCACGACCGTGATGGCCAAGGGAAGTATAAGCCAGTAAATTATCATTCCCTTGCGGAGTTGGCGGTAAGCCCGGTCCAGCGCCGGGACATGTCTGTGCTGCGCAAACATCTTCAGGCTGCTCCAACCTGTCATATAAACAAAAAAGCGCCATACATAAAGCAGGACGTCGCTGAAACGGGTTCGGTCCAGGTCCCACAAGTAAACGGAATCACCCTTGCCACCGTTCAGCCTGTGATGTAACAGACTATGGGCACTTGAAAAGTTGTACGGTACGTTGCCGTAAAAAGAACCCACCCAGTTCCCGAAAATGTTTCCTGCGGATTTACGAATCCAGGGTCGATACAGCCCCCCTACGGCAGCATGCCCCTCCCGGTGCGCGAATGAATAAGCAATACCCATACTTCGACCGCCAAAACCTACCCAGCAGAAATAATATACCGCGATAAGCCACCAGGGTAATGCGCCGAAAGCTATCTGCCAATAAAAAACCAGAGTTAATGAAGCCAGGAAGCCCGTCAGGAAAAATAGCGCCGAAGCAAAATAATCAACCAGGTGTTGTTCGCAATATATATACCGGAACGCAAACCTGCGCAGCCGGACAGACCTGTCTGCCAGGTTGTAAACAGGACGAATAAAACGGTGCAAAAAAGAGTTATAGGCCCATCCTTGAAGGAAAATTGGAAGCGCCCACAAGACCACAAAGTTGAGCGATAAAATAAAGCCAAGAACCTTGCGCGCTGCAATCACGGCGGATTTGTATTTTTGCGGCCGTGAAAGTCTGTCCGCAGAATAATCCTCAGAATAGATGCCGGGTGAAGCCGTCATTTGATTTTTTCGCTGACTGGTGGCTGGCGTTTTTCTTCCACGGCTCACTCATTTTATCACAGAGCAACTGCGTATTCCAGCGAAGATGAACACTGCTTCCAGCCCAACGTGAACACCTGATGCGACATAAGACGTCAAAAGAAAATAAATCACACAATATCAAACAGATAGTATGATATCAGGGACGGTAGGGAAAGACAAAAAAACCCGTGATGCCGGAATTCAATTCCGCCTCCTTTTTTGTGTCCCCTCTTGATCGGAGCCTATGGTCATCTGCGGATAAAATAAAGTCAGGTCTTGTCATTATTTTCCTGACGCTCATACGCATTCAATATACGCGCCACCAGGGGATGGCGCACCACGTCCCTGGATGTGAAAAAGGTAAAACTGATCCCGGCCTCGGTACCGAGGATATCAATCACGTGGCGCAGGCCCGATTTTTTCCCTTGGGGCAAGTCAATCTGGGTGATGTCACCCGTTATGACGGCCGTTGAGTTGAAGCCGATGCGGGTCAGGAACATTTTCATCTGCTCAATAGTGGTATTTTGCGCTTCGTCCAGGATGATAAAGGCTTCGTTGAGCGACCTGCCGCGCATGAAGGCGAGGGGCGCTATTTCAATGACGTTTTTCTCGATAAGTTTCATCACCTTGTCAAAGCCGAGCATTTCATACAGGGCATCGTACAGGGGGCGCAGGTACGGATCGACTTTCTGCACCAGGTCGCCGGGCAAATAGCCCAGCTTTTCCCCGGCTTCCACTGCCGGCCGTACCAGGACCAGGCGCCTGACCCGGTTTTGTTCCAGGGCTACCACCGCGCTGGCAACGGCCAGGTAGGTTTTGCCCGTCCCGGCCGGCCCGATACCGAAACTGACGTCATGGGCGCGGATATTGTTCAGGTATAGACGCTGGTTCGGGCTGCGGCCCTTGATGATGCCGCGTTTTGTCTTGATGAAGACCTCTTCGCCCGCCTGCTCGTCGGCGCCATCATCGATGGCCTTGTCCTGCAGCCAGAGGTGTATTTTTTCCGGCGACAGGTTGTCCGCTGCCGTTGATTCATACAGTTCGGACAACAACCGGCTGGTAATGTTGACGACTTCGGCAGTACCGATGATACGAAACGAATTGCCGCGGTTGTTTATCTCAACACCCAGACGCCTCTCTATCTGGCGTAAGTGAGAATCCAGGGAACCGCATAAATTGGCCAATCTCTCGTTATCAACCGGCTCAAGGTTGACTTCAGCGGAGGCAGGATTGGTATTGTCTGGGGGATACGGGGTCAGGTCGCACATTGCACACAGAGGTTTGTTATAGCATCGCGCTCGTTCGTTTACGTGTGCAATGTGCGACCTGACCCCGTATCCCCGCTGCGGCCCGTTGTACGGGCAGTTCGCGTCCGGCCGGTATTTCCCCGCGCAGTGAATTAGGCAGTGCCCTGGTTATCCTGACCTGCACCATCTCGCCGGTAAACCCGTCTGCCCCGGGGAAATTCACGACGCGGTTGTTTTCGGTCCGTCCGGCCAGTTCGCGCGGGTCTTTTCGGGATTTGCCCTCTACCAGTACCGTTTGCAGCGAACCGGTCATGCGCCGGCTTATGTTCTGCGCTTGTTGATTTATCCTGGTCTGGAGCAGTTGCAAACGCTGCTTTTTCTTCTCCGGCGGGGTCTGGTCCGGGTAACTTGCTGCAGGAGTGCCGGGCCGTTTGCTGTAGATAAAACTGAATGACTGGTCAAATCCGATTTCCGCAATCAGGTCCAGGGTAGCCTGAAAATCGGAGTCGGTCTCGCCCGGGAAACCGACGATGAAGTCGGAGGATATACTGATATCCGGCCTGAGTTTTCGCAGTTTCCTGATTTTCGATTTGTATTCAAGCACGGTATGACCGCGTTTCATCAGGGCAAGTATGCGGTCAGAACCGCTCTGTACCGGCAAATGCAGGTGGTTGACCAACTCGGGCACTCGGGCGTAGACATCTATCAGGCGGTGGGAAAATTCGACCGGATGTGAGGTTGTGTAACGGATGCGCCGGATACCGTCGACCGCCGCGATATACTCTATCAGGTCCGCCAGGTCGGCAATGCCGCCCTCATAAGTGGAACCGCGGTAGGCATTCACGTTCTGGCCCAGCAGCGTAACCTCCTTCACCCCTTGTCCTGCAAGTGCAGCTGCTTCGCTGATGACGTCATCCAGGGGCCGGGAAACTTCCTCCCCGCGGGTGTAGGGCACCACGCAGAATGTGCAGTATTTACTGCATCCCTCCATGATGGAAATAAAGGCAACAGGACCGTCGGCGCGGGGTTCGGGCAATCGATCAAATTTTTCAATCTCGGGGAAGGATATATCGATTGCCGGTTTGCCTGTCATACGCGCCCGGTCGTAAAGCCCGGGGAGCCGGTGCAGGGTCTGCGGGCCGAATACGACGTCCACGAAAGGCGCACGCGCGTAAATGGCCGGGCCTTCCTGGCTGGCGACGCATCCCCCCACACCAATCATGAAATCAGGTTTGTCCCGTTTACGGTTGCGCCAGCGACCTAGTTCCGAGAACAGTTTTTCCTGGGCTTTTTCACGGATGGAACAGGTATTGAAGATAATGAAATCGGCTTGTTCCGGGTCCTGCGTTTCCTCCATTCCGTGGGAAGTACGCAACACGTCCCGCATCTTTGCGGAATCGTATTCGTTCATCTGGCAGCCGAATGTCTTGATAAACAGTTTTTTACTCATTCCCCATCCAGGATTTTCAGGAACGGCTAAGTTACACGTTCTTTCCGGTTTTTTCCATTGTTCCGAATAACCCGCATCCCGCTCTAAAAGAAGGATCAGGCGACCTGGTCGTGACGCTCGGCCGGTAACACTCCCTGCAGTCTGAAGGTAGTTTCAAGTGTGGCTTCAACCCGCGCCAGGCGCACGTCAATGGCCTGGATATCATGGTGTAATTCAGTAAGCCGGGCGCCGACTTCATGGCGCAAAGCGTCTGTCCGGGCACCGGTGCTGTCTATCCGGGCACTGGTTTCCCTACGCAATGCGCTGATGTCGTTGCGCAACCAGGCGAACAGCCCGATGGTCAGGCCGGCGTGTGCGATAAAAGGCATCCATTCAATCATGGTACCAGTATAACACGTTGTCGATAGGCGGGGTCCGGACGAGGCTGGCTTCAGGAGTGCCGTCGTCGTCAGCCCGGCTGGTGCGGCAGGTGATGAGCGTAGTGAGTGCAACGGTCATGATGATAGTGTAGCGCATCGCGAGCGACAGGAATGTGAGAAAACTCACAAATACTGGCAGATTGTTCGGTTCCGCCGGACTAATGCGGCCTGCCGGTGGGGATTTCGTCCATGAGGTCCGGCGCCGGTCCGGCCTGGTGGTGGATCATCTTCCAGGAAGCATTCTCCAGGGTAAAGATATTGGTGGCGATTAAGGTACTCGTACTGAGGGTCTCATTGCAAATCACGTATGCAACGCTGTCATTTACATAAGCCGTGGCATTGCAGCAATGGATATCGGGGGAATGAACCGAAGACAGGATCCGTCGCCAACTCATCAGGACCTTGGCGCGGCCGCGCAATAGGGGATGACCCGGATGAATCACCGTTATATCCTCTCGTTTCGACCAGATATCATTCATTCTGTCGGAATCGCAACTGAGAAATGCCCGGTAGAATTCCGAGTTGGCGGCCAATACCCGATTTTTTTCTGACATCTGATTCCGGGATGAAAAACTGGTGGCTATGGGTGGACTTGAACCACCGACATCAGCATTATGAATGCTGCGCTCTAACCGACTGAGCTACATAGCCAGGGTTTAAGGAGTGCTTGATATAATCTGAGTATCAACAAAGAAACTCGCGACATGCCTGACGGTGGACAATAGCTTATCGGAATTTGTGAGTCAATGATGATGTAGGTGGCGAGTGGTAGGGCAGCAGGATCGCGTACTAATGCGGAATCTTTTCCGCTGGATATGTTAACCTTTTCCGACAAGTTTAACCCGCGGGAGCAGTAACCTATGAATACTAAATTGACCTGGGCAGGTGGGGCCGCTTTTATAGGGGCGTCGGAAAACGGTCAGAGAATCGTCATCGACGGACCCCCTGAAGGTGGCGGTAGGGACCTGGGGCCGCGACCCATGGAGACCCTGTTGCTGGGGATGGGGGCTTGCACGGCTTATGACGTGCTGTCCATTCTGAAAAAATCACGCCGCCAAATCAGCGATTGTAAAATTGAAATCTCATCAAAGCGGGCGGGCGATCACCCCAGGGTATTTACGGAGATTCACGTTCATTTCACTTTTGCCGGAGACAATCTCAAGGATACCCAGGTTGAGAGGGCAATCAAGCTGTCCGCGGAAAAGTACTGTTCCGCATCAATCATGCTGGGTAAGACGGCAGAGATTACGCACACCTTTGAAATTACGAATTAGGAATTACGAATTAGGAATGGGGGGATTACATCTGTGCGTGCCTTGGTTTGGCTTGCGAAAAATCTGAAAATCATTGAAAAACAGCCGCCACAGGCGGCACATTAATTCCTAATTCCTAATTCCTAATTCCTAATTCCTAATTCCTAATTCCTAATTCCTAATTCCTAATTCGTAATTGAATTCAAATTTTGCTGGGATTTTTCGCCCGGCTGATCGTAAAACGGATGATTTTATCGACTTCATCGATGCGCAGGATTTTATGGCCGGTCCGGGCACAGTAGGCCTCGAAATCGACCACTGAATGGGGGTCGGTCGCCTCCACGAACAGTATTTCCCCCGGCTGCATCCTGTTCAAGGCAAGTTTTGTCTTGAGGACGGGTAACGGGCAGTTCAATCCCTTGGCGTCCAGGTATTGATCAAACCTGACTTCCGCGTCTGCCATACGCTTCAACCTGCACGCCGTTGCCGTACCGCCTGTGCGAGTGATTCCAGGACAGACTCGGTCATTTCCCAGGATATGCAGGCATCGGTCACACTCAGGCCGTATTCCAGCGACGCCGCATCCTTCAGGGCCTGTTTCCCTGCTTTCAGGTTGCTCTCGACCATCACACCACAGATGCGCTTTGAGCCGTTGGCCAGTTGCCGGCAGATATCTTCCGCAACCAGGACTTGGCGCGTGTGGTCCTTGTTGCTGTTGCCGTGGCTGAAATCCACCATGACCCGTCCGGTAACGTCTGCTGCGCGCAGTTTTTTTGTTGCGGCCTTGATCGCAGTCTCGGAGTAGTTGGGACCGTTGGACGCGCCGCGCAGGATCAGGTGGCAAGAGTCATTCCCGGAGGTAGCCACGATCGCGGAGATCCCTTGCTTGGTAACAGACAGGAAATGGTGCGGGCTTTGCGCGGCGCCGATGGCGTCGATGGCGATCTGTATGTTGCCGTCAGTTCCGTTCTTGAAGCCCACGGGCATGGACAGGCCGGATGCCAGTTCGCGGTGGATCTGGCTTTCCGTGGTACGGGCGCCGATTGCACCCCAGGACACCAGGTCGGCAATAAACTGCGGGGTGATGGTATCCAGGAACTCCGAACCGGCCGGCATGCCGAGTTCGCCCAGGTCCACCAGCAGTTTGCGGGCAATGCGCAGGCCGTGATTGATCTTGAAACTGTTATCCAGGTACGGGTCGTTGATCAGGCCTTTCCATCCCACCTTGGTGCGCGGTTTTTCAAAATAAACCCGCATGATGATTACCAGGTCATCCTGCAGGCGGTCAACGAGCTTGACCAGTCGCCCGGCATAATCAAGCGCGGCATCGGGGTCGTGAATCGAACAGGGCCCGACTATCACCAGTAACCGATCATCTTCACCCCTGACAACATTACCGGCTACCGTCCGGGTTTTTGTGATCAGGTTTGACACCGCTTCACTGATCGGCAGTTCCTCCATCAGGATGGCGGGCGATGTTAAAGGGCGCAGTTCGGCAATTCTTAAATCATCTGTAAGCTGAAACATATTGCTTGATTAACCCGGGTGTTATACCAGTGCGGTTGTCATAATTTGCGTCGGCGGACCTGCGCAAAGCGAGGACGGAATTCAATACCGTCCCCTTTACCTGTCAATTATACCCCAAAACTGTCCCTGTTGATGCTGGCATACCAACTGTGGGCATAGGCTGCCTCCCTGGCGCGATAGTCCATGGTGGCCCTGAGCGGGCTCAGCCCGCCCGCCCGTTCTATCAGTTTTATCCTGTTGTCTTCAAAGCGGTACATGGCGTTGATGGAGATACCGTAATCCGGCGCCACCAGGCTGTAACAGGTATTGTGATAAAACATGGCGCCGGGCTCGCGTTCGCGCAGCAGCGAAATGACGGCAAGACTGCATGCCTTGGCCTGGCTGTTGGCGGAGGAAGCCGATTTTGGCATGTTGCCGGCCAGGCAACTGTCACCCAGGACGTGGATGCCGGGGACAATAGTGGAAGCAAACGTCCTGTGATCAACCGGACACCAGCCCGTTTCATCAGCCAGTCCATGGTCGACAGCCAGCTTGCCTGCCTGCTGGAACGGGATAACGTTAGCCACGTCAACCTTGAATTCACCCGCCTCCGCGTGCAGGGACATGTGTTTCGGGTCGACCCTGCTGACCAGGCCGCCGCCGGATATCGGTATGTGTTCGATCATCCCCGGGTATAGAGAATGCCATGCCTCCTCAAATAAATCCTGCTTGGAGAAATGTTCATTGGCATCGAGTATTAGCACCTTGGCGCGAGGGTTAGTCTGCTTCAGGTAATGCGCCACCATGCTGGCCCGTTCATAAGGACCTGGCGGACAGCGGAACGGCGTGCCGGGAACCACAATGGCGAAGACGCCGCCGCTACGCATCCCGAGTAACTGCTGCTTCAACAATGCAAGCTGTTCTCCACCGCGCCAGGCATGGGGCATGGTTAAACTGGCCGTTTCATCGTAGCCGGAGAAAAAATGGTTCCACAGGTAACTGATCCCGGGGGAGATCACCAATCGCCGGTAGGGCAGGGTAACCCCGTCCGCAAGTGTAATGACCCGTTTTTCAGGATGAATGGCAGTTGCCCTGGCGTGGATGACGTTGACGCCGTAATTATTTTTCAAGGCGGCATAGTCCAGGGTAATAGACGCCGCATCCCGCATGCCGCCCAGGACGGTATTGCTGAACGGGCAGGTGAGGTAGTGCGTACCGGCTTCGACCAGTGTTACATCGACGTCCGGGTCAAAGTAACGGATATATTTGGCGCAGGTGGCGCCGCCGTAACCGCCGCCTATGATAACGACCTTTGGCGCGCCATTGCCGGCCGGTCTCGAACATGCTGGAATGACCGTCCCGCCGGTTGCCGTCAAGACACCGGTTTTGAGTAAGCCGGACAGGAAATGACGGCGCGTAAGTGCCATGTTACTTTGCCGTGTGACCGAACATGGCGCTGATCCCGTCGATTTCTCCATCGGTCAAGGCTTTGCTGATACGGTTCATGATGGTTGCCTGCTCCTGGTCTGTTTTGTAAGCGACCAGCAACTGTTTTACCTGGGCAGCGGTCAGGCCGTCGAGTTTCGGTATCGACACTGCCGCGCGGTCGCCGGCACTGTGACAGGTATAACAGTTAGCGACAATTAAACGGAAATAGTTGTTGCGCGCGTCTTCCTCCTCCGTCGCGCTTACCTGATTCCAGGCGACCAGAAGAGACAGGAGAATAATAGTAAACGAAAACCTGTAGAGCGTGCCGGTGATATGCATGGCAAAAGAGAATAACAGTGATTGACCGGGTAAGACAAATCTACACTGCGGTCAGTTCATCCAACAGCGGCCCTGATATACAAATTACGCTGGGTCTCGGCACAGCATCGCCACCGTCAGGCCAGTGGCTGCTCAAGGCATCGATACCGGCAGAGTCTTCTCCCGGGTGTTGCACCGACAGGAACAGGGTGCGTCCGTCCGGGCTGAAAGTAGGCCCGGTCAGTTCGGCTCCCGGTGGGGCTGAAGCCACTTGTACCGGTATCCCCGCGTGCCTGCCCGACATGGAGATATAGAAAAGACCATTGTTTTTGAATGGCTCATAAGGCGGCTGATTAAGTTCGTAGGATGAGATGTCCGTACAGACCCAGAGGTTGCCCCGCGGGTCGAAGGCCAGGTTGTCCGGGCAGGCAAATCCGCTTTCATGGCCGCCCGCAAGAAAAGTGGTCGCAATGAACTCCTCAGCAGACGGATCGTTATCCTTTTCCACCAGCTTGAGCAGGGAACCGTAAGGACGGTCCGGATGCTTGGTCAGGGAAATCAGCACGGCGCCGGAGTGTGGATCAATCTCTATATCCTCGGGACGGTCCTGGGGTGTGGCGCCGACCAGTTTCGCCGCCTCGCGGGTACGGACGAGTAGTTCCGTTTGTGTCCCGAATGCCTGTTGCAGGCGCTTGTCCCGCGTCAAGTCCAGTGGCAGCCATCGGCCCTGGTCCGTCCGGGCCACATACAAGGTGCCGCGTTCCAGTGAACCGGGTTCGGCAGCGACAAACTTGTAGATGTGCTCGTCGGTTTTGTCATCTCCCATGTAGACCACCGACCGACCGTCAGGCGCCCGGGTTACCGTCGCGCCTTCGTGGGCAAAGCGGCCGAGGGCCGTGAGCTTTTTTGCCGCGCCGCTGAACGGGTCAATTTCGACTACCCAGCCGTAATGCTCGGGCGGGTGATCGAGAAAGCGGTCCCAGCCGATAAGGGTGTCTTTTTCATGTACGCGCTGACCGCTGTCAAAACTCACGTCGCCGTAAAAGAAATGGAAGTTCTCTTCACCGGTAAGTACGGTCTGCCACGGGGTAACGCCACCGGCACAATTACCTACGGTCCCGGTTGCTACCCGGGCGCTCGCTATGGGTTGGTCGGAAATAATCGGTATCTGCGTTTTGCCGTTGACGCGCCGGTTATATCGATCATCCTGAACCAGGCGCCAGCGCCCGTCCTTCCTGCTGATCCTGATGATACTGCCGCCCACCTCCAGCACTTCCCTGTCTATGTCATCCCTGGACTTCCTGTCAGGTTCTGAAGGGGAGGAAAAGTAAGCCGACAGCACCTCTTCGTGGTTCACCCACAACAGGCCGTCGTGCCGGTTACCGTCAATGGGGAAGAATGCGGTGTAGTCGTTATTGAACCCGAAACGGTCCCCGCTCCGGTTGATCGTGTCCCCCCAGGAAACCAGGACTTCGTATTCAAGTCCGCCGGCCAGGACAACCTCATCGTCGGTTGTCGGCGCGATACCTTCGATGGTGGATGCGGCCGCGGCAGCCGGGAATGACGTCGCCGGGCAGGCCAGGGCGGCTGCTCCCATCGTCCTGCCCATGAAGCTGAGAAAATCGCGCCGGGACCAATGCGTTGTCATCACCCGGCCTGCGACCGGCGCGACCTGGAAGCCGCGGCCAGTGAAGCTATTATTTCTTCGGTGTCTTCCCAGCCCAGGCAGGCATCGGTGATGCTCTGACCGTAGCTCAACTCTTTCCCCGGGTCGACATCCTGGCGGCCTTCGTTCAGGTGGCTCTCAATCATCACTCCGAATATCCTGTCTTCACTGTCGTGTATCTGGCGGCAGACATCGGCGCCTACCTGCAGTTGATTTTTATGTTTTTTCTCACTGTTGGCGTGGCTGAAATCAACCATGATACGGGCCGGGAGATTTGCCGCGGACAGTTCGGAAGCAGTGGCGTCTATATTGGCGCGGTCGAAGTTAGGCTGTCTGCCGCCCCGTAAAATCACATGGCAGGCTTTATTGCCAGTGGTGGCATAAATCGCCGAATTCCCCTCCTTGCGCATGGACAAAAAGTGGTGGGGAACACTTGCCGCACGGATCGCATCCACGGCGACCTTCACGGACCCGTCCGTCCCGTTTTTGAACCCTACCGGACAGGACAGTCCCGAGGCCAGTTCCCGGTGTACCTGGCTTTCCGTGGTGCGCGCACCGATGGCGCCCCAGCTTACCAGGTCCGTAACATACTGGGGAGTAATGATATCGAGAAATTCAGTGCCGGCAGGCACCCCCATTTCATTTAGGTCCAGCAGTAAGCCCCGTGCAAGACGCACCCCTTTGTTGATGTGGAAGCTGTTATCCAGGTCGGGGTCGTTTATCAGCCCTTTCCAGCCTACGGTGGTCCTGGGTTTCTCGAAGTACACCCGCATGACGATCAGTAAATCGTCCCGGTATGTTTCGATCAGCGCCCTGAGGCGTCCGGCGTATTCCCTTGCCGCGGCCACGTCGTGTATGGAACAGGGCCCTGCCACGACCACTAAGCGGTCATCATCCCGGTTCAGTATCCTGCTGATCGCCTGCCTGGTCTGCCAGGTTGTTTCAGCCGCGGCTTCGGTGATGGAAATCTCCTCACAAATCTCGGTAGGCGGCGTGACGGCCTTGATTGAGGCAATGCGTAAATCATCTGTTGCGTACATCGGTTGTAATATCCGGGTTCAGGTTAACCCGGCGGCCAGGTGAAGGAACGGCCGCCGAGGATGTGCAGGTGCAGGTGAAATACACTTTGCCCCACACCGGCGCCGTTGTTTACGACCAGCCGGAACGCATCGCCGATGCCTTGCTCCGTCGCTATCCTACCGGCAGTTACCATCAGGTGACCCAACAGGGCCTGGTCGTCATCACCGGCATCGACCAGCCTGGCAATGGATTGTTTCGGGATCACCAGTATATGCACGGGGGCCTGGGGGTTGACGTCCCTGAACGCCAGGCACCGGTCATCCTCGTACACGATATCGGCGGGGATTTCCCGCCTGATGATTTTCGCAAAAATTGTCTCTGTCATGGTGGTTATTGTTCCGATTATGGCCCGCCCATTCCTGCACAAGCAGGAATCCAGTCAGAAAAATTATTCCTTGCTTACCAAATTCCGGCATTCGACAGAATGATCAAAGAAGATAAGCGAGTTGGCCACTTATAAAAAAGAGTGCGTATAATAACAAGGACGGTCCCAAGTAAAAAGCGCTTTGACAGAGAGGTTCTGTTCAATGGAACATTGCGAACATCACCAGGTAAAAACAGACACTGCCGCAACCGCCGCGACAGTCACGCTGCATTGTCTGGCCGGTTGCTCCATCGGTGAGTTCATCGGTCTCGCCATCGGCGTGGAATTCGGTTTATCGGTGGCCGCCACCGTGACCCTGGCGACGGTCCTGGCGTTCATCACGGGTTTTGCCTTGACCCTGTATCCCCTGGTTTACCGCAGGGGCATGTCGGTGGCGCTGGCGTTCAAGACCGTGTGGATCGGAGAAGTGATCTCGATCGGCGTCATGGAAATCGCCATGAACACCACCGATTACCTGGTCGGCGGCATGTCCGCCACCTCCATGTTCGATGTGATATTCTGGCTCGGCTTCGCGGCAGCCCTGGTGGCCGGATATATCTTTGCCTACCCCGTCAATTATTACATGGTGAAACGTAATATGCCCCGGTGTCATTAACCTGCCGGGACAGGCGTGTCTGTGGGCCCGTTATCCGAGTGACAACAAGCCGTGACTGATGACTTTTCAGACCTGCGGCGGGAATATCGCCACGTAGCACTGCTTGAACAGGACGCAAGCGATGACCCCATAGAACAGTTCAAGGACTGGTTCGGGCAGGCTGTCGAGTTCGGAGTACCGCTGCCCAATGCCATGGCGCTGGCGACGGCAACAATGGACGGCAAGCCCACGGTGCGGTTTGTGCTGTTAAAGGATATCAGCGACCAGGGATTCTCCTTTTACACCCATTCCATCAGCGTCAAAGGCAGGCAGATTGCGGAAAACCCGGAGGTTGCACTGGTGTTTTACTGGTCGCAGATGCACCGGCAGGTACGGGTGGAAGGCAGGGCCTGCCTGCTCTCCGACGAGGAGTCAGATACGTACTTCGATACCCGGCCCCATGACAGCCGTCTCGCGGTATGGGTCGCGGACCAGAGCAGCCCGGTTAAGAGCCGGGAGTTCCTTGAAGAGAGGATGACCGGGATTGCGGCACGCTACCCGGGCGACTCCGTGCCCCGTCCCGCTACTTGGGTCGGTTACCGGGTCACGCCTGAGTGCATGGAGTTCTGGCAGGGCAGGGAGCGCCGCTTACATGACCGGTTGTTGTATACCAGGGAGGGTGCAGGGTGGAAGATTGTCAGGCTGGCCCCTTGAAGCGATTAAATGGCTTCCCATCCAAGCTGATTCAGAGGCAGTTCTCGATACGGTTGTTTCCCTTGCCCGAATGCATAACCTGTCCGTCTATGATGCTGTCTACCTGGAGTTGGCGAAACGCCGGGACGCGGCACTGGCAAGCCTTGACGGCGCACTGCTCAGGGCAGCGGCAGAGGAAGGTGTGGAACTCGTTATGTAACTATTTGATTGGGCCGGGAGAAAGTTACAGGACACTCAATAATAAAACATGGATGCCCCCAAAAATATGTTATTTCCAGAATAAGGTGTATAATACACATATCTCTACACATTTATCGTGGTTTTCCCCTATGCGAACCAACGTTGTTTTGGATGATGATTTGATGCGTGAAGCATTTGCTCTCACCGGTATTCATACCAAGCGCGAATTAATCCATACCGCGCTGCAGGAATTAATTCGTAAACACACAAAAAAGGATCTCACTGATCTGGCGGGTAAAATTCAATTACAGGACGATTTTGACCATAAAAAACTCAGGGAATTGAGCCGTGATACTGGTTGATACATCAATCTGGATTGCCCTGTTTCGGGACAGAACCGGCAAGGAAAAATCTAATCTTAAAAAATGGGCTGCCGATGATGATGTAGTATTGACCCGGTTTAACCAGCTGGAATTGCTCCAGGGATGCAAGGATGAGAAAGAATGGAAAACACTCGCAAGGTATCTTGACACCCAGGATTATGTAGAGACAACCAATACAACCTGGCCCGCTGCAGCCCGGATATATTTCGACTTGCGCCGCCAGGGCAAGACCATGCAAAGTCCGGTCGATTGTTGTCTTGCCCAGCTTGCAATCGAAAGCGATGCCTTGCTTATTCACAGGGACGTCGATTTTGAGACAATCGCTACGATAAGGCCACTGAAGCACCTGAAACTTTAGGGACTTATATACTTTAGTGCCCACGCCGCTCGCAGACGAGGCAAATTCCGGCGAGAAGCGAAGGAAAAAGGGAGGGGATTACTTCCCGGAGCGATGGTCTGAAACCGACTTCTCAGCCACCTTGACCGAGCTCACTACTGCCGCCGCCACAGCCTCGGGCGTGGCGTCAATTCTCAAATCTTCCGCCAATTCCTGCTTCGTGGGTTTATAGTTCTCAGGCAGGATTTTCACCGTCTTTTTTCGCATGATCATGTCCTCCTCTCACGGCGGTATAGAAACTTGCCGTGGTATTTCCAATACATTTTGACTATTGAAAGTTGACAAATGGGCGGTTGTTTTCCATTTTTAAAAAACTATGACTTCGGAGCCCCACGCAAATCTTCAAAGAAACGATCCAGTTGATCAACAAGCTCTTCATGAAAAGGCTTCGCACCAGAACTCTGGTCTTTTTCAGGGATTAGTATCAAGTTATTTCCAGCACTATCAAGTTACGTGTTTATGCCTTGGACTCTTCAAATGAGAGGGGCTAATATTACGCGATGTTATGCGATGTTATGCTTGTCAAACCAGTAACGCGCAACTAGAATTGTAGCATGGATGCGAATTTCAAAAAGTGCAAGTGCAAAGCTAGTCTGGTGCAAAGCTAGTACCGTTTCAATTTAATTCTGACCGGTTAACTTGTCATAGGCCCGGTGCAGTTTAGTCCGGGCCTTGTCGACATCAAACATCCAGTTGATACTGGCCCGCTCCCGGTTACGTCGGGTCTCCCAGGCTGCCAGTTCCGATTCTAACAAGTCCATGCTGTCAATACGACGGTCCAGACATTGCCGGTTCATATTGCCGATCTCTATTTCCACCATGTTCAACCAACTGGCATGCTTGGGCGTATAATGAAATTCCAGCTTGCGCAATAACCGCCGCGCCTCCGGGGCCGGGAACGCCCGGTACAGCGAAGCAGGCTGGTGCGTGTTCAAATTATCCAGCACTACCCGGATGCACTCGGCCGCCGGGTAATGCACGTCCACCAACTCCCGCATCAACTCGGCAAAATCAGCCGCTTTTTTGGTGTGCGTCGCCTTGGCATGACGCCAGCCACGATGCCGGTCAAAACACAGATAAATGTTGGCCACCCCCTTGCGCTCGTATTCATAATCCACCTTACTCACCTGCCCGGGTGTCATCGACGTGCCCGCCTGCACTTCCCCCACCAATTGCTTGCCCGCCTCATCCACGTTCACCAGTGGTCTCTCAGGACAGGACGGCTCAGCATACACATCCAGTATATGCTCCATCTGCGCAATATACGCCGCATCCATCTGTCCCACACACCACATCTTCTGCTGCCAGGGCTTTAACTGATTCGCCTTCAAACGTTGTCGTATGCACTCCAGCGATACCTCTTCCATAGCCGTCAACGCCACCCACCGTTCCGCCAGCAACGACAGCGTCCAGCGACACCGCCCCGACGGCGGGGTACTGCACGCAATCGATACCAGCAACGCATCCTCATGCGCCCCCGTCTTGCGCGGCTGCCCCGGACGAGACCCTTCCGACAACGCCGCCTCCAACCCGTACTCCACAAAATCCCGCTTCACCCGGTACACCGTCGAGGTGCTCACCGATAACGCCGCCGTGATCGCTTGGTCCGTCATCCCACGTCCGTCCGCCAGCAGTAAAATCCGGGCCCGATTCAGCGCCCGTACACGCTGTTTCCCCTGCGATGTAAACGTCTCCAAATACGTCCGCTCCGCCGCCGTCAACTCAACCCGGTAGGTGATATGCATGCCATTGTCCCCGCTTGTCATAAAAGGGATAATGGATCATAAAATGCCTGCCATGTCGATCCCTGACACAAAAAAAATTGCCCCGACCTTTACCTATAAGCAAGGCCAGTACCTGGCCTTTATCCATTACTACACCAAGGTCAACGGCATCGCCCCCGCTCAGGCCGACTTACAGCGCTATTTCCGGGTCTCGCCACCCTCTGTGCATCGCATGGTAACCCAGTTGGCAGACCAGGGACTCATCACGAAACAGCCCGGCGTGGCGCGCAGCCTGTCACTGGCAATCCCCCGCAGTCAACTCCCGGCGCTTGATTGATTTTCAGCTGCCAATCGATCAGAATTAAATTGAAAGGGTACTAGTCTGATTGGCTGTTTGCTGCTTTTTACATTGGGCAAGGTAAACGCCATGTCCTATTTGTATGCTTGGCATATCAACGACCTGATCAAGGTCGATGTAGACACTATCCATCTGGCCACCATCAATAATAAATCCCTGAAAAAGATCGAAATAAAACAACTGATTTATCTGTATTCGGTGATGAAGGTCATGGAAGATGTCGCTGAAACAGATGCCAGGTTATTTATCGTTGACGGTGGTGTATATGCCAACGCTTTTGCAGGGCGAAAGAGGCTGAGAATATCTCCTGAAAAACCCAAGACTTTATATCGAAAAGACGGTGGCACAAAAACAGCCTATATCCAGGGCACAACGTTCTCGCAATACACAGACAAGGAAGCCGCCCAGGTTTTGAAGGTCATCGGTATCAATTTCAAAATGCTGGACATACTGGGCGACGACGTGCATATGGCCGCGACACTGAATTAGCCCATCTCCGGCTCGACCACGGTGCTGAGCACCGGGATAAACCGCCCAGTCACGAGTTGGATGTTGACAGTGCCAGATATCGACGTGATAACGAACGTGAGGCCCACTACTTGGGCATTATCTGGGCCGTAGAAGCCGGCTATGATCCGGAAGGGGCTGTTAGACTACGTGACAACCCGCGCAGAAAAAGTGGCGCTTGTAGAGGATACTGCGTCACTCACCCTCTCTCTATTGAACGAATTATAAAGACGAAGTCAATGGCACGTCGCCTATCACGCAACAACTAACCCAATCTGTAAGGATAAATAACATGGGTCAAGACGAAACTGTTACCATCCGCGAACCGGGCGGAAAGAAAACAGTTGTTCCAAAGAACCAGTTCGACAAGCCTTGGTATGCCTATAGAGACGAACCCCACATCAAAGGACACGTTCCGGATGAACTTTACCAGGTGGAGTTTGAGGGGTCGGAAAATTTTCCCGATTCCCCCCTTCTCGTAACGAGGGCGTACAAGGACGCTATTGATGCCAGTGTGACAGATAGAAGTGAGCCGCAACCAGACGAAAAGTGGATTAGATATGACCCAGTGCTTGAACGTTGGGGTCGCCTCTGACACGAATCTAACATGTGTCTCTACATCTAACTAGTGTTTCCGACTAGTTGCGCCCTTCCCGCTCTTCTTATGCGACTCGTGTCTGGTGACCCTATCCCTGTTCTTGTACCAGTCATGGCTGGGGGGAGGTCAGTAGATGAACAAACAATCTGTAACTTAAAGAGATTTATGCACTGGACACAATGACGCCGGGTGCTAACATGGCAGGATGTACAGATTTATCAGGATCATATTCAGATTCATTGGCGGCACTGTTTGTACTATTTTCCTAGGACGCGGCATGGAGTTGATATTTACAACAGAAAACCCTTTGTTTTGGTTCATTTTGTTAGCTACAACTGCCTTAATCTGGCTGCTTGTAGAAAAGTACATTTTCAAGACTTCCTGGCTTAGGTCAACCCCAAAAGAGACGCCGCCCGAGAATAATATCACCCTGTCACCAAACGATGAAAAGAAAGCTGTAAGTCACAACCCTGTCAATCATCGCCAGGTTGTTCGCCTTATCATGCAAGCATCAAATATTGGTGAGATCGAGGAACTCCTGGACGACTATAGACATAGCCCCAATTGCAGGAAAGAATTCGAGGAAAAGGTTTTCGCTGCTTATGTCTTAAAGGGAATGAAACTGAAGCCAGACCTCCAGTCCCACAATGAATGGTGGTATCAGAAGCTGAGCAAGAAAGTTGGCAGACTGGGATATGACCGCAACGAAGTTATGAGGGAGATAGACTGCCTCGATGAGGAATACCTCAAGAAATAGAAGCTCGGGCAGCAATTAAGTACTCGCATGATATCTGTCATTCATAGAGATCGGTTCTTTCGTCTCAGTTCCATATCTTTCTTGTCATTCGGGTGTTTTATTGGTTCAAATGCCGTGATTAATCGACAGCACACTGCAATAATCTTCACCGCTGAGTCGGTTGTGGCGCAGTTAGAATTCTAAGCGCTATTAGGGAGATTATATGAAATATAATTTTCGACATATGGCGCGAAAAGCGCTCGACAACGCTAAATTAAAGATGGGAACCGGAGACGCAGACGATATGATCGACGCTACGCTTCGTCTGCGTATGACAATGGAAGCTATAATCTATGATCGGGCGGCAGATTATGCCGAAGAACTCGGCCCCGAGCAAATGAAAACTTGGCAGCCGAAACGACTGATGGACAGAATACTCGAAGTTGATCCACTAGCCGATCTATCAGTAACGCTCTCTTACGGCATTGAACCCTCCTATGGCGTAACGCCGGAGAAGATGACGTCGCTGGGGACACAGCATGTTTTCACATTGGCAACCCTAAAGAAACATTATGACGCCTTGGGGTCTTATCTTCATACGCCAACCATAGCGCAGATCGAAAACGATAAGCCTCATGATATGCAGAAATTGGAGGCGCGCTGCAAAGATATTGTCACAGCAATTGAGCAGGTCCTCTCCTCACGGATCAGGAGAATCTCTCTGTCAAACTCCAGCACGTTTGACTGCGTTAATTGTAAGACTGTGATAAAACGACGGCTATCGCGCAATGGCGAGCATGGCAAGATCGAGTGCTGGGAGTGCATGGCGACCTATACTATGAGCCATACCTCAGATGGAAAGGTTCACTTCGATCCTCGACAGTTGCCCGTCCCTTGTGTAGACGGGAATTGCGACACGGAAAACTATCTTTGGGAGAAGGAGGTTTCGCCGGGCTTGAAATGGCAATGTTACGACTGTGGAACACCTCAGAAATTGGCCTATGGTGTTGTGCCGGACACTGAAAATCAAGAAATCGAGTAAATCAGATCGGCGTCAATTGTGTCATTCGGAGTATTCCGTCTGTGCATCAGCATGTCAAAATCCCGAGCGAAATACTCCGATCGTTGCAGGAGGCTTCTCTGGAATCGTTCAATGCTGACAGACCATTGACTGTTCTTATGATGGGCACAATGTCGCGGCTCGCGTATCCCTAGACCGATCAGATGCCAAGATCACAGTCAAGCAGCTCCTGCTAGCCGCCTGCATAGTACATGTAGAATGGATAATCGTGCGGCGGTAAGCTAAGCCACAAATACTTTAACGAATTTTCATTCAGATCGTGGGGATCGGTGATGGTTTCCTCCCAGATACGCCATGAGTGCGGAACATGATTGCGCTCACCCCGTTCAATCCGTCGGCCGAAACGTACAGACACACCACTCTTGACGGCTGCAAACTCCTGCGACTGCCCTGTTTGAGGACTTCTCATATATCTCTCCTCTCGTTTACTAGTACCGTGAGACCCCGGCATGGTTCTACCGTGAGTTAAACAAGCAACCGATTGTCTCACTTCAACCGGCCAAGGTAATTGTCGTCACACAGAAGGCTATAAAAGCGCAAAAAAGATACCGCAAAAAAACCAATGAGCCGAGACTAATAAGTATATGGATTTATTAATTGCAATTAAGTCATAAGATAATATAAATATGTTTGCATTACAATATTACCGAGTTATAATTAGAGTGCCATAAATAAAGAGATTCATGTATGCCAGCGAAAGATACAGTTGAACGGTTAGCTTTGCTCTTACCAGCGGGGACACTAGCTAGGCTAGAAGAGGTTGCAGCTTGGTATGGGTTAGATAGGCAGGACTATGCAAGGGTGGCGGTTGTAAGGGCGATGGTGGACGGCGAAAGTAGTTTCAATAATGCACGAGCTGTTGCGAGTAAGATGACACAGACTCTTCGTCAAGGTATTTGTAGGGTGTGTGGACAGGAGGACATGGCGTTGGATAAATCGCTCAAAGGAAGGGAAGCCGAAGGTCATAATTGCTCTGATTGCGGGGAGTACTTTATCGAGGAGTCGTTGGTGGCAAAGCTAGAGACTAATAACGTGCGGCTGAAGGGGCCTGAGCGGGCAGAGGATTGGGATTTTACGCCTGCTGGTGCATTGCCTATTGCAGCGGTGGGTCCTGTTAGGCGGTGGTTGCGAGAGATGCGTTTTGCGGGAGAACATATTCCGTTAATTACAGAAGACGGTTTAACGATTGCGACTGGGGCGTTGTTCGAAATCGCAGGGAATACGACTCCTCAGCTTAAGCCAAATGTTATTGTAGACAAATCTGGAAAGGTAACATTGGGATGGAAACGTGCAAACTTTTTTGAGCGTTTGGCATACACGGGGGCACGTTGGTTAGAGTTGTTGGATAAGTTGACTGGCAGCGGTTTAGGGTAAGGACTTTTGTGACCTATCGGTCATTAATATTTAATTTGGAGAACACGAATGTCTAATGAAGGAAAAGTTAGCGACGAGAGCCTTGATGTGAAGGTAGTGCAGGCGATTAACACGGTCGTTGATGAGGTAACTGCAGATATTCTCGATAGACAATACGACGCGGAGAAAGTTGCGACAGCCAGAGATTCAGGTCAGTACGTAGTATTGTTTGAGGGTGTGCGACGGCGTCTTGGGCAGGAGATATATAAACGCGGAGGGCTTTCGGAAAAAGATTTAGTGCAGACGGTGCGCAAGGTGGTAGAGCCGTGGCGGGAAAAGATACGGAATACTGCAGAGATGCGTGCTACACATACGTCAGACCCTGATGAATACGAGATGGAATACTGGCGGAAAGAGAACCCTGATGATCGTAAAATGAAGAAGGGAATTCCTGGGGATAAAACGAGTGCCACAATTGATAATCTGGAACCAGGCCTGTGGCTAGTGAGAATCAGAGGAAGGAACAACGCTGGGCCGGGGCCGTGGTCAGAGACGGCCGAAGTTATGGTGAAGCAAAAACGTTAAGTTACATTTAAACATGAGTAAGTCATTATGCAGTCTGAGTTATACGAAGTAAAAGGTGGTGATGCAATGGCAGTGAATATAGTCGCTATTGCGGCGGCTGAGGATGTGGCATTACGTGGCTTCACGGAAGAGAAGATTGTAAGAGCAGTTAATGAAGGGGAGTATGTTGTGCTTCACTCCCGCGCTGTTGAAGCAGCTCGTAAGATATCAAAAAGGGCGACACTGGATGATACTTTTGCCCGTCGTGTGATTACAGAGTGGCTAAAAGTGAGAATGGGTGCAAGCATTAGGGAAAAGAGACAGAACCCCTAACGATTAATCAAATGTTAGGGAATTATGTATCAAAATCCGCAATGAACCGCCCCGGATTTGCCGGAGACTCCATTTCTTGAGAGAGCCGAACATGGACAGACACAAACGCGTTCTCTTTATAGTAAATACAAATGAACGATGATATTTTGATATTCGAAGCCCTCCAGGGATTTGCTTCTGCCGTGACAGAAAAAATGACGCAAATCATATCTGGCGAACCTGAAGACCAGCTACGTGCACCGTTCGAGGGCTTCATGTCATCTACGGCCTCTGTCTTAGGTTGGGATGTAGTCTGTACCGGAGAGATGCACTTACCAAATCGTCTGGGGAAACCTGATTACGGAATACACCGAAACAACCTTCTCGCTGGATATGCGGAACTCAAGGCTCCAGGAACCGGAGCTAACACGAAACAATTCAAGGGTCACGACCGAGAGCAATTTAAGCGTTTCTCATCCATACCAAACATCTTATACACGGATGGTAATGAGTGGTCACTGTATCGTAACGGGGAACGAGTTGGCAGCATCATAAGACTCTCAGGTAATGTGTCTACAGATGGTAAAGCAGCCGTCACTCTGGAAGATGCTCAAGCCTTGATTTCTCTTCTACGGGACTTCCTATTATGGGAACCGATTATACCCACTGACAAGAAAGGTAAGATCGATTTAAAAGGTTTTGCCAAGTTTCTGGCTCCATTGTGCCGAATGCTTCGTGACGATGTGTCAGATGCGCTCAAGGATCCGAATTCCCCGATTGTCAAACTTGCTGACGAATGGCGACACCTTCTTTTCCCTGATGCCTCCAATAAACAATTTGCAGATGCGTATGCCCAAACGGTTACCTTCGCACTACTGTTAGCCCGCACGGAAGGAATTGATCCGTTGGAGCAAAGTAAAAACACTACACCTTTCGAAGAACAATACGGCCTCCTGTCACGTGCTTTACAACTTCTGACTGATCAAAAAGCACGAGATGAGATTTCCGCTTCATTTAACCTCCTTTTACGCATAGTCGACAAGGTTTCACCGGATGCACTTACAGACACACAAGACCTCTGGCTATATTTCTATGAAGATTTTCTAGCAGTTTATGACCCGAAACTACGTAAGGATGCAGGTGTTTACTATACCCCTCTTGAAGTAGTCCATGCTCAAGTACGACTACTCGATAAACTGCTCGCTACACGAATGGAGAAACCGCTTGGCTTTGCCGATTCGGGGGTAATTACACTAGACCCTGCCGTTGGGACAGGTACATACCTTCTAGGCATAATTGAGCACGCTCTTACTCGCGTTAAGGAAGAGCAGGGAAAAGGCGCAGTGCCTGGTAAAGCCACTGAACTTGCAAAAAATCTATGTGGATTCGAGTGGATGGTCGGACCTTACGCAGTAAGTGAACTTCGCATCAGCCAAACCCTACGTGACTATGGAGCATCATTACCTGATGATGGACTTCATATTTACCTGACGGATACTCTTGAAAGTCCGAACGCACAACCTCCTCAAGTAACCCTTTATCAGGAACCAGTAGCCGAGCAGCACGCCAAAGCATTAACCGTGAAAAGTAAAGTCCCTGTCATCGTCTGCGTTGGGAACCCTCCCTATGACCGCCATGAGGCGGCCAAGGGAGATAATAGAGCGCGCACAGGTAGCTGGGTTCGTTGGGGAGACGAGGGGGACGACAAAAAGGGAATTTCACCGATATTGAATAATTTTATTGAGTCAGCTAAAGCATCTGGGCACGGAGGACATATAAAAAATTTGTGCAATTTTTACGTCTACTTCTGGCGTTGGGCACTTTGGAAGGTGTTCGAGCATAATACTGTTGGTGGTCCAGGAATTGTCAGTTTTATCAGTGCATCAAGCTATCTTGATGGTCGCTCTTTTTCAGGAATGCGCGAACACATGCGGAAAATATGCGATGAGATTTGGATTATCGACTTGGGTGGTGAAAGACGCGGGACACGCCAAAGTGAAAATGTCTTTGCAATCAAGACACCTGTTGCAATTGCTATCGCCATCCGTTCGCAGGAGGCAGACTTTAATAAACCTGCGACCGTTCTCTACACGCGTGTTGAGGGATCGCGTATAGAAAAGCTCGCTAAACTAAACTCTATTCACAACTTTAATTCTGTTACGTGGCAGGATTGTCCAACTGATTGGCAAGACCCATTTCGGCCAGCGGTTGAGAGTAGCAAGTACTTTTCTTGGCCATTATTGACCGATCTTATGCCGTGGCAACATTCTGGGTCACAGGCAAAAAGAACTTGGCCTATTGGGCCAGAAAAGAAAGTACTGGAACATCGATGGAAGGTTTTACTAGATTCTCAGGATCGTTCTAAGATGTTCAAAGAGACTCGTGACCGAAGAATAAATTCAGTATGTCAATCTCTGTGTAAACCTTACATAAAAAAAGAACCAATTAATCAGTTGTCATCCGATAGCCCCGTTCCTCCAATCGAACCGTATGCTTACCGTTCCTATGATCGTCAATGGATTATTGCAGACACAAGATTAGGAGACTACCTTCGCCCTGTACTATGGCAAATCCATAGTAAACAACAGGTATATTTAACGAGTATATTCTGTCAGGCCCTTGGATCTGGTCCCGCACTGACTTGCTCAGCTTTAATTCCAGATCTAAATCATTTCTCTGGGCGCGGCGCTAAAGATACGATACCATTCTACCGTTCCCAAGATGCTTCAGAAGTTAACATTCTACCTGGGCTGCTTGAAATTCTCGAAGAAGATTACAAACGCAAAGTTGTACCTCACGACTGCCTAGCTTACCTTTACGGTGTGTTGGCAAATCCCTCCTTTGCCGCCATTTTTACTGATGAACTTGAAACAAAGCAACTATGTGTGCCGATCACAAAAAATGCAGTACTGTTTGAGCAGGTACGGAACGTCGGAGCTCGACTACTTTGGTTACACACTTATGGTGAACGTTTTGTCCCATCTGAATTTACGACTGGCCATGTTCCACCGGGCGCAATCAAGTGTGACAAAGCTGTTCCCAGTTCTCCAGATGATTATCCAACAGAATTTTTTTACGACAAAACGAAACAGATACTTTGTGTAGGTAGTGGCGAGTTCAAGCCAGTAAGAGAAGATGTTTATGAGTTTGAAGTCTCTGGTCTCAAGGTTGTTCAGTCGTGGCTGAAATACCGAATGAAAAAAGGAGCCGGCAAAAAATCATCGCCACTTGATGATATTCGTCCTGAATGCTGGACCAGTCAGTTTACAACTGAATTGCTTGAACTGTTATGGATATTAACAGCAACAGTAGAGAGCTATCCTGAGCAAGCCAAGCTGTTCGAAGCAATAGTTGAAAGTGACTGTTTTCAAGTCAGTGAAATACCACCAGTTCCAGAGGAAATGCGCAAAGCGCCAAAGTTACTCTCAGATACTGATAAGCTAGATTTTGAATAGTCCTGCTCGATTCAGTGCCCTTTTCTAATCTGTTATATGTTCTCTACTAGTAAACATCAATAATATGATCGTGCCAGCTACGAAAAAAGACGTGAGGCCCAACTCCGGGGAGTGGGTATTTGTAGATATGGGGTTCTCCCAAAAGAAAAAAAGTTGTGGTATAGCCGTTGGTGATAAAGAACCTCAGGAAGTCCTATTCAGTAGTATTGCGCCTCAGATACTCAATGCGATAAGTAAAGGAAGTGGCCCATTGAACTTACTTATTGAAGCACCCTTGTCTGTGGCGTTTGACGTTAAGGGCAACCCTACCAGTCGGCGAATAGAGAAGCGCGGGTCCGATACACGTTATTGGTACGTTGGACCAGGGTGTGCAGTATTGGTAGCTACAACGTACTTGCTGCGTAAGCTAGACGAGGCGAATCTTGCGAGGAAGGTGCGACTCATCGAGGGATTTGCCTCCTTCAAAGAGCGGGGGGTCTCGTCTTCACACACCAACGATGTCGCTAATTTAAGGAACATTGCATGGGGTAGAGGTCAGACGCCAGGAAGGGTAGTCGGACCAAATGAATTGAAAGCTGATAAAGGCGATTTTCTCTGTTCGGCATTCGCAGTGTCCGGCATGGACTTGGGAGTGCCTCCAGTCGTAGTGGTGGGGTTAGATTGATCATATTAGAAATTCACGCCATTTTTCACTGCCACCATGTCGTCTAGAAGCTCTTCTAAATCCGGCATTATGAATAGCCCCGGGAATCCCGGAGACCTATTCGTTCGAGTCATGCCCCATTCATCGAACGGAAACCGCCTTGTTTCTTATTGACTTTTTTTGTCGCAATGTCACGGGCATTGATCCCGAAGAAGAGGCGGAATGTATAGAAGGATTAGGACGATTTACAGACTATATGTGAATCCGTTCAATCTCATTAAGCGAGAGTTCCTCGTGTGTGCGGTTGTATAATTGCGTGGTGCGGGTCGACTCGTGACCGGCAATGCGCGCAGCGATTTCTAGGTCGCCGCCATTGCGCAGATACTCGGTGATACCGGTCCCCCGGAAACTGTGATTCGAAATTTCATCGGGCAGGCCGGCATCGCGCACCCGCCGCTTGAGCATTTTGAGCGCGGTCTGGCGCGTCATGGGACTACGCAACAACACATCCTGTCTGCGCCCCTGGCCAGATGACCGGAACAGCGGTCCCTGCTTGTCGCCGTCAATGCCGGCGGCGTTGATGTACTCATCCACATAGGCCTGGCCGACGTGGTGCGCTGGCACTACGAGGTATTTGCCGCCTTATTCGTGCAGCCGGAAGAACAACCGCCTGCCCTGTGTGTAATAGTCGGCCACCCGCATCGCCACGGCCGCGCTCACGCGTGCAAAGCTGTATATCATCAAGCCGATCAGGGCGCGATCGCGCAGGCCCACCAGCGTATCTGTGTTGATCCTGTCCAGCAGGCCGCGAGCCTCACCGGCCGTCAGCACCGGTTGTCAGTGCCGGTGTAAAACTCCCCACTCATGCCGGATTAAAATTCCCCAGTTTGTGGAAGGTGGCAAGTCATTGCGACTTGCCGAATGTGACACCACTGAGGATCCTCTCTGTCTGGTTTCAAACGACGGAGGGTGCCAAGGTGATTACCTGGGAGAGATTGTTTATGCTTCACGAACTTCATGCACAAGGTGTGTCCATCAGTGCCAGGACCTGGGTCAGTTTCAGCGTGATCTGCCGGTCGGCCTGGTTCGGCTCGGCGATGCCGGAGGGGTGGTTGTGCGAGAAGATGATGGCCGCCGCATTCAGTTGCAGACAGCGTTTCACCACCTCGCGCGGGTACACGCTGGCGCCGTCGATGGTGCCGGTAAAGAGAATCTCGTTGCTGATGATGCGGTGGCGGTTGTCCAGGAACAGACAGGCGAACGCCTCGTGCTCGAAGCGGCACAACCAGGCCCTGACGTAGTTCTTGGTCTTGTCCGGGTTGCTGAGGACCGGCCGGGCGTGCAGTTCCGCCTCCAGGTAGTGCCGGGACAGCTCAAGTGCCGCCTCGAGACGCCCCGTCAGGGTCTTGCCGAGAGAAATGTCCCGGACGTTGTCGATGAGGCATCTAATGCCCTGATATTGGCACAGCTGCTCGCGTATCTTATCGAAGTACCGGGGCGAGGCAAACATGCTGATGAGTTCGGCATCGGTTAAGGCATGGGGACCGGCGTGTCGCAGTTTGTCCATCGGTGAGAGCTCGCCGCGCGTGCGCAGCGTGAACAACCGGGTCGGGGTCTGATGCGTACACCGATGACGACAGGGGTCACCGGCGCCGCGACCGCCGGATGGATGAAACGGACTGTGTTGGCGTGTTATTTGTCCATCAAGGGAAAATCACACACAGCAGGCAACAATGCTTTCCGGTAATGAGCGAAACCACAGACCCTCAGGTGTTTGTCTAAACATCCTGACCACCACTCTGTCGTTCTATACCGGAAATGACCTGTTCATGCTGTTGGATGAGCTTTTATCAGTCGCTGCGGTCCGGCTAGTAGGCGTGGGGATATAAGGTTTGGCCGAGAGCGAGCCCGCGGCATCGCTGTGCGCCCTAAGCGACAGGTTGGGGTCGATGCGGTATCGGTTGAGGAGGCAGCATAGTGAAACCGCGCCCCTGTGGCCGTATTCGTCGCTGTCTGCGTCTATAATGTAGTCGGTATAGTGTGGTGTTATCCTGCGCGGCTGGAAAAGGCGCAGGAACCGAGGATTATAGTATGATAATTCTGTGGTTGATTTTTGTGCCTTGCATGATGCTGTCCAGTTCATTGACCAAATCGATCCGGGTGCTCGAATCATAATCAATATCTTCTGAATACCGGTCCAAGCCGTAAGCCAGCATCAGCGCGGTGCCGCCTTTCAGGACCACGGGCTTTTTAGACAGTCCTTTAACAATAGTCTGAATTAACGTCTTGTGTATCCGGTCCGAGATATCGTAAGCCTATCAGAACTAACAAAATAACTGTGGTAAGGTATGTGGGACTGCTCATTTTTACTCATAACTTTAATGCTTATATTTCAATATGTTATGAATAATTATGATTCCCCTAGGGAGCGCCAGTTACTTCAGGGTTAAACCCCGTTTTGTGCAAGTTGGGGTTGCGGGTCAGTTGTCGAGACTGGCCTGACGGTTGCGCCGGGTTTGGCGGTGAGCCAGCCATGCGAATAACAGTCCGGTTGCAAAAATGACGCCGCCCGCGCTTAATAAAGCCATATTCATCTTCTTCCTCCTCCAGATTACCTAACCACACCGGGGCGCCACCCGCTGCCGCAAGCCCGGCGCTGAGTGATACGTTCGTGTCCTCCAACACGCCAGCAACTACGCCGGCTGCAGCCAGAATGAGTCCGAACCGGCGCACGTCTTCAGCCAGTGTTTTCGGGTTCGGTTTTTTCATTTTGCCAGCATAGCACACCGGCAAATCTATCATGCTCCCTGGCTCAAATACCTTTTATGACACACGCCGCGAGAGGAGATTGACACCGCTATTTTTGACTATTGCATTTTTTTACTGAAGATGGGCTTAACCACTGAACCGACCATCGAACGCTGGCCGGCAAGGGGCTCATAAACTGCTCTTTGACATAATTGCCTATCTGCCTGATTGCGATACCGTCCTTGGTCTGGTTATCAAATGACTCAAAGCATGTGTGCTCGATAGCGTAATTTCAATCCCCAAAAAGTTAGATTACGTTGCCGTTAAATTGCTTTCTCCACTGACGGGAATGACCTGTGCATAAGGTCAATCCCAACAACCATAATATCCTCTACCTCTGCGAACTTTGGTGATATTTCCTGCCAGTACCCCTGAAGCGCCTCTTCCAGATCTGAAAAGACTACGCGCGTCCCACCGGGCTACTGCCATTTTGTCTTATTACCTCGGCAAACCAGTAAAAAGATACCTCGACTTGAACGTGGATCCCGTAAATAGCTCCCGCAAAGTTGATTTTTTAGCCTTTCTGCGGATTTCACATCAAAGCTGCCACCGATTACACGGCAAAGCTGCCACCCATTTCACACGAAAGCTGCCACCCATTACACGGCAAAGCTGCCACCCCCAAGGAGGTAGATAACCGGCGCGTTTGACGTGGATAACCAACGGTATCCTGTGTCCTTATTTCTATTGAAAGGAGGAGACACAGATGCCTGCAAAGAGGTTGTCCATGAGAAAGATAAAAGACGTATTACGCCTGTGCTGGGGCCAGGGCCTGAGTAAACGCCAGACCGCCAGGAGTTGTGGCCTTTCCCGTCCGGCGGTGGACGGGTACCTGCGCCGGGCCGAGGCGGCCGGGTTGCGTTGGCCGTTGCCGGCTGAGTTGGATGACGGGGCGCTGGAGCGTCTGCTGTTTCCGCCCACCCCGGCCGTGCCCGCTGCGGCCCGCGGCATGCCCGATTGGTCAGAAGTTCATCGGGAGTTGAAACGCCCGGGCGTCACCCTGCAGTTGTTATGGCATGAGTATCGCCAGACTCACCCGCACGGCTATCAGTACACCTGGTTCTGCCGGCAGTACCGGGCCTGGGCCGGCAAGCTGGACCTGGTGATGCGTCAGGTGCACCGGGCCGGCGAGAAGCTGTTTGTGGATTATGCCGGTATGCGTGCCCAGGTCATCAACCCGGCGACCGGGGAGGTGCGTGAGGCAGAGGTGTTTGTGGCAGCGCTGGGCGCATCGAACTACACCTATGCCGAGGCCACCTGGACCCAGGGGCTTGAGGACTGGACCGGCGCGCACGTGCGCTGTTTTGACTACTTCGGTGGCGTGCCGGAGGTGGTGGTGCCGGACAATTTACGCGCAGGCGTTGCCAAGGCACACCGCCAAGCCGGCGAGTGATCCCCGCAACACCTGCAACGCTGGGCCGCGCAGGTAAGGCCGGCCACAGAAACCCTTATCCGCCGTGTCCTGTCCGCCCGCAAGCACCCCCAGCAAGCCTACCGCGGCTGCTTAGGCATTCTGCGTCTTGGCAAAATCTATGGCAATGACCGGCTGGAGGCCGCCTGCCGGCGCGCCCTCACCCTGGGCAGCCACAGCTACAAGAGTCTCGAATCCATCCTCCGCCACGGCCTGGACCGGCAACTCCTTGCCCCACAGACCGAGGCCGCCTTACCGGATGACCACGACAATATCCGTGGCCCGTCCTATTACCACTGACCCACAACAGGAGACTGCTATGTTGACACATCCCACCCTGGAGAAACTCCACACCCTGAAATGCACCGGTATGGCCAGCGCCCTCAGCGAGCAAATGGCCCTGCCCGATATCGACACGCTCAGCTTCGAGGAACGTCTCGGCCTGCTCATCGACCGGGAGCTCACCGAGCGGGAAAACAGGCGCTTGTCCAGCCGATTGCGGCGCGCCCGACTCAAACACCAGGCCGCCATCGAGAACATCGACTATCGCCACCCGCGGGGACTGGACAAAGCCCTGATGCAATCCCTGGCGTCTTGCCAATGGGTCAGCGACCACCTCAATATCCTCATCACCGGCCCCACCGGCGTCGGCAAAACCTGGCTCGCCTGCGCCCTGGCGCACAGCGCCTGCCGGAAGGGCCACACCGCCCTGTACCAACGCCTGCCCCGACTCCTCCAGGACATGACTATGTTTGGGCACTAAGGCATATAATCCCCAAACTTTAGAGGGGGTTTAAGGAGGAGATATCACACCATGGACAGCACCCGGATAGACGCTTTTTCTGGTTAGATGACACGTACAGGCTCCACTGTTTGACGACAATTATCCTGGCCGGTTCAAGTGAGAGAATCAGCAGCTTGTTTCACACATAGGAGAAGCAGGCACGCCGCGTTGCCATTAACCCAGTCTGTCCATGAGGCCGGGCAGAGAAATGACCGTCGTGTCATTTTTGGTGGTAAATTCATCATTACCCCCGTAAACAACAAACTTTTCGGTGGCGTTAATATCTTTCGCTCCTTGATGAAACCCCGATTTAACTTGCGGGGCCAGGCCATGCTTGATATCTATCGCCCATAACTCGCTGCTTGACAGCTTAAGGACGAGGTCAATTTCAGCCCCTGCGGCGGTACGGTAGAAATAGGGCTCGATATGGTTTGGCAAAACGGACAGGATATTGTCAATTACAAAACCTTCCCAGCTTTTCCCCAGGACGGGGTTGGACAACAGGTCGTCATAGTTCGAAATGCCCAGTAACCGATGCAGAATCCCGCTGTCCCGGATATAGAACCGGGGCGATTTGACCAAGCGTTTTTTGACGTTCCCGTACCAGGGGTGCAATCGGCGTACCAGTAGGAGATCAACCAGGATGTCCAGGTAATGCCGTATTGTCTTTCCATCGACCTCCAGGTTGCCGCCCAGTTTCAGGTAATTCAAGGTTTCTCCCTGGATGTGGGCGAGCATGGTCCACAAACGTCTTAAGCGACTGGCCGGCACCCGGAACCCCATTTGCGGGACATCACGTTCCAGGTAGGTACGGATCAACATTTCGAGCCACTCCATACTGACGATATCCGACGAGGCCAGGTAGCTGTTCGGTAAACCGCCGCGCAACCATAACCTGTGAAGATCGTGCGGCCTGTTGTGCGGCGTTTCCAGAATATTGAAACCGCACAGTTCCATATAACTGATGCGTCCCGCCAGACTTTCGGAAGATTGGCGTAACAAATCCATTGAGGCGGACCCGAGCAGCAGAAATTGCTCTCCTTGCTTGTTCGCCCGCCGGTTTTTGTCGATAAGTCCGCGCAATGTCATAAACAGGTCCGGCGCCCGTTGGATCTCGTCGAGAATAATCAGCTTGTCACTGTGCAGGGGCAGGAAAGACAGCGGGTCCTGCAGCTTGACCAAGTCATCCGGTGCTTCCAGGTCCAGGTAGATCGACTTGCGGGCCTTGCCCAGGGTCAGAGCCAGTGTGGTTTTCCCGACCTGGCGCGGGCCCAGCAATGCAACTGCGGGGAAGCGGCGTATGGTTTCTTTAAGTTTATTTGTAATCCATCTGTTTATCATACCTTGTATTTTAGGAGACTATCTCCGAAAAAACAAGGTAATATGAAATGTGATCAGAACGTGATGCTGGCGACGGTGACAAAGGACGGCAAGCCGGCGCCCTGAAGCGCGTACGTTTACTCAGACTTCATCCGCAGCGAAGGGAAAAGCCGGCGGGCCGGTAAAGTCCGGGCCTGACAGACGGGGTTCCTCGCCTGCTTCCCATAGCGGCAGTCTGAAGAACGCCCGGTAAGCGGCGGCAGGGGCCTGCTCGAATGGGACGGTCACATCGCCCATGGTCACCATCTCCACCTTGACTTCAGACACGCCGAACCTGGCGATGGTATAGCCCCGGGCGGTGCTGTCCACGTAGCGGATATCCGTTCCCCTAGTACCGGGCAACGCCTGTGCGCCGTGGATCTGGTATGCCAGCGACGCGGCAACGCCGTCCTGCAGGGTCAGGTTCCATACCGGTATTTCCTCGCCGTTCTCCAGCCGGTACACCAGGGGCGCGAATTCATCATTGTTCCGTCCCGAGACAAACGCGTCCTCATACATCGACTCCGCACTGATGCAGGTGGTAACGAACTCCGCGCAAACCGCCGCTTCGCCCGGGTCATCACGGCGCGCCCTGAGAAGGCCGGCAGCATGGAGGTGATGGTCGCCGCTCAGGGACACGACCCCCGTTATCCCTGCACTGCCTATGAACTCGAGCAGGCCGCGCAACTCATGGGGGTAACCATTCCACGAGTCGATGGTCAACAGGCTGTCTTCATGACCGGGGGACGGCAGCTCGGACAGGTCGATGTGAAACGGCAATGCCGGCATTGCGTTGCCCCATACCTTCCAGGTGGCCCCGGACTCCTTCAGTTGGTCCAGGAACCACGCCTTCTGCACCTCACCCAGTATCGTGCCGGCAGGCCGCCGCAGCGCCGGGTTAGGCATGCTGCCGTCGCCATAGGGGAGGAATTCAGGCGGGTTGCCGTCCCGGTACTCACGCCCGCCATCGGCAATCTCAACCAGTTTCACCGTGTTCATCGGCAGCCCCAGTTGCTTATGGAGGCCCGCAGGAAGACAGTGGGGGGAGCGGTAGCTGCGGTTGTCCGTGATGACGGCGTCCAGCAACCTGCCCCAGCCCAGGCGCCGGTAGATGCACAGGGAATCGACCGCCGCGTTGTTGTCCTCCTCCTCGCTGCCTCCCAGGTCTGCTGTCACAAAATCGTGGGCGGGCCCGCCGTTGCGTGCGTCGCTGAGCACCATGGGTATGAATTCAAACCAGGCCTGGTTTGCATTCAACTTGCGCTGCGGGTCGGGACGGTTTTCACCGCCATAGGTGCTGTAGGACTGGTAGCCGTTGTTGCTGAACTCGTGGTCGTCCCAGGTGCAGACGAACGGCCAGCGCGCCCGTGCGGCCTGCAGGTGCGGGTCGTTCAGGTAGGTCTTGTACAGGTGCCGGTAATCCGCCAGGGAAACCGCGTAATCGTTGCTGTCATCGTTGGCGCCGTCGGGGAACGGTGGCGGCAACCGCGGCTGGTCGCCGCCGCGATAACGTTTCGGGAAGACACGCTCATAGATGAAATCGCCGGTGTGCAAGACGAAATCTATCTGTTCGCCGGCGGGAGCGGCCATATCGTCAGCCAGCATCCGCGCCCAGGAACCGTAAAACCCGCTTTCGTAGTTCTGGCAGGCGGCGAGCACTACCGTAACCGGCGCCGCGGAATCGGGATGGGGCGCAGTCCGGGTCCTACCGGTGACCGAGCGGCTGCCGTCTTTACTCAGGAAGCGGTAATAGTAGGTCCGGGCGGGTTCAAGCTTATCGAGGAACACGCGCAGGGTGTAGTCACTGGTCTTGTCCGTGCTGAGCGGGGCCTGCAGCACCAGGCCGGTAAAGTCCGGGTCCAGCGCGACCTGCAGGGACAGCGCAACGGTATCGGCGGGACTCTCCGGTTCGGCGCGGGTCCACAGCATCACGGCGTCAGGCTGGGGGTCTCCCGAAGCAACACCCTGGGGAAAGCTCAGGCGTTGCGGGTTACCCGTCAGCTTGACGGCGGCCCGCACACCGGCGCTGAGCAGGAAAGTGCCGGATGATAACAACCCCAGCAGTTGGCGGCGGCTCAGGATCATATTTCCCCTCAGGAATAGATGGTTTGCGAGTGTTTATCTTACTGTTATGCAGGGGTAGTGTCGATGTGGAAAAAGCAGGAGCAGAGGTTGGACAGATCGTCGGGTTCCAAAACCTCGGGTGTCGTGACGAATTTGAGGCCGCGATTCGGCACTTTGAGGAGGCGGCGGGTTCAAAGGGACACGAGGTGTCCTGGTGGTGTCACGGCGACGTGGTGCCTTAAGAGAATTGACAGGAAGGGTACGGCAAGGATGTTCGATGTTCCGTCAGGGATTCGCACTTAACCCATAACATGCTGTTGTTAGTGATTAATTAAGGCATCATACTTGACCTTTACCACTCTGTTTACCACGTCAGCGCCGGGTATCCATAGGAAAAAGCGACAATCCGCCTGCTGTTAGTATATGCCTACAACAACTATCAATTTATCAGCTGTTACGCTACTACTGTTTCTGAAAATATAAAATCAGACGCGGTGATGCTGTCTGTGAAATCTTGAAGAATTATCTTACCGCCTCCGTGCTCGGTTAAATCAAGATAGGTGTCAACTTGCGTCTCATCGTAATAGAGGTATCCAAAGTCATCGACAGAACTAATGGTGTCGAATGCGCTTAAATCGATAGTGTTGTCCCCGTTACTGAAATCGACAATTCTATCGTCGTACACTCCGTCTTCTGGACTAAAGACAAACGTATCATTTCCCAGGCCACCTACGAGGGTGTCAGCGCCCGACCCGCCAGTTAATCGGTCGTTTCCCCTATCACCTCTCAACAAATCATTTCCTGCTGATCCATTCAGCGCGTCATTCCCATCGTTGCCAAACAACAGATCATCACCTAAAAAACCATTTATTGCGTTGTTTACCTGATTGCCGAGAACAACGTCATCCCCACGGCCAGCGATAACAGATTCGATAATGGTGTCATGGGCTATAATCAGGTTGCCTGTCAGTCCGTATACATGAGAAGGATTGGACGGGTTTAAATCTATCCACTGCCCATAGATGTCTGTTCTAAAATCTAGTCTGTCGTAACCGCCAGTATCATAGACTGTAATAGCTGTGCTGCGGTTGAAGGTGGTAGGGTCAAAGTGAAAACTGCCTGGTGCTCCAGTATTTTCAAAGTAGAAAATTCTGCTTTTGTCATCAAAGGAAAATAAGTCAAGATCACCGTCACTATCAATATCGGCAAAAGCAAAATCTTGAATGATGAGATTATTAGGTAAATCTCCGTATATTGCCGAATTTAGGGGATTGTTAATGCTAACGGGATCAGCAAACTCTGGTGAGGTGGCGGTTCCAGTATTTTCCACGTAGATAATGGTGCCATCGAATGCCACAAACACCATATCAAAATCCTGATCTCCATCGATATCATCAAATGTGTAATCATTAAAGAGAAAAAAATCATCCTCGACCTCTGTTTCATCACCGTATTCAGGGTTTGTTGGTGTGCCTGAATTTTCTATCAGTATAAAGCTGTTGGGAGTCATTACAGTGATGTCGTAATCCCGATCGCCATCAAGATCAACAAACTCAACGTCTCCATCAAAATAGCCGGGGACGAAAACATTTGGTAGGTCAGTACCGAGCAACAGAAAATGAAGTCCTTCCTGGTCAAGTACAAACAGATCTACCCCTCCGTCGCCATTGATATCCACAAACTCATAGTCCTGAATTCTACTACCCCAATCAACGAAATCCGTATATCTAAAATCAGGAAGAGAAGGTGTTCCCCTGTTCTCATAGAAATAGAGAAACGACCGATAAGGACTTAGTGTAATTAGGTCAAGATCGCCATCAGAATCGAAGTCTATAAACGTCGGTTGATGTTCGCCGGTCATGTCTATTTGGGAAAAAGGATTTCCCTCTCCAGTCCAGACCCTGAAGAACTCATCCATGTATGTGTCAGTATTGGAACCGTAACCATAGACAGTATTACCACCATTCACGCTGTCTGGTTTCCCGTAGAGGTCGTGGATCGCCATAACATCAGCAATCATTGGGGTCACAGGCCCCGCATAATCATATGGGTTAAACACGTTCTCGGCCTGATCAATATAAGACATGACGGAAACCAGCCAAGAGTCAGAAAACGAAACCGTTTGCGTTAGAAAATCAGGATGCCCTCCATTATATGGGCCCGCATGACCCAGCCCCAAAGCATGGCCTATTTCATGGATATACGTTTGGAAACTGTAGCTGTCTATGCCTGTACCGTAGTACTCAAGCCAGCCTGTAGAAACGTTTACATGGGATGAAATTATAGTTCCGTCAACGACTGTTGAAGAAGAACCGGCATCCTCTCCATTATCATCAAACACGATATCGGCGTCACTGTTACTGACTTCCTCAAATTGGATGCCTGTAACATTTGACCAAGAATCGAGCGCCCAGCGCGCGAGCTGCTGGCCTTCTGATGTCAATGCGGTGATGTTTACGGTAAGCGTGCCGCCTGGCTGTACGTCGAATTTGCGGCGAGTACGTCCTGTGCCCTCCCAATACCCATCCGTCAGGTAATGGACGATGATATCAACTGACATAACATCTCTCCCGTTAGCTTGCGTTAGTCCTTGATATAAAAAAGTGCTTAGACATTGCCAATATACACGATAAAAGGCAGAGGTAACTTGTCTCTGCCGATTACAGATTGAATGCCCTGTATGATGTTCCCCGGCTTATCCCTGTTTGGGTATACTTTTCCCTGGGAAACGCCATTTCCGGGGTTGTGCTAAAGTTACGGGAACAAAGTCACTACTGCGCGGGGTTTGAGAATGAAAACGATGTTGTTCGCTGCACTGGCTACACTGTCTGCCGGGTTAGCTGCTCACGAATGCCCGGAGTGGGTTGAGGTAAAGACCGAACTGGGACTTCAGATGATGCGAGTAAGTCACATTGAGACCGTTACTAATTTCGACAATAAAGCTGTATTTATATCTAAGGAACCTCTGATCAAGCCCCGTTTTTAAAAAATCGAGCCGTCGACAACCCGTTCCCACCCACTCGGCAGTCGCTTGGTGATGGTCTGTATCGCTGGTAAGCGATTTTTTCCGCCCCATCCCAACCTGCAGACGGACCGACCCTCATGTGACGGCCAACTCCCGTCTGGCCATATAGAAATTGGCCAGGGCGAACAACGTAAACGCCTGGGCCGTCTTCTTCTCCAACCCCCGGTAACGCACCTGCCGAAACCCCCATAAATGCTTGATGACACCAAAGGCATGTTCCACCCGGGAGCGGGTACGATTACTCTTCCGGTTAAACGACTTGTCCGCACAACTGAGCCGCTTGCCTCGTCTTGCCTTGCGACTCACCCGCCAGTCAACGCCCCGGGCCAGCGCCGCCTGCCGGCGCACCTCGTCGGCATACGCCTTGTCCCCGTAGATGACGACCTCCTCACCATGCAAACAGTCCGCCATCACCGTGGAATCATGCACGGCAGCATGCGTCACCGCCGCACTGTGTACCCGGCCCTGCATGTCCGTGCCGATATGCGTCTTCATGCCAAAATACCAGGCATTGCCTTATCGAAGTCTGTTTCATCTCCGGGTCCCGCTTCCTGTCCTGATCCTTCGTCGAACTCGGCGCACTGATGATGCTGGCGTCCACTATCGTCCCTTCATGCAATAACAATCCTCTCTCCGACAGATAGCGCCGGGTTAGTCGGAACAACGCCTCCGTCAACCGGTGCGCCTCCAGAAAGTGTCGGAACTTCAATATCGTCGTCTCATCCGGCACCGACCCCAAATCTACCCCCGCAAACCGGCACATCGACTCCACGTCATACAAACTGTCTTCCATCCCAGGGTCACTCAACCCGTACCACTGTTGCAGACAGTAAATCCGCAACATCACTTCTGCCGGAATGGGATGCCCGCCCTGCCCGGGTTTGGGATACTTCCTCAATATCGGCTTCAGTAACTTGTTCCAGGGCAGTATCGCATCCATCTCGGTAAGAAACCGCTCCTTGCGGGTCGTCTTTTTCTTATGCTCATAGGCCAGGTCCGAAAAACTCGATTGGTTCATGGAGATCCCCCTGATGGTTTACTTTTGCCTATGATCTCATATTATGGGGACTTGATCAGAGGTTCCTTAGCTTATTGGCAGGGGTTACGCGGTGATCCGTGGCATGGGATATCAGGAAACAACAAAAACATGTCCACAACCCACCCCGTCGGCATTAAATGTGCGATCACTGGGATGGTAACCATCTTTACCAAAGACGCCAGAAAATATGTAAGCGCACATGAAATACCGGATATTGAACGTTATCCAACCCCGGCAGATCCAGGAATTCAAGAGACTTATATCCCGGTCAAAGGGGGAACTACTCCAGACACGTAATTTGGATTGACCTGATGGGTCAGACTAGTTGAAAACGATGAAAAGCGCTGGTCAGTTCGGGACTGTAAATATTTCTGTGGAAATCGAGGTCGTAATATCTCCATACCGGTTCGACGACATTACTCTCCTGATTCGTAATGGTCTGCTTGTGCAGCGTCTGATACTTTCTCCTTATCAAGCATTGCGGCCTGATACAAAAATCTTGTTATCGAGTCGTTAGTGTGACCTGGCCTCTGATCCCGTCATAAATCATTATTGTATTTTGCAAAAAAGTCCTTCCCAGCAATGCTTTATGAAACTGGCCTCCGCCTTCTAAATCGACACCGGCAAATTTACCGTATTGAGTGAATTTGAGATCCGGGATATGTATTTGAGCCATGTATACATCGTGTGATTTTGCTCCACCAGCGCCGGAAATAGTCATTTTATCTACGATTGGCAGCTCAAGATTTTGCGCAAATGAAATATCGATACAACTTTCAGTCGCGCCCGTATCAACTAAGGCTACAGCATATTCATCTTGCTCTGGGAGGGCATTAGCCGAATCACCGCTTCTAAAATGACCTATAGAAACTCGAATTGATGGGCCGAGTAGTGTTAGCTGGTTAGGATCGAGCTTCCCATCACTGTTTGGAACACCTGCTTCAATTATGGGCATGCACAGGCCTGTAAGCAACAGATGCAGGCATAGGCATTTGAGTCGGGGCGCCAACCTGGCGAATTAAATATGGGCCTTTCCCGTACCGTTCTATAGCAGCTCTCGCTGCATTATCAAAGCTATCGTATGACGCGACAAAATTGCCATCATAAATTAATACAAATTTACCGGCATGGTGTTGATTTAACTCTTCTGACATATCAATAAACGCTTTTATGTTGCCATCGAGCGTTTGAGGTGTTTTTGTCATGGCTTTGTCCTCCTTATCAGGAGTAAACTTTCCTCCTCTCAATTTAAGTCCAGTGTATCATTAGGCTTGAATTGTTAGCAAAAAAATCTCGCTTTCCTATTTTTCCCATGCTGTTGGATTATTGTAAATAAAGTCAATACATTCCAGTAAATATCTACCGAGACTGTTCAAACAATTTAGGTCGACCTGTTGACGGCGAGGAGCGGAAAATAGATGAGTTTGTCTATCGTATGAATAGCCGACAGCACGCTGACGGCGGGTAACTGCGCGCATCCTAACACCAGGTCGGTGTGTTCGCAAACATAATCGAGATTTAAGCCCACAACACTGCCTTTGCTATACTGTCCGGAAAGCGATCTATTTTACCGATGAAACATCTAGTCGTAATCCTGTTACTCATCCCTGCCGGCTGTAATACCGGGTACCTGAAAGAATCCACCCCTTATCAGACACCGGCAAGCCCGGAAATCGTCCAGGTCTGCGACGGCAGCGGATGTGAATCCGTATACATCCACCAGCTTTCCGGCACAACCACACAGGTATGCTATGTCCGGAGCGGGGCTTGTGATGTCGTGAATTCCTTTACGCATGGAAACACGCAAACCACCCAGATATGTTCACTCAATGACGGAAAATGCAAATCCCTGATCAGGCACTGATGCCATGAATCCCATCGTTAAACTCTCCCGCCGCGACTTCGTCAAGAGCACCGGCCTGCTGGTGCTGGGCGTGTCGATGGGGGGTTGCAGCCGCGACAGCAACCCGGCGCAGACCGGCGCCGGTTCCGCAACCGCGCCGTGGTCCCCGGACGTATTCGTCAGCATCGATGCCGACGGCACCGTATTCATCGTTTCGCACCGGTCCGAGATGGGCCAGGGGATTCGCACCAGCCTGACTTCCATCGTCGCAGATGAACTGGAGGCTGACTGGTCTCGGGTGAAGGTCGTACAGGCCCCGGGTGATCCGGTATACGGGGACCAGAATACCGACGGTTCATGGTCCGTGCGCGGCTTCATGGAGCGCATGCGCATTGCCGGTGCCACTGCCAGGCAGATGCTCGAGCAGGCGGCCGCCGACCGCTGGCAGGTCGACGTCTCCGAATGCCGGGCGCGCCTGCACCAGGTGCTGCATGATGCCGGCAGCCGCGCCCTGGATTACCGGGACCTGGTTACCGACGCGGCCGGGTTGCCCGTCCCCGGACCGGATCAATTGACGTTCAAGCCGGACCATGAGTTTCACTATATCGGCAAGGACGTGCCCATGGTGGACATGGACGACTTCATTCAGGGCCGGGCTATATACGGGACCGACGTAAGCGTGCCCGGCATGAAATATGCGGCGATTGCACGCTGCCCGGTTGTATTCGGGCGCGTGAAGTCCTTTGATGCGGACGCGGCGCTGGCCGTCAACGGCGTGCGCCAGGTAATCGAAATAAAGGCCGCCGAACCGCCGGCTGCATTCCAGGCGCTGGGCGGCATCGCCGTGATTGCCGACAATACCTGGGCGGCGCTGGAAGGACGCCGGAGGCTGACCATCGAATGGGACCCGGGAGATAACGGAGACTATGATTCCGACGATTACCGGATACAGTTGCTGCGTACCGCCAGGCAGGAAGGCGATCTCAGGCGCAACGAGGGGGATGCCCTGAAGGCCCTGGACGCAGCCGACTTGACGCTGGAAGCCCGGTACTACACCCCGCACCTCGCCCACGCGCCGATGGAGCCGCCGGCGGCGCTGGCCTCGGTGACCGCGGACGGTTGTGAGATCTGGGCGCCGACACAGTCCCCGCAGTCGGTTATTCCCGCCGCGGCCGGGCTTACCGGTTTCAAACCGGAGCAAATCAAGGTGAACGTGACCCTGCTCGGCGGGGCGTTCGGGCGCAAGTCCAAGTGTGACTTTATCAACGAGGCGATCATCCTGTCCAGGGAGACCGGCGCGCCGGTCAAGGTGGTATGGAGCCGGGAAGACGATATCCGCCACGGCTATTACCATGCCCCCAGCGCCCAGTACCTGAAGGCCGGCATTTCCGAGACCGGCGCGGTGACGGGATGGTTGCAGCGCACTGCCTTTCCCCCGATAAAATCGACGTTTGACGCCGATGCCGTATACCCGGCCGATTGGGAACTGGGGCAGGGCTCGGTGAGCATGCCGTTTGCCATCGATAATATCCGGGTCGAGGCGGGCGCGGCGCCGGCGAAGATCCGCATCGGCTGGTTGAGATCGGTGTGCAATATCTTCCAGGCATTTGCCATAGGCAGTTTCGCCGATGAAATTGCCCATGCCCGCGGGCGCGACCCGCTGGAGAATTACCTGGACCTGCTCGGTCCGGACCGGCTTCTCGATTTCTCAGGGTATGGCATGGAAGGCGCGGACGGCTATACGTTCGATACCGCGCGCCTGCGCCACGTTGCCGAACTGGCGGCGGAACAGGCCGGTTGGGGCAGAAAACTTGCGCCGGGTCACGGGCTGGGGTTTGCCGCGCATTACAGTTTCCTGAGCTATACGGCAGCGGTGATAGAGGTCGCGGTGGACGCAGACGGCCATTGGCGCGTCCCGCGCGCCCATGTCGCGTTTGATTGCGGGCTGGCGGTAAACCCGGACCGGGTGCGCGCGCAACTGGAGGGAGCGGTGGTTTTTGGTATCGGCCTGGCCCGCGATGGCCTGATCTCCGTGGCAGACGGCGGGGTGGTGCAGGGCAACTTCGACGATTACCCGATGTTGCGCATGGATATGGCCCCGGCCACATCCATTCACCTGGTGCAGAGCAATGCACCGCCGGCAGGCGTGGGAGAGCCGGGTGTGCCACCCATAGCCCCGGCGCTGGCCAATGCCATCTATGCCGCCACGAACAAGCGCCTGCGCGAGATGCCGTTCGGCGCGCAGATCAAGACTTGACAGGCCGGTATCGCCTTCCCGTATCAGGGGTTTGGTTCAATATTTTCCAGAAACTCCAGGTTTTTCAGTGCCTCGGTACATGTTGCGTGGAAACTGATCGAGGACGATCACGGCGGCCAGGCAACCGCGCGCGCTACTCCGCCAGGTTTCGGGGACCTGTTCCCGCAAGGCTTCGTGCAGTTCCTGGAAGCGTGCGCGGATGTGGTTGTCAACCGCTTCCTCGCCCTCGAACCAATCGTCTGGAGAGAGCTCGTCGAACCAGAACCTGAGAACCTGTTCAATTCGGGCCGGGTTTTTCATAGGGAGAACAGTCTACACTGGTGTCAACAGGAAAATAAAATGTGTCATTTTGAACTGGTCTGACCCTGTTTAGCTATACAGAGGGCTTCTAATTATCGATAATTCATAATATTATCGACAATACGAATTCTGTTTACATGAGGGGGAGTTACATGTCTATCAATACATTTTTCACACTGGCACCGCGTAAAACCATCGGAATAATTTCCTTGTTGTCCGTCTGTTTTTATGCCAGTCCGGTCGCGGCCCAGGGTGGCGGCCTGCTCGAGGAAGTCATTGTTACGGCGCAAAAACGTGAACAATCCATCCAGGATGTCGGCATCGCGATTACTTCCTGGTCGGGCGAGCAGATCGACCAGATGGGTCTGGAGAGCAGCACACAGATTGCCGATATTACCCCTGGCGTGTTCACCGCCGGCAATCTCGGCGGGCAAACGACGCTTTTCACCATCCGCGGTGTTGTCCAGAATGATTTTCTCGATGTAACCGAGTCCCCCGTTGCCGTCTACATCGACGAAGGCTATATCCCCATGATCCAGGGCCAGAGCTTTGCCACGTTTGATGTGGATCGGGTGGAAATACTCAAGGGCCCCCAGGGTACGCTGTTCGGCCGCAACGCTACCGGCGGCCTAGTGCACTTCATCACCCGCAAGCCGACACGGGAAGCGGAAGCCTTTGCCGATATTACCTACGGTTCCTACGACCAGGTGCGGTTTGAGGGCGCGGTCAGCGGTCCGCTGGGCGAGAACCTGTCCGCGCGGGTCAGCGGCATGTATAACAAGCATGATGCCATATTCGATAACCACTATCCCGATGGCGCCCCTGGCGCCGCGGTTTATCCGTTCGGCAACTTCGGGCCCGGCAGGGCGGAACCCGGTGATGCATGGACCGATGATTCCTGGGCAATACGCGGCCAGTTGCTGCTTGAGCCAAGCGACAATTTCGAGTTCCTGGTGAGTGGTTTCGGCGCCGGCACCGAAACCAGCGCCGGGCCCACACAATCTTTTCCCGCTGTTACTGTCCTTGATGCCCAGGGGCGGTTTGTAAACAGTATAGTCTCGCCGCCGGACAACGTCTGCGAAGCGATTTCCGCCGAGACCGGCGGATGTTACATGCCCGGGGTTGAAGGGCTTGACGGTGAGTTGCAGGCGACGTCTTTTGATGTTGGGGCTCTGGTTCTTTCACCTTCGATTACCGGCATACCCGGCGTACCGTTCCCGTTTGCCGGACGTGAAGACGGCCTGCGTCCGGTGCCGGGTGGTGATTTCTTCGGTTATATCGACCCTGACGGGGATGGCTTCGATACGTCCCACGATATTTCCGCAGACGACGTCAATCAATTCGAGAGTCACGGCGTCACCGCCAAATTGAGTTGGGATTTGGGTAAGGTAAACCTGACCTCAGTCAGTAACTATATGCATTTCGACAAGCTTGTTATCCTCGATACCGATGGCGCGCCGGTTCCCCAGGGTATCTTCGGTTCGCTGGCATCGGAGGATACTTTTTCACAGGAACTGCGTCTTAACGGCGAAACGGAACGCATGCGCTGGGTCACAGGTTTTTATTACCTGCACATCGATAATGACAATACTGCCGGGCTGGCCTTACCCCTTAATTCACCATTGCTGGGCCTGGGTAATGCGCCGGACGGATCCGTGATCCCCGGCGCCTATATACCTTTCCTCGGCACCGAAGCCAACAACGAAGTAAGGCTGAAGACCAATTCCTATTCGCTGTTCGGGCAGGTGGACTACGATCTCAACGACCAGTTTACGTTCATCGCCGGGATCCGCGGCCTGGTCGAAAAACAAAGTTACACCCGGAGTATCGTCGCCTACATGAACACGGACGATTACCGGGTTGAAACCGATACGCGCGTCGCCGGTTCAGGTTACGATTTCAACGGCACCCTGCGCACACCGTTTGCCGACAGCCGTTCGCCCACGCTCTGGACCGGCAAGGTGCAACTGGACTACCATCCGAACGAAAACCTGTTGTTCTACGTCGGCGTGAATCGCGGCGTCAAGGCCGGCAGTTACAACGCCAAGGTGGCGGACGGCACGCCGTTCCTGCCCGACAGCGAGATTCCCTATGGTGAAGAGGTGCTGCTTTCTTACGAGGCAGGTTTCAAGTCAACCCTGTTCGACGGCACGACCCGTCTGAATGCGTCGGTGTACCACTATGACTACAAGGATTACCAGGCGTTTGTATTCGTGCGTTCCTCCGGGTTCATCGTCAATAACGATGCCACGATCACCGGTGGCGAGTTTGATCTGCAATCCAGTTTCGGCAACGGTTTTGATGTGATCCTGAGCGCGCATTTCCAGGAAGCCGAGGTCAAGAACCTGGAGGTGGCGCCGGCGGTCTTTCGCGATGTCAGACCGGCGTTTGCACCCGAGACCCAGTTGTCCGGGCTGGTCCGCTACACCTTCCCGCAGGATGTTTTCAACGGCTCGCTGGCGCTACAGATGGATGCGCAGTACAACTCCAATTTCTTCCACAACATCCGCAATTTTGATGCCCAGAGGACGCGCGAGTTCGGTGTGGGCAATGCCCGCATCAACTGGACCAGCACCGATGGACGCTGGGACGGCACGGTGTTCGTCAACAACTTTACCGATGCGCGCATTCGCCTGATCGGCTTCGACGTGTCGAACCTGTGCGGTTGTGTTACCTATTCCTACGGCAAGCCCCGTTGGGTAGGGGCTTCGCTGCGGTATAACTATTAACGACTCCAGCGGTGTGCGCCGTAGTTTTTTTGTAACCAATGGAGAGTAGAAGATGAGTGATCTTGAAGAAATCAAAGGTTTGTTGAAGAGTATCGACAAGCGGTTGCAGCACGTCGAGGCCATCGAAGACATCAATCGCCTGATCGTTGACTATGCCCGGGCGGCGGATAACGGTAACGACGTGGATATGTTGATGCCCTTGTTCACCGAAGATGCGGTGTGGGAGGCGAAGGGGTTTGGCGCCTGGGTTGGCCGCGACAAGGCCGTCGGTTTCCTGAAAGCCATTGCCGGCGAGAAAGTCTGGTGGTCGCTGCATTTCATGATCTCACCGAAGATAGACCTGGCGGACGATGGTAATTCCGCCACCTTGATCTGGTACTTGTGGGAACCCGCAACCATGCCGGCTGAAGATACCAAGGAGGCGGAGCCGCACTGGATCACCGGCGTGTACGATGCCGAGGTGGTCAAGGTTGATGGAAAGTGGTTGTTCAAGCGCATCACCAGCAACATGAAAATGATCAGCCCGGCAAAAGACGGCTGGGTGAAAACACGCTTCCCGGCAGGTTCCGACACCAACCCGTATCTCCTGTTCCTGGACGAAGGCGCCTATTACTGGTGTGCCTGCGGGCAGTCAAAGAACCAGCCCTATTGTGACGGCTCACACAAGGGCACCGGTATCAACCCGGTCAGGTTTGAAATGAAAGAGTACGATTTCGTAGGGATGTGCGGCTGCAAGAAGACCGGGACACCGCCGTTCTGCGATGCCTCACACCTGGGACTGGATATTTGAGCGATAACCGACACTGTCCGGAGATTGGCAATGATGAACTCCCATGAGATATTCGGAGCGGATATGCTGAAGGCCTTTGATGCCGCCACCGCACCGGTCAACGAGGCCGGGATACTGCCCCCGATCCTGTACACCTCGCCTGAATTTCACAGCTTCGAGCGCGACACGATTTTTACGAAGGACTGGATGTGTGTCGGACGCACCTCGCAGATCCCGGACCCGGGCGACTGGTACCAGTTGACCCTGCTGGATGAACCCCTGCTGGTCGTACGCGACCGGGATGGGCAGGTACGCGTTCTCTCCGCAGTCTGCCAGCATCGCGGCATGGTTGTCGCCGAAGGCAGCGGCAACTGCAATAAGTTTCTCTGCCCGTACCATCACTGGAGTTATGCCCTGGATGGAAGATTACTCGCGATGCCGGAAATGGACCAGGCAGTCGAGTTTGACAAGGCGCGGTACAACCTGCCGTCGTTGTCGACGGAGATCTGGAACGGGTTTATTTTTTGCCGCTTTACGGAACAGGGCGACGAGCTCGCGCCGACGCTGGAGCAACTCACGGAGTTGCTGTCTAACTTCGACCTGGATAACTGTCACACAAAAATCGGCGACACCTACGAAGACCTGCCGTGGAACTGGAAGGTGATGCTGGAAAACTTCAACGACGGTTATCACGCCAACCGCCTGCATGTCGGTATCGGCGACCATGTGCCGTCTGAAAACGCCCGCTTCCTGGAATGGGACGATGAGCAGAATCATGTCTCCCGGCTCAATTATTTCACCCACATCGACGGCGGATTCAACGCCACCAGGAAAACCCTGTTACCGGTGTTTGAAAAACTGAGCGATGACGAGCGGCACCGCGCCATGTTCTGCCTGGTGCCCCCCAGCCTCGGCCTCGCCGTGACGCCCGACACCATTACCTATTTCATCGTCAATCCCAAGGCCGCGGAAGCGATTGATATCCACATCGGTTACTGTATGGACCCGAGGGCGCCGAACGAACCCTTGTTCGACCTGCTGTTCAGGGACATGGAAGCCGGCGTGAACGATTTTAACATCCAGGATATCCATGCAGATACGATGGTGCAGAAGGGTCTGCGCTCACGCTTCGGCCCCCATGGACGCTATTCCTGGCAGGAGGAGACACTGCAGCAATTCAATCGCTGGCTGGTGAAACGCTATCGCGCCCACTGGCCGTCAACTCAGACGGACTGAACAGACAATAGAACGAATATGCCAAATAAATTTATCCACCCCGAGGGTATTCTGCCGGATGTAGTACACGGCTACACCAGTGTCGTTGTCAGTACCGGAAAAAAGATGGTGCACTGCGCCGGCCAGGTGCCGATGGACGCCGACCTGAACCTGGTCGGCGACACGCTCGCCGAGCAAATGGATCAATCTTTTAAAGCCATCGGTATTGCGCTTGCCGCGGGCGGTGCGACCCCGGCTGATGTGGTGCGCGGCCGGATTTACATCGTCGATTATAACGCCGATATGGTGCAGACGGTCATCGAAAAAACCGCGGCCTTCTACGCACCGGGTGAACCGCCGCCAAGCACGTTGATCGGCGTACAATCGCTGGCGCTGCCGGGGATCATGGTCGAGATCGAAGTGACGGCGGTACTCGATGATTAAACCCTGACCTGCTCCGGCGCACTGTGAGCGGCAGAACTGAAATTCCGGTCATCGACGTCTCGGGCTGGCTTGCCGGGGATAGCGCTGCGGAAAATACACCGGCCGAGATAGACTCTATCTGCCGGGACCATGGTTTCTTCGTGATAACGGGGCACGGTATCGACGCGCAGTTGATCAGCGACGTGCGCGCCGCGTGCATCTCGTTTTTTTCGCTGCCCGAGGAGGTGAAAGCCGCTTATCAACCGCCACCCGGGGAATATGTCGGCTACCTGCGCCAGGAGGCGCTTTCCTACAGCCGTGGCGATGCAAGCCCCCCGGATCTCAAGGAGACCTACACCTGTAACCGGATGGACGTGCCGGCGGATGACCCTTACTTCCACACCCCTGAGTCACGGCCCTTCTTCAGCCCCAACGTCTGGCCTGGTGAGGTCGCCGGGTTCTCCGCGGCGTGGATACAATACTATCGCGCCGCGGATGCGCTCGCCGTGCGGATGATGGGACTGATGGCCGTTGCGCTTGGCCTGCCGCAGGACCAGTTCGACCCTTACGTGGACAAGAGCATCTCCTCGATGCGCGCCCTGTACTATCCTGCGCTCGATAATGAACCGCTCCCCGGCCAGTTCAGGGCAGGGGCCCATTCGGATTTCGGTAGTTTCACCATGCTTATGACCGACGCTGCGCCCGGCGGCCTTGAGGTGCTGCATCGGAACGGCAGTTGGATGAAGGTGCCTCACGTGCCTGGCGCGCTGGTGGTGAACATTGGCGATCTCATGGCCCAGTGGACCAACGACCGCTGGGTGTCGACCATGCACCGGGTCGTGACGCCGCCGGTCGGGCCCGGCACGTCGAGGCTGTCCATCGTCTACTTTCACCAGCCCAACTACGACGCCCTCATAGAGACGCTGCCGACTTGCTGTGACGCCGATAATCCGTCCCGTTACGACCCGGTCACCTCGGGACAGCACCTGATGCGCAAAGTCCAGTTGCAACGCGAGATGGCGTCGTCGTGAGACGCCCTGGAGAAGGGAAAATACTTCGAGACTGTGGTTCCCGTCCGGGTGGTCGCCGTCTCAGTGCGTCACATAGGAATAGATAGTCAGCATTTCTTCCCGGCTGAATGTATCACCCCAGCCCGGCATAGTGCCCTTGCCGTCAACAATGGCGGAAACGAAGCGTTGCTCAGCATTTTCCGGAAACTGCCTCAGGTCATAGTTGGTGCCGCTTGCCATGCGGTCCACACCATGACAGTGTGCGCAGTACTGGTGATAAAGCGATTTTCCTGCCACGGCGGTTGCCGGCATCGGGTTGGTGTCAATCTCTGTCGGCTTGAGCGGCGGCACGATCGTTTTCGCGACCGGCGTCCTGGCAATGGCGCCATCGTTCAGGGCGAATGCCCAGATGGAGTTGCCCGGATTGATATTTTTTATGTTAGGGTCCCCGGAGACGGCTGCATACAGGCCGCCGATGCCGCTGGCGACGGCTACATATTGTTTACCGTCGACCTGGTAGGTTACCGGTGGCGCAACGATACCGGAGCCGGTTCGGTACTCCCATAACATCTCACCCGTCCCGGCGTGGAGGGCATATAACTCACCGGTCTGGGCCCCGGAAAAGACAAGATCGCCTGCGGTGACCAGGGTGCCTCCATTCATGGCTGTTTCAGTGGGGAAGCTCCATTTTATGCTGCCGCTTAACGGGTCGATGGCCTTCAACTCGCCTTTGGGGACCGTTGCATCGACAAATTCAAAATCGATGGAAAAGAACAGCGCCCCTTCCTTGAATTCCTGGTCCACCGGAGTGACAATCCAGCCGGTGTTGATCGCGTTGACATAAGCCAGTCCGGTGCGTTTGCTGTAAGACATGGGCGCCAGGTTTTTGCCGCCGAATGCGGTCGGCCACACTTCGGTGGGCTCGCCCGTTTTCAGCATGTGATCGACGGATTTGGAACGTTCAGGCCGCCCCGTTACGGCATCGAGTCCCGCGGTCCACGTGGTTTTTTCGACGAATGCGTTTGCCGTTATAAATTCGCCATTGGTCCGGTCCAGCACGTAAAAGAAGCCGTTGCGGTTTGCCTGGATCAGGACCTTGCGCAGTTCGTCCCCGATTTTCAGTTCGGTGAGCAGTGGTTCGTTGTTGCCGTCGTAATCGCCGGTATCGTTGGGTGTGAATTGAAAGTGCCACACCATTTCCCCGGTACGCGGTCTGATTGCCAGCATACTGTTGGTATATAAATTGTCGCCCGATCGGCGGTGGGCGCTCCAGGGGGCCGGGTTGCCAACGCCCCAGTACACCAGGTCAAGCTCGGCATCGTAAGAGCCTGTCAGCCAGGTGCCGCCGCCGCCCCGCTTCCAGTCGTCACCCTCCCAGGTCTCACTGCCCGGTTCTCCGGGTTTGGGAATGGTATGCAGGCGCCACAGGTGCTCTCCCGTGTCCGGGTCCCAGCCGTCGATAAACCCGGGCGCTGCAAATTCAGATCCGCCAATGCCGGTGATAAGGACGCCATTGGCCACCAACGGCGCGCTTGTCATGGAGTAACTGGGCGAGACATCATGTACTTCTTTTTCCCAGAGTATCGCGCCATTGTCCGGGTCAAAAACGATAATGCGGTTGTCGATATTGGTCCGGTACAGTTTGCCGTCGTGGTAAGCCAGGCCGCGGTTGCCGTAGCCACAGCAATTCAACGCATTGTCTGCATATTCGATTACTGTTTTCCATATCTGCCGCCCGCTCGCCGCATCGATTGCATGTGTCGAATTGTGCGTTGTCACGTACATGACATTGCCGATTACCAGCGGTTGTGTCTGCAGGCCGATTTTCTCCCCGAGGGCAAGCGTCCAGACCGGTGTGAGATTTTGTATGTTGGCGGTATTGATCTGCGCAAGGTCGGAAGAGCGGTTCAGGTCCTGCGTTAATCCGTAGAAGGGCACGCCGCGGTCTTCAGGTTGAACCGCAACGGCGTTGTCTTTGCCGGACTCGATACTGGCCGGCTTGTTTGTGGGCACATCGTCGGCGCATGCTGCAAGAATCAGTAAAGCCGGTACCAGGATGTTTCGCAGGGTCATGAGAGTTAACCTTGGTTCAGTGTAGGTCGTATTCCAAAGGATGCGTGCACGGTATTTTCAGGAATAAATGCAACATCTCCCTTCTTTATATTCTGCTTCTTTTCCTCTATCCATTGTTCGACAGTACCGTCTATCATGTAGAGGATTTCCTCCTGTCGAGGGTGCTTATGAAAATTGTGTCCCTGGCCGGGTGCAAATGTGACCTCGATCACAACCAGATTTTTGCTACCTGTATCGTGAGGTCTCGATGCCCAGCCTAATGCACCCCAGTCCGGGTATTCACGTTCAATCTCTTCGGCCGTCAAAAAACGCCCCTTGCCATCATACACTTTACACATTGCTCATCTCCGCCAATAAGTTTCAAGTTTACATTTCATAGTCTTGCAAATTTTCGTGCTCCAAGCCACCTGATACTCGAATAGCCTGTCCCCGAATCAGGACGGCTTCTTCGGATAACAAAAATGCAGCAACATAGCCGACTTCAATAGCTTCCATCCTTCTACCCAATTGCGGTGAAATCCAGGTCTCGCGCAAAGCGGTTGCGGAGATATCGGAATTTGTCGACTTTGCCTCAGCTGCAGCCTGCAACATATCGGTATGTATGCCGCCGGGACAGATGGCATTTACGTTGATACCATACCTGCACCACTCCGCGGACTGTGCCTGTGTCAGATTAATGACCCCCGCTTTGGTAGCACTGTAATTTGCCATCATTACGTGCGCCCTGAACCCGCCTTCCGAAGCCAGGTTAACGATATTGCCGCCTGTTTTTTGTTTGATTACCTGGCGCACGAAAGCCTGTGAGCAAATAATAGTTCCGCCGAGATTTACTTCGACTTCCTTTTTTCGTTTAGCCGGATCTGAATCCAGTAGAGGTCCTGGGTCCGCTAATACAGCCGCATTGTTGACGAGCCCGTCAATTTTTCCGAAGCGCGCTACGCCGGCTTCGATTGTGTCAGCCACAGCATCCCTGTCGGTAATATCCATCGCTACGGCCATCACATCTTCAGCGTCATAATCGTCCGCCAGTATTTTAGCGGTCGCATTAGCCGAATCTGCATCCAGATCAGTAACGATCACTGCGGCGCCTGTTTTCATTACCGCCTGTGCGATGCCGCGCCCAATTCCCCCGCCGGCGCCGGTGATTAACACAACTCTATTACCTAACATTTCTATTTTGCCCTCTTAATTTTACAAAATTCAGCAACCTGCTCCGTAAGTGCCCGTTCAACAGGTAGGCGTTCCATTGAACTCGCGCCATAGAATCCATCCAGGTCTTTTACATTGTCTATGACAAATTGCATATCCCGGGGTTCGGCAATTGGCCCGCCATGACATAGCACCAGTACATCGTCATTTAACCCTTTGCAGGTATCTGTTATCTGCTGAATTAATGCGACCGATTGAGGCAACGTTTTCGATGTCGCAGCACCAATGCTACCGCTTGTTGTCAGGCCCATGTGGGCAACAACTATGTCTGCGCCCGCGTCGGTCATCAGCCTGGCTTCGTCAATATCAAATACATATGGAGTCGTCAGCAGGTCGAGCTCGCGGGCAGCCGCGATACACTCAACTTCCTTGCCATAGCCCATTCCGGTTTCTTCCAGGTTCATTCTGAAGACGCCATCAATCAAACCAACAGTCGGAAAATTCTGTATTCCAGCAAATCCCATATCTTTCAATTCTTGCAGGAAAGGCTTTAACATCATGAATGGGTCAGTGCCATTCACTCCGGCCAGTACCGGAACTGCTTTTACGACAGTCAGAACTTCACTGGCCATTTCTTTGACTATTTCATTGGCATTTCCGTAAGCCAATAAACCAGATAGCGAACCTCGTCCGGCCATACGGTAGCGCCCGGAATTGTAGATTACGATCAGGTCTATTCCCCCGGCTTCTTCACACTTGGCTGATAAGCCGGTTCCTGCGCCACCACCAATGATCAACTCACCCGCCTTAACTTTATTCCTCAGCTTTTTTAGAACTTGTTCTCTATTCATTCGCTATCATTTGAGCTTGCTGGGGACAGAATTAATTCTGTCCCCGAATTTACACAGCAAAGTTATGGAGTACCGTTCATGTCCAACACATCAGCTAAAGCATCTAGTAGCACTTCAGCAAATTCCGGATCATTAATGTTATGAGATGAGCGCAGTATTTTTCGTTCTTTATTTTGCTCAACAGTCTCTTCCAGAGTATTAAACAGGGCCTCGTCAGCTTCAGTATCGAAGAAAGGTTGCCCTGGGGCATCAAGCATTGATACGCCACCTTCAGGGATGACAAGTGTAAATCGCGCCTTGCTTTCATTTATCCTGGCAGCCATCCATTTTGCTATAGCTATACATTCCTCCACGTTTGTGCGCATTAAGGTTACTTCCGGATTGTGTACATACAAACTACGGTTTTTGAATTTTTCAGGTACGGTTTCGAGGCCACCAAAATTCACCATGTCCAATGCTCCCAGACTCATTACGCAAGGTATACGGTTTTGCACAACGCTATTGAAGCGATGCTCTCCACAGGGAAATACGCCACCTACAATTTCATCAGCTACCTCTGTTGTTGTAATATCCAAAACCTGATCGATGTAGCTGCTGTTTACCAGACTTTCCATAGCTCGCCCACCAGTACCCGTTGCATGAAAAACAAGACAGTCCTTTCCCTGGGACTCCAGTTTTTTTCGCACTGCGTCCACACAAGGGGTCGTCACACCGAACATGGTCATTCCAATGGCCCTCTTTTCTGTCTCGGGCCGTGAATAGTTAATTACCATGCCGCTGAGCGCTTGAGCTGCGTTATTCAGGATGACTTCGGATACGTTATTTAAGCCGGCAATATCTACCACCGAATACATCATCGTAATATCACTACAATCTATATAAGGTTGGGTGTTTCCGCTGGCAACAGTCGATACCAGTAGTTTGGGAAGACCGATTGGTAAGGCCCTCATACCTCTCGATATCAATGAGGTTCCACCAGAGCCGCCGATACCAATGACGCCTGCAATTCTGTTCTCGTTATGTTCTTGCAGCAAAAAGTTTTCCAGGGCTTCGCCCATTGCTTTTACGGCAATTCCCCGATCATTCTGATCCAGTACATGTCGTGCTCCCTTGGCATGACATGCTGCAATTGTCTCTTTACCGATATCGGGGGGTCTTTGCGGGTTGTTTGCCGTTCCAACATCAACAATTTTAACCTTTATCCCGGTCTGACTGATTTTGTCAGCGACGAAACAAATCTCGTCTCCCTTTGTGTCCATGGTTGCCAGGGTATAAATAAACATATTCAGAAGCTTTTATCTGTGATAAGAGGAGTTTTGAGTGATAGTTCTTAAATGGATTATGCGTCCGTCAGTGCTAGTTTAGAATGTCGTATTATATTCAGAATATGACTAGGATGAAGATTTATCGGCTAAACTGAAGATCTCTATAGCTATGGTGGTAAATTCGTCGTTTAAGTACCTTTCCCTGGATCTGAAAGAGAGCGAGGTGCGCCATATGCTTGATCCGCGCCACGGTACCAAGGCCGCTACCCTGGAACGTCTTATTCGTTCGCCAGGTGGTGATGTGTTGGTAAATGCGGGATAGCTTTCAGCCCGCCTTACGCCCCACCGTAAAATACATGGGCGTGAAGACACCCAGTTTGCCGCCTGCCGACAGGCCGTCCGCGCCCCGGTTGAGAATGGTTGCGACCTGGTGCGAACCCCTGGGCGCCAGCCCGATGCGTTCAAACAGCCACAGCATCTTCGCCGTGACCTGCTGCCCGACCGGCGTCTTCAGGAAATCCAGGGGCGTGAACTTCTGCGCTCCCAGCGCCTTGTGCCAGGGCACACCGGTATCGATGGTCTCCGCCAAGTCATCGTTCACCAGGATTTCAAAGCCGGCTTCCTCCAGCGCGCGGTCAACGTCCTCAAACGTGCTGATATCGGGCAGTGCATTGCCGATCATGATCTCGCGCTTTATATGTTGATGGTCCGCATTGGCGGGGTCGAACCTTGAAGTCATACACCATTCGTAGGAAGCGAACAGCCCTCCGGGCTTGAGAATCCGGTAGGCCTCGGCATAGGCCGCGGCCTTGCTCGTGGCGTGCGCCATGGCCTCGATATTATAAGCCCTGTCAAAGCTCGCATCCGGCGCATCGATGTGCATGAAATCACCGACGATAAATTCGGCCGGCGGATCCAGGTTCGCATTCGCAGTTCTGGCGCGCGCTTTTTCAACCTGGGAATGGTTGTTGTTAAGCCCGACGATAGCGGCGTTTGTGTGCCTGGCGATGGCGACCAGGGGCCCGCCGATACCGCAACCGATATCCAGCACCCGCATACCCGGCTCTATGTCCAGCACGTCTGCCAGGTACATCTCGTGGAGCCGGATCGACTCCTTGAACGGTTTGTCCGGGTAAAGCGGGGCAAAGTGAAAAGACTCCCCCCATCCGTACTCGTAGAATGCGGTTGCCAGGTCGTAGTAGTCCCGGGTCAACCCCATGTAGTCGAATGTCCCGTCTTTCAGTTTTTTCCGTTCCGTGGGTGAGAACCGCTCGACATATCCCCTGGAGCGCTTCGCCACATGCTGCCAGTTAACCGTGCTCGCCAGATTCTTAATCAAACGCGTTGCCATGAATGTACTCTCACTAGCGGTAATCTATTATAGATCATCTCATTATTTCTCTTCATGCCGCTCCCTGGATTGAGCTTCTACGAACCTGCTGCTTCAGCCAGTTTCACATCGGCGGAGGGAACGGGGGCTGTCAAATCCACCCGGGCCAGCCGCCGCTGCTCATAGAGACCGAGTGCGTGCAGGGGAAAATACTGCCGGTACAGGACGTAATCCAGGAGCGCCGTGCGGAAGAAGACCCCGGCCATGTCCTGTTTTGGCCAGGACCCGTCCGCGTTCCGGGCGTTGAGCAGATAGCGGGCGCCCCGTGAAATCGCGCTCCAGTTCGGATCGCTTGCCTCCAGCAGTGCAATCAATGCCCACGCGGTCTGGATGACCTGGCTTTCCTCGTGTGCGACGTAGCGCCCGGTCGTGCAGCCGCTGTGGTGCTCACCCCAACCCCCGTCCCTGCGCTGGCGCTCCAGCAGCCACTGGCAGGCCAGGCGCAGCGCCGGATCACCGGGCCGGGCCCCGGCGGCAAGCAGACCCCTGATCCCGAAAAAGGTGCCGTAGATAAACTGAACGCCCCATACACCGCGCCAGGAACCGTCGACCGCCTGGGTCCGGCGCAGCCAGGCGTCACCCCGTGAAATGGCGCTCGTCAGCGCCTGGTCCGTGGTTTGCGGGAAGTGCTCCCTGCAGGCGGCGAACGCCGCAAGACAGGACGCGGTGCACTCCACATAGGAATGTTCGGTCATCGAGTCGCCGAACATCTCGGCCGGGTTCAACCACTCGAGACCTGTCACGGTGCGGCGCGCCTCGTAGCTGCCGAAACCGCCGTCGCGGTTCTGGCCGCGCAACATGAAGCGGACCGCATCGCCGAGCACGGTTGCATCCGCGGCCTCGCCCTTGGCCGCAATAATTCCCAGCACCGCTTCCGCGGTACAGTCGGTAACCGGCCAGCCGTGCCAGCCCCCGGCAAAACACCAGCCGCCTTTGGGGTCAATACGATAAGCCTCGCGAAACCCTTCGAAGCTAGTATCGATTTGTTGTTCGTACAGGAAATTGGCTCCATTCCGGAGGGAAGCGTTTTCCACTTCGCCGGGCCCGGGCACTGCCGCCAGCGCCTGCAAAGCGAAGCCGGTATCCCAGGAGGCGCTTCTCGCGCCGGTGACCCGGGCTCCCTGTTCCTCGTCTTCCCAGAGCCAGCCATCCAGTTGCGAGAGCGCCTGTCCGGCGTCGGCGTCGTCCGGATCACGCAGCCACAGGGAAAGGATATTGAGCAGGCCGCTGACCGGAGAGATACTCGTGTGGCTGGTTGTCTGCAGTTCCCATTTGATGAGCCGGATTATCTCTTCCGTGCAGCGGGAGCGCAGGCGTTTGCTGTGAATCCGTTCGAACAGACGCGCAAACTCGTAGCCGGCCCGGAGCCATACGCTGGGTCGCGCATACAGGTCGGCGTCCCGCAATTCATGGCGTGTGGCGGAAAAATCGATGTTGGCAAACCCCTGGGGATATAACTCTTCCCGTAACGAGGAGACCAGGGGCGTGACCGGCGCCGTGTACCGGTGCGGGTAAATCGACGCCATCGCCATGTAAATGAGCCGGGTATGGCAGTACCAGTTCGAGGGATGCAACGGGACCCGGCGCGGCAGGCTCCAGAGTTCCGGCAGCACCGCGTGTACCCCGCGCCAGTCGTAGAGATTGAGCAGCGCCAGCCAGAACTTCCCCCAGCTCGGGATACCGGTAACCCCCTCTGTCTGCAGGAAGCGCCGGGCCGGCTCGATTAACGGATCATCCCGCTCGGCACCGACTAATCGCGCCGCGACATAAACCAGGGTGGTGACAAACAGGTGGGGGGGCGAGTGATCGTGTAAACCCCATGAGCCTCCTGCCAGGCGGGTCCGTTCGAAGAAACGCAGTACACTCCTGCGCCGGCCGGGTTCGAGCGGCCGCCCGATAACGTGGTGCAGCAGTACGTATTGCGCGGTGAGCATGGGACACCAGACCATCTCGCCTTCCCAGCCGCCGTCCTCATCCTGAAGATTTATCAGGCGTTCGGTCGCGCTGAGCAATGCCGGACCCGCATCGGGTGGCGCAATCTCCCTCGGGCGGACCAGCCTGGGGGCGCGGACTTTCGCCGGCATGGAGATGAGAAAAATACCGGCCAGGCTGTCCCATACTCGCCCGTCCATTTCCACGCCCGCGTTTCTCGCCTTGGCCAGCCGCCGGACGCTGCGCAGGAGCCACCCGCAACGAACCGCCAGCGCACGCATGATGTCGCGGAACCGGCGCCAGGCGAGCAGGTCGCAGGAGCGCGGTATCTGCCCGGCAACCGTGCGTGCAACCGTCGTGAAAAATGCCAGACCCAGGCGGGTTATCGATGTGTCTTCACAGGCGAGTAAACGGATTGTCTGGTCGCGGTACCCGGAACTTGCCCGGGCGCTCCGGTAGATCGTATGCCTGACCGCCACCGCCTCGGCCCGGTAATCGGCAAAGCACTCATACAACCCCATGGCGAGGAACGCCGGCGCGCGGGTTGCCCGGAAGCGCCTGGTGGTGAAATCGTGAAAATCCCCGTTGCCGGCCAGCGTAAGCGCATCGCCGAAACCGAAGGTCATCCCCATCGCCGTCATGGGATGGTAGTGTCCGGCCGCATCGCCGATAAGCACCCGGTGCGGGCTGCCGTACGTGACATGCGGTCTCAGCTTGTTGGCCGCGACGTGGAAGTCTCCAGCGCGCAGCGCTTCGACAAACGCAGGCCTGAGGGTTTCCGGCAACAGGCCGGAATATGAGTCCGACAAAAAACCGATTCGGTCCCGGGGGGTCGTGCGGTCCAGCGGGACATCGGCGATAATGCGGACGCAATCCTCTCCCAGGCGGTATATGAGGATTGGACCCGGCCCGCCAAGCACCACGTGTCCATAACCCTCCAGCGGCAAGCTCACCCCTTTTACGATGACCCCCACCGTCTGCGAGCAGATCATCGGGTTGGTCGATAAACCCAGCGATTTACGCACGATCGAGGCCTGCCCGTCGGCGCCTACAATACGCGTGGCAGTCACGGTTTCAGTGGTGCCGTTACGGGTAAAAGTGATGCGTCCGTCTTCGACCGCACGTACCCGTGCGTGCAGCATAAAGTCGATATTCGGCTCGTTGCTGACAGCTTCACGCAGACTTGAGACGAGCAGGTTGTGCTCGCATGCCAGCCCGCGCGACCCGTCGGTATAAGGGAACATTATCGGCTCCGAACCGTCTTCAGGGAACACCGCGAACCCTTTACCGGTGGGGTAGTCGTGCTGCGCATTGAGCTCGACACCCACAGCGCGCAGCATCCGCACGGCAGGCGGGTGCAGCCATTCGCCCGCCAGTCGCAGGGATGCCTGGGGGTTTGCCTCGAGCAGAGCCACCCGGGCGCCTTTGCGTGCGTGAGCAAGCGCGCACAGGCTGCCCACCGGACCCGCGCCGACGATGGCTGCGTCACAGCGTTGTGGAGCGACGCCGTTCACCGGAACACGCTTGCCTGTGTGCGGCGCCGGTAGCGGAGCCGGCAAGGCTCCTGCGGTCCGGTCACCCAGCTGCCGTAATTCGGCGCAGGAAATGCCGTGTCGAGATGAACATCGAAGCGGTCGAGCAGCACAGACCAGATCGCTTTCAGTTGCATGATGGCGAAATTCTTACCCATGCACCGGTGTTTACCGCCGCCGAAACCGATCAGTGCGTAGTGGTGTTGTTTGTCTTCGCTGGCGGGCGCGGCAAAACGCTGCGGATAGAACCGGTCCGGGTCGTGAAATAAGTGCGGCAGCCGGTGCGAGACCGCCGGCGATACCAGTGCCAGGGTGCCTGCAGGGATGGTATATCCCCGGTATTCCACGTCTTTGAGCACCTTGCGAATCAGCATGATCAGCGGCGGGTGCAGCCGTTCGTTCTCACGCACGGCGTGTTCCAGCGCCACCTGCCGCTTCAGGCTCGCCAGGCCCATGGTTCCTTCCTCGCGGTAGACGTCCTGCATTTCGTCCCTTATCAGCGCCAGGTATGACGATTCTCTCGCGAGTTCCAGGCCGGTCCAGGTTGACAGCACCGCGCTCGTGTGCTGGCCCGCGAACAACACCGTCAGCAGGATCCCGGTAATCTCGTCGTCGCTCAAGGCGCGGCCATCCTTGTAACGGGCGTCCATGAGCGTCTGCATGAAATCGTCGGGACGGGCCCCGGCGCGCCGGCGTTCCGCCATGACCCGGCTGAAAATCTCGGCCACTTTTTGCCGGGCCCGGTCGCGGCTTCGATGCGCTGCGACAGGAAGCCTGGGGAGAAAAAATCCCAGGGTGTTGATGCCGTTTTGCAGGTTGTGGTAAGCATCGGCAAAACCCGAGTCCACCTGCTCCCGGACTTCCTCCCCGATGAGGCAGCGGCTGGCGATGTTGACGGTGAGTTCGTTCATCGCCGTCGGCAGGTCGATTTCTCCTTCCTCGCCAAGAGAGTCGGCGAAGCGGTCCGTCTCATCGAACATGATGCGGGCGAACCTGTTCATCGCGGATTCGCGCAGCGCCGGGTACAGGAACTCAAGCTGCTCGGCCATGATCGCGGGGGCGACGTCGTATGCCACGCCGCGTCCGAAGATGGGTACCGTAAACTGGTAGACGGCTTTGGCGTTCAGCTGATCCTCAGGCGCCCTGAAGAAAAAGTCGTGGGCCTCGGGTCCGGTGAACAGGACAAAATTACGGGGACCGATACGGAACCGGACGAGTTCACCCTGTTCGCGCCAGCCGCGGCTCAACATCGAGACCGGATCCTTCAGGAAGCCCGGCAGGTGGCCGATTAACGGCCATCCGCCCCCGATCAAGGGAACGGCTGTTGCCGCCCGCGGCGGGGGTTGCACCGAATGCAGGCTGGCTACGCTGTCGGATTGCTGTGACATTGCGGGTTAGTAGACATACGGCAGCATTGAATACCGCACCCGCTGCGTGTAGCGTCCCCACAGTTCGCCGTACTTGGCGCGGCAGCGGCGATCGTCACGTTTTGAGCGATGCCACAACAGGAGCGCCAGCCACGCGGGCAACAGGTAAGGCACCCAGGATCCGAACCCCGTGGTGAGGGCGAACGCGAGGTAGATGCAGATCTCACCGGTATAGTTGAGATGCCGTCCGATCCCCCAGAATCCGGAGACCAGCAGGCGCCCGTCCAGCGACCGGGCGGGTTGTCCCCAGATCGACACGCCGGGATTGCGCTTGAAGCGGTGTTTTTGCTCGTTGGCGCCGCGGAACAGCCAGAAGCCAATGATGAACAACATGACGATCGCCGCGGTGGCGATTAGAGACAGCGGTTGCTGTGCGTGGACCAGCCACCAGCCGGCGAGACAATAGAAAAACGGCACCAGCACGTAGTCCCCCCAGATCAGCATCCAGCCGAAGCGCTCGCTGACCATGTCCCAGGTGTGGGTCATGCCGTATTCGAACTGGAAGTAGTTGAGCACGTAGCAGAAGGTGAAGACCTGGTACAGCGCCATTGCCAGGGTCAGCCCGCCGTAGGTCTCGTATTGCACTACGGCGAACGATGCGTTGAACAGCGCCAGGCCGATGAGGGACGGGCGGTAGCTGAAAAGCTTCAAATCCACCCCGAGCACGGTTGGATTGAACTCCACGCCATAGAAGAAGCTCGGCCGGATTCCCGGCGCTGAGTCCCGGGTCAGGGCGGCCCGGTAATACAGCCAGGCGGCAAGCGCAAATGCAAGTACGTTGGCCGCCACGAACAAGGCGGCAAAGTGGGTATACAACGTGGAAAGTGAGAACCAGCCGGAGACCTGGACGAGACCTGCCGCAATCACGGTTGCCAGGAACAGGGCGAGGCCGTTGAGCCTGTATTCGTGTGGTGTTCCCTCCAGGTCCGTCCCGGCAATCCGGCGTCCGGGCAGCAGCATGGAACCCAGGAACAACCCGCCGGTAAACACCAGCAGCATAGCCGCCGCCTTGAGCAGGGCGGCGCCGGACAGCGCGGACAACAGAAAGTGCGGCTCAGGCCCCGGCATCACCGCTCCCGTTTGTGCGCGCCAGGTGTTCCCGCCACTTGCGCACGGTCACATCCTGAAAAGCCTTGACGACCGGGTTGAACTCGAAGGGAGGGGCATCCCAGTGCCTCTCGTACCCCTGCTGCTCCGCCTCGACCGCAACGCCGTCCTGGCTGAGTAACGGGCCGATAAGCATGCGGTTCGAAATCTTCATAACCGTGGTCATGGCGAACCGGGGGATCCTCACCGGCAGAACGGGGATTTTCAGCGACCGGAAGTAGAACAGGAAAAACGCCCGGGTGGTGCGTTCATCGATGGGTAGCACAAACAGCCAGTGTTTTATCTCGTCATCGGTATTCGACCACTGGTAGGGGTACTGGTAGCAAAGCTCCATGTGGTTGGTGTCGATACGGTTGTGGTCGACGAACAGCCTGGAGACGGGCCCGCGCCCGACTTGCGTGTCGTAGGCGAGATGCACGTTGTCGCCGTCGGTCTCGCAGCGGGTGAGGGTGGCATCGTCAAAGGGGCGGTAGCGGCGGTGCAGGTGGGCGTGGGTGAAGTCGCTGACGTTGTCGATCACCATCGAGTGGTGCGCTGACCAGGTGAAGCTCAGCGGTACACAGGCCCACCGGGATGGGCCTTCGAGTTCAGGAATATCCGGGATTTCGCGCTGCCGCGCCCGCTCCGGATCCCCGGGAAACAGCCAGACCAGGCCGTAGCGGACCTGTATGGGATAGGTCCTCAGCGCGAGGTTCCTGAGGCCCTGCCCGGACCGGCTGTAGGGGACCCCGTTTTCATCATACTCCCAGCCATGGTAGGCGCACACCAGCCGGCAACCCTGCACATCGCCCAGGGAAAGTTTGAGTTGCCGGTGCGCACAGCGGTTATCCATAGCGTGAAACGAGCCGTCTTTCGCCCGGTACAGGGCTATGGAACGCTTCCAGAAAACAATCTCGACCACGGTCTCCGGTTTAACCCGGCGCACTTCCTCGACCGCGTACCAGTAATCCGGGTCCATGCCCGCGGCCCGCGCCTGCTGGCGCAGGGTGCGGGCTTCATCGAAGCCGGGTGGCGCACATGATGCCGGGTTCATATCAAGCCCCTTCGGTAGATACCTGGATACCCTGGCCCGGATTGAGAGTTTCCGGCTGACTCACGGCGTCAACGTACGGGCGTTTCGCGCGCGGGTTCCTGATCGCGTTGCGCTGGTAGTGGAACGCATAGGCCTCGTGCACCGCGGCGCGGATACTGGTGGGCTGGTAGCCCAGATCCCGTTTCGCCTTGTCGATGTTGGCGTGGCGGCACTTTTTCAACAGGCGGATGGCGCCAGGGGTGAAACGCTGGTTGAAACCCGGGTGAAACCGGCTCAGGTAAAAGCTCGCCACCTCCGAGAAGACGAGCATCATCGGGATCGGTATCCGCCTGCGCGGTCGCGGGATGCCCGAGACCTCCTCGTACAGGTCCAGGATCTCGGAAATGGTTTTGTACTCGCTGCTGAAGATGTACTTTTCGCCCGGGCGTCCATGGCGCATGCACAACAGGTGTCCTTCGACGATGTCCCGCGCCGCGACGAACTCGAAACCGCCATCCACGTAAGCACGGAGCTTGCCGTTGGTGTAGTCGCACAAGGTCCTGCCCAGGCGCGAGGGGAAAAAATCGGCGCTCCCGATTACGGCACAACAGGTGGCGACAATGACATCCTGCCCCATTGCCGCGGCGCGCCAGCATTCATGCTCGACCAGTGTCTTGCTGCGCTCGTAGGGCATCGTGCGTTCCATGGGGTAGAACTGCATGGTCTCGTCACTGGGCGCCGACGGGTCATCCAGGTCATAACCGACCGCGCTGAATGATCCCGTCACCACCACCCGGCCGGCCTCCGCCTCCCGCGCAGCCTGCAGCACGTTGCGGGTACCGAGGACATTGCACTCGAATACTTCGCGGCGATGGGCGTGGTTGCCTTCGATGGTTGAGATCTTGGCTGCTACGTGATAAACGCCCTGGCAGCCTTCCAGTGCGCGCCGGGTGGCATCCAGATCCCGGATGTCAGCAAACGTGCGTTCGACTTCGAGTCCTTCCAATGCCTCGTTGTTGTCCTCGTGTCTCAGCAACACCCGTACCCGGATGCCGTCGTCGAGCAGCCTGCGCACGAGGTTGGCGCCTACGTGCCCGGCAGAGCCGGTGACCAGAACGGGGGGCTCCGATAAGCCGGCGGATGTGCCTGATTCTGAAGTCATTCAGGCAATGGGTGCGACTGCGCCTGTAGTGTTGGTTTCAAGTGTGACCTCCCCAGGTTGTGGCTTATCGTATACGGATCTGTAATAGCGTGCGATTGACTCTAACATAGCAATCGTGTGATTATCGTGCCCTTAATGCGTTTAATTGTGAGTATTTCGGGGATTGCGTGGAATAAATCCTCACAATAAGGGGCGGGGGCGGGTAAATGGTTGATCGCAAAGAAAATACGCGGGATCTCGAGGCGCTGCAGGAGCGGCTCTCGCAGTTGAGTGCGGCGATCCTGCGTATCAGCGCGAGCCTTGACGTTGACACCGTCCTGCAGGAGGTGGTGGACAGCGCCCGCGCCCTGACCGGTGCCGGCTACGGCATCATCACCACCTATGGAGAAAGCGGGGAAATCCAGGACTTCGTGAGTTCCGGCTTCACCGGCGAAGAGCACCAAAAATTCGAGCAAAACCCCGATACCCCGCGGCTCATTGAACACTTGCGCGATGTGTCGGGAGTCGTGAGGCTGGCAGACCTGTCCACTTATATCCGTTCGCTCGGCTACTCGGAGGACCTGATTCTGTCCGAGACCTTCCTGGGCACGCAGATCTGTCGTCGCGACATGCATGTCGGCAACTTCTTTCTCGCCGGTAAGGAAAGCGGGCAGGCGTTCACGGACCAGGACGAAGAGGTGCTGGTGTTGTTCGCGTCACAGGCGGCGACGGCCATCGCCAATGCCCGCACGCACCGCGACGAGCAGCGGGCGCGGGCCGACCTCGAGGCCCTGGTGGAGACCTCGCCGGTGGGCGTGGTAGTGTTCGACGCCAGGACCGGCATGCCGGTATCGTTCAACCGGGAGGCCAACCGGATTGGCGAAGGTCTGCGCATGCCGGGCAAGTCCATGGAGGAACTGATTGAGGTGATCACGTGCCGGCTCACCGATGGGCGCGAGGTATCGTTGAGCGAGTATCCGGGCGTACAAACATTAACGACAGCCGAGACCATGCGCGCCGAGGAAGTCGTGCTATCGGTTCCTGACGGCAGGAGCGTCACCACCTTGCTCAACGTCACGCCCATCCGTTCCGCACAGGGCGAAGTCGACTCGGTGGTGGTCACCATGCAGGACCTGGCGCAACTGGAGGAACTGGACAGGTTGCGGGCGGAGTTCCTGGGCATGGTCAGCCACGAGTTACGCACGCCGCTCGCTGCCATCAAGGGCTCGACCACCACCTTGCTGGATGCCTCTTCTGCGCTGGACCCGGGCGAGGTGAACCAGTTCTTTCGCATCATCGATGAGCAGGCCGATCACATGCGCGGCCTGATCAGCGACCTCCTGGACGCGGGCCGCATCGACGCGGGCACACTGTCCGTCTCACCAGCGCCTGTCGAGTTGGCCGCACTGGTGGACCAGGCAAGGAATGCTTTCCTGAGCGGCGGCAGCAAGCACACGATCCTGATCGACCTTCCGCAGGACCTGCCCCGTGTGCTCGCCGACAGGGGGCGCATCGTACAGGTGCTGAGCAACCTCTTTTCCAATGCCTCCAGGTTCTCTCTCGGTACCTCTCCTATCCGGGTCGCCGGGTTACGCGAGGGCCTGCACGTGGCAGTCACGGTCACAGATGAGGGTGAAGGGATACCGTCGGAGCAACTCCCGCGCCTGTTCCGCAAGTACACGATCCTCAGCGACGATGACAGGCGCGGGAGCGGTCTGGGGCTGGCCATCTGCAAGGGGCTGGTGGAGGCCCACGGAGGCCGCATCCAGGCGCACAGCGACGGGCCGGGCCGGGGGACACAAATCACTTTCACGATTCCGGTAGCCGAAGAGGCCGGCGGCGTTCGTGATCAATACCGCCCCTCCCAGCAGGGAAGCGAGCGCCCGCCCATCCTGGTGCTGGATGACGACCCGCAGATACTCCGCTTCGTTCGCGACGCACTGGATCGGGCCGGCTACTCCCCGATTGTGACCGGTGACTACAACGAGTTGCCCCGGATCATTCAGGCGCAGAAGCCCCACCTGGTCTTGCTTGACCTGATCCTCCCCGGCGCCGACGGCATCGAGATCATGCAAAGTACCTCGGAGATCGCCGACACTCCAGTCATCTTCATCTCTGCCTATGGCCGGGACGAGACAATCGCCAAGGCGCTGGAACAGGGCGCTGTCGACTATATCGTCAAGCCCTTCTCGGCGACGGAACTGACGGCGAGGGTCCGTGCTGCCCTGCGCAGGCGCACCGAACTGGAACCCTTCGTACTCGGCGACCTCGCCATCCAGTACGAGCAGCGGCGGGTGACCATGGCCGCCCGCCCGGTAGATCTGACCGCTACCGAATACGAGCTGCTGCACATCCTCTCGGTGAACGCGGGACGCGTAGTCAGTTACGACTCGCTGATCCGCCAACTATGGAACGGTCCTGAATCGGGCGACCAGGACCGGGTCCGTACCTTTGTCAAGCAACTGCGCCGAAAGCTCGGTGATGACCCGGCCCTGCCGGTCTACATCCAGAACGTGCGCGCGGTCGGCTACCGCATGGCCAGGCCGGAACCGGTGTCAGTTGTGTGAGAACGGTTCCGGATAACAACCCGTCGCAGGAATGAGGGACGCTTACCTGGGCTTTCGCCTGGTCCAGGACTTGTAGGGCGAAGGCATAACAACGTTATCCGGTGGGCCCGGTAGGACTCGAACCTACGACCAATGGATTCACTTTATCCTTTTATTTCTAAAAGGAGCGGACTATCTCACTACCCTCAACCAAATGTTAGGGTACGGGACGCTCTAGCCTGATATTAAGAACACTTCAGTTCCCAGGTAGTCTCTGCACCTTCCGGGGGTGTACCCCCGGCTTGGCTCAGGGTTGCCATTCCTCCTGTCCTGGTGGGCAGGCGGGTTAAGGTTTCCCTGAATTCATCCCGTTCATTTCATATCTTTCGATATGAACGCACCATTTTTGATGAGTCCACTGCTCTAACCAACTGAGCTACAGGCCCAAACTATTACAAATTAAATATATTGCGGCAGATCATACACGTAACCCTGGCGGGTTGCCCTGCTCTAACCTTGCCGCCATGCGGCCCCGCTACAGGCCCAAATATTTAGTCCAGCTGAATTGTATCTCAGATTTCTGGATACCGGCTTGCACCGGTATGACGAACAACGCCGATATGACGATCTTACGTCAGTATGACAATTAACTGCCTTCGATGAACGTCCGCAACTGCTCGGAACGGCTCGGGTGGCGCAGCTTGCGCAATGCCTTGGCTTCTATTTGCCGGATGCGCTCGCGGGTTACGTCAAACTGTTTGCCTACTTCTTCCAGCGTATGGTCCGTATTCATCTCAATGCCGAAGCGCATGCGTAATACTTTTGCTTCCCTGGACGTCAACCCGTTGAGCGACTCCCTCATCGTCTGCCGCAATCCCTCAAAACTGGCGTATTCGGCCGGCGCCTGGGTATTCAGGTCCTCAATAAAGTCGCCCAGGTGGGAATCATCGTCATCGCCGATGGGGGTTTCCATGGAAATGGGTTCCTTGGCGATCTTGAGCACCTTGCGAATCTTTTCTTCCGGCATGTCCATTTTTTCCGCCAGTTCTTCCGGCGTGGGTTCCCGGCCCTGCTCCTGCAGTATCTGTCGCGAGATTCGGTTCAGTTTGTTGATGGTCTCGATCATGTGCACGGGGATTCGAATTGTCCTGGCCTGGTCCGCGATCGAGCGCGTGATAGCCTGGCGGATCCACCAGGTCGCATAGGTGGAGAATTTATAGCCGCGCCGGTATTCAAATTTATCCACCGCCTTCATAAGGCCGATATTGCCCTCCTGTATGAGATCGAGAAACAGCAGGCCGCGATTGGTGTACTTCTTCGCAATGGAGATAACCAGGCGCAGGTTGGCCTCGACCATCTCTTTTTTTGCCTTGCGTGTTTTCGCCTCGCCGATGGAGATCTTCCGGTTGACTTCCTTTATCTCCGCGATAGAAAGTAAATTATCCCTGAGCGCCTCGGCTAACCGCTCCTGAATTTTAATCACCTGGTCCATAACCTGCGCCAGGTCCTGTGCGTAGGGGGTGTCATTTTCGACCTGTTGCCCGATCCAGTCCGTGTTTCTTTCATTACCGGGAAAAGAGGCGATAAAGTTCTTGCGGGGCATACGCGACGTTTTTACGCACAAGCGCATTATCTCGCGCTCCGATCTCCGGATCAGTTCAATCGTGCGGCGCACGTTGATGGTCAATTCAGCGATAAATTTCGGCGCCAGGCGTAATCGGAGAAACGTTTCCGTGATGTCATCTTGAATAGCCGTAGTTTTCTCGTGAGCCTTGCCATGCTGTTTGATGTATTTGACCAGTTTCTTGTAAAGTCCATCAAGTCCGATAATCGACTTGCGGACTTCCTCAAAGTCCACCGAATCGTCCGAGTCGGTGTCACTGGAGTCATCATCAGAGTTTTGACGGGACGTTTGTTTCTTGGCCGAAGGAGGCAGACCTTTATCGGGGTACTCTTCCTGGATATTAAATCCAAGGACAATGTCACTCAGTTTCAATTCCCCGTTCTGGACGCAAAAGTACGCATCCAGGAGCATATTGATGGTCCCGGGATACTGGGAAAGCGCGAACAGAACCTGGTTCATGCCGCCTTCAATGCGCTTGGCGATTTTTATTTCGCCTTGGCGGGTCAACAGGTCAACCGTACCCATTTCCCGCATGTACATACGAACCGGGTCGGTTGTTCTCCCGAATTCGTTTTCAACGCTGACCAGGGAGGCATTCGCGTCAACGGGCGTTTCCGAATTGTTTGGGAGCAATTGATCGAGGCCCGGGGGGAATTCATGGACTTCGATTCCCATATCGTTGATCATGTTGATGATATCTTCGATCTGTTCCGGGTCTACGATCTCATCAGGCAAATGTTCCGTGACCTCATGGTAGGTGATGAAGCCATGTTCCTTACCCTTGGCAATTAATAATTTTAATTGCGACTCATCATCTTCTTCGTGTTCGAGTTCGTGCTCTTCAAGTGTCTCAATGTCCGACATAGGCATCAGAATCCGGTATCAAGTGGTTGGACTGCTTTTTAGCAAAAAAATAATTCTCTATTATAGCATATAAAAAAATCAATGAGTTGATTAAATGTTCTATTTTTTATTCGGTTACCTGTTTTTCCCCCCATTATCTTTTGAGTAGCGTCTGCGCAGTTGTGTTTTAGCTTCATCAGTGAGTTCACTTGGGCTTGACCGGGTAATCCTTTCCATGGATTGTCTGATTTTAGCCGCTTTCAGCTTATCCACCATGTCAATAAATTCACTTTCCGGATCGAAAGCTTTATCTGCCGGCAAACCGGAGCCTGAAGCAAGGTCATTCAGGCGTTGCTCATAACGGGAGCCGCGCCAGTGTTCGAGTATGCCCGCGCAGGTTATTTCAGGGTTCATGTGGACCAGCGTGACAAGTTCCACTAAAAACTCGACGCCTGGAACTGCAATGCCGGACAGTTCGGCGGGGTCTTCTACCAGCATGGCCAGTTCGGGCCTGTTCAGGATGTACGAGATGATGACGCTGAGATCACCTGTTCTTTCACGATGCTGCCGGGGGGGGCGAATGCCGGAACGACGCGCGCTGGCGCCGGGCCGGTTTTCCTGTAACAGCTTGTGAATCCCGGCGGGATCGATTTGCGCGATCCCGGCGACTTCATGCAACAATAGTTCGCGCAGTCCGCTGACAGGCATTTTAGCCAGGTAAGGCAGGATCAGGTCCAGAAAATTTGCCCTGCCTTCGCGGGTGGCGGTACCGGACCTGGATCTTACCGAATCCAGTAGGAAATCGGAAAGGGGTACGGTAGTTTCATCAGACAGGAATTGTTCTGCTCCGTGGCGCCTGATAAAACTGTCCGGATCGTCTCCCTCGGGCATAAAGCTGAACAAGGCCTGTCTTCCTTCCTTGAGTTGGGGGACGGCGATTTCCAATGCCCTCCTGGCCGCTTTTTTGCCCGCTTCATCCCCGTCGAAACAAAATATAAGCCGGCTGGCTACCCGGTACAGTTTTTCCAGGTGACTATCCGTCGCGGCGGTGCCGAGAGTGGCGACTGCGTTTTCAACACCGTACTGGGCCAGCGCTATGACATCCATGTAACCTTCGACAATATAAAGTCTCTCAGGTTGCTTATTCTTGCGGCGTGCGTGGAAGAGGCCGTATAACTCGCGGCCCTTGTGGAACAGGGGGGTTTCCGGGCTGTTCAGGTATTTCGGCGTATCCTTACCCAACACCCGACCTCCAAACCCGATGATACGTCCGCGCTGATCGCGTATCGGAAACATGATACGGTCGCGAAAATGATCGTAATATCCCTCGGTATCACGGGTTTTTATCATCCCGGCATCGACCAATCGGGCCTTGGCTGCGGCAGACTTGCCCAGGGCGTTCACCAGGTTCTTCCAGCCCGGCGGCGCGTAGCCGATTTCGTAGTCCTTGATAACGGTACCGCTGATGCCTCGTTTTTCCAGGTAATCCATTGCCCTGCCGTCGCGACCCTGCAGTTGGCGCTGGTAGTATTGTGCGGCCTGTTCCAGCAGTTCATACAGTTCGTCATGATGCTTTGACACCGGTTGATAACCTGCCTCGCGCGGGATTTCCAGGCCGTAGCGTGCAGCCAGGTCTTCTACCGCCTCAACGAATCCCAGACCGCTGAATTCCATGATAAAGGTAATGACCGTACCGCTGGCGCCGCAACCGAAGCAGTGGTAGAACTGCTTGTCCTGGCTTACCGTAAATGAAGGTGTTTTCTCATCGTGAAACGGGCACAGGGCCTGGTGGTTCCTGCCTGCTTTACGCAAAGGGACGTGACTGTCGATGATTTCAATAATATCGACCCGCGCCAGTAAGTCATCAATGAAACTTTGAGGTATTCTGCCCGCCATCAGCCCTGCCTGGGTTCCACGTAAGCGGCCAAACCTGTCAAGACCCGTCACCCCGGCGCCGTTCCCTCTGCCAGGCTGTGTTTTATCCCATGTAAGAAGTGACGGCTGGTCCTGGTCGGCTTTGAAAAGGCCCTGACGCTTATACTACGTATTCAGCCGGGCTTTTACCAGTGCGCTTACCTTGCCCATATCCGCACGCCCTTGCAGCGCGGGTTTTAACTGTCCCATGACTTTTCCCATGTCTCTCATTGATGCGGCGCCTGTTGCGGTAATCGCCTCATCGATCATGATGTTGATTTCTTCGGTATCCAGCGGCCGGGGCAGGTAGCCCAGGATGATATCAAGCTCGAATTGCTCTTTTTCGACCAGGTCCCGGCGGTCCGCTTTCGTGTATTGCTGGATGGAATCGCGATGCTGTTTTACCATTTTATCCAGGACAGTCATGACCTGGATGTCGTCAAGTTCGATACGTTCATCCACTTCCCGTTGTTTGATGGAGGCGGTGATGAGCCGTAAGGCCGCAAGGCGCTCTTTTTCCTTACTGCGCATTGCGGTTTTAACGTCTTCTTTGATCTGGTGTTTGAGATCACCCATGGAACTGCAGTGGTGAGGAAGAGCGCTCAGTACTGTCTGATTTGCCGGGGTCCGGTTTTCCCCTGGCGCTTCTGGTGGCGTTTTACCGCTGCGGCAGCTTTTCGTTTTCTCATTTGTGTGGGTTTTTCGTAAAATTCACGGCGATGGACTTCAGCCAGTACGCCGGCTTTCTCGCAGGCCCGCTTAAAACGCCGTAACGCGAAATCGAACGGTTCATTTTCTCTTACTTTTACACTGGGCATAGAGTATGTGGTTCCTGTTTTGTTCATCCAAAATAATCGGTGATTCTAGTAGGAATCGCGTTAAATGCAAGAAGAAATGACGAACAGGCCCAAAAGGAGTTCCATATTCGTTCAAATCCCACAGGTCCGGCAGGTGGTTAGTGCTGTACAATATCGGCAACTCGGAGATATGGAATGCGCATTCTGGGAATAGAAACCTCATGCGATGAAACCGGTATCGCTATCTACGATTCGGAATATGGTCTGCTGGCCAACCAGCTTTACAGCCAGGTTCGTCTGCACGATCCCTATGGCGGCGTGGTGCCGGAGTTGGCATCGCGGGACCATGTGCGCCGGGTCGCGCCGTTGCTGGCAGCAGCCATGCAGGAGGCGGACTCGAAACCGGGCGCTATCGACGGTATTGCCTATACTGCCGGTCCCGGGTTGATCGGGGCCTTGCTCGTCGGCGCCAGTGTCGGCAGAAGTCTAGCCTACTCCTGGGGTGTACCTGCGGTCGCCGTACACCACATGGAAGCGCACCTGATGGCGGTGATGCTTGAAGAGGAGTGCCCTGATTACCCGTTTCTCGCCTTGCTCGTTTCAGGGGGGCATACCCAGTTGCTGGAGGTCAGGTCGGCCGGTGATTACACGATGCTGGGGGAATCGCTGGATGATGCGGCGGGTGAGGCTTTTGATAAAACCGCAAAATTACTGGGACTGGGTTACCCCGGCGGCCCGCACTTGTCAGCCCTGGCGGAGGCCGGGCGCCGCGACCGCTACAGGTTTCCGCGACCCATGACTGACAGGCCGGGACTGGATTTCAGCTTCAGCGGACTTAAGACTGCCGTGGCGCTGGTGGTCAAGGAGCTTGATGGCGCTGACGAGCAGGTGCGCGCCGACGTCGCCCGCGCCTTCGTGGAGGCGGTGGTTGATACCCTGGCCATAAAATGTGAGCGGGCCATGAAACAGACCGGCATTACCAGGCTGGTGGCGGCCGGCGGGGTCAGCGCCAACAAACAGCTACGCCTGAAACTGAAACGGATGGCGGACGAGACGGGCGGGCGCATATACTATCCAAGGCCGGAATTCTGCACTGATAACGGCGCCATGATCGCCTATACGGGTTACGTTAAAATCAGTGCGGGCCAACGCGAACCCCTGCGCTTTGCAGCCTATCCCCGCTGGCCCTTAAAATCAAAAACCTAATTTGGGACACCCATAAATTAAAAAGTAAATCCAGGACATCCATAAATTTTGAACACTCATTTAATTTATGGGTGTCCCAAATTAGGTTTATGGGGTCAAATCAATCGAGACTGGCCCCATTGGTTTTACAGTCTGATCTTGTTTTCCTCGCCCGCCAGCAGCTTTTTAATGTTTGATCGGTGGCGCCAGATTAATACCGCGGACATCAGGCTTACACCGGCGACATGGTACGGAGATGGTATCATCAACCAGCAGTATACAGCCGCGAGCAGGCCGGCCGTAATCGCTGCCAGGGAGGAATACCTGAACAGCAGCGCTATCAGCAACCAGGTCATAATGAAAGCCGCACCCAGCAGCCAATGGAAAGCAAGCAATACGCCTGTCAATGTCGCTACCCCCTTACCACCGTGGAAGCTGAAAAACAGCGGGTAGAGATGACCGGAAAAGGCAGCCAGGCCGGCTGCGGTAATGAATACGTCGGGAGCCTGGACATAGCGCAGTAACATGACGGGGAGCAGGCCTTTCAGTACATCTCCGCAAAGGGTCAGCAGGGCGACTGTCTTGCCGTACAGGCGTAAAACGTTTGTCGTGCCCGGGTTGCCCGAGCCGTGTTCCCTCGGGTCATCCAGGCCCAGGATTTTACAAACGATGACGGCGCTGGCAAGAGAACCCGCCAGGTAGGCCAGGATTACGAGTCCGATATGGAAGACCATGGGCTTATTGGAATGGGTAATCGCCGGCCAGTCAAGGTGTTTGATAAATATCAGGTGTTTTTACTCCGACCCCACATCTGCTAAAGTCTGTACAAATAAACTTTATCCGTGAACTATGGACATCATATATCTTAATGACCTGCGCATTGATACCGTGATAGGTATCTATGACTGGGAGCGCCGGACCAAACAGACCGTTATCTTCGATATCGAGATGGCTGCCGATATCAGCAAGGCAGCCCGGTCCGATAATATTGATGACACGGTGAGCTACAAGGCGGTAGCGAAACGGCTGATCAGCTTCGTCAGTGAAGCGCAGTTCGAGTTGATTGAAACGCTGGCGGAACGGGTGGCGGAGATACTCTTGGATGAGTTCAAGGTGCAATGGTGCCGGTTACGACTGAATAAACGCGGCGCGGTGCGCGGCGTGCGCGACGTGGGCATAATCATAGAACGGGGTAGAAAACACTGAGATGTCGCGTATTTTTATCGGCGTCGGCAGTAACCTGGAGCGCGAGAAACACATCAGGGCCGGTATCCGTGAGATCAGGGGAGTATTCCATAATTTACGGATATCAACGATCTATGAAAACAAGGCAGTAGGGTTTACCGGCACAAATTTTTATAATTTTGTGGTTGGGTGTGATACCGACCTGGACCTGGACGAGGTCATACGCCAGATCCACCGGATTGAAGATGAACACGGTCGTGATCGGAGCCAGCCGCAGTTCTCGTCCCGCACCCTGGACCTGGATTTATTGTTGTACGATGACCTGGTGCTCAGGACGGAATCGGTTAAATTACCGAGGCCCGATATTGATAAATATGCTTTCGTACTCTGTCCCCTGGCGGAAATAGCTGCCGAACTGCACCATCCCGTCTCCGGCAAAACCTACGCCCGCCTCTGGTCTGAATTCGACCGGTCGGGGCAGGAATTATGGCCTGCTGAGTTTGATCCGGAATTGGAACAGTGAGTTACTGGGACAGGCTCCTGCCGCCATCCACGGCCAGAACCTGGCCGGTGATATAATCAGCTTCGGCAATGAGGAAATACACTGCCCTGGCTACTTCGGCAGGTTCTCCCGGGCGTTGCAGCGGGATCGCGGACAGTATCGAGTCTTTCGTCTCGTCATCCATCCCGTCGGGCCAGAGTATGGCGCCGGGGGAGACGGCATTCACCCGTACGTTCGGCGCGAGTTCCTGTGCCAGGGAGCGGGTCAGCATCATCAGGCCGGACTTTGCCACGCTGTACATGGAGTGATGCGGCAACGGTCGACTGCCGTGAATGTCCGTGATATTGATGATGCAACCCCGGGTTTTTTCCAAGTGAACGGCGGCATGCCTGGCCAGGAACAGCGGCGCTTTGAGGTTTGTGCCGATGATCTCGTCCCAGGTGGGATCCTTGATCTGCGGTAACAGGGTCGGATAGAACATGGAAGCATTATTCACCAGCGCATCCAGGCTGCCGGTAAGTTCCAGTGCCGTATCGATCACCCAGTTATAGGAGGATGCCGCCAGCAGGTCGGCCTGTATGGTACAGGATGAGTTGGCCCGGATACTGTTAAGTTCATCGGCCAACTGGTTCGCCTCCGCCGTGGACCGGTTGTAGTGAATGACCACGTTGAACTGCTGCGAATGCAGGTAGCGTGCGGCAGCAGCGCCAATACGCCGGGCGGCCCCGGTAATCAATACTGTTTTACCTGTCATTGTCTGGGTATTATGTTGCCGGATATCACAACATATATATACATCTGTTGCAAATGAATAACAACCCGACCAATGGATTGAACCCGGACTGGCAATTGCCGGTTCCGCCGCGACCGGCCAGGGAGCACAGCCAGGGTCTCACCGAACTGGTGTGCGCACGGATTCACGAAAACGGAGGAAACATCAGCTTCGAGCGGTATATGGAAATGGTCCTGTACGAGCCCGGCTGGGGTTATTACAGTGCCGGGGCGACCCGGTTCGGCGAGTCAGGAGATTTTGTTACCGCGCCCCTTGTCTCCCCCCTGTTTTCCCGCTGCGTAGCCAGGCAGTGCCGGCAGGTGCTGGCGTCCATGGACTCAGGCGATATCCTGGAACTCGGTGCGGGATCGGGGGTTATGGCGCTGGACCTGTTGCTTGAACTGGAGGCGCTGGAAGCCCTGCCGGATCGCTATTTCATATTGGAAACCAGCGCAGATTTGCGCCTCCGTCAGAAACAATTGTATAGCTCCCGTATCCCCCATTTATTGCCGCGCATCAGGTGGCTCGAGACATTGTCTGGAAACCCCGTGAACGGGGTAATCATCGTCAATGAGGTGGTGGATGCACTACCTGTCACGCGGGTACTGCTGGAAAATGGAGTGTTACATGAATTGTGTGTAGGCCATAATGGGGATGAGTTTTACTGGGTCAGGACTCCGCGCCCGGCCGGTCCTGTCCGTACAGCCTGGGACAGGATCACAGGTTACCTGGCGCCGCAGCTTCCCGAACGCTTTGAGACGGAAATTTGCCTGCGCGGCGATGCCTGGTTAGGATCCGTCTCGTCGGCATTGGATCGGGGGGCGGTGTTATTGATCGATTACGGTTATCCCAGGTACGAGTATTACCACCCGCAAAGGGACAAGGGGACCCTGCTTTGCCATTACCGGCACCGTTTCCATGATGATCCGTTCTTTTATCCCGGGCTGCAGGATATCACGGCATCCGTGGATTTCACCGCAGTGGCGCTGTCTGCCCTGGATAACGGAATGCGACTGGCAGGTTATACCAGCCAGGCTCATTTTCTCATCGGCTGCGGCCTGGCTGAAATCGCTGCAGATGATAAAGACTGTCCTGACCCCGCCGTGTCCGGCCAGGTAAAGCGCCTGACCCTGCCCGGGGAAATGGGTGAACGCTTCAAGGCTATTGCCTTTACCAGGAATTTCACGGAAACGTTGCTGGGATTTCAATTCATCGATCGGCAGGAACAGCTGTGGAATAAAGGGCAGGGACAGGAATCCGGTTAGCGGAATAAATCCCTATAGTATACAGAAAGAGTTACTGTGGATATCCTGCAATCAATTATCCTGGGTTTGATCCAGGGGCTTACCGAGTTCCTGCCCATAAGCAGTTCGGCCCACCTCATCCTGTTGCCGAAACTGCTGGGCTGGGCAGACCAGGGCCTGTTGTACGACGTTGGCGCGCATTTCGGCAGCCTGCTGGCGTTGCTCATTTATTTCAGGAAGGACCTGGGAAACATGACTGTCGGCTGGGTCAGGTCATTCAACAGCGGGCGGAATAGCGAATCAGATATGGTCTGGTTCCTGATCATTGCCACCATACCGATCTGCCTGGCCGGTTTGTTGTTTTACAATGTCGCCGGTTTCTTGCGCGATCCGTTGATCATCGCCGCCGCGACGATACTGTTCGCCTTGCTGCTGTGGGGGGCGGACGGCTATGGCAAACGCCGGCGCAGCCTGAAGGATTTCCGCTTCAGGGACGCCGTAGTGATAGGCCTGTTTCAGGTATTGGCCGTAATCCCCGGCACGTCACGTGCGGGGATTACCATTACTGCGGGATTAATGCTGGGTTTGAACAGGGAGAGCGCCAGCCGGTTTGCCTTCCTGCTGGCAATCCCGACCATCCTGCTGGCCTCAGGTTATGAACTGCTGAACGTTTCCTTCACCGCAATGCAGGTGGATTGGACGTCGTTGTTCACGGTCAGCGCCGTCTCGTTTATCAGCGCCTGGCTGACGATTCACTGGTTCCTGAAACTGGTGGAGCGCACCGGGATGCTGCCTTACGTCATCTACCGGCTGTTCCTGGGCGGCATTTTATTTGCCCTGTTCTGGTAGTTCAGGGTTCCCTGCACTGATAGTCTGTCCCGGACTTGTTGCAGGCTGTGCTAGCGGACGTTCCTTTATTCTTTCAGGAAGACTTTATCGACGGGCACCTGCATACCACTGGCGAGACCGTTATTCTGTTGCGCCAGGGCGATGACCGCGAGCAGTTCCCCGTACTGCGCTTCACTCATGCCCTTGCCGAAGGCCGCGCCGGTATGTGAGTGCACGCAGTATTCACAGGCATTGGCGACTGACACCGCGATATAAATCATCTCCTTGGTCAGGGCATCGATCTCCCCGGGCGCCATGACTTCCTTGCCGGCGGACCAGACCCGTTCCAGCAAGGCCGGGTGGTTGGCCAGCGCCTTCCAGAAGTTATTGATGAAATCGGTCTGCCGCACCCGCCTGATGTCATCGTAGACGGCCTTCACCTCGGCATTTGCTTCATCGTATTCAACCAGTTTTACCGTAGACATTTAGATTGCCCTCATTAATGGGTATTGATAACTGACACAAAAGATTTTATCCGGATAATAATTAAGTTCTCTGGCTTTTTCAGTAAGACTATATTACTTTCTCCACCGATGGGATACTCCACAAACTCCATATCCCCGGAGGCAATCGCCGTCGGTCAGCGCATCAAGGGGTTGCGGGATTTCCTCGAATTGCTGGACGAAAACGGCCAACTGGCGCGTTGGGAAGAGGAAGTCCTGCCTGAACCGGATATCCGCAATATCTCCGTTGCCGCGGGCCGCGACGCCATGCACGGCCCGGCCGTGTTGCTCACCAACATCAAGGGCTATCCCGGCAAACAGGTCGTGGTGGGGGTACACGGCAGTTTCACCAACCTGGCCCTGCTGATGGGTCGTGCCAAGGGTACCCCGGTGAAGGAACTGTTCTACGAGATGGTGAATCGCTGGGGCAGTGACGAGCCGTTGATCGAGCGGGTGCCCCCGACACAGGCGCCGGTGCACACCAACCGGGTTGAGGAGAATATCAATTTGTACGAACTGCTACCCCTGTACCGTATCAACGAGTATGACGGGGGTTTCTATATCGACAAGGCCAACGTGGTGAGCCGGGACCCGTCGGACCCGGAGGACTTCGGCAAGCAGAACGTGGGGATCTACCGCATCCAGGTGCATGGACCGGACCTGTTCAGCCTGGATGCCGTGCCGTCCCACGACATGGGGCAACACATTCGTATTGCCGAGCGGGAGGGTGCCGACCTGAACATCGCGGCTATGATCGGCAACCATCCTGCCCTGGCGATGTTTGCGGGGACGCCGGTGAACTACGATGAATCGGAATATGCGTATGCCTCGCAGATGATGGGGGCCCCGCTGCGGTTGACTACATCCGGCAACGGCCTTGATATCCTGGCCGGCTCGGAGATGGTCATCGAGGCGACGATGGTCAACAAGGAGCGTATTCTTGAGGGGCCGTTTGGTGAGTTCCCCGGTACTTACAGCGGTGTGCGCCGGTTGAACGTGTTCCGGGTGACGGCCGTTTCTTTCCGGGATAATCCCATCTTCGAGAGTTTGTACATCGGCAGCAAAAGCTGGGCGGAGCACGACACGCTGCTGGGCATCAACGTATGTGCGACGGTATATAACCAGTTGAAACAGAATTTCCCTGAGGTCGTTGCAGTCAATGCGCTCTATCAGCACGGGCTGACTGCGGTCATTGCCGTGAAGAACCGCTTTGCCGGCTTTGCCAAATCCGTGGCCCTGCGGGCGCTGGGTACGCCCCATGGTCTGATGTACCTGAAGAACCTCATCATGGTGGATGCCGACATCGACCCGTTTGACCTGAACCAGGTCATGTGGTCGCTGTCGAACCGCACCCGGGCCGATGACATTATCGTGTTGCCGAACATGCCGCTCAGCGATGCGGACCCGTCGGCGGAGGTCGGTGGCAAGGGCCATCGGTTGATTATCGACGCCACCTCCTACATGCCGCCCGATACAATCTCCGTGAACAACAACCTGGTGGAATCACCGGCAGGACCGGGCATAGATGACCTTCAGCGCAGGCTCGACGAGTTACGCAGGAGGTAGTCCGGATTTCCGGACGGGGACAGATTTAAATCTGTCCCCAGGCATTGCCTTGCAGGTTTTCACCTCACTGCCCAAGGCCGAGCTCGCGCATACGTTGCCGGTAGGCGTGGCTGACATTGTCTACCGGCAGGTGGATCTCGTGCCGGGCGTCCAGGGGCAGGTCCGGTACTGAGAGTTGCCGGAGAGCACCGATGTCTTCCTGGTTCAGGACATCCAGTCCGTTCAGCAGGGCATTGTGGGCGTCATCGATGTCGCGGGTGTCGGCACTGAACTGGAATACCTTGCATTCATGCGCGCTGCGCGGGCTGGGGATGTTACAGGTCCGCTGGTCGCCTCCGTGCGGGTCGTGGACGGTAAAATCGATTGCGAACGGCAGCACGACCCGGTAGATGAAGACGACATCGCGCGGCGTACCGCCGAACGGCACCTCGGTATAAACGGCGGTCTGGATTATGCCGTCCTCGCTGTGTTCGATTTCCCCGGGTTTTATGACGTGATTCGGATCGCCGCCCAGGGAGCCCGGATGTATATGGGGTATGTGCGCCAGGTCGATGAAGTTCTCGACCTGCCGCGCCGCTGAAGCAGGCCAGATGCGTGATTTTACAAACAGCAGGTTACCCGCATCCTGGTCTTCCCCCCTGAACAGGACCGGCACATCCTGCCCGGTTTCCTGCGCCAGGCAGGTCCAGATCAGGCCGTATCGGCGCTTCAACGGGAACGAGGTCAGGCGCCAGGTGGCCGGCAGTTTCGTCCCGGGGTCAATCGAGGGTACGAATGTACATTGCCCCCCGGTATTGAATTCCAGACCATGGTAAAGACACTTGATCCCGCCGTCCACGACGGTCCCGGCGCTGAGTTTGATATACCGGTGCGGACAGCGGTCCAGGGCAACGCCTATTTCATCCCCTGCGCGGAAAATAACCAGGTCGACGTCCAGGAGCTTTGCTGCCACGGGGGTGTCTTCAACCTCGTGTTCATAGGCGATGGGATACCAGAACCGGGACAGTACGGTCCAGTCGTTTTCGGATATCCCCGAGGTTTGCGGGCGCAGCGAGGTTGACGGGGTTGCTGTGGTGAGCATGAACATGTTGTTGTCCTCGTGTATGTTTATCTGATCTGTTTCTCCTGCTTGATCAGTTTTTTCACTATATTCCGTGCATGTACCGCTGACGTATCGCCGGGCAGGGCAACCGGTCTGGGATCTCTGGCCAGGATATCCGTGTTGTCCCCCAGTCTTCGCTGTACTGCTTCCAGCATCGGCGCATCCTCCACATCAAATGCCTGGCTGACAAGCTCCAGGTGTGCCTCGTCGGTGACCGTTGATTCCGATGCCTTTATACCGCTGGCCCAGAAATAATGGCTGCTCGTTTCATTGGCTGGTGTCACGATGTGCGGGGCAATATTAGTGAAACCCTCGCCTTCGGTCACCTTCATACCGTCAACGCCTATGAAGATTCTCAATTCCAGGATACAGGGGGGATTCCAGCGCATGGATTCGAAATCATCCACCATCTTGCCCCTGGTTTGCGGCCATAATATATCCGTGAAGCCCGACCCCTGGTAGGGAGGCACCAGGTAGTCCGAATACACAATGTCACCCTCGACCCGGCAGTTATATTCAGGTCTCCAGTCCTGACCGAAGCCGGGGTGGAGGTAGGGTGAATGGAGCAGGTCCAGCAGGTTGTCGGTTACGATTTCATAATGTGCGTTGACACGGCTGGATCCGAACACAAAGCGAAATTTTTCGTCTGTCAGTTCGGGGTAGCGAGTGATCCGGTCCGGGTCGGCCTTGTCCCAGTCGCCCATCCAGAGCCACAGGATTCCGTCCCGTTCGACCATGGGGAACGGCCTGACCTGCGCGGACGGCGGGATCCTGCCGGTCCACGGGTTATGTGTGCAGCGGCCGTCACCGTTAAAACGCAGGCCGTGATAACCGCATTGGATCTGGCCATCCACCAGCTTTCCGCGCGCTAACGGCGCAAACCGGTGGGGACACATATCGTATAACGCTGCGGGCGCGCCGGAAGCATCCCTGAAAATGACTACCGGTGTTTCCAGGAATTCCCTGGCTACAGGCTCATCTTTCAGGTCTTTTCCCCAGCCCGCCATGTACCAGGCGTTGTTGAGATAGCTGTTCATAGCTATACAGAGTTATACTGGTCCGACCCTAATTTACCGGAATACTGGCAGGGGCCTCGCTGTCCTTGATGAAGAAAACCAGTATCTTTGCCGGTTCCGTGGCGCTGGCGTTATTCGCAACGGTATGGATGTCGTCCGGGTTTTCATAAAAGATTTGTCCCGCGCTGAGGGTCTTTGCTTCACCTCCCTGCACCTGCATTACCACGGAACCTTCCAGTACGTAAACGAACGTGTGGGCGTTATGACGATGTGGGGCTGACACTTCCCCCGGCGCAAATTCCACGGTCAGTACCTGGCCGGCCTTACCCGGCGTATCCACCAGGTCCTGTTCGAATAATATGGCGACTTCCGCGCAAAAGGCGGAGGACGGCAACATGACAATGCTGACCAGCAAGAATGTGAACAGACTTGGAGAAAATTGATTTTTCATGGTGTTCTCCCGTTGTTGGTATGGTTGTATTTAGCAGGCACAGGCGCAGATCGTACGGAGGTTGCCCGCGCGAACATAACCGTTATCCCGCTTCCTGCACCTTGACGTCCTTGATTGCCTTAATCCGTTGTGTGCGTATGCGCTCCGCAATCTGTGTTCCTTCCAGGTCATGGAAGTCCGCTGACCTGGTATTCACGGCCAGGCAGGTCTCGCGGTATTTCCTGAACAAATCCGCCTGCGGGTAGTCCTGCTGTTCCTTGCCCTTGCGCCCGCGCGCGTCGGCTTCACAGGCGAGCAGGAACTGGTCAAAGCGCTCCAGGCGGCGGAAGGCATCCAGCCCTTCGAGTTTGCCGAGGACCACGGCCGGGCTCAGTTCCTGTATGCGGTGGCAATTCAGGTGGTAGCGCGCCACGAGAATTGCCAGGTTCCTGTACCGGTTGGGAACACGCAGGCGGTCGCACAGCTTGTCGATCAGGTCAACCCCGCGCTCGCCATGACCATGGTGGCTGGGCCATATCTCCTGCGGCGTTGTGGCCTTGCCCAGGTCGTGCACCAGGGCGGCGAAGCGCACCTCCGTGTCGGCAGTGAGTCTTGTTGCCTGTTCCAGCACCATCAGGGTATGAACACCGCAGTCGATTTCCGGATGATAGCGCTCCGGTTGCGGAACCCCGAACAGGCGGTCGATTTCGGGAAACAGCACGGCCAGTGCGTCACATTCCCTGAGCACTTCGAAATAGCGCTGCGGCTGCGGCGTTTGCAATGCCTTTTCCGTTTCAACCCAGATGCGCTCCGGCGTCAGTGCCTGCAGTTCATTCGTAGCGCTGAGTTCCTTTAACAGGGACTGTGTTTCATCAGCAATGGGAAAATTAAACTGCGCGGCGAACCTGGCGACCCGCAATACCCGCAACGGGTCTTCGACAAAAGCGTCGGAGACATGGCGGATGATCCTGTCCTCCAGGTCTTTCCGGCCGTTGAACGGATCAACCAGGGCGCCGTTTTCATCTTTGGCGATGGCGTTGATGGTGATGTCCCGGCGTTGCAGGTCCTGTTCCAGGGTGATTCTGTCCGAGGTGTTGAATACGAAACCCTTGTAGCCCGTCCCCGACTTACGTTCGGTACGTGCCAGGGCGTATTCTTCCCCGGTATCGGGGTGAATAAATACGGGAAACTCCTTGCCGACTGCCTTGTATCCCAGGGCGGTCATTTCCCCGGGTCTGGCGCCGACCACAACCCAGTCGCGGTCTCTCACCTCGATCCCCAGCAGTTCATCGCGTACCGCGCCGCCGACCTGATAAATCTGCATGGTCGTTAAATGATTACAGCGTTTCCAGGTAGTTGATCATACGCTCGCGCATTGCCGCATCCGGCACCCGGCCCTTACCGCCGGCCATGTTGTCCAGCATGTGCTTGACCTTGGTGGTGGCCGGTATGATACAGGTTACGGCAGGATGGCCGGCAATGAACTTCAGAAAAAACTGTCCCCAGCTGGCGCAATCGATCTCCCCGACCCAGTCCGGCAAGGGTTTCCCCCTGACTCTCCGGAACAGGTCCCCGCGCTGGTATGGGCGGTTGATGATCGTGGCTATGCCCCTGTCCAGGGCAAGCGGCAGTAAACGTGCGTCGGTAGTCCGGTTGGCAATGTTGTAACTCAACTGGATGAAATCCAGCGGTTCCGTTTTCATGATGGCCTCCAGTTCCTCATGAAACCGGCCATGCGAGGTGGTGATGCCCAGGTAACGGATGCGTCCCTGTTCCTTCCAGTCCCGCAGCGTCCTGAGGTGGATCTTCCAGTCGCGCAGGTTGTGGATCTGCATGAGATCCATCGTCTCGACCCCCATGAGTTGCATGGATTCGTTCATCTGGTCTCTGCCGGCTGCGCGCCCGTCGGTCCAGACCTTGGTGGCGGCAAACAACCCCGCGCTGTTCTGCATGGTTTTGAGCAGTTCGCCTACGATGCCTTCTGCCGGTCCGTACATGGGCGACGAATCGATCATCTGGCCGCCGTGGTCGAAAAACACCTGCGTGACTTCAGCGAGTTGCGCCATGGGCGTGGCATGGGTAAAGGTACGGGAGGTGCCCATGCCCATGATGGCTATTTCCTCGCCGCCGGCAGGGATGGCGCGCTTGATTACATCAGCAGCCATGGCAGGTAACATCCGGGGCAGAATCCCCACGGCAACGGGTCCGGTCCAGGCGTGTTTCATGAAGTTGCGGCGCGAGAGTGTGAGATGTTTCATTCCGGTTCACCAGGTTTGTTTAAGACGCTGTGCAGGCGGTCTCGATCATAGGCATTCCCGATGAATACTGCCACGATTGTCCATAAAAACGCAATACCCGCACCGATCAGTCCAATACCCGCCAGTCCCAGACCAAATCCCTGGGCCAGGCCGGTATAGGCCCAGCCGCTGATCATGTCCCCACCCCGGTATACCACGATATCTATCACCGGTTTTGTCTTGAAGCGCGTCGCGCGGCTCACCTGTGTGAAGAGCATTTCCCGGCCGGGGCGGGTAATGGCGTAGTTGCCGGCCCGGCGCACGACTTGCAGGCCCATGAGCACCGGCAGCAGGGGGGAAACCGCCACGACCAGCCAGCCGGCGATGATCACAACGGGGACTATGGACAAGGTTACCGTCAAGCCGAAGCGGACAGCCAGGCGGCTGGTGGCGAACATGGCAGTGAGCACAGCGAGTGAATTTACGATCAAATCCATCACACCCCAGTACTGTGAGCGGGTGACGCGATCGAACTCGGCCAGCATGTTTTTCAGTTCAAAATAAACAAACGTGCTCATGGCCGTGTACAGCAGGATAAACAGGCCGATCCCGAGCAGGTAACGGCTGGAAAAGAAATCGACGAAACCTGCGAACGGATTACCGCCTGTGGTTACCCAGGATGCCTGGTCCGTGCCGGCCTGCCCGTTATGCAGATCTTCCTGTTTCAGCCTCTCCATATACGTGATCAGGGGGATGATGAGCAGCAACAGCACGGCAGCAAGCAGGATGAGGTTATATACGCCCAGGGTCGTTGAGAAAAACACCGGAAAGACAGGCCCGGCAACCGCGCCGATGCTGGCGCCGGAGGCGATAAACCCGAACAGCCTTTTTCCCTGGTCCTTCGAGAACGTATCCGCCATGAAACTCCAGAACACGGACACGTGGAACAGGCTGAAGACGCTGAGCCAGACGTAGAATGTCTTGTCGATGTAGACCGGGTTGTCCGTCATGTGCGTACCCAGGTAGAACGCCAGGAAGGACAGGGAGAAAAATCCGTACACGCCGGGGACGATACGCCTGAACCTGATCCTGGAAATAACGCCGGCGTAGATGACGACGGCGACCATGCTGATGACGAAGGTGGAAGTCCATAACCAGCTCAACTCGGCATCGGACCAGTCGCTGGCCATGGCGTCGCGCACGGGGCGCAAGGTGTAATACGCCAGCATCAGGGTGAACATGAAAAAGAACGAGGTAAACGCAGCCCTGATTTCATGGGCTTCGATCTTGAGCAGCAGTTTTATGTAGCTGCGGATGTTTGGGGTCATGATGTTTGGCGCTGCAGGTACGCCGGCACGATATCCTCGACGGCCGCGGGTGTAATGCCCAGTGTGGGGAGAGCATTGCACCGGCAAACGGCATCGACCTGCATCGACCGGTAGTTGTCCGTCGAAAATGGTTGTTCGATACCCAGTACAGGGAATATAAAACCGGTCAGGTCGAAGGCCAGTCCCTGCATCCTGGCGGCAAAATCGGGAAGCGGGATGATTAACCTGTTCCGGCCGGTACAGCGGGCGGTGAACTCGACCAGTTCCTGCAACGTATAACTGCGCGGCCCGCACAGGTCGTAACGTTTGCCGTAATGTGCCGGGTCTGCCAGCGTGTCGGACATGGCCCGGGCGACGTCGTCTACAGACACCGGTGCGAATTGCGCCCCGGCGCAGGCCAGCGGGAATATCCCGGGCATCAACCTGATCAGCCCTGCAAAGCGGTTGAAGAAACTGTCTTCGCTTCCGAAGATAACGGACGGGCGGTAGCTGGTAACCCGGATACCTTGCGCTGCATGGGCATTATCTTCGGCCAGCCCTTTGCTGCGCAGGTAATGACTGGCGCCGGCCGTTGCATCGGCGTTGATCGCGCTCATGTGCAACAAACGCTCGACACTGTTCTCCCGGCAGGCGCGAATGACCTTGCCGGTCAGTTCAACGTGGGCATGATGAAACCCGGTACCGCTTGTTCCCCGCTCGTTCAGAATCCCGACCAGGTTGACCACCGCGCGGCAGCCGGACAGGTGAGCGGTTAATTGCGCCTGGTTGTGGATGTCGGTCTCGATCAGTTCCAGGCCGGGCAACAGGCTGAGTGCGTGGTGTTTTGCCGCGCGCCGGCGCGTGAGCACCTTCAATTCATGGCCGGCGCCGCTTAACCGGCGCGCGAGTGTCCGGCCCACAAAACCGTTGCCGCCGAGAATGCCGATTTTCCCCATGCCCATAGCGGTTGTATGTATTCACCTTGCGCAGTTTTCTGCATCTGGCAATCGCATTCCTGCTACTATACGTGACGAAAGCGCTGCTTGCAGCGAACAGGCGTGAAATACTGTGAACACGGTCTCAAACATTCCGTACATTGATTTCCTGCCGCTGTCATGGCTGGACGTTCCAGCCGGACGGAAAACTCAAGGGCATTCCGGAGCAACAGCTGTTTCCTGGTATTAACAAGAATGATCATGCGCTCGTACCCGTCCCGGTTGATACCTGGGGAGTTCAGACCGCTTGCTTACATGGCACTGGCTGCCTGTGAGGTGGATGACCCTGTGAATATCTGGCAGTCATCTGAGTTAACCCACCAGTCCAAGGCAAAAGACTGGCGCGTCAAGCAGAGTTTTTATGATTACGTCAGTGAAAATAAGTGATTTATCAAGGCAACCTCCGGCCAGGTCAGTAGTCCCTGGTCATGTACAGGTTCGGTCTGAGTGAGTGAACCAGGTGGAATTGACCAGTCCCTGGTATTTTTTTGACGCAACCGCGTCGGATGAGATCAAACCCGGACGCAAACCCGAGAGTGATACATTCGCTGAAAAAGAAAAAAGGCTGCTTTGCCGCTTTTGTCTGGATCCGGTAACGGATAACAGTCAGAAAACAACGCCACTGGGCCGGTTTGTTCATTGCCGCACTAACCCTGCCGGTTTTACCTTCGAGTTTGGCTGTTATTCGGACGCACCGGGGTGCTCAACTGTGGGCGAGGCGACGGCAGAGCATACCTGGTTTCCGGGCCATAGCTGGAGGCTTGCCGTATGCCGGAGTTGTGGCGAACACCTCGGCTGGTCATTCAGGGGCGATGCCTCGTTTTACGGTTTAATCCTGGACAGGCTGGTTTCAGAAAAATAAATCCCGAGATAACGACGAATATTAACAACATGATGCTAACACCTCGTATCGTATTAACCGGCGGCCCCGGCGATGACCGGCTGGAAGGAGGTCGCGCTAATGATGAATTGTACGGCGGCCCCGGCGATGACTGGCTGGGTGGTTATGGTGGCGCTGATCGGCTGTACGGCGAGGACGGTGATGATCAGCTTTACGGCGATGATGGTTCTGATGAGTTGTACGGCGGCCCCGGCGATGACACCCTGTCTGGTGACCTCCACAATGATCGGCTGGAAGGTGGCGCAGGCAATGACACCTTCCTTTTCAATGGCTCAGCCCACGGGGACGATATCATCAGTGATTTCACCATTGGCGAAGACCTTATTGACCTGACCTACTTCCTGTATCTCAGTTTTGATGACCTCGTATTAGCGTCCACCGCAGACGGTGTGATGATAGAGGTGACGGATCAATACTTGACCCGCACCATCCTGCTGGAGGGTGTTGATATTGCTGACTTGTCCGCGGCTGACTTTCTGCTTAGCGTGCACCTGACAGGCGGCGCCGGTAATGACACGCTAAACGGTGGCGTCGGCAATGACCGGCTGGATGGCGAAGACGGTGATGATCAATTGTACGGCGGCGCAGGTTCTGACAGGCTGTACGGTGGCTTTGGCGATGATCGGCTGGAGGGAGGCGCCGAGCGCGATCTGCTATACGGCGGCCCCGACCGTGATTTTCTGTCCGGCGGTGCTGGTGATGATCGGCTGGAAAGTGGCAGCGGCAATGATGAACTGTACGGTGATGAAGGTGATGATCAGTTATACGACGGCGCCGGAAATGACACGTTGCACGGCGGCCCCGGCAATGATTTTCTGCAAGGTAGCGCCGATAATGACTCTCTGAATGGTGGCCCCGGCGATGACTTTTTGATCGACTACGGAGGCAGGGATGAAGACTCTCTGAATGGCGGCGCCGGAAATGACACACTGGAGAGAAGAGGCGGCAATGATCGTCTTCACGGCGGCGCCGGTAATGACACCTTCGTTTTCGTTTCAGTGGAAGGGGACAATATCATCAGTGATTTCACCGTTGGTGAAGACCTGATTGACCTTATCCACTTCACTTATCTCAGCTTCGATGAACTCGAACTGGTATCCACCGCAGATGGCGTGATGATAAACCTGTCGGACCGCTATGCCAACACCGTCCTGCTGGAGAGTGTCGATATTGCTGACTTATCTGCTGCTGACTTTCTGTTCAGCGTGCACCTGACAGGCGGCGCCGGTAACGACATGTTGGACGGCGGCGTCGGCAATGACCGGTTGGACGGCGGTGCCGGTAATGACACGCTGAACGGCGGCGTTGGTGATGATAGGTTGAACGGCGGTCCCGGCAACGATGAACTGTTCGGCAGTTACGGCAATGACCAGCTGAGCGGCGGTTCCGGTAATGATGAACTGGTCGGCGGTTCCGGCTATGACCGGATGCAAGGCGGTGATGGCGATGATCGGCTGCAAGGCGGTAACGGCGAGGACTCTCTGGCTGGCAACGCAGGTAATGATGAGTTGGACGGCGGCGCCGGCAGAGACCGGCTGGACGGCAGTGACGGCGATGACTACCTGAACGGCGGCAGTGGCGGTGACTATATGGAAGGTGACGCGGGTAATGACAGATTGGAAGGCGGCGCGGGTAGTGACGATCTGCACGGCCATTCCGGTGACGATATCCTGTATGGCGGCGGTGGTTATGACCGGTTGTCTGGCGGCACAGGGAATGACACGCTGTCCGGCGGTGCTGATAATGATATTTTAACTGGCGGTCCCGGCGCAGATATTTTCATTTTCACTGCCGGGCATGGTGACGATACTATCGAAGACTTTACCATCGGAGAAGACCTGATTGACCTGTCTTCCCTGGATCTTTCCGGCTTCGATGACCTCGCATTTGCATCCCATTCAAGCGGCTTGACGGTAGGCCTGTCGGAGTACGGCGGAGGGAAAATTTTGCTGGAGGGCGTACAAGGGTCTGTCGATTTGTCCGCAGATGATTTTCTGTTTGGGTCCTCTAACATGCAGACCGGCGGATCTGAAAATGACGTTCTGACCGGTGGCCCCGGCGATGACGTACTGGACAGCGGCGGCGGGGATGATGTGCTCGATGGCAGCCTTGGCAATGATGTGCTGGATGGCGGACCTGGCAATGATGAACTGGCCGGCGGCGCGGGTGATGATACGCTTACTGGCGGCCCCGGCAATGACGCCCTGGATGGTGGTCCCGGCAATGACCGGCTGGAAGGCAGCGGCGGCGCTGATCGGTTGCAGGGTGGCGCTGGAGATGATTGGGCATCTTACGAGAGGTCTCCCGCTGGCGTTAACGTGCGACTGTATTCGCTTGAGGCCGCGGGCGGCCATGCCCAGGGCGATACCTTCGCGGGGCTTACCACCTGGACGTACGACGATAACGGCCGGACCGTGTCGGTACAGGTACCTGACATCATCAACCTGGTTGGTTCTGACAATGATGACGTCCTGGCCGGCGATGTCCGGGCCAATACCCTGGACGGAGGCCCAGGTGACGACATCCTGTACGGCGGGCCGGGGGGTGGCGATACCAACGACGACACGATGTACGGTGGGGAAGGCTCAGACATCCTGTACGGCGGGCGCGGTAGCGACGTCCTGTATGGTGGCGAGAATGACGACGAACTTTACGGGGGCGCCCATGACGATACCCTGTATGGCGGTGACGATGACGATACGCTTGACGGCGGTTCCGGTAATGATCGGCTGTATGGCGGTGACGACGAAGACATCTTTACGTTCTCTGCCGGTCATGGGAACGACACCGTTGTAGACTTTACCGACCGTGAAGACCTGATTGACTTGTCCGCCTTCGGCCTGTCCGGCCTGGACAATCTCCCTTTATCATCCGCTTCAGACGGTGTAACGATAGACCTGTCTGGGCGCGGCGGCGGTACTGTCTTTCTGGAAGGTGTTGGGAATGCCGACCTGTCAGACGCTGATTTTCTTTTTGAAGACCTTTACCTGATAACCGGTGGGCCAGGTAATGATCGGCTTGACGGGAGCACCGGCAATGACGAACTGGATGGTGGCGCCGGCCACGACCAGTTGTACGGCGGCTCCGGACATGACCACCTGATTGGCGGTCCCGGTGATGACAAACTGGACGGTGGTACAGGTGAGGACCGGCTGTCGGGCGATGATGGTGGAGACACTCTGTCTGGAGGCCCTGGCAATGACAGCCTGGATGGCGGCCCCGGACGTGATACTCTCTTGGGTGGCCCGGGCAATGACAAACTTTACGGCAACTCTCTCCGCCCTGAGCATATCCCACGCGCTGACTCTCTTCGTGGAGAGGCCGGTGATGACGAACTGTTTGGCGGAAACGGTGACGACTGGCTGTACGGCGGCGAAGGCCGTGACTATCTGTATGGAGGTGACGGCGGTGACCGGCTGGAAGGGGGCCTCGGCAATGACGTGCTGGACGGTGGCGCCGGCAATGACAAGCTGTACGGCGTGGATGGCACTAATGGGCTTTACGGTGGCGCCGGTAATGACGAACTGCACGGCGGTTCCGGCAATGACCGAATTGAAGGCGGCCCGGGCGATGACCGGATGGAAGGCGAGGCGGGCAACGATATCTTCGTAATTGCTGCCGGGCACGGGGATGATCTCATCAAGCGCTTTATCCAGGGCCAGGACCTGATAGATCTGTCCGCCTTAGGCCTGTCCGGCTTCGATGCTCTCGCATTATCGTCCGGTTCACACGGTGTGACGATAGACCTGTCGGCGCACGGCGGCGGAACAATCCTGCTGGAGGGTGTCCAGATTGCCGACCTGTCCGCGGCTGATTTTCTGTTTGAGTCCGCCAATGTGCAGATCGGCGGCCCCGGCGTTGACCGGCTGGAGGGCGGTCCCGGCAATGACGTGCTGGACGGTGCCGGCGGTAATGACTTGTTGGAAGGCAGCGCGGGTGATGATGTGCTTACTGGTGGTCCGGGTAACGACTCTCTGGACGGTGGCCCCGGCAATGATAGACTGGACGGCGGCAGTGGCGCTGACCGGCTCCAGGGTGGCGACGGGGTTGACTCGGCGTCTTACGAAGCTTCTCCCGCCGCGGTCGTCGTGCGCCTGCATAATCTTCAGGCCACAGGCGGGGACGCGCAGGGCGATACCTTCGCGGGGTTGAGCGCCTTTACGTACACCGACAACGGCCGCACGGTATCGGCGCAGGTGCCGGACATCATCAACCTGGTCGGCTCCGACCATAACGACGTCCTGGCCGGCGACGTCCGGGCCAATACCCTGCACGGCGGCCCGGGTGATGACATCCTGTACGGCGGCCCGGGTGGTGACGACACCAATGACGACACGATATACGGTGGGATGGGTTTTGACAGGCTATACGGCGGACGCGGTAACGACGTCTTGTATGGTGGCGTGGGCGACGACGCGCTGTACGGAGGCGCTCATGATGATACTCTTTTTGGAGACGATCATGACGATACGCTTGACGGCGGCTCCGGTAATGACCGTCTGTATGGCGGTTACGGCGAAGATGTCTTTGTTTTCACTGCCGGTCACGGGAACGATACTATCGTAGACTTCAGCGATGGAGAGGACCTGGTTGACTTGTCCGACCTCGGCCTGTCCGGTTTTGGTGATCTCGCTTTAACGTCCGCTTCAAGCGGGGTGACGTTAGACCTGTCGGCACACGGCGGCGGTACTATCCTCCTGGAAGGTGTGGGGATTGCCGACCTGTCCGCGGCAGATTTTTTGTTTTCATGATGGGGACATCCAGGAATGTTCGTGGCGAGTACATGTAGCAAGACATGAATAATTCGACTAATTTGGCACAAAATCCTGCTGGTAATGGCGCTCCCGGCGCCCTGGAAGGGGTGCGCGTCCTCGAACTCGGCCAGCTGATTGCCGGCCCGTTCTGCGGTCAACTGCTGGCGGACCTTGGCGCCGAGGTAATCAAGATAGAGTTGCCCGGCCGCGGCGACCCGATGCGGGACTGGGGTAAAGGAGAGCCCCTCTGGTGGCCTGTTGTGGCACGCAACAAGAAATGTATCACCCTGGACGTCAGGTCCGAACAGGGCAAGACCATCATCCGGGAACTGGTGGAGAAGGCGGATATCGTGCTGGAGAATTTCAGGCCGGGCACCATGGAGAAATGGGGCCTGGGGTATGCCGACCTGGCCGGGATCAACAAGGGCATCATCATGGTGCGGGTATCCGGGTATGGCCAATACGGTCCTTACTCCTCGCGCGCCGGGTACGGAGGCATCGGTGAGGCCATGGGGGGGTTGCGTTATATCGTCGGTGATCCTTCCACGCCGCCCAGCCGGGTCGGCATCAGCATAGGCGATACGCTGGCCGCCATGTTTGCTGCCATAGGTGCCCTGTCGGCATTGCATTGCCGGCAACGTACCGGGCAGGGCCAGGTCGTCGATTCGGCCATCTATGAAGCGGTACTGGGGGTAATGGAATCCATGATTCCGGAATACGACCAGCTTGGTACCATCAGGGAGCGCACCGGTTCAATCCTGGCCAAGATTGCTCCGTCCAACGTCTATCCCACGACAGATAACGACATGATAATCATGGGAGCCAACCAGGACACCGTTTTCGCGCGGCTGTGTGATGCCATGCTGCAACCGGAACTCGCACAGGACGAGAGATTCAGCACACACGTGGCGCGCGGGGAAAACCAGGCGGAACTGGATGACCTGATCTCTGACTGGTCGAAAAAATTCAGTGCAGATGACTTGCTGGCGTTGCTGGAGGAAAACGCCGTGCCGGCGGGGCGTATTTACCGGGCGCCGGAGATGTTGAAAGACGAGCATTTTATCGCCCGGGAAAGTATCCTGGAGGTTGAAGATCCGAAGTATAAGAACCTGAAAATGCAGAACGTTTTTCCCAGGTTATCGGCCACACCGGGCTGGATTAAATGGACCGGTCCGGGCCTTGGTCAACACAACGAGGAGATATACCGGGGTTTGCTTGGCTATGACGCCTCCAACCTGGAGCGGTTGCGGCGGGATGGGATAATCTAATCAGATATATGGAGTCAGAGACTAAGTTATAGTGGTCCGACCCCACGGATGAGGTCGCACAGTGCGGCGATATGCCGGGGTTGGTCGTTGAGGGCGGGAGTGTAGATAAATTGTTTCCCGCCGGCTGACAGGAATACTGCCTTGTTCTGAATATTAATCTCTTCCAGGGTTTCCAGGCAGTCTGCGGCAAAACCGGGACAGATGACCTGTACGTGGCCGATCCCTCTCTCGCCCCATTGTTGCAACAGTTTATCCGTATAGGGTTGCAGCCATGCGCGGGGGCCGAAGCGGGATTGAAAGGATACTTCCCAGAGATATTCGTCCAGGTCCAGTTGGCGGGCGACCAGGCGCGCGGTTGCGTGGCATTCATCGGAATAAGGATCACCGGCGAGGACATAGTCCCTGGGTAAACCGTGAAATGAAAACAGGAGCTTATCCGGTTTGCCGGATTGCGCCCACTGCGCGCGGATACTTTCCGCCAGGGCATCGATGTAACCGGGATCATCGTGGTAGCTCGTGATCATGCGTAACCGGGGAATGCGGCGCCAGGTTTTCAGGACGGCCGCAACCGCATCGAACGTAGATGCCGTCGTCGCGGCTGAATACTGCGGGTACAGGGGCAGGATCAGCAGTTTTTCCAGGTTGCAGCTGCGCAGCTTCTCCAGGGCCGACCGGATCGACGGGTTGCCGTAACGCATGCCCAGCTCTACGTGGAATGATGTCCCGGTTTCACCCAGTGCCGACCGGATAGCCCGGCATTGCTTCTCCGATATGACCAGCAGGGGAGAGCCGGCTTCAGTCCATACCTCACTGTAAGCCCTGGCGGAACGCCGCGGCCGCAGCCTGAGAATGATGCCGTGCAATATGGGCCACCAGAGTAACCTTGGCGTTTCAATGACCCGCGGGTCCGATAAAAACTCCGCCAGGTATTTTCTCAATGCATCCGGCGTCGGCGCATCGGGCGTCCCAAGATTGGTAACAAGGACCCCGGTGGTCGCCGGCGTGTCGTATTTAAACTCAGGGTTGCCGCTGTATCTGATCATCTGTTGTCGTTACAACTCTGCCGTAATCGCGTCATTATGGTTCAGTCCTGAAAACTTCACCAGTGGTTCCGGCCTGGCACAGACTGCGTTGCCCGAATTGTATGGCTTTTGCCTATCCACCTCTTGATTACCGGTAACTAATAAGGGACGATCAGGATTTCCTTTTCCAGGGGAAACCATGTCGCCGATATGAACACCGGGAAAGCACAGGATGCCGAGCCTTTGTTAGGCCCTGCAGATCCGCAACCGTTCGAGCTGATCGATCAGCGCGGCTCCGCAAAATGCCTGGTAGTTGCCGATCATGCCGGCAACGCAGTGCCTGCGTCCCTGCGGGATCTTGGATTGGGACAAGGTGTTTTCAACGAGCACATAGCCGTTGACATCGGCAGTCGGGGAGTGGCCGTACTCCTGGCGGAAAAGCTCTGCGCGACATTGATTCTGGCCAACTACTCCCGGCTTGTTGTCGACCTGAATCGCAACCTGGACGATCCCACGGCATTCATTCCGCAAAGCGATGGTATAGACATACCCGGCAATCAAAACCTGAGCGCCGCGGAAAAGCAGCGGCGGAGTAACTCAATACACCGGCCTTATCACGCTGCCATAGACGCTTTGATCGACGCCTCTCTGGGGCAGGGTATCGTGCCCGTCATTATCAGCGTCCATAGTTTCACGCCTGTCCTGGCAGGGCAGCGCCGTCCCTGGCATCTCGGCGTGTTGTGGGACAAGGACCCGCGCATCGCACTCCCCCTGCTGGCAAGGCTCAGGCGGCACCAGGATTTGCTCGTCGGAGACAACGAACCATATTCAGGTCGTCATCCTGCCGACTACACGGTTGATAACCATGCTGAGGGCAGGGGGCTTGCCAATGTTTCCATTGAGATACGGCAAGATCTCGTGTGCGATACGTCCGGTGTAGAACAATGGACGGGTCTCCTCGCCGAAGCCTTGGCGGGGATACTGGCCGATGAGACGCTGTATCAAAATCAATCGAATCTGACCCCATTGATTTCATAGCAGGTAAACCATATGGCAATCCCTGAACCTGAATTCAGCGTCGGTATTGTGGACAATGAGTTACGCATCGACCTGATGAATCAGTTCAACTACTTCCTGCCCCACCTGCTGGCCCTGAGTTGTTCGTCGCCCTTCTGGGAAGGGGAAAACACCGGCCTGTTGTCATACCGGCCGACGGTGTTTGACGCCCTGCAGTGCAGCGGCAACTTGCGAATTACGAACAGGCTCTCGGTTCAGGCCTGGACAGAAAGGAAGCGCTGCGCGCGCTTGTCGACACGCTGGTTGAGGAAACGAGACCTAGCCCTGCCTGAGCGCCAGCATCGGTGGTGTGGACAGGGCTTTGCGGGTCCCCACCAGTCCGCCGATGACTACTATCAGCGTGCATAACAGCGGTGTGATGAGCCAGACCCAGGGATTAATCAGGATGTCCATATGAAAGACGTATTCGGCAAGTAATATTTCTGCCACGGTGGCTGTCAGGGCGGCAACAACGCCGGCAATCAGACCGAGAAGAGCGAACTCTGCCAGCAGACCGGCAAAAACATGGCCGCGTCCTGCTCCCAGGGTGTTCAGCAAAGCGGTTTCGTACCTGCGTTCGTCATGGGTGGTTTGCAGAGCGGCGAGCAGGACTATAAGGCCGGCCAGCAGGGTAAAACCCGAAACGAATTCTACTGCCTTTACCACCTGTTCCATGATCCCGCGCACCTGTTTGAGAATGGAATCCACGTCGAAGACAGTGATACTCGGCCAGGTCCTGATCAAATCAATGAGCAGTTGCCTGTTTTCCGGCGCCAGGTGGAAACTGGTTATATAAGTGGCCGGATAGCCGTCCAGTGTGACCGGGTTGGCGACAACAAAGAAATTGACATTGAAAGTATCCCAATCGACCCACCTGGTACTGGCAACCGTGCCGGATGTATGCTTGTCAGCTATTTTAAATTCCAGCCGGTCACCCAGGGAAATCCCCAGGGTGCGGGCGAACTCCTCTTCAAAGGAAAACAGGTGTTCATCAGTATTGCCCCACCATTTGCCTGCCGTCAGGCGGTTATCTTCCGGCAGGGATTCCGCAATGGACAAATTGAATGTCCGCCTGGCGAAACGTTTTGCCCGCTCTTCCGTGTAGTCGTCGGGATTTACCGCCTTGCCGTTGATGGTAATCAGGCGCGCCCGAATCATCGGGTATGTGAGCAGCGCCATTCCGGCCCGGTCATTGATAAACTTGCTGACCGCGTCCACCTCACCGGGTTGGATATTAATGAGGAAATAATTGGGGGTATCGGGAGGCAATCGATTATGCCAGTTTGCCAGGAGATCGGTCCGTACCAATACCAACAGGGTAAGTACCATGACACCGGTACTGATAGCCAGTATCTGTGCCGTGCTCAGGCCGGCCCGGCGCACAATATTTGCCAGGCCGAAGCGGGCGGCAACACCAACACCTGACCTCAACCTGTTCAACCAGTGAATTACCAGGCGCGTGGCCAGTAACGACGCTGCAGCGGTTATTGCCAACCCGGCAAAACCGTACAGGATCAAATCCACGTTGCCCGCCTTCCAAGGGGCCAGCAACAACAGGCAGCCAACCGCTGCCGCATAAATGCCCAGGTTGCTCAGGGGCAGGGGAACCAGGTCCCGCCTGAGCACTCTCAGGGGCGTAACGTTTTTAAGCCTTAAAATCTGCGGCATGGCAAAGCCCAGCACCGTCAGCACACCGGCTGCCATGCCGGTAAGGACCGGGAACAGGGTAGGCTCCGGTATGGGTCTCGACACCAGGCCGCGCATCAACACTGCCAGGCCCGACTGTCCCAGGTAGCCGAATACACAGCCGATGCCGCTGCAGACCAGGGCCAGGACCGACAACTGGATGAAATAGATTTTAACGATCGTGTCCTGGTCCGCACCGAAGCAGCGCATAATGGCGCAATTATCAAAATGCCTGGTCGCGTAGCGCTGTGCCGACAGGGCAACCGCAAGTCCGGCCAGGGCGATACTGACCAGTACGGCAAGACCCAGGAATTGTTCCGCCCGGTCCAGGGCGGTACGTAATTCAGGCCGGGCGTCACGTATACCCCGGATATCGTATTCTTCATGCTTGTCGATGAAATTACGGAAGCCGGTTACTGCCTCACCTGATCCTGAAACCAGCAGCCGGTATGTTGCCCGGCTGCCGGGCCTGATCAGGCCGGTGGTCTCCAGGTCTGCAAGGTTCATTAACAATCTCGGGGCGATATTGAACATGTCGCCGCCCCGATCGGGTTCATAAGTCAGTACTTTTGAAACCTGGAGCGACGATGCCCCCAGGTTGACCTCATCGTTGACGTTAAAATCAAGTAATTGGAACAGTCTCGCATCAGGCCAGACCGTGCCCTGCCCCGGAATGGTCCGGCTGGTGATCTCTGCGGAAAATAACTGCTCTGAAACCAGCAGTCTGCCCCGCAGCGGGTAACCGGATTGCACCGCCTTGACCTCGGCCAGTTCAAGCCTGCCGTCGAATACAACGACACTGCGGAAACTGACGGTCAGCGCCGTTTTTAATCCCATGTCCTGGGCCTGTTCAATGAATTGTTGCTTGAAAGGGTCTGCTGAGCTGACAACAAGATCCGCGGCGAGCAATTCGGTGGCCTGGATTTCCGTAGCCAGGTTGACCCTGTCGGTGAAGAAGTCAACGGTTGTCATACTGGCCACGGCAATGATCACCGCCAGGCCGATCAGGCGTAGTTCTCCTGCGCGCCAATCCCGCATCAACTGGGTAAGTGACAGCCTAAGCAGAAACATGAGGCTCGATAATCCGTCCGCCGTCCAGTGTCAGTTTTCGGGAGCAGTGGGTGGCGATGGCCTCATCATGGGTGACCAGGACCAGGGTAGTGCCGCGTTCCGAATTCAGGCGAAACAGCAGTTCCACAACCTGCGCTGCGGTTTCCTGGTCCAGGTTCCCGGTCAGTTCATCGGCAAACAACACCCGCGGCGTGCCCGCAAAGGCGCGGGCTATGGCGACCCGCTGTTGTTCGCCGCCGGATAACTGGTTCGGGTAATGATCCGTACGCGCCGACAACCCGACCTCCGCCAGGTGTGCCAGCGCCATTTCCCTGGCAGCGCCGTTTCCCGCCAGTTCCAGCGGCAGCATCACGTTTTCCAGGGCAGTCAGGCTCGGCAACAACTGGAATGACTGAAATACGAAACCGACCCGCCGGTTACGCAACCTTGCCCTGCCTGCTTCATCCAGGCCGGTGAGTTCCGTATTATCAAGTATGACGCTGCCGCTGGTCGGCAGATCCAGCCCTGCCAGTATACCGATGAGTGTGGACTTTCCGGAACCGGATACACCTGTTATCGCCAGACTCTCTCCATATTTTATTTTCAGGCTGATATTATCCAGGATAGTCAGGTTGCCGGTTGGGCTGACAACCCGTTTGCCCAGGTTTTCTGCCCGGATAATATATTTTGAGGTTTGATCCATGTTCAGGTCGATTATTTTTATTGTAGGTTTGATAGTACCATTGTGCGCGACTGGTTCCGAAAAAACCATCCTCATCATGGGTAACAGCCTGAGCGCCGCCTACGGTATTGACGCACAAGCGGGCTGGGTGCCTCAATTGCGCCGGCGGCTAAGCAGCACAGGTTACCCCCATGAAGTTATCAACGCCAGTGTCAGCGGTGAAACCACCCACGGGGCGAACACACGTCTCGGCGTCATCCTGGAAGAAATCACACCGGATATCACCATCGTTGAACTGGGCGGCAATGACGGACTGAGGGGCATTCCCCTGGCGGAAGTCAAGGCTAACCTGACCGCTATTATAGAAAAAATTTTGGCCGCGGGCAGCAGGGTCTTGCTGGTGCAGATACTGCTGCCGCCAAATTACGGTGCGGCCTATATCGATGAGTTTGTCACCATATACAAAAGCCTGGCCTTGCGGGATAATGTTACCTTGGCCCGGTTTATCCTGCATAATATTGCCGATAACCCGGATTTAATGCAAAGTGACGGCATTCACCCCACAGCCAAGGCTCAGGAAATAATGCTGGACAATATATGGCCGGACCTTTATCCGCTGCTGAAAACGGACACTGGTCGATGAACTACTGTACTGATTGCGGCGCCCAGGTGGTACAGAAAATACCGCCGGATGACAACCGCTTGCGTTACGTGTGCGCGTCCTGCGATACGGTCCACTATCAGAACCCGAAGATAGTCGCCGGCTGCATTCCCGTGTGGGAGGACAAGGTGTTGATGTGCAAACGCGCGATAGAACCCCGCTACGGATACTGGACCCTACCCGCGGGCTTCATGGAACTGGGTGAGACCTCCCAGGCGGCCGCGTTGAGGGAGACAATGGAGGAAGCTAATGCCCGGGTTGAGATCGTCAACCTGTTTACACTGTTCAACCTGCCTCACGTCAACCAGATTTACCTGATGTTCAATTCCAACCTCGTGGACCTGGATTTCTCCGCCGGCGATGAGAGCCAGGAAGTGGCGCTGTTCTCCCGGGACGAGATCCCATGGGGGGCACTGGCCTTCACCACGATCCGCTATACGCTGGAACTTTTCTTTGAAGACCAGAAAAACAACAGCCACCGGCTGCATACCGGGGACATTGTACGTAACGGTACCGGCCACGAATTTCTGACCGGTCCGGAAACACGTTACTGAGTCGATTTCCGGATTTCGGAATTGCCGTACCTGCCGATTATCACACCAACTAAATAGAGTAAATTATGATCAGACCGCATGGATCCGGTGAACTACAACCGTTGTTCATCCAGGATGAAGAGAAGCGCCGGGAATTGCTGGAAGAAGCCGAAACCCTGCCGCAGTTATTGCTCAACTCGGCGGCCGCGGCCAATGCGGTGATGCTGGGGGCTGGCTATTTTTCACCGTTGCCGGGTTACATGAATGCCGCCGATGCTGTCAGCGTTGCCGGGGATATGCATACAACTGCCGGCCTGTTCTGGCCGGTGCCCTGTGTGAACCTGAGTACGGATACTTCGGCGATCAACGGTGCCGGGCGTATTGCGTTACGCGACCCTAATGTCGACGGCCAACCGGTTATTGCAGTTCAGGATGTGGCTTCCGTGGAAACCTTGTCTGCTGGGCAAATCTCATTGATTACCGAAAAGGTTTTCGGCACCCTGGATCGGAACCACCCCGGCGTAGCAACGTTTACTGCGTCCGGAAACCGACTCGTGTCCGGTCCCGTAGAGGTATTGAATTACAGTTACTTCGAGCGGGATTTTCCCGATACCTTCAGGACGGCTATGCAGATTCGGGCAGGAATAGCCGCTAATGGCTGGGAGACGGTAGTCGCCTTCCAGACACGCAACCCAATGCACAGGGCACATGAGGAATTGTGCAAGATGGCCAGGGACGCGCTCAAAGCCGATGGCGTACTGATCCACATGTTGCTGGGGAAGCTGAAACCGGGAGACATCCCCGCCGACGTGCGCGATGCGGCCATCCGCAAGATGGTGGAACTGTATTTCCCGGAAAACACCGTCATGGTAACCGGCTACGGTTTCGACATGCTCTATGCCGGCCCGCGTGAGGCGGTACTGCATGCCGTGTTTCGCCAGAATGCCGGTTGCAGCCACTTGATTGTGGGTCGTGACCATGCGGGTTTAGGCAGTTATTACGGCCCGTTCGACGCCCAGGCCATGTTCCGTGAACAGGTGCCTGAAGGTGCGCTGGAAATTGAAATATTCGAGGCGGACCACACTGCGTATTCAAAAAATCTGAACCGTGTGGTCATGATGCGTGACGTCCCGGATCACAGGATGGAAGATTTCGTACTTCTGTCCGGGACAAAAGTACGGGAAATGCTGGCCGCAGGTCAACCATTGCCAAAAGAGTTTGCCCGCCCGGAGGTGGCCCGGATTCTCATGGAACATTACCGGGTGCCTGCCTGAAACAAAGCAGTAACGTTGATCAGACCACAGATTTTTCCACTACAGCCACATTTTTTGTTGACATCTGAAAATTTGTCGCTATATTGTTGGCACTCGCATTGAGAGAGTGCCAACAATTCCATTATATTCATAAAACAACAGAAGTTCAGTTCAGAGGAGGTAATCAGTAGATGAATATCAGACCATTACACGACCGGGTGGTCGTGCGGCGGCTGGAAGAGGAAAAGATGTCCCCCGGCGGGATTGTCATCCCTGACAGTGCCACTGAGAAGCCCATCCAGGGAGAAGTCGTCGCCGTCGGCAACGGCAAGATCCTGGAGAGTGGTGAAGTACGCGGCCTGGATGTCAAAGCAGGAGATAAGATCCTTTTTGGTAAGTACTCAGGCACGGAAGTGAAAATAGATGGTGAAGAACTGCTGGTGATGCGTGAAGACGACATCATGGGCGTTATCGAATAAGTTTTCAGGAGGTTAACAGAAATGAGTGCAAAAGAAGTCAAATTCGGTGATGACGCTCGTTCGCGTATGGCGAGGGGTGTCAATATCCTGGCAAATGCAGTAAAGCAGACGTTGGGGCCGAAGGGGCGAAACGTCGTTGTTGAAAAAAGTTTCGGCGCCCCGACGGTGACCAAAGACGGTGTTTCCGTGGCAAAGGAAATCGAACTGGAAGACAAGTTCGAGAACATGGGCGCCCAGATGGTCAAGGAGGTGGCTTCCAAGACCTCCGACGTGGCCGGTGACGGCACAACCACGGCAACAGTACTGGCGCAGGCCATTGTCCGCGAAGGACTGAAAGCGGTCGCTGCCGGCACCAACCCCATGGACATCAAACGCGGTATTGATGCTGCGGTGCATACTGCGGTTGCCGAGCTTGAAGCAATATCCAAACCCTGTACCGACAGCAAAGCCATCTCCCAGGTAGGCACGATCTCGGCCAATGCCGACGAGGATATCGGCCAGACTATTGCCAGTGCCATGGATAAGGTGGGCAAGGAAGGCGTCATCACGGTTGAAGATGGTTCCGGCCTGGACAACGAGTTGGACGTAGTAGAAGGCATGCAGTTTGATCGCGGTTACCTGTCTCCCTACTTCATCAACAACCAGGAAACCATGAGTGTCGACCTGGAGAGCCCGTTTATCCTGTTGCACGACAAGAAAGTCTCCAACGTAAGGGACATGTTGCCGGTACTGGAAAATGTCGCCAAGTCGGGCAAGTCACTCCTGATCATCGCTGAGGATATCGAAGGTGAGGCCCTGGCTACCTTGGTAGTCAACAATATGCGCGGCACCGTCAAGGTTGCCGGCGTCAAGGCCCCGGGTTTTGGCGATCGGCGCAAGGCCATGCTGGAGGATATAGCCATCTTGACCGGTGGTACGGTCATATCCGAGGAAGTCGGGTTATCGCTGGAAAAAGCCGGGCTGGATGACCTGGGCAGCGCCAAGCGCGTGCAGATCAGCAAGGAAAATACGACTATTATCGATGGCGCAGGCCAGACTGAGAGTATAGAAGGCCGGGTAAATCAAATACGCGCCCAGATTGAAGAGTCGACTTCCGATTACGACCGGGAGAAGCTGCAGGAACGTGTCGCCAAGCTGGCCGGCGGCGTAGCCGTCATCAAGGTCGGTGCCGCTACTGAAGTGGAAATGAAGGAGAAGAAAGCGCGTGTTGAGGATGCTCTGCACTCCACCCGGGCAGCGGTCGAAGAGGGTGTGGTCCCCGGCGGTGGTGTGGCGTTGATCCGAGCAATACGAGCTACTTCAGAGGTAAAAGGCAAAAACGACGATCAGCAAACCGGTATATCTATCCTGTTGCGTTCCCTGGAGGAGCCGCTGCGTCAGATCACCACAAACTCAGGCGACGAGGCATCCGTGGTGCTTAACCAGGTCGCTGAGGGAGAAGGCAACTACGGTTACAATGCCGCGACAGGGGAATTCGGCGACATGATCGATATGGGTATTCTGGACCCGACAAAAGTGGTTCGCTATGCGTTGCAGAATGCTGCGTCGGTTGCCGGACTGTTGTTGACGACGGAAGCCATGGTGGCAGAACTGCCGAAGAAGGAAGAACCGATGCCTATGGGCGGTGGTGACATGGGCGGTATGGGTGGCATGGGCGGCATGGGCGGTATGATGTAACCCATCGCAGTTATGCCTGAAATAGAAAACCCGCCTTCCGGCGGGTTTTTTTATTCGTCCCCGGCTTAAATCATGCCGGGGCAGGCGTGCCGGGCGGTTTCGTTCGTCGTGCCGGGCTTGACCCGGCATCCAGTTATAATGTGTCGCCGGAGGCGACTCGTTGCATTACTGGGTTCCCGCTTGCGCGGGAATGACGTTATAGGTCCTCGCCGGAGTGGCGGTTATTACGACCTCTTTTTCATTGCGTCGAAGAACTGGGCGTTGTTCTTCGTAGCTTTCAGCCGCTCCAGCAGGAATTCCATGGCAGCGATGGATTCCATGGGGTGCAGAAGTTTCCTGAGTATCCACATTTTCTGTAATTCATCCTTTTCGGTCAGCAACTCTTCGCGCCGGGTGCCGGACCGGTTGATGTAGATGGCGGGATAAATGCGTTTCTCCGAAATCTCCCGGTCCAGGTGCAGTTCCATGTTACCCGTGCCCTTGAATTCTTCATAAATAACTTCATCCATGCGCGAACCGGTATCGACCAGGGCAGTGGCCAGGATAGTCAGGCTGCCACCCTCCTCGATATTCCGTGCTGCGCCAAAAAAACGTTTCGGTCTTTGCAATGCATTGGCGTCAACGCCGCCGGTCAATACCTTGCCTGATGCCGGAACAACCGTGTTGTAGGCCCGGGCAAGACGGGTGATTGAATCAAGCAGGACGACTACATCCCGCTTATGCTCCGTCAGGCGTTTAGCCCGTTCAATCACCATTTCAGCTACCTGTACGTGGCGCGAGGCGGGTTCATCAAACGTGCTGGAGATCACCTCTCCCCGGACCGAGCGTTCCATTTCCGTGACTTCCTCCGGCCGCTCATCGATGAGCAGTACGATCAAATGGCATTCCGGATGGTTGTGCTTGATAGACTGGGCAATGGATTGCAGTATCATCGTTTTGCCAGCCTTGGGCGGCGACACGATGAGGCCGCGTTGACCTTTTCCGATAGGCGCTACCAGGTCGATGATTCTCGGGGTCAGATCCTCGGTACTGCCGTTACCCACCTCCAGCTTCAAACGTTCCTGTGCAAACAGCGGCGTCAGGTTTTCAAAGATGATCTTGTTCCTGGCTCTTTCAGGCGCCTCGAAGTTGATCTCATTGACCTTGAGCAGTGCGAAGTAGCGCTCTCCTTCCTTGGGCGGCCTGATCTTGCCGGAGATATTATCGCCGGTTCGCAGGTTGAAACGCCTTATCTGGCTGGGAGAGACATAGATGTCATCGGGACCGGCCAGGTAGGAACTGTCAGCGGAACGTAAAAATCCAAAGCCGTCCTGGAGAATTTCCAGGACGCCGCTGCCGTAGATATCTTCGCCTTTTCTGGCGTGAGCCTTCAGGATTTCAAATATGACATCCTGTTTTCTGGAGCGGGCCAGACCGTCGAGGCCGAGGGATTCGGAGATGAGAACCAATTCTGATGCGGGTTGTTGCTTTAATTCTGTGAGATTCATGTGCTGCGTACAAATATGATTTTATTGACCGGCTCTACAGCATACGGCCATGTGGTTGAAATGCGCTAAAAAAGCCCAGGTTAAGTTAGAGGGAGATCACGACAGGTTAAGTAAAAACTAGCACGTCAAGTCGGAAACGTCCAGGTTTTTTTATAACTCTTTCTTATATGTGTTGGAAATCAGGTTAAATAGTACTGTCAATGAAGGCAGACAGCTGTAATTTCGATACCGCCCCTACTTTTGTTCCAATGACTTCGCCGTCCTTGAATATCATCAACGTAGGTATGCCGCGTACTGCGTATTTCTGCGGGGTCTGTGGATTTTCATCGATATTGATCTTGGCAACCTTCAGGTTGTCGGTATATTCGTCGGCGATTTCATCCAGGATTGGCGCTATCATCTTGCAGGGACCGCACCATTCCGCCCAGTAATCTACCATAACCGGCGCTCCCGATTTTAATACATCCTCTTCAAAACTGGAATCAGTTACGTGGATAATGCTGTTATTCATATTGTGTGTCACCTATGGTTATATCTGTAGTATGTAGGACAGGGGGTACCATTTCATCCGAAATATCGATCAATTTCAAGTGCTCTGTGAAAAATCTCTACCAACGGGATGTCCAATGCAAAATCCGGGCCTGGCGTGGTTTCTGATTGACATTCAAACCCATAATCTGGAAGATTCACGAACCTGATCCCAGACCCCAACCATCCGGAGATGCATCATGTTTTGCCGTTGTACTACCAGTATATACCGTTGGCTACTGATTCTCACGTCGGCTCTCATCCTATCCGGCTGCGGCCAGAAGGGCGCCCTTTACCTGCCCGATGACACCTCTGCAGAAGCAGCCCTGCAGTCGTCCATGCATGGATAATTTTTCATACAGAAACGGCGCCTTGTACGCCGAAGAGGTTGCCCTCGCCGCCCTTGCCGAACGCCATGGCACGCCGGCATTCGTGTATTCACGGGCGGCAATCGAATCCCGCTGGCGCGCGTATGCGCAGGCGTTTGCCGGAAGGGATGCCCTGATCTGTTATTCCGTCAAGGCAAACGGTAACCTGGCTATCCTGGACCTGCTGGCCAGGCAGGGGTCGGGTTTTGACATCGTATCCGCCGGAGAACTGGAACGGGTACTGGCCGCAGGGGGCGACCCGGGTAAGGTGGTGTTTTCCGGTGTCGGCAAACGCGCTGACGAAATTCGGCGCGCCCTCGAAGTCGGCATCCTGTGTTTTAACGTAGAGACAGAGGCTGAGATGCTGCGCCTGAACGAGATTGCCGGGCAGATGTCCGTTACGGCCCCCATCTCCATCCGGGTGAACCCGGATACCGATGCGCAGACACACCCGTTTATCGCCACGGGCCGCCGGGAAGATAAGTTCGGCATAGACCATGACCGGGCGCTGGCCGCGTACCGGCAGGCTGTCGGCCTGGACTACCTCACACCCATCGGGGTTGACTGTCATATCGGTTCACAGATTACCTCTGTCGAACCGTACATCGATATGCTGGAAAAACTGCTCTCCCTGGTGGAGAGACTGGAGCAGTCGGGTATTCCCGTCAGACATATCGACATCGGTGGAGGACTGGGCATCAATTACCGGTGCGAGAGTACTGTTCAGCGAACCGGCAGCCAACCTCAGGCAAGCGATCGCGCCGGGAACGGAGACATATCCGATATAACAGCTTTTGCAAAGGTCGTCAGGGACTTGATTCCCGAACGCTACGGCGTCATGCTGGAACCGGGTCGTTCCATAGTAGGCAATGCCTGCGTGTTACTGACCCGGGTTGAGTACCTGAAGACAAGCAACACAAAGCGCTTTGCCATCGTGGACTCGAGCATGAACGACTTGTTGCGCCCATCCTTGTACCAGGCCTGGCACGACATCATCGCTGTTACTCAACACGAGCAGGTAATGGAACATGAATACGACATCGTTGGACCGGTGTGCGAAACCGGTGATTTTCTGGGGTTGCAGCGGAGTCTCTCCCTGGTGCCGAACGATCTGCTGGCCGTCCTGTCCGCCGGAGCCTATGGGTTCTGTATGAGCTCCAATTACAACAGCAGGCCCAGGGCGGTAGAACTCCTGGTTGACGGGAATCAGGAATACGTCATCCGAGAACGGGAGTCGCTGGAGCAACTGATGGCGGGAGAGAGGATTTTGCCGGTTTGAACGGTATAATCCGCATCGGCTTCGGTGTGCCTGCACGGTTGCTGTTGACAAATGTTCCGCTGAAAAATGCGCCAAAATGGTGCATAATTGAGATGTTATGGGCTATTCTGGCGCGCCATACCCACTGATATGCGAATAGCGGGCAGGTAACATGTTGAATTGCGCCGGTTTTTTGAAGCCCCGGAGTGGCATGAATTGTGCAGTATGATATCGTTCGCTAGCGGTTTTCACTATGAGTAGTAGGGGGGAAACCGGTAACACTCAAATTAATTGTAATAATGTGTGAGGAGATAAGCAATGTCCAAAGAGAAGGTATATGGATTAATCGAAGAGCACGAGGTAGGGTTTGTTGACTTGCGGTTCTGTGATACGCGGGGTAAGGAACAACATGTCACGGTACCGGTTAATACCATCACCGACGAGTTTTTCGAAAACGGCAAGATGTTTGACGGTTCGTCCATTTCTGGCTGGAAGGGGATCGACGAGTCAGATATGCTGTTGATGCCTGATACGGAAACGGCAGTGATCGACCCGTTTTACGATGAGGCGACCCTTGACCTGCGTTGTGACGTACTTGAACCTACCACGATGCAGGGCTATGAACGCTGTCCGCGTTCCCTGGCTAAACGCGCCGAGGCGTACCTGCAGTCGACCGGCGTCGCCGATGTTGCCTACTTCGGCCCGGAACCTGAGTTTTTCATTTTTGATGAGGCTCGCTGGAGTGACAATGTGAACAGCGCTTTTTATGAAATTGATGCCGAGGAAGGCCACTGGAACAATGACAAACTGATGGATGGTCCGAACCATGGTCATCGTCCCGGCGTTAAAGGCGGCTACTTCCCGGTGCCGCCCGTGGATTCACTACAGAACGTGCGTACTGCCATCTGTATGGCACTGCAGGATATGGGGCAGACGGTTGAGGTGCATCACCATGAAGTTGCAACCGGCGGTCAGGCTGAAATCGGTACAAAATTCAAATCACTGGTGACCAAGGCGGATGAACTGCTTACCCTGAAATACTGCGCCATGAACGTAGCCCAGGGTTACGGCAAGACGGTGACCTTCATGCCGAAACCCCTGGTCGGCGATAACGGCAACGGTATGCACGTCCACCAGTCCCTCGGTAAAGACGGCCAGAACCTGTTCACCGGCGATAAATACGGGGGTCTTTCCGACCTGGCACTGCATTATATCGCAGGAATATTCAAGCATGCCCGTGCTCTCAATGCCTTCACGAATTCCAGCACCAACAGCTACAAGCGCCTGGTCCCCGGATTTGAAGCGCCGGTATTGCTCGCCTACTCCGCCCGAAACCGTTCGGCATCGTGCCGTATCCCCTGGATTGCCAACCCGCAGGGAAGGCGCGTTGAAATCAGGTTCCCGGATTCCTGCGGCAATCCGTACTTCATGTTTGCGGCAATGATGATGGCGGGACTCGACGGCATACAGAACAGGCTGGACCCGGGCGAACCCCTGGAAAAAGACCTGTATGACCTGACAATAGAGGAAGAAGCGGACATTCCCACCGTATGTTCATCGCTGGATCAGGCCCTGGAGGCACTGGACCAGGATCGGGATTTCCTGACGGCCGGAGGTGTCTTTTCGGATGATATGATTGACGGTTACATAGGGTTGAAAATGGATGAGGTAACCCGTTTCCGCATGACCACACATCCGGTAGAATTTGATATGTACTACAGTCTGTAACATTCTGCCTGCTTTGGGGACAGATTTAAATCTGTCCCCTTTTTCCGCAGAAGATTTATCCGCAGATAACGCAGATAAGGATATATGCTTCAAGAGGATTTGGGTCTGGATTCAAAAGTATGTGGTTGTCCTCGTCCGGTGATTTAGCACTCTTTTAAATCTGCGTTAATCTGCGTAATCTGCGGATAACTTATATACATGAGCACGTACAGGCTGCTAGATAATCTTTACACGGCCGTGCTGGTATTCGATGATGCTCTCAGGCTCACGGATATCAATAGTGCAGGGGAGACGTTATTTTTTATCAGCCGTGGCAAGATGTATGGTCATACCGCACATGAAATGCTGGCTGCCTCGCACAAGCTACTGGAAAATATCGAACGCACCCGCGCGACAAAACAACCCCGTATGGAATGGGGTATAGATTTGGATTTTCCCGATTCGAAGACCGTCTGCGTGGATTGTATCGTGACCCCGATGGTTGAAGGTGAGACGTGCAAGGAAGTGGTTCTTGAATTAATCAATGCCGACTCCCGGGTGCGTGCGTTGCGGGAGAGCAACCTGTCTTACCTGCATGATGCGGCGCGTAAGTCGTTAAGCGGTATAGCCCACGAAATCAAAAATCCGCTGGGGGGATTACGCGGGGCGGCGCAACTGCTGGAGCGGGAATTGAACGGTTCCAGCCTGGTGGAATACACACGGATTATCATTGATGAAGCGGACCGGTTGCGCAACCTGATAGACCGCATGCTGGCGCCGGTGACAAGAAACCGGACCAGCCGCGTCAACATTCACAGTGTGCTCGAACATACCTGCCGCATCGTAGAGGCGGAATCCGATATTAAAATCCGGTTTGACTATGATCCCAGTCTGCCGGCGCTGCGCGCTGACCGGGAGCAATTGATCCAGGCATTGTTGAACGTCTCCAGGAATGCGCAACAGGCGGTGGGTGATACCGGAGAAGTCCTGATCCGCACCCGGATCAAACGCCGTTGTACAATCCGTCACAGGCATTACAAGCTGGCCGTCCAGATTGACGTGATAGATAACGGTCCCGGTGTTCCCGCAGAAATTGAGGAACATATATTTTATCCCATGGTGACGGGCCGGGCGGGTGGTTCCGGTCTTGGGTTGTCCATTTCCCAGTCATTGATCCAATCCCATAACGGCATGATTCAATACGAAAGAATCGATGACAGGACACATTTCAGGATTCTCCTGCCGGTGGAATGAAGTGGCAGCCAACAGCAAAGTCTGGATAGTTGATGACGACAAATCCATAAGATGGGTGCTGGAACGCGCCTTGATCAAGGAACAACTGGAACCGGTAACCTTCGAGAATGCCCGGGATTTACTGCAACGACTCGGTAGCGACAGGCCGGACGTAATAATCTCGGACATTCGCATGCCCGGCCTGGATGGCCTGGCGTTGCTGGAGGAGATAAAGCTCAGGACGCCGGATGTGCCTGTCATTATCATGACCGCTTTCCGGACCTGGACCGGGCGGTGTCGTCATTTCAGGGCGGGGCTTATGAGTACCTGCCCAAGCCGTTTGACATAGACGAGTTGCTCAGCCTGGTGAAACGCGCATTACAGCGGCATCCGGCGGGACAGGCGGCATCACAGGCAGAAGACACGGCAGACACTGAAATCATCGGCTCCGCCGGCGCCATGCAGGAAGTATTTCGCGCGATCGGCAGGTTATCGGGTTCTCAACTCACCGTACTGGTAACCGGCGAATCCGGCAGCGGAAAAGAGCTGGTGGCCCAGGCACTGTATCGCCACAGTCCCCGGTCACAACGGCGTTTTATTGCCATTAACATGGCTGCCATCCCCAGAGACCTGTTGGAATCTGAATTGTTCGGCCATGAAAAAGGTGCGTTCACGGGTGCTACGTCACAGCGTCTCGGCCGTTTCGAGCAGGCCAACGGTGGTACGTTGTTCCTTGACGAAATAGGTGATATGCCCGCAGACCTGCAAACGCGCCTGTTACGCGTGTTGTCTACCGGCACCTTCTACAGGGTGGGCGGACATTTACCTGTTGACGCAGATGTAAGGGTGATTGCAGCAACCAACCAGGACCTGGAAGAACGGGTAAAACGAAGCGCGTTCCGCGAAGACCTGTTTCATCGTTTAAACGTGATCCGGGTACATGTTCCGTCACTTCGCGACAGGCGTGAGGATATTCCATTATTGACGGAACATTTTTTACGGCGCTCGTCCGTTGAGCTGGATATTGAAGCCAAGCTGGTGTTGCCGGAAACCCAGGAATTCCTGAACAGGCTGGATTGGCCGGGCAACGTCAGGCAACTGGAAAACTTCTGCCGCTGGGTAACGGTTATGGCCCCGGGCAAGGAGATTCACCTTGATGACCTGCCACCCGAACTGAGAAACGCGAAGTCCGCGCAGGAGACCGCGGGAGACTGGGAAAGCACGTTGCGCCAGTGGGTCAGGTCAAACCTGCTCAAAGGCGAGACCGGGTTATTGAGTAACGTCCTCCCTGAGTTTGAGCGCATCCTCATCGAAGAAGCCTTGCAACAATCAGCAGGACGCCGCAGTGAGGCCGCCAAGCTACTGGGTTGGGGACGTAATACCTTGACCAGGAAGATCAAGGCGCTAGGGCTGGATGTTTGATTAAAGAGCGGTCGGGAGACTGTAACAAAAACTGTGTAAACCGCCTATCATTAACCTTAGCTATGGGTGAGGATAGGTAACATGAAAAAGCAAGAACTGGAAGCCTTCGTACGTGAAGTAGCGAAGGGCCTTAAAACCGAGGAAGACCTGGACGAGTTCAGCCGGATGCTGACCAAGGTCACGGTGGAGGCGGCGCTGAACGCCGAACTGGAGGACCACCTGGGCTGCGCCCGCCACGAACAAATGGAAGGCGTGGGAGAGCCGGGTGTGCCACCCATAGCCCCGGCGCTGGCCAATGCCATCTATGCCGCCACGGACAAGCGTCTGCGCGAGATGCCGTTCGGCGCGCGTATTACGGGCTGAAAACCTGCGTGGAATTACCGTTATTTTAATGGGCTGGATATATATGAGATGTCAAATGTTATAATTTACGGCATTCGAACATCCCTTAAATAAACTGAAACAAGTAACAGATAATCATGCCGACTTATACAGTAACTCATTCATCTCTGGATTTAAATCCGGAGCAGAAAAATCAGATAGCAAAAGGAATAACAGAAGTGCATTACAAGGTAACCGGGGCAAATAAATTTTTTGCTCAAGTGATATTTAATGAGAAATCCGAAGGGAACCATTTTATGGGTGGGAAGATCATATCTGAACCACAGTTATTCCTGCTTGGACAAATTCGTTCGGGGAGAACAGAAGAGGTAAAGAAAAGATTAATTCTGGATTTAAGAGATACTTTAATAAAGTTCACAGAATTGGATAAGTCGAACGTCTGGGTATATATAATCGACCTGATACCAAGCCAGATGGTCGAGTATGGAGAAATTTTACCGGAGTCAGGTAAAGAAAAAGAATGGTATTCAAACCTGCCTTCAGGACTGAAGGAAAAACTATCCAGGCTGGATGCGTAAATCAATATCTTCCGGATAGTAGAACAGACAAGAAGTGAATATTATCAGATTTGATATCTACTCCTTCTCTTCACGATGAACTTTGATATCGCTGATAATATCTTTTGTCGTCATATCCTGAAATAATACTTCTCGCTCTGTAGTGTAATCGTCATACCCGGACCTGAACTGGTTCAGGAAACGAATGGTATCAACTTTGTTTTGCGTGCTCTGACAAGTCCCGGACGGACTTGATCAGAGCTTCCCTAAATTATAAAACTCCCACCGTCAGGCATAACATCCAATCCGGCCAGTAACACGGCGCCGCCGTCCACGTCAGTCAGGTCAAGTAGTATCCCATCGCCCTGGAGGGATAAATCAGGCTGGTAATTCTCATCGAGGTTAAATGCACTCAGGTCTATCCTGTCCTCGCCGCCTGCAAAGTCCCTGATAGTGTCTTCACCATGCTTCGGCGCAAAGACAAACGTGTCAGCGTCAGGCCCGCCTATCAGCAAATCGTTTCCGGTTCCACCGTCCAGGATATCGGCGCCTTGTCCCCCATAAATGGTATCGTCACCGGTACCACCCAGCATCAGATCATCACCGCCGCCGGGTCCGCCGTACAAAGTGTCATCCCCGGCCCCACCCTCGAGGACATTGTCCCGCCGGTCGCCAGCCAGGATGTCGGCAAAATCAGAGCCGGTGAGATTCTCTATATCCGGCAATAACACACTGCGCACAATACCATCAGTGTCGCGGTAGGATACGGAAACGGTGTCCGGGAAGGTATCACCGTGGGCATGGCCGCCATACGCAGTCTGACTGTGCAGGCGGATGATGACAGCCGCATTGGAGGCGGAATAATCCGCAGTATCAAGACCTGGTCCACCGATGAGTTGATCGGCGCCTGCCAAGCCCGCCAAGGTATCATCGCCAGCGCTTCCAGAAAGTACGTTGGCGCTATTATCACCAACCAGGGTATCGGCAAAGGCAGAACCAGTCGTATCGTCTATCACACTGTCCCTGCCGTTGAAGGTTTCATAGCGGACGCCAGCCAACTCGGCGGCGATGCGTATTCGATATTCGTAAATCCCCTCCACGCCATCCGTGTCATAAATCACCAGCGCAGGCGTCTTGCCCGTTACGTGATGAAAAAACAGCGCCTGCTGGATACTGTCCAAGCTGCTGCGTTTGTCCAGCCCCCCTTCCCACACCGTATTCGCCGTCTCACAATCCACAATCACGTAGCTGCTACCCGCATCAAAGTTGTAACTGTGGCGGACTTCCAATTCACCGCTCACTGCCTGACAGAACAACTCGTTGTAATCCGCTTCTGTTACCGGGCCCAATTCCTCAGGCTCGGTTTCGGTATTGAGGATCATGTCATAAGCGCGTGGAAGTTTTCTGTGAAGTTGAGTATACGGACGAATCCGTCTTTATGGAAGTTGGCCAATGAAAGCACTATGACTTTCAGTGCTGGAATTTATAGCAGTCATGGTCCGGTGCTGTTCAGTCGTCGATGGCGCAATTATGGCGCAGTTCGGCCACCTTGTAATAAATTTGGGACACCCATAAATTGATGGTTATTCCGAAATTCATGGGTGTCCCAAATTTGATGCGCTATTGAAAGGGAGAACAAATAACTGGCTTTATCGGTTACAATGAAAAGGAAAATCTTAAGGAGACCGAGACATGATCCAAGAACGACTGGTTGAATACGAGCACGCGGGTGCCAACCTGGAAGGCTTTCTTGCCTGTGGTGATATTGAAGACGGAACCAAACCTGCTGTTTTGGTTGTACACGCCTGGGGCGGGCGCGGCCAATTTGAATGTGACAAGGCGAGTGCATTGGCTGAATTGGGTTACGTGGGTTTCGCCGCCGACCTGTATGGTAAGGGCGTCCTGGGTAACAGCGTTGAAGAGAACGCCGGCCTGATGCAGCCTTTTCTGGATGATCGAGCCATGTTGCAATCCCGTTTGACGACGACCTTGGAAACCCTGAAATCACAGCCGGAAGTGGACAACGGTCGGATTGCCGCCATCGGTTATTGTTTCGGTGGGCTGTGTGTCCTGGATTTGGCGCGTATCGGCACTGATATCAGCGGTGTAGCCAGTTTTCACGGCTTGTTCGGTGCCCCGGGGAACACGGCAGGCACGAAAATTAAGACCAGGGTGCTGGCGTTGCACGGGCATGAAGACCCCATGGTGCCGGTGGACGCGGTGGTGGCGCTTGAGAAAGAGTTGACGGAAGCCGGCGCTGACTGGCAGATACACGTCTACGGCAATACCTTGCACGCCTTCACCAACCCGGAGGCCAACAATCCTGACCTGGGCGCGATCTACAACAGGAGCGCCGATAAACGCTCCTGGCAGACCCTGCTGAACTTTCTGGACGAACTGTTTTAACAGTCGGGAAGGCGGGGACAGATTTAAAGCATGCCCCCGCATGCCTGCTCTGGCCCCCGAGGCAGGGTTGTAAGCGGGGGTCTGTCCCCATTCACTTTATACCTGGGGTCAGAGTAAGAAATTCATAAGAATTTTTACTCTGACCCTGTATATCCTGATTTCAGCCATTCAGCGGCCTGCCCGGCAAAATAAGTCAGTATCCCGTCTGCACCTGCCCGTTTGAAAGATAACAGGGTTTCCAGTACTGCGGTTTTCTCATCCAGCCAGCCGCGTTCTGCCGCTGCCTTTATCATGGAATATTCGCCGCTGACGTTATAGGCATAGGTGGGCATCCCGAATTCGGTTTTTACCCGGTGGATGATATCCAGGTAAGGCAGGCCGGGTTTGACCATGACCATATCGGCGCCTTCGCTGATATCGAGTGCAACTTCCCGTAAGGCCTCATCGGAATTTGCCGGGTCCATCTGGTAGGTCTGCTTACCGTCTTTGCCGAGGTTGGCAGACGACCCGACGGCATCCCGGAACGGGCCGTAAAATCCGGAGGCGTATTTTGCCGAGTAGGCGAGGATACGGGTGTTGATATGGCCGGCATCATCAAGGGCCTTGCGGATGGCGCCGATGCGGCCGTCCATCATATCGGAGGGGGCAACGATATCGATCCCGGCTTCGGCCTGGGATAACGCCTGCCGTACCAGGACTTCGACGGTGGCGTCGTTCACGACGTAGCCGCTCTCGTCCAGCAAGCCGTCGTGGCCATGGGTTGTGAACGGGTCCAATGCTGCGTCAGCGATAATGCCGAGACCGGGTACGGCGGCCTTGAGCTCTTTTGCGGCAACCTGGACCAGGCCGTCCGGGTTCCATGCCTCCCTGCCGTCTGCAGTTTTTTTCCCGTCCGGAGTAACGGGAAACAGCGCAAGGGCGGGGATACCAAGATTTGAGATCACCCGGGCCTGTTTAAGCAGCAGGTCGATGCTGAGGCGCTCGACACCCGGCATGGCGGGGACCGGTTCCCGTAGATTCCCGCCTTCATGGATAAAGACAGGATAGATAAGATCGGCGGCCGTGAGCGTTGTCTCCCGCATCATGCGCCGGGTAAAGTCATGCTCCCGCATGCGCCGCATTCGTACTGCGGGGTAATTTCCAGTTCCTGACATGTCTACTCCAAACCAGTAATTCGACGCAGACCCAGCCTGCGTGTTGCCGTTCAGTCTATCAAATATAACGGACAGATTCCGGTTTATCCCCGGGGGCCGTTTCCATTTCAATGATTGAAGAAGAAGTCAGAAACGAATAGACTTCATCCTTTCGAGGATAACGATTGTACCAGCCGGATGACTTCAATAAACAAATTCAGGCAGGCGGTTGAAGAGCACAAGCCGCTACAGGTGGTCGGCACGATTACTGCCCTGGCCGCGCGCATGGCGGAACGGGCGGGGCACAAGGCGATTTACCTGTCGGGGGGCGGACTGGCGGCGAATTCCCTGGGTGTCCCGGATTTGGCGATCAGTACCCTGGAAGACCTGTTGACGGATATACGGCGCATCACTGATGCTTGTGAACTGCCTTTGCTGGTGGATGCGGATACGGGTTTCGGCAGCGCGTTCAATATTGCCCGCACGACCCGGAGTTTGGCAAAAGCCGGCGCCGCAGCCATGCACATCGAGGACCAGGTGGCGGAAAAACGTTGCGGGCACAGGCCCAACAAGGCCATAGTTCCGCAATCGGAGATGGTGGACCGCATCAAGGCCGCGGTGGACGCCCGTTACGATGACGGGTTTGTCATCATGGCGAGGACCGACGCCCTGGCGGTGGAGGGTATGCAGTCCGTTATAGAACGGGCGAACGCCTGCATCGAGGCCGGCGCCGATATGATTTTCCCGGAAGCGGTGTCAAGCCTGGAGCAGTACCGGACCTTGCGCAGCCAGATACCCGTGCCGTTCCTGGCAAACATCACGGAATTCGGCAAAACTCCCCTGTTCTCCACGCAGGAACTGGGCGCGGCAGGCGTCGATATCGTGCTTTACTGCTGCGGGGCCTACCGGGCGATGAATAAGGCCGCCATGACATTTTACCGGGCCGTTATTGAAGACGGTCATCAACGTAATGTTATTGAAGCCATGCAGACTCGGGAAGACATGTACGACCTGTTGGGTTACCACGAATACGAACGGAAGTTGGATGCCCTGTATATTCAGGACGCTACGGAATGAACACTGGTTACAGCGGATTTAAACCCAAGAAATCGGTTTCCCTGTCCGGGGTGCCGGCCGGGAATACCGCCCTGTGTACGGTGGGTCGCAGCGGTAATGACCTGTCGTATCGCGGCTACGATATTCTCGATATTGCCGAGACCTGTGAATTTGAAGAGATCGCGCACCTGTTGATACATGGACAACTGCCCACCCGTACGGAGCTGGACAGGTATAAAATAAAACTGGCCGGACTGCGCGGGCTGCCGGACCAGGTAAAGGGCGGGATGGAACTGCTGCCTGCGACTGCACCCCCTATGGATGTTCTCAGGACCGGCTGCTCGCTGCTGGGCGCAGTGAGGCCGGAATCCAATGACCATACGCCTGCGGAAGCGCGGGATATTGCAGACAGGCTGGTGGCCTCGTTCCCTTCCATGCTGGCGTACTGGTACCACTTCAGCCACCACGGCAGGCGCATAGACGAGAATACCGCGGATGACTCTGTCGGCGGCCATTTCCTGCACATGCTGCATGGCGATCCCCCCTCTGGATTGTGGGTGCGGGCTATGCATACCTCCCTGATACTGTATGCCGAACACGAGTTTAATGCCTCGACCTTCACCGGCCGGGTCATTGCCGGAACAGGGTCGGATGTCTATTCGGCTGTTACCGGCGCCATCGGTGCACTGCGCGGTCCCAAGCACGGTGGCGCCAATGAGGTGGCCTTGGAAATACAGCAACGTTATACGACGCCGGACGAGGCCGAAGCGGACATCCGGGAACGTATCGCCCGGAAGGAAATCGTGATGGGGTTTGGTCATCCTGTTTATACCGTCTCCGATCCGCGCAACGAAGTCATCAAAAGCGTTGCAAAAAGACTCTCTGCTGAAAAAGGGGACATGAACCTCTTCAATATTGCCGAAAGAATAGAAACCGTAATGTGGGACGTCAAAAAAATGTTCCCCAACCTGGACTGGTTCTCCGCTGTCTCCTATAACATGATGGATATTCCTGTCGCCATGTTTACGCCGATTTTCGTGATGGCGCGGGTAACGGGCTGGACAGCACACATTATCGAACAGCGCCAGGACAGAAAAATAATACGCCCCGGCGCCAACTATACCGGGCCGGATATGGTGGAGTTTGTACCTATAGAAAGAAGGTAGAAAATATCCCCACGCTACCGGCTAATCCACGTATCTGACCCGCCCGGCTTTGCCGTCATGTTCCCGGATTGTGCCGAGACGCCACGCCGGTTCGCCGACTGTCCGTAATAATCCGAGGGTCTTTTCCGCTTCACCGGGGCTGACTACAAGCACCATTCCGATACCGCAATTAAACGTCCGGTACATTTCCGTCGTATTGACCTTGCCGGTATCCTGTAACCAATGGAATATCGGCGGCCAGCGCCAACTGTCCCGGCGGATCTCAGCACATACATTTTCGGGAATGACCCGGGGGATATTTTCCGTCAATCCTCCTCCTGTTATGTGCGCAACTGCTTTCAGGTCCACCTCCGGCAACAGTGCGAAAATGGCCTCCTTGTAAATTCGTGTCGGTTTCAGCAATAACTCGGAAAAAGGAGTGTGCCCCAGGTCATCGGTCAAGGATGTCCCGGAGTCGGCCAGGATCTTGCGGATCAGGGAATAACCGTTTGCATGGGGTCCGCTGGAGGGGAGGGCAATCAGGATATCCTGCTCCCTGACCTGTCCCCCGGTTATTACCTGAGCCTTTTCCATTACTCCCACGCAAAAACCGGCCAGGTCGTAGTCCCCGGGCTGGTACATCCCCGGCATTTCCGCGGTTTCACCCCCAACCAGGGCGCACCCTGCGAGTGAACAGCCCCGGACAATCCCCTTCACGACGTCTGTAGCCGTGGCTACGTCCAGCCTGGAACAGGCAAAATAATCCAGAAAGAACAGGGGTTCGGCGCCCTGCGCCAGGATGTCGTTGACACACATGGCGACAAGGTCGATGCCGATGGTGTCATGCCGGCCGAGTTCGATGGCCAGCTTGATTTTTGTCCCTGCGCCGTCGGTGCCCGAAACCAGCACCGGTTGGCGATATTTCGTTGCGGAAAGGTCAAATAATGCGCCGAAACCGCCCAGTTCGGCCAACACCTCAGGGCGATGCGCCGTCCGCACCAGGGATTTGATATTGGCTACCAGCTCGTTGCCCCGGTCGATACTGACCCCGGCGGCCTCATACTCGGAATGCTTCATTGATTCGATGATATTCAGACATAAATTGCGTTACTATAATGTGATGGATCGTTACTTTCCAGGAACTTGAGTATTTAAATTTGGGAGAAGCTTAATTTGGGACACCCATAAATTGAGTCTAATTTGTGGGTGTCCCAAATTAAGTTCCAGGGATTTGGGTTTTATACGGCTTGAGGATATGAAAAAAGCATTACGGATTTTCTGCTGTTTATGGTGTTTGTGCCCGCTGCTCGTTCATGCAATCAAGGTGCCCGGTCTATACGAAGCGGAAGTCATGGTCGCCAATCAATCGAGTGCAGGCAGAACTGCGGCAATACGAACTTGTTTGGGTACGGTGCTGGTAAAACTGACCGGTGAGCGGAACATAGCGGGTAAGGCTGCACTACAGCTATTCCTGGACCGGGCGGATGAGTTTGTTCAGCAATACCGCTACCGGGAATTTCAAACGGAAACGATCTCCATGGACGATTCATCTTCCGTGACGAAGTGGCATCTTGCCGTTAAATTCGATGAAGAGAACCTGAATAAGTCCTTGCGCGCTTCGGGGATCCCGGTCTGGGACAACGAACGTCCGTCCATATTGCTCTGGCTGGCGCTGGAACAGGCGAACCGGAGATTGTTCGCCGAAGCGGAGAGCTATCCGGAATTACTGGCGCAGGTGCATGAGCTTGCCGAGCGTCGTGGGGTTTCCGTCCTGTTTCCGCTGCAGGACCTGGATGACAGAGCACGGATACAACCCAGTGACGTATGGCTTGGTTTCCAGGAGCCGATTATGGCCGCATCCGCCAGGTATCATGCCGATATTATCCTTACGGCAGGCGTGTATTCTCCTGCTCCGGGTATATGGGAGGGCAGGTGGAAAAGCTACCGGCGTGACGGGCTGAACCACGAGTGGGAGACTGAAACCGACCTGCTGGAAACCGCACTGGAAGAAGGATTTGACGGGTTTGTTGATATGCTCGCAACCGAGTTTGCCCGCGGCAGCAGTTACACCTTGCTGGGAGATATGGAAATTACGGTCGGTGACATCAACTCTGTCGAACAGTACGCGCGCCTGATAAACTACCTGGGTTCCTTGAGTACAATCAGTCAAATCCATGTCAGGGAAGTGCGCACCGGGGAAGTTAAACTCGCATTGACGGCTCATGGCGGCGAACAGGCCATTGTACAAACCATCGGTCTGGGAAGGACCCTCGAGCCGGTTGAAAACTTTGATGGTCATTACTATCGCCTCATTCAATGAGGCAGTGAACCAGGATGTCTTTCTCGGATTACAAACAGCAACTGGCCCTGGCATTTAACCGGGATCATAAATTCAAGCCGCTGAGTACCAACAAGGACAGTCTACCCGGATCACAACTCCTGTTGGGGTTCAATCGTTACGATATCTATACTTTTGAAACCTATATTCCAGGGATAAACGGTGATGCCGTCGAGTGTTTACTGAATACAGCAAAGGGACAAAGCCACGGGAATATCTATCTCTGGGGAGCACGGGGAGTGGGAAAAAGCCATTTGCTCCAGGCCGTTTGCAACTCGGCTGCACTGGCCGAACGGCCATGCGCCTACATCCCGTTGACCCAGCTTGATGATTTCACGCCGGAAATGCTCTCTTCGCTGGAACATCTCAACCTGGTATGCCTGGATGATATTGAACACGTGGCTCGAAAGGAGCACTGGGAACTGGCATTGTTCGACCTGTTCAACCGGCTCAGGGACGCAAAAACTCCGCTGGTGATGAGTTCCGGCCAAAGTCCGAAAGGGAGCCTGTTCCAACTGCCCGACCTGAAATCAAGACTATCCTGGGACCTGAGCTTCCAGATAAGCCCACTCGACGACGAAATGAAAATCGCTGCTTTGAAACGCCGGGCGCAGGAACGCGGATTTGAACTGAGTGACCAGGTGGTGGAATTCCTGATCAACCGGGTCAACCGGGATACCCACAATTTATTCCGCTGGCTGGACCGCCTGGACAGGCACAGCCTGGTAGCGCAAAGAAAATTGACGGTGGATCTGGTAAAAGAAGTCCTTGAAGACAGTCAGCAACAGTTGCCGTCAGGCCGATAATTTCAATGACAACCCGGCAAGCCTGGCTCCCATGGCCATGCAGATCTGTTTCTCATCCTCGGTGATACTGTTATTACTTTCAGGACCGGCAACATGACTCGCGCCGTATGGCGTTCCGCCTGACTGTGTGGATGTCAAGGCCGGTTCCGCATAGGGGACGCCCAAAATAATCATTCCATGGTGTAACAGCGGCAGCATCATTGACAGGAGCGTGCTCTCCTGGCCGCCGTGCAGGCTGCTTGTGGAGGTAAACACGGCAGCAGGTTTGCCCGCGAGCTTGCCGGAGAGCCAGATATCCCCGGTGCTGTCCAGAAAATATTTTAACGATGCTGCCATATTCCCGAAACGGGTCGGGCTGCCCAGGGCCATGCCGTCACAGCGGACCAGATCGTCGCCGGTTACGTATGGCGGCCCCTCTGCAGCGATATCGTCGGCAACGGCTTCGCAGACTGTCGATACGGCCGGGACGGTCCGGATCAGCGCATGGCAGGATTTAACGGATTCGATGCCGCGCCCGACGTACCTGGCCATTTCTGCGACGTTGCCGTAGCGGCTGTAGTACAAAACCAGTATGTCAGCCATTGCTCAGAGTATCTCGAGCACATTTTCCGGTGGCCGCCCGATGGCGGCTTTCCCGTTGGCCAGGACTACAGGTCGTTCCATGAGGACCGGATGCTCGATCAGCCCGTCAAGCAACTGGTCGTCGGATAAATCCCCGGCATCCAGACCATTGGCTTTATACGCCTCTTCTTTTTTGCGCATCAAATCCCGGGGGGAGAGCCCGAGCAAGGTCAATATACCGCTCAGTTCGTCCCTGTCAGGCGGAGTTTTCAGGTATTCGATAATCGCGGGTTCCAGTCCCTGCCGGCGCAGTAATTCCAGGGTCCGCCGCGATTTGGAACAACGGGGGTTATGATAAATTGTTATGGTCATTTTCTGTCTTTTTCGTTCAGTTTAAAATGCTATATTTTGAAGCTCGGTATTATAGCCCGCATTACAACGCACGAATATGATCAAAACCTGTTCTTTCAAAGTCAGTGGCTTGGTCCAGGGGGTTTTTTTTCGTCAATCGACCCGGCAACAGGCTGAGTTGCTGAATATAACGGGGTGGGTCAGGAATTTACCGAACGGACGTGTGGATGGCCGGGCGACGGGGGACGCGGCAATGCTCGATATGTTTCGTGACTGGTTGAAACGCGGCCCGGTCGCGGCGACAGTGTTGAAACTGGAATGGGAAGAGACCGAATTGCAACAATTTGACGGTTTTCGCATCCGCTGACCAGGGACTCAGGACTGCTGTTTTTCCCTGATGAATTCAACGGCGCTTTCCAGCGGGATGTCAATATTTTGCCCGTCTCGTCTGCCCCTGTACTCAAGGGTATGGTTATCCAACCCGCGCTCACTGAAGACAAAGCGGTGGGGTATGCCGATCAATTCCATGTCGGCAAACATGACCCCCGGCCTTTCCTTCCTGTCATCCAGTAATACGTCAATACCGCTGTCGGCAAGCCGTTGATACAGGTCCTCAACGGCCGTGCGCAAGCGTTGTGACTTGTGTGCGTTGATAGGTATCAATGCAAGCTGGTACGGGGCCAGGGCATCCGGCCAGATTATGCCGCGGTCATCGTGGTTTTGTTCAATGGCGGCGGCAACGATGCGGGAGACACCGATACCGTAGCAGCCCATGTACAGGGTTACCGCCTCGCCGGTGTCATCCAGGCACAGGGCTTTCATGGTGGCACTGTACTTTGTGCCCAGTTGAAAGATATGCCCCACTTCGATACCCCAGGCGATTTTAAGCGGCCCGGATGTGTCCGGAGCCGGGTCGCCTTCCACTACGTTGCGCAGGTCGGCCTGTCCGGGTTCTTCCAGGTCCCGCTGCCAGTTCACTCCCGTGAGGTGGTAGCCGTTCACGTTGGCGCCGCAGATAAAATCCGCCATAACCAGCGCGGCATTGTCGGCAATGACAGGTATATTCAACCCGACCGGGCCCAGTGAACCGATATCGCATCCCAGTTGCTTGCCGATCTCGTCGGGGGATGCGAAGGCTAAAGGTTTTGCCAGTCCCGGCAGTTTTTCCGCTTTCAGGCGATTCAAGTCGTGATCACCGCGCAATACCAGAGCAACCAGGTCGGTGTCGCTGCCCCTGACGATCAGGGTTTTCAGACAACGCGCCGGGCTGACATCAAAGAAACGGCTGATATCGTCAATGGTATGTTGATCGGGCGTCGCGGTTTTCTCCAGCGGTTCGGATGGCGCCGGCCTGTTATCCAGGGACGGGGGCGCGGCAATGAGTTCCACGTTGGTCGCGAATTCAGAGCCTTCCGAAAACGCGATACTGTCTTCCCCGGAGTCGGCCAGCACGTGAAATTCGTGCGACACCTTGCCGCCGATATTACCGCTGTCGGCAAGAACGGGACGGAATTCCAGCCCCAGGCGTTTGAAGATACGCGTATAGGTCCGGTACATCAGTTCATATGTCTGTTCCAGGGACACCTGGCTGAGATGAAAGGAATACGCGTCTTTCATGATAAATTCCCGCGCCCGCATGATGCCAAAACGGGGGCGGATCTCATCGCGGAATTTGGTCTGGATCTGGTAGAAATTGGCCGGCAGTTGTTTATAACTGCGGATTTCATGGCGGATCAGGTCCGTGATGACTTCCTCGTGGGTGGGTCCCAGGCAAAAATCCCGTTTATGACGATCCTGGAAACGCAACAATTCCGGGCCATATTCCTCCCAGCGCCCGGATTCCTGCCACAGTTCGGCCGGCTGTACTCCGGATAACAGGACTTCCCGGGCGCCGGAGGCATCCATTTCTTCACGGACAATGGCCTCTACCCTGCGCAGCACCCTGAGGCCGAGCGGGAGCCAGTTGTAGATCCCGGCGGCCACCTTCCGAATCATGCCGGCCCGCATCAGCAACTGGTGGCTGATGACCTCGGCATCCGCCGGGGCCTCGCGCAGGGTGGCCAACAAGGTTTCCGTAGTTCGCATGCTGATTTCCCGCCCTCCATTCCCGGTCGGGTTGGGAATTATTGTGAGGTCCTGCCGGTAAAGCCTTCAAACAGGCCTTCAATACGGGCCATGCGCTCTCTTAGTTCCGCCATGCCTTTATGAAGTGACCAGATCAATGCTGCCAGACCGCATTGTGTGGCAATAATCGTTATCGTGACTGTAACCAATTCGTAATTCATGATACATCCCATTTTATACCAGATACGGTGGCATCTCCAACTTTGCTATCCCCCTGCCTGTGGGGGGCGGCGCGGAAACTATTGATTACCGCCCCCCGTCAGCGCCTTCAGGCTGTCCCTGATCCCTGGCCCGGCGCAGACATACCGGGCCGCCTTCAGGCATAGAGGAAGTCATTATTTCAGCAAGGAGAAATACACGAGTTCCTTTCTGGCGGTCAGCCCGACTTCCGGCTTGCCGCTGCCTTAATTCCTTAAGGCCATACCGATTTTAGCCGGATAAAATAAATGGAAAAGCAGAGATTCAGCATAAATGTGGTAAAAGTCACATTTATATAAAAAAAATTCAGCCGATGCATATGTACGGCTTCGGATGATGGTGTCAGGGAAATCCGGGTCCGTATTTCCATTGTTGATACGGCATGATTGTGTCAATTCGGCAAATATACCGGGTCGCCATTATATTTTTGCAAAGCACAACTTGACGCTTGCAAAGAATATCAGTAAGTTACCATTTCTTTTTGTTGATTAATCTGTGAAATTTACGGGTGAATAAGTCAAGGCCAATACTACGCGGCGCGGAAATCTTCGTGCAGGCATTGAAAGATGAAGGGGTACAACATGTTTTCGGTTATCCCGGTGGCGCAGTGTTGCATATTTACGACGAACTGTACAAGCAGACAGAGGTTGAACATATCCTCGTCCGCCACGAGCAGGGCGCCGCACATGCAGCCGACGGTTATGCCAGGGCGACGGGTCGTGCCGGCGTGGTGCTGGTCACATCCGGCCCGGGGATTACCAATGCCATTACAGGTATCGCAACGGCGTACATGGATTCCATTCCCCTGGTTGTTTTCAGCGGCCAGGTTCCCACTTCCGTTATCGGTAATGACGCGTTCCAGGAAGTTGATGCCATCGGCATCTCCAGGCCCTGCGTAAAACACAATTTTCTCGTCAGCGACGTAAAAGATCTGGCGAGCATCATCAAGAAGGCATTTTACGTGGCCTGCAGCGGCCGCCCCGGTCCCGTACTGGTGGATATTCCCAAGGACGTTACGGCAAACTCGTGTGTTTATGAGTACCCGGACGCAGTCGATATGCGTTCCTACCGGCCGACCGTCAAGGGCCACCCCGGCCAGGTAAAGCGGGCAATCAAGCTTATGCTGAAAGCGCGCAAACCCATGATCTATACGGGCGGCGGTGTTGTTCTTTCAGACGCCGACGCCGAGTTGATCGAATTTACCCGGCTGCTGGGTTTCCCGATCACCAATACGCTGATGGGCCTTGGCGCGTATCCGGCGACGGACAGGCAGTTTATCGGCATGCTGGGAATGCATGGTACCTATGAAGCCAATATGGCCATGCACCAGTGCGACGTGTTGATCGCCATCGGTGCGCGTTTCGATGACCGGGTCACGGGGGACCTGGAAAAATTCTGCCCGCACGCAAGGATTATCCATATTGACGTCGACCCGTCTTCCATTGCCAAGAACGTGCCCGTGGATGTTCCCATCGTCGGTGATGTCAAGCATGTATTGCAGGACATTAATGACGGTTTGAAGAACATCAGGGAACGGCCCGACATAGACGGCTGGTGGCGCCAGATTGAAGCCTGGCAGTCTATGGATTGCCTGCGCTTTGACAGAGACTCCAGCCTGATTAAACCGCAGCGTGTTATCGAACTGCTGTATGAGCTGACCGGTGGTGATGCTTATGTGTCTTCTGACGTTGGACAGCACCAGATGTGGGCCGCCCAGTTTTATAAATTCGACAAACCCCGCCGCTGGCTCAATTCAGGCGGTCTCGGCACCATGGGGTTTGGCTTGCCGGCGGCGATGGGGGCCAAGATAGCCTACCCGGATGAGACGGTCGTGTGCATCACCGGTGAGGCCAGCCTGGTCATGTGTATCCAGGAGCTTTCCACCTGTCTGCAATACCGGACACCGATCAAGATTATTAATCTGAATAACCGTTATATGGGTATGGTCAGGCAATGGCAGGAGTTTTTTTACGAAAAGCGCTATTCCCATTCCTATATGGATGCCCTGCCTGATTTTGTCAAACTGGCCGAAAGTTTTGGGCACGTAGGGATGCGTATCGAAAAGGCCGCTGATGTGGAAGCGGCCCTCAGGGAGGCGCTGGCAATGGAAGACAGGCTGGTTTTGATGGACTTCATTACCGACCAGACCGAGAACGTATATCCGATGATAGCAGCGGGCAAGGGGCAACACGAGATGCACCTGGCGCCCGGTTCCGAAGAGCGGGAACTGGCCTGATGCGCCATATCCTGTCTCTCCTGGTCGAGAATGAGGCCGGGGCGTTATCCAGGATATCCGGCCTATTCTCCGCCCGCGGATTCAATATTGAATCGCTCACTGTTGCGCCGACGGAGGACACTACCGTTTCACGAATGACCATAGTCACCTCCGGTTCTGATGCGATTATCGAGCAGATAACCAAGCACCTGAACAAACTGGTGGATGTGATAAAAGTCGTGGATTTGAATGAGAGCGATCATATCGAAAGGGAGTTGATGCTGGTAAAAGTCAAGACGCTCGATGCGTCAAGGGAAGGACTGATGCGTCTGAGCGATATTTTCAGGGGGCGTATCATCGATGTGAATGAAAATTCTTATACAATAGAAGTCACCGGCAACGGTGACAAGCTGGATGCTTTCCTGAAAGCCGTGCAACCTGAATGGATCCTGGAAACCGTCAGAACCGGCGTTTCCGGCATCGCCCGCGGGGAAAGGGCAATCAGGGTTTAACATGGATATACAGGATATGCAGGATATTTTTCGTCAGACAAGCCGTATGACGAATGAAGGAAGGAGTGTACACCAGGTACATGACTGACTGAGGAAAGACGGCGCAGGATGGCGGAAAATAAACAAGTTAAGAGAGAAGATAATGAATATCTATTATGACAAAGACGCGGACCTGTCCGTGATAAAAAGCAGGAAAGTCACCATTATAGGGTATGGGTCCCAGGGTCACGCCCACTCCAATAACCTGAGTGATTCCGGAGTGGAAGTATGTGTCGGTCTGCGCCAGGGTTCCGCTTCTGCGGCCAAGGCAAAGGCAGCCGGCCTGACGGTAAAGAGCATAGAGGACGCGGTGGGCTGGGCAGACGTCGTGATGATCCTGGCTCCGGATGAACACCAGGCGGCGCTGTATCGCGCACAGGTTGAACCGCATATCAGCAACGGCGCGGTGCTGGCCTTTGCCCATGGCTTCAACATTCATTTCCGCCAGATAGAGCCGCGTGCGGACCTTGACGTGATCATGATTGCCCCGAAAGGCCCCGGACACCTGGTTCGCTCCACCTACCTGGAAGGCGGCGGCGTGCCCTCTCTGATTGCCATCCACCAGGACGCGTCGGGGCAGGCCAGGGATATTGCCTTGTCATACGCTTCCGCTAACGGCGGAGGTCGCGCCGGCGTGATTGAAACCAATTTCCGCGAAGAAACGGAAACTGACCTGTTTGGCGAGCAGACGGTATTATGCGGCGGCATAACGGCGTTGATTCAGGCTGGGTTTGAAACCCTGGTTGAAGCGGGTTATGCGCCGGAGATGGCTTATTTTGAGTGCCTGCACGAGACGAAGTTAATCGTCGACCTGATCTATGAGGGGGGTATCGCCAATATGCGTTATTCCATCTCCAATACGGCAGAATACGGTGACTTTACCCGTGGGCCCAGGGTCATCGGCCCTGAGGCGAAAAAAGCAATGAAGGAGATATTGCAGGATATCCAGACCGGGGATTTTGCCAGGGAATTCATCATGGAAAACCTGACGGGAACGCCGAAGATGAAAGCGATGCGAAGAATCAGCAAGGAACACCAGATCGAACAGGTAGGTGAGCGGCTCCGGTCAATGATGCCTTGGATCAGGGAAAACAAGCTGGTTGACCAGGAAAGGAACTAAGCAAGACTTGGTTACTGGATTCCTGCTTCCGCAGGAATGGTAATAACGCAGGATGGTGATAACACGGAGAGGAACGTTGACCCTTTATACACTGAATTAAAATGATCAAGCGCCGCAGGGGAATTTATCTACTGCCCAACCTGTTTACCACATCGGCGCTGTTCGCCGGCTTTTATGCGATCGTTGCCGCGATCAATGCACGCTTTGAACCTGCCGCCATCGCCATCTTTATTGCGATGATCCTTGACGGCATGGATGGCCGTATCGCCAGGATGACCAAAACCGAAAGTGATTTTGGCGTTCAGTACGACAGCTTGTCGGACATGGTTTCATTCGGACTCGCGCCGGCCCTGGTGGTCTACCAGTGGTCCTTGCATGACCTGGGCAAGCTGGGCTGGTTGGCCGCGTTCATATACGCGGCGGCGGCGGCATTGCGCCTGGCCAGGTTCAATACCCAGGCCGGCAGCGCCGATAAACGGTATTTCCAGGGATTGCCCTGTCCGGCAGCGGCGGCAGTCATTGCCGGCCTGGTCTGGTTCGACCGCGTCGGCCAGCCCGTTGACGGCAATAGCCTGGTTGTCTTTGCTTTTTCTCTGACTATTTGTGTCGGTCTGTTGATGGTCAGCAACATTCGTTATCACAGTTTCAAACAATTCGATTTACACGGCAAGGTGCCTTTTTTCAATATCTTGTTCATCGTCCTGATCATTGCACTGGTTGCCGTCAGACCCTCCCTGGTACTGTTTTTGCTGTCACTGATCTATGCCGTATCCGGTCCCCTGGTGACACTGGTACTGATTCGGCGCCACAGGAACAAGCGAATCAACATCGATGACAGGGGGCAGACAACGGATTGATACAACAGATTGATACAAATTAGTTGGCAATGGGTCAAAAATTGACTATGCTAGCTTGTGTGCTGTCATAGATGTGGGTAGTGCCGGAAGTCTGTTATTGCCGTACATCGGATGGCTGATTACCAGTAATACATATCATAAAGTAAAGGGGGGAGAGCAGTATGAGTATGAGGGGTACCGTCAAATGGTTCAACAATGCTAAAGGGTTTGGTTTTATTGAGCCGTCTGAAGGCGGAGATGATATATTTGTACATTATTCGTCCATAAAATCCGAAGGCTATAAGACTTTGAATGAGGGGCAGAGCGTTACCTATACCGCCGAGCAGGGTCCAAAAGGATACCATGCTACTGAGGTAGTCGTTGTCACCTGAACAGGTTGTTATCGTCTGATGGAACCCCGCGCATGCGGGGTTTTGTTTTAGATATTTGCCTGCAGTTCGAAGAAGACATAGGGGACCTCTTCGATGAACCAGTGGCTGGAAGGTCTGGGATAATGCTGGATGAATGGCTACAGGAAACGTTGTATCCCGTCGTGAATCTAATTCCGGTACTGACAGTCGTACAAACGTCATGGAATTATTTGAACAGGTATTAGTCGGAATTCTGGCCGCCGGCGTATTGTTCTTTTTCTGGCCCGGCGCAAAGGCTGCTATGAGGAAAAGCCGGGAGGCCGAGAATCCGGATTGGTCGAGTGCACTGATACCCATCGGTATTGTAGTGTTGTTCATCGTGTTCCTGATCATTGTTGCCCGGAATTAACCGAATTGCCTCTGCTCACCTGTTACAGACGGAAAACTCGATGTACGAACTCTCACTGGTGGAAAAAATTATCGTTGCCGCCGTTCCCATTATCTTTGCCATCACTGTGCATGAAGTCGCCCACGGCTGGGTGGCGAGCAAACTGGGCGACCCTACGGCGAAACTGGCCGGCCGGCTGACGCTGAACCCGGTGAAGCACATAGACCCGCTGGGTACCATTGTCATCCCGCTGGTCATGATTGTCTTGACGCCGTTTGCCTTCGGCTGGGCCAAGCCGGTACCCGTAGACTGGCGCAACCTGGATAGTCCGAGGCGTGACATGGCGCTGGTCGCGGCGGCAGGACCGGGGGCCAATATCATCATGCTGCTGCTGTGGACCCTCCTGTTGTCGGTCCTGTTTACGGATGGCACTGCCGTTTCTTATCAGGAGAACCTGTTGAGCGAAATGGCGAAGATCGGGATCATCATCAACATCGTGCTGATTGCCCTGAACCTGTTGCCGTTGCCGCCCCTGGACGGCAGCCGCATCGTAACGGCCTTTCTATCTCCCACAGCGGCGTATAAATATAATTTGCTCGAGCGCTGGGGCCTGCCGATCCTGGTTGTCCTGATCTTTACCGGAGTCCTGGGAAAAATCCTGCATCCGCTGATCGGTTTCATGCTCTCCATCGTGAATACCCTGCTGAGCGGATAACCGCGCATGCAGAACAGTCCTGAGTTCGTCAGCTACCTGATGGATTTGCTGGCGCCTTTCGGCAATACCAAAGTAAAAGGAGAAATAGCCGTATACAGGCCGGTTCAGTCTGACGACGGGGGGAATAAAGCCACTACCTGACAGTCTGCTGCCTGGCGAACCTCATGCCTGGCGAACCTCGTGAGTGAGATTTGACAATAACTCAGAAAGATGTTATTATTCAGCCTGTTAACTTAAGGGTTTCGTTACTTGACAAGCACTACGAGGACACATCATGCTGAAGCACACAAGCACACAAGCACACAAGCACACAAGCACACAAGCACACAAGCACACAAGCACACAAGCACACAACCTCCCTGTTCGCCGCGTTACTTCCCGTCGCCACTCTAGCGGTCGCGCTGGCGATTGCTCCCACTCCCGCCAGCGCAACCTCCGCCCAGGCCTGCGGCAGCGCGTGGAACCAGTCTTCGGCGCGGCAGTCCTGCGTCCAGGGGGGTCCGGTCACCTGGAATAGTAGCCAGAACAAATGCCGCATCCAAGCCCGGTGCAGCCCGAGGAACCAGACCAACGACATCTACGCCACGGTAAACGACACCAAGAAGCTGAATAATTGTAACGGACAACTGCGCGTCGGCGATTGCCCAGGCACCGCCCAGACCTGCACCACAGCGTGGGAGAAGTCTTCGGCGAAGGATTCCTGCTCCGTAGACGATATCGCCTGGGATGATAGCGAGAACAAATGCAGCATCAAAGCCCTGTGCGCCATGTCCGGAACAGGGCCCCGAGGAGAAACCCGCCGAAGAACCGACCACGTCTACGTCACGGAAGACGAGGCCGAGAAGCTGAGTAATTGCGAAGGATACTTGGTCGTCGGCAGTTGCTGACCTGACTCGCGGGCCCCGGAGGAGCGGCGGGTCGTCGGCAGGGTTCGGCGCGACGGGAACGACCCGCTACGCGTGCCCATCCGGGGGGTTCGCCCCGCGTGTTTGAGCAGGCGACTGCTTGCGGTGAGCGGCGTTCGCGGTTATGAACCGGCGCTGCCTTGCAGGTAGCCGACACGAAAATGCCGCATGTGCAGTTCGGCCCGTTTGCTGTGATAGTCGCCGAACTCGGCGGTGGCGTCCTTGCCGGCGTACATGCGTGCGACGAACGGGCCGCCCGGATGATGATCCTTCCATTCACTGATGTCGTACACCGCGTTATCGATGATGATCCAGCAGTCCTCAAAGGTATTGTGTTGCGCAACCTCTGTCAGGGAGACCTCATCCGCTTCAAACTCGGCTGAGTCAGGCTCGTAGTAGGCCAGCCACACATTGAGTAATTCGCCGCCCCGTACCCAGTAGGTCAACGCCCATGCGTGAGGGTTCTTGCGCACGTCCATACTGAAGGAGTCGATGGGGTTGTTATCCAGCGGGCTGCATCCAGGATTGCCGCGCGCCCGCCGTCCAGCGCGCCATGTGGCCCTGTTATATCGCCGCCATCGAGATCAACGCCCAGCCAGTTACATAGCAGCGCCCCGTTGGGCGAGATATTGAGCCCTGCGCCCGCGGTGCTTGGCGTCCGGGTCTGTTCATAGACGTCGATTTCCGTAAACCTGCCTGACTCGCGCAAGGCCAGGGCCGCGAACAGGCCGCCCATGCCGGCGCCGATTATGTGATTGCGTGCATGACATGCTCTCTTTCAGTTATGTGTGTGACCCGCCAGGATACGGCAGTTTCAAGGCAACTCTCAAAAATTCATTTTGAACACCCGGCAACTGAATTCTATAATGCAACAGGAGTATTGAAAACCCCCGAACAGAGTACAGGACTATGCACAGTCAACCACCGATGAATTATTTTATTTCTATTCCCCATTCGGCACCGCTTCTTACCTTGGATTATTCATTTCAAATCCACAAACACTTTCGGATGTTGCTCGGCAATACGCAGGAGGGCAATAGACGGGCCTTGCGGATGCCGTCTCCCTTGCTCCCAGTCCTGCAGGGTACGCAGGCTTACCCCAAGCATACCGGCAAACGCTGATTGTGACAGTTCCAGCTTTGAGCGAATGGCTTTTGGTTCTGACGGCGCAGAGAGCCTGGTCGTCTTTAGCTTTATCTTACCCCTTTTGTACTGCTGAATTTCTTTAAGGCCGTCGAGAATTTCAGCCCCGATATCACGATTTGTCATGTTTAATGGCCTCCGCTATTTGTTTGAGTGTATGACCGAGAATCGTTGAGCGCTCCGATTTGTCATAGAGCGTCAACATCCAGATTTCATGTTCAGACGGTTTCCAGTAATAAATCACTCGAACACCGCCACTTTTACCGCGGCCACTTCGCGCCCAGGGTACTTTCCTTACTCCACCGGAACCACGGACCAGATTGCCGGCATCCGGTTTCATCATCAGATACGATTGCAGCGCTCCGTATTCATCATCAGTCAGATAGTCTGGGAGTAACCGGGAAAATACGCTGGTTTCAATAAATATCACAATAATATTATACGGCAGTGCCGGATTAAATCAAATATTATAGAATCTTTCAACCATGTGGAAAGCTTCGACGGTAATCCTGGCGAACCTCGTGCGAACCTCATTGCTCAGAATTGCGCTTTGTGATAGAATCGAGGTCTTTTCCAAAGAGCAATTAACAGGGGGAAGTCAATGAACGGTCATCGTGCCAACCTATCACTCCAGTGTTTTACGTTTCCCGGCAAACTCCTTACAGGGCTCATTCTTCTGCTGGTCTCAGCAGGGGTGAACGCCGCTGTGGAAGGGGAGACACAGTTCGTATTCAATACCTTTTCATTCCTTATCTGGGGTGCTTTGGTGATGTGGATGTGCGCCGGCTTCACCATGCTCGAGTCGGGCTCGGTGCGCACCAAGAACGCCTCGGTCATCTGCCTTAAGAATATCGGCCTTTATTCCATCGCCGGCCTCATGTACTACTTCGTAGGCTACAACCTCATGTACACCGACGTGTCCGGCTGGATCGGTTCCTTTACCCTGTTATACGGTCCGTCGGCGGATGAACTGGCGTTGCTGGCCGGCGATGAGGAAGCGACAGCCGCGGTGGTCGAGAACGGCTATTCGGTGATGTCGGACTGGTTCTTCCAGATGGTGTTCGTGGCGACCACGGCCTCCATCATTTCCGGCGCCCTGGCGGAACGGGTAAAGCTGTGGTCGTTCCTGCTATTCACGGCTATCCTGGCCGGCGCGATATACCCCATCGTCGGCGCCTGGACCTGGGGTGGTGGCTGGCTCAGCGAGATGGGTTTCCAGGATTTTGCCGGTTCCTCAATCGTTCATTCGACCGGGGGCTGGGCTGCGTTGGCCGGCGCTCTGGTAGTAGGCCCGAGGCTCGGAAAATACCGCGCCGACGGCAGTGTCAAGCCCACCCCGCCGTCCAACGTCCCGATTGTGACCCTGGGTGTGTTTATCCTGTGGCTCGGCTGGTTCGGTTTCAACGGTGGATCCCAACTCGCATTGGGCGGCGCAGTTGATGCGGTGGCGATGAGCAACGTGCTGGTCAATACCAACCTGGCGGCAGCGGCAGGCGTGATAGCGGCTATCAGCGTGTCCCGGCCGGTGCTGGGGCGGGTCGACCTGCTTGCAGGTCTCAACGGGGCAATTGCCGGGCTGGTCTCCATCACTGCGGGTCCAGATATTGTTGCGCATTACTGGGCAGTCATCATCGGTGCGGTCGGTGGCGTTATCATTGTCGTCGGGATGAAGCTGCTGGAAAACCTGAAGGTGGATGACGTGGTCGGCGCCATCCCCGCGCACCTGTTTGCCGGTATCTGGGGCACAATGGCGGTTTGCATCGCAGCCGGCGGCAACTTCATGGTGCAGCTAACCGGCGTGCTTGCCATCGGGGTATATGTGTTCCTCGTTTCCATGGCCGTGTGGTATGCCATTGAGAAGACCATTGGAGTCCGGGTGAGTGCCGCTGTTGAGGAAGTTGGCCAGGATTCGGCGGAACTTGGAATTGAGTCCTATCCGGAGTTTGTGCTGATGCCGGACGCGGATGATGTTGACTTTCTGAGCCAGCAAGATTGAATTCCGCTACTACTGGTTATTGATAAGGAAATAAGCAATCTTCCATGTCTATTGCAGTGAATCCATGATGGAACTCACCCAGCGAAAATAAAATGGGCCAAGAGCCAGCAGCAAAAATGTCATCGTGACCATCAGCGCGCCGAGCTTGATGACTACCTTGTCTTGAAGCGTTATCATTAGACCCCCGGCGCCTGCCCAGGCGATGACTACAGACCCGGCCACCCTTGGATACTGGCTTTCGCCAGTATGACGGTTAATCCATTATGCGGATTTTATTACCTACCGTAGCTACCGGTTCGCCGTTTTCAAAACGTGGCCTGTAGATGCGTCCCCGGATTGTTTTCTTTGCTTTTCTGCGGGCGGAAGTGGCATCCGCCGGTTCCGATTCGATAATCTGGACATTTTTTGCACGGCCGCTGCTGGAGACGTCAAACGATGCGAGGACGGTTGTTGTCTTCTCTTCTTCCAATTTGTCATCGATTTCGGGTAAGGGCAGCCGCAGGGCCGGCAAATTCTGCGGTTTACCGAATAACTCTTCGATGACATCCTGGGATTCGCTGGTATCAACCAGGAGTTGATAAGCGGATTTGTAGTTCTTGTAGGCCGTCGTTTTCTTGCCCCTGAGCAGGTTCCAGTCACCCAGGTGTACCAGGGCCCTGGCGTGTGAATCCCCGGGCAGGTCCGGATTTGTCTCATGTATCTGCACGATATGTTTCAACGCTTTGCCCACTGCAACGATACGTTGCCCCAGGGCGAAGTCCTTGTTGCTTGACTGGCTGGCATAATAACTTGGGTCAGGGACCCTGATGGTGTTGCAGATACGCCTGGCTCCGCCGTTTGGGGTGGGAACGGTGCGGCATATCACCTGGGTCCGGGTCGGACTACCGGCACCGTGAAACTCATCCTGCGGGGTATTGGCGACTTCGATGGCATACTGGTAGTTGGTCAATGCCCTGCCGTAGAGCGGGTTGATCAGCCTTGGATCATTCTCACCGTACTGGCGTTCCAGGATTACAATCGTATCCCGGAACAGTTTTTCGGATTCACCGATGGTACTGATTGCGCTGCCGCCCAGCAGATTTTCCTTGTAGGCTTTCAGCTTCCAGCGCCCAACCGTATCAACGACGGGTAGTAAACGGGGATCGCCGGCGTCATAATTGCGCTTGTGTATCCACAGCAGTTGCTGATAGTTTCGATCTACTTCCTCCCAGTTGGCGCCGGCGATATTGCTCTTGATGAGTTGTTCCAGAATCAGCAGTTGGCTGGTACTGTAGAGTCCCTCGTTGACCCGCTTGATCTGCATTGCGCGACTGAATGCATCAACAGCCTCCTCATGCTTTCCATCCTGCTGGTAGACCAGACCGACGGATAACAGGTATTCACCCGTAGCAGGGTCGTAGACGCCGTGCTCAGCCTCACGTCTCCGGATCTCCTGTTCGTATTCCGTTATGGACCGGGCAAGGTTTTGAGTATCGGCAGGCGCAGTATCGACGCTGACGGGATTATTCCCCGCGTGGGACCAGGCCCCGCACACCAGGGAAAAAAATGAAACAGTAGAGCAAATCCGGGTTAAGCCTGATTTCATTACAATACCCATGTAATCTTTGTGACTTCGTTCCTCTGCTATAGTTCATATCAAGTATAGCATTAATGTAATACATCACGGACAGCGCTCAATCAGATCCCGGTATATTGATTCGGTAATGACATGACCGGGCTATCAATGCTATAATTCCGTTTGGTGGGTGGTTTAACCATCACTCATCTAAGCATCAGGGCCAGTCATACGTCATATCCATTCGCTGAATTAATCCCTTCGTCGTGCTGGTGAGTGCCAGGTACGGAAGTTGTATGAAAAGCATGTGGTCGCGCCTTGATAAACCAGGGAGTTTCTTTTTTTACAGGAACATTCCTGAGAAATTTCTCTTGTAATCTGAAATTTTGCGGGTGGTTCAATAATCTATCTGGAGGTAAATGGTATGGGAAGAGTAGCAGTAGTAACAGGCGGCACCCGGGGTATAGGCGGGGCCATTTCAATTGCCTTGAAGGAGGCAGGCTACAAGGTTGCGGCGAATTACGTGGGCAACGATGAGGCAGCCGGGAAATTCAGGGAAGTAACACACATTGACGTGTATAAATTCGACGTGAGCGATTATGCCGCATGCGAGGCGGCCGTTGCGCAGATTGAACAGGATCTCGGACCGATCGATGTACTGGTCAATAATGCCGGCGTTACCCGGGATGGCACCATGCACAAGATGGCTTTCGATCAATGGGATAAAGTAATCCAGACCAACCTGGGTTCCTGTTTCAACATGTCGAGCTGTGTGATCGACGGGATGCGCCAGCGCGGGTTTGGCCGTATCGTCAATATCGGTTCAATCAACGGCCAGGCCGGACAATACGGCCAGGTGAATTACGCTGCTGCCAAATCGGGGATACACGGCTTCACCAAGGCATTGGCCCAGGAAGGCGCGGCGAAAGGGATAACGGTCAATGCAATTGCTCCGGGATACATCGATACCGACATGGTCCGGGCCGTACCGGAAAACGTACTGGAGAAGATCATTGCCAGGATCCCTGTCCGCCGGTTGGGAAAAGCCGAGGAAATTGCGCGCGGGGTGTTGTTCCTGGTCAGTGATGAAGGCGGATTTATAACCGGGTCAACCCTCAGTATAAATGGCGGTCAGCACATGTACTGAGTGCGGGATAAGGCGGTAGCCCCTCCTCATCTCCTGCAGTTGGGGGGCAAAGCAGGAGAAACGGGGGGCTACCAGTATAAAAAGGCATTCCAAACATATTACACAGCACCGCCGAGGAGGAGGATAGGAATGCCCTTCGTCACTTGCTACTCTATTTGAATAATTTTATCGTTACAAGTTCCCTGTTACAAAAATATTTTTTCATGCAGCCAACGCCTCCACGGCCGGGAGGTAATCATAATGAAGATCGTTCGCCACGGCCTCACAGGTAACCCGGCCCTGGTGCACATTCAAGCCGTTTCCTAATCCGGGGTCATCCATCAATGCACGCGTGACTCCCTTGTTCGCCAGTGCCGTGATATAGGGCATGGTGGCGTTGTTGAGGGCTAGCGTAGATGTGCGCGGGACTGCACCGGGCATATTGGCCACACAATAATGCACAACGTCATCGACGATGTAGGTGGGCGTCTGGTGAGTAGTTGGCCGGGAAGTCTCGAAGCAGCCGCCCTGGTCGATAGCTACGTCGACCAGTACCGAGCCGGGTTTCATGCGGGCAACCAGTTCCTTGCTTAATAATTTGGGCGCCGTTGCACCGGGTTTGAGAACGGCACCAATGATAAGGTCGGATTGCAGCGCGTATTCCTCTATGGTATCCCGGGTAGAATAAACGCATTTGACCCGTCCGCCGTATTCCGCGTCAACTTGCCGTAAACGCGGTAATGAGCAGTCCAGCAATGTCACGTCTGCACCCATCCCCAGGGCCATGGCCGCGGCATTATCGCCCACCACACCACCACCTATGACCAATACTTTGGCCGGCGCCACTCCCGGAACGCCGCCCAGCAGGACGCCCGATCCGCCTTGCGCTTTTTCCAGACAGTGGGCCCCCGCCTGTACGGACAGACGCCCGGCCACTTCACTCATGGGCGCGAGCAAAGGCAGGGACTGGTCGGCCGCGGTGACCGTCTCATAGGCGATGGCGATCACACCGGATCTGAGGAGATTGTGTGTCTGTTGCGGGTCAGGCGCCAGGTGCAGGTAGGTAAACAGGACCTGTCCCGCGCGCAGTAACCGGCACTCACCGGGTTGCAGTTCTTTTACCTTTATGATCAACTCGGCTTCGGCAAAGACTTCGCCTGCACTCGCTGCAACTGCAGCGCCCGCATTGATGTAATCGGCATCTGTCATACCTATACCGATACCGGTATTAGTTTGAACCAATACCCGGTGACCCGCCTGCACCAGTTCACGGACACTGGCCGGTGTCAGGCCTGCGCGATATTCATGGTTCTTGGTCTCTTTAGGTACTCCGATCAGCATGTTGCTTCAACCCGTCTTAGATTGTGTTGACTGTTTCCTGATTTTAGTGGAAATAAGACTGAATTTCTTTGCGAAATATTAGGTAATATGGTGTAATATTAGAACTATCTTCTAATCTTGAGTTAAATATTAAAATTTTATTTTCATGATATCTCTGGATAGAACAGATCGCGCTATATTGCACGAGCTGCAACTGGACGGTCGCATCAGTAATGTCCAGCTGGCGGAACGGGTCAATTTATCCGAGTCGGCTTGTCTGCGCCGGGTTAAATTACTTGAGGAGGCCGGGATAATCGGCGGTTATGCCATGTTGATTAACCAGGCGGCAGTAGGGTTGCCGGACAACGTCTTCGTCGAGATAACATTGAACCGCCAGCGCCGGGAGGACCAGGATGCCTTTGAGGCCGGCGTAGCCCGGGTACCGGAGGTGATGGAGTGTTACCTGATGTCCGGGGATTATGACTACCTGCTGCGGGTCGTCGTGGCCGATGCCCGGGATTATGAACGTATCCACCACGAGCAGTTGACTTCGTTACCCGGCGTGGCCCGGGTCCGGTCCAGCTTCGCCCTGCGCGCAGCAACGAAAAGGACGGAATTACCCATCCCGTCCGGATAGCGACCTGATTCAGACTTTGTGTACAATGGTAAAACAGGGCTGATGAGGAATTACTTTGGACGCAGATCCTGAAGCGTATATAGTTTTCCGACCGGATTTCTGTCCTCCTGTTATAATGCGCCGTTTTTTAAAGTAACCAACAACGTAAATAACCATGTCGGATTTAACAAACTACGAAGTCGTGGACGGCATTGCCGTCATAACCATCGATAATCCCCCCGTTAATGCCATGTCCACTGCAGTCAGGAAAGGTTGCTGGGCTGCCCTGGATAAACTGGCCGCAGACGGCTCAGCAGAAGCTGCGGTGCTGATCTGCGCAGGCAGGACGTTTATCGCCGGGGCCGATATTACCGAATTTGACAAACCGATTGAGGACCCCTGGTTGCCCGACCTGGTGGAGAAATTCGAGGTATCGGAAAAACTGATCATTGCCGCCATCCATGGCACAGCCCTGGGTGGGGGTCTGGAGACGGCCATGGGCTGCCACTACCGCTGCGCGCTCCCGACGGCAAGAGTGGGGTTGCCTGAAGTCAACCTTGGCCTGTTGCCCGGCGCCACGGGAACGCAGCGATTGCCGCGCCTGGCCGGGGCCAGGAAAGCGCTGGATATGATGATATCGGGGCGACCCATCGGCGCCGCAGAAGCTCTGCAGGCCGGCATTATTGAAAAACTTGTCGAAGGTGATTTGCGCGCCGGCGCCATCGCCTATACCAGGGAGTTGCTGGATAGTGCCGCACCGCTGAAACGGGTCAGTCAACTGCAGGTTGCCGCCGACGGGGTTGACGGTGAATTTTTCAACGAGTATCTACAGGGGCTGTCCAGGAAGGCGCGCGGCTTTTTCGCGCCTGTACAAATTGTCAAGTGTGCGCAGGCAGCCATGAAAGAATCCTACCGGGATGCGCTGAAAACGGAGCGGCGGTTGTTTGATGAGTGCAAGGCGTCCACCCATTCCCAGGCCCAGCGCCACCTGTTTTTTGCAGAACGTGGAGTGGCCAAGATCCCCGACGTTCCCAAAAATACCCCTGTAAGGGAGATAAAGAACGTTGCAGTCATCGGTGCCGGCACCATGGGCGGTGGTATAACAATGAACTTCGTAAATGCCGGCATACCGGTCACGGTACTGGAGGTGGACCGGGCCGGCCTGGATCGTGGTTTGGGGATAATACGGAAAAATTACGCGGCTGCCGTTGACAAGGGGCGCATGACACAGGCGCAACTGGAACAGGCCATGGGGATGATTACTGCGACCACCGATTATGCCGACATCGCCGGCGCCGACCTGGTGATAGAAGCCGTGTTCGAGACCATGGAGATTAAAAAAGACGTATTCACAAAACTGGATGAGATCTGTAAACAGGGCGCGATCATGGCGAGCAACACGTCCAGCCTGGATTTGAATGAGATTGCCGCGGTGACAAAACGCCCCCATGACGTAATCGGCATGCACTTCTTCGCACCGGCCAATATCATGAAACTGCTGGAAATAGTACGCGGCGAGCAAACTGCCGGGGACGTGATAGCAACTGCCATGGCAGTTGCAAAGAAAATACGCAAAGTGGGCGTACTGGTCGGCGTATGCTTCGGCTTCGTCGGCAATCGAATGTTCTTCCCCTACATCAGGGAAGCGCAGTTAATGATGCTGGAAGGCATCCCGCCGGAGCGTGTGGACCAGGTTGCCTTTGATTGGGGCATGGCCATGGGCCCGCACGCAGTCATGGACCTGTCCGGTCTTGATGTGTTCTACAAGTTGAATAACGAGTGGCAGGACCGGCCCGATGATCCGGTTTACTGCCGTATGATCAGTGTACTCAGCGAAATGGGACGTCTGGGCCAGAAAACCGGCGCCGGGACCTACCGCTACGAGGGCAGGAAACCTCTGCCGGACCCGGAAGTCATGGAAATCACCCGGCGCGAGGCGCAGGCGCTGGGCGTGCAACAAATCGAGGTCAGTGACGCAGAGATCATTGAGCGGCTGTTGTATTCCATGATCAACGAAGGCGCGCGGGTGCTGGAGGAAGGTATCGCCATACGGTCGGGAGATATCGACGTCATTTTCGCCAACGGCTACGGCATGCCCCGTTACCGTGGCGGCCCCATGAAATATGCCGACATGGTGGGTCTCGGTAAAGTTTACGCTGCCATCGTTAAATATCGCAAGCAATACGGCGATTTATGGTGGACACCATCAGCGCTGCTGGAGCAACTGGCCGGACAAGGCCGTACCTTCCAGGATTGGAGCGAGAACAGGTAAACCCTGCATATCCGTCACTCCGGCAAGGCAAGGCTCCCATCATGCGCGGGAAAGCGGGTACCCGGAGGATCAAGCTTGTCACTGGGATGCTGTCACTGGGATGCTTGAGGTTATTTTACTATTCAAGTATCATCCCGCTCTTTGCATCTGCAAATAAGAACAGCCTGATCTTCCTGTCAAAATCAGACGCCAGGTTACACAGCTTTCAAGAGCGATAAAGGCACCAGTTAATGACTAATCGAATTACGCATCTTCCATTCACGGTTGCGGCTGTGGTAACGGCATTACTGTTTACGGATGTCACGGTAATCCTGAAACCGGCCCAGGCACAGGGCCGGAGCAGCGCGCTACTGGAGGAAATCGTAGTCACGGCGCGCAAACGGGAAGAAAACCTGCAGGATGCCCCCATTGCGGTATCCGCGTTTACCGGTGATGCCCTGGACTTCCGCGGCGTGACGGAAATCGGCAAACTGGACCAGTTCGTGCCCAACCTGGTTTTGAATGAATCGACTACCTATTCCAACGTGACCAATGCTGCCGTGTACATCCGCGGCATCGGCCAGAATGACTTTACCCCGGTGATTGACCCCGGTGTTGGTATCTATGTTGACGGCGTCTACCTGGGCCGTTCCGTCGGCGCGGTACTGGATATCGTCGACGTGGACCGGATTGAGGTACTGCGCGGGCCGCAGGGTACCCTGTTCGGCCGCAACACCATCGGCGGCGCCATCAGCCTGAGCAGCAAAAAACCTGACAGGGAGTTCGGCGGCAAGGTGGATGTCAAGTACGGCACCGATGATCGCTTCAATGTCCGGGGTTCCGTCAATATTCCTCTCGGTGACAAGTTATTTGCCCGTCTGTCGGCTGCCACCTTCATGCAGGACGGCTATGTTACCCGCGTGGCTGACGGCGCAGACTTGGGCGACCAGGACGTAGTGGCCCTGCGCGGCGCGTTGCGCTGGCTGCCCAATGATAATCTCGATATCAACTGGTCCGTGGACTACAGCACCGAAAATGAGAACGGCAATCCTTTTGTCCTCACCGGCATCCAGCCGCTTAACCTGGGCCTGTTTTTTCCTGATGGTTCACCCAATCCCAATGGAGCGCCGTCCATGACCCTGGCGGCCAATACCATCGCCGCGCAGCTGGCCAGCGGTGGACCTGCTTCATTCCCCGGCGGTGAATTCTTCAATGTAATTCATCCCAGCGGTTTCCCGTTCCAGTTCGACGCCTGTTTCCGTCCGGAAAATGCAAATAACCCCGTCTGTTACAACCAGCAGTACATCGACAACGGCGACAGGAAACTGAATCACAGCGGCGATCCTTCCACTCAGGATCTGGATGTGTGGGGCACGGCCTTGACCGTGGACTGGCAGATCACCGAGAACCTCAAGCTGAAATCGATCAGTTCACTGCGCGGTTTTGAAGGCCATTTTGAAGGCGACCAGGACGGTTCCCCGATCCGGGTTTCCTACCTCATCGACATCTACCAGCACGAACAGTTCAGCCAGGAAGTGCAGTTGCTGGGCACCAGTTTTGCCGATCGGCTGGACTGGATCATCGGCGCTTATTACTTTGAGGAGGATGGGAAGAACATCAACCCGGTACGGTTTTCCCAGGTGGACGTGCAATCCGGCGGCCATTATGATGCCGATTCCTGGGCTGTATTCGCCCAGGGTACCTGGCACTTCAACGACAGGCTGAACCTGACCTTCGGCCTGCGCTATACCGAGGATACCCGCGATTACCTGCCGGACCAGTTCATTGAAGTGTTTCCGATAGGACCTTTGCCCCTTAACTGTCCGCCGTCAGCTATCCCGATGCCGTTCAATCCGGCCCTGCCGCAATGTGGAATTGGCGACCGGCCGCTCCCATTTGAGTGGACCTCGCATCAAACCTCGGAACTGGTGCCCATGGTGAACCTGTCCTACCGCTGGAACGACAGCCTGATGACCTATATCACCTATTCCGAAGGCTTCAAATCCGGCGGTTATACGCAACGCATCTTCCCGCCTGAACTCAGCACGCCCAGTTTCGACCCCGAGTTCGTCAAGTCCTACGAAGGCGGTTTCAAGTTCGACGGCTGGAACGATCGGTTGCGCTTTAACGTTGCGGTTTTCTATACCGATTACACCAACCTGCAATTACTGGTAGCCGACCCGTCCCGGTTTGGGCCTTTTGTCAGCAACGCGGGTGACGCCGAGGTCATCGGGGTTGAGATGGAAGCGTTACTGAACCCGGCGCAAGGCTGGTATATCACCGGCAGCGCGGGGATGACCGATATCGACCGCACCGCACTGGCGGGAACCGTACAGGGCCTGACCCTGGACAGCCGGTTCCAGCATGTTTCCAAGTGGACGGCCAATGCGCAGATTTACAAGGAGATCGCCGTCGGCAACCTGGGCTACCTGACTCCGCGGTTCGAGTGGTCTTACCGCACCGACTGGGGCACCAACTCCAACAATAACCCGCGCCTGGGTGGTGACGTCCTGCCCGGCGGGCCGTTTGCCGGTGTGCCGTTCAGTTTCGGCGTGCCCAACCCGGCCCTGGTGGAGGATGACCTGCACCTGCTCAACGCCAGCGTGCGCTGGGACGTGGGTAACAGCGGCCTGTCTGTTTCCGGTGGCGTGGATAACCTGACCGACGAAAATTACGCGGTATTCTCGAACTACCAGGACGCCTTCGGTTTTACCATTGAAACCTTCCACCGCGGCCGGGAATGGTATTTACAGGCCGGCTACGAGTTCTAGTACCCTTTCCAGTTAATATTGACATGTTCAGAGCGACACAGCAACGCCAAGACAAGGCGCAGTCCGCAGAGAATGGCGCGCCCTTGTCAAGGGCTGCAACGCCGTATTGGCGTTGCTGTGTCGCTCCCTGCGGGCGGGCCGGGAAGCGGTCGCCCGCGGCGTTGCACCGCTTGGCAAGGGCGCGCCATTCCCTGCGCGGCGCGCCTTGCGCTCAACCGCTTCCCGACCCGCTGAACATGCCAATATTAACTGGAAAGGGTACTAGATATTTGGGGTCAGTGTAAAAACTCTTGACAGATTTTACCGGTACCTGAGATTCCGAATATGAGTTTTTACACTGACCCCAAATATCTGGTGTGAATATCCTTGACTTGACCCTGGTCAAGGCGCTTGAACTCATGCAGGCAAAAGAGTTCAGCGCGGTTGAGTACGTTCAGGCCATGCTGGTGCGTAACAGGGAGGTAGCTCATTTAAACGCGGTAGTCTGTCTGGATGAAGACAGCCTGCTGCACGCAGCAGGTCAACGGGACTTGCAACGACGGGATAACGGCAACCCGGCGCTGCTCGGCGCCCCCCTGCTGCTGAAAGACAATATCAACACCGCGGACCTGCCCACTTCCGGCTGTACACCGGCGCTGAAAGGTCATTATCCACCGGCTGATGCCCCTGTTGTCGGGGCCTTGCTGGATGCCGGCGCGGTCATCTTCGGCAAGGCCAACATGCACGAACTGGCCTTCGGTATAACCAATAACAACCCCACGTTCGGACCGGCGAGGAACCCCTATAACCTGGACCTGATTCCGGGCGGCAGCAGTGGCGGCACCGCGGCTGCCGTCGCGGCAGGTGTACTGCCTGCGGGGCTTGGCTCGGATACCGGCGGGTCAACGCGCCTGCCTGCCGCCTTATGCGGGATCTGCGGGTTCAGGCCCACCATAGGGCGTTATCCGACAACCGGAATCATCCCGATTTCCACTACCCGGGATACGCCGGGACCCATGGCCCGGGCGGTTGAGGACATACAGTTGCTGGACCAGGTCATGGCCGCTGATACAGGGACTGATGAGACGGTCAATTTAACCGATGTAAGACTGGGAGTCCCCCGGGCTTACTATTATGACAACCTGGAAACAGGCATGGAAAATGTCATCGAAGCCACACTGGACCTGCTTGGCGCGTCATGCAGGGCCCTGGTGGAAGTTGACCTGGAACGGGTAGCTGAACTGAACGACAGCGTGGGTTTCCCGGTGGTATTATATGAGGCGCGGCGCGACATGATGGATTACCTTGCCGGCTTCGCCCCCGGCGTCTCTATTGAGGACGTCCTGGCGCAGATAGCCAGCCCCGACGTGAAAGAAATTTACAGCGCTATCGTATCCGGCGCCGCAGTTACCGAAGCGGCGTACAGGGATGCAATCAGCATACATCGTCCGGCAATGCAGGCACTGTTTTCAGATTATTTTACCGGCAACACCCTGGATGCCCTGGTTATTCCAACAGTGCCGATGACGGCGCCCCCCATAGGCCAGGACGTTAGCGTTGAACTGAACGGTCAACAACATCCGACCATGGGGACGATAATCCGTAATACCGACCCCTCCAGCAACGCCGGCATTCCCAGCTTGTCTGTCGCAGTGGGCCTGGCGGCAAACGGCCTGCCTGTGGGTGTTTGCCTGGAAGGACCGGCGGGGTCGGACCGCAGGTTACTGGCCATCGGCAAGGCCTTGCAGGAACAGGTCGGTTTCCTGCCTGGACCAGGCTCCCGTCATTCCGGCGCCTCGCCCCATCATTCCGGCACCTCACCCCGTCGTTCCGGCACCTCACCCCGTCATTCCGGCGGCAGCCGGAATCCAGCCAGACCATCACACCGGCAATGACTGATTTTTACCAACTCCCCATAGCTGAACTGGAAAAACGCTATGAAGCTCTGGTGCGGGATGCCTTACCCCTTTGGAGCATTGACCGTTCCTCGGCGTTGAGGCTGCTCAAACTGCGCGAGAATGCCGTCTACGAGGTTTACGACGCGGCTACGGCAGCGCAATACGTGGTCCGGGTCCACCGGGCAGCCTATCACAGTGACGCCGAGCTTCGCTCCGAGTGGCAGTGGATTGGCAGCCTCAGGGAATACGGGGTGCTGACACCTGTCCTGCGCCTTTCAGGTAATAACCGCATGTTTGAAATCGTGGAGTCCACCGGGGTCCCGGAACCGCGCCAGGTTGATATCGTCGACTGGATAGAAGGTCAGCAGTCCGGAAGCGTTGAGGGGGGGTTGGCAGGCACTGCGAGTGAGATCCGCGCGCAGTTTATGACCCTGGGCGGCATCATGGCCAGGATGCACAACCATGTCGAACATTGGCGCGAACCGGCAGGTTTCACCCGCCATGCCTGGGACGTTGACGGGCTTACCGGTGAACAGCCATTCTGGGGACGCTTCTGGGAATTGCCTGCCCTGAGTGCCCGGCAGAAAGACAGGATGATCAAGGTGAGGGACAAATTACGTACCGAACTGGCTGAATTTGGCACAGCCCCGGACAGGTTCGGCTTAATCCACGCAGACCTGGTGTTTGAAAACATCCTGACAGGCGCAGATGGGGTACGGGTTATTGATTTCGATGACTGCGGCTATGGCTGGTACCTGTTTGATCTCGTTACCGCGATCATTTTCCTGCTCGGCACGGAACATTTTGCCACGGCGAAACAGGCGCTGATTGCGGGCTACCGAAAGGAAAGGCCCCTGACGGATGAGCACCTGGCCTGGCTGCCGGTCTTGCTCATGGCGCGCGCCACCACCTATCTCGGCTGGATGTATACCCGCTCCGAGACGGAAACCGCCAGGGAAATGACCCCGTTCATCATAGAACTGGTCTTCAGCTTGGCGGAAGATTACCTGACCTGAGACCCGGGCCGGGGAATTTCGTGTCTGAACAAACCCTGCAAAGAACGGCGCTGGCTGTAGTCTGTCTGGGCGCATTCATCACCCCGTTGATGTTGTCGGCAGTCAACGTGGCTATCCCCAGTATTGCCCTGGGCTTGAATATGGACGCGATAACCGCAAGTTGGGTCCCGCTTGCATACCTGTTATCCAGCGGCGTGTTCCTGTTGCCGTTCGGCCGGCTGGGTGATATGCACGGGCGCAAGAAAATGTTCCTGGCCGGAATGATGACGGTGACCGTCGCATCAATTCTCGCTTCATTTGCCCAATCGGCGCTGTTGCTGATCCTGTGCCGTGCATTCCAGGGCATGGGCGCGGCCATGTTGTTCGGTACCGGCATTGCCATCCTGTCTTCCGTTTATCCCCCGGAAAAACGTGGGAAGGTATTGGGACTGTCCGTCTCTTCAGTGTACCTGGGTCTGACCTGCGGGCCTTTTGCCGGCGGCTGGGTCACCCAGCATTTCGGTTGGCGCAGTGTTTTTGTCTTCCACATACCATTGGTCATCCTGGTCATCGTCCTGGGACTGGTAAATCTAAAAGGGGAGTGGCGCGGCCCGTCCGGACAGAAATTCGATTTTCCCGGCGCCTTAATCTACGGGACAACCGTGATAGCCCTAATGTATGGTTTCTCGATCCTGCCCGGCCTGTCCGGGTTTGCCCTGATCCTGCTGAGCGGAATCGGCTTCGCCGTATTTTTCAGGTATGAAAAACGCCTGCAACATCCCCTGTTCAACGTCAACCTGTTTTCCGAAAATCCGGTGTTAACCTATTCCTGTGTAGCCGCGCTTATCATGTATTCATCCACATTTTCCATGACTTTTCTGATGAGCTTGTATCTGCAGAATATCAGGGGGTTTACGCCACAGTTTGCCGGCCTGGTAATGATCTCCCAGCCCCTGGTCATGACCCTGTTTTCTCCGCTGGCAGGCAGGATGTCGGACCGCCATGAACCGCGTTTTATCGCATCTTCGGGGATGGGTCTGACGGCAATCGGCTTGGCCTTGCTGGCTACGGCAAACCCGCAGACACCAACCGTATTTGTCGTGTTGACTTTAATGCTTACAGGTTTTGGATTTGCCCTGTTCAGTTCTCCGAACACCAATGCCATCCTGAGTTCGGTGGACAGGAAATACCTGGGCGCGGCGTCCGGGACGGTAGCGACCATGCGCGTTATCGGTCAGATGTTCAGCATGGGAATCGTGACGTTGATCTTTGCCCTGATGTTGGGTCCGGTGCAATTCTCACCGGAACAACACGGTCAATTACTCACCAGTATCAACACCAGCTTTATAGTGACGTCCCTGCTTTGTTTTATCGGTGTTTATTTTTCACTCAAGAGAGGGAATCTCCGATGATATCCGGGATCAGGGTAAAAATTCATAAGAATTTTTACCCTGATCCCAATTTATGGGTGTCCCAAATTTTCAGTACCAGGGGGACATGCTGTAGTCCAGGTGCAGGTCGTCATAATGACCCATGGTGGTGGTAAACGCCCGGTTCAGGTAAAGCAGGGGCTTCATGCCTCCATTTACGACTACGTCTTTTACCTCGCCGACGATGACCGCGTGGGTATGGGCAACCAGCATCTCCTCAACGGTGCAATCAAAACCCGCCAGGGCCTCCTCCAGTACCGGCGCTCCGGTTACCAGTTCTGTCCATTTGCCGTAGTTAAAACGATCTTCATGCCGGCCTCCGAGCATGTCGGCAAAGCGTTTCGCCAGCAGTTCCTGGCTTTGCGCCAGCACGTTAACACTCATGCAGCGGCTTTCGGCTATATGCCGGAAACTGTTGCCGCTGAAGTTCACACAGGCCAGCAGGCGCGGCGGTTCCGTCGAAAAAGAACATACCGCACTCGCGGTCAGCCCTGACCTGACCTCGCCGTTGCGGGTGGCGATGATATTGACGGCGCCGGTCAGTTGCGCCATGGCATTGCGAAACCGGTCCGCCTCGATATTGGTATCTCGAAGAAATTTTTTCATCGGTCGTATAGAGAATACTGATTATCGACGATCAGCCGGCCAATTTAAACCACCGGTTTCTGTCTGCTCGACAGAACGCTTCGCATCACCCATAACGTTATGATAACGTGAGAGTGGTTAACTAGCCAATAGACCAGAGGGGACAAATAATGCTCAGAACCGGTAAGGAATATCTGCAATCAATTCGCGACGGGCGCCGCGTTCTCTGTGGCGGCGAGTGGATTGACGATATTACCACCCATCCAAAAACCCGCGGCTACGGTCCCCTGGTTGATCTGGCCCGTAAAGTGTGTGATCTGGGTGATATAGATGAAATGGTTAAGCGGGCAGATGAAGAGCGCCGGAAGATCATTGAGGTACGGGACAGGCCCGATTATATCAAGGGCCAGGACGTGGAGACGGTTTAGCCCGCATTTGTCCTCATTTTCTTAATGAATGATACCGTAGCGTCTGCTGAATATATGCCTTTCCTGGAGGAGATGATCGAACAGGCAGGTGAGGTGTCACTGCGATATTTCCGCAATGATCTGACAGTAACCGATAAACGCCAGAAGGGAGAAGCATTTGACCCGGTCACCATAGCCGACAGGGAAACGGAGGAGTTCATCCGCAAGAGGATACTTGCCAAGTATCCCGGCCATGCCATCATCGGCGAGGAATTCGGCACAAAAGAGGGGACAGATTCATTTACCTGGCTGGTTGATCCTATCGACGGCACCCGGGGATTTATTTCAGGCACACCCATGTGGGGAGTGTTAATAGGGCTGAAACGGGCTGATGAATGCCTGGTCGGCGCCATGCGCCAACCCTACCTGGGCGAAACCTGGCTGGGTGACGGCAACACGGCCTACTTCCTGCGCCGGCAACAACGGACCCGTATCAGGGTACGGGAACGCGTTGACCTGGATGAGGCTATCGTGTGTTGCACTCATCCCGCCATGTACCCGACGGATGAAGCACGGGAAAAGTTTATGGGCGTCATTGCCAGGTGCCGCTTTTCCCGTTACGGAACGGAATGTCTGGGTTACGGGATGCTGGCCTGCGGTTACGTTGACCTGGTAGTCGAAGGAGGGCTGTCGCCCTATGACATCATGCCCCTGATTCCGATTGTTGAAGGCGCCGGCGGCATCATTACCGACTGGCAGGGTAACACTGCTGTAAACGGCGGGATGGTCATCGCCGCGGCCAGTGAAAGGTTGCATGGGGAAGCCCTGGAGTTATTGAACTGACCGGTCTGGCGCAGGTACCGGGTCAAGCCCGGTAGGATGATCCCCTGTCATACCGACAAGCTCCTCTGGCCGTCATACCGGCGAATGCCGGTATCCAGTCCATTTTCAACAAAAATATATCTGCTCAGATTTTCTCCTTATGATAACCTTTGCCGTTCGTAGTTCTGCTTACATATCCATAATGAACATGACAGGTAATGACCATGATTGAAGATCTTCTCACTAACAATACTCGCTATGCCGAAAGTTTTGATAAAGGCGATCTGCCGCTGCCGCCGGGACGTAAACTCGCGGTCGTGGCTTGTATGGATGCCCGTATGGACCCGCACCGGATCCTGGGCCTTGAAGAAGGCGACGCCCACGTGATACGCAATGCCGGCGGCGTGGTCAGCGATGACGTGATCCGTTCTCTGGTGATCTCACAGCGTTTGCTTGACACCCGGGAAATCATATTAGTCCACCATACGGACTGTGGGATGTTGACGTTTCGCGACGACGATGTCAAAGACGGTATCGAGGCCGATACCGGTTTGCGTCCGTCGTTCGCCCTGGAGGCATTCGGAGACCTGGAACAGGATGTACGCCAGTCCATGGCTCGAATCCACGCCAATCCGTTTATCCTTTACAAAGATCAGATTCGCGGTTTCATCTACGATTGCGCCACAGGGCGACTCAACGAGGTCTCCTGATGATAAAAGCCTGAACAGGCAACCCTCTCAATTTGCAGGTTACCCAGGGTTATTCATTTGTATCCGTGCATATCTGTGTAACTCGTAGGTGATGGGTTTATGAAAAGGATTCTCAAAGCACTTGTTGTCTGTTTTGCCGTGCTCGCTCACGCCCAGGATTACGGACAAAAGGCAATGCCGGTCAAATACACGGAGGCCGTCAATATCCCGGTAGAGCAGACCGTACGATTACCGGGATATCTGGAAGCACCCAACATCAGCGTACTGGCGAGTGAGATAAGCGGACTGGTAACGGAACTCAAGGTGAGGGAAGGCGATCGGGTTACCCGAGATCAGCCCCTGGTTCAGTTGCGCACCACGCCGCTGGAGTTGGACCTGCAAGCCGCACAGGCTCGCCTGAAAGAGGCACAGGCGCGCAGGAAACTGGCTGAAACGAGCCTGGAACGCTACCGGGGGCTGGTAGAGGGAAACGCCATTTCGCGTCATGAACTGGATGAAGCCCGCTATGAATTTGACGCCTGGCAGGGTCGTATTGAAACCTTGCACGCGGAGATCGCGAGTATCCAATTTGATATAAAACGGAGCACGATCCGGGCACCGTTTAACGGCGTGGTCGTTTCCCGAAACACGGAAGTAGGGCAGTGGAGTGGCGTCGGCGCCGGGCTGCTGGAGGTGCTGTCCATGGATATCCAGGAAGTCCACGTGGACGTCCCGGAGAAGTATTTCAACGACCTGAAAGTCGGAGTCAACGTCAACGTCACATTTGATTCTGTCCCGGGCCGGGAATATGTAACTTATATACGCGCCGTGATTCCCCGTGCGGACCCTGGCGCACGCACCTTCCCGGTGAAACTGCGTTTACGGGAAACCAGTGTTAATATCGGCGCCGGCATGCTGGCGCGCGCAGCCTTTCCCCTCGGAGATACCAGCCCCGGCACCCTGGTACCCAAGGATGCCATCGTGCGCCTGGGTGATAACACCGTGGTATTCTTGGTCAACGATGGCAGCGCCGTCCCGGTCCCGGTGATGGTCGGCGGTGCCATGGGGTTATGGGCGGTGGTGAACGGCGCCATCGCTCCGGGAGACAGGGTGATCACGCGCGGCAATGAACGGTTGCAGCCCGGGCAACCCGTCCAGGCCGAGCTTTTGCCGTACCCGTCCCCATGAATTTCATTCAGTCCTGTATCCGCTATCCGGTTTCCACCGCGGTAGGCGTTATTTTCCTTATCCTGTTCGGCATCGTTGCCCTTATCGATCTGCCTGTACAGTTGACTCCGGACGTAATCAAGCCGGAGATAACGGTCACCACCATCTGGCCGGGCGCGAGTCCCCTTGAGGTGGAGCGGGATATCGTCGACGAGCAGGAAGAAGAACTTAAATCCCTGGAAGGACTGGTGAGAATGCGTAGCGAGAGCCATGACGGCCAGGGCATTATTACGCTGCAGTTCCAGGTCGGGACCGATAAGGATGCGGCCAGGCTCAAGGTATCGAACCGTCTCGACCAGGTGGAATCCTATCCGACGAACGTTGAGAAGCCTATTATATCGGGGCAGGCAGGCGTATCCGGCGCGATAGCCTGGTATCACATTGATCCCACTCCGGACAACGGCTTTGAGGGCGATATTTCCACCTTGTACGACTTCGTCGATGACTACATCATCCCGGAACTGGAGCGGGTGGAAGGCGTTTCCAAGTCGAATACCTATGGTGGCCGTGAAGCGGAAATCCAGGTCATGGCAGACCCGGCAAAACTGGCGTTGCGCCAGGTGACGTTAAACGAACTGGCCGCGGCTATCGAGAGGGAAAACCGTAACTACAGCGGGGGTGATTTCGACGAAGGGAAGCGGCGCTATATCGTGCGTACGGTCGGCGAGTATCAGTCCCCGCAGGACCTGGAAAACATCGTGATCGCCAATCGCAATAACGTGCCGGTCTATCTCCGTGACGTGGCCCGGGTGGTGCTTACCCATGAAAAGCCCACAGGTGCGATATTCAGTCTGAAAAACGAGACTATTGCGATGAATATTCAACGCGAGGTGGGCGCCAACGAACTGGATATCATGGCGCAGGTGAAGGAAAGGGTTGCAAGAATAAACGACGAATTACTCGAGCCCCGGGGGCTTACCCTGGAGCATGCCTGGGACCAGACCGGGTACATCAACAGCGCCATAGACCTGGTGCGCACCAACCTGTTCATCGGCGGCACCCTCGCGATCCTGGTGCTGTTGCTGTTCCTGCGTAACGCCGGCAGCACCCTTATCGCCGCGCTCACCATTCCCATCAGTATCATCGGCACCTTCCTGATGATGGCCGTGTTCAACAAGACGATAAACGTGATCAGCCTGGCCGGCCTGGCGTTTGCGACCGGGATGGTGGTGGATAATTCCATCGTCGTACTGGAGAACATCTACCGGCACAGGCAGTCGGGCAAATCAATCTTCAGCGCGGCCCATGACGGCGTCACCGAAGTCTGGGGCGCGGTGCTGGCCAGTACCCTGACGACCATCGCCGTATTTGCCCCGGTGATTTTGATGGAAGAGGAAATAGGAAAGTTATTTGGTGACATTGCCGTAGCCATCAGCTGTGCCGTGGGCCTGAGCCTGATCGTGGCGATAACCGTGATTCCCACCATGTCGGCCCGCATGCTCAGGGTCGCCGGCAGCGACAGCGGTTTCCGCAGGCTGTGGGGCGGCGTACCGCTCGCGTCGCGGTTAAGAGACAGCATAGCATCCCTGTCTTACTGGATTAATGAGTCGGTGCTGCGCCGCCTGCTCATCGTCAGTATCGTGGTTGCCCTGGCAATCGGCATCAGTATCGTGATTAAACCCAAGACGGAATATCTTCCCACCGGTGACACCGATTTCCTGTTCGGACTGCTGCTGCCGCCGCCGGGCTATACCGTGGAAGAACGGTCGAAGATACATGACCAGTTTGCCGGCGCCATGGAATACCTGAAGTCCTATCCGCCCGGTACGCCGGAAGCAGACGCGCTACCCGGTGCCGGCCTGCATACATTTTTTTTCGGGTTTGAAGGTAGCGTGATATTCATGGGGGTCACCCCTAATGATCCACGCCGGACCAGCGAATTGATCCCAATCTTTCAGCAGGCCATGGCAAGTGTTCCAGGCGCCATACCGATACTGCAACAGTGGAGCCTGTTTGAGGACGAGGGCGGCGAAGGGCGATCCATTGACGTGGAGATTAAGGGGCCCGACCTGGAACGGCTCATTGCCCTGGGTGCGGAAATCTTTGTAACGGCGTCCCGGGTAATGCCCGGCGCCCAGGTCTTTCCCATACCCGGCCTGGACCTGGGTAATCCGGAAGTGCAGGTCATGGTGGACCGGCGCCGCGCCGCGCAACTGGGTATCAGCAACCGGGACCTGGGTTTCTCGGTGGACGCCCTGGTGGATGGCGCCAGGGTCAGCGACTACCAGCACGAGGGTAAGGAAATCGACATACGCCTGAAAGCCGAGGAAGGCGTTGCCTACAACACCCATACCCTGGAACAACTGCCTATCGCGACGCCGGATGGCCGTCTCGTGACGCTGGGATCCATCGCCGACGTTGTAACCACCTACGGTCCGGTACAGATCAACCACCGGGAACGGGAACGCACCATTACCATCCGTATCCTGCCGGAGACGGAGATGCCGATTGAAGCAGCCATGGAAATCATCCAGGCGGAGCTTATAGACCCCATGAAGCAGCGGGAAGAGTTCAATGGGTTGTATCGGGTAGAGATGTCCGGCAGCGCCGACAAACTGGTAAGCGCGGGCAATGCGCTGAAGTGGAACCTGACCCTGGCGCTGATCATTACTTTCCTGCTCATGTCAGCGCTGTTCGAGAGTTTTCTGTATCCTTTCGTCATCATGTTCAGCGTGCCCCTGGCTGCACTGGGCGGCTTTCTTGGCCTGGCCCTGGTCAATGTAACCATAGGCTATCAACCCCTGGACGTTTTGACGATGCTGGGGTTTATCATTCTGCTTGGCACCGTGGTCAACAACCCAATCCTGATCGTGCACCAGTCCCTGAACTACATCAGGAAAGAGGGCATGGAAGCCCATGTTGCGATCAGGGAGGCGGTACACAGCCGTATCCGCCCCATCTTCATGAGCGCCGGCACCTCGACGTTTGCCATGCTGCCATTGATCGTCGCACCGGGTGCTGGTTCTGAGTTATATCGGGGCATAGGCGGCGTGGTAGTCGGCGGCCTGCTGGTTTCCACCGTGTTTACCCTGTTCATCGTCCCCGCCATGCTCAGCCTGGTATTCGACCTGCGCAAACTGGTGACCGGGAGGCCGGACGGTCGAGTAGCTGTTGCCTGACCCCAGTTATCCGACTCCAAAATCCATCCTCAAGGCAGCGTGGGAAGCCACCGGTCCGCTGAGATTATCCACTGTGTCATCCCTTTGGCGCGACGCTTTTGGCAGACACCGGTCTCGTGCACCAACTGCACGGCAACGGGCACCTTGAGCTTCTCCTGAAAATGGATAAGGTTCGGCGCGAGTTCCTTCATGGAGGCCTTGCATTCGATTAAACAGAAAGGTTTCCCCTGCTCCGACAGGACGAAATCCACTTCACATTTTTCTTTATCCCGGATGAAATTCAGGCTGACTCCCTTGTTCCCCTGTGCCTGCCACACCTGCACTGCTTTGAACAGGTGCAGCGCAACCAGATTTTCAAAGCGGATATTGTCGTCTTCGATTTCAGCCCAGTCAAACAGGTATGCCTTGGTTTCCTTACGTAGCGCGCGAGCGACCCGGGTTGTATACGGCAGAATGCGAAAAAGGTAAAAAAATTGTTCAAGCAGCGCAATCCAGTCACGGGCGGTCTCAAAGGCAACCCCGACGTCCTCCCTGATCGCGTTGATCGACAGCGGGCTGCCAACACGATGAGGGATGAGATGAGCCAGGTGTTCCAGTAATGAAATGTTACGAATGGCGCTCGTGTCGCGAATATCCTCCCGAACCAGCAGCCTTTTTCGTTCAGCAAACCAGAGGTTATAAAAGTCGATGCGCCCCCGGCTGAACGGCTCAGGAAACCCGCCAAACCGGAACAGATGCTGGTACGCGCTACGCCGGTCCTGGGAGGCGGTCGGTAAGAATTCTTTTCTGGTGCGGCAGGGTATCCCAGTTGAGATACAGGCTTTGGCTGAACCCTCGCTGATAATGTTGCGCCAGCGTTGTTTTACCGACTTGGCGCGGCCCGCTGACAAACGCCATTTTGTTGAATTCGGTGATGATCGTGTCAACCAGCGCAAGGGGGGTACGTTCAATCATTCCTCTATTTTAGAGTAAACCCTATGGAAGTTACACAGCCGGCCCTGCTGTTGGGTCCGGGGACGACACAATATCACACTGGATTCCGGGTCAAGCCCGGAACGGCGAACGGGGCAGGAATGACCGATCGGCGTCCTGTCAGGTCCCTGGCCAGCAGCTCGGCAATATCAGTCGGGCAGACTGACTGCAGACCCCGCCACGCCGGTACGCTGTTGACTTCCAGCACCAGGTAGTTGCCTTGGACGTCGCGAATGATGTCAACGCCACCATACAGGATGCCGGTTGCCTTCGAAGCAGCTTCGGCCAGTTGCCGCAATGCCGGGGTGAGAACGGCCGGCAGGCACTTGCCGCCGCGGGCGCGGTTGGTGACCCAGTGCTCGGAAATACGTTCCATGGCCGCGACAGCCCGGTGATTGATGACAAAAACACGCCAGTCGCGGCCATTGTGATCGTCCTGGTCGATAAATTGTTGCAGGTAATAGACACCGTTGACCAGGTCCGCGTCCAGTTGATAATCCTCCGATTCGATCAGTTGCAGGCCGCGTCCGCAATTGCCGAACAAGGGTTTTTGTACGATAGAATGCCCTTTTTCCAGTTGTGTATGAATGACGTCGTGGGCGGCTTGCGCGGTTTCACAGACCCAGACGAGCGGAGTGGGAACCCGATTTTTAACCAGCAGGAAGCTGGTCATGGCCTTGTCCACGGTACGTTCAATAGCGCCGGCGTCGTTGTAGACAACAACACCGGATTGTTTCAAAGCGTGAAGGATATCCAGTCTGAATGTTACTTCTTCAAAACTTCCCGCGGCAACGGCCCGCACAAAGACGGCATCCGGCAGAGTGTCGAGAAAGCCGGGAATACGAAGCCCCGTCAGGCTTTGCTCAAAACCGATACGGCAATCCCTCAGTGGCATTACCTGCGTCTGCGCCCCATAGCGGTTGAATGCGTCTGCCAGTCGCTGTTCGTGCCAACCGTCATTCTCGGAGAAGATAGCGATTTGTTGCATAACTATCGGAGGAAGGGGACGGCTGTCAAATCTAACCTCGTTGTCAAACTTTACGGGACGGACTTAAATCCATCCCCGTTCGGATACTCGACATTATAATGGTAACGCATGAGTAATAAACCACTAATTATCATCGGCGCCAGCGCCAGGGCGGCCGCTTTTTCCGCACACCGGGCCGGATATACGCCGTACTGGCTTGATCAGTTCGGGGATGAAGACCTGCGGCAACGTTTCCCGGGGGAAATAATTACCGGATATCCCAAGCAGGCAATTGCACTGATCGGCAATGCGCCCGATGCGCCTTTCGTCTTTACCGGGGCGCTGGAAAATCATCCGGGCGTCCTGGAGGAACTATGCAGGCAACGGACATTACTGGGTAATATGATGCCGGTTTGCCGCAGGGTTCGGGACCCGTCCGGATTACATGAGGTATTCAGACGTAACCGTATCCCCTGTCCGGACATAAGAACCGGCGCCGGCCTGGTGGCGACCCCCTCTGACTGGCTCATTAAACCCCGGTCCGGTTCCGGCGGTATCGGCGTCGGGTTCCATGATGGCAGGAATGCCGGGGCAGACTGTTACCTGCAGCAATACCTCACGGGCGACAGCTTTTCGGCAGTCTATATCGGTGGCCGGGGTGACTGCCGATTATTGGGAGTGACGCGACAATTAATCGGCATGCCGGAGTTCCATGCGAGAGAGTTCGGTTATTGCGGCAGCATCGGCCCGGTAGTCCTGGACGCTTCAGACACGAAACAATGGAACAGGATGGGGGCGGTCGTCACCGGGGAATTTGGATTAAGGGGGTTATTCGGTATCGATGCAATCAGACAAGGGGATAAAATATATCCCGTTGAGGTTAACCCCCGGTACACCGCATCGGTTGAGGTGCTGGAATTGGCCCTCGGCATCCATGCCATAAAATTACATTCTGGTGCCTGTGGAAACCGCTTGATCGGCATTGAAGCCCAGGTTCCTCGCCGGTTGTTCGGCAAGGCTATCCTGTATGCCCCGCAGGACCTGGTGTTTAAGGAATTCACGCGGGAAGGGTTCACGATTGCAGACATTCCGGCACAGGGCACCAAAATAAAACAAGGCCAGCCGATATTGACCATCATGGTAACCGGGAACACTATCAAATCGATCAGCCGGGAACTCAGGAAGGCGGCGGATCACATAATCAGGCACCAGGTACCAGGAAAATAATCCGCAGATGACGCTGGTTGTCCTGGATAACCGATAGTTGTTACATCCCGCTTTCTGATAAAATGCGAAATTTGTGATCCGGAGAAAGTGATTGGAACAATTCAGAGGAACAACGATCCTGTCGGTTCGACGCGGCGATAAGGTGGTAGTAAGTGGAGATGGCCAGGTGTCGCTTGGCGATACCGTCATGAAAGGCAATGCCAGCAAGATACGGAAGCTTTATCGAGACCAGGTGCTGGCAGGATTTGCCGGTGGGACTGCGGATGCGTTCACATTGTTTGAACGCTTCGAGGCCAAACTGGAGTCGTACCAGGGCAACCTGGTGCGTTCCGCGGTTGAACTGGCCAAAGACTGGCGCACCGACAGGATGTTGAGGCGCCTGGAGGCCATGCTGTGTGTCGTCGATAAATCCAATTCGCTTCTTATCTCCGGGAATGGCGACGTAATAGAACCTGAAACCGGGATAATGGCCATCGGTTCCGGAGGAGCTTATGCCAAGGCCGCAGCACAGGCGCTACGGGAAAATACCGAGATGGATGCGCGCGGGATTGTTGAGAAGGCGTTGGCCATTGCCGCGGATATCTGTATTTATACGAACCGTAACATCACGATCGAGGAACTGCCCTCGGAAGGAGCAACAAAATAATGGAAGAACTGACACCGCAACAGATCGTAGCCGAACTGGATAAACATATTATCGGTCAGGATGCAGCCAAGCGCGCGGTAGCGATAGCGTTACGAAACCGCTGGCGGCGCGCCCAGGTCAGCGAAGAATTAAGAAACGAGATTACGCCCAAGAACATCCTCATGATCGGCCCCACCGGTGTCGGAAAAACGGAAATAGCGAGACGTCTGGCCAAGCTGGCGAATGCCCCTTTCATCAAGATTGAGGCAACGAAGTTTACCGAAGTGGGCTACGTCGGCAGGGACGTCGAATCCATCGTGCGGGACCTGGCGGATGTCGCAGTGAAGATGACCCGTGAAGAGGAACTGGAAAAAGTACGGGACCGGGCCGAACTGGCCGCGGAAAACCGGGTGCTGGATATCCTGTTACCGGGCGCCAGGATGGGCCCGGAAGAAGAACAGGCCAACTCGACCAGGGACAAGTTCCGCGCGATGCTCAATTCCGGCCAGTTGAATGACAAGGAAATCGAGGTGGAAGTGAATATGCCGGCGATCGGTGTCGAGATCATGGCGCCGCCGGGAATGGAGGAGATGACCAGCCAGTTGCAGGGCCTGTTCCAGAGTATGGGCAGCGAAAAAAAACGCACCAGGAAGCTGAGGATCAAGGAAGCGCTCAAGATCCTTGCCGAGGAAGAGGCCGCGAAACTGGTGAACGAAGATGAGATCAAGGTCAGGGCACTGGAGAACGTAGAGCAGAACGGCCTGGTTTTCCTGGACGAGATTGACAAGGTGACGCGGCGCGCCGAGGTCAGCGGCGCAGATGTTTCCAGGGAAGGCGTACAACGTGATTTGCTGCCGCTGGTGGAAGGTTCCACCGTAACGACAAGATACGGCATGGTCAAAACGGACCATATCCTGTTTATTGCCTCCGGCGCGTTTCACTTTTCCAAACCTTCCGACCTGATACCCGAACTGCAGGGGAGGTTGCCGATACGGGTGGAGCTCGATGCCCTGGGCGTGGCCGAGTTCAGCCGCATCCTGGTTGAGCCCGATGCTTCACTGACACAGCAATATTCCGCGCTTATGCAAACCGAACAGGTGGAGTTATCGTTTTCCGAAGACGGTATTGCCCGCATTGCCGAAATTGCCTGGCAGGTCAATGAGTCTACGGAAAACATCGGCGCCCGGCGCTTGCACACGGTTATGGAGCGCCTGCTTGAAAGCCTGTCCTTTGAAGCGCCCGACCAGGGAGAAAAATCAATCAGGATAGATGCCCGATACGTGGCCGAGCACCTGGATGACCTGATCAAGGATGAGGATTTGACAAAGTATATTCTCTGACCAACTACTGTAATGCCTGCGGCAAGCGAAACAGATACCACGAGGCCGATATCAGTCAGCCTGAAGAAAAAGTCGCGTTTGCTGGTGCTGGAGTACGCTGACGGGAAAAGTTTCAGCCTGAGTTGCGAGTTGCTGCGGGTTTATTCGCCTTCTGCCGAAGTGCGCGGGCATGGTCCGGGCCAGGAGATATTACAGACAGGCAAGGAGAATGTGAATATCGACGCGCTTGAGCCCATGGGGAGTTACGCGCTGAAGCTGTGTTTTGATGACGGACATAATTCCGGCATTTATACCTGGGATTATCTTTATCAACTGGGAGCAAATCGGGAGCAACACTGGCAGTCATACCTGGCGGCGCTGGAAAAAGCGGGTTACACTCGCCAGGTCACACAGAACCTGGGGCCAGAGTAAAAATTCTATCGAATTTCTTACTCTGGCCCCAAAATCGGGATTCATGCATAACCCCCCATCCATCAAATAATTTTATTCTGACCCCGCAAATCCAATGAGCCGGCCGGTTGATTTTGGTTACCAGACTGTCTCGCCGGGAGAGAAAACCCGGCGCGTGGACGATGTCTTCAGTTCGGTTGCATTACGCTACGACCTGATGAACGATCTGATGTCCTTCGGCATACACCGGTTGTGGAAACGCTTGTGTATCCACCTCGCCCGCCTGAGAGCCGGCTGCGTGGTCCTGGATGTAGCGTCCGGGACGGGTGATTTGGCTGCCTTGCTGAAACAGGCAGGTTATGGTGTTGTCCTGTGCGACATTAACGAGGCCATGTTGAAATGCGGCAGGGACAAACTCGTGGACAAGGGACTGATCAACGATGTGCATTACGTACGCGCAAATGCGCAACAACTCCCTTTTGCGGACGGCAGCTTTGATTGTGCCACTCTTGCCTTCGGCCTACGCAATATGACCGACAAGATGGCCGCGCTCCGCTCCGTTCACGCCAAGCTGAAGTACGGCAGTCCGGTTATTATCCTGGAATTTTCCCGGGTGACTTCTGACCTGCTGGGACAGGTTTATGACAAGTATTCGTTTCATGCGATCCCGGCCCTGGGTAACCTGGTCGTCCAGGATCCTGACAGTTATCGATACCTGGTCGAGTCGATCAGGATGCACCCCGACCAGGAAACGCTGAAAACAATGCTGGAGGATGCCGGTTTCTCCCGGGTCGATTACCTGAATTTGTCCGGCGGTATAGTCGCCCTGCACAAGGGGTACAAGTTATGAAAAAAAGAGGGGGGACCCCCTTTTCACGCCGCCCCCATTCCATGCAACCGGGCGCGGACTTACATCCGGGGACGGACTTAAGTCCCCTGAGCGGCCCCGTCATTCCGGCGCAAGCCGGAATCCAGTCAAAAAATATTCCTTATGAATGCCTTGGAACGCCTGCTTAACCGCCTGCTGTCCCTGGACCCGGAAACACTGGACGAGTTGTCCGGGTTGTCAGGCAAGGTGATACAGGTAGAATTAATCAATACGACACAGCCGGTCATTAGCCTGGTAATTGAAGAACAGGGTATTCAGGTCAATACGGATTATGCGGGAACCGGGGACGTCCTGATCCGGGGCACACCACTCAACCTGCTGGCTTATATGCATTCGTCCGGACAGGGTGGGGCGGCCGTTGCGGGAGCTATGGAGATAAAGGGAGACCTGGGCCTGGCACAGGAATTTCAACGGTTGGTGCACAGGTTCGAGGTTGATTGGGAAGAACAGGCGGCGCAACTGGTTGGCGATACCCCGGCAAGGAAAATATCCAATACGGTGCGAATGGGAATGGATTTTTTACGCCAGTTGAAGAATAAAATCGAGCTGGACCTGGGTGAATACGCCTTGTACGAAACGGAGATAGTGCCTGACCGCGAAGAAATCGAGCGCTTTAATGATTCGGTTGACGTATTACGCGATGACCTCGAGCGCCTCAAACAAAGATTTCATAAACTATCCGCAGATTACGCAGATGCGCGCAGATAAAAAATATCTTTGCTGTGAGACTGTAAGCCGGGTTCGGCGCTCACTCAGAAACAGCCGCCCGGGAAACGGCATATCCCGTCACGGCAGTTTGTATAAGCTGCGGATCAAATCAATATCATCTGCGTTAATCTGCGTCATCTGCGGATAATGGGTCAATGTTAGGCATAGGACAAATATTAAGATTGCTAACCATCCAACGCGTGTTATTGAAACACGGTCTGGATGAACTGGTCTTTACCTTGCACCTGTTCCGGTCGGTAAGATGGTTACAGCGCCTGTTGCCGTGGAACTGGTTACGCAGGATAGAGCAGCCCAGGGGTGTCAGGCTGCGCCTGGCCTTGCAGGACCTGGGACCGATTTTCGTCAAGTTCGGTCAACAGCTATCAACCCGGCGCGATATGTTACCGGACGACATCGCCGTTGAACTGGCGAAGTTGCAGGATAAGGTCCCGCCGTTTCCCGGCAGCATCGCCAGGGAAATTATAGAACGGGCATTGGGCAAAGAGATAGAAGAAGTATTCCATGAATTCGATGAAGCTCCGCTGGCTTCTGCGTCTGTAGCCCAGGTCCATGCCGCCTCACTCCAGGATGGCCGTTCGATGATCGTCAAGGTCATTCGCCCGGAGATTCACAAGGTAATACGGCGCGATCTTGACATCATCAATATTCTCGCTGAGACCCTTGAACGGTATTCTCGTGATGCGAGACGCCTGAAACCCACGTCAGTTGTTGCGGAATTTGAGAATACCCTGTTTGGCGAACTGGATCTAATGAGAGAAGCAGCCTCGGCATCCCAGTTACGGCGCAATTTTTCCGACTCTGAAGTTTTGTACGTTCCCGAGGTAGTCTGGGAATTGACTAACCGGGATGTGATGGTAATGGAACGCGTGTCCGGGATACCCATCAGCGATGTACCGGCCTTGGAAAAGGCAGGAGTGGACCTGAAATGGCTGGCTGAACGGGGTGTAGAGATTTTTTTCACCCAGGTTTTCCGGGACGGTTTTTTCCATGCGGATATGCATCCCGGCAATATCTTTGTCCAGCCGGGCAGTGACGGGCGCGCGCGCATCATGATGGTGGATTTCGGCATCATGAGTTCCCTGAGTGAATTTGATCAACGCTACCTGGCGGATAACTTCCTGGCTTTTTTACAGCGTAACTACCAGCGGGTTGCCGAATTGCATATCGAATCGGGCTGGGTCCCTCCCGGCACGAGGGTAGATGAGTTTGAGTTTGCCATCCGCACGGTCTGTGAGCCGTTGTTTGACCGTCCCATCCGGGAAATTTCAATCGGCACACTGTTGATGCGGCTGTTTCAAACGGCCCGGCGCTTCAATATGGTCATACTGCCGCAACTGCTGTTGCTACAGAAAACACTGGTCAATATCGAAGGTCTTGGTCGCCAGTTATCCCCCGACCTGGATCTCTGGGCCACGGCCAAACCCATCATGCAACGCTGGCTGGACAGCCGCGTGGGCCTCCGCACCATGCTGAAAGGAACCAGGGACAGCGTTCCCTATTGGCTCAACCGCCTTCCCCAGTTCCCCCACAAGGTGATGGAACTGGTAGACCGCCTGCACGACGGCCGGTTCCAGGTGGAGTTGAAATCAGGCGAGATCGACGGACTACGCAGGGAAATACGCAGGAATAACAGGAACAATATCCGCGTGATCGTCGGTTGCGCCCTTGTACTGGCCGCCCTGGTATTCTACCTGATTGGCCACCCCTCCTGGATGATAGGTGGGTTTCCCCTGCTGCCCCTGCTGCTTGGCATAACCGGCGGCTGGCTGGTCATAAAGGTATTGAGCAAATTGTAAAGATATTTGGGGTCAGAGTAAAAGTTCTGGCGAATTTCTTACTCTGACCCCATAGTTCAAATCTAAAATGAAATGGCAGATATCGATCCGTTAGTCCTGCTGAATGACACGCTGGAGCGATGTATTCCAATCACCCGCGCCATGGGGATAACAGCGGACAGCTATGACGGGAGCCGGTTGAGGTTGAGCGCTCCTGCATCACCTAATCTCAATGACAAGCAAACGGCCTTCGCCGGCAGTTCCTATTCCATCGCCGCCCTGTGCGGCTGGAGCCTGTTGTTCGTAAAACTGGCGGAGCGGGGGATTGACGCAGATATTGCCGTCTACAAGGGTGAAATAAACTACATCAAACCGGCGGTTGGCGATTTTTGCGCAACCTGCGTCGCGCCCGACACGGAAATCATCGAGGACTTTTTTACTGCCCTAACAACCCGGCACAAAGCTAAAATCGCCCTCAACGTCGTGGTACAAGATGCCGGGGGCCCGGTAGTAAAGTTCACCGGGAAATACTCGGTAAGATATTTGGGGTCAGAGTGACATACTCTGACCCCGGGGTTCCGGTTGGTTCAGGCGACCTGGTTAATCTTCCCAAACATCCCTACTCCGCTTCGGCCGTCAATATCTGCAGGCTTTTCAGCACGTTAAGGGCTTGCTGCAGGGTATAATCCTCCAATAACCGCGCCTTGATCTGCTCTGCTGTAGCTTCCTCTCCATCCGTCGTTTCCTGCGGGGTATCGTCTTGTGTATCGTTATCCAGGTGTCTGGTCAGGTTTTCCTCTGTAATGATGTGAGTTTCTTCTTCCAGGGATTCAACCTTGACCCGGGAAATGACAATATCGGGTTCTATTCCTGAAACCTGTATGGAGCGGCCTGATGGCGTGAAATAACGCGCAGTCGTCAATTTCAGTGCAGCGGCGTTGGATATGGGCAATACCGTCTGGACGGAACCCTTGCCGAAGGTTTTCTGCCCCATGATGATCGCGCGCTTGTGATCCTGGAGGGCGCCTGCCACGATTTCGGAGGCGGAAGCGGAACCGGCGTTAACCAGGACCACCATGGGTGCACTATCCAGTATGTCTGCCGGCTTAGCGTTGAATTTTAATTTTGAATCATCAATACGGCCTTCCGTGTAGACAATCAGACCCTTGTCCAGGAACAGGTCGGAAATACCGACTGCAGCGCTGAGAATGCCGCCGGGATTATTCCTGAGGTCCAGGATCAGCCCATTCAGGTTACCGTTATTGTTCTGTTTCAATTGTTGCAGGCTGGCCCTGGCATCTTCTGCGGTGCGGGATTGAAAGTGTGAGACGCGCAGGTATCCGAAACCCGGTTCCAGGGTTTGTGTTCTGACACTTTTCACTTTGATCACATCCCTGGTAATGGTAACTTTAAGCGGTTTTTCCTCACCTTCCCTGATTATGGTCAGGGTGATATCGGTACCCGGCTCTCCCCGCATACGCGTGACGGCATCATTTAATGACATGCCTTTTACCGGTGTTTCATCCAGGCGAATGACCAGGTCACCGGATTGCAGCCCTGCCTTTTGTGCCGGGGTATCATCGATTGGTGAGATCACTCTGATAAATCCATCTTCCATGCCCACTTCAATTCCCAGACCGCCGAACTCTCCCGAGGTCCCCTCCTGCAAATCCAGGTAGGCGTCTTCATCAAGGTAGGAAGAATGCGGATCCAGGCCTTCCAGCATACCCTTGATCGCATTTTCCAGGAGAGTGCCGTCTTCCACGTTTTCTACGTAGTCTTTTTTTATCTTGGCGAATACCTCTGCAAACGTCCTGATCTGATCTACGGGTAACTCCCCCGCTTCAGGTCCCAGGGTATCTTCGGCATGGATGATCTGGCCGGTGAAAAGTAAGACAATGAGGAATGCTTTTACTGTGTTCATGTTCATTCTGTTTATTTCAACTCCTGCACCACAAAGATGGATTCAAGGGGTTTCCCTCCCGTCTGATCTCAAAATAGAGGCCGGGATTCTTCTGGCCTCCCGTATCCCCGGTTCTGGCTATGGGGTTATTCTTCCCGACCCGGTCCCCGGCTTTCTTCAGTAGAACTTCGTTATATCCGTACAAACTCATAAACCCGTTACCATGATCCAGTATCAACAGCAAACCCAGGTTTCTGAACCAGTCTGCGTAGATGACCGTACCGGAAGTGATTGCGTGCACTTCGGTCCCGGCCGCAGAGGCGAAGGTAATTCCCCGGGACTTCAGTTTTCCGTCTTTTTTTATTTCGCCATAACGACTTGTTATTTTACCACGTACCGGCCATTTCAATTTTCCTTTGAGACTGGCAAACGGTGGTTCATCTGCGTAAACCTCTTCACTGCGTTTCAGCCTCGTGAGTAACTCCGCCAGGTCCCGCTCGGTTTTCAGTAATACCTGTAACTGCCTGTCCTGGTCATCGATAAAGCGCCTTGACCTGACCAGTAATTTCTCCCGGCCCCGGCGGTATGCATTCAGTTCAGCCAGTTTCGCTTCCTTGCCGGACCGCAGGGAAATCAATTCTTCCTTATCACTATTGATATTTTCCTGCAATACCTCCAGCTGATCCTGCGTGAGCTTGATTGCGCCTATCCGTTCTGTCCTGGCCCGGTTGTAATAATCATGGTAGGTCAGAACCCTCCCGAACAGTGTCGGGTTTTCCTGGTTCAGGAGTAATTTGATGTAGTCATTCCTGCCCGTCCGGTACATCGCACGCACCTGTTCGGATAACAGTTTTTTTTCCTGCCGGAGGTTTTCACCAAGTTGATCGAGTTCCTCGTTCAGGGTCGCCAGCCCGTCCTGTTTGGCGCTGATAGCGGAGTTGAGTTGCCTGAGCGCCATTGTCACGTCGGCGGCAGCGATTTCATACTGCTGCAATTCCGCCAGCATTTGCTCAAGCTCGTTCTCTGCTGACCTGATCCTGGTCTGGACAGTCTTGATTTGCGATTTGACCGACTCGATTTCCTTTTCCGTAGTCTCCGTTTCAGCGGCCCAGCATATGGGAGCGAGCAGCAGGCAGAGTGCGGGAAAAAACCATACCGGTATGGCTTCTCGTTTCAGGGCCGGTCCGGCCAACTCAATCAACACAGTCTGAACAGGGCATTACCGGTCATCTCTTCCGGTTTTTCCATACCCATGATGTATAACATGGTCGGAACAACGTCACACAAGGCTGCGGTAGTGCTGGGCGCCACTTCAGCGGGACGGCCGACATAGACGAGCGGTACCGGGTTGCCGGTATGGGCCGTATGTGCGTGTTCCCTGACTTTTTCCGTGATGAATGAACGCATCTGCTCGGCATTGCCGTGATCGGACGTTATCAGTATTTCCCCGCCCACGCGCCGGGTCTGGTTGACAATTTTACCGATACATGAATCAATGGTTTCAACGGCCTTGACCGCCGCATCGAAGTCTCCTGTATGGCCTACCATATCCGCATTGGCAAAATTGCAGATGATCACGTCGTATTTTTCTGCGGAAATCGCCGCCAGCAGGCGCTCCGTCACTTCGACCGCACTCATCTCGGGGCACAGGTCGTAGGTAGCCACGCGGGGAGACGGCACCAGTATCCGGTCTTCGTCCCCGAATATCTGCTCCTCGCCGCCGTTGAAGAAAAAAGTGACGTGAGCGTATTTTTCGGTTTCCGCAATGCGCAGTTGCTTCATGCCCGAATTCGCCAGGTATTCACCCAGCACGTTCTTCAGGTGGGCGGGTGGGAACAGGACCGGAAAATCGAAGTCCGACCTGTACTCGGTCATACTGATGAATGCAGTCAGGTCAACGGGTTTTGCGCGGGGAAAACCATTGAAATCTGCCGCCGTGAATGCTTCGGCCAACTGCCTGGCCCGGTCGGCCCGGTAGTTGCTGAAGATAACCACGTCGCCCTGTTCGATCCCGGCGGCCGTGCCATCACGTTGTGTGATAACGGTGGGTTTCACGAATTCGTCCGTCTCACCGCGGGCATAAGCCATGTCCACGGCGATAAATGCGTCAACCGACCTGTATTCCGCTTCGGCGGCTGTTATCAGCTTGTACGCGATTTGAGTCCTGTCCCAGTGGTTATTCCGGTCCATGGCGTAATAGCGACCGACCACACTGGCAAAGCGGCCTTTACCGAGTTCCCGCATCTTCAGGTATGCCTCATCCATATACTCTTCGGCGCTCTTCGGCGGCGTATCCCTGCCGTCCAGGAACGCGTGCAGGTAGATCTCCCTGACATCATAGTCTGCTGCAAACTCCAGCAGGGCGAATATATGTTCCTGGTGATTGTGTACCCCTCCCGGGGACAACAGTCCCATGAGATGGACGGCGCTGCCTTTCCTTGCGGCAGCGGCCAGTGCGTCTTTCAATACCCGGTTTTCAAAAAATGACCTGTTTTCAATCGCCTTCGTAATTCGGGTAAATTCCTGATCGACTATTCGACCTGAACCGATATTCATGTGGCCTGTCTCCGAATTGCCCATTTGCCTGGCGGGCAGGCCCACGTCCATCCCGGACGCATTCAACAGGGTATGCGGGAAGTTATCCCACAGGTAGTCCCAGGCGGGTTTTCTTGCGCTGTGAATCGCGTTGTAGGCGGTATTTTCCGAGTAGCCCCAGCCATCAAGGATGATCAGAACCATGGGACGGTGAGTTAGTTGCATAGCTGCCGCAGATACGTATCGGATATTGTCCGTCGGAAAAAACGGCATTCTACCAGAAACGGGGAACCGATAACGAGAAAAGGGGACTTTGCCTGCGCGGGAATGGCGCAACTGCCGCGCTGAGGATCCGGCAGAAACTGTCCTTTGATTCCTGTATAATCCACGGTCATCCGACAACCGGAAACTGTTATCCGAATGGAACGATTACCAGAATTCATCGCCAATCACCTGGGGTTGGTATCTTTGTTCGTTGCCGTCCTGGCTTTGCTGTTATGGAATATCTTCGGCTCCTCGTTATCCGGTGTTGCCCGGATCAATCCTGCGGAAGTGACGCGTTTGATGAACCATGAAAAAGCGCTGCTGCTCGATTTGCGCACGGCTGCCGATTTCTCATCAGGTCATATCCTGAGTGCGCGCAGTATCCCTGCCGCTGAGTTGGAGGAGCGGAAGAAAGAACTGCAAAAACACAAATCGAATCCCATAATTTTGTGTTGCGGTCGCGATGCGGATGGTATAAAGGCGGGGCGCATACTGAAGATTGCCGGATACCAGAAGGTCTATTCATTGAAGGGTGGATTGGAGTCCTGGCGTAGCGCAAACCTGCCGGTCGCCCGTGATTAATCATTTGAAGTAAGGAGAAAACTGATGGCAGACGAGCAGGAAAATCAACAACCGGCAGCAACAGGTTCGAACCAGCGCGGACAATTTGAAATTCAGAAGATATACGTGAAGAACGTATCGCTGGAGACTCCCAACTCTCCACAGGTATTCCGGGAACAATGGAGACCGTCCGTTCACATGGACATTGCCAACTCGGCTGATGACCTGGGAGAGAACCTGTATGAAGTGACCCTGTCCGTCACTGCAACGGTAAGTCATGAAGACAAGACGATCTACCTGGCGGAGGTGCAGCAGGCCGGTATTTTTCTCATGGCCGATTTTCCCAAGGAACTCATCGGCCGCATGGTGGCGACTGTGTGTCCGAACATCCTGTTTCCGTATGCGCGTGAAATGGTATCCGATCTGGTTGTTCGGGCGGGATTCCCCCAACTGCTGCTGGCGCCGGTAAATTTTGACGCCCTGTACTTGCAGCACCAGCAGAAACAGGCTGCCGAGAAGGAAAAACAGCATTGAGAGCAACGGGGTCAGGTCGCACATTGCACACGCAGAGGTCGATTAAGTTGAACACTCATTTATTTGCGTGTGCAATGTGCGACCTGACCCCGTTACTTTGTTTGGTAAGCTATGCAGGCTAGCCCGGTTATGGTTGTCGGCGCCGGTTCGTGGGGGACCGCGCTGGCCCTGGTGCTGGCGCGTAACGGGCACCGGACCTACCTGTGGGATTGCTTGGCCTCACACGTGGAAAAGCTGAGAGCGGAAAGGTGTAACAACCACCATCTCCCCGGCCATTCTTTCCCTGACGCGTTGACGACTGTCCCCCGGTTTACGCCGTTGCCTGCAGGGGCAGGGCATGTATTGATCGTGGTGCCTTGCGCCGGGTTGACGGACGTACTGGCGGAGTTGCAATCCCTGCCCGAGAGGAATTTCAGGATTTGCCTGGCCTGCAAGGGTATCGAGCCGAACACCCTGTCATTGAACCATGTGCTGGTGGAGAAATACCTGCCCGGGGTACCCGTCGCGGTGTTGTCCGGCCCGTCGTTCGCGCGGGAAGTGGCGCAAGGCCTGCCGACTGCGGTGACAATCGCCGCACAGGACCCGTCTGTTGCCGCTGAATTTTCAGCACTGCTCCATTGTAAGGTGTTCAGGACCTATACCCATGACGATGTTATCGGTGTGCAAGTCGGAGGCGCGGTAAAAAACGTCATGGCAATCGCTGCCGGCATTGCCGACGGTCTGCACTACGGCGCCAACACCCGGGCCGCGTTGATGTCCAGGGGACTGGCTGAGATCATGCGCTTGGGCCAGGCGATGGGGGCCAGGGTTGACACCTTCATGGGTCTTGCCGGTCTTGGCGACCTGGCGCTGACCTGCACCGATGACCAGTCCCGCAACAGGCGTTTTGGCCTGGCCCTGGCTCGGGGCAAGACCCCGGATCAGGCAATGGCGGAAATCGGTCAGGCCGTTGAAGGCTTGCATACCACCCGGGTCGTCTGTGCACTGGCCGGGAAATACGCGGTAGACATGCCCATCAGCAGGCAAGTCCTTAATGTCATTGACGGCAAGGTCACCCCGCACGATGCGGTACATGAATTACTGGCCCGGGAACCCAAACCAGAAACGGGTTAATAACCGTTCGTCATTCTGGCGAAAGCCGGAATCCAGAGAGTCAAAAAGCCGCCGGAGCCTGCTCCGGCATGATGGTCAGTGGGGGTCAGCTCCGTTATTTTCTGTCAGAAGAACGTTGCAGCAGTTCTACGGCAACCAGCAGCAGTACGGCAATCAGGATCAGGAAAGTCGCGGCAGCCAGGATGGCCGGACTGATCTCCTCGCGTATGCCGGACCACATCTCCCGCGGAATGGTACGCTGCTCAATACCACCCATGAACAGTACGATCACCACTTCGTCAAGTGACGCGGCAAAAGCAAACAGGGCGCCGGAGATGACGCCCGGGCTGATAATAGGTAGCTGCACCCTGAAGAAGCTGTACGCCGGTCCGGCGCCGAGACTGGTTGCCGCCAGCAGGAGTTCGCGGTTGAAACCGGCCATGGACGCAGTCACCGTGATCACCACGAACGGCGCCCCCAGGATCGCGTGAGACAGGATCAGTGCGGTGTAGGTCTGTGTCAGGTTCAGGCTGGAATAGAAGAAGAACATGCCGGCGGCAGTAATGACAATGGGTACGATGAGGGGAGAAATCAGCAGCGCGGTGAGAGGGCGGCGCCAGGGTAGCGCCGGGCTGGACAGGCCCAGTGCTGCCAGTGTACCCAGGACCGTCGCCAGGACGGCTGCTGAAAAACCGATGATGACCGTGTTCAGCGCGGCGGTCCGCCATTGCTCACCGAAGATAACCTGTTCATACCAGCGCAGGGAATAAGCATCCGGGTTCAATTCCAGCATGCCCCTGGTAAAGGTAAAATAGGGTTCTGCGTTAAAGGACAGGGGAATAATAACCAGGATCGGCGCGATCAGGAACAGGAACGCCAGGCCGCAGAATATACGTAACGCCCAATGATTAGCCTGCATTTCCCATCAGGTCGCTTGTTGCTACTGGAAACATATCTGCTGCCAATGACATGGTAATCTTCTCACTATATCAATATTTCAGACTGCGCTTGATGCGCCCTTGCTTGTCTTTTTGCCGCCAGCGGGCACGTGCTCCCTCAACCAGAAGAACCACTATGCTTTCGGTCACAGGCACCCGCTGGCGGCAAAAATCCGGCGCAATCATCGCATTCCCCGATAAGAAATGCAGGCTGGGACCAATCCGCATTGCCGCCATGCCTGCCGGTTTGCCCGGTCACGCCCCCAATCTCATCCGGTCCAGGCCCAGTACGCGGTCGTAGACCAGGAACAACAGCAGCACGGCGACAAACAGGACACACCCCAGCGCAGCGGCCAGCCCCCAGTTCAGCGAGGTCTGTATATGATAGGCGATAAAATTGGAGATCAGCTGGCCGCTCTGCCCTCCTACCAGTGCCGGGGTGATGTAGTAGCCGATGGCAAGGATGAATACCAGCAGGCAGCCGGCGCCGACGCCCGGCAGGGACTGCGGCAGGTAAACCTGGCGGAAGGCCCTGGGCCAACTGGCCCCCAACGACGCGGCGGCCTGCATCTGTACCGCGGGAATGCCTCTCATCACTGAATAGAGCGGCAGGATCATGAAGGGCAGCAGCACATGCGTCATGGCTACCAGTGTACCGGTCATGTTGTGTACCAGTGTCAGTCTTTGATCGTCGGCGACCAGTCCTAACCAGACCAGTAGGTCGTTGATCACGCCCTGTTGCTGCAACAGCACGATCCAGGACGTGGTCCGTACCAGCAGCGAGGTCCAGAACGGCACCAGCACCAGCACCAGCAGCAGGCGGCCCCGCCGGGGCGGAGAGTGGGCAATGAGGTAAGCGACCGGGTAGCCAATCACCAGGCACAGCAGGGTGATGGTCAGGCTGACCCGGATGGTCTTGATGAAAAGGGCCGTATAGATACGGCGCTGCTCCGGTTGCCGGGCAATCCCGCCGTCGCCGGCCAGCGTCAGGTCCATGGCATTCAGGTAATAGACGGGCGTCACCCGCGCGCCGGTCCGCACCAGTGTCTGCCAGATCTCCGGTTCTCCCCAGGCCGGGTGTATGTCCGGCAGGGCTTCGGACCAGGGAGATTCCCCCTTGCGCTGCAACCCTCTGCCGGTCCGCACGATCACACTGCGCAGCCCGGACGCGTCCCGGTTCAGCCGGGTTGCAAGTTTGCCGATGGTCTTCTCAGTCCGCGCCTGTACAAGTTCCCGGGCTGCCAGTGCGTAAACCTGCTCCGATGGCAGGCCCGTCCTGTCCCATTCCCCCAGCGCAGCGATGGTTTCGGGCATGATTTCGGCGACCAGCGGATCGTACAAGCTGCGTAAAAACATGCTGCCCAGGGGCGCAACAAAGGTCACGATGATGAACAGCGTCAGCGGCAGCGCCAGCAGCATGGCGCCGACACGGGCATTACCCGCCATCTTTGCTACACAAGGGGTCATACATCTGCGTTAATCCGCGTCATCTGCGGATTTATCTTGTCAACCAGGCAGCAAAGCGTTCGTTCATCTCGTCCTGATTGTCGGCCCACCATTCCGGGTCTTCCAGCACTGCGTTGGACATGTTCTGCGGCGCATTGGGCAGGTGCGGTCCCATCTTGATACCCGTCTCCAGGTGCTTGTCCACCAGCGCCAGGGATGAATGGCGCAGGGGACCATAGGAGATATACCTGGTCAGGTTGGCCAGGGACTCGGTACTGGTGGCGAACGCGACAAACTGCCGGGCCAGGTCCAGCTTGGGTGTGCCGGCAACAATGACCTGGTAGCCGAACGCCAGCAACTGGCCGTCCCAGACGATAACCAGGGGTTGATTTTCCAGGGCCCAGGCGTTGAAAATACGTCCGTTGAAGGCCGTGCTCATGACGACCTCGCCGTCGGCCAGCATCTGCGGTGGCTGCGCGCCGGCCTCCCACCAGACGACCTGACTCTTGATTGTGTCCAGTTTACGCAGCGCACGGGCAATACCTTCCTCAGTGGACAGCACTTCATACACCTGGTCGGCCGGTACGCCGTCTGCCACCAAGGCAAATTCCAGGTTGGCGTTGGGCGCCCGGCGCATCCCCCGGCGTCCCGGAAATTTATCAAGGTCGAAGAAGTCAGCCATGGTCGCCGGCTTGCTGCCGGGGAACCGGGTGTCGTTATAAGCGTACACCGTGCTGTAGACGAGGTTTTTCGCACCGCATTCCACGTTATAGACATCAAGGAAATCCTCAGTCGCAGGGGTACCGTCCGGCGCCGGAGTGAGGGTTCCATAGTCGATTGTTTCCAGCAGTCCCTCATCACAACCCAGCAGCGCATCACCGGCCTCCATGTCGACCACGTCCCAGGTCACGTTGCCGGTTTCTGCCTGCGCCCTGACCTGGGCGAGGCCGCCGTTATATTCATCCAGCTTGATACGGATGCCGGTTTCCTCGATAAAGCGCTCCTGATAGGCCTTGACGGAACTCCTGGCATAGGAACCGCCCCAGGATACGACGGTAATGAATTGTTCCTCCGCGCTAAGCGATCCGGCAGGCAGGGTCAGGGCCCAGGCCATACCTGTCAGCAGGAAGCGCAACGTGGTCAGTGCCTTAATGGGTTTCATGATGGTTTTCTCCGTTTGTTATTCATATCGAAACTATAGTCCGGTCGGTAACGGTTATGGCTCCATTTGACTGAGGTCCAGCGCCCGGCAATCGGTGACCAGCCAACCCAGTGTAACCGTATCTCCCGGCAGGATTCCGCCATGACCGATGATATTGGGGATCTTGACGATAAACTGGCTGCCGCCAAACAGCACCGCATGAATGCGCAGGTGATCGCCCATGAAAATAATGTCTTCCACCTCTGCTTCAAAGCAATTGGGGTAAAGGTCTGGTGTAGGGTTCAGCGCCACTCTTTCCGGACGGATGGTAAGACAGGTCTGCGCGTCGTTTTCGGCAACGGCCACAGGGAATGCCCTGACAGTTTGACCGGCCACCACCACCACACACTCATCGGGGCTCCAGTTCACCATGCGCCCCTCCACCTGATTGTTCTCGCCGATAAAATTGGCCACGAACAGGCGCTGCGGTTCCTCGTACAGGGCCTCCGGCGAAGCCACCTGGCAGATTCGGCCCTGTTCCATCACCGCGACCCGATCCGATAATACCATGGCCTCATTCTGGTCGTGGGTCACGTAGATCATAGTCACTTCCAGGCGTTGCTGCAGGCGCCGGATCTCGTACTGCATTTCTTCCCGCAGGCGCCGGTCCAGGGCGCCCAGGGGTTCGTCCATCAGTATCAGGTCCGGTTCAAATACCAGGGCGCGGGCAATCGCAACCCGTTGTTGCTGGCCGCCCGACAATTGTGCGGGGCGGCGTGCGGCAAAGTCCTGCAACTGCACCATGTCCAGCGCCCGCATCACGCTGTGTTCGATCTCGTCCCTGGCGATGCGCCGCGCCTGCAACGGGAACGCGAGGTTTTCAGCGATCGTCATGTGGGGGAACAGGGCATAATGCTGAAACACGACGCCGATGTTTCTCTTCCAGGCCTTGACCTGGTTGACGGGACGGTCATTCAGCCAGATTTCGCCGCTGCTGGGTTCCTCAAAGCCGGCCAGCATCTTCAGGCAGGTGGTCTTGCCCGACCCGGATGGTCCGAGCAGGGTAACGAATTCGCCGCGGTCAACGCTCAGACTGAAGTCATGGACTGAAAATGTCTGCCCGTCATAGCTCTTGCTGACCCTGGAGAATTCTACGAATGCATGGCTGTTGCTTGGCGGCATTTCTGATCCGGAAGGAAGTTAATAATGTTCAGTTTCAGACTGCTACGGGATTACGCAATTTTTGGGTTAAAATACGCATAATGATTATACAAGATTTACCTGAGAATGAGTGACGGATCTGCAGGCAGTGAAAAACTGAAGGCCGATTTCTGCGGGATGCAGTTTAACACACCGCTGGTTTTACTGTCCGGCTGTGTCGGTTTTGGCGAGGAATATACCCGGGTTAAAGGGTTTTCCAACCGGGATGCCGGCGCCATCTGCCTGAAAGGAACGACGCTGGAGCCGCGCCTCGGCAACCCCCCGCACCGTGTTGCGGAAACCTGGATGGGTATGTTGAATTCCATCGGACTGCAAAATCCCGGCGCGAGGAAGGTAGTAGATAAATACCTGCCGGAACTGGATTTTTCCGAGACCCGGTTCATCGCCAATGTATGCGGCTCCACGGTTGATGAATACGCGGCAGTAACCCGGATTTTCAATGACTCGCCCATCGATGCCATAGAGGTGAATATTTCCTGCCCGAATATCAAGGAAGGCGGCGTCAGTTTCGGCAATTACCCGGAGATGTCGGCGCAAGTTGTAGCAGCGTGCCGGCGCGAGACCGATAAACCGATAATCACCAAACTGTCACCGAACCAGACGGATATCGTGGAGAATGCGCGCCGGTGCATTGCCGCCGGCAGTGATGCCCTGGCAGTGATCAACACCGTCACGGGTATGGCTGTCGACCTGGACAGGGGTGAACCGGTTATCGGCACCAACCAGGGTGGATTATCCGGCCCGGCCATCAAACCCATTGCGCTGCTCAAGACCTGGCAGGTCTACCAGGTATGCAGGGAGAAGAATATACCGATAATCGGCCAGGGCGGGATCGCGTCGGCAAACGACGCCCTGGAATTTATCCTGGCAGGCGCAAGTGCCGTAGGTATCGGTACCGCACTGTTTTATGACCCTCTGGTATGTAAAACGATCAATACCGGTATCGTGCAATACCTGGATGAGCGCGGGATCGGCAACGTCGCGGAACTGGTAGGAACTTTGAAGATTAAGACCTGATATATCCGCAAATGATCTATCCGCAGATGACGCAGATGGATGCAGATAATATCAGGGTGTCGTTGAAGCCTGCCCCGGAAAGTCATTTAATGTGCGCCTTCCCTGGCATACACCCTGTGGGCGTCCTTCGGACGTCCACAAATCTGTCCCCGGCCTGGCGTAAATATCTTATCTGTGTCACCAGTGGATTTGTAATAAAACATCTGCGTTAATCTGCGTCATCTGCGGATGAATCTTTAACGGATTGCTTTTCAAACCGGCGCAGAAAAACACTCATCTCTTTTACCGCCTGGATGTCGCCGCGTTGCGTAGCAACCGCTATGCCCTGATTGAGCGCGCTGAGCGCCTCGGGAAGTTTCCCGGCGGCGCCCAGGGTACGGCCGTATATTTTCCATGCTGCGGAATAACCGGGGTCGAGTTCAACGGCCCTGGCCAGGTGTGGTTCAGCCCCTGTATAATCCTTCTGTTGAAACAGTATATTACCCAGGGTGAAGCGCAGCAGGGCATTGTCTTCGCCACCGGCCAGCATCGCTTCGAGTTTTGCCGTATCCATGATTAATACCTGTAACGCCCGGGGTCAGAGTAAATTCATCCGGGATGAATTTACTCTGACCCCGAATATCTGCGTTTTTGCGCAATCAGCATCGCTTCATTCCTGAAACCCTGCCCGGTATCGCCCACGCTTCCTTCCTCATGGTAGTAGATCAGGTGCAGGGGGCTGAACAAGTGCAGGAGTTCGTTGGCCTGCAGACGGTATGCGGGGTTGCGCGGACCGAAATCGGATACTTTCTCCTGGAGAAAGGTCTGGTAGAACAGCAGTCCCTGTTCTCTCAGCGCCGCGCAGATGGCGGGGGCCATGTCCCGATCCAGGAAACGGCTGACGACTATGATATCGAACGACGCCGGTTCCGGGGGGTCGTCTGTAACGTCACGTTGTTGCGCCGCCAGCGGCAGTCCGCGCTGCCTTGACAGGTCCGCCAGCCGTTGAATAGCCACTGCGGATATATCCCAGGCCCGGGTAGCGTAACCCCGGGAGGCCAGGTAAAGCGCATTGGCGCCTCGCCCGCACGCCAGGTCCAGAGCGTCTCCGGCAGGAGGCAATAAATGGGCATGGGATGACAGGACGTGACAGGGGTCGGCGGATTTCCCGGCGCCGTCTGTATAAATCCGATCCCACTTAACCTGATCCGTATCGCTCATCATCTGCGCCAGATATTCGGGGTGATATTCGAGGTCAGAGTAAGAAATTCGTCAGAATTTTTACTCTGACCCCAGGATTATTCATCACTTGCGCCAGAAGGTCGGTGTCAACAGGACCAGCAAGGTGAAGATTTCCAGCCGTCCCAGCAGCATGGCAAGGCACAACAGCCACTTGGACATGTCATTGATGCCGGTGTAATGGGCGCCGACCTCGCCCAGGCCGGGTCCCAGGTTGTTGAGACAGGCCGCCACTGCGGAAAATGCCGTGATCTGGTCCAGCCCGGTAGCCATGAGCAGGATCAGCAGCAGTGCGAAGACGGCCACGTAGGCGGCAAAGAAACCCCATACGGCGTTGATAATGGATTCATCGACACGTTTGCCGCCCAGTTTAATCGGGATGACGGCGTTGGGGTGGACCAGGCGTTTGGTTTCTCTCTTGCCTTGCTTGTACAGGAGTAATACCCGCATGACTTTCAGACCGCCCCCTGTCGAGCCCGCGCAAGCGCCCATGAAACTGGCAAATATCAGCAGTACGGGAAGAAACGTCGGCCAGTCCTGGTAGCTGGTGGTGGTAAAACCTGTCGTCGTTGCGATGGATACCGACTGGAAGATTCCATGACTGAGCGTGTCCAGGCTGGCGCCATAGCTTGTCCGCAGGCTCAGGTAGATGCAGGTAATGACGCACAGGACCAGCAATACGCTGATGAAAGCCTTTACCTCGGAGTCTCTTCGGTAGGTGTTCAGGCTCAACGAGCGCCAACTGATGAAATGGAGGGTGAAGTTGATGCCGGCAATCACCATGAAGACCACTGCGACGGCATTGATCAGCCCACTGTTGAAATAGCCGATACTCTGGTCATAGGTTGAGAATCCCCCGATCGACACCGTGGAGAAACTGTGACTGATGGCGTCGAACAACGACATTCCGGCAATCCAGTACATGGCCGCACAGGCAATCGTCATGGACAGGTAAATGTACCACAAGGCCTTGGCCGTCTCGGTGATCCTGGGCGTTAATTTTGAGTCTTTGATCGGGCCCGGTGTTTCCGCCCTGTACAGTTGCATGCCGCCGATGCCCAGCATGGGCAGAATGGCTACCGCCAACACGATAATCCCCATACCCCCCAGCCATTGCAACTCCTGCCGGTAGAACAGGATGGATTTAGGCAATTGTTCAAGGCCTATAATCACCGTTGCGCCGGTCGTGGTCAAACCGGAAACGGATTCGAATAACGAATCGGTAAATGACATGTCGGGATAAGACGCGAGCAGGAATGGCATGGCGCCGATCAGGCCCAGTCCTGCCCAGAACAACACCACGACGATGAAGCCGTCGCGCAGGCGCAATTCCTTGTTAACCTTATGCACCGGCAGCCACAGGAATGCACCAATGAGGAGTATAAGCATGAAGCACAGCATAAATAATTTGACTGTCTTATCCTGGTACCACAGCGCAATGCTCAGGGGCGGCAGCATGGTGATGCTGAACAACATCAGCAGCAGCCCCAGGATTTTCTGGATAACGAGAAGTTGCATAATTAGCCCGAATTTCTTGCCAGGTCGCTTGTCGTTGTTGGATATATGTTTGCTGTCATTCTGGTATGATTATAATCTCATTGTTTCATCAATTCAGGCTGCGCTTGATGCGCCCTCGCTTGTCTTTTTTGCGCCAACGAGCACGTGTTCATTGCACCCATCCCTGGGCGCAACCCAACGGGCGGCTGTCGCCGTGCAAATCGGCTATCCTGCCGATTTGTCATCGCATCACCTGGCAAGAAATCCGGGCTGGAATTACAGAAAGGTAATCTTGACCTGGAACAGTCTTTCCACTTCCGGCACGCGGTTCTTGTCACCCACCAAAATGATGACGTGGTCTTCGGATGCAATCACCGTATCGTGATGGGCGATAATTACATTGTCATCACGGACTATGGCGCCGATGCTGGTGCCGGGCGGCAGGGGTATCTCTTCAATTGACCTGCCTACTACGTCGGAGGTTGTTTTATCGCCGTGGGCAATGGCCTCGATGGCTTCCGCCGCACCGCGCCGTAATGAGTGCACGACGACAACGTCGCCCTTGCGGATGTGCGCCAGCAGGCTGCCGATGGTAGCCTGTTGCGGCGATATGGCGATGTCGATAACATCACTCTGCACCAGGTCGACGTAGGCCGCCCGGTTGATCAGCGCCATGACCTTGTGCGCGCCCAGGCGCTTCGCCAGCATGCAGGAGATGATATTGGCTTCGTCGGCATTGGTGAGGGCGCAGAAGACATCGGTGTCGTCTATATTTTCTTCGATGAGCAACTCCTTGTCCGTGGCGTCACCGTTAAGCACGATGGCGCTGTTCAGTTCTTCCGAGGCTATGCGCGCCTTTTCCACGGACAGTTCTATAACCTTGACCTGGTATTTGCTTTCCAGCAGTTTCGCCAGGCGCCGGCCGATATTGCCGCCACTGGCGACGATGATGCGTTTTACCGGCTTGTCCGTTTGTTTGATCGATTTCAACAGGTTCTTGATATGTTTTGGAGAGCCGATCACGAACACTTCATCGTGTGCCTGTATTTCCGTATCGCCATCGGGAATGATCGCCTGTCCGCCGCGAAAGATTGAAACGATGCGAAAATCCACGGACGGCAGATGGGCGGCAAGTTCACCTATCCTTTTACCGATGATCGTGCTCAGTCCGGTTATTTTCACTGCAACCATCTGTACGCGGCCGGAGGCAAAATCGAGTACCTGAAGTGCCCCCGGAAAGCTTATCAGGCGGGCGATGTATTCGGTTACAACCTGTTCCGGGCTGATCAGGACGTCAACCGGCATTGCTTCCTGGGCAAACAGTTGCGCGCTTTTCAGGTACTCGTTGTTGCGCACGCGGGCGATTTTCATCGGTGTATGGAAGACCGTAAAGGCAACCTGGCAGGCTACCATGTTGGTTTCATCACTATTGGTTACCGCGATGATCATGTCCGCGTCTTTTGCCCCTGCCTGCTCCAGCACCGAGGGATGTGACGCAGGTCCGTTTATGGTTTGCAGGTCAAGCCGTTCCTGCAGGTTGCGTAACACAGCGGGGTCGCGATCGATTACGGTTATATCGTTAGCTTCACTGCAAAGATTGGCGGCTACGGACGAGCCGACCTGGCCTGCTCCCAGAATGATAATTTTCACGATTTTATATCGATACCAAGGGATTTCAGCTTCCTGTAGAGATGGGTACGTTCCATCTGGACGTTCCTGGCCATTTTGCTGACACTGCCGTTTGCTTGTTTCAACTGGTACTCGAGGTAGTCGCGTTCAAAGTTTTCCCGTGCCTGGCGTAACGGGAGGTCCAGGTTATTCAGATTATCGGCCTCTTTTTTAGCCGGCTGCTCTCCCAGCACCGCCTCTATGTCCTCCAAGTCGATAACCGCATCACCCCCCAATATCAGCATCCGCTGGACCAGGTTCTTCAATTCCCGGGAATTACCGGGCCAGGGGTAGCGCCGCAGGCTGTTTTGTGCGGCGGTTGTAAAATACCGGTAAGGCAGCCCCTCCCGTTCCACCAGGAAGTTGACGAAATATTCCAGGATGTCGGGTACGTCTTCGTAGTGTTCCCTGAGCGGCGGTACCTGTATCGGCAGCACGTTCAACTGGAAATAAAGCTCGTCCATAAAAGATGCGTCCTTGACCCGGTTGGCAAGGTGATGGCGGGTGGCGCCGATTATCCTGGTATTCAGTTGTACGGCATCATTTCCGTTGACCCGTTTATAGGACTTGTCATTCAATGTGCCCTGCAGGCGCGCCTGGGTTGCAATGTCCAGATCAGCAATGTCCTTGATGAACAAGGTCCCCCCGTCAGCCTGGTCCAGGAAGCCGTTACGTATTTCATCTCCGTTCTCTACACCGAATAACTCATTCACCATGGTTTCGGATTCCGGCACTGATACGCTGACATTGACAAAAGGCTTGTCCTTTCGGGCGCTTGCAGAGTGAAGGTAACGGGCAACCGCTTCTTTATCCGTTCCCGGTTCGCCGACGATCAGTACCGGGGTATCGAGGCCGGCGACCTTCTCCAGTTGTCCACGTAAATTCGCCATCAACTTGCTTTTGCCGATGATCCTGGCCGGCGTTTGTGAGTGTTGCCGCAATCTCAGGTTTTCCTTTTGCAGTCTTGACGCGTCCAGGGCGTTTTTTATTGTCAGGACAAGCTTGGCCAGCGAGAGAGGTTTTTCCAGGTAATCGTATGCGCCAAGGCGGGTGGCCTCGACCGCAGTTCCTATGTTTCCATGTCCGGACATCATGATCACCGGGTTCGTCAACTTGCCGGATTCATGCCATTCCTTCAACAGGGTAATGCCGTCTACGTCCGGCATCCATATATCCAGCAGAACAAGACGGGGGTGAAACTGTTCCAGCAACGCCCGGGCGCTGTTGCCGTTTTCGGCCGTAGCCACCTCGAATCCCTCATCAACGAGAATCTCACTTATCAGGTTTCTGATCTCGGCTTCATCATCTACAACAAGTATTTTTTCGCTAGTCACACTACGCCTCTATTGCGGTTGGTGGCGCTATTCAGCGCGAATTTGGTTTTATTGATGGGCAGCCTGACAACCACACAAGCCCCCGGCCCGCCCGCGTTATTTCTGATCCAGACCAGCCCCCCATGTTCTTCCACTATCTTCTTTACGATTGCCAGTCCCAATCCGGTGCCTTTCTGTTTAGTAGTTACGTAAGGTTCAAATACAGTCGACATTATATCCTCGTTTACGCCGCTGCCGGAATCCATGATACGGATTTCCATGTAGTCCATGGCAGGTTGGTTTACATATGCCGTAGAGACGGACAGGGTCAATTCCTCCCCCTGCCGGCCAGCATCCAGTGCATTCTTGATTACATTATTGAAGACTTGCCGCAACCGTCCCTGATCCGCGTTGATAACCGATTGATCTTCCGTAAGATCGAGGGTAATTGTGACGTCTGTGTCCATGTTTATGTACAGGTCCACCACTTCCTCCAGCAACCGGTTCAGGTCAACGCTGCGGGGTGACATGACCGGCGCCCTGGCATAGTCCGAGAACGCGTTAACCATACCCTTCATGGTTTCCACCTGCTTGATGATTGTCGTAGTCAGCCGATCCAGTGTCTCCGCCTGGTCTCCGGGGGATGACCTGAGATACTTGTGGCGCAACCGTTCCGCCGCCAGTTGTATCGGTGTTAACGGGTTTTTAATCTCGTGGGCAAGTCGCCGGGCCATTTCACTCCAGGCCGCGTCGCGTTGCCCCTGCAACAATGCGGTGATATCGTCGAACACGATAATATGGACCAGGGCTTTTTCACGGGCCGGGACTATGGACGTTCCCCTGCACATGAGCACCTGCCGGCCGCTTGAGCCGAACAGGATAACCTGTTGATCCCAGACCAACTTGCCCTGGTCTATGTGAGACTGAAACAGGATATGCAGTTGTTCAAGGTGCTTGTAGCGCTCACAAATCCGGCTGAACGAATGGCCTATGATTTCGCTGATGTCGATACCCAGGATCCTGCCGCCGCTGATGTTGACGGTGCGCAGGCATTTTTCCGCGTCCAGGACCAGTACACCGGACGACAGCCGTTCCAGTACGGCTTCCAGGTATTTATGGTGGGTTTCCGCTTCATCCTGGCTGAGTTTGGCCGCGTCCCTGGCGCTGGCTATCTTGCGGGTCATGTCGTTAAACGATGCAACCAGGAAACCCAGCTCATCATTGCCCGGCACCGGCAGCCTGGTATGATAATCACCCTCTGCCACGGATTTCGTCCCTTCCGCCAGATCGCGAATCGGTGCGGCCAGCTTTCTTGCCGAATAAAACGCGGCCCATACTGCGGAAAATATACTGAACAACAGTACCATGGTCAGAATCAGGATAAAACTCAGCTTGAGCTGTTCCCGGAGATAGGACAACTCCTTGTACTGGGTAAAAGCCGATTGGACACTTTGCGCCAGATCGTTTACCCGTTCGGTCAAAGGATACAAGGCCTGGATGATCCGGGCTTCAGTGCTTATCCCGGAATTCGGCACATTGACTACGACACGAAAAGATAGTCCGGCATTTCTTATCGTGTCCATACTGATATAGCTGTTGCCCTGCAGTACCTGGAACAGGACAGTCTCATCGGGCGAATCAGGCACAAGGTTGTCCGGATTGGCCGAACTGGAGCCGATAATAATCCCCTGCCTGGTCATTACGGTCATTTCATCAGCGCCGCTGCTGATGCGGAATCGATCAATTTCAAAGGGGATCAAGGCATCGTTAGTCAGCGAGATTTCTTCCGCCATTTTCTCAGACTGTCTGAGGAGTTCCTTCATGCGGGTGTCCAGGGCAAGCTGGCTCAGTTCGAGAGAGTCCTCCAGTGCTTGCTCGACGCGCAAATCAAACCAGCTATCGATGCCGCGGTACAGGAAATCCAGGGAAAAGTAATAGAGAACGAGTACCGGCGTAACCGACAGGATCACAAACATGGTGACCATGCGTACGGTGAGACGGGCGCCGGCAACGCGCTCCCTGGCCTGTTTGATCAGGCCGCGGATATTCAGGCCAATCAATATGACCAGGGTCAGGAGACCCAGGGTATTGAATACCAGCAGACCGGTATAGAACTGGTCCGTCTGGACCGAGTTTTGCAACGCCTTGCTCATGATCAACAACGAAGCCAGCATGCAGCCGAACAGCAGCACACCCGTCAGCAGGATTAAACGTCCGCCGCTTAGCCCGGATTTCTTGCCGGGTGATGTGATGATTGCACCGGATTTTTTACGCCGGCTGTTCATTCCCTGATTGTCCAGTGGCGCCATTCACTGTCCGCTTGCCATTTATTCAAAATGAAGGCAACGGGTTTTAATGGCGGGGGCAGGTTTTCCACGTTCAATCTGGCTTTGAGCAGGCCGACCAGGTGTGCATCATCGTCTATATTTTCGCTGTCAAATAAAAAGTAACGGTCAAGTGTACCCAGGTATTTTAGCGCATTTTCCAGAGTGTCGAATTGCCGTTGCTGGGAATTGCCGACGTTGGTAATGATGTATACATTCGACAACGGCAGGTGGTCCAGTTTGAATTTAATGATCTCCTCTTTGTAAAGCCTGTCCCACAGCCATTTACGTTTTTCCTTGACCTTGATAATAATATCTATATCCAGGTCCACCCCATGATCGAGCGCCTCCAGTACATCATCATGGGGTTTAAAATCTATCCGTGCATCAAGGTAATAGCTGTTTTCAACCAGTTCACTGGAAACGTATTCCACAGTAATATTCTCGACCGCGCGCGCAGTGACGGAAAACAGCAAAAATAAAACGACCGACCCGACCCCACTTGTTAATGACATTCCCATTGACAACAGTATGGGCATTTTCACGGCTACGGTCAAAATCCACCACTAAATTTGGGACAACCACAAATTGATGCAAATTTGGGACACCCATAAATTTCGTGCTAAATTTGGGACTGCTAAATTTGGGACAGCCATAAATTGCGGGTAATGGTGAATTTGGGACACCCATAAATTGCGGGTAACACAGAAGGCAACTGATGAAACGTGGTACGCTGCAAATACATCAAATGTGATCGAAAGTCTGGAACAACATGAATAATCCCGTCTTTTTCCCGAGCGGAGCATCCGTCCCGGCACTGGGGCAGGGCACCTGGGGTATGGGCAAAAACCGCCTGAAACAAAATTCAGAAGCGGATGCAATTCGCCTCGGGCTGGACCTGGGTATGACGCTGATCGATACCGCAGAAATGTACCATGACGCGGAGGTCGTGGTCGGCAAGGCCGTGAAAGGCCGGCGGGAAGACGCCTATATAGTAAGTAAAGTGCTACCCGGCAATGCGTCCTTCCGGGGTACGATCAAAGCCTGCGAGAAAAGCCTGAAACGAATGGGAATTGAGTGCATGGACCTGTACCTGCTGCACTGGCCGGGCAATTATCCGGTGCAGGAGATCCTGGATGCCTTCGTACGGCTACGGGCGCAGGGTAAGGTTGCGGCCTACGGAATGAGCAATTTCGATGTCTCAGAGATGGAAGAAGCCTGGGAGTGCGGGGGCGGGCCGGACATTGCGACCAACCAGGTGTTGTACAACCTGGAACGCCGCGAAGTTGAAGGGCAGTTGCTTGGCTGGTGCCTGCAGCGCAATGTGCCGTTGATGGCATATTCGCCGTTCAACCAGGGGAGACTGGATTGCGCACCTCTGCAGGGCGTGGCGCAAAGACACAATGCGGGTCCGTACCAGGTCGCGCTGGCGTGGCTGCTGCACCAGGACAACGTGATTGTCATTCCCAAGAGTGCAAATCAGACCCATATTGAAGAAAATCACGCCGCCGCTGACATCTCCCTGACAAGTACGGACCTGGAAGAAATTAACAGGGTGTTTCCCCCTCCGGCAGATGCGTCGTCTCTGAAATGGAATTGAGATAAAAACCTGTAGCCTTTTACAGACTGGTAGCCTGTTAATATAGTTAAGGAAGCTCTGCTCAAGTCCGTCCGGGACTTGTCAGAGTACGCACAAATCGGCAGGATAGCCGATTTGCACGACTTGTTGCCGCTTTGCGGCGAGCTACCAGGATGTAGCGAGTGAAAACAAAAATGCGATTTTTGTTTTGCTCCCAAAATCAATGACCTGCAGTCATTGATTTTGACGGCACATCCCTGTACCGTAGGAACCTCTGACTTAAGAGGTTCCTTAATCCCAGCTGCTCAAATATCCTTCAGGATCTCCCGTGCGGCATTATGCCCCGGACAACCGCTCACACCTCCACCCGGATGTGCGCCTGAACCGCATAAATAAAGACCTCTGAGCGGCATTCGATAATCAGCATACCCTGCTACGGGTCTCAACGAGAACAATTGATCAGGCTGGATACAACCATGAAAGATATCGCCGCCAGTCAGTCCGAACTCCCGCTCCAGGTCAAGCGGACTGAGCGCCATACGGCCGATGACGGCCTGCCTGAAATTGGGGGCATAGTCATTGACGGTATCAATGATTAAATCCGCGACCTGTTCCTTGACATCGTCCCAGGACCTGTCGTCCGGCAGTTTCGGATTGAAATGCTGGCAGAACAGGCTGGCCACGTGTTTACCTTCTGGCGCCAGGGTATTATCGTACAGCGAGGGAACCATCATGTGGACAATAGGTTTTTGCGACCAGCCCAGGTTCATGGCGTCGTACCAGGCCTGCTCGTTGTACTGCAATGAGTTGGTGATGAACACGCTTCCCTGCAGGTAACGCTCGTAATCCGGTTCTCCGTCCAGGCAACGAAACCGTGGTATATCCTCCAGCGCCACATTCATGCGGAACGTGCCGGAGGCACACCGGTAATGCGCGATCTGGCGTTTGAAGTCCGCATCAAGGTGTTCCTGGTCCACCAGTCCCTGGAACAGCAGTTTCGGATTGACATTTGCCGCAGTGACTTTTGCATGGATCTCCCGCCCGTCTGCCAGTTTTACGCCGCAGGCCCGGTTGTTTTTTACGAGCACTTCCTTGACAGGCGCGCTGACTTCAATGTCAACACCCTGGGCTTCTGCGGACTTCGCCATCGCCTGGGTAATGCCGCCCATCCCCCCGGTGACATGGCCCCAGCGCCCTTTCCTCCCGTTCACTTCACCGAACATGTGATGCAGCAGCACATAGGCCGAACCGCCGGCGTGTACCGATTGCATGTTCCCCACCATGGCTATATAACTTTCCAGCGCGAGTATCAGGTCCCCGCCGAACCATTGTTTCAGGTAATCCGCCACACTCATGGTAAACAGCTTGATCGTTTCCCGTTGCAACCGGGGGTCCAGCCGCCGCATCCTGTTGGCCAGTGTCCCGGCGCGCCACAGGTCCGTTAACCCGCCGCCGATGTTCGGTGGCGTCTCCAGCACCATGTCCCGCAATACGTCGGCAACCTGTTGTATAACCGTGTCATATTCGCGGTAGGCTTCGTCATCTCCCGGGCATGCCTGCCGTATCTGCGCAAGAAATTGATCGCGATTAGCGCCGATGAACAGGTATTTATTATCTGATCCGAGGACCAGCGCAGTGAACTCCCTGTCCTTGATTTCCAGGCCGTATTTTTGCAGTTCCAGGTCACGGATCACTTTCGGATTGAGCAGGCTGACCGCATAGGAACAGGTTGAATTGCGATAGCCGGGATGGAACTCTTCCGTGACGACCGCGCCGCCTACCACGTGGCGGCGTTCGACCACCTTCACTTTCAGCCCCTTGCGGGCCAGGTAGTTGGCGCAGGTCAGTCCATTGTGTCCGGCGCCGATAATAACGGCATCATACGCTGGAACTGTACTCATGAGATCCGGGGGTAGATTTTGGGGTCAGGGTAACCATACTCCGACCCCGTACATCTGTCTCGCAGTTACTTCCAGTTAAAGGTGATGGTGCCACCGGCCCAGCGTGGATTGGCGTAGGCATCGTTGCCGATGGATAATCCACTGATGTCCAGCGTGTACAGGCGGTATTCCGTATCACTGACGTTATTGACAAAGGCAGCCAGCTTCCAGCTTTCGTTTCCACTGGTATAGCTGACACGGAAGTTTCCGATGATAAAGGAATCTTCCTGGTCCAGCGGCGCGCACAACACGCTGAAACAGAAATCCTCCGAATAGTTGAAATCACCCTGGATCGCCATGGTGCCGCCCAAGGCCGGCCATTCATAGCGGGCCAGACCATTCAAAGTAAATGATGGAGCATAAGGCAGATCATTATCGACGAAGCGTCCGCTGGGCAGCAGCACGTCCTTCACCTCACTGTCTTCAAATGATGCGCCGAAACGGAAACCCCAGCCTTCCGTCGGTTGCAGCGTCAATTCCACTTCGCCACCGACTGCCTCTGCATCCAGGTTGATAATGGTCAGTGAGGCCGGTATCGCGCCCGGAATGACAACAAAAGCCTGGTAGTCCTGGTAATCGTAATAAAAGGCACTGGCATTCAACTGGGCGCGCCCCTCCATGAAGGTGGTTTTGATACCTATCTCCCAACTGTGCAGGACCTCTTCATCATGTGGAAACGTCGGTATGGCCGTAGTGGGATTGCCGCCCGCCACCACTCGTGACCCTCCGGCTTTATGGCCGCGATTGAAGCTGGCAAATATCAGGGTGTCATCGGTGGGTCGCCAGTCAATTTCGAACTTCGCGGACACGTTTTCGAAACTCTGGTCGAACAGGTCGAAATCCGGATCGGCAGCCAGGTCAAACGGGATAGTGAGGGTAAAGCCGAGGCCGGTAACGTTACCACCCAGCACATCTGCCGATTGAAATACCGTATCCTTCTGATCTTCCGTATAGCGCAAGGCCGCAATGATGCCCCAGTTTTCGTTAAGGTCATACTCCAGGTGCCCGAACACGGCCCAGGACTCCGTTTCTACATTATTGGTCGTCGGCCCTGAAATATAAGAAGTGGGTTCTCCGAAGGAATAGGTCGGTGAGTAAAAGGGCAGGTCCAGAAAGTAATTCAGGTTGCCGGCATGTTCGATATCCAGGTAATAAAACCCTGTCGTCCAGCGCAGGTTCTCACCCACATCACCGTTTAATCTCAATTCCTGGGAGAACTGTTCAAAATCCTGGTCGGTAATAAATACGAATACGGGATTGGGGGAACCGTCCGTGTCTTCGCCGTAGTTTTTATTCATCTGCAGGTAATCGGTGATCGACGTCACGGTGACGTTGCCCATATCCCAGGTCAACCTGCCGGTGATGCCGGCGATTGAGCGACGGAATTCCCCGGTATAATCATAGGAACCGGTGAAGGGGTCGTCATCGGGATCCCGGTAACCGTAAAAATCACATCCCGGGCAGAAACCGTTTACAAATGAATCCGGGCTGATCTCAAAACCCAGGCCGTCTTCATTTGCCGAAATGGGCGTATGCGTGTAAGCGTTACCGTGTTCATCATCGTCATTGGCATAATGCGCTTTCAGGTTCAGCGTCACCTCTTCGGAGGGTCGAAATTCCAGTTGGCCGCGCAAGGCATAGTGCTCACTGCCCCGGACGTCCGATCCGATCCGGTTCTCTGCTACACCATCATGGAAATTTCCGGCAAACGACACCCGTGCCAGGAGCTTGTCCGTCAGTGGCCCGCTGATTGCCCCTTCAAACTTTTTTTGATCGTAAGACCCGTAGGTAAATTCAACATAACCTTCGGGGTCCTCAGTGGGTTTGGCGCTGATATAGTGCAGCAAACCACCGGTTGCGTTGCGGCCGAACAGGGTTCCCTGTGGTCCGCGTAATACTTCCACTCGCTGCAGGTCATATAACTGTGCATGTCCCGCGCCCATGGCGCTGACATAGGCTTCATCCACGTACATCGCGATAGGTGGTTCCAGGTGGTCGGCAAAATCGTTTTGTGAAATGCCGCGGATATTGGTTGTGGTCAGGGTCGGGTGATACTGGATGATACCGAGCCCGGGCGTTTGAGCGGCGATATCGATGGTGTTCGTGTATCCCAGTGTGCGGATCTGGTTGCCGCTGAAAGCCGTCACGGAAATGCCCACATCCTGCAGGTTCTGTTCGCGCTTTTGCGCCGTCACCACTATCTCTTCAAGCAGGGCAGAATAGGCGGGTGAACACAGCAATCCACCACAAAGCAGTGCTCCTGCTGCGATTTTAGCCTTTATTAATAAGTTCAGTCGTAACTTCATGATTTTAGATCCCCGAGTAAACTTCTCATTGTAGCAAAAAGTATGTTACACTAAATTGTACGCATAACGTACAATTGAACGCCATACGTTCATAATACTATTGTTAGTTATGGCGTGTCAATAAAAAGACACCGATTTGTAATGGAACAACATCACGCGGAGACAACCAGGTATGACTGAACGCAGAAACGATAATGAGTTGGATGCTCTCGGGCTTGGCGCCGACATCACCCGGCGCGATTTTATCAATACCGGCCTGATCGGCAGCGGCGCGACACTCCTGACCATGCAGGCGCCGGGCTTGTTGCGAACGGCATCCGCCCAGGCAACGCTGCCTGACGTTGGCGAAGACTGGACCGGCTACGGTGGTGTCGGCGACTACGCCCGGGCCAATGGTAACACCGCCGGGGTCGTCAATGCCGCCCACGGTATTCGTGACGGCCGCTATCAATCCTCGATCCGGGACGCCGAAGACAGCAGGGAGACATTCGATATGGTAATCGTGGGAGGTGGCTTCGCCGGCCTGGGAGCCGCCTACACCTTTACCAGGGAAGCGGAAAAAAAACAGACCTGCCTGTTGCTGGACAATCATTCCATTTTCGGGGGAGAAGCGAAGCAGAATGAATTCGAGGTGGACGGCTATCACCTGACCGCGCCACAGGGCTCCAACGGCATGATCTGGCCACCGAAATATGCGACAAAATACGGCCTGTTCCATCGTTACTGGCACGATCTCGGCTTGCCCGACTCGTTCGAATTCCAGGAAGTTACCGGCAGCCAACACGGGTTGGCTGTCCCTGCAGACCACTATACGTCCATGTACAGTGACCGGGGCGGTGCGACAACGGGCTATTTTTTCGACAATGACCAGGGCGGAGAATGGATAATTAATCCCTGGGCGAACGATTTCAAGGATGCGCCGTTAACGGACAGGGTAAGACGGGACCTGGTGCGGCTGGAAAATTATTATACGCCGCCGGACCGGGAAGACTGGGAGCCCTGGCTGGATTCCATGACTTACCGTGATTTCGTTGTCAGGGAAATGGGTTGTTCGCCCGGAGTATTGCCATTTGTCGACAAGGCTTTTGCCGCGGCGGGGGGTGGCCTGGGCGGTGACCAGATATCCGCGTATACGGCGTTTGATTTTTACCTGCCTGGTACGCGTGCATTTACCGACCGCTATTACGAAGCGCGGGGAATCGACCCTGCCGATGTCCACCAGATTTCGCTGGTGAGCTGGCCCGGCGGCAATACCGGTACCGCGCGCCATTTTGTCAAAGCCATGATCCCGGATTCAATCGCCGGCGGCAACGACCTGAAAGACGTTTTATGGGGTAATGTGAACTGGCAGGCCCTCGACCGGAGCGGACAACAGGTACGCATCCGCCTCGATGCAACGGCCGTCCACGTAGAGCATAACGGTACGCCGGACAAGTCCGGGTTCGTGAACGTGATTTACCACAAGGGCGGCAGGCTCTACCGGGTCAGGGCCCGCTCGGTCGTGATGGCCAGCGGCGGCTGGGTCAACAGGCATATATTGCGTGACCTGCCGGCGCCGCACCGGGATGCCTATGCACAGTTCTACCATGCGCCGATGCTGACGGTGAACGTAGCGGTACGTAACTGGCAGTTCATGGAGCGCTTGGGCATCTCCGCCGCCCAGTGGTTCAGCGGCTTTGGCTGGTACACCAACCTGCGGCGGCAAATGGTGATCGACGGTAAAGCGGACCCGCTGGATCCGGCCAAACCTACCGTACTGACGTTTTACGTCCCGTATCTCAGCCCAGGTGTGCCGCTTCAGCAACAGACGGTACTGGGTCGCCACCAGTTGTTTGCCGGCAGTTACCGCTCGATAGAGATCCAGGTACGCCGGCAGATGCAGAAACTATTCGGTATGGCCGGGTTCGATGCAAAACGGGATATCGCCGCGATCGTCCTGAACCGCTGGGGACACGCCTACATCGCGCCCCAACCGGGATTTTATTTCGGGAAGAACGGTGCGCCGGCGCCGCGCGACGTGGTCCGGGAGGGCTATGGCCGTGTCACTGTCGGCCACTCCGAACTGTCCGGACAGCAACTCTGGTCGCGCGGCATTGAAGAAGGTGAGCGGGCCGCGCGCCAGGCGCTGGGTCTGATCTGATTATCAGCCGAAAGGGATCGGGGGAAGTGATCAAACCACAATCATGAAAGTCAATCCGGCACAGTTCCAGGATAAACGTATCAGCGATTACTTATATCACCATGCCGGTGCAACACCGGAGGGGGACGCCGTTGGTATCGGCGAAGACATGCTCTCGTATGCTGCCCTGCTTGGTCGCGTGGAAGACTGCGCCCGGGGGTTGCTGGCGCTTGGCATCGGAAAAGGGGACCGGGTGGCGACACTCTCCCCGCCGCACCCGGATTATTTCATTATTCTCCTGGCGACGACGGCAATTGGTGGGATCTGGGTAGGGCTCAACCCGCGTTATACGCGCACCGAACTGGAACACGTGGTTTCCGATTCCGAACCTGCCGTTATTTTCGCCAGGATCCGGATCGGCAATCGTCAATATCATGAAGAGTTAAACTACATCCGCGCCAAGGTCCGGAGTGTCAAACACCTTATCGCGCTTGGCGACGATGATGGACCGCCTCCTGCACGTTCTTTCAAGGATTTTATTGCGGACGGGAGCAACGCCGGGAATGATGCCCTGACGGATGCACGGAACGATGTAACGAGTAAGGACGCGGCGTTCATCGTCTATACGTCCGGGACGACGGGCAGGCCGAAAGGCGCGGTGCTGCACCATTACGGCGCCATCCGCCATGCGCATGTACAAATATCGCTCCGTTCAGCCGGCGCTGTCAGGATGATTAACGCATATCCCATTAATCATATTGCCGGAATAATCGCGTGTTCGGTGTACTGTCTCGTTACCGGGGGCACAGGTCATTACTTGGAAAAATTCGATCCTGAAACGGTGCTGAGGACAATTCAGGAAAAACGCATCACCGTCTGGGGCGGTGTACCGGTCATGTTGCAGAGTATACTGGACCACCCCGATTTTTCCGGTACGGATTTATCATCGATCAAAGAAATCTCCTACAGCGGCGGTGCGACATCGAAACCCTTGCTGGAACGCCTGTGCAGGGAGATCTGTCCTGCCATTACCAGCATGTATGCCTTGACGGAAGCCGCCGGGGCGGCGACCGCAATTCCCTCAACTGATGATATTGACCTGTTGTCGCAGAGTGTCGGCAAGCCGCTGGCCGATTGCGGGTTCCGCCTGGTTGATGAGTGCGGCAAGGATGTACAAAAAGGCGAGCCGGGTGAAATTCTCCTGCGCGGTCCGTTTATCATGAAAGAATACTGGCGCCTGCCGGAAGCCACCGCGCAGGCGATCGATAACGATGGATGGTTGCATACCAAAGATGTAGCCATGAAACGTGACGACGGCAATATCGTACTGGTCGGGCGCTTGTCCGACATGTACAAGTCGGGTGGCTATAACGTCTACCCCAAGGAGATCGAACAGGTGCTCGAATCTCACCCGTCCGTAAACCTGGCCTGTGTCGTCGGCGTGCCCGATCCCGTTTATGGTGAGGTGGGCTATGCCTATGTGACACCGGCGCCGGGGCAATCCGTTGACGAACAATCCCTGCATGATTATTCCAGGTTACATCTTGCTGATTACAAAATTCCAAAGCATGTCGTGACGACGACATCACTGCCGCTGTTACCGAACAACAAACCCGATAAACGCAGGCTGAAGGCCATGGCGGACGCCGCCGTGGAACCGGCAGCCGGGCAACACCAATCCTGAACCAGACAAGGTAAATAAAATGGAAAACATCGCGCAATTAGATAACTCGCAGCTAAAAGTCCACCACTGGCATCCGATGGCCGAGCCGAAATCGGCGGAACAGTCGCCGCCACTGGTATTCGAGCGCGCAGAAGGCGTTTATGTCCATGACACGGACGGAAAACGCTACCTGGATACCCAGGGGGGATTGTGGTGCGTCAATGTAGGCCACGGGCGTGACGAAGTGAAGCAGGCCATCAATGCCCAAATGGATAAACTACCCTATTACACCACCTTTGGCGACACCAGCAACCTGCCTGTCATGGAACTCGCCGAACGGCTGACGCGCATGCTCGCGCCGGAAGGCATGCAGCGGGTTTTCTTCAGCTCCGGCGGTTCTGATGCAAACGAAACCGCACTGAAACTGGCGCGGCAATACTGGAAGCTGGCGGGTGAAGCGCAACGGACAAAATTCATATCGCTGAAACAGGGGTACCACGGGGTGCATTTCGGCGGCACGTCCATCGGCGGCCAGATGTACCTTCGTTCCATGTACGAACCGGTTCTCCCCGGTTGTTTCCAGGTCGACACCCCCTGGTTATACCGCAACCCCTACTCGGATGATCCTGAGGAACTGGGAAAGATCTGCGCCGACCTGCTTGAGCGGGAGATCCTGCACCATGGGCCGCATACGGTTGCCGCGTTCATTGCCGAACCGGTACAGGGCGCCGGCGGCGTGATCGTACCGCCGGACAACTACTGGCCGCTGGTCAGGCAAGTCTGCGACAAATACGGGGTATTGCTCATTGCCGATGAGGTCGTCACCGGCTTTGGCCGCAGCGGCAGCATGTTCGGTTGCCGCGGCTGGGGCGTCAAACCTGACATCATGTGCCTGGCAAAAGGGATCAATTCCGGATATATCCCGTTAGGCGCAACCGTGGTTAACGAACGCGTGCGCCAGGCCTGGGATTCCGATCACCCGCTGGCCGCCATCCTGCACGGCTACACCTATTCGGGACATCCGCTTGCCTGTGCCGCGGCCAACGCCGCCCTGCAGATTGTCGAAGATGAAGCGCTGCCGGCAAATGCCGCGCAGGTGGGTAGCTATTGCCTGGCGAAACTGAAAAACGAACTGGCTCATTATGATTTTATCGGTGATATCAGGGGGAAGGGCCTGATGATGGCCATAGAACTGGTCATGGACAAATCGTCGAAGGAATCCTTCATGCCGGGCGATCCCTTTCTTGAACTTATCCAGGACCTGACGCGCCGGGAAGGCTTGCTGATCAGGAACCTTGGTTCGAACCTGATCATTTCTCCGCCGCTGGTTTTCAGCAATGAGGACGTCGATGAAATGGTGCAGATCCTGGCGCTGGTATTCGATAAGGCACAACCGGATTTCAGCACGCACGCAGGTTAAACCGCCATTGCCGGTCCAGGGGCAGGCAAACCATAATGAGCAGCGGGATTGCGACGACAGCGCCCAGGGCCGCCAGCCAGCCTATTGCCGCCAGGCCGAAGGCCTCAACTACCGCACCGCCGGCAACCCCTCCGACGCCGAAGCTGAATATCTCTACCGCCACCACGGCAGCGGACAGCCGCCCGCTGCTCTCCAGGGCCGCGCCCGTCCCGATCAGAAAAGGTATGAACAACGCCTGGAACACCTGAAAACTCAGCAGGCAGAGCACATAGACCAGGGCGATACCGGGGTTAGCCATAAAATAGCAACAGATGGCGACCAGTATCGTACAGACGACGAAAGGCAGCGTCCTGCCGTAGCGCGTGCCCAGCCAGCCTGCAAACAGCGAGCCGGCAATGGACGCAATCATGGTGCAGGCAAAATAAAACCCTATCTCATGCGGTGTCAGGTTAACGGCCAGTCCCATACGCTCGCCAAAGGCCCAGGCCGCGCCCATGCCGATCATCAGGAATACCTCGGCGGTAAACAGCAAAAAAGCGGTTACGCTTAATATGGCGTCCGGTCCGGCTACGGCCCTTTTTGTCTTCTTCAGCGGTGTATCCGGCAAGGCAAAAAGTAACGGTATGCACACCAGAACGACGACGGCCAGGCTCAGGAAAACACCTTTGTGGTACCCGTACCCGGTCATATACGGTGAGGCCAGGTAGAGCGCGCCGCCTACCAGGTAAACCAGTCCGAACGCGTAGCCGGCGGTACGCTCGGGCGCCCTGAAACTCGCCGCTATAGTCACCGTTGCCGCCGCATTGGCGAGACCCGCGCCAAAACCGACGAGACAACGCAATGCCGTCAGAACGCCATACCCGGTAACCAGCGCGGAGGCTACCTGGCCTGTTACAATCAAAGCAGCGCCAATCAGCGCGTACCTCAGCGCCGACGTTTTCAAGGGGTTTATGGCAACGAATATGAGACCAGCCCCCAGCGCGGAAAATTCCAGTGTCGCCAGAAAACCGATTGCTGCTTCACCGAGGCCCAGACCGTCGATCATGGCCCCGATCTGCACCGGCATCAACAGGAGACCGAGGACACTGATAAACTTGGCGGTAGTTACTGCCAGGAATAATTTGTCAGCCTGCATTAGTCACCCGAAAATCAAATAATCGAATGCCTGTTCGGCAACAGTCGACTTAATCGTGCCGCAACTTTGAATAATTCAGGCAGGTATTTCGTTTCGATGTTCCCATCATTGATGCGAGCGACGTTACCGCCGAAAGTGACGGCGGCTATGGGAACCTTTTCATCAGTTACAATCGGCGCTGCGACCGTGTACAGACCGACTTCGAGTTCTCCGTCAACGCGGGCATATCCCCGACGCTTGGCCTGTTCCAGTTCATCGATTAAATCCGTTCTGCTGGTAATCGTGTTCGGTGTGTGGCGCTTAAGCCTGACATTGCTCAGGTACGCATCGAGTTTTTCCCTATTCTGGTGCGCCAGCAACACCCTCCCGGCGGCCGAAGTACAGGCCGGCATGTGTGTCCCGGGATAGAACGTCACCCGGTCGAAACGATCGAACGAGCTGTGGGCTATACTGACAATATCCTCACCCTCCAGTACCGAGATCGCGCACGTTTCTCCAACCTTCTTGCTGGCGGCATTGATAATCGGCTGGATCACCTCGCCAATCTGCATGGAAGCCAGGTAAGCAAACCCCAGATCGAGCATTTTTGGCGACAACCGGAACCACTTGCCGTCACTGGCCACATACCCCAGGGCAGTCAGGGTCAGCAGTATTCTTCTGGCTGTCGCCCGCGTCAGGCCGGTTTTTGCGGCCACGTCCGCCGGCGACATTTCAACATCTTCCGCATCAAACGCCGTGACAACTTTCATGCAGCGTGCGATTGAGCCGATGAAATCTTTCGAATCTGTTGAAATCATGGGGTCTGGTCGTGGAAGTGGCGGCTTGAAGTTTATTCTATTTAGACATTGTAAGGGATAGCCGTCAAGCCACCCTGGTCAACACCGCATAGTAGAACCCGTCTGTATCGTCAAGGCAGGGCAACAGTTGCCGGCCGTATCCGGTAGCGCATCCCCATTCCACACGGATGTTTTCAAGCTCTGCCGGGGGATGGTTTTCCATGAATGTTTCGATTACCCGGTCGTTCTCATCATGCAACAGGGAACAGGTTGAATAGAGCAGCCTGCCGCCCGGTTTCAGCAACGGCCACAGGGCCGCGAGCAGTTCTGCCTGGCTGGTTTGCAGGGCAGGGATCTGCTCCGGGGATTTCAGCCGTTTAATATCGGGATGGCGGCGGATGACCCCGGTGGCGCTGCATGGCGCATCCAGCAGGATACGGTCAAACGGGCGCCCGTCCCACCAGGCCTCGTTCCCGACGGCGTCTGCCTCGATCACGGTGGCTTCCAGCTTCAACCGGGCCAGGGTGCCTTTCAGCCGGACGATGCGTGTTGCGTCTATGTCCAGGGCCGCAATCTCACCAATCTGCGGCTGTATTTCACAGATATGGGCGGTTTTTCCGCCGGGCGCGGCGCACGCGTCCAGGATCCTGTCCCCCGGTTGCGGGTCCAGCAACGTAGCCGCCAACTGGGCGCCGGCATCCTGCACCGATACGTCACCGTTATCGAAACCGGGCATCAGGTTGACGTCAACCGGGTCCGTCACCTGAATGGCGCTGGACGTCAAGTCAAAAGGTTGTGCACGGATCCCGCCCCGCTGCAGTTCTTCCAGGTAGTTTTCCCTGGAGGTGCGTAACACGTTAACCCGCAAATGTTGCGGCGGCCGTTGGTTATTGGCATCCAGTACGGCTTCCCACAGGTCGGGCCAGTCCGACCGGAGCCTGTCAATCAGCCAGCCCGGATGGGAATAGCGCGCATTGTGGTGCCGGTCAAGTTCCGCCCTGAGCCGTGTGTAGTCCCGTTGCGAACGCCGCAGCAGCGCGTTAACCAGCGGCTTTGCCCATTCCTTGCCCAGTTCCAATGTAGCGTTTACGGTTTCCGAGGTCGCCGCATGGGCGGGGGTACCGAGGTGGTGCAGTTGATAAAGGCCGACCAGGATAAGCACCCTGATATCGCTGTCCCGCGCTTTCAGGGGTTTGTCCAGGAAGCGCCCAAGCATGAACTCCAGTTGATCGAACCAGCGCAGCGTACCGAAGCAAAGCTCTTTGACGAACCCGCGGTCATCCCGGCGCTCGACAACGGGCAGGCACTCCGCCAGTGCCGCATCAAGGGTCAGTCCGTTATCGACGACCCGGCAGATGGTCTTTGCCGCAACCGTCCGAAGGTTCATTTACCCGGTGCGAACAGGCCGGGATAGCCGTTGCAGATCTCCCTGATACCTTGTTTTTTCTTTCCCTCCAGTTGTAGCGAGAGAATGCGCAGAACCCGGTTTCCGGTCGAGATATCCAGTCCTTCCGGGCTGTAGGCGATGATTTCACCGGGGTTGCCCTCCGCTGCGCCGGTGTCCAGTACCGCGGCATCCCAGACGCGTATTTTCATATTGTTCAGAGAGGTAAATGCAACCGGCGCCGGATTGAACGCACGGATATTCCGCGCTATTTGTTCCGCTCCCGCATTCCAGTCAATTTCAGCCTCCCGCTTGCTCACTTTGCCGGCATAGGTTGCTGGCCCGTCATCCTGTTCTACCAGGTCGATGGAGCCGGCAGCGAGTCTGTCCAGGGCCTCCAGCAGGCACTCACTGCCCAGTGATGCCAGTCGCCCCGACAGGGTTGAAGCTGTGTCGGTACTATGGATTAGGCAGGACTTCTGCAACAGGATTTTTCCGGTATCAATGCCGCTGTCCATGGCCATGATCGAAATTCCTGTCTCCCCGTCACCCGCCTGAACTGCCCGCTGAACTGGTGCTGCGCCGCGCCACCTGGGAAGCAGGGATGCATGGACATTTATGCAACCGTAGCGAGGCTGCGCCAGGACCTGAGCCGGCAGGATCAAGCCGTAAGCGACGACAACCAGCGCATCGATATCGCTTAACCCGGCGTCCTGCGCGAGTTCTGCCGGGGTTGCGGGTTGTCTGACCTGGATGGCAAATTGCTGCGCGATCTGCTTGACCGCTCCCGGGCGCGTTTTCCTGCCGCGTCCCGCCGGCCGGTCCGGTTGGGTGTACACGTACCTGGTTTTGTGCTGCGGGTTTTCCAGCAGCGCCCTGAGAATGACTGCGGCGAAATCGGGCGTGCCGGCAAAGGAGAGGATCACAAGGCGCGGATTTTGTTCTGCTTCTCTATCTTCTTACGGAGGCGCTGTTTTTTAATCGGTGACAGGTAATCGATGAACAGCTTTCCGTCAAGATGATCGATTTCATGCTGGATACAGACTGCGCGCAAACCGTCGGCCTCATCTTCGATTACCTCCCCGTCCAGGTTGAGGTAACGGTAGGAAATTTTTTCAGCCCGCTGCACAACATCGGAAAACCCAGGCACCGAAAGACAGCCTTCCTCCGTCTCCTCGTTGCCTGTTGTTTCCATGATTTCCGGGTTGATCAGGGTCATGGGAGTGTCTCGCTCAGCCGAAAGGTCCATGACGACGACCCGTTGTTGCACATTCACCTGGGTGGCGGCAAGGCCGATGCCGTTTTCCGCGTACATGGTTTCCAGCAGATCCTGTGACAGCCGTTTGATCCCCGCGTCCACGCCGGCAACGGGCCGCGCCTTTTTGCGTAATCGTGGATCCGGAAAATGTAATACGGTTAACTTTGACATCGAATGTTTGCTCATTTGCCGCCACGTCAACGGCGTAGATATTGGGCCATTATCCATAAAAAAAACGCTGGATGCAATGCAGATCTTTGCTTGACTCTGAGGAGCGCCCGGGCTTACACTTCCAACATTCCGCAAGGGATGTCTTTGCGGGCCTTTCCTTAGTTCAGAAACAGCTATATCAGGGAGGATAACGAGTGAACACGGTGATTGATACTTTGCGTTTTTCAGAGAGGTTACAGACCTCGGGGTTCGCGGCAGAGCAGGCCAATGCCTTGGCGCGGGCGCTGGCTGATGAAATGGGTGAACAACTTGCCACCAAGGAGGATATCCGAAAGTTGGGAACTTCCACCAAGGAGGATATCCGAAAGTTGGGAACTTCCACCAAGGAGGATATCCGAAAGTTGGGAATTTCCACCAAGGAGGATATCCGAAAGTTGGAAACTTCCACCAAGGAGGATATCCGAAAGTTGGAAACTTCCACCAAGGAGGATATCCAAAGATTGGAAGGAGAAGTCAAGGCGCTTCATACGAGGGTTGATGGCTTGGAAACCCGGTTAAATTTTTTATTCGCATTGATTGGCTTGCTGGTAGCCCTCGAGTTGATACCGGTTGTAAGGGCTTTCGCAGGTTGACAAAGTAGGGACTGTTATGCTCATGGACGGGCCTTGTTATAATTCCCAACTGCGTTCCTGGCTGGTCATGGTGCACGCAGGTGCCCTGGCTGAGCACAACCTGCCTCAATTGCTGGAGAGTTTCGGGACTGCGGACGCTGTGATCGATGCAGCTGAGGCCGGGGTCATAAATCATTCACACCTGGCGCCGACAGTACTGGAATGCCTGCGTAAACCCGATTGGCAGGAGATTGATCGTGAACTCAAGTATCTGGAACGCCCGCGTCATCACCTGATCCCGCTGGACAGCCCGCATTATCCGGCTTTGTTGAAACAGATACCGGCGCCTCCGCTGTGTCTGTTCGTGCATGGCGACCCGGAGGTCCTGTCCGATCTGCAGGTTGCCGTTGTCGGGAGTCGAAAACCGACCATTGACGGCCGCAAGGACGCCGGGTATTTTGCCGCAGAACTGGCAAAACAGGGAATTACCGTGACCAGCGGACTGGCTCATGGGATAGATACCGAAGCCCACAGAGGCGTACTGGCGCACCGGGGCAGGACGGTGGCGGTGTTAGGCAGCGGGCTGGATTGCATTTACCCGAAGGCCAATACCGGACTGGCCGGTAAAATCAGTGAAGATGGGGCGCTGGTGTCTGAATTTCCGCTGTCCTGGCGGCCTTTTGCCGGAAACTTTCCGCGCCGCAACCGGATCATCAGCGGCCTCAGTGCCGGCGTCCTGGTCGTGGAGGCGGCGCATAACAGCGGTTCGCTGATCACGGCAAGACATGCCCTGGAACAGAACCGGGAGGTTTTTGCCGTGCCGGGTTCCATCAGGAATCCCGTCAAGCGGGGTTGTCATGGTTTATTGCGAGATGGCGCAGGACTGGCGCAGCATGTCGAAGATATTTTTGCCGCGCTCGGCCAGTTCCGGCGCCCCACCGGGACTTCCCCCGCGGCGGCCGCTGTGCAGCCCGAAAATATAAACGGACTTGACGAACAGGAAAAAGTCCTGCTTGATAATATAGGATATGAACCGACGAGCCTGGATGATATCGTTGACAGGACGGAACTCGAAATGGGGGACATATTGGGCAAACTGTTAACTCTGGAACTGGGCGGATTGATTACGACTGTCGCGCCAGGTTCGTATATACGCGGTAAGTGTAAAAAATAATAAACCAGAAAAATAATTATGACTGCGGCACTTGTTATAGTTGAATCTCCTGCAAAAGCCAGAACCCTGAATCGCTACCTGCGTGTGGACGGGCAACGTGCGGAAACGGACCTTGCTCCCATACAATATGCGGAAACGGACCTTGCTCCCATAGCATATACCGTCATGGCGTCCAATGGCCACGTGCGCGACCTGAAGCCGAAATCCGGCGCGGTTGACCCGGAAAACAATTTTGCTATGGACTATGAAATCATTGACAGAAATGCTCGTTCAGTGGATGCCATTGCCCGGGCGCTGAAGAAATGTGACTTTCTTTACCTGGCTACTGATCCGGACAGAGAAGGTGAAGCCATATCCTGGCACCTGTATGAACTGCTCAAGGCCCGCGGCGCGCTAAAACGAAAAGAGGTGAAGCGCGTGGTATTCCATGAAGTCACGAAAGGTGCGGTGTTGAAGGCGCTAAGCAGTCCCGGCGAATTGTCCCGGGACCTGATCGACGCCCAGCAGGCACGGCGCGCCCTGGACTACCTGGTCGGTTTCAACCTGTCCCCGCTGTTATGGAAGAAGATCCGCACGGGCTTGTCCGCCGGGCGGGTTCAGAGCCCGGCGCTCAGGATGATCGTCGAGCGTGAAGAGGAGATAGAACGCTTCAAGACTCGTGAATACTGGACTATCGAGGCCGATCTCAGGCGCTCGGGGATGGATTTTACGGCGCGGCTGGTCCGCTACGATGATGAGAAAGTCGAGCAATTCAGCATCACGGATGAACAACGTGCGCTTCAGGTCGCCCGGGTGCTGGAAAGCAATGCCGCCGGCCAGGCAGGTCGCGTTGTACGCGGGGAGGAACGGTCCGACGCCGGCGCCGGAAACAAGGGCGTACTGCTCGTAAGCAAGGTCGACCGCAAACAGCGCAAGCGCCAACCGGCGCCGCCGTTTATCACCTCGACGCTGCAAATGGAGGCCGTCAGGAAGCTGGGCCTCACCGCACAGCAGACCATGCGCATCGCGCAGCAGTTATACGAGGGTATAGATACCGGCGAAGGCGCGGTTGGCCTTATTACTTATATGAGGACTGACTCGGTCAGCCTGGCTGCAGAAGCAATCAACGAGATGCGGAGTTTCATAGGAAACAAGTATGGAGCTGAATATCTGCCTGATAAACCCCGTCGCTTTAAGACCAGGTCGAAAAACGCCCAGGAGGCGCACGAGGCGATCCGTCCGACTTCCGTATCCCGCGCCCCGCAGCAGATCAGGTCGAAGTTATCCAAGGATCAATTCAGGTTGTATGATTTAATCTGGAAACGGGCACTGGCCAGCCAGATGGCCCATGCAGTTATAGACACGGTTGCAGTTGATTTTGCTTGCGGCGGCGCTGCGCAATTGCGCGCCAACGGCTCCACCGTAGTTAAAAAAGGTTTTACGGTGCTTTACACGGAAGGAAAAGACGACCAGAGACAGGGGCAGACGGGTGACCCCGCCGACAGAAAGCTACCCGCCATGCAGACAGGTGATGAGGCCACGTTGTTGAAAATACGGCCTGAGCAGCATTTTACCGAACCTCCCCCGCGTTTTTCCGAGGCCACCCTGGTCAAGACCCTGGAAGAGTACGGTATCGGCCGGCCGTCAACCTATGCCGCCATCATTTCAACGTTGCGCAACCGTGACTACGTGGAGATGAGCAGCAAACGTTTTGTTCCCACCGACGTAGGGCGGGTCGTAAACAAATTCCTGACTGAGCACTTTACCAGTTACGTCGATTACGACTTTACTGCAAAACTGGAAGATGAACTGGATGCCGTATCCAGGGGAGAGAAGGAATGGCGTCCGCTGATGAAGGAGTTCTGGGAACCGTTCTCGGCACGGATTAAAGACAAGGAAGGCGGGGTAAGCCGCAGTGAGGCGGTGAGCCCGCGGGTTCTGGGCAATGAGCCGGCTACCGACCGGCTTGTTTCGGTGCGGATGGGACGTTACGGGCCGTATGTTCAAGTCGGCACAAAGGATGATGCGGAGGAACCGAAATTTGCCAGCCTGCGCAACGACCAGCGCATGGATACCATCAGTATGGAACAGGCGCTGGAACTGTTTCGCCTGCCCAGGGAACTGGGCATGACTGAAGACGGCGAGAAGATCAGCGTCAATATCGGCCGCTATGGCCCTTATGTGCGCTATGACAACAAGTTTGTCTCGCTGAAAGAAGAGGATGATCCCTACACGATAGATTTGCCGCGGGCACTGGTCCTGGTGCAGGAGAAGAAAGCGGCCGATGCCGAAAAATACATCAAGGTGTTCGAAAAAGAGGGCATATCGATCCTGAACGGGCGCTTTGGGCCGTATATTACCGATGGGAAGAAAAACGTGAAAATCCCCAAGGACAGGGAAGCAGGCGACCTTACCCTGAAAGACTGTCGGGACCTGATCGCCGCTGCCCCTGCCGGACGCCGGCGCCAGAAGGGAAAATCGAGATAACGCTTACTGTGAGTCGTTCGGGGACGGATTTAAATCCGTCCCCGACATACTGAGGTGAGAAAGAAAAATGAGTGAAAATAAACCGTTTGTAGCTATTCTGATGGGATCGGATTCCGATCTGCCCGTCATACGTTCCACGCTGGAGGTTCTGGATAAATTCTCCATAACGAAGGAAGTGAAAATTACCTCCGCACACCGTACTCCTGAAGCAACCCGCACCTACATAAAAGATGCAGAGGCCAGGGGCTGCGCAGTATTTATCGCCGCCGCCGGCCTGGCGGCGCACCTGGCCGGCGCCGTGGCCGCAACGACAACGAAACCGGTCATCGGTGTGCCCCTGGACGCGGGTCCGTTAAGCGGCATTGATGCATTGCTGGCGACCGTACAGATGCCGGGAGGGATCCCGGTCGGCACCGTCGCCATCGGTAAGGCAGGGGCAAAAAACGCGGCCTACCTGGCCGCGCAAATCCTAGCCTTGCAGGACGCGCACCTGGCCGAAACCATTGCGTCCGAACGGAAACAGATGACCCGGACGGTCCTGGAAAAGGATGCGGCGTTGCAGGAGCAACTGGCTGGCTGATCCATATTGAAGTCCAGGCCGATCATCATTACGCCACCCATCGCGCCGCCACTCGCAGCACTGCTACTCGCAGGTCCGCCACTCGCAGCACGGCCACTCGCAGGTCCGCCACTCGCAGGTCCATCACTCGCAGGTCCGCCACTCGTCATTCCGGCGCAAGCCGGAATCCAGAGAAGCTATCAGTTGAGTAATACGCATTGAAAAGCTGGCACGTCAAATACGCGCGCCAGGTGCTGGACAACGGCGGTGTCATTGCCTACCCCACGGAGGCGGTGATGGGCCTGGGCTGCAACCCCTGGAATGAAGCAGCGGTGGCGAAAGTACTGCGTTTGAAACGGCGGCACGCCGACAAGGGTTTGATCGTCGTAGCCTCGAGTATCCGGCAGTTGTCCGCGTTGGTGGATTTTTCCCGGGTAGCGCGGCTGGATGAGATTACCCGTTCATGGCCGGGTCCGGTCACCTGGTTGATACCCGCACTACCCGGTACGCCGAGCTGGCTGACGGGCCGCCATGAAACCCTGGCCGTGCGCGTATCCGCACACCCCGTTGTGCGGCGCTTGTGCGATGAAGCCGGCGTGCTCGTCTCCACCAGCGCGAATCCGTCCGGCTGCCGGCCCGCCGGAACACAGCGACGCGTGCGAGCCTATTTCGGCCGTGACGTAGACTGCTATGTCCAGGGCAACGTTGGCCGCGACCCCAGACCCAGTAAAATCCGTGATGCCCTGACAGGGCGCCAGGTCCGGGCGTAAGCAATCCACCCCGCCGTTCCGCTACCCGTCCGTCGTACCGGCGCAAGCCGGAAACCAGAAATCCTTCGTGTAAAAACAGAATTTTTACAATAATTCGCGTTACACCAACCAACATATATGATATACACCCAGAACGTTATTCATTTGCGCGTTAATTCCCCATTAACGCGGATATTAAAGTAGCGTAATACAAAATCACATTACGCCGTGGTAAGAATATTGCCGGGAGACAATTAATGATCGATATAAAAACCTGCAAGCCATTTTCCTGTCTGGCTCTCTTCACGCTGTTGTCAGTTGCCGGAACACCGGCAAGCGCGCAGGCGATACTCGAAGAGATCGTGGTGACCGCACAAAAACGTGAGCAAAATATTCAGGATGTTCCCATCTCAATCTCCAGGCTGTCCGGGCAGAGGCTAGAGTCCAAGTTCACCGGCGGAGAGGATATCCTGGCCCTGGCCAGCACGGTGCCGGGCCTGCACGTGGAGAGTTCCAACGGCCGGCTGTCGCCGCGCTTCTACATGCGGGGTCTGGGCAATGCCGACTTTACCGCGGCCGCTTCGCAACCGGTATCCATCGTGTTTGACGAAGTGCCAATGGAGAAGGCCTCTCTCAAATCATTTCCCATCTTCGACCTCGATGACATAGAGGTTATTCGCGGCCCCCAGGGCACCCTGTTCGGACGCAACACTACGGCAGGCATCATCAAGTTCGATTCGCGCCGTCCCACCGAGGAGACGGAAGGCTATATCAAGGCGTCCGGCGGTAACAAGGGCACGGTCAACGTGGAAGGCGCCATCGGCGGAACACTGGTAGAGGGCACCTTGATGGGCCGCCTCTCGTTCCTGACCCAGCATCGCTCGAACTGGGTCAATAACGCCTACACCGGCGAAGACGACGCCATGGGCGGGTTTGATATTTTTGCTGGGCGCGCCCAGTTGCTGTGGACTCCTTCGGATGATTTCAGCGCCTTGCTCCTGTACCAGCATCAGGACCAGGGCGGTAATTCCGCTTCACTGTTCCGCGCCAATATTTTTGACCAGGGCAGTAACAAGCTGAATGACAACTACAAACGTGATACCGTGTGGTTCGACGGCGGTAACAACAACCCGGCAAAAATAAAAAGTTTCGGCGTGACCCTGAAACTGGACTGGGATGTGGGCAACCATACGCTTACCTCGATCACGTCTTACCAGGATATTTATGATCGGTTTGCCCGCGGTGACATCGACGGTGGGTATGGCTGCCTGTTGGGATTTGCTTGTGGAGATGTGGCACCGGGGCCGCATGGTCCGTTCGGTCCGCCCAGCACGCCTTTTAACCCCGCTGCTTCACCTTTTGTTGTTGACGTCGATACCGGCGGCGATCAGACCGTAGAGCAGATTACCCAAGAAATACGCATCGCGAGTAACCTGGGCGGTCCGTTCAACTACCAGTTCGGGGCTTTTTACTTTGAAGATGAAATCAACAGCATCTCGCAGAATCAAAGTGTCGCTGCTACGGAGTTCATAGTGGGGTCTACTTCACTTATTGAAAACACAACCTGGGCGGTGTTCGGCCAGGGCTCCTACGACGTAACCGAGCAGTTGACGCTGACCGCAGGGGTGCGCTACACAGACGATGAAAAAGATGGTCAACATGTCAAAGTCAGCGGAGGACCTCCAATTCCCATCGGGCCGCTTGATCCGATCGACCTGAGTGATGATAAAGTGAGTTGGGACGTGTCGCTGGCTTATGCTATCGGCGATGATGCGCAGGTTTACGCTCGTGCAGCTTCCGGTTTTCGGGCGCCTACTTTAGCGGATCGCCTTGAGGAAGATACTGAAATTACGGTCACCGACTCTGAGACTATTATGTCTTACGAAATCGGCTACAAAGCGTTGTTCGAGAAGGTTCGGTTGAACGTGGCGGCCTTCTATTATGATATCGATGATATACAGTTGGTCTTTGTCGGCGGCGTTGCTAACAGAACATCTCTGACAAATGCTGATGAAGGCGTAGGTTATGGTGTTGAGTTTGACCTTGATCTTGTAATGACTGAAAACCTTGTCCTGTCTGCCGGTTTCGGCTACAACAAGACGGAGATCAATGATAATGAACTGGCGATAGCGGTGTGCAATATTTGTACTGCACTGGACCCACCTCAAGTGGATGAAGATGGTAACGTCGTTTTAGACCCCAGGGGAAAACCGTATGTGTTGATTGACGGTAACCCGTTCCAGCATGCGCCGAAGTGGACCGCGAACCTGGAGCTGGACTATACCCATCCCCTGGCAAACGGCACTGAACTGTACCTGTACACCGACTGGAAGCTGAAAGGCAAGACCAGTGACTTCCTCTATGAGAGCATTGAGTTTACCTTCGGGACGCAGTTTGAAGGCGGGTTGAGGCTCGGTTATCGCGATACGGTCAGAAATTTCGAGATCGGCCTGTTTGCCCGAAATCTTACCAATGAGCATAATCCCATCGGCGGTATCGATTTCGCCAACAACCTCGGCTACGTCAACCAGCCGAGAATCTGGGGCGGCGAGGCCAGGTACAGCTTCTGACCCTTTCCACATTCAGACGAGTATGATTGGGGACAGATTTTGAATCTGTCCCCTTTTTTTCGTTCACATGACTGTAACCAGACGCTCATTTCTCAATACGTCACTGGCGCTTCTTGCCGGCGGGGCGCTTCCTCCGTATCTGGCCCGAGCTGCCGGCAATCAGTTCTTGCCCGACGCACACGGACGCAGGATACCCGTCATACTCGATTCCGACATCGGCGACGATATAGACGATACCTGGGCGTTGCTGATGCTGTTGCGCTCACCGCAGTTCGACGTGAAACTCGTGCTAAGCGATTTCGGCAATGCCATCTACCGTTGCCGTTTGTTCGCAAAGCTGCTGGAACTGACCGGTCATACTCATATACCTGTCGGAGTGGGACTTGACGCGGACGATAATGCGGGCCTGCAAAGTGAATGGATAGGGGACTACCGGCTGGAAGACTATCCGGGCAAGGTGTACCGTGATGGAGTCCAGGCCCTGATCGATACCACAAGACAATCCCCGGAACCGGTTACATTGCTCTGTATCGGTCCCGTTCCGAATATCGCCGAGGCTCTCAGGCGGGAGCCGTCCATTGCGTACAATGCGCGTTTCGTGGGCATGCACGGTTCCATCTACAAGGGTTACGACGGGGCGCCCACACCGGCGGCGGAATGGAACGTCAAGTCAAACCCCGCGGCATTGCAACAGGTATTTGCCGCCCCCTGGGATTGCACCATCACGCCGCTGGATACCTGCGGCATCGTTACGGTGTCCGGTGAGAATTACCAGAGGATCTATCGTAGCGAAGACCCCTGGCTCAAGGCCCTGGTCGAGAACTACCGGCTCTGGTTGCCCCTGGCGCCTTTCATAAAACCGGGAACGGACCTGGGCCTGATCAGCACGACCCTGTTCGATACCGTTGCCGTCCATGCAGCCTGGTCACAGGAATTCCTGGTGATGGTAGACCTGCCCCTGCGCGTCACTGATGACGGCTACACCGTGGTGGACAGCCGGAACGGCCGCAACGTCCATTGCGCCACGAAGTGGCGAGACATTCAGGCGTTTGAGGACAGGTTGACCGATACGTTGCTTGGCTGAGAGGAACAGGGGAGAGATTTTAAATCTGTCCCCTGTTCTTCATGTCTCCTTTTCTTTAACTGTGTTCCCAGTCGTACGCCTCAGCCGTAATGACGGCATCGGGTAGCCATGTCTCATGTACACGGAACCACTTTATACCGTTAGGCGCATCCTCATCGTCGACAAAAACGGCTGAAGACAGCCGCCCGTTGTCCTGTGGTTTGGATTGCAGGGCGTTCCTCTGCCATTCCTCGTAGGTGACGAGGTGCACCGAATCAGCGGGCAACGGCGTCTGCCGGACTGCGCGGATGCTGATGTGGAAATCCGGGTTGCTGCCGTACAGTTTCCTGAACTCCGGCCAGAAATCGGCACCGTTAAGAATCATGCCGCCAGGCAGGATAATGCTGAAATTCTCGTGCATCCGGTCCAGCAGGCGTTTCGTAAATACCTGCTCGCTGTCCTCGCAGTAGCCACCGAACCAGTCTTCAAAAAAACGGTGCAACTCGATGATCTCGATAGCCAGTTGATCGGTATATTGTTTGTCTGTATGCACGTTTGTAACCTCCTGCCTTGTTATTTTATATTTGGAACATTTGACGTTATGAGTACCCGAGCCAGGTATGAAAGACGTTATCCGGATCGTATTTATTACGCAGTTCGGCAAGACGCTCCCAGCTCTCTTCGGAAAAGGAGGATTTAATTCTCTCGGGGAACAGGGTTGCCTCAATTTCATTGACGTAAGTGCCCTTGCTGTAAGGTTGCAACAGGTCGTTTGCCTGTCTCAGCCAGGCGTGGTTGGCCTCGTCATGCTCTGCGTCATTCCAGAGCAGGTAGTTGGCCACGTAGTGGTTGCCGATACGTGAGAAGCAGGCATCATCACGCAGTTCCGCCTTAACTCCGTAGGAGCACAGCACGTGGGTGCGGGTTGACGGAGTCTTCCTGAAATGTTCCGCCACGGACAGCAGGGCCTGTCCCGGGTCGTCGGTCCAGACGTTGTCGACCATGTACCGGCCGATCCCGGAATCGACGTTTTCCGGGTTATACAGCTGTGCAAACGAACCCGGTTGGTCCTCCAGCCTGAAGCCGCTGGCGGCGGCAAGTTCACTGTCTGCAAACGGCGCCAGCATTAACTTTGCTTCATCCTCCGAATCGGCAAAGGCATTTACCCCAACCAGGCATACCTTGGCCTGTTGCGCCGGCGTAGTCTCAGGCGCTTGCGGGTTCTGCATCAGCAGCACCAGAATTTCGACACGCTCATCCTTGATCCTGTTGAGTTCATCCAGTGAATTAACGACAGCGGGCAGGTTATCGAGCGGGGAAATATACATACTGGTGTATATGGACTGCGGCAACGGATACAACTGTAACTCCAACTGCGTAACGGCACCGAAAAACCCCGGACCGGCGCCGCGCACGGCCCAGAACAGGTCGGGATAAGTATCCTGACTGGCGGTCACCTTCCTGCCGCCGGCCAGGATTATATCGGCGCTTTTAATCGAATGGCAGGCAACGCCTCCCCAGTGGGCATGGTTCCAGCCGACACCACCACCGAGCAGGTACCCTCCCAGGGCTAGCGTAGGGCAGTGTGCGGCAGGGAAAGAGAGGCCGTGTTTGCCTGCCTCCCGGACAAGTTGCTCGGACCAGAGCGCCGGTTGTATTCGTGCAGTTTTTCGGCCGGCATCTATTTCGACGTCCCGCAACAACGCGAGGTCAATCAATAGTCCGCCGTCCCGCAACGCGGCCCCGGTGGAATTATGGCCGCTGCTCCTGGCCGACACCTTGAGCCCGTTGTCGGTGGCAAATTTCACCGCGCTGATCACATCCTGCTCGGACTGTACCCTGACAATCGCATCGGGGTAACGCGCGGGTTTCCTCAGGTGCCAGACCATGCTGTTGCGCCAGGCCTCGTATTGCCCATCATCCCGGTTCACGACTTCGCCCGCCACCAGTCCGGCCAGCCCGGTTGCAGCTTCACCCGGCCGGCCGGACAATGAACCTGAATACAGTTGGCCGATGGCGCCTGTTATCCCGAGAGCGCCGAGTTGGCGTAAGACGTCTCTTCTTCGTAATCCGGTTGACATGGTTAATCTCTCATAATCGGGTTTGTAAACAGGTGTCATTATGTAATAAAGTCCGGTATCAGTGTGAAAAATTACGTACAACGGCCCGGGTTTAATCCGTGACGGTACAAAGCAATAGCTACAGGGGGTCTGACCATGTCTGAAAACAAACAGGAAAAGGCCGAACGAATAAAACGGGGACATGCCGCTCCTGCCTTGTTCACGAACATACCACCCCAATACGCACCCCTGGATCAACAACCCTATGACCGCCAGTTTGGATTAAGAGTGGCAACGCCGGCGCCGGAGACCCACGGCATCAAGGACATCTGTATGGTCAGGAAGGGTCTGGCCGTCCTGATAGGCGACGTGGAACACGACTACGCCCACAGTGATCTCAGCGAGAGCGGCGACGTGGTCAAGTTCCATTTCCGTTACAGCGGCAGCAGCGAGATAGGGACCGAGGGCGGTGAACTCGAGCCGGTGGACCCTATGACTTTCGGTGTTCTTATACAGCCTTCCGGCATGAAAAAGATCGAGTGTTTTCCTGCACACCAGCATGAGCAGTCGGTGACACTGCTGTGTGACCTGCCTTTTCTGGAGGAAATTATTTCCGGCACGTCACTGTTGATGTCCACGCCTATAGGGCAGTTCCTGTACGGTGAGCAGAAGGACATGTATTACTGTGCGGTAGGCATGCGTCCGGAGATGGTCTCTGCGGTAAAGTCCCTGTTTGAAACGAATTATACGGGACACCTGAGACAGTTGCAGATTGAAGCGAAAACGCTGGAGTTGCTTTGCTACACCCTGGACCAGTTATCAAAGATGTGGTCTAGCCCGGGGTCGGACAAAATCCCGCTCAGGCAAAAAGACATCAGGCGTGTCGCGGAGATATGTGAGATTCTCGAAAATGACCTGTCCACAACGCATACCATCAACGACCTGGCCAAATCCCTGTCATGGAACGAGACCCAGTTGATGCGGGTGTTCAGGCAGGCTGTAGGCACGACCGTACATAATTACCAGCACCGCGCCCGCATGGAAAAAGCCTGTGAATTACTGGCCAATACGGAACTGACGATCACTCAAATCGCCATGAATGTGGGATATGAGTATTCGAGCAATTTTACCACGGCATTCAGAAAGCATTTTGGCGTCACGCCCAGGCAGGTAAGGGCGGAACGTATCCCGACCGTTATGTAGCAAACCTGCCTGTTTGCAATAGCATAATCGTTGTCCTGAATAAACCCGGTTGCAGGTTTTGCCGTATATTCCCTGACTTCAGGAAGCAATCAGATAACTGACTGGTAAAAATCATTGAACGCCGAATCGAACAAACACAAGGCGCCGACCCTGGAGGAAGTCCGCTTAACTGCAGCGAGACTGGCGCCTTATATACGGATGACGCCGGCCTTTCACTGGTCCGGAGATACGGTCGCCTCCAGGCTGGGAGCAGACACGGAATTGTTTTTAAAACTGGAGTTGTTCCAGCGAACCGGAACATTCAAGGTGCGCGGCGCGGTCAATAATGCGCTGGACCTGTCCGCTGACCAGTTGACCCGGGGTATCACCGCAATGAGTTCCGGTAACCACGCCATTGCCGCTGCCTATGCGGCCCGCTGCGTCAACACCAGCGCAAAAGTGGTGATGCAGGCCAGCGCCAACCCGGCCCGGATTGAGATTGCCCGCAATCTCGGGGCTGAAATCCTGATCGCGGAAAACGGGCCCATCGGCTTCAGGATGGTTGAGGAAATAGTGGAACAGGAGGGACGGACCTTTATTCACCCGTTTGAAGGTTTCAGGGTGACGGAAGGGACCGGCACCTGCGGGCTGGAACTGCACAACGCGGTGGAGGGACTGGACGCGGTAGTCGTGCCCATAGGAGCCGGCGGATTATGTTCCGGTGTCGGAGTGGTTACCAAGCTGTTGAGTTCAAAATGCAAGGTGTACGGGGTGGAACCCGAAGGCGCCGCGGTGATGCAGAAAAGCCTGGCGGCAGGTTCGGCGCAGAGCTTGACTGAACTGTCTACGATAGCCGACAGCCTGGCTCCCCCGTTTACCACCGATTACTGCTTTTCAATGTGTGAGCGCTCACTGGACGACCTTGTGCTGGTATCGGACGATGAACTTGCAGCCGCAGCAGCCATATTGTTTGAACATGGAAAACTGGCGGTTGAACCTGCCGGTGCAGCGACCACGGCTGCCGCCTTCGGGCCGCTCGCAGAGCGGCTCAGGGGTAAGCGGGTCGCCGCGATCGTTTGTGGTTCGAATATCGACATCGATGGTTTTGCTGGACTGGTCAAACGCGGCAGCGATGGGTTGGCCCGGGGCCTTCTTCCAACACGCCCCTGACGTGCATTCCCGCTGAAGTGGAAGCACAACGGGGTATCCTTGCATTTGACGGGCAGTCCTGCTCGTTCAGCGGCATTGATGCAGCAGCCAGGCGCGCTGCCGGCGGCCTGCGACACCTGGGGGTTCGGGAGAACGACAGCGTGGCTATTATCCTGCGCAATGACATCCCTTATTTTATTGTCCATGAGGCAGCGCACTATCTTGGGTTTGATGCAGTTCCGGTGAACTGGCATTTAAAGCCGGCCGAGATTAATTTCATCCTGACCGACTGCAAGGCAAAGGTCATCATCATTCATTCCGACCTGCTGACCGGAGAATTGGCAGGAGTAATACGACGTGTTCCGGTGATTGTGGTAACCACGCCAGCTGGGATCCTGGACAGTTACGGTGGCACGGGAGATGGGGATCATGGGGAGCCGGGTTTCCTGGATTGGGCGGACTGGATAGAAAAGAGCCCCGGGCTTGCAGACCCTGAAAAAAAATTCAGGACGCCCATGTTTTATACATCGGGCAGCAGTGGCAGGCCCAAAGCCGTACTGCGCAAAAACGTAACCCCTGAGATCGGCGCACAAGTCAGCGCAAGAACAAGGTTTGCCTGGGGGTTCGATCGAACCCCGATCCGTTCGGTGATGACAGGCCCCCTGTACCACTCCGCGCCAAACGGGTACGGTAATATGGTCCTGCAGTCCGGTGGACTGCTGGTCCTGACGGCGCGCTTCAGCGCGGAAGGCCTGCTGGCCTTGATAGAGCGTTATGAAATAACCCACCTGCACCTGGTGCCCACCATGTTTGTCCGATTACTGGATTTGCCGGATGATATCCGCAGCAGGTACCGGCTGGATTCCCTGATCCACGTCACCCACGGTGCAGCGCCATGCCCTGTGGATGTGAAAAGAAACATGATCGATTGGTGGGGGAACGTGATTTATGAATACTACGCCATGACGGAAACAGGCATAATTACCTGCTGCAGCTCTGCTGAATGGCTGGAATGCGCAGGAACTGTCGGGCGTCCGGCGCCCGGGGTCGAGATTGAAATTCGCGCTGAGAACGGAAACCGGCGTGTCCCCTTTGGGGAAGGATTAATTTGCGTCAGACATGAGGGCACTCACTGTATTGCCTATCTTAACGCAGAGGAGCAGGTTGAGGACCTGCATCAAAACGGTTTCCTGGTCACCGGGGATATCGGCTACCTGGATGAGGCAGGTTATCTGTTTGTTTCCTCCCGTCAATCGGATATGGTGATATCCGGAGGCGTCAATATCTACCCGGCAGAAATCGAGGCGGAGCTGCTCGCCATGGACGGCGTCACCGATTGTGTCGTATTCGGTATCCCGGACCCGGAGTACGGTGAAAAGCTTGTTGCAGTCATTGAGAAAAAAGGACCGTCAACCGGCGCCGATGTCTCTGCTTACCTTAGGACCAGGCTGGCGAACTTCAAGCTCCCGAGAGCCTGTGAATTCGTTGACCGGCTTCCGCGTGAGGATTCCGGCAAGATAAAGAAACAAAGCATAAAAAAAGAATACCTGGAAAAATATGGCAACTGACCCTGGAATACGCTTATGAATTACAGTTTCAACATACTCCTGATAACGATACTCCTGGTTCCCGTCACCGGCTGTTCCAACCATGAGCAACAAGCAGCGGATGATATGACCTTGCGGGATTTCGAGCAATTGGTGCTCAACGGTTATATCGAGCCGTATAAAACGGGTGATACTGATCGCTGGATGGACATATTTGCCGATGACGCGGTGGGGATGCATAACACATTGCCGGCGCTGGAAGGAAAGCAGGCGATACGCCAGTTTGCAGAAGTCGTCCACAGTAGTTTCAACATCGAGCAATTGGACGTGACCGTTGACTCTGTCATCAGGGAAGGAGACTGGGCGCTGACCCGCGGCAACTTTACATCCAATTTTATTCTTAAAAGCGGGAATGCCGAAGTTCAACCGGAACCCCGGCAAGGCAAATATGTTTTATTGTGGGAACGTCAAAGCGACGGCACATGGAAGGTCATCCTGGATATGGGTAATAACAATTCGCCATAAATTACGGAAATTGCGGAGTTATGAAATCCGGGGTCAGGAAATCCGGGGTCAGAGTAAAACTCCATGAGTTTTACTCTGACCCCAAGTATCTGACCCCAAGTATCGTTACAAAGTGGACGCCATTATCGAATATGACATCATTATAGTGGGGGGCGGTACGGCCGGCTGCGTAGTGGCCGGACGCCTGTCCGAAGACCCGTCACTTTCCGTCCTGCTGGTGGAAGCAGGGGGGAGTGACAAGCACCCATACAGCCGGATTCCCGCGGCCAGTGGCGCCGCTGTCTTCAATTCCCGGTTTAACTGGATGTATGCGGTCGAACCGGACCCGAGCCGGGCCGGTAAGGTGGATAACTGGTGGAGCGGGCGTTGCCTGGGCGGAGGCAGCGCCATCAACGGCATGATGTTCGTACGCGGGCATCCTGATGATTATGACCACTGGGCGGAGCTGGGCTGTGACGGTTGGGATTACGCGTCGGTGTTACCGTATTTCAGGCGCCTGGAATGTAACCGGCGCGGCGGGGACGAATGGCGGGGTGGGCAAGGTCCTCACTCGGTGGAAGACTTAAACGTTGACAGTGCGCTTACCCATGCATGGATCAGGGCCGCCCGGGAAGCCGGCATACCCAGGAGTCACGACCTGAACGGAGCAGACCACGAGGGGGTGGACTTCGTCCAGGTGGCCCAGCGCAAGGGGTGGCGCGAGTCTGCCGCCCGGGCATATCTTTGGCCGGTGCGCAAGCGGAACAACCTGCATATTCGCCTCAATACTCGCGTTACCCGGGTCCTGTTTAACGGCAACAGGGCCGGCGGCATCGAATTCACCCGCGCCGATGCGGTTGACAATACTTCGTCCGATACGGCATTCGCGCGCGCCGCCGTGATACTGAGTGCGGGCGCCATTGCTACGCCAAAACTGCTGCAGCTTTCCGGCATCGGGGACGGGCCGCTACTCAACGGGGCAGGTATCCCCATTATCGTGCATGCGCCGGGAGTCGGCAGGAATCTGCAGGAGCACACGGGAATTCGTTATTCGTTTGACGTGAATGGTGAAACACTGGGAAGCCGGACAGGTCCCGTACATAACCTGATGCAGTTATTCCGGTTCCTGGTCAAGGGGAAGGGGTTGCTGACAACGCCGATTGCCCACGCCCACGCGTTTGTCCGCACCCGCGAGGAACTTAAAACGCCCAACATACAGGTCACCATGGCGCCGTTTCATATAGAGATCGGCACAAACAACGCCGCCCTCAGCAAGGAAAAGATCGCAGGCGGTGCTGTCGGCCTGATGCGGACGCAGAGCAGGGGAGAGATCACGCTACGTTCCCCCGACCCGCTGGACCCGCCCAGGATTCATTACCCGATGCTGGATTCCGCGGAGGATATTGAACAACTCATCGACGCTTGCCGGCTGGCCAGAAAGATTACGGAACAGCCTGCATTTGCCGGCTACCTGGCGCGTTGGCGGCATCCCGATGAAGAGGTGTTTGCAAGTAATCAGCTCAGGGAGTTCGTTAAAGACACCGCTTTCCCAATGTACCACCCGGTCGGGACCTGCAGGATGGGACGTGACGCGGAAGCCGTGGTGGATCCGGATTTAAAGGTCAGGGGTGTCGACGGGTTATGGGTTATCGATGCGTCCATCATGCCGACCCTGGTGACCGGCAACACCAATGCTACGGTGCTCATGATCGGAGAGAGAGGATCAGATCTCGTGCGCTCTGCAATATCGGAATAAGCCGGTCCCGTGAAATACTTTATTGCATTGCTGCTGACCGAGACAAATTCGTTCTCACCCATTCCTACAGGGATGGATGAATTCAGACAGTTCGGTTTATGGCATGGCAATGCCAGCAGCCGGGATAAGCTGTTTGGCCCGGTTTTAGCCGGTTGGCAGCGGATGGCGGCAGCAGCCGGGCATGAAGTTGTCGAGAGCCTGGGTGCAGTTGCCCAACCGGGCGGCCCTGTCGACATGGCGGTGTATGAAACATTCAAACAGGAAATTCTCTCGGACCTTGAACAGGCGCTGCCGGTTGACGTGGTGTTATTGCAGTTACACGGTGCGATGTTGGCCACCGGATGTGATGATTGTGAAGGAGACTTGCTAAAGGCAGTCAGACAACTGGTTGGTCCTGACACGGTGATTGGCGCAGAGTTGGACTTGCATTGCCTGCTGTCGCCCGAGATGGTTGACTGTGCGGACCTGCTCATAACTTACAAGGAGTATCCACACACTGATATTATGGACTGCGGCGAGCGGTTGTTTCACCTGAGCACAGCCATCGCGGAAGGCCGGTTACAACCGCTTGGCAGCGTGTTTGATTGCCGCATGATCAGCACATGGAAAACCACCGAACAGCCGATGGGCAGTTTTGTAGAAGAATTGCGTGGCCTGGAAGAGACGGAAGATATAATTTCCATTTCCTTCTGTCACGGATTCCCCTGGGGTGACAGCGAGCACAACGGCGCGAAAGTATTGGTGTATACGAATGGTAACGAGGCGCACGCCACTCAGGCAGCAGCAGAGTTGGGTAAGGAAATCTGGTCGATGCGCCATGAAACTCATCCACAATACCCGGGGATTAATGAGGCGCTGACGCGTGCCTGCGCAGCCGAGCGCCCCCCTGTTGTTATTGCGGATACTGCGGATAATGCAGGCGGTGGTGCGCCCGCTGATGCCACTTTTATCCTTGAGCAGGTTTTGTCGCGCAACATCAGCCAGGTAGCGAGCGGCGTCTACTGGGATCCCGAGTCCGTTGCCAGGTGTAAAAATGCAGGTAGCGGCGCAATCACCGACTTGCAACTGGGCGGCAAGCATGGTGAGGTATCCGGTAATCCTGTACAACTGAGGGTCAGGGTGCGTTCGATACTGGAACATTGTTCGCAACCTGATACTGGCGGTGGGCGGCAACCCGTGGGTTGTCTGGTTTGGGTAACTCTGGTGGGCGCAAGCCCTGCGAACGTGAATATTGTCATCAGCGAAGATCGGTGCCAGACGCTTCATCCGGAAATATTTACCGCGTTGGGGATCAACCTGGAGGAGATGAAAATGATTATCGTCAAATCCAGCCAGCACTTTTATACGGGTTTTGCACCCCTGGCGACGGAGATATTATATGTGGCCAGTCCGGGGACCCTGAACTTTGATTTTGCGAGTATTCCGTACAGGAAATTCACCCGGCCCTACTGGCCAAGGCATGAACTTCCCCATTAAAGGAGTCATGACATGAGAGCTGCCACTGACAGAACTTCCCTGCTGGCCTATATGTTGCCGGCGATCCCACTGGCGATGCTGGGAATGCCGCTGATAATTTATGTGCCGCCGTTTTACGCCGCGGAACTGGGGCTGGAACTGGCCGCAGTAGGTGGTATTTTTTTCATAGCACGCGCCTGGGATGCGGTCACGGATCCCCTTATCGGACATTTCTCTGATCAGACCCGGGGCGCCTGGGGACGCCGCAAACCCTGGATCGTGGCCGGCGTCCCACTGTTGATGATCAGCCTGTACCTGTTTCTGAGCCCGCCCTTTGCCGTCGACAAAGCTTACCTGTTCGTCGTGGCCCTGGTATTTTACGTCGCCTGGACTACAGTACAGATTCCCTATTTGTCCTGGGGCGCCGAGTTGTCGCGGGATTATACGGCACGAACCCGTATCAACGGATTCCGGGAGACGGGCACCATGGTAGGGGTCATCCTGGCGACACTGCTCCCTGTCCTGTTTCTAAGAGAAGAAAATCCTGCCCTGCGGGACATATTGTGGGTCTATGTCGCGTTTTTACTGGTTTTGATACCGCTTGCCGTTTTCGTGGCAACGGCAGTTACACCAAAAGCCCCGTTTGTTGAATCCGGCAAACACGGGTTGATATCCACCTTGAAACTGTTGTCGGGAAACAGACCGTTTTTGCGCCTGATCATCGCCATCTTTTTTCTCTGGCTTGGCGGTAGCGTGATGAATGCTTCGCTCATATTCACTTTCGAATATATATTGGAGTTTCCTCGTTCGGCGTTTTTGAAATTTGTACTGATACAATATGTCATCGGTATTGCCTGTTTGCCGCTGTGGGTCAAATTCGGCAATCGTTATGGCCGGCATCGGGCCCTTGTCTGGGGCGGATTTGGCTACCTGGCGGTGCAACCCCTGTACCTGTTGGTCAGTCCTGGAGACTTTTCGCAGTTATTGCTGGTCGCTCTTGTGCACGGACCGATCATCTCGGTCATCTGGGTCATGCCGCCGGCACTTATCGCGGACACCATCGAGTATGGCATGATGAAAGGGGGGAGCGACGATGCGGCGATATATATGGCGGTTTATAACTTCATGGTAAAGGTCGCCTTTGCCGGCGGAGTGGGGATCGCCCTGCCGTTGCTGAGCGTGTTCGGTTTCCAGGCGACGGGTGAGAATAGCGAAGCGGCAATACGGGGACTTATTTTCGTCGGGGTTTTCCTTCCTGCCATCATAGGTATTGCCGGGGCGGCGTTACTGTATAATTATCCGATCAACAAGCACCGGCACGGCGTCATACGGCGCTGGCTGGCGAGGAAGAACCTGACTCCGGAAATAAATACCTGATGCCCTGCAACAGGTTACTTTTTGCCGGGTTCTCCGCGGGCATAACGATAGGTGTCGTCAGGGTATCCCAACGCTCCGAACGCGAAGGCATCTACTGACAAATGGGTATGGACATGGAGATCACCAAAATAGGCATTTCTTTTTTCATGATTTGTCGTATGTTCGTGCAACCCGGAATCGTTGATCCAGATTTCCAAGACCTTTCCCGCCTGGTTGAAACGCAGTATCGTTTCGCCGGTCAGGGTTACCGGTGCCCGGGTGGGTTCAATATCGTCATAGCGTTCTCGTAATGAGCCCGTTGCCCGCCAGCGCACGGCGCCCATGGACCAGGCGGAGAGTTTCGCCTCGAGATTGATGACCAGGTCCGGTAACGCGTGCCAGCGCGCCCGGCAATAATCCGCAAACTCGCGCAGTCGCGCCTGTCCGGCGCTAATGCCATGTACGACCACATCCTTGTCAAAGAACGCGAGGAAGCGGGTTTCACGCTCATCCGGGTCATGGATCAGGTTGAAGGCTGCCGCCATGGAGACCAGACGGTCGTAAACTGACTGTTCGCTCAAACCCGGTCCGTTGAGCAATGCGGTCAGTCGCCTGCCTTCTTCGACTGCAGATTCACCCTTAATCTGTGCAAGCCGGTAGGCGTGATCATGGTTTGACCAGCGCTCGGCAATCAGGCCGTCTGCATCGAGTCGGAAGAACGTCTGACCACGAATGGCAACCAGTTTGCGGTCCATTGCCACACCGTCGAAAGTGCCCGTCATATATCCGAGAGAATGATAGCGCTGTGCCGCCATAGGGCCGGCAACGATTAACTCGTCACTGACCAGTACGCTGTCCTTGAACGCGCCGAACAAGCCGCGATAGAATTCCCTGACCGCGGCGTGATCGGCAGCGACACCGGGCAACAAACCGTGTGCGAGTACGGAGGGTGAAAAAGTAGCCATATAATTTTCATAGGCTTCACCAGGGTCAGCTTGCTGGTTGATTACCGCATCCATGGCGTGCAAGCGTTCCCTGGTGTGGTTGGTGGTATTTTCCCAGGCAATCATACCCTCTGCCTGCGCCAGTCTCACAATCAGCGATCCCGGTATGACACTCATGGCCATGACATACGCGAAAAAGCCCCACAGACGGACTGTCTGTGGGGCTTGTCTCATAAGCAGGGCTCCGTTGGAGCAGGCTGGCTTCAGTAGCGTAAGGTTACGGTGCCGCCTATGAAGCGCGGCGGCGCCGGGTGACCCCAGACGCTTGAGTGCCCCAGGATAGTTCCGTCAAACGGTATCTGGAACTGGCTCCAGGTATAGCGCTTGTCGGCACAGTTGCGGCACCAGCCTTTTACTTCCCACTTGCCATCCGCGGAACGCAGTCCGCCCTGCAGGTTAAGGAGTTCAAATCCACCGAGTTTGCGGTCGTAACGGGGCTCGGTGAAGTTATATTGCTCGCTGCGAAAGAACACGTTACCGCCGAGAAACAGTTCCCAGCCGGTATCTGCAAGGGGCTGCTCGAAGAGGGCGCCTACGGTGCCGGTCCACTCCGAGGAGAACGGCAGGTTCTCATCTCCCAACGGGATAAACCCCGGAGTAGGGGTCAACGGCCCTATCCCTGCATCAAAGGTTGCATCCAGCCATTGAATTGAGGCATTGACGCGTAACCCTTCGGTAACCAGCAGGTTGCCGTCGACTTCGACACCCTGGGAGCGGGCGCCGGCAATATTATCCACCGCGAAATTACCGGTAGGCTGCAGGGTCTGCACCTGCAGGTCCTCGAAATCGGTGCGCCAGGCCGCGATGTTCAGACGCAGTCGATCATTGAGCAAGGTGGATTTGACGCCAATCTCATAGTGGTCGGCGAATTCCGGCCGGAAAGTGGGATCACCGGCAACGGCAAAGCCGCACACCGGACCAATCGGTGTACCGCCCGGTGGGCATCCGGCAGGCGAACCCAGTGCGATCATTGGTCCTGCCGCGTCGCGTGTCAGGCTTACACCACCCGCCTTGAAGCCGTGGCTGTAGGTGAAGAAAGTCATGATATTGTCGGTCCAGTCATACTGGATACTTGCGGTTCCGGTAGGCTCCTCGTTTTCTGTCTTCGCAGTGTAGTCGTGGACCACCTGCAGGGGGAAGACGTTGTAATTAAACGGAGGAAACCCGAGACCGAGAAAGCCGACATTATTGGCAGGGTGGTCATTAACCAGGCTTGCTTTCTTCTCATCCCGGGTCCAGCGGAATCCACCCGTTATGGCAAGCTTGTCGGTCACCTCCAGCGTGCCGTGGGCAAAAATCGCGAATGTCTCGTCTTCGTGTTCAAAGCTGGCCAGAAATGCCCGGCCGGGTTGGCCCCCGAAGAAACCGGGTGGGAGAAAAGGCGGGAACTGGGGAAGCGACGTGATCTGTGATGCCCAGACGAACTCATTTGAGCGTTTAATATCTTCGCTCGCGTAGTAGAGACCCAGGGTCCAATCCAGAGATTGTCCGAACGGGATGCCCTCAAGCAATCCGTGGAGCCGGAATTCTTCCGACAGCAGGCTGATCTCCGGCATGTTCTGCTGGGTACGCAGGATATCCACACCGCCGAAATCGTTATCCTTGATGTTGATATCTTCATAATCCCGGTATGCCGTAATAGACGTCACCGTCACGTTTCCGATATCCCAGTTGATCTCCGCGGAAAAACCCCGGTCTTCAGCATCCCAGATTGACGAGAAGTTGGACGAGGATTCAAGGTCATCGATATCAGCAGGATGTTTCTCGGTGGAGCCATTGGCCTGCGCCAGGGGCAGGTTCACGATCGGCACAAACGGGTCGCTGATGATATCGAGCGGCTGGCAACAGGACTCTTCCAGTTCGCTGTAATCCGCTGACAGGCGTACGCTCAGGTTCTCATCGGGTTCCCACAACAACTGGCCCTTGATGGTCCAGCGGTCCAGGTCGCGTTCATCCTTGCCGGTTGAGAGATTGTCGATCCAGCCATCACCGGTACCGACCGAGGCCGATATGCGTGCGGCCAGGGTCTCACTCACGGGTACGTTCACCATGCCGTTGAAACGAAAACGATCGTGCTCCTCGTAGGTAGCCTGGGCCATTACGTCCATTTCACCCAGTTCCGGTTTATTGGTAATGAAATGCACGACGCCGGCCGTGGAGTTCTTGCCGAACAAGGTACCCTGGGGGCCTTTCAATACCTCTACCCGCTCCAGGTCGAACAGGTCAAACACGGTAGTCAGGCCGCTACGACTGCGGTAGACGCCGTCGATAAAGGTGGCAACAGTGGGCTCGAAACCCATATTGAATACCGATGTTCCGAGGCCACGCAACGAAAACGACGCGCCCTGGGATGGCGGGTCGACAGAGCGGACTTCCAGCGCCGGTACTGCCTGGCGTAAATCAAATACATCGGTTACCAGGTTAGCAGCCAGGTCCTCGCTGCTGAGCGCACTAACGGAAATCGGCACATCCTGGATGGACTGTTCGCGTTTCTGGGCAGTCACCACAACTTCTTCAAGCATTGTCTGGGCACTGGACAGGGTGGAGACCAACATTAAAAAGAGACCGGAAATAACCGCCGCGAGATACTTTTTGTGCACAACGACCCCCATGAGGAAAGATCTATTAGTATTTATTCTAGTATCTTATGTTAACAGAAATTTATGCGATGCCGCATTTTCACTATGCAGGGCAACCATAACGGGAAAATCAATCGAGTCTGACCCCATTGATCCCTGAATATCTGTTATGCCGGTTTTGCCGCGAACAACAACCCGTCTTCGTAAGACAGTATGACCAGCCTGATTGCGTCATCGTTGTTGATGCGCACAGGTTCATCGATTAATCCCGTAACCAGTCTGATGCCTTCTTCCAGGTCCACAATACCGACGCTGAACGGCACTTCGTCCCGGAACTGTGGGGCGGCGGCATGGATGGTGGTTCTTGCATACAGGATTCCCTCACCCGACAGTTCAATCCAACTCATTTCATCCGACCAGCAGTCCGGACAGTGTTTTTTGGGTGGGAACGTCAATTCCCCGCATGAAGAGCACGCTGTCGTCAGGAATTTCCCCGACTCAAGCCCTTGCCGGAATGTTTTGGTGAACCCGGAATATTCCGCCATAAGAGGGAGGCGTTTCGGGACCTTGATAATTTCCATGGTCAGTTACCTGCGTCCATTACGTGGGCGAGGGCGGCGTTGTAATTTCCCAGTTCGCACAGGTGCAGTCCCAGTCCGGCACCGGCAACCTGGCGTTCGCCTGCCCTGTGCAGGAGTTGGTCGAATAACTCGGCGATGCCGTACAGTGCGGTCAGTCCGGGCGGATGCCCCCGTGACAGGCAGCCGCCGGACGTGCATACCGGGATGCGCCCGCCGATGGCAGTCTCGCCGTCGACTGCGGCGATAGCTCCCCTGCCTTTTCCTGCCAGCCCGATTGCTTCGACGACCAGCGCTTCCGTGATCGTGCAGGGGGCATACAACTCGGCGACATCAACCTGTTCGAGGTTAACGGCGGCGTCTTCCAGGGCCGTCGCCGTCGCCTGCCGGGCAGCGGGAAAATCGGTGATGTCATGAGGCGACGATCCCATCTGGTGGCGCCCGTCATGGGAAAAGCCTCGTCCCAGCACGCGCAGGAAGGGTTTGTCCAGCCCGCGGGCAACCGCTTCCGACGTGATTACCATGCAGATAGCGCCATCGCTGCGCGCCGGCACGTCGTAGCGCCCGAGCGGCTCAACGATCGGGGGTTGTTCCAGGACGTCTGCGACAGTCAGCGGGGTCTGAAACTGGGCCAGGGGATTGAGCATGGCATGTTGGCGGTTCTTGACCGCGATTGCGGCCAGGTCCCGGCGGGTGGTCCCGGTCTCGTACAGGTAACGGTCGGCGTCCAGCGCGTACCAGGCGATAGGCGTCAGGCCGAAGGGTGTCTGGAAATTCACGTCACCGGCGGCCCGAATCCCCTGTTCCATCATGGTCGCGGCATCGACGGCGCTGCTGTACTCTATCCCAAGCGCCAGCGCAACCCGGGCCCGCCCGCCGGCTACATCGGCGCAGGCCTGCTCGAATGCCAGGCCGCCGGTAATGCCCAGGTTGCTGACTTCCGCTATCTGTCCCTGACAGTGTAACCCCAACCGGCTCGCCATGAACGTGGCGAAAGCCCGTTGGCGTGTGGCTGGTGTCGGTGCGGTAAATACGGCGGAACCGATATCAGTCTTGTCGAGTCCGGCAGTGCGCACGGCATCGATGACCATGTCCGCCAGGATTTCGTGTTCAAACCGTTTTTGTTCCAGCCGTCCCACCCTGGTGGCAGCATAACTGATGACTACCGGATTTCTGTCGTTATTCACTCTGTTAGATGTATTCTGCTTGCAATTGGGGATTATGTTACATGTTAAACTGACTTCAAACTATCCGGCAGACTGGAACGGTGAAACACGGAACCAACATATGACAAAACAAAAAGCGACCAACGTCCACTGGCATGAAGGAGACATCACCCGGGAGGACCGGAACCGGTTTCTGGGGCAGAAAGGCGCGACGCTCTGGTTTACCGGCTTGTCGGGTAGCGGCAAGAGCACCATAGCCGTCGCGCTCGAGGCAGCCCTGTACGAACGCGGCAAATTGAGCTACCGGCTGGACGGCGACAATATCCGTATGGGTATCAACAGGAACCTGGGGTTCTCCGCGGAGGATCGGACCGAGAATATCCGCCGTATCGGCGAGATCTCGAAACTGTTCGTGGATGCGGGTCTGCTGGTCCTGTCCGCCTTTATCAGCCCTTACCGCGAGGACCGTGACCGCGTGCGGGAACTGCACCAGGATGCGGGCTTCGATTTTATCGAAGTCCACGTGGATTGTTCCCTGGATGTGGCGGAGCAGCGCGACCCCAAGGGCTTGTACAGGAAAGCCAGGGCAGGGGAGATCAGGAACTTTACCGGGATCGACGACCCTTACGAGGAACCGGAAAGCCCGGAAATCCATCTCCATACCGACAGTATGACGCTTGCGGAAGAGGTTGAAATAATCGTCAACTATATGAAGGTTAACGGCATCATCCGGACTGATTAGCCTGTATGACTGGATGCCGGGTCAAGCCCGGCACGACGATACGCGCCCGGCATGACGATATGCGCCCGGCATGACGAGAGAGGCGGCCGTCATTCCGGCGAATGCCGGAATCAAGTCATCCAGACATTCCTTATTCTCCAACGCCGGGCCTGGGTATTTGCCCCAGGCTGTCCAGCAGGGTCACGAATCGGGTCAGCTTTTCCTTTTGCCAGGCGTTTACGTCGATGTCGCGGAAATCGTAGTACCCCCGTCCTTCGCGCAGCCCTTTGCGCCCGTCTTCCATCATCCTTGTTACCTCCTCAGGCGGGGCATGGCGCGGGGAATCCAGTGCCTTGGACAGGTAGTGGCCGGCGTAGTAGAGGATGTCTACTCCGCCCCAGTCGATGAACTCCATCACACCCAGGGAGGCATAACGCGGACCGAAGCCGTGGGTGATGGCCTTGTCGAGTTCTTCCGGCGTGGCCACACCTTCTTCCACCATGCGGCAGGCTTCCGCCATCAGCAGGGATTGCAGCCGCGGGATGATATAGCCCGGCGCGGCCGAACACCGTACCGGTACTTTGCCGATTGCTTCAAACAGGGCGATGATGTCTGTTACCGCGCTTTCCTCGGTATCCGGGGAGGGACTGACCTCCACCAGAGGAATAAGGTATGCAGGGTTGAGAAAATGCGTGTTCAGGAAACGATCCGGCCGCGCTACCCACTGTGCGAGTTCGGTCACCACCATTGAAGAGGTTGTCGAGGTCACGATGGCATCATCCCGGGCATGCTCACCGATCAGTTCGAGCGCCTTCTGTTTCGCCTCCCGGGTCTCCGGCACCGCTTCGATAATGACATCAGCCGCGGCAAGCTCATCAGCGGCACTCGCAAGCGGTCTGATCTGAACGAGTTCGATGACTTTATTTACCTGGGCCTGTGTAATGTGACCAAGCCCGGACAGGAACATGAGATTTGATTCGATTTCAGCCAGTGCGGCTTCGACCAGTTGCCCGAACCCGTCTCCGTCGCGGTCCTTTACGTCAAGAAGCGTAACCGGGTAACCCGCGTAGGAGAACATGTGGGCGATACCTCTGCCCATGCGTCCGGCACCCACGGCCAGTATGTGCCTATCCGTCATCGAATACCCCGGGAACCAAGCCTCAAAAAGAACGCCATCGTAGATTTACATCCATGATCACTGTCCCCCTTCCGGCATAAGAAATCTGCGGTAATCTGCGTCATCTGCGGATACCTTTATACAGCAATTCCGTCAGCTCTGAACGCTCCAGGTGCGCCAGGCCCAGGTTTCCCAGGGTGCGACCCGTCTCACGGAAATCCCGTCCCGTTATCGCCGACCCGAGCGCCAGCAGGCCGCGGGATACGGGTGTGTCCAGCCCATGGTAATCGGCGCAGGAAACCAGCAGGGCCAGCCCCAGTTCCATGTCTTCGGTCATATAACGGTGGTTTATCAGGTCGATGTATTCGCGCCAGTCCGCACTGTCCGTCAGTCTTTCATGGGCGGCGTTGCCGTACATCCACTCATCACCGCCCAGGCTGTAATGGTCGGCCAGGGGGAAATGGGGCGGGGCATAACCGAATGCCTCGCGGATGGCAATCCGCTCTGAATCAAGTACATCCGTGACGCGCCGGATAGAAGGTTGCGTGCCTTCGTTATGGATGTCCCACTCGTCAAAATGCTCCATGGGACCGGCGTTCATCATGATTAATGGCGGGTGAATTATCGGTCCGGCATTCATCAGGGCCCCGCTCAGGGCGTCTTCGATACGTTCTATGACCGGGTATGCCTGCTCCAGTATCGGAAAGGCGTGCTGCGAGTTTTTTGCCGGGAAGACGCCGCTGGGCAGACGCGTGGCATAGCCGCTGATGGCGACCAGGTCAGCCGCGCGTTTCCGGGCCAGGTAAGGCAACGTGCCGGTTTCCGCAAAACTGGCGTCAGCCTGGTTGCCTGCGTCACGCATGGCCCGGGCAAACAGGTAGCTGCCGAAAGTGCCCGGCGGCAGGTAGACGACCTGGCCGTCTTTCAGGTGGGGCGCCAGTTCCCGGGCCAGGGCTTCATGGACCGACGCCGGCAGGGGAATGACGATTAACTCCACGCCGTCTACAGCTTCGGCGAGGTTGGTCGTAACCCGATGGATTTCCACGTCCCGTTTGCCTTTACTGTCGAGGACGGTAATGGATTTTGATTTCAGTACCGGTTCGAAGGCCTCACTGTTGCGGCGCCAGAAACGCACCTGGTGACCTTGTTCGGTGAGGGTCGCGGCGGCGGCATAACTGCCATGTCCGCCGCCGAGTACGGCTAATTCCATAGTTCATCTCCAGTTAAATTGCATGATGCGTTAGTGACGCAGGACGGGTGGGGAACGCAGTGCAGGCGGGGGACGGAATTAATTCCGTCCCCTTTTAGAACTGCTTTGTCAGTATTCAATACGGGATGCCTTTTCCAGCAGTTTGTCAATCATGGTGTTGAAGGTTTCCATCTCTTCAGCGGTCAAACCGGATAATAATTTTGCTTCATAATCCCTGGCTATGGGCATCACTTCATCATAAACGGATAAGCCGGTTTCGGAAAGTCTCAGGATTGAACGGCGCCTGTCATCTTCATCGATTTCACGGTTGATGAAATGACGCTTGAGTAACCGCGCCACGGCGCGGGAGACCACGGATTTTTCTATTTTTGTGCGCCGGCACACCTCATCGGCCGACACGTCCGGGTATTCCGCCAGGATCATCATGATGCGCCACTCCGGCATGGAAATGGCGAACTTGTCCCCATAGACAGCAGCGATGGCGCCGCTGACGGCATTCGACAGCAGGGACAACCGGTAGGGCAGGAATGATTCGAGTTGCAGGGGTTTACGATGTCGCAAAGCAGTTTGTATTTGCGATGCGCCGATTTGCAGGCAAAAGTCAGCTGTCAGCGACGCTTTTTGTCATGAGTAACGATATCCCAGCCTATTTTGCTGATGCCGATTATGAATATAAGACCCGCCAATAGAACCAACCATTCACCTAATACCATTACAAGTCTCCCAAATCGTCGAGCTTTCTATATACACGTCGGTTAATTACCATAATGATCAATGTAACTAATGCAACTATGATGATGGCCGCAAATAGAACCAAGCTATGAATCTTAACTATATTCCGGGCTATCCATCCGATCAAAGAAATATCAGTGACAATTAACAGTCCGAATACTACCTTCAGCCAGCCAATCTCCTCTTTGATCTTGTCGATTTCAGACATTGTTCCTTTCCTGTATCCTTCAAAATCCTGACAACCTGTCCTGTTCGTATTGCCCCTGGTATGTTGTCTCCTTGAAACAATTCTGAGTTATGACCAACACCGTGTCAAGTTACTTAGTACTCATAAAATGTTGACAATAGTTGTTTATGCAACTAATATTAGTTGTGTAAGCAACTATCCGACAGAGGTGAATATGACCGACACCCACAACCCCATGGGCACCGACGGCTTCGAATTTATCGAATATACCGCGCCCGACCCGGAATTGCTGCGCGACCTGTTTGAAAAAATGGGTTTTCCCGCAACGGCAAAACACCGCGGCAAGAACGTCACATTACATTCACAGGGTGATATCAACTTTATCATCAACGCCGAACCGGACAGTTTTGCACAGCGCTTTGCCGAGCAGCACGGACCGTCCACCTGCGCCGTCGCATTCCGGGTGAGGGACGCGGCCGGGGCCTATGCCCGGGCCCTTGACCTGGGCGCGCAAGGTGTGGAAACCAGGCCCGGACCAATGGAATTGAATATCCCTGCCATTGAGGGGATCGGCGGCAGCCGCGTGTACCTGGTCGACCGTTATGGAGACAGGAACATCTACGACGTGGATTTCGTCCCGGTTGAGACCGATTACCGGGTCATGCGCACCGGGTTGACCTGTGTGGACCACCTTACCCACAACGTCCGGCGCGGTAATATGGACAAGTGGGCCGGGTTCTACGAGACATTATTCAGCTTCCGCGAACTGAAGTATTTCGATATCGAAGGGAAACTGACCGGGCTGAAAAGCCGCGCCATGACCAGTCCGTGCGGGAAGATTCGAATACCGATCAACGAATCTGCCGACGACAAATCACAAATCGAGGAGTATCTCAGTGAATATCGCGGTGAGGGCATCCAGCACATCGCCCTGGCAACGGATGACATCTATGCGACCGTGGATGCCTTACGCAGCCACGACGTCGTATTCCAGGATACGCCCGACAGCTACTATGACGGGGTAGACCGGCGCTTGCCGGGCCACGGCGAAGACCTGAACGCCCTGAGACAGCGCCGCATATTGATTGACGGTGCTCCCACTGAAGATCAGGGGACTCTGCTCCAGATCTTCACCGGGAATGTGATCGGGCCGATTTTCTTCGAAATTATCCAGCGCAAGGGCAACGAGGGATTTGGCGAAGGCAATTTTCAGGCACTGTTTGAATCCATCGAGCAGGACCAGGTCCGGCGCGGAGTCCTGGGTCAGGACGCCTTGTAGCAGGTACGAATTACAGGGAGTTTCAGGGAGTTACAGGGGACGGATTTGATTGCCCCCGCATGTTGTAAGCGGGGGTCCGTCCTCAGGCTCTTCGTCCCCGGGCTCTTTTACCCGTTAACGCCGGTAAACACTCCCTTTCGTCGCGGAGGGCAGTTCTCCGAAAAGCCGGTAATAATCCTTGGCGAAGCGGCCCAGGTGCCAGATGCCCCATTTCGCCGCGATGTCGCCCAGGGTGCTGTGTTCCTCCGACAGGATTTCCCGCCTGATGTTATTGAGGCGCAAGGCCCTGATATACTTGGCCGGGCTCATCCTGATGTTCTCATTGAATACGTATTCCAGTGTGCGCCGTGATGCCGTCAGTTCTTCGCACAGCTTCCCGACCGTCAATTCTTCACAAATATTATCCTTGATTATGTCGAGTGCATCATGGAACAGCCGCTGGTGTTTGGTTCTTGTCGTCATGCCGGTTTTATTCCTGTCAGACTCGTTCCTGGTGATAAACACCGAACATATTGTTTCCAGCAGGATATTTTTGAGTGCCTCCAGCTGGTTCGCGCCTTCCAGGGAAAGATGCACTTTATCCGCCCCTGTCAGAAAATCTTCCAGCAATGAATACAGGGGCCACGTTTCCGTAACGTTGTTAACGAGCATATAGGGGATACGGTCCGGTTTAAACAGGTTCAACTCCCGGTACTGGTGTTGAAGCTCGCGTTTCAGTAAATCGCAGGATACGTGGATGATACAGATTTTCATATCGGGCGATGAAATACCCTCCATCTCGGCCCCTGGAGGCAGGATGAACGCCGCTCCCTTGGGGAAGGGTTCACAGTTCAGAGTCAGCGTCCTGTCGGTATTCATCAACAAGCCGATCGCATAATAACCACGCGGGACCGTGGCATTTTGATATACCACCTGGTTGGTCTTTTCAAAAAACAGACTCAGTTCCTGGTTTATATCACAGGTGGTGAAAGTGCCGCTGAAAGGACCCCTGCTGATCTGCTGGTAGGATTGATCGTAACCGGTAAGCCGCGCCGCCTGTTCATCGATGTCCCGGTGATGAAGTTTCCTGATCGAAGGTTTTTTTGCGCAAATCGGATAATCCATCGCACATACTCACCGATTCAGCCTGAAAAATACGTCTATGTTGCGCATTGAGGATAACACTCCCTTAATTCAAGCAGTAATACTGTCCCTTGTCAAATCATGTAAATACATCTGTATGGGGGTAGTAATGATTGGAAAAAAGATCATGATGTTTACCCGGCGATGGGTAATTTTATTCCTGCTGTGCCCGGTTGCCGCGGAACCGGTGCAGGCGCAGGTTATTGAAGAGATCATCGTTACCGCGACCAAGCGCGAGACCAGCCTGCAGGATACTGCCATGTCCATCACGGCTTTGAGCGAGTTTGAACTGCAGCGTATCGGCGCCGAGGGGATATTCGACTACGGCGTCAAGATCCCGAACCTGGGCTTCAGTAACGAGGCTGACGGCCGGTTCAATTCGGGCTCTCCCGCAATCCGCGGCGTGGCCGGTGGCGGTGTGGTCGGTGCGACCGGCTTTTACATCGACGATATCCCGGTGCCGGAATACATGAACCCGCGGGTCTCGGATATTTCCCGGGTAGAGGTGTTACGCGGCCCCCAGGGCACCCTTTACGGTGCGCGTTCCATGGGCGGGACGGTGCGCGTCATCACGAAACAGGCAGATGCCGACGAGTTTGACGGCTATCTCGGGGCATCAATATCGGACGTCAAGGAGGGAGACATCAACTGGCGGGTGGACGGCAGCGTGAACGCGCCGATCGTGGAAGGTGTGCTGGGCGCCCGTGCGCTATTTTACTACGCACAGAATTCCGGCGTGTTTGACCGGGTACATATAGCCGGTTCCAACAGGCTCGCGTTCAATACGGTGAACAACATCGATGACGACGAGTTTTACGGCGGCGCCATCTCGTTCGTGTGGAATGCTGCGGACAACATCAGCATCAGACCCCGGTTCATGTACCAACGCACCGATTCGGATAACCTGCCCCTGGCCGACCTGTCCCCGGGCAGTTTTGACGTGCCCCGGCATAACAACATCGAGGAACCCGGCGAGGAGGAATGGTGGCTTGCCAGCGTAACCGTGAATATCGATACCGGTTTTGGCGAGATCGTATCCACCACGGCGGGGTTCGACCGAAAGATCGAGGAGTTTGAGGACCAGACCGGCACGCTTGACGGGTTGCTGTTTGCGGCCAGTGGCTTGTCTGAGCCTCACATACCCAGTTTTGTCTATGAAGAAGAGGAGGACTCTTCGTTTGTGCACGAAACGCGGTTCATTACCGATTTTGGCGACCTGCCGTTTAACGATGTAGCTTTGACGCTGGGTGTCTTCTACGAGGACAGGGAACATATCCTGACCTATCCGCCGTCCTTCGCACCCGGTATCAATGCGCAGTTTACCGGTGCACTCAATGCAATATTGACGGGTATTGCCCCCGGATTCCCGGTGCCGGTTCCCCCCGGCCTGCTGGGCTCCGACCTGGTGTTTTACACGTACGATGACCAGGATACGGAAGAAATTGCGGTGTTCGGTGAGCTGACGTTAAGACTGAGTGATGGCCTGAGACTAACCGCCGGTGCGCGCTGGTCCGATACGACCATCGATTTCACCTCCGACCGGGGAGGGTTTGTCAACAGTGGTCCGACAATCCTGCCGCGTACCTCACGCAGCAGTTCCAGGGTTGTGCCCAAGGTCCTGCTGGAACTGGATGTCACTGACGACCTGCTGGTTTACGCTTCCGCGTCCAAGGGTTTTCGCGTGGGCGGCGTAAACCTGTCCGTACCGCTGCTTCTTTGTGCGGGTGAGCTTGCCGGCCTGGGCATTACCAGCGAGGATGTGGCCACGTTCGATTCAGACTCGCTGTGGAATTTTGAGATGGGCATGAAATCTTCCTGGTTTGAAAATCGGGTGAACCTGAACGTGTCGGCGTTCAATATCAACTGGGACGATATTCTGCAGACGAACCGGCTGGCCTGCGGATTCCAGTACGTGGCGAATTCCGGTGCGGCAAAGAATAAAGGCGTTGAAGTCGAACTGGAGGCGGTTCCTGTAGAAGGCCTGAATTTATCCATTGGTTTTGGCTACACCGATGCCGAGATAACAACAGGCAATTCCCTGGCAGGTACGGAAGAAGGAGATCGTGTTACCCAGGTGCCCGAAGTCACCTTTAATGCCGCTGCCGAATACAGCTTCCCGCTGTTTGCCGATTGGGAAGGTTATATCCGTGGTGATTATTCCTGGTATGACGACAGTCTCAGTGGAAACAACAGTGGAATATTGCCGCCGCGGATGAGGGATTCCTTCGAGTTGCTTAATTTTCGTATCGGCGCATACCAGGCGGGCAGTTGGGACGTGGCCCTGTTTGTGAAAAACGCGACCAACGAACACGCCAACCTGTCGGATAACCGTTCCATTGCGGCGGAGAAACCGGGGCGGCCCCGTATCATGACCAACCGCCCGCGCAGTTTCGGTCTCGAGGTCCGCAAGGACTTCTGATGAAAAAGCGAATCGTCCTGTCCGATGAATTAGCGCTCTCTTACGTAGAATACGGTAGCGGCAAGCCGGTCATTTTCATACCGGGCTGGACTTATACGACCCGGGTATTTTCCAGGAATCTCCCGGCAATCGCAGAACACTACCGGGTCCTGGCTTATGACCCACGCAGTCACGGCGATTCAAGCGTCACGGCAGACGGTAACAACTACGACCGGCACGGCGCCGACCTGCATGAATTCATCACCCGGCTGGGAATAGAGAATTGCATCATCGCCGGTTGGTCCATGGGCGTATCGGCCGCTTATTCCTATTTCGAAAAGCACGGCACCGGTAATGTGCGCGGGTTTATCAGTATCGATGAACCGCCGAAGATCATGAAGGAGAACGGGTCCGACTGGGGAGAAGGTGAGGAGGAGGAACTGCAGGCCAGCCTTGAGTTAATCGCAAAATACGGCCACCTGAAATTTTTTGAGGAATACCTGCGCTATTGTTACGTCGGCGCCCCCGGGGAGGTCTTCGTGCAAGACATGCTCCGTGAAGCTGCCAAGACACCGGAACACATTGCCTGTGAACTCATCAAAATCAGTTTTGACTTGGATTACAGGGAGGTAGCGGGTAGGATTGACAAGGAAATACCGGTGTTGCAGATTGTGCGCGAGGAATGGAAACAGGCAGCCGGTGAATGGATCAGAAAGAATCAGCCGAATGCAAGAATACATTACATGCCCGACCATCTTTCTTTCCATGAGTACGCGGAGGAATTCAACGCGCAGGTGCTTGACTTTTTCGGCAGTTGTTACTGAACGCGCGGTAAACGGAGTTAATCCCGTCCATTTCAGGTTGGGATAAAAAAAGGATGAAACTGATTGATATCTGCACCGGCAAGACACGGGAACTGGATATCCACGGCCAACCGGTAAAGACAGCCTATTTAAAAAACCGTGTAACTGGTTCGATACGGATCAACGAGCACGGCATCGAAGGTAATGAAGTAGCTGTGCATACCGACGCTGTATATGCCATTGCCCGGGAACATTACAAATACTGGGCAGAGCGGCTGGATGCAAAGTTGAAGTGGGCGCCGGGTTATTTCGCAGAAAACCTGTCCGTTGCCGGACTGGATGAGGCGCAGTTGCAGGTTGGAGATGTGCTTTCCATTGGTGCAGAGGCTCAACTCAAGGTATCCGGCCCGCGTGTACCCTGTTTTAAACTGTGTTGGCATATGGGTCAGCCGGAAACATTTATCAGGGAATTCGCCCTGTCCGGGAAAAGCGGGGTGTATTTTAATGTGCAGCGGACAGGGGCGATTCAAGCCGGTGATGAGGTGAAAATTGTCAGCAAAGCCACAGACAGTGTCACCATTCATGAAATTGCCCAATATATCTTCGGCAAGGCTATCGACAAGCAGAAGTTGCAACACATCCTTGCCTTGCCGGGACTCAGCGAAACCTCCGCTTTATTGTTACGCAACAAACTGTATCAAACCCTGGATCAGGAACGCACCCGCCAGGGTCGTTGGCAGGGTTGGCGTGAATTCAGCGTCGCTGAGGTCATTGAAGAAACCGCCGAGGTTAAATCCTTTATTTTGAAGCCCGGGGATGATCAGCCGTTAGCCGGCTACAGGGCAGGTCAATTTCTTACCGTGCAACTCCCGGTTAATGCCGGGTCACCCCTGATTCGTGTGTGGAGCCTGTCGGATTACCAGGATGAACCGGATCATTATCGCCTCAGCATCAAAAAGGAACCGCAAGGCTCAGGTTCCGGTTTAATGCACGAGCAAATCAAGGCAGGTTCAAATTTATCCATTAGTCCGCCCATGGGGCGCTTTGTGCTGGATCGCACTGGTTTCAAACCCATACTGCTGATAGCCGGAGGGGTTGGGATCACACCTTTATTTTCCATGCTTAAGGCCCACCTTGCGCGAGGCGAAAAGGCACCACCGTTGTACTTTATCCATTGCTGCCGGAATCGTGCAGTACAGGCGTTCCGCGCCGAACTGGACCTGATAGCGAGCGAACACGGGATTCCCATGCTCCATGTTTATGATCAACCCTCGGGAGATGATGAAATTGGCGAGGACTATCATATAAAGGGCTATCTGTCCCTGGAGCATATTCAGAGTTTTATGGAAGGTTGCCATATCATTCACGGAGGAAAACGGATCGATATGCCCCTGGTCGAGGTCGACATTTATATGTGTGGTCCACCGGTGTTCCGGGACAAATTGTATGCTGAGCTGGCACGTGCCGGGGCCAATCCTGAGCGCGTATTCCAGGAATCATTTCTGTCCAATAGTGGTAGCAACCAGCACGGGCAACTCGATAGTGCTACCGTCGTTTTTTCACATGCGGGGAAAACTGTTCAATGGACGGCTGAAGGAGATCTGACACTGCTGGAACTTGCCGAATCCGCAGGTTTATCTCCCGCTAATGCATGTCGTATGGGTGTATGCCAGAGTTGCAGTGTCGGGCTGGAAGAAGGAAAGGTACATTACGATGTCAGTTTAACTCATCAACCTGAAGAGAATCAGGTGTTACTCTGTAGTGCCAAACCTGCAACCGCCAAGGTAGTCCTGAAACTGTAGGAACGATTCTTATGCTACTGATGGGTACGGGATGGATACATTCAAATCTGGTATCATATCCGGTGTGGAGTTGAGCAAGGAAGCAAAGTCAAAATAAGGCGTCACGGAATAATATAAACTGAAATACCGGAATACAGCGGTATACATTAATCACGGTAACATACCGGGCTTTTACATTAAGGAGTAATTATGATTGGTTATGTAACAATTGGAACTAACGACCTGGGCCGCTCTGCTGCCTACTATGATGCGTTACTTGGAGAAATTGGCGCTGGGAGAGCGCTTGAACTGGAACGTCTGGTTACCTGGAGTACCGGCGAAGGCTCGCCTTTATTTGGTGTAATCGTGCCGTTTGACGGCAATCCTGCAACAGCAGGTAATGGCACGATGGTCGCCCTGGCAGTGGACAGCAAGGAAACGGTGGATAGATTGTACGCCAAGGCCCTGGAACTGGGTGGTACGGATGAAGGTGCGCCTGGAGAGCGCATGCCGGGTTTTTACGCTGCTTATTTCAGGGACCTTGATGGAAACAAGCTTGATTTTTTCCACATGGGTTGAATTGGTCGGGTATTTGATGCCGGCGCGTCTGCCAATTCCATCACACCTGCATTAAACCCGGAGAGACGGAGTGTTCTGCCGGATTTGAAGCGCTATCTGGCGCCATCACCGTATTTGGCCCTGCCGTTTGGCGCGCTCGAAGGAATGCAAATACCCTGACAGGACAGGATGACGAATGAATCTTGCCGAGCAATTGCTCAAGGCCTTGAAAGGCTATGGGGTCAAGGAGATCTTCGGCATTCCCGGTGATTTCGCCCTGCCTTTATTCAAGGTTATCGAAGAGACCGGTATCCTGCCGCTTTACACGCTCCTGCGCGAGCAGGAAACCACCGCGAGCAGGAACCCGGCCGTCATTCCCGCGCAAGCGGGAATCCAGTCTTACTTATGCTTCCCTAAAAAGGCATAATATCGGCTCTCTACCATCAAAAAATATCAAGCTGAAAAAAGACAACCATGAAAACCCATGGCAGTTGCCTGTGCGGGAAAATCCGCTACGAAGTAATCACCACCTCCGATGATATCGACCATTGCCACTGTACCTTCTGCCAGAAATATCACGGCGCCGCGTTCGGTACTTATATCGAACCGGTGACACTGGAGAATTTCACCTGGGTGGAAGGTGAGGAACTGGTGGCCCGCTACCAGTCCAGTTCCCACTCCGCCAGGCTGTTCTGCAGCGTGTGCGGCTCCGCCCTGGTCGCAGAGATCAACGGCGGCGAAGTGCTGGCCGCCACCGCCGCCACCCTGGACGGGGAGGTTGAAACCGGGCACGCCGCGCATATCTTCTGGCAGTCAAAGGCAAGCTGGTGCGATATCGACGACGATTTGCCGAAGTACGATACCTATCCGCCCAGTATGAGCGAGTTTACGCCGGAGGAATAGGGAGCAGACCGGTATTTATACTATCGCAGTGGGTCGAGAACAGTAAGAAACGGAAATCGACGGAAATCAGCGCCCATTGAAAAGCATGCCTGGAAACTGTCCGGCGGTCCGTCGCAACGGGCTGGTAGCGGCGTTCGCCGTCAGCCTCATTCTCACATTCAGCGCCGGCGCGCAGCAAGAGCAGCCGGCCAAGTTCGCCTTCAGCGCGATAGATGCGCCGACGAGCACAGCTCCCGCGTCACTCGGCGGTTACGCTGCGGGATGCCTGGCCGGGGCGGCACAGCTTGCCGAATCAGGGCCGGGCTGGCAGGCGATGCGCCTGTCCCGCAACCGCAACTGGGGCCATCCGGACATGATTGCATTCATAGAGCGGTTGTCCCGCGCAGCCCATTCTGCCGGCTGGCCCGGGCTTTACGTGGGCGACATCAGCCATGCGCGCGGCGGGCCCATGGTCTCCAGTCACCGTTCGCACCAGATCGGCCTCGATGCTGATATCTGGCTGCGTGCGCCGGACAGCCTGGAGCTGAGCGTGGCGGAACGGGAGAAGATAAGTTCTCCTTCAGTGGTCGCGGTGAACCGGTTGCATGTGAACGGTTATTGGACCGGTGCGCACTCGCAGGTTATTGAAGCCGCGGCGCGAGATGAGGCCGTAGCCCGCATTTTCGTGAACGCGGCAATCAAGCGCCGCCTCTGCGAGGACGTGGGAGAAGACGACATTGACTGGCTGCGCAAGGTGCGGCCATGGTGGGGTCATGACTCCCATTTCCATGTCCGTTTGCATTGTCCAAATGAAGGCGCGTGTATCGAACAGGAATCACCGCCCGAGGGTGACGGCTGCGATGAAGAATTGGACTGGTGGTTTACCGATGAGGCGTTGTATCCGCCGCCGCGAGCGCCGGAGGATCAACCGCCGGAAATCATGATGGCCGATTTGCCGGCTGCTTGTCAGGGGGTATTGGAGAGGGAGTAAAAGGATCTGTTAAATATTGACATCGACAAAAAATTGTCTTATATTTCATTTAACGAGCGTTAATAGCACGTTAAATTCGCAAATAAGTATAGTTTTTGTCGTAATATCATGCTAAGGAAGATATCAGTCGAAAATTTCTATTCGATTAAGGATAAGCAGGTTCTTGATCTTGCGGTGCCCAGCAATGCGCCGGATTTGCCCGTCTTTGGCATTGAAAAAGAAATATCTTCTACCAGGATACCCAAGGTCGTTTCAATATTTGGCGCAAATGCTTCAGGTAAGACGACTATATTGCGGGCGTTGGGGTTTTTAAAGTGGTTTTTAACCGAATCGTTTAATCAGCCACCAACAAATGATTTGCCCTTGTTGCCGTTCGCCGATTCTGAGGGACAGCATGGTATTTCACGATTTGAAGTTGAATACGACGGTGATTTGATAGAGGGAGAAAAGCCTTGCGTTTATCGATACAGCTTGGAGATAAGTTACTATCCTGGCAATAAAAATCCACTCAAACCGGAAATCAATCCAGTTGTTAAATCAGAAAGTTTGTATTTTGCGCCGGAGGGCAAATTCCGCAGGTTGTTCCATCGTGAAGGGGAACAGATAAAGGATTCACCTGAATTTAAAGTCAAAGTAAAAGATTATCCACTTCAAACTTTTCGGGGTAATGCCAGTGTCATACCCACGCTTGTTCTATATAACCATGCGGTCTCCAATGCTTTCAATTCGGTGTTAAATACTATATTCACGAATGTATCAACACTGCAAAAATTTGATTTCGAGGAGAATACAGCCACCAAATATTATGCATCAAATGAAGAGGTGTTGAAAAAACTGAACAATAAGTTACGGATGCTGGATTTGGGCATCGAACAGGTTTTTGTAAGTGCGAACAACAAGCCTGACAGTATGTTGATACCTTATTTCAGGCATTCCGGATTGAATGATACTTTGTTATTTGGTTTGGAATCGCAGGGAACACAAAAATTTTATAATCTATTTCTTTATATTAATTATGTGCTTGAAGCAGGTGGATTAATCGTCCTGGATGAAATTGACAATGATATTCATCCTTCTCTGATGCCGGAAATCATCGGCTGGTTCCACGATGACCGAACCAACCCCCATAACGCGCAATTATTCATGGCATGCCACAACGCAACTTTGCTGGAGCATCTGGAAAAAGAGGAAATTTATTTCACCAAGAAAACTCCTGACGGCAAGACTCAGGTTTACGGGTTAAACGACATCGCTGGTGTCAGAAGAGTAGACAACTATTATAAAAAGTACTTGGGCGGTGTATTCGGCGCCGTGCCGAACATCGGTTGAGGTTTGTTTCCAATGCAGGGAAGAAAGACGCGAAAAAGGATTTTCTTGGGATCCGAAGGTATCAGCGAAAGAAGTTACGGACGATATCTTCAACTAATAGCAGATTTTCATAATTTACCAATACATATCGATTGCAACAATGTGACCGGCGGGGGCGATCCACTGAAAGTAGTCGAGGAGTCGATCAGGCTGATGAAACGGACTTCAAGGAACCACGGAGACTACTTGGTAAAGGCCATAATGCTGGACTCGGATAAATTGGGCAGATCTGTTGGCAGAGATAACAAGATAAGACCGTTAGCCGCAGAGCATAATGTGAAGTTGGTCTATAGCAATTTTGAGGCGTTCCTGTTGAGGCACTTTCCCGGATGTGAGAATAAAAGGCCCCCAGCCGATACAGCATTATCAGAATTAGCAAAAGTCTGGCCTGAGTATTACAAAGGGATTGATGCCAGGTCTATCCATAAACAACCGGGTGAAGACGGTCTTAAGCGGGCATGTACAGTAGAAGATAGCCTGAGAGATTTTCTCATCAGTATAGGTTTTAACCGAATTTTTCCTGAACTGAGGAAGTGATCCATGGTTCGATGGAACATCACAATCCCTGAAGTGACAGACCGGACGGTCCGAGCCTTTCTTGCCCGTAATGGCGGCAAGAAAGGTGACCTGTCCCGCTTCGTTAATGAAGCAGTGCGACGCCATGTGTTTGATCTTACTGTTCGTCAGGTCAAGGATTGGAATGCCGGCTATGACCCACAAGAGATTCTCGAACTGGTTGATGATGAAGTGGATGCCGTGCGTGCGGGCCGTCGTACTTGATATCAACACCTTCAGAACTACTATTCGTAGTGCGTCCAGAAACGTATCACTTTTACGGCTTTTTTATCATCCAGTACCTGGTAGACCAGCCGGTGTTGAATGTTAATTCTCCGGGAGTAGGTTCCAGTCAAGTCCCCCAACAGTTTTTCATAAGGGGGCGGGGTTTGATATGGATTTTCCTGGAGAATGGCAAGCAATGCTTGGGCTTTTTCCTTGAGTCCGGCAGCGGCCAGTTTTCTGGCGTCCTTTTTGGCTTGCCGGGTGAAATACATGCGTATTTCACGGCAAAGCTGCCACCGATTATACGGCAAAGCTGCCACCCATTACACACGAAAGCTGCCACCCATTACACGGCAAAGCTGCCACCCCCAGGGAGGTAGATAGCCGGCGCGTTTGACGTGGATAACCACGGGTATCCTGTGTCCTTATTTCTACTGAAAGGAGGAGACACAGATGCCCGCAAAGAGGTTGTCCATGAGAAAGATAAAAGAAGTATTACGCCTGTGTTGGGGCCAGGGCCTGAGTAAACGCCAGACCGCCAGGAGTTGTGGCCTTTCCCGTCCGGCGGTGGATGCGTACCTGCGCCGGGCCGAGGCGGCCGGGCTGGGTTGGCCGTTGCCGGTTGAGCTGGATGACGGGGCGCTGGAGCGTCTGCTGTTTCCGCCCACCCCGGCCGTGCCCGCTGCGGCCCGCGGCATGCCCGATTGGTCAGAAGTTCATCGGGAGTTGAAACGCCCGGGCGTCACCCTGCAGTTGTTATGGCATGAGTATCGCCAGACTTACCCGCACGGGTATCAGTACACTTGGTTCTGCCGGCAGTACCGGGCCTGGGCCGGCAAGCTGGACCTGGTGATGCGCCAGAGTCACCGGGCCGGTGAGAAGCTGTTCGTGGATTATGCCGGTATGCGTGCCCAGGTCATCAACCCGGCGACCGGGGAGGTGCGTGAGGCAGAGGTGTTTGTGGCAGCGCTGGGTGCATCGAACTACACCTATGCCGAGGCCACCTGGACCCAGGGACTGGCAGACTGGACCGGCGCCCACGTGCGCTGTTTTGACTACTTCGGTGGTGTGCCGGCGGTGGTGGTGCCCGACAATTTACGCGCAGGCGTTGCCAGGGCACACCGGTATGAGCCGGATATCAACCCCACCTACCAGGACCTGGCCGCCCATTACGGGGTCGCTATCGTCCCGGCGCGGGTGCGGCGCCCCCGTGACAAAGCGAAAGCAGAGGTCGCAGTCCAGGTGGTGGAGCGCTGGATCCTCGCCGCGCTGCGCCGGCGTCAGTGCTTCTCCCTGGCCGAGTTGAACCGGGCCATCCGGGCGTTGCTTGAGACGCTCAACAACCGGCCCTTCAAGAAACTGCCGGGCACCCGGCGCACCCTGTTTGAGCAACTGGACAAACCGGCCCTGCGCCCCCTGCCCGTCGAGCCGTACGAATACGCCGAGTGGAAGCAGGCACGGGTCCATATCGACTATCACGTCGAGGTCCATGGCCATTACTACTCCGTGCCCCATGCGCTCATCAAAAAACAAGTGGACGTGCGCATCACCGCCAACACCATTGAGTGTTTCCACCGTGGACAACGCATCGCCAGCCATCGGCGCTCCTGCCACAAGGCGCGCCATACCACCGTCACGGCCCACATGCCCGAGGCACACCGCCAGGCCGGCGAGTGGTCTCCGCAACGCCTGGGCCGCTGGGCCGCGCAGGTCGGGCCGGCCACAGAAACCCTTATCCTCCGTGTCCTGTCTGCCCGCAAGCACCCCCAGCAGGCCTACCGCAGCTGTTTAGGCATTCTGCGTCTTGGCAAAACCTATGGCAATGACCGGCTGGAGGCCGCCTGCCAACGCGCCCTCACCCTGGGCAGCCACAGCTACAAGAGTCTCGAATCCATCCTCCGCCACGGCCTCGACCGGCAACCCCTTGCCGAACAGACCGAGGCGGACTTGCCTGATGACCACGACAATCTGCGTGGCCCATCCTACTACCACTGATCCACAACAGGAGAGCACTATGTTGACACATCCCACCCTGGATAAACTCCACACCCTGAAGTGCACCGGTATGGTTGCCGCGCTCACCGAGCAAATGACCCTGCCCGATATCGACACGCTCAGCTTCGAGGAACGCCTCGGCCTGCTCGTCGACCGGGAGCTCACCGAGCGGGACAACCGGCGCACTTCCAACCGGTTGCGCCGCGCCCGCCTCAAACACAATGCCGCCCTGGAGGATATCGACTATCACCACCCGCGCGGACTGGATAAATCCCTGATGCAATCACTGGCCACCTGCCAGTGGGTCAGGGAACACCTCAATATCCTCATCACCGGCCCCACCGGCGTCGGCAAAACCTGGCTCGCCTGCGCCCTGGCGCACAGCGCCTGCCGAGTGGGCCACACCGCCCTCTACCTGCGCCTGCCCAGACTCCTCCAGGACATGACTATCGCCAAAGGGGACGGACGCTACCCTAAACTCCTGTCCACCCTGGCGAGAACCCAGGTCCTCATCCTCGATGACTGGGGCCTGGTCAAACTGAACGCAGAGCAGCGCCGTGACCTGCTGGAAATCCTGGAAGACCGCCACGGCGCACGCTCCACCCTCGCTACCAGTCAATTACCGCCCGAAAAATGGCATGACAGTATCGGCGACCCCACCCTCGCCGATGCCATCCTCGACCGCTTGGTGCACAATGCTTACAAAATCAACCTCAAGGGAGAATCCATGCGAAAACAGAAAAAAATATTGACGACGATGACCCCAACAGAGTCATAATGACCAACACCCACGTCATCACGCGCCCGGGGGTGGCAGCTTTGCTGCGTTCCGGGTGGCAGCCTTCACGTGAAACGGGTGGCAGGATTCAGTGAAATACGCAAAATACAGTTCCCACACTACCAATCGAGATCCTTATCGCATTCTTCAAGTCCGGTCTCCATCCCCTCAATGATGGACTCTCGCACACCGGGAATTGAAACCAGGTAGAGGGTTTCATTGATGGCATTCCAGTCCTCCTCTGCGAGAAGGACCGCGTTGTGTCTTTTCCCGGTAATGACAATCGGTTTGTGAGTTTGTGATGCTTCATCGATCAGTTTATATAACCTTGAACGTGCTTCTGTTGCATTAACCGTGGCCATAATACACCTCCGCCGTCATAACGTACGCTTTAACGTACTAGGTGTCAAGCATTGTACCATTTTGCTTCATATTTATTTCTTGTCGCCCCAGGTAGATAGGTCTTGTGTTAGGCTGAATTAATGTAGTAACATTAAATTGCGAACGAGAAAAAACAATGAACGTAAACGAAAACTCTACACTCCGAGATTTTGACCCTGATACCGCTCCCGACCTATCAAAGGACGGCTGGCTGGAAAAGTTTGGTAATACGGAAGTTCGTCGTGGGCGCCCTCCGATTTCTAGGCCGAAGGTATCGACTACCATTCGTTTATCACAGGAGGTGTTGGATTACTTCAAGGCGGATGGCCGGGGATGGCAGACACGCATCGATGAGGCGTTGCGCGAATGGATTGGAAAGCATGGCGCGGCGTGACATGTCAGGCGATCAGACGGGGACAACACCGCCGTACAAAATCACCTCGGCTGTTCTCGATCTGGTGGAGCGGATTGGCGAGGCGATTGGCAGGACGGAGGAAATGCCTGGCCAGACTGACCTGCGTTTGCGGCGGGCCAATCGTATTCGTTCGATTCAGGGGTCGCTGGCGATAGAAGGCAACACGCTTACCGAGGAACAGATTTCCACGATACTCGACGGTAGGCCGGTGATTGCGCCGCTTCGGGAAATTCAGGAGGTACGTAACGCCCTCAAAGTTTATGAAAAATTCCCGCAATGGGAACCGGCCAGCCAGACTGAGTTACTTGAAGCCCACGAGATGCTTATGGTTGGCTTACTTGACGCCCCCGGCCGCTACCGGCACGGTGGTATTGCCGTGGCAGGAGCGGGAGAAGTGCATCACATCGGCCCACCTGCCGACCGCGTTCCTCATCTTATGTCAGACCTGCTGTCCTGGTTGGACAGCACGGAAGAACATCCGTTGATAACCAGTTCCGTCTTCCATTACGAGTTCGAGTTTATCCATCCGTTTGAGGACGGCAATGGCCGCATGGGACGTCTCTGGCAAAGCTTGATACTGACCCGCTGGAAGCGCCTGTTTACCTATGTGCCGGTGGAAAGTCTGGTTTACGCACGGCAAAGTGAGTACTACGAGGCCATCCGTGAGAGTTCATCTAAGGGAGAGAGCACTCCGTTCATCGTCTATATGCTGGAGGCGATACTGGAAGCTGTTTTGGAGCTTCCCACAACCGATCAAGAAAGCGACTATGTAACCGACCAAGTAAGAAGATTGCTCCCCGAATTACGGAACGGTCCCAGGACAGCGCTTGATCTGATGGCCGTTCTGGGGCTGTCTCATCGTCCGACTTTCCGAAACAACTACATTCACCCGGCGCTTGATGCAGGATTGATTGAAATGACCCGCCCCGAGCTACCCACTGCAAGAAACCAGAAGTATCGGCTCACGGAGCGTGGGCAAATGGTAAATCGAGGCCGTCAGTTCATACAGGACACTCCAACGTGAGTAGTACCACGACTTCACAAGAGGGACACACGACGCTCAACGACGCTTGCGAGTTCATTGTCGATTGTCTTTATAAGACAGCTCCTACCCAAGAAGCCGGGTATCCGTCAATAAGAACGCCGAATGTGGGGCGAGGGCGCCTACTCCTTGATGGGGTAAACAGGGTGTCCAAGGATGTCTATGCGGAATGGACAAAGCGGGCTGTTCCTGTGCCGGGTGACCTAATTCTGGCGCGGGAGGCGCCAGCGGGAAACGTTGCAATTATTAATGAAGGTCAGACCGCCTGCTTGGGACAAAGAACGGCGCACTTGTGTCCGGATTGCGAGAAAGTTGATTCTCATTTCCTTTGTTACTACTTACTTGCTCCCAAGCAGCAAGGAGCGCTATTGGCTGGTGAAACAGGTGCGACTGCGGGTCACGTGAACTTGCGCGATATTCGACGGTTGAATCTTAGCACTCTGCTTTTTTGGTCGTTTCAAATGGTGACCATGCCCGCTATAGCTCCATCACCGGCACGCCGCTTTTCAGACAGGCAGACAGAACGTCAACAGAATTTACCGGCTCTGCTGTAGTTCCATGGACGCCTACCACATCGATTTTCTGAAACTTTTAAACGGGCAAGTGCAGTACATTGTGCCACGTTGGCAACGCCGCTATCGTTGGGGGCAGTCCGACATTGAACGACTTGTTGATGATCTGCTGACCGTCGCGGAAGCTGATCCTGATGCAACACATTACGGCGGGACACTTCTCACCTTTCCTGAACCAGGTCCTCCTGGCGTGGTAAACCGCCATCGCATCATTGACGGGCAGCAGAGGCTGACCACTGTGAGCATTCTCTTGGCCTGCATTGCATCAGAGTTGGGGCCAGAAGGCTGTTACGGTGATTGGACCTCGCAGATTATACGGGACTTTCGGCTTACGAATCCTGGACAACCCCCGGAAAAATTCCGAAAACTGAGGCTTCAGGACGGCGATGAAGCAGAATACCAACGCGGGCTGGACGGCGAACCGGACGGCCCCGGCGCCGTAACACAGGCCTGGAAAATCGCCCGCCGTCTGGTCGCTAAGTATGACGCAGGCCGTTTGCTCAAGGGGCTCGAACGATTTCGGGTAGTCACCATTGGCCTAGGCAATAAGGAAGACCCTCAACAGATCTTCGAGAGTCTGAACGCTACCGGTCGCCCTCTCACCGAGAGCGAGAAGGTCAAAAACTGGCTGCTGATGGGTCTCCCTGATGCGGAGCAGCAATATCTACATGACAAGCACTGGCGAGATATAGAACGGGCACTGGGAGCAGAACACGCGAGTGAGCCCATAGACACGTTTCTTCGAGACTTCTTACGCTGGCATACCGGTGAGGTTATCGGAATCGATCAAGCCTATGAAGGACTGCGGCGCTGGGCAGTACAGCAGGAACTTGCCAAGGATCGCCCCGCTCTTTGTAGAGAACTTGCACGACTTGCGTCACTCTACGGCATAATTACCGGCACGGCAGGGAAACATCCTGACAAGAAAGTCGAACAAAAACTCTTGCACTTACGGGCAATGGGGATTGATGTTCACCGTCCCTTGGCGTTGCGGCTACTTGATGACGCTTCACGGAATGATGCTACGGGAACGACAAGTGAAGAATTGGCTGAAGTAATTTCAAGCATTGGAACATGGATCACCCGGCTATGGCTGGCAGACCGGCCAACAGCTGGGATGAACAGATCAGTGGCGGAGCTTGCCCATGGGCCTGGACCAAACACTGATGAAGATTATCCGCAATACTGGCTTGGCCGGATTCGAAGACTCCGAAACTCACGTGTTGGTGTCCCAAGTGATGAGGAAGTTCGTGAGGGCATCCGCACCCGGAAGGCTTACGGGGCCAGTGCCACCCGTTCATCGTTCGCGGTGTTATGTGCGCTTATGGAAGCAGAACATAAGGAAGAGTCTCCGGCCCGGGAGCGCCTGACGATTGAGCATGTGATGCCGCAGAAGTTGACAAATGGGTGGAGAAGCTACTTGGGGGACAGCGCTGACGAAATACACGGACGCTATCGCGACCGCCTCGCAAATCTGACCTTGAGCGGAGATGCCACGAACTCGAGCATGGGTACTATCACGTTCAATGCAAAACGGGAAATGTATAAGAGGAGCGCAATAGGTATTACGCGTCGTCTCGCGCAAGAAAATACATGGGACGAAGAGGCGCTGGAACGAAGCGCTGAAGAGTTAACACTCAGGGCATTGGATTGCTGGCCGTGGCAGGATCAGGGAGCCGACAAGCGCGATACGCAGGCACGTGACTCGGGTCTCAGGTGGCGCATCGAAGAAAGTCCATGGCGTACCGAGAGCGCTGCGAGCGACATGGTGCTGAACGTCGCTGCCACGCTCCTGGACCGGGACCCGGCGAACGCTGAACGACTCTGCGGGGAAGCAGTTACCTATGACTTGCAATCGGCTAGTCGATATCCCGCCGGAAGTATGGCCGGAACACGCACCTTGCGCGCGGTGCCGGGTTATAGCGAGTACGTCTTGTATCCTTATGCAAGGGACTATCCGGCCAGCGCGGAGCGTTGTCAGGAAATGGGCAGACGATGCGATGTCAGGATCGATGTTGAGTTCGATGACAACAACCACTCTCAGCGCTTTTGGAGATTTCTCAAATTACAAACGGGTGGTGTACCAGGACAGAAGGACGACTGGCGAGGCGGAAACCAATGGACGGATGCTTTGAACTCAACCGGCGACCGGATAGGCATATATGTCGGAAATCCTGAATCGCTTTGGCTGTATATCAAAGTCTGGAAAACCCGAGACGAGTCGGCGGAAGAAATGACGAGGCGAGTACAAGGATACTCAAGGGCTATCCGCACAGAGATGAGTGACCAGGAACTTGGAGAGAACCTGGAGGGGGAGAGCATGAAAGGTAGGTCAGTGACTGTCCGAAGACACTGGACCGGCGACGACGAAAGTGAATGGCCGGAAGTCGCGCAATGGATCAAGGAGCAGCATGACAGGTTAAAGGCAATCCTAACCGGTTAACAATAACAAATTACGTACATGGATGGCGTTGCTATTCGCACACCTGTGATTCCAAGTCGAAACTCAATCATGAGAATGATGGTGATGCTTGTGTGCGTATGCCAGTGGCTGTGCTTGTGGCCCCCTGTTTCCGGTTCGTCGTCCGGGTAGTCCGGGCCGCGTAACTAATTTGGGTAACTTATGGCAAGTACCAAGTCCTATTTGACATAGGTCTATAATTCTCTCCTCAAAACCCCATCTCCACCACCACCTCCGGCACCACCATCTTCCCCGCGGTCTTCGCCACAATCTCGTCCACACTCACCCCAGGCGCCCGTTCCTTCAACCAGAACTTCCCATCGTTAATCTCCACATAGGCGAGGTCGGTCACCACCTTGTGAATACACCCGGCACCAGTCAGGGGCAGGGTACATTTCGGCAGCAGTTTCGATGCGCCTTTCTTACTGGCATGGGTCATGGTAACGATGATGTTGTCCGCGCCGGCCACCAGGTCCATGGCGCCGCCCATGCCTTTTATCAGCTTGCCCGGGATCATCCAGGAGGCGATGTTGCCTTCCACGTCCACCTCGAATGCACCCAGTACCGTGAGGTCCACATGGCCGCCGCGGATCATGGCGAACGATTCCGCGGAGTTGAAGATGGAGGCGCCGGTGATGGCCGTCACGGTCTGTTTGCCGGCGTTGATCATGTCCGCGTCCAGTTGCTCCTCGGTGGGGAACGGGCCCATACCGAGCAGGCCGTTTTCCGATTGCAGCATCACTTCCATGCCCTCCGGGATGTAGTTGGCGACCAGGGTGGGGATGCCGATGCCGAGGTTGACGTAATAGCCGTCCTGCAGTTCACGGGCGACGCGCATTGCCAGTTGTTCACGGGAGAGTGCCATGGGGTTACTCCGTTATGGTGCGTTGTTCGATGCGTTTCTCAAAAGTGCCCTGGACGAGCCGGTCCACGTAGATGCCCGGCGTGTGGATGCCGGTGGGGTCCAGTTCACCGGGTTCCACGAGTTGCTCCACTTCGACCACGGTGATCTTGCCGGCGGTGGCGGCCATGGGGTTGAAATTCTGCGCCGTGTGCCGGTAGATGACGTTGCCGTAGCGGTCCGCCTTCCAGCCCTTGACGATGGCGAAGTCGCCGATGACGGCTTCCTCCAGGATGTATTGGCGGCCGTTGAACTCGCGTACCTCCTTGCCTTCCCCGACGGGTGTACCGTAGCCGGTGGCGGTATAGAACGCCGGGATGCCGGCGCCGCCGGCCCGCATCTTCTCCGCCAGCGTGCCCTGGGGCGTGAGTTCCACTTCCAGTTCGCCGTTGAGCAGTTGTTCCTCGAACAGGGCGTTCTCGCCAACGTAGGAGGACACCATTTTCTTTATCTGCTTGTGTTCCAGCAACAGGCCCAGGCCGAAGTCGTCCACCCCGCAGTTGTTGGAGATGATGGTCAGCTCGCGCACGCCCATTTCCCTGATGCGGGCGATGCACCCTTCCGGGATGCCACACAGGCCGAAGCCGCCGGCGATGATGGTCATGCCGTCCTGCAGACCGTCCAGCGCCTCGGCGTAACTGTTTACTGTTTTGTCAAATCCGGACATGGTTTACTCCTCTCATGTATTTACATCCACCTGGTTTTCCGGGGCCGCGCTCCGGAACGCCTCCAGTTCCATGCACGCCTGTTCTATTTTGACCAGGCTGGGGAAATCGCCCATCGCTATTTCGAAGCGGCGGGCGTTGTAGATCTGTGGGATCAGGCAGGCATCGGCGATGGTCACCTGTTCGTCCAGGCAGTAAGGGCCTTGCCAGTCCCTGCCATCCAATAGTTTTTCCATTGCCGTAAAACCCCCTGTTACCCAGTGGTGATACCAGTCGTTCCTTGCTTCGTCGCCCTGTTCCAGGGTGCGTTTCAGGTATTTCAGCACGCGCAGGTTATTCAGCGGGTGGATATCGCAGGCGACTACCAGGGCTAGCTGCTGTGCAAATGCCCGGGCCTCTGCCGATTGCGGGTACAGGGGCGGTTCCGGGTACCGGGTTTCCAGGTAATCCATAATGGCGAGAGACTGGCCGATGCTGACGTCACCATCCACCAGGGCAGGGACGACGCCCTGGGGGTTTATCGCCTGGTATTCGGCCTGGAGTTGCTCGCCGCCGTCTTTCAGCAGGTGTACCGGCGCCACCTCGTAATCCAGCCCTTTCAGGTTGAGCGCGATGCGTACCCGGTAGGCTGCCGATGAACGCCAGTAGCCATACAGTTTCATATCATCTCGGCGGGTGGTACCGGGTCACGATCTGGTCGATCCTGCCGAAGATGGAGGCGCCGTTTTCATCGAACATCTCGATCTCGATACGATCGCCGAACTTCATGAATTCCGTCGTGGGTTTGCCGTCGGCGATGGTCTCCAGGCAGCGGATCTCAGAGATACAGGACGAGCCGTCCTTGCTGCCGACGTTGGCAACGGTCCCCGACCCGACCACCGTTCCCGCCATGAGCGGGCGTGATTTGGCCGCGTGGGAGATCAAGCGGGGCAGGTCGAAGGTATTGTCGACACCGGCGTTGGGCGACCCCAGTTTTACACCGTTCATGATGGAATGCAGGGGCAGATGGATCTTGCCGCCGTCCCAGGCATCGCCCAGTTCGTCCGGGGTAACGGCAACGGGCGCGAACGCGGTATGCGGCTTGGACTGGTAAAACCCGAACTGTTTAGCCAGTTCCTTGGGGATCAGGTTCCTGAGCGATACGTCGTTGATGATGGTGACGAGCTTGATATGCGCCTTTGCCTGTTCCGGGGTGATGCCTGCGGGCACGTCGTCGGTGAAGATCGCCACCTCGGATTCGAAGTCTATGCCCCAGTCCTCGCTTTCCAGCGGGATATCGTCACAGGGGCCGAGAAACACATCGGAAGCGCCCATATACATGAGCGGGTCGGTCCAGAAGGAATCGGGCAGTTCCGCCCCGCGCGCCTTGCGCACCAGTTCTACGTGGGTGACGTAGGCGCTGCCGTCCGCCCAGTGGTAGGAACGGGGCAGGGGTGCGGCCACTTGTTTCGGGTCGAAATCGAAGGCGTCCTCAACATTTCCTGCCTGGAGGCAGTCGAAGACTTCTACCAAGGCAGGTTCCGTATCCGCCCACTCTTCGAGTGCTGCCTGCATGGTCGGCGCGATGTCAGGAACCTTGACGGCCTTGCTCATGTCGCGATTGACTACTACCAGGGTGCCGTCGCGCCCTCCCTCACTAAGACTGGCGAGTTTCACAGCTTTCTCCTCAAAAATTAGTTACATTTGTAACTATACATGTTTGGCACAGTTCAAGTCAACCAGTCGCTGGAATTTCGGGCCGTGGTTGTGGTGGAGCAGGTGACGCAACTCATGGATGACTACATATTCGATACACTCCTTCGGCACTCGGCGACCTTCATGAGTTTTTCTATGATTTCGTCCATCTGCTCTACGCTCAGGGGTACATCATGCTTATATTTGATCTCATCGTGGAGGTAATCGTCAATGGCATTCTTAACGCTATTCCTGGCGTCCAGATCGTTCCAGAAATCAACCTTTTGGCAATCGCTCAGGATACCTTGAGCAGTAAGCGCGGTGTCTGCCGCCATATCGTCAAGTTGTTGTCCTGAAAACGTGTTGTGTGCCAGGTAGACAGGTTTTACCACTCCGTAATAGGCGCATGCCTCATCGTTGTCGCGCAGCTTCTCCGGAGCGTCATCGTGTCTTCGGGATACAACTTGGTCGCGTAATTGTGTCACCTGATTTAGATATTCCAGATCGCTGGTGCGCTTGGCTCCGGAGGAGTCAATCATTTCCTGGATCAACACTGAGAATTTACGATAAAACGCCGGGTCTTCATCCATCTTTTCGTTGATGGTGCATTTGACGGCGTGGGCTATGGTGTCAGCCCTGGCCGCCGTTGTCAGGTTGCCATACACACCTTGCTCATCCTTGATCCGGTTGAATGACGTATCGTCGAAGATGTTTACCGGCTTATTGAGCCGGGTGACTGTGTCTGCCTGTATATGAGTATCAAGCAATTTTCTGATACGCGGCTCAATACTGCTGAAATCCACACTTTCAGCGTAGCGCAGACGGGCCGCGTTGCTGAGTCTCTGAAAGCGTTTCAGGTCATCCTTGTAGCGCTTCATCTCGCTTTCATCGGTGGTTGTTACGAACCGTTCCGATGATAACGCGACAGCAAGTGTTTTCGCGTATTCTGACAGGGGCGCATAGAACTCCTCTCGTAGCTCGGTATCGGCCAGCAGTCGTTCAAACTCCTCGTCATCGCTTCGATTTTCTACCTGCTTGAAGATATCCCACAAATCCGAGTGATGTTGCGGCAGCCTGTTTACTTCCTGGTTGATCGATGTGAGCGATTCGGCAAGGTCGTCTTCGTCGAAGTCCTGCAGCACGTCATACATCGCCAGCGCCATGTCCAGTTCTTTAAGCACGTTGCCATAATCGATGATATAGCCGAATTCCTTGTCCCGGTACACGCGATTGACCCGTGCAATGGCCTGTAATAACGTGTGTTCCCGCAGGGTGCAGCAGAGGTACAGCACCGTATTGCGCGGGGCATCAAATCCCGTCAGCAACTTGTTTACGACGATCAGTATTTCCGGTTCGTCGCTGTCATTGAATCGATTGATGATCTGCTCGTCACGCTCGTCCTCCGAACCGTATTTGTTCATCTCCGATCGCCAGAACTTGTTTACTTCGTCAGTTGGCTCTTTATCGATTTGCTCATGCCCTTCCCGCATGTCAGGCGCCGAGATGATCACCTCTGAGGATACGGCGTCGAGTTCATTCAGGAACTGGTGATACCTGATCGCGACAGACCTGAGCGGCGCTACCAGTTGGGCTTTGAAACCGGTGTTTTGCCAATGGCTACGGAAATGCTCGCTGATATCGAAGGCGCGCATATAAACGACTTGATCTACAGTGTTCAACAATTCCACACGAGCATACTTTTTCTTCAAGTCAGCCTTCCGGCTTTCGTCTAAGCCGGCAGTATGCCGCGCAAACCACAGGTCCACGGCTGCTTTATCCTGTTTCATCTCCACGTGGCGGCCTTCATACAGCAGCGGGACCACCGCCTTGTCGCTGACTGCCTGGCGGATGGTGTAAGAAGGCTGGATAAGCTCACCGAAGCGGGCGAAGTTGTTCTTCTGTTCTTTTGTCAGCGGAGTCCCGGTGAATCCGAGATAACAGGCATTGGGTAACATCTGCCGCATCCGTGCTGCGAGTTCGCCGAAATTGGTGCGGTGGCTTTCATCCACCAGCACGAGAATGTCAGCAGATGTATCGGTGTACTTTTCCGCTGCCAGGGCGGTCTCGAATTTGTGAATCAGGGTGGTGATAATGTCCACCCTGTTCCTGAGGTGTTTTATCAGGTTGCGTCCGGATGTGGCCTGCTCCCGGCTCAGGCCGCAGGCAACGAAGGTGTTGCCCAACTGTCTGTCCAGGTCCTTGCGGTCTGTAACCAGCACAATGCACAGGGAATCCCTGCCTGCATCCAGCGCCAATGCGCGCACCAGCATCACCATGCTCAGGGATTTTCCCGACCCCTGGGTATGCCAGATCATTCCACCCTTACGCCTACCCTGATTGTCGCGCTGTCTGAGCCGCCGCATGGTTGAGTGCACGACAAAATATTGTTGATAGCGTGCTATTTTCCTGATGCCGTTGTCGAACACGACAAAGCGATAGGACAGGTCCAACAGCCGCTCTGGACGGCACAGACTGTAAATCGATTTGTCCTGCTCGGTTCCCAGGCGTCCCTTTTCACTCTCGAGCGCATCGAAAAAGCCGCGTGCAGGGGCAAAATCCCCGGAAAAAAGCCGGTTTTTCTGTTCATCGGTCAGCGGCGTGTTGATGCCGGCTTCAACAGCATCCCCACGATCCTCGCGTTCCTGCCAGGCGCTCCAATACTCCTCGTCCGAGCCGGCAGTGGCGTATAAGGCTGTGGTCTTGTTAACTCCCATCACCAGTTGCGTATAGATGAACAGTTGGGGGATATAGTCAGCGCCCTGGTTGCGGATGTTCTGGGATACTGCCTGCTCGACTTTCTCGTCAGGGGCTTTGCACTCGATAACGACCATGGGTATGCCGTTTACGAACAACACGATGTCCGGACGAGCAGTTTCCACGCTGTGTCTGCGCAGTATCGGAAACTCGGCCGTAACCTGGAACAGGTTATTGTTCAGCTGCTTCCAGTCGATGTAATTAAGGGAGAAACTCTTGGAAGCGCCCTCGATTGCCTGTTCCAAGGCAACACCCAACGTTAGCAGGTCATACACTGCCTCATTGGTTTTTTGCAGGCCCTGGTAGGGGATATTCCTGATTTTCCGGATCGCCGACTGGATGTTCTCCTCACTGAACTGGTACTCGCTACCTTTGTAATGGATACGGTTGATGCGCTTTAACTGCTCCCGCAGAGTATCCTCCAGCAAAACGTTGATAAGCTGACCACCGCGCTGGGCCAGCGCCTGCTCCGGGGTTATGTATTCAAAACCCAGGTTGATCAGTTGTTGCAGGGCCGGGATCTGGGAGAGGTATTTTTCGTTGAATTTGAAGTCGGGCATCAGTTCGCCTTATTTGATGTTTAATGCGTGCCAGTAGGGCTGGAAACTAAGCTCGACGATTTCTATTATTAAAGATAAGAATGGCTGATAGTCGTTTTGGGTATGCGCCTGGTCCAGGGCGTTGTAATACTCCAACCGTTTTTCTACACGCAGCATTGCTATATCCTCTTCTTGAAAGACTCTCGAATAAATTCATACTTTTGTAGTGCTTCCACTCTGAACAATTGTCTGCAGTGAGAGTTTTCAACAACCCGTTCGGCAAAACCATGTCTTTAACGGCACTGTTATTCATCACTACTCGTGCCCTTTTTTCCTATCCATGACATCCCTCTGTTTGTATCCTCGTTATCATTTCGTTTGCGTCCAGATTTATTTCTGAAAAAGCAAACCATTTTTTACCTGCATCCTTAAGCGAGGCGCCGATGTGGTAAACAGTCTTTGTGTCAATCACCAGGAAACGGTCGTGGGCTTTTCTGAAAATTTTAACGGTAACGGGGGCGTATTGGCTGTTATGCTTTTTAAGATCGTTTTGAAGGGTTTTAGTAATCTTCGATGTATAGATGGTGGCTTCAACTCCTTTGGGCCGTTTGCTTAACATGAGAAGAACAGTCTCATCAATATAGTTGTCAATCAGCACGATGGACGTGTTGGCGGTTTTTATCAATTTGATGACAAGAAAGTAGGCGTCAAAGATTTCCCTGTCATAGAAGATACCTTGACTGGGAATAAGCGTTTTGCCCTCCAGAGCACTGAATATGTGTTCAAACTTTTGATCGGTTTCCAGCTGTTTTTTTTCAATCTTTTCCAGACGTTGAAAAAGCCCTGCATGAGAGGAAATAAATTTACGTATTCCTACAAAGGTCTGCATGATCTGTATGCTGACCTCCACCGCTGTCTTACTGTGCAGTACCGCAGAGAGCATAGCGACTCCCTGTTCGGTGAACGCGTAAGGGCACGTTGATGAATGCTTCATACCATTTAACCTGTCGCAATTTGCGACCAGTTCATTTTTTTCCTCTTTGCTCAATTGAAACATAAAGGAATCAGGGAAGCGTTCCCTGTTTCTGCTAACCTGCTCATTTAATCTCCTGGTTGGCACCCCGTACAACATTGCCAGGTCTCTATCCACCATGACTTGTATGCCTCGCAGATCAAAAATGTATTGCTCAATGTGATGAGTGGACAAATTGAACCTGTTTTCATTCATCTTTGGATTTCTTTCATTTTCTCCGCCATTTCCACCCGTACCCTGGACAGTTCTTCTTCAAGCCGGTCAATTTCCCGTTGTACCGCGTCGATATCGATTTCTTCCTCTTCCTCGTAGGTATCGACGTAGCGCGGAATGTTCAGGTTGAAGTCGTTTTCCGCGATCTCATCAAAGTCGGCCAGGTGTGCATACTTTTCAACGTCCTCGCGTTCTTTGCAGGTCTCCAGGATCTTTTCGATGTGCTCGTCCAGCAGGGCGTTCTGGTTCTTGCCAGGCTGGTAATCTTTGCTGGCGTCGACAAAGAGCACGTCTTTGCGACCGGCGTTAAGCCCGCCCTGTTCGCGGGAGCGGTCAAATATCAGGATTGCGACCGGGATGCTGGTAGTAGGGAACAGGTTGCCAGGCAGGCCGATTACCATATCGAGCAGGTTGTCTTCAATCAGCTTACGTCTTATGCGGCCCTCCGCAGCGCCTCGAAACAGGACGCCGTGGGGGACGACTACCGCGACACGGCCCCTGTTTCCAACGGCGATTTCTATCATGTGACTGATGAAGGCAAAATCACCTTTGGAGACCGGGGGCAACCCGCGCCAGAAGCGGTTATACGGATCTTCACTGCCGGCTTCGGCGCCCCACTTTTTCAATGAAAATGGTGGATTGGCGACCACGTTGTCGAATGTCATCAGGCGGTCGTTTTCTACCAGCGCAGGGGCAGTCAAGGTATCGCACCATTCTATTCGGGCAGCATCTGCGCCATGCAAAAACATGTTCATCCTGGCCAGCGCCCAGGTACTGCCGTTGACCTCCATGCCGTAGAGCGCATAATCATTGTTGCCTACCACCTGCGCTGCTTCTATCAAAAGACCGCCTGACCCGCAAGCCGGGTCGCAGATGCGGGCGCCCGGCTTTGGCGCGCACAGTTTCGCCACCAGTTCGGAGACCTTGTGTGGGGTATAGAACTCTCCTGCCTTCTTGCCCGCATCAGAGGCAAAACGCTCGATCAGGTAGATGTAGGTGTTGCCTATAACATCTCCGGGAACCCGGCTGGGGCGCATGTCAAGTTCCGCTTTGTTGAAGTCTTCAAGCAGGGTTTTCAGGCGACGGTTACGATCACTGGTTTTGCCGAGGTTAGCCTCAGAGTTAAAATCGATATTACGGAACAATCCTTCCAGTTTCAGTCTGTTCTCGGTTTCGATGGCGTCCAGAGCGGTATTGATTAGCTCACCGATATTGGCCTCATTACGGCTTTCGTAAAGATCATAGAAACTATCGCCTTCAGGAAGAACAAATCGTTCGCGTTGCAAACGGCGGCGGATGCGTACTTCATCATCCCGGTATTCCTTGCGGTAGGTTTCATAATGGTCGTTCCATATATCGGAGATGTATTTCACAAAAAGCATGACCAGGATGTAATCCTTGTACTGTGCCGGGTCCAGCACTCCACGGAATGTGTCGCAGGCATCCCAGGCGGCTTTGTTAATGTCTTTTTGTTGTACTTTGATCACTGTTTGTTCTGCCGTTTGGGCTTGCTTACGGATGACGCGAAGTTGTTATGACCCGCATTAATCTGCTATCCACTAATTGCCTGCGTTTTACTGACAAACTCTCAAGTATGTTTTGCTCTCTGTCAGCAAGGTGGCTTAATTCAACGATGCGTTGTTGTGTCGGAACGGATGGAATAAGCACCTCAAGTGCTTCCAGGGCTTTCTTGCCGATCATTTTCATGGCTGTGCCGTTGGCGTGTCTTTGCAGGAAAGACTGAGATACCGGCAAGTTGATGAACCAGCAGAGATACGCCGGCAAAACAGTTGCATCATGTACCCGTACACGTAACAGGGGGGCGGCTAGTGTTGTGTCGTTGAGCTCTCGGCTTACCAGTGCTGCAGTATTCCTGAAACCTCGGGGGCGGAATATCAGATCGTCAATTTGTACCATTTGACGTTCTTTCAAATTCTGTATCTCTATAAGGGTGAGTTTTTCAAAGGCAACGCGGTTGTCAGCACTGAAGTCCTTCATCTGAATCACCGTAATATTACCTTTTGGCGAATGCTCAAGACGAGTACGGAAAGTCAGCCCGGTCTGAATGGAAGCGATATATTTTAATGCCTCAATCATCTTCAAATAGTATTTTTTATTGCAGTATAGAAGATACAGAAATATTTTGTCAAGAGAAAATTGAAATAATGCGGCCGCATCCTTTCTCCTGATCAGGACACGAGTCCTTATACTGAGGGCACTAACCCGAGGTAAGATAAGTCTGGTGCTTATCCGTTACTGCAGAACTCCGCCACAATCTCACTGAATCGGTACACATCCTCAAAGCTGTTATACAGGGGGATGGGCGCGACGCGGATGATATCCGGCTCCCTGAAATCCGTGACTGCGCCCCGGTCAGATAATACTTTCAACATCCCCCTGGGGTCTTTCTTGAAGCGTAGCGACAAGGTACAGCCGCGGGTCTGTTTTGCCAGTGTGTGTGGGGGCGTCAGCACCTCTACGAAGTCGCTGACGTTCTCCAGCAAAAGCCATTCCAGGTACGAAGTCAGTTGTTCGCTCTTCGCGCGCACCCTGGGCATGGTAGCCGCATCGAACAGTTCCAGGACGTCATCATCGGCTATGGCCGGTTGTCCCGGTTTCGGCTCAAGTTCGACAATGGCGTCATCAGGGTAAAACCCGTGAAAACGGGCCTGTGAATCGACCGCGTACTGGTCCGACGGGAAAGCGTTTTTTTCGATGATGATCTTGTAACGGGTTTTCGTCGGACGGTAAAAACTGACCAGCATCAGGTGCAGGTTGACGGTGAGCGTATTCATCGCCACCACTTCGGACGGTTTGGCGCCGCTGAGGCGCGCCAGGCTGTCCGCGACATAGGTGTGACAGCGTACCCAGGGTCGTTCGGATTCAAAGTGCCCTTTGACGGCGTATTTGCCCCAGGCGTCGCACTCGGCATTCAGCGCCTCGCGGGCGCGGTTGGGCATGAGGCCCAGCGAGTGGCCGGCGAAGTACAGTAATGGTTCACCCTCGATATTGGTCGGAAAGGTGGATTCGGTGCGGAACGCGGCCAGTTCATCGGCCTGGTCGAACGCCCGGGCCGCGGCCATGTTGTTGTGTTCGCGGGTGAAAACAACTTGTCATTAGTAGTTTCTGTCGTTCCTGTGTAAGCAGGAACCTGTCTGTTATCGTATCTTCGCTAATTTTACTGGATTCCTGCTTGCGCAGGAATGACGAATAGGCGCCGGGGTCGAAGGTTTCTTTACAATTAGTTACATTTGTAACTATACTGTGTTTTAACAAATCCTGCAGGAGATTCATCATGGCAACAGTTGTCAGCCCAAGAGTAGCAGAAGTTGCGGAAACCGCCGAGGCATATGAATACCTGAGCGGGTTCGGCAATGAGCATGAATCCGAGGCCCTGGCGGGGGCCTTGCCCCAGGGCAGGTTTTCCCCGCAGAAAGTGGCTTACGGGTTGTACGCGGAGAAGCTCAGCAGCACCGCCTTCACCGCGCCGCGGGAATCGAACCGCCGCACCTGGTTTTACCGTATCCGGCCCTCGGTGACGCATGGCGATTTCCGTCCCTTGGAGCAGTCGCGCATCTTTAACGGACCCATCATGGATGTAGCGCCGCCACCCAACCAGATGCGCTGGGACCCCATCCCGATACCAGACACGCCGGCTGATTTCATCGATGGCCTGGTGACGTTTGCCGCCAACGGCAACGCGGCCACGCAGGTCGGTTGCGGCATTCATTATTACCTGGCGAACCGTTCCATGGAGGGCCGCTATTTCTACGACGCGGACGGCGAGCTACTGATCGTGCCGCAGCAGGGGAGGCTGGATATCCATACGGAATGCGGCCGGCTTGACGTGCAGCCCGGGGAGGTCGCGCTGATCCCGCGCGGGATGAAGTTCTGCGTGGACTTGCCCGACGGACCCGGCCGCGGGTACGTTTGTGAAAACTACGGCGCCCATTTCCGCCTGCCGGAACGCGGGCCCGTCGGTTCCGATGGGTTCGCCAATGATCGGGACTTCAAGGCGCCGGTTGCGGCCTACCAGGACCAACAGGGCGAGTTCGAACTGGTGTGCAAGTTTTCCGGCAGGCTGCATGGCTGCGCCATCGATCACTCACCCCTGGATGTGGTTGCCTGGGTGGGCAATTCAGTGCCATATAAATATGGACTTGAGTTGTTCAACGTGATCAATACGGTCAGTTATGACCATCCTGACCCGTCCATCTATACGGTATTGACTTCACCCTCCGATACACCGGGAACCGCCAACGTGGATTTCGTGATCTTTCCGCCGCGCTGGATGGTGGCTGAAGATACTTTCCGGGCGCCTTGGTACCACCGCAACGTCATGAGTGAGTTCATGGGCCTGATTTACGGCAAGTATGACGCCAAACCGGAAGGATTCGTGCCGGGCGGCGCCAGCCTGCACAATTGTATGTCCGCCCACGGCCCTGACGAAACGGCTTTCGAAGGCTCTTCCAAGACCAGACTGGCGCCGGTCAAGCAGGAGGCAACCATGGCCTTCATGTTCGAGTCCCGCTACGTGATCCAGCCGACCCGCTTCGCCCTGGAGTCGGCGCAACGGCAGCGGAATTATGTTGACTGCTGGCAGAAGCTGAAAAAACACTTTAAATCCTGATTAACGGATACCATTTCGGCGCCGGAAAAATCAAATGAGTCTGGCCCCTTTGATTTTGCTTCGAAAAGCAGCATGAGCCAGCAGAACCCGGGACTGAACCTGAAGGAGTTCCTGCCTTATCGGTTGTCCATCGTTACCAACCGCATCAGCGCTTCCTTTTTCCGGCTCTACTCGGAGAAATTCGGATTGAGTATTCCCGAGTGGCGGGTGATGGCTATGCTTGGCCAGCAGCCGGGACTGTCCGCCGATGACGTTTGCAGCGAGACCGAAATGGACAAGGTGCCGGTTAGCCGGGCGGTGACAAAACTGCTCAACAAGGGATTGCTCAAGCGTAATTTTTCCGGAGATGACCGGCGCCGCTCAATTTTATGCCTGTCCGAAGCAGGTTACGCCATGTACGCGCAGATTGTCCCCCTGGCGCTGACTTATGAGGCGGAGTTGAAAGCCGCGTTGACGGAGCAGGAACAATCGCAACTGGAGAGATTGCTTGATAAGTTAAGTGTGCAGGAATTTTGATGTGCGCCTACTCTGACCCCACGCATCTTATTAATCAGCGAATGGACATCGGCAATGACAGCAGGCCCCTGAAACGGGCACGTTTGTCTCGTACCGGCCTGCCGGTCAAGGTCAGGCCGGGGAAGCGGTTGAGCAGCGCCGGGACGGCAATGCGCGCTTCCAGTCGCGCCACGTTGAGGCCGGCGCAGGTATGAATGCCGCCGGCGAAGGCCATGTGGTTGCGGGGATTGCGGGTAATGTCCAGCCGGTCGGGCTCAGGGTACACGGCGGGGTCCCTGTTTGCCGCGCCGATGGCGAAGGTCAAGGTCTTCCCGGCCGGTATGCTGACGTCATCGAATTGCACCGCTTCGGTGGTTGCCCTGTTGCCGAGTTGTACCGGCGCCTCATATCTCAGGATCTCTTCGATGGCGGAACCGGCTAATTCAGGCTTCTGTTTCAGCAGTTGCAACTGGTCCGGGTGGGTAAGCAAACAATAGATACTGTGGCCGATGAGATTCGTGGTCGTTTCATGACCGGCATTCAGTATGAAAATACACTGGTGATAAAGCTGTTTATCGGATAATACAAAACCATCGGATTCCCATTTTATCAACCGGCTCAATATATCGTCGTAATCATCGGAAAGGTTTTTTCGGCGGTCCTTCACCAGATCGGCGAGATAGTCCAGGAATTCGCTGACACAGCGGTTCCCGTACTCCAGCTTTTCTTTCGACAGGTCAAATTCAAGCGCGCCCAGTATGGCGTTCGCCCAGCGCTGCAGCATCCCGCGATCCTCACGGGGGAGGCGTAACAGGTTACCGATCACCTCGACTGGGATAAGGGTGGCAAAATCGGACATCGCGTCGAACTCTCCCTTGTCTTCGATGCTGTCCAGTAATCCTGCGGTGAATTCACGCAGACCCGGTTCCATGGCAATCAGGGTCTTCTGCGACAGGGCATCGCCGATTGCCTTGCGTACATGGGTATGTAGCGGCGGGTCATTAAATACCAGGCTGGTGGTATGGTGCTCATATAATAATGTGTCCCCGAACAGGGGTTTGAACATCTTCTTTTTATCGGAGCTGAACAGTTTCGGGTCGCGATAGATACGGAACAGGTCGGCGTGACGGGTAAAGAAGTAGCTGCCGTCCGCAAAGCGGCGTACGGGATCCTGTTCCCGCAATGCATGGTAGTAGGGATAGGGGTCTTCGTAGTAATCATCGGGCAAATCGGTGAGGCTGAAGTCCGCGACGGATACTTTCTGTTTTTTGTCCTGCATATTGTCATACTACCTCGTTAAAAAGGGGCAGGCTACGTTTTGCTAACAGCAACAAATTTGGGACAACCATAAATTCGGGCCGAACAAATTTGGGACAACCATAAATTCGCCAACAACAAATTTGCGTTCCACTAATTTATGGGTGTCCCAAATTTGCGCTCCACGTGCAAACAGCAAGCGTACCTGGGTTAGTACAAAGTGTTGGACTATCAGTGTTGCACTGGTGATAATAAGCCGACTTGCAATAGCCGAGGAGACTGATATGAGCGGTGTTTGGGACAACGACAAGCTGATCCGTGTCGATATGACGGCTTTGACCGTTTCGATTGAGGATTATCCGGCAGACTGGAAATACCTGGGTGGGCGTTCCCTATCTGCGCGGATATTGCTGGATGAGTGCGACCCCGCATGTGACCCCCTGGGTCCGGATAACATCCTGGTGCTGGCCCCGGGCGTGTTGTCAGGCACTTCGGTGCCCACTTCGGGACGTTTGTCCGTAGGCTGTAAAAGCCCCCTTACCGGTGGGATAAAGGAGGCCAATACCGGTGGCGAGCCGGGCCAGGACCTGATGAAACTGGGTTACCGGGGCATCGTCGTAACCGGCCAACCTGCAGACCGGGAGCGGCGCTGGGGGCTGGCGGTGACGGCAGAGGGTGTGGAACTGATCGGCGCGGATGACTACAAGGGCATGTGGAACTATGTCAGTTGCGAGAAGCTGCTGGCCGGGCGTTCCAAAAACGCCTGTGCGATCAGCATCGGCCCCGCCGGCGAGATGATGCTGAAGACCGCCTCCGTTGCTACCACCGACAAGAGCAAGGGGCGGCGGCCTGCGCGCCATGCCGCGCGCGGCGGGGTCGGCGCGGTGATGGGTTCCAAGTGCCTGAAATGGGTGCTGATAGACCGGGGCAAGGCGCGTCTCAGAGCGTCGGCGGACAACAAGGCCTTTAACGCAAATAACAAGACCTTCAGCCAGAGCTATTTAAGTGACGGCCGCCACAATATATTCAAGGGCGGTACCAGCACCGGTGTCCCCATGGCCAACATGCTGCACACATTTCCCTACAAGAACCGGACCGAGGGCAGGAACCCGGATGTGGATAAACTGGATGGAGCCCGCATCCATGAGGCGTTCGCAGAACGCGGCGGTGGGATGCACAACTGCATGGCCGGCTGCATTGTCCGCTGTTCCAACATCATTCATGACGAGTCCGGCAATTACGTGACCTCCGCTCTGGAGTTTGAGACCCTGACCCTGCTGGGTTCCTGTTGTGCGATAAATAACTGGGAGGACGTTGCCGACCTGGACCGACTCTGTGATGAACTGGGGATGGATACCATAGAGACGGGCGCGGCCATTGCCGTGTACATGGATTCCGGCGGCATGGAATGGGGCGATGCGGACGCAGTAAAGATTTTGTTACGTAATGATGTCGGCAACGGTACGGAAATCGGCCGGCTGGTGGGTGACGGGGCCCTGTCTATCGGCACGCACCGCAACCACTCCCGTATCCCCGTGGCAAAAGGACAGGCCCTGCCGGCCTGGGACCCGCGCCCGCTGAAGGCCGCAGGCGTGACTTACGCCACCAGCGCCATGGGCGCGGATCACACCGCCGGCCTGGTAATCGACCCCGAGTTGGCCGGAGAAGATGCGGTACGCGCGTCCCAGGATGCGCAGATCGTCAATGCCGTATGCGACTCTTCCGGCCTATGCCAGTTCATGCAGCCCAACCTTGATGAAATACGCCGCTGTTACAGCCTGTTTTACGGCGAAGAGGTGACGCGCCGGCAGATTGTCGACCTGGGCTGGCAGTGCCTGGAAGATGAATGGGAGTTTAATCGTCGGGCCGGGTTTACCGAGGTGGACGATAATATAGCCGATTGTCTGCGCGAGGAGGGCATCGGTCCCGACCATGCACTGGTGTTCGATATTCCCCCGGAAGTCTGCGTTCTGGCCAAGACAAAACCGCCCCTGCGCGACAGCCTGTTCGAGCAGGGCGCCGCTGCCTGAATAAAATGAACCGCCTCCTCCTGTTCGTCATTCCGGCGGAAGCCGGAATCTAGTAGACAACAAAACTCCTTATAAGGAATGTTTGTATATTACTTGATTCCGGCTTCCGCCGGAATGACGGACGGGGGTGCCGGAATGACGAACGGGGCGCCGGAATGACGAACTATGATGCGGCGCTATTTATGTCGTTAAGTATAAAATGGAAGAATTGATCAGACAAATCAACGAGTTCTCGGAACAGGCAGGCGTTATCGAACCGGGTGCGGCGCGGCGTAAGGAGTTGCTGGGCGCGGTGAATGATTACGTCGAACAGTTCCTGCACGACCTCCCTCAGCGTCCGGCGTTTAACTTTACCGAGGATATGGGTGCCGGCCTGTATGATTCTCCCATTGCTGAAGAGGGCATGGAGATCGGGGAAATCCTGCGTATCTACAAGGAAAATGTTGACGAACAGGCGTTATGTGCCGTATCCGGCAAGTTCTTCGGTTATATATCCCCGTGCAGCATGTACTACTCGGCCCTGGGCGATTACATGGCGGCGGTGATGGACGAATATGCCGGTGAGTTTGCCAGCTCACCCGGTGCGGTGCGCATGGAATACCAGTTGCTGGACTGGATGGCGGAACTGGTGGGCTATCGCCGGGGAACGGCGAAAGGCGTACTGGCCTCGGGGGGCAGCATCGCTACCCTGACCTGTATCGTTACGGCCAGGGAAGCCCATGGTTTGAAAGCCGAGAAATACACTCGGGCCGTGGTGTATTACACCCGTTTTACCCACCATTGCGTTGCCAAGGCCTTGCACATCGCCGGCCTGGGCGGCGGTGTCATGCGCGAAGTAGCCACCGATGCAGATTTCGGCATGGACCCGGACGCCCTGGTGGAGATGATTCGCGCCGACCGTTCCGCAGGACTTGATCCGTGGCTGGTGGTCAGTTCGGCCGGCACCACGGACCTTGGCAACGTTGACGATCTGGAATGCATCGGCGCGGTGACGCGCGAGCATGGGCTCTGGTTTCACGTGGACGCGGCCTACGGAGGTTTCTTTATCCTTTGCGATCTGGTCAGGGAACAATTCCGCGGGATCGAGCTATCGGATTCGGTGGTTATGAACCCGCATAAGGGACTGCACACACCGTTCGGCCTGGGTGCGGCACTGATCAGGGATGGCAGGCATTTGTACCAGGCGCATTATTATACAGCCGACTACCTGCAGGACAGGGCTTTCCACGATCAGGAAGTCTCGCCCGCGGACGTAAGCCCGGAGTTGACCCGCCATTTCCGCGCCTTGCGCCTGTGGTTGCCGCTCAAACTCATAGGCGTCGCACCGTTCCGCGCCATGCTGAGCGAGAAGCTGCTGCTGGCCCGTTATGCCTGGAAGAGATTACAGTCAATGCCCGGTTTTGAGGTCGGCCCCGAACCCCAGTTGTCCATCTTCGTATTCCGTTATGTCGGTGTCGAAGGTGATGTGGATGAGTTCAACAGGAGACTGGTAGAGAGATTGCGGCGCGACGGCACGATCGTTCTTACCTCGACCCTGATCGATAATATTTACATGCTCCGGCTTTGCATCCTGTCATACCGCACCCACATCGATACCGTTGACCTGGCCATCGACGTGATCCGGCGGGAAGTAGAAAAGTTGAAAGGGGGAGCAGGACCGTTATGACGTCCCAGGTTCGTCATGCCGGGCTTGAACCGGCATCCGGTATGATAGTGTGTCATCCAAGGGGAGACTCTTTATTTCGCTGGATTCCTGCATCCGCAGGAATGACGAAATGGTTGGTAAATTGTCATTGAAAAAAATGACAATTGACACACAACTCCTGGAGCGGCGCTACCGCCTGCTGGGCGCTGGCGCCCCCCTGTTCTACAATGAACCGGTGCATATCGTCAGGGGCGAGGGCGTCTGGCTGTACGACGCTGACGGGAAAAAATACCTGGACGTGTACAATAACGTGCCCAACGTGGGGCACTGCCATCCCCACGTGGTTGAGGCCTTGTACCGGCAGTCACAGACCCTGAACGTCCATAACCGCTACCTGCACGAACTGGTGCTGGAATATGCAGAGCGCCTGACTACCCTGCACAACGAACCCCTGTCCATGGCCTTCATCGTCTGCACCGGCAGTGAGGCCAACGAGATCGCCCTGCGCATGGCGCGCCGGGCCACCGGCAAACAGGGCATTATCTGTACCAACTTCACTTACCACGGCAATACCACGGCGGTAGATGAATTGTCCACTATCTTCCATGGCGGTGAATCCCCCAGCCCGAATGTAAAAACCGTACCTTTCCCGGAGACCTACCGGCCCCTGGACGGCCTGGCGGGCGAGGCCCTGGCCGCCGCATACGCAGCAAGGGTAAAACAGGCCATCGATGAGTTCGAGGAAGACGGCACCGGTTTCGCCGGCATGTTGATCTGTTCCATCTTCGCCAATGAGGGCTTGCCCAGCGTCCCGCCCGGTTACATGGAACAGACTATGGAGTATGTACGCGCTGCCGGCGGCCTCTACATCGCCGATGAGGTGCAGTGCGGTTTCGCCCGCACCGGCAGGAAAATGTGGGGCTACCAGGTAGGCGGCGTTACGCCGGATATCGCCACCATGGGCAAACCCATGGGCAACGGGCACCCGGTCGGCGGGGTAGTGGCCCGCGCCGACCTGGTGAATAATTTCCGGGAACAGGTTATGTATTTCAATACTTTCGGGGGCAACCCGGTGCAGTGCGCGGTGGGCATGGCGGTGCTGGATGTCATCGAACAGGAAAACCTGCAGGAAAACTCCCGGATCGTGGGCGAGTATATAAGAGACGGATTGCGCAGCTTGCAGGCCGAACATGACCTCATCGGCGATGTGCGCGGCCACGGTCTGTTCATCGGCGTCGAACTGGTGACTGACCAGGAGCAAAAGACACCGGCGCGGGATGAGACCAAACACGTCGTCAACGCCATGAAAGATAAAGGGATACTGATCAGCAACGTAGGCGTGTACGACAACGTATTGAAGATGCGGCCTCCCCTGCCGTTTTCAAAAGACAACGCGGATTTACTTTTATCCGTACTGGAAGACGTCCTGGCGCAGGTCTGAAATTTGGGACACCCATAAATTAAATAAGTGTGTAAAATTATGGGTGTCCCAAATTTAATATGATGGGTGTCCCAAATTTAATATGCCCGTGAATTTATGGGTGTCCCAAATTATCAGAACAATCGGCGCAGGCCGAGCATAAAGATTCGATTCTGCCGGTCGTATAACGGAATGGTCGAGTCGGTTTGCGACCAGCCTACCGTGAGTTCCGGCATGTAACCCGCTACTGCTATCGCGCGGTTGGAGACGGTAAGGTTGGCAATGATCGTCTGGTCTTTGCGGTCTTCCCTGAACAGCGGGTATGTTCCTTCGTAATACCGTTCATCAATGTATGCCCGCGCAGCCAGGTTCCAGTTCTGCCCGAGTATCGTACTGTAACCGAGCGATGTTCCCCACCCCTGCCAGCGCAGGTTACGGCGATCCGTGGTTTCCTGTGCCAGTCTGGCGCCGGCTTGCAGGCGGCCCAAGCCCAGGCGCCGGACGAGGTTCAGTTCGAGGGACTGCCCGAACGGGTCAAGGTCCTTATCCAGTTTGTTATAACGGGTTTCCCAGACGCGGGCAGAGGCACCGGCGCTCCAGTTCCTGTTAAGGGTCTGGTCCAATCCCAGCTTGGCCCAGCCGCTGATCGCGTAGTTGCCACCGCCGCGCCAGCGTTGTTCGCCGCCGATATCGGCGCGCAGCATACCGGGCCGGCGTTGTCCCGCAAGGTTCATGGCATAGCGCCAGCGCGGTCCGGACGACAGGTTAAGCCAGGTGCGGTTATGTTCTTCTGCATTGATGGCCGTGTTGCGGGCAACCCCCGCGCGGGTCTCGAAGTAGGCGCGTCCGCCCAGCAGGAGGGTATGGCGCCAGCGCAGGTTCAGACCGGTACGCGCCACCCAGGCTTTTACCGCCTGTTCGTCCAGTTCGAATTCCAGCCCGCCGAATATGGGCACCTGGACCGTGTCCTGTTCCGGGGCATGATTGACGTTATTGTCGCGCCAGAAGCCGAAATCGAAGTTGACCTGGAACCTCTGGCGCGCCCGGATACGTTCCAGGAAACCCTCCACGTTGCGCCGCACCGGCGCCGGCAGGTCGTCCTTGCTGCGCAGTTCCCGGAACAGGGATTCCGCATGTTCGTCATGTCCGAGGGTGAACAGCGCGGCAGCATAATCCAGGCGTACCCGATTCAGTTCCGGGTGTTCCACCGCCAGTTGGCCCAGGATCACCGCCGCATGGGCAGGGCGACCCATTTTCAACAAGGCCTGTGCCGCCAGGAAGCGGAAATTGGTGGTATCGATATCGCCTTCGGCCCTGGCGGCCTGCATGACGCGGCGTAACAATTCAAATGCCCGTTGCGGTTGTCCTTCATCGGTCCACTTGCGGGCCAGCCTCATGGCCGTTCCGGCATCAAGAAGGGGCAGTTTGTCAGTCACGTCAGCCGGCTGCGCGCCATTGCCGGTGTTATCATCCTGAGCCTGTGTCGCGCACGCCCAGACACATATAAGCGAGACGATACAGATAAATGCAGGAAATCTCCCGGTTACGAAAATGTAACCGGGCTGTGTCGTAGACATCGGAAGGTTAAGGGGTACAGCAAGAAAAAGGGGACAGAATTAATTCTGTCCCCTGTTGGTTTTCCGGTTATTGATCATCGCGCTTGGCGCCGAACGAGCCGACTACCGAGAAGTATTCGAAGATACCACCGACTTCCTCGTGCCCTGGCCCGTAGAAGTGGGCTGCTATCCGTTTACGTGGCTGGGACAGGTTAAGTGGATCTTCAACATCTCCCAGTTCTTCTGCAAACGAACCATCGGTCAGGTCAAGACCCGCCCAATCTACGGATTCTACGGTAACACCGCTTACGACCAGGTCCTCGCCCGTCCTGAGGTCTTTGATATTGTCGAACAGGACATCCACCGTCGGGTTAAGGAAATCGGCAACCGTGATGGAGACATCGGCCGTAAGCAGGCTGCGGTCCTCGAACCGTTCAAGCAGGTTAACCCCGATTGCAACGCCGTTCCAGGTGCCGCTGCCGGAGTCATCAGGGTTGGTTCCGCTAGCGTTACCGAACGTAAAACTGAATATGGCTACCTGGCTGGGGTCTTCAGTGTTCCCGTCGAACGTCGCCTGTACGCCGAAGTAGTGGTGATCAAGCCAGCCGCCGTAAGTGAGAACCTCGGTTGTATCACTGGTACCGACGAGAGGAATTTCTTCACCTGCCCTGCGCGACTGGGCAAAGGAAATGCCCCCGTAGGTCATGACCGCCTGGTACTCATTCCCCACCAGGTCGTGATCGTCAATGCCGATCTGCTGGATGCCGCCGGGACCGGCGTTGCATGTCGATCCCTCACAATCGGATGTGGTAAAGATATCGTCATCACCGGTGACAAGCAGGGCCAGGGTGCTGGTGAGATACGTGTCCGTGTCGGTACTGTCTGCTATTCCTGTTATAGTATTTCTTACCTGGTCCTCCGTGAGATCAAGCGCCGTACCGCCGATACTGGTCAGGGTTTGATCTGCATCTAATGCCCATTCGATGTCAGGGAACCTGCCCATGGGTTCAGGTTCCGGCTCGGGCTCGGGTTCCGGCTCAGGCTCAGGTTCAGGTTCCGGCTCGGGCTCGGGTTCCGGCTCGGGTTCCGGCTCCGGCTCGGGTTCAGGTTCCGGCTCAGGCTCAGGCTCAGGCTCGGGCTCAGGCTCCTGATCCATTAAGGGTTCGGGTCTGGGCTCACCGTTGTTTCCACAACCTGACAACAGAAAAGCAAGCCCCAACAAGAGTAGGAAGATAAATTTTTTCACGCTGTTTCCCCTTTTTCTGGGCGGTGGTTTTTCGGCCGATCATAACATATAGTCATGTTATTTAGAACCCTTGGTATAGTCCCGGCCAACCGGCGGCAACGCAGGGAAAGTCCGCAGAGACAAATTTTTAATCATGTGTGTTGACAGAATAGATGGTTTATATCAGAATGATGGGCTTGCTTAAATCCGGAGGGGTACCCAAGCGGTCAACGGGGGCAGACTGTAAATCTGCTGGCGACGCCTTCGTAGGTTCGAATCCTACCCCCTCCACCAAGATGGTGCAGGGGGTAGGGAAACAACGATAGGGCATGATTGCGGAATGCCGTTGTGACAGTAGAGATTCTGACCGGTGTTACCTGGCGGGTGTAGTTCAATGGTAGAACTTCAGCCTTCCAAGCTGACGGCGTGGGTTCGATTCCCATCACCCGCTCCAGTTACAGCGGAGAAGCAGGGTCGATGCCCATATAGCTCAGTCGGTAGAGCACTTTCTTGGTAAGGAAGAGGTCACCGGTTCAATTCCGGTTATGGGCTCCATGAACAATTTTTTATATTTAACAGTCTGAGGAGAATATTGTATGTCCAAGGAAAAATTTCAACGAACGAAGCCTCACGTTAACGTAGGAACGATCGGCCATGTCGATCACGGGAAGACGACCCTGACGGCAGCGATTACGCAGGCGATGGCCGCGCGCTTCGGCGGGGAAGTGAAAGCGTATGACCAGATTGATAATGCACCGGAAGAACGCGAACGCGGTATCACGATTGCAACGGCGCACGTTGAATATGAAAGTGAGAACCGTCACTATGCCCATGTGGATTGTCCGGGCCATGCGGATTATGTGAAAAACATGATCACGGGCGCGGCGCAGATGGATGGCGCGGTACTGGTGGTGAGCGCCGCGGACGGGCCGATGCCTCAGACCCGCGAACACATATTGCTCGCGCGCCAGGTGGGCGTACCCAAGATCGTGGTGTACCTGAATAAGGCCGACCAGGTGGATGATGAAGAATTGCTGGAACTGGTAGAGTTGGAGGTGCGGGAGTTGCTGGACACCTACGAGTTCCCCGGTGATGATACGCCGGTCATAACGGGCAGTGCGTTGCAGGCGTTGGAAGGTGATGAAGGTGAGATGGGCATGGGTTCGGTCGACCGCCTGATGCAGGCAATGGATGAATACATACCGATACCGGAACGCCCTGTGGACCAGCCGTTCTTGCTGCCCATAGAAGATGTCTTTTCGATTAGCGGCCGTGGAACAGTGGTTACCGGCCGGGTGGAACGCGGCATTATCCGGGTAGGAGAAGAGGTTGAGATAGTCGGAATACGCGAGACGACGAAGACGACCTGTACGGGCGTGGAAATGTTTCGCAAGTTGCTGGACGAGGGACAGGCCGGCGATAATGTGGGCGTATTGCTGCGTGGTACCAAGCGGGATGAGGTAGAGCGCGGACAGGTACTCTGTGTACCCGGGAGTATCACGCCACATACGAAGTTCGAGTGTGAGGTGTATGTGTTAAGCAAGGAAGAGGGAGGACGACATACACCGTTTTTCAGTAATTATCGGCCACAGTTTTATTTTCGTACCACAGACGTGACAGGCGCGGTAGAGTTGCCCGAAGGTTCCGAGATGGTGATGCCGGGCGACAACATCCGTATGGTTGTGGACTTGATATCCCCCATTGCCATGGAAGAAGGGGTGCGGTTCGCGATACGTGAAGGTGGCCGTACCGTAGGCGCCGGCGTCGTCAGCAAGATTATCGAATAACAGCTCCCGGATTAACGACGCTTGAATAGCGACACTCGTCATGCCGGCGCAAGCCTGTCTCTGGATTTACCAGCATTTCGGACCTGTACCCCTGCCGGCAAGCTGCACAGGGTCAGGCAATGCATGTCGCGATTACACTGAGGAAGATTAGCATAGGCCAGTAGCTCAATTGGCAGAGCGGCGGTCTCCAAAACCGCAGGTTGGGGGTTCGATTCCCTCCTGGCCTGCCAACTGGACATGATATTTGGGGTCAGGGTAAAAATATATGATGACAAACCAATGCTACATGCCGGTCTGCTGTATTTTTACCCTGACCCCATACATATGATGGGTTAAGCGATGAGTTCAGAGACAGTGAACGTAAAGTTTGACCTGGTAAAACTGGTCATTGCCGCGCTGATTGTCATCGCTGCAGTGGCCGGCTTTTATATTTTTGATGAACAGTCAACGCCGTTAAGGGTTGCCGGATTACTGGCAGCCACGGGTGTTGCCGCCTGGATAGGTTTGCAGACGGAACCGGGCAGAGACCTGTGGAATTTTTTGCAGGAGGCCCAGGTTGAAGTGCGCAAGGTGGTTTGGCCCACGCGCCAGGAGACGACACAGACAACGCTTCTGGTAATAGGTGTGGTCATCTTGGCTGCCCTGATTTTATGGGGGCTGGATTCAGTGCTGGGCTGGGCGATCAGGTTATTGATAGGCGGACCGGGAGGGTGAACTGATGGGGCTCAAATGGTATGTGGTGCAGGCCTATTCCGGTCATGAACAAAATGTCATGCGTACCTTGACGGAACGTATTGAGCGGAGTGATTTGAAGGATCAGTTCGGTGACATCCTGGTGCCTACCGAAGAAGTCGTGGAGATGCGCGACGGCAAGAAGCGAAAAAGCGACCGCAAGTTTTTTCCGGGTTATGTACTGGTACAAATGGAAATGAACGATGCGACCTGGCACCTGGTCAAGGAAGCGCCCAGGGTGTTGGGCTTTATTGGTGGAACAACGGATAGACCGGTGCCGATATCCACTGCTGAAGCAGATTCCATCCTGCAGCGTGTCGAAGAAGGTGTGGATAAACCCAGACCGAAAATTCTGTTCGAGCCCGGCGAGGTTGTACGGGTAACTGACGGGCCGTTTACGGATTTTAACGGTGTAGTGGAAGAAGTAAATTATGAAAAGAGCCGATTGCGGGTATCCGTATTGATTTTCGGGCGTTCTACACCGGTAGAGCTTGAGTTCACCCAGGTGGAGAAAGAATAAGAGGTCTTGTTACAGCGTAGTCAGCGGGAGTAAACAGTGGCAAAGAAAACCAGTTCAAAAAAAATCAGCACCTTCATCAAGTTGCAGGTGCCGGCGGGAAAGGCTAGTCCCAGCCCACCTGTCGGTCCGGCGCTGGGCCAGCACGGGTTGAATATTATGGAGTTTTGCAAGGCCTTCAACGCAAAAACCCAGAATACGGAAGAAGGTTTGCCCGTACCGGTAATCATCAGTGTCTACACGGACAAGACTTTTTCATTTGAAACAAAGACGCCCCCGGCATCCTACCTGCTGAAAAAGGCTGCAGGCATCGAAACCGGCAGCGGGACTCCCAACACGGACAAGGTCGGTAAGGTTACCCGGGCGCAAATGGAAGAGATAGCCAGGTCCAAGGAACCGGATCTGACCGCTATGGACATGGATGCAGCCGTGCGCACGATTGCCGGGACGGCAAGGAGCATGGGTATAGAGACGGAGGTTGTATAACGTGTCAGCATCATCCAAACGCGCCCGTGAGGCCAGGGCAAAAATCGATGGCGGAAAATCCTATCCCGTCCTGGATGCCCTTAATCTGCTCAAAGAGGGCGCAACCGCGAAATTTGACGAAACTGTCGAGGTGGCAATCAACCTCGGCGTTGACCCGAGAAAATCCGACCAGATCGTCAGGGGGTCGACCGTTCTGCCCCAGGGCACCGGCAAAGTCGTCAAGGTCGCCGTGTTTGCCCAGGGTGGACAGGCAGATGAAGCCCGGGAGGCGGGCGCTGAATACATAGGTATGCAGGACCTGGCCGAACAGATCCAGGCCGGACTGATGGATTTCAATGTGGTGGTAGCCGCACCGGATGCCATGCCGGTAGTAGGCAAGCTCGGGAAACTGCTTGGGCCCAGGGGATTAATGCCCAACCCCAAGGTCGGCACGGTGACCAGGGATATCAGCCAGGCGGTACGCAATGCAAAAGCGGGCCAGGTTCGTTACCGCACGGACAAGAACGGGATCATCCACTGCGGGATTGGCAAGACTTCGTTTGCAGTGGAGGATCTTATGGAAAATCTGGATACCCTCCTGACCGACCTGAAAAAGGCAAAACCGGGTTCTGCAAAGGGTGTTTATCTGAAGAAAATCAGTCTTTCAACCACGATGGGACCGGGTGTTGTGGTTGACCAGGCAGCAACATAATCACAGGAGGCAGGCTCGTGGGTCTTACACTGGAACAGAAGCAGGCGGTTGTAGCTGAAGTCGCGGCGGTGGCTGCCGCGGCGCCGGCAGCAATAGCTGCAGAGTACAGCGGCTTGAATGTTGCGGAGATGACCGCGTTGAGGCGCTCAGCCCGGAACGCTGGCATCTATCTCAAGGTAGTTCGGAACACCCTGGCGCGCCGGGCCCTGGAGGGAACGCAGTTCGATTGCATGCGTGCTACGCTGACGGGTCCGCTGGTCCTTGCCTTTTCCAGTGAAGAACCGGGGTCTGCCGCGAAAGTCATACGCGACTTCGCCAAAGAAAATGAAAAGCTGGTCGTCAGGCTTGTCTCAATGGATGGCCGCTTGCTTGATTCAAAAGACATTGAACGCGTTGCAAGTTTGCCCTCACTGGAGCAGGCGCGTTCCATGTTGCTGGGCTTGCTGCAGGCCCCGCTCGGCAAATTCCTGCGAGTCCTGTCAGAACCGGAGGCGAAACTCCTTCGGTTGTTTGATGCCCGCCGCGAACAACAATCCACATAATCACACGTTCAGTAAATCGTATCAGAGAGGAGTAGAAAATGTCTGTTTCAAAAGATGAAATTAAAGAGGCTTTAAGCAATATGCCGGTCATGGACCTGGTTGGCCTGATCTCGGAACTGGAAGAACAATGGGGTGTTTCCGCTGCAGCGCCTGTCGCAGCCGTGGCCGCGGCGGGTCCTGCTGACGCCGCCGAACAAGTTGAGGAACAAACTGAATTTGATGTAGTCATGAGCAGTTTTGGCAGCAGCAAGGTTCCGGTGATCAAGGTCGTACGCGCACTGACCGGCATGGGATTGAAGGAAGCGAAAGAACTGGTTGAAGGTGTCCCTGCCACGATCAGGGAAGCAATTGCCAAGGAAGAGGCCGAAGAAGTAAAAGCGAAACTGGAAGAAGCCGGCGCAACGGTTGAACTTAAATAGTTCAACTCGGGTGTTTTTGTTGGCAGCACCTGTTATACCCCGGCGCGCCCAAAAGAACATAGGGGACAGAATTATGCCTGTCCCCTGTCCTACCTTTTTCTATGAAGAGGGCATGTAATGACCTACTCCTATACAGAAAAGAAACGCCTGCGTAAGGATTTTGGTAAACGACAAAGCATACTGGATGTGCCTTATCTGCTGGCAACCCAGAGAAGTTCCTACGAGCATTTCCTGCAATCCGGTTGTGCGCCCGATGAGCGGGTAGACCGCGGGTTGCATGCTGCATTCAAATCGGTTTTTCCGATGGACAGCTATTCGGGCAATGCCACCCTGCAGTATGTCAGTTACAACCTGGATACCCCGGCGTTTGATGTAAAAGAGTGCAAGATGCGGGGAATGACCTACGCGGCATCGCTGAAGGCCAGGGTACGCCTGGTTATCTACGATAAGGAAGCGGGCTTGAGCAACAAGATCGTAAAGGATATCAAGGAGCAGGAAGTATACATGGGAGAACTTCCCCTGATGACGGATACCGGGACTTTCGTGATCAACGGGACGGAGAGAGTGATTGTATTCCAGTTGCATCGGTCGCCCGGCGTGTTCTTTGAAAGTGACAAGGGGAAGACCCACTCATCGGGTAAATTACTGTATTCGGCGCGCGTGATTCCCTACCGCGGATCCTGGCTGGATTTTGAGTTTGATCCGAAAGACATGGTTTATTGCCGCATCGACAGACGTCGAAAGATCCTGGCAACCATATTGTTGCGGGCATTGGGATACACAACCCAGGAAGTCCTCGACATTTTTTTCGAAACGGACCGTTTCAGGATCGATGGCGACGAAATATATCTCCAACTGATTGCCGATCGATTCCGTGGCGAAACGATCTCATTCGATATTAAGGACAAGGATGGGAAAATCATCATAGAAAGCGAGAAGCGTATTACCGTCCGGCACGTTCGCGCACTTGAAAAAACCGGTATGAAAGAACTGGCAGTGCCCGAGGAATACCTTATGGGCAAGGTTCTCGCCAAGGACGTGGTCGATACGGAAACCGGCGAAATCGTGGCGCAGGCAAACAGTGAAATAACGCCGGAAATCCTGGAGACCTTGTACAAGGTGGGCAAGCTGGAACTGGAAACCCTGTTTGTCAACGATTTGAACTGCGGGCCGTTTATTTCCGATACCCTGCGTAGTGACCAGACATCCTCGCAGCACGAAGCACAGATTGAAATTTACCGGGTCATGCGTCCGGGCGAGCCGCCGACGAAAGAGGCCGCTGAGAACCTGTTCAAGAACCTGTTTTTTACCCTGGACAGGTATGACCTGTCCGCAGTGGGACGGATGAAGTTCAATCGCCGGGTCAACCGGCAGGAAGTCACCGGTCCGGGTGTTATCTATGATGGAAAATATTTCAGCCAGCGGAATGACGCATTGTCGAAGCAGGTACATGCCGAACTGGGCGATACGTCGGACATTATCGATGTATTGAAGACCCTGATAGACATTCGCAACGGTAAGGGTACTGTTGATGATATCGATCACCTGGGCAACCGCCGGGTGAGGAGCGTCGGCGAGATGGTGGAAAATCAGTTCAGGATCGGACTTGTACGCCTGGAGCGGGCTGTCAAAGAACGTTTGAGCCTGGCGGAATCCGAGGGACTGGTCCCACAGGAGATCATCAATGCGAAACCCGTATCAGCGGTCGTCAAGGAGTTTTTCGGCTCAAGCCAGCTCTCCCAGTTCATGGACCAGAATAACCCGTTATCGGAAATCACCCATAAACGGCGTATTTCCGCACTCGGTCCGGGCGGATTGACCCGGGAACGGGCCGGGTTCGAGGTACGGGACGTGCACCCGACCCACTATGGCAGGGTTTGTCCTATTGAAACCCCTGAAGGACCCAATATCGGCTTGATCAATTCCCTCGCCGTGTACGCGCGGACTAACGAATACGGGTTCCTGGAAACACCTTACAGGAAGGTGGCCGATGGAAAAGTGACCAGCGATATCGAATACCTGTCCGCAATTGAGGAGGGGGACTACATCATTGCCCAGGCCAACTCCGACCAGGACGATAAAGGCCGGCTGGTTGACGAACTCGTAGCATGCCGGCACCAGGATGAGGCCATCATGTCCACGCCCGAAAGGGTTCAGTATATGGACGTGTCTCCCAGGCAGATTGTATCGGTTGCCGCGGCATTGATTCCTTTTCTGGAACATGATGACGCCAACAGGGCGCTGATGGGTTCCAACATGCAACGCCAGGCAGTGCCGACGATCCGTGCGGAGAAACCACTGGTCGGTACAGGTATTGAACGGACTGTAGCGATAGACTCCGGCGTCACGGTTATCTCCGGTCGCGGCGGTATTGTCGATTCCGTCGATGCCAGTCGTATCGTTGTGCGGGTGAATGATGAGGAGATAGTCCCCGGGGAGCCGGGCGTCGATATCTATAACCTGATCAAGTACACCCGTTCCAACCAGAATACCTGCATCAACCAGAAGCCTCTGGTTATGCCCGGAGACAGGATTGCCAAGGCAGACGTACTGGCTGACGGCCCTTCAACGGATTTGGGAGAGTTGGCCCTGGGGCAGAACCTCATGGTCGCGTTCATGCCGTGGAACGGTTATAACTTTGAGGATTCCATACTGATTTCAGAACGCCTGGTGAAGGAAGAACACTACACCAGCATTCACATAGAAGAACTCAATTGTATCGCCCGGGATATCAAGCTGGGCCCTGAGGAGATCTCGGCGGATATTCCCAACGTCAGTGAGAGTGCGCTGAGTAAACTTGATGAATCCGGCATCGTATATATCGGCGCTGAGGTGCGTCCAGGGGATATCCTGGTCGGGAAAGTGACACCGAAAGGTGAGACACAACTTACACCGGAAGAGAAACTGTTACGGGCTATTTTCGGTGAAAAGGCATCCGATGTAAAAGATACTTCCCTGCGCGTCCCCTCAGGCATGAACGGTACGGTTATAGACGTACAAGTGTTTACCCGGGACGGTGTGGAAAAAGACTCAAGAGCCATGGAAATAGAAGAGGCTGAATTGGACCGTGTCAGAAAGGACCTGAATGACCAGTTGCGGATTATGGAAGACGGTGTTTATCAACGGCTGGAACGGCACCTGGTCGGACAAAAGGCAAGCGGCGGCCCGAACGGTTACAAGTCCGGTACTGCGATCACGAGTGAATTCCTGGCTGATACCCCCCGTGAGAAGTGGTTTGAGATTCGTTTTCGCAGTAATCAGCTGAGCCGTACACTCGAGCAGGCTGCGGACCGCTTACGCCAACTGAAGGAGGAATTTGATGACAAGTTTAAGGACAAGCGGGACAAATTGACATCCGGGGATGACCTGGCTCCCGGGGTATTGAAAATTGTCAAGGTTTACCTGGCGGTGAAACGGCATATCCAGCCGGGTGACAAAATGGCGGGACGGCATGGTAATAAGGGCGTGATTTCCACCATCATACCCGTTGAGGACATGCCTTACCTGGAGGACGGGACGCCTGTTGATATTGTGCTGAACCCCCTGGGCGTGCCTTCCAGGATGAACGTCGGCCAGGTATTGGAAACTCACCTGGGATGGGCGGCCAAAGGCCTGGGCCGGCGCATCGGCGCCATGCTTGATGCCCGGGAAAAAGTTGAAAAGGTGCGCGGTTTTCTGGAAAAAGTCTATAACGAAAGTGGCGGCAGGGAGGAAGATTTAAGCCTGCTCTCCGATGCTGAGACCCTGCAGCTTGCAGCGAATCTCAAAGACGGCGTGCCGATTGCGACCCCGGTATTTGACGGGGCCAGCGAACAGGAAATCAAGGACATGCTTGAACTGGCAGGGCTGAACCGGGATGGGCAGAGTATCCTGTATGACGGCCGGACCGGAGATCCGTTCGACCGGCCGATCACCGTTGGCTATATGTATATGCTGAAACTGAACCACCTTGTGGACGATAAGATGCATGCGCGCTCCACGGGCCCCTACAGCCTGGTTACCCAGCAACCCCTGGGCGGCAAGGCGCAGTTCGGCGGCCAGCGGTTTGGTGAAATGGAGGTCTGGGCGCTGGAGGCCTATGGTGCGGCCTATACCTTGCAGGAAATGCTGACGGTCAAGTCCGATGACGTGAACGGCCGTACCAAAATGTACAAAAACATTGTCGATGGTAATCACCAGATAGAAGCAGGCATGCCCGAATCCTTCAACGTGTTGTTGAAGGAAATCAAATCGCTGGGAATTGATATTGAACTTGACCAATGAGCGGGCAACTACCGGCGCGACCGGTCCCAATTCAATGTGACGGACTACATGGCCTAGGAGGTAGTGAACTTTGAAAGACTTATTGAAGCTGCTGAAACAACAGAATCAGGTTGAGGAATTCGACGCCATAGCCATCGGTCTTGCGTCGCCGGAAAAGATTCGTTCCTGGTCGATGGGTGAAGTCAAGAAACCTGAGACCATTAATTACAGGACGTTCAAGCCTGAACGGGATGGCTTGTTCTGTGCGAAGATATTCGGCCCCATAAAAGACTATGAGTGCCTCTGTGGAAAGTACAAACGCCTGAAACACCGTGGCGTGAAATGTGAGAAATGCGGCGTTGAAGTCACCCTGTCAAAGGAGCGGCGCGAGCGTATGGGTCATATCGAACTGGCGAGCCCGGTGGCGCACATATGGTACCTGAAATCGCTCCCGTCCCGGATGGGTCTGCTGCTGGATATGACCCTGCGGGAAATAGAGCGGGTATTGTACTTTGAAGCCTATGTCGTGATTGACCCGGGGATGACCCAACTGGAACGCGGGCAGTTGCTGGCGGAAGATAATTACCTTGAAGCCATTGAACAATATGGCGATGACTTCGAGGCAAAGATGGGCGCGGAGGCAATCCGCGAACTGCTCGGCAATATAGACCTCGACACGGAAATCTCGCAGTTGCGTGACGACATACCACAGACCAAATCGGATACGAAACTCAAGAAATTATCAAAACGTCTGAAACTGCTGGAAGCTTTTCACCGCTCAGGCAATCAGCCGAAGTGGATGGTGATGGAAGTGTTACCGGTATTGCCCCCGGATTTGCGGCCGTTGGTGCCGTTGGATGGCGGCCGGTTTGCCACGTCCGATCTGAATGACCTGTACCGCCGGGTGATAAACCGGAACAATCGTCTGAAGCGCTTGCTGGACCTGAATGCGCCGGACATCATCGTGCGCAACGAGAAGCGCATGCTGCAGGAAGCGGTTGATGCCTTGCTGGATAACGGACGCCGCGGCAGAGCCATCACAGGAACCAACAAGCTGCCGTTGAAATCCCTGGCCGACATGATCAAGGGCAAACAGGGCCGGTTCCGTCAGAACCTGCTGGGCAAGCGGGTCGACTATTCCGGACGCTCCGTCATCGTGGTGGGCCCGACCTTGAAACTGCACCAGTGCGGCCTGCCCAAGAAGATGGCGCTGGAGTTGTTTAAACCGTTTATTTTCAGCAAGCTGGAGGGACGGGGACTGGCTACTACCATCAAGGCCGCAAAAAAACTTGTAGAGAGAGAGGGGCCGGAAGTCTGGGACATCCTGGAAGAAGTCATCCGCGAGCATCCGGTCATGCTGAACCGGGCGCCCACCTTGCACCGGCTTGGTATCCAGGCCTTTGAACCGGTATTGATCGAGGGTAAGGCCATACAGTTGCACCCCCTGGTGTGTACGGCGTTCAATGCGGATTTTGACGGAGACCAGATGGCAGTGCACGTCCCGCTTTCCATTGAAGCCCAGCTGGAATTGCGCACCCTGATGATGTCGACCAATAATATCCTGTCGCCGGCTAACGGCGAACCCATCATCGTCCCCACCCAGGATGTGGTATTGGGGCTGTACTACATGACCCGCGAGTCGGCAGCGGCAAAAGGCGCCGGTAAGGTTTTTGTAGACGTGAATGAAGTCCACCGCGCATATGAGTGCGGCGCGGTCGATTTGCATGCAAGGATCGGCCTGCGCATCAAGCAGAAAACAAACGGCAACGGCAGTGACGAGCAAGTGCGCCACGAGCGGGTCGAGACAACGGTAGGCCGGGCATTATTATCCCGTGTTCTGCCCGAGGAACTGCCCTTCTCGCTGGTCAATCAGGTCTTGAACAAACGATCTATTTCAAGGCTGGTCAATGTCTGTTATCGACGCCTCGGTCTGAAGACAACAGTTATCTTTTCCGATCGGTTGATGTATACGGGATTTTATTATTCGACCCGCGCCGGCGTATCCTTCGGTGTTGACGATATGGTAGTACCGGGGGATAAGAGTGAGATCATCGATAAGACTGAAGACCAGGTCAAACAGTTCGAACAGCAGTATACATCGGGACTGATCACGAATGGCGAGCGCTACAACAAGGTGGTGGATATCTGGTCACATGCCAACGACCGGGTCGCCAAGGCCATGATGGACAAGCTGGGTGTGGACACGGTTCAGGACCGGGAAGGCAATACTGTGGACGAACCTTCCTTCAATTCGATTTTCATGATGGCGGATTCCGGCGCGCGCGGTTCCGCGGCCCAGATCCGGCAACTGGCCGGGATGCGCGGGCTGATGGCAAAACCTGACGGCTCCATTATCGAAACGCCGATTACGGCAAACTTCCGGGAAGGACTGGATGTGTTGCAGTACTTCATTTCCACCCACGGCGCGCGCAAGGGCCTGGCCGATACGGCCCTGAAGACCGCCAATTCAGGGTACCTCACCCGGCGCCTGGTGGACGTTGCCCAGGACCTCGTTGTAGCTGAAGATGATTGCGGCACCACTGCCGGCGTCAAACTGACTTCGCTTATTGAAGGCGGAGACGTCGTCGAACCCTTGCGTGAAAGAGTACTGGGTCGGGTCCTGGCCCGCGACATCGCGAAACCCGGCTCACCCGAGGATATCCTCATGCCAGCCGACACGTTGCTGGATGAAGACTGGGTTGACCTGATGGATGAAAGCGGGGTTGATGAGGTTGTGGTACGGTCTGCGATTACCTGCGAGACCCGTTACGGAATTTGTGCGCACTGTTACGGCAGGGACCTGGCACGGGGCCACATCGTGAACATCGGTGAAGCCGTCGGCGTGGTCGCCGCGCAATCGATCGGCGAGCCGGGCACGCAATTGACCATGAGGACGTTTCATATAGGAGGAGCCGCATCACGGGCTGCCGCGATCAGCAGCATAGACGTGAAATACGGCGGCAAGGTGCGCCTGGATAATGTCAAGCCACTGGAGCAGGAGAGCGGCAACATTGTTGTCGTATCGCGCTCCGGGGAAGTGTCGCTGCTGGACGAGGTTGGCAGGGAGAGGGAACGTTATAAACTCCCTTACGGTGCCGTATTGACGGTGCATGACGGCGCTACGGTCGAACCCGGCACGAAAATCGCTGAGTGGGACCCGCATACGCACCCGGTCATATCCGAAGTTGCGGGTCATGTCCAGTTCGCTGATATCGTTGAGGGTAAGACGGTAATGCGTCATGTGGATGAGATAACCGGACTGACCAACATGATGATCATGGACCCGAAGGAACGCGGCAGTGATGCAAAGGAAATGCGCCCGGTCGTCATACTGGTGGATGGTGACGGAGTCCAGTTGACCTTGCCTGAAACGACTATCCCCGCGCATTATCCATTGCCGCCGAAGGCATTGGTTACCGTTCGTGAAGGCACCGAGGTCAAAGTGGGAGACGTCATTGCCAAGATGCCGCAGGAATCCCTGAAAACCCGTGATATCACGGGAGGCCTACCCAGGGTTGCAGATTTGTTCGAAGCAAGAAAGCCCAAGGAACCGGGAATTCTGGCGGAAGAAACCGGTACCATAAGCTTCGGCAAGGACACCAAAGGCAAACAACGCCTGGTAATTACCGACCGAAACGGGGAGAATCATGAACTGCTCATCCCGAAATGGCGCCATATCAACGTTTTCGAGGGAGAACACGTGGAAAAAGGCGAGGCCGTAGTGGATGGTCCGCCCACTCCCCATGATATCCTCAGGTTGATGGGGGTGCATGCGCTTTCGAATTACATCGTGAATGAAATCCAGGAAGTCTATCGCTTACAGGGTGTGAAGATAAACGACAAGCACATCGAAGTCATCGTCAGGCAGATGTTGCGTAAGGTGGAGGTATCGGATCCGGGCGACTCCGTGTTCCTGAGGGGTGAACAGGCCGAGAAGGCCAAGGTCATGGAAGATAACGAGCGCCTGCTCGAGAATGGCAAGATCGAGGCGCAATGGGAACCCGTGTTGCTGGGCATCACCAAGGCGTCACTGTCTACGGAATCGTTTATCTCGGCTGCGTCGTTCCAGGAAACTACCCGGGTACTGACCGAAGCCAGCGTCAACGGCAAACGGGATGACCTGCGCGGACTGAAGGAGAATGTCATCGTCGGACGCCTGGTGCCGGCCGGAACCGGGTTGGCGTACCATACCGAACGCAGGAAGAAACGCGCTGAGGATGACTTGGCGGTGCAGGAAGGCATCAAGGACGATACCGCGACGGATGAGGATTCAGACAGCGAGAATGAGGTAATCATTCTGGCGCCGGCCCGGGAAGAACCGGTGGAGATTGCCAGGGTAGATCAGGTCTGATGGCGTGGCGCAGGCATACGCTGTTGCGCGGCATATTTGGGGTCAGAGTAAAAATACTCGACAACACGTCAGCATTAGCTCCCAGCCAACCGTATTTTTACTCTGACCCCAAATATACTTTTCTGCTTGACATTGTAATCCTTAACGAAATATAATCCCGCTTCTTTTTGGGAGGGTTTTGGACACGAGGTTCCAGCCTTCCTTTCAAGGGCCAAAAACGACCGTTGTAGTGGTTGTTTTTTTATTTTAATCAACCAGTATGCGTGTTTGAGGAGCGCCGGATCGCGCCGTTCCCCTGTGCCGCTAAAACCCCGAATGAAACAGGGTTGAACTAACCGGATATTGCTAAAGTATATTTATGACTACAGTCAGCCAGTTGGTGCGCAAGCCGAGAAAACGGCAAAGGGCAAAAAGTAACGTCCCTGCCCTGGACAGTTGTCCACAGAAGCGTGGGGTGTGTACCCGCGTCTACACCACCACGCCGAAGAAACCCAACTCCGCCCTGCGCAAAGTTGCCAGGGTGCGACTGACCAACGGTCATGAAGTCACCACCTATATTGGCGGAGAGGGGCATAACCTGCAGGAACACTCCGTCATCCTGATCCGGGGCGGCAGGGTAAAGGACCTGCCCGGCGTGCGCTACCATACGGTGAGAGGCACCCTGGATACGTCGGGAGTGGCTGACCGGCGCCAGCGGCGTTCCAAGTACGGGGCCAAGAAACCCAAGTCGTAATACGGATCAAGAGAAGCGCCATGTCCAGAAGAAGAGAAGCCGAGAAAAGGGAGATACTGCCGGATCCGAAATACCACAACCAGGTACTGGCGAAGTTTATTAATATGGTCATGCGCAGCGGCAAGAAATCCATCGCGGAAAAAATAGTCTATGGCGCCCTGGATCAAATCGGCAGCAGAAAAAAAACGGATTCCCTGGAGGTATTCATACAGGCGCTGGATAATGTAAAGCCCATCGTTGAGGTGAAATCCAGACGGGTTGGCGGCGCTACCTACCAGATACCGATCGAAGTGCGTTCCGAGCGCAGTATGACCCTGGCGATGCGCTGGCTGGTCGATGCGTCCAAGAGACGGGGCGAGAAGAGTATGGGCTTGCGTCTTGCGGGCGAGATTATGGATGCTTCGGACAACAAAGGGACTGCGATAAAGAAACGGGAAGACACCCACAAGATGGCTGAGGCCAACAAGGCCTTTTCCCATTACCGGTGGTAGGAGCAGGAACAGGAGTCAACAGGCCATGGCGCGTAGTATCCCCATCGAACGTTATCGTAATATCGGCATCATGGCGCACATCGATGCAGGTAAGACGACGACCACGGAGCGCATCCTGTACTACACCGGGGTTTCCCATAAGCTGGGCGAAGTGCATGACGGTGCTGCCACTATGGACTGGATGGAACAGGAGCAGGAACGTGGCATTACGATCACATCAGCGGCGACCACTTGTTTCTGGAAAGGCATGGCAGGCCAGTACCGGGAACACAGGATCAATATTATCGATACGCCGGGGCATGTGGATTTCACCATTGAAGTTGAAAGGTCTCTCAGGGTGCTGGACGGGGCCTGCGCGGTTTTTTGTGCCGTCGGCGGCGTAGAGCCGCAGTCGGAAACCGTATGGCGCCAGGCCAGCAAATATAACGTCCCCAGGGTGGCCTTCGTCAACAAGATGGATCGTTCGGGCGCGGATTTTCCCAGGGTCGTCAACCAGATAAGAGAACGTCTCGGCAGCACGGCCGTCCCTTTACAACTCCCGATCGGGACGGAACACAGGTTCCAGGGCATTGTCGACCTGGTCCGGGGCAAGGCGATTTACTGGGATGATTCGAGTATGGGGATGAAGTTTAACGAACGGGATATCCCGGAGGACATGCTGAGTGCCTGCCGGGAGGCCCGTGAACACGTAGTGGAAGCTGCCGCTGAGTCTGACGAGGAACTGATGGAGTTGTACCTGGAAGAAGGGGATTTGTCGGAACAGCAAATAAAACACGGGATACGGGCAAGGACCCTCACCAACGAGATCGTGCCGGTACTGTGTGGTTCGGCATTCAAGAACAAGGGCGTCCAGTGTATGCTGGATGCTGTCATTGACTACCTCCCCGCACCTGTTGACGTCCCGGCCGTAAAAGGCTCGCTCACGAATGCTGCCGAAACTGAAGTTTCCCGCGAATCCACCGATAGCGCGCCGTTCGCGGCGCTGGCGTTCAAGATAGCTACTGACCCGTTCGTCGGGTCATTGACTTTTTTCCGGGTCTATTCCGGCGTGCTCGGTTCCGGCGACATGGTCCTGAACTCGGTGAGAGGCAAGAAAGAGCGGATCGGACGGATTTTACAGATGCACGCCAATTCACGGGAAGAAATTAACGAGGTCAGGGCGGGGGACATAGCCGCTGCGGTGGGCCTCAAGGACGTCACGACGGGTGATACCCTGTGTGCCGCGAATCAAGCCATCATCCTGGAAAAAATGGAATTTCCTGATCCTGTCATTTCTATCGCGGTTGAACCGAAAACCAGGCCCGACCAGGAAAAAATGGGTATGGCCCTGGGTAAACTGGCGCAGGAAGATCCCTCTTTTCGGGTGCATACCGACGACGAGTCGGGGCAGACCATCATCTCGGGAATGGGTGAACTACACCTGGAGATAATCGTGGACCGGTTGAAACGGGAATTCAAGGTCGACGCCAGCGTCGGCAGGCCGCAGGTAGCCTACCGCGAAACCATAAGAAAACCGGTGGAGAAGGCGGAAGGCAGGTTTGTACGTCAAACCGGGGGACGCGGCCAGTACGGCCACGTGATATTGAAAATCGAGCCGCAGGAACCCGGGCACGGCTATGAGTTCATTAACAAGATCGTAGGCGGCGCCGTACCCAAAGACTATATTCCGGCAGTAAACAAGGGCATACAGGAACAAATGGAGAACGGTGTCATAGCCGGTTACCCGATGGTGGACGTGAAGGTAACCCTGTACGACGGTTCCTACCATGAAGTGGATTCCAGCGAAATGGCCTTCAAGATAGCGGGATCCATAGGCTTCAGGGATGGCGCCGGCCGCGCCGCGCCGACCCTGCTGGAACCGGTCATGAGCGTGGAAGTTGTGACGCCGGAAGACTACCTGGGTTCGGTTACAGGTGATTTGAGCCGGCGCCGCGGCATTTTGTCGGAAACCATGACTTCCCCGGCCGGGAAGGTTATCAAGGCGGAAGTGCCGCTGGAACAGATGTTCGGTTATGCAACCGCCTTGCGTTCTGCCACCCAGGGACGCGCCACTTACACGATGGAGTTCGCGAAATACACGCCTGTTCCACCCGGCATTGCGGATGTAATCTCGAAAAGAAACACCAGCTAGATACATCAGGTACTGAGAACAGAGTGACAAAACTATGGCAGAACAACAGATAATAAGGATCAGGCTGAAAGCGTTCGACCACCGGCTAATCGACCAGTCGACCCGCGAAATCGTAGAGACCGCGCGCCGCACCGGCGCGCAGGTGAAGGGGCCGATCCCGTTGCCGACAAAAAAAGAACGTTACACCGTCCTGATATCGCCCCACGTCAACAAGGATGCCAGGGACCAGTACGAGATCAGGACCCACAAGCGCCTGGTGGATATCGTCAACCCCACGGATAAAACGGTTGACGCACTAATGAAACTTGACCTGGCCGCGGGCGTGGACGTCCAGATTAGGCTGAGCTGAAGATCACAGGAACATAACGGGTCAGAAAGATGGCGATAGGAATAGTGGGAAAAAAGCGGGGGATGACCCGGATATTCACGGAAACAGGCCAGTCTGTGCCTGTAACCGTGATCGAGGCAGGCCCCAACAGGATTACCTCCCTGGCCACCGTCGAGCAACATGGATACCGCGCCGTGCAGGTCGCTTACGGCGGTAAGCGCCGCAACCTGATCAATAAACCCCGGGCCGGAACGCTGGCCAGGGCCGATGTGGAATCTGCCGAGGGTCTGCATGAATTCAGGCTGGACGGAAACGAAGCCGGGGAACTGGGTATGGGTTCTGAAATAACGGTGGATATTTTCAAGACAGGACAGAAAGTCGACGTGACCGGCAAGTCAATCGGAAAAGGCTACGCAGGAGTGATAAAACGGCACAATTTCAGCAGTCAGCGCAACAGTCACGGTAACTCCCGTGCCCACCGGGCCCCAGGTTCGATAGGTCAGAACCAGTCACCCGGGCGTGTTTTCCCCGGCAAGAAGATGGCCGGCCACATGGGCAATGTAAAACAGACGGCACAGAACCTGGAGGTTGTCCGGGTTGATAAGGAACGGAACCTGGTGCTTGTCAAGGGTTCTGTCCCAGGCGCCGCCGGTGGGACGCTCATCGTCAGGCCCGCGGTCAAGTCAACAGGCGCGTAGGAGGTTCGGGGTGGAATTGTCAATGCTTAAAGCCGGGAAAAAACGGGCAGGCCGCCTGAAAGTTGCCGACGAGGTATTCGGCGCCGATTACAATGAACCCCTCGTACACCAGGTGATCACCTCTTACCTGTCGACCGGCAGGTCTGCATTCAAATCGCTTAAAAACCGCGCCGCGGTGAGAGGCGGCGGGAAAAAGCCCTGGCGCCAGAAAGGTCTTGGCCGGGCCAGGGCCGGGACGATCAGGAGTCCAATCTGGCGAGGTGGCGGCGTTACATTCGCAAACAACCAGCGTAATTTTGCCAGGAAAGTGAACAGGAAAATGTATCGCGGGGCCTTGCGGTCAATTCTGTCTGAACTGGTGCGCCAGGAAAGGCTGCTGTGCATTGACCAGTTGAAACTGAGTTTGGCGAAGACAAAGGCAGCGGTAGAGTTATTGGCGGAACTGGGCCTGGACGAGGTGCTGATTATTACCGATTCCATCAGCGAAGAATTACACTTGGCAACCCGTAACCTGGCCCGGGTTGCCGTAATGGAAACCCATGAGATGGACCCGTATTCACTGGTCGGGTTCGACCGGGTGCTGATTACCAGGCCGGCTCTGGAAGCAGTGGAAAAATGGCTGGGGCCGAACACCGACGCCACGGAAGGGGAACCGGAAGTCAACGAAAACGAGGCCGCAGGCGCAGAGGCGCAAGACGGGGGAGACGATAATGCTGCGGATGGCTGACCGTCCACCTGCCATGAACGGCGCACCGCGCCATGCCCGCATCAACAGGGGACCGGCCCCGGGGCAGGTGAAGACATGACTGATATGAATGACGAAAGGCTAATGAAAATTCTGCTGGAGCCGCGTGTAACGGAAAAAAGTACGTTTACGGCTGATAAATACCGGCAGTTTGTTTTCAAGGTGATGCGTGATGCAACCAAGCCGGATATTAAGAGAGCAGTGGAAAAAATGTTTGAAGTCGAGGTTGAGTCGGTACAGGTGCTGAACGTACGCGGCAAGAGCAAGATGTTCAGGCGGGCGCCGGGTAAACGCCCGGACTGGAAGAAGGCCTACGTCAGGCTGAAACCCGGCTTTGACATAGATTTCATCGGAGCCTGAAGAAAAAATGCCATTAATCAAACCAAAACCGACTACAGCAGGCCGCCGGGGTGTTGTCAAGGTCGTTAACCCGGACTTGTACAAGGGTGATCCGTACAGCCCGTTGGTGGAAAAGCAGGGCAAGACCGCCGGCCGCAACAATCGCGGCAGAATTACCGTGAGACACCGGGGCGGGGGCGCAAAACAACGCTATCGGCTCATTGATTTCAAACGGGACAAGGACGGCATAGCAGCCAGGGTGGAGAGAATTGAATACGACCCGAACCGGACTGCGCATATTGCCCTGTTATGTTATGCAGATGGCGAGCGCCGCTACATTATTGCTCCGTCCGGTGTGGCGGTCGATGCCGCGTTGATGTCCGGGCCGCGTGCTGAAATAGCGCCGGGGAATTGTCTGCCCCTGCGTAATATTCCTATGGGAACAAACATTCATTGCGTGGAATTAAAGCCGGGGAAAGGGGCACAACTTGCCCGCAGCGCCGGTACCAGCGTCCAGTTGGTGGCTCGCGAGGGCGCGCATGCGACATTGCGCCTGCGTTCGGGTGAAGTGAGAAAGGTGCCGCTGGATTGCCGCGCCACTATCGGAGAGGTCAGCAACGTCGAACATTCTCTGCAAAAATTAGGCAAGGCAGGGGCGAAACGCTGGCGCGGAATACGGCCGACGGTACGTGGCGTAGCGATGAACCCGGTAGATCATCCCCATGGAGGCGGTGAGGGACGTTCATCCGGTGGACGGCACCCTTCCACACCCTGGGGTTATCCCACGAAAGGCTACAAGACAAGGAAGAACAAACGCACCGATAATATGATTATTCGTAAAAGGAAGAGCTAGGAGAGATTGGCAATGCCGCGTTCAATTAAAAAAGGGCCGTTCATAGACCACCACCTGATCAGAAAGGTCGAGACTGCGAAGCAGAATAATGATAAACGACCCATCAAGACGTGGTCCAGAAGGTCAATGATAGTGCCGGATATGGTTGGACTGACCATTGCAATACACAATGGCCGGGACCACGTGCCGGTTTTTATTACAGAGAACATGGTCGGTCATAAACTGGGCGAGTTTGCTATCACCCGGACGTTTCGCGGCCATGCCGCGGATAAAAAAACCGCAAAATAGCCGGAGACCAACAGGGCAATGACTACTGCATGTCTGAAGTATGTGAGTATGGCGCCGCAAAAACTGCGCCTGGTTGCAGACCAGGTGCGTGGATTGCCGGTCGACCGCGCATTGAATCTTTTGGCTTACAGTAACAAGAAGGCCGCCGGGATTGTCAGGAAAGTACTGGAGTCGGCGATTGCAAATGCCGAACATAACGAGGCTGCGGATATAGACGAACTGAAAATAACTGCAATAACCGTTGACAAGGGGCCTACACACAAACGCTTACGGACCAGGGCCCGCGGACGCGCCGACAGGATTTTCAAACGTACCAGCCACCTGGTAATAACAGTCACTGAGACGACAGAGTAGACAAACTATGGGACAGAAAGTACACCCCACGGGTATTCGTATCGGCATCATCAAGGACTGGACCTCAACCTGGTATGCCGATACAAAAGATTATGCAAAGTATTTGAATACAGACCTGCAGGTACGCGAATACCTGAGGAAAAAACTGGCTAACGCTTCGGTCAGCCGCATTCAGATCGAGCGTCCCCCAAATGAAATCAAGGTGATCATACACAGCGCAAGACCAGGGATAGTAATCGGTAAGAAAGGAGAAGACATTGAGCGGTTAAGCCAGGAAGTGTCGGATATGATGGGTATCAGGGCGAAAGTCAGCGTACGGGAAATCAGGAAACCAGAACTCGATGCAAACCTGGTTGCGGAGAGTGTCGCCCAGCAAATCGAAAGAAAGATCATGTTCAGGCGGGCCATGAAACGCGCGGTAACTAATTCAATGAGGCTTGGTGCCCTGGGCATTAAAATCAATGTCAGCGGTCGTTTGAACGGCGCGGAAATCGCTCGTTCCGAGTGGTATCGGGAGGGGCGGGTACCGTTGCACACCTTACGGGCCGATATTGATTACGGGATTGCCAACTCCAATACGACTTATGGAGTCATCGGCGTAAAGGTCTGGATATTCAAGGGTGAAGTATTCAACGTCGAAGACAGGACTGATGATGATGAAACGCCTGTGATCGGGGCATAAGCAAATGTTACAACCGAAACGAAGCAAATTCAGAAAGCAAAGCAAAGGTAGAAATCGCGGGCTCGCCAACAACGGCAACAAGGTCAGTTTTGGCGAGTTCGGGCTGAAGGCTATTACCCGAGGCCGGATTACTGCGCGCCAGATTGAGGCTGCCCGCCGGACGATTACCCGCAAAGTCAAGCGGGGAGGAAAAGTCTGGATCCGGATTTTTCCTGACAAGCCGATCACTACAAAACCCCTTGAGGTGCGGCAAGGCAAGGGAAAAGGCAATGTTGAATACTGGGTATCCGTTGTTCAACCCGGAAAGATGCTGTACGAAATTGAAGGCGTGTCGGAAGAACTGGCAAGAGATGCCTTCAAGCTTGCCGCGGCAAAATTACCGGTCAAAACGATATTCGTCAGCAGGACCATACTTTAATGAAGGCAGCGGAATTAAGGAGCAAGAAACCCGAGGAGTTGAATGAACTTCTCGTGGACCTGTTGCGTGAACAATTTAACCTGCGTATGCAAAAAGGTTCCGGCCAGCTCGGCAGCCCTGGCCGTTTCAGGGTAGTGCGCCGGGAAATTGCCAGGGTTAAGACAGTATTAAACGAGAAAGCGAAACAAGATGAGTGAATCCGGGAAATCAGCCAGAACACTGACGGGGACGGTTGTCAGTAACAAGATGGACAAGTCGATTGCTGTGGACGTCGGGCGGACCGTTAAACATCCGCTGTACGGGAAATACATACGGCGTACCACGAGGCTGCTCGCGCATGACGAAAACAACGAGTGCAATGAAGGCGATAAGGTCATCATTGAATCGTCCCGGCCTGTTTCCAAAACCAAGGCCTGGCGCTTACGCAGCATCATCAGCAAGGCTCAGGAAATATGATGCAGAACTTTACAATTCATTCGTCATTTGTACGTAAACCGGAATTCTGCAGAACAATGAGCCGCCTCCGGCGGCGCTTCATTGAACTGGGTTCCTGCTTGCGCAGGAATGACGGGGAATTGAACGGAGCGTTGAGATGATTCAGATGCAGACAATACTGGGCGCCGCCGACAACAGCGGTGCGCGTCGTCTCATGTGTGTGAAGGTCCTGGGCGGCTCGAAAAGGCGTTATGCCAAAGTAGGGGACGTGATTAAAGTCAGCATCAAGGAAGCTATCCCCAGGAGCAAGGTTAAAAAAGGCGAGATTTACAACGCTGTGGTAGTGCGGACCAAAAAGGGAGTGAGGAGGCCGGACGGTTCGCTGATACGGTTCGACAGTAATGCCGCCGTGTTGCTGAATAACCAGTTGCAGCCTGTCGGCACCCGGATATTTGGTCCGGTTACCCGTGAACTCAGAAGTGAGAATTTTATGAAAATCGTTTCCCTCGCCCCCGAGGTTTTATAATCAGGGACAGACCATGAACAGGATACGAAAAGGTGATGAAGTAGTCGTGATTGCCGGTAAGGACAGGGGTAAACGCGGCATCGTGCTGAATATTGATGTAGACGGGAACAAGGTTATCGTTGAAAACATCAATATGGCTAAACGCCATACCAAGGGTAACCCCATGCGGGGAGCGCCCGGGGGCATTATTGAGAAGGAGATGCCGTTTGCGATTTCCAATATTGCGCTGTGGAATCCGGTGGCAAACAGACCGGACCGTGTCGGATTCCGGTTTTTGGAGGACGGCCGGAAAGTCCGTTTCTTCAAATCAAATAACGAAGTGGTCGATGTTTAAACGACATTATCAAGATGGCTAGATTACAGGAATATTACCGGACTACAGTTGCCCCGCAGTTGATGGAGCAGTTCGGTTACTCGACACCGATGCAGGTGCCGAAGATAACCAAAATTACGCTCAACATGGGATTGGGCAAAGCAATGGCCGATAAAAAAATGATTGAGCACGCGGTTGATGACATGACGCGCATTTCAGGGCAGAAACCGATCGTGGTCAACGCAAAGAAATCCGTAGCAAACTTCAAGGTCAGGAAGGGTTTTCCGAACGGTTGCAAGGTTACGCTGCGGCGTAAACGCATGTATGAGTTCCTGGACAGGCTGATTTCAGTTGCCATACCCCGGATCAGGGATTTTCGTGGCTTGAGCCCGCGTTCATTTGATGGACGCGGCAATTACAGCCTGGGTGTAAAGGAACAGATTATTTTTCCCGAAATCGATTATGACAAGATCGATACATTGCGCGGCCTGGATGTGACGATCACGACGTCTGCAAAAACGGATGAAGAGGCACAAGCCTTGCTGAAGGCCTTCAATTTTCCGTTGCGGAATCAAGCCGGCTCATAACGGAGGAATCATGGCAAAAAGATCAATGGTAAACAGAGAAAGAAAAAGGGAGCGCCTGGTTAAGAAATATGCCGAGAAACGCGCCGGTTTAAAGCGCACTATCAATGATATGTCGTTGACTCCCGAAGAACGTCTGGAGGCGAGGGTAAAACTGAATAAGTTACCCCGGGATTCCAGTCCCTCCAGGTTAAGGAACCGGTGCAGCCAGACGGGGCGGCCGAATGGTTATTATCGAAAATTCGGACTGGGAAGAAACAAGCTGCGCGAGGCCGCCATGCGCGGGGATATTCCGGGTCTGGTCAAGGCCAGCTGGTGAGAAAACCGACGAGGTTGCAAGAGAATAGATAATGAGCTTACAGGATCAAATATCGGACATGTTGACACGGGTCCGCAACGGCCAGGAAAGGTTGAAGCGGGAAGTCAGCATGCCTTCGTCAAAATTCAAACTTGCCGTGGCAGAAATCCTCCGGCAAGAAGGCTATATTACCGGCTTCAAAGTGAATGACGACGCGGTCAAGCCCGTGTTGGAAATAGAGTTAAAGTATTTTGAAGGCAAGCCTGTGATCGAGTTATTGCGGCGTGTCAGCAGTCCGGGATTACGCCGTTACAGCCCCAGCGACAAGTTGCCCCAGGTTTACGGGGGACTAGGAACGGCCATTATATCCACTTCCAGGGGCGTGATGACGGACAAGAGCGCCAGGCAGCTGGGAATTGGCGGTGAAATTATCTGTATCGTAGCGTAGGACAAGATATGTCAAGAATTGCCAATAATCCGATAACTGTCCCTGAGAACGTGCAGGTCGACGTGAATGACGCAGTGGTGCGGATCAAGGGCGGTAAAGGTGAATTGACACACACGCTTCATTCACTGGTGCGCCTGGATCGGGAAGATAACCTGCTGAAGTTTTCAGCAAAGGACAACACCAAGTCGGCGCGGGCACTGGCAGGCACTACCAGGGCAATTCTGCAGAATATGGTGACCGGGGTTTCCGACGGTTTTGAGATTAAACTCGAGATAATCGGGGTGGGGTATCGCGCCCAGGCAAACCCGGGGAGCATCAACCTGGCCCTGGGGTTTTCCCATCCGGTAGACCTTGATATTCCCGACGGCATTTCGGTCGAAACCCCCACCCAGACCCAGATTGTAGTCAGGGGTCCGGATAAACAGAAGGTCGGACAGATGGCGGCGAAAATCCGCAGTTACCGGCCTCCCGAGCCTTATAAGGGGAAAGGAGTGCGCTACGCCAATGAGCAGATTCTGCGTAAGGAAGCAAAGAAAGCGTAATGAAGAAGAAGACAGCAAGATTGAGAAGGGCGGTAAAATCACGCATGCGTATCAAGACGCAGGACGTGAACAGGTTGTGCGTATTCCGCACGCCGCGGCATATCTATGCCCAGGTGATCAATGCGGGCGGGTCGGAAGTGCTGGTAAGCGCATCCACCCTGGATAAGGAAGTGCGCGGCAGGATCAAGAACAGCAGCAACAAGGAGGCGGCAGCCGTGGTGGGCAAGGTCGTTGCAGAACGTGCGCTGAAAGCAGGCATAGACCTGGTTGCGTTTGACCGCTCAGGTTTCAGTTTCCATGGCAGGGTGAAGGCGTTGGCTGACGCCGCCAGGGAACAAGGTATGAAATTCTAACAGGTGAGGAGATAAAACCAGCATGGCGGTATCAGAATCCATCACCGGTAATGAGGACTTACTGGAGAAATTGGTAGCAGTCAACCGGGTGGCCAAGGTTGTCAAAGGCGGGCGTGTATTCGGCTTTACGGCATTGACCGTTGTCGGAGACGGAAACGGCAGAGTCGGGTTTGGCCGGGGCAAGGCTCGGGAAGTGCCGGTTGCAATACAGAAAGCCATGGAAAAAGCGCGTCGTAACATGATTACCGTCCCGCTTAACGGTGATACATTGCATTATGCAATCACGGCAAGACACGGCGCTGCCAAGGTGTACATGCAACCGGCCTCGGAAGGTACGGGTATTATTGCCGGCGGTGCAATGCGGGCGGTTTTTGAATGCGCCGGGGTAAATAACGTGCTGGCAAAATGCACGGGGTCGACCAATCCGATTAACGTGGTCAGGACGACAATGAAAGGGTTGCAGTCGATGGATGCACCGGAATATTTCGCGGCAAAACGCGGTAAAACCGTTGAAGAAATTACCGGGTAGGCATGGGTTAGAATAGGATACGAAAGAACACCGGGATAATGATGGCCGAGACAAAGAAACAGATCAAGGTTACCTTGAAACGCAGCGTCAACCGCAGGACGGCAAAGCACAAAGCCTGCGTTGCGGGCCTGGGTCTGCGCCGCATAGGTCATTCGGTAACGCTTGCGGATACTGTGGAAAACCGGGGCATGATCAATAAGGTGGCCTATTTGTTAACAATCGATGAAATCTGAAATGCGTCTTAATACAATCAAGCCTGCGGACGGCGCCAGACGTGCGGCCAAACGAGTGGGCCGGGGTATCGGGTCCGGACATGGAAAGACGGCAGGCCGCGGCCATAAGGGACAGAAGTCACGCTCAGGCGGGTATCACAAGGTAGGTTTTGAGGGTGGACAGATGCCGTTGCAGCGGCGATTGCCCAAGGTTGGTTTCCGCTCCTACCTGTCCCGGATTACCGATGAAATCCGGCTTGATGAACTGGAGAAAGCGGCAGCCGAAACCATCGACGTGAATGTGTTGAAAAAAGCCGGGCTGATCCCGTGGAAAATCAAGAGGGTAAAAATTATTGCCAGCGGAACGATCGGTAAGGCAGTCACCATCAAGGGAATTCGGGCAACAAAGGGAGCGCGGGCTGCCATTGAAGCCGCCGGCGGGAAGTTCGAAGAGTAGGGCATGGCAGCAAAAAATCCAGCAATACCAGGCGGTCTCGCCGGGTTGACCCAGGTAACGGAGTTACGCAGGCGGCTGCTGTTCGTCCTGTTCGCCCTGTTTATTTACCGGATATGTACGTTTATTCCCGTCCCTGGCATAAACCCGGATACCCTGGCACAACTGTTCGAGCAACAGCGGGGCACTATCCTGGATATGTTCAATATGTTTTCCGGCGGCGCACTGGAACGCTTGTCGGTGGTCGCCCTTGGCATCATGCCGTACATATCCGCCTCGATCATCATGCAGATTTTGTCATTCGTCGACCCGCGCCTGAAGCAGTTGCGCAGGGAAGGTGAAGCGGGACGCCGCAGGATCACCCAGTATACGCGCTACGGAACGGTGCTGCTGGCCACGTTCCAGGCACTGGGCGTATCGCTGGCGCTGGAGGGTCAGCAGGTTGCCGGCGGTTCGGTTGTGATGGACCCGGGGATCGCTTTTCGCGTCACCGCGGTAACCACGCTGGTAACCGGGACCATGTTCCTGATGTGGCTGGGGGAACAGATCACCGAGCGGGGTGTGGGTAACGGAATCTCATTGATCATTTTTGCCGGTATCGTTGCCGGCCTGCCGTCCGCGATCGGCGGAACGCTGGAGTTATCCCGCACCGGTGAATTGCACCTGATAATGGTGTTCACCCTGTTCACCCTGGCCATCGCCGTCACAGGCTTTGTCGTTTTTATTGAGCGAGGACAGCGCAGGATTACGGTAAATTATGCTCAACGCCAGGTAGGGCGAAAACTGTACGCGGGCCAATCAAGCCATTTACCCTTGAAGCTGAATATGGCGGGGGTTATTCCGCCGATTTTTGCTTCCAGCCTGATCCTGTTTCCGGGGACCCTGGCAAGCTGGGCGGGCCAGGCCCGGGAAATGCGTTGGCTGCAGGACCTGGCAACATTGCTGCAACCCGGACAACCGATATACGTCGCGTTCTATGCCGCAGGGATCATTTTCTTCTGCTTTTTCTACACTGCCGTGGTTTTTGATCCGAGGGAAACAGCGGACAACCTGAAAAAATCGGGTGCGTTTGTACCGGGGATGAGGCCCGGAGAACAGACAGCTAAGTATCTTGACGGTGTATTGACAAAGTTGACCATGGTCGGCGCCTTGTACATCACTTTCGTGTGCCTGTTGCCGGAGTTCCTGATCATACAATATAACGTGCCGTTCTATTTCGGTGGGACGTCATTATTGATCATCGTGGTCGTCGTAATGGATTTTATGGCGCAAATTCAGGCCCATTTGATGTCGCATCAATACGAAGGCGCGTTAAAGAAGGCCAATCTGAAAAGCCATGGGCGGCGTTGAAATGCGCTTCCATGAACGGAATATGCGCGGAGAATGAAATGAAAGTCAGGGCTTCTGTAAAAAAGATATGTAGAAATTGCCGCATTATCCGCAGGCGGGGAAGTGTCCGTGTTATCTGTTCCGACCCGCGTCACAAACAGCGGCAGGGGTGAGCCGAATGGTGACTCAAGAACCTATTGAAATCGTACGGGGACGGAATTCAATTCCGTCCTCTGCCGGAAACTGACAGGAGAGAAAACTGATGGCTCGTATTGCAGGGGTAAATATCCCGGATAATAAACACGTCAGCATTGCGTTGACCCATATTTATGGCATAGGAAATACCAGTGCCCGGAAAATCTGTTCGGCAACGGGAATAGAACCTGCCGTCAAGGTGTCGACGCTCAGTGAGGGCCAACTGGACCAGCTGCGTGCGGAAGTCACGAATTATGAGCTGGAAGGTGATTTACGCAGGGATGTATCCATGAACATCAAGCGCCTGATGGATTTAGGCTCATACCGTGGCATCCGTCACCGGCGCGGGCTTCCCTTGCGCGGCCAGCGTACCCGTACGAATGCGAGGACACGCAAAGGGCCTCGCCGGATCATCAAAAAGTAACACTACGAGAAAGTGAATGGCAAAACCGAGAAGTACAAGAAAGAAGGTCAAGAAAACGGTAGTTGATGGTATCGCGCACGTTCATGCGTCATTTAACAATACCATCATCAATATTACCGACAGGCAGGGCAATACGCTTGCGTGGGCCACGGCCGGCGGTAGTGGATTTCGCGGCTCACGCAAAAGCACGCCGTTTGCCGCGCAGATCGCTGCCCAGAAAGTGGGTGAAGTGGCACAGGAGTTCGGCATGAAGAACCTGGAAGTGAATATTAAAGGTCCCGGACCAGGCCGGGAGTCGGCAGTACGCGCATTGAATGCACTGGGCTATAAGATTACCAATATCACTGACGTAACGCCCATCCCCCATAATGGTTGTCGCCCGCCAAAAAGAAGGCGGGTGTAATCGGAGGAGATATGGCTCGTTACCTAGGACCCAAATGTAAGCTGAGTCGCCGTGAAGGCGTCGACCTGTTTTTGAAAAGCCGTGCACGGCCTATAGAATCCAAATGCCAGATTGACAAACCGCCCGGCCAGCAAGGCGTCAGGGCAAAGAGGTTGTCTGACTATGCTGTTCAACTCAGGGAAAAGCAGAAGCTGCGGCGCATCTATGGTGTCCTGGAAAAGCAGTTTCGCCGCTATTACAAGGAAGCAGTCCGGCGTAAAGGATCCACCGGAGAGAACCTGTTGCAAATTCTTGAAACTCGCCTTGACAACGTGGTGTTCCGGATGGGGTTTGGCTGTACCCGTAATGAGGCCAGGCAACTGGTAAGCCACAAATCGATACTGGTAAATGGACAGTCCGTTAATATTCCATCCTATCAGGTCAAGCCCGAGGACAAGGTTGAGATAAAGGAAAAAAACAAGAAACAACTGCGCATCCAGGATGCCCTTAATGTAGCAGAACAGATCGGGTTTCCGGAGTGGGTAGAGGTTGATCCCAAGAAGATGGCAGGAGTGTTTAAATCAACGCCTGAACGCAGTGAACTGCCATCGGATATAAACGAACAGTTAGTCGTAGAACTTTATTCCAAGTAAGCAGCTACAGGAACAACAGATATGCCTTCAACATTCAGTGAATTATTAAAACCGCGCCGGGTTGATGTGGAAAACATCAGCAATACGCTGGCAAAAATTACCATAGAACCGCTCAATCGTGGTTTTGGTCATACTTTAGGCAATGCCTTGCGCCGGGTTTTGTTGTCATCCATGTCAGGTTGTGCGGTGACCGAAGTGGAAATAGACGGTGTGTTACACGAATATACAACAATCGACGGTGTGCACGAGGATGTGACGGATATCCTGCTGAACCTGAAGGAACTGGCGATCAATGTACATGCCAAGGACGATGTCACCCTGTCTTTGAGCAAGATCGGACCGGGTGAAGTCAAGGCAAGCGACATCAGCGTGGACCACGACGTGGAAATTGCCAATCCCGATCAACCGATTGCAAATCTCACCCGGGCCGGTGAGTTGAATATGAGTATCATAGTTGAGCGCGGACGCGGTTACCGCCCAGTAACGATAGGCAATCCGGATGAAGATATCGGACAGAGTATAGGCAGGCTGAAGCTGGATGCTTCGTTCAGTCCCGTTAAACGCGTGTCTTATGATGTCCAGAGTGCCCGCGTGGAACAACAGACGGACCTGGACAAGTTGATTCTTGAAGTGGAAACGAACGGTACTATCAACCCGGAAGAAGCCATCAAGGAAGCTGCGCTTATCCTGCGCAACCAGTTATCCATATTCGTTGACCTGGAAGCGGAACAGGCCGAAGAAACCCCGGCAGCGAGTGATGAGCCGGATATCGATCCCGTCCTGTTACGCCCTGTGGATGACCTGGAACTCACCGTTCGTTCGGCCAACTGTCTGAAGGCGGAAAGTATCTACTATATCGGCGACCTGATTCAGCGTACGGAAATGGAATTGTTAAAGACCCCGAACCTGGGTAAAAAATCCCTGACGGAAATCAAGGACGTGCTCGCCTCCCGCGGCCTGTCGCTGGGGATGAGGCTGGAAAACTGGCCCCCTTCCGACCTGTATGAGGAAAGGGAAATGGCGTCTGTCATATCACATTAGATTTAGCCGGGTTACTGTTATGCGACATAGAGAAAGCGGGCGGAAACTGAACCGGAACAGCAGCCATCGCAAGGCGATGTTTCGTAATATGGCCGTCTCGCTGGTACAGCACGAAACGATCAAAACCACCGTTGCCAAGGCCAAGGAATTGCGCCGCGTGGCCGAACCTTTGATTACACTGGCAAAAACGGATTCCGTTGCCAGGCGCAGACTGGCATTCTCCCGTTTGCGCGACAGGCCGACGGTGACCAAGCTGTTTAATGAATTAGGACCGCGTTACAAGAGCAGGCCGGGTGGCTACCTGCGCATACTGAAATGCGGTTACCGGGTCGGTGATAAGGCGCCGATGGCCATCGTGGAACTGGTAGACCGGCCCGTAACAAGTTCGGAAGAAAATAACAATAGTACGGAAAGCTGAGATAACTATAACTGATAAAGTGGTAAGAACTCAAAGCCGGACATTGTCCGGCTTTTTATTTTGTTATCGTCATGCCGGGCTTGACCCAGCATCCATAAATCTTTATAACCTGTCGACAATGAGACACGAGCTCTACGACAACCCCAAAGCCCTGAACTCCCTGGTCGAACCTGCCCGCGTACACCGAGACGTCTATGTCAGGGAAGATATCTTCAAACTGGAAATGGAGCGGATCTGGGGGCAGGCATGGATCTACGTCGGCCATGAGAGCCAGGTTAAATCCCCAGGGGATTATCTTACCACCAGTATCGGGCTTACGCCGGTCATCATGGTCAGGGACATGAACGGCACTGATATCAACGTGTTGGTGAACCGCTGCGGGCATCGCGGCGCACAGGTCTGCCAGGCCCGTAACGGCAGCGCCGGCAACGGGATATTCAAGTGCCCGTATCACGGCTGGACGTACCGGACGGACGGGTCATTGCGCTCGCAGCCGAGCCCGGCCGGCTACAGGGACGTGGGTTTCGACAGCAGCGCTACCGAATACGGTCTGCCCGGGGTGGCCAGAACCGGGCAGTATCGGGGTTTTGTCTTCGCCTCTCTTTCCGCGACAGGGCCTGACCTTGAAAGCTTCCTCGGTGAAATGCGCGACACCATTGATAACATGGTCGATCGCGCGCCCGCCGGTGAGGTTGAGGTGACCGGGAAGACCTGTCACCGGTTTCGTCATCCGGTCAACTGGAAGTTCTTCACCGAGAACCTGCACGACGCCATGCACCCCATGGTGGCCCATGCCGGCACCAGTGACGCGGTACGGCAATACTTGGAACAGCTTCCGTCCGGCCATGACCCGTTACCGGAAGCGGAAGTCATCGCCCCGTTTGGCGGATCCTATGACTTCTTCGACAAGATGGGTTTTGTCGGGCTGCCGCGGGGACATGCCTACATGGGCGGTACATCCAGCATTTTCAGCCACTACCAGGTCTACCCCGATTACCTGCAGGCGATGGAACAGGCCTACGGCAGGGAACGCACCCGGGAAATACTCTCGTTCAACCGCCATAACGGTCTGCTCTACCCCTCCTGCACGGTGCGTGACAATATTCAATCCGTCCGTATCGTCATACCGGTGTCGGTCAACGAAACCATCATCGAATCCTGGACTTTCAGGTTGAAAGGGGCGCCTCCGAACATGCTGGAACGCACCCTGCGCTACTCGCGCCTGATCAACTCCCCTGCCTCGATGGTCGGCCCGGATGACCTGGAATGCTATATCCGGATCCAGGAAAGCGCTGAGGCTGGCGCAGCCGAATGGATAGACATGCACCGCCACTACGGCAGGGAAGTCCGGGACGGGGGGAGGCTAAGGGCAGCCGGCACCAGCGACCTGGCGTTGCGCAACCAGTACACGGCCTGGCTCGAATATATGATCTGAAATGGCTGACGATACACTACAGGAAGCTATCGCAGACCTGATCCGCCTGGAGACGCGCTGCCTGGATAAGGCTGACCTCGATACCTGGATCTCCCTGTTTACGGAAGACGGTTTTTACTGGATGCCGCTGGAACGGGACCAGACCGACCCGGAACAGCACGATTCCCTGATCTACGACAACCGCGCCCTGATGGAAATGCGCAAGTACAACCTGCACAACCCGTTATCGCCGTCCATGCAGCAGGAGGTGCGGTCCGTGCGCATCCTGTCAAAACTGGAAACCGGTACACCGGCAGGTCCTGACGGCGGGATTACCGTCACTGCGAGCGTGATCGCCGTGATCCATCACCGCAAACAGGACACCTTTGCCGGAACTGTCACCTGGCGCCTGGTTCAGACAGGGGAGGGGCTGAAAATAAAATTCAAGCGCGTGGACCTGCTTAACGCAGACGCGCCGCTGGACAGTATCATGATGTATATCTGAACCATTGTCCCGTCGTTCTGGCGGAAGCCAGAATCCAGTCAATGACATGGTGGAGGCGGCCGGAGTCGAACCGGCGTCCGCGAGCCATCAGCCTTCGGTTCTACATGCTTAGCCGAATCATTGAATTTAATCGCCTGTTACCCGAAACGGCGGGGGAACGCAGGCAACGAGTCCGTTAAGTTTTAGCGAATCCACCCCGGACAGACTTCATCGCGAGCTTGTGTATCTGACCTCTGGGATTGAAAGCACAAGCACTAATCAGTCAGAGGCTGGCCGGCTTTATGCGGCCAGAGCGTAGTTGTACTCTTCGTCAACTATAAAAGTTTGCAGATGTATTTACGAGGTATTCTGCGCCTCGGCATGCCCCTTGGGATTCAGCACCCTCGTCGAAACCAGGTACGCCCCCATGATCAATATACCAGGTGCAATATAACGCAATTACAGGCCAAATTCAAGAATACAATTATTCAGCCCTGTCTGTACCGGAGTCCGTCATATATCGATACGTTGGTCAGACTGTAGGATAACGCCGACTGGTTTGCCCGAAGATGGCAAGGCAAAGGCGGAGAAGTTCAGTGCCGCGCTCCGCAACAGGACCTCGGCGCCGGGGATCAGACCGGCCTCACGGTATCCTGTTATGCTAACACAGGAATTCTCTTTATTGACCTGCCCTTGTTTCGTTTCACAAGCAGTCAGAAGAAAAATCTGCCGGATGACGGATTCGAACCGCCGACCATCCGCTTACAAGGCGGGCGCTCTACCAACTGAGCTAATCCGGCATTACGTTATTGTGAGAAGCTACCTTCTGGATTCCGGCGTTCGCCAGAATGACGGTAGCCTGGAAACGAATACATTATATACCCACTTCAGGATGCTTCCAGCGGATATTTCAGGCCGAACTGTCCCCGTATCTCATCCATTATCCGCATGATGTCCAGTGTCTCGTCCAACGGCATGACATCGCTTTCCGTTCTTCCTTCCCGCAGGCAGCGGTTAACTTCCATTACCTCAAATTGATAGCCGTTGGATTCTATCGGTAGAGTTATTTCTGTTTCTTCTGCATCGAACAGGCTCAGGGTAATTTTGCTGGGACAGAACAGGGGCGGGTGGACATAAATCTTTCCCTTGCCGCCCAGGACGGTAATATCCGGGCGGGATTTGCTGCGCATTGAAACGTACATGCTGGCAATGGCGCCGCTGTCGTACTCCAGCAGGAGCGCATCGTGGTCGTCGACGCCGCGGTCATTCAGCTTTCCAACGGACTGGATTTTATCCGGATAGCCCAGCAGCCAGGACGCCAGCGATACCAGGTAAACACCGGCATCGAGCAGCACGCCGCCGCCCAGTTCTTTCCTGAACACGTAAAAATCCGGCTCAAAACCGGGTATGATTGCGCCGCCGGCAAACAGGTACCGGATATCGCCGATGACGTTATCCGTGATCAGTTCCTTCAATTTAACTGCTGCAGGGACGAAACGGGTCCACATCGCCTCCATGAGAAACAACCGGCTTTCACGGGCGCAGTCGATAACCTCAGCCGCTTCCGAAGCATTGATTGTAAAGGGTTTTTCGCACAATACGGCCTTGCCGTTTTCCAGGCACATCAGGCAGTTCTCCTTGTGCAGGGAATGGGGAGTGGCGATATACACGACGTCGATGTCAGGGTCGGCGGCGAGACTCCTGTAATCGTGAAAATGTTTCTGCACTGAATACTCTTCGGAAAACGCAGCAGCTTTATCTTCAGACCGGGAAGCTATTCCGTACAGTTCGGCGTCTTCGAGATAGTTCAGGGCAATCGCGAAACTCCGGGCGATGCGTCCGGTCCCGAGGATGCCCCATTTAATTCTGTCCGTCATGGTTATGCGGGTTCAGGCAGGCTGACGGTTGGATGTGACCGAAAAACCGCCATCCGCGAACAGTGTCTGGCCGGTGATAAACGATGCTTCATCCGATGCCAGGAAACAGATGGCGCGTGCGATCTCATCCGGTTCCGCAGCGCGGCCGAGCAAGCCATAGCCACGGGTGGTTTCCCGTAGTTGCTGCCCGGTCATCCCACTGGCTGCTGCCCGTTGCAGGTGATAATCGGTCAGTGTTGCGCCCGGGGCGACGGCATTCACCCTGATCCCGTACTCGCCGTTTTCAACCGCCAGGTTGCGCATCAGCGCCAGCACGGCTGCCTTGCTGGCGTCATACATGGCCATGCCGGCAGAGCCGACAACAGCATTCACCGATGAGACGATAACAATTGCCCCGCATTGCTGTTCCCGCATGGCCGGCAACACCGCTTTGCAGCAATGCGCCACGCCTTTCAGGTTGACGGCCAGGATCATGTCCCAGTCCTGTTCCCCGGTACCGAGCAGGCTCCCGCCGGTCTGTATCCCCGCGTTGGCAACCAGTACGTCTATCCGGCCCCATGCGTCCAGGGTTTTTCCCCTGATTTCCAGCGCAGTCTCAGCGAGGGAAATATCGCCGGTGATGCCGATGGCAGCGCTCCCTGCCCCGGTGATTTCAGCAGTCGTCTCCGCAACCCGGCCCGGATCGATATCCGTAATCACAACACGGTAGCCTTTTTCTGCAAGATTCCCGGCGCAGGCCCGGCCGATTCCGGCTCCGGCTCCCGTAATGACGGCGACTTGTTTCATTTGACATTTCTCAACGATGACAAGACAGGGTAACATATACGCATTAACCGGTATAACGGAGGAAAAGAGTGATGAAACTGAAGTATTGTCTGGTGGTATTAATAGCAAGCCTGGGTCTGCCGGCAAGCGTGGCGGTTGCCAATGAAAACATTAACCAACTCACGGTGCTCGCCAACGGCGACCATCGTTCCGACGCCTACAAGGCGCGCAACCAGTACCGCAACCCGGCAAAGACACTGGACTGGTTCGGCATCCGCAATGACCTGACCGTGGTCGAAATATCCCCGGGCGCAGGCGGCTGGTATTCCGAGATTCTGGCGCCGTACTTAAGGGATAACGGGAAATTCTATGTGGGAAGCTACGACAGTGAATCCGAGATAGAGTACTACCGCAAAAGCTACAAAAAATACGCGGACAAGCTGGCCTCTGCTCCGGAGATATACGGCAACGTCAACATGTTTGAGTTCGCGCCTCCGAACAAGCCGGATCTGCAACCGGAAGGGCAGGCGGACATGGTGCTGACCTTCCGCAATGTTCACAACTGGCTGAATAACGACATGGCGAACCAGGTTTTTTCAGCGATTTACAAGGTGCTCAAACCGGGAGGCATCCTGGGTCTGGTAACCCACAGGGGCGAGGAGCACATGGTCGGCAAGGAATGGTCAGAACGGGGTTATGTATCCGAGGCCGAAGTCATCCGCCTGGTAGAGCAGGCCGGGCTTCAGTTCGTTGACAAGACCGAGATCAATGCCAACCCGAAGGATACCAAAGACCACCCGAAAGGCGTCTGGACCCTGCCGCCGGTCTACCGGCTGGGCGATGAGGATCGCGAGAAGTATGCCGCCATTGGTGAGAGCGACCGGATGACCATGAAGTTTATGAAGCCTGAATAATAACTGTACGCAAGTACGTCTGTTATCCGATGGGAACCATTATAAGGCAGCCGTGCATTCCCTTGAAATTTCGCGCATTAACCCCCAAATAAGGCATTCGAACATTTCGTTATAACGGGGATGCCATGACAGTAGATGCACAAAAAGAAGCGCTTGGTTTTCAAACGGAAGTCCAGCAGTTGCTGGACCTGATGATCCACTCCTTGTACAGCAACCAGGAGATCTTCCTGCGTGAACTGATCTCGAACGCCTCCGACGCCGCCGACCGGCTGCGTTTTGAAGGCTTGCAGGACGACAGCCTGTTCGAGGACGACGCGGAACTGAAGATCCGGGTGGAATACAACAAGACGCAGAAGACCGTTACCGTTATCGACAACGGCATCGGCATGTCCAGACAGGAAGTGGTGGATAACCTGGGCACCAATCGCCAAATCCGGCACCAAACAGTTCTTCGCCTCGCTGACCGGTGATCAGGGCAAGGATTCGCAACTGATAGGCCAGTTCGGCGTGGGGTTTTATTCCTCGTTCATCGTAGCCGAAAAGGTGGAGGTAGTCACTTCGCTGTGCGGGGCTGCCAAGAGAGGAGGGCGTGCGCTGGGTCTCTGACGGCAGGAGCGAATACACCGTGGAGACCGTGGGCCGCCATTTGGAACAGATCCTGAAAGCTTCAGGCCAGCAACTCCCCGCGACAAAACCCATCCTGGAGATTAACCCGGACCATCCCATTGTCGGCAAGCTACAGGACGAGGAGGATGACAACCGCTTCAGTGACTGGGCCAACATCCTGTTCGAACAGGTCCTGTTAAGCGAAGGCGGTCAACTGGAAGACCCTGCTGGTTTTGTGCACCGGCTCAACAGCATTTTTCCGGAGATGAAATGATCAACCTTGATGTGCAGGATGGACAGGATTAATTCTGCCCTCGGCCTAACGCATAAGCCTGTAAGGCCGAGCTGGGATGCTTGGCGCTTCAAGATCCTCCGGATGCAAGACTGAAGGAAAAATTGCAGCACCACTCGTCTGGTGGTTGCAAAACACTTTCAAAGATCAAAAAACTTAACAGCATTACCCCCCAACAATCTGGTTTTAGTCGCCGCACTGAATTTACCTGAGCCGCTGATCAGCGACCCGACACGCTGTTCGCCCAGGGGGAACGGGTAGTCGGAGCCGAGCATGACGCGTTCCTCTCCCATGACGTTTACCAGTAACGCCAGGGCGTTCTCATCAAACACGGCTGAGTCCGTGTAGAAGCGGTCGGTGTAATGTGACGGCGGGTGCGGGCAGTCCTTGCGCACGAGGTCGCGGTTGTGCCAGGCATTGTCCACGCGGCCGAGCAGGAAGGCGAAGCTGCCGCCGCCGTGGGCGAAGCAGATGCGCAGGCTGCGTGGCAGGCGTTCGAACGCGCCGGACAGGATCAGGGACAGGATGGATAACTGCGTCTCTGCCGGCATGGCCACCAGCCATTGCAGCATGTATCCGGGCATGCGTTCCGGCGCCATCATGTCCCAGGGGTGCACCAGTACCGGCACGTCTTCCGCAGCGCAGTGTTGCAGGAAGGTAATCAGACCCTCATCATCCAGGTTGCGCGGCCCGACGTGGTTGCCGATCTGTACTCCGATATGTCCGGCCCGCGCGGCCCGGCTCACCTCCCGGCAGGATGCGTCGGTATCCTGCAGCGGCACCTGGCACAGCGCTTTCAGCCGCTCGGGCGCGTGGCCGCATAACTCCAGCGCCATGTCGTTAAACAGCCTGGCGCATTCCAGCGCCTGGTGCGCGGGTTTTTCATAGGCGAACAGCAACGGGGTGGCGCACATAACCTGGATGGTTATGCCGTCACGGTCCATTTCCTCCAGCCGCAGCGCCGGGTTCCAGCACGCCTCGTACACCGGCCGGTAATCCCGGTTCCCCAGGGTGATCATGCCCTTGCCGGGTCCGGTATGGCGAAACCCCGGCCACTCGCCACCGAAGCGGGTGGATAAGTCGGGAATCGCGTCCGGGTAGAAATGGCTGTGGATGTCTATGTTCATAATCCGACCCAGCCCACCGGCGGTTTGAGCAGGTGTCTGTGTTCGTCAATCCAGGCCTGGAAGTTAAAGGCGTTGAGTTTGCTCATCGGAACCTCCCGCAATAGCCGTGTCGCTGTTGACTCTGGCACAGGAACTTTGTTGACGTTTGAAATATGCCACAAAAAACCAGGGCACTGTGATCATTAACATACCATAGACCAGCGGCAACCGGCCAATTTCCGGGCGTTGCAACAATGTCATGACTACCAACAGCGTAATAGCCAAATTCTGTATGCCCGTCTCAATGACAATGGTGATGCCTTGACGGGCGGAAAGCCTGAAGTAGACGGATGTCATGTAAGCGATACACATGATCGTGACCATAAACAGGACACATAACATCGTGACGGTAAGGAAATCTGCCAGACTGCTGAAGTAATCCAGGTTAAACCACACCGTGCTGAGCGCAAGAAAACAAATTAAAACGATTGAAAACTTGCGGAAAAATTCGACCGGTCCGATTGCTCTCTCGCCAGCATAACGCCGGGTTATCATACCTGTCGCCATCGGCAAAATCGTCAACAATGCCAGTTGCAAAATACTTTTTCCGATCGGCAAACTCAATTCGGCATCATAGTCCATATACGTGCTGATGGCATAGGCAGCCCACAACGGCAAGGTGAAAGATACCAGGATACTCGAAACCGCGGTCAGGCAAATTGACAAGGCAATATCAGCCCTTGCGGCAAACGAGATGGCATTGGAGGTGACCCCGCCCGGGCTGGCAGCAAGAAGCATGAGTCCCACTGCGATTTCCGCCGGCACCGGCAACAGGCGGGTTATCAGCAAACCCCATAAGGGCAGCAGAACCATCTGTCCTGCAAGACCTAACAGGGCGGCCTTCGGTTGCAAGAGGACAGGTCGAAAGTCATCCGTTCGCAGGGCCAGTCCCATCCCGAACATGATGGTAAAAATAATGGCAGGAAAAACGTACTGGGTCAGAAACTGGAATGTCAAGTGGATTGCCTATACAAAATCCAGGGTTTGGTACAGCCCCAGCGCCTTCAGCACCGAACGATACTGGGATTCGAACATCTCTGCGCCGGAGACGCCCGCCATCGGCGCTTCTTTTCTCATGTAGAGTCTGGAGCCGTCTTTACCGGTTGCGGCCACTTCAAGCACGGCACGTTCCGCTGCAGGATCAGCGATCAACCGGCCCTGACATCGGTCTGTTCCGATTGTCGCGAGTGCGCAGGCTACCATCACGTTGACGTTTCGGGGAAATTTGCGCGCGATGCCTGATACCGGGCCGTCGTATAGTACGGTTTCCTTACTGCCGGCGCCGACATGCTCCGGTAAATCCTGGATATTCAAGTGTTCAGGATGCTTGCGCATGGAGACAGACACTTCCTGCCACATATGTTTCCATTCAATCAGGTTGTCGCATCCCATCAGCGCGCCATGTGGAATGAATAACCGGCGGCCATTTTCTGCCGCAATTTCGACCAGTTTTTTGAGCAGGGTCGCATCGACGAGGCCGTTCACGGAAAGCGGCATATAATCCGCGCACCTGAGAAAGCCGGCGCCATACTGCTCAGTGATTTGCGGGTGAGCCATCTCTACGATCAAATCACAACCACGTTGCGCTGCAACGTCTGGATCGTCAAGAATAATCTCCTGCGGCAGTCCTGCCAGCGCCGGGCGGCTGCGGTTGTAAACGAAGCCGATTTCCACGTCGGGGTGGCGTTCCGTCAACCTGTGATACAGCCTGCTGCCAACAAATCCGAAACCGATTAATCCAACCCGCTTTACAGGCATTCGCATCTCTCACTGCCAGGGCGCTGACGGGTGTTCACTCAGAAATCCAGCCTGGTTCTGATTCCAAATGTGCGCGGGCGTAGGGTAGTAATATCATCCGGGTTCTGTGAATCGGCGATGATGTCCACGATAGCCCTCTTGTCAAACGCATTGTCGAGAAACGCCGTTACGCTCCAGGCATCCTGCCGCAATATGGCAGCGCGAACATTGACCACAGCATAGTCCCCTGTCTCTCGGTTGAAGGGATTGCGCGCGTTGCCTTCGGTCGAGGATGACCCGACATATGATATATCTCCGCTGACGGCCACCTCAAGCCCTGAAGCGGCCAGTGCACGTGAATACTGGGTGAACAGTGTTGCAGAAAATTCGGGCACGCCGGGGACATCGTCACCTTTCATTAGCGGCGTGCGGATGAGCGGTACGGGAGGTCCCAGAAATATCTGGGGTTGATCCTCTACAATTTTGGCATCGGTATAAGCCAACGCCGCCGAGAATTCCCAGTTTGCAACCGGGATAAAGTCTGCCTGCATTTCCAGGCCGCGGATACGCGCCTCTCCGCCATTGCTGACGAAATTGAATATGCCGGTAATCGCATCGGCCTGCACGATTTGTATATCTTCCCAGTTAATCCAGTAAACGGATCCGTTCAAGGTCAGGCGTCGGTCCATCCAGGTCGTTTTCCATCCCGCTTCAAGATTGCTGAGGTTATCCGGGTTATAAGATGGGGGGATGGGCGCGAACGGCGTGCGCTGGTTAATTCCCCCTACCCGAAAGCCTTCGGTATAGGTGAAATACAGCATTGCATCCTCCGTGACGTCGTAAGAAAAAGACACCTTGGGAGTGAAACGGTTACTGGTGAAATCTGTATTCAGTACCGGACCGGCGCCGATAGCGCCAATCGGCTTTATTGCCTGCTCCTCTATTTCCTGGTCGGACCAGAAAAAACGGCCGCCCGCCTGAATGCTGACCCGGTCGGTAAAGTCAAATGTCAACTCGCCGAACAGCGCAGATTGAAACAGGGAGTAACTCAGGGTGCGACCAAAGGCCGCGTTGCCGGGTTTCCCGGTCCCGGGTCCGAAGTAGCCCTCGGTATTGGGGTTAAATGGCAGGCGCCGCCCCTCCGGCCCGCTGACGACGATCTCCACGTCATAGTCGGCCTCTTCAACCTGTGTATAGCCGCCAAGAACAAAATTGAACCTGCCGTCGAATTGCGAGGCCAGACGAATTTCATTGCTCCATAACGAGCGTTCCTGAGGAAATGAGGCGGTGCTCACGAAAGGATAGCCGACACCTCTGAACGTGAAGTCGGTCGAGGCGGAGTCGAAACCATACAGGTTCTCACGGTCGTACCAGTTAGTGGCGCCTGTGAGGGTGACCTGTCCGATGTCCCATTCCACCTGAAAACTGTAAATTTCAGACTTGTCTTCCCAAGGTTGAAACACGTAGTCATGATTCACCAGGTCACCCCCGGGTATGCGGGTGGCCGCCAACTCCGGCCCGCCGGCAATGGTGTCAAGAGGCGGGGCGGGCGGCGTCAGTGATGCCCCTTTGGTGTAGCGTGAAACATCATCGACTTCCGTATCCTGGTACAGCGCCATCACATTGAAGCGAAGATAATCGGCGGGCTCATAGCGCAAATGTAAGCGTGCGCCATAGGTATCTTCTTCATTGGCATCTTTCACTCCATGACGAATCTGGTCGATATATCCCCCATTGTTCTCGTACCAGCCCACCAGACGCAGGGCTAGCTGATCATCAATCACCGGCATATTGAGCATGGCGCTGCCGTTATAACTTTCACTGCCTTTTTCAGTCGTGGAAACCAGCCCCTCAACGTATGAGTCAAACTCGTTGAATTGCGGTTGTTTGCTGATGATTTTTACCGTCCCCGCCATGGAGTTGGCGCCGTACAGGGTTCCCTGCGGCCCCTTCAATACTTCGATTCGTTCAATATCGTACAGCTTGATCTCCGCATTGCGCCCGCCACCCTCATTGGTAGTGTTATTGGCGGTCAACACTGCCTCATTGAAGTACACGCCGACGGGTGAGGCTGCACGCGAGGCGACGCCGCGCATGATATACTGTTTGTCACCTGGCCCGTTGTCCCTGAATTCAAGTCCCGGGACAGCATAAGCCCAGTCCGCAAACTCAACGACGCCGCGCCTGTCCAGCATTTCTTCGCTCAATGCCTGGATAGCGATAGCAGTGTCCTGGATACTCACCTGGCCCCGTTTTGTCGCGGTCACCACAATCTCCTCCAATACGTTTTGAGAATAGACTGTCTGAGAGGTTAAAACCAACAAAGAAAACAAAATTACTGCTTGTTTAAGTATGTCCTCTGGGAATTTATTCATGATTGCCCCCGGCTTGATTACTGATTTGACAAGATATAATGTTATGTTACTGCCGCCAGTTGGCTGAACTGGTCCTGCTGCCACGCCTGTTCTTCCATAACGGCGACAATCACGGCGACTGCCTCCCAGATATCCCGGTATCTCGAATACAGGGTTGCCAGTCCGAAACGAACGATATCCGGCGCGCGGAAATCACAGATCACGTTACGTTCGATCAAGGCTTGTACGATGGGATAAGCCTGTTCATGCCGAAAACAGACCTGGCTGCCGCGCCGTTCGTTTGCCGCTGGTGAGGCCAGCGTAAAGCCGTATTGGTTGCAACGTTGTTCCATCAGGCGGATGAAACACTTGCCCATTTTTGCGGATTTCTGCGCCACTGCCCGCATATCGATATCCGCAAAGACGTTCATCGCTTCGTCCAGGCACACCAGGCCGGGCACCAGGTGTGTACCGCACAGCAGGCGCCGGATATCCGGGGCCGGCTCGTATTGCTGACTCATGGCAAACGGGTCGGCATGTCCCATCCAGCCGGTCAGCGGTTGTCTGACCTGCGCTTGCAGGTCTTTTCTAACGAACAAAAATGCCGGCGCGCCGGGCCCCGCATTCAGGTATTTGTAGCCACAGCCGATAGCCATATCGACGTTACAGGCGTTAAGGTCAAGCGGCATGGCGCCGCAACTGTGCGACAAATCCCATAACGCCAGCGCGCCGTTGGTGTGTGCGCGCCGGGTGACTGCCTCCATGTCATGGAGATAGCCCGTTCTGTAATCGACGTGAGTCAGCGTAACCAAGGCTGTCTCCTCGTCCACGGCGTCAAGAAATTCGTCCGGTTCCAGGATTTTGAGTTCGATATCCCGATCCAGTGTTGCTGCCAGTCCCTGCAGGATATACAGTCCCGTCGGGAAGTTATCTGAAGTGGTGATGATCTTGTTGCGCTGCGGGCGCAGGTGCAGCGCCGCGACAGCCAGCTTGTAGAGGTTGACCGAGGTGCTGTCACAAACGACCACCTCTCCTTTATCAGCGCCGATCAATCCTGCCAGCTTGTCGCCCACGGTTTGCGGGAGTTGAAACCAGTCATCCCGTAACCAGCCGCGCACCAAATTCTGCCCCCACTCCTCCAGCGCCAGTTTCTGCAGGCGTTGCGGAATGGTTTTCGGCAATGCGCCCAGTGAATTACCGGCGAAATACCGCGTATCAGGGGGTAATTCAAAACGTTCTCGCACATACGCAAGCGGATCGCTTGCATCAAGCGCTTGTATATCTGTAAATGTTAAATCTGCCATGTGTCAGTTGCCTCTGGTATCAAGAACAAAATATAGTCAGGGAAGATAAATTAGTAAAATTCATAATTCTCATATAAAATATGAGAAAATCTCATGTTTAATTATGAATCTGAAGCTGGAAATACTGCATTTGCGCATGATCAAGGCCATCAGCGATACCGGTAGCGTCACTGAGGCAGCCCGGCAACTCGGTGTCACTCAATCTGCCCTCAGCCATCGGCTTCATGATGCAGAGAGAAGGCTGGACGCCCTGTTATTTGAAAGAAAAAACAGAAAATTGTTTTTGACGGACGCCGGCAGGAGATTATTGTTTTCGGCGGAGATTATTCTCAAGGAACTGGAAAACGTCGAATATCAAATCAGCACTGCGGCAGCAAAAAATTTCGAATCCGTTCGCCTCGGCATGAAAGCCTACGGCACCTATCATTGGTTGCCCCGGGTGATTCAGGGTTTTCGCCAATCAAACCCGGACGTGGAAGTGGAACTGGTCGCTGACGTCGTTAATGATCCCGAGCAAGCGCTGCAAGACAATGCTATTGACCTGGCCATCGTCTCCTATCCCTGTAATGGTGATAAGCTGGAATCGATAAAACTATTTCAGGATGAGATGGTGGCAGTGTTACCGACTGACCACCCCAAGGCCGCACAGGCTCACCTTGAAGTTGAGGATTTCGCTTCCGAAACCTATTTTGCCTATGAAACAGTGCCGGAAAAAGGCAGAGAGTATGACCTGTTTTTCAGTCATTCCCGCACCAGGATCAAGAAAATAATCCGCATCGGCAGGACCGATGCCATTATTGAAATGGTCAGCGCCGGACTCGGCGTAACCGTGCTTACTCAATGGATACTGGCGCCCTACCTGAAAACCCATCCGGTGACCACCCGGTCATTGACTGAAGAGCGATTGTTTGTTGATTGGTATGCGGTAATACACAAGGAAAAATCCTCATCTTTCGCCCACGGTGTGATTGATGAAATTAACAAGTGTTTGAAATAAGACCGCAGATGAACAGAGGAGTGCAGGTATACAATTAATAGCGTACGCAGAGTGCGCAGTTAATGCAAAACTTTCATGTCTACCACTCTCCACCAACTTATCCACCAGACCGAGCAACAGTTCATCCGGGCTGATCTGTGTTACGGCCACGGGACCGATAATGCCCTGGATGAAGCTGCCTACCTGGTGCTGGGCGCGCTGGGGTTGCCGTTTGATTTGAGCCGGGAGCAGTGCGGCCTTTTCCCTGCCCGGGCAGGTGTGAGGCGTTCCTTGGGCCAAGAGGCGCCGTTCACGGCAGGGTCGCCGTGCGGGTCAGGGCGGCGTGCGGGTCAGCCGGGCGGGTCGGGCGCGGGGCCGTCCCGCAGACGTTGGAGTGCGGCGGCGAAGGCGGCCTGGTGCGGATAGCCGGAGGTGAAGGCCAGCCAGACCCGGCGGGCGCTGATGCGCACCACGGCGGCGAGCCAGTATCAACTGGATGTTTGATGTCGACAAGGCCCGGACCAAACTGCACCGGGCCTATGACAAGTTAACCGGTCAGAATTAAATTGAAAGAGTACTAGTCATCTATCACTACACCCCAGGGGAACTTGCCGACCTCAATTGTTTTGATAACCTCGTCTTGACCGGTGTCAATCACTGAGACGGTGCCGCTGACACCGTTGGTGCTGAACACCTTGCTGCCGTCCCTGGTCATTGCCAGTCCCCAGACCCGCTTGCCTACCGGAATGGTCTTGAGGAGTTCCATCGTGTCCGCGTCCAGGACGATGACCTGGTTGGCCCTGCCGCCTGCCACGTAAAGCTTGGTCTCATCCTTACTTAATATCACGTCCTTGGGTTTGGCCGTGTCGTCGGCAATTTTTTTGACCGAAATCACTTCGTGAGTCGTCATGTCGACTTTTTTCACTTCGCCGCTGATTTCGGAGGTGGAATATGCAATGGCGCCGTCGTTGGTGAACACGGCCGCGCGCGGCCTGGCGCCGACCAGGATGTTGGCGACAATCGTATGTTCGGGGACCTGTATGACATGCAGCATGTTGGTTGATTCACTGGTGACAATCACCTGCTTTCCGTCGGGCGAAATGGCCACGCCTTCCGGCTCCAGACCCACCTGTATCTCCGCCAGTTGTTCACCGGTCTTGGGATTGAAGACCGATGCCTTTGCATCGTCTTCATTGGAGATATAGATATTCCCGTTCGGGTGGACCGCGAAGGTCTCCGGATCTGAGCCGGCCTGGAATTTTCGTAATAATTCCAGCGTATTCAGGTCAAGGACCGCGATGGCATTCTCTTCACTGACCGCGATGTACAATTCCGTGCCGTCCGGAGAGATGCCGATCCCCCTGGGCCGGTCGCCGACTGCTATGGTTTTTTCGATTTCAAGCGAGGCGCCGTCTATGATTGAGATATCGTTACTGCGCTCATTGGTGATGAAGATACGGCCGCTTGCAGCATGAACAAGCTGAAAGCAACACAGGAACAACACGATTACGCTGATAAGATGCTTCATTTTCTACTCCATATGGTTTTACGTCGAATTATAACAGGAAGCCAGACCCAGGCTATCTACGTCACCGGGCGCGACCACGCCCCTGACCGGTGCCTCGCCCATCAGTTCCCCGGCGGCATTAACGATAAGCAGTAGTTGCCGCAACTGGCCGGTGTCGCGAAAATCCATATCCAGGCCCTTCTGGCCGTCAAACGACAGTCCGGTCTTGAGATGGTCAAGCAGCGCGGCCGGGTCGGTCAGGTTTTTCCTTGCTACGGAATCCGATGCCATCTTGACCGCAGCCCAACCGGCCCAGGCGTACTGGTCCATGGGTTCGGAAAATTTTTTCCTGTATCGTTTATTCAGGTCCCGCGCCGCGAACTTCACAAAATCGGGGTGCCAGCCGGAAACGGCTATCTTGTCACCGGGAGATTTTTGCAGCCATTGATTTTTAGCGTCAGCCAGCATATTGCTGCTGGGAATGATGTGGAGCAGGTTGGGGTTGCACGCCTCCCTGAGCGCGTCATCGTGTACGCTGACGTTGAGGATTGCATGATCCTTAAATCGCTCTCCGGCCTGTTGCAGGTCGTCTGCATTCGTGGCGACGATAATGGCGATGAACTCATCACCATTGATTGAGTCGATATCTTCCCCGGTAAATTCCGTTAAAGAATAACTCTGGTTCAGGAACCGGCCTTGCAGGTTCGCTTCATGAATGCCCTGGGCAATGCCGTTATAGGCGCTGCTGTTCGTAGCGCCGATGAACGCAAAGCTGATTTTCGTTATCTCCGAAGAGCCGGCTGTGGCGTAACCCAGTAAGATGCACGCGGTGATGGTATGGATAATGGTTTTCATGTATATCTTGCCCGTTAACCTTATGGTTGGACTTGGAATAAATATGATAGTTCTATTGTGTTGATATTATGTGGCAGGGTTGGCCTGCTACACCTTCCTTTTGAAGACCTGTTGCCATTGCCGAAATTATTTTGTATTCTTCTCACGGAAGGTTGAAGACCTCACTGGTAACTATAAGCTATACTGTAAGAAAAAACCGGTTGCTCCCATTATAATGAAAACAGGGGCAAGTGCAGCCGGGATTTTTTCCCGATTTTACACGAGATTTTTTCAATCTCTACCTGTTTTAAACGTTGCTATCTAAGGAGAACGTGATGCTGAGATCACTCCAGATTGAGCCGGAAAAGTGCACCGGTTGTCTCCAATGCGAACTGGCCTGTTCCTACCAGGCGGAAGGCGTGTTCAACCCCGCCAAATCCCGCATCAAGGTATTCACCTTTCACGAGGAAGGCCGGTTTGTTCCCTATACCTGCACCCAGTGCAGCGAAGCCTGGTGCATGCACGCCTGCCCCGTCGAGGCTATCGTGCTGAACGAGGAAACCGGTTCCAAGGACGTGCTGGCCGACGTTTGCGTCGGTTGCAAGGTGTGCACCATCGCCTGTCCGTTCGGGACGGTCAACTATAACCAGGACACCAAGGTTGTTTATAAGTGTGATTTGTGCGGTGGCGACCCGGAATGCGCAAAAGCCTGTCCGACGGCTGCCATCACCTACGTCGATGCTGATCATACCGGTCTTGGCCGGATGCGCGCACATGCCGCGGCAAGTAGCGGCGCTAACTGACATTTGAGGAGATAGAAAATGGCTTGGGCAAATAATGTATTACGAGTAAACCTGACCGACGGCGCCACCAGTAACGAGCCCTTGAACATGGAGTGGGCCAGGCTCTACCTGGGCCAGCGCGGACTGGCTACCAAGTACCTGGCGGAAGAAATCGATCCCGGCTGTGACGCCCTGGGGCCCGGCAACAAGCTGATCATGACAACCGGTCCCCTGACCGGCACCATGGCTTCCACCGCCGGCCGCTATTCCGTCGTCACCAAGAGCCCCCTGACCGGCGCAGTTGCCTGCTCCAATTCCGGTGGTTTCATCGGCTCGGAACTGAAGACCGCTGGTTACGACATGGTGATTTTTGAAGGTAAAGCGCCGCAACCTGTTTACCTGTACATCGAGAATGACAAGGTGGAGATAGTCTCCGCGGATGAGATCTGGGGCAAGTCGGTCTGGGCTGCGGATGAGTGGCTGCACCAAAAATACCAGGATCCGTTGTTGCGTATTGCCGCCGTCGGCCGCAGCGCCGAGAATGGTTGCCTGTACTCGGCGATTGTAAACGACCTGCATCGCGCCGCCGGTCGCTCCGGCGTCGGCACGGTCATGGCGTCCAAGAACCTCAAGGCGGTCGCGGTCAGGGGCACCAAGGGTGTAGGCAACATCAAGGACCCGGCCGCATTCATGCAGGCGGTGAATGACGGCAAGAAAGTGCTGGCCGAGAACGCGGTCACCGGACAGGGCCTGCCGACCTACGGCACCCAGGTGCTGATGAACGTTATCAACGAGGTCGGCGCCATGCCGACCCGTAACATGCGTGACGTACAGTTTGAGGGCGCCGGCAAGATCTCCGCTGAGGCCATGCATGAACCGCGGGAAAGTGACGGCAGACCCAACCTGGTCACCAACGCCGCATGCCAGGGCTGCACTATAGCCTGTGGACGCATTTCCACCATCGATCAAGGCCATTTCTCCATTCAAAACAAGCCGCAATACTGGGGGGCATCGGGCGGCCTGGAATACGAGGCGGCCTGGGCCCTGGGTTCGGACACCGGCGTGGACGATATGGATGCGCTGACCTATGCGAATTTCCTCTGTAACGAGGACGGGATCGATCCGATTTCCTTTGGTTCCACCCTTGCCGCTGCCATGGAACTCTATGAGATGGGGGTGATTACCAAAGAGCATACGGGCGGCGTCGAACTGAAGTTCGGTTCGGCGCAAGCGCTGTCCTGGGCAACAGAAGTTACCTGCAAGGGAGAAGGATTCGGTCGGGACCTGGGCCTCGGTTCCAAGCGCCTGTGTGAAAAATACGGTCATCCTGACTTGTCGATGACGGTGAAAGGCCAGGAATTCCCGGCCTACGACCCGCGCGGCATCCAGGGCATGGGGCTGACTTACGCCACGTCCAACCGCGGCGCCTGCCACCTGCGCAGTTACACCGTCTCGTCCGAAGTGATGGGCGTGCCGGTCAAGACCGACCCGCTGTCGACGGAAGGCAAGCCGGAACTGGTCAAGGCCTTCCAGGACGCCACCGCCATTGTGGATTCGTCCGGCCTGTGTGTCTTCACCACGTTTGCCTGGACCCTGGAAGATATTGCTCCCCAGGTAGCGGCAGCCTGCGACGGCGACTGGACCCCGGAGACCATGCTGGAAGCGGGTGAGCGTATCTGGAACCTGGAACGTGAATTCAATCTCGCCGCGGGATTGACTGCGGCGGACGACACGCTGCCGAAACGCCTGCTCACCGAACCGGCCCAGACCGGCCCGGCCAAGGGCAGTGTGAACCGCTTGCACGAGATGTTACCGGAGTACTACGAAGTGCGCGGCTGGAACGAGCAGGGCGAGCCGACTGCCGAGACCCGGCAGCGTCTCAGCCTGGGCTGATGGTTCGTCTGGCGACAGTTCGTCCGGCGGAAGATCGTCATTCCGGCAGAAGATCGTCATTCCGGCAGGAAATCGTCATTCCGGCGAAAGCCGGAATCCAGTAAAAACACCTGACGAAGTCATTCTGTATATATAGAGACTGAAAAAATGCAACACGTCATAATCGGCGCCGGACCTGCCGGCGTTATCGCTGCGGAGACACTCAGGAAAAACGATGCCTCCTGCTCGATAAAGCTCATAGGCGACGAAACAGAGCCGCCATACTCCCGCATGGCATTGCCGTACTACCTCATTGATAATATCGATGAGGCCGGTACCTACCTGCGCAAGTCCGCAACACATTACGCAGACAGTAACATTCAGGTAATCCAGGACCGGGTGGAGTCGGCGGACCCCGGCGCCCACAGCCTCGGACTGGCAGGCGGCGCTACGGTCAACTTCGACAAGTTGTTGATTGCCACGGGTTCCCATCCTATTCGCCCTCCCATTCCGGGGCTGGACTCGCCCGGCGTGCATTCCTGCTGGACCCTGGAGGACGGCAGGAATATTGCAAAAAACGCCGCTGAAGGATCCGACGTTATCCTGATGGGAGCAGGCTTCATCGGTTGCATTATCCTGGAGTCGCTGGCGGAGCGCGGGGTGAACCTGACGGTGATCGAAATGGAAGACCGCATGGTCCCGCGCATGATGGACCAGACTGCCGGGAACCTGATCAAACAGTGGTGCATCGACAAGGGCGTCAACGTACTGACGTCGACCCGGGTTGAGGCAATTGAGCAGGATGGCGCGGCAAGACTGTCGGTACAACTGGACAACGGCGACCGCCTGGGCGCCGACGTGGTGATTTCCGCCACGGGGGTGCGGGCCAATATCCAGTTTCTGGAAGGCAGCGGTATCGAGACGGACTTCGGCGTGCTGGTGAATGACCGCCTGCAAAGCAGCCACCCGGATGTGTACGCCGCCGGTGACGTGTGCCAGGGCAAGGACTTTTCCACCGCGGAGTACAGCGTACAGGCGATCCAGCCTACTGCTGCCGAGCACGGCAGGATAGCAGCCATGAATATGTCCGGCCGGGATACCCGCCACCAGGGCAGTGTCAACATGAACGTACTGGACACCATGGGGTTAGTCTCCACCTCCTATGGTCTGTGGATGGGTGTCGAGGGCGGCGAATCCGTCGAACTGGTGGATGCGGAAAGATACCGCTACATCAGCCTGCGATTCCAGGATGATATCCTGGTAGGCGCCCAGGCACTTGGATTGACCAATCACGTAGGTGTTTTACGGGGCCTGATACAGACAAAGCTGAAGCTGGGCAAATGGAAAGATCACCTGCTGCAGGACCCGACCCGGATCATGGAGGCCTACCTCGGCGCAACCCAGTCCATCGGTCACAACGCCGCGCTGCTTTGAGTAGTTCAGCCGGCTGTACCGTCTCCTGCGCGCACGGCCCTGCCGTAATACCGGCGCACATCCCCGCGCCACCACCCAGGGGCAGGCTCCCTTATGCCATTCCTGCGAAAGCAGGAATCCAGTTAAGCACCCCGTCGCGCAGCGACACCTTATTATTATGAAACTGATATTCAAACTCTACGCCGGTCTGACGGAATATCTTCCCCCTGATGCCGTGGACAACAAGCTCATCATAGAGATATCCGAACACAATACCGCTTACGAGGTTATCGACAGGTACAAGGTGCCGAGGGAAATGGCGCACCTGGTGCTGTTGAACGGTGTATATATCAAACCTGAGGACCGCAGCAAGTCCGTATTCAATGACGGAGACACCCTGGCAATATGGCCGCCGGTAGCCGGGGGTTGAGCCCAGCCGGTAAACGGGGACAGATTTAAATCTGTCCCCGTTTACCGGCTAAATCTATCCCGTTCCCCTGCCCAGCATTGTCGTGAGTACCAGTCCTGCACCGGAAACCCGCCTGACCCGGGAAATGAGCATCACGCACAAGGAGTTTTTCCGCTTGTTGCCCAAGGCAGTCAATAATGCCGCGCTTGCCCGGCAAGGCAACCAGGTCGGCATCACTACGGGCGCCGGTCTGGTAAAAATTACCTTGTCCCCGGAGACCGTCAGAAAACTCGCCCTCCTGGAATTTCCCGTGACTGAGGTCATCATCGAGTTCAATGGTTTCAGCGCGTCCGAACGAGCATCTTTCCTCTCCCGCTTTGACCTGGCATACCAGAAAGGGGGAGGGTGAGGTGGAAAAGGATATAACGTGAGATAATTTTGTTATATACTCGCTCCGGATGGAACTGACAAGGAGATGCAACTGTATTATTTGTTACTTGGCTCAGGATACTGGATATGACTGAATTGGTTACTATCGTTTTTACAATCGTCGCTGTTGGCCTTGCCATCGCTGCTATCAATATCACCACTTTTTTGTACCTGCTTGGCCGGTTGTCGACTGTAGAGAAAGAGGTGGCTTTTATTCACGGGCTGCTCGTCGGACAACCCAATGAAACCGTTAAGGATGTATAACTTGCTCCCACAATCATTCAGTTGTTGCGTAAAAGGAACAAAACTATGGCAAATGGTGTAAAAATTTGAAAAAAAGTGTTGTATTCTTGCCTTTAATATGTTGCAATTTCTTTAGCTATGCAATATCCTTATGAAATAAGCCGGAAGTAAGAAACTGGGATAAAGAATTTTTAATAAGTAAATCGAAGTATCTTTTAGCTTAATACCTTTCCTGAGGAGGAGAATATGAAAATATATACGACCAAGCTCGCAGCCATTCTGAGTGCTCTGGCGCTGGCAGGTGCTTTAAGCATGCCCACAAATGCAGCAGTAGTCCTGGGTGGCGCGGACGGTTGGGAAGTCAGCTACGGCGGCTTTATCAACCTGTTCTATACCCAGAGTGACTTTAATTTCGCTGACGGGACCAGTGAAGACAGTGCCCACCTGCAAGAGGGCCTGCTGCCGTCCTTCCATACCATGGTGGTCAAGACCCCCGAAGTGAACGGCCTGACCGGTACCGGCCAGATCACATTCGCAGTGGACAGTTCCAGCGAGAAGGGCAGCCGGTTGAATAAATCAGGCGTATTCGGAACCGGCTCCAACATCGATATGCGTGAAGTCTTCTTCAACGTCTCCGGCGATTTCGGCACCATCAGCGTAGGTCGCACCTTGGCCCTGTTCGGGCGTCAGGCTATTTTGAAAGACATCACCCTGTTCGGTATGGGCGCTTTGGCAGGAGCAGATGCGGGTGGCACCGGCCTGGGCCGTATCGGCTATGGTTATGTATACCCAGACTTCCGCACCCGCTTTGTCTACCAGACCCCAGACATGAACGGTTTTCAGTTGTCGGTAGGTATCTTTGACCCACAAGAGCCAATAGGCAGTGGTGGTCTCGGGACCAACACTGGATTCGAGACAGATACACCGCAGTTCCAGTCCGAGGCTACTTTTAACTCTGCCTTTGAGGGCGGCAGCTTCAGTGGCTGGGCTGGCTTCATTTGGCAGGAGATGGAAGTTGTTGGTCAGGGCGATATTGAAACTGTAGGCTGGAATATCGGAGCCCAGGTTTCTGCTGAGGGATTCAGCATGACCGGTCAATATTATGACGGTGAAGCTTTGGGTACTTTGTTGTTCAACCCCGGGCCTAGTTTAGGCAATGAAGGATTTGGCTGTGCGGGTGGCAAATGTGGTGAAGCTGACAACGACGGTTTCTATGTTCAGGCGGCTTACACATTCAATGGAACCACCAAGATTGGTGGTGGTTATGGCGAGTCAACACAGGATGCCAATGACACGTATGGAATACCTGATTCTAAAGGCGAACTATGGACAGTGGGTGTTTACCATGACGTCAATTCCTGGCTAAAGGTCATTGCCGAATACGGTAATTATGAGAATACTCTACTCGGTCAGAAAGATGTAGATACCTTCTCCATCGGCGGGTTCCTGCTCTGGTAAGCCTGTATTAAGCAAAAGGGGTCCTTAGGATCCCGGCGAAAAGGCGCACACTGTGCGCCTTTTTGTTTTGGTTGCCATGTATTTAATACATCAGGCAATATAGAAATATAAGAGGCAATACCAGACAGGTGAATCATAAAAGGTCACAACTGATATTAAACAGGATTCGTGCGGAAATCCCTGACGGTACGACTATTCCCATCTCTTATTTCAACGGCCCCTTTTTCTGTAAGGATTAAGGCTTCCATGGGAAAAAATTCAAAACTCAGAGAAAAAATTCTATCGGGTAATGCTGACGGGAATATTCGCTTTGTTGAGTTATGCCGATTGCTTGTACATCGCTGATTACAAGGATAGTCAGATCACCCGGACAGGTCCCGGGTAGCGCCCTACGATTTCATCCGCCGTCAATAACGTCACCATTTCGACCTGAGCCTGTGCGACCAGGATGCGGTCGAAAGGATCCTTATGGATCGGCGGCAGCAAGTCCACTGCCACCGCGTGGGCGCCGGTTACGGCTAACTCTGTGTAATCGTTCTCCAGTAATTTCCGCCGCAGCAGGCGTGCATCGACGTTGAAATCCGCACACGCTAAACTGTTCTTAATAGCGACCTCCCAAAGCGACGCGGCGCTGAAGATCAGCCCCGTGGCCGGGTCTTCAACCAGCAGGCGCGTGTCGGTTGGCAGTCTGTCGGGCGCGCCCGCAACCCAGAGCAGGACGTGGGTATCAAGAAGAAAACTCACGCACTGTCTTCAAACAACGTCTCAATCTCAGCGGAACCCATACGATCAAAATCAGCAGGGACTGAGATCCTGCCTGCCAGGAACCCGGTTCGGCGCATAGCCCCGGATTCGGAAGCGTTCACCGCGCTGACTTTGACCATCGGCTTGCCGGCGCGGGCGATAATGAATGGTTCACCAGCGGCGGCGGTCTGGACGAGACGCGAAAGATGTGTCTTGGCTTCGTGCATGTTGACAGTACGCATGTTTTCCTCCACAAACTTAGTCTGATAAACTTAGTTCATTTTTATGGCTATGTCAAGCAGGTTAGGAAATATCACAAAGAGGTTTGAATTTACTCCACGGCTACCCTACACTTCGTCTTACGATTTATGGCATGTCTGTAATAAAGCATTATCAGTGAACGTCTGGGCGTGATTGAACAGCGCCTCGCAGGTATGGATCAACACATCACCACGAACGAGCAACGAATCAACACACACTCGCATTTGTAACGGAATGAGATAAGGAGACAGGAAAGTGAGCCCTGAAATGTACAGCATTATTGGCGTGGGTCTGGCATTGGCCGCACTCATGGTTCCAAAAATGAACGCAATGGGAAAAGATATAACGGAGTTGCGCGAACGGATGATGCATTTGGAGGGATTGCTGGAAGGCCTACGCGAGGCAGTTACCCACAGTCGCGCGTCTTGATCCCACTTTCATTACAAGAGACGTACACTATATCAGTACATCGATACAAAGCGAGTAGAGAATTAATCAATTCGAGGGACACAACACTTAATGCCTGTATAGCGTCTTGTTTTGGGGATGGTGGGTAAAACCTTCCAACAGCTCAGTCGCTTTTTTTTGCGCTATTTATTTGATAAATCAGATTGTGTAATTTTCCGGTTCTCAGCCGGCGCCGGCTGACCTCTCCCCTTGGCTTTCTTGGCCCCATCGGGCGACATCTTCGCGACGATACCCATGGCTTTAGCCCTGGCGGCAGTTCGCACTTCCGGCTTGATATTTTCTCTATGTTCATCAAGTGACTTGACCATGGTGTGCTACTGTCTAATTGAACCCTTCATTATCCAGGTAATGTAAAAATTCACTCTCAGTGACCAGAATTTTCCATATCATTTTCACACTCCCTGAATAGAACCTACGCTTGTACTGATATATTGTCAAATCATCAAACACCACAAAAAAGTTTTAATTCCGGAGTTATCCCCGGAATTAATCGTTTTATCGTTATGGGTTTATCGCCGAACCGTTTTCTAGTACACTTTTCGCGAACGTGATGAATAGATCAGGCGGGGGTCAGGAGGTTTTATGAAATTCAATATAACGTTTGACCGGGATGAGGATGGGGTATGGATTGTTGAATGCCCCGCCATTCCGGGTTGTGTCAGTCAGGGAGAGACCCGACAGCAAGCGCTGGACAGTATCAGGGAAGCGATTGCTCTCTGTCTTGAAGTACGCGCAGAAAAAGGGTTGCCGTTAACCATTGAGACACAGCAAATAGAGGTTGCTGCTTAGTGCCCTCATTGCCCTCTTTAAGCGGGCAAGAAGTTGTACGGATTTTCAAGGGGTTTGGTTGGAATGTTGCACGCCGGAGAAGCAGCCACATTATTATGACAAAAGAAGGGGAAACGGCGACGCTTTCGGTACCTGACCATAAGGAGGTTGCCAAAGGAACGTTGAGGAGCCTGCTTCGTTCTGCCGGTCTTACCGTTGATGAGTTTTCCAAGAGAATGCGGAGCTTATGAACAACGATGATGATACCCTCAGAGCAGGACGTGGGTATCGAGAAGAAAACTCACGCACTGTCTTCAAACAACGTCTCAATCTCAGCGGAACCCATACGATCAAAATCAGCAGGGACTGAGATCCTGCCTGCCAGGAACCCGGTTCGGCGCATAGCCCCGGATTCGGAAGCATTCACCGCGCTGACTTTGACCATGGGCTTGCTGGCGCGGGCGATAATGAATGGTTCACCAGCGGCGGCGGCCTGGACGAGACGCGAAAGATGTGTCTTGGCTTCGTGCATGTTGACAGTGCGCATGTTGTCCTCCACAAACTTAGTCCGATAGACTTAGTTCATTTTTCCGGCTATGTCAAGCAGGTTAGGAAATATCACAAAAAGGTTTGAATTTACTCCACTGTAACGGAATTCCCGGGTTAGTTCCGGTCTGATAGAGGCACACCGTCGTCAGACGGCGAGTGATTACGCCTATAAATTCATCGGTCCATCCCTGAAGAATCAGCCAGCGAACGCAAAGTGACTCCCGCGTGCCGCTTTGCGGTCGAAGGTGAAGGTTTGTGTGCACCCCTGCGTATGATTGCGATGAGAAATGAGACAGTCTGCAAAGTCAGAGGAGCCTCTTTCAAATTCCCGTAAAGCAACCCAAACTGTTTCACGATCTTCAACCATGAATTCGTTTGTAATCAGGACCTGGTGAATTGTTGAAACAATGTGGTGCTTCTCATAACCGTAGCCGGTGGTCAGTACCCATACCATCTCTACCAGAACCAGGATGCTGATATAACCGGGCGAGTGTGCCGTACATTGACTTTCGATAAGACGCTCCGCAACTGCTGCCTGCTCAGGGTCGTCCTGAAGGATGTAGCGCACCAGGATGTTGGTGTCGAGACCGATCATCTCCTGCGCGCGGCAGTGATTTCAATGGCTTTATCCATTTCTGCAATATTGAGTGTGACAGAGGGTTTGGGCAACATGCCTTTCAGTTGTGTAACAGACGCAGTGACGGGCGCAACCCGCAGGTTTCCATCTTCTTCCAACATAAATTCAACCTTGTCACCTGCTCGGAGGTGAAGTTTGTCCCGAATCGGTTTGGGAACGGTCACTTGCCCTTTACTTGTGATTGTTGCTTGCATTACTTTACTCCAAGTACCTTATTATCAGGTAAGAAATGATAAGCCATCCTGGCATGAAATGATAGAACTCATTTACCTACCACAGCCGCGCATCCTGATGATGCCACTTTCCTTGCAAGGGGCGCACACTGTGCGCCTTTTTGTTTTGGTCCCCGGATTATTCTATAATTGCTCCAATAAAGGTATTTGAGACTCGCACTTAACCAATCTTATGAGAAAATCTACCAAAACCGGCATCCTGTATTTGCTCCTGCTGTCGTACGCAGGCATTATCCAGGCTGATTTGCTGCCCAATTTCGGCGCAAACGATGAAGACCTGTGGAAATCCGGGGCTAACCTGTATATCCGGCTGACGGACCAGGATAAGTCCAAAAAGGATGTGACGCCGCCGAACCAGCACCCGGTGCAGTTGGAAGCCGATCTGGTTGCCAATGCCCTTGAAGGAATCGAAGCCAATTCTAGCGGGGGTTTCTTCAAGAAAAAGAAACGCAAGACACTGTTTTCCCTGCAACAGTCACGCCTGCTGGGCCAGTATATCGCCACCGGATTATCCAAGGCCAGGCCGGACCAGGATATCGTCTTTGTGCTAGCCCGGTCGGAAAAGAAATATGTGGTCATCCAGAACAGGGGTTATACCGGAGGACGGGTTTTCTACCTGGACGGCAAGCTGCATCTCATCATCGGAGATTATGATCATGAAGGTGACAGGTTCCAGGAGACGGTCGAAAGGAGCCATGGCATAACGGAAACAAAGCAGTACTTCAAATATGGCCGCCGGGCCAAATCTGTCGGTTTCAAAGGCTCTATTGTTGCCGGGGCCGGTGTCAATCCTCATGAGGATGGCAGGAAGACACGCCGGGACTGGATAGAAATAGACCTGGAACAGGCGGCAGCGGCGTACCTGGCTGAAAAGAAGAAACAGGCGCCGCAGGAGACGGTGACCAGTGCGGCCATGCAGGCGGAGGCGGCCAGGATGGCGCGGGAAAGACGGGAGATGCGCCTGGAACTGGCCAAGATGCGCAAGGAGATGCAATCCTCTAACGGAGACACGAGCCAGACAATCAAGCAGAGACTGATGACCTTGCAGGAACTGCGTGACAAGGAACTGATCAGCGCCGAAGAATATGAACGGAAGAGGGAACAGATCCTGGGCGAGATATAGTATTTACCTGTTATCGTCATTCCGAATCGTCATTCCGGCGAAAGCCGGAATCCATAGTGTGTTATCTGACTGGATTCCGGCTTTCGCCGGAATGACGTGTACGAGCTACCGGAATGACGTGTACGAGCTACCGGAATGACGTGTACGAGCTACCGGAATGACGTGTACGGGCTACCGGAATGACGTGCACGGGCTGCCGGAATGACGTGTACGGGCTGCCGGAATGACGTGTAAAGGGTGTGCAGGGACAATTTTTTGGTGTACCTTCAGCCTGACCCACAACCGCAATGAGAGAGTTATACCCTGAAATTGCAGCCAGAGGGAGCTATCACCTGAAAGTAGATCAGGTTCATACCGTCTACGTCGAGGAGGCAGGCAATCCCCGGGGGCTTCCGGTGATATTCCTGCATGGCGGCCCGGGCTCAGGCTGTAACGGGAATCACCGGCGTTACTTCAATCCCAAAAAATACCGGGTGGTCCTGTTTGACCAGCGCGGTTGCCACCGCTCGAAACCGGCCGGTGAGACAACAAACAATTCAACCCCGGAACTGCTGCAGGATATCGAACGCATAAGGGAACACCTGGGCATAGACAAATGGCTGGTGTTCGGCGGGTCCTGGGGCGCTACCCTCGGGTTGCTGTACGCGCAATCATACCCGTCCCGCGTCCTGGGCATGATCCTGCGCGGTACCTTCCTGGCCCGGCAAAAGGACCTGGACTGGTTCGGCAGGCAGGGCGCCAGCATGATCTTTCCCGACTACTGGCGGGACTTTACGGAGATCATACCTGCACCCGAAAGAGATGACCTCATCTCAGCCTATCATCTCCGTGTCCATGGCGCGGACAGAAAAACCCGGGAAGCCGCCGCCCTGGCCTGGTCAAAATGGGCGGGACGGATCGTCACTTACCTGTTGCCGGGAGCGGAGTATGCACCCGGCGACGTAAACAAGACCGTCCATGAAGTCCTGATAGAAACCCATTATGCGAAACACCGGTATTTTATCGCTGAAAACCAGCTCCTGGATAATGTAGCTGAACTCCCCTCCGTGCCAATCAGGATCATCCATGGGCGGCGGGACATGACCTGCACCCTGGATGCCTCCTGGTCGTTACACCGGGCGCTGCCGGATTCTGAACTGGTGGTCGTCAATGAGGGAGGGCACCTAGCCGGTGAACCCGTCATGGTGGATGCCCTGGTCACTGCCACAGACGAAATGGTGAAAAGATTAAGATGAATCCGGTTGATGCCACCTCCAGACCGCTGCTCATGGGTGTCCTCAACGTGACCCCTGACAGCTTTTCCGACGGCGGCCTGCACCAGGAATTAACCTCAGCCGTAGCCCGCGCTCATGAGATGGTGGAGCAGGGAGTGGAGATGATAGATATAGGAGGCGAATCCACCCGCCCGGGCGCAGACCGCGTACCGGTGGAGGAACAACTGGGGCGAGTTATACCGGTTATCAGCCAACTGCGACAGGAACTTCCCGCAGACGTTTCCATCGGTATTGATACGACCTCCACCATCGTTGCCGGCGCCGCACTGAAGCAGGGAGCTGCCATCGTCAATGATATCTCGGCAGGGCAGGACGACCCCGGTATGTTCAGGCTGGTCGCCGAAGCCGGTGTGCCTTATATCATCATGCACATGCAGGGGACGCCCAGGACCATGCAGGATAATCCGCGTTACACCGACGTCGTTGCCGAGATCAAGTCTTTTCTGCTGGAGCGCGCGGCACTCGCCCAGGATGCAGGCGTCAAGCAGGAGAACCTGGTGATCGACCCGGGTATCGGGTTCGGTAAATCCAAACGTGACAACCTGGATATCATAGTGAACCTCAACAAATTCACGGCAACCGGTTACAAGGTGATGCTGGGAGCAAGCCGAAAACGTTTCATGGGTTCAATCTGCGACATAACCGAGTATAGCGAACTGGTAGGAGCAACCTGCGCCACCACGGCCATAGGCGTCTTTGCCGGTGTCGATATCTTCCGCGTACACGACATTAAGGAGAACCGCCAGGCCCTCGACGTAGCCTGGGCACTTCGCTCCCGCTCGTCAATCCTGACTGTTCGTCAATCCTGACTGTTCGTCAATCCTGACTGTTCATCATTCCCGGCTGTCCGTCATTCCGGGCTTGACCCGGAATCCAATCAAGGTCAAAAAAATTCTTTCTTAAAACAGTCGAATGTATATTTACCGGATACCGGCTTGCGCCGCTACGACGAGATAACTCAAGCGGTAACTCTGTCCCCCAGGATCTCTTTGGAGTTCTTCATATTGCGGAACACCAGGGGCTTGTCTTCAAATTCCTTTGTACCGGACAAGCGGCCGATGCGCGCCACGTCGTCATGCAGTTGCCGGTGGTGAGCGGATTTGTCGCACACGGGGTCGGCGTTGGTGGCGTCACCGGTCAGCATGTAAGCCTGGCAGCGGCAGCCGCCGAAGTCTTTTTCCTTCTCCGGGCAACTCCTGCAGGGTTCCTGCATCCAGTCAAAGCCGCGGAATTTATTAAACGCATCGGAGCCATTCCAGATTTCTTCGATACTGTGATCCCTGACATTGGGAAATTCCAGTCCGGGTAACTGGGCGGCGGCGTGGCAGGGGAGGGCGCTGCCGTCGGGAGCGATAGTAAGAAAGATCGAACCCCAGCCGTTCATACAGGCTTTGGGCCGGTTCTCAAAGTAATCCGGGATAACGTAGATGATTTTCATCCTGTCCTTCATCTTTTCCTGGTATTCCTTCGCCACAATTTCAGCCCGGGCAAGTTGTTCTCGGGTGGGTAATAACTGTTCGATGTTGACCCGGGACCAACCGTAGTACTGGGTGCTGGCCAGTTCCACGTAATCGGCATTCAAATCCACGGTCATGTCCAGGATATCCCGGATCTGGTCGACGTTCTTCCGGTGCAGCACGATGTTCAGGACCATGGGGTATTCAAACTCCTTGACTACCCTGGCCATTTCCTGTTTGTGCCGGAAACTTTTTGTGCCGCCGAGATAATTGTTCAACTCTTCGTTACTGGCCTGGAAACTGATCTGGATATGGTCCAGGCCCGCCTCCTTGAAGGCCTTGACCCGGTCCGCATCCATGCCCACCCCCGAGGTGATCAGGTTGGTGTAATAACCAAGACTCCGCGCCTCGCGAATCAGGTCTTCCAGGTCGCGCCGCACCAACGGTTCGCCACCGGAGAAGCCGAGCTGGGTCGCCCCCATCTTGCGCGCCTGCTGCAATACCCTGACCCAGTCATCGGTAGTGAGCTCATTGTTATATTTGGCAATTTCCACCGGGTTGGAGCAGTACGGGCACTGCAACGGGCAGCGGTAGGTAAGTTCGGCCAGCAGCCAGAGCGGCCTGCTAGGATTTGTATCTGATCCAACCATTGTTTTTTGCATTATCCAGAAAGTTGCGGACATCGTTTTCCAGGTCGACCCCGGGAAACGCGTTTTCAAGTTCAGTGATAATCTCGTCGGTACTTTTCTTGCCGTCACAACGTTTCATGATCTCACCGGCGCTGCCACTGAGTTTTACCATGCCCTCAGGATACAGGATGACGTAGCAGTCCTGGGCTTCCTCCCACTGGAAGCGGAAGGTCGGGGCGATTTCAGGGGCATTGTTCATAACACGTCGCTGGGGACAGAATGTGTCTGTCCCCGGAAGTTACACAGCAAGTATCGGTATTCACACCTCAACGCAGTGATAGGGCGGCTTGTTTTCAATATAGGCCATCCACATGGCATCCAGCATGGTCCAGAGTATATCCAGCTTCAGTTGCAGGATCTTCAGGGCTCGTTCCTGCTCTGCACGGGTCCTGAAATAATCCAGTGTAACATCCAGGCCGTGTTGCACGTCTCGCCTTGCCTCGCTCAGTCTCTTGCGGAAATAGTTGTAGCCTTTGGCGTCTATCCAGGTGTAATGCTGCGGCCAGTTGTCCAGCCGCTTCTGGTGAATTTTGGGCGCAAACAATTCAGTGAGGGATGAGCAGGCTGCTTCCTGCCAGGCGGCGGTGCGGGCAAAGTTGTAATAGGCGTCTATGGCAAAACGCACGCCGGGCAACACGTGTTCCTCCGAAATTAATTCACTCCTGTCCAGGCCTACGGCCTCGCCGAGTTGCAGCCATGCCTCTATGCCGCCGTCTTCGCCTTCCTGGCCGTCGTGGTCGATAATACGCTGCACCCATTGACGCCTGACGTCGCGCTCGCGGCAGTTGGCCATGATGGCGGCATCCTTCACGGGTATGCTGGTCTGGTAGTAAAACCGGTTGGCCACCCAGCCCTGTATTGCCGGCTTGTCCAGTTTTCCGGAATTCATCGACACATGGAACGGATGATGAATATGATAATATTTCTCCTTGCCACGCAAACGCTGTTCAAACTCTTGCCTGCTCCACGGATCTGTAATACCCATTTATGTCTCGTTGTAAGTCATTTCTGAAATAACAGAGCGAAAATTATGCCAGACTCGTCAGTATCCCCAGCATAAATGAAATTAGATTTGTAAAACAACAACTTATTCAGTGTAAAAGAAATGTAATTATATCAGTGATGGAAATTTTATCAAGCCATTCGGCAACCGAACTGGTTCAAATAAACCAGCAATGCAACGTTTCATGTCTATCTGAAACCCGGACAGGGGCGCTGGAACATAATTTGGGACAGCCATAAATTGCATACCCCCTGGCTTTGTTGAATTAATGGGTGTCCTGAATTGATGGGTGTCCTGAATTGATGTTAATCTGCTTAGTCTGCGGATAAATCACATGACATGACAGAACACATTCTCTTTCTGACGGGAAAACTGGCGGAAAAACGCCTGCGGCGTGTCCTGAATGCCATGCAGCCGCTGGAGTTCACCTGTGAGATAAGAAACATCGGCGTCAGCGTCGCGGCGCTGATGACCGCGCAGATGATCAGACGCCGCCTGCGGAACATTGACGGTGTGGATAGAATCATCGTTCCGGGGCTGTGCCAGGGCGACCTGGATGCGCTGGGAGAGGCGCTGGGCGTACCAGTACAACGAGGCACAGTAGACGTCAAGGATCTGCCCACCTTTTTCGGACGCGAAGCGCAACCGGTCAGCCTGGATAAATACAATGTCGGCATTTTTGCCGAAATAGTGGAGGCTTCGCAAATCGGTGTAGACGACATCCTCGCACGCGCTCAGAGATATAAACGAGACGGCGCCGACGTGATTGACATCGGATGCCTGCCGGATACGCCTTTCCCGCACTTGGAAGACGCCGTGCGAGCACTGCTCGACACCGGTTACGCGGTCAGTGTCGATTCCCTGGACCAGGATGAGTTGTTACGCGGCGCAAAGGCGGGCGCCAATTACCTGCTGAGTCTGCATGAAAGCAGTGCCTGGATAGCGGAAGAAACGGCGGCGATCCCGGTCCTGATCCCGGAACAACACACTGATATGTCCTCTTTGTACCGGTTGATAGATAAATTCGGGGCGCAGGATAAGCCGTTCATTGCCGATAGTATCCTGGACCCTGTCCATTTTGGATTTACCGCGTCGATTATGCGCTATCACACCTTGAGGGAACGCTACCCTGACATTGAGATCATGATGGGGACCGGCAACCTCACCGAATTGACGGAGGCGGATACCAGCGGCATCAATGCCATCCTGTGCGGAATAATATCGGAACTGGAAATCAACCACGTACTGGCGACGGAAGTCAGCCCCCATGCCTGTTCCGTGGTGCGCGAACTGGACCTGGCCAGACGCATAATGTTTGCGGCAAAGCAGGAAGAAGGACTCCCGAAGGGCATTGACGGCGGTCTGCTGGCAAGTCACTCGCGTAAACCTTTTCCTTATGATCTTGGTGAGGTCAGGGAGCTGGCCGACGAGATAAAAGACCCCAGTTACAGGGTGGAAATAACGTCTGAAGGTATTCACGTGTTTAACCGGGACGGCCTGGTTACGGGGCAGGGTCCCTATGAACTGTTCCCGCTGCTGGAATTGCTGAAAGAGGATGCACCCCATGCATTTTACATGGGTGTGGAACTGGGAAAGGCTGAGACTGCCCTGAAACTCGGCAAGCGTTACATGCAGGACGAAAGCCTGGACTGGGGCGTAGCAGTCGAACCTGAAGCGGCTGAAGAACAGGAAATCCGGACAAAATCCGCACATGATCTGAAGAGCCGGACTGCAGAGGATTATAAACCTGCAGGCACAACCTTACAGGCAAGGAATCGCAAGTCCCGATGATTTACGAAACGGTCGTTACCACAATGAACCCGGACGGGACGACGCACATTGCGCCCATGGGTATCCGCCAGGAAAACGACAGGTACCTTATCGCGCCGTTCAAGCCGTCAAAAACCCTGGATAACCTGGTAAACTCCGGTGTGGCAGTTATAAATGCGACCACTGAAGTGATGATTTTTGCCGGTTGCCTGACCGGCCGGCATGACTGGCCGGTGGTTGATGCGACACATATTGCCTGTAAACGGCTCGCGGCGGCACTTTCCCATGTTGAAGTCAGGGTAGAGGGCCGCGAGGATGATGAGATGCGCCCTGTTTTTACCTGCCGGCCGGTACATGCCGTTGTCCACGGTGCTTTCAGGGGATTTAACCGCGCCCAGGCCGCGGTGGTTGAAGCGGCTATACTGGTAAGCCGGTTACACATGTTACCGGAACAGAAGATACGTTCGGAACTGGAATACCTGGCCATCGCAATTAAAAAGACCGCCGGTGAAAAAGAACGGACAGCCTGGACATGGCTGATGGAAAAGGTTGATGATTATTACGCGTAGTTCAAACGGGATGGTTAAGCCATGACGGGCTTCCTTGCCAGCGTCTCATCTGTGGATGAGGCGCGCCAGGTCCGCTTCCTGGGAGTGGACGTGATAGATTTGAAAGATCCGGGCAAGGGCGCGCTGGGGGCGCTGGACGAAGACAGCGTACGCTCGATCACGGCGCTGACTGGCAATAGCGCCACGACCAGTGCGACAATCGGCGACCTGCCGAGCCATGCCGCCGGTCTGGAGACCGCCGTCATGGGGATGCATGCCTGCGGAGTCGATATTGTCAAGGTAGGCGTGTTTGATACTTCCATATCTCCGTTTACCCTGTCCGCCTTCAACAGGCTCACGGACAGGCAGATCCGCATTGTACTGGTCTTTTTTGCCGAGTTCTTTCCTCTTGACATCAACTTTCAGCTACTGAAGCATACGGGCATCACGGGCGTGATGCTGGACACCTGTGAGAAGGCAAACGGAAACCTGCGGCAGAAACTGGACGATGAAACATTGTCGGAATTCGTAACAGACGCCAGGCAGGCAGGCCTCATTACCGGCCTGGCAGGTTCACTCACCCGTGAAGATGTCCCACCCCTGCTGCGCATCAACCCCGACTACCTTGGATTTCGCGGGGCATTATGTAAACAACATAAACGCACACTGACTATCGATAGTACAAAAGTTGCCGGGATCAGAAAATTAATTCCTGGGAAGCCCATCCTGACCTGCCCACTATCGGTCAATGATTTGCTACAATACTAAGATGAATAAACTGGTTCTGAAATTTCCAGACTGAGGAAATACTATGGCAAAGTGGCGTAAAGACACGAAAGATACCACCTACGAGGTAGACGAGATTGAACAGCGGCTCAAGGATGAATTACCGAACTGGTACTACGAGGATGGTTGGATCCGGCGCAGGTACAAGACCAGTGGCTGGAAAGGCACGCTGATGGTGATCAATACGGTCGGCCACCTGGCCGAGGCGGCCTGGCATCACCCCGACCTGACGGCAAGTTACGCGTTTGTCATCGTCAAGTTAGTCAACCACGCGGCAAAAGGGGTGACCGACAAGGACTTCGAACTGGCAAAGAAGATAGAGGAAGTGGTGATGTGGCAACCGGGGGTGGAGGAAGACAGCGCCCTGGAAGGCACGCCGGACGATCAGCGCTTCAAGTACATTAAGTACAGTTAGGACTATGATATTGGGGTCAGAGTAAAATATGATGATATTTTACTCTGACCTCAGGTATCTTTTGCTCTACCTGACCCACTCCCCGGATTTCCCTCCTGATTTTTTCAGGAGTCTGACCCATTCCATGCTCATGCCCCGGTCAACGGCCTTACACATGTCATAGATTGTCAGCAGGGTTACCTGCACGGCGTTCAACGCCTCCATTTCAACCCCGGTCGAACTGATAGTCTCGACCCGTGCCCGGCAGTATACGGCGCTCTCGTCGGGTCTGGGCTCAAGACTTATGTCGATGTGACTGATGGCCAGGGGATGGCACAGCGGAATAAGTTCCGCGGTTTTTTTTGCCGCCATGATGCCGGCTACCCGGGCGATCCCCAATACATCCCCCTTCTTATGCCCCCCCTCCATGATCAGCGTCAGTGTCCTGTCCTGCATGCGGATTGTCCCTTCCGCCACGGCGATGCGATGAGTCGCATCCTTGGCGCCGATGTCAACCATCTGCGCCTCCCCGGTCTCATTGAAATGGGTTAATTCCGACATAAATGGTTATCTCTGGTCTCTTATGGGTTTATAATACGTCATACATTATCAGGTTGATACTCAGAACGGCATACGATGTCAATAAAAATAAAGTTTTTTGCCCGCATCCGTGAGGAAATGGGGCGCGCCGAGGACCAGGTGGACTTCAGGCCCGGCCTCAGGGTTTCGGACGTCTGGAACCGGGCCAGCGGTGATGATGCAATGCCCGCAGCGATGTTGGTGGCCGTCAACATGGAACATGTAAAGGGCGACCCCGAACTCAAGGAGGGGGATGAAGTCGCCTTCTTTCCTCCTGTTACCGGAGGATAGACGCGTCGCCATGCAGGTTGAATTGAGGCCGGCGCCCTTCGATGCTGTGGCAGAAGTCAGGGATTACCGCGCGGCCGGCGGCAATCCCGGCAAATCCGGCGCTACCAGTATCTTCATCGGCACCATGCGGGACTTCAACGAAGGTGAGGAAGTCCGCAACATGACCCTGGAGCATTATCCGGGCATGACGGAAAAGCACCTGGAAGAGATCTGCGAGCAGGCGGAAAACCAGTGGGCGGTACACGATATCCTGCTCCTGCATCGCACCGGGGACATCGAAGTAGGCGAAGATATCGTACTGGTAGCGACCTGGGCGGCCCATCGCGGCGATGCAATTGACGCGACCCGTTTCATCATCGAGGACTTGAAACACAGGGCGCCGTTCTGGAAAAAGGAAGCGGTCAAGAGCGGGGAACGCTGGGTTGACCGGAATACCTCAGGTTATTCATCTTAATATTCGGGGTCAGAGTAAAAATACGGTTCTCTTGGTCGGATGTGCAAATTCATGGTTGGCTATTTTTACTCTGATCCCAAATATTAACCAATTGAGGAGTCCAGATAATAATGTATATCAGGGTATTGGGTGCCGCCGCCGGCGGCGGCTATCCACAGTGGAATTGTAACCATCCGAACAGCAGGCGCGCCAGGCAGGATGACCCGGCAGCCCCGCAGCGCACCCAGTCGTCCATCGCGATCAGCGCCGATGGGGAGGACTGGTACCTGTTCAATGCTTCCCCGGACCTGCGCCAGCAAATCAACGACAATGATATCCTGCATCCGAAAAAAGACCTGCGCCACAGTCCGATCATGGGTGTAATATTGACCAATGCCGACGTGGACCACGTGGCGGGGTTGTTGAATTTACGTGAGTCACAACCCCTGCGGATCTATGCCACCCAAAGAGTGCTGGGTGTGCTCCATGCCAATACGATATTCAATGTGCTGAACCCGAAATTCGTCAGCCGCGAGGCTATGGCGCTGAACGAACCCCTGGAGTTATTGAAACCGGACGGCAGTGCCATGGGTGTGGAAGTGACCCCATTCGCCGTGCCGGGCAAGGTGGCGCTGTGGCTTGAAGATGAGAGCAAGGGAAAGGACTTCGGTTCCGTGGATGAGGATACCATTGCCCTGTATGTGGAAGACAAAAACAACGGGAAGTCTTTTTATTACATGCCGGCCTGCGCGCGGGTGACGCCGGAACTGGCCGAGAGGATTTCCGGTGCCGACCTGATTTTCTTTGACGGCACTTTATGGGTGGATGATGAGATGATCCGCGACGGCGTGGGGATAAAAACAGGTCAGCGAATGGGACATATCAGCGTCTCGGGAAAGGACGGCACACTCGCCGCCCTGAAAGACCTGGGTATTGGCAGGAAGATATTTATCCACATCAATACGACCAACCCTATACTGTTTGCCAACAGTAGAGAGCGCAGAATAGTTGAAGATGCCGGTTGGGAAGTATCTTACGACGGCATGCATATTGAGTTGTAAAACAATAATATGCCGCCTGAGGAGGCCTGTAAGATTGCTGGATTTGCGTCGTATGCTTCGTTGGCGGCACATCCTTGTGCCACTACTCTGCTTTCGCAGGAATGGCTATTGAGAATGTAAACCATTCCGGGTTTGATCCGGAATCCAGTGAAACGGACAATCGCGTCAGCGACAGATTTCAAACAAGCCCGGAGAAAGGTTGTATATCGACAAAAGCTCCCGGTTCCACGCCGGCTGAGTCAATGGGGAGGATGATGAAACAGTTTGCCTGGGACATTGACCGCAGGATGCCGGAACCCTGGGCGCCGGTCTTCACCACCACGAGGTTGCCGTCCTGGTCTTTTTGCAGGATGCCGCGCTGGTATTCAACCCTGCCCGGGCGCTTTTTCAGCCCGGAATCGCAGCGTGCCCGCAAGGACAAAATCCCCGCGTCGTCTTCTCCGATCATTTTCCGCAACGCCGGCTGAACGAATTCGTAAAAGGTGACCATCACGGAAACGGGATTGCCCGGCAGTCCGAAAAAGACGGCATTGCCTACCTGGCCGAATGCAAGCGGCCGGCCGGGTTTGATGGCTACCTTCCAGAAGTCGACTTTCCCCAGTTTGGCCAGTATTTCCTTGATGTAATCCGCCTCGCCCACGGATACGCCGCCCGAAGTAATCAGGACGTCGGCATTGGCGGCTGCGATGGAGAAAGCCTCTTCCAGGTCGTCCCGGTCATCTTTTATGACGCCCATGTCGATGATATCAGCGCCCATCCGTTCCAGCATGCCGTACAAAGTGTAGCGGTTGCTGTCATAAATCGCGCCGTCACTCAGGGTTTCCCCGATGGAACGCAACTCATCTCCCGTTGAAAAGAACGCCACCCGCAAGCGCCGTACCACGCACACCTCGGCAATGCCCAGGGAGGCAATCAGGCCGATATCTGCAGGGTTCAGGCGCCGCCCCCTGGTCAGGATAAGGTCGCCTGCGGCAATGTCTTCGCCTGCCTGGCGCACGTTATCGCCTTTCCTGGTGGCGTCGTCGATGATTATGCCGGAACCGGTGACCTGCACGTCTTCCTGGATAATCACAGTATCGGCGCCGTCCGGCATGATTGCCCCGGTCATGATGCGTACGCAGCTCCCGGCGGTCAGCTTGCCGTCGAAGGGCTGGCCTGCCCAGGCCGTACCCAGCACACTCAACTCGGCACTGCCGCCGGCAGGAATATCCCCGCTGTTGACTGCATAACCGTCCATGGCGGAGTTGGTGCCGGTGGGCACGTTGATGTGGGAACGGATGTCTTCGGCCAGTATCCGGTTCAGCGCCGCCCGAATTGCAATCTTTTCAATCCCCTTGATACGCACGGCCCCGGACTTTATCTGTCCCAGGGCGGCATCAGCCGATAGCGACTTCGGGTCAAAGTCATCCCTGCAACTTGGGTCTTTTTCAATCTTCATTGTGTCAATAATGATATCAGTGGGGACAGATTTAAGCATGCCCCTACATGTTGTAAGCAGGGGTCTGTCCCCGGCGCCCAACAGATTTAAGCTTGCCCCTGCATGTTGTAAGCAAGGGTCTGTCCCCGGTGTTCACGATGTTCAAACCTGTCCCCTTTCTTCCAAATTGTAACGGTCAATAATAAAATGCGCGATCTGCTGTGGGTCATTCAAGTCCAGAATCGGCAATCCCATATCGACGGATAACTCTGCGTCAGTCGCAACAGCTATGATACTCTCATCACCCGGGTACAGGAAATGATGTCCCAGGGTCGGACGATGCAACTCAATCTTCGGGATGGCTTCGGGCTTGAACCCTTCCACCAGGATCAGGTCCAGGTTTTCCAGGTCCAGGTTCCTGATGTGGTATTCCAGTGGTTTATCATCCTCGCCCCGGTTTTCGACCAGCAGCGCCCAGCGCTTGCGCGATCCGATCAATACCTGGCTGGCGCCGGCCTTGCGGAGTTCATAACTGTCCTTCCCCGGGTAATCGATCTCGAAAGTGTGGTGGGCATGTTTGATGACGCCCACGCGCAGGTTTCGGGAGATAAAAATACCCAGCAGGTTGACCAGCAGGGTTGTTTTTCCGGTGCCGCTGTAGGCAGCGAAGCCGATTAAAGGAATATCCGGAATTTCAGTCATCCAACTGCGCCTCCATCTGCGCCAGTTCAGCCGGGTTGTTGATATTCCTGAAGCACTCCGGTTTGTCGGAAAAATCGGTCACTGCCAGCCTGTGTTGCTCGAACCAGCGGTCTATCTTGCGACCGCCGCCATCGAGAAATGCCCGCATGGAGGGGGCCAGGGAGACCGGCATGAGCGTAAACACCGGCTGAATTCTGTCACCGTTATGGGCAACGCTGATTTCCGCCTCATCATCGCTCAATTGTCTGAACAAGCGGGCCACCAGGTCATCCGGAAGCAACGGCGAATCGCAGGGAGCCGAAACCATGAACTCCGTCTTTGTTGCTCCAAGGCAGCTCAACATGCCGGCCAGGGGACCTTGAAAACCTTGCCTGTTATCCGCTATGACGGGGTAGCCATAAGCGCCATAGCGGTCATGGTTGCGGTTTGCATTGATGATAATTGCATTAACCTGGGGGGATAAAGCGGCCAGCGCGTGTTCGACCAAGGGCTTGCCGCACAACTCCACCAGGCCTTTGTCACCGCCGCCCATGCGTCTTGCTTCGCCTCCGGCCAGGATAACGCCGGTAATCTCGGTTTTCGGCACCTTGTGACCCGCAGAGTATTCAGCCGGCACTTTTCAGGTTTGCAACTGCGCGCTTCGGCGGCAGGGACACGTCAAAATCAATGTGCTCGGCGCCGTTATAGACGAGGAAATGTTTCCCCTGGGCCCGGGAGAACAGGATAACGCCAAAATCCATAGCGAGCTTGAGCCCCATCTGGGTAATCCCCGAACGGGACAACAGGGCAGGGATACCCATCTGCGCCACTTTCATCACCATTTCAGACGTCAGGCGGCCCGTGGTATAGAACAACTTGTCATGGCCGGGTATGCCTTCTATCCACATTTGCCCGGCGATGGCGTCCACCGCGTTGTGGCGGCCCACGTCCTCGATGAAAATGGCTACTTCCGTGCCGGTGCATAAAGCGCAGCCATGCACGGCGCCGGCGCTTTTGTAAACGTCGTTATGATGCGCCAGGTTTTTTAACAGGGCATAGACGTCCGATTGCCGCAGGCGCGTGACGGGTAATTCTATCTGGTCGAGCTGTTCCAGGATATTGCCGTAAACCGTCCCCTGGCCGCAACCCGTCGTCACAATCCTCGGGCCCAGCCGCTCTTTCCAGTCGTCTCTTTCCGACCAGGTCGTCACAGCCGCGGCATTCACCTCCCAATCGACCTGTACTGATCGGATTTCGCTGATGTCCTCTACGATACCCTGGTTCTTCAGGTAGCCCAGGGTCAGCAATTCCGGGGTTTTCCCCAGTGTCATCAGGGTGACGATCTCGTAGCTGTCAACGTAGATGGTCAGGGGCCGTTCGTCGGCGATATACATTTCCCGGGTATTCCGGAACTCGTCAACCGCCTCGACGGCAATGGTAGGATCGATGCCGGCCCTGGACATCGCCGGCCGATATGATGCGGAAGGCATTTAACCTCCCGTCATATTCATATGACGGAAAATGACAGGTTTGATTGAGAGATCGAATTCATGTCCCTTGGGTTTGATGTCCATGGATGCGCGCAATGCCTGTTTTAACCTGTCCATGTCGCCGGGGTGGGTCCTGATGACCTGGCGTAGGTCCACGGAGTGTTCCTGGCCGAGACAGAGCAGCAGCCGTCCCTCGCAGGTGAGCCTGACGCGGTTGCAACTATCGCAGAAGTTATGGCTGTGGGGCGAGATGAAGCCCACTCGGGTATTGGTTTCGATTATCCTGTAATAGCGCGACGGACCGCCGGTCGTCTCGGTAGTCGGCAACAGGGTATAGCGTTGTTCCAGGTCGACCCTGATCTCGTCACTCGAATAATAGGCCTCGGCACGGTCATGGTCGCCAATCACGCCCAGGGGCATTTCTTCGATGAAACTGATATCCATACCGCGCGCCGCGGCAAACCCGACCAGGTCCAGTACTTCATCATCGTTGCGGTTTTTAAGAATGACGGAGTTGATCTTGATTTTTTCAAACCCGGCTGCCTCAGCCGCGTCTATCCCGGCGAGCACCTTGTCCAGTTCACCGATGCGGGTCAGGCGTCTGAATTTATCCGGGTCGAGCGAGTCCAGGCTGATGTTGATGCGTTTCACCCCGGCTTCTCTCAGTTCGACTGCCAGGTTCGGTAATTGCGAACCGTTGGTGGTGAGAGTCAGTTCCTGCAAGCCTTCCAGCTCACCGATATCATAGAACAACTTGGTGATATTCCGCCTGATCAACGGTTCGCCGCCGGTAATGCGTATCTTGCTGACCCCCAGCTCGGTAAACGCCCGGGCGATGACCGAAATTTCTTCCAGGGACAGCAACCTGGCCCGGGGAACGAACTGCATCTCTTCGTCCATACAGTACACGCAACGGAAGTCACAACGATCCGTTACCGAGATACGGACATAGTCCACCGTTCGGCCGAAATTATCCACTAATATGTCTTCGTGCTTCATGTCCGACAGTATAGCAAATAAATACTTCCCGGGTCAGACCAGTATAACCTCCCGCGGCCATGCCGGGCTTGACCCGGCATATCACAAGGTGAACAAAATGTATATAATACGGTTCCATGTACGACAAGATAACGTTGCTCTCTCCAGGCATTAACCAGGAAACTATCAGGAGTGAATAAGATGAAATTATTGAATAGCCTGATAACGCTTCCCGTTATCACTTTATTATCACTGAATATCCATACATTTCAGTTGGTTGCACAGGAATCCCGGCCTGCTGCAGAACACGAGCTTGAAGAAATCGTTACTATCGGCACCCGTTCTCAAGCCCGCTCCGTTGAAGACAGCCTGGTCCCGGTCGATATCATTACCGCGGATGACCTGGTCAGGTCGCCTAATATTGCCGGAGAACTGGGTGGCTTGTTACAGGCTGCCGTTGCCTCTTTCAGCATGCCGCGCCAATCCAACTCCGGCCATACCGATATCGTCAGGTCGGCGCAATTAAGGGGTTTGAGTCCGGACCAGGTGCTGGTCCTGGTCAATGGGAAGCGACGCCATGCCAATTCGGTCATCAGTACCGAATCGAAGGTAGGCAGGGGCAGTGCGGCAGTGGATTTCAATAATATCCCCACCAGTGCGATTGAGCGCATCGAGGTATTACGGGATGGCGCGGCAGCCCAGTACGGTTCGGATGCCATTGCCGGTGTCATTAACATCGTCCTCAAAGACAATACCGAAGGGGGCGATATCTCGGTTTCGTATGGGGGCCACATCACTGACCTGAAACCGGTCGACAAGAATATCACGGACGGAGAAACGGTGACCGTCAGTGCGAACCACGGGTTTTCTTTTGCCAACGGCTTCCTTAACCTCAGTGCGGAATACCGTGACAGATCATCGACCAACCGGTCAAGTTTCGACCAGTTGCCGACGATTGGGTTTGCGGAATTCATCGCGCCGATCCCTTCCAGCGGGACACCGGAGGCCGCCCCGAATGATGCCCTGGCAGGCATGCGAAACTATCGGGAAGGCGATGGTGAATCAAGTGATATAAACCTGATGTATAACGCCGGTTTTGATTTGAGTCCAGGCTTCGAGCTATACAGTTTCGGCAGTTACTCGGAGCGTGACGGAGAGGGCTACAACTTCTTTCGTTATCCGGTCAGCGCGAATACGGTAGCTTCAGTATATCCCAACGGGTTTTTGCCGATAAGTGATGCAGATATCACTGACTTCTCCGTAGCCGGCGGTATCACCGGCGAGTTGTCCGGCGGCTGGCTGGTCGATGCGAGCGTAGTACACGGTTTCAACGAGTTTTCCGACGGTGTAAAGAACACTATCAACTCATCGCTGGGCGAGGCGAGCCCGACCGAATTTTACCGGGGCGAGTATGAATATTCGCAGACTGTGCTGAATTTTGATGTTTCCAGGGGGATGGAACTCGGCGCCATACCGGTAAATGCCGCTACAGGCCTGGAGTTTCGGTTTGAGGATTACAGCACAAAGCCAGGTGACCCGGAATCCTATATCGCAGGGAACGCCGTAGCTTGTGCGGTCTGTATCACCTTCGGTAACAGCGATACGGCCAAGATCGGCGCACAGAGCGGTCCGGGATTGACGCCGGCTGATGAAGTCGATGATGACCGGTTTTCCTGGTCGGCCTATATCGACCTGGAGTTTGATATTACTGATGACCTGCTGTTCTCAGTGGCGGGCAGGTTTGAAGATTACGATGATTTCGGCGATACGGTTAACGGTAAGGCTGCGGCCCGGTATGAGCTGTTCCCGGGCTTTGCCGTGCGCGCAAGTGTCAGCACCGGGTTCAGGGCGCCTTCTCTGGCACAGGCTTTTTTTACCGGCACGACGACCAGTTACGGTACCGGCGGCGCGCTGGTAAGAACGTTGAGCCTGCCCGTGACCCATCCGATTGCCCGGGAGAACGGGGCTGAGGCTCTTGATGCTGAAGAATCACTGAGTAAAAGCATCGGTTTTACCTGGTCCCATGAGAACGGTCTCAGTCTGACCTTTGATTACTTCGAAGTGGATATCGATGATCGGATTGCACTGTCCCAGAATATACCTGTAGGCGGTGTGCCCGGTGTTGGCGGAGTCCGGTTTTTTACCAATGTTGCAGATACGGAAACCACCGGCTTTGACGTGGTTGCAGCCTACCGGCACGAGGGCTGGAATCTCTCGGTTGCGTATAACAACACCGATACTGATATCGTCAATAATCCGAACCGGGTGATTATGGGTATCGAAGAGCAGAACACCTACGAGACGGCAGCGCCGGAAGATAAGCTGATTCTCACCGGATCATGGTCCAACGAAACCATTTCCGCCCTGGTGAGAGCGACGCGTTTCGGCGAAACGGAACGGATATTTGATTTTGGCGGCGGTTTTGAGCCGCAGCAGGTCTATGGCGCTGAATGGTCTGTCGATGCCGATGTTGAATATGCAATCAACGATAACTGGCGTATTTCGGCAGGGGCAAATAACCTCCTTGATGAGTATCCTGACTTATCGATATTCGACATCAGCTATTTCGGCAACCTGCCGTATGATGTGCTTTCGCCTATTGGCGTTAATGGCCGTTTCGTTTACGTTAGGACAAGTTTCAGTTATTAAATGTAACGTCATAAATCACGCCACGTTCGTCGTTTCCGCGAATGCGGGAATCCAGTGAGCGAACGTCCCTTATAAGGAGTTTTGTCTACTGGATTCCCGCATTCTCGGGAATGACGGACGAGAGGGAATGACGAACCATGATGCGGCATTATTTATGTTGTTATGTATAGAAGAAAATTATGTCCGGCCTGGCAAGAGTAAGCTTACTTTTTCTTTTTCCAATAGCTGTTTTCGCCGCTGCGGATGATTTATCAAGCCCTGATTGTGAATTATTCTACGCGGTATTCCCAAACAGGGATGCGGCCGGCCGGGTAGAGGGTAAAGTTTTTGACACGGTTTCCGGATTGAACTGGGAACAGCGCAAAACGCTGTCACGGGCCGAGAGTAAACGTCTTGAATCAATCCTGACTATCAGCCCGGGCCTTGTTAACAGGATAAAGTTCGGGGATACACTGATTACCCAGGGCGGCTACCAGGGCGTATCGGGCATTTCCATCAATGCCCGCCTGAGCATGACCGCGGATGCTACCGGTAAAGACGTTATTTCCCTGGCATCGATGATCGGGTATATCTATTTTCAGGACAGTGTTCTTTTGTTGTGCCATGTATCTGTTGACAAAGGTATAAAGCCTGCTGTCATACACACTGTCCTTGACGTCGGCAGTAAGGACTACTTGAATCCGGTATCTGCGCGGTTACTGTTCGGCATGATGATGGGATATTTGAACAGGGTTGAATCTGTCGGCTATACCTATGAGCAGGCCAAAGATATCTTTCGCGTACTGGAATTTGATCGGGTGGACAAACCCAGGAAAATGGCTTTGTTAAGCATTGCCGGGCACTTGGGTGACTTATCAGACGGCAAGGTGAAACTGGATATACAGAGCGCCGACGTATTTGCATTTTCCACGGGAAACAAATGGAAGGAATTTCCACAGGGAGGTAACTACGTCAGGCGTTTTCCCGGCGACGTTGACAAACAACTGATAAAGTCGGAACAAATGGTGTTTATAGAAAAGTTGCTGGGGGATTAGTACTCTTTCAACTTAATATTGACATGTTCAGAGCCACACAGCGACGTCAAGACAAGGCGCAGCCCGCAGGTATCGTCAAAATCAATTACGCTGACTCACTTCTACCCGCGTAGCTTTTCACTTACAATGGCTTACATTTATCCCGGTCTGACCAGGCGATGAAGGTGTCCGGGGAGCGCACAAACAGATAACAATAACAAGGGGTAAATCATGTCAGGCATCCTGTCCAAGCAACACATCATCGCAGAACCTGGATTCAATCGCTGGAAGATCGTCCCTGCGGCCCTGGGTATTCACCTTTGCATCGGTTCGGTGTATGCCTGGAGCATCTTTAATCCCGCCCTTATCAAGCAGGTCGGCGTGGTGATGAGCGCCGCCGATGACTGGACCCTGAAGGGTGTCGTATGGATTTTCACCGTGTCGATTGTAGTCTTGGGGCTGGCGGCGGCCATTGCCGGCAGGTGGCTGGAGACTGTGGGACCGCGCATGGTAGGCGTCGTCTCGGCCTGCTGCTGGGGCGGCGGTTTCATTGTCGGCGGTGTCGGCATCGTCACCCACCAGTTGTGGTTGTTGTACCTTGGCTACGGCGTGCTCGGGGGATGCGGCCTGGGTCTGGGTTATGTCTCACCGGTCAGCACGCTGATCCGCTGGTTCCCGGACCGGCGCGGCATGGCCACAGGCATGGCGATAATGGGTTTCGGCGGCGGCGCCATGATCGGCGCTCCCCTGAAGGAGTATTTTATCCAGTTTTACTATAAGGCACCCGAGTACCTCGGCGCGGTTGCCGATCTCGAACTGGTTACCAGGGCGGGCCGGCGTTTTGCGGAAGTTGGTGGAGAATTGCGCGAAGTCGTCGTTGTCGGCGCCAACGAGGTCGCGCAGATGGTGATACCGGGTCCCGAGGGGGTTTACCTGGTGGGCACCGGGTCAGTCGGTGTCGCCGCGACCTTCTTCACCATGGGCGCGATTTATTTTGTCATCATGATGATCGCCGCGTTTTCCTACCGGTTGCCCGCTCCGGGCTGGCAACCGGCAGGCTGGACCCCACCGGATGAGGCGCATGCCGAAAAGAAGATGATGACGCGCAACCACGTGGACATCGACCAGGCCCTGAAAACCCGGCAGTTTTACCAGTTATGGATCGTACTCTGTTTTAACGTCACCGCCGGTATCGGCGTGCTGGGCGTGGCCAAGACCATGATGACCGAGATATTCGGCACAACCCTGCCGCATATCGTCGACGGGGCATTTGCCGCAACCTACGTCGTCATGATCAGCGTGTTCAACATGGTGGGGCGGTTTATATGGGCCAGCACCTCGGATTACATCGGCCGGCGCAACACCTACTGGATCTTCTTCGCGCTGGGCATCTTGCTGTATTGCTCCATTCCCTATACCGCGCAGCAGGTCAGCGTCAACCCCGTGGTAGTCTGGCTGGTGTACTTCTACGCCGCCACCATGATCATCTTCACCATGTACGGCGGCGGCTTCGCCACCATCCCGGCCTACCTGGCCGACATTTTTGGGACGAAATACGTCGGGGGTATCCACGGCCGCCTGCTGACCGCCTGGAGCACCGCCGGCGTGCTGGGCCCCCTGGCTATTACCTCGCTGCGGGAAAACGCCGTAACCCGGGCCATTGACGACCTGGTCGGCAAGATTGACCCGGCAGCGTTTATCGAGGCGTTCGGCGCCGGCATCGACCAATTGCCCGCACTGGTACAGGCAAAAACCGTGACCATAGCCAGCCTGATGGACATCGCCCCGCCCGGCACGGTCGACCCGACTACAAACCTGTATAACAGCACCATGTACCTCATGGCCCTGCTGCTCGCCATCGCACTGGTCAGCAACGCCTTCATGCGCCCGGTCCACCCCAGACACCACATGTCAGAAGAAGAGTTGGAGAGTTGAGAGTCGGGCCAGTATATGCCTGTGAATGAATAGCGTCATGGTCGAAAAAACGGGCAGGGACTGGCGCAACGCACTGGCGGTGTACAGCCGCCCCCGCGTCATTGCCATGAGTTTTCTCGGGTTTTCCGCGGGACTGCCTTTTCTCCTGGTGTTTTCTACCTTGTCGGCCTGGTTGCGGGATTCGGGGCTGGCTCTATCCACCATCGGTTTTTTCAGCTGGATAGGCATTACCTACTCGATCAAGGTGTTCTGGGCGCCGGTAGTTGACCGGATACCGATTTTTTTCCTGACCGGGCGGATGGGTAAAAGACGCTCATGGATGTTGTCGGCCCAGCTTCTGATTGCCCTGGGTCTGGCAGGCATGGCCTTGTCCGATCCCCATTCCCAGTTGCAGCAAATCGCGATTTTTGCGCTGCTGGTCGCATTCGGATCGGCGACCCAGGATATTACTATCGATGCCTATCGTATTGAGGCGGTAGACAGGCTATTACAGGGGGCCATGGCGGCCAGCTATGTGTTCGGCTACCGGGTGGCCCTGCTTGTAGCCGGCGCAGGCGCATTTTATATTGCCGCGGCCCAGACCTGGCAATACGCATATTTCACCATGGCCTGCCTGATGGGTGTAGGCGTAATAACGACCCTGGTCATTGCCGAACCCACCCACCCGGTCTCTGAGGCAACCGGGAAACTTGAAAATGAACTGGAGCGGAAAATGGGTCTGGACAAAGGCGCGGATCCGATATCCCGGCTGGTCGCCTGGTTTGCCGGTGCTGTAGTCAGTCCATTTGTCGAGTTTTTCCGCAGGAACGGGATGCTTGCCCTGTTGATCCTGCTCCTTATCGGGACGTTCAGGCTCAGCGATATCACCATGGGAGTCATGGCCAATCCGTTTTACCTGGACCTGGGTTTCAGCAAGATCGAGATTGCAAACGTCACCAAGGTGTTCGGTTTTTTCATGACCATTCTCGGTGCAGGATTGGGTGGGATATTCGTCCTGCGCTACGGGATTTACAAGCCGTTGCTGGTTGGCGCCGTACTTGTACCACTGACCAATTTATTCTTTGTCTGGCTGGCCGTGAGCGAACCGGATCTTGTGAGCCTGGCAGTCGTTATCAGCGTTGACAACCTGAGCGGCGGGTTTGCCACCTCGGCCTTCATCGCCTACCTGTCCAGCCTGACCAATACCACGTATACCGCCACACAATACGCCTTATTTTCTTCCCTGATGACCCTGCCGGCAAAAATTATCGGCGGTTTTTCCGGCATCGTGGTTGAAGCCGCGGGCTATGCCTGGTTCTTCCTGTATGCCGGATTGCTGGGCGCACCCGCACTATTGCTTATCATCTACCTGATGAAAAAACCGTTATTATCCGCAGATGGCGCAGATAGAGTTTAAGTCGTTATGCCGGGCTTGATCCTCCAGGCCGTCATTCCCGCGCACGCGGGAATCCAGTGAAATACAGGTCCAGGAGGGACTTCCTATAAAGTGTTGTAAGCGACGATCTGATTACTGGATTCCGGCTTCCGCCGGACGAATACAATCGTAATTACTTCAAAATAATAACTGCGTTAATCTGCGTCATCTGCGGATAATCATGGTATTTTATATTCCATGACGGCTGTTCACGAGATAGAGTTTTCAATATTCCTGATTTTTACCGGCGCCGCGATACTTGCCACCCTGGCCTTGTACGCGCGCCAGGCCATGATCGTTGCGTATATCGTGCTCGGCGTCATCCTGGGTCCCTGGGGCATGGGCCTGGTTGACGACCCCGAATTGATTTCCGATATCGCGCATATCGGCATTGTCTTCCTGCTCTACCTGCTCGGACTGGACCTGTTTCCCCAGGAATTATGGAAGATGCTGGGCGAGGCCCTGTGGGTCACTTTACTGAGTTCGCTCATTTTTTTTGCGATGGGTTTCGCCATTGCCTTCGGCTTCAGTTACCCGTTAGCCGAAGCGTTGTTGATCGGTTCCATCATGATGTTCTCCAGCACCATCATAGGTGTAAAGCTGCTGCCCACCACTGCATTGCACCACCGCCATACCGGACAGATGATCATCAGCGTGCTGCTGATCCAGGATGTGATTGCGATCATTATCCTGCTGATGCTGCAGGGATACGGGAAAAACGACCAACTGCTGGTCGATATCACCATGCAGATACTGACGCTACCGTTATTAATCCTCATTTCCTGGTTCGTTGAACGATACGTTATCGTCAGGTTGATCAACCGGTTTGATCAAATTCACGAATATATTTTTTTGCTGGCGATCGCCTGGTGCCTGGCAGTCGCGGAGGTAGCCGCCATGCTGGGCCTGTCCCGCGAGATCGGCGCCTTTATCGCCGGGATAACCCTGGCGTCCAGCCCGATTGCGCCGTTTATCACCATGAAGTTAAAGCCATTGCGGGATTTCTTCCTGGTATTGTTTTTCTTCTCGATGGGCGCCAGTTTCAACCTGGATATCATCTCTGAAATCGTGCTCCCGGCAACAGTTCTTGCTGCCTGTGCCCTGGTCGTAAAGCCCGTGATTTTTGAGAAGCTGTTCGTCAAAGCCCATGAAAAACGGGCAATCTCCAGGGAAGTCGGTTACAGGTTGGGGCAGATCAGCGAGTTTTCCTTCCTGATTGCAGTACTGGCGGCTGAAGCGCGATTTATCCAGCAGGATACCTCATACATGATCCAACTGGCCACCTTAATCACTTTTATCATTTCCTCCGGTATCGTAGTCCTCAACTACCGCACTCCCATTGCAACCTCCGACCGTATGCGCCGGGATTGAAATGGAGTGGACGTCTTTCGTGATATATTGGAGTATATCAGTGAATGAGTATATCGCTCCTCACTGACCCTGCGAGGAATAATTAATACAGGTTCGCATGTTTGAGACAAGAGCTTGAGTTACTTGATTTCGTCATACATAATTTGCACACAACACCAGGAAACTCAGGGTGAATATAATGAGCGGTAAAAAAGTACTTGAACAAGCTCTGGCGCTAAAGCCGGATGAAAGATTCCTGCTCGTTGAAGGGATTTTAAAAAGTCTTGACGAACCGGACAAATTACTGGACGCGCTCCGGGCCGAGGAAGCAGAAAAGCGTTTGCGCGATTATCGCGAGGGCAATCTCGAAGGAGTGCCAATGGAGGAAGTATTTAAGAACGAATAATGAAAGTCGTATTTTCCGGGTTGGCTGTAAGCGAACTTAACGATGCAACGAACTTTTATGAAATGGAATTTGCCGGCCTTGGAAAATGATTTCGTGAAGAAGTCAGGAAAGCCATTATCAGGATATCAGAATACCCGGAAGCATGGTCAGTAGAGCGTGATGAAATAAGAAAGTGCCTTCTGCATAAATTCCCTTATAAAATTTTTGTACTCCATTGAAGAAGATCACATATTTGTGATAGCTGTTGCCCATCAGCATAGAAAACCTGATTATTGGATTGAAGTGACCGAAAGCTGAACTACTCAACAGTTTTCATTCACTGAACATTACATAGGAAAAATATTATGTTTGAAAAAAAAGCAATTACGGAAGTTCCCATTAATGGCATGTTGGCGAGTCGCTGGAGCGGCGTGGCGTATGACCCTGAGCGGACGGTGGAAGCCGGGAAACTCTCCGCCTGTATAGAGGCCGCAAGGTGGTCCCTGTCCTGTTACGGCGCCCAGCCCTGGAACTTCATTATCTGTGACCGGTCCAGGGACGAAGCGGCCTGGGACACAGCCTTCGACTGCCTGGTAGAGGGAAACCGCGCCTGGGCGCAAAATGCACCGGTACTCATCCTGGCAGTCGCGGTGGAACGCTTCAAGCATAACGGCGAGCCTAACAGGTGGGCGCAATATGATACCGGCGCCGCCGGCATCAGTTTATGTCTGCAGGCCACCGACCTCGGTCTCATGGCCCACCAGATGGGAGGCTTCGACGCTGATAAATCCAGCCAGGTTTTCGGCATACCGGACGATCACACGCCGATGGCCATGATTGCCATCGGTTATCAGGTGGCGCGGGAGGCAATACCGGAGGAACGTCAGCAGAGAGAATTTGCACCGAGAAAACGAAATCCCGCGAGCGAGCACTTTTTTTTCGGGAAATGGGGTGGTGGATGAGCGGAGTCGCTGATTTCGATTAATCCCCGGTCTGTAAATACATTTCCGGCAAACACGGGAGAGCGGCGCACTCCCGTAATGATCAGCGTATCGGCAAAATTGCCGGATCACCCAGGCCATTAAACGTCAGGCGTCCTATCATCGATGCTATCACATAATACTCAACTGCTACGCCTGGCGGGACCTTTGATCCTGTCCAATTTGACGATTGCCCTGCAGGGAATGGTTGATACGGCAGTGGTCGGGCACCTGGAAACCCCTGCATATATCGGCGCAGTAGCAGTTGCTTCCGTGATTTTCAGTTTCCTGTACTGGGGGATGGGTTTTCTTCGTATGGGGACGGTGGGCGTCGTTGCCCAGCTCAAGGGAGATGAAAATCCGGACCGTCTCAGATCCGCCCTGTTGCACAGTTGCTTCCTCGGTCTGATCATTGCCTGTTTCATCCTGTTGCTCCAGACCCCCATTATTACCCTGGGGCTCGACCTGGTCGGTGGTACCCCGGATGTCAAGAGCAACGCCGGGGTATATTTCTATTGGGCCGTGTGGGGAGCGCCGGCCGTATTGTTGAACATGACTTGTGTCGGTTGGCTGCTGGGAATGCAAAATGCCAGGGCCACGTTTTATGTCACCTTGTTGATCGGTATTCTTAATATTGTCCTCGATTTTATTTTCGTGTTTGGTCTGGATATGGACGTGCGCGGTGTGGCCCTTGCTTCCGTCATCTCACAGTTTTCCGGCTCTGCACTGGCGGGTCTTTTCATTTACGGGGAATTGAAACGGCATCCGGGGCACTGGCGCAGGTTGGTTATCTTTGACGTGAAGGATTTTACCGCCTTGCTGGTATTGAACCAGAATATCTTTTTAAGGACCATGTGCCTGATCTTCGCATTTGCCTTTTTTACCAGGCAGGGTGCAAACCAGGGTGAACTGATCCTGGCGGCTAATGCCATCCTGTTGAACTTCCAAATGCTGGTGGCCTTGGGTCTGGACGGTTTTGCCAATGCTGCCGAGGCCCTGGTCGGCAAGGCCGTCGGCGCAAGAGACCAGAGGCAATTTAAACGAGCTGTCCGTTCGGTGATGACCTGGGGGGGTGGTGTCGCATTTCTTTATGCGTTGCTGTTTATCGTCGCAGGCACATGGATGGTGAACCTGATGACGGATATAGCGGTCGTCAGGGAAACTGCCTATCTCTACCTGCCCTGGATGATCGTATCGCCGCTTATTTCTGTCTGGTGTTTTATGTTTGACGGTATTTTCATCGGCGCTACCCGGGGCAGGGAACTCAGGAACGGCATGATTTTTTCAACGTTCATCGTCTATCTGCCATGCTGGTACCTGCTGGAGGGCCTGGGCAACCACGGGCTGTGGTTGGCCCTGATGGGATTTTTCATCGCCCGTGCATTGAGCCTGCTCTGGTATTATCGCTCAGCCGCGCACTGGATTGCGGAAAGTAACGTGGCCGGGTTAAAACCAGCTCCCGCTTCTTCCGTAGAAAGGAGACCGGTTTAAACCCGTCCCCGTTTATGTTACGCTGAAATATCCCTCATGCATTTTGGGCGTACCGGGGACGGACCCCTGCTTACTACTTGCGAGGGGCATGTTTAAACCTGTCCCCTCTCAGTTTAGAATATGGGTATACCGTGCCTGACAGAGAATTTAAACCGTTGAATATCGCCGTGCTGGTCATTTCCGATTCACGCACGGAAAAAACCGACAAATCCGGAAAACTCCTGGCCCGCAGGCTGGAAGAGGCGGGTCACAGTCTCTATGAAAAATCCATAGTACCGGATGATATATACCGGATCCGCGCGGCGGTTTCACGCTGGTGCGCCGTTGCAGATGTGGATGCGGTTCTGGCCACCGGGGGGACAGGGGTAACCGGCCGGGACGGCACGCCCGAGGCCGTTTCCGTGTTGTTTGATAAGGAAATTGAGGGCTTCGGAGAGCTGTTCCGGTATTTGTCCTACCAGGAGATTGGTACTTCGTCACTGCAATCTCGTGCTGTTGCCGGGGTAGCCGGCGGTACCTATGTTTTCTGTCTGCCGGGTTCATCGGGCGCCTGCGCAACTGCCTGGGACAAGATTATCTCACACCAGTTGGATTACCGGACCCGGCCTTGCAACCTGGTTGAACTCATGCCCAGACTGCAGGAATACTGATGTTCGGAAAAATATTACCAGGTCCACTCATCCGGCTTGCTTTTATCCTGACAAGCGCATTCACCTGGATACCGGTCTGGGCGACTGTCTCCTATACGCTGAAGACCCCCGGTGATTCGATGATAGGCAACCTGGAGGAAGTCCGCGCCGAACACGAAGACACACTCCCGGACATAGCCAGGGCCAACGGACTGGGTTTCCGGGAGATCAAACTGGCCAATCCCGGCGTGGATACCTGGTTACCGGGTGAGGGGACGGAAATTGTATTGCCAAACCTGTTTGTATTACCTGTCACCCCCCATGTCGGTATAGTGCTGAACATACCCGAGATGCGTCTTTACTATTTCCCGCCACAGGAATCCGACCAGGTTTCCGAGGTTATTACCCACCCGATCGGGGTGGGTCGTCTGGGCTGGTCAACCCCGTATATGAATACCCGGATCATCCAGAAGAAAACCCGGCCCTCCTGGTATCCGCCTGAATCCATCCGCAAGGAACATGCCGAACAAGGTGATCCGTTACCTAAACGGGTACCCCCGGGGCCGGATAACCCGCTGGGCAATTATGCAATGAGGCTGGGAATGCCCGAGTATATTATCCATGGCACAAACAAACCTTTCGGAATAGGGATGCGGGTCAGCCACGGTTGTATCCGCCTGTATCCTGAAGACATCAAGAGCCTGTACCAGCAGGTGGAACTGCGCACGCCTGTGCGCATCGTCAATCAGCCTTACAAGGTAGGCAGCTATAACGACAGGATCTACCTGGAAGCCCATCCTTTCCTGGAGGAGGATGGGGAGCAATTCGATGGGAACCTGAGCATTATTGTTGAAATGCTGATAAAAATTACCGGAGACAGGGATTACCAGGTGGATTGGAGCCTGGCTGAATCAGTCATCGCTGAGAGCAACGGAATACCGGTTGAAATCGGCCGGATTATCTATAGACAACAGCAGTAAGGGGTGAAACAAGCAAAACGGACTAGAATTTAAGAAACACCCACCCGTCCGCATGACAACCAGGGTTGTGCGGCTTTTGGTTATACCTCTTTCCGGTACACTGCAGTGACGCAGCGCACCGGAGGCGAAGTAGTTGTTTAAGCGATCAGACTGGTAAGCCGCTTATTTCTGCATCGCTTTTTCAAACATGCGATCCAGCTTGCTTGAATTTTCACTGCAGCATGCCATCGCCGCATCAGCCGCGGATTGGGCTGCGCTTGCCGCATCTGCTGCCGAATTGGCCGCTGACATGGCGCTGTCCGCTGCGGATCCCGCGCTGCTTGCCGCAGAGCCGGCGCTGTTCGCTGCGGATTGAGCACTCTCTGCAATTGCCCTAACCTCATTAAGCTGCTCAACTGTCGCACAGCCGCCCAGTATCATCAGTACAGCAGCAAAAAAAGTCACTTTGACCAAGGTTCTCTTCATATTTCTATTCTCCAGTTTGCCCGGTTACAGGGGGGGGGTTAAGCGTCAATTCCGCCAATAATGACGCATTTTTCAGATATAATCAATCCGCAGATTATTATCTTATACATCAAGCCCCTAGTATAACATCTAACGCGCGATAATTGCAGAAATAATCAACAGCAATTCCGTTCAACGACCTGTCCTGCCAGGCGGATCACGGTAGCGGTTTTCATAATGGCTGGTGATAAATTCAAGTAAAGACGACTCAATTCCGTGCATTTGTTTCAGGTCACAATAATTATCCAGCCAGGCCATGATCTCATCCAGTTTCATATCTCTGGAAATGCTGTAGGTTTGCGGCGTCATGGCGTTATATGCGGTTAAATATCCCATGATGAAGCTTTTATAGGCCTCATCTGTTCCTGTAGAACGGTCTTTCATGTAGCGGTAACAGGACTTTTGTCCTTTTCCCCATATCGCATAGTTGCCCGATTTATCGGCAGCCAGGGTGTTCAGCGACAGCACGAATATTGATACGCCGATAACAATTCTCATCAGACATTCCTCATTGAGCGTAGAACGGCATTATGCGGCCGGAAAACTGCGATTTCAAAAATTCCATCTGGTCGGCCAGTATTTTTCTGTTCGACAAGGCGAGATATTCGGCCCAGTTAGGTACATACGGCACTGCCAGCAGCGGCATGCCCGCTTCCTCAGGGCTCCTGTTGCCCTTGCGGGTATTGCACGATCGGCAGGCAGTGACCACATTTGACCAGCGGTCGGTTCCGCCGCGGGATATGGGCAATACGTGATCCCGGGTCAAGGAAATGTCTTTATGCCGGCTGCCGCAATACATACAGATACGCGCGTCACGCAGAAACAGTTCGCGGTTGGTCAACGGCGGAACGGTTCGATAAATGTGTTTATGATTTCTTGAACGCTTGACCGCAATTATGGAATTAATCGAGACGGCAGAGCGCATCCCGCTCCTTTTATTGATGCCGCCATGAAACGTAAAAGTCTCATCGCCCGCGGTCCAGCCCACCATATCACGGCAGTAAAGACTCACCGCGTCCTGCCAGGGGACCCAGGTAACCGGTGTGCCGGAAATATCAAGTCGCAAGATAAGTGGTTTCATGTGTTAATCTGGTATCGCGATGCCAGGCTGCATCTCAAGACCCGGCGAGTTGCCAAATTTTCAGTCTGAGATTATAACAGCCAAAAAAGTAAAAGAAAATTAAGATATTACAAGCCATTCATTGCAGGATAGGTAATATGAAGTCCATCCAGGAGTTGACAGACATAATGTCGGCATTACGCGACCCGGAGACAGGATGCCCCTGGGACAGGCAGCAGACCATGGAGTCCATCATCCCGTATACGCTGGAAGAGATTTACGAACTGGTTGATGCCCTGGAGCGTAACAACATGGAAGATGTAAAGGATGAACTGGGAGATTTATTGTTCCATGTCATCTTTTATTCGCAAATGGCGTCCGAATCCGGCAGTTTCGATTTAGCGGATGTCATCGGCGCTGTCTGTGAGAAGCTGGAGAGAAGGCATCCCCATGTCTTTGCAGGCCGGCGGCTGGACACGGTTGAGGACGTCAAGACCAACTGGGAGAAGATCAAGCAGGAGGAGAGAGGGGGAGATTACCTGGGCGGTATCGCCAGGGCGTTACCGGCAATGTTACGGGCGGAGAAAATACAAAAACACGCCGCCCGGGCAGGCTTTGACTGGGAAGAACCGGCCCAGGTAATGGCCAAGGTTGAAGAGGAAATCAGTGAACTGAAACGGGAAATGACGGCGATGCAACCACCTTCCCGACTACAATCCGAACTGGGCGACGTGCTGTTTGCGGCCGTCAACCTGGCCAGACACCTGGAAATTAACCCCGAAACGGCCCTGCGAGAGGCCAATAACAAGTTCGAACAACGGTTCCGCTTTATTCAAACCAGGCTCGAGGAAGCAGGGGAGAGCCTGGAGAGCGCGTCTTTGGAAAGAATGGACGAGTTATGGGAGGAGGCGAAAGGCGGAGAGCGGTAAATAATAGTGTCGCCTGTCAGGCGACATGTTATTTCACTGGATGCCGGAATAAACCTGCCCTGGCCTAGAGGCAGGGTCCGGCATGACGGGGAATGAGACTTGTCACTCCCGCGCATGCGGGAATCCAGTTATTTAAACTGTCGCTTGCGACACATTATTTATTCCTTTCCACAATATAAAGCGCAATTTGCCGCAGCATCCCGGCCTCTTCCCCAAAATCTGCCAGATGACCCAGGGCTTCGTCCAGCGTTTCCCGCGCCGCCAGCTTCGCACCCTCCAGACCCAGCAGGTTCGGATAGGTGGCTTTATTCCTTTCCATGTCTGATCCTTGGGGTTTACCCAGGGTTTCGGTATCGCCCTCTATGTCCAGAACATCGTCATGAATTTGAAAAGCCAGGCCGATGCAGTCCGCGTAGCGGGAGATTTTGTGAAACCGTTCCTCGTCCACCTGGCCGGAGCATAGAGCACCCAGTTCAACGCTTGCCCTGATCAGAGCACCGGTCTTGCGCGAGTGCATGGTTTGCAGTTGTTCCAGGGTGAGCACCTTGTCCTCCGCTTCCAGGTCGATGGCCTGTCCCCCGGTCATGCCGGCCGGGCCGCCGGCCAGCGCCAGGATATCGATCATTCTCAACCGTTGTGCAGCCGGAACCCGGATCTCCAGGTCTTGCGCCAGCACCTGGAAAGCCAGGGCCTGTAATGAATCGCCGGCCAGGATGGCCGTGGCCTCATCATAGGCTTTGTGAGAAGTCAGGCGGCCGCGGCGCAGGTCATCGTCGTCCATTGCCGGCAGGTCGTCGTGAATGAGTGAATAGGTATGAATCATTTCCACCGCACAGGCGCAGCCGTCCAAGGCCGCTGGCTCGACGTTGAATGCCTCGCCGCTGGCGTAGACCAGTACCGGCCTGACACGCTTGCCACCGCCGAAAACTGAATAGCGGATGGCTTCGTGTAACATTTCTGGCTTATCCGTGACCGGCGGCAACCAGGAATCCAGGGCGGCTTCCACCCGGGCCTGGTAGTCTTCCAGCCGTTCAGCAAAGCGGTTATCGGGGACAGATTTCAAGCATGCCCCCGCGTGTTGTAAGCGGGGGTCTGTCCCCTCTCATGCGCCATTATCAGAATCGGCTGTAAATTCTGCCAGTTCCCCGGCCTCGTTGTTCCGGGTCAGGATCCGTACTTTCTGTTCGGCTTCCGCCAGGGCTTTCTGGCAGGCGCGGGTCAGGGATACCCCTCGCTCGAAATGTTTCAGGGATTCTTCCAGGGTGAGATCGCCTTTTTCCATGGTCTCAACAAGCTGTTCCAGTTCAGCCAGGGATTTCTCAAAATCTATTTCGGATTTTTTTTCAGACACAAACATGTCTCCTGACAGTAGTGGTTCGAATTGTATCAATAACTCAAGGATTTACATACATTATAGATAGAACCTATATTCACGATTAAAAAATACAATAGCCCTGCTTGAGTTATCAGGTTGACACTATTGACTCAGTCAGCTAAATTCAGAGGTACGTTACGCCCGTTTTAGTAATTATAAAACCACAAAAGATTACAATCAGGAGGAAGTACGATGAGTTTGAAAGGTACCAGAACAGAAGATAACCTTAAAGCAGCGTTTGCCGGGGAATCACAGGCTAACCGCCGCTATTTGTATTTTGCCCAGAAAGCTGACGTGGAAGGTTTTAACGATGTCTCCGCAGTGTTTCGTTCAACTGCCGAAGGTGAGACCGGCCATGCCCACGGCCACCTGGAGTATCTCGAAGAGGTGGGCGATCCTGCAACCGGTGAGCCCATCGGCTCAACCGAAAACAACCTGAAAGCGGCCATCGCCGGTGAAACCTATGAATACACGGACATGTATCCGGGTATGGCGAAGACCGCGCGGGATGAGGGCCTGGACGAGATTGCCGACTGGTTCGAAACCCTCGCCAAGGCGGAGCGTTCTCACGCCAACCGCTTCCAGAAGGCGCTGGACAACCTTGACGCCTGATTTGGGCAGGCCTGAGCAAACCGGAGCCGGGCCGTTGCCCGGCTCTTTTTTAGGCCAACCGGAAACATTGGCAAGCGGTTGTGGGCGTTGATATTCGAGAGGGCAGCCTGGAGGCGCCCGTCAGGCATGCCATTGAATGGAAACAGGCAGACTACTACGACCAGGAGGGTTTAAACGCAGAGCTTGAGCGCGTCTTTGATATCTGCCACGGTTGCCGCCGCTGTGTCAACCTGTGCCATGCGTTCCCCACCCTGTTCGACCTGATCGATGAGTCCGACACCATGGAAGTGGACGGGGTGGAAAAGGCCGATTACGGCAAAGTGGTGGAACACTGCTACCTGTGCGACCTGTGCTACATGACGAAGTGTCCCTACGTGCCCCCCCACGAATGGAACGTCGACTTTCCCCACCTCATGCTGCGCGCCAAGGCGGTAAACTTCAAGCAGGGCAGGACAAAATTACGGGATAAGTTGCTCACCTCCACCGAGGCAGTGGGCAATCTCGCCGGTATCCCCGTTGTTGCACAGGTTGTCAATGCAGCCAATAAATCGCGACCGATGCGTAAAGTGCTGGAAAAGACCGTGGGTATCCATGCGGACGCGCCTTTGCCCGAGTTCCATTCCAGGCCCTTGCGCGAGCGGGTGAAAGGCAGGCAACCGGCGCCGTCCACGGCAGGAGCGGCCGGCGGGACGACCGGAAAGGTAGCCCTGTTCGTAACCTGTTATTGTAACCGGAATACGCCCCGGGTGGCCGAAGACCTGATCGCGGTGTTCGAGCATAACGGGGTCTCCGTCACCTTGGCCGACAAGGAGGCCTGTTGCGGCATGCCCAAGCTGGAACTGGGCGATCTTGGTGCGGTCGAGCGGGCAAAGGACGTCAATATTCCCCGGCTGGTTGAGCTTGTCGAACAAGGTTGGGACATCGTCGCACCCATTCCTTCCTGTGTATTGATGTTCAAGCAAGAACTCCCCCTGATGTTTCCCGGTGATGAAACAGTGGAACGTGTCCGGCAGGCATTTTACGACCCGTTCGAGTACCTGATGATCCGGCACAAGGAAGGGAAATTGAGTACGGAGTTCAAACATTCCCTCGGAAAGATTGCGTATCATGCTCCCTGTCACCAGCGCGTCCAGAATATCGGCCTGAAAACCCGCGACATGCTTGCATTGGTCCCGGACACGACGATTGACGTGATCGAGCGCTGCTCGGGACACGACGGCACCTACGCGGTCAAGGCAGAGAGCCACGAGATATCGACAAAAATCTGCCGCCCAGTGGTGAACAAGGTCAAACAGGCACAGGCCGAACATTACGTCAGCGATTGCCCGATGGCCGGCGCGCAAATCCGGAACGGCCTGGGTGAGAGTAATGCCGGCGCGGCTGAATCGGCGTTTTCCCTGCTGAAATATGCCTACGGTTTGTGATTGATGCCGGCCAGGTTACGTAGAGAAGACTTGTACTCGCTGGAAAAGTACACCGAGATCCGCAGCGAGTTCCGCGCAACGGTCATAGCCCACAAGAAATCCCGGCGCTTGCCGCTGGGCCCCAACGCCAACCTGTATTTTGAGGACCGCCTCACCATCCAGTACCAGGTGCAGGAAATGCTGCGCATAGAGAAGATATTCGAGCGCGCCGGTATCGAAGAGGAACTGGCCGCCTATAACCCGCTGATCCCGGACGGGCACAACTGGAAGGCCACGTTCATGCTGGAATACGACGACCCCGCCGAGCGCAGGGAAATGCTGGCGAAGCTGGTCGGCATAGAGGACTGCGTCTGGATGCGCGTCGGCGTCGGCCCCGTAATCGCTCCGTTCTGTGACGAGGATCTGGAACGCGCTACCGAAACAAAGACCTCATCAATCCACTTCATGCGCTTTGAGTTGTCAACGGAGGATATAGCCGCTATAGGGCAGGGCGCAGAAATTTCCGCCGGTATCAGCCACGCGCAGTACGCATACCAGCTTGTGCCCATACCGGCAGAAATCCGCCAATCGCTTAGCGGGGATATTGATAGTTAGGAAACTCGGCAACCGGGCTTTAGTGGCTGTTTTTCTGCTCCAATGGGCCTTCCCTGGCCCGGTCCCGCGCCTATCCCTGGCGCTAGTCGCATAAAAACAGCCACTAAAGCCCTTATCAGGCATAGTTAGCAGGAACTGCTGGAAACCCGGCTTTCCCCTGTAATATCCGCGCCCTCTGTGGCAAAATAACCGGATGAACACCACTTACGCTGCCGCAGATATCGAGGTATTAACAGGCCTTGAACCGGTGCGTAAGCGCCCCGGGATGTACACCGATACCTCTCGTCCCAATCACCTTGTGCAGGAAGTCGTCGATAACAGTGTCGATGAAGCCATCATCGGTCACGCGCACAAGGTTGAGATCACCCTGCACAAAGACAATTCCATCACAGTCGCCGATGACGGCAGGGGTATGCCCGTAGATAATCACCCGGGAGAAAATATCCCGGGCGTAGAGGTGATCCTGACCCGGCTGCACGCCGGGGGCAAGTTCTCCGACAAGAATTACAAGTTCTCCGGCGGCCTGCACGGTGTGGGCGTGTCCGTCGTCAACGCCCTGTCCAAACACCTGGAGGTCTGGGTCAAGCGCGACGGCAATGAATACAACATGGCCTTTGCCAACGGCGACAGGATTAGCCTGCTGGAAGTGGTCGGGGAGGTGGGCAAACGCAACACGGGAACGACCCTGCGCTTCTGGCCCGACCCGGTTTACTTCGATTCCGTCTCGATTGCAAGGGCGAAACTCAAACACCTGCTGCGCGCCAAAGCGGTGCTGTGCCCCAAACTGACGGTCAGGCTCAACGATGAGGCGAACGATGAAAAAACAGAGTGGTACTACGAGGATGGGATCGGCACGTACCTCTCGAGCATGCTGGCCGGTGTCGAACTGCTGCCGGTAGAACCGTTTACCGGTTCCATGCAGGGTAACAACGAGCAGGTGGACTGGGCCGTACACTGGCTGCCCGAACCGGGTGAACTGATCACGGAGAGTTACGTCAACCTGGTGCCGACCACCCAGGGCGGCACCCACGTGAACGGCCTGCGCCAGGGCCTGCTGGAAGCACTCAGGGAGTTCTGCGATTCACGCAACCTGCTGCCCCGCGGCGTCAAGCTGACTGCGGAAGACGTCTGGGACCGCTGCACCTACCTGCTCTCGGTAAAAATGGATGAACCCCAGTTCGTCGGTCAGGCCAAGGAACGACTGGCCTCAAGGGAGTGCTCGACATTCGTCTCCGGCGTGGTGCGCGACGCCCTGAGCCAGTGGCTGCACCAGCACGTGGAGACTGGTGAAAAGATTGCGGAACTGGCGATCAGCCATGCCCAGAGCCGCCTCAAGGCAAGTAAGAGTATTATCCGCAAGAAAGTCACCAGCGGCCCGGCGCTGCCCGGCAAACTGGCAGACTGCGCCAGCGTATCACCCGACGACAGCGAGTTGTTCCTGGTGGAAGGGGATTCCGCCGGCGGCTCCGCCAAGCAGGCCCGGGACAGGGAATTCCAGGCAGTCATGCCGTTACGGGGCAAAATCCTCAATACCTGGGAGGTGGCTTCCGGCGAGGTGTTGTCCTCAAAAGAAGTCCACGACATCTCGGTAGCCATCGGCGTAGACCCCGGATCCGATGACCTATCCAAGCTACGCTATGGCCGCATCTGCATCCTGGCCGATGCGGATTCCGACGGCCTGCATATCGCCACCTTGCTCTGCGCCCTGTTCCTGAAGCACTTCCGCAAGCTCGTCGATGCAGGTCACGTGTACGTGGCCATGCCGCCCCTGTACCGCATAGACGTCGGCAAGGAAGTGTTCTATGCCCTGGATGATTCGGAAAAGTCCGGCCTGCTCGACCGCATTAGCGCGGAAAAGATCAAGGGCACGGTGAACGTGCAACGCTTCAAGGGCCTGGGCGAGATGAACCCCTTGCAGTTGCGTGAATCCACCATGGCGCCGGAGACGCGCCGCCTGGTGAAACTGACCCTGCCGGAAGACAACAAGTCGGACCAGATGATGGACATGCTGCTGGCAAAGAAACGCGCGCCGGACCGCAAGGACTGGCTGGAGCGCAAGGGCGACCGGGCTACGGTATAAAAGTGTTGGAGTTGTTTGGTTTTTTATTGGTATTATGGGTACCCTCCGTACTGATTTTCTCCTCCAGAGGGACCGTCTAATGCAGGAAAATCTTACCCTGGATTTCGAACCCAGCGAAACCCAACCTATATACGAATTTACCGAAAAAGCATACCTGGACTATTCCATGTATGTCATCCTGGACCGGGCCCTGCCGCATATCGGCGATGGCCTGAAGCCGGTACAGAGACGCATCATCTATGCCATGTCAGAACTGGGCCTGAGCGCGACCGCCAAGTTCAAGAAGTCGGCGCGTACGGTGGGGGATGTCATCGGCAAGTTCCATCCCCACGGGGACAGCGCCTGCTACGAGGCCATGGTGCTGATGGCGCAGGAGTTCAGCTACCGCTATCCCATTATCGACGGCCAGGGTAACTGGGGTTCCATGGATGATCCCAAGTCGTTCGCGGCCATGCGCTACACGGAATCCAAACTGAAGCCCTATAGCCAGGTGTTGCTGGCGGAACTGGGACAGGGGACCGTTGACTGGACGCCCAATTTTGACGGTACCCTGAAGGAACCCAACTTACTGCCGGCGCGGCTCCCCAATATCCTGTTGAACGGCGCTACCGGGATTGCCGTCGGTATGGCCACGGATATTCCGCCCCATAACCTGCAGGAGGTGGCCGGTGCCTGTATCCGCCTGCTGGAGCGGCCCAAAAGTACGGTCGAGGACTTGTTCGACTACGTCAAGGGTCCGGATTTTCCCACCGAAGCGGAGATCATCACGCCGGCTGAGGAACTCCTGGAGATGTATCGCACCGGCAACGGTTCCGTGAAACTGCGCGCCCGGTGGGAGAAGGAGGGCGGCAATATCATCGTTACCGCGTTGCCTTACCAGACCTCCGGCAACAAGATCCTGGAGCAGGTGGCCGCGCAGATGCAGGCGAAGAAGTTACCCATGCTGGAAGACCTGCGCGATGAATCCGACCACGAAAACCCGACTCGGCTCATATTCATCCCGCGTTCAAACCGGGTCAACCTGACAGAACTGATGTCACACCTGTTCGCCACCACGGACCTGGAGCGCAGTTACCGGGTCAACCTGAACATGATCGGCACCGACGGCCGCCCCCGGGTCAAGGATCTCAAGACCGTTCTGAAGGAGTGGTTGCGGTACCGTACCGAGACGGTGCGCCGGCGCCTGCAGCACCGCCTGGAACAGGTTGAACAGCGAGTCCATATTTTGGAAGGTCTGATGGTAGCCTACCTGAACATTGACGAGGTGATCCGGATCATACGGGAGGAAGACGAACCCAAACAGGAGCTAATGCAGCGTTTCCGCTTGTCCGACACCCAGGCGGAGGCTATTCTGGATCTCCGGTTGCGGCGCCTGGCCAAGCTGGAAGAGATCAAAATCCAGGGCGAACTGGACGAGTTGCAGGCAGAAAGGGAGTCCTTGCAGCAGATACTGGGTTCGGCCGCACGCCTTAAAACACTGGTGAAAGAGGAAATCCGGGCCGACATGGAAAAGTTTGGCGATGCCCGCCGCTCCCCCCTGGAACAGCGCGAAGAAGCCAGGGCGATGGACGAGACCCAGTTGATGCCTACGGAACCGGTGACAGTCATCTTGTCGGAGAAGGGCTGGGTCCGGGCCGCGAAAGGCCATGATATCGACCCGGGGACCCTGAATTACCGGGCCGGCGACGGATTCAGGCAGGCTGTCATGGGGCGCAGTAACCAGTCGGCCATATTTCTTGACTCGACCGGCCGCTGTTACTCCATCCCTACACATATCCTGCCGTCGGCGCGCAGCCACGGCGAGCCGGTATCCAGTTGGGTGACGCCGCCGGACGGCGCAGTCTTCATCGGCACCATGCTGGGAGAGAGCGACAGTTTCTGGTTCCTTGCCACTGATGCCGGTTACGGGTTCATTGCAAGACTGGGAGACCTGTACGTCAAGGCGAAGGCCGGCAAGGCTGTGTTGAACGTTCCGCCGTCTGCGCTGATATTACCGCCTGTGCCGGTCTCCGACCACAAGCAGGACCTGGTCGCGGCCGTCAGTTCCGAGGGCCGCCTGCTGGTGACGGGGTTGTCCGAATTCCCGCAACTTGCCAGGGGCAAGGGGGTCAAGATCATGCAAATCCCACCGGCCAGGCTTAAGGACCGGGAAGAATACCTGGTTGCGCTTACCGTATTCGGGATAAAAGACAAGCTGCACCTCGAATCCGGTAAACGCCACCTGACCTTGAAACCGAAGGGCTGGGCGCATTATCATAGCGAACGCGGGCGCCGCGGCAATGTCCTGCCGCGGGGCTATCGGCAGGTATCAACGATTAAACCGAAAAGGTAAAGACATATGCGATCAGGAAAATGCTTCGTTGGATTCTGGCATCCGCCAGAATGACGGCAGGACTTGCACATGGCGAACTACGGCACCAATGAATTCAAGCCGGGCTTGAAACTGACCATCGACGGCGACCCCTGTTCCATTCTCGATAGCGAGTTTGTCAAACCGGGCAAGGGCCAGGCGTTTACCCGCATCAAGATACGCAACCTGAAAACGGGCAGGGTGCTGGAGAAAACCTACAAGTCGGGGGAGAGCGTTCCCGCCGCGGACGTGGTCGACCTGGAGTTGCAATACCTCTACAACGACGGTGAACTGTGGTATTTCATGGATACGAGCAGTTATGAGCAGATCGAAGCCGGCAGGTCGGCGCTGGGTGATGCCGGTCAGTGGCTGACCGGTGAAGAGCTATGCGGGGTGACCTTATGGAACGGCGCGCCGCTGACTGTCCAGCCGCCTAACTTCGTCGAACTCAGGATCACCGAAACCGACCCGGGGGTACGCGGCGACACCGCCGCCGGCGGCACGAAACCCGCCACCCTGGAAACCGGCGCCACGGTCAAGGTGCCCCTGTTCGTCGAGCAGAATGAGAAAATCAAGGTGGATACCCGCACGGGCGCATACGTGAGTCGGGTAAAGAACTGAAAACTTAATTTGGGACACCCATAAATTTAAAACGCTTAGTTAATTTATGGGTGTCCCAAATTGACAACCGTCGTATCGAGCTTGGTCGGAGACGGGCTTAAGTCCGTCCCCTTCGCTTATTTTCACATCATTGAGTAAAATTACTCAATGATGTGAAAATAAGCCATTGGTTATCACTCTGACTCCTTAAAAGGATTTTATAGTTATCAAATGCAGACCCCCGCTGACATCCTCGGTGAATATGGTGCCCTCGCGGGCCTGGTGCCGGATTTCACGGTGCGGCCCCAGCAGGTCGAGATGGCCGAGGCCATTCGGGAGGCGATAGACAACGGCGAATCGCTGATCTGCGAGGCCGGCACCGGCACCGGCAAGACCTTTGCCTACCTCGTGCCGGCGCTCCAGTCCGGCCATAAGGTGGTCATCTCCACCGGCACCAAACACCTGCAGGACCAGCTCTTTACCCGCGACCTGCCCCTGGTGCGAAAAGCCGTCGGGCGGCCACTCAACGTGGCGTTGCTGAAGGGACGGGCCAACTACCTGTGCCTGCATCGCCTGGGACAGGCGGAATTCGACTCACGCCGCCTGGGCAGTCAGGCGAAGCATTACCTGGCCGATATCCGCGCCTGGTCGCAACAGACCGGCAGCGGCGACCTGGCCGAGCTATCCCATATCCCGGAAGACGCCTCCGTCAGGCCGGCCTGTGTTTCCAGCGTCGATAACTGCCTCGGACAGGAATGTGATTTTTACGACGACTGTTTCGTGTTCCGCGCCCGCCGCCGCGCTGTTGAGGCGGACCTGGCCGTGGTCAACCACCACCTGTTCCTGGCGGATATGGTGTTGAAGGAGGCCGGTTACGGCGAGTTGTTGCCCAGTGCGGAGATGGTTATTCTTGATGAGGCACACCAGTTGCCGGAGCTGGCTTCACAATTTTTCAGCGAGACCCTGAGCGGCCGGCAACTGCTGGAACTGGTATCCGACTCCAGGACGGCTTATTTTGAGGAAGCGGCCGATTTGCCTGATTTCCCCGGGATGCTGGACCTGTGCGAGAAAGCAATACGCGACCTGCGCCTGAGCTTTTCCGGCGAGGACAAGCGGGTTGCCTGGGCCGGACTGAAGGAAACGGCGGACGTCTCCACTACGTTGTCAACGCTGCTGGATAAGTTGGATGCCGTCCACCAGGTGCTGGAGGACTTCGCCGGCAGGGGCAAGTCTCTGGATAACTGCCATAAGCGGACACAGGCGGCGCTGGCGTATCTCGACCAGTTCAATGACCGGGAAGAGGATGAGTATATCCGCTGGCTGGAATTGCGCGGCAACGGGTTTTTCCTGCACCGCACGCCCCTGGACATTGCCGATGTCTTCCGCACGCGCATCAGCGAGTACGAATGCCTGAGTATATTCACGTCCGCAACCCTGAGCGTGAACCGCGAGTTTGAGTATTTCTCGTCACAACTGGGCCTGGAACAGGTCAAGGCCAGGAGCTGGGACAGCCCGTTTGATTTCAATACCCAGTCGTTGCTGTATTTCCCCCGGGGTCTGCCTGATCCGAGAACGGCCGACTTTACCGCAAACCTGGTCGAAAAATCGCTCCCGCTGCTGCGGCTGACCAGGGGACGCGCCTTTTTCCTGTTTACCAGCCATCGCGCGTTGCGCCAGGCAGCCGAATTAATCGGCGCGGCGCTGGATTATCCCATACTGGTGCAGGGGGATGCGCCGCGCACCGAACTGCTGGAAACGTTCAGGACCACTCCCCACGCGGTATTGCTGGGCACCAGCAGCTTCTGGGAAGGCGTGGACGTGCGCGGCCAGGCCCTGTCCTGCGTCATCATCGACAAACTGCCATTTGCCGCGCCGGGTGACCCGGTATTGAACGCCAGGTTGACCCGGATGGAGGAACAGGGCAGAAATCCGTTTATGGAGTACCAGGTACCCGAAGCCGTGCTGGTGCTGAAGCAGGGCATAGGCCGTTTGCTCAGGGACAAGGCCGATTACGGCGTGCTGATGATCGGCGATCCCAGGTTAAGGACCCGGCCCTACGGCAGGGTTTTCCTGAATAGCCTGCCGGATATGACCCATACGGAGGACTTAAACGACGTAGAAGCCTTTTTTCGGCAACACGAAAAATAATATCAATCGAGTCTGACCCCATTGATATTTTTATAATACAATCAACCGGTATATCTAAACGTGGATGGAGAGAACACACGACATGGTCAATCATTGCCGTAACATCTCTATACTATCCGCCGCACTCCTGATACCCAGCGGCGCCTTCACCCTGCAGGCAGCTTACGCACAGGAAGCCCATCACCACAGCGATATGGTCCCCATGATTGAAGAGGTGGTGGTCACTGCGCGCAAACGGGAAGAAACGGTCTTCGATGTGCCGCTTTCGGTGAGTGCGCTGGGCGCCGGCGAGATAGGGGCGCGCAAAATACGCGGTCTGACTGACCTTGCCGTGAGCCTGCCCAACGTGGCCCTGGATGAGGTGGGTACCGCCAGGGGAATTGCCAACTTTTCCATGCGCGGACTGGGGATAAACAGTTCCATTGCGTCCATCGATCCCACCGTCGGTGTATTTGTGGACGGCGTTTACCTAGGTACGAACAATGGCGTTGCTTTCGACCTGTTTGACCTGGAGAGTATCCAGGTGCTGCGCGGTCCCCAGGGAATCCTGTTCGGGCGTAACGTGACCGGCGGCGCCATCCTGGTGAACACCCGAAAACCCGGTGACGAGTTCGAGGCCCGCGTGCGTACAGCGCTGGACGGCGGCGGCGATGGTGGTCTGAACAAGTACTTGATGGGTAGTATGAGCGGGCCGGTCAGTGACACTTTGAGCATCGGCGTCACAGGCTACTATAACGATGATGACGGCTGGTTTGAGAACAAACTTACCGGTGATGATTTCGGCGCACTCGAACAGATCATGTTTCGTCCCGTGGTGGTCTGGAAACCCGGTGAAAACCTGGAACTGGTCCTGCGCTATCAATACCTGGAAAACGAAGGCGACGGTTCCGCTTCCCAGGCGCACACCAATGGACTCGGGATAGATGGGTCACCGGTAAATTTTGACCGGGATAGTCATGACTTTTCCATCGATGAGGAAGGCTTCCTGGATGTGAAAACCCACTTTGTCACTGCAGAAATGAGTTTGAATGTAGGCAATAATGGCGTAATTACCAATATTTTCGGCTATCGGAACAGTGAATCGGCGTTTCTCAGCGATATCGATTCCCAACCGGTCAGCCTGTTTCATGGCATCGGAATCACGGAATCCGAGCAGGTGAGCAACGAACTTCGCTACAACGGCGTATTCACCGGGCGCTTCAACCTGACCGCGGGAATTTACTATTTCAATAACGACATTGATTACTATGAGCGGCGCAACCTGCTGGGATTGTTAACCCCGGACGGTTCACCGGCGCTGACCCAGGATGGGGGCGGCGAATACAATGTAGAAACTATCGGGGTGTTCGCGGCGGTGGACTATGACCTCAGCGAGTCCGTAACGCTCAGCGCCGGATTGCGCTACACATCGGAAGAGAAAGAGGCAGACATAGCATCCCTGATCAGGAACGTGAATTCACCCTGTAACGTGCTGGACGGTACCTGCCCATTTGATTTCACCGACAGCGAAGACTGGAAAAACTGGTCGCCCAAGCTGGGTATGATTTACCACTTCTCCGATACGGCGCGCATCTACGCCCACTGGACCCGGGGTTTCCGTTCCGGCGGTTACAACCTGCGCAACACGGCCATCGATACTGTTAACCTCGGTCCCGGTCCGTTTGACGAGGAGACAGTTGACAGCTATGAACTCGGCTTCAAGTTCAGTTTCGGGCAAGGCTACCTGAACGGTGCACTGTTTTTCAATGACATCGAAGACATGCAACGGGAAGTCAACCTGGCCGATCCCTTCTCAGGCGTAGTACAGGTCATCAAGAATACCGCGGACGCTGAAATTCTCGGCATTGAACTGGACGGCGCCGTCAACCTGACGGAAGACCTCCAGGCTACCGCTTCAGCAGGCTGGCTGGATGCTGATTATACGAAAGTAAGTTTCGATCTCAATAGCGATGGTGTGCTTGACGGCCGGGACAAGAACCTGGACCTGCCCCGCGCCGCGGAGTGGACCTGGAGTCTGGGCCTCAGGCGCCGCCAGCAGGTCGGCGACTGGGGCCATATCGCCTCACGGGTCAGTTACTCCTACAGGGATAAGTCCAGCTACACCGATAACAACCTGGGTTATATTCTGTCGCAAAAGATACTCGATGCCAGCCTGGACTTCCACTCGGAAAACGAGCACTGGGTGTTTTCAGTCTACGGCAAGAACCTGCTGAATGAGGTCAAGCACGGTGGCGACGCTCTGCTTCCGACAATGCTGGGACCCGTCCCCCTGGGCGGCGCCTACGGGGCGCTGGCCAAGGGCCGGGTCATCGGGGGGGAGGTGACGTTTACGTTCTGAAGACTGTGGGGATGCCCCCGCATCCGAAGGTCTAATCTGTGTAATAATGAACTTGAACTTCAGAATTACATAGATTTTTGACGGTATTGCTTTCAATATATCTATATGCATCAGGAGTGAAATATGACCAGTCTGAGTGTTCGAAAACTTGATGATGATACGGTGAGAAGGTTACGTGTCCGCGCCGCGCAGCATGGTGTCTCAATGGAAGAGGAAGTTCGGCAAATTATCAAGCAGGCGGTGTCAACACCGGGAAGACTCGGTAATCTGGCTGTCCGTCTTTTTGCGCCTGCTTACGGCGGTCAGGAGCTTGAATTACCCGAGCGAGAAATTACCGAACCGATGGAATTTTCAGGATGGCACAATCGCTTCACCCATAGCCTGTAGTTTGTTGAATTAAAAAGTATCTGGTTTATCTAACTGGCTTTTTTCCTTAGCCTAGTGAAGATAGATTCAGTGGTTCAAACCCCCCCTTTATTTTTTGTATAAGATATTATACAATCCATTTTATGGAAGGGATTCTCAAGCCAATCTGGTGGGTAGGACAAAGCAAGGATGAACTGATGGCTTTTCCGAAGAATGCTATTCAGGATGCTGGTTATCAGTTACATCGTTTGCAGGAAGGGAATGAATCGCAGGACTGGAGGCCTTTAACAGGCCTGGGCAGAGGCATCACAGGAGTTTATGAAATCCGAACCAGAGAGGATAATGCTATTTTTCGAATTGCTTACGTGACTAAATTCAGTGGTTATATTACTGTCCTACACTGCTGGCAGAAGACTTCACAAGCGACGGCAATGCCCAATAAGGCAATGATCATAAAGCGATATCTGGATGCAAAAGAGAATCTGAAATGAAACAGCAAATAACTACCGGGAGCGTGTTCGATGATCTGGAGCCTGATCCGGGTAAGGCTGAGCAGTTGAAACTCAAGGCTGCCTTGTTTGACGCCATTATTGCTTATATCAAGGAAAATGGTTTGACGCAGAAACAGGCTGCTGAAATCATGGGCGTGCAGCGTTCCCGAATTGGGGACGTGTGTAGGGGAAAAATGTCAGGGTTTTCAATCGATTCCCTTGTTTCCATGGCGGCCAAGGCAGGTTTGCATCCGCTGCAAATCGCCGCTTGACAGACAGTAAGGGGACGGATTCAAGCATACCTCCGCATGTTCTAAGCGGGGGTCCGTCCCCAATCAGCCAAAAGACAGGCTAAATCCTGTCAAAGAAACGAATAACCGGTTCTCCCTGAATTAAATTCATAAGCTTTTCAAAATCTCCACGCTCTCCCCGCCAGGCAAGATAATTTTCGTAGGCTGATTTGGATGTCCATTCTTCAAACAGAAATATATTCTCGGGATGAGAGTTTTCTGAGTGAGCTTCCACACTGATACAACCCTCAAACTTACGCGTGTCCGGAAGCGTTTCATCAAAAAACTCCCGTAGAGCGTCTTCCTTTCCTGCTTTTGCCGTGACTTCTAATGCGATTATAACGTTCATTATCGTTGCCTTAATTACTGTATTCTGCTATCATTCTCTCGGCTTCTTTTGCATCCCAATACCACGGATGAAATTTAGAGGCATCGCCGATACTGTTTATGAATTTATGCGCCAGCTTTTTGTTTTGACTTGCGGCCAGCATGAGTTTTTGTTGCACTTCACCAGGGCCGCGTAAACCGGTATTGGTAAATTTATTGTTGTATTGGGCAGTCTGCCAGTATTCGTCAAAAGACGCCTGCATCCATTCAGCCGTAAACGGTGCACCAGCATGCGCTACGATCTGATTAAGCAACAGCGCCATCCATTTCGATGCGCCGTTCAGGCCCTGCGCCAGTATGGGATCATTAAGGATGGCCGCATCACCAACACCGAAAACGACGTTGCCGCTGGGCAGGCGTCCGACCGGCCTGCGTACTGTAGGCGGGATCATGCCGCAGACCCATTCTTTTTCCGGTGTTGTGGTCGACCCGGCAATCAACTCATAAATCAGTGGCTGATGTCTACGCAACCATTCCTTGCCTATTTCATATTGTTCATCGACATCAGCCCGGCGGTCAAACATATCCATCCCAGCGCCGGGTATGGCCTCAAACTGCACATAATGATGTTCCTCGCCCGATTTGCTCAGGTACGGCGCCTTGATTACTTCACCCACACCTGCGATGACGCTGTAACGTGAAATCTGTTTGTCTGTTGCCCCGGGCACGTCTTCCAGTTGTTTATGCATATTACTCCCCCGGGTACAGAACATGGCGACTTGCCGCTGCGGTCGGTCAAATTCCATCTTGCTATCATCCGTTTCAAACAATTCCATAAACTGCCCGCGCCCCGCTGCGATGATGACGAGGTCATTATTCGTAGCCATGCGTTCAATGGAATCGATGTCGCATTTTTCTATGACTACGTTTCCCCCCCCGGGTTTCAAACTCTTCCAGCCATTTGCTGAACTTCATCCGCAAATCCATGCACTGTGCCGGTTTATCAAATTCCCCGTTAACCACCATTAACCTCTCACCCTCCGGTGAGAATACCGTCATGTAGACTTCGTGTATCAGGCTGTAGCGATTCTCCCGCCAGAAGCGCAGTTCAAGTTCATCTTCAAATGTTACCGACGGGTCAAACTGTATGGTCACCGGCCGTTGTGGACTGTCATAGATTTGCCTGGCGGTCATGTCGGAATAGATTGTCGGTTCATAACCGGCCCTCAGCAGTCCAAAGCCCAGTTGCAATCCGGCCTGGCCGGAGCCTACGATAGCGATTTTTCTCATAACCCTTATTCCGTTCAACCCGTGTCAGTTGTTTTGAAGTCAGCGACGCTGGTTGTAATGGGTAATCGGGGGCGCCTGTTTTAAACGGCGGATCTGAATCTGCTCACCATTCTTGATCCTGAGTGCCGCTTGACCCAGCGGCCCTAATTTGATGGCGCCTTGTTCGATTTCATTTGAAATAAATGCCCAGCTACGTAACGGTGCGCCGATATCGGGAACAAACTCAATCATTTCACCATCTTTCAGACCCAGTGAGCCGGCGTCACCTGCATTAAGTGTGCTGACACGGCAACCCCTGTGGTCATAAGTATCTTCATCTGCGGCGATAATATTAATATGATGTTTTTCCCGGCGTAGTTTCGAACGTAATGCCACCGTTGCCGCGCCATTTACAGTTCCATCGTTTATCACTACGCCGTAAACGTCATGGGCGCGTTGTTTGCTGACATACTCCAGCAGCACGTCGTTCAACACCAGTTCAGGATCGCGATCCAGCGGATCTCCCACTCCCCCTCCGGAGGTGGCGCGCATAATTACCAAGTCGCCATCCTTCAGGGGAAATGATCGTACCTTGCCGGGCAGGTTGGAAGGTTCGATTGGTTCACCGTCACGGATGACGCCACACGCGTTAAAACCGCCTTCCGTCGCTCCTGCCACACCCCATGGAGGAATCACCGAAGCGTCTGACATGACATTTAGCTGGCTGTTATCGCCAATCACCCGAAGACGGCGTGTGATGCCAAAGCCGCTTCTGAATTTTCCTGCGCCTTCGCCATCGGTGGTTATTTCAGTGCTTTCAATGCGTAAGGGTTGCCGTTGCTCCGAGCTTTCCACCGGGTAGATACTCGGGACGTCACCACCGTCATAGGAGGGACTGCCCGTGGAACCGTCACTTATACTGGTCGCAGGGAAACCCCCTTGCGGATATTCATACAGAATATAGTGTTTACCGGCAACCGGGTCGAAGCTCGTGATATAGATATGGTTAATCGTCTCCATTGCGGCCCCACCTGCATTATCCGGCTGGACCTGGCTGAAAATACCGGCCACGGCGGATTGTATCTTACGGTACAACTCCCAGACCCCGGCCACCGCGCGCGGCGGGTTTGCATTTACAATGGTGCCTTTTGGCAGGACGAATTCCATAGGCCGGAAAGTGCCGCCGTTTACCGGTGTAAGCGGGTCGAGCCAGGCTTTGACAATCACAAACACACCCGCCTGGGTCACTGCCGGACCGATGTTCATGGGTCCTTCAAACTCCGCCGCGGTACCGGTGAAATCAAATTTCAGGGATTCATCCTGCACTGTCATGCGAATTCGTATGGGCACCGGGTCGGGAGTGATGCCGGTATTGTCGCAGTAGTGCTCGACGTAGTATTCACCTGGGGTAAGTTTTCCTATTTCTTCCTTCAGGGTTTGTTCGGCACGATCCAGCATGGTGTCACGACATTGTTCGATGACTTCCGTACTGTATTTTTCACACAGTTCATTGATCTGCTTGTCACCCACGTTTACGCTGTCCAACATTGCCAGGGCATTACCTTCCTGTTCGTCAGCGAGACGGACATTGGCAAACAACAGATCCCAGAGGTCCTGGTTTATTTGCCCTTGATCAACCAGTTTGACCGGCGGAATACGGACACCTTCCTGGAAAATCTCCGTATCCTGCCCGGAAAAACTACCAGGGGTCGCGCCGCCAACATCGGACCAGTGTGCCCGTACCGTTTCAAATAATATGATCCGGTCCTTGATAAAATGCGGCTTGTAAAACGCGATGTCATTCATGTGGGTGCCACCCGTGTAGGGATCGTTAAACATATAAACATCCCCCGGACGCATGCGCCCGCCAAACTTTTTCAGGATTGGCGCCAGACCGAGCTGCAGCGAGAATACATGCCCGGAAAAATCACCGTCAGACATGGCGACGAGTTCCCCGGCAGGGCTCAACAATGCACAGGAGAGATCACGGGTATCATAAAGGATGGGGGCATAAGACGTACGGATCAGTGTTGCCCGCATGTTCCGTACTGTCGTGATGAATGAGCCTTGTACGACTTCAAGCGTAATCGGATCGACCCTTGCTGTCATGACTCTACTCCTGTATTCGTCTTAAATGCAGGTTGCCGAATTCGTCGGGACATGCCTGCCAAGCGGGAGGTAGTACTGTCGTTGAACCATATTCCTGGATAACTGCGGGGCCGTTGATTTTCGTATCGGTGTCAAGACGGCTCCGTTCATAAATGTCACAGTTATGAAACCTGCCGTCGAAATAGATTTCACGATTTTCTTTGCTACCGCCGTTTGTCATTCCCGGAGTTCCGATGCTGGGAACAGGTTTATCGACAATACCGGACGCAACAGCGCGTAAATACACCAGTTCAACCGGTTTCTCTCGCCTGTTGTATCCATAAACGTTCTGATAACTCTCATGAAACGCCATTTCCATGTCCTCAAGTGTGGTTTTCTCAGTTACCGGCACCTCGAGCTGAAACGACTGTCCTGAATAACGCATGTCTGCACTGCAGCGAAGCTTGATTCGCTGCTCCGGAAGCCCCTCCTGAAGCAATTGTTTTCGACCCAGGCTTTCCATCTCCCTGGTCAATTCGTGTACCGTATCAATATTCGCATCCTGCATCTCAGTTACGTAGGTCCGGACATAGTCATGCTGCAGGTCTGTGGCGAGTAGTCCGGTTGCACAGGCATTACCCGGATTCGCCGGAATCAACACATTGTCTATACCTAATTCATCGGCGACAGCGACCGCATGCATTGGGCCCGCGCCACCCATGGGCATGAGGGCAAAGTCACGGGGATCAAGACCGCGTTCAACGGAAACGTTACGCACGGCACCGGCCATATTGTTGTTACATATCCTGAGAATGCCTTCGGCAAGTTGATGGGGATCATCTATGCCTGTAGCTTCGCTCAAGCTTGAAATTGCGTGTCCTGCAAGTCTCTTGTTCAGTTGCATGGCTCCGCCGAGAGCGGATGCTTCTCCGATCCGGCCCAAGAGGAGATTTGCATCTGTTACCGTCGGTTTGCTGCCGCCGCGTTCATAGCAGGCGGGCCCCGGTTTGGCGCCAGCGCTACGGGGTCCGACTTTCAGACTTTTGTCGCGATCCACCCAGGCTATACTGCCACCGCCTGCGCCGATTGTAATAATATCCAGTTGGGGGGTCTTTATTACCGTCCCGGCAAACTGGCGCTCATGGGTAATGATAGGGTTCAGGTCCTGGATCAGGCTGATGTCGGTACTGGTACCCCCCATGTCATAAGTAATAATATTTTTAAATCCACCAAATTTACCCAGATGAATACCCGCCCTGACACCGGCTGCAGGTCCGGATAATAATAAACGAACTGGTTGGTCAGGTGCGATGTTCTCAGTAAGAATGCCGCCACTTGATGTCATATAAAACAGTTCACCGTTATAACCGGCAGCGCGCAAGGTTCGGCTCAGGTTGCGCAGGTATTTACTGACAGAAGTATCGACATAGGCATTTAACACTGTAGTCGCCCACCTCTCAAACTCCCTGAATTCCGGTGATATCTCCATGGACTGGGAAACAGTCACATTAGGTAAAGCTTGTTTGATTTTGTCAGTTACATACTTTTCATGGCCGGAATTAACATAGGAGTTCAAAAGGCACACGGCTACGGAATCGATGTTACTGTTCTGAATGCATTTGATGATGAATTCCAGTTCTTTATCATCCACGGGAATAAGCACTTCACCATCCGGTCCAATACGTTCTCGAATTTCGAACCTGAGATTGCGCGGGACAAACGGTGGCGGGCGTTGATAGTGCCTGTTGAAAATGACATTTTCTGCATACAATCGAAGTTGTCCTATTTCAACTATATCCCGGTGACCTTTGGTAACAACGACAGCCGTCGAGTCGTTATTTCTTTCCAGCACCGCATTGGTCGCGATGGTCGTCCCGTGCACAATGCGGGATACGCTGTCCAGGTCGATATCCAGCTCCTTCAGCCCGTTCATAAAGGCTTGGGTCGGATCGTCAGGGGTGGAGGCTGTCTTGGCTACTTGCAAGGTATTGTGCTGATCATCAAAGACAGCGAAGTCCGTAAATGTCCCTCCGGTATCAACACCAATGTTTAGCATATTATTTCCTCATTGCGTTACAAGATGACTAATCCAAGTAAATTAGCGACGGACCTCCTGGCGGCCAGTTTTGGCGGATGCAGTCGGATTTTCCGGTTGATGATGAAAAAGCGACGAAAGTGAAACTAGTGCCCATGTTTACCAATTTGCCAATTCTCACCGGGTAATACTTTCTCTGCGTAATCACGTGGCGCACTTTCCAGTTCCGGGAATTCTTCACGCCGACGCGGCTCAAGCCTGCCTGCCATGTTTTCCTACTGACCAACCGGTGGATGCCAAAACGCGTTCACCGATGTCACGGGGTGGTTGTTCCAGTTCCGTCGCCATTACAGCATTCCAACGGTTGAAAAAACCCATCATCGAGGCAAGCGACACTATCTGTACGATCTGTGTTTCGTCGAAATGTTTTCTTAACTCTTCAAAGTCGGCATCGCTGACATCACTCGGACATTTACCGGCCCCTGTAGCTACACGTAGTGCGGCGCGTTCGGCTAGGGTGTAAAGCCTTGAAGTTTCAAACTCCCTGATGGCCCGTAGCTTGGCCTCGGACACACCGAAACGCAGTGCAGCGAAAGAAGTGTGTGCAACGCAGTATTGACAGCCGTAAGACCTGGAACAGGCGTAGCAAATCAGCCAGCGCAATTGCTCACCACAACCAACGGAGTTTTCGAGCACAGCATTACATAGATCCAGGGCAGCACGCATGATTGGCGGCACCCTGGCAAGAGTCAGCCAGTCATTGCATTCGAAACCCAGCAATTCATTTAATACCCCCAGCATAGCCTGATGTTCGCCGGATAACGATGCCGCGGGCAATGGTTGCAGTCTTGGCATGTGAGATATCCAGCAATGTTAAAAGAATGAGCGTTTGACCACCACACTCCACTCCCTGCCCCGGTCACGTACAACCTCAGATATGCCAAGGTTCAAGGTGGGCCCGTTCTGTTCGGAATAACCTGCCGAAATATATTCTTTATCAGTCAGGTTGCGGCTGACAGCCGTTACCGTCCATTTGCCGTCATTGGTTTTGAATGTCGCTCCCAGGTTGAGCAGGGTAAATTCTCCTTGCCTGGTTGGAGATGAATTGATTGCATTACCGTAATATGAGCTTTTATAGGCAACATCCAGCCTGGGCGTTATCGTCGACCAGTTGTTCCATTCCCATTCATAGGAAATGGCAAAATTACCGGACCATTCTGGCGTCTTTACCAGTGAATTATCGATTCCTACACCGGTACCGGGATCAATCTCGGTAATTTCATCATCGATGTAGCCAAGGCCGGCCTCCAGTAACACGTTAGCAGAGGGTACGGCCTGGATATCGATCTCAAACCCCTGTACCTCGGCCTCGCCGGCATTCAACACGATAGGCGCAACCGTGCGGGCCTGGGAGACTATTTGCAGGTCCTCATAATCGCTGAAAAAGTACGCAGCATTGAAACGCAGTCGATTATCAAACCCCTGCCATTTGAACCCGGCTTCGTACACGGTAACGAATTCCGGCTCGAATGAAGGAATATCTGCCTGCGGCGGAAATATCCGTTGCGTAAAACCACCGCTTTTAAATCCTTCCGAATAGGTAAAATAAGTAAATAACTCATCATTCCATTGATAGCCCAGACTGACCATGGGGGTAACCTCCTGGGTATCAATCTCGGCTTCAATGTTGGGCAGTATTAAAGTGCCCGGGGGTGGTACCGGCGGCACCAGGCCGGGACCGAAACCCAGCAGAAATGGCGGCACGAGGGCATTATTATTTCTGAAGATCATCTGGTCCGGCGTGAACCGTTTGGTATCATCGGTATAACGCACACCAGCCGTCAAACTCAACTGATCGGTGACGTGATAGGTGCCTTGTGCGAAGACGGCAAGACTGTCATTATCGATTGAACCTCCCGATTGAAAAAACACCGGGGAGAACGTCACCGTTTCAAAATACGTCCCTTCTTCTTCGAAATAGTAAAAGCCCAATATCCATTGCAATCTCTGATCGAGCAGTGTTCCGAGTAACTGAAGTTCCTGTGTCAACTGCTCTTGTGTGGTCGAGCTGTTGACATGGGCGATAGTCAGGGGTGAGTGATCCTGGTCCAGCGCGTAATCGCTTTCAGTATCCCGGTAGGACGTGATCGATTTAAAGGTGAGGTTATCACTGATTTCCCATTCCATGGTCCCTGCGACACCCCATATCTCCAGGTCGTCCTGTACCGGGAGGGTACCATGGTCTGTATCCTTATCTTGAGGGATCCATTGCGAATTATAACAACCTGGATTTGTACTGTTGGTGCTGCCGGTACCGAAAGGAGGCGGTATAAAACAACCATCAGTCGGATGCCTGACAAAAGCATTGTGAAACTGGGGGAAGGGCGCATTGGCATTCACTTCTACCAGAGTAAAGGGCGCGCCGTTGCTATCACTGTCCGTCACATCAAATACAAGGTCCACAGTAACTGAGTCTGCCGGCAACCACCTCAATGCAATATTACCGGCAAGCAGGTCATCGTCACCCATGTCCTTACCATCTGCCCGATCCACGTAGCCGTCCCGGTTTTTACTTAACAACGTACCTTTGGCAAACAGGTTTTCCGCCAGTGCGCCATTAACGGTCAGCTTGCCGTTAATCATCTCGTCGGAGCCGAACGCCACACTTGCATCGGCGCGGAAATCCTCGTTTGGTTTAACGCTGGTAATGTTGATGGCGCCGCCAATTGTGTTACGCCCAAACAGGGTGCCCTGTGGGCCACGCAGTACTTCGATGCGTTCCACATCAATCAAATCCAGCACGCCACCAACGGAACGCGCCAGGTAGACCCCATCTACATACGTCCCGACACCAAGATCAATGGTTGAAATAGAGGAATCCTGACCGATGCCGCGAATATAGACGATAGCTGACGAGTTACTGCCGCTGATAGCCGCAGTACGATCGAAGATCATGTTCGGGGTAAAATTTCCAATCTGGGAAATATTATCTATAGCGCGTTGCTCAAGGCCTTCTGCCGTGAACGCCTGAATGGAGATCGGTGTCTCCTGCAAACTCTCCTCTCGCTTCCTCGCTGTTACAATGATTTCTTCAATTCCGAAACCCTCTTCGTTGGTAGCTTGTGCTTGAGTGTCAGAAAAAACCGGAAGAAACAGCGAAAAAACCAGACACATCCAGAGACATTTACCAAGGTGTGTCGTCTGGTTATATATAATTTGATGTAACATTATAATACCCCCTGCTAATGACTGCGAATCCTGATTAAGAGATTATTGATAACCTCTATAGCAGGTGGAGATGTAATAGGTCTATCCTCCCTGACCGAAACGTTAGCCGAATTTTCCGTAGTTAAGGACAGATTGGAGTGAAAACTCTAAACAAAAACAGGACAGAAATGCAATCAGCCACCATGAACTGTAGTAAAGACGAGGTACTTACTGATAAATATGTTTGCTCCGTTGTAGGGTTTTGGAGGGTAATTCACCGAACTGTTGCCTGTAATAGCTCGCGAAACGGCTGAAATGCGTAAAACCACAATCAATAGCAACCTTTGTAACCGAAATAATTTCCGAGCGCCCGGAAGCCAAAGCACTGTATGCAAGACGTAAACGCTCTCTACGCAAGAACTCCATAGGAGTCATATCATAATACTTATTGAATTCAGTATATAAGGACGTTTTTGCAAGGCCCGATGCCTTGATAATATCGTCCAGGGTAATTTCTTCCCTCGCATTCTTTTTAATAAACTGGACTATCTCTTCACAGGCAGTAGAAGGTGTAACTTCACCAGTCTCGAAGAGTCGGTGGCTGTAGTTATTGGGAACGCTCACCAACAACATTGAAGCTAACAGTATCTCTAATTCACGTCCTACGGAATTAAAGGTTGAAAGTGACATATCTTGCTGGCACTCGCGCCAGATTTGCAAGACCAGATTTCGTATAGGTCCTGCTCCGTTTTTCAGTAATTGAGGGTATGGTACAAATTGAACCGGTTCGGTCGGTCTATCCCCAATATGATTCACCAGAGCATTGTCGATAGCGTTGCGGGTAATACGAACACTGACATTGCTATAGTCACTGGAGGCTTCCAGCGTAATCGGACAAGTAGGATTAATAATCGTGATTGATTTCGAATCGGCTTCAACACGCTTCTGCAATGTTTCTATCGCATAGTTACCTCCTACCGGCAACATCACGCAGAAATTTTCATCTATAAATTCGCTGATGTGATTTCTCAGTTCCCTGCCATAGGCTAATTGGTTTATACAAATATCGGCTAACCATACATGACTGTGTTCAAATTCAATATCACGACCGCGCCCGGCAGGTTCTATTTGATGGGGTCCAAACATACGAGTAATTCTTTCAATCGCAATACCAATATCACAGGTACGGAAAGGCGTGAGCCCTGGTACATTTGTATTGCTACCAGGGTTAGATGGACTGGTTTCTGCAAACATGGATAGTTACACCCGAATCCCGACAGATATAAGAAAATATCTTTAGTAAAATCAATGTATAACTAAATCAAAGTATGGTATGCACTCTGGTTGGAGTCAAGAAAAAATAAGAAAAAATAAGTTTACTAATAGCAAAGCACAACACGTCTATATATTCACCAGTTTTATACAACCTCACCCCGCTCCCCACAGCAACAACCCCCCACCGAACAAAAACAGCGTCAGCAGGAAGATCACGAAGGTGTAACCCATGATCTGGCGCATGTGCAGTCCCGCGATGGCCAACAGGGGGATGGTCCAGAACGGTTGGATCATGTTGGTCCACTGGTCGCCGTAGGAGATGGCCAGCACGATGATAGAGGGATCGACTCCGAGGTTCTGTCCCGCTTCAATGAATATCGGGCCTTGCACCGCCCACTGGCCGCCGCCCGAGGGGATGAACATGTTGACCAGGCCGGCGCAGAGGAAAGCAAGGAAGCTGAGTGTTCCCGGGGTGGCAATCGCGGTGAACCAGTCGGATATGATGGCGGCCAGGCCGGTGCCCTGCATCATGCCCAGGATGCCTGCATAAAACGGGTATTGTATGAGGACCGGTCCTATGGTCGAACTGGCATTGTTAATCAGTTTGACGTAATGGGAGGGTGAGCGGGACAGCAGCAGGCCCGCGCCGAGAAACGACCAGTTCACCAGGTTCAGGTTGAGGTGAAACCCCCGGGCGTAAAAACTGTAGCCGATGTAGCCGAACAGGCCCGCGCCGAGGATCAGTGTAAGGGTTCGCATACCGTCAAGGTACTGGGCAAAGGTCTTCGGTCCGGTTGCGCTGCCCGGCTCCTCGACGTGTTCCTTGAGCAGGGCAGGGTCGATCTCAACCAGTTCCTGCTCCCGGGGCCGCATCAACGGGCAGACTACGCAGATGATTGCCAGGGTAACCAGCGCCAGTAAACCGTTATGCAGGGTGAATACGGTGTCGGTAATAGGGATGATGCCGATTTCCGCTTCCAGCGAATGGCCGGCGGTGGCGACAAACAGGCCGGCTGACGAGGAATAGCCCATGTGCCATATCACGAAGCCGGCGTAGGCGGATGCGACCAGCAGTGGATAGTGGATCCGTATGCCTCGCCTGGCCCCCTGGCGGGCGACCTCCCGCGCAACGGTAGCGCCTACGATAAGCCCCAATGACCAGGCGATAAGCGAACCGATGCCGGCGCTGAACGCAACCAGCGCGTAAGCACCGATGGCGTTGTTCGGGATACTGCCGATGCGCTTTAACAGGATTTGTACCCGGTCGGTATGGGCCAGCGCGTGGGCGGTCAGCAGGGTTATGCAGATCTGGGCGGTAAACGCCAGCAGGCTCGGCAATCCGTCACCCCAGGCGGACAGGGCGCTTGCCGGCGTTGCATCTGCCAGCATCATGGACATCAGGAAAGTCAGAACAGAGAGCAGGACCACGAATACAAACGGGTCCGGGTAATAACGTTCGACGAATACAACAAACGGGCGCGCCAGTAATTGAAATAATCGCACTAATATCCTCCTGTGTAAGACGGGACAGATTTGAAATCTGTCCCCGACCAGAACCGGAAAAAATAAATCTGTCCCCTTTTGTTTTAAAACTCCAGGTGGCTGGGTGTGCGTGGGAACGGGATGACGTCACGTATGTTGCCGGCGCCGGTCAACAGCATCAGCAGGCGTTCGAAGCCGAGGCCGAAACCGCAATGGGGCGCGGTACCGTACTTGCGCATATCCAGGTACCACCAGTAGTCGGCAGGGTCAAAACCCAGTTCCGTAATACGCCGGTGCAGTTGGTCGTGGCGTTCTTCACGCTGGCTGCCGCCGATGATCTCACCGATGGACGGTACCAGGACGTCCATGGCGGCCACCGTCCTGCCGTCATCATTCTGGCGCATGTAGAACGCCTTGATGTCTTTGGGGTAATCGAACACGATCACTGGCGCTTCGAAATGTTGCTCCGTCAGGAAACGCTCGTGTTCGGACTGCAAATCCTTGCCCCATCCGGGTTTGAATTCGAAGTCCTGTCCTGATTTCTGCAGGATCTCGATAGCCTCAGTGTAGGGAAGCCGGACGAAATCATGGTTAGCGATATTGTCCAGTGTGGCGGGTAGGGACTTATCGACGAAGCGGCAGAACAGGTCGAGATCGGCGCTGCATTCCTCCCTGACGAAATTCACCAGGTAGCGGATCAGTTCTTCCCCCAGGTCCATGTTGTCATTCAGGTCGGCGAAGGCCATTTCCGGTTCTATCATCCAGAACTCGGCAGCATGGCGGGATGTGTTGGAGTTCTCCGCGCGAAAGGTGGGGCCGAATGTATAAACACGTCCCAGGCTGAGGCAATAGCTTTCCACCTCCAGTTGACCCGATACCGTCAGGTTTGCCTCTTTACCGAAAAAGTCCTGGCTGAAATCGACCTCTCCGGCTTGCTTCGGTACTGCCTGCATGTCCAGTGTGGTTACCCGGAACAACTCCCCTGCGCCCTCGCAGTCGGCGCCGGTGATGATGGGGGTGTGGATCCAGTTGAAGCCGCGCTCCTGAAAGAAGCTATGGACGGCGTGAGCCAGCCTGGAACGGATGCGGAACATGGCGCCGTATTTGTTGGTACGCGGCCGCAGGTGGGCGATGGTGCGCAGGAACTCATCGGAGTGGCGTTTCTTTTGCAGGGGGTAGTCTTCCGGCGCGCCGCCGATTACGTCGATGGCAGCGGCCCGTATCTCCCATTTCTGTCCCTTGCCGGGTGATTCGACCAGGTCCCCTTGCACCCTGATGGCCGCGCCGGTGGTGACGTGCCTGAGCGAAGCGTAATTTTCCAGGTTTGTATCGGCGATGATCTGGATATTCGCCAGGCAGGAACCGTCGTTCAGTTCAAAGAAAGAAAAATCTTTTGCATCGCGCCTGGTCCTGACCCAGCCGGATAGCTCTATGCCCTGTACCGGTCCAGCGGCGCTCAACAGGGCCTTAACCGTGTTCTGCTCCTGCATGGGTCAGCGTTTTCTGATCAGGGTCAGACCGTCGCCGATTGGCAGCATACACATATCCACCTTATCGTCCTCATGGACCATCTTGTTGAATACGCGGATGGCAACGGTCTCGGCGGTCTGGTTGTCCGGGTTTGCCACATCGCCTCCCCACAACACATTATCTATGGCCATCATACCCCCGCTGCGCAGCAGGCGGTAATTCAGCGGGTAGTAAGCGGAATATTCTTCTTTCACCGCATCGACGAAGATAAAATCAAAGCTGCCGGCCTCGCCGGATTGCAACAGATCAGCCAGTGTATCGAGGGCGGGGGCCAGACGCAGTTCGATCCTGTCTGCAATACCCGCCGCGCGCCAGTATTCTCTTGCCCTGGTGGTATATTCTTCCTTCACGTCACAGGCGACGAGTTTTCCACCGGCAGGCAATACACTGGCCATGCACAGGCTGCTGTATCCGGTATAAACTCCCAGTTCTATGATCTTCCTCGCGTCCAGCATCTTTACCAGCAGAGTCAGTAACTGCCCCACCTCCGGTGAAATCTGCATGCCTGCCCATTTATGCTGCGCCGTTTCCGTGCGGCAGCGTTGCATGATTTCATCCTCCCGTAATGTCACGGAGTGAAGATACTCATGCACCTGTTCGGTTAAATTGATGGAAAACCTGGACATTCATCCTGCTCGGTAATTTAATAGGGATATGCTACAGCATATTGAAATCCGGTGTCACTATCCAGGGAAAATCAGGCTGGTACAACTGACGGATACCCATATATCAGCTGATGAAGATGAATTATTAGCCGGTGTCAACACGACCGTGACCTTGCAGGATGTCATTGCCGACGTGGCGCGCCGGCAAGACCTGGATCTCGTGTTGTTGACCGGAGATCTGGCTGAAACCCCCTCCGTGGAAACCTACAAGAAACTCGCACAGATATTGCAGCAGGTCAACCTGCCGGTCTACTGCCTGCCCGGTAACCATGACGATCCCGGGATCATGCAGCGCCTGCTCAACACCGGTAACGTCAGTACGGCCAACTTTCTCACCGGTTCAAACTGGTCGATCATCCTGCTGAACACCCATGAGGCCGGTGAGCAAGGCGGCTACCTGTCCGCAGCCGAACTGTCCTGTCTTGAGGCAGCCCTGGCGCGTTCCAGCGACAGGTACGTATTAATCTGCCTGCACCACCACCCCGTCGATATCCACAGTACCTGGATGGATGCAATGGCCTTGAAAAACAGTGAGGCCCTGTTCCAGGTCCTGGACCGACATGAAAATATAAGAGGCATCATCTGGGGACATATACACCAGGAATTTTCGACAACCAGGAACGGGGTCCGGTTGCTGGGTTCGCCGTCAACCTGCATACAGTTCCTCCAGCAGTCCGATGAAGCCGGGATTGACACCAGGCCGCCGGCTTACCGGACCTTGACACTGACTGGAAGCGGTGGCATCCAAACCTGTATTCACTGGCTGTGACCACAACTCTGAAGGCCGCCGGGGACAGATTTCAAACCTGTCCCCCCGCAGCTATGGAGACGGGCAGGGCGTAAATAGGCGCGGGAGTATGTGCCTGCCCGGCACGGATGTAAATTTCAGGTGGAAATTCGTTCACGATGTCCTAAAATCCGGATTATGGAAACGTTATAATAAAATTTTGAACCGAGGGGACCTGTTGCAAATGAGCAGACTTAAATTTACCGAGGACCATGAATGGTTGCGATTGGAAGATGATGGCACAGTCACCATCGGTATCACTGATTACGCCCAGGACCAGCTTGGCGATATCGTCTATATCGAATTACCCCATAAGGGTGATATCCTGGGCACGGGCAGTGAAGCGGCAGTCATAGAGTCTGTCAAGGCCGCGGGGGAGATTAAAGCGGCCATCGGCGGTGAAGTACTTGCTGTTAATGCTTCCCTGGAAGATAAACCTGAGACGGTCAATTTTGACCCCACCGACACTGGCTGGTTTTTCAAACTGGCGCCTGATGACGTGGGTGAACTAGAACAGTATATGGACGAGGAAACCTACCAAGAGTTTGTCAAGGAGCTTTGAACCTGTTCCGTAAAGCCCGCTTTTTGGGTCGGACGAAAAGAAAATAGGAGGTTTAAGGAAACTCTTAAGCTTCCTTAACTATATTGGAGATATTGTACTACAATCCAACTATCTTGAGGCTTGACAGCAAAGGAGACGCTACCGTGAGCAAGTTCAAATCTTTCTACCCTTACTTCAGGGATATTTTGTTCGCTGTATTGGTTATATTCTTTCTGCCATCAAAAGCTAACGTCAGTTCTCTCGAAAAGAAAGTGACGAGGATAATGACAGACCAGCAAAAGCAGATAAGTGACCTGAATGCCCGCACTGAAACCCACTCGGACAGAATCAGCGGTTTAGAGGATCTACGGGTAGTGCACAATACGGATTTACAAGCGCATTCCGAGTAATCCCTCCTTTCCAGACTCGCTTATCAGCCCGAAAATTCAAGCCTGCTGCACTACATTGTCTCTCAGGTACACGGGCAGCGCATATTCCGCGCTGACACAGCGCTTGTCATTGTATTCTCTCACTGCCAGCGGCAGCATGTCATTTGCCAGCGGGAAGCGTTCCGGCGCGACTCCGCTGATCTGTTTGCCCAAGAGTCTTTCAAGCGATGCCCGGTAGGTTGCCCAGCCGCTACCGACGCCGAAGACCTGTCCGGCTGCGGGAACCTGTACCGCATCAGGGGACGTCACCTGCTCCTCCGAGACCAGTCTTGCCAGTCCATCCCGCCCCGCTTCGTAGGTGGCCCAGTATATCTCGCCCATCCGCGCGTCTACTGCCGGCAGCAGGGTGGCGGGTTGAGCGATTACGCCTTGCGCCAGTGTTGCCAGTGACGACAGCGGAATTACCGGCAAGCCGGCGCCCAGGGCCAGACCCTGGGTTACGCCGGCAGCAATCCTGATGCCGGTAAAGGCGCCGGGGCCCCGGCCAAAGGCAATGGCGTCGAGATCATTCAATCCGAGTCCTGCTTCCGCCAGGATCCCGTCCACCATCGGCAGGATCAACTCCGCATGCCGGCGGGGCGCAATCTCATGCCGCTCATAAACGCTGTCGCCACTGAGCAGCGCAGCGGAACAGGCCTCGGTAGCGGTATCTAATGCCAAGATTTTCATAGACGTTTCATTATATTCGACCGCTAGCCCCCTGTCCCCCCTCACTCGTCCCCTGTATACTGGCCTGATGTACAACCCATTCGAAGCCTTTATAGGTCTGCGTTACGTCAGGGCCAGGCGGCGCAACCACTTCATTTCATTCATATCCGTGATATCGATGCTGGGTATTGCCATCGGGGTACTGGCGTTGATTACGGTCTTGTCGGTGATGAATGGATTCCAGAAAGAGTTGACCGGCCGTATCCTGGCGATGGCCTCCCATGCGACCGTGGTGCAGGACAACGCTGCCATGGACGACTGGCAGGCAACGGCCATGACCCTGAAGCGCCAGCCCGGAATTATCGGGGTAGCGCCTTATTTTCGCGCAGAAGGGATGCTGGTTCATGAGCACAGGGTACATGGAGTCGTATTGCGCGGCATCCTGCCCCGGGAGGAAAAAACAGTATCCCTGATAGCGGAAAAGATGCAATCGGGTGATTTTTCCGGACTGATGCCGGGTCAATTCGGCATGATTATCGGTTCGGAGTCTGCTCAGAGGCTGGGGGTCATGCCGGGCGATACGATTACGCTGGTGGCTCCCCAGGCTGCCGAAGGATCAGCCGGCATACTGCCCCGGTTAAAACGGTTTACCATAATTGGCACATTCACGGCAGGCATGCACGAATTTGACAGCGGCCTGGCCTTGATCCACCTGGAGGACGCCTTGCAACTCTTTGACCGGGCAGGCCCCGCAGGACTGAGGCTGAAGACCGGTGACGTCATGCAAGCCCCCCGTATCAGCAGGGAGGCCATGCAGGCCGTCCCCGGGCAGTATGATGTCATTGACTGGACCCGCAGGCATGCCACTTTTTTCCGGGCACTGAAGACGGAGAAGCGGGTGATGATGGTTATCCTGGCGTTGATCATTGCGGTGGCCGCGTTCAACGTCATCGCCACCCTGATGATGGTGGTTACCGACAAACAGGCGGATATTGCCGTATTGCGTACTCTGGGAGCGGGGTCGAACAGCATCATGAGGATTTTTATTATCCAGGGAACGGTCATCGGCCTGGTCGGCATCATCCTCGGGGTGCTGGGCGGTATCTGGCTGGCTGACAATATCAACGCCATCATTAAGATGGTGGAGCAGTTCCTTGATGTCAGGTTCCTGTCCCCGGACGTGTACTACATCAGTGAACTGCCTTCCGACCTGCATTGGCAGGATGTGATCGTGACCGCGTCACTGGCATTCCTGCTTGCCGTGGCCGGTACGATTTATCCGGCCTGGCGGGCGGCGCAGACACAACCCGCCGAGGCGCTCCGCTATGAATAAACTCGGCAGGGTACGGCCGGGGACGGAATTCAATTCCGTCCCCTTTGGCGGAGGCGTTGAGATATGAATAGATTATTTCGCTCATACCAGGTCTTTATCGGTTTGCGTTACGTCATGTCCAAACGGCGTAACCGGTTTATTTCATTTATCTCCCTGGTTTCAGTGATGAGTATCGCCCTGGGTGTCATCGTATTGACAACCGTCCTGTCGGTGGTCAACGGCTTTGAGAGAGTCCTGACCGAACATCTCATCGGCATGGAAGCCGAAGCCAGCGTCATCGGTTATGGCAGTTCACTGCAGGACTGGGAAGAGGTCGCGGACCGGGTGCGGCAGCATCCGGGAGTCAGCGGCGTGGCCCCATACATGGAGTCTGAGGGCATGGTGACCCTGAACGAGCAGGTCAAGGGTGTGCTGGTGCGGGGAATCCTGCCTGGAGCGGAACCGCAGGTGTCATTCATCCCGGAAAAAATAATCACCGGCGACCTGCATGCGCTGGCGCCGGGAGAATTCGGACTTGTCCTGGGCGCGGACCTGATGGAGATGCTGCATGCAGACCCGGGGGACAGGGTCACGCTGGTCTCTCCCGCTGCCATGATCACCCCCGCAGGGATTATCCCCAGGCTTAAACGGTTCACCATCGTCGGGGTCTACGACACCGACATGTACGAATTTGACAGCACCATCGTGTTTACCCACCTGGACGATGCCGCGCGGTTTTTTCGCACGGACTATCCCACCGGTCTGCGCCTGAAGACCACCGATGTGATGCGGGCGCCCGCTATCAGCAGGGCAGCGCTTCAAGGCGTGCCCGGCCGCTACGGTGTTATCGACTGGACTCAGAGACACGTGAATTACTTTCATTCGATACAAATGACAAAGAAGATGATGTTCGTCATACTGGTCCTGATCATTGCCGTGGCGACCTTCAATATCATCTCAACCCTGATGATGATGGTGACGGATAAACAGGCCGATATTGCCGTACTGCGCACTATGGGCGTGACTCCTAGGGATGTCATGAAGATTTTTATCATCCAGGGCGCGGCGCTGGGTGGCGCGGGCATCGTCCTCGGCGTGGCCGGCGGAGTCGGCCTGGCCGGCAACATAGATACTATCGTAGCAGGGATAGAGCATTTGCTGCAGTTGAAATTTTTATCGCCCGAGGTGTATTTCATCAGTGAATTTCCTTCCGACTTGTACTGGACGGACGTTTTTGTGACGGCGGGAGCAGCCTTTCTGTTTGCCGTACTGGCGACCTTGTACCCGGCCTGGCGGGCGGCACGGACTCAACCTGCCGAGGCGCTGCGCTATGAGTAAAGCGCTCGCCCTGGCCTGTTCCGGGTTGAGGAAGACCTTCAGTGAAGGAAATCTCCATGTCGAGGTGTTGAAAGGTGTCGACCTGGAAGTCCCGGACGGCAGTTGCATAGGGATCGCCGGTTCCTCCGGTTCCGGCAAGAGTACCCTGCTGCACCTGCTGGGTGGACTGGACAAGCCCAGCGCCGGTGAAGTGACGCTGGACGGCGTCTCCCTGGCGGCGCTGTCTGACCTGGAAATCAGCCGTTTGCGTAACCGGAAACTGGGTTTTATCTACCAGTTCCATCACTTGCTGCAGGAATTTACTGCCCTGGAGAACGTGGCGCTGCCATTGCTGGTGAGAGGAGAGACCCCGCAGACAGCCAGGGATGCCGCGCTTGATATGCTGGCGCAGGTGGGATTAAAACAGCGCCTGCAACATAAACCTGGAGAATTATCGGGAGGAGAACGTCAACGGGCAGCAATCGCCCGGGCGCTGGTGAACCGGCCCCGCTGCATCCTGGCGGATGAACCCACCGGCAACCTGGATGAACAGACCGCAAACCGGGTTTTTTCGGTCATGCTGGAACTGAACAAGGCACGCGGTATCAGCCTGGTCATGGTCACACATAATACCCGGCTGCTGGATAGTCTGGACAAGGTGTATGAGTTGAGCGAGGGAAGATTACATGCCAGGTGATGTACAGGGCAAACGCATACTTTTGAATCGGGAAACTCGTTGCGTCATTCCGGCGCAAGCCGGAATCCAGTGGACAAGAGGTCATTATCATAAACAATGAAGCAATTTTCGACTAGATTCCGGCTTGCGCCGGGATGACGATAGCCTTAATTCACAATGTATGCGTTTGCCCTGAGGTGATGTAAACCCGGGGTTGGTGAACCCGCCGGGGAGATGATATTCTCAATAGTTGAAATCTGATTACATAACAGGGAGCGTATCGTGTTCTTCAAGGGATTGTTATTTCTCTCAGGCGTTATTATCTGTACCCGCCTGCCCGTATTGCCCCATTTCTGGTTCGCATTCGGGTTGCCGCCGGTTATTTACCTGGGCTGGCGGTATAGCCGGTGCCGATTTCCGTGCCTGGTCGCCGCCGGTTTTCTCTGGGCGCTGTTGAATGCCCACCTGTTGTTGAACCATGAAATACTGCCCCGGAACGAAGGCAGGGCGCTGTACGCCGAGGGGACGGTTGTCTCACTCCCCGAGACCAATGCCCATTCCGTCCGCTTCAATTTCCGTATAGACAAACTCACGCACAAAGGCCGGCCGGTTACAGCAAATCCCGGCAGGGTAAGGTTGAGCTGGTATGAAGGCCACCAACCATTGCAGCCCGGTGAGACCTGGCGCCTCAGGGTAAAGCTGAAGAGGCCCCACGGATACATGAATCCCGGCGGCTTCGATTATGAGTCCTGGTTGTTTCAGAACCGCTTGCGGGCAACGGGATACGTTGTAGATGATCAGAACAATGCCAGGCTGCACGAGGCTGCCGGGTTCAATCCCGACTTCCTGCGGTTTGTAATAAGAAACAAAATCCGGGAGGTATTCCCCGCCGATACACTGGCCGGGTTTATCCCCGCGTTGGCTGTCGGGGACAGGAGTGGCCTCGGCGATGCACACTGGCGGGTGTTGACGGCAACCGGCACCAATCACCTCATTGCCATATCCGGCTTGCATATCGGCCTGGTGGCGGGCCTTGTCTACCTGTTGGCGTTGCCGGTCTGGGGTTCGTTGCGGTTATTCATGCCGGCGCCTCTCGCTGATATTCCCGCCCTCAGGCCGGCGGCAGCGGCAGCGATGTTCGTTGCTTTGGTGTATGCGTTGCTGGCCGGCTTTTCACTGCCCACGCAACGCGCGCTGGTCATGGTCTGGGTGTATTTCGGTATGAAGTTATGGGACCGGACAATGGTATCGTTTGACGTGCTTGGAATAGCGTTGTTCGCGGTCCTGATAATTGACCCGTTTGCTCCCATGTCGGCCAGTTTCTGGCTCTCCTTCTGCGCCGTAGCAGTGATACTTTACGGTGTCGGCTACCGGGTTCAGCCACGGCTTCACCGGCTGCAGGAATGGGGCAGGGTCCAGTACGTAGTCAGTATAGGTCTGTTGCCGGCGCTGGCATTATATTACCAGCAGTTCCCGTTATTCAGCCTGTTTGCGAATATGTTCGCAGTGCCGTGGGTCAGCTTTGTCGTCATACCTCTCGTCCTCGGCGGTTCCATGCTGTTGTTCATCCGGGTGGATTTGCTGCTGGAGCTTGCACTGGCGTCCCTGCACGTTTTCTGGTGGACACTGAATTTATTCACGGCCTGGGAATTCCAGTTGCTCTCCATCGTCCGTCCCGGCCTGATCACCCTGATTGTCACCAGTGCAGGCATACTGATCCTGCTGCTGCCCCGTGGAATAACATCGAGGTGGCTGGGATTGATCTGGCTTGCCCCCTTGTTTTTCCCCGGCAAACCGGGGCCGTCATTCGGCGAAGTCAGCATGACCGTACTGGACGTAGGGCAGGGGCTTGCCGTGGTCGTGAGCACACAAAAACACAACCTGCTGTACGACACCGGTCCGGCTTATCCTTCCGGTTTTAATACGGGCGCCGCAGTGGTAATGCCTTTTCTGCGAAATTCGGGCATCAACGCGCTGGACCTGCTGGTGCAAAGTCATGGCGATAATGATCATATCGGCGGGTTAACAGGTCTTGTTGGTGATATACCCATATCCCGGGCCATCAGCAGCGTGCCGGACCTGATACCGCACCAGCAGGCGCGGGATTGTCTTGACGGCCAGTCCTGGTACTGGGACGGCGTCCGGTTCCAGGTGTTACATCCTGTTGAAGCCATGAACCTGTCCGCCAATAATAGCTCCTGTGTGGTGCGCATCAGTGCGCGCAACCTGACCCTGTTGTTGTCCGGAGACATCGAGAGGAGCGCTGAACGGAGCCTGGTGCAACGCCATGGCGCCGGGTTGCGCGCGGATGTGCTCGTGGTGCCCCATCACGGCAGCAAGACCTCTTCAACGCGGGATTTTATCAGGGCCGTTTCTCCGGATATCGCAATATTCCCGGTGGGTTACAGGAACCGTTTCAACCTGCCCAACCAGGATATAATTTCCCGTTACCGGGAATACGGGACCAGGTTGTTGAGCACAGCGGAGAACGGCGCGATCCGGATCCGCGCGTCCCCGGCCGGACCGGAAGTGACGATGCATAGGGAAAAACAACGCCGATTCTGGCATACTGTGCCGAATAGTATGGGCCATCATGACGGGTCATAATATGATGCTACACTCGGGAGATGGCGACGTTTGCCGGAAAATGGTTCCGGAGGCTGCCGTGCGAGCCCTTGTTGACGTTACGTTGAGTGGTTAAGCAGGAGGATTGCGTGCTTGAATTAATTAAATCCGGGGGCTTTTTGATATGGCCGTTGCTGCTGTGCTCGATCATTTCACTGGCAATTATTGCCGAACGCTTCTGGTCATTGCAGACGAAACGGATCATCTCGTCCAACCTGGTTCTCAGGGTGTGGGAATGGAATAAAAAGGGGATGCTGAATGCGCATCACGTAGAGAAATTAAGGAGAGATTCACCGTTGGGAAGGGTGCTTGCCGCGGGACTGGTCAACAGGAAACACGACCGGGAAGTCATGAGGGAAAGTATCGAGGAAGTCGGACGCCACGTGGCCCATGACCTGGAACGTTACCTGAATACTCTGGGGACCATTGCATCAATATCGCCCTTGCTGGGGTTGCTGGGCACCGTTGTCGGCATGATCAAGGTCTTTGCCGTTATTACCGCACAGGGTGTCGGTGACCCGAGTGTCCTGGCCGAGGGCATTTCCGAAGCGCTGATTACCACAGCCGTGGGCCTGACTGTGGCCATACCATCATTGATGTTTTACCGCTATTTCCGCGGGCGGGTGGATGAACTGGTGGTTACCATGGAACAGGAAGCGCTGAAAATGGTCGAGGTCATGCACGGGGAGAGAGAGTGAAATTCCGTTCAGAACGTCAGGGCGAAACGGACATCAATATCACCCCGCTGATCGACGTGGTGTTTTTGCTGCTGATATTCTTTATGGTTTCCACCACGTTCGAACGCGAATCGGAGCTCAAGATAACCCTGCCGGAAGCCTCGGAAGAGCAGATGGAGACAAAGCCGGATTTCATCCTGGTCAGGATCGACGCCAACGAGCAGATTTATATTGGTGATAAACCCCTGGCAAACACCAGGGTTCCGACGATCGGCGCGGCGCTGAATGAACAGGCGCAGGCACTGACCGACCCACCGGTGATTATCCGCGCCGACGCTGAAGTCAGTCATCAGACGGTGATCAAGGTGATGGATGCCGCGCGCCACTACGGCTTGGTCAACATCACTTTTGCGACACGAGTCCTGGAAGAATAGAAATATTATCTCGCTCCGGTTCCATATGGAAGCCCTCTGGTACGGCCGGCATCCGTTGGCGGTGCTACTGGTGCCGTTGAGCTGGGTATACCGCCTGGCGCTGGCCTGTCGCAGGTTCATGTACGCGGCCGGCGTCCTGCCCGTTCGCAGGCTCGCAGCGCCGGTCATCGTTGTGGGTAACCTGACGGTCGGCGGGACCGGCAAAACCCCGCTTGTCATCTGGCTGGCCCGCTACCTGCAATCCCTTGCGTATAAACCGGGCATCGTCAGCAGAGGCTATGCCGGCGCCCCGGAAAAACTGCCGCGCCGGGTCGACCCCGGTAGTGACCCGGGCCTGGTGGGCGATGAGCCGGTATTACTGGCGCAACGCACCGGATGTCCGGTTATGGTTGCGCCTGACCGGGTAAAAGCCGCGCAGGCACTTCTGCGGCAGGCAGATTGCGATATCCTGCTGAGTGACGACGGCCTGCAACATACCTCTCTGGGCAGGGATATTGAAATTGCCGTCATCGACGGTGCGCGTCGCTTCGGCAATCGCCACTGTCTTCCTGCCGGGCCGTTACGCGAACCGCCGTCCCGGCTGAATTCGGTGGACCTGATCGTGACCGGCGGCAAGGCCGCTGCAGGTGAATTTCTCATGGAATACACCGGCATGACGGTAAAGTCCCTGGACGGGCGACAGGAAAGGGAGTTGTCCCGGTTCGCGCAACAAACGGTACACGCCGTTGCGGCTATCGGTAACCCGGAGCGATTTTTTTCCCTGTTACGTCAGAATAGCATTAATATTGAACAACACGCGTTTCCCGACCACTATGGTTTCAGGCGCTCCGATCTTGAATTCAGCGATGCGGGCGCGGTACTGATGACCGAGAAAGACGCGGTCAAATGCCGGCGCTTTGCGCTTGAGAACGCCTGGTATGTGCCGATAGATGTGAGACTGCCCGAAACTTTTGCACGCAAACTCAGATCATTACTGGAGGAAGTGAGACTTGGATAAGAATTTGCTTGATATCCTGGTATGCCCTGTAACCAAGGGTCCGTTGATCTATGACAAATCAAAACAGGAGTTGATTTCGGTTGCCGCGCGCCTGGCTTATCCGGTTCGCGATGATATTCCCATTATGCTGGAAAGCGATGCGCGTACCCTGACCCGGGAAGAAGTGGAACACTACAGAAAGTGAAACGGGATTTTTTGGTGATTATCCCTGCCAGGTTCGCGGCCGCGCGCCTGCCGGGGAAACCGTTAATCAACATCGGCGGGCGCCCGTTGTTGCAGCACGTCTACCTGGCGGCCGTCCGGAGCGATGCGGCCGACGTTATCATTGCCACCGACGATGAAAGGATCGAGGCCGTTGCGCGCAGCTTCGGCGCCAGGGTAGTCATGACCTCACCGTCACACCGTTCCGGGACCGACCGTATTGCCGAGGTCGTTGCCCGCTTGCAGTTGCCCGGTGAGCGCATCATTGTCAATGTGCAGGGGGATGAGCTTGATCTGCCGCCGGCATTGATCAACCAGGTTGCCCGTAACCTGGACGAACACGGGGATGCCTCCATGGCAAGCCTGCATGCGCCCGTTAAATCGATGGATGAACTGAACAATCCTAACTGCGTCAAAGTAGTGGTCGACCGCCAGGGCTATGCGCTGTTCTTCAGCCGTTCACCTATCCCCTGGCGCGCACCCGGCGCCGGCGAACGGGACACGGACTGCCGGCACATCGGCATTTATGCCTACACCTGCGATTTTCTGAAAACCTACGCGGGCCTGCCTGCGAGCGAACTTGAACTAACGGAACGGCTGGAACAGTTGCGGGCGCTGTACCATGGTTTCCGCATCCACATGGAACGGGCAGTTGCGGAAACGGGCCTGGATATCAATACGCCGGAAGACGCCGAGTTGGCGCAGAGAGAAATACAGTCAGGAATTACGAATTAGGAATTAGGACTGTTCGTAATTCGTAATTCGTAATTCGTAATTTTATCGATTGCGGTAGGTGATCCTGCCTTTTGACAGGTCATAAGGGGTCATTTCAACGGTGACACGGTCCCCCGTGAGGATCCTGATATAGTTTTTTCGCATTTTTCCGGATATGTGGGCAATAATGATATGCCCGCTGTCCAGTTCTACCCTGAACATGGTGTTCGGCAGAGTTTCGATTATCGTCCCTTCCATTTCAATTTGATCTTCTTTAGGCATGGTTCCTCGCGGTTAGAAAAAATGGGATTATGTCTGAAAAACGGCTGTTTTACCAGACCGCATCCATTAGTGAAATATCCTGCATCAGCAGTAATGCTTCAGGATATTGATAAAAACATCCCGCTCAATCAAATTTGCCCCAAGACCCAGCAGGTGGTTGGAAGGGACCTGGCAGTCGATAAGGCGGAAACGGCGCTTGTGCAGCATCTGTGTCAGGCTCACCAGGGCAACCTTGGATGCGTCGGTTATGCGGCTGAACATGGATTCGCCGAAAAAAACCCGGCCGATAACCACGCCATAGAGACCGCCCGCCAAGACGCCGTTATGCCAGCATTCCGCCGAAAAGCCGTGTCCCAGCTTGTGTAACTTTATATAGGCCGAGGCCATATCGGTCGTTATCCAGGTATTCGTGTCGTCGGCGCGCGGGGCCGCGCAACCCCGTACCACGCCGGCAAAGGCCCGGTTGAACGTCACCTTGAATTTTTTCTTTTTCAGGGTTTTCGCCAGGCTGCGGCTGATCTTCACCTGCTCGGGTTCCAGGACGCAGCGCGGGTCGGGCGACCACCAGAGAACAGGTTGGCCCTCGCTGTACCAGGGAAAAATTCCGCGCCGGTAAGCATTGAGCAGGGTGTCAGGTTCGAGATTGCCGCCGATAGCCAGCAATCCGTCCGGGTGACGCAGGGCGGTCGAAACATCAGGAAAGTCACTGGCTATGACGTTATCCGCAACCCAGAAGAATTGACCGCTTGTTGTTTGACCTGTACCCGGTTGCGACATGCTTGTTTCGTTTGACTTAATGAAAACCGTCAAAAAAATCAATTAACAGGCTGTTCACGGTTGCGGGTTTTTCCAGCATGAACCAGTGGCCTGCGCCTTCGACCCGTTCGTAGCGCCAGGGGCCTCCCACGTTAATACTGGAACCCTGCATCTGTGCTTCCTTGAGGAAAGGATCGGCGCTGCTCCAGATCCCCATCACCGGCCTATCTATCAACGGATAATTGAGACCCGAGTGCAGGCCGCCCCAGCCCCGGGTATTGGCGCGATACCAGTTCAAGGCAGCGGTCAAGGCGCCGGGACGGGATAAATCCCTGATGAATCTGTCCTGATCGCCACTATGCCGGGTCAGCCGCCTGAAGAAATCCCAGTTATTTGCCGTAAGAGCCGTTTCCGCCACATCGGTCTTGTTAAAGAAATCGAAATACCAGGATGCCTCCCGTTGTTCGATGGTATCCCAGCCGGAGTTGCCCGAGGAGCCGACCGACATGACGGCAAGCTGGCTGAACCGTTCCGGTATATGGGCAGCCATGAACCAGGCCAGGCCCGCCCCGAAGTCATGGCCGACCAGCCTGGCCCGGTCAATGCCTAACTGGTCCATGATACCGATGATATCTGCGGCCAGTAACTGGATCCGGTAGTGTTCAACGCCATCCGGGCGGCCGGCATCGCCAAACCCGCGCTGGTCCGGGACGATGACACGGTAACCGACGTCCGCAACTGCCTGTACCTGGTAGCGCCAGACTTCACGGGAATCAGGGAAACCGTGCAGGAACACGACGGCAGGGCCTTCTCCGTATACAGTCACGGGAAACTCCAGGTCGTTGACGGTCAGGGTCCTGGAATGCGCTGCCATATCAAATGGTTCTATTACTTCCTGTTCCGCTGCACAGGCCTGGCACCACAGCATAATAATAATCATGCTCACGATGAGCTTAGAGGTGTGATGAATGCGAACTGACATAATCTGCGGATGCTAATCGATAATTTTTGAATTTCAAATATTATACGCTAATATTCCCCTAGCCCGAAGTATGCGACAAAAGCATATATGCGCGAACCAATGCGAGGGAAACGAGTCTTACTGAATATGAACCTCTGATCATGTCAGGGATTTCTGTAACGTAACTACGTATCGGCCTACATATTGAAACGCTTGGTTTACATAGCATTCGGCGCCATAATTGCCCTGCTCGGCAACCACTTCTTTATTGCCTCGACAAAGCCTGATTTGCAGCGCCTGTACATGCAAAGCATGGCGGTGGAAGATCAACCCCCGGTCGTTTTCATCCATGGAATCCTGGGCAGCAAGCTCAAACACAAGGAAACCGACAAGGAATTATGGTTCGGTTCTCTGTGGAAGCTGCTGTTCGATAAACACCATGACCTGGCTTTGCAGGTCAACCCCGACACCCTGGAGCCCGAACCCAGTGAACTGACAGCGTTTGCCATTGCCGACAACACTGCCGGCAAGGACTACTACGGGCATATACTGCGGACCCTGGAGGAAGTGGGGGAATATGAGAAGGCGCTGCCCGGCCGGAAAGTCCAGCCGAATACAAAATATTATTACCCGTTTTATTACGACTGGCGCCTGGATAACGTGATCAACGCCGCGCGCCTGGCGGATTTCATCGAGCAGATCAGGCTGGACCATGGCAACCCCCGCTTGAAGGTCGATATCATCGCGCACAGTATGGGAGGCCTGGTCGCCCGTTACTTTATCCGTTACGGGCGCGCCGACGTGCTGGGCAGTAATGATTTCCCGGTGAATTTATACGGCGCGGAGAGGGTCAGGCGGGTTATCCTGCTGGGGACTCCCAACCTGGGTTCGGTGAAAATACTGAATACCTTTATCGACGGGATCAAGCCGGGTTTCAGGAAGATCAGTACGGAAACCCTGGTGACCATGCCGAGTCTGTACCAGTTGTTGCCCCACCCGCTGAATAACTGGATCGTAACCAGCGACGGGACTCCCCTGAAGCGTGACATATTTGACGTAAATACCTGGCGCCGTTTCAAGTGGTCGATCTTTGACGAGGGAACGCGCCAACGCATCCGGTCCCGGTATGCCCTTGCCGCCGAAGGTGAGGCCTATCTTAAAACCCTGGAGGCTTATTTCGAGAAGTCACTGGAGCGGGCCAGGCGCTTTGTCTGGTCACTGACCGTGCCGTTGCCGGAAGGACACCCCGGACTGATTGTCTTTGGCGGGGACTGTGCCCTGACCCCGGCCCGGATACTGGTCGAAGAGGTGGCCGGGGTCTCGGAAATCCGCATGTACCCCGATGAGGTTACCCAGCCCGTCCCGGGAGTGGATTATGATGCCCTGTTGCTGGAGCCTGGAGACGGGGCTGTCACCAAGGCGTCCCTGCTGGGCCGGAATACTCTCGACCCCAGCGTGCCGCGCCACAAATACAGTTATTTCCCCCTGCATCACGTATTCCTTTTGTGTGAAAAACACAATAGCCTGACAGGCAATATCAGTTTCAGGGATAACCTGCTGCATACCCTGCTGGCGCTTGATTAAGTCAATTAGGAATTACGAATTAGGAATTAGGAATTACGAATTAGGAATTGTGTAGAATGTGCAGTCTGATCGCAATGATTTACAATTCTTGATTGAATCATGTCCAGCCAGACCTCACAATCCCTTATCCTTGCGCTGTCTTTATTCAGCGTTGGGGCGCAGGCAGAGCGGCTTACCGGCCTGCAGGATGAAGCGGCGTTGGACCCCGGCAATATCATTTACCTGGAGCAGAACTGGGATGATGCCGACCGACAGTGGTTTTATCACCTTAACCAGGGTTCGAACCTGCTGTCTTACGAACTGTTCATCCGCCTGGAGCAACACGACAACACGGCGTTATTGAGCGACCCGCTCAACATGATGCGCTTCGGCTTTCTGCCCGGAGAGAAGTCGAAAATGAACCCTGGCGCATTGCCCGTCGGGTTTGCACGGGACGGCGACAATGTCGGGTTGACCTGTGCGGCCTGTCATACCCAGCACATTCGCTATGACGGCAAGTTGCTGCGCATTGACGGCGGTCAGGCGATGCTGGACCTGCAAATGTTCCTGGGCCACCTGCAGAAATCACTCTCGGCGACTGCCGTGGACAGTGAAAAATTGACCCGGCTGGGAAGGCGGTATTATGCTGACGGACCCACGCAGAAGGAATTTCTCGAGTTGAAACAGCTGCTCGACGTGGAACACGCCCGGGTAAGCGATACCAACCGCCGTAACCATACCCGCGTCCCATATGGCTATACCCGGTTGGATGCATTCGGCGCAATCCTCAATAAAGGCCTGGCGGCGACCGGAGTGGAAGGCAATTTCAACGAGCCTGATGCCCCTACCAGCTATCCCTACCTGTGGGATACCCCGCAGCATGACTACGTGGAGTGGAACGGTTCCCAGGCCAATTCCAATATCGGCGCGCTGGCAAGGAACGTCGGTGAAGTAATCGGGGTGTTCGGCAGGGTGGAGACGACCCCGGCGACCTGGCTGTATTTCTACGATGCGGGATATGCCTCGTCCGTGCATACGCGTAACCTGCGCGCCGTTGAAAAAAAGGTGGCCGAACTGCAATCACCCCTGTGGCCGGAATTTTTCCCCGCCATCGATCAGGGTCAGGCAGCGCAGGGGCGGAGATTGTACGGGCAATATTGCCTGGTTTGTCACCAGGACATCGATCGCACCGATCCCCGGCGCAAGATACAGGTGAGAATGGGCAGCCTGGAGAAGCTGGGGACCGATCCGAAAATGGCGGAGAATGTGCTCCAGTTGCGCGGGAAGACCGGCATATTCAGGGATAAGCCCAGGTTCTACTTTGCCGGTGCGATCATGGGCGCCGAAGAACCTGCCTTGTACGTGGCGAACAACCTGATGGGCGGGGTCCTGAGAAACAATCCGCTGCAAAGCCTGCTGGCTATCCGGGATGCCGAAAAAATGGGTCATCCCGACGTGATACATCCGCCCAAGTACCTTGACGGGGACATCCTGGAGCATGGCAAGGAAGTGTCCGACCGGGCCTTGCTGGCGTACAAGGCGAGGCCGTTGAACGGCATCTGGACCGGGGCGCCGTACCTGCATAACGGCTCGGTGCCGAACCTGTACGAACTCCTGCTGCCGGCTGCCGACCGGAGCAGGACGTTTCACATAGGTTCCTGGGAATACGATCCGGTACGAGTGGGCTATGTTAACCGGCCAGGGCCTGGCGTATTCCTGTTTGACACCAGCCTGCCGGGCAACAGCAATGCAGGACATGAGTACGGTACCGGCGCAGACGGCATGCCTCCCCTGACCGATGCGGAAATCGGATCATTGCTGGAATATATGAAGACACTGTAATTAAGAATTAAGAATTAAGAATTAGGAATTAGGAATTAAGAATTAGGAATTGGAGTTATCACAATACTCAGCCGCCGCAGGCGGCACATTCATTCCAAATTCGTAATTTTTAATTCTTAATTGGAATCAGGTCAGGATTATGCGAATCAGCATTTGCTATGTAAACAGGCTGTTTATCAGTTGCCTGAGGGCCGTGTCTGTGCTGGTTTTTGCCGTTATTCTGATTGCTTGTACGGAGGTTGATTACAGCCGGGAGGTATTCAGGGAGGATGAAGCGCAGCAGGCGGCTGCCACCCGGGCAGGTTTTCAAAAGCTGGTGGAGGACTATCGGACCGGTTACGTGGCCCGCGGCGCGCATGCCAAGGCGCATGCCTGCCTGCGGTCTTATTTCGATGTGCTGGAGGATATTCGCAGCGACTACAGTTACGGCGTGTTTTCCCAACCGGGCAAACGTTACAAAAGCTGGGTACGGTTTTCAAACGGTCATTATGATCTGAAAACCAGCAACGATTACAAGAACGATGCCAGGGGTATGGCGCTCAAGCTGATGGAAATAAACGGGCAACCCCTGCAACAGAGTGATGCCGATAGTGCGACACAGGACTTCCTGATGGCAAACACGCCCGTGTTTTTCGTCAGGAATATGCCGGATTATAATTTTTACGTTGCCAACCCGGAGAACCTGAAAGCATTCTTTTTCCCGGGCTGGAATCCGTTCAACTGGCGCATCAGGGAATTGCTCGCCGGAAAACGCGTGCTCTCCCCCCCGCCGGCGAGCCTGCTGGACCCCGCTTATTACAGCATTACGCCGTACAGGCTGGGCCCCCACAACATCAAGTTCAGCGCCCGCCCCTGCAACAGCCGGACTGACCGGGAACCGATCATCGATGAGAATACGAAGCCCGACTTTCTACGGGATCAGTTGCAGGAAGAACTGGCCGGCACAGGTGGTTGTTTCATCTTCCAGGTACAGGTACAGCAGGCTGGCAATGCTGACATGTCCCTGGATGATGCAACCCGGGAGTGGTCTGAGGAGGATGCCCCGTTTATACCCCTGGCCACGATTACCATTCCCAAACAGGATTTCTCGGGTGCGGAGCAGGCTCAATTCTGCGAGAACCTGTCGTTTGCACCGTGGCATTCCCTGCCGGAACACCGTCCCCTGGGACAATTGAACCGCCTTAGAAGGCATGCCTACCCGGCCTCATCCGGGTACCGTCATGAGCAGAACCAGGCGCCCATACCGGATGCACTGGCAAATTGGTGCGCGGGCCCCTTCAGTTGCTAAATCAAAATCAATGGAGCCAGACTCGATTGATTTCCAAACCCCATTAATTCTACGGCTGTTGTAAAATCAATCGAGTCTGTCCCCTTTGATTTCACAGTCGATCTCCCTGAATGGCAAGTGCTCTTTAAGGGTGTCGAGATAAGCATTCATCTGTGCGGACTCCTGTTGCAGGTAATTGTCTATCGCATTACGGAAACCGTGATGGTGGATCCAGTGGCCGGACACGGCCAGGAACGGTTCAAACCCCCGGTTCAGCTTATGTTCGCCCTGGACCCCCGCATCAACCGAACTTAGCCCGTTTTCCAGGCAATAATCGATAGTCTGGTAGTAGCACAACTCAAAATGCAGGTTGGCGAGGTACTTGTTGCAGCCCCAGTGTCTGCCATACAAGGTGGTATCGCTCATCATGGCAAAGGCGCCGGCGACGTACTCCGTGCCCTGTTTTGCCAGTATCAACAGGGTGTTATCGGGCAGGGCCGTGCTCAGGTGGTGGAAAAAATCCAGTGTCAGGCGGGGGTTGCCCCAGCGGCTGTAGAATGTATTGCAGTAGAACTCATAAAATACGGCCCAGTGTTCCTCGGTGATGTCGGCGCCGCGCAGTCGCACTATCTCGATATCTGCATCCCTGATTGCTTTGCGTTCCCGCCTTACCTGCTTGCGCCGCTTGGAAGTCATACCCTGCAGAAAGTCGTTGAAATCCCGGTAGTTGCGGTTATGCCAGTGAAACTGGCAGGTTTTGCGCAACAACAGGCCGCTGTCCGCCAGGACTTCCTGGTCGTCTTTCTCGGCAAACAGGCAATGGAGCGAGGACACGCGTGCGCGTTCGGCCAGTTCCGTCGCCGTTCTGATGATTAACGCCTTGGTATCCCGGTCTTTACCCGCAGACCGGTTGATGAGTATGCGCGGGCCGCATACGGGTGTGAAGGGGATGGCCGATACCAGCTTGGGATAATACCTGCCGCCGGCTTTTTCAAAGGCATCAGCCCAGGCCCAGTCAAACACGAACTCCCCATGCGAGTTGTCCCTGATATACAGCGGCATCGCCCCCAGCAGCGTGTCTTCAGTTGATACCAGCAGGTGGCAAGGCTCCCAGCCATGTCCTTCCAGGCACTTGAAGCGTTCCAGGCCTTCCAGGAATTCATATTTCAGAAACGGGTTGCCATCGATATCCAGTTGATCCCATTTTGTTTTATCAACGTGGTTGAGGCTGTTTGTCTGTTTGATGGTAATCTCCACGAGTGGACAGTATCCTTTTCTTTCGTCGATGGGACGCGGCAAGCAGCCTGTTTACGGTGTTTTGGAGTGTTATAACCCGGGGAACTGCAGCATGAGTCCCCGTTCTCGAACGGTGTCAGTTGAGTTATTCTCCACCCTTCGTGTAGAGCGGAAAAGGCATGATGTTTTTCCCTGTTTCGTCAAATTCCGTTATCTTGGCAATACCTTGCCTGTCCATTTCGTCAATCCGGATAACGGAATGCATGGGAATGTAAGTGCGGGTGACATGGCTGAATTCCGATCTCAGATTTTCCTCCGTCGGATCTACCACCAGCGAATCTTTTTCTCCAAACACGAGTTTTTCGATTTCGATGAAACCGAAAATGGCCCCCTGGTGGACATTCCGGGCATAGATCTCATAAATTTTGCCCTGGTTATGAAATATGACTTTGTAGGTCGGTTTTTTTGGCATGGTTCCTTAACCGAATGGTGTGCAAGTGTTTAATTTTAGCACATCTCAGAAATTACTGAATTCATCATGAAACAGTTTGGCCGCAGATGAAAACAGTTTTTCCGAAAAGGACTTTTTACGCGCAAACCTTATTTCATAGATATCAGCGGATTCTGCCGCTTCACCCAGGTAATCATCGCTGGTCTTAAGGGCGTCCACAAGTCCCAGTTCCAGGGCTTTTTTGCCGTGCCAGTGTTCCCCGGTTGAAATCTCCTCCACGTCGACCTGCACGCGGTTTTCCCGTACAAACTGTTTGAAAAGCTCGTGGGTTTCTTCGATTTCTGCGCGCAATTTTTCCCGGTCCGCTTGCGTATTTTTACCGAACAGCGTCAAGGTCCGCTTATATTTGCCGGCGGATATCTGCTCAAAATCAATATCGTGTTTCTTCAGCAGCTTGTGAAAATTGGGAATCTGCGCCAGTACACCGATGGAGCCTATGATAGCGAACGGCGCCGCAATGACACTGTTGGCGACACAGGCCATCATGTAGCCGCCGCTGGCTGCGAGCTTGTCGACTGCGACCGTCAGGTTGATGCCTTTTTCCCTTATCCTTCCCAGTTGCGATGCGGCAAGTCCGTAACCATGCACTGTGCCGCCACCACTTTCCAGGATTACAAGGACCTCATCCGCGTTGCCGGCCGTTGTCAGGATGGCGGAAATTTCTTCCCTCAAGGAAGCGACTTCATCCGCCCGGACATCACCTTTAAAATTGATCACAAAAATACGCTTTCTGTCCTTGCCGACTGATTTTTCAGCCTTTTTCTGTTTCTCCTTATATGCTTTCTCGGATTTTTTAAAGCTTCCCTTGGGCAGGGTCGCAGCTTCCAGCATCAGCTTCGCATGGTCAAATTTCTGGTTGACGTGTTTGACTTCCAGGTGTCCGTCCTGCCCAACCCTGCTGCGCATTCTCAGCATAGTGACGAGAAAGGCAATCACTGCCACCCCGCCGATTACCGTTCCGAACTTTACCAGGAACAGGCCGTATTCATACAGAAAATCCATCCACATTGCAGCAGACCGCTATTCCCTATTCTCCGCCCTTGGTGTACAGCGGGAAAGGCATGATATTTTTTTCTTTATCGTCGAATTCCGTTATCTTGGCGCTACCCTGCTTGTCCATTTCGTCAATCCGGACGACGGAATGCATGGGGATGTATGTGCGGGTGACGTGATTAAACTCGGATTTCAGGTTTTCTTCCGTGGGGTCGACCACCAGTGCATTTTTTCCCCCGAATACCAGGTTTTCGATCTCGACAAAACCGAACATGGCGCCCTGCTGGACATTTCGGGCATAGATTTCGTATATCTTGCCCTGGTTATGAAATATTACTTTGAAGATCGGTTTTTTCGACATAGTACCTTAACGGTATGGCGCAGATACGTAATTCTAGCATAGTTGACAAACCGGTGAGTTATACCTCGAATATGGTGAGTTATACCTCGAATATATAGTGTGATTCCGGTTTCCATCGTTCGTCATACCGGTTTTCTTCGTTCGTCATTCCGGAGAAAGCCGGAATCCAGTCGAAAAATACTTCATTGTCTATGATAATGTCCATTTGTTGATTGGAATCCGGCCTTGGATGGAATGACGATAAAATGTCCCAGATTAAACCACTACGGCGCTCCCTGCCTTTTCTGAAGCCTTACACGGGCAGGATATTGTTCGCGCTGGCTTGTCTGACGATCGCCGCGTTGGCTGCGCTGGCGATGCCGGTCTCCCTCAGGCTGGTTGTTGACCGCGGTTTTTCCGGCGAAAACGGCCAATCCCTTGATATCTATTTCATCGCGTTATTGATTTTGTCGCTGATCTACGCCTTGTCCTCGTCATTACGCTATTACACGGTGATGTGGATCGGCGAGCGGGTGGTCGCGGATATCCGCTCCGCCGTGTACGAACATGTCATTAAAATGGACCCGGCGTTCTTTGAAGTTACCAAGTCCGGCGAGGTACTCTCCAGGCTGACCACCGACACCACCCTGGTACAGTCCGTGGTTGGGGCCGGCGTCTCCATCGCCTTGCGCAGCTCATTTATCCTGGCCGGCGGCCTGATCATGTTGTTCGTCACCAGTTCCCGCCTCAGCATGTTGCTGTTCGGTTTATTGCCTGTCGTAGTGCTACCCGTCTGGTACTACGGAAAGAAAGTGAGAAAACTGTCCCGTGAAACGCAGGACCGGGTGGCCGATTCCAGCGGGATAGCCGGGGAGGTGTTGAATGCAATCCATATCGTCCAGGCATTTACCATGGAATCATTGCAAAGCCGCCGCTTCAGTGACGCCGTGGAACGCTCCTTCCAGGCGGCAAAACGGCGTCTTTCCATAGGGGCGCTGTTATCAGGCATCATCGTTTTAACCGCGTTCAGCGCCATCGTGGTCGTATTGTGGACCGGCGCCCGTTTCGTCATAGACGGCAGTGTATCGGCAGGTACGCTGATACAGTTCCTGTTTTATGCAACGCTGGTCGCGGGCAGCACGACGGCGATAGGGGAAGTCTGGAGCGACGTGCAGCGCGCGGCCGGAGCCATGGAAAGGTTAATGGGTATTCTCGACCAGAGGCCGGCAATTACCAGTTCAGGAGAAAGCCGCCCGTTTCCCGCTGCCGGCAATAACCATGTGCTGATAGATAACATCAGCTTCAGCTACCCCAGTCGTCCCGGGCAGTTGGCATTGGACGGGTTTTCACTGGATATCACTCCCGGTGAGACCCTGGCGCTGGTGGGGCCGTCCGGCGCCGGCAAAAGCACGCTGTTCCAGTTGTTGCTGCGGTTTTATGATCCCGGCTCCGGTTCTATCCTGCTGGACGGCGTTGATATCCGCACTGCGGACCTGCGCAAGCTCAGGAAACGGATCGGCATCGTGCCCCAGCAAACGGTGTTATTTTCCGGTAGCGTCCTGGAAAATATCCGCTTCGGCAATCCCCAGGCAACGGACGAGGAAGTCGTCAACGCCGCGGTGGCAGCCCATGCCGACCAATTCATCGGGCAACTGCCGCAGGGCTACCAGAGCGTCCTGGGCGAAAAAGGCGCCCGCCTGTCCGGCGGCCAGCAGCAGCGAATCGCCATAGCCAGGGCTGTATTGAAAGATCCGCCGATATTGTTGCTTGACGAGGCAACCAGTTCGCTGGACGCCGAAAGCGAGAACCTGTTGCAACAGGCATTGCAAAAGCTGATAGTAAACCGGACGGTGGTAGTGATTGCCCACCGCCTTGCCACCGTAAAAAAGGTAGATCGGATCATCGTGGTGGACAGGGGCAGGATAGTGGATAGCGGTACCCATGACAGCCTGACGGCCAAGGAAGGGATCTATGCCCGGCTGGCCGAGTTGCAGTTTGACTGAAGCAACAATTTCAAATATCCAGAAAACAACAATCGGAGGATACATTATGCCCGGAGTTAACCTGCAACAACTTGGTTACGGCAAGAAAATTGTGTCGCTGTTTCTGCTAAGTCTTGTCGCGCTGGCAGCGCACGGGGCAGGTGGGCCGGCAAGCCCTTGCCACCAGTTCTACCCCAATATCCCCGGTGAGACGTTACTTGATAACGACACTGTTGTAGTGCAGAGATTTATCATTCCGCCCGGGCAATGGGAAGGTGTCCACGGACATCCGCCGAATCAGCTTTATATACATGTCAAGGGTGGTGAGTGGACGGTTCGTTTTGGAGATAAAATTGAGACTTCGGTATCGCCTGATGGCGAGATTGGCTGGAGCAGTGAGGGGCTTGGACTGGAAGCGGAGCACGAGTCACAGAATTCCGGAGATCAACCGATCGACCTGATCTGGGTTGCGGTAAAACCGGGGTGCATGGCCGGTCCATGAGGCGGCATTACGAATTGCTGAAGTTGTTCCGGCTGTGTCTGGTTCATTCCACGTAAGGAATCATCCGTCCGCATATGATGACCCCTATCCAGAATAAAAAAGACAAACCGGCAACTGTTTTAATCGCTGCCCCTGCATCTCCCACACCGGGTTGATTGGCCGTTCTGTGTGCGTTCAGGGCAAAATATAACGCGTTCAGTCCCGCCAGGATGATAAAACACATTTTCATCCGGAAGGCGAAATTAGGGTAATAACGAAACGGATCGCTGAAAAAGAACATGACCCCGGTAACCAGGTTAATACTGAAACCAGCCAGGGCCAGGGGCAAAAAACGGTATACGGCGGCAGTCGGGAAGCCGCGGGCGAAACCCAGCAGCCTGCAATCCACCACCAGCAGCGACCCGATGAGCAGGGAAAGTCCCATGAAATGCAGAATTTCAGCCGCGGGGAAAAGCCAGGTGCTGTCCCGCATCAACTGGCCCAGCACAGAGGTTTCAATCCGGAACAGGATATCAGTCATCCGTCTAGCAGTCTGTCGGACTTAGGGCTGGGATAGAGGTATAATAGACGACACGATTTGATGATACCACACGCTGTTCGATAGAGGCTGCTTCGATGGAAAACTTTGTGCAAAGTGACCGTAACCAACCCTACCTGTTACCACCGGATTTACGCGAGTGGCTACCCGAGGATGACCTGGCGCATTTTGTCGTGGCAGCGGTGGAACGGGTGCCTTTGAGTCAGTTTGTGGTGAACACCCGGGGCACGGGGTCGGCACAGTATCACCCGCGTATCATGCTGGCGTTGCTGATTTATTGTTATGCGAACGGTATTTTTTCCTCGCGCCGGATTGAGCGAGCGACGTACCGGGATATCGGGGTGCGTTACGTGACGGCGAACACGCACCCGGACCATGACACGATTTGCAAGTTCCGGCGGGAGAACCTTGAGGCGGTACAGGCGGGTTTTGTGGAGGTGTTATTGCTGGCGAAGGAATTGAAGTTGTTGACGGTGGGCCGGGTGAGTGTGGACGGGACGAAGGTGAAGGCGGCTGCGAGCAAGCGGCGCAGTATCCGCTATGACCGGGCGGTGGAATTACGCGAGCAGTTGCGGGGTGAGGTCAAGGATTTGCTGGCCGAAGCGGAGCGTGCGGACAGCCAGGACGCGGCGGACCCGCAGCAGTTGCCGAAGGCGTTGGCGCGGCGGGAGGCGCTGGCGACGCAACTGGATGCGGCCTGCGCACGTCTGGAGCGCCAGGCCAAGGCGCAAGCGCAGGCGGACCAGGCCGAGTACGAGCGCAAGGTGGCGGCGCGTGAGAAGCGTCGGGGCCGGGCCAAGGGGCACCCTATCAAGCCGCCGGAAGACACCCCGGCGGAGGACACCCAGGTGAACCTGACGGATGCGGACAGTTCCCTGATGCGCAAGAACAAACGCAGTGAGTACCGGCAGGCGTACAATGCGCAGGCGGTGGTGGATGCGGACGGCAGCCAGTTGGTGCTGGGGACGCGGGTCAGCCAATGCGCCAGCGACCGCAACGAATTGGTCGCTGACATTGACTCGGTGCCGGCGGCGTTGGGGACCCCTGCCCAGGTGTTGGCGGACAACGGCTATGCGACGGAGACAGAAGTGGCTGCGCTGACCGGTCGGGAGATAGACGTGCTGGTGGCGGTGGGGACGGAGGACCGGCGCCGGCGGCATGACTTCCGCCCGTTGCCGGACCCGGCGCAGGCGGCCAAGCCCAAGCCGGCGAAAGCGCCCTGGCTGGTGGCGATGCAAGAGAAGTTATCACAGGCGGACAACCGGGCCAGCTACCGGTTGCGGCAGCAGACCGTGGAGCCGGTGTTCGGTATCATGAAGCAGGCCCTGGGGTTCCGGCAGTTTCTCCTGCGCGGCCATGAGAAGGTGACCGGTGAGTGGCAGTTACTGGCCCTGGCCTACAACTGTAAACGCCTGCATAACATGCAGCTGGCCTGATGCAGGGGGCAGTGGGTGTTTACCCGGTCAGGACAGGCGCCTGGTGAGGTCTGTACATCCCCATAATGTACATGTATAGGTTCAGGCAACATGCACGTGCGCCTTGCCGCGACAAAAAGACCTGAAAAGTGGTCCGCAAAGATAATCGCAGCGCCCAAGTCCGACAGACTGCTAGCCCCCGTTTATGTGTTCGACATAGGCAATGAGCCGTCCCGCGATAATCGCACAAGACCAGAATAACAGGGAAAACCCGGCCGCCACTTTCACCCTGGCCGGCATTTCATTTGCACCTGCCGGTATCCGGGCAGAGTCCCGTATCGCATGAAGCACGAACCATAAAGTCAGGATCCCAACAGCAATAAGTGAAATCTTTATCCGGAAAACAGGGTGATAGAAAAACTTGACGGGATCCCCCGAGAACAGCGCCAGCCCGGTCAAAACATTCAAGGCAAGGCCCGCCCAGGTGATAACGGACAATTTATCGAATAATGTGACGTGCACATTGCGGGCAAACCCGAGGACCCGGAGATTGAGCATCACCACCGTCCCGGCCACGACGGCCATACCCACGGCATGACACGACAGTACTATCGGATAACCCCAGATAGACCCCGCCACCCAGGTCCCCAGCGCACTGTCCTGTAACCAGATTAAAAAGTTCATCGGCGCCAAGCCTATACATCCAGTTATTTCCGCGCAAGTGGGAATCCATCTACCCTTAGTAATAAATCAATCGCTCTCATCCCTGAAGAGAACGTCCTGACAAACGGCCGGGTCAATTTAAAAACGTACCCAACCAGGCCGGAACGAGGTATTTTGTCCTGCCGGAGCAGGTTGAGGGTACACTGTTGCAGGGTTTTGATTTATACCGGCGCGTGAAGGCCGGTATTAAGCGTGCATTGTTTATGCATTTTCTGATAGCAGAAGTGCATCCGTTCAACGATGGCAATGGGCGCATGGCGCCTCCGGCTGCCTGGGGCTGACCGCTTAATCCTGTCTGAGGTTTTTCTTCTGTACAGTATGATTTAAGCTATGGATTTAATCTCCAGGTACCCAAGGCTTGAGTAGTTTCGATCATTTCTGGCAACAGGCGGTGGATTTTATGTGGGGACTGCCACTGGTCTGCCTGATTGCCGCCACGGCTGTGTATTTCGCTTTTCTGTGCCGGTTACTGCCGTTCCTGCGCTTGCGCCATACCTTCGACCTGTTGCGGGGCAGGTTCAGCAACCCCGATGATCCCGGAGAAATCCCGCATTTTCAGGCGTTGTCATCGGCATTATCCGGCACTATCGGTATGGGGAATATTGCGGGAGTAGCCATTGCCATTAGTATGGGTGGGCCGGGCGCCATTTTCTGGATGTGGGTGGCAGGTTTGCTGGGTATGTGTACAAAGTTCTTCACCTGTACGCTTGCCTGTATGTACCGTCAGCGGGATGAAGACGGCATTGCCCAGGGCGGCCCCATGTATTTTATTGAAATGGGACTGGGCCCAAAATTCAGGCCCCTGGCCTTCATGTTCGCGATTTGCGGCATGGCGGGCTGTTTACCCTTGTTCCAGGCCAATCAACTGGCCGGTCTGTTACAGGCTGGATGGGAAGTCGATAGAACGGTTACCGGCCTTGTCGCGACAGTTTTTGTGGGAGCGGTGATCCTGGGCGGCATCAGGCGGGTGGGCAGGGCTACATCCCGTCTGGTGCCGGCAATGTTCATTCTTTATTTCATCTCGGGCATGCTGGTGATTATCTCCCATTACGAGATTATCCCGGATTTGTTTGCGGATATTTTCCGGGCGGCATTTGGCGGGCAGGCAATACTGGGCGGAGCAATAGGGCTCACATTCAAGGAGGTACTGGTGACCGGGGTCAAGCGCGCTGTTTTCTCCAACGAGGCAGGCATCGGAACCGAAGCCCTGGCCCATGGCGCCGCGCAGACCAGGGAGCCGATCCGCGAAGGAATGGTCGCTATGACAGGTCCGTTTATCGATACGATAATTGTCTGTACCCTCACCGCATTGGTGATACTCAGCGCCGGTGTCACACCGTCGGGCAATGGCGTTGCGATGACGGCCGATGCCTTTGAACAGACCATGCCTTACCTGGGCAGTGTTGTTCTGCTCATCACGTTTTCCCTGTTCGCCGTTTCCACCATGATCAGTTATTCCTATTACAGTGTGAAATGTGCGCGCTACCTGTTCGGCAAGCGGGTTGGGAGCCAGTATGTATATATTTATTTGTTGCTGATACCTGTTGCGGCGAACTGGAACCAGGCTACCGCGGTAAATATTATCGATACGGCTTTTGCATTGATGGTTATTCCGACACTCACTGCGACAACACTGCTCGCCCCGAGGGTTGTGGAAGAGATGCGGCGTTATTTCAAGGAGTTGGGATGATGCTGCGATATTGTCAGGGAAACTCCGGATTTGTACCTTTTTCCTGCGTTTATGTCGTATCATACATATATAGCCCCTCATCAGGAGAGATGGCCGAGTGGCTTAAGGCGCACGCCTGGAAAGTGTGTATACGTTAATAGCGTATCGAGGGTTCGAATCCCTCTCTCTCCGCCAGATATTATTCATAGCTTATTGATTATAAATATAAAAACAATTATATAATAAAACAGTTATCACGTTAATTATTGTTCCATAAGATTGATCGACTGTTGATTATAGGGAATTTTCTAAGTTGCAGGTGGATCAGGTTACCGGGGGGGGGTCAGCGCGCCGTGCCTCCCCTCGCCACTCCCAGTAGCCGTCGGTCAGGTAGTCGGCAATATCATCATAAATGATACGTGCGGTCATGTAATCTACCTGGGTCAGAATGTTTTACTCTGTTTGCAGGCAAGTTACCTCTGTTATTGATTTGAGAATGGTTGCAGGTCAGAAGATAAAGTCCGATGCGTCGAGGTTGGCGATGTCGAAGCCCTCCAGAAATATCGACCCGCCGCCTGACGTCGTCATGTGTATCGTCACGCCGTTGGAGTCGGATGACAGGATAAGCGCATCAAAACCGGATAGGTCGGTTGCGCTGAGGTCTATGAGGTCTTCATTATCGGCGAAATCCAGGATGGTGTCGTCGCCGTTGACCCAATCGAAGATGAATTGATCCGGCCCGTCGCCACCTTCCAATACATTATCACCGTATCCACCCGCCAGTCTGTTGGCGCCGTTATCGCCTGCCAGTATGTCATCATAGCCGGACCCCTCTATACCCTCTATGCTGACGAATGTGTCGCCCTCGGCATGACCCCCTTCTATGACGTCTTCCCCCAGCTTTACCGTTACGCCTTCATTTGACAAACTGTAAGAGACCATGTCCATACCCGGTCCGCCGTCCAGCCGGTCTGCGCCAACATCACCTTCCAGTATGTCGTTGCCGCCGTTGCCACGCAGATCATCGTTGCCCTTGCCGCCGTACAAACGGTTGGCGCCGCTATCGCCGGACAGCGTATCATCGTGGTCGGACCCCCAGAGATTTTCCACGGCGACCAGCACATCGCCCTCGGCATGGCCACCTTGTCCCGTCCCATCTTCGAGGCTTATGGTTACTGCAGTGTCGGAAACCCAGTAAACCGCAATATCTACACCATCTCCACCATCCAGCCGGTCGGCGCCGGTCAACCCCCATAGCTGATCTTCACCATCCTCACCAAACAGTCTGTCGTTACCTGCTCCACCATTAAGATCGTCGTTGCCGGCACGACCGTACAAATCATTCTCACCGCTGTCTCCCCTGATGGAATCCCAGTATTCAGACCCAATCACGTTTTCGATATTGACAATTTCTTCGCTCCTGTCGTTGTAGGCATTTAGCGAACCCTTGTTGAACAGCAGGTTAACCAATATCCCATCACTGGAGTTTTCATATGACACCGTGTCCACCCCCGGTCCGCCATCCAGCCGGTCGATACCCGCACCACCCTCCAGGATGTCGTTGCCCTCACCGCCGTACAGCCGGTTTGCGTTGCTGTCGCCGGTCAGCACATCATCGTAGTTCGATCCCTCCAGATTTTCGACGTTGACGACCGTATCACCCTCGGCATGGCCGCCGGCAAATGTGTCATTGCCGAAGTTCACTGTTACCGCTGCAGTTGAATTCCGATAGCTTACCGTGTCCGAACCAGCACCGCCGTCCAGCCGGTCGCCGCCGTCGCCGCCTTGCAGTACATCGTCACCCTCAGCACCATCAAGCCGATCAATGCCGCTCCCCCCAACCAGGTTATCGCCATATATTGAACCGATGATTCTCTCGATGCTGGTAAACACATCGCCTTGTGCATGGCCTCCGGCCGCCGTGTCGGTGCCGAGATTCACCGTCACTGCCGCATCTGAAGCTTGATAAATTGCCGTATCAATCCCGTTACCGCCATCCAATCGGTCGGCGCCTGCGCCACCTTCCAGGATGTCGTCACCCTCGCCGCCCTCCAGCTCATCGTCGCCGTCACCACCGTTCAGCCGGTTGATACCTTCATTGCCTTGCAGCACGTCGTTGAAGCCGGATCCGTTTACATTCTCAACCTCGGCAATGGTGTCGCCTTCGGCGTGTCCGCCTGCCCCGGTGCCGTCCTCAAGGTTCACCGTCACCCCTGCATCCGAGCCTGTATAAATCACCCAGTCCACACCGATACCGCCGAACATCCGGTCTGTCCCCGCGCCCCCCTCCAGGACGTCATCGCCACTGCTGCCCCAGAGCCCGTCATTGCCGTCCCCACCTGCGAGATGGTTGGCTCCACTGTCGCCTCCCAGCACGTCGTTGTAATCAGAGCCTGCTACATTCTCAACGTTGACAATGGCATCACCCTCGGCATGACCGCCTGCCCCGGTGCCGTCCCTGAGCTTCACCGTCACCGCCGCATCCGAGCCCCGGTAGGATACCCAGTCTATCCCGGGTCCGCCGTCCAGGCGGTTGGCGCTACTATCACCTTCCAGGGTGTCCGCATAAGCAGACCCGGTCAGGTTCTCAATCCCATCCAGCACATCCCCCTCGGCATCACCTCCCTTGACCGTACCGTCATACAGACGGACTTCAACACCGGCAGCCGACTGCGCATACGAAGCCGTATCGGCGCCGGGCCCGCCTCTGAGCGTGTCCGCATCCGCCCCCCCTTCCATTACATCGTCACCGATACCGCCAAACAGGGCATCGGCGCCGGGTCCGCCCAGCAGCACATCATCACCGCCTCCGGGACCGCCGTACAACCTGTCATCCCCGTCGCCCCCTGCCAGCCGGTTGGCTCGGCTGTCGCCGGCCAGGGTATCGGCGTGCTTCGAGCCCAGGAGATGCTCAATGTCGGGAACGGTTTCCTGCCGGGTGTCACCGTCACCGTCAATATACTCGACCGTCACCATCGCCGCGAAGGTATCGCCTACGGCGTCACCGCCCCGTACCTCACCCGAGTGCAGGCGCACGGTCACCCCGGCAGCCGACTGCGCGTACGAGGCGGTATCCTCACCGGCGCCCCTTCCAACCGGTCCGCGCCCGCACCCCCTTCCAGGCTGTTGGCGCCGTCATTCCCGGTCAGGACATCGGCATAACCAGAGCCGATGATGTTCTCGATATTGACCAGCACGTCGCCCTCAGCATGGCCTCCGGTCAGCGTTTTCTGCCCAAGATCGATTGTCACAGCAGTATTCGACCCGTGGTAGGACGCCCAGTCCGTACCGGGGCCCCCATCCAGCCGGTCCGCGCCGGCGCCGCCTTCCAGCACATCGTCGCCGCGGCCGCCGCTCAGATCGTCGTTACCGTCCCGTCCCTGCAGGTAGTTCGCGGCATCGTTACCGGTCACTACGTCATCCCCGGATCCACTGATGAAGTTTTCTATCAACGTGTCCTGCGCGATGATCAGGTTACCGACCAGACCGTACACGTCCGAGAACCTCTCGGGTCTCAGGTCAACCTGTTGGTCGGCGCTGTCGGTGCGCAGATCCAGGGTATCGATACCACCGCTGTCGTACAGCGTCAGAGTGACGGGGTTTTCGAAAGATGAATCCCCCTCGCCGGTCCAAAGCTCGAACAGTTCGCCCAGGTAGCCTTCGACATCGGCGCCATAGCCGTAAATCGTATCACCCGGATTAAGGTCATCGGGTACGCCATACAGGCCCTGTATCGCGATAATATCCGCGACCATCGGTGTCACGGGATAGGCAAAACTGGCGTCTACGAACTGGTCATGGTCCTGGCGAAAATATGACATCACCGTTGTCTGGTACGTGTCATTCAGGAATATCTTGTCGATTAAAGCCAGGTAATTCGCGTTGTAAGGGCCCGGGTGGTCAAGGCCGAGGGCATGGCCGATCTCATGCAAATAAGCATAGAAAACATGGCTGTCCATCCTGGCCCCGTCGTCGGGGATCCAGCTCGCCGGCACGTTGATCCGCGCAGACACGATGAAACCTTCACTGGTGCTGCGATTGGCGGTTGCAGACGCTTCGTTGTCCTGGTTGTCGTCAAAGGTAATGTGGGCATCATCGTCAGCAACCAATTTAAACGTGATGCCGGAAACGTTACTCCACGCGTCCAGCGCCCAGCGGGCCAGTTGTTGTCCTGCTTCGTTCAGGGCAGTGATATCGGCGGTCAGTACACCACCGGACACCACGTCAAAAGCCTGCTCATTGGGCCAGCGACTTGACATATACTCGGCAATCACATCATGGCTGACGGTTGTGATCGGATTCTCGTCAAACGATAACTGGTAGTTAGCCGTGTGCTCGGCATTGCTGCTGGCTATGCCGATGTAATATGTGCCGCTGGCATCCGGGGTGAATATCTTGATTTTCGTGTAATCGAAGTTACTGACGCCGTAGGCCATCTCATTACCCTGTGCATCGAGGATGGTGAGTTGGGCCGAATAGACGCCATTCAGAATAACGTCGTAAATCGTCCCGGCGGCCAGTTCGACGCGAAGCCAGTCCTTGTCGCTGACGGGGTTCAGCTTTCCCTCAAATACATCTCCGACAGACAGCTCGTATTGAGTTCCGGAATTTGGCGATGCATCACCGTTGTTCTCTCTGATAGTAGCCATATCTCGTTAATCCCCACACGCTCGTCCCATTCACTAAAAGTCATAGCCCGGAGCCATACTGGTGCTGGTATCGGTTCCGGCTGCCGCATAATTTCATGTTTTATTGGGGAATTATATACGATAGTGCCGAAGGATGAGGGCAAAGTTCAAAAGCCCCGCACTGAGTACGGGGCTGTATCGGTTACTGCGGTCGCCTGCGCCTGTGCGCTTTGACCGGAACCGTCTTTCGGCGATCAGCCATGATGTTATCCCCCCGCCGCATACGCGGCACGAAGACGCAAACCGGGTGGACTGGAGTGATATTTATGCTAGAACCGCCCGCCCTGTCCTGAAGCCGCCTGTAGCACCACGGCTGGAGATGATTATGAGCGATAAACCTGTTGACGCCATTGAGGGAAAACACAAGCTGAATATATCGGGTCCGGTCCTGGTGTATTTATTCAAGGAAGGTGACCTTGCGATGCAGTGGTACCACGCCCGTAATATGACCGACTATGAGAAAACCCAAATCTGGTCTTCGAAAATCTGGAAACCTTTATCAACGTTGATTTCCAGCTCACCACGGATTGGGATTCTGCCGACCTCAAATTCGGGGTTTTCGATGGCAGCAAAGAGAACAGCATAATTCTGGGTGGTGAACACATTGGCCGCGGCCTGCAATCGGGTCAGTTTCGTTTCCCCATTAACGGCGATGGCAAGGAAGGCATGGCAAACACCAGAGACCGCGACTGGAGTGATAAACCCGGCGGCCAATTCGACCAGGGAGGGAGGTTCTACCTCACCGTCATCCATGAAATAGGGCATGGTCTGGGCTTGGGCCACCCGCATGATACGGGCAACTCCACCAAGGTCATAAAAGCCGGTTACGGGCTGGACCAGACGATATTCACCGTGACATCGTACAACAGCACCTATAACGGTAGCTGGAACGGCCGCCCAGACAATCCAGGCGATGGCTCTGCCATTGCCACGTTTGGTGCACTGGACATTGCCGCCCTGCAAAACATGTATGGCGCCAACACCACCCACGCGGCGGGCGATGACGTTTACACAATGGCCGCCACCCGCGCGGCGGCAAACGGCTATCACGCTATCTGGGATACCGGCGGGATTGACACGATTGAGTACACAGGCGCCGCCAATGCCGTGATCGACTTGCGCGCGGCCACGCTTGAGTATGAACCCGGCGGCGGGGGCTACGTTTCCTGGGCATGGAAAATCCCTGGTGGCTATGTCATCGCCAACGGTGTGGTGATCGAGAATGCCACGTCGGGCAGTGGCAATGATAGTTTGACGGGCAATGAGGCCGATAACGTCCTGATCGCGGGGGCGGGCAACGACGTGATGACCGGTGGGGCCGGCGCCGACCGTTTCGTGTTCGACGACCCGAAGGCGCCCGCACCGGCCAGAACGGTTATCAATGGCACCTCGGAAGCGAACCGGCTGAGCGGCACGACCGGCGCCGATGTCATCAACGGTCTGGCCGGGGACGACCGCATTGAAGGTCTGGGTAACAATGACCGGATATCGGGCAACCTGGGTAATGACATTCTGCATGGCAACGCCGGCAATGACCGTCTCTGGGGTGATAAACACTCAGACACCTTGTACGGCGGTGTGGGGAATGACCGGCTGTATGGCGGCAAGGGCCATGACACCTTGTATGGCGGCAAGGGCCGGGACAAGCTCTGGGGTGAGAACGGCAACGATGAGTTGTATGGCGGCGATGGCCGGGACCGTCTGCAAGGGGGCGAGGGCAAGGATATTCTCTACGGTGGTGAGGGTGCGGATTTTTTCGTCTATGAGCAACCGGGCTTTGGCCGGGACCGCATCGGCGATTTCGAGGATGGAACCGATCTGCTGAAGCTGCACGGCCTGCAGTGGAGTGACTTGTCGGTCGCGAACAACGCCGGCGGTAGCGCCGTGATAAGCGTGGATGGCACAAAGGACGCCATCGTTCTGGCAGGCGTTGATGCCGGGCAGGTGGGAGAGGACGATTTTGTGTTCATCAATCGGGAGGCGGGGGATGCGCTCGAGAGCGAGCCTGCGTCGGAGCAAGAGTTCGCGTTCACGGGCCCGGGCTTTGGTCAGGACCGGATAACGGATTTTGAAGATGGGACCGACCTGATGGACTTCACTGCCCTGGACTTGCAGTATGCCGACCTGACCGTGTCAAACAACAGCGATGGCGATGCGGTGGTTCAGGTGACAGACACGGACAGTCAAGTCACCCTGACAGGAGTAGACGCCGCGCTGATTAATGAGAACGACTTTATCTTCTGAAAGACCCTGGGCTGCCTATAGCTCATTGATATCGACTTCGATTCTAGCCTCGCCTTCCGGGACTATGTACGCCGTCCGATTTATGAACGGGAGCCTGTCGGCTACAAGCGTGAATTCCTGGAAGACTACATTCCAAAGTTTCATCGTATATGGTCTAATAAAAAGCGCTGTTGTTTGAATTCAGGCAGAGGGGACGGGCTGATAAATGGCCGTGATTAAAGAAGACAGAGGCGATGCCGGTGCGGCTGCTGGAACCTCTTACACGATTTCGCTGGGAGACATATTTCAGGGAACGCTCGATTCAGGGGGTGACAAAGACTGGATCAAGGTCGAACTGAGCGCGGAGACGATATACGATTTTACTCTCGGCTTTACCGTTGAGGATGTCGATTCGGCCGAATTGGCGCTGTTTGATGCTTCCGGGAACTGGATAGTCTCTGGTGGCTACACTCCCTCCGGCACAAAGCTGATCTTCAGTCCGAGTGTCAGTGGGACGTATTATCTCGGGGTAGGCAGTTACGATGATGCTGTCACGGGTGTCTATGAGCTTGCTCTCACTGAAAACACCATCCCTGTGGGTAGTTATGACGAGATTGCCGGGTATCTGACCGATGGCTACTGGGGCTCAAGGATCGCTTTTGACGTTGAACCTGGCGGTAGTTTGACCGTTAATATCACCGCCCTGACTGAAGAGGGTCAACGACTAGCCCGATGGGCAATTGAGGCTTGGGACAGCGTCACCAGCATTACTTTCGAGTTTGTCGATGATGATACTGCCCATATTACATTTACTGATGATTTAGATTGGGCACACGCGGGAGTTGTACACGGTGATGGGCTTATCGAATCTTCGATGGTGAGTGTTCCGGAATTCCATCTCATTGAGCATGGAACAACGATTGATAGTTACACCTTCTATGTCTATTTTCATGAAACTGGTCATGCTCTCGGCCTCGGTCATCCCGGTCCCTACAACGGCAGTCCATTTTATTACGGCTATCACAACATCTTCGTGAATGACTCTGATCAGCTGTCGATAATGTCGTATGTAAACCAAGGTGATAACACCTACTTGAGAGCAAGCTCTGCTGAATCTGTCACTCCAATGATAGTGGACATCATCGCCATCCAGGATCTTTACGGTGTGCCTGACACAATCAACACAGGCGATACCATTTACGGCTACCAATCTAACGTGGACGGTTACCTGGGTGAATACTTCAGATTATGGACCGGGGAGGAAAATCCCTTCTTCAGTGTAGAAGTGCCAAGTAACGTTGATCATCAAGCTCTTAAGCTGGCATTGGCCGACCTTGACGGTGATGGTGACCTGGACCTTGTGGGCGGTAATAACACTGGCCTGCTGTATTACTTTGAAAACATCGGTACGCCTGCCAACCCTGATTTTACGGAACGCACCGGCGTAAACAACCCTTTGGAGGGCATTTCGGTGCAGTCTTACAGCGCCCCGACCTTCACCGACCTTGACGGCGATGGTGACCTGGACATCATCGTTGGTGATGGCAATGATGCTATCGCTTATTTCGAGAATACCGGCGCTGCGACCTCTGGCCACTTTATACAACGCTCCGACGCGGCCAATCCGTTTAGCAATATCACAATGGGATCATGGAGCACACTCGCATTTGCAGATCTGGATGGCGACGGCGATAGTGACCTTGCTGTCGGCACCAATGACGGTGACGTTCCTTACTATGAGAACACCGGCACGAAGACCAATCCTGAATTTGCATTACGGACCGGTACGTCCAGTCCTCTTAACAACATCAATGAAGGCTCTTATAACTCGCCCGTATTTGTCGATGTTGATAATGACGACGATTTTGACCTCATCGTCGGGAATAGAGGTGGTGGCGTCCTCTATTTCGAGAACACCGGCACAACAACCGAGCCGGATTTCACCCAGCGCAGAGATTTTGATAATCCTTTCCAAGGAATCAATGCAGGTTTTTTTCTTGGGATTGAATTTGGTGATCTGAATGGTGATGGCAATCTTGACTTCATTGTTGGCAATCAGGATGGCGTCATTGCTTATTATAAAAATACCGGCACAGTGGAGAACCCCAAATTTTCACCCCAAAGCCTCGCTAGACCAACCACCTTCACGATTTACGACAACGGCGGCACCGATACTCTGGACGTGCGCACGGATACGAACGACCAGCGCATCTACCTGCGTCCGGAAGGTATCTCCGATGTATACGGCCTGATTGGGAACGTGATTATTGCACGGGATACCTGGATAGAGAACGTTATTGCCGGTTCCGGAGATGACCTGATTGCCGGCAATGCGATTGCCAACGACCTGAACGGGCGTGCAGGCAATGACCGGATTTGGGGCAGTGGCGGTGATGACATCCTGCAAGGTGGCGCCGGCGCGGACCGTCTGAACGGGGATGCGGGGATGGACTGGGCGGCGTATCGTGATTCGGATGCAGGGGTAACAATTAACCTGGCGGAACGCGCGGCAGAGGGCGGTCATGCCGAGGGAGACGTATTGACTGAGATTGAGAACATCATTGGTTCTGCCCACGATGATGTGCTGGTGGGTGACGATGAGGACAATCGGCTGGAGGGAGGCAGCGGCGGCGACAGGCTGGATGGCGGTGCGGGGTTGGACTGGGCCTCTTATCAAGGTTCGAATGAGGGAGTAACGGTAGACCTTGCGGCAGGCACGGCAGAGGGCGGTGATGCGCAAGGTGACGTGATTGAGAATATAGAAAACCTGAGCGGGTCGGGCTTTGCTGACGTGTTGCGGGGTGATGGCAATGCCAACAGGTTGGAAGGCAAAGGAGGGGATGATCGGCTTTGGGGCGCGGGTGGTGAGGATGTTCTGGTGGGAGGAGATGGCAATGACTGGTTGTTAGGCAGCAGTGGCATCGATCAGTTGGATGGGGGCGCCGGCCTGGACGGGTTGTCCTACGAGTTGTCGGCTGCAGGGGTCACGGTCAATCTTGGGGAGCGGACATCAGCGGGCGGTGATGCGCAAGGTGATGTATTCACCGGTATTGAGCATGTGATGGGCTCTGAGTACCGGGATGTATTGACGGGTGATGCTGGTGCCAATGAGTTGTACGGCCTTGGGGGTGACGATGAACTTCGGGGCAATGAAGGCGACGATGTGCTGGAGGGCGGCACCGGTGGAGACCGATTGGATGGGGGTGCCGGTCTGGATTGGGCGGTTTATTTGACATCGGATGCGGGTGTAACAGTGAATCTGGCTGACAACACGGCGGTTGGCGGTCATGCACAAGGTGACACGTTTACCGGGATAGAGAATATCGCAGGGTCTGGTTATGAGGATATATTGACTGGCGACAGTGGAGCCAATGAACTGTACGGCGCAGGAGGCAACGACGAGCTTCGGGGTGGCGCCGACAACGATGCATTGGAAGGCGGGCCGGGCGCTGATCGGCTGGATGGTGGGGGCGGGCCGGACTGGGTGGTCTACCTACGTTCGGACACGGGCGTGACGGTTGACCTCTACAACAATACGGTCGCCGGTGGTCATGCTGAGGGTGACGTCATCAGCGGGATTGAGAATATCGCTGGGTCTGCCCTCCCGGATGTGCTGACAGGTGATGACAGCGCCAATGAGCTGGCCGGTAACGGGGGCGCTGATGAACTGCGTGGCAACGGTGGTGATGACGTACTGGCAGGGGGCGCCGGCGCCGACCGCCTGGATGGAGGAGCAGGCGCGGACACTTTGTCCTACCGCTTATCCGTGGCAGGAGTACGGGTGGACCTGGCCGCGGGCACGGCGGCAGGCGGTTATGCCGAGGGGGATACGTTTACAGGTATGGAGAACGTAACAGGCTCTGGTTACCGGGATAGCCTGACGGGTGATGCCGGTGCAAATCGTCTGGAGGGCGCCGGGGGTGATGATGCATTACACGGTGGCGCGGGCGCGGATGTCCTGCATGGTGATGGGGGCAATGATGAACTGCACGGGGGAGTAGATAAAGACCAACTGTTCGGTGGTGCGGGTGCTGACAGCTTGTATGGGGATGACGGTGATGACGAGTTGGAGGGCGGTGCCGGCGATGACTGGTTATACGGCAATGCGGGTGCCGACCGGCTGGATGGGGGCAGGGGCCTTGACTGGGTCTCTTATTTGGGCTCGGGCGCAGGGGTGAGAATAAACCTTGCGATGGGTACGGTGGGGGGCGGGGATGCCGAGGGAGACGTGCTCACTGCGATTGAAAACCTGATGGGTTCCGGTTACGACGACGTGTTACGGGGTGATGGGGTTGGCAATATGTTATATGGGTTGGACGGCGCGGATGAGTTGTACGGCAATGCTGGTGATGACGTATTACAGGGTGGCGCTGGGGCCGATCAGTTGGACGGCGGAGAGGGTATTGATACGCTGTCGTATGAGGATTCGGACCAAGGCATCATCGTCAATCTGGTAGAGAATACGGTTGAAGGCGGTCATGCGCAAGGTGACGTGATCAGAAGTATTGAGAATGTGATTGGCACTGATTATGCAGATGCAATAAGAGGTGATGACGGCGCTAATCACCTTGTAGGGGGCGCTGGCGACGACAGACTTCATGGTGGCGGCGGCGCTGATCGGTTGGACGGAGGTGAAGGGATAGACTGGATAGACTATTTGCCGTCAGATGTGGGTGTCACAGTCAACCTCTTGGACGGTACCGGCAAGGGAGGTAGTGCAGAAGGGGATGTTATTACAGGTGTTGAGGACGTTAGTGGTACTGATTACAAAGATGTATTGACTGGTGATCACAAAAATAACACGTTTTACGGTTATGCTGGAGACGATGAGCTTCACGGAAATGGTGGAGATGATTGGCTGGTTGGAGGAGCCGGCGCGGATATGCTGGACGGTGGTGGGGGTTCCGATACGGCATCATATCTGGCTTCGGATACCGGAGTGACCATAAATCTCGAAGAGGGTACAAGCAAGGGTGGTCACGCCGAAGGTGATGTGATTGTCAATATTGAGAGCATAAGAGGTTCCAATCAAGGAGATGTATTGACAGGTGACAACAGCGATAATTCCCTGCTAGGCTTTGCTGGTGACGATGAGATGCACGGCAATGGCGGTGATGACTTTCTGCACGGTCTTATCGGCAATGATAGCATCTATGGGGGTGAGGGGGATGATCAAATCCACGGGGGAGATGGCAATGACACCCTTTACGGTGGTGAGGGTAATGATGCCATCCTCGGATATGGCGGCGATGACATCATTTACGGTGATGAGGGTAATGATTCCATCTTCGGATACGACGGCGATGATAATATTCACGGGGGGAGAGGCCATGACGTCTTGATAGGCCGCGCTGGTGCCGACCTCTTAGACGGTGGTGTCGGAAACGATTACTTGGCCGGACATATTGAGTGGTCTAATGAGAGTGATGGAAGCGTTGACGTGTTTATCTTCGATGTCGGCCATGGAGACGATACCATCTACTTTGTCAACGATGAAGATAAAATCGACCTCAGCGCCTTCAACCTGTCTGGATTTGATGATATCAACCTGTCCTCCGCCACATCCCGTCCAAATGTGTCCATATCTGGGCTCATAATAGACATGTCAGCCCACGACGGTGGCACGATCCTGCTGGTCGATTTCGACATCACCAACCTGGATGCGAGTGACTTCCTGTTCTGATAATTTGCAGGCATCAGGGAGTTTAATTCCGTAGCAACTTGCTTTTCTGCCGGCCCCTGTATGAGGGCAAGTCGTTGTCTTACCGTGCTATACTCGTCATTGTGACAACGAGCTATATCGACCCTGACTTCACAAAGAACCTGCTGAGCCTGTTTGTGCCGGGTAGCGGTGCTCTGCCTCCTGTGCTTGCTGGCAGGGACGGTGATTTGCGTGTGTTGCAAGGCTTTCTGCAACGCCTGCTGAGTAACCGTCAGGTGCCTGCCGACGCAGTGATCTATGGGCCGCGCGGTAACGGCAAAACCGTGCTGCTCGAAACCTTCCGCCGACAGTGCGAAGATCAGGACACCGACACGCTGGACCTGACACCCGCGGAGATTGGAAATGTTACCGATCTGGCAAGCCACCTGCTCTATGACGATAGTGTAATCGGGAAGTTCCTGACATCCATTACTCCCTCCGGGCTCAGCATCGACCTGCAGGCCATCGGCGCCCGCTGGGACAGTATGACGCCTGACCAGATGGACAACATCAAACGTCGCCATCTTGTTCAAATGCTGGTCGCCCGCTGCCGCAAACGCCCGTTGGTAGTAGCGCTGGACGAGGCGCATACGCTAGCCGCGGAGGTGGGTCATACGCTGTTGAACGCCAGCCAGCAAGTGCGCAAACAGGGCGCTCCCTTTCTGTTGGCCATCGCCGGGACGCCAAATTTGAGAGATCACTTGAATCAGATGAGCGCCACCTTCTGGAACCGGGCAGAAAAAATCGGCATTGGCCGCCTGAGTCTGGAAGCTACTGTTGAGGCGCTGGTCTCTCCGCTGGCTGAGGCAGATATCACCTTTGACAAGGATGTCCTGGACCGCGTAGTGCAGGAAAGCCAGCGTTACCCCTACTTCATCCAACTCTGGGGGGAAGCGCTGTGCCATGCCATGGTGGACACCATGCGTTTCCGTGTGCAGGCAAGTATTGTCGATGCGGCCAGGCCAAGGTTTGAGGCCAGCAGGACCGCTTACTACGGAGATCGTTTCCGCGAGCTGCGCAAACAGGGCTTGCTGCAGGCCGCCGGCGCCGTAGCCGGTACATTTGTGGGACAGGAAACAGCCGGCTACATGGACCTGTCAGATCACCTGGTTGCCCTAACCGGCGTAACGGCACAAACGGCTGATGCGCAGTTGGACCAACTCGCAAACCTGGGCTATATCTGGCAACCGGCAGGCGATGATCTGTGTGAGCCTGGCATCCCCAGCCTGATGACATACGTGCAGACAGAGCTGGCGGCCAGCAAGCGCGCGGCCGCGCTTACCTCGCAGCAGACAGCCCAGAACTCCGAAGGCGCCCCGGAACAGGTGGCAAGCCCATCCAGATCGTAAAATAACGCAAGCAGCCGACAGACATGAATAGCAGGATGAAAATGACGCTTTTCGGTTCAGACAGGGGGTGAGCAAATGGCTGTTATCAAAGAAGACAAGGGTGATGCCGGCGCGAATGCGCAAACGCAATATACCCTATCTCTTGGAGACATGTTCCAGGGAACGCTCGATTCGGTGGGTGACAAAGACTGGATCAAAGTCGAACTGAGCGCGGAGACGATATACGATGTTACTCTCGGCGGTGTTGATTGGGCTGTATTGGGGCTGTTTGATGCCTCCGGCAACCAGGTGGCCTCCGGCGTCTTGATTCCTGCCGGCGCAAGGCTCATTTTCAGCCCCGACGTCAGCGGGACTTATTATCTGTGCATAGGCAGTTACGATGATACTTTCACGGGTAGCTACGAGCTTGCGCTGGCCGAGAACACGATCCCGGAGGGCAGTTATGACGAGATTGCCGAGTTTCTGACGGATGGTTTCCAGGAAGAATGGCAAAAGGGATCAAGGTTTGCTCATGATCTGGAGCCTGGCGGCATGCTGAGTGTCAATATTACCGCCCTCACCGAAGAGGGACAGCAAGTCGTGCGCTGGGCGCTTGAGTCTTGGACTAACGTGACCGGTATTACTTTCAGGTTCGTCGAAGATGATACTGCCCGTATCATCTTTGATGATGAAGGGGAAAGCTCTCTCGGCATCAGCCGGTTCATTAACGGGGATATTGTGTCCCTGGTCAACGTGCCATCAGGTTGGTTGTTTGCATATGGCACAGGTGTGGTCAGCAACGCTTTCGTGACCTATATTCACGAGATCGGTCACGCCTTGGGTCTGGGTCATGCCGGTCCATACGATCTTCTCAGTGTATACGGCCGCGACAACGTATTCCTCAAAGATTCCTATCAGGCCACGGTGATGTCTTATTTTTCCCAAGGAGAGAATACATATATCAATGCCAGCTTTGCCAAGTTCGTGACCCCGATGATTGCAGACATCATCGCCATCCAGGATCTCTATGGCGCGCCTGACACGATCAACACAGGCGATACCATTTACGGTTATCAATCAAATGTGGACGGTTACCTGGGTGAATACTTCAGATTATGGACCGGGGAGGCCAATCCCTTTTCTGATATACAAGCACCGAGTGACTCCGGCACACCGACGGTTAAACCGGCATTGACCGACCTTGACGGTGACGGTGACCCGGATTTGGTGGTTGGTAATGACACCGGCTTGCTGTATTACTATGAGAACATCGGCACGCCTGCCAACCCTGATTTTACCGAACGCACCGGCGTAAACAACCCTTTGGAGGGCATTTCGGTGCTGTCTTACAGCGCCCCGACCTTCACTGACCTTGACGGCGATGGTGACCATGACCTCATCATTGGATATGACTACGGCGCTATCGCTTACTTCGAGAATACCGGTACTGTGGCCGTCCCCCATTTTACACAACGCACTGACACAGCCAATCCGTTTAATGGCATTACGATCAGTGCATGGTCTACGCTTACATTGGCCGACCTGGACGGCGATGGTGATCTTGACCTCGCGGTTGGCACTGAGGGGGGCGATATTCCTTACTATGAGAACACCGGCACGGCGACCAACCCTGATTTTGTATTACGTAGCGGTGCATCCAGTCCTCTCAATAATATCAGCGGAGGGTTTCATAACACACCTGCATTTATTGATACTGACAATGACCGTGATTTTGACCTCGTTGTGGGAAGCAGCAATGGTGACATTCTCTATCATGAGAATACCGGCACAACGACCGAACCGGTTTTCGTCCAGCGCGCAGGCTTCGAGAATCCTTTTCATGCGACTGTTGCGGGCTATTGGATAGGGCTTGAATTTGCCGACCTGAACGCTGATAGTCATCCTGATCTCATTGTTGGGAATCAAGATGGCATCATTCACTATTTTGAAAGCGTGGGCACACCCGAGAACCCGGAGTTTTCACCCCAAAGCCTTACGATCCCAACCACCTTCACGATTTACGACAACGGCGGTAGCGACACACTGGATTTACGCACAGACACCCAAGAGCAGCGCATCTACCTGCGTCCGGAAGGTATCTCCGATGTATACGGCCTGATTGGCAATATGAGCATCGCACGGGATACCTGGATCGAGAATCTTGTGGCCGGGTCGGGAGATGATGTGATTGTCGGCAATGCGATTGCCAACGACCTGAACGGGCGTGATGGCAATGACCAGATTTGGGGCAGTGGCGGTGATGACATTCTGGAAGGGGGCGCCGGCGCGGACCGTCTGGACGGGGATGCGGGGATGGACTGGGCGGCGTATCGTGATTCGGATGCGGCGGTGACAATCAATCTTGCAGAAGGCATTGTGCAGGGCGGTCATGCCGAGGGAGACATATTGACCGAGATTGAGAACATCCTTGGTTCTGCTCACGATGACGTGCTGGTGGGCGATGATGCTGCCAACCGACTGGAAGGCGGCGCCGGCGCCGACAGGTTGGATGGCGGTGCGGGGTTGGACTGGGCCTCTTATCAAGGCTCGAATGAGGGAGTAACGGTAGACCTGGCGGCAGGCACGGCGGCGGGCGGTGATGCGCAGGGTGACATGATTGAGAATATAGAAAACCTGAGCGGGTCGGGCTTTGCTGACGTGTTGTGGGGTGATGGCAATACCAACAGGTTGGACGGCGGGGGAGGGGATGATCGGCTTTGGGGTGCGGGTGGTGAGGATATTCTGGCGGGAGGGGATGGCGATGACTGGCTGTTGGGCAGCAGTGGCGTCGATCAATTGGACGGGGGCGCCGGCCTGGACGGGTTGTCCTACGAGTTGTCGGCTACGGGGGTCACGGTCAACCTTGGGGAGGGGACATTAACGGGCGGCTATGCACAAGGTGATGTATTCACCGGTATTGAGCATGTGATGGGCTCTGAGTACCGGGATGTTTTGATGGGTGACGCGGGCGCCAATGAGTTGTACGGCCTTGGGGGTGACGATGAACTTCGGGGCAGCGGGGGAGATGATAGATTGGCAGGCGGCGCAGGCGCGGATAGGTTGGATGGGGGAATCGGTCTGGATTGGGCGGTTTATTTGACATCGGATGCGGGTGTAACAGTAAACCTTGCTGACAGCACGGTTGCCGGTGGTCATGCCCAGGGCGATACGCTGACGAGTATAGAGAATATCGCGGGGTCTGATTATCGGGACGTGTTGACGGGTGACAACGGTCCCAATGAATTACACGGGGTCGGGGGTAATGACGAGCTTCGGGGTGGCGCCGACAACGATGCATTGGAAGGCGGGCCGGGCGCTGATCGGCTGGATGGTGGGGGCGGGGTGGACTGGGTGGTCTACCTACGTTCGGACACGGGCGTGACGGTTGACCTCTACAACAATACGGTCGCCGGTGGTCATGCTGAGGGTGACGTCATCAGCGGGATTGAGAATATCGCTGGGTCTGCCCTCCCGGATGTGCTGACAGGTGATGACAGCGCCAATGAGCTGGCCGGTAACGGGGGCGCTGATGAACTGCGTGGCAACGGTGGTGATGACGTACTGGCAGGGGGCGCCGGCGCCGACCGCCTGGATGGAGGAGCAGGCGCGGACACTTTGTCCTACCGCTTATCCGTGGCAGGAGTACGGGTGGACCTGGCCGCGGGCACGGCGGCAGGCGGTTATGCCGAGGGAGATACGTTTACGGGTATGGAGAACGTAACAGGCTCTGCCTACCGGGACAGCCTGACGGGTGATGCCGGCGCAAATCGTCTGGAGGGCGCCGGGGGTGATGATGTGTTACACGGTGGTGCGGGTGCGGACTATCTTCTTGGTAACACGGGCGCTGACGAGCTGCGCGGCAATGAGGGCAATGATGAGTTGCAGGGGGGCGCTGGCCATGACCAACTCTTTGGTGAGGCCGGTGTGGATGTCCTGTATGGTGATGGGGGCGATGATGAACTGCACGGGGGCGCGGACCGGGATAAACTGTTCGGTGGTGCGGGTGCTGACAGCTTGCATGGGGATGACGGTGATGATGCGTTACACGGCGGCGACGGTGATGACTGGTTATACGGCAATGCGGGCGCTGACCGGCTGGATGGGGGCAGGGGTATTGATTGGGCCTCTTACTTGGGCTCGAGTGCAGGGGTAAGAATAAACCTTGCAACGGGTACGGTGGGGGGTGGGGATGCCGAGGGAGACGTGCTTACTGCGATTGAAAACCTGGCGGGATCGGGTTACGACGACGTATTACGGGGTGATGGGGTTGGCAATGTGTTGTATGGGCTGGATGGTGCGGATGAGTTGTACGGCAATGGTGGTGATGATGTATTGCAGGGCGGCGCCGGCGCAGACCGGCTGGACGGTGGCAGTGGTGTTGACTCGGCGCTTTATGAGGACTCTGATGCAGGCGTGTTTGTCGATCTGAAGTATGGAAATACTGGAGGGGGTGCTGCGGAGGGTGATGTCCTTACCAGTATTGAGAACGTAACCGGGTCTGGCTTCGATGATAATTTGAGAGGTGATGCAGGCGCCAACCGGTTACAGGGCGGCGCCGGCGCCGGCGACTGGGTAGGCTATTGGGAATCAGACGCAGCCGTGACGGTCAACCTCCTGGAAGGCACCGGCAAGGGTGGTCACGCAGAGGGGGATATTATCAGGAATGTTGAAATTGTTGATGGCACTGATTACGGCGATGTACTGATTGGTAATCACAAGAATAATGGTTTTCAAGGCTTGGGCGGGAATGATGATATCCGGGGCAATGGTGGTGATGACTGGCTGGCCGGTGGCGCTGGCGCTGATAAACTGGATGGAGGCGATGGCATTGATACAACCGATTATTGGAATTCGGATACAGGTGTAATGGTGAACCTGCTGGAAGGTATCGCCAAAGACGGTTATGCCGAGGGTGATGTTCTCACCGGTATTGAGGGAGTATCCGGTTCTGAATTTGCGGATGTTTTGTATGGAGATGGAAACGCTAATACTCTAGCGGGGGGCGCCGGCGATGATGAGATTTACGGCAATGACGGTGGTGATTTGCTCCTGGGAGATGGTGGAAACGACTACCTCCATGGGGATGAAGGTGACGACCGCATGCTGGGTCACGATGGTGACGATGAGCTCAATGGGGGCGCCGGCGATGATTTTCTGATGGGCGGCGCCGGCGCAGACCGCTTGAACGGTGGCGCCGGAGATGATGAGTTATACGGAGGGGCGCCCTCGTGGTCGAGTGAGGCAGACGGTGCAGGAAACCCCGATGTCTTTGTCTTCGACGCAGGCCATGGAGACGACGGCATCCATTCCTTCATCGATAACAAGGACAAAATAGACCTCAGCGCCTTCAACCTGCCTGGGTTTGAGGCTCTGGACCTGTCCTACTATCCTGGTGGAGCATCCGTTCCCGGTGGAATAACTATAGACCTGTCAAGCCACGGCGGCGGCACGATCCTGCTGGTCGGGTTCGACATGGCCAACCTGGACGCAACCGACTTCCTGTTCTGATAGTCCACCGGGTTTAAGCGCAGTTCCTCCCTGCGTACAGGACGGGATTTTCCCATTATGTGTGTGATTCATAGAGATCGTTTCAATCGTCTCAGTTCCAAATCTACCTTTCCGCGCCTATGTTGAGGACACCCTGATGAGACATTGAACCCGAAAACGTCTACGGATACAATGCTCAGTTCTCCGCCAAACAAAAAAGGAGTCCGTACCAGACACATGGGTTACACTTTACACTGGAGACACAGGTAACAACTGGACCACTTTAAGCGAATCATGAGAAAACATCTGTCAGCAAAACCTTTTATCTTCTACCTCCTGGTTATCCTTTACTGCGCTAATCCTGCCGCCAATGAAACGGAACAGCCGGTTTCCCTTGAACAACAGGTTGAGGGACTCTGGTTGTATACCGGCCTGGTTACCCCAAGCGGTGAAGACTTGCCGTTGAATGGGATTTTCCTGTTCAAAAAGGGCATTTTTGTACAATACGCCCAGTACAAAAGTGAGTCGGCCCGGGACCAGGGTTCGATGGCCCATGCAGGTCCTTACTCGGCGGGTGACGATTTCATCCACCTGGCGGCTGAACAAACCATCAGCACAGCGCCGTCAAAATCCCCTCCACTCAATTACCGGGGGCTCACGGAGCATGAGGTCGATGCCAGCCGCGTGGATGATAAACTGAAGTTGACCTTCATGCGTAGCGGAACGGTACAAGTCTTCGAGCTGGCCGGTCCGGGTGAAGGTGAAGTGTACAAGCTGGAAAACGGCGCGCTGGCGCTTGTTGACGGCTATCTTATTCTTGTCAACGGTGATGAAAACGGCGTTGAAGCCGGTTATGGCCGTTATGAATCAGAAAATGGCGCCGTCAGGCTCAACACCACTTACTGGACATCGGCAAATCAGTCTTCAGCATTCAACACCAACCAGACCGGCATGAACGCGACGTTTGATGGCCGGGGCCTGACTCTGGAAGACGGCCGGCGTTTCCAGGTCCTTCCCTGAGAGATCCCCTGCGCGTGCAAAATACAGTTATCCCATCCCCCAATTCCCGGCTGCTGAATGCTGCCGATGAGAGGCTGCAATGATCCATAAAATAACCGCGGCAGTGGTTTTTACGTTGTTTCTGGCGCCGCCGGCGCCGGCCCAATACGAACTGGAAAAGAAGACGTGGAGGGAAATCGAGGCAGCCCTCGAGCAAGGAATTGATACCGCAATTATTACAATCGGGTCGACTGAACAGCACGGACCGCAAATGGCCCTGGCGGCCGACTCGGCCTCCGGCGACTGCCTGGCGCGCGAGGTTGCGGAACGGGTAGGGCAGGCCCTTATAACGCCCAACATCCGGGTCGGTATTGCTCCCCATCATATGCGCTTCCCCGGGACGATCACCGTTCGGAAACAGATACTCAAATCCCTGGTCTACGAATACGTCCACAGCCTCGCCTGGCATGGGTTCCGCCACATCGCCATTATCCCGACCCACGGCACCAACTTTCCCATGGCCGGGGAGCTGGAGGAAGAATTGCGCGTACTCTATCCGCATGTGAATATTTTTTCCTATTCCGATGCCGATGCCTACCTTGGGTCGGCAGCCGTTATTTCGGAGCGCCTGGGCATCGACCCGGCAACGGCAGGCACTCACGCCGGCCTGTCGGAAACGGCGTTTATGCTGGCCTGCCAACCGGAACTGGTTGACCTGGAGAGCGCCGAACAGGGTTTTATGGGCGATTCCCTGGCGATGGGTGATAAGCTCAACCGCGACGGCACCCATAGCATCTCGCCGATAGGCGTCCTGGGCGACCCACGCGGCGCGACTGTTGAAGCGGGTAAGGAATACCTGGACAGCCGGGCAACGCTGCTTTCCACCTTTGTCACGGCGCGGCGGGAGGGATGGACGCCGGAACTCCCGGGCGACCTGCCTTACGGCGGTCTACCTGAGCCCGAAGGCGATCTGGCCGATGCTGTCTCAGCGCGCCGGAGCGGAGACTTCGACACGGCCCGGCAACTGTTGCAGGAGAAACTGCAGGCACTACCCGGCGACCCCATGATAGTCCTGGAACTGGCCAGGATCGACACGCTCGAGGACAGGATTGATGCGGCCAGGGGAAGCCTTGAAGCGTTGCTTGCTGAAACAACCGGCAATGAGACGCGGGAGAAAATTCACGACGAACTGGCGCTGATTTCTGCATACCAGGGCAGGTTTGCCGAGGCCGCGGAACATAAGCTGGAAGCCAAACGTCTTCGGGGTCTGCGTAACGATCCCGCGGGTGAAGGGCTCAAGCTGTTCTACATCGCTTATTTCCAGGCGGAGACCGGCCGGGTCGATGAAGCGATCGAGAACTATCAGCAGGCGCTGGAACTGGCGCGGGACCCGAGTGATATAAATCTTGATATCGAGCACCTGGTCGGCCTTGCCCTGGTCAAGAAAGGGCGGCTGCTCGATGCCGCCCAGCGTCTGCGGGTGATCGGCGATTCTGTGAGCGACCCCGAATTCCGCTCCCATATTCGCCGCTTCTATCACCTGAACGGCGAAATTCTCCTGCAACGCAAACGGCCGGAAGATGCGGCCATAAACTTCCAGGCTACCTTGAAGATATACGACCATCCTCTATACCGTGAGAGCATGGCCCGGGCAAAGTGGCAGGCAGGAGACCTGGAGGGTGCTATCGCAGAACTGGAAAGACTGGTCGGCCTTACCGACCCCAGGCTGGACATTCCCGTTCATTATGTAAAGGCCCACTATCAACTGGGACAACTGCATGAACAGCAGGGCGACCAGGACCGGGCCCGGGACTGGTACCGCCGCTTTCTGGATTTCTGGGGGTCGAGTGATTTGGATCTCGAGGAAATCCGGGAAGCGCGCAAAAAATTGTGAAAACAAAAAGCTGCATCAACAATAACCGGGAACAAGACATGAGCGATAAAATTGACAAAGGCGGGCAGTTTCCCGATATCGAGTTGGCCATTGCCGGGGGAGGCAAGCTGCGTCTTCCCGCCGATATCGATACCCCTTATGCATTCATCCTCTTTTATCGCGGTCATTGGTGACCGTTCTGTCGCCGGCAGTTAGCCGGCTTCGAAAAACAACGTAAGGTCCTGGCGGAACTCGGCGTCAGTATTGTAGCGGGTTGTGTGGATTCAGAGGAGAAAACAGCCGAAGTCGCGGCTGAACTGGGGTTTCCCGTCGCCTGGGGCATGACCCGTGAGATGGGCGCTCAACTGGGCGCCTGGTGGGAGGAGCAAAGGGAATTTATCCAGCCCAGCGAATTTTTTATCACCGGTTCTGGCAAGGTGCTTGCGTCCACTTACAGCAGTTCCCCTGTGGGGCGGATGGATCCGGAAGATGCCGTCACTCTGGCAAAATTTATAATCAGTAAAGGATAGGCGAATCAATTCTCGTCGTTGCCGTTTATGCCCTTGCTTATCGGTAATCAGACCGTTCCTGATCACATGCTCGGTTGCTGGCGCAGGCGTTATATCCGGTTTGAAGACGGTACCGAGGATACCGGCACCCGTGTCATCTGGCTACAGACTCCCTCCGGTCTGGCCGATATGCGTATCAGTGCCGAACGGCCTGACTTTTCCGAACGCCGGCAAATATCCGAATGCAGTGATGATGAATTGATTGCATTGGCTGAACAGGATTGTGCCTGCGGTATAACTGTTGTGGATAAAACCGCGACGCCCTATCCGACAGCAACATGGGAGAGTGGGGAATCCGGTTTCATGCTACAGCCTGTCATCAACTTTCCGGAAGATGGCTGGTTTGAATGGAAAGAGGAGGGTGTCAGTATGATGGAATATGCACCCAGCGGCGCCTATGTGGAAGACTGGCGATTACTGGACAACTCCCGGGAATTCGCCATACACCTGCTGTGCCGGGACAGCGAAACAACAACGAACCTCTATGTTGCAGGCGCGCATGCCGTGCTGGCCGTTGATCGTTCAGTAGTGATTGGCCAGGAACGGCCGTTGCAGGAAATAGTTGCTGAAAATATTGCTGACCGTGACAGTGTTTACACTTATCTTGACACGGAATTCTCCTACGCGAAATGCGAACACAGTGATGAATACGAAATCGTGCTGTCGAGCCTGCCCTGGAGAGAAGGTCAAACCCTGGCCCTCGGATGGTTACTGGACTCGGATGATGATGCAGTCGTAATTGCAGATAACAGCGGACACGAATGGGACGTTATCAGTTATTGCTCAGGTTAGAGTGGGAACCTTAAGTCCAATGCCAGACAAATCAGTTTCTTCATTCTATCCCGACAGGCCGCTATCGATATTCGCCTATGCCTATACCTCAGCGGTAGGCATTGCGGTATTATTGTTCGGGCCAATCATTATCGGCGCATATGTTGACATCGAAGGGATGACGGAGACGCAGGCCGGTTATCTATTTTCCCTTGAAATGACGGGCTATGCGCTCAGTTCGGCGCTTGTGTTCGCCATCATCACCCGTGTTAACTGGCGTCATATCCTGCTTGCCGGGGTGTTCATCGCCGTGTTGGGCAATATCACCTCGACGTACCTGCACGGTTATGCTGAACTGGCTGGATTCAGGTTCCTGGCGGGACTCGGCGCCGGTCTGTTAATGAATGTCACCATAGTTTCCATCGGTCTGACCACGAATTTTGACCGTAACTACGGCTTCTGGGCGGTGACGCAGTTAATAGTCGGCGCTGCCGGACTGTATTTATTGCCCGCTCAGATATCAGCATATGGTCTTGCCGCGCCTTTTCTTACCGTAACCGTTCTTGCGCTACTCGTATTACCCCTGGCTAAAAGCTTCCCGGAACATGGCAGAGATGCCGGCGCCACGCCGGACAAACATAACAGACTGTTCCTCGGCCTCACAGGTCTGCTTGGCATATTCATTTATTATGGCGGGCAGGCGGCAGTATGGGCTTATTTCGAGCGTATCGGTATGGCTGCGGGCATTGAACCCGGCAGCGTGGGAAGTATCCTGTCGGCCTCCATAGTGCTGGCAATCTTCGGCGCGGCCCTGGCCACCTGGCTTGGGGACAGGTGGGGTCGCCGCCTCCCCGTTGTCGCCAGCATGATTTGTTCGGCAACCGGTATCAGTTTCCTGTGGGGCATGCAATCCGTTAATCACTATATCATCGCAGCATGCCTGTTTAACGCGGCCTGGTACTTCTGCCTGCCGTACCTGTCAGCGATCATCGCCGATATTGATTCAAACGGCCGCTTACTGGTAGGACTTGCAGTGGTGTTCCCGTCATCACTGGCCTCAGGGCCGGCGCTGGTAACGTACGCACTGGGTGATGCGGGTTACGGTCCGGTACTCTGGACAGGTTTGCTCTCATTACCCATCGGATTGATAATCATGTGGAAAGCTGCCGCGAGGAACAGTACATGACCCTGACGCATAACCAGAATGGACGCCAGTTACGCTACTTTCCCATGAAGAAGAATATTCAAGCCCTTTAATATTTTCCGGAAGGTGCTGGAATTAATGTTTTGATAGCCTTCGTTCTCATAGCGCGCAATCTGTCTTGGGCTGATACCCACTTTGCGGCCAAATTCATCAATACTCATGTGGGCTGCTATTCGGTAGCGAATTGGCGCAACCATCAAATCTTCCACTGAATGAATTTCCACGTCTGAAGGTCTGCTGTTTCTGAGCGCATGATACTCGTTAACAGATTCTTGAATTTCATCAATTAATTCCTGCGTCTGCGCTCGACCTGCCTGTTCTATCTCATTGGGAACGCCTTTCTTTACAGGAGAAGAAAGGGATTCTATAAGCATGGCCAGTTGTTTTTTTGCAGCCTCATACTGTTTATCGCTGGTAATCATTCTGAATCTCCTAACCTGATAACAATAATGCCCTTCGGTTCACCTTCTCGATTAACCTGGAAAAACTCAGGAAACGGAAGGCCGCTTTCCGCTTCGGCAATGTTTGATATAAAGAAATCCAGTCCATATTTTTCTTTCATTGCTTTTCTTGACCCTAAAAAAACAGGGTCAAGTCTTTTAATATCAACATTCGGCGTGTATTCCCAACAACCATCTATATCGTTCGGTTCATTCTTGTCCGTAGTAAAACTGCCATTGAGCCAAAGCGTCTTTACACTGGACAACTCAAAATTAGCAATTGCAGCGCGTAATCCCCGCATCAATAATCTTCTACGACCTGTAGTGGAACCGAATACCGTTTCGACATCATCTACAGTGGCTGGATGTTCACCCGGAGGCAACTCGCCATTCTCCTGTAATGCTGGAATATCCATTTACGCAATCTGAGCAGCTGTTCAAATGGCTATTATATCATGACTAATCAGTCATGTCTGAAGTAAGTGTAACCTCTTTCATTTCTAAACAACTTAACGTACAGTCAAAAGGTTTATTGATGGGGTAGATTAGAGAGGAACACTACATGACCCTGACGCATAACCAGTTCGTGACACCGGAGCAACTTGCCAAAGTCAGACTGCCCCTGGATGAGGCCTGTAACCTGCCCCGGGCCGCCTACGTGTCAGAGCATATTTTCGAACAGGAAGCGGAACAATTATTCCTGACACACTGGGTCAACGTGGCCCACGTCAGCCAGGTCCCGAATCCCGGTGATTATCTGTGTATGGATGTATTCGACTACCCCCTGGTGCTGACACGCGATCAAAATGATGACATTCACCTCATGTCCCGGGTCTGCCAGCACAAGGGCACCCTGGTTGCCGAAGGCAGTGGTAATGCAAGACTGTTCATATGCCCGTTCCATGCCTGGACCTATGAACTCGACGGCCGGCTGAAAGCGGCGCCGTTGATGGATAAGGTCAAAAACTTTGATCGGAGGAACTGCCGCCTGAGGCAAATGCGCACCGAGATCTGGGAAGGGTTTATATTCGTCAATATCAGCGGCGATGCAGAACCGCTGCATGCCCAGTTGACGGATTTACAAAAGCTATTGGCAAATTGGCGAATGGCCGACCTGGTTCCGGCACATGACGCCTTTTATTATGATCAACGCCAGAACTGGAAAATCAATGCGGAATCATTTGTTGAGGCCTACCATCATCTCGGCGCCCATGTAAAAACGTTTCAGCCCACCTATCCGGCCGCCAACTCTTACCCCATAGCAAGCACGGGCAGCTATTCGGTCCTCAGCTTTGGTCAGGCACAGGCCCCGTCGGCAACCAATATTGACGGTGGCATGGACCTGCCGTTTATTGAAACTCTCAGCGAAGCCGACCGGCTGGAACCCATGGTGGTGTTCGTCTGGCCTAACCTGCTGCTGGGGATTGGCGCCGACATGGTTGCATATTACCGCTTAATGCCGACATCAGCAGAGAGTCACGATCTCTGGTTGAATGACCTGGTGTCGCGCAGCACGGTTGAAGACCCGGCGCTAGAACAGGCGATCCGGGACCGTGTTCAATGGGTGCGGACCGTTCACGAGAGTGACGACATGCCCGCTTTTGCACGTTGCCAGGCAGGTATTCGCAGCCCGTTTTATGAGCAGGGCAGGTTGTCCGTCCCCTACGAACGTTGCGTCTGGGAGTTTAACCAATGGTGGGCGAAACGGTTAGGCGAGCGAATTTTAAAAGGATAGGGAAACCATTTTGCACTATACTTTCCCGCATGAGTAAATGCAGCCGACTGATGCTGTTTATCATGCTATCCTCACTCGTCTTCCAGGTCCCTGCAGGCGTGTTTGAATTTTGTTCCCAGACATCCCGGGACAACTCCCGGTTGGAAAGCCGGGAAGACATCGCTGAAGTCACGGACGATTGCCACCAGGCACAGGCCGGCGAAACCAATTCAACTGAATCCTGCGATGCCCGGCATTGCTGTATCGGCACGGGCTTTTCTGCCATGTTCCAACTTGGTGGCAGCGGGCCGAATATCAATAGCACGCTTATTGCCTACTCCGTTACCGCCTATCTATATTCCCGTCCGGACGCTATTTTCCATCCCCCAAAACTTCACCCGTAGTCCGTCTGTCTGAATAGAGAAGTTCCGAACGCGTATCCCTTGCGGGAGAAACGCCGGTTCAATCCTGTATGGCTTTTGCGCAAGAGGTCAACCTGTTACCTATACGGGGACATTATTTATGCACAAGTTTTTGTTATCAGCACTGCTGTGGCACATCCTGTCCGTACCGGGCTGGAGTATGGCTGAGATGGTCAGTTATGAGTTTGATATTGACTACCTGGATGTCAATATTACCGGCAAACGGGTGCCTGCCATGGTGATCGACGGCAACATTCCCGGCCCGACCATACAGGCAAACCTGAATGACACGCTAAGAGTTACCTTTAACAACCGGATGGACGTGGAGACCTCCATTCACTGGCATGGCGTTCTCCTGCCGAACGACCAGGATGGCGTACCATACCTGACGACACCGCCCATAGCAGCCGGAGGATCGTTGACCTTTGAGTATCCCGTTACCCATTCCGGCACCTACTGGTATCACGCCCACACCGGATTGCAGGAGCAACGGGGGCTTTACGGCGCGCTGGTGTTCCGCGACCCGGCAGAGACATATTATTACGATAAGGAACTGGTCCTGGTCCTGTCGGACTGGACCGATGAACACCCGGGAACGGTGCTGAGGAACCTCAAGCGTGAAGACGATTATTATGCGCTGAAAAAAAATACCGTCCAGTCCTGGCAGGGTGTTTTTCGAAACGGCAGGCAGGCGCTGAAAAACAGGATCAACGGCGCCTTGATACGTATGGGTCCCATGGACCTGTCCGATGTAGGTTACGACGCGTTCCTGATCAATGGAAAACAAAGCCTGCATAATACTGAAATCAAACCGGGCGAGAGGCTCAGGCTCAGGATCATCAATGCTTCGGCATCCAGTTATTTCCACGTCGAGTTCAGCGGCGGCGACATGACCATGATAGAGGCGGACGGCGTGCCCGTCGTGGAGAGGGCGGTGGAGAGGTTGCGGCTGGCAACCGCTGAAACCTATGACGTGGTCGTAGATATCCGCGCCGGCAGACGCTATGAGGTGCGGGCAACGGCGGAAGACGGCTCGGGGTATGCGTCCTGGTACCTGGGTTCGGGTGAACCGGTTTCCGTTATCCCCGCGCCAAAACCCAATCTTTACCTGGTGGGGCACGCAAGCCATAGTCGCAGGCGCGGCAGGGTAGTTCACGCTGACCGGCATGGTTCCATGCACGGCACCAGTGAATATGCCGGTTTGAGGGCGAAAACCCCGACGTCGTTCGATGCGGAACGGAAAACCAGGGAAATACCCCTGCGCCTGACCGGTACTATGGAAAGATATACCTGGTCGTTTGATGATAAAACCCTGACCGAAGTTGACAAGATCAGGATTAAAAAGGGTGAAGTCGTCCGTTTCAGGTTAATCAACGAGACGATGATGCACCATCCCATCCATTTGCATGGCCATTTCTTCCGGGTACTGAATGGTGAGCATGATTACGCGCCGTTAAAACACACGGTGAACGTGCCGCCGCTGGATACGGTCATTATTGAGTTCGCCGCCGATGAGGAAAAGGACTGGTTTTTCCATTGCCACAACCTGTATCACATGAAGAGCGGCATGGCGCGGGTGGTGAGTTATGTGCCTGCCGCAGGGGATGATTATCGCAACTCGAGGTTCTACCGGTATCACGTTGAAAACGGTAATCCCTGGTATCGCTTTGCGGATACGTCGTTTCAATCCCACATGATGGCCGGGCGGTTATGGGCGTACAACCGGCGCAATGGTGTTGAGGTGGAGTATGACTACGATTACGACGCTGAATACGATGTTGAGGTCAGCTACCAACGACAGATAACACGCTTCTTATTACTGTTTGCGGGCGCCAACTTTGAACGGGACGAAGGCGAGACCGACGACCTGGCGATAGCAGGTATCAATTACACGTTGCCGCTGTTGATCGATTCAGAGTTGCGCTTCGACAGCACCGGCCATGTTCGCCTGGAGCTGGAAAGCGCCCTGCAGTTGACGAACCGGCTTCGATTTGACTGGAACTGGAATACCGAAGATGAGTACCGGGTGATACTGTCTTATGAAATCAACAAGAAAATGGCCATCACCGCCGGCTATGATTCAGACTTCAAGACCGGGGCAGGGTTTGAGTATCGGTATTAAAAGAAAAGGGGACAGATTTATTTTTTCCAGGCCATTCCAGAGCTGCACTCCATTATACTGAAAAATAAATCTGTCCCCTTTTCTGCTAACTCTTGAACGCCGGATGTAATTACATTATGCTTACTTAAAATCGTTTAATGTACAAGGTCACGATCATGGCTCACTTGGTCAAAATTGGTAATTCGCAGGGCATCAGAATTCCGAAACCACTCGTAGAACAGGCTCAGTTGGAAGGAAGAGAGCTTAAATTACAGGTAGTCAGCAATGGCCTCCTGGTTACTCCAAACAAGAGGGCAAGGGAAGGCTGGAAAGAATCCATTGAGGCGGCAATAGCTGTACACGGTGTTGAGGCAATAGATAATGAATGGCTGGATGCAACATTAACATCCGATGAAGAATTGGAATGGTAATCCCGGAAGTTGCCCGCTTCGAAGTCTGGCTCGTCAAGCTTAATCCGACCAAGGGCAGGGAAATCAGCAAAACAAGGCCATGTATCGTGATTTCACCCGATGAAATGGCAGCCTTATCTACTGTGCTGGTAGCTCCGATGACAACAAAGAGTTTTCATTTGCCCTGTCGCGTAAGGTGTGAATTTCAAGGGAAGGAAGGGATGATCCTCCTTGATCAAATCAGGGCGGTTGATAAATCACGGTTAGTAAAAAAACTGGGTGTTATTGATGAGACCACCCGGAAGGAGTCGTGCAGGCGCCTCCAGGAATTATTTGCGTACTGAACCGCATATCCATTACCAGAAAATTGACCAGAAACTGGAAATCAAATACTCACCCTTATTGGTAAGGACTCATCCATAACAACGGGACCATCCCCTCGTAGGGTTTGACAGAGTCATCTCACGGGCTGTTGCGCCAGGATTGAACATTGGCGGGAGATGTATAATCATGAAGGGTCCCACGCGCAAAACAATTTCAAACCGGAGCGTAAATGACAGATTTCAAGGATAAAGCCAACCTTATCTGGGATGTGGCTGACCTGTTGCGCGGTGATTACAAGCAGTCTGATTATGGCAAGGTTATCCTGCCGATGACGGTGTTACGCCGTCTGGATTGCGTGCTGGCGCCCACCAAACAAAAAGTCCTTGATTATTTGCCCCGGGTGGAAAAATTCTCCGACAGCGCCAAAGACCTCACCTTGAACAAAATTGCCGGGGTCAATTTCCATAACCGCAGCCCGTTTGATTTTGCAAAAATCGTGGCTGACCCCAACCACGTGGCGGCCAACCTGCGCAACCATATCAATGGCTATTCGGCTTCGGCCCGGGAGATTATTGAGTATTTCAACTTTGATGACCAGATTGAACGCATGGATGATCCCAAGGCGGATATCCTGTTTCAGGTGGTAAAGAGGTTTGCCGGGATTGATCTGGCCGGGATGGATTCCATGCAAATGGGCTATGTGTTTGAAGACTTGATCCGGCGCTTTGCGGAACAATCCAACGAGACGGCCGGGGAGCATTTCACCCCCAGAGAGGTGATCAAACTGATGGTGAACGTGCTGTTCAACGCGGACAGCCAATCACTGACCCAGGCCGGTATCGTCAAAACACTCTACGATCCTGCCTGCGGCACCGGCGGCATGCTCTCCATCGGCGAACAGCGCCTCAAGGAGTTCAACCCTGACGCCAGGCTGGAGGTGTTCGGCCAGGAGATCAACCCGGAGTCCTACGCCATCTGCAAATCCGACATGCTGATCAAGGGGCAAAACCCCGCCAATATCAAGTTCGGCAATACATTTACGATAGATGGTCTGCGGGATGAACGGTTTGATTACATGCTGTCCAATCCACCCTTTGGCGTGGACTGGAAAAAAGCAAAAAAAATCATTGCCGACGAACACGACAACCAAGGCCATGCCGGACGTTTCGGCGCAGGGTTGCCGCGCATTAATGACGGTTCGTTACTGTTCTTGCAGCACATGATCAGCAAAACGAAACCCCCGCCACGGAAACCGGAAGAACCTGGCGGCAGTCGTATCGGGATTGTCTTTAACGGTTCTCCCCTGTTTACCGGCCAGGCCGGCAGCGGCGAGAGCAACATCCGTCAGTGGATTATCGAAAACGACTGGCTGGAAGCGATTATCGCCCTGCCGGATCAACTGTTCTACAATACCGGCATTTCCACCTACGTCTGGATACTGAACAACCACAAAAGCGCCGAGCGCAAAGGCAAGTTACAACTGATCAACGCCACCGGCAACAAGGATGAAGAACTGATGCAATCCGGCGAACGCAGTTTCAACCGCTTCTGGGAGAGAATGCCGCGTTCACTGGGCAACAAACGCAAGCAGGTAGCAGAAAACGGCGAAGCTAAAGGGATCGGCTTTATCACCAGACTCTATGGCGATTTTGCAGAAAACGATTTCGTGAAGATCCTGCCGAATGAATTTTTTGGCTACTGGCGCGTGGTGGTTGAGCGACCACAAAAAGATGAAAACGGCGCCATTGTCACCGGGCGTGACGGCTCACCCAAAGCGGATACCAGCCTGAGGGACTACGAGAACATTCCGTTTTTGCGAAAAGACCCTGAAGATGCTGGCGGTAAATTGATCCCGCAAAGCATCGATGAATATTTCCAGCACGAGGTCAAACCACATCTTCCCGATGCTTGGATTGACGAGAGCAAGACTAAAACGGGCTATGAGATTAACTTCACCAAATACTTTTACGAGTTCAAACCTCTGCGCTCTCTGGCCGAGATCAAGGCCGATATCCTGGCCTTGGAAGAAAGCAGCCTGGAACTGGAAAAGAAGGTGCTGGAATGAACCAGGAACAGCAAAATATCATTATTTATAACACCGCAGACGGCAAGGCCAGTGTCGAGCTCCATGCGCGGGATGGCATGGTCTGGATGAGCCAGGGGCAACATGTCGCTAACATACTGAATGAAAGGGAGTTAGATGAACATTCAGTTGTAAAGAATTACTTTACAACTGCCGCTGACGGAAAGAAATATCAGGTTATCCACTATTCGCTGGAGATGATTCTGGCGGTTGGCTTTCGGGTGCGCAGTAAACTGAGAGTCCAATAATGCAAAATTCAGAATTTTCCATTAGACATTATCCGTTAATGAAGGATAGTGGGATTGGCTGGATTGGGGAGATTCCGATGGACTGGGAAATTAAGAAGTTGAAGTATGTTGCAAATCTAAAATCCGGCGATAATTTAACATCTAATCAAATTAAAGAAGATGGCGCATATCCAGTATATGGCGGAAATGGACTTCGTGGTTATTACCATGAATTTACCCATGAAGGTGACTTCATTCTAATAGGCCGCCAAGGTGCTCTTTGCGGAAATATTAATTATCCAGCCAATAAGTTTTGGGCTACTGATCATGCTGTTGTAGTTGAACCACTATCGAATTACAAACTTGTTTGGCTGGGTGAAGTATTACGCATTATGAATCTGAATCAATATTCTGTTGCTGCGGCACAGCCGGGGCTTTCGGTTGAAGCTATTTGCAATCTATTCATTCCGTGGCCTTTGCTGGAGGAACAAACCACCATCGCCAACTTTCTTGACCGCAAGACAGCAGAGGTTGATGCGCTGATCGCCCAAAAAGAGCGTTTACTGGAACTGTACGAGGAAGAAAAGACCGCCATTATCAACCACGCCGTCACCAAAGGCCTCGACCCCAACGCAGAACTCAAAGATAGCGGGGTTGAGTGGTTAGGCGAAATTCCGGTGGGGTGGAAGCTTAAGAATCTGAAGTATGTAACTAAACACGGTTTACAAAACGGTATTTTTAAGAAATCCACAGATTTTGGTAGTGGAATTAAACTGATCAATGTTGGTGATGTTTATACACATAACTTTTTAATTGATGAAAGCTCACTGGAAAGAGTTGCGTGTACTGCAAGTGAGGTAACTAAATACGAGGTAATTGCCGGAGACATTTTTTTTGTCAGATCATCGTTGAAACGAGAGGGTATAGCAAAGACAGCATGCCTTGAAGGGAGAAATGAATCGATTGTTTTTGAATGTCATCTTATAAAGGTCACTCCTGAAGACATAGCCCATCAATATTTAAACTATTACCTAAATTCTGATTTGTTGAGACATAAACTGATTTCTTTATCAATTACAACAACAATGAGCACTATCTCACAAGATGCCATTGGCAGTTTAGAAGTTATTATTCCATCGCCAAAAGAGCAAACTGCCATTGTTCAATATATTAAAACCGAAACCGCCCGCATAGACACCAAAATCACCAAAACCCAACGCATCATCGAACTCCAGAAAGAATACCGAACCGCGTTGATTTCCGAGGTAGTCACAGGCAAGATTAAAGTACCGGAATTACCAACCCAGGAGGCAACCGCATGAGCGAATTTATGCTAATGGAACCTGCCAACCAGACCTTTTCCGAGCTGCTGAGTAACGGGGTTAAATATACTGTGCCGCGTTTCCAGCGGGATTACTCGTGGGAACAGGAACAGTGGGAAGACCTGTGGGCGGATATCGAAGGTCTGGACCAGGAAGGCTTCCACTATATGGGCTATATCGTGTTGCAACGTAAAAGCCAGCAGGATTTTGAGGTGATAGACGGACAACAACGCCTGGTTACACTGTCTTTGTTGGTCTTGGCCACGATGCAACATATTCAGCGCTTAATCGATAACAATGAAGATGCCGAAAACAACCTGGAACGTTTGCAGGAAATTACCGGGCGCTATATCGGGTCGAAAGACATCGTCTCATTAAGAGTGAGCAGCAGGCTGACGCTGAACCGCAATAATGGGCGTTTCTACAAAGATATCTGTTCCAACCTGCGTCCGCCCCAGGTCCGGGGCATTACCGCAACCAACAACCTGCTGAGATGGGCATTCAATTTTTTCTGCGACAAAAACACAGGTAACACTGGCGAGGAAATCGGTGAGTTTATCAACAGCTTTTCATCCAGGTTGATTTTTACAAAAATTGTGGTGCAAGACAGCCTGAATGCTTACAAGGTATTTGAAACATTAAATGCCAGGGGAGTGCAGCTTTCCACGCCTGATTTGTTGAAAAACTATATTTTTTCGGTAGTCACCCAAAATGATGACGTGCCCGACGAAATGCTGGATGAGCTTGATGAAACATGGTCAGCTATCCTGACGCAACTGGGCGAAAATGACTTCACTGATTTTGTCCGCTACCAGCATAATTCCCATCGTCCCCTGGTAAGCAAGAAGGAGTTGTTTAAATCCGTCAGGCAGCTTTACAGAACACCCGAAAATGCGCATGGCTATTTAAGAGCATTAACGGAGGCGGTTCCGGTCTATGCGTCTTTATCCAACCCTTATGATGAGTGGTGGCAACAGGAAGACGGCAAATACCGGGAGGCCGTTCATTTCCTGGATGGCTTGAAGCTGTTTGGTATCCGACAACCCTATACGATATTAATGGCGGCATTTCTTCGGGATTTCTCGCCGGATGAGTTTATTAAAACGCTGAAATATCTTTACGTCTTATCTATCCGCTACAACGTGATTTGCAGTTTTTCCCCCAGCGAACAGGAAAAACGTTATAACAACATAGCCATAAAGATAGCCGAAGGGGAATTTCAGCGCGCCAGCCATATCAAGAACAGCCCCGATTACCAGGCGCTCTACCCGGCTGATGAGGCATTCAAAAATATCTTTGAGTACTACAAAATGCCAAGCCGCCGCTCATCCAAAAAAATCCGCTTTTTGCTGGCCGAGATAGAAAATAACGCAGGTCGTAACGTGAGATACCTCGATACGACGCTTGAGCACGTTTGTCCTTACAATCCGGAGCAGGCGTGGCACCAGGATTTTGGCGAGGGGGCGAATGACATTGCAGACCGGTTGGGCAATATGGTGTTGCTGGAACAGGATGATCTCGGACAGGCTGACTTTGACGCCAAGAAAGTGCATTACCTGAAGACTCCTTTCAGGCTGGCCAGGAAAGTGGCCGAATATGATCATTGGGACCTGGCAAACCTGAACCATTATCAATCCTGGCTTGCTGACCAGGCGGTAAGAACCTGGCGCGTGGATTGATGGAGGTCACGTCCGAAAATACCTTTGAAACCGCCATCATTGAAAGCCTGGTAGCTTCAGGGGGTTACCACGAAGGCGAAGCCGGCGCCTACAGCCCGGAACTGGGCATGTTCAAGGCGGAGGTATTACAGTTCTTGCAGACGACCCAGGCCAGACAGTGGGACAGGCTTGCGGCGATTCATGGGGAGGATGTATCCGACCGTATCGTTGGACGGCTATATAAGGAGATGGACTTGCGCGGGGCGCTGGATGTGATCCGCAATGGCTTTGTCGATTACGGTGTGCGTTTTAAAATGGCTTTTTTCAAGCCGGAATCGGGCTTGAACCCGGATACGCTTGCGCTGTATGAACAGAATCGGCTCAAGGTGATTCGGCAGGTCTATTACAGCGGGAAAAACAGGAATTCGGTGGATTTGGTGTTGTCGCTGAACGGTCTGCCGGTAGCGACGTTGGAATTGAAGAATCGCTTTACCGGGCAAAGTACCGCAGATGCAAAAAAACAGTACGGCGCCACCCGCGATAATAAAGAGTTGTTGATTGCTTTCAGAAAACGCGCCCTGGTGCACTTTGCGGTGGATGATGAAGCCGTTTACATGACCACACGCGTTGATGGCGGCAAAACCAATTGGTTGCCGTTCAACAAAGGCCACCACCACGGCGCCGGCAATGCGCCCAACCCGGCAGGCTATCGCAGCGATTACCTGTGGCGCGACATTCTCAGCAAAGAAAGCTGGCTGGAGATCATCGGGCGCTTTATCCACTTGCAGACGGAAGAGTTTGAGTTTGAAGGACGCACCCGCAAAAAGGAAACACTGATTTTCCCGCGTTACCACCAGTTGGATGCCGTACGGAAAATCACCCGCCATGCGCAGGAGCATGGCGCGGGCCGGAATTACCTGGTCCAGCATTCAGCCGGTTCCGGCAAAAGCAATTCCATCGCCTGGCTGTCCTACCGCTTATCCGGTCTGCACAATGCCGATGATCAACGGATTTTTGACAGCGTGATTGTGGTGACAGACCGGCGGGTGCTGGATTCCCAACTGCAAAACACCATCTACCAGTTTGAACATAAATCAGGTGTGGTACAGCGCATCGATAAAGACTCACAGCAACTGGCCGATGCCATTGGCGGTGGGGCAAATATCATCATTACGACGCTGCAGAAATTCTCGTTTATCGTCGAGAAGGTGGGCAGTCTTCCGGACCGCAACTATGCGGTGATCATTGACGAGGCCCATAGCTCACAAGGTGGTGAAGCCAGCAAAAAGATGAAGCAGGTGTTGGGTAATACCAATGCGTTGGAAGAGACTGACGACGGTTCATCGAAAGCGCAGGAACCGTATCCGGGACCCGCCGAGGAGGAAGAAGACGAAGGGATAGATTCACAGGATATGGTCACTGACTATATTGAACAATCTGCCGCCAGTCGCGGGCCGCAATCCAACTTGTCCTTTTTTGCCTTTACTGCGACGCCAAAATACAAAACGCTGGCGGTATTCGGTTATAAAGATGCCCAGGGAAAGCCGCAACCGTTTCACCTGTACTCAATGCGGCAGGCCATTGAAGAGGGCTTTATCCTGGATGTATTGCAGCATTACACCACCTATCAACTCTACTTCAACCTGTGCAAGGCAATAGCAGACGACCCCAAGCTAAACAAGAAGAAAGCCGTACAGGCGATGGGGCGTTTTGTCTCGCTGCACCCGCATAACCTGGCGCAGAAGACAGAAATCATCGTCGAACATTTCCGGCAGGTAGTCGCCGGCAAGATTGGCGGAAAAGCCAAGGCCATGTTGGTAACTGGTTCACGTCTCCACGCAAAACGTTACTTTGAAGAGCTTGAACGCTATATCAACAAAAATGGCTACGAACAACACATCAAAATTCTGGTGGCCTTTTCCGGCAAGGTAAAGGATGACAACTTTCCGGAAGGAGTGACGGAACCACAGTTGACGGGCTACAGTGAAAAAGAACTCCCACAGAAATTTGCCGAAGATGATTACAAGATCCTGATTGCGGCAGATAAATTCCAGACCGGTTTCGACCAGCCTTTACTGCATACCATGTACGTGGACAAGGCCTTGGCCGGTGTCAGGGCGGTACAAACCCTGTCACGCCTGAACCGGACCGCGCCGGGGAAAGAGGATACCTTTATTCTGGATTTCGTCAATGACCGGCAGACGATCCTGGATTCGTTTCAGCCTTATTACGAAATAACGACCGTCACCGACGAGCCGGAGCCCAACCACCTGTATGACCTGAAGACCAAACTTGACGAGCAGCAAATTTACCTGGATACGGAGGTCGACGCGCTGGCCAGGGTGTATTTCAATCCGGCGACACGAATGACCGCGGGCGCACAGGCCCGGTTATACCGCCATATCGACCCGGCGGTAGATCGTTATAAGAATCTCGAAACGCAAGAGGAACAGGAAGCGTTCAAAAAGAGTTTGCGTACCTGGACCAATTTGTATGCCTTCATGGCCCAGATCATGCCCTTTCGTGAAGTTGAGTTTGAGAAGTTCTATGCCTATGCCAAATTGCTTCTGACCAAGCTGCCGAAGCGCGATTTATCGGAAAGCATGAAGCTGACCGATGAGGTGGCCCTGGAATACTATCGCCTGAAAAAAATCAATGATGGCTCTATCGACCTGGTAGCCGGCGAAGAAGGCGAACTGGATGGTTTGACGGAAGCCGGCATCAAGCGCGGCAAAGAAGAGAAAGCGGCCTTATCAGAAATCATCGATGTATTGAATGACCGTTTCGGCACCGAGTTTGAGGAAGCCGACCGACTTTTCTTTGAGCAGATAGAAACAGAATTGATGCAGGACGCCAAACTGCAAACCCAGGCCAGGGTCAATAAACTGGATACCTTCAAATACGCATTTGAAGAAATATTCATCGACAAGCTGATTGACAGAATGGACCAGAACCAGGAGATATTTGAAAAGATTATTGAAGACCAACCGTTTGGAGGACTTGTCAAGGAACTGATGATGAAAAAAATATTTGATAGATTGAATGCCGGGGTGGAATGAGATGCAGAAGTTCATTATCAGCAACGAGGCTGACTATGCACAGGCTTTGGCCCTTATGGATGAATTGATGGAGGATTACGATAACCAAAAACCACTTATTGACATGCTTTCTGCTTCTATCGCTCGCTGGGAGGATACATCTCCCGAGTTTAAATCATTCAATGACCGTATTGAAAAACTCAACGGTGGTATAACAACGCTGAGAGTCATTATGGAACAACATAAACCCGGGGTAGCCGACCTGCCGGAGATTGGGAGTAAATCACTGGTATCCAGAATATTAAGCGGTGAACGCAGGCTGACGCGTAATCATATTGAAGCATTAAGTAAACGATTCAATATAAGTCCAGCCCTGTTTTTTTAGCTGGATTGGACGAAAATCTTCTTTTACGGGGAGAGATCAGCTATCGAATCATTCAGGAGTAACGAATATCGGACTCGACCAGGCTGTTGCCCCGTCTTCCTGTAAAACACGCACCCAGTATGCCGTTGTTTGACTGTGCAGTTGCTTATCCGTCCAGGTAAACGTGACGCGTCCGGGATAATCGCTTGCCACTTTTCTGACAACGATCTCCCGGTCAATGCCGCCGGTGTCATAGACCAGGTCCCGCTCGCTTGTTTCCACTAGTGGTATCTCCAGGTTGACGGCATTTTTTTCCTTGCCGCCGGCGCCGAATTGGCTTCGTGCGTTAATCATCGCATCAAAATACAGCGTTCCGGCAGCCGTGGAATCCAGGTCCAGGATCACGCCATCCTCGTCGCCTGCCGTAAAGGTATCGAAACTGACTGCATTACCACTTTCCTGCACGAGTAATTCGGTGGGGTAATCGAGCCGGTATCGTGTGATCTTCTTTATTTCAGCCCCGTCAACCCTTATCTTTCCTCGCCAGATGGTCTGTCTCGCCCTTTCCCTTGAGGCCGCGCCGCGCCAGATAATCTTAATCCTGTCATTGTTTGTCCCCGCCTTCGGTCTGTGAGTATAAGCGACCTCCGTACCGCGCATGATGTCTATGCGCTCGATACCTGCTGTGCCGCCTGCTTCCACGGTAAAAACGGGAGGTTCTGTCTCGTTAATCTCTTCCCCCAGCCAGTGATCGCCGGATTTAAATCGCAACTGCATGCGTTCGCCGGTCGTGCCGTAGACGCGCCGCGCCTTGAATGCCCGCCACAGATCGTGCCGGCTGAGGGCCTTTGCATAGACGCATGTCAGGCCGCCGTGTACTGCAAACAACCTGACACCGGGGATTGAGTCGCCCAGCTTTCCATATACATCATCACTGCTGGCTGTAACCCCGACCTTTAATCCGCGTGTTAACGCTTCTTCAAGAAACCACTCAAACTGACCGTGGTCTGAATAGATCTCGATGAACGGCATCATGGCGGGATCATAATAATCAAGATTAGCCCGGCGACCGCCGATGTGCGGCATAAGGAATACATTATCGGCTGTAAGCGACCTGATCAACGAGTCGACCGTGTAGCGGTCCATGGTGTGATCGTAGCCGCGCAGGTCTTCTTCCACGTAGGCGCTACGGTACAGCGGCTGGTTTTCCGTCAGGTAGATGACGTTATGGTCCCCGCCCCGCCCCGTAATGCCCGACCATTCATAACCGGGAAATACGACGAAGCGGCCGGGTTGATCGAACTCCCTGCTGGTTTTCTGGATAGCATCCCAGGTTGCGCCGGTTATGTGGAAATCATTGACAGCCCAGGACATGAAGTCGATACCGGCAAAGCCCCGGGCATAGGAGGCGTATTGATTGAGGTTGGACGAACCGCGAATATGCTGGCCGTGCAGATCACCGCAATAGGGGCGGAGGTCGCCGTCATTTTTAACCGTCATTATGTTGGTTTGCGCGGCCAGCTTGCTATTCCCGATGTCTGAGATTCCGATGACGTGTTCACCGGTTTCCAGAACGGGGATATCCTCAAATCGATGATAACCCTTGTCATTTTCCGTGAAGCCGTAAGTGGCCGGGAGGTTCATGGATCCCGGCGCGCTGATCCTGATGATTCCGTTGTACGATTCCGCCGGGTTGCCCCACCTGTCCTTGGCTTTGACCAGCAGCCATGTGCGCCCCCCGGAGGTGGCTTCAGACGGCCACAGGGCCTGTAACCTGACGGTTTCACCACCGATGATACTGGTGCTGGGCGAATCGTTCACTCGAACAGGATTGACCGCGTTCAGCGGATCCACCATAAAGCGGAATTCATGGGCAAGGTGCGAAACGATTGTAGGTGCGCGTATGCCGGGACTGCCGCCGCTTTGATCGCCGAGCCTGATAAACACTTTATCTCCCATGATGAGGTTACCTTCCCGGACGGTTATTACAATGCCGCCCCAGTAGGGTCTGGGTCCTGCATGGCGCGAGTTTCCATGGGCAAACACCCGGGCATTCCCATCCGTGCGTACGGACACATACCCGGCGCCCCCGGGATTGTCAAATTGAAACGAACCCCAGTCCGCTACGGCATTGAACAGCAGGAAGATGCGTCCGCCGTCATCCACACCCAGGCGTCCGACATGATAAACAAGTTCCCAGGTACCCCATTCACCGGCCTCTATATTTCCCTGTTCCGGCAGGCTACCGTATCCGTACAGGTCCCGGTTAAGTTCTTTTCCCTGTGGGCCCAGGTCGAGTTCGAATTCTCCTGTAGCCGGATTTCCCGGGATTATTTCCGCATGCAGCAAAGCGGGCAGGGTGGCAAACAAAACCAGCAGGGTTTTAACGAATATCGACACAAGATTGCTGATGTATCTGCAAGGCGTTGATTTTGGGTGACTGGCTGGATTCATGGCGGTAACTGTCCGACACACAGTATAATACATACTGGAGACAGGCTATCCGGATACTGCAGCCACAGCCATGAATGCCGGGGGTAATACAGGGCAGCCGCATACTTTTGAATATTCAGAAATACAACCGAAAAACAGCCCAACGTCATTCCCGCGCAAGCGGGAATCCAGTCGAAAAAACGATAAAAGACCGGTTTACTTACTGGATTCTGGTCCCTGCCTTCGCAGGGTTAAACTTCCGCAGGAATGACGCGCCGGGTTTCCGGGTTGGATTGCTGTTTTTCAAGAAAACATATAAAAGTATGCGGTTGCCCTGATATTAGTAGAAAATAGCCGTGAGTATTTTTGACTATAGGAGAAAATATCAGTAAAATTGCCTGATGAGTACGATCCCACGTTATTTGACTGGACAGATAAAACAGGATCTCGAAAAAAAGATGGTATTCGTGGCCGGTCCCCGTCAGGTCGGTAAAACCACCTTATCTCAGGGTTTACCGGGGGCAGGCACAGGTTATCTTAACTGGGATGTGGCTGAACACCGCGAACAGATACTTAAACGAGAATTACCCGCATCAAATTTATGGATCTTCGACGAAATCCATAAATATCGACAGTGGCGCAATTATTTAAAGGGTCTTTATGACCAGCGTTGTTCCGGACAACAGATACTGGTGACGGGAAGCGGTCGTCTTGATTATTATCGCTTTAGCGGAGATTCCCTGCAGGGACGATATCATCTGTTGCGGTTACATCCATTTACTGTTTCGGAGTTGGGTCTTGAATCAAGTCAGCAGCTATTGGAATTATCGTCTCTGGGTGGCTTTCCTGAACCGTTCCTGAGCGGCAGCAAGACTGAAGCGCGACGCTGGTCTCGTGAACATCGTACACGTCTGATCAGTGAAGAGGTCGTATCACTTGAGCGGGTGCAGGATCTGGGACAACTGGAACTATTGATGTTGCGTTTACCCGAATTGGTAGGTTCGCCCTTATCCATCAATGCCATTCGTGAAGATTTGCAAATCAGCCATAAAACCGCATCATCATGGCTGGATATCATGGAAAGGCTTTACGCCATTTTTCGGTTAGCCCCCATTGGCAGTCCAAAAATCAGGGCAGTGAAAAAAGAACGTAAACATTATCATTTTGACTGGTCAGTAATTGGAGACGACGCCTCCCGTTTTGAGAACCTTGTCGCGTGCCATTTACTGAAATGGGTACACTACCGGCAGGACGTCGAAGGGCTAGATTACGATCTGAATTATTTCAGGGATACCGATGGTCGTGAGGTTGACTTTGTTGTCACTGAGCGCCGTCAGCCCATAATGCTCATTGAATGTAAATGGATGGACAGAGATATAGACCGCAGCCTCCGATACCTGAAAGCGAAATTCCCGGAAGCACAAGCCTGGCAGTTATCCGCGGTGGGAAAGAAAGATTATATCAGTGACACCGGCGTACGTGTGTCTCCTGGCATCGGATTTCTGAAAAACCTTGTATAGTTGTTGTCACGGCGAATATCGCAACACCTATCCTCCAAAAAAACAAAACGGCTTCACTATTTTTCCGGCGCATCGTTGCAATATTCTGCTCATCCTGCTGAAAGCATAAGAAGAAAGAACAGGCGTGAAGACACATTCCAGGGTCGTTGTGATCGGCGGCGGCGTCGTCGGCTGCAGTATTCTGTACCACCTTGCCAGGCTGGGCTGGCAGGACGTGGTCCTGCTGGAACGCAAGGAATTGACCGCCGGGTCCACCTGGCATGCTGCCGGGGGGTTCCATACCCTCAACGGTGATCCGAATGTTGCCCGCCTGCAGAAATACACCATCGACCTGTACCACGAAATCGAAAAGATCACAGGTGAGCCGGTCGGCATACGCCTGACCGGCGGCATCAATCTTGCCGCTACCGATGCCTGGTGGGACTTTCTGAAAAACGAGGCCGCGCGGCACAGGTTCATGGGCATAGAATCGGAGCTCATCGGTCCTGCGGAAATACGCGAACTCTGCCCCATCGTCGACGTGACAGGACTGAAAGGCGGCATCTACATGGCCGACGAGGGTCATATCGACCCCTACCGGATTACCCATGGCTATGCAAAAGCTGCCAGGCAGCAGGGCGCCGCCGTCTACCGGCATACCAGGGTGGATGCCTTAAAACCGCTACGGGACGGCGGCTGGGAGGTCATTACCGACAAGGGCAACATCACGGCGGAACACGTGGTCAACGCCGCGGGCCTGTGGGCGCGGGAAGTGGGCGAGATGGCAGGTGTGCAGTTGCCGTTATTACCATTTGAACATCACTACCTGATCAGCGGCGGCTTGCCCGGCTTACAGGATCGCTCCCGGGAATTACCCACCATCGTGGACCTGGACGGCGAGATATACCTGCGCCAGGAGCAAAATGGCGTCCTGCTGGGCGTGTACGAAACGCCGGCAACTCCATGGGCAGTGGACGGGACCCCGTGGGAGTTCGGCGAAAATGATTTGTTGCCGGAAAATATTGAGCGGCTGTACGGTGCGCTGGAAAAAGGTTTCGCCCGCTTTCCCGAGGTTGCCGACGCCGGTATCAAGCGGGTGGTCAACGGCCCTTTTACATTCTCGCCGGACGGCAATCCCCTGGTGGGCCCGGTACCTGGAATTGATAACTACTGGGTCGCCTGCGGGGTCATGGCCGGTTTTGCCCAGGGCGGCGGTATCGGCCTCACGCTGGCCCAGTGGCTGATCGACGGCCAGCCGGACGGGGACGTGTTCGGCATGGACATTGCCCGTTTCGGCGCTTACGCGGACAAGGTCTATACCCGGGCCAGGGCCGGCGAATTCTACGAACGGCGCATGCGTATGACGTATCCCAACGAATTCTGGCCGGCCGGACGCCCGGCACGGACCACGCCCCTCCATGATACGTTTCGACAGGACAACGCCGTGTTCGGAGTCAGCGACGGTCTTGAACTGCCCATGTTCTTCGCACCTGAGCAGGAAGCACCCGTTGAAACGCCCGGCTTCCATCGTTCCAATGCCTTCCCGACGGTGGGAGAGGAATGCCGCGCCGTACGGGCCTCGGCGGGAATCCTGGATATCTCCGGCTACGGCAAGTACGAGGTCTCCGGCGCCGGCGCTGAAGCCTGGCTGGACCGTCTTCTCGCATCCGGACTGCCGGAGCCCGGGCGCATCCGCCTGGCGCCTATGCTGGCGCAGAACGGCCGCCTGATGGGCGACCTGACCGTTTGGCGCCCCGCTGAAGATCGCTTCTGCCTGTTCGGTTCCGGTTACCTGCAGCGCTTTCACCTGCGCTGGTTTCATGACCATCTCAACAAGGAGAAGGTAAGCATCGAGGACCTGACGGATACGCGCGCCGGTCTGGCAGTCTCCGGTCCGAACGCCCGGGAGATTGTGCAGGCAGTGACCGAATCATCGGTGAATAACAGGGAATTTGGCTTTCTGGCAATGCAGGAGATGCAGGTTGGAGGATGTAATGCCCTGGTCGGACGCATCTCCCTTACAGGTGAAATGGGTTATGAACTGTACCTGCGGCCGGAAGACCTGACGCCCGTGTACGGCAAATTAAAATCCGCGGCACAGGATATGGGTTGTGAACTTCGCACCTACGGCATTTATGCGCTGCTGTCCCTGCGCCTGGAAAAATCCTACGGTATCTGGTCCCGTGAGTTCAGCCCCGACTATACACCGGTTGCCTGCGGACTGGACGGGTTTGTCGATTACGACAAACCGGGATTTATCGGTCGCACTGCGGCGCTGCGGGACCGGGATACGGACCCGGCACAGAAACTGGTGACGTTGGAAATAGACACCGAAAAAACCGAAGCCGGTGGTTTTGAACCGCTCTGGGTCGCTGACAAGGTCGCCGGCTATACCACATCAGGCGGGTACGGGCACACGACAGGGAAAAGCCTGGCCATGGGTTACCTGTATGCCGAACACATGGAGCAAAAAGAGCTGGAAGTATCGATTCTGGGAGAACGCCGGCGCGCATCAGTGCTGGATGTCCCGGCCTACGACCCCGGCGGAGAGAAACTGAGGAAATGAGGCCGTGCTCCGCAAAGTAACTGATCGACTCAGGGAAACGCTGTTTGACGGCGAGGGCATGCCCGGCTGGTTTTTTACTTCAAATGAGGTGCTGGCATTCGAAAAAGAGTACTTCTTCCGCAACTCCTGGCTCTGTATCGGTCTTGCCGATGACGCGCAAGAACCGGGCGACGTCTACCCGGTGACCATTCTGGGCCAGCCGTTGCTTATCGTGCGCGGGCGCGATGCCGCGTTGCGCGTGTTTCACAACGTGTGCAGCCATCGCGGCACGCAACTCATCAGCGATGCGCGCAAATGTGCCACCATCGTCTGCCCCTACCATGCCTGGGCCTACGGACTCGACGGGCAATTGAAACAGACACCCCATGCCGGCGGGGTAGACGTCCATGAGTGCGATGATATTGATAAAAGCCGGCTGGGGTTGAAGGAAGTGCGCTCATCGACCTGGGCGGGCCTCGTATTCGTTAACCTGTCTAGTGATGCAGCCGGCCTGGAACAACACCTGCAACCCCTGACCGAACGCTGGAGGCGGATTGACCTGTCATTGCTTGGGCACGTGCCGGACCTGGGGCAGCGGCCGGTCGTCAACGCCAACTGGAAACTGATTGTGGAGAATTTCGTGGAGAGCTATCACCTGCCGTGGGTCCACCCCTCCATGAATGCGTTCAATCCCATGGGCGAGCACTACCAGATACTGGGAGCGGATCACTATATAGGTCAAGGTGTAAAAGCAAACAACCCGGACGATGTCTATGCCGGTAGGTTCAAAAGCTTTCCCGCCTTGAAAGAGGATGAACAGGGTATGGGTGAATCCATGTATGTACCCACCAATCTTATCCTGATAACCATGTCCGACTTCATGTTTGCCAATATCCTCATACCGGAGTCGCCGGGCCGGACAGCCGAACGCATCGAAATGTTTCTCATCGGTGAAGACGCCACAAGTCCGGACCTGCAGTCTGAACGGCAGAAACTCATGGACCTGCTTGCCCAGGTCAACAGCGAGGACATCGGCATCTGTGAACTGGCCCAGCATGGCAGGGGATCGGAGGCATTCAGCGGCGGCGTGTTTGCGCCGGCACAGGAGCAATCAACCCTGCAGTTCCAGCAACTGATTGCACGCAAGATGCTTGCCGCGAACGGTGAGGCCGGAGAATCGCTGCCGGAATTGCCTGTTTGTGATATACATCATTAATACATAACGGAGCAAAACCTCATGATCAGGGCTCAGTTCACCCCGGTAGCATATAACCCACATCATTGGGGACAGAATTAATTCTGTCCCCGGAAATAACGGAGCGAATTTAATGAAACACTTACTTACCGTTGTTGTGCTATTACTGAGCACTGCTGCCTTTGCTGAGAGTTATGTGATTCATGCCGGCACAGAGTAAAAAAACCCAAATTCAAACAAGTGAGCAACAAACATGAGTAAAACAAGCAATATATTGATTATTTGTGCGGTTATTATAAGCAGTATAGCTGCGCCGCTATCGGCTGATGACGCAGCTTCTGCAGAGTATCTCAATTCCGGCAAGGTTTTCCCCGCCGGCCTCCCCCTGTCCGAAGCAGTGCGTGTGGGCGACACGCTATACCTGTCCGGCCAGGTCGGCATTGTCCCCGGCACCATGAATCTCGCGCCCGGGGGGCTGGAAGGAGAGACACGGCAGACAATGGAGAACATCAAAACGAGCCTGGAAGCGCACGGCTATTCCATGAACGACCTCGTCAAGTGCCTGGTCATGCTGGCGGATATATCCCAATGGGCAACGTTCAACGAGGTCTACAAAACCTGGTTTGATGAGCGCTACCCGGCCAGGAGCGCGTTCGGCGCCAACGGACTCGCTATCGGCGCGCAGGTGGAAGTTGAATGTATCGCCGTTCGAAGTTGAGGCATTAACCAACACTCTCCAACCACTTTCCGAGAGGCAAAGTCTTAATCCCGTACTTTTCCCGGGCGCGGTCGAGTTGTAATACAAGTTGTATGGATTCTTCCGGCTGCAGCCTGTCTGTGTAATACCTGAGGCTGTTGCTGATGCTGTCATCCGATTTTTTAACCTCAATAAGCCAATACACCCGCCGGTTGAGCGTGACGACGAAATCCACTTCCCGTTTTTCCTTATCCCGTAAATAGAATAAATCCCAGTTTTCCCCGGTGGTGTCTTTTCTGAACTGGATGTGCTTCAACAGGCAGCAGGCGACCAGGTTTTCCAGTTGTGCGCCCTGTGTCTCATCATAAGCCGCGGCGCAATCGAAAAAGAACACCCGTTTTTCCTTACGAATACTGCGGGAAAGACGGCTTGAATATGGCGGCAGCAAAAAAACGATATAAAGTTTCTCCAACAGTTCAATCCAACTTCTGACCGTTGGTGGTGATATCCTCAAATCCCGGGCAAGACTGTCGTACTTGACCGGTTTCCCCACGCATTCGCGCAGCAGTTCCACCAGGTCGGCAGCGCCGCGCCAGGAACTGATCCGGGACAGGTCGCGGCTATCTTCCTTGACGACCAGTTCCAGGCGGTCATTGAGCAACCGGGCAGCTTCACTCGGGTTGAGAAAGGCCTCGGGAAATCCTCCGGTTTGCAGCAATCGCTGTACGCGATCAGCGAGATCAAGCTTGGGCAGGAAGCGTTTCGATTCGGCGACGTCGATGGGGTGCAGCCGATAAAAGTAGTGCCTGCCGGTCAAAGCGTCACCGGTTCTGCGGAAGCTGTCAAGACGGGCACTGCCGGTGACGAGCACGGGCGGGTTGTTGCCGAATTCGTCCGCCACGCCTTTCAGCAGGTTTTTCCACTTGGGGGCCTTATGCAATTCATCCAGCACCACCAGGGAGGCATCCTTGGGCCAGGCAATGTCCCGGATAATCCTGCGGTCTTTAACGATGTCCCAGTTGAGGTATTCACCGTCTTTATCCAGCAATGATTTGGCCAGGGTCGTCTTGCCGCACTGGCGCGGGCCGGCCAGTATGACCATTTTCTTTTCCAGGTCTTTTTGCAGCTTGGGCAGCAAGTATCGCATTCGACTATTATAAATAAGATTTTATTTTGGTCAAGACCATTCCAAAATAACACTTATTTTAGTCAGCAGCGGTACCCCAATGACCCACGCTGGGCAGAGGAGAATTTCTATAATGAAGGCGATCCCTTTGGTGTGCCTGCGCTATGGGTGTTCCAGGTTCATGGTATCGGTCTTGATGCCAATATGGCCACCTTTGAACATGTTGTTTCCCGCGCGGGTGAAGCCGATGTCGATGCTGACCAGAAGACAATTATTTCAGGTCTGGACCATTGCAGCATGGGCAGGGAATCCGAACAGACGATCAATGGTGAACGTCCCATTGGCGATGCGCGATACGATTATCTCTCCGTATATACAGACTGGTTTGACTTCTGGATAAAGGGCAAGGAAAACGACGCGCTACAACGACCTCAGGCTGAGATATATATCCATGGGCTCAACGCATGGAAACAATTCAAACAATGGCCGCCAGAGAGAGAAAGTGTTAGTTATTATCTGGGAAGTGCGGGGAATGCAAATACCCGCCGGGATAGTGACGGTAAATTACTGAAAGTGCGGCAGAATGTGCCGGTTATCAATAGCTACGATATTGTCAGAAGTTTACCTTCCTTCGTATACCAATCGTCCTGGGACTACCGTGGAAACGACTGTCTTCATACCCTGGAAAGGCTCCTCCAGGATTGGCAGTGATAATCGCAACATTCTTGCTATCGGTCAAATTGGTGCCAAACAGGCCAACCTCCCAACGATCTGACACGTAATTCACGGAAGCGTTCAGTAGTGTTTGACTTGGAGTCACTCTATATAGTGAATTCCCCGTGGCAAATATATTACCGTATTCATCGCGATACTGAATATCTCCTCTCAAGGTCAAACTCCCACCTCCGGCAATGGCGAGAGGTACGCTGTATTCTGTGTGAAACGATACAATCCACTCAGGAAACAACGGTGCTTTTTGCCCATCCAGAGCCACAACTCCTGGAGGGCCGAATGCACCCGGGGAAAAGACGTCATCCTGGGCTTCGGCGTTTGTATAACTGGAATTCAGTCCTACCATCCAGTTTTCAGTTAACTGGAACGCAGTTTCCAGCTCGACACCTGCACTGTGCACGGTACCCTCATTTACGCGGTAGTAATAGCCACAATCCAATGCAAACTCTGACTGTACATCAGTCCAGTCAATAAAAAATACCGTTGCATTAAGCGTAACTCTTTGGTCGGCCATCTGACTTTTGGCGCCCAGGGCATAGTTGGTGAGTTCATCTGATCCGAATGATACGGGGCCTTTTAATCCACCACAGAATGTCGTTGCCACAGGCTCGTTCACAGCGCCGTACCTGAACCCTTCCGAGACTTCGGCAAACAACAGCACATCGTCATTCGGCGCATAAGAGAGATTAACCCGGGAGGTAAAACCATCTTCCTTGGGATTCCCGGCGGTTGTTAACGGTAAAAACACGGGTGGTGGATTTGGACTAGGGATATATTCCGAACCAGCCAGACCACTGAAGAAGAGATCAAATTCCTGCTCAAAATCAAAATAACGAGTGCCAACAGATATGTTCCATTGATCGTTAAACCTGAAATTGACGTCAACAAAAAAAGCCAGTTGCTGTTCGTCGATGTCATGTTGTCCAAAGAATAAAGTATCAGCTGCGTCAGCGCCGAAGAACAGGATCGAGTCAAGTTCGGTAACCGCGTCTACTCCGGGAGCGATATTATTCTGGTCATAAACACGTTCAGTATCTTCATAGAACGCTCCTAATTGCCAGGTAAACCTGTTTTCTTGAGCAGACAGCAAACGGATTTCCTGTGTAAAGGTTTCAATTCGATTGGAAAGTAATGAATCGTTTTCCCGAAGCGGGAGGAGGCCACCTATAAGATTCTCAAAGGTCCCCGTAGGACGAAGATCCATTTCGCGATCGGTATAGCCTGTGGATGACACCAGAGTCATCCCGGCAATATCTATCTCCGCCGTGATATTTACCAGAAGAAAATCATCGTCATAGCTTTCGGGAGTAATTGTCTCAATTATCCTGTCATGAGTACCTGTGCCAAAATAAGCATTAGTGTTCCCATCAGCCTCTACATTGGAATGAATGATACTCGCATCCAAAGTCAACCCTTCAATGCCGGTAAATCTCAATGCGCCTCGCACCTGGGTAGTTTCGACACTGTTTGCATTGTCCTCACCGGTTCCAACATTGTCGATAAATCCGGCATCTTCGCCCTGGTACACGGATCCCAGGAACGCCAGTGTTTCGGTAATCGGAACGTTTACTGACCCGGATACATTCCAACCCACGTCATCCGAAGCAGCAACTTCAGACAAGACTCCCTGAATTTGGCCACTGAATTCATCAGTGTCCGGCTTCTTCGTTATGTAACGTATGGTCCCTGCCATTGAGCCTGCACCGAACAGAGTCCCCTGGGGACCACGCAGAATCTCAACTCGTTCAAGATCAACAACTTTTAAATCCGGAGTTGCGCCCTGGATGGAAATAGGCACATCATCCAGATAAATTGCGGTTAGAGGCCGGTCTGCAGTTTCAGAGGGCCGGTAGTTTCCATTGGCAATACCGCGGATGGTAGTTTGAGTCTGCCCTGGTCCATTCTGAATGATATTGACCGACGGAACGGCCTTGACAAAATCAACAATACTGCCTACGCCCGAACTGATAATATCGTCGGCAGACACAGCAGAAACCGACAGAGGAATGTCCTGAAGCATTGCATCACCTCGTCTGTTTGCGGTAACTACTATCTCTTCAATCTGCGCATAACCAGGTGATGGAAATGCTGTAAAGGCAATTATCGAAGCCAGCGAAGCGCCGGCTAACGCAATGTGGGACATGCCATTTTTCAATTTGGACATAATTATATAGCTCCGCTCAATTTCAGGTTGAAAGAGTACTGGTCCCCGCAAAATGACCGTTAAACATTTCAAACCCGTTAATTATGTAAGTCCGATGGATTTAGATTTAGCAATACCGGTCTAGTTTTTAGTTTAATGGAATTTTTGATAGTTTTTTTTATCCTGTAGAGTAGGATATTCCTCTCGCGGTGATGGCTCTTGATCCGGGCGCACCGCAACAGCTAAGGTCTGGAAATGTAAGCCGGGAATACCATGAAGCATTCGTACATTAATCATAATCAATCAAGACGAGTTCTATTGAAATCAGCGCTGGCCCTGGCTTCGCTCACTGTGCTGGGCGCCTGTGGCCAATCCACACCGTCCGACAAAAAGCGCGCCGCCAGGCTCAGGGAAAAGCTGGCAATACGCAACATCGAGCACACCTGGATACCGCTGCCGGACGGCAGGCGTCTGGCAGCCAGGATCTGGTTGCCGACCAATGCCGAAGCATCCCCGGTGCCGGCGGTCCTGGAATATCTTCCCTATCGCAAGCGCGACATGGATCGTAACAAGTCAGAACCCGCGCATGTCTACGCCGCAGCACGCGGCTACGCAGGAGTGAGGGTGGATATTCGGGGAACGGGTGATTCCGATGGCATCATGAAGGATGAGTATGAGAAACAGGAACAGCTCGATGGACTCGACGTGCTGAAATGGCTGGCGCAACAACCGTGGTGTACGGGGAACGTCGGCATGCGCGGTATTTCATGGGGAGGATTTAATTCACTGCAAATTGCCGCACTCAATCCACCGGAACTCAAGGCGATAGTCACCCACGGCAGTACTGATGACCGCTACACCGATGATGCGCATTATATTGGCGGGTCACTGGGCCGGGTGAACTGGGAATGGGGGCAATTGTTTATGAATGTCCTGTCTCTGCCGCCTGACCCGGAGACATTTGGGCCAGGTTGGCGCAAGGAGTGGATGAAACGGCTTGAAGCGGTGGGCCCGGTAAGTCACAACTGGATGAAACACCAGCGCAGAGACGGTTATTGGCAACATGGTTCGGTGAATGAGGACTACAGTCTGATCAAATGCGCAGTTTATGCCGTTGGTGGTTTTGTCGATGGCTATACAAATGCAGTACCACGCCTTCTGGAAAATCTTGACGCGCCCAGGAAAGGATTGATCGGACCACACGGCCATAATGTGCCTGATGAAGCGGATCCGGGACCGGCAATTGGCTTCTTCCATGAGGAAGTACGCTGGTGGGATCATTGGTTAAAGGGCATTGATACAGGCATTATGGAAGAACCCATGTTACAGGTATATATACAGGAAAAGGTACCCGGACAGGTTTGGCCGGAGCCTCTTCCCGGTCGTTGGGTAGGAGAACGGACATGGCCCTCTGAACGAATAAAGGATACGACCTGGTTCTTGAACTGGACGGGTCTGGCGCATGAGCCGGATGAAGAACAAGTCATAACCCTGGAACCGGATCAGACGGTCGGACTCAAAAATGCCGCCTGGCTTCCCTTTGCCATGGAAACGGAATTGCCGCGGGACCAGTCTGAAGATGATGAAAAGTCACTGACATTTGATTCCGGGGCGCTGACGCAGGACATTGAAATCTGCGGTCATCCTGTGGCCAAACTTGTGTTTTCTGTCAACAAGCCTGTTGCAAAGGTATCAGTGCGCCTGAATGAAATTCAGCCTGATGGTTCATCCTGGTATGTCACTGCCGGTTACCTGAATTTAACCCATAGACATGGACATGCAGAGCCGCAAGCGCTGGTGCCGGGGCAGGTTTATGAAATTGAAGTACCGTTGAATGTTATCGCTCATCGTTTTAAGCAGGGTCATAAAATCAGGGTGTCCATTTCGGAAAGCTACTGGCCGCAGATCTGGCCTTCTCCGGAAGCTGTTGAATTAACACTTCATACCGGACTTAGCCGGTTACTCCTGCCCGAAAGACCAGTGGGGCCGCCGGACCTGGAAAACCTGACTTTTACCGACCCGGCTCTTTATGATCGAAGTGTCATTACGCCGACGGTTCCGGGAAATTATTCACATGAAGTGAACGGACCGGACGATAACGGGGTGGTCCATATTCGTACTGTCAGTGATACAGGTGGCTTACGCATAAACGCTATCGGCACCGAGTTCAGGATACGGTATGACTGGACTTCCGAAATAGAAAGAGCTGATCCGAACAGTTCCGCATGGGGTGGTTACTTCTCCATAGAGTTCAAAAGAGGAGACTGGGATATTAAAACGATTTCCAATTTTGACCTGACCTCAGACAAGACGGATTTCCATATAACCACCGACCTTGTAGCGTACGAACAGAACAGCGTCATTTTTTCGAAGGAATGGAAGGACAGTATACCCAGGGACCTTGCGTAGTATGCAGGGTCAGCACACTTTTCCGTTCTTCCCCTCCGTTCGCCATTTCTGTGGACGCAGGAATCAGGCAACCTCCGCAGGAATGACGGACGGAGATGGAATATTGGCGCCATTATTGAGTTAAATCAGAATGGCTATAGCGCTAAGTTTCTGCTTCTTTATCATGCTCATGGTGGCGGTGGGCAATATCTCCGCCAGGCGCAAACGGAAACACAGCGTCGAGGATTACCTGATGGCCGGCCGCACGCACGGCAGGTTCATGGTTGCCTTGAGCGCCGCGTCTTCGGCAGTAAGCGGTTTTATCATGATCGGGGCGGTCGGCGCCGGGTATACCATGGGCGTGCTCGCGCTTATGATGCCCCTGGGCTGGTTTTTTGGCGACCTGATGTTCTGGAATTTATTCCCCGGTCGTATTAACCGGCGCTCCCGTGACCATAACTGTAACACTGTCCCTGAATTTATCAGCGAGAGTGCCACCGAACGTCGGGATTCCGTAATCAGGAAATACCTGGCCGTTGCCATTATCGTACTCGTTGGCGGCTATGCAGTGGGCCAGTACCTGGCAGTGGGGAAAGCCGTCAGCGTCGTTTTTGACGTTTCCACGCCGGCCGCGATAATCATATCCGGGGTGGTAATACTGGCCTATTCGGCGAAGGGTGGCCTCGAGTCGTCGATACCTACACAGTTCTTTCAGGCGCTGGTGATGCTTATGACTACGATAGGCATGCTCTCAGTAGCCACCTGGTTTGGCGGCGGTCCTGCGCAGTTGCTTGAAACGCTGCAATCGACGCATCCGGAATTGCTGTCTTTCAAGGTCGGGCAGTCCTGGTGGCTCTCGCTGCTGTTTTTCTCGGGATTTGCGGGCGCGGCTTTCACTTTCAATATGGGTACCCCCAACCTGCTCGTGCGCATCATGGCTGCCAGAAGTCCGGAAGAAGCGGTAAAAAGCCGCTGGATTTATATGGGCTTCATGCAGGCGACCTGGTGGAGTATGAGCCTTTTCGGTTTGCTGATGAACGTGTTATTGCCGGAGATTGGAGATCCGGAGCAGGCATTGCCGGTGTTTTCTCAGGATTACCTCCATCCTGTAATCAGTGGCGCGGTCATGGCAGGGATCTTCGCATCGGTAGCATCCACGCTGGACGGGCAGATACTGGTGGTATCAAGTTCGTTTGCCGTGGATGTATCTCCGGGGTTTTACCAGCGCATGACCAGGCGCTTCGGCTTGCGCTACCAGGCCATGGTTACAATTTTCGTTTCCTGTGCCGTAGGTACAGCCGCTATTCTCCTCAGGGGCAGCACCAATGTATTCGACGTCATTGTCATGACGGCATCAGCATTGGGGGGAACTGTCGGTCTGGCCTTTTTTATAACCTTGATGCGCTGGCGCACCTCGGTATCTGCGCTGCTCGTCGGACTCGCAGCGGCCTTGTTGACGGCATTATTCTGGCGCCAGTTCGGGCTGAGTCAGCATGTCCTCGAAGCAGCCCCCAGCTTCATCGCGGGCTTGATCACCCACCAGCTCATTGTCAAAATCAATGGGGTCAGACTAAAAACCAGATAGGTGGGGTCAGAGTAAAATCGCCATTATCGAGGTCGATGGCAGGATTGATGGTGATTTTACTCTGACCCCGGAATTTCGTCATTAGCCATCTCGTTCGTCATTCCCGCGCAGGCGGGAATCCAGTGAAAAAACATTCCTTCTCGTCCGTCATTCCCGCGCAAGCGGGAATCCAGTGAAAAAACACTCCTTATGAGGAGTTTTATTGCCCACTGGATTCCTGCATTCGCAGGAATGACGAACGGGGCGCGATTTCTGACTAATTCCTTTTCGCCCTGCTTCTTAGTTGTCTCGGCGTCACCCCGAAGAAATGTTTTACCGCCGCAGTGAAACTGGTCTGGTATTCGTAGCCGACTGTCTGCCCCACATCGGTAATGGACATTTCCGTAGTTTGCAGCAGTTCCAGCGCTTTCTGCATGCGGTGATAATTTCCGTAATCGTGAATCGTGGCGCCGAACAACTGTTTGAAGCCGCGTTTGAGTTTGGTCTCGTTCAGCCCGACCGTCCTGGCAAGTTCCCTGATTGTGGGCGGCGGGTTGAATTGAGTGGACATTATGTCCCGCGCCTCCTGCAGACGCATATTTTCATAAGAAGAGAGCGACTTGATATTTTTATCATCATCGATGTCTGCCGTGCAGAGAAACTGCAGCGTATCGCATAACAGCTGATAGGCTTTCGACTTGGCGTGCAACAAATGAAACTTGCTGGTAAAACCGGAGCGCAGAAAACTCGTGATGGAAAATGCCATTGCCGGGTTGAGATTGATAATTTCATATTCAGTCGTCTTGTTTTTCCCATCCAGGAACGAATTGATGATCCCCGGCAACCTGTTCCTGTCCATTCCGAGCTGGTTCAAAAATAACCCAGGCCTGCAATAGAGAGTGAATGAGGATTCATGTGCGCCGCCCACGATCCATTCCTTGCATGTTATATCTGTTGGTTGGTTCCAGATGAGTAATGACGGGCCGCGTACACTCAATTTATTTTCAGGATCGAGTTCCAGCAACAGTTCGCCGGAGACCTTGAAATGAAGGTCAAGCAATCCTTCTCCCTTGACGGTTTCCACTCGGGTCTCCCGGTACTGGAAGTCCGATGCGATGAGGTAGAGATCGGGCGAGAGATGGATGAATTCCCAGTAACCGGATCCTTCCTCCGGCGCAAGCGTAATCCGTCTGCTGCAAATCAGGTTATCGTGATCTTCCACGCGCACGATTTCGGGTAAATCCTGTCCCGAACGGATATGCTCAAAAGTCTTGACCAGTGACTTGTCGTCCCCGCTTAATGCGGTTCTGGCCGAAGAAGAATAGCTCTTATCAGTATTGACCCGGATTTCCTGCATAACGTGATAAGCTCTCAATCAAATTCAGGGGTCAGAGTAAAATCACCCCGAATCCTGCCATCGGCAATGTTCCTTAAGATTTTACTCTGACCCCATCAATGTTACATTGATTTTACAATTTTGACTTTTAAAAGGTTGGAAACAATGGATACAAATACTCTTCTCGAAAAACTGCAAGATGACATCCTCATCTGCGCCGAAGGCTATGTGTTCGAACTGGAACGGCGGGGCTATGTAAAATCAGGCCCATATGTACCTGAGGTGGTGCTCGATTTTCCCGAGGCAGTCAAGGAATTGCACCGGGAATTCGTGCGCGCAGGTTCGGACGTGGTGCTGGCGCTGACGTACTATGCACACCGGGACAAGATGAAAGTAGTGGGACGTGAACTCGATGCCGAAAGGTTGAACCGCCAGGCCGTCAGGTTGGCCGGGGAGGTGGCCCGCGAGTCGGGCAAGCTGGTCGCCGCGAATATCTGCAATACCTGGGTCTATGATCCCGGCAACCCGCTGGAGACCGGCAAGCAGGTACGCGCCATGTACGAGGAGCAACTCTCCTGGGCGGTGGATGAGGGTGTCGATTACGTCGTGGCGGAAACCTTCGACTGGTTTGCGGAAGCAGACATTGCACTCGACGTGATCAATAGTTACAACCTGCCTGCCGTGATTACCTTTACGGCCGTGACACCCACGACGGCGGACGGCTATGCCTTTGACGATGCCTGCCGGATCTTGAGTGATAAAGGCGCCGACGTGGTGGGATTGAATTGCGGACGGGGACCGGCCACCTTGCTGCCGGTATTGGCCAAGGTCGTCGAAAGCGTCCAGTGTCCCGTTGCGGCGCTACCTGTTGCCTACCGGACTGATACGGATCACCTGACTTTTATCGACCTGAAACAGGAGGGCAGGGAAGCGGGATTCCCGGCAGAACTGGACCCGTTCGTGTTGACCCGTTCTGAGATGGCGGAGTTTGCCCTGGCCGCCAGAGACCTGGGTGTGCGCTATATCGGCGTCTGTTGCGGCGGCGCCCCGCACCATGTCCGGGCCATGGCCGAAGCGATTGGTAAGGAAGTCCCGGCAAGCCGGTACTCGCCGGATATTGCAAAGCATGCGGTCCTGGGGGCTGAGGATGTGGTCAAGGATTACCGCACCAGGTTTCTCAGGGAGCACCACGAAACGCTTTTCACTGATTGATATTTGGGGTCAGACTAAATGCTCTGACCCCAAATATCACCCCAAACTCCAAGGCAATCAGCAAGGAACATCATTAGTCCGGTCCTTACCATGACGGCAGCCAATCAGCGTATCCCGATAAGACTCCTGCTCGCCATCAGCTTCGGCATGTTCCTGGGCGTGTTGAGCGCCAATTCCATACCGGTTATTATCAGCGCCCTGATCGATGGCCTGGCAATTACCGAAGCGGAAGTCGGGGTATTGGGAACGGTTGAATTGCTTGCCGTGGCTATTGCGGCCCTGGCCGCTGCTCCGCTGGCCGGAAAAGTATCCAACAGGAAACTGGCTGTATTCGGTTGCCTGCTCGCGGTGGCGGCGCAGTTTCTCAGCGCGGCCGTGGACGGTTTATACCCGCTGGTTGGTTTGAGGGTCATCGCCGGCGCCGGACTCGGGTTGGCCTACGCGGCTGCAGCCATGGCCGCTGCGGCAACCGCGAACCCTGACCGGGTGCTGGGTTACGGGGTTACCGCCGGTTTGCTGGCGATTGTCGTCCTCCTGCCCTGTTTTGCCATGGTGGTTACGGCCACCGGCTATAAAGGCGCGTATATTGCCCTGGGTGTGCTGGTCATCATGCTGATTCCCGTAATGAGATGGCTGGGGCAGGGGCAAGCGCAGGCAGCGGAGGCGGGCAAGACAGCGGATTTGCCGCTGCAATCCCTGGCCGGCCTGTTGTTATGCATTGGCTTTTTCAATATCGGTTCCGGCGCCATCTGGAGCTTTTCCTATCGCTTCGGTCTGCAGGCGGGTTTTTCCGTCGAGGAAGCGGGCTTTATCATCGCAACCGGCGCTGTCAGCGGTGTGATAGGCTCGCTGTTTGCCGGGTGGCTGGGTGACAGGTGGGGCCGCAGGCGGCCCGTAATACTCGCCCTGGCCCTGGCGGGCCTGGGGTATATGATTTTGGGGGGCGCTACGGACAGCACCAGCTATATCACCGGCGTCAACCTTTACTGGGTGACGTATATGTTCCTGTTACCCCTGATGATCGGCACCGGCGCGGCCATGGACCCGAGTGGCCGCGCTGCCACCCTGGCCGCCGGCGCCATATCGCTTACCTTTGCAATCGGACCCGCCTGCGGCGGTTATATTGCAACCTGGTTCTCTTACGCAGCCATCGGCTGGTTTTCCTGTGCCTTGTGCCTGCTGGCCGCGCTGGCGTTCATCCTTGTCAAACCGGCGGATACCATGCCCCGGCTTGCCGGTTAAATGGGACGGATTTCAAATCCGTCCCCGTAGAGTCCTCCCCATTGGTGTTTCCCGGTATTTATCAGCGTATGCCGTGCAAATACCAGCGGATAAACGTCGCAACCTTACCTTCATGCATGGAATAAGGGCCGGGCCGGTAACGGCTGGACATGATCCCTGCGTTATTGTCTTCGGTGATCTTCTTGTCTTGTAGTGTGGTCACGTGCCACACCCAGGTCAGGTTTTCCGGGTCATAATCCACGCCTTCCTCGGCATCCTTGTGCACCAGCCAACTGAACTGCACGTCGGTATTGACGGTATCCCGCGGCGTGAAGCGCACCATGAGCGCAAAATCGTTGAACGCAAGGATGTAATTGGTCGGGTTGAATACGAAAGCCGTTTCCCCGTGATCGCATTCCCTGAATTCGCCCATCAGTTTCCTGCAACCGGGTTTACCGTCCCGGGTCTCCGAGGCAAAGTTGCGGTCATTGATCGGGACTCTTGATAGCTGTGCAAAATCAATGGAATACTCATCCCGTTCAAACTCAGGGACGGGGTGGCCCATAGCCAGGGTCTTTTCCGTCCATTCATCCAGTATGGGCTGGTATTTCTCCACGGCTTCCTCGGGGCCCGAGCCCGGACCTGCCCCCAGCGCCAGCAACTGGTCGGGCGGATGGACACTGCAATATTCCGGGTGCGACGGGGCGCAGTGGTAGCATTCGAGAAAGTTTTCCACCACCAGTTTCCAGTTGCAGCGGTTCGGATAATCACGCTTCACTGCGATCTTCGCGTCCTTGAACCCGTGAAAACCCAGCATTTCTTCGAAGGGTGCGTATTCCTCGGCAAAATCAGGCGGAGTATCCCCGGACAGGCACACGAAGATAAAGCCGTGGAAGACGGTCACATGGCATTTATGCAGGTTGTGTTGCGACCTGTCAAAACCATCCGGCATCAACTGCGGCGGCCGCAATTCCCCGTTCAGGTCGTAGGTCCAGGCGTGGTAGGGGCAGGTGAGCAGTCTTTTATTGCCCTGCTGTTCCAGGCACACCCGCGAACCGCGATGCCGGCAGACGTTGAAAAAAGCATTGACCCTGTCATCGGACTCGCGAATGATGATGAGGGACTCGTTTGCAATGTAAAACAGGAAATAGTCGCCCTTGTCGGGGATGCGTGATTCATGGTCGACCAGGAGCCATCTGCGGAAAAGCAGGCGCTCCATGTCATGGGCAAAGATGTCCGGCGACAGGTAAAATGGCTGCTCCAGGGAATGGCCGTCGCGGTAGCCGGCAATCATTCGGTCAATATCGGTCTTGATAACTGCGCTCATGTTCATCCAGCCTTAAATGTGTCGATTAAGGATAAATTCCTGCGAGGAAACATTGTATTGTTAATCCGCGCCCGTGTCTTTATTCTTCGGGTTAAATCAGCTATCTTTTTATTACCTGTTTCTGTTTAATTGGTTTAATGGACGATATTGCAAAGCCGGTTACCGGCACTAAGTTGAACCTGGAGCCATACTGGCTGCCCTATACGGCGAATCGCGCCTTCAAGAACGACCCGCGTATCATCGAGTCCGCTCAGGGGTTTTATTACCGGACCCGGGAAGGGCGGACTGTCCTGGATTCCTTTTCAGGGTTATGGAGCACCGGCCTGGGCCACTGCCATCCCAGGATCGTCAAGGCGGTGCAGGACCAGGTTGCCAGGCTGGATTACGCTGCAGCCTTCCAGGTGGGCCATACCGGGGCGTTCGAACTGGCAGAGAAGGTAATCAATTTCGCGCCGGACGGGTTTGACCATGTGTTCTTCACCAATTCCGGTTCGGAAGCCGTAGACACCGCTTTGAAGATTGCCTTGGGCTGGCACCGGGTGCGCGGGGACGGGACCCGGATCAAGCTGATCGGGCGAGAGAGAGGTTACCATGGTGTCAACTTCGGCGGGATGTCGGTGGGCGGTATCCCGGGAAACCGCAAGATGTTCGGCAACGCCATGCTACCGAACGTAGACCATCTTCCCCACGTCCTTGACCTGGAACATAATGCCTTCAGCAAGGGCCAGCCCAAGTGGGGCCGGCACCTGGCCGACGAACTGGAACGCATTGTCGCGTTGCATGATGCGGAAAATATTGCAGCGGTAATCGTGGAGCCCGTATCCGGCTCAGCCGGCGTGCTGGTGCCACCCCTGGGTTACCTGGAGCGCCTGCGGGAAATCTGTACGCAGCACGGTATCCTGCTGATATTTGACGAAGTGATTACCGCGTTCCATCGCATCGGCGCGCCATTCGGCTGCCAGCGCTTCGGCGTGATGCCGGATATCATCACCACGGCCAAGGGGATTACCAACGGGGTCATTCCCATGGGCGCGGTGCTGGTCAGTGATGACATCTACCGGAGTTTCATGAACGGTCCCGAGCATGCCATCGAGTTTTTCCACGGTTATACCTATTCGGGTCACCCGGTAGCCGCAGCCGCAGGCCTCGCCGCGCTGGATATTTATGTTGAGGAAGATATTGGCGCCAGGGTGAGAGAGCTTGAACCGATTTTTGAGTCCGCGTTGCATGACTTGCGGAATGCCCCCCACGTCATAGACGTACGTAATTTCGGCCTGATGGGCGCCATCGAAATGAAACCGCGTCCCGGCGCGCCGGGCGCCCGGGGAATGGAAGCCCACGTCAAATGTTTTGAGCAGGGACTGATGGTGCGCCACGGCATGGATACCCTGGCGTTCTCGCCGTTTTTAACATTCACGCCGGACCTGCTTGACCAGACCTTCGACACGGTACGCAAGGTGATAAATACAATTACGAATTAGGAATTAGGAATTACGAATTAGGAATTACGAATTACGAATTAGGAATTACGAATTAGGAATTGGGGACTACGAATTGGAGTGAGTCAAGGATGAAAATGGACAATCCTGTACGCGAAAAATCGTATGCTTTTTCGCTGAGTATTATGAAAGTTTACCGTCATTTGCGAGAGGAGAAAAAGGAATTTGTTTTGTCAAAGCAGGTGGTTCGCAGTGGTACCTCTATTGGCGCAAACGTGGAAGAGGCCATCGGCGGTCAGTCAACAAAGGATTTTATTTCCAAGATGAGCATTGCCTATAAGGAAGCCCGGGAAACACACTACTGGCTCCGTTTACTCCGGGATTCAGGCATACTCACACCTGCACAGATCAACCCCGTTGTCGCAGACTGTGAGGAACTTCTAAAACTATCTGGCTCAATCACCAAAACAATGAGACAGAAAGAAGCAAAATTCATCCCTAATTCCTAATTCCTAATTCCTAATTCCTAATTCGTAATTAACTACGTCATATCCAGAGCCTGGCTGGCCGCCCGCGCTCCTTCTTCCGCGGCCGTCCCCCAGAGCTGGGCGCCGGTCAGTTCGGAATGGCCGAAGGCAATACGGCCGTGTGGCTCGCGGATAACGTCACTGGCTGACGGTTCGCCGTGTTTGCCGTAATAAAACCCGGGCGGCGATACGACGTAAGCATGTCCCCAGCGGTTTGATACGATGCCGGCGATATCGCGTTTGGCGTCGAAGCCGTACTCCGAAAACATTTTGGTGAATTGCTCTCGCACCCCGCGTTCTACGTCTGCATAAGACAGGCCGAACAACTGCATGCGGGCTGTGGTTGCCTGCTGCGGCATGGGGATGCCCGGGTTGCAGAACGAGTTGTACATGGTGAGCACTGTCGGCTTGGAGGGGTCCAGGGGCATGGGCTCCTTGCCGTCGATGATCATCTGCCGGCGCATGCTGAAGAACCAGCCGTAACCTTCGAACCAGCGTACCGCAGTCGCGCCCAGTTTCTCCAGGAACTTCCAGTTGCGCAACGCCACGTTGACGGTGTGCATGGGCGCATGGTGGAACGTGGCCATGGCGTCCTGGTATTTTGGCGGCAGGTCCTTGCAGACCAACCGGTTCACCCACTGGCCGCTTGCCATAACGACGTTTTTCGCCTTGACCTTGTGCAGTTTGCCGTCCCGGTAATAGATTACCGATACGCTTTTGGCGGAATTCGGCGAGCCGTCGTGCATAACGCCGGCAACGGTGGCGGACAGGCGCATGCGCGTAGGCTGGCCGGCCCGGTCCAGTTCGTTCCAGTTGATATTATTGAACAGCACCGCGGACAGGGAGTTATCCCCCTCGATGGCAGCCGGGATCATGGCCTTGACGAAATGGCGGGCGATTCCCGTGTTGCCGCCCGGGAAACTGGCCAGGTAAACATACTCGGATGGGTCTTCCAGGCCGGCATGGCGCTTGTAGGTAATCACCCCGGGCTGGACGAACTCGTAGGCGGAATACGCGGAAATGACGTCTGCGCCCAGGCCGCAGCCCATGGCCGCAGTCTGCGGGTTGAGATAAGGCGTCACCTCTTTTGAGACGCCTACGTAACGGGTCAGGAACTCCTCATAGGTCATGGTGTCCAGCCAGTGGTGCCAGTCTTCCTTCCGGTACGGCACATCCTTGTAAAGCTCCATCTGCAACAGCTCGCGCTTCAGGCTGTCCGCTATCGGTGCATCCTTGAATCCGCTGTTCCAGGGGTTCATCACCATGCCATGGTTTTCATGATAATGGGCCAGGTCAGCGTGTTCCCAGGCGATGTGCATGGGGCTGTACACGTCCCTGGGGATTTTCAGGTCCTTGTCCAGGCCTTTTGCGGCCTGGTATTTAAACTCCATGGGCAATCCCAGCTTGTCCCAGTAATCATGATGCCAGCCGATGGGCTTGGTGCGGTTGGGCGGGAATACGCTGCCATTCGAGCCTTGCGGCGCCCATAAATGGACGCCGTCCACTTCGAACTCGTTCTGTTTGGCCTCCCCGCCAAACATGGCATGGTTGTCCAGGATCAATACCGGCGCGTCCGGTCTGTCCTCGTGGTAACGGTATGCGGCCGCGAGGCCGGCAAAACCGCCGCCGACTACGACCAGATCATAGACTTCGCCGGAATCAACAGCGTCCTTGAAGGCTTTTTCGTAGGCGCCATTGCGGATGCCGTGGCCGTCGTTCATTACCTGATGGGTATTGCCGTTTGCGTCCCTGTAGTCGCCGATGCCGCCGGGCCCGGTCCAGTCGGGACCTACGCCGGTCAGGGGAACAGGCAGCGTCTGGGCGTTTGCGCTGCGCATCAGACCGGGCGCATTGGCGTATAACAAACCGGCGCCGGTGCCGATTATGGTGCTGCCGATAAAATCCCGGCGGGTGATATCGGCGTCGAAGCCGAGCAGTTTGTCTTCACGGGTGTTGTGCGGTTTTGTCATGTTGTTCCCCTGGGGCCGGAAAGGCCATAATAGTTTATCACTGTGAATTAGGAATTAAGAATGAATGTGCCGCCGGTGGCGGCTGTTTACCTGTTAATCAAAGAACTTCCGCAGGCCGGAGTAGGAAACACGGTAATGCAACAACTCCAATTCCTAATTCTTAATTCCTAATTCGTAATTCTTAATTCCTAATTCTTAATCCTTCTGCATCTTCTCCCGAAACGCGCCCGGCGACAACTGGTGCTGCTGCTTGAAGCGTTTGTTGAAATGGGCGGTGTCCTGGAAACCCCAGTAGAAGGCAATATCGGAGATTTTCCTGTGTTTCATGTGCGGATTCGACAGGTCACGGGCGCACAGGTCCAGGCGCTGGTGGAAAATATACTGTTTGACCGTATCCTCATCCTCGTTGGCATTGAACAGCCAGTGCAGGTAACGGGAGGACATGCCGCCGGCCTTGGCGATCAAGGCCGGGGACAGCTCAGGGTCGCGAATGTTGGCCCGGATGTATTCCTTGATATAGCGTAACTGGGTGACGCGCAGCGGGGTCGGATCATCCGCGCTGCCCATCTCCAGTGCGTTGACCAGCACGCCGATGGTCGCATCAACCAAGGCATGGTTGTCCTTGCAGCCGCCGTCGAAGACCGAATCCCGCAGTGATTTGATATGGTTGGTCAATAACAGGCCGCTGTTTGATTGCCCATCCAGCGAGTGGCGAATGGAGAACCAGGAGCGGGGCAGCCAGGATTGAAAGCGCGGCAAGGGCAGCATCACGGAGATCTTGTGCAAGCGGTTCTGCACCTGGAACGTCATGGGCCGGGTGCTGTCCCAGATCAGGAGATCGCCTGCTTTCAGTAGGATGTCCTCGCCGTTGAAGTTGATATATTCCCGGCCAGCCAGTACCGCCTGTACGGTCAGGTTCTCCAGCCCGTCGGCGCGGATGCTGGCGCGGGTGCGGGTCGCGCCGCACGGGTCGCAGGTGCATTCAATGACCTTCAGCAGGGTGTCGTCGTAATGCTTGACGCGGCTGAAGAAGTCGGGCGCCTGCGCCCGATCCATTTCCCAGCGGCCATACGCCTCATTGAGAACGGTTGCCCAGGCATCGAAGCGGTCGCTCTTCGCCAGGCTGTCCGTGGACCAGGTATTGACGCACGATTGTGAATTAGTCTTTGCCATTGCCCTCCGCACTAGTTGATTTGCAGGAAATTCCTGAGCAGGTCATGGCCGAAAGTGGTCAGGATCGACTCGGGATGGAACTGCACGCCGTAAACGGGATAATTCTTGTGCCTTACTCCCATGATTTCATCGACATCCCCAGCTTCAGAGCAGGTCCAGGCCGTCACCTGCAGGCAGTCCAGGCCGGTAAAAACATCCGTATTTCGATGATGTATGTCAGAGGTCTTGCCGTGCATGATGCGGTTGGCATGGACGATGCGTCCGCCCAATGCCTGGCCGATGCTCTGGTGCCCCAGGCACACCCCCAGGATCGGGACCTTATCCATGAACTCGTTGATCACGTCAACCGATATGCCGGCTTCGCTCGGTGTGCAGAGTCCCGGGGAGATCACGATGTGTTCCGGCCCCAGTTCGTGGATCCGCTCCGGGGAAACCTGGTCATTGCGGTAGACATCAACCTCCTGGCCCAGTTCGCCGAAGTATTGAACCAGGTTGTAGGTAAAGGAATCGTAATTGTCAATCATCAACAGCATGGCCTGTTACCCTGCCGTGGTCAATGCTGCTCTCATCGCTGCGATAGTGGTGGCGTAATCAGCGCTGCCGAATATCGCTGAACCCGCCACAAACGTATCCGCACCGGCCGCGGCAAAGTCCGGGATGATCCGGTCCACCGGTTCAATCATCAGGTGCACGTCCAGGGGTGCGGTAATACCGTGTTCCCGCAGCGCGTGCGCCGCCACCAGGCCAAACGTCAGGTTCGGCACGTAGTGGTTATCCATCACATCCACGTGGATGTAGTCGGCGCCCGCGGCAACGACGGTCTCCACCTCCTCACCCAGGCGGGCCATGTCGGCGGAGAGTATTGACGGCGCGATTAGGTACTCAGGCATAACGGGGAATTATATAGGAGTTGCCGGGGCAGGGCTATGTCAACCGGGGCAAGCAGGCGCACACCTCATTATGCGCAGTTAGCAAGGGTTTTTAATTTATTTTATAATAATGTTGACATATCATATTGATATAATTATAATTACTTTCTCAGAAAATAAATTGTTGTATGGATGTGAGTGATTTTGTTGATTTGGGAGGGCCTTAACAATGAAATTTTCACGAAGACAATTCCTGGCCGGAGCGGGCGCTGCGTCTGCCTTGCTGGCCAAAGGATGCGCCAGTGCTTACGGCAGCAGAGCATCGTACCTGAGTCAGATTCTTGAACCGCAGAACCGGAACACGGTGTTTCACTGGGTGGATATTGTGTTGCAGCAGGTACGCGACCAGCGCGTCACACCGCCCCGGGCGGCGTATAACTATGCCATGCCCATGGCCGCCGGGTTTCTGGCTGCCAACGGGATCGTCCAGGCTTATGAGGAACCATTTGGTATCGGTCATGGTCCGAGTGGCGCAGACCCGGAGGTAGCCTATGGCGCTGCGTTCGCGATAGCCGCCGCGGAAGCGTTTCAACAACCGTTTCTGATTGAACGTCTCGCGTTCCAGAGTCGATTCCCCGCTGGTGAAGCCAAATCCCTGGGGGCGGAATGGGGACGCGCGGTCGGTTTGCATGTGGTCAAAATGCGTACCAACGACGGGAGTGAGCCTGAGGAAGCCACCTATTATCTCGGGCGTTATCCCCGGCGTGGCGACTCGTTGCGCTGGAGTCCCACCGGCCCGTTCTACGGCGCCAGGCCGGGGCCGGCTTTTTCTTCCTTCACGCGTTGCCTGTATCCCGGCCACGGTCACATCAAACCCTGGACCATGAAAAGCGGGTCACAATTTCGCGCAGTTGACTTCCATGACCCGGAAAGCCCGGAATTTGCTAATGAATTCAATAATATAAGGAGGCTGGGCGGCATGGATAGCAAGATCCGGACTGCCGCCGAGGAGGAGATAGCGCTGTTCTGGGAGGACGGTCCATGGGGCATCACCCCAGCGGGACACTTTATCTATATCGCGATACAACTGTTGCAGTACCTCGATCTCAGTTTCATAGACCTGGCGCGTGCCTTTGCCTTAATTGGCATGACCCAGTGCGATGCCTCCATCAGCGCCTGGGACAGCAAGTACCACCATGATATCATTCGACCGGAAACCGCCATTCGGGTTCGAGCGCCGGAGTTTCAAAACCCGGACCCGCGCGTCAAGCTGCAGCCTGATTGGCTCAGTTTTATCCCGACTCCGGAATTTCCTTCCTACACTGCGGGACACTCCACTTTTGGCAGCGCTGGCGCAGAGATGATAGGGCTGTTTTGCGATCGTGACGACGTTGCGTTTTCAGCACGTTCACCTGATGAAGTACTGTGGCCGCAGTTAAGGGGCGTTACCCGGCATTGGAGCAGTCTGAGCCAGGCGGCGGAAGAGAATGGCATGAGCCGTCTCTACGGCGGAGTGCACTGGGAGCTGGATCATACCCAAGCAATGAAGGCCGGCCGCGCCATCGCCCGTCAGGCCTTCCATTCCACCTTCCCAAAAAAGGTCTGACGTCATGAACGTTTACAGCAAATTGCACGCCGTACTTGTTTTCCTCGTGGCCTGCGTCGGCGCAAACGCCGTCTTCAATACGGCGGCGGCACAGGGCGCGTCCCTGAATTATGACCGCTTGTCGTCGCTGGAGGAGCCGCTGGCGCTTGAACTGGCAGACGTTACATTAAGGCTGAACGGCCTGGTAGACACCCCGGTGAGTTTCGGTCTGGATGGAGACGGGAATGACGACGAAGGTTTCATTGGCAATTTCCAGGTCAGCGCTACCACCCAATTGCCGAACCGCTGGCGCGTCAACCTGGCGTATTTCGGCCAGTACACCACCGACCCGGAAATGGCCGTTGATATGGGAGAAAACTATCAGGACAACGTCGCGCTGTCCGTGGGCGGCGCCTGGGGCACGGTGCTGGGCGGTAATCTCTCCGGTATAGTGCGCGAACAGACACGGCGCTTGCGTGGCGCCGGCAATGCCTTCCTGGCTTTCGATGACGCGTTCGGTGGGCTGGAAAACTGGGGCGGCGCTTACGTGGGCCGTTTCGGGCCGGTGGTAATGAGCGCCGTAGTAGATGAAGAAAGCAATTTCGACCTGGGCGCCATGTTCCAGCGTCCCCTCGGTACCCGGGACTACCGTTTCACCGCGCGCTATACCCAGGGAACCTATACCCCCGAGCATACCACCTACCGATACGAGACCAAGGGAGCGGGCCTCGTCGGCGAGTTGGTCTACGGCAGCATGTTGTTCGATATCGGCGCCGGCTATGAACATTTTTCCGCAACGCTGCCGCTGGTCCCGGACACGATGCAATGGTATGTTTCATCCGGCGCCCATCTCAAGATCCGCATGCTCACTTTATCCGTGGAAGGCCATTACGGCCAACTGGAAGGCGAGGATAAAATCTCCGCCGCGCTGGGACTCCGGTATGACGTGGCACGCGGCCTGTCTGCCAACCTCGGCCTCAACCACGAAGACGCCCGGGCAGACGTCGGACACCTGAATTTCATTGATACCAAAGACACCAGGGCCGTGTTGTCGATGAGGTACAGTTTCTAGTACTCTTTCCATTTAATTCTGATCGATCGATTGACGGGTCAAGATTAATCCAGAGTTGGCAACTGATAGACGGGAATGGCCAACGTCAAGCTGCGGGGGCTACCGGGTTGACCGGCAAAAGCCCCTGTTCCGGGTTGATTGCACGTTCAGACAGCTACAGTTTCACCGGTAAACAAGCCGGTTACTGTATTATCTAGTACACTCGCCTGGCTAAAATACAACAAAGGAACCTCTGATTAAATCAGAGCTTCCCTAATATATCAGCAACGGGGGTAAGTACATGAACAGATACCATTTCAGCAGCACTGCGTTGGCAACGACAATGCTCGCAATTACGTTGCTCACACCGGCGGGGGCGCTATTGAGCAGTCAGGCAGTCATGGCACAAGGGGATACGCTGTTGGAGGAGATCATCGTTACCGCCCGTAAGCGTCAGGAAAACGTGCTGGAGATACCGGAATCGCTGACCACTTTCACCGGTGACATGGTGGAGAGCGCAAATATCAACGGCCTGGAAGATATCGGGCTGCTCGTGCCGAATCTCTGGATGAGCCGGCGCCTGGACGGTTACCCCAATGTCTCCATTCGCAGTCTGGGGGGATTCGGCAATACCCAGGGGGCCGGGTTTTACCTGGATGACGTGCAGTTGTTCGGGGATGCTTCGTCCCGCTTCGGCAATTTCGAACGGATCGAGGTGTTGAAAGGGCCGCAGGGCATCCTGTATGGCGGCGCCAACATCGGCGGCGCGATCAAATTTGTTACCAGGCGGCCGGACCCGGAAGCCTTTTCGGGCCGGGTTAAAGCGCAGGCCGGTGAAGACAATTACTATGATGGCGAGATCCAGTTGAATGTGCCGCTGGGCAATGATTGGGCACTGGCGCTGTATGGGTTTGCCATGACCGATGATTCGTACCTGGTCAACCCCAACACCCCGCGCCTGAACGGCGGCGTTCCGGACGTTGATCCCGACGTGGGGCACACGGAGAAATACGGCGTGCGCGCGGCCCTGGCCGGCAGTATCAGCGAACAGCTTTCGCTCTACGCTACCCTGCGTTACAACGAGTACGACGGGCCCAACAACATCTGGAACCGGGAGATGAGCGGTGATCTCACCCACACCAACATCATCGACACCAGCTACAATGCGGGCCACGAGCGGGAAACCGTCGCGGGCAGCATAGAACTGACCTATGATTTCGGCAACTTCGACGCCACATATCTTACCTCCTATACGGACACGGACTCGTACCGCGAGACCGATCTTGATATCGATCAGGAGTTCGTGCTCGACCTGACACGGTCATGGCCGGTCGAGGTATGGACCCAGGAATTGCGCTTTACCTCCACGGATGACAGTCCCTTGCAATGGCAGGCCGGCGCCTACTACCTGGACTGGAAGAGGCACAAGTTCGGGGAACTTCCGGTTCCCCTGAGTTTCTGCTATTTCCTGGATAACGCTTGTGAAGACAGCTTGACTCCGCCTTACTATAGCGAGTTCCATGGTTACCAGTTGCCACCGCCCGGCGACGAGGAGACAATAATTGCAGTAGTTCCTTTCGAGAACCTCAGCGAAAAACGCGAACAGGTGGCGGGTTTTGCCAACTTCAGTTATCGCATGAACAACATCGAGATTGGTGGCGGTGTGCGCGTGGACCACTGGGAATTCGACGCGCACAACCGTGACAGTGGCACCACCGGAAATCAGTCCAACACCGAGGTATTGGGCCGTGCGTCCGTCTCCATGTTCTTTGATGATGACCGGTCAATGGTCTACGCGACGTTCTCCCAGGGTTTTGAGCCGGGGAGTTTTAATGCGTTCGACCTGGAGGGCGAGAACGCCCTGTTCGACATTGAACCGGAAGAGGCAACACAGGTTGAAATCGGCTACAAGGGAAGGTTGCTGGATGACCGCCTGATATTGACCCTGGCGGGTTTCTATATCGATTACGAGGGCCGGCAGTTCGAACTTCAGACGAAGAACCCTCAAACCGGTACCGTACTTGAGGGCATTTTCAATATCGGCGATTCAGAGCAATGGGGACTGGAGGGCGATATGGTCCTGTCCATGCATGAGAACTGGACCCTGTCCGCCGGGTTTGGCTATGTGGACGCGGAATGGGTCGATGGTACTGAATTCGTGACCCCAAGCGATTATCTCTCCGACCTTTCGGGAAGGAGACCGCCCAACACCGCAAAGTGGAGCGCGACCGCGGCCCTGGATTACGACCAGCAGGTGAACGATGACATGCGCCTGTTCGGGCGCCTGCAACTGCGCTACAAGGGGGAGGCTTCCACCAATGCCCAACTATGGGATTCTCCCGGGGATGATTTTCCGTTCTGGACGAACCCTGATTTTACCGTCGTGGACCTGGGCGCCGGGGTGGAGTGGAACAACTGGGAGTTCGGCGTTCATATAGAGAACCTGTTCGACGAGGACTACTACATCGACGTGCAGGAATTCCCGAACTTTGCGGGTAGCAAACTGCCCGGAGCTCCAGGTTATATCATCATCGGCACCCTGGAGCAGCCGCGCCGCGTAGTCGGTTCGGTACAGTACCATTTCTAATGGATACGGTTCCTGTAAACGCAGTCACGGGTTAAAGTTATGCCCAGGGACGGGTCATGTAAGGCTCTGTGAGAGATTGAAAAGGGTATATACGCAATGAGTGATACGGTTCAAGAGGGCGGCATTACGAAGTCCCCTGAAACGGAAGGGTTTGTATTCAACCAGACCATGCTTCGCATCAAGGACCCGGAACGTTCCCTTGCGTTTTACCGGGACGTGCTGGGCATGACCCTGGTCAAGAAACTTGACTTCCCCGAGATGGAATTCTCGTTGTTCTTTATGGGCTATGTCCGGCCGGAAGATGGGCCTGTTCCACAGGACCCGCTGGAACGGACAACCTACACGTTTGAGCAAAAAGCGTTACTGGAACTGACCCATAACTGGGGCACGGAAAATGACGAATCATTTGATGGTTACCATAACGGTAACAATGACCCGCGTGGTTACGGCCACATAGGACTGTCCGTTCCCGATGTTTATCAAGCCTGTAGCCGCTTCGAGGAGTTAGGGGTAGAATTCGTCAAGCGGCCGGATGACGGCAAGATGAAGGGTATCGCTTTCATTAAAGATCCGGACGGATACTGGATTGAAATACTGGAAGCAGGAATATCGGCAGCTTTATGTAACCAGTAACCAGTAAAAAAACCTGATATATGAGGAGGTAATAACATGAATCCACAAAAGTATGACCCTGTCCCCGGCCGTTCTGTGCAGATCGATGAAGTTGACTGGGTAGATTTTCCGGGGCCGTTGAGCCAGGGCGGCATACGCTGGAAATTGTTGAACGTGGCGCCCGAACTGGGTTCCTGGGCAGCCATATACGATTGCCCGAAAGGCTCGTCTTTTGCCAGCCACGTACATATCGGTCCCGGCGAATATTTCCTGACGAAAGGTCACATGGAAGTCCGGGGCGGCGAAGAAGAAGGTGGCGTCAGCGTAAAAGCCCCCGCCTACGGCTACGAGGCATGCCAGGCTTTTCATGGGTTGACAAACTTTCTTGAAGACAGTGAGTTTTACATGACGTTTCTCGGCCCCCTGAATTTTGTTGACGATGATGGTAATACCGTTGCCCTGGTGACCTGGCAGACCGTCCAGGAAGCCTGGGATGCCGCGCAGGCAGCAAAAGAAGAAAATTAGGAATTAAGAATTAGGAATTAGGAAGCAGGAATTGGAGAGAGCCAGGGATGGCCATCAGGATCAGGATTCCCTTTCTGATGGCGTATTTTGACTAATCCCGGTCGTTCTCGTGATTAAGCGGTCATTTTCTGCCGCTTAATATGCGTGTCTGTGTGATCTCATTACCAGGTACCTAAAACCATGAAAACACACGCCCGGGTAGTGGTTATAGGCGGCGGTGTTGTCGGTGTCAGCACCCTGTATCACCTGGCCCTAAAAGGCTGGGGGGAAGATGTCGTGCTGGTGGAAAAAGCGGAACTGACGTCCGGTTCCACCTGGCATGCTGCCGGCCTGCTGCCGCTGTTCAACATGAGCTACAGCGTCGGCCAGATCCACAAATATTCGGTAAATCTTTACCAGCAACTTGAGGCTGAAACCGGACAACAGGTCGGCTTCAAGCGGGTCGGCAACCTGCGCCTGGCCATGAACCGGGAGCGTATGGATGAGTACTATCAATACGCGGCGACTGCCCGCACTATTGGGGTCAATGTTGAATTCCTGACACCGGGACAAATAGGAGAAATCTGGCCCCTGTGCAATACGGACGGGTTGGTCGGCGCGCTGTTCCATCCTGAAGACGGTTATATCCAGCCGGCTGACCTGACCCAGGCCCTGGCAAAAGGCGCCCGGGCGCGCGGTGCGCTGATTTACCGCAACACCATGGTCGAAGGCATTGAACGCAGCGCCACGGGGGAATGGCGGGTCAGGACCGCAAGAGGCGACATCACCTGCGAACACGTCGTCTCCGCGACGGGCAACTATGCCCGCCGCACCGGGGCCATGGTCGGTCTGGACATCCCGGTGATGCCGGTTGAACACCAGTATATCGTGACGGAATCCCACCCCGACCTGGTTGCCCGGGCCGGGCAGGACCTGCCTGAGATGGCTGTCCTGCGTGAATCCGACGGCTCCTGGTACCTGCGCGAGGAAAACCAGGGATTTATCCTGGGTCCCTATGAGAGAGGTGCGCCCTGCTGTTACGTGGACGGTCCCGACGAGACCGCAGAATATGAACTGTTCCAGGAAGATATCGAGCGCCTGGAACCCCATATCGAGGCAGCGATGAACCGGGTGCCGGCCTTTGCCGAATGCGGCATCAAGCAGGTATACAACGGTGCTATCGCCTACACCCCGGACGGCAACCCCATCGTCGGTCCGGCCTGGGGCCTGAGGAACTTCTGGCTCAACGAAGGCCACAGCTTTGGTATTACCGCAGCCGGCGGCGCCGGCAGGCAACTGGCGGAATGGATAGTCGAAGGTGAACCCGGTATTGACATGCTGGGGGTTGAGCCGCGCCGCTATGGCGATTACGTCAGTAAGGATTATCTCGTCAAAAAGAATAAGGAAGCCTACTCCCATGTGTTCATCATCCATTACCCCGATGAGGAGCGGCCGGCGGCCCGCCCGCTGAAGACCGCGCCCTGTTATGGCCGTCTGATGGAAATGGGGGCCGTATTCGGGCAGAAATTCGGTTGGGAGCGGCCTAACTGGTTTGCCGTAGACGGCATGCTACGGCAGGATGAATGGTCGTTCCGCAGGTCGCGCTGGTTCGAAGCCATTGGAAAAGAGGCGCTGCACGTGAACCGGAGAGTAGGGCTGCTGGATATGACGCCATTTGCCAAGTGCCGGATATCAGGGCCGGGCGCCGAGGCGTTTCTGGACTTCATGGTCGCCAACCGGTTGCCCGCAAAGACAGGACGGATACGTCTCTGCCATTCACTCAACCGGCGCGGCGGTATCCATTCAGAATTTACCATCACCCGCGAGGCCGAAGATTCGTTCTACCTGGTGTCGGCTGCCGCATTGCAAAGACTGGATCACGATTACCTGGCAAAATTTATGCCCGCCGACGGTTCGGTTAACTACGAGCACCTGACCGACAACATCGGCGTATTCGTCGTTGCCGGTCCTTTTGCCCGTCACTTGTTGCAACGCGTGTCTACTGATGATTTGTCCAATAGGGCATTCCCGTTCCTGGCTGCCAGGCAGGTCGATATGGCCGGGATACCGGTGCATGCCCTGCGGCTGAACTACGTGGGCGAACTGGGCTGGGAACTGCATCACCCCATCGACCGGCAGAACGCGTTGTTCGATGCGCTGTTTAAAGCCGGTGAAGACCTGGGTCTGCAGCCTTTCGGCATCCGCGCCATGGATTCGCTGCGCCTGGAGAAATCCTATCGCATGGTAGGCACCGAGTTGTCCATCGAATACTCCGCCTGGGAATCGGCAATGGACCGCTTCGTATTCCCGGATAAGGGGGACTTCCTGGGCCGCGAACAACTGCTGGCAGGCAGGGAACGCGGTCTCAACTACAGACTGGCCACCCTGGAAGTCCATGACACAGATGATGCCGATGCGCTGGGAAACAATGCCCTGACCAGGGATGGCGAACTGATCGGGCGCGCCACCGGAGGCGGTTTTGGCTTCCGGGTCGGCAAATCCCTGGCGTTGGGTATGGTTAAGCCGGAATACGCGGTAGCAGGCACTGAAATGGAGATCGATATCCTCAACAAAAACTACCGGGCCGTCGTGGTCCCGGAGAGCCCGTTCGACCCCGACAACGAACGCCTCACAGCTTAATATGAACCCACAGAAAAGTCTGAAGAACCAAAATTTAGATCATAGTGAAAATTGGTACAATCTTCCAGCCACTGGAAATTAGTAGAAAATTTACAAGGGGGATGTTTGCTATGCTTTTCGTACACAAGATTCACAACTCAGATACTACTATGACAAATACCTGCAAGACGTGATGACAATGGCCGATGGCATGAAATTAAATTAGCAATGAAGAGAGTTTTATGCTCATTACTCTCGGCAGTTTTAATTTCAAACACTGTTTGTGCGGAACAACGATTAAGGCTGGCCACCACCACCAGCACGGAAAACTCGGGCTTGCTATCCCTGCTGCACCCGCCTTTTGAAGAGCGGTACAACGTCACGGTGGATGTGATCGCCGTCGGCAGCGGCAAGGCCTTGCGTCTGGCGGAGAACGGCGACGTGGACGTGGTCATGGTTCACGCGCCGGCAGCGGAACAGGAATTCGTGCAGAGCGGCTACGGTGTGGAACGTCTGCCTGTCATGCACAACGATTTTGTCCTGGCCGGTCCGGCCGCAGACCCGGCAGCCGTGGCCGCGGCGAATTCCCTGGCAGACGCCATGACTCGGATTGCACAATCCGCTGCCGGTTTTATCTCGAGAGGGGATGCTTCGGGGACACACAAGAAAGAAATAGCTCTCTGGCAGGCGGCCCGCGTCATGCCGGAAGGGGAATGGTACTTGTCTGTCGGCCAGGGAATGGGCGCCGTATTGAAGATCACCGATGACAGGCAGGCGTACACGCTGTCTGACAGGGGCACGTACCTGGCATTTAAAGGCAAGACAGATTTGGTAATCGTCCATCAAGGCGCAGCGGAGCTACGCAATCCTTACCACGTTATCCTCATTAATCCCGAAAAACACCCCCATATCCAAACGGCGCTGGCGCAGAAATACGTGGACTTCATCCGGGGAGAGCAGGGGCAGCGTATTATTCGTGAATTCAGGATTTCAGGCGAGCAACTCTTCATCCCCGATGTTACAAGGATACGGGGACGGAATTGAATTCCGCCCTTTGTAATTTATAACTCATTGATATTATAGTAAATTAATATGATATTAAATCATTAAGTTATCACTTTGTCTATTATCAGAACTGATTGATGGATCGTTGTTTATGGGAAAATATTAAGCGACAGGTGGGTAAATATTTAGGGAGGAGGTCACCAATTTGCATTTCTAGAGAAACTAAACATCATTAAAATAGTATATTATTTGAGTTGGCCCATTATAGGCGGGCTGAGTTTTTTTTCATGACAGGGGAGAGGCAATGACACATTCGACTGAAGACAATACTCGGGATGCGACCGCATCTATTGACACGGCATACACAATATCCGTCGGTGAGGGCTTTGAAGGCGTTATATCGGACAGGTCTGATGAGGACTGGATCAGGGTTGAGCTGGTGGAAGGGAGAAACTATAACATCAGGCTCAGCGGCACCGGGCCCGATGCAGTGACGGATACCGTGCTGACGATTTACGACTCCGAGGGCCAGGAGGTTGCCAGCAATGACGATATCGAAAATGAATCCTACAACCTCTTCTCCATGCTGGAGTTCAGCCCGGAACACACCGGTGCGTATTACCTCAGCGCCAGCGGTTATCCGAGCCAGCGCAGGGATAACGTCGGCACTTATGAAATTACCGTATTTGACGAGGCAGACGATAACCTTGAGACCCTCCTGACAGTTTCTGTGGGCGGGCGATTCCAGGGCACGCTGGACAGCAAGTTTGACCAGGACTGGATCAAGGTAGAGCTGAGCGAAGGGAAAACCTATGACATCAGGCTGCAAGGTATCGGGCCTGATGCGGACACGGATACAGTGCTCAGGATTTACAACCAGGCAGGGGAGCAGGTGGGCTTTCATGACGACGTGGACTATGCCGCGGGGATGGTTAATTCAAAGCTGATGTTCTCACCCGAGGTCACGGCCACGTACTACCTCAGCGTCGGCGCCTTCACGGGTAACCCGACCCAGGACAATTCCGGCCGCTACCAGTTGGCAGTGTATGACATTAACGCGGAAGCGCTGAGCCTTACCGGCACGGAGGCAAGCGACTACTTTCACACCCGGCTCATCGGTGGTCCCGGTAATGACGTACTGGACGGCGGGGCAGGATGGGACTGGCTCGAAGGCGGTCCCGGCGCGGACACCCTCATTGGCAGTGGCAACTGGGATATTGCTTCCTACCAGTATTCCGACGCCGGCGTGGAGGTGCGCCTGGATGACGGCACGGCTCGTGGTGGCGATGCAGAAGGAGATACATTTCCTAACACGAAGACCATAGAGCAAACGCGGGGTGGAGCCGTGGAGTGGGACTTCGACTTACCCGGTTCTGTGGAGGGCTTGCTTTCATTTTACTTCCCTGGTGCGGATAAGGAAGTAACGGAAATCGAGATTCTTGATATCTCCGACCTGTTTGGCTCTGTCCATGAAGACGTGCTGGTCGGTAACCAGGATGCAAACTGGCTGTGGGGTTATTACGGTGATGATACGCTGGATGGCAAGGAAGGCAATGACAGGCTTTGGGGCGGCGCTGGCGCGGATGTGCTTATTGGTGGTGAGGGCAATGATACAGTCGGCTACTTCTCATCGAATGAAGGGGTGGAAGTAAGCCTGCATGACGGTGTGGCTCGCGGAGGCTATGCCGATGGCGATACCTTTCCCGGCAAGCAGACGATTGAGTACGAAAACGCCGCGGGTGATAGCGTGGAAATTGAGATCCCTGACATCGAGAACCTGTATGGCAGCTATTATCATGATGACATACTGGTCGGCTCTGATGGGTCGAACCGATTGGTAGGCCGCGGGGGCGATGATGAGTTGGACGGCAGAGGCGGCCATGATCTGCTGGAAGGCCGCGCAGGCGCCGACGTGCTGCGGGGCGGCGCTGGTAATGATCTGGCCTATTATTTGTATTCAGACGAGGCTGTGGAAGTGCGTTTGTATGATGGCACGGCTCTGGGCGGTGATGCTGAGGGCGACAGCTTTCCCGGTCGCAAGACAGTTGAGCACATAAATTCCGCGGGTGATACCGTGGAGATTGAAGTGCCTGATGTCGAAGATCTGGTAGGTTCTGTCTATGATGACATATTGGTCGGCGCCCATGGCCCCAACCGCATCAGTGGCGACCGAGGTGATGACGAGTTGGACGGCAGGGAAGGTGATGACTGGCTGAATGGGGGTCCCGGTGCGGACCTGCTGCGTGGCGGAGAAGGCAATGACACTGCTACCTACCTGTTTGGGGCCATATTTTTCTCTGAAGGTGTGGTAGTGCGTTTGCATGACGGCACGGCCAGTGGTGGTGAGGCCGAAGGTGATATTTTTGCGGGCACGGATGTAGTCGAATATACCGACTCCGAGGGCAACGTACAGACCATGGAGGTGCCTGACATAGAAAATCTCCTGGGCTCCACCTTCGATGATGTATTGGCGGGTGATCTCAGAGACAACAGGATCGACGCTGATGCCGGCAATGACGTGTTGTACGGCGGTCCCGGCGGCGGCGATGATTTGTTGCTGGGCGGGCCCGGTGATGACAAGCTTTACGGGGGCATCGGCAATGATACCCTGGAAGGTGGTCCCGGCGATGACCGGCTTCGGGGCGGCCCCGATGATGATGTGCTGGATGGGGGTGAAGGCGATGATACCTTTTTCGCCACCGGGGAGGGTAATGACACTATCCTGGATTTCGGCAATGGCGAAGACAAATTGGACCTTGCCGCGTTTGTGGACATTCAGTCTGTGGAAGACCTGGACATACTACAACAGGATAACGGTCTCGTCATCGATTTGGCTTCCCATGGTGGCGGAACGGTTACGCTTAAGGACTTGGATGTGGCAGATTTGATGGACGCCCATTTTGTGTTCTTTGTGGACGAAGTGACGGTAATGCACTGACCTCCGCGGCCGTCGCCGTAGCGGCCGGGTTGGTTGATGGTCCTGACGAAGGAAGCTGAGAGGATTTTGGGTCGTTTCATACATCGCCTCGGCCACGATGACCTGTGAGGTCTGCAATATGACCGCCATGCCGTGGGATTGCTCCCCGGCGGTAATCGGCGCTCGCACCGACATCCGGTACAGGGTGAACAGCGCCATGAACAGGTAAACCAGGGCCACGAAGTAATACAGGCTGCCCGGACCGAAGAACTTCATCACCTGGGTACTGAGTACGGGGCCTGACAACCCGCCGACCGGCAGCAGCAGCGCCAACCCGCCGAACATCAGGGTGCCTACCAGCAAGGCGCTTTCGGCAACGGAAAAACCGCTCTGCCAGGATCCGCGGCTTTTTTTATTTGTTGACCTGAATGCTTCAAGAGTAGTAACCCGATTAGTGTCTGAACCCCTGAGTTTATGGGTGGCTTCTGTCACCTCCTTATCGGCAGGTGGCGCAATTTTCCATTAATTTTGCAGGTAGTCAAGTACAATCGGTACATGGATTTACATCCTGTTCCGGGTTATAGTGTCAGGGAAGAAAAACTTCGTTCAATCAGATATATAGTGCAATCCGGCAATCGTTACGACAGTTCTCATAAAGTGGGCCAGGACAACGTCCGCATGTTTGGAATGGAACTGCATAACCCGGTGTTTTTTATCACTGCGGTCATCACCATCGGTTTCGTAATAGGGACGTTATTATTCCCCCGGGACGCGAAGGCGATTCTTGAACAGGCCAAGAGCTGGTCAATAGGAAACTTCGACTGGCTGGTCATGATCTCCGGCAATTTTTTTGTTATCTTTTGCCTGCTGTTGATCGTGCTGCCCTGGGGGAAGGTACGCCTGGGCGGAGAGGCGGCGGTACCAGAGTTTTCCCGGCTATCCTGGTTTTCCATGCTGTTTGCCGCAGGTATGGGTATCGGCCTGATGTTCTGGTGCGTAGCCGAACCGGTCGCCTATTACACGAACTGGTCGGGTACGCCGCTGAATGTACAGCCCCATTCGCCGGAAGCGGCAGCCGTTGCGATGGGGGCGACACTGTTCCACTGGGGCCTGCACCCCTGGGCTATCTTTGCCGTGGTGGCGCTGTCCCTGGCCTTTTTTTCATTCAACAAGGGATTGCCGCTGGTGACCCGCTCCATATTTTATCCGTTGTTCGGTGAGTATTGCTGGCGCTGGCCGGGCCATGTCATTGACGTGGTGGCTGTCTTTGCCACCATCTTCGGTCTGGCTACTTCCCTTGGCCTGGGCGCGAAGCAAGCCACTGGAGGGCTGCACTCAGTATTTGGCGTTGACAACGGGTTGACGACACAACTGTTGATTATCGCCGTGATCACGGCGATTGCCATCATATCGGTCATGCGCGGCCTGAACCGGGGTGTCAAGGTATTGAGCAACTTCAATATAGCGGTTGCCCTGTCGCTCCTTGTTTTCGTTGTCGTTGCCGGCCCCACTTTACCGGCTGTTTCCGCCGTCGGTGAGAACCTGTCACACTACCTGACATACTTCATTCCATTGAGCCACTGGGTCAGTCGGGAAGATGAGGCATGGTACAAGGGCTGGACCGTGTTTTATTGGGCCTGGTGGATCTCCTGGTCGCCTTTTGTCGGCGTGTTTATCGCCCGTATTTCCAGGGGCCGTACAGTCAGGGAGTTCGTAACGGCAGTGTTGCTGCTGCCGGCACTGGTCAGCGCCATCTGGATGTCGGTGTTCGGCGCCATTGCGCTGGACCAGGTCCAGCAGGGTGTCGGGGCACTGGCGGGCGGCATTGACGATCCCTCCCTGGCGCTGTTCCATATGCTGGAGAACCTGCCGTTTACCATCCTTGCTTCACTGGTGGCCGTGGTGCTGGTACTGACTTTTTTTATCACCTCGGCCGATTCCGGTTCGCTGGTTGTAGACATCATCACTGTCGGAGGAAAACTGGATTCACCCCGCTACCAGCGCGCCTTCTGGGCGGTTTTGCTGGGTCTCATTGCGGCAGCCCTGCTAATCGGCGGCGGCGACGACGCCTTGAGCGCATTACAGGCAGGCACCATCACCATGGCCGTGCCGTTTACCCTGGTACTGCTCCTGTCCTGCCTGTGCCTGGTACTGGGTCTGCGTTCCGAAGCTGGGGAATAAATGGGAGCAGACCCCATTTTGAAAATCAATCGAGTCTGACTCCATTAATTCCCTGCCGCCGGGTCCGGATGAACCCTTATGCCGGCCGGGATTTCTTTTAATATTACCCTGGTAATGGTATGCTGGCGCCAACCCACAGACTGTACACTAAGTGAATTCAAGCCCTCCATCCCTGCAACCGGCCCTGGATAAAAGGGTTTTCCTGCCGACCTTTATCCTGGTCATGATCATCGCCGCGTTGCTGGTCCTGAAACCCGAGCGTGCCCAGTTGCTTCTCGATGATGCGCTGCAGGTGGTTACCGGCTATTTCGGCTGGTTGTATCTCCTGGTGGGCTTCAGCACCATCGCGGTGCTTACCTGGCTGGCGTTCAGTCGTTACGGACGGGTAAAATTAGGCGCCCCTGACGACGGCCCCGAGTTCTCGAAGCTAAGCTGGATTGCCATGATGTTTACCGTGGGGATAGGCATCGGCCTTACCAACTGGGCATTTGTCGAACCTATATATTATTTCCAATCGCCCCCGTTCGGAGTCGGGGCAGGTACACCGGAGGCGGCCGAGTGGGCGCACATGTACGGCCAGTTTCACTGGTCGATAGTTCCCTGGGCTTTCTACGCGTTGCCGGCGTTACCGATTGCCTATTCCCTGTATGTGCGAAAACAGCCTTTCTGCAGGATCAGCACCGCAAGCGCCGGTGTGCTCGGCCGGCACAGCGCCGGCTGGTTTGGCACCGGAATCGATGTGATTGTGATCATCGCCATCATAGGCGGTACCGGCACCAGTCTGGGACTGGGTCTTCCCCTTGTCTCTGCACTTGTCGCCGAATCTTTTTCCCTGCCGGATACGCGTATGTTGCAATTCGGCGTCCTGGTGGTGTGGACCGCCATCTTTGTAACAAGCGTTTACATGGGACTGGAGAAGGGTATCCGGATCCTGGCCGACGTGAACGCAGTGTTCGCCATCCTGTTCCTGATATTCGTGCTGGTTGTCGGTCCGACCGTATTCATCCTGAATATGTCTGTAAACAGTTTCGGCCTGCTGCTGGACAACCTGTTCCGCATGAGTTTCTGGATGGATCCGGTTACAAAAAGCGGCTTCCCCGAGGATTGGACGGTGTTCTACTGGGGCTGGTGGATTGCTTATGCGCCGATGGTCGGACTGTTCGTGGCGCGCATTTCCAGGGGGCGTACGATCAGGGAGGTCATCATCGGCCAGATGATATGGGGGAGCCTTGGTTGCATGGCCTTTTTTGCAATCGGTGGCGGGTATTCCCTGGATATGGAGATCAACGGCACTCTGGACATATCCTCTGTGCTGAACGAATCAGGTATCCCCGCCGCTGTCGTTGCCATCGTCGGCAGCCTTCCGGGCGGGTCGCTCACGCTGTTCATATTTACTCTCCTGTGCATTATTTTCCTCGCTACGACGCTGGACTCCGCCGCTTACGTACTGTCCAGCATGAGTACCAAGAACCTGACCGGCGAGGGGCAACCGGCCCGCTGGAACCGTTTTGCCTGGGCCTTTGCTCTTGCCGTCATAGCGGTCGGACTGATCGCGGCCGGCGGCTTGAAGACTGTACAGACGTCAACGGTAATTGCCGCATTGCCGTTGATCCCGGTTCTGGTTATCCTTCAGGTATCCTTATTCAAATGGCTGCATAAGGACTTTGGTAATACGCTCAGGTCGGTTAAATATGCACTTGAACACCGTCAGGACGGCGCAACGGAAGTACGCGAGATTTAATCCAGAGTAAAATGGGGTCAGGTCGCAGAGTAAAATGGGGTCAGGTCGCACATTGCACACACTGAGGTTTGTCACATGTTCGCACCCATTTCGGCAGTGTGTGCAATGTGCGACCTGACCCCATTCCTCCGTGCTATTATTACAATGATTCGGAGGGATTTGTGGTAGCTGCCAAACAACCACTCCATTACGGATTCCTGCTGGTGCCCAACTTTACGCTGATAGCGTTTTCCTCGGCGGTTGAAGCGTTGCGTATGGCAAATCTAACCTCGGAGCAGGAGCTGTATCGCTGGTCCGTTTTGACTTTTGACGACGCCCCCGTCACATCAAGCGCCAACCTGCAAATCCAGCCTACACTTCCGTTTGACCAGGCAAAAAAACTGGACATGCTGTTCGTCTGTGCCGGTGTCCATGTCAAGGACTCCTGGAATCCGCCGCTGGGCAAGGCATTGCGCCGGCTTGCCTGTACCAGTTTACCTATGGGTGCGTTATGTACCGGCTCATACCTGTTGGCAAAATCCGGTGTGCTTAACGATCACCGCTGCACGATACACTGGGAAAACATAGGCAGCCTGCGAGAAGAATTTCCCCGGTTGAAGGTGACCGACGAGTTGTTTGAGATTGACCGCCGGCGTTTTACCTGTGCCGGCGGCACGGCGCCGCTGGACCTGATGCTGTTCCTGATTCGACGCGACTACAACCGGGAGGTCGCCTCGGCTATTTCCGAACAGTTTACGGTTGACCGCATCAGGGAGCGGGGAGAGCCCCAGTATATATCGGTACGCAGCCAGGCCCCAGGCGCGCCGGATTACCTGAATGAAGCCGTGCTGCTCATGCGCAATAATATTTCCGAACCGTTGTTCGTAGAAGAGATTGCCAAATACCTCAATGTATCCACACGGCAACTGGAGCGAGCGTTTCGGCAATATTTCCACTATTCCCCGAGCCAGTATTACCTGAGGTTGCGGCTGATTGCCGCGCGTAATCTCCTGCGTCACACCGGCACGAACGTACGTGGGATCGCAATAGAAACCGGCTTCAAATCCTTACAGCACTTCAGCAAATGTTACCACGAGTATTTCAAGCTCAGGCCTACCCAGGAGCGCGCCAAGTATTCCGAAGCATGAATGACCTGTTCCTTACGGCAAGGCGAAAGGCGCGCCGGTATGCATTGACCTGAAGACCCACCCGGCCAGGGTGGATGATGGCAAAGTCTATATATTCATCAGTGATCATCTCTCATAAACATCGGTTTATTTTCTTTGCCGTCCCCAGGACGGCAACCCATGCCGTGCGCCAGGCGCTCAGGCCGCACCTGGGTGAGGACGACTGGGAGCAGCAGGCGTTGTTCGGTGAACAGCGCATCCCGGTTCCGGACATCGCCGCCCTCAAGCACGGTCATGTTTCCTTCCGGCAGGTCAGGGCGTGTCTGCCGGCGCAAACCTGGTCTTCCTATTTCAAATTCGGTTTTGTCCGGAATCCCTTTGACCGGTATGTTTCGACCTGTTTTTTTCTTAATCGCCGCAACCGCGGGTTTGCCGGAAACGAGGTCAAATTCATGCGCCAGGCCCTTGACAATACGCGCTTCCGGCAGCGGGTCCTGGTGAAACCCCAGTACCGGTTACTCACGGATGAGAATGATCGGCTCATGATGGACTACGTGGGACACTATGAGACCCTGCAGGAGTCATTCGATGAGATCTGTCGCCAGGTAGGTCTTGTCCCATCGGGATTGAGTCGCAGGAATGAGTCCCGGCACCGGGATTACGAGTGTTATTATGACGCTGCCCTGCAGGAGTCGATTGCCGACTATTACCGCATGGATTTCGAACTTTTCGGTTATGATGCAGGAAAGATTGCCACCGTACCGTTGACAAGCAAGGAGTACACGCCGGACACGCCATGAAACTCGCCAGACCCTTCATCCGCCTTCCACTGGCCTTTGACGCCGCCCGCCTGGCGCAGGAAGCTGCGCACCTGGAACAGGTTGCCTGGAGGCCGCACCCGTTGGGACTGAAGGGCAACTCGGCCGTTGCGCTCATTTCCAGGGCCGGCGGGGACAACGATGAATTCGGTGGGCGCATGGCGGCCACCCCCCACCTTGATCATTGTCCATACCACTGCCAGGTCATGGCGAGTTTTGGCGAGGTATTGGCGCGCTCCCGCCTGATGAAACTGGATGCGGGCTGCGAAGTGCAGTACCACGTCGATTTTAATTACCACTGGTATTCCCGGGTACGCATACACATACCGACCAGTACGAATCCCGGAGTAGTATTTTATTGCGGCGCCGAAAACGTCCACATGCGGGAGGGCGAATGCTGGATCTTCGATAACTGGCGCCGGCACAACGTGATCAACGCCGGCGCGCAGGACCGGATACACCTGGTGATAGACCTGGCGGGTTCATCACGTTTCTGGAGGCTGGTAAGCCAGGCACTTGAAGCCGATCCCGCTGGGGACCGCGCAGACGTCGGCAGGCAAGTTGAATTCGTGCCGTACGAGCCGGACAAGCAGGTGAACATCCTCACCGAGAATTACAATATTTCACCGGTCATGGCGCCCGGGGAAATTGATGCACTGGTAGCTGACCTGGTCCGTGAATTCGAGGATCATCCCGCTAATGACCCAGTCCTGGTGGAACGTTATACACAGTTATTGACGGATTTTGCCAGCGACTGGCGGGAAGCCTGGCACCGTTACGGTATACGCAAACAGGGGCTGCCCCATTACCGGCGCCTGATTGACCGGGTAAAAAGTGAATTACACCCGGACCGCCGCGCCCTGCTTATTGCGTCCAACGAAATCGGCGTGAACCCCGTCATCGTACAACGTATACTGCGCGCGGCCCTGGCGTCCGACATCTACGATCAATTTGTCGAGCATGTGGAGAACTGAATGAGGTAACAGTTGTGAGTGAAGTGAATTTTACCGTAATGGACCACGGCACCCGTGAGGATTACGACCTGGTTTTTACCCACGATGTCGTGAACGGGTCACACCAGGCGGAGCGGGTAATCGGTTGGCTGCGCGTCATGGACAGGGTGATTTCAACTACCAGAGCAAGAATTCGTTTACCGTTTTTAACGACCCTGCCACCTCAATCAGGGACGGACTTAAGTCCGTCCCCTTCTCATTCTTCATATTCAAAATAACGTATCCAGGGCTCGAGTACCGGCAGCACCGCCTGCATCTCAGCGCGGTAGCGCTGCCAGCGGCCCTGCGCTTCGGCATACAGGGGACGGGTTACCTGGTTATAGCTTGCGGTGCCGATGAGGGGCCTGTCCATGGCGGTTCGCTCGTGTTCCAGGATACCCGGGTGCCAGGGCATTTCCAGAAAGTCCGTTATCCGGCGGCAGGTTGATTCGACGTCCGCGATCAACTCTTCGTATTTCACCTGGAGCACGTTCAATTGCAGGGTGTCGGTGTATTGCCGCCACAGGCCGAATACCTGGTCATACAGGTGGGCGCTGTCTTCCAGGGTGAAAAAACTGGCGTTTGCCGAAGTTTCGTAGAAGGTTTGCATGAGGCAACTCAATACACAATCGGCGGGGTGGCGTAACAGGAGGACGAACCTGGCCTGCGGGAACAGGCGAACTATTTCGCCGGCGTAAATGATGTCGAGGGCAAACCGGTCGATGAGCACGACGCCGTCATCTGGTTTTACGTGGCGAGCCAGCGCATTGAAATAGTGTTGCCTGAAATCCTCAATGTCCTGGTCCGGCAGGTCAGCCAGAGTTTCGAGTCGTTCATCCGATTGCCCCGAGAGCCGATTCACCATTGCAGACACAGCGTCGGACTCTTCCGCCACCCGAATGTCCGGGTGTCCCCGCAGCAGCGTGTCGAGCAACGTGCTGCCGGAGCGGGGGAAGCCGATGATGAACACGGGATCATTTCTTTCGTCATGCCGGGCTTGACCTGCCGGGTCGTCATGCCGGGCTTGACCCGGTATCTTGTCGAAAGATGTGTCGCTGGAGGCGACTCTGTGTTTTACTGGGTTCCGGCTTTCGCCGGAACGACGAGAGGGGCTTTCGCCGGGATTATGAACAGGCCATTGGTTGATGTTCACGGCGACAAAATAGCGCCGCCGGTTTTCTACAAATTGCAGGAATCCCGACTTGTCGATACCCTTGGCGGTGCTCATCTCCCGGGACAGGTCATTAGCTCTTTGCGCGTATCGAATCGCTGCGGCGGTATCATGCAGCCTGTCGCAGAGATGGGTCAGACGGGCCAGCCGCGTTCTCTCTCCGTGTCTGGTCAAGGCGTCTGCCGGTTCGATGGAGAATGCCTCCAGTAACGATCTCGCTTTTTCATGCTCGCCCTTGATATCGGTCAGGATACCTTCGTAGAGCCTGACCTGAACATGTGAACCAAACGCGTCGCGGGCCCGGGCTACGGCATTGCGTAACTTGTCATGTTGATTGCTTTGTTCAAGGAAGTGCATTAACCCCAGGTGCGCGGGCAGGTAAGATTCCTGGATGGCCAGCGCTTTTTCAAAATACGTCTCAACCTGATCAGGCTCCCGTAATTCCCACAGCAGTTTTGCCAGTGAACTGAAGGCCTGGTAATAAACCGGGTTGAGCAGCGTTGCCTTCTTATAGTAACCGGCGGCTTCCGGCAGTCGCTGCCGGTTCTCGTAGACGATGCCGAGATTGAACCAGGCCTGGGCGAATTGCGAGTCATACCTGACGGCATTGTGAAAACTGCCGGCCGCTTCCTTCAGTTGTCCGTTACGGAGAAAAGCGATCCCCAGGCTGTTATGTATCTTGGTGAAGTCCGGTTTGATGGACAGCGCCGCCTGGTAGCTGTGGATTGCAGCGTCATACTCTTCCAGTTCCAGACAGGCCGAACCTGACAGGCTGTGCAGGGCCAACTCATCGGGGTTTGTCTCGAGCAGGGAGCGCGTCCGTTCCAGCAATGTTCGGTAATCGCCGGACCGGTATAACTCGAATAAGGATTTAATGGTTGATTGTGCGAGTTTGTTCATTATTTCGCTGGATTCCGGCTTTCGCCGGAACGACGAGAGGGGCTTTCGCCGGAATGACGAGAGGGGCTTTCGCCGGAATGACGAACTCCGAGGATCTCAGGCCCCAGCGCCTGTTTCAGTGGGTCCAGCCAGGGTTCGAAATTACGCCATTGCTCCAGGCCGCTGCGGTAGATGGGTTGCCTGACCTGTTCGGAACTGGGCGTCCTGACGCTGCGTTCGGTTTCGTGGAAGTTGATACAGGCCTCTTCAAAAGGCAAGTCGCAGAAATCGAGGATGCGTCGCACCTGGGTTTCCAGGTCGTTGACCACGTCTTCGTGCATCACACGCAGGACAAAACCGGGCAGTACACGGTCCCAGTGGTCCATCAACCGCACGTAGGCGCGGTAATAGCGTCCTACTTCCTCCAGGCCGTAGGTAAACTCCTGGCCCTCACCGAATAACTGCTTGAAGCAACTGAAACAACAGGCCATGGGTTCGCGCCGGGCGTCGATCACCCTGGCATTCGGCAATATGAGGCGGATGAGTCCGACGTGCATGAAGTTATTCGGCATCTTGTCGATGAACAGGGGCGCATCGGCGCGATAGATCCGGGTATCCCTGATAAATTGCTCCCCAAAGCGACGGAAATAGTCTTCTTCCAATTCATGCAGGATAGCGGGATATCTGGAGGTCTTCTCAGATTCCCTTCCGCGCAGTTTCTGCGCCAGGGCAAGTATGTTATGCAGTTCCATGGTGCCGTCCACCATACTGTGAGACGCCAGGATCTGTTCCAGCAGGGTGGAACCGGAGCGGGGCAGGCCGACAATGAAGATCGGATCTCTGCAATCGAGCCCAACACCTTGCCGGTTCTCAAAGAGTTCGCTGGTACAGGTCTCTGTCTGCGCCTGGACGCGCGCTTCCATCTTTTCAATCCTGTAGCCGGTCTGCCTCATCTTGAGATTATTGCCTTTCTCATAACTGGCGAATGAAGCGGCATATTCACCGCGGTCTTCCAGCGCCTTGCCGCCGGCAAAACACAGGTGAATCCTGTCGTTTAACGATACGCCCGGGGCGTCGGCATTATGCCTGATGAGGTCGATCTCATCATCCGTAAACTGATAGGTCTTGGTGTTGGCGAGACTCCAGTAGGCATCGCCGAAATCGGGTCTGCGACTGTACGCGTCCCGGTAGGATTGAATCGCGTTATCCAGCAGGCCCGTGGTTTTCCGGGCATGGCCCACCTGAACATGCAACTCGGCGCGGCCGGGGTGGGTGTCCAATACCTTTTCGTACAGGGCAATGCCTTCATCGAACCTGCCCAGGCCGACGAGCGTGCCGGCCAGGGTGCTTTGGAAGCCCGGATTATCCGGTTCCAGATCCAGCAGGATTTTGGCTTGTTCGTGTGCCTTCTCGAACCGGGTTTTCCGGATCAGGATATTGACGTAATCGATGCGGGCCTGAACGTGGTCCGGCGCAAATTCCACGCAGCTTTCCAGCAGGAATTCAGCATCATCGTAAATGCTCAGCCGTACTCCTATTTCGGCCAGGAGACGCATGGCTTCGATGTGGTGTTTGTGTTTTTGCAGGTAATCCCTGCACAACTGTTCGGCCTTGTAGAGTTTATTCTCGTGGACGAGGTCCAGCACGTTGACCAGTTCCGCAGGCAGCCGGTTGAGAAAATCCAGCCTTTCACGGGCCGGCAGGGCCAGTTCCTTCCTGCCGGCGCGTTCTTCCAGGTTGACGAGCGCATTCAGGCTTGCTTTCAGGGCAGGGTTTAATTCAACCGCCCTGGCATAAGCCCGGGCAGCGTCTTCGCCGCGGTTAAGGGATAAAAAGAGGTGGCCGCGTTCCTGGTGGGCTCGTGCATATTCGGAATTATCGGCAAGCAGGGTATCGAGTGTCGTCAAAGCCTTGCCGGGCTGATTGCCGTAACGCTGTGCGACGGCCAGCATATACAGGGCCTCCACCCGGTCGTCGTCTTCCGGTTCTGAGGCAAGCAGTTGTTTCAGCCAAAAGATTGCATCACCAAACCTGGCTGTCCGGATCAGTTCTTTTGCTTGGGTGAGATTTTCAGATGTGCCGGCTTGCCCCGGTTTCACAGCAATTTGACCAGCGCGGCGACTACACCGATTGCAAGCACCATCATGGAACCGAGGCGCACCGTCAAATCGTGTTTCAACCGCAGCTCCATTTCTTTCATATCGCGTTTGAGGCCGGTTTCCATTCCTTTCATGTCGCGTTTGAGGCCAGTTTCCAATTCTTTCAAATCCCTCTTCGTAGCCAGCTCCAGTTCTTTCAAACCCCTCTTGGTCGCAAGCTTTTCGTCAATCAGCGTTGTATGGGTTCGCGCCAAAACCTCTGCCTGCTCTTCCGGCATGCCAACCTGCACAAGTTCTTTTACAAATACATGTGTGTCAAACATCGCTACAGCCATCTTGATATCTCCTTATAGTCCATTGTTGTTTACGACGGCTCGATTGTAGCACAAAAAAGCCGGCGTGTTTGATGGACACGCCGGCTTTTTTCGCTTCCTTTTTTTTGACGCTAGTTGTAGTCGTAGGAGAAACGCACGCCAAAGGTACGCGGCCGGTTGGTTACCACCTTGGGTACGTACTGCAAGGTATCGACATGCAGTTCGGCCCGTTCGTCCGTCACGTTGTTTACGAACAGTTCCGCACCCCAGGTATCACTCCTGAAACCGACCGCAAGGTCCAGCAGGACATAGTCATCCTGCACGTACCTGCCGTTCGGGCAGGCGACGGGCGCGTCGTAGGCGCCGCAGTTGCCGGCAGCAAAATTGCCGCCCTCATTGGCAATCTTGAGTCCTGACCCGCGGCCGCCGTGGGTGCGCCTGAGCGTGTCTTCAACGGAGAAGGCGCTACCGGCGATGCCCGACTTGCTCTCGCCGGTGTAGCTGAGGCCGGCGGAAATATAAGCGCCGGTCCCGCCGTTGATGGGCAGGTCGAAGTCATAGCGCGCCCGCAGGCTGCCGGAAAAGTCCGGGGTGAACGGCAGTTCGCTGCCAACCGGTACGGAAATCCCGTCCAGTTGCGGGTTGAGGCGGGTGATCTCGCTGTCGACGAAACTGAAGGCACCGGCGATCGTCAGGTTCGCTGTGGGCGCCCAGGTAAAATCACCGTCAGCCCCCAGTATCTCGGCATCGCCCACGTTCTCGATAAACACCAGGAAGGCCACGTTAGCCGGGTCGAACCGGGATACCTGCAGGTCATCTATCTCTGAATAATAGCCGGTGGCGTTCACGCGTAAGGTATTGTCGAATAAATCCGCCTTGATGCCCCATTCGTAGTTGTCCATCTTGTCTGTCAAGGCAATGGCCGGCACACGGTAACCCTCATACGGACCGGTTTGCCTGTTCGAACGTTTGCCGGCATTCCGGTTCGTCACCGGTGGTCGAAAGCCCTGGCCGAAGGTGGTGAACAACAGGATATCGTCGGTCACCTTCCAGTCCAGAGAAGCCCGGAAGATGACGTCGGATTCATTCAGGACACCATCGCTGTCCAGGTTACTGACATTAAGGGAACCGTTCTGGATGTCTGCCAGTACGTCCTCTGCACTGGAGCTGAACGTATCCCCGGTACCGCCACGACACCTGGGGGCGTCAGGCCGGCAGGCATCGGCATTGACGGTCGCGAGAGCCTCCAGGGTACCCTCACCGAGGGCCGCGAGCCGGGCAGTCACATTGTTCCCGGAGGTTGGACTGGTGGCGTCAAAGCCGCCCCTTCCAAAACTGGAGTCACATGGAACATCATCGCCATTGACCACACCGTCAAAGTCCTTGCAGCCGAATGAAAAGCTGCTGTTACCCTTGAAATCGAAATCGATATCGTACCAGCGCGCGCCGAAACTGGCGGTGACCGTCGGCGTGATGTCAAAATCAAGCTGGCCGAACAGGGCCATCTGCTCGGTCTTGCGGGTGTAGTCGTTGACGAAACTGACCTTGGGATTGAATGGCACATTGGGATCGGCGTTCGTCCCTTGCACCTGGTCGCCTACCAAAGCCAGTGGCAACCAGGAACCGTCGCCATCGTCCTGGGTGGCTGCGTCCTCGAATGCCGCAGTTCCGTTGGTTGTCTGTTCGTCAAAGAACGCGCCTGCAGTCACCCGCATACGGTAGTCGTCCGGCATGGAGACGCGAAACTCCTGGGTGACCCGTTTGCTGTCGTTATTATCGGCGTACTGCGCCTCCGGGTCCCAGCATTCGCTCACACCCACCGTGCCGCCATAACCCACAAAGCCGTTGCCGCTCCAATCCCTGACCGGGGCACACAGGTAGTACACCTGGTAGCCGCCGCCGGCGGTGTAGTCCGTGTAGTCTATGTAAGACTCCATTTCGCGGTCCAGGTAGCCGACGGTGTAGATCATATCCAGCATGCCGATGCGGCCGTTGAGGGTCAGGGTGGTCAGACCGAAATCGTCCTCACTGGTATCGCGGGTAAAACGGGTCGTGCTGCTCTTGTCGTCGAGGTTGGGGTCGTAGGCGAACACTCCGTCCGTCTCCAGTGACTGCTGTGTGTGCTGCACCAGCAGGCCAAAGTTATCCGTGGGCTCGTAAGCCAGGCTGATGCGTCCGCCGATATATTCGGCATCGTTAAAGTCCTCTTCAACCAGTGCGCTGTTGTCCGCCGCTTCGACGGGGCTGTCCGGATGAATAAATCCTGCTGAAACATTCGCGGTATTTCGGTTAAGCACGGTGACAAGACCACCGTCGTTGGTTTCGAAACCACCCGGGATAACATTACCGCTGCCGTCGAGGTTGCTGATGTTGTCGATCCAACCGGCCTGGTTGTCATGGTAGGCGGCAATGCGCACCGCCAGGTCGTCCGTCAGGGCCACGTTGAGGTAGGCTTCCTGGGAGTTGCTGACATCTCCACCCCTGGTGGTGGAAACATCGGCACTGGCGCCGGCCTGGAATTCGCCCTGGACCGGTTTATTGGTGATCAGCCGTACCGTGCCGGACTGGGAACTGGCGCCGAACAGGGTGCCCTGGGGTCCCGGCAACACTTCGATACGGTTGAGGTCTGTCGCATAAACGTCGAGGTTGCGTCCGCCGAAGGCGACCGGCATCTCATCCACGTACAATGCCACCGCCGGCGCCGATCCCTGGATCGCGGAGATGGTGACTTTCGACTGTTCTGTGGCCGCGCCGCGAATGTAGAGCTCGCTTTGTCCCGGTCCCGTACCCATGGTCACCACGTTGGGCAAGTACCTGACATAATCATCGAAGGTGCTGATGCGCAGTTCCTGGAGGTCTTCACCTTGCAGGGCCGATACCGATACAGGAATATCCTGGGTGGATTCGGCGCGTTTGGTTGCGGTTACGATTATTTCCTCAATCTGGGCACTGGCCGGTGCGCTGACGGCCGTTGCTGTAATGGCGGACAGTATCGCGTAGCTCAGTTTATTCCGTTTGATATCAACCCTATTGGGCATGGTATTCCCCTTGGTTTTTTGATTATCTGCCAATTATAGGTAAAGGGAAGTCTGAATACAAATAAAAATTCGACTTTTTTATACTATATACGACATTGTTGGAATAAAGATACATACCCGCCCCAGGCTCACAGGACAGATTCCCGAATATCAGGTCTGACGGTGGTCCCGGCCTTTTCTGCGCAATACCTCCAGGCGGCTCAAATCATCCCGGCACACGTAGCAGGCTGGAAAACCGGTTGCCATCCCTGTAACCTGTTGGCATCATGACAAACACCGTGTCCGGAGACGGACTCAAGTCCGTCCCTTATATAATCACCACCCTGTTGGAGCGCCGGTTCAGACTGTCGGAGCATGGCACGAAGATCAGTACCGAAGTCCTGGCAGGTCTTACCACCTTCGTCACCATGGCCTATATTATCTTCGTCAATCCGCAGATGATGGCCGCCGCCGGGATCGATCAGGGCGCCAGTTTTGTCGCCACCTGCCTGGCCTCCGCCCTGGCCTGTCTGGTCATGGGCCTGTATGCGAACTGGCCGGTCGGCCTGGCGCCGGGTATGGGCATGAATGCATTTTTCACGTACACGGTGGTGGGCAGCATGGGCCACAGTTGGCAGGTCGGTTTGGGGGCGGTGTTTCTTTCCAGCGTGCTGTTCGTGATCATCAGCGTTACCCGCCTGCGCGGCTGGATGCTGAACAGCATTCCCATGAACCTGCGTTTTGCCATGGGGTGCGGGGTGGGCCTGTTCATCGGCTTTATCGGCTTGCAGAACGGTGGGCTGGTCGTGGCCGACCCCGCAACTATCCTGACTCTCGGCGACCTGACCCGGCCCGAACCACTGCTGGCTGCTGTCGGTTTCCTGCTGATAGCCGGCCTGGGGGTGAGGGGGGTGCCCGGGGCCATCATGCTGGGCATCCTGGCGATAACCGCTGCCGGGCTGCTCACCGGGCTGGTATCCTACCAGGGCCTGGTTTCAGCGCCGCCGGATATGGCCGCAACCTTCTTGCAACTGGACATTGCGGGCGCCCTGGATGTAACCATGATCAGCGTGGTGGCGGCCTTCCTGTTCGTCAACCTGTTCGATACCACCGGCACCCTGATGGGAGTTGCACAACGGGCCGGTTTGATCGACACCGGGGGCAGGGTACAAAACCTGGAGCGTGCGCTTAAGGCTGACAGTTCCTCCAGCGTGGTGGGCGCCTGTCTCGGCTGTACCCCGGTCACCAGCTACGTGGAAAGCGTAGCGGGCATTGCCAGCGGCGGCCGCACCGGACTCAGCGCGGTAACGGTGGGTATCCTGTTCCTGCTGGCGGTATTCTTTGCCCCGTTGGCGCAGATGGTGCCTGAATTCGCGACATCAGGGGCGCTGCTGTTTGTGGCCATGCTGATGCTGGGCGGCATGCGCGAACTGGACTGGGAGGATGCCACCGAACTGGTCCCGGCGTTGCTGACTATCGTGGCGATCCCGTTGACCTTCTCCATTGCTGACGGCATTGCCGTGGGCTTTATTACCTACGTCAGCGTCAAACTGGCAAGCGGTAAATTCAGGGAGATTTCTGCCGGCGTCTGGTTTCTGGTGCTGATCTTCCTGGCCAGGTTTGTGTTTATTTAACCCGAAAACGCCAGGGAGCGCATTATCCTGGCCCGCCGGAATCTGCAGCGTCAGGTTGTCGAGCGTCCGCCGGTAACGATATATGTCGCATATGCATGTAACAACGTCGTGTTGCCATATACACGAAATTACCAGCTAATCCAGACTTGCGCGAAATTGCCGTTCAGGAAAGCGGGCAGAGTTAAAACCGTACTCCCTTCAGGAACCTCTGATTAAGTCTGAGGTTTCTGCGGTACGGGATGTACCACCAAAATCAATGATACATAGTCATTGATTTTGGAAGGACAAATCGGCAGGAAAGCCGATTTGCACAACAAGTTGCTGTTGCCGCTTTGCGGCAAGCTACAGGGATGTAGGGAGTGAAAACAAAAATCGCATTTTTGTTTTCCTTGTTCTGATCAAGTCCTGGACGGACTTGATCAGCGCTTCTTTAACCTTAACTCACGGGGCATGACAGCAATGAATATAGAAGCCGCTGCAGAAATCTGGAACGACGAGCAGGACGATGACTTCGTCCTGTCCGAACTGGACGACACGGAACTGGTGGAACAGATGCACGATGACCTCTACGACGGCCTTAAGGACGAGATCATAGAGGGTACGCAACTCCTCCTGGACCGGGGTTGGGGCGCGGACAAGGTGCTTAACGAGGCCCTGGTGGGCGGCATGCAAATCGTGGGTATTGATTTCCGTGACGGGATATTATTCGTGCCGGAGGTGTTGCTGGCGGCCAATGCCATGAAGGGCGGGATGGCAGTGTTACGCCCGCTGCTGGCGGAAACGGGGGCGAAACCCATCGGCAAGATGGTGATCGGCACCGTCAAGGGCGACATCCACGACATCGGTAAGAACCTGGTGGGGATGATGATGGAAGGGGCCGGATTTGAAGTCATCAATCTCGGCATCAACAACAGCGTTGAAGACTATTTTGCCGCCCTGGAACAGCATCAGCCGGACATTCTTGGGATGTCCGCCCTGCTCACCACCACCATGCCGTACATGAAAGTCGTGGTTGACGAGATGGTCTCACAAAACATTCGCAATGATTATATCGTCATGGTCGGCGGCGCCCCTCTGAACGAGGAGTTCGGCAGGGCAGTCGGCGCCGATGCATATTGCCGGGATGCTGCGGAAGCAGCCGACACCGGCACGCGCCTTGTACGCACACGGGGAATCATCAGCGCCTGATCCTGGAAAGAGTACTAGATCAAGCACATGGGTGTTAATTCGGGAATTGACGCGTTCCATGCCAATCTGCCATAATTTCCCCGGCTTTGCTGAGATGGTTTAATCCAACCCTGGAGAGAACGGCGATGGCAAGACAATCCGGTGGGAGAAAGGCGCGCAGGGCATTGCGCAGCGCACCGCTGGCCGCTGAACTCAAGCCCGTTCACCCTGGCGAAGTCGGCGGACAATTCCGGCCTCTGAAGGATGCGGATATCGCAGCGATAAACGATAACGTCTTCAGGATTCTGGAAGAAGTCGGCTTCGGCGACGCGACACCCCACTGCATAGAGACCTGTACCGGCGTCGGCGCCGTGCTCGGCGATGACGGCCGTCTCAGAATGCCGAGAGCCGTGGTCGAAGGCGCCATGGGCCTTTCCAGACGCAACCTGGTGCTGCACGGCCAGGACCCCGCACACGATTTACACCTCAGCGGCAGCAAGGTCCACTTCGCAACGGCCGGCGCCGCGGTCATGATAGCCGACCCTGAAAACAACCTGTACCGCGAGTCGACGGCACAGGACCTCTACGACATGGCGCGCATCGCCGACACCTGTGAACACATACACATGTTCCAGCGCACCTGTGTGTTGCGGGATATAGCTGACAATTACGAAATGGACCTCAATACCGCCTACTGCGTTGTCATGGGCACCGGCAAACACGTGGCTTCGAGCTGGACCGAATCCTGGCATCTTGAAAAAACCCTGGAAATGTTGCACATCATTGCGGGCGGTGAGGCCGAGTGGCGGGCGCGACCGTTTGTCAGTCAATCCAACTGCTTTGTCGTGCCGCCCATGAAGTTTGCCCAGGAGTCCCTGGAATGTTTGCGGATCGCAGTGCAGGGCGGTATGCCGGTGCTGCTCCTGTCCGCAGGACAGGCAGGGGCGACAACGCCGGCCTGTCTGGCCGGCGCGGTATCCCAGGCCTGGGCCGAATGTCTCGGCGGCCTGGTCTACGTGAACGCGATCGAACCTGGCGCCCCGGCCATTCTCGGCGCCTGGCCATTCGTTTCCGACCTGCGCACCGGCGCCATGAGCGGCGGTTCGCCCGAACAGGGGCTGCTGTCTGCGGCCTGCGCGCAAATGGGCAACGTCTACGACCTACCCTTCGGTACGGCCTGCGGCATGACTGATTCGAAGTTCCCGGATTTTCAGGCCGGCGCCGAACGCGCCGCGACGACCCTGGCCGCGGCGTTGTCGGGCTCCAACCTCGTCTACGAATCGGCAGGTATGTACGCGAGTCTCCTGGGCACCTGCCCGGAGAGCCTCCTGCTGGACAACGACGTGCTGGGCGCCGCCATGCGGGTAACGAGAGGGATTGAAGTTAATCCCGAAACCCTGAGTTTTGATGAAATAAAACAGGTCTGCAACAGCGGCGAAGGCCACTACCTGGGCTCCGACCGGACCTTGAAGGTCATGCAAAGCGAATACATATATCCGGATTTCAGCGATCGCACCAGCCCGAACGTGTGGGAGGAAAGCGGAAAACCGGTTATGTTGCAAATGGCTATTGAGAAAAAGCGGGACATTCTCGCCAGCCATTTTCCCCGCCATATCAGTGACGAGACTGATTCCGAGGTGCGGGCCAGGTTCCCGATTTTTCTTTCCCGCGCGGCTGTCGGCAGGAATTAGGATCAATTAGGAATTACGAATTAGGAATTACGAATTACGAATGAATATGCCGCCTGCGGCGGCCATTTACCATAGAATCGCATATTTTCCGCAGGCCTGTTCATGGTACACTGTGACGCAGTACCCCCCAATTCCTAATTCGTAATTCGTAATTCCTAATTCGTAATTCTCAATTCCTAATTCTCCTCCCATCGGGATCGTACATGGGGCGCAGCGAAGCCTCAGCCCTGATGCGGGCGCCTGCCACTTCGATTTCGAACGCATCTCCGGCGAACTCCTCCAGGTCGCGAACCTCCGACGTGTCGACGTAGCCCAGGCCGATGCTTCCGCCCAGGGTATGACCGTAACTACCGGATGTCACGTGGCCGATAATCCTGTCCCGGTGCCAGATCGGTTCGTTGTGGTAAAGCAGGGGTTCAGGATCCAGCAGCCTGAATTGCAACAGGCGTCTGCGTATGCCTTGCTCCTTTTGTTTCAGTAACGCGTCGCGGCCGATGAAACCGCCCGGCTTGTCGAACTTTACCGTAAATTCCAGGCCCGCTTCGAGCGGCGTGTCCTCGTCGGTGATATCGTGACTCCAATGGCGGTAGGCTTTTTCCATGCGCAGGGAATCGAGGGCATGATAACCAGCGTGGGCCAGACCGGCCGTCTCGCCGGCAGCGACAATCGTTTCGTATACTCCAGCTACGAACTCGGTCGGTATATAAAGCTCCCAGCCCAACTCACCGACGAAGGTAATTCTTGAAGCGCGCACCAATGCGTAACCCAGTTCTATCTCCCGGCTGGTAGCAAAGCCGAACGCCTCATTCGACAGGTCGGCCGGTGTCAATGGTTGCAGCAGTTTGCGCGCATTCGGACCCATTACGGAAATGACGCCCATGGCCGATGTCACGTTGGTCAACACGCAATGGGCAGCGTCTGGGATATGTTGTCTGAGCCAGTGGAAATCGCGCACTTCCGTGGCAGCAGCCGTGACGATCAGGAAGCTGTCCTCCGCAAGACGCGTGACCGTCAGATCTGCTTCGATCCCGCCCTTCTCGTTCAACCATTGCGTGTAGACGATACGGCCGGGCCGGACGTCAACGTCGTTGGCGCAAATATGGTTCAGCACCCGCGCCGCGTCTCTTCCTTCCAGGCGGTACTTGGCGAAGGACGACTGGTCGAACAGGCCGACGTTGTCACGTACCGCCCTGTGTTCGGCAGCCGAGTATTCGAACCAGTTCTGGCGCCCGTAACTGTATTCGTACCTGGCTTCCACTCCCCGGGGCGCGTACCAGTTCGGCCGTTCCCACCCGGCCGTTTCACCGTGACAGGCGCCTGCTGATTTCAGGCAATCGTAAAGCGGTGACCTGCGCACGCCCCGCGCAGTCTCATATTGGCGAAAAGGGTAGTGCCTGGCGTAGAGCAGGCCCAGGCTCTCGGATACGCGCTCACGCAGGTATTTGCGGTTGCCCTGGAAAGGCATGTTGCGCCGCACGTCCACTTCCCAGAGGTCGGCCGGCGGCTGCCCGGCGCGGATCCATTCCGCCATGACTTTTCCTATTCCCCCCGCGGACTGCAGACCGATTGAGTTCAAGCCCGCGGCGACAAAGCAATTCCCGAAACCGGGCGCCTGGCCGAGATGGTAACGAACGTCCGGGGTAAAGCTCTCCGGACCGCAAAAGAACTTCTGTATTCCTGCCGATTCCAGCGCGGGCACGCGCGCCATGGCATCACTCAGGATTGGCTCGAAGTGATCGAAATTACCGGCAATCTCATCGAAGCAGAAGTCTTCGGGAATGCCGCCCATACCCCAGGGGCGGGCGCTGGGTTCAAACGCACCTACCAGTAATTTGCCGGCGTCGTGTTTGTAATAGGTGCAGGCGTCGTAGTCGCGTATCACCGGCAGGTTTTCATCCAGTCCCCGGACGGATTCAAACAGCGCGTAGTAGTGCTCGCAGGCGTGCAGCGGGACGTTGACCCCGATTGTGGCGGCCAGGTCCCGCGTCCACATACCGGCGCAGAGCACCACGTGGCCGGCATCCATATCGCCGTACCCGGTGCTGACGCCGGTGGCCCGTCCGGCGCCGGTACGAATTGCCGTTACCGGCACGTTCTGGTAAATCCGCGCGCCGTTGGCCCGTGCCCCTTTGGCCAGTGCCTGGGTGATATCGACCGCGTTGCCGTATCCGTCGGAAGGAATATGTATCCCGCCGAGCACGTCGTCGGTATGAAGCAGCGGTACCCGCTCCTTGATTGCTCCGGGTGTGACGACATCGACTTTCAGTCCGAACACCTGCGCCATCGATGCGTTGCGTTTCAGTTCCTCGAAGCGTTCTTCACTGGTGGCGATTGAGACCGATCCGCATTGCCGGTAGCCCGTCGCCTGTCCCGTTTCCGCCTCCAGGCCGTCGTAGAGTTCCCTGGTGTAACGGGCGAGCTTGGTCATATTGATGGAGCCGCGCAACTGCCCGATCAGGCCAGCCGCATGCCAGGTGGTTCCGGATGTGATCTGTTTGCGCTCCAGCAGTACAACGTCCGGCGAGTGGAATTTTGCCAGGTGATAAGCGATTGAGCAGCCGATCACGCCGCCACCGATGATCACCACGTCGGCGCGCTCGGGGAGATTGGCTGGTGTATTGGACACTATCAGCCAACTGACAGGACTATCATACCGCGTCCCTCGTCGTCATACCGCGTCCCTCGTCGTCATACCGCGTCCCCCGTCGTCCTTCCGCGCCTCTCGTCGTCGTTCCGGCGGAAGCCGGAATCCAGTCCAATAACGTGCTGCCAAAGGCGGCGTTCTGTTTCACTGGATTCCGGCTTCCCCCGGAATGACGCGGCTGACTGATACTGCGTGGTTATTTCGTCAAGATAACTCATCGAACAATACTAAAGTTTCAGGCCGTTATATCCTTAGTCGTTCATTGGCAGGGTCATAAGCCGGATCCTTCAGTACCCTTGCCTGACAGCGTTCTCCGAGGAGGTCAATACTCAACTCCGTGCCGGGTGCGGCCAGTTCCGGGGTCACGTAACCAAAGCCCAGACTTTTTTGCACGTAATGGCCGTAACTGCCGGACGTCGTCACTCCGACGCATTCATCGCCCCTATACATGGGTTCACTGCCCCGAATATCCGAGTCAGTTGCATCGACCTCGAAATACACGAGTTGCATGATTCGATCCTGTTGGTCCAGCGTGGCCTGCCGGCCCACGAAGTCTCCCTTGTCAAACCGGATAAATCGCGCCATGTCGGCATCGATCATCGTAACCTCGTTGGTCAACTCCGCCCCCCAGCCCCGGTACGCCTTCTCCATGCGCAGGCTGTTGACGGCGTACAGCCCGAAATCGGCAATACCGGCCGCTGCGCCGGCTTCCTGAATGGCATCGTATAACTCTTCCATGTATTCCATCGGCGGGTGCAACTCCCAACCCAGTTCACCGACGTAGTTGACCCGCAACGCCCGGACTGGTTGTCCCGCCACGGTAATTTCCCTGCCGCTCAACCAGCGGAACGCGCCGCTGTCCAGGGGTGTGTCCGTAAGCCGGGCAAGGACATCCCGCGCGCGCGGTCCGGCAAGTACCAGCACACCCCGTTCATCGGTGACGTTGGCGACCCGGACTTGTTCATCTGCCTGCGCTGACCGGATCAAATGATCAAGGTCGCGCAGCTCGGCGCCGGCGGCGGACAATACGTAGAAATGATCGTCGGCAAGATGCGTGATCGTCATCTCGCCGCCGATACGTCCGCCTTCGGAAAGTACGTGCGCAAGGACTATGCCGTTCATTTGCGGCATCCTGTTGGCGCAAATACGGTCCAGGAACGCCTGGGCGCCGGCGCCGGTCACGTCGTACTTGGCAAAACCCGATAAATCCAGGATGCCGGCCCGCTCGCGCACCGCCAGGCACTCATTACGCACTACGTCGAATACGTTGTTGCGGCGGTAGTCGTATTCTTCTTCACGAGCATCCGGAGAGAACCATTTGGGCCGTTCCCAGCCGAATGTCTCGGTATATACGCAGCCCCGCGCCTTCAGCTTTTCGTACAGCGGGCTGACGCGCTGCGGCCGGGCGGCGGGCAGCTCTTCACCGGGGAGCGGGGTAAAATAGGTCATGCCGTAATCCTGGCGTCCTTTTGCCTTCATGTAGCTATCATCGGCAAAGGTGCCGAAACGGCGAGGGTCGAACCCGGTCATGTTGATCTCCGCGTCACCGTAGAGCATCCACTGCGCCAGGTACTTGCCGCAGCCCGCACCCTGGGCAATGCCGAACGAGGAACCGCAACAGAGCCAGAAATTCTTGAGACCGGCTACAGGTCCCAGAAGAGGCGGGCCATCGGCAGAATGGGGAATGGCGCCGTTAACGATTCGTTTGAGGCCGGCGTTTTCGATGATCGGCATACGCTCCATCGCGCGCTCCAGCCACGGCATCAGGCGATCCAGGTCCTCGTCAAACAGTTCGCTGTCTGACTCCCACTCCGGCAGCCCCTGCGGCGGCCACGCTTCGGCAAGGTTATCGTGCTCATAAATGCCGATGAGGCCGGATTTCTGTTCCTGGCGCAGGTAGGCCGAGGCATACGGGTCGCGCATCACCGGGATCTCTTCCTCCCTGTCGATAAATTCCTGGATCGGGCCGGAGACGAGATAGTGATGTTGAATATTACAGATGGGCAGGTCCGTGCCCACCATTTGCGCCACCTGCCTTGCGTAACACCCGGCTGCGTTGACGACGGTTTCCGCAATGACGACGCCCTTCTCGGTCACCACCTGCCATTCCCCGGAAGGCAGCGGGTTGATATCGACGACCCGGTTATGCCGGACGATTGTGGCGCCCATGTTGCGCGCGCCGCGGGCCATCGCGTTGGTAAGACCCGCCGGGTCCGCATGACCGTCATCGCGTGTCCAGGCGCCGGCCAGGACGCCGTCGGTGGATATGAACGGGTTGAGCTTCCTGATCCGGTCGACGCCTATGATTTCCATGTGAAACCCGACGTTGTCTGCGATCCCCTTCACAAATTTAAACCAGTCCAAGTCGCGTTCGGTCAACGCGAACCTGACACTGCCCGACGTGTGCCAACTGACAGACTGTCCGGTGAGTTCCTCCAGTCTCTTATATAAGGAGATACTGTATTCATGGATCTTGGCGAGATTGTAATTACCGACGAAGTTCGGGCATTGCCCGGCTGCATGCCAGGTCGAACCCGAGGTAAGCTCGCCTTTCTCGATCAGGAGAACGTCAGTGCAACCCTCTTCAGCCAGGTGGTAGAGCAGTCCGACTCCCATGATACCGCCCCCAACGATGACGATGCGGGCATGACTGTCCGTGCTGTTCTTCATTGTATGCCAGGCAATCAGTAGTGAAAAGAATAAGGAGTTCTCTTGCCGGGAGTCTGGTTACAGCCGTATAGTCTACCAAATATCGGATTTACATCTTAAGTGCCGGTTGGCGATGTCGAAAAAAGTCAATTACATGTCGCCCGCAGGGTGTCAGGGAGCATGCCCTCGGTGACGATAAAGCGGATGATGGCCTCAAGGCCTTCACCGGTCTTGAGATTGGAGAAAACGAAGGGCTTGTCCTTGCGCATCCTGCGGGCATCGCGATCCATGACATCGAGGGAAGCGCCGACGCTGGGAGCCAGGTCTGTCTTGTTGATGATCAACAGGTCGGAGCGGGTGATGCCCGGTCCTCCCTTGCGCGGGATTTTGTCCCCGGCCGACACGTCTATCACGTAGAGGGTCAGGTCCGAGAGTTCGGGGCTGAAGGTAGCGCTGAGGTTGTCACCTCCGCTTTCCACAAACACCAGGTCTACTTCGCCGTGACGCTGTTGCAGCGTATCGATGGCTGCCAGGTTCATCGAAGCATCTTCACGGATGGCCGTATGCGGGCAACCTCCCGTCTCTACGCCGATGATGCGGTCCGCCTCCAGCGCCTGGTGGCGGGTAAGAAACTCGGCATCTTCACGGGTGTAGATGTCATTGGTGACGACACATATATCGTAGTGATCGCGCAGCGCCTGGCACAATGCCTTCAATAACGCGGTCTTGCCTGAACCTACCGGTCCACCGACGCCAACCCTCAGGGTTTGTTTAGTTTGCATAAGTCTCCGGATTGTCTGTAATCATCTGGTATGGTTTCTTCTCAGGACCTGAATAACCGGCAGTATTGTTGCTCGTGCCGGCTACTGGCCAGTGCCAGGGCCGGCAGGGAACTGCCGATTTCCTCGTCGGCAAGCTGCCCAGCCTTATTGACGATACCCGGCAACTCACCCATGACGCTGTCCAGCAACTGCTGCGCCGCCGTTTGTCCCAGCGCTGTCAGGCGGGTTGCTGCGGCGACCTGGTTTTCCAACCAGCTCCAGAGATAGCCATGGCAGGCGAGTTGCGGCTCAATGTGCCAGTGTGTTGCCACCATCGCAAAGCTGGTAATGAACGCAGTTTCACCCTGCGCCTGCCAGGGTACCTCAATGTTAAGAGGAGGCGCCAGACGCAACAGGGCTTCACCCATTGCAATCTCCGCCGAACGCAATTCGGTCGTATCCCGGCAGGCAAGGATCCAGGCATTCCAGCGGCGCAGGTCACCTGCATTGCGCCGCCGGGCAGCGTCCATCTGGCGCAGCAGCAAAGGCAGATCAACCTTTGCATGACCTTCGCTCAACTGTAATGACAACCAGGCATTAATCTCTTCCCTGTTGCGCAACCAGCCTTCTTCTGCCGCCGCCTCCAGGCCCTGGGAGAAGGAGTAGCCCCCTACGGGCAGGGCGGCGCTGCTTAATTGCAGCAGGCGCAGTAACGCGCTTTCAGTGGTGGTGATGGGCATGACCGGCTCCACTGTAAGCCCCCGACTCCGGTTCGAAAACTGCCTCCTGGTGAACCACCTCCAGGCCCAGTTTCACCAGCATTTCCTCCAGCACGTGATCGGGGGTCATACGCAGCCAACGCTCCCCTATCTGCAATCGCACATGTCGATTGCCAAGGTGATAACAGGCGCTGGCGAATACAGACCAATCGTCGGTGTGTGCCAGGACGACCGATTCCGTCGCTCCGGTTACCACCAGGTGCCGGCCGCAGGCGCTGCGCAGTCCCTGACCGAGGTGCAGGACGTTGCCCCGCTCCAGGAAGACTCGAACCTCGGTGCCGTCAGCCAGGAAGGTTTTGAACCTGCCCTTCTCTCGTTGCAGGTGGTCAAGCGCCAGTACCTCGGCGTCAGAACCAGGTTCCAGATGGGCCAGCAGTTCATAGACTTCCAGCATGGCATTCCTCAAAACAGGCTGTATAGCTGGGCCAGCGGCAGCACATCCAGCGGTTCACAGGTCAACAACTCGCCGTCAGCCCGTACTTCATAGGTTTGCGGGTCCACCGTGACGGATGGCATCCAACTGTTGTGTATCATATCGGATTTGGTAACGCCACGACAGCCTCGACATGCTACCAGGCGGCGCCCCAGTCCCAGGTGGTGCACCACGCCTGATTCCATTGCGGCGGCGCTGGTGAAAGTCACCGAGGTATTGCGCGGCGTCGCGCCGAAGCTGCCGAACATGGTCCTGTAATGCACCGGTTGCGCTGTCGGAATCGACGCATTCGGGTCGCCCATGACAGCCGCAGCGATAAAGCCGCCCTTGATAATCAACGAGGGTTTGATGCCGAAAAAAGCCGGCTTCCACAACACCAGGTCGGCAATCTTGCCAACCTCAATGGAGCCGACCTCCTGGGCTATTCCGTGGGCGATCGCCGGGTTGATGGTGTACTTGGCTATATACCTGCGCGCCCGCAGGTTGTCCATGCGCTCGTTGTCCTGTTTCAGCGGGCCGCGCTGCAGCTTCATCTTGTGCGCGGTCTGCCAGGTTCGGGTAATCACTTCACCCACCCGTCCCATGGCCTGGGAATCCGAGGCAATCATGCTGAATCCGCCCAAATCGTGGAAGATATCCTCAGCCGCGATAGTCTCCTTGCGGATACGGGAATCGGCAAAGGCCACGTCCTCCGGTATCCCGGCGTCCAGGTGATGGCAAACCATCAGCATATCCAGGTGCTCGTCCACCGTGTTGCGGGTGTAGGGCCGGGTCGGATTTGTCGAGGAAGGCAGCACGTTGGGTTCGCCACAGGCGCGGATAATATCCGGCGCGTGTCCGCCGCCGGCGCCCTCCGTATGATAGGTGTGAATAGTCCGGCCCTTGAATGCCGCCAGGGTGTCGTCCACGAAGCCGGACTCGTTGAGCGTGTCCGTATGGATGGCAACCTGCACGTCGAATGCCTCGGCCACGCTCAGACAGGTGTCTATGGCCGCCGGTGTCGTGCCCCAGTCCTCGTGCAACTTCAACCCACAGGCCCCGGCCGACAACTGCTCTTCCAGCGCTAACGGCAGGCTGGCGTTGCCCTTACCGAGAAATCCGAAATTCATCGGCAGGTCATCAGTGGCCTGTAACATCTTGCCGATGTTCCAGGGGCCTGGCGTGCAAGTGGTTGCTTTAGTGCCGGTGGTGGGCCCGGTGCCGCCGCCCAACATGGTAGTCACACCGGACATCAGGGCTTCTTCGACTTGCTGCGGGCTGATGAAGTGGACGTGGGCATCTATGCCGCCGGCGGTCAGTATCTGTCCTTCTCCGGCGATGACCTCGGTGCCAGGACCGATTAACACGGCAACGTCGTCCTGTATGTCCGGGTTACCCGCCTGCCCGATGGCGCTGATGCGCCCCCTCTTGATGCCGACGTTGGCTTTGACGATTCCCCAGTGATCCAGGATAAGCACATTGGTGATCACTGTGTCCACGCATTCCCTGCCGCCGAGTTGGCCCTGGCCCATGCCGTCACGAATCACCTTGCCGCCGCCAAACTTGACCTCATCCCCGTATCGGGTGAAGTCCTTTTCCACCTCTACGATGAGCGCAGTATCCCCCAGTCGCACGCGATCACCGGTAGTCGGGCCGAACATGGACGCATAGGTTTGCCGGTCAATGACGTTCATGTTTCACCCGCTGACTCTCCATCCAGCGAGCCCATTATATCACCTCGAAAACCGTATACCTTGCGAATGCCGACGTAGGCGACCAGTTCCACCTCCCGGTCCTGCCCCGGCTCAAACCGGACGGCGGTGCCGGAGGCAATATTCAGGCGAAACCCCCGAGTCCGGCCACGATCGAACAGCAAGGCGGGATTCGTCTCAAAAAAATGGTAGTGGGAACTGACCTGCACCGGCCGGTCTCCGCTGTTTTTTACCAGCAAGGTCAGGGTCTCCCGTCCCTGGTTCAGGTTGATTTCACCCTCGGCCACGAGGATTTCACCAGGGATCATAGTGCTATAACTATTAACGGATGGGATCATGTACGGTAACCAGCTTGGTTCCGTCCGGAAAAGTGGCTTCTACCTGTACATCCTTGATCATTTCCACCACGCCGTCCATTACCTGGTCTGCACAGAGTATATTCTTGCCGTAGCTCATTAATTCCGCTACCGTTTTTCCGTCGCGTGCGCCTTCCATGATCTCCAGCGACAGGTAAGCTACGGCCTCCGGGTAGTTAAGCTTGAGTCCCCTGTTCAGGCGACGTTCCGCCAGCAGCGCCGCGGCAAACACCAGCAGTTTGTCTTTCTCTCTCGGCAGCAACTCCATACTGTTATTCTCTGTTTATGTAGACCAGATACGCGGCGCACAGGCGTTGCGTCCGAGTAGTGACGGACGCAGGGTCCGCCACCAGGCGCTGTACTGTTTGCGTGCGCTGTGTGCGCTGTTGCCAAGATAACGTCCCACCAGAAAGTTACCCAGCCAGCTTATCGCCACGTTGGACTCCGGCGCTGCCTGTCGTAGTAATTCCAGCAAGGGAGCGTGTTTTTCGGCAGCGATGGGCCCGGCCAGAAAAATGCCGGTAACCGGTTGGCCACACAACCCTGCCGGACCGTGCAGCATCGCCTCGCGATTATCTTCATCCAGGGAGAAGCTCTCGACGAATACCGGCGTTCCCTCCTGCAGCACACGGTAACGCTGTGAAAAACGTCCACTACGGAAGGGTTGCTGGCTTGCAGGCAGTCCGAAGCAACTTACCTCCCAACCGACAAAACGACTGTTCCGGGCCAACTCCACCGTTGTTTCCAGCTCTACCCAGGCGCCGTCGAACACAATGGTTTCCATGGGGAACCATTCCAGAACTGCATCCGTACCAAGGCGCAGGCGGCAGCGCTGGCGTTGTAGCGGATTGTCGTCACGGGCCCGGTAAACCCGGGTCGCGCCGGGCGTGGTGACCAGGGCGCCGCTGTCGGCGGCGACGTCAACCTCAATATCCAGACAATCGCCTGAGACAATACCGCCGGGAGGGTGCAGCAGGTACAGGTGGGGGTGCTCCTTGCCTTCCGGGTAAAAGGGTCTTTGCACATACAGGGGGCCATTGTGGGAACAGCGCGCCAGACGGGTCCTGCCGGCTTCGGAGCGCAGGCCCAGTTCGACGTTTGCCGGCCAGGACTGCGCCGCAGACAACGCCATCAGAATTCCATGCCGAGGCGAACCATGTACTGGCGGGGTGCAATCAGTTCATCCCCGGTGGCGCCTACTCCGAAGACGTCCGTGAAGCGGGCATTGATGCCGTCTTCATCGCCCAGGTTCATCGCCATCAGGTCGACGTACCAGGGGTAGGCGTCCGGTGTGATGGTGAGCATCAGGTTGACGACGTCATAGCTGGGCACGTCATCGGTCTTCGGGTTATTGAAGATACGGTGCTGGAAACCGTCGCGATAGATATATTGTGCACTGCCTTCGAAGTCACCCCAATTGCCCAGGCGCCCGCGGTAGCGCAGCATCACATCCGCAGTGAAATTGGGTGTCTTGGCCAGTTCGTTACCCTTGACGTCCGTCACCGCGGCGGCGCGCGCGCGCTGGATGTCATCACAGAATATGTTGAAATTGCATGCGGGCAACAGGGCATTGGTCGCATCGTCCGAGCGTACGTTATCCAGGGCCAGGTGAGAGGCGGACACCTCGGTTTCCAGCCAGGCCAGGCGGGCGTCCACGCTGAAACTGTCGGTGATGAATCCGAGCAGTTCCACTTCTGCGCCGTAGATCTCGGATTCAGGCAGGTTGCCGACACCGCCCTCGAACAACTCGGGGTCCGTCGCCTGGTATTGCAGGTTCTTGTAGTCGTAATAGAATGCCGCGGCGTTCAACCGTACCCGGTTGTCGGCAAAGTCCGCCTTGATACCCAGTTCCCAGGCTTCAACCGTCTCATCCTTGAAGGTGGGCAGCACCACGATGGGGGCGATGATGTCCTCGCGGCCGTAGGTCAGGTTACTGCCGCCCGGCTTGAAGCCGCGGGTGTACGAAACATACACCATGGTGTCGTCATTCAAGTCGTATTCCACCACGCCGCGGCCAGTCAGCTTGTCGCTTTGTATCTCCAGAGCCGCGCTGCCGCCGCGGCCGAAGAAATTGGTCACCTCGGAGTAAACCTCATCATCCGTATACCGCAGGCCGGCTACCAGGCGCAGGCTGTCGGTGAGGTTGAAAGTCCCCTGGCCGTACACGGAGATCGAGTCCCGCTCCGGTTTGGAATCGGAGATGAAGCCGACTTCCCCGCCGAAGTTCAGCACTTCCTCCACCGTGACCGTACCGGGACCGTAGGTACCGTCAGTATTGAAGTCTATGTATTCACGAATGAGAATATCCACCTCCGTATCCAGGTAAAAAACGCCCGCCACCCAGTCCAGCTTTCCGAACAGAGGTTCGGAGGAAATTATGTTGAGTTCCTGGGTGAAGGTCTTCTGCCGGTTGGTCTCGGGGTCGAAGATACTGGGCAGGAGAAAGATGCCCTGGTTGATGAGGGTCAAAAAATCGTGCCGGTCGTTATCCCGCACCACGGCGATATCATCGTCCTGGTAACTGCTCAGTGAGCGCACCGTGAAGGCAGGTAGGTCCCATTCGGCAACCAGGCTGTACAACTGGCTTTCCAGTTCATAACTGTTGTCCCAGTCCTGCGCCAGTTTACGGTCACCGGGGGTAGGGTCAAGAATGCCTTTTTGCGCCGCGCCGTTGGTATTCTCATCGTAATACTGGGCGGTGAAGTTGAAGCGCAGGTTATCCGCAGGCGCCCAGAGCAGTCGGGCGCGGGCGGAGATACTGTCTGCCTGGTCCAGTTCCTGGTCGATTACGATATTCCTGCTGAAACCGTCGTGGTTGTGTGACGCGACGGAGGCGCGCAGGGCCATGGTGTCACTGATAGGGACGTTTACCGAACCCCGCGCCCGAATCAGGCTGTAGTTGCCCACGGTTACATCGGCTTTACCGGAAAACTCCTCGGTGTCGGGCGCCTGGGTGATCACGTTGATCGCGCCACCAGTAGAGTTTTGTCCGAACAGGGTTCCCTGGGGCCCGCGCAATACTTCGATACGTTCCAGGTCCAGGAAATCCGTGTGCAATGCATAGGGTGAGGCCACATAAATACCGTCCAGGTGATAAGACACGGAAGGATTGGCTATGGCGTTCTGGTTGGCCTCATTACCCACGCCGCGAATAGCGATCACGGTCTTGAAGCCTTCATTTTTGGCGACTGTCACCCCCGGCGCGATGTTGCTCAGATCCACGAAGCTGGTGATGTTCCGGTTATCTATGTCCTCGCCGGACAGCGCCGTGACGGCCTGGGACAGGTCCTGCAGGCTTTCGGAGCGTTTTTCCGCGGTGACTATGATTTCTTCCAACAGCGGTCTTTCATCTTGCGCCACGGCATTCAAGGGCAACAGGACGATAATTATGCTGATCAGGTATGTGACAGATATCAAAGTTTTCATGGCAAGCTCTTAATCAGGTTTTTAATTTTTCGGGGATCATATGACGCCCTATTTTATGCTTCTGCGCGCATATAGACGCATTAATGCACAATTATGGCGCAATAAACAAAATATTACTGTAATCCGGCAACTATCTATTAAACTACAGCAATTACTATGCCAATCGCCGGACGATGATAGCCGGGCTTCACAAAGTATGTATTTGTCCTGGTCGGGGGGCGGGTTCGATGGGATTCTTTTCCAGTTCAGCAAATACCCGGGTGCTGGTTTCCAGGGTTCTCTGGATATGATATTCCGTTGCCGCACAGGCAGCGTCTACGTCACGGGACAGGGCTGTTTCCATGATTTTCAGGTGTTCAAGGTGAACATTCCGATTATCCTGGGGGGTTAATATGGCAATGAAGCGGTATCTCTTGTGTTGTTCGTAGAGTATATGGCGCAGGCGTAGCAGCCAGGGGGAGGCACAGGCGGCAACAAGGGCCTCATGAAATTCTTCGTTGCGCTGCTCCCACTCGCCCAGGTTCCTGCCATAGCTCTGTTCGGCTTTTTGCAGGCGGTGATGCGCCGCAACAAGGTTTGCTTCCCACTCATCGTCACCGTTCGTGATGCTTTTCCGCAGTGCTTCACATTCCAGCATGATGCGCATGCGACTCAGGTCTTGCAGGTCGTTCATGGAAATGGGTGCGACCTTGAAGCCCCGTTGTTCCTCGACCGTGACAAATCCTTCACCGGCGAGCCTGTTCAGTGCTTCCCGCAGCGGGCTTGCCCCGATTCGGTAATCCTCCCTCAGTTCCTCGATACGGAGCTTGGCGCCCGGCGCAAGTTTTCCGGCTATGATGTCGGAGCGAAGCCGGTTATAGGAGGCTTCAACCAGCGTTCTGGCAGGTGCAGGCGGCATTACTGAAAGTTATTGATGATTATATTTGCCACTATATCAAAATATCGATAAAATAAACAAATATCGATATAAGAAAAGAATATGAGAATATGGGGTCAGGTCGCACAATGCACACTCAAAGGTTTGTCAAGACTTCGTACTCATTTCTTTGAGTGTGCATTGTGCGACCTGACCCCATATTCTTCTGATAATACATTAAATAACAACATGCTGGAATTATATACCCATCCCATGTCACCTTGCTCCCAGAAGGTGCGAATTGTACTGGCGGAAAAGAGTCTTGATTGGGAGAAACGCCACGTTAACCTGGCGGAAAAGGAGAACCTCACCCCGGAGTATCTCAGGTTAAATCCCCTGGGTGTCGTGCCGACCCTGGTGGACGGGGGGAATCCGGTCATCGAATCATCCATTATCTGTGAGTACCTGGAAGATAAATTCCCCGGGCCGGAACTGCGGCCTGATAATCCCTACCACAGGGCACAGATGCGCTTCTGGATGAAACACGTGGACATCAAGGTTCATCCCAGTTGCGGGGCCCTGCAATGGCCGTTGCTGATGGCGGACAAGCTCCTGCAGATGTCGGAGGCGGAGCGGGAGGCCGTGATAAACCGGGTTGTGGAAAAACCCCGGCGCGAACGCCAGCGGCGCTTGCTGAAACTGGGTTATGACGCCCCGGATGTCGTTGATGCCGTTGCTACATACGAGAAAACCATTGCGGATATGGAACAGTTATTGAGCAGGCAGGACTGGCTGGCGGGTGACCGGTTTTCCCTGGCTGATGCGGCCATGGCGCCGTATTTTCAAACCCTGTATCAATTTGGCTGGACTGAGTGGTACCTGGGTCGTAAAAACGTTGCGGCCTGGTATGAGAGGTGTGTCGATCGTCCATCCTATAAAACGGGAGTTGCGGACGATTTCCCTGCACAAAAACTGGCTGAACTGAAAGACAAGGGCGCCGCGCCATGGCGTAAAATACAAGAACACCTGGGTGCAGGATAAAGATGAAAGTCACTGTAGAGCAGAACAACATCCATTGGGAAGCAGCCCATGCACTGGTACGGGCCGCAGTGCAGCAGGCAGATGAAATGGACGTAAAAGTCAACGTCGCGGTCGTGGACAGCGGCGGTCACCTGGCTGCTTTCCTGCGCATGCCGGGTTCGGCATTCCATTCCATTGACGTGGCCGTCAGCAAGGCGTACACGGCAATGAGTTTCGGTATGCCCACGTCGAAGTGGGAGGAAGTGATCGCCAACCTGTCTGTGTCGTGTCGATCCGGCCTGCCCTCGGTGGACCGGCTTTTGACCTGCGGCGGGGGTGTCCCCATAGAAGTCGACGGGCGCCGCGTTGGCGCCATCGGTGTCTCCGGGGCGAGTGAGAAGCAGGATGAGGAAATTGCAGAATATGCGCTGAAAATTCTGCATGACAATGCATGAATGGGGTCAGGTCGCACAATGCACACGCAGAGGTTTGCCAAGACTTCGCACTTATTATCTTTGCGTGTGCATTGTGCGACCTGACCCCATTTGAGGGTTCGGGATAATGCACGCAAAAGTAGAACAAGTCATTTCAGGTACGCCGTTTTGTCATTTTGTTAACGGCGAATTTATCGGGTCTGCCGGCGGCAGGATGTTCGATACGCTTAACCCGGTAACGGGCGAGGCCTATGCACAGGTCCATGAAGCGGGCAGGGAAGAGGTCGACACGGTAGTCAACGCTGCCCGTGCCGCCCTGACGGGACCCTGGGGCGCAATGACTGTACAGCAGCGGGTCGCGTTACTGTATGACCTAGCCGACGGGATTAACGCCCGCTTCGATGATTTTCTTGAAGCGGAATGTCTGGATACCGGCAAGCCTTGGTCATTGGCCAGGCACATTGATATTCCACGGGGCGCGGCCAACTTCAAAATCTTTGCGGATGTCATCAAGAACGTACCCGCAGAATCCTTCATGATGGATACCCCGGACGGCGCCGGGGCGCTGAATTATGCGCTACGGGTGCCCAAGGGTGTTATCGCTGTCATCTGTCCCTGGAATTTGCCCTTGCTGCTGATGACCTGGAAGGTCGGGCCGGCACTGGCCTGCGGCAACAGCGTTGTGGTCAAGCCGTCGGAGGAGACTCCTGCGACGGCAACCCTGCTGGGCGAGGTGATGAATTCAGTCGGCATACCGGCGGGTGTATATAACGTGGTGCACGGTTTCGGTCCCGATTCCGCCGGCCAGTTCCTGACCGAACACCCGGGCGTGGACGCCATCACGTTTACCGGGGAAACGGCCACGGGCAGCCAGATCATGCAGGCGGCGGCGGTTGGCCTGCGCGACGTATCGTTTGAACTGGGCGGCAAGAATGCGGGTGTGGTGTTTGCCGACTGTGATATGGATCAAGCCATAGTGGGAACCATGCGCTCGGCGTTTGCCAATTGCGGCCAGGTTTGCCTGGGTACGGAAAGGGTTTACGTTGAGCGGTCCGTGTTTGACGAATTCGTGCAACGGCTCAAGCTGGGCGCGGAAAACCTGGTGGCCGGACGGCCCGAACTCGCAACGACCACCCTCGGACCCATGATCAGCCGGCAGCAAAGGGAGAAGGTGTTGTCCTACTACCAAAAGGCCAGGGAGGAGGGGGCAGAAATTGTTACCGGCGGCGCTGTTCCACAAGTGCCGGATGAACTGGGAGGCGGTTTCTGGGTGGAGCCGACTATCTGGACGGGTCTGCCCGAGTCATCGCCGGTTATTCGAGAAGAGATCTTCGGTCCCTGCTGCCATATTCAGCCCTTTGATGAAGAAGCAGAAGTGATCAGCATGGCTAACGATACGCCGTATGGACTGGCAACGGCAATCTGGACCGGGGACGCAGCGCGCGCGCACCGGGTTGCTACCGCTATTGAAGTGGGTATTACCTGGGTCAACTGCTGGTTCCTGCGGGACCTGAGGACACCCTTCGGCGGCTCCAAACAATCAGGCATAGGCCGTGAAGGTGGTGTACACTCGCTGGAGTTTTACACTGAAATGCGCAACGTGTGTTTGAAATTATGAAGAATATTATGTGGTTGACTGGATTCCCGCTTGCGCGGGAATGACGCGGGAATGACGATATGATTTTTGCTGCTGACAAAATACTGTCCTACGGTAATACGCTCTACGATTGTCTGCGCAAGCGTAAAACTATCGAGCCGTTAACGGAGCGGGAGCCTGATATAACCATCGAGGACGCTTACCGTATTTCACTGCGGTTGCTGCAGCGGCGCCTGGATGATGGTGAAGTAGTCATCGGCAAAAAAATCGGTGTTACCAGCAAGGCAGTAATGAACATGCTCCAGGTCGACCAGCCGGATTTCGGTTACCTGACAGACCGCATGGTTTATAACAACGGGGACGAAATACCCATCAGTTCGGAAATGATACAACCACGGGCGGAGGGAGAGATAGCATTCATCCTGAAACATGACCTGGAGGGACCGGGTGTCACCAATGCCGATGTCCTGCGCGCCACGGAATGCGTGATGCCCTGTTTTGAAATTGTGGACTCCCGTATCCGGGACTGGAAAATCAGGATCCAGGATACCATTTCGGATAATGCCTCCTGCGGCGCATTCATGCTGGGCGACAGGGGTGTTGACCCGCGTAACGTAGACCTGGTTACCTGCGGTATGGTGCATTCAAAGAACGGTGAAGTCATTGCCACGGGCGCCGGCGCCGCGGCCCTGGGTTCGCCGGTTAACTGTGTTGCCTGGCTGGCGAATACCCTGGGTGGATTCGGTATCAAGCTGGAGGCCGGCGAAGTGATCCTGTCGGGTTCCCTTGTTCCCCTGCATCCGGTCGTGGCGGGAGATTCGATGAGTTTATCCATTGGCGGTATCGGCAATGCATCCGTGCGGTTTACGTAATTGTCTTGCGTTGGGATCCAACCTCCGGGGACGGATTTAACTCCGTCCCCTTAAACTTGAGGCTGATGATATGAAAGTAAATGCTGCGCTGGTCGGTTCCGGGAATATCGGAACAGACCTGATGATGAAAGCACTGCGCAGTGACTGGATTAATCCGGTCTGGATGGTGGGTATAGACCCCGCCTCGGACGGCTTGGCGCAGGCAAGAGCCAGCGGCTTGAAGACGACCCACGCGGGTGTGGATGAGTTGCTTGAACACATAGATGCCGACGGCATCAAAATTGCTTTTGATGCAACCTCCGCCTATATCCATCCGGAAAACTCCAGCAAGCTGGAGGCGCGCGGTGTGCTGGTCATCGACCTGACCCCGGCGGCTATCGGCCCTTACTGTGTGCCGCCCGTTAACCTGCAGGAGCACGTGGGGAGACAGGAGACCAACGTAAACATGGTCAGTTGCGGCGGGCAGGCGACCATTCCCATGGTAGCCGCAGTGAGCAGGATACAACCGGTGAAATATGCGGAAATTGTTGCCACCGTCGCGTCAAAGTCGGCAGGACCCGGTACGCGCAAGAATATTGATGAATTTACCCGCACTACGGCTAACGGACTGGAACGGGTAGGCGGCGCCGGACAGGGCAAGGCGATCATCATCCTGAACCCGGCAGAACCTCCAATGATTATGCGTGATACCATCCATTGCCTGACGGAAGACACTCCGGATGAGGACGCTATCACACGCTCCGTCCATGACATGATCAGGGAGGTGCAAAAATACGTGCCGGGATATCAACTGAAAAACGGCCCGGTATTCGACGGCAACCGCGTGTCCATCTTCATGGAGGTGAAAGGCCTGGGAGATTACCTGCCGGAATATGCGGGCAACCTGGACATCATGACTGCTGCGGCGTTACGCACCGGTGAGATGTTTGCGGAAGAGATAATCAATGGCGCCGTGCAGCCGGCAGCCGTAAACGCCTAGGAGAGGCAGCTATGAACCTGACGGGCAAAACAGTCAAATTGCATGATATGTGCCTGCGTGACGGAATGCATGCCAAACGTCACCTGATCAGCATTGAACAGATGGTTGATATCGCTTCTGCACTGGACGATGCGGGAATACACCTTATCGAAGTCACCCATGGTGACGGACTGGGCGGCGCTTCCATCAATTACGGTTTCCCCGCCAGTTCGGATGAAGAATATTTGCGGGCAGTCATCCCGCGCATGAAGAATGCAAAAATATCGGCGTTATTGTTGCCCGGGATCGGCACCGTGGACCATTTGAACATGGCCCGGGACTGTGGGGTGCACACTATTCGCGTGGCGACCCACTGTACTGAAGCGGATGTGTCCGAACAACACATCAGTTCCGCCCGAAAGCTTGACCTGGACACGGTAGGCTTCCTGATGATGGCGCACATGGTGGAGCCGCAGCAATTGCTTGAGCAGGGAAAACTGATGGAATCCTACGGCGCCAATTGTATTTACTGTACCGATTCCGCCGGCTACATGTTGCCGGATGACGTCACGGCCCGTATCGGGGCCTTGCGCGCAGGGTTGAATGAGGACACCGAGATTGGTTTTCATGGGCACCACAATATGGCTATGGGTATTGCCAACTCATTGGCGGCCGTAGAAGCCGGCGCGGATCGGATTGACGGTTCCGCCGCGGGTCTGGGTGCCGGCGCCGGCAACACCCCCCTGGAAGTATTCAATGCGGTGCTGGACCGTATGGGTGTTAAAACCGGTGTGGATGTATATAAGCTGATGAACGTGGCGGAGGACAATGTAGTGCCCATGATGGACCAGCAGATCCGGGTTGACCGTGATTCACTGATCATGGGCTATGCAGGCGTGTACTCCTCCTTTCTCCTGCATGCACAACGTGTGGGGGAAAAATACAATATCCCATCGGGAGATATCCTGGTTGAACTGGGGAAGATGAAAACCATCGGCGGCCAGGAAGACATGATTGAGGACGTGGCGCTGAACATGGTGCGCGCACGCCGTGAACTGAAGCCCGTCCCCCCGCTTACTACTGCGGGGGCAGGCTCTGCAGGTATTAAGCAGGGGCCTGCCCCTGCAGGCAGTAAGCAGGGGGCAGCGCAATAACCATGGATCAGGAAACGATCAGCCAACTGGCAGAGCTCCTGGAAAATGCCGAGCTCAACAGGCAGCCGGTGACGAAAATCACCGATGCCCACCCGGAACTTGACTGGGAAGACGCGTATTCCATCCAGTATGAGATCCGCCGTCGCAAAACAGAGCGCGGCGGTAAAATCGCCGGCCTGAAAATGGGTCTGACCTCCCAGGCAAAAATGAAACAGATGGGCGTGACAACGCCGGTGTATGGGTTTTTGTCCGATTACGGCAGTTATGGCGACGGCGCGGAAATCGATACGGGGATGTTTATCCATCCCCGGGTGGAAGCGGAGGTGGCCGTTATGACCAGGACTGAACTGGCAGGACCGGGTTGTCATATCGGCCAGGTATTGACAGCCATTGATTTCATTGTCGGGGCAGTGGAGATCATAGATTCCCGCTATGAAAATTTCCGCTTCGACCTGAAGAGCGTTATCGCCGATAACACCTCGGCTGCCGGCTTTGTCAGCGGCAGCGTGATGCGGGACGCGGCAGCCGTCGACATGCCTGTCCTGGGAGTAGTTATGGAAAAGAACGGCGAGGTAGTCGAGACCGGCGCAGGCGCGGCGGTACTGGGACACCCGGCGTCCAGCGTTGCCATGCTGGCGAATATGCTGGCAGAACGCGGCGAAGTGATACCTGCCGGGACATTTATCATGACAGGTGGCATAACGGCAGCAGTAGCCGTGGGGAAGGGCGATAGTCTCAATGTACGTTTCCAGGACCTGGGCAAGGTCAGCTTCCGTATGATCTGAAAACGATAAAAAGGAGTCGTCGGAGGCGACACGGTATTTATACTGGATGCCGGGTCAAGCCCGGCATGGCGGACGAGGGGACGGGATGGCAGACGGGGAGGCCATTCCTGCGAAAGCAGGAAGCCAGTGGACAAACAGTCGCCTGTGGTGACACTTTTTCGGATAAAGGGGAGATAGTGAATAATAACAAGATAACAAGTATGACCAGGTTGGCCTGTTGCTGCCTGCTGGCTGTTGTCTGCCTGCTGTCCTCCGGCTGTGAAGCGCCGCTGGTACTGGACGAGGTTGAAAAAATGGGACAGTCTCCGATCCGCAGGACGGATAATTTCCAGGCAGTCGGCTCCTCCGGGCAGAATGTTGTTGCAGTGGGGGCAAGCGGGGTCATCCTGACATCGGGAGATAGCGGAGCGACCTGGCAGCGCCAGGAAATTTCTTCCTGGCCCTCTTTCCTGGACATCGCCAGTTGCAGTAACGGCCTGTTTGCCGCGCTGGCTTTTGAAGGTGAGGTGTGGCTTTCCAGTGACGGAGGCCGGGTCTGGAACCAGAGCAGACTGACCACCGAGGAAGCGCCGCAGGCCATCCAGTGCGACCCTGCCGGCAATTTATGGGTGGTAGGCAGTTTTTCCACCGTATCCATCAGCCGGGATGGCGGCGCCACCTGGGAAGTATCCTCCCGGGATGAAGATGTGATTTATACGGGCATCCAGTTCTTCGATGAACGGACCGCTTATATCGCCGGTGAGTTCGGCACTCTGCTGAAAACCGGGGACGCTGGAGCCACCTGGGAATTGATGCCCCCCATGCCCGATGAGTTTTATCCGCAGAGCATGTATTTTGAAGATCAGGACAAGGGATGGATTGCCGGTCTGGGAGGTGTCGTCCTGGAAACTTTCGACGGCGGACAGACCTGGCAGATTCAAGCCACCGGCAGCCTGGTCACCTTGTACACCCTGGCTGAATCCAACGGCCATATATTCGTTGTCGGTGGCGAAGGCACCATATTCCGTTATGAAGGAGGAAAGTGGGCGCCGGTCGATCACGGCCAACCGTTCCGGCTGTACCTGCGCGGGATACAGCCCTTGCCTGATCACCGGTTAATAGTCAGCGGTCCCGGTGGCGTGTTACATGTTTTTTCCATCGATGAATTGTTGAACAGTGAAAAACGATGAAACTAGATACCAGTCAGATTTTTCCTACTTTTGGTAATTTCCTGTTCAATAACAGAAAATTTGTACTGGCCGTTATCTTCCTGATTACGGCCATGTTTGCATGGAATATACCTGCCGTTCGCATGTTGTCGGATTTTGCCGACCTGTTACCCCAGGAGCACCCCTATATACAACTGCATAACAGTATCCGGGATACCTTCGGGGGCGCCAATATCATTGTCATGGCCATGGAAGTGGAGGAGGGCACGATCTTCACCAATGATTCCCTGGACCGGATCCACCGCATTACCCAGAAACTGGACAGCGTATCCAACATCAACCATAACCTGGTGAGCAGCCTGACCCATCGCAATACCCGGAAAATCTTCCTGACGCCGGACGGGACGATACGATCGCAGACCTATTACGACCCGCACCATGATGAATATACGGAAGAACAACTGGCAAAAATCCAGCGGGACGTGGTGGCCAGTACCAACGTATACGGCCTGCTGGTGTCGCCGGACATGAAGTCGGCCCTTATCAAGGGCACCCTGAATGAAGGCCAACTGGATTACGGCAAGGTGTTTGAGGAAATACAGGAAATTCGGGCGTCGGAAATTGTGTCCGGCGTAAATATCCATGCAACCGGCCATCCGGTACTGGTGGGTTGGGTTGATTCCTACAGCGGCGATATCCTGCTCATCTTTTTCTACACCATACTGATCGTCCTGGCTATCCTGGTCTTCTACTCGCGCCGGCTGTATGGCATCCTGTTGCCGCTGCTGGGCATGATATTAACCAGTATCTGGGGAGTGGGTTTCATGGGGGTGTTCGGTTATAACCTGGACCCGTTGATGCTGGTGGTGCCGTTTCTCATCTCGGCCCGGTCCATGTCCCACGGCATCCAGAAGATGGAACGCTATTTTCTTGAATTGTCCCGCACCCACGAGAAGGTGTCTGCTGCCAGGAACACGTTTAATGCGCTGTTCAGGCCCGGCGCGCTGGCGATTGTTGCGGATGCTTCGGCCCTGTATCTCATCGGGCTGGGTTCCGTGCCTATCAACGACAAAATGGCCATCTATGCATCGTTCTGGGCGGTGTGCATGGTCGTCACGGTATTGATAGTGATCCCCATGCTGCTGGCAGAGTTGCCCAGGCCGAAAGACGTGGCCGTCAAGCATACCATGGCGCGGGTTATCTTTCCCAAGTTTGCCCAGGTGGTCGGCACCCGCGGGCGTTCAAAAACGGTGTTGATTACCTGCCTGATTATTGCGCTGTGCGCCACTTACTTCAGTTCCTGGGTGCAGATCGGCGAACCGGAACCGGGCTCGCCTTTGCTTTACCACGATCATGACTTCAATATTTCCTCCACCGCGATCAACGACCGCTTCCCGGGCGCCGAGGAACTGTTCATCATCGCCCGCGCGGATGAGAACGGCGGACTGAAGAAACCGGAGATCATGAAGGCTCTGGCTGATTTCCAGAACCACATGATGCTGGATCCCAAGCTGGGTGGGGTCAAAGGGGTGAACAACCTGCTGATGCAGGTGAACCAGATGACCCGTAACAACGACCCGCGCTGGTCGGTGATTCCTTCCATCGACCAGAATATCGGCGGCCTGTTGTTCATGTTCATGATGTCCGCGCCGACCCAGGGTGCGTTGCAGGAGTATATCGACACCGACGACCGCCTGGCCAACATGGTGTTCTACTATAAAGACCATACCGGCGAGACTATCCGGCGCGCCATCCACATGGCCAAGGAATGGATAGATACTACCGGCAGCCAGGTGGAAGGTCTGCACATTGACCTGGCCGGTGGGCCGGTGGGGGTGACTGCGGCCATCAACGAGGAGGCCTTTGAGACCAACGTGATTGTAGTGCCCGCGGTGCTGGTCCTGATCCTGGCTTTTACCCTGTGGTTTTACGGGTCGTTCCACTCGGGTTTCATGATGCTGGTCTCCATGACGTTTGCCACCACGCTGACCTACGCCTGCATGGGCTTGCTGAACATGGGACTGAACGTCAATACCGTGCCCATGATCGCGGTGGGTATCGGACTGGGGGTGGATTACGCCATCTACATGATGGATCGCATCAAGGAGGAGATGCACGTGGCGGACAACGTGCAGGACGCCATCCGCCGCGCAGTGAGCACCACCGGTGTTGCCATCGCCCTGACCGCCACGACCCTGGTCGGCGGCATTATCATGTGGGTGTTCATTTCCGAGTTGCGCTTCCAGGCCGACGCGGCCAGGCTGCTGATCATCATGCTGGTGATGAACATGGCCTCCGCCATGTTCCTGGTGCCGGCCTGGGTGAACATCTTCAAGCCCAAATTCATCATGAGGGCGGGTGAGGAACGCTGGGAGAAGGGCGCCGGTTCGACGATTGATGAGATTGAAGACCTGTCCTGACAGGCACACTTGCCAAATGTCAAATTATTGATAGCATTGACCGTTAAAGAGGCTATAATGAAAAAATATCGATATTTTTACCATCACCTAAACCTTGGCCATATAGCATGGGAGGATAAATGATGAATATCCGCAGGTTCTTACTTACGCTGTCGTTCGGCTGTGTCCTCGCTGTCGCATCACTGACGGCATCCGCCTGGAATTCCAAGGACGGTACTTTGGAAATCCATGGTTTCCTCGATAATACCTACCACCATCGCGCTGATTACGGTATTACCAAGGAGCGCGTGCGCGGCCAGATCGAGTGGTCCAAGGTATTCAAGCCCACGGGATTCTTCTCCGAACTCTCGTTCCACGGGACTTTACGGGCCAGCTATGATGGTGTGTATGACCTGAATGATGACAGGTTTGGTGACCGTTCAGGTGGTCAGGTTTTCGGTTCCAGTTCAGGCATACCTATCGGTCATGCCAACGGCCTGCAGACTCCATGGGGTCACTCACCGGTTACTGCCAATAATCCCGCGCTACCTGGTGGGGGTGGTTTTGGATTTGATCTTGCAACCAATCCCAATGAAGGGTTAAAAAAGGTGGGCGGCGAACTGGGTATAAAAAACAATAACGGTGAGTTCGGCGGCGGCCTGGAGTTCTTTGCCCCTACCCGGCCCTGCGACGTGGATTCCCGTGGCTGTATCCCCGGTTACATGGACGCGACCATGGACGACCTGCGCTTCCCCGAGTTCACCGACGACCACGGCTGGCTGCGGGAGATTTATGTTGACGCCACGGTGCCGGTCAACAACGGCGATGAGATCAACCTCCGTATTGGCCGCCAGCAGGTAGTTTGGGGCCGCACCGACCTGTTCCGGGTGCTGGACCAGGTCAATCCCATCGACTTCTCCATCCAGAGCATTTATGAAGAGTTCGAAGACAGCCGTATTCCCCTGGGGATATTCTCCGCCGAATACCGTGCCGGCGCAGTAGGCGCCTTTGATGACCTGAACTTCCAGGTGATCTGGAACTTTGAAAAATTCCGTCCGAATCACCTGGGGCAGGGCGGCCAGCCTTACAATATCCTGCTGGCCGGTGACCTGTTCCGGTCCTTGAAGAACTGCTGGGATAATGGCTGTACCGTCAGTAACTTTGCCACCGGCCTGGTCCCAGGTGGTAATCTGTCTACCGATTTCCCTGCCAATACTATCGGCATCCGGGATGTCCATATGCCTGGCTGGGATTTTGACCAAGGCGGTGTGAGGCTTGAAGGCGTGTTCAGGAGTGTGGGTTTCTCCGTCAACGCCATGACGTTTTACTCTCAACTACCGGCATTACGTGGTGGGATACCCGCAGTGAATCCGTTTCTGGCGCCTGGCGTAGGTCATCCTATTGTGCCTGACCCGACTGAAGTGGGCGGCGCATACAAACCCAGACCCTATCTGCCGGCATTTGATATTTATTTCCCGCGTGTCACCCTGGTAGGTGGCTCGGCTGACTTTTACGTTGATCCGTTAAAATCTGCATTTCGGGTGGAGATGGCTCATACCAGTGGTGAGGAATTTGCCGATACCTCGGTATCTGACCTGAACTCCGAGTCAGACGTGATACGATGGGTAATAGGCTGGGATCGTCCCACCTATATCCGCTGGCTGAACCCGAACCGGACCTTCCTGCTCTCCGCGCAGATATTCGGTCAGCACCTGCTTGACCATAAATCAATCAGTCATCCCCTGACCGGGGAACAGATAGGTTTCCAGGACTGGCAGAACGGCTATATCGGCACCTTCCTGTTCCAGGGTTTCTTCAGGAATGACCGGGTGCTGCCGCGCATCATTATGGCGCGTGATTTCCGCGCCAAGGCAACCGTAATAGCCCCGGGCGTAGACTACCTGATCAACGATAACCTGCGTTTGATCTTCGGCGCCAATATCAAGTTTGGTAGTGGTCGCAGGGTGGCTGACGATGGTCGTACATCTAATACGTATCCGCCATTTACCGCCGGCCCGGCATGCGCCCCGCCAGACAGTGTCGCACCTTGCCTTCCTGGTAATGAATTTTCCAGCCTGGGAATCCGCAGAGGCTTCGAACCACTGGGTCGTTTCCGTTCCGGTCCCCTCGGCATGGCGCAGCACGAAGATGAATTTCAAGTTCTGCTCCGCTATCGCTTCTAATAATATTTACAGGAAGGAGGCTTAATCATCATGTTTAAGTATGTAAAGTATCTTGCTGTTATGCCGCTGGTTGCCCTGAGTCTGGCAGTCTCGGCCGATTTCACCGAGGATGACGTAAGGAATTCGTTTTATCCGTATGAAAACTGGACGCCGGAGTTCGCGGGTTACACCCCCGGCATGGTCATAGACCAGGGCAACGTGGAGCAGTTCAAGGAGATTCTTGACCCGGCGCTGTACGACCACATCAAGAACGGTGAGACGTCCTTGCAGACCAAGGAGACGGATTCCCTGGTGCTGCACCCGAACTACATCAAGGTCACCATGGATGCGGTGAACAACCCGCCCGGCCTCAGCGCTGACGGCCTGGTGGACAATTTCGTGGCCGGCCGGGCCTTCCCCAAGGAACCGGACCCCAATGATCCCCAGGCGGGTCTGAAAATGGCCTGGAATTACCAGTACGGCTATAACTGGGGTGACAACGCGGCCATCTCGCCGTTTTACTGGAAATTCAGGAATGCCAAGAGCGGCAAGCTGGAGCGCACCATCAAGTGGAGCTTCCACTTCCTGAACTGGAAACACCGGGTCAACCAGGAACCCACCCCGGAATTTACCGACAATCCGGCTGAATTGTTCCGGTCGATTTACGTCCGGGCCTTGGAGCCGTTCGATATCGCCAACACCCAGCTTCTCATTCACCGCTACAAGAATGACCTGAAGCGTGATGACGCCTGGTTGTACCTGGGTTTTCAACGGCGTGTACGCCGTCTCGCTACCGGCCAGACCACGGACGCTTTCCTGGGCACGGATATCATGATCGAAGACTTTGAAGGCTACAATAACCGCGTGTCCGACTACAACTGGAAATTTGTCGGCGCCAAAAACGCCTTCCTGCCGTTCCACAACCATAATGAACTGGAACTGGCTACCGACATGCCGCCGGAACCGGACGGCTACCAGTTTGTGGACGTGGATGGTTGCTACCCCAAGACCACCTGGGAACTGCGCAAGGTCTATGAACTGCATGGCACACCCAAGGATCCGAACCACCCGTTAAGCCGCCGCGAGATGTATATTGACGCACAGACCTATACCATTCCGCGCCAGGCTGAGTTCGATCGCAAGGGCGACCTGTGGAAATCCTTCTCCATCTGCCAGGCCTACCCGGACAACCACATGCCCAAGAACAAGGGGTCCGGCGTCGCCATCGACGACTGCTTCATGATGTATGACGTACAGGCCAAACACTGCACCACCGGCCAGTTCAAGGGACAGCTTGATCCCACGTTGAACCCGCCGCAGATGTTCACGGTGCAGAACCTGCGCAAGAGCGGTAGATAGCATGGAGTTTACCGGGGACAGGTTTAAATCTGTCCCCGGATATTTCGCCAGGTGTATTGGGGACAGATTTAAACCTGTCCCCGGTTATTTTCGATCCGATGATACAGAACGTTGATCTAAAGTTTTTCTTCAATTTCCGCAGTCCCTATTGTTATCTCGCCAGCAAGACGATGTTCAGCCTGGTGGATGACTACCATGTCAATTTCATTTGGAAGCCCCTGGCCGGGTGGAACGGGCGCTCGGCGCCGGACCGGGCCAAGGTCAAGATACCCATTACCCGCCAGGACGTGGCCCGCTGGGCAAAGCGGATGAATATTCCCTGTATCCCCCCACCCATTACCACAGACCCGACACCGGCAGGTATCGGCTCCCTGCTGGCAGAAGAGAAAGGCTGTTTGCGGGAATATGTTATCAATGTGATGGATACCGAATGGGGGCAGGGAGTGGATATCGGCCAGCCCGATACACTGGTGGACATCGCCCGTCAGAGCGGCCTCGACCCCGATGAGTTCAGCGCATCACTGAATGATCCGGCCAGGCAGAAGATCCTCGAAGACAACTGGCATGAGGCACAGGAATCCGGCGTCATCGGCGTGCCGACATTCGTCATTGACGACCAGATCTTCTGGGGCAACGACAGGATTGATTTCGTCCATGACCATTTAAGCGAACTTGGATTGAGGAAATAAGTTATCAGGGGACGGATCTGACCCCATATATCCCGACTGTTTATTGACATACATCTGCGGATTAATTGACATGCGCCTCTTTTCCCATAAAAAACGGGCTATGCACCTGGGCCCATTTCCACTGGAACGGCTTGCCCGGCAGGATTCAATACCTGAATATTCGCCCTCCGGGAAACATCGTGCCGAGGATACAACTGAATCGTCCAACCCGGCATCCATGGCTGAAGCGTTTCGCGAGTATATCGACCTGTTCGACCGCATGCGCCTGGGAGAGCCTGTACCTGAGCAGGCGCCCATTCCGTCAGACCCGCAGGAGCGGGCCGACCACCTGAAGGCCGGCTGCTATAACCTCGACGTCAGTATGGCAGCAACCTGCGCCATTCCGGAACAGGCGATACTGGCGCAGCCCATCATCAATGAGTCCCTGGCGCAGGCCCAGGAAAAGGAATACCAGGCCGGCTCGGCGACTAACGTAATGGCTGAGACCACCGTCAGGGAAGGCCAGGAAGCCTGGCAGCGATCCCTGCAGGACTCTGCAAAGGAGTTCAACCACGGCTTTGCGCTGGTGTTACTGGTCGAGTACACCAGGGAACCGGACCCCCGCACTGATAGCGAAGCCTGGCTGGTCGGTACCCAGGCGCAACGGGCAGCAGTCAGGGTTGCCGAAGCGGCTGCGGTCATGGTGAATTACATCCGTTTCCTGGGATTTGAAGCAACATTGCACACGGCAACGGCAAGCGACGTTGCTCTTGATTACCTGTTGCTTTGCAGCGGTCTGGGTGAGGTTAACGGCAGGAACGGCAGCAGTACTGTCAGCAATCCCTACCTGGGCGATCAATTCGGCATGGCCGTGGTTTCTACGACCATGGAGCTTGCTGCTGACGAACCCCTGGCCGGCAGGGGGTTTATGGATTCCCTGAAATCCCATGGTCCGGGCTGGTGGTTGGGATTGGGCGGGGCGCGGCCCGGTTACAAGGGCAGGTTATTCAAAAACAGGCCGCTTCACCTGGGGCCTTATCCAATGGAAAATCTAAAACCGCAGGAAACCACCACGACTCTTATTGACAAGCCAAACGTGCCGCGCATACCGAAACGGCATGACATGTTTCTCCGGGCTGCCCTGGGCGACCTGGGGAAAAAGCCGCAAAAGGAACTGGAAAACTTTCGCATGATCACCAAGTCGCCATACGGCCACGCCATGATACCGCCCCTGGGCGCCATGGTCCCGCTGCAATATGGCAAAGAGGCGGATGAAATCGCACCGGGGACAGACGACCCGAAGAAAAACGCAGAAGCGATTAAGGCGGCTTTGTATTACATGGGTGCGGACATGGTGGGAATCTGTCAGTTGCCCGAATATGTATGGTACTCCCATGATACGGATGGTTCGGAGATAAAGCCGTACCACAAATACGGGATCGCAATCCTGGTGGACCAGGGGTACGAGACCATGGAAGGGGCCAGCGGGGATGACTGGATCAGCGGCGCACAGAGTATGCGCGCCTACTTGCGCGCGCAATTGATTGGGGGTGTTGTCGGCGCGCATATCCGTTCCCTGGGTTATTCTGCCCGCGGCCACAGCGTGATGGACCAGGACGTACTGCATATACCGATTATACTGGAAGCCGGTCTGGGCGAGTTGAGCCGGATTGGTGAACTGGTGTTAAACCCCTACGTCGGGCCGCGTTTCAAATCGGGCATCATCACGACCGACCTGCCGTTGCTGCCGGATAAACCCATAGATTTCGGTTTGCAGGATTTCTGTGAGAAATGCACCAAGTGCGCCAGGGAATGCCCGTGTCAGGCGATCCCCTACGGTAACAAAATCATGTTCAACGGCTATGAAATGTGGAAGCCGGACGTGGAAAAGTGTGCCCGCTACCGCATCACCAATTCTGCCGGAGCGTTGTGCGGCCGTTGCATGAAAACCTGTCCATGGAATATTGAAGGGGTACTGTCCGAGAGACCATTCCTGTGGGCGGCCATGAACCTGCCGTTCACCCGGAAGTGGATCGCCAGGCTGGACGACAAGGTGGGTAACGGTCTGATCAACCCGGTAAAGAAATGGTGGTGGGACCTGGATTCGGACGAGCAGGGCAATATCATCCCGGCAAAGCGAACCAACAAACGCCAGTTCTCTACACGCACGAACATGGATCCGGAAAAGCAAACCATGGGCTGTTACCCGGCAGATATAGCATCGCCGCCGGTCTCGGAACAACCGGTTATCCTGCACAGGAAGATAGCGGTGCAGAAATACAAAAGCGCGGAAAGTCCGGAAGAATACAAGGCCCGGATGAAGTGATTTATCCGCAGGTTTTTTGTCCGCAGATGACGGTATGTAAGAATATATCCGCAGATGACGCAGATGAACGCAGATAAAAACAAGTCTTTATAGTAACTGAAATAATCTATCCGATTATGAGTCTTTAGTTTCTATCTACAGTTTCTTATCTTTATTTTAATCTGCGTTCATCTGCGTCATCTGCGGACAAAAATATTTTATTAAAGAGATTGATATGAGTGGCATGCCCGAGAAAGAAGATATGGAAAACAATGTTCGTCCGTATACCGGCGATGAATTTCTGGCGGACCTGAAAGACGACCGGGAAATCTGGATCTACGGCGAGCGCGTGAAAGACGTAACGGAGCATCCAGCGTTTCGCAATCCTGCCAGGATGATGGCGCGGCTGTATAACGCGTTGCATAACGAGAAGGAATACCCGCACCTGCGCACCGCTACGGATACCGGCAACGGCGGTTTTACCCACCCCTATTTCAAGGTGGCGCGCACGCGTGAGGACGTGATTGCGCAACGTGAAGCGATTGCCCAATGGGCGCGCCTGACCTATGGCTGGATGGGACGTACCCCTGACTACAAGGCCAGCCTTATGCTGACCCTGGGGTTTAACCCGGAGTACTTCGGTGATTATGCCGGCAACGCCCGGAGCTGGTACAGGAATGCCCAGGAACGCGTGCCTTTCCTGAATCATGCCCTGGTCAATCCCCCGGTAGACCGCAATAAATCCCACGAGGAGATAGAAGACGTTTATATGCACTGCGTCAGGGAAACCGACGAAGGCATTATTATCTCCGGCGCCAAGGTGGTGGCTACCGGGTCGGCATTGACCCATTACAATTTCCTCGGCCAGTACGGGCCGATACCCGTGAAGGATAAACGCTTTGCCATCAGCGGCATGTTGAAAATGAACACCCCCGGTGTCAAGCTGCTGTGCCGTCCTTCTTATTCGTATGCCGCGGAAGTAATGGGCAGTCCGTTCGATAACCCGCTGTCAAGCCGGCTGGATGAAAACGACGCGATATTGATACTGGACAATGCCCTGATGCGCTGGGAGGATATCTTTATCTACGAGGACCTGGACGCGGCCAGCACTTTCTTGGGCACATCCGGCTGGGCCTACACGTTTGCCTTTCACGGTTGCACCCGTCTCGCAGTCAAGTTTGATTTTATCACTGGCTTATTCATGAAAGCCCTGGAGATCACCGGCACCAAGGATTTTCGCGGCGTGCAGGTGGCAATCGGTGAAATGATCGTCTGGCGGCACCTGTTCTGGGCGTTATCGGACGCCATGTGTGGCATGCCCGACGATTTCAAGGGGGCGAAAGTACCGAACGGCCACGCCGGCCATGTGTACCGGGTGCTGATGACCATGGCCTACCCCCGGGCGAAAGAGTTGATCGAGAACATGGTCGCCAGCGGCCTGATTTACCTGAACTCCCATGCTTCGGATTTTAATGTGCCGGAATTGAAAGGTTACCTGGATAAATACCTGCGCGGTTCATACGGCCACGACGCGGAAGACAGGGTCAAGACCATGCGCCTGTTGTGGGATGCCATAGGCACCGAATTCGGCGGCCGCCATGAACTGTATGAGCGCAATTACTCCGGCAATAACGAAAACATCCGGATTGAGGCGCTATGGAATGCGCAGGGCACCGGCCTGGACAAGCAACTCAAGGACTTTGCCCAGCAGTGCATGGACGAATACGACGTTAACGGCTGGACAGTGGCAGACCTTGTCAATCCCCATGACGTGAATTTGTTCATGAAAAAATCCGCAGATGCCGCAGATTAAACCGTTAAAGCCACAGAGGACACAGAGGACACAGAGTTAGCCAATAGACGTCATTCCGGGCTTGACCCGGAATCCGGCAAACAAATGTACCTTATAAATAATGAATAATTTTTTGACTGGATTCTGGCATTCGCCAGAATGACAGGAATGGCGGGAATGACAGGAGTGGCGGGAATGACAGGAATGGCGGGAATGACAGGAATGGCAAAAATACATTTCTGTGTCCTCTGTGGCATAAAAAACATACGTCTTATACAAGTAATCATGACATTGCAAACCCTGACTCGTACATTGTTTTTCTGCCTGCTGGTTAATCCCCCCGTGGTGACGGCAGACATTGTCGAACAGTCGTTTGCCGTTGACCCTGAAAAAATTGCATCGCTCAATCCCGCGCCGGGCACGGTCATCACAAAAGAGAATGTTGCATCTTTCAGCAATATCCTGGCGCCGAAGCTCGTTGAGTTGATCGGTGATGAATTTTTAACCATCACCACCAGCGAGGCCCTGTCTATTCCTACACATCCGGCCTACCTCGAGGCTACAAAGCGCTACCTGGATACGACCGAACTTGGGGAACAACCAGGGATTATCCGTAATTACGTAGCAGGCAGGCCGTTCCCCAGGGAACCGCAACCGGATGATCCCAGGGCTGGCGACAAGCTGGCCTGGAACCTGCGTTATACCTACTCATACGACAGTGGCGAGGTGGCCAGCTTTTACTGGCAGTACCGGGATATGCGAAATAACAGGATTGAAAGGCAGTTGTCCTTCTATGCAAGTTCCATGAAGTTCATGCACCGGCATGTACAGGACCCTGTTCCGTCCATGCCCAGAAATCCATCACAGATCTACCATGCGTTGTACCTGAAGGTGCTGGCCCCGCCCGATATACGCGGCACGCAATTGCTGGTGCAACGCCTGGAAGACGACACCAAGCAGGAACAGGTCTGGCTTTATCTTTCCGGCCACCGGCGCGTCCGGCGCCTGGCGTCAGGACAGACTACTGATGCCTTCCTGGGCAGCGATATCATGATTGAGGATTTTCTCGGCTATAACGGCCGCATCATGGACCAGAAATGGACTTACAAGGGAGTCACCTGGGTCCTGCTACCTTTCTTTAACCACGACGAGCAACCATTGGAGGAAGCCGGTCAGCAGCTTGATGGATTCAAATTCATCGGTTTTCACGGTAAAGGCAATTGTTTTCCGAACGTCACCTGGCACGTGCGCAAGGCCTACATATTGGAGGCTGAGCCTTACTGGAAACAACATCCGTTGTCAAAGCGACGGTATTACCTGGATGCCCAGACTATGCTGCCGGTCTATGGTCACATCTTCGACAAGCCCGGCAACCTGTGGAAGGTCGCCATGGCCGCATATTCCCACCCGGACCGACATCACCTTTCCAACCGGGGTATGGGCGTCCCGATCATCGATGCGGTCTCCATGATAGATATCCAGGCACTGCACTGCACCACCTTGCAATTCAAGGCGATATTGCCGGAGAAGCCATTTCGCGAGACGGATTTCACCGTGCAGGCGTTGCGCGCCAAAGGGCGCTGAGATGTACAAGGTGACACTGGTTTCCGATGCCGGGCCGGTTGAATTTTTTTGCAGGGAGAAGGCCTCGATACTGAAGTCTGCTTACGCGGCCGGGCACCAGTTGACCTGCGGCTGTCAACAGGGCCGCTGCATGACCTGCCGTGTGCGCTTGCTCAAAGGTAGCGTTACATCGCTCCGGCCCTTGTCAAGGTATGCTACCATTGACCCGGCGAATCTAGATAACGGAGGCATGTTGCCGTGCTCTGTCACGCCTTTGGAAGATATAGTTATCAGTTACTGAAATATCCATATGGGGGTTACTCATGCGTGATTTTACCATCGACAATTTAACGGAAATCGTTCTGGAGGAATACGGCTCCAAAACAGATGATCCCAGGTTCAGGCAGATAATCACTTCACTGCTCAAACACCTGCACGCTTTCGTCAAGGACGTGGAGTTGACGGAAGAAGAATGGTTCAAGGCCATCATGTTCCTGACCAGGACTGGACAGACCTGTGATGACAAGCGCCAGGAATTTATCCTGTTGTCAGACGTAATGGGCGTCTCCATGCTGGTGGACGCGATCAACCATCCCAAGTCGGGCAAGGGGACGGAGTCCACGGTACTGGGACCATTTTACGTGTCTGGCGCGCCGGAATACGAGAGCGGCGCCAGCATCATAAAGCAGCAATATGCCGAGCAAGTCGCACTGGTGCAAGGGAAGGTGGTGGACCCGGACGGCAAACCGATAGCCGGCGCCAAACTGGACGTCTGGCAAACCGCGGCCAATGGTTTCTACGATGTGCAGGATAACTCAATGCCCGAAGATAATATGCGGGGTATATTCACCACGGACACGGAGGGCAACTATGCATTTGTCACGGAAAAACCATTGTCATATTCGGTACCGACAGACGGGCCCGTTGGTGAGTTGCTCCGGGCCAGCGGCCGTCACGCCATGCGTCCCGCGCATATCCATTTCATCGTTTCCGCGGATGGCTACGAGTCGCTGACGACCCATGTATTCTCCGACGGCGACGAATACCTGGACTCGGACGCGGTGTTTGCCACCAAGAGTTCATTGATAGGCCGCTACACCGAGTCCGAAGATGCCGACCTGGCTGCCCGGTACAACATTCCCGTGCCGTTCAGCCACCTGCAATTCGACTTGGGTCTGATGCCTAGTTGACAAAAAGGAGAGAATTATCCGCAGCACAAGCGCAGATTTACGCAGGTAAGAACACAAAAAAACCGTGTGTTTATCAGCGTAAATACAGTTGCATGTATCATAGATTTTACCTGTTCCTCAAAAGACTGATTTTAGTCTGCGTAAATCTGCGCTTGTGCTGCGGATACTCCTATGTATGACCTGCTGAAAGACCTGCGCATCGTTGAAGGCTCCGCCTTTGTCGCTGCGCCGCTGGGGGGCATGACCCTGGCGCAACTGGGGGCGGATGTCATACGCTTTGACCCGATTGGTGGCGGACTGGACTACCGGCGCTGGCCAGTGACAGAACAGGGACAAAGCCTGTACTGGTCGGGTCTGAACAAGGGCAAACGCTCTATTGCCATCGATTTACGCTCCCCCGAAGGAAAAGAACTCGCCGTTTCACTGATCACCGGGGATGCCCCCAACGCGGGGATTTTCCTGACCAACTTCCCGCAGTCGGACTGGCTGGACTATACGGCATTGAAGAAACGGCGTGACGACCTGATCATGGTACAGGTACAGGGAACCCCCGATGGGGGCAGTGCGGTTGACTACACCATCAATTCCGCAACGGGTATTCCCTATGCGACAGGATCAGCAGATGATCCTGCGCCGGTCAACCACATGTTTCCGGCTTGGGATGCGCTGACAGGCATCAATGCAGCGCTGGCAGTGGTAGTCGCAGAGCGCCAACGACGACTTAACGGTTCCGGCCAACTGGTCAGGCTGGCGCTGTCGGATATTGCATTTTCCATGGTCGGCAACCTGGGACATGTCGCTGAAGCGCAAATCAATGGCGCACAACGTCAGGCTATCGGTAACCGGTTGTACGGTGCGTTCGGCCACAATTTTAAAACCAGGGACGGGCATGAGATCATGCTGGTGGCCATCACTCACAGACAATGGCGGAACCTGATCACGGCATCTCAACTTGAGCAGGAGTTTAACAAGATAGAAACCGGACGCGGATTGAAACTCGACCGGGAAGGTGATCGTTACCAGGCCACGGACTCCATAATCGGTTTATTGGAACCCTGGTGTGCGCGCTATGACCTTGCAGAATTGGCATCGATATTCGATTCCCACGGTGTGTGTTGGGGGCCGTACCAGACTTTTTCCGAACTGGTAGACCATGATCCGCGCTGTTCTGACAAGAACCCTGTTTTTTCAACTGTCCTGCAACCCGGTATCGGTGAATACCTGATGCCCGGTTCACCTCTGCGCTTTGAGGCGGAACCGCGCCGACAGGTCACACCGGCGCCGCAACTCGGCGCCGATACCGACGAGATACTCGCCACGATCCTGGGTTTGAGCGCCGCCGCCATCGGCGGCCTGCACGACCGGGGAATCATTGCCGGCATTACAGCTGATTAGTCACCGGGTTGTTTACCCCACACAGAGCCTAATGCCTGAAGTAATTCGTAACATCGCTATTATCGCCCATGTAGATCACGGCAAGACGACGCTGGTGGATCAATTATTGAAACAATCCGGCACTCTGCAGGCGAGAGACATGAGTTCTGTTCGCGTCATGGACTCCAACGACATCGAAAAAGAACGTGGCATCACAATTCTGGCGAAGAATACCGCGCTACGCTGGAATGACTATCGCATCAATATTATCGATACCCCGGGTCACGCAGATTTTGGCGGAGAAGTGGAAAGAATTTTGTCTATGGTCGACTCAGTGCTGTTGCTGGTCGATGCCGTTGAGGGGCCGATGCCGCAAACCCGTTTTGTCACGCAAAAAGCATTGGCCCGCCAACTGACCCCTATCGTCGTAATAAACAAGATTGACCGTAGCGGCGCGCGGCCTGACTGGGTGCTCCACCGCACCTTCGATTTATTTGATCTTCTTGGCGCCAGCGATGAACAACTGGATTTCCCGGTGATATATACATCCGCGAAAGAAGGCTACAGCGGCCCTGATCCCGATTGTAAAGACCAGGACATGACCGCATTATTTGAAACTATCGTAACCAAAGTCCCGGCGCCCGATGTCAATGAAAATGGCGCTTTTCAATTTCAGGTCAGTGCACTTGATTACAACAGTTATATAGGGGTAATTGGAATCGGCCGCATCACCCGCGGTAAAGTGATATCCAATACACCTGTTTCGATCATTGATAAAGACAATAAAATACGCAGAGGACGCATTCTGCAACTGTTTCGTCTGCTCGGTCTTGAACGAACTGAAATTAACAGCGCGTCTGCCGGCGATATTATCGCCATAGCCGGTATTGATGAACTTGATATATCAGATACCTTATGTGAACCGGATACAGTCGAAGCCTTACCCCCACTGACCGTTGACGAACCGACGGTCACCATGACCTTCCAGGTCAACGACTCGCCTTTTAACGGCCGGGAAGGTAAATACGTCACCTCGCGCCAACTCAGCGAGCGATTGTTCCGCGAACTAAAACACAATGTTGCCTTACGCGTTGAAGAAACAGGCGACTCCGACAAGTTCAGGGTCTCCGGTCGCGGCGAATTACACCTGTCCATTCTGATAGAAAATATGCGCAGGGAAAGTTATGAGTTCAGCGTCTCGCGCCCTGAAGTTATTATCAAGGATGTCGACGGTCAATTATGCGAACCCTATGAACAACTCACCGTCGATATGGAGGCCGGTTACCAGGGAAGCGTTATGGAATTGCTGGGTTCCCGCGGAGGCGGCTTGCAGGACATGGTGCCGGACGGCAAGGGACGTATAAGGCTTGATTACCTGATCCCCGCCCGCGGTATCATCGGTTTTCGTACTGAGTACCTGACGGCAACAGCAGGCACAGGACTGATGCATTATGTTTTCGACCACTACGGGCCGTTAAAATCGACGCTGAACAATCAAAGAGTCAATGGCGTACTGATTTCCAACGGTAAGGGTAAGGCACTGGCCTATCCCTTGTTCAACTTGCAGCCACGCGGCCGGCTACTGATAGAGCCCGGCACGAATGTTTACGAAGGCATGATTGTCGGCATCCACTCCCGCGATAATGATCTTATGGTTAATCCGCTCAAAGCCAAACAACTCACCAACATTCGTGCTGCCGGCAAGGATGACAATATTCTATTGACCCCGCCCGTGAAGTTCTCGTTGGAGCAGGCACTGGAATTTATCAATGACGACGAACTGGTGGAAGTTACACCTGACAATATCCGGTTACGAAAAAAACTACTAAAGGAGTATGAAAGAAAACGCGTTCGAGCTGGAAACCTGGAAAAACACATTCGATGACCCAACTCAACGAACTGTTTCCCGGCTGGCGCCCAAAGGTTGAACGCTGCGCCGAAATCATAACCCCTGCCCAGGTCAACAGGCTCGCGGCAACGCTGGATGAACCGGCGCCGGACTATGGGGAAGGAGACAGGCTGCCGCCTTTGTGGCACTGGGTTTTTACCATCAAACCTGTACCCCAATCCGGCCTGGGTGAGGATGGCCATCCGAGACGGGGCGGTTTTCTTCCTCCCGTAACGTTGCCCCGGCGCTTGTTTGCCGGAATGAAGGTGAATTTCCTGCAACCGTTAATCATCGGCCATGAGACCGGACGCGAGTCAGAGGTCATTGATATAACTGAAAAATCCGGCGCGTCCGGCGATTTGGTATTCGTCCGGATTCGTAACAGTTTCAAGCAACGGGGAAACCTGTGCGTTGTTGAGGAGCAGGACATCGTCTACCGGGACAAGGGAGCGCCTGTGGCGCTGCCGGATGTCAAGCCATTTGCGGAACCGGGAGCGAACACCTGGTCACATGAACTGACCGTGGATGCCGGTATGTTGTTCCGTTTCTCGGCCGTGACGTTCAACAGCCACAAGATTCATTACGACAGGACCTACGCCGCGACAGGGGAGGGCTATCCCGCCTTGGTGGTGCATGCCCCCCTGGTAGCCATGCTATTGCTGCAACTGGTCAGGGAACACACAGATAAGGACATTAACAGGTTTGAATATCGCGCCCTGGCGCCGCTGTTTGACGATCAGCCTGTCCGTCTCTCTGCAACAGCAGAAGGAGCAGATACCATCAGCATGCAGGTGCAGCGTTCAGACGGAGAAATTGCAGCCCGGGCAAGCGTCACGGCTGAATAGTCAATAAGAACAGGGAGTATAAATCGTCGCTGAGCCCCGTGATTGCATACCGGGGAAAGTCGGGACTTATCCGGTATTTTCCGCACCGGCTGCTTTCGCACCGCTCATGTAGGCCAGGACGATAACCAGCACCAGTCCCAGCATGGTGATCATCATCGGCCATGCCGTGCCGTCGTGAAACCAACTGAGAAACAGTGCTGCAACCGAGCCTATTGCCATCTCCGCGGCAACGATCATGGCTGCCGCCGCGCCGGTTCTTTTACTGGTTGAATTCATGGCCAGGGTGGGTACCACGGCAAAGATCGGCCCGTCGGCGAACGTGAGCAGCGCCACGGCAAACGTCAGCGTGACCGGAGTCTCCCATCCAGTTACCATGATAGCCAGCAGCAACAAGGCTCCGCCTGCTGCGGAGTAAACGCCTATGCGTAAAATATCCCCGGTCCCTTGTTTCCTTGTCATCCTGGCCGCGACCAGGCTTCCGATAACGAAGGTCAGCACGATGGCTCCCTGGTAGTAGCCGAAATGCTCGGTCGGCACGCCATGGTTGGTAATCAGGATGAACGGAGCTGCGGTGATGAAGGCAAATATGCAGCCCAGGCTGCAGCCGCCGATGGTGACATAAATCAGGAACGACCTGTTGCTGAGTATACTGAAATAGTCAGAGTAAATTTCCTTCAGGTCAAGAGCGTGATAATCCTTTTTGCTTGATTCGTCCAGGTACAGGGTCAGCAGCACGGTTACCACCAGCGCCAGGCATGTGAGTAAATAAAAATTCATCCTCCAGCCGAAATATACGTGGATATAACCACCCAATACTGGAGCAATGGCGGGAGCAAGTGCAGTGGCGATGCCGTAAACGGCTATCGCCCGTACCTGTTCCTTCTCCGAAAAAATATCGCGAATGATCGCCAGCACAACAACGCCTTCCACGGCAGCGGCGATGCCCTGGAACACCCGCGCCGTTATCAGTTGACCTATATCGGCTGCAAGGGCGCAGAATAAGCTGGCCAGGGTAAATCCGACCATGCCGCAGAGCAGGACCGGCCTGCGGCCGAAACGTTCGGAAAGCGGACCGTGAAGCAGGGTGGCGAAACCGTACCCCAGCAGGTTGAGGCCGACTGTCAGCTTGACCAGTTCGGGGCTGGTGCCGAGCAGTCCCGGCATATGGGCCATACTCGGTATATACAAGTCCGTTGACATCAAGGTGATGAAACTGGCGGAAATCACCAGTATGAGGATCTTGCGCTTGTTCATAGTTCCTTGCCCGGAAAACTCTATTATATAGAATGATCCCTGTGGAAGAACGGTTACAGCAAGCAGAGCATGCCATCAGCGGCATTGAAAGGCTGGTGCACGGTTACCTGGAAGCCCTGGCAGGGAAGGTGGTCAGGGATAATGCCGTTCATGCGCCGTCCCTTGAAAAGCACCAGTTCGCCTCCCACGGCTACGCCTGGGCGGCGACGTACCTGGAGGCGCTGAGACAACTGGCGGACTGGTCCGGGCGGTTACTGGAGCAGGGCGGATTTACGGAACTGGACCAGGCCGTCTTCAAGACAGGGACAGGCGCTTACCTGCAGCAGTTGCTGCACGGTATTGCCATGAGCCAGGACGAGGTATTCCGTCCCGGTGACGTCCTGTCCCCGGCAATCCTGCCTGAACTGATGGCCGATGACTCCATTAACCAGTTGATCAGGGACGGCAACACCATTGAAAACCGTGTGCGGATTGCTGAGTTGCTGGCCGGCGGAGAACAGCCAGTTGATCCAACCCTGGATCCGACGTTGACCCTGGTCAGGGAGCAGTTCCGCCGTTTTACAGATGAAGAAATAGCCGGGCAGGCGGGTGTATGGCACCGGCAAGACAGTCTTATCCCGTCCGGCCTGATCCGCCAACTGGCTGAAATGGGGGTTTTCGCGGTCTGTATCCCGGAACAATACGGCGGCCATGCTTTAGGCAAGCTCGCGATGTGCGTCATCACGGAAGAGTTGAGCAGGGGATATCTCGGTGTGGGCTCGCTTGCCACCCGTTCCGAGATTGCCGCGGAATTGATACTGAAGGCCGGGACCGAAGAGCAGAAGAGACGATACCTGCCCGGGATTGCATCCGGCGACATACTGCCCGCGGTGCTGGTGACCGAACCCGATGCCGGATCCGACCTTGCGGGGTTGAAGACCAGGGCCGTGAAGGCCGGGGATTGTTACGGGATAACCGGCAACAAGACCTGGAGCACTCATGCAGGAAGGGCCAACCTGATGGTCCTGCTGGCGCGCACCGACCCCACGGAAAAGGGATACCGGGGATTGAGCATGTTTCTCGTGGACAAGCCGGGCGGGACCGACGCCGAGCCATTTCCGTTGCAGGGAATGAGCGGCAGTGAAATTCCGGTACTCGGGTACCGCGGCATGAAGGAATACGAGATCAGTTTTGACGGTTGCAGGGCAAACCCGGACGGGTTGCTGGGAGGGGTTGAAGGGCAGGGGTTCAGGCAACTCATGGCGTCTTTTGAAGCGGGGCGGTTGCAGACCGCGGCGCGCGCTGTGGGCGTCGCGCAGAACGCGCTGGAACTGGCCCTGGACTATGCCCGGCAGCGCGTACAGTTCGGCAAACCCATTCTGGCCTTTCCCAGGGTGGCCGGCAAGATCGGCTGGATGGCGGCCGAGATCATGTTATTGCGGCAACTGGTTTATTTTGCCGCGCGTCAGGCAGATACGGGGCGGCGTTGTGACGTCGAGGCGGGCATGGCGAAAATGTTGAGCGCACGGGTAGCCTGGTCCTGCGCGGATAACGCCTTGCAGATCCATGGAGGCAACGGCTATGCCACAGAGTTCGAGATCTCGAGGGTATTATGCGATGCCAGGGTATTGAGCATCTTCGAAGGTTCCGCGGAGATCCAGGCAAACATTATCGCCAGGGGACTGCTGAAGCGCAGGCTGCAAAAATCTACAGGGTAAAATCAAATGGAACCCGGGCCCATTGATTTTCAGCTACCGGCGTCGCAGCTCGAATGATCCCTGTTATACTCTGTAACTTATCGTAGTTATTGGAAATATCGAAGATGTTCGGAAAATACTTCAACATCACTGCAGTGGTTGTAATGACAACCTTCGCCCATGGCGCAGGCCTTGCCGGGGAGGATAGCAGACCGGATATTTCGGGTGTCTGGACCAACGCATTGCTTTCACCAGACGATGAACGCTGGCGCGTTGAGGACCTGGCCTGCTCCCGTTCGGGGTGTTCCATGGCAGGGTTCAAGTACCTGCAAAGCCTGCTGGCAGACCCCGGTAACGACGACCGGACCGTGAAAGAACTGTTTTACGAGATGCAGGACTATGTGAAACAGCAGAATAAGGACCTGCTTACCCCGCTCGCCCGGAAAAAACAGTCGGAATACGACCCTGCGAAAGGCGCGGCCCTGGACTGCACCCCGGAGGGCGACAGCTTGCGCCACCAGATCCTGGCGCCTGTGCCCATGCAGATTGAGCAGTTCGACGATAGGGTCGTTTTCCGTTACGAATACTGGAATGCCGTGAGGACGGTATACCTGGATGGAAGGGCGAGCCCTCCCGACTCGCCACTGACACGGCTCGGACATTCGACCGGCCGGTACGAGGGGTCAACCCTGGTAGTGGAGACGACCCACGTTATTCCTAACATGATTGGTGTCCCCGGCGGCGGCGCGATTGCTCCCGATAAGGACACGCGCTTTATCGAACGCTATACACTGAATGCCGGCAACGGCAGGCTGGACCTGGAACTGGCCATCATCGACCCGGTACATTTTCGTGCACCCTATGACAACCAGAGAAGTTTCTTGCCTGCGCCTGGTTGGGAGCTTGAGGAGTTCGTGTGTGAGGCGATCACCGGAGAGTATTAGTGCATCATGATCACGAGGGGTCGTTTATGAAAAATTTACTGGTTGCATCTTTTATTACGGCAGTGCTGTTCGGCTCGCCGGCGTTCGCGCATCACAGTCCGGAGTCACACTACATAGTCAGCGAACTGATAACCGTTACCGGCGTGGTGACGAAGTTCCGCCTGATCAATCCCCACGCCCGCATCTATTTCGATGTCACGCCCCCTGACGGTGAGGTCCAGCACTGGTTCGCGGAAGGAAATGCTTCGGCCATTTTGCGGCGCAGGGGGTGGGACAAGGATACGCTGCAACCCGGAGACGTGATTAAGATCACCGGGAACCCGGCGCGGGACGGCGGCCACAAGATGGACTGGAAGCTGATCGTGACGGAAGACGGCACCGAGTATCGCGGCGGAAATACCGTGGGCAGCGAGCGCGACCGCCTGCTGGAAGATATAGAAAAACGGCGCCGGGGGTCCGTCGTTCCTGCGGAAGCAGGAACCCAGTAAACATCAATAACACGGCTGCTCCTGAATAGAACGGGGACAGATTTAAATCTGTCCCCGGCCGGGCTCGGCTAAATCGCATTTGACTGTATCTGCGAGGCCAGGTACTCCGCCTGCCGCAACGCCAGCGCAATAATGGTCAGCGTCGGGTTGGCGCAGCCTGAGGTAGGGAACAGGCTGCCGTCGCTGATGAACAGGTTGTCGAGGTCATGGGTTTGTCCCCATTGGTTACAGACACTGGTGGCCGGGTCGTTGCCCATGCGTGCAGTACCCATATTGTGGGTAGCGGGGAACACGTCCACCATTTCCACCACCTGTTCGGCTCCCAGCGCCTCGTATATCCTGCGTCCCCGGTCCAACCCGTAGCGCAGCATCTTCTTCGAGTTGTCATGATGTTCGTAGTGAATGACCGGCACAGGCAGGCCGTAGCGGTCCTTGCGCGTCGGGTGCAGGCTTATCGAATTAGCGGCCATCGGCGGGTCCTCGCCCACGATTAGCATGGCTGCCATCCGCCCGTACTGCTCAAGCAGTTTTGCGTATTCCTTTCCCCAGCCTCCGGGCCGTAGAAACCGGGCCATGGATTCCGGCGTAAAATTTACCGTCTCAAACAAAAAACCGCCGGAAAATCCGCGCGCCTCGTCATGGTGGCGCTCGTCATAAATTATTCCCGCCTGGTGCGCGCCGCGGTACAGGTTGACCTGCCCGGGCATTACCCCGACCACCCCCGCCATGACGTGCCGCATGTAGTTCCGGCCTACCTGGCCGCTGCGGTTCGCCAGGCCGCTGGGGAATTGTCCGGATCGGGAGTTCAGCAGCAACCGGGTCGTCTCAACGGTATTTCCTGCCACGCAGACCGCCCGGGATGCCTGGGTATGCAGCTTGCCGCCACTGTCCAGGTAGTCGACGCCGGTTACCCTGCCATTGTTGTCATGGTTCAGCTTTACCGCCATTGCTTCAGTCCTTAATTCAAAATGGCCGCTTTGTTCCGCCGAGGGAATGTCGCTATACAGGGTCGACCATTTCGCCCCCACCGCGCAGCCGCTGGTGCAAAACCCCAGTTGCAGGCAACTGCCCCTGCCGTCCCGCGGCGCCGGGTTAATGGCCAGGTTACCGGTATTGATTTCCTTGTAACCGCAGCGTTTTGCCCCGGCTTCGAACACGAGGAAATTATTGCTGGCGGGCAGCCGTTCGATACCGTGTGTCCCGGTCACACCCAGCCGGTCTTCGGCAACCGAGTACCAGGGTTCAAGATCGGCAAGCTTCACCGGCCAGTCGGCCAGTGTCGCACCTGCCATATCACCGTAGTGGCTGCGTGCGTTAAATTCGTGTTGAGACAAGCGTACGCTGGTCGCGGTCCAGTGTACGGTCGTACCGCCCACGGTCTTGCAGTTCCAGACGGGGAAAGGGGGCGAGGCAATACCGCTGCCCTGTCTTTCATCCAGCCAGGTGAGCTTGTCGAACATCTCGGCTTCGTTGGTGACAATATCCGCGGGATCCAGCCGTCCGCCGGCTTCAAGGCAGACGACGCCAACCCCGTTGTTGGAGAGTACGTCGGCCACTGTCCCGCCGCCGGCGCCGGAGCCGATGACTACAACCACGGAAGAGTCATTCAGTGAGAATTTCGTCATTCTTCTCTAAATGTCTCAAGCTATTCAGGCAGCCAGTCAATATCGTCCAGGCCCCTGTTGATGTAGCCACCGAACTCCAGGGACGAGCCTTCAAATCCCAACAGTTCCCAGGTGCGGGGGTGCTGGTATATCCCGCCCAGGGTTTCATTCAGGATAAACCGGAAGAATGGTGTCTGTTGTATTTTCTCAAGCGAAGCCGCCTTCTGCTGTTGCGTCAGTTCCGGCCATCGTTCATTGCCGTTACCTGCCAGGATCTCCAGCGCGTCGTCCATCATCGCCGTCAGTTCGGCGGATTGACCGATCTTGCCGCTCAGTTGCTCCGTTACCTGCTCGTAAACATCCTTGTTTAACCGTTCATGGGGGAACAGTTGATAGACGACACCGGATAATACCTCGCCATTGTTGCCCGGTATCCCGGCCGCGCCTCCCTTCGCGCCGGCGCGGCCGCCCAGGGAAGCAAATGCCAGGGATAGGGTTAATTGAAGAAAATCTCTGCGTTTCATCGCCATTTCCGCTGCAGTTTAACAGAGTGAATGGGGTCAAGTGAATGGGGTCAGGTCGCACAATGCACACCGGTAATTTGTTTCATTCCTCGACCCGATGTCCACACTGGTGTGCATTGTGCGACCTGACCCCATTCACTCCAAGCAACATCGATACACCGCAAGTTATTCTATATACTCTGTGCCCTCTGTGGCAAAAGATCCCTTAATTCATGAATAAATTATTTTCCTGCTTCATCGTTGCCAACCTCATCGGTCTGCATTGCCATGCCGACGTAACAGGCCGCGCGGAACCGGCGATACGCCCTGAACTGAAAGCCCATACGGAACACTTTGCGAAAAAGATCTACAAGGTAACGGACCGTGTCTACAGCGCGGTCGGCTGGAACGTGGCTGACATCGTCGTGATCGTCGGCGATGACGGCCTCATCATGGTTGATGCTGGCCTGAGCCCGGAAACCAGCAGGGAGGTTCTTGCCGGGTTCCGCAAGATCACGGACAAACCCACTGGGTTACGCCAGTATGAATATCAACTGGCGTAACTGGTACCTTACCTCGGCGCTGGAACTTGAGGGCAGCTTCGATACGCTGGAGACCGCAAAAACAAATGGCAAACATATTCATGCCGCCTGATATCCTGGCGGAAATACCCGTTGATGTGAGCATTGACGCCTGGACGCCCAGGCTCAAGGCGGAGCAGACCCTGACCGAGAGCAGGTCGCTGGGGTTTGTATTCACCGATTTGGACGAATCCTACGGGTTGACGATACGGCGCGGCGTCTGCCAGCTCGATACCGATCCGGAAAACGAGATGGACATGGTTCTGTACATGACAAAACCTGTCTTCAACGAGGTATTATCGGGTAATACAACCATAGAGGCAGCGGTGCTGAACGGCGGCATGACATTAACGGGAGAGCTGTCCGAACTGAACCGGTTCCTGGACTACTTTGAGACGCCGGGCGCCAACCCTTTATCATTCACATGGTATTGATATTCTTATGAAAACATCATATCTTTCCTGTTTTTTCGCATTATTGCTGTCGGTTGGGATTGCCGTTGCCGGAGAGCGGCCGCCGAATATCCTGTTCATACTGACCGATAACCAGGCTGCTTCCCTGCTGGGCGCCTACGGCAACCCGGATGTCAGGACGCCCCACGTGGACAGATTGGCCGAAGAGGGCATCAGGTTCACCCGCGCCTTCGCCGTCAACGGCATGTGCTCGCCCACCCGGGCCACCTTGATGACCGGCTTGATGCCGTCCCAGCACGGCGTACACAGCTGGCTGGATGACGAGTTACTGGACCAATGGCCGGAAAGCTGGTCTGCCGTGGCGGAATTCCGCACGTTGCCGCTTACGCTGAAAAACCGCGGTTACCGGACCGCCATGATCGGGAAATGGCACCTGGGCCAGCCCTGGAAAGCGTCCATCGGCTACCAGCACTGGGTTACGTTTCCTTATGGCCACACCATTGATTTCTGGGACAACACCATCATCGATAATGACAAAACCTACCCGGTAAAAGACCGGCATATCGTCGATTTCTTTACGGACAAGGCAGTTGAGTACATACAGGATTACGCCGGCGATCAGCCGTTTTACCTGCAACTGAATTACGACGGACCTTATACCAACCCGCCCACGAACTACGGGCCCGCAAGAAACCGGTTCTACCAGGAATACGCGGGCAAGGAATTTAAATCTTTCCCCCGGACAGCCTATAACGAAAACCTGGTCGAGCAGTTGCTCAGTGATGACACCAACCCTTTTCTGCGGAACAAGCTGCGCGAAGGACTGGCCATGCACAATGACCCGGCCACCATGGCCAATGTTGCCTCCCAGAATACTCTGGTGGACGACGGCGTAGGCAGGGTGCTGGCCGCGTTGCGGGAGAAAGGGCTGGAAAAAAACACCCTGGTCATCTTTTCCTCGGACCAGGGTAACTTCTATGGTCAGCACGGTCTCTGGCAACATACTGTCGTGACGACGCCTTCGAGTATGTATGAAACGGCCATGAATATTCCGTTGATTATCAGACACCCGGACAACATCAAAGCAGGCCAGGTCAGCGAGTTATTGATAGGCCAGTATGATATCCCGCTGACCATCCTGGATTATATCGGCTTGGGCGACGTGACCTTCGGCAACAGCCCCGGCAAGAGCTTCAGGTCTGCATTAACCGGTAAAACAGACAACTGGCATGACGCAGTATTCTTTGAACAGGAAGAGACCAGGGCCATCAGGACTGAAAATTATGCCTACTGGAAACGGCTGCGCTCTACCGGCGAACCGGCGCTGTACGATATCAGAAAAGACCCAGAACAGAACCGGAATGTCTACGATGACCCGGCATACCGGGAAATAGTCGCAGACCTGGATGCAAGGCTGATAGAATTCTTTGATGAGTATGCCGATGAAAAATATGATCTATGGCGGGGCGGTGGCGCCAAGGGGTCGGTGGACCGGCCGGAAAGATACAAACGACTGTACGGCCCGGACTGGACTCCGAAGACCGAGATAAAACCGGCATTTGAGGAAGTAAGAATTAGGAATTACGAATTAGGAATGAATGTGCCGCCCGTGGCGGCGGTTTTTCAATGCATCTTATGTCTTCCGCAAATTGAATCAAAGCACACAGTTACGTAACATCCCCAATTCGTAATTCCTAATTCCTAATTCGTAATTCCTAATTCTCCCCTTCACACCACCGGTACTACCCTGCCGCTGTATTCCTCGGCGTTCGCTTTCCTGACAAGGTCTGTCAGGGCCGGGTTACGGGGATCGGGCAATGTAACACCATCCTGTCCACGTAATTTATCCATGATGCGGCGGCAGCGCACCGTGGCGCTGTCCATGGGCAGCAGTACAGGATCGACTTCGTCAAGGTCGGTGACGCCCAGTGATTCCAGCATCCCCTGCTGGGCCTCGACCATGGGCTTGTCTTGGGTCCCGAACGCGGTTTCGATAGCGCCGGTCCAGATTTTGTCCATCTCGGTGCTGTCCTTGTCATGGGACCTGGCTACGCCCCAATAGTAATAGGTGGATGTCTCGTTTTTTGGCGTGAGGATATCCGTTCCGTACATCCAGATCCCTTCATCACGCGGCCTGCCCGTGGGGGTGATGCCCACGTCCAGCAGCATGTGGGCGGGGGCATCCCAGCGCATATATAACCAGTGGTCCACCGGCTTGCCGTAGTCCTTGAACATGTGGTCCCAGGCCGGTGGCGCCAGCCCGTCCGGGCACCAGCGGTTCGACCAGACGGTGGTGCCGTCCTGCAACAGTTCGTGCTCGCCGCGCTTGATTGCGTCACTGCCCAGAATGCCCTTATGCAGGAACTCGACGTGGGACAGGTCCATCAGGTTGTCGGTTATCAGTTCGTAGTTGCCGTGCATCTCGATAACCCCCTGGACGGAGGGATAATCAGGGTCGGTATGGCAACTGAAATCGGGGATGGTGGCGGGGTCGGCCAATGCCGGGTCGCCCATCCATATCCATAACATGTTATGGATTTCCTCCAGCGGATAGGCCCTCGTGCACATCTTTTCCGGTATCCTGCCGTCCCCGTGGGGATTGTGTACGCAACGCCCCGTGCCGTCATAACGCAGGCCGTGGTACTTGCATTCAACCACGTCGCCCATCAGGGTGCCCAGGTGCAAGGGTGAATAGCGGTGCGGGCAGGCGTTGTTGATGGCGACCGCCTGGTTGTTTTCCTTGCGGTAAAACAGGATGGACTCGCCGATGATGGTGCGTTCGAACAGTTCCTTTTTTACCTCATAGCTCCACGTTGCCGCATACCAGGCATTTTTCAGAAACGTTTTTGACACTTGGATCTCCCTCGGAATTTACTTTATTGACGAAAAATAATTCCGGTGATTATAAAAAACATCGATATTTTTTCAAGACGGAATAGTACTGAAACAGTTGTGTCAGAATCCCCCGGTAATGCCTGTAGACCCTAGCCTCGGGTCAAAAGAGAACTCCACGTCCCGGGCTGTCCCGATAATTACCGTGAATCGCGGATGTCGGGGATTGAGCAGATAATTCCTTTCAGACGGGACAATTACGCTGGGTACTGACAAGACCGCTGACTCCCGACCAGCTAACCACTCATTGCCGATAAGCGCAGTCGATAACGGCGCCGGATAGTCACGCCAGTCGTTCGGAAGCGCATCATCCGGGAGCACCATCATATCCCTTACCTCCAGGTCCAGACTTAGTACGGTGTATTGTCTCAGTATGTGATAATCACTTACATGGACCATAATCTCGAGATGCCCCAGAGAGATGGAACTCGTAAGATAAATACATGCCTGTCCTTTGCTGTTCCACCGCCCTCCGAAACGTCGGGCGCCCTCACCGTCGAAAGCGGTTGCAGACTGCCGGCGCTTAACCAGCCGGTAGGCTCGAATCACGCAATAACTCCATGCTCCATTCGGCCGATCAGGTCTTCTACGGCGCTTGCTTCCGTTGCGCTACGCAGCATCTCTACGGGAGCCTTGCCGTTCAACCCGATACTTGGGTTTATCATCCAGCGACATGCCCCGTTCTGATCACCCTCAAAAAGATCAATAGTAGCCTTAAGAATTTCCGCGCAACGAAACAGCCGGTCACTCTCAGCGGGGGTAAAACGGCCTGCGTTAGCGCGCCGCGCCAGGGTGGCAGGAGAAATTGCCAGCAAGGTGGAGAGCTGTTTTTTCTGTAATCCTGACAGTTCGGCCAGCAAAACAAAGAAGCGGTAGTGGAAGCCTGTTTCCAGTTGTTCGAATAAGCGCGGGCCGCGTCCGGGTACACCTAATTGTTGCCAGAACAGATCGCCTGTCGTACCAGGCCTGAATACTTTACTTGTCGTGCTTTTTGCCATAAGAGATTAATATCATTTGAGTAATTTATAATATATCAAATGATAAAGCACAAAACAAGATATAATGTGACAGAAATTTTGGTAAATCCACATGAACCCTTGAGTTGTCATCGGTGAACAGAGTGAACCGGCCGTTAAATAAAAAGGGACGCTTTTCTCATTGCTGCCTTTCGCTTGACCTGGAAGTCGGAAAACAGGACAAACGCATCCATGCTTTCGCTGCGGTACGTTCGGACACTGATGAGTCATTGGTTTATCCTGGAAATTCTCAGCGTAGAGACTTGAACAGGGCATTGTCAAAGCTGGATGAGTTGGCGGTCGGGACGGATTACCTTTTGGGCCATAACCTGATTGAATTTGACATTCCTCACCTGCGCGCCGCGCAACCGGGTCTTAAGCTGTTGAAGTTGCCTCCGATCGATACGTTGCGCTTGAGTCCCCTGGCTTTCCCCGCCAACCCCTACCACCGTCTGGTGAAACATTACCAGGATGGACAACTGATACGTGGCCGCCTGAATGATCCGTATCTGGATTCACGACTTGCCTTGCAGGTGTTCACTGAGCAGCGCCTGGAGCTGGCCAAATTGGTAAGCGCCCATCCGGATCAGTTGGCTGCCTGGCACTGGTTGACCGCCACAACGGAAAACGATGCTGGTTTCGATGCTGTTTTCTCCGATATTCGAAAGGCATCCAGGCCTCCCGATATGGAGGCCGGGGCGGCGCTGCAAAGACTCCTGGATGATCGTGGCTGCATCATCCAGGCAAGGGAGATTATAACGCAAGCCGGGCAGACATTTACATGGTCATTGGCTTATACGCTGGCCTGGTTGTCGGTATGCGGGGGCAACTCGGTCATGCCACCCTGGGTCTGCCACCAGTTTCCCGAAGCGGGTGAACTGGTGCGTCGCCTGCGGGATCTCGCCTGCACTGACCCCAAATGTGGCTGGTGCAGGGAGCGGCACGATACAAACAAGGAACTCAAGCGCTGGTTTGGGTTCAACACTTTCCGGGCGGAACCCGCAGACGTACAGGGAAAACCCTTGCAGCAGTCCATCGTCGAGACGGCGCTTGCAGGAGAACACGTACTGGGTATCCTGCCCACAGGCACCGGCAAGTCTCTGTGCTACCAGATCCCGGCCCTGTCCCGCTATGACAAGACCGGCGCACTCACCGTAGTTATCTCGCCTCTGGTGGCGCTGATGGCGGACCAGGTTGCCGGTCTGGAAAAACATGGGATTGGTTGTAGCGTCGCGGTCAACGGATTGTTATCTCTCCCTGAGCGCAGTGACGTGCTGGACAAGGTGCGTCTGGGAGATGCCGGTATCCTCCTCATCTCCCCCGAACAGTTGCGCAACCGTTCCGTGCGCCGGGCGCTGAGCCAGCGCGAGATCGGCGCCTGGGTATTGGATGAAGCCCATTGCCTGTCAAAGTGGGGACATGATTTTCGCCCAGATTATCGTTACGTGGCACGCTTCATCCGTGAGAAAGCAGGTGAGGAGCCGGTGCCACCGTTGATATGCCTGACTGCCACCGCCAAGCCGGACGTTGTAGCCGACATAGTGGGACACCTGCAAGACAAACTCAACATCGGGATGAAGGTTTTTAACGGTGGGGCGCAGCGTGATAACCTGGAATTTGAAGTGCTGCCGACAACAGGGCCGGAGAAGTTTTCCCATATCCACCAGATGGTGAGAGAGTGCCTGGATGAAGAGCCGGGCGGCAGTATTATTTATCGTGCCAAGCGAAAGGACACAGAGGAACTTGCCAAATTTTTGCAATTGCGGGACGTCGCTGCGGATTATTTCCACGCAGGTCTGCAACCGGAAAGCAAAAAGGACGTGCAAAAGCGTTTTGTTGGTGGTGAATTACGGGTGATTGTTGCCACCAACGCGTTTGGCATGGGCATCGACAAGCCAGACGTGCGCCTGGTCGTGCACGCCGATATCCCAGGCTCACTGGAGAACTACCTGCAGGAAGCTGGCCGCGCCGGCAGGGATCGGCAACCGGCGCGTTGTGTGCTGTTTTATACATTGGACGATGTAGAGCAGCAGTTCATGTTATCCAGTCGTGGACGACTTAACCGGCGCGAAATTCACAGTATCCTGAGAGCATTGCGCCGCCTGGACCGGAAAAAGTACGGGCAAGGTGAAGTGGTGGCCACAGCCGGTGAGATTCTGCTGGATGAGGAGGACAAGGAATTCGAGCGGGACTCGGCGACCGACGATAACCGGGTGCGCACCGCTATCGCCTGGCTGGAGGAGGCAAAGTTATTGTCAAGGGAAGAGAACCAGGTGCAGGTTTTCCCATCATCTCTACGTGTAAACTCGATCGAGCAGGCACAAGACAGGCTCAGCAAAGCATTTATCCCGGATGACTATCGCAAGCAGTTACTGCGCATCGTGGAAACCCTGATGCAGGCTGATCCGGATGAGGGCATTTCCACGGATGAGTTAATCGGTGTTGCAGATATGAATGCTGAAGGATTGCGCGCCGCATTGTACGACCTTGAGAAACTGGGGATCGCCAGTAATGACACCGTGCTGACCGCGTTTGTGCATGCCGGCGTGGAGCATTCATCGAAGAAACGACTGAACGAAGCGATACAGTTGGAACGTGCGCTGATCGAGCGCCTGCGCGAGGCGGCGCCGGATATGGGCAAGGGTGATGCCTGGCCGCTACACCTGCGCCAGCTTAACCAGCAACTTAAGGATGCCGGCCATGAGGACGCCTTGCCGGAACGATTGTTGCGTATTCTACGCAGTCTTGGTGCTGATGGCCGTGGTGAAGACGGCAGTGGCAGTAGCCTCGAAGTGCGCAAACTGGACGCAGAGACGGTGCGGGTAACACTGAGACGTGATTGGTCGGCATTGGAAAAAACAGCCGAACGGCGACGTACTGCTGCCGCATGTTTGTTGGGACACCTGCTTGACGGTCTGCCGTCCGGTAGCCGTGGTGTCGATCTGCTGGCCGAGACAACACTGGGTAAGCTGCTCGAGGTCCTCAACGCTGACATCATCTTGAAACAGGAGATGAAAAAACCCGAGAAGCTGATGGAGCGTGCATTATTGTGGCTGCACGAACTCGAAGTGATTCGCCTGAACAAGGGCCTGGCGGTATTCCGTCCGGCCATGACCATCCGCCTGGCGCAAGGGGATCAAGGCAAGCGCGGCTTTCGCAACACCGACTTTGCGCCGCTCAAAGACCATTACCTGGGTCAGATCTTACAGATCCACATTATGAAAGCCTATGCGCAGCTTGGGCTGGACGATATTAAAAAAGCGCTGGAGTTGGCACTGGATTACTTCAAACAGAAACAGGATGATTTCCTGGATTACTGGCTTCCCGATACCGGCAAGGAAATTGAACACCAGACCACGCCGGAATCCTGGCGCAACATTGTCGAATATCTTGATAATCCCGTACAACAAAATATTGTCGCGGACGACCGGGAACAGACCAACGTGCTGGCGCTGGCGGGTCCCGGCTCTGGCAAGACGCGGGTATTGGTGCATCGCATCGCTTACCTGTTACGGGTGCGACGCGAGAACCCGCGCGGCATCCTGGCACTGGCTTACAACCGCCATGCTGCGGTGGAAATTCGCCGCCGCCTCACGGATATGGTCGGTGATGATGCTCGAGGGGTAATGGTACTTACGTGCCACGGTCTAGCGATGCGCTTGGTAGGTGCCAGTTTCACTGATCGCCATGATATGACTGACGATTCGGTCTTTGACTCCCTGCTGCGAGATGCGACAGCATTGCTGCGTGGCGATGGTTTGGAAGCGGAAGATGCGAGTGAACAGCGAGAACGACTGCTGGCCGGTTTTCGCTGGATCCTGGTGGACGAATACCAGGACATAGGCCAGGAAGAATATGACCTCATCGCCGCTCTTACGGGACGCACGCTGACGGATGAAGACGATAAGCTGACACTGTTCGCGGTCGGCGATGACGACCAGAACATCTACTCCTTCAAGGGCGCTTCGGTGAAATATATCCGCCGTTTTGAGGAGGACTACAAGGCCAAGCCGGTCTATCTCACGGATAACTACCGTTCCACCGCCCACGTCATCAGCGCGGCCAACGCGTTGATCGAGCCGGCGCCTCACAGGATGAAAACCGGGCATCCGATCAGGATAAACCAGGCGCGCGCAAAACAACCCCATGGCGGCGATTGGGGCAAAATCGACCCGGTGGGCGAGGGCAGGGTACAGCTACTGCCGGCGGGGGAAGATCCGGTAGCGCAGGCACAGGCAGCCATGCTGGAGTTGCAACGTCTGTCCAGTCTCACGCAAGATTGGGACTGGTCGTCCTGCGCGGTGATTGCTCGTGAGTGGAAGTACCTGGATCCGGTGCGCGGGTTCTGTGAGCACGAGAGAATTCCAGTACAGTTGGGTAACGAAGAACTCCCGAATTTCTGGCGTCTGCGGGAAACCCAGGCCTGCCTGGACTGGCTGAAGCAAGACAACAGGAAAGTGGTAAAAATGTCTGAGTTCAAGGCCTGGCTGAAAGCCCAGCGACAAAACCCCTGGATCGAATTGCTGCAGGAGGCTGCGACTGCGTACCAGGAGGAAACCGGGGAGACGGCGTCGGATATACCGGTTACCCTGTTCATCGAATGGCTGGCTGAATGGGGCCAGGCGGCGCGCGGGCGCCAGAACGGGCTGTTGCTGCTCACTGCCCACAGCGCCAAAGGGTTGGAATTCGATCACGTGGTAGTGTTGGATGGAGGATGGGACAGTCGCAACAGCAAAGAAGGCAGGGACGCGCCGCGCAGATTGTACTACGTCGCCATGACGCGCGCGCGGCAAACGCTTTCGCTGCTATGCTTTAACGAGGCTGACAACAGAAAGGGTCATGTCATCAGCTCATTGCAAGAACATTCTTCCATACTGCAGCGTGACCCCGTACAACTACCGTCACCTGTTCCCGAACTCTATCATGTTTACAAGCGACCTGATCTCAAGAAGATCGATTTAGGCTTCGCAAGCCGTGCTCAACCCCATTATCGCGTGCATCGAAATATTGCCGCGCTGCATCCCGGTGACTCACTCAGCGCATGCCTGAACGAGAAGAAACGGTGGGAATTACTTGACCATGCCGGCAATAAGGTAGGACGCCTCACCACCGCTTTCGAAGCGCCGGAGGGAATGCGCTGCCTGTACGCGAAAGTGTTGGCAATCATTACCCGTAAACGGGAGCAGTCAAAGCCTGAGTACCAGGAACGCATCAAGTCTGATGCCTGGGAGATCGTGATACCCGAACTGGTCTTCGGTCCGGAATAATAAACCGGTTTCAGTTAGTGCGAACCAGCATTGCTTTATGATAGGCTTCCTGATAATCCGACCAACTACTTGTCAAAACAACTATCCAAATGTTCAAAGTAAAGATAGCGAGCACCGGTGAAGTGATCACCGTAGAAGACGGCGTCAGGATCGTCGACGCCCTGGGCGAGCACGGCATCATTATCCCCGTGTCCTGCGAGCAAGGTATCTGCGGCACCTGCCTCACCGGCGTGCTGGAAGGGGAACCGGAACATAATGACGTGTTCATGACCGATGAAGAGCAAGCGGCCAACGACCAGATGACCCTGTGCTGCTCACGCTCAAAAAGCGATTTGCTGGTGCTGGATTTGTAGGGTTATTCTTAAGCCAGCGAAGGGCTATAACGGGCTTTTTCCCGGATTCAAATTTAATCTATTCATTACATCGACAACTATTGTTATCGCCTTTTTCGCATCGAAATTTGTATAATCATTACTTCGTAAAACAGGTTTTAATTCTGTCTCAAGCTGATTATGCAGGATATTGATCCTGTCTTCGGATATATCAATGGCGTTAGTCCCTGGAATAGCTATTTTATTACGAATTAGAGCAATAAACGTGCTGCTGTTTACAGTCAGTCTGCCTGATCGGATTGCAACGTCAATATCGTAAAAATCACGAATCGCAAGATTTCTGCGTGTCAGCGCAGCTCGGAACTTTTCGGCATAACTCTCGCTATATGACAGTACGTTTACAGGTATTGCATCAACCAAGGAGCTTCCGGTAAACGGGTCAATGAGTAATGTCTTGGCTGCTTTATTTTGAATCGATTCCAATACAGGTTCTCGCAAACTGATTTCAATCTTTATATATTCTTCTTCTCCGGTAATAACTGACTGATATGACAGACTGCTCGCATAATGTTTAGAATTATCATGACCTCGTAACCCCTCATATATCCGAAAACCGGGTAACCGCTCGGGTATTTCACTGAAATGTAATTTCAAGGGTTCAATCAATTCACGACGTTTTGGCCGGGTAGCATCAGTGTCGGTTGAAATAAGAAAATCCAGGTCTTCACTCATCCGATAGAAATCTGCATGAACCTTACAGAGACAGGTACCGCCTTTGAATATGAGAGAATTTTGTTCTTGTATCGTTAAATCATGTAGTACCAATGAACAATAATAATCTTTTTCAATCAGTCTGGCGCCAAAACCTGTTTGCTGTTCTGAAAAAATCAGTACCTCACGGAACCTGGGTTTATCTTCATGAATCTTGATTCCAATATCAAAGCTGTCCATTATTCAGAATTATTCCCCAACGTTTATCGATTTGTCCTTTTTTCGGTTTAGATGGTATCCAGGGGATCAAGCTGGAAGATGGTTTTATCCGTTTTGTCAATTTTCTCAATAAAGGCTCGTTCACTGCTTCCTCAGCAAGTAATTTTCCTATACGGCGTAGCGTGCTTTGATTCCCGTAACTGATACAAACGTCCACCAAATCTGCCGGTAGGGCATCGTCTTTATCAATTTCCTGTGATATCCAATCATAAGCACGTGGGAGAGTGTTGAATCTTGACCAATCATAGACAGCATCCATTAGTGCACGTGCTTTGCTGGAGTAATTTAAAACAATTCCCTCAGGGGTAGTTACAGTTTCCGTAGATCCGAGGCGCTCATCATAAACCTTAATCAATGTTAAGGTTACAGGCCCGATTTTTCGGGTACCTGACAAGCGATTATTATAAACATATAACCGGTTCGGAACTTGATCAGTCCACCTGTACCGATAAAAGGCATTGGGCCCACATAACTGGTATTGGCCTTTTTTGTCCATCATCAGAGTGGATAATGCCAGTGCTTCACCGGGGCTCCACTTCCCTCCGGGTGGAATGGTTGGAGGCACAAGATACAGGCCCCGTCTTACCCTGGTAATGAGCCCCCGGCGGGATAGTCGACTCAGCAGTTTACGTTCCTGGACAGGGGTTAATCCCAGTTCCAACCCGATTTTGCCGATTTCGACAGATTGCATCTTGCGAGCCTGGATATAGCTGAAGAACCTGAATTCCAGCGGACCAAAATAATAAAAAAACATAATATTAATCTATTTTAAGTAAATCCTTTATAAAGAAATTAACTAAAAATATTATAATTAACAAATATATGAGTTTATATAATATATATAGAATATTTAGGTAGTTAAATAAAAAAACTTTTATGTTGTAAAAAATAAACAAATAATTTTTTCATATTGAAAATTTGTAAAATAATTACAACTAATATACTTTATTAGTATGTCTTCTTCAATACGCTTTGGTGACTATTTCCGGCAGCGCCGTAAGGCGTTGGGCTTGTCCCTGCGTGAATTCTCGCGCCGAAATGGATTTGATCAGGGCAACATCAGCAAACTTGAACGGAATATTCTCGCCCCGCCAAGATCTGCAACGCTCCTGGAATCGTACGCAAAGGCGCTTAAAATGGAGCCTGAATCCACTGAACGGCAAACACTGTTCGGGCTAGCGCGAAAGGAAGGTGTAGACAGGTTGCCCCAACCTCCCCGCAGCAGAAGAATATCGACCCGGGTCAGATCTGTAATGTTGGAACAGTGGGCTGACCGAATTGATGCGCAATCTATCTTCCCCCTCCTGGTTCGACGGTTGGTTCGCGGTACTGTTGATTCAGACAACCTTATTCGTGTGCAAGTTCCCGCCTTTGAATGCGTGCAAATTCCGGGTTGGGATGGGCTCATTGAGGCAGCCCGCGGCAATGAATTTGTGCCTGCGGGACTGAGTGTGTGGGAAATGAGTGTCAATAGGCAGCCGTGTAGAAGGGCTGAGGAGGATTTCAGAAAACGCACTGAAAATTCATGTGGAGTGGACAAAAAACAGGCAACCTTTATATTTGTCACACCGCGAAGATGGCAAGGGAAAGACACATGGTGTTCGGAGAAGAAAAACTTGAATATCTGGAAAGATGTCAGGGTATACGACTCCGAAAGCCAGGAGGAATGGTTGGAGTTTGCCAGAGGTGTCGAAAACTGGCTTGCCCGTATGCTTGGCCTCCAACCGGAAGGAGTTGTTGATCTTGAGGGGTATTGGGAAAAGCTATCCGCTTCGACCAATCCTTCATTACCTGCAAGCGTGTTCCTCACATCACGTGATAAAGCAGTAAATATGTTTACAGAATGGTTGGGTTCGGCACCTTCCGTACTGGCTGTTGAATCATCCTCTCCTGTTGACGTAATTGATTTTATTTCTGCTTGTCACGTGTATTTCAGGAGCCAGGAAGCCACCCTTGAGTTGAAAGTAGATCCTCGTGAATTTGCAGATGAAATGGTGGCAAGAACATTAATTATACGGGACAAGGACGCGTGGATAGACCTCTCGGCATCCCCCAATTCGTTACTATTAATCCCTGAACCGGATTTACCCGTGGATGCAGCAATGATCACAGAAGCCGTGCAGCAGGGTCATCACGTTCTGCTTTGCTATCACCACTTCTCCGCGAAATATGATCGAATTCATTTGCAGCGTCCTGATCGTTACGCGTTGAAGAAAGCATTATTGACCTCCGGTCTTACCGAGCAAGTGGCATCTGACTACGCTCGCATGGCGGGTGGAAGTTTAACCGTGCTGAAACGCTCTATTTCCCGCTTTCCTGTTACAAAACATCCTGAATGGAGCGAAGCAGACAGGGCTCGAGAATTAATACCTTTTATTTTAGTCGGCTCTTGGGACGAAATATCCGATGCCGATCAACGCGCTATTGAAAAATTATCCGGCAAATCGTATGAAAAGAATGCAAACATCGTTAACCTCTGGCTGAATAGACCTGACTCTCCTTTCTTACGTGTACATGAACATTGTAGCCTGGAATCGCGAGAAGATTCATGGCGGTTACTGGCATGCTATATAACCCGACAAGACCTTCTCACATTTGAGGAACTGACAGTAGAAATTCTCGGTGAAGTGGACATCAGACATGACCTGCCGGCAGAGGATCAGCCGTATGCGGCGTTCCACGATAATGAACTTAGATATTCCGCGCAGATCCGCTTGGCTATGTGTGAAACGCTGGTCCTGTTGGCATGCAGGTCTGGGAACGGCACGATGCAAAGTGACATCAAACCCGAGGGAAAAGCTGAGCAAATAGTGGGTAGACTTCTGAATGAGGAGACTTCCTGGCAACTATGGGCTTCTTTGTCCGGCTTGTTACCCAAATTGGCAGAAGCGGCTCCCGAAGTATTTTTGTCAACCGTCGAAAACGATCTCAAATGCGAGAGTCCTGTATTGAAAGAATTGTTTAACGATTCTGATGCTCCTTTACCCGTTGCCTTTTCTGCATACGAAGGAATATTGGGCGCACTAGAAGTACTGGCCTGGAATCCATCTTACCTTACTAAGGTGAGTTTAATTCTTGGACGCTTATATGAGATCGGCTCGCAGGGGCAATGGTCAAGCAGCCCCCTGTCCAGTCTGCAACAGGTTTTCCTGCCTTGGCATCCCCACACAACGGCATCCGTTGAACAAAGAATAAAAGCAATAAAAAAGTTGGTCGAAAAAACCCCGAAAGCAGCCTGGGAATTATTGCTCAGCCTCATGCCGAATGTGTTAAGGACGTCATCAGATACCCGTATGCCGGTATGGCGGGACTGGTCTTTGGCTTGGGAGCAGACACCTGATCACGACGGGTATTGGCAACAGATATCCGCTTGTGCAGGTTATCTGATTTCCATGGCAGGAACTGATATTGAACGATGGTTACAGTTGCTCAATGAGTTTGACCATCTCCCGCAAGCTACACAAAAACAACTGTTTGATCGACTGGAACAGTGGGACCTGACAGAATTGGATACGGTAGTCAGGAGAAAAATAACGGAAAGCATAAGAAAACAGGTAATAAAAACCCGTGCATCAGACAAAAAAAGAGCTATACCGCCAAATATTGCCAACAGGCTGGAGACCCTGCAAAACCGTTTCGAGCCCGTTGATCTGGTCGCCAGGCACCTTTGGTTATTTGCGTCTTATCCCGATGGCTACATGAATCTTGGAACGTCCTCGCAACAGCGAGAGGAAGCAATTTATCAAATCAGGGCTCAGGCTTTGCAGGAAATATACGAGGATGGGGGAATAAAAGAAATTCTCAAGCTTGCCAAAGAATCCGGTCGTCCGGATATCGTGGGCAATGGTTATGTGCGTAGCGCACTCTATAACGATACTGATGACGTCATTCCTGCTTTGCTGACTTCGGATAATGAACGTGAGAAAGAATTTACAGCTGGTATCGTCCGCGCACTGTTTGAGCAAAAAGACTGGGATTGGGTTGAAGTACTTCCCCTGAAGGCATGGCAACCGGAACAATCCGGATTGTTTTTATCTGTATTGCCCTTCAAACGAGAAACCTGGGTATGGGTAGAAAAACAGAATTCTAAGGCCAGGTCTGTTTATTGGGGACACGTTAGAGACTTTGTTCGTGATGGCAGCAAAGAAGACGTTGAGTTCGCGGTAACAAAATTAATCCACTATGGACATCCTCTTAAAGCCATTGACATATTGAATATGGCTTTGTATGACGGATGCGAGATTGACCCGGATCTGGTTATCAAAACACTGGAGACATTAGAAACTGCACGGAAGGGGCAAATTCAAATTAGCCTTGAAGAAGTAACAGAGAGTGATATCAAATACAAAATCCAGGAATTATTTAAATATCTACAAGAAAGATGCTCTGATACAGATACGATCAGACTCACTGAATTGGAGTGGGTCTACCTTGAATTTCTGGATGAATACAGTGGATCATCTCCGGTAACACTGGAAAAATCATTACAACAGGACCCCGAATTCTTTTGTCGACTCATCCGGACGGTTTTTCACTCGGACAAAAAGCCGGAAGATAACCGGCAAGCTTTCACAGAGCGGGACAAAGCACGAGCGCATCAAGCGTATGTGTTGTTAACTCAATGGAAGATGATACCCGGCATGAACAACGATGGGCTGATCAATGAACAGGAACTTATGGATTGGGTAAGGATCGCCAGAGAAAAATGTGAAGAATCAGGTCACCTGGAAGTATGTGATGAGCGTATCGGCGAGGTACTGGCGCAGGAGCCGGAAGGTAAAGATGAGTGGCCGAGTAATCCGGTCCGTGACGTTATCGATGAATTCGACAGCGATGCTTTAGCCCGAGGATTTAGAGTTGGGATATATAATAAAAACGGCAGCGTCCGTTTTGAAGGGAAAGGGTTACGAGAAAATGAACTTGCCGGGAAATATCATCGATTTGCGAATCAATGCGAGATGGAGTGGCCAAAAACCGCCGCTTCACTTCGACGTGCGGCGAAAGACTATGAGGAAGAAGCCAAGCGGGAAGATGGACCGTGTCTCCCGCATTGAAAGTCTGGAAGCGGCCAAAACATTCAAGCAACTCCGTGGCCGGATATTCAACTTCCTAACATAGACCTTTCCAGCATTTTGGTAAGACACTCATGCTCAGGTATCATGAGTACAATAAGATGCGTTGATGGGACCGGGGAAAGTCTTTTGGGAAAACGAATTATTGACAATCATCTGGCCGGCCTGATGGTCCGGACCGGTCGTAAAGTAAACAACCGGCTGACCGCCAAGTTACGCACTGTGGGACTGAGTCTGGATGCGTGGCTGGTATTGAATATGCTGGTTACGGAAAGCAGCAGGTCAATGGGTGGGATTGCGGAAGCGATGGTATTGAACCTGCCGACGGCCACAAAACTCATAGACCGCATGGTAAATGACAACCTTGTCTACAGAAAACCACACCATGAGGACCGGAGGATTATCGAGATCTTTCCGTCGGATGCCGGAGTGATACGCCATGAGGTCGCAAAAAAACTGGTGGCAAAAGAGCAGAATGCCCTGAAAAAATTGATCCCGGATATTGACCGGTTGATGCAGGAGCTTGTCAGGATCAATAAAGACCTGGACAAGACAGGGGAATAACGGTGCCGGGTCGAGCCCGGCACGACGTTAGGAGCGGCATGACGTCAGGAGGCCGGGCACGTAATGCGGTTCAGGTCTTTATCCCCGTTCCCCGTTGCAGCAGGTAAAGGGACAGGAACGACAGGATGATGATAAACAGCAGGATGATGACGAACGCAACATGGATGCTGATGTCGGAGACGCCCAGGATGCCGTAACGGAAGGCGTTCACCATGTACAGTATCGGATTGGCCAGCGAGATGGATTGCCAGATGCGCGGCAGCAGGTCTATGGAATAGAACACCCCTCCCAGGTATATCAGCGGGGTCAGTACGAATGTTGGGATGATGGAGATGTCATCGAAGTTCTTCGCAAATATACCGTTAAGAAAACCACCCAGGGAAAACAGGACGGAGGTCAGGATGACAATAGTCAAGACGATGAAGGGGTTGTGAACCGAGGGCATCCCGGTGAAGAACAACGCAATAGTGGTCACGATGAGCCCTACAACCAGGCCCCTGAATACACCGCCGGTAATATAACCGGCGAGGATGATCCAGGCAGGCACGGGCGCAATCAGCATTTCCTCGATATGGCGTTGAAACCTTGCCCCAAAGAAAGAGGAAGATACATTGGAATAGGAGTTGTTGATTATCGACATCATAATGATGCCCGGCGCGATAAACTCCATATAGGAGAACCCGCCCATTACGCCGATGCGAGGGCCGATCAGGTTGCCGAATATGATGAAGTAAAGCGCCATGCTGATCGCCGCCGGCAGCACGGTTTGCATCCAGATACGCAGGAACCGGGTGATCTCCTTGGTGACGATGGTCTTGTAGGCTATGTAGAATCGCTCAGCGGTCATTTCCGTGCTCATTGTCGTCCAGTAACCGGATGAATAATTCTTCCAGGCGATTGGCTTTATTGCGCATGCTGCTCACGATGATCATGTGTTCCGACAGCATCTCAAATACGGCGTTGGCGTTCTGCTCCCGGTTGATGACCACTTCCAGGGTTATCGGATCTATCTGACGGATATCCAGGAACGGCATGGAGGGCAGTTTCTCCAGGGGGCTTGCCAGGTCCAGGATAAACGTCTCCGAATGCAATTTGGCCAGCAGGTCCTTTTTATAGCCGAATTCAATGATTGAACCCTTGTCGATGATGGCGATTTTTTCACACAGGCTCTCGGCTTCTTCCAGGTAATGGGTGGTCAGAACAATGGTTGTACCCCGGCGGTTAATCTCCTTCAGAAAATCCCAGGTGGAGCGGCGCAACTCCACGTCAACGCCGGCGGTCGGCTCATCCAGCAGCAGCAGCTTTGGTTCATGGACCAGGGCCCTCGCGATCAGCAGCCGGCGTTTGAGACCGCCAGAGAGGTTGCGGGATATACCGTTGCGCCGCTCCCACAATCCCAGTTGCCTGAGGTATTTCTCCGCGTTGGTGTAAGCCTGTTTACGGTCAATACCGTAATAGCCCGCCTGGTTCAGCACGATATTCAGGCAGGTTTCAAATAATGAGAAGTTGATTTCCTGGGGAACGATGCCCAACCGGGATTTGATCTCGGTGATATGGGTATCGCTGTCCAGGCCGAGCACGCGTACACTGCCGGCGGTTTTTGTCACCAGCGAGGAAATAATGCCGATAGTGGTGGACTTGCCGGCGCCGTTGGGGCCGAGTAACGCGAAGAAATCGCCTTCATCCACTTCCAGGTCGATTCCTTTCAGTGCCTGAAACCCGTTCTTGTAGGTTTTTTCGAGGCGGTTAATCTCCAGCGCTTTCATTCGTAATACGACGATACCTCAAGGTCTGCTCATGGATTCCTGCAATCGGAACTCTGCCCAACACCAAAAAACAGATCGCACCTGCATGTTACAGGCAAGAGGGAACCTGCACCCACAATGACGGCTTTACGGCATCCTATGGTTAAATTGTCACAGCAACCTGTGTATTGATCCCAGGTTGTCAGGTGCTTGCGGCAGATTACTGGTTCCTGCCTTTGTAGGCCCGGACCGCAGAGTTGAACAACTCTCCCGTCGATGTCATTTCATCCACCATTTTATTGTAGAAAAGCATGTTGATTTGCGATTGCTCTTCAGTGACGGTTTCTCCCCAGCTTTCCCGGAGTCCGTCAAGGCATGCCAATACGGCTTCCCCTTTGGCGATATAGTCCTTGATGCCTTTCTGCGCCTCAATCATCTCCTCTTCGCTGGACTTCAGCCCGTTGGGAATGGAAGGTCTTTCCGGCATCGGGCAGGTTTCAATCACTTCGGTAGATGCGGAATCGGCCTGTGCGAGCGCGACCTGGACAGGTGCGATGCCTAACATCAGGGAACAGGACAAATACAGTGCTGCCAACTTCATGAGCGCCTCCTATGAAAATATGTTTTCTGAACACCCGGGCGTATACTAAGGTTTTATACGTCCGGGCGAAACTATCATCATACAGGATTCTATGGATATATGGGGTCAGAGTAAAAACTTGTCGAAATATACACTTTGGTCGTGAATCTCAGCCTCCATGTAAGTAATCCATGAACAAGGTATTAATCAGACAATTCGGTTTGCAGGAATACACCGGCGCCTATGAAGCCATGGTTGATTTTACCAACAGGCGCACCCCGGCTACTGTGGATGAAATCTGGTGCCTGGAACACGAACCGGTATTTACCCTGGGCCTTGCAGGCAGGACCGAACACCTGCTGGACCCGGGCGCTGTCCCGGTGCATAAGGTGGACCGGGGCGGACAGGTGACTTACCACGGCCCGGGCCAACTGGTTGTTTACCTGTTGCTTGACCTGAAGCGGCTGGGTATATCTATCAGGAAGTATGTTAACCTGCTGGAACAGGCCGTCATCGACTTTCTCGCGACCTTCGACCTGGACGCGCAGCGCCGCCGGGGAATGCCGGGCGTATACCTGGATGACAGCAAGATCGCGGCCCTGGGCGTGCGGGTGAGAAAAGGATGCTGTTATCACGGCCTGGCGCTGAACGTGAGTATGGATCTGTCCCCGTTCCGGCGTGTCAATCCGTGCGGTTACCCCGGCCTGGAAGTAACGCAACTGGCGGATCTGGATATTGATTTGACAGTCAGTGAAACGGTTGACAAATTTCTGCCCTGCCTGATGAACCAGTTCCCATACGATGAGGTCAGAAATATCTGATGAATGAGAAATTCGTCATAGCGGCGTTCATTGATTCGTCATTCCGGTGTTCATTGATTCGTCATTCCGGCGAAAGCCGGAATCCAGTGAAACAACGGGTCGCCCGGAGCCTGCCCCCGCGAAGGCGGGGGGCGACACATCTGCCCACATCCCTGTGACTGGGTACCGGCCATTCCCTGGCCGGCATAACGGGCAAGGGAGCAAGCCCGGCATGACAAGCGGTGAGGTGTGATGATATAGTGCCTCGGATTACGGTATTCCCATGACAACAGCAGCACTGGAAAATCTGACAAAGGCTGATCGGCGCGGAAAATTCAAAACCGCGCGCATCCCCATAAAAGTGGTCCCCATGGAAGGCAAAGCGCCGAGAAAGCCCGACTGGATCAGGGCAAAAGCGCCGACGGATCCCAGGGTATTCGAATTGAAGCGGCTGTTGCGGGAACGCTCCCTGCACACTGTCTGTGAGGAAGCATCCTGTCCCAACCTGGGTGAATGCTTCGCACACGGCACTGCCACTTTTATGATCATGGGTGACACCTGCACCCGGCGTTGCCCGTTCTGTGACGTTGCCCATGGCCGCCCGCAACCCCTGGACCAAAACGAACCGGAACACCTGGCTGAAGCCGTCAAACTGATGGGACTGAAATACGTCGTCATCACTTCCGTCGATCGGGACGACCTGCGCGACGGCGGGGCAGGGCACTTCAGGGATTGCATCAGCGCCGTGCGCCGGGCAACCCCCGCCACCAGGATTGAGATCCTGACCCCGGACTTCCGCCGCCGCATGGACATAGCGCTGGAAAGACTGGGCGAAGCGCCGCCCGATGTGTTTAATCACAACCTGGAGACGACGCCGGTCCTGTACCGCAAGGCCAGGCCGGGCGCCGATTATCACTGGTCCCTGGAACTGATCAGGAAATTCAAGGCACAGCACCCCGGAATACCGACAAAATCCGGCCTCATGCTGGGACTGGGCGAGGAGATTGGGGACGTGAAACAGGTATTGCGCGACCTCAGGGAACACGACTGCGACATGCTGACCCTGGGCCAGTATCTGCAACCGAGCCGCTACCACCTCAAGGTGGAGAGGTTCGTGGAACCGTCCGAGTTTGCCGACCTGGGTGAATACGCAAAAGGACTGGGGTTCACCAGCGTGGCCAGCGCCCCCATGGTGCGCTCATCGTACCACGCGGACCTGCAGGCTGCAGAGATCTAGTTCTGCGGCTTGGACAGGGATCCTGCTACAACTCTGATCTTATATCAGCTTGCGGTAATCGAAGTCCAGAATATGCGCTAACTTTCTGGCCAGCGTTTTGTCTATAGACCGTTTGTTATTTTCCATCTCAGAGATGTGGCGCTGGCGGATACCTGCTTGGCCTGCCAGTTGTACCTGGGTCAAGTCTGCCCGTAGGCGATACAATCTCAGATAGTACCCCGGGGTTCTATAAGCATCGCCATAGCGCTGTCTGATTTCGTCATGCAACGTTTGCGCGGGTACAAGCTCATCCTCCAAGTATTTCTCTATGCTTGGGCTGGTCATATTTTTCAGGGGTACTCGTTCCGTTTTTCCGGCAGGCCCCACGGACACCTTTCTCAAATCGTGTTGAATATTCGATGTATGACTCATCTATAAGCCTCCCGTCGATGTCCGATATAAAATACTTCTACCCTCAAGGTACGTTCCGGCGTTACGCGATAACGCATTCGATACCTGTAATTCAGACACAGACGATATTCATCTTTGCCGGTTTTCAAAGTATCCCATCCCACAGGGTTAACACCCTGCTCCTCCATGTCAGTCACGGCAAGTTCTGCCAAAACCCGCATCATTTTTGGCAACTTTGCCAGTTGTTTATCCGCCTTTCTGGTCAGGTAAACAGTCCATGTCACGGTGTAAATTATATACCGTCAATTGGTATATTACAAAAGCAAGCAAGCAAGCTGTTACGAATCTACATGTCCTGTTTATTCAGTGCATCCATGTTCAATCATTCATTCATCATCCGCATCGATTTTGTTGACGGTCGAGCGAATATTTCCCTTTGAAAACCTGGTCTTAATCTCCGAATTTTCCCGTAATTGATCCGCCCTGCGCACGATGTTTTCATCTTTATCGGTGACGATGGCATAGCCCCTGTCCAAGGTGGCAAGAGGACTGACTGTCTTCAGGGAATGAGTAAGATATCCCAGTTGTTTTTTCCATGCCTGCAGGTTACGGACAAGCTGATTTTGCAGTTGTTTGTCCAGGTCATTGCATTTTGTACGATATCCTGCCAACTGTTGCAGGGGGCTCCTGCTCGTGAGGGTGTCTGCGGACCGGTTCAGACGCACCCTGCGTAATGCAATACCGTTATCCAGTGCGAGTCTCAGCCGGATAGCCAGGTCATCCATACGTTGAGCCATGTTTTGCAGCAGGTGGGTAGGTCGTGGCAGGCGTTTGCTCAACTGTATCACGTTGCGCTGGTGTGTATTCAGCAGGTCGTTGATACGCAGGCTGAATTGCGAGTACAGGGTATCCAGCCTTGACTGCAAGGCGGCAGCATCGGGGCTGACCAGTTCAGCCGCTGCCGACGGAGTAGGGGCCCTCTGGTCGGCAACGAAATCGGCAATGGTAAAATCTATTTCGTGACCTATGCCGCTGACTACGGGAACAGTCGAACGGTGGATCGCCCTGGCAACGACTTCTTCGTTGAATGACCACAGGTCCTCCAGGGAGCCGCCGCCCCTCGCGAGGATCAGTACGTCGCATTCCCCGCGCCGGTTTGCCTCATCGATGGTTTCTGTAATCTGCTGCGCTGCGCCTTCACCCTGAACGGGTACCGGGTAAACGATGACACCGGCACTGGCGTAGCGTCTCCCCAGGACCTGGATTATGTCTTTTACGGCCGCACCGGTCGGCGACGTCACGATCCCGATTGTCCCCGGGAAGGTCGGGAGCGGTTGTTTGTGATCCTCAGCAAACAAGCCTTCTTCAAGCAGCTTCTGTTTGAGTTTCTCGAACGCCTGTTGCAGGGCGCCGGCGCCGGCAGGTTCCATATGCTCCACGATCAACTGGAACTCACCACGGCCCTCGTACAGGCTGACGCCGGCCCTTGCAAGTACTTCCTGGCCGTTCTCCGGCGGGAATCTCAGGTGGCGGTTGGTGCTCCTGAACATCGCACAACGTACCTGTGAATGCTTGTCCTTCAGTGTGAAGTAAAGATGACCGGAGCCGGGCCGCGCCAGGTTGGATATTTCGCCGCGCACCCACAAGGACGGGGGGAAGCTGTCCTCCAAAACGGCCCTGACCTCGCGGTTGAGACGCGTGATCGTGTAGATATCGCGTTGTTCTTCTGTCATGAGAATTAATAATTAGGAATTAATGTGCCGGCTGTGGCGGCATTTTTTAATGATTCAGCGGTTTCGCAACCATGATCAAGGCTCACTGGGAAATAACCTCCAATTCTTAATTCCTAATTCTTAATTCCTAATTCGTAATTCGTAATTCGTAATTCTTAATTGTATAATAGGTCATGCAGATTATCGAAGAAGCCCTCACCTTTGACGACGTATTACTGGTCCCGGCCCATTCCCGCATTCTGCCCCAGCAAGTCAGCCTTGAGACGCGCCTGTCCCGGCGCATCAAACTGAATATACCATTAATTTCGGCGGCCATGGATACCGTAACCGAAGCGCGCCTCGCAATCGCCCTTGCCGTACAGGGCGGAATGGGGATCATCCACAAGAACATGAGCCCCGAACAGCAGGCCAGAGAAGTGCTGCAGGTGAAGAAATACGAGGCCGGGGTGATACGTGACCCGGTGACCGTCAGCCCGCAGACCAGTATCGGCGAAGTGATGCAGGTCACCCGTTCCAACAATATTTCAGGTGTGCCCGTAGTGGACGGATCGGACCTTGTCGGCATCGTCACCAGCAGGGACCTGCGCTTTGAAACCCGCTTTGATGACCCCGTAGCCAACATTATGACACCCAGGAAACGCCTGGTCACGGTCGGGGAAGGTACCGGCACCGAGGAGATCATCTCCCTGTTGCACCAACACCGGATCGAGAAAGTCCTCGTCGTCAACGACAGCTTCGAGCTCAAGGGCATGGTCACGGTCAAGGATATCCACAAGGCCCGGGAATTTCCCAATTCCTGCAAGGATGAGGATGAACGCCTGCGCGTCGGCGCCGCAGTGGGCGTTGGTCCTGGCACCCGTGAACGGGTCGCAGCCCTCATCAGCGCGGGTGTGGACGTGCTGGTGGTCGATACCGCCCACGGCCACTCCGAAGGCGTGTTGCAGGCTGTCCGGACAGTCAAGTCGGACCATCCTGATTGCGAAGTGATTGCCGGTAACGTGGTGACTGCCGCAGGTGCGCAAGCGCTGGTTGAAGCCGGTGCGGACGCGGTGAAAGTGGGAGTAGGGCCTGGTTCGATTTGTACCACCCGGGTGGTGACCGGAGTCGGTATGCCCCAGATCACGGCCGTTGCCAACGTGGCCGAAGGATTGAAGGGAACAGGAATCCCGTTTATTTCCGACGGCGGCATCCGCTATTCCGGCGATATTGCCAAGACACTGGCCGCGGGCGCCTATTCGGTCATGATAGGCGGTTTGTTTGCCGGTACTGAGGAAGCGCCCGGAGAAGTTGAGTTGTTTCAGGGGCGGTCTTACAAGTCCTATCGGGGAATGGGCTCCCTGGGCGCCATGTCGCAGCAGCACGGCTCGTCCGACCGTTATTTCCAGGAGAACGACGAAATAGAAAAACTGGTGCCGGAAGGAATTGAAGGAAGGGTACCGTATAAAGGGCCGCTGGGTGCGATCGTACATCAACTGGCCGGCGGACTGCGCGCCGCCATGGGCTACACGGGCTGCCGCGACCTGGAAGAAATGCGCAACAAACCGAACTTTGTCAAACTGACCGGCGCGGGTATGAAAGAGAGCCACGCTCACGATGTGACGATCACCAAGGAACCGCCTAACTACCGCGTTTGATTTAACATGGATGAGAAGGATTATTTAATTATGCTGTCGTTCCTGCGAAAGCAGGAATCCAGTCCAATAACATATAGTCGAAAAGCCATTATTTCACTGGCTTCCGGCCCCTGCCTTACAACATGCCAGGGCATGCTTCGCCGGAATGGCGGCGCTGTATAGTAAATACATCCTTCCCGTTTATGTCGGACATTCACAGTGACAAAATCCTGATCCTGGATTTCGGATCGCAATACACCCAGCTTATCGCCCGGCGCGTGCGGGAGACAGGCGTCTACAACGAGATCTATCCTTTTGACCTGGATGAAGCATCAATCAGGCGTTTCAATCCGAAAGCCGTCATATTATCTGGTGGGCCTGAATCAGTGACCGGTGATAACAGTTGGCGTGCACCTGACATCGTATTCCAGTTGGGTGTGCCGGTACTCGGGATCTGCTATGGGATGCAGACCATGGCGCAGCAACTGGGAGGACAGGTCACTGCTTCCAATCTGCGCGAGTTCGGTTACGCCAGGGTCAGGGCGCGCGGGCATTCGCCCCTGTTGCGGGATATCCAGGATGAGACCAATGAAGAAGGTCATGGATTGTTGGACGTTTGGATGAGCCACGGCGATAAGGTGGATGAACTGCCTGAAGGATTCAAACGTATCGCCTCATCGGACAACTCACCGATTGCCGGTATGGCCGATGAGGAACGGGGTTTCTACGGTCTGCAGTTTCATCCCGAAGTGACCCATACCCAACAGGGCGCGGCCATCCTGCGGCGCTTCGCCTGCGATATCGCCGGTTGCGACACGCTCTGGACTGCCGACAACATCATCACGGATGCTATCGCGGAAGTACGCGCCAGGGTGGGTAGTGACGAAGCATTGCTGGGCCTGTCCGGCGGGGTCGATTCCGCGGTGACCGCGGCGTTGTTGCACCAGGCAATCGGAGACCAGTTAACCTGCATCTTTGTCGACACCGGCCTGCTGCGCCTCAATGAAGGCGACCAGGTCATGGAGACCTTTGCCAGGCACATGGGTATCCGCGTCATCCGCGTCAACGCCGCACAACGCTACCTGGATAAACTCAAGGGCGTGGCCGATCCGGAAGAAAAGCGCAAGATCATCGGCCGGGAGTTCATCGCCATCTTTGAAGAGGAAGGTAAAAAACTCAAAAATGAAAAATGGCTGGCCCAGGGCACCATCTACCCGGACGTGATCGAGTCCGCCGGCGCCGGCACCGGCAAGGCCCACGTCATCAAATCACACCACAACGTGGGCGGACTGCCGGAACGCATGAACCTGAAACTGATCGAACCCCTGCGGGAACTGTTCAAGGACGAAGTACGTAAACTGGGCAAACAACTGGGGTTGCCGCAGGAACTCATCAGTCGTCACCCGTTCCCGGGCCCGGGCCTGGGGGTAAGGATCCTCGGGGAGGTAAAAAAAGAGTACGCGGACATCCTGCGCCAGGCTGATGATATATTCATAAAGGCGCTCATCCGCCACGGCCTGTACCACAAGACCAGCCAGGCGTTCACCGTGTTCCTGCCGGTCAAATCGGTCGGCGTCAAGGGCGATGCCCGGCGCTACGACTACGTGGTGGCCCTGCGTGCGGTAGAAACCGTCGATTTCATGACCGCCCGCTGGGCGCGCCTGCCCGGCGAATTCCTGCAGGAAGTCTCCGAGCGTATCATGAATGAGGTGGAAGGGGTCTCCAGGGTGGTTTACGACATCTCCAGCAAGCCGCCGGCGACGATTGAGTGGGAATGACAGAAATCACAACGGAGAGACTGGTTCTAAAAAAGCCCGGACTCAGGGACAAACAATCGATTGTTTCCCAGATTGGAGACTGGGAAGTCGTAAAATGGTTGTCTGAGGTTCCCTACCCGTATACGGAAGACGATGCTGACGACTGGATAAGTACACTCAGCCGGCAGGAATTGACGTTTAACATATATCGAAGTGATACCCTTATCGGTGGTATTCGATTGACCCATGACGATGATGGCTCCTACGAGTTGGGTTACTGGCTGGGCAGAGTTCATTGGGGGCAGGGATTTACCACGGAAGCATGCAAGGGACTGCTCCATTACGCGGCCGAAGAACTGAATATCAGGAATGTCAAATCCAGTCATATGACAGGGAATGACAATTCGGCCAGGGTGTTGGACAAACTCGGATTCAGGAAAACAGGGGAAGGTGAAATGTACTGTCTTTCCCGGAAAGCGACGCTTCCCTGCGTAAAGCTGGTACTGCTATAAACACGCACATAGTCCAGCGTGGCTTGAGTTTAATCCGATTGAGTTTAATCCGATTTGCCAAATGTAACCATGTACGTTACAATGATAATAAATCAGGGAGATTATTTTTGATTCGCAGTTTTCGGGACAGATGGTTGAGGGACTTTTATCTGGAAGACAAAGCCGGAAAGAAATTACCCGCTGAGGTCGGAGCTCGATTGTTCAGAAAACTGTAATTAATTGATGACGCAACCTGTGACCTCGACCTGCGATCATCACCAAGCAACCATTTTGAAAAGCTGAAAGGAAATCTGGCCGGTAAACATTCCGTCCGCATCAACAAACAATGGCGGCTGGTGTTTGCATGGTCTGATGAACGTGGCGAGGCCCAGGGCGTCTATCTGGATAATCACGATTATCGATGAGGCAGACTATGAATACTACAAAACGGCAACCCGTCAGTGTCGGTGAGATGATTACCGAGGAGTTTCTCGTGCCTATGGGATTGACACAGGGGCAACTGGCGGAAGCAATGGGCGTGAGTCGAAAAACCGTTAACGAACTATGTACCAACCGTCGCGCTATCACGGCGGACACTGCATTGATGCTTGCCACGGTTTTCGGCAACACTGCTGAATTCTGGTTGAACCTGCAGCAACGGAACGAGTTGTGGAAAGCGCTGAATACGCCAAAGCGGCGAACCCGGATTGAGAACGCAAAGCCTGTTGCGGCTTGATTGTTATAGTTTTTTCGTCGGTGCTCGATCTCAAGCCAGATACCACGGCAGCACGTCGAAACCCATTAAGGAAAAACGTTTGTTGCCGCCATGGACGAATGCCACTCCGTCCCCGCGCAGACGTTGCAGAATAAACCCTTCGCCACCAAAGAAACCGGCGCCGGAGTCTGGAAATTAATAAAACCCAAACTTCAGCCGGACGAAATAAAACCGCCCCAGGTAATCATAGATTGACGACGTGTTGTCGGACACGTCCGGCACGTAGGGCGGCGCTTCGTTGGTGAGGTTCTCCACCCCCAGCGTGACGTTGAAGGTAGCGCCGCGATAGTTGCCGAACAGGTCAAAGTAGTTGATGGCATCCACGGTGGTGTGAATATTGTCGAATTGGATGGTGTCGAAGACGTCCATGGCGTCCAGGTAGCGCCAGGAACCGCCCAGGGTCCAGTCGTTCCGGTTCAACGATACGGACAGGTTGGCGCGCCACTCCGGGTAGCCGGCCCAATCGGCAATATTGCCGGCCACCATGTCGGTGCGGTCGCTGACCGCGCCGGCGCCGGTCGTCTCCACGTATTCGTTGAGCCAGTTGACGTTACCGCTGAAGTCGATAGCACCGAAGTCGGTTGACAGGGACCAGGACGCGTTAAGGTCGATACCGGAGGTCTCCAGGCGCGCCAGGTTTTCCTTGAGCAGGTCGAAGCGGATGATCGTGCCGGAAGATCCGCGTCCGATGCGGGCGCACTCCGGCGCCGCCAGGTTCGGCGTGGTATAACAGGTCAGGACCACGTCCACCGGGTCGGGCGTATTAATGGCCTTGTCCACCTGTACGTCGTAATAGTCAACGGTGAGCGAGAGGTTCTCAATCATCTCCGGCGTCCACGCCAGGCCCACGGAGAAACTGTCGGAGGTTTCCGGTTCCAGGTCCGGATTGCCGCCCGCGGAAATCCTCAACTGGGAAGCGTTCTGCACGTAACCGGCGGGGATGCCCTGGCGCGTGCAGTTTGCGCGCACTGTGGCGTTGTTACGGTACAGGTCGGCCGCGCTGTTGCAGGGGTCGGCTACGGTCGGGTAAGTATCCGCGATACCGCCGAAGGACTCCAGGATATTGGGCGCCCGGAAACCAGTGGCAAAGACCCCGCGCAGGTGGATAGCACGAATCGGCGCCCAGTGCAGGGCCAGCTTGAAGGTTGCCTCGGAGCCGACGTGGTTGTATTCGGAATAACGCACGGCTGCGTCCAGGGCCAACTCGTGGGCAAAACTGCGGTCGGCAAGCAGCGGCGCGTGGAACTCCGCGAAGGCCTCCCATACGGAAAAATCGCCTTGGGTCGGTTCCGCATAGTTGCCGGCGCTATGTCCGGAACGGACCAGGTCGGAGACGTGCACGCGGCCTGCTTCATGGCGCCATTCCAGGCCGGTCGCCACGCCAACGGGTCCGCCGGGTAACGACCATAACTCACCGGTCAGGGCGCCGGCCAGGTGCCAGAACTCATAGCGGGTATCTTCCTCGTTGGTGAACAGTACGTAATCGATTTCCTCCCGGCTCTTCCTGTCCCGTCCGAAAATATCAAGGGTGGGGTTGCCGCGCGCATCCTTTGGGCAGGCAGGGTCTTGCGCGCAGGCAACCGGGTCCAGGGCAGTCTGCAACCGGGCCACGTTGACCTGGTTACGGGTGACATCCTTCAAGGTGGAACGCCCGTAGGTGAGCCAGGCATCGTACTCCCAGCCGTTCATGAGCGCCGGGAGACTGCCGCGCAGCCCCACGGTGGTTTTCATGGTGTCGCTGTCATAGTTGTACTGGCGCGGGCGCAGGTCTGCCGCGCGCCACCACATCTGGAAGCGGTCGGCGTCAGGCCCCACTGCGGCGCGAATGGCCGGAACGGCGTCTGCGGGGACGTGGGGATTGCTGAACGGTACTTGCAGCAGGTCGGTAAACCGTCCATGGGCATCCGCGATGGGCATGGGCGTGTATCTCAGCACCCCTTCCCGGTGCATGCCCAGCAACTCGTAGTAGAGGACCGCGGGGGCCAGTTCCAGTTCTCCGGTAATGGCGCCGTTAGCCACGCGTGAACCGCTGACCAGTGACGGGCCGCCGCCCTCGATATCGGAGTAGTTGAAACGATGGCCGGTGTCCAGGATGGACTGGAGACTACTGTCTCCCGCGGACCCGTTCAGGCTGCTGCTGCCAAAGGTGTCGTAGGGCTGGTAGCTGGCGCCGCTGACCGGGTCCGGCTTGAAGATAATGCCGGCATCCGGCTGTCTACCCTCGGGCGGTACGCCGCTGCCCATCAAGGTCAAAATCGTGCCGTCGCCACTGTCCAGTTGTCCCAGGATGGGTATTTGCGACCAGTCACGCTGCTGGGCGTCTACGTTGCCGGTATCCACAATGGTGGCGGCCAGGGTGACGTAGCCCCGTTCCCCCGTGCGGCCGGCGATGAAACCTGCGTTGTAGGAGTCGCCGCCCGGATCTTCCGGCGACCCGAAACCGGCATTCAGTTCGACGCCCTCAAAACGCCTGGTCCTGACGTTGATGACGCCGGCCACCGCGTCCGACCCGTAGATGGCTGAGGCCCCGTCCGCCAGCACCTCGATACTGTCTATCAGGTTCACGGGGAAGGACTGCAAATCGACCCCGATTTCAAGCGAACTGCTGATGGTATGCACCATACGGCGGCCGTTGAGCAATACCAGCGTCCGTTCCGGTGTCAACTGGTGAATACCGGATAAATGCGCGCCACGCCCGCCCGATGCATTGTTCCTGGATCTGCCCTGCAGGCCGATGGAGGGCAGCTTCAGCAGCATGTCCTGCACGCTGTAGTTCGGGGTACGCTCAATATCTGCGCTGTCTATCACGGACATCGGCCCCACGTAATCGGCCGGTTCCCGGCTGATGCGCGAGCCGGTTACGATAATTTCCTCCAGTCCCGGCGCCTGCTCCCCCGCGCACACCGCGCCGGTTAACAGCAATAGGGCAAACACGCGTGGGAAAGTTTTCATGTGAGAATTATAATACTGATCCAAACAAGAAAAAATCCTTTATCATGTAAGTGGTTGACACGAGTAGGGCTTATGAAGACAAAACTCCTGGTAATTGTATGGTTCCTGTTCGCTTCTGCGGGTTTTGCCGACACCATTGTGGGTGACTTCACGCTGTCCGTGCTGACTGATGAAGTGCCCGGTGCGCGCCAGATGGCAGAGACGGAATCCGGCCTGTTGCTGGTGGGTTCGTTACGTGAGGGCGATCTGTATGCGGTGGTGGCCGGTCCTGATGAGGCAGCGGAAGTCGTTACCTTTGCCACTGGTCTGACTCTGCCCAGCGGCCTGGCTCTGATTGGTAATGACCTGTACGTGGGTGCGCTGGACACGGTGTTGCGCTACCGTGACATTGAACAAACCTACCGCAACAGTCCGCAACCGGAACTGGTAACTGACGCCTTGCCGGACAAGCGCCATCACGGCTGGAAGTACCTGTCCGTCGGCCCGGACGGTTTCCTCTACGTTCCTGTGGGCGCCCCCTGTAACATCTGTGAGTCGAAAGACCCGCGCTTCGCCAGCATCCTGCGTATGGACCCGGCGACTGGAGAGACCACCATCCATGCAGCCGGCGTGCGCAACTCCGTGGGCATGGCCTGGCACCCGGAAACCGGCGAGATGTGGTTTTCCGACAACGGCCGCGACATGCTGGGGGATGACGTGCCGCCGGAGGAGATCAACCGCGTCAGCGCAGCCGGCGCCCACTACGGTTACCCTTACGTGCATGGTGACGACATCCTCGATCCGAAGTTTGGCGAGGGCCATGACCCGGCCGACTACATGCCGCCGGAAGTAAAGATTCAAGCCCACTCCGCGGCGCTGGGCCTGACGTTTTACACCGGCAATCAATTCCCGGAGTCGTACCGGCACGCGCTGTTCATCGCCGAACACGGTTCCTGGAACCGTTCTTCCAAAGTGGGCTACCGGGTCAGCGTGGTACGTTTCGACGAAGCCGGATCGGTGTATGAACCGTTCCTGGACCTGTGGCTGAAGGACGAGAAGGTAACCGGACGCCCCAACGACGTACTGGTCTCCCGGGATGGCAGCCTGTTGATCTCGGACGATAAAGCGGATGCGATATACCGAGTGACCTATCACAGCGAATACTAGTCATACCGGCGAATGCCGGTATCCGGTAATGCGCACGCTCGATATGGTCGACACAAAGGCGAACCGGGTTCCGGTGTGCGCCGGAACGACAATGGTTGATCCTATCCCCCGCCGATAGCCGGGACGAAAAAGACCTCGTTATCTTCTTCCAGGCGTTGCAGAGGGCCCAGGTGGCTGACCTGTCCGTTGACGGCAACGGCTATTCCGGGTTTGAACCTGTCACCGTCCATGAGCGCGTCCTTTAATCCGGGGTAGCTCTCGTCCAGGGCGGCGACCAGCCTCCTGACGGTGCGGCCTTCCATCTCGACGATTTCCTTGCCGCCGGTGTACGTCTGCATGGCTTTTGGAATCCAGACTGTCGGCATAACGTTATCAGGCGGCCTTGGCGGGGTCGGCAGCCTTGATGGCTGCACAGATCTTGTGGGGCGCCATCGGCATGGAGTCAAGGCGCACCCCGACCGCATCATGGATGGCGTTGGCGATTGCCGCAGGCGGCGGGGCAATGGAGATTTCGCCGCAGCCGCGTACGCCGAAAGGATGGGCGGGATTGGGTGTTTCCAGTACCACGGTTTCGAGCATGGGCACGTCCAGTGAAGTAGGCAGGCGGTAATCCAGCAGGCTGGCGTTCTTCAGGTGGCCTTCCTCGTCGTAGAAATACTCTTCGTTCAGCGCCATGCCAATCCCCTGTACCGCGGCGCCCTGCATCTGGCCCTCCACGTAATCCGGGTGTACGGCCTTGCCCACGTCCTGGAATATCGTATAGCGCAGGAGGTCTACCTTGCCGGTCTCCGGGTCCACCTCTACGTCCACCAGGTGCACGGCGGTGCCGGGGATGAAACTCTGGGTAGTACCGGTCTTGTGGTAGCTGATGGGGCCGCCGGTCTCGAACATCCTCGCCGCCAGTTCATTGAATGACAGGGACTGTGCGGGGTCTGCCTTGTTGCTGAAGGTGCCGTTTTCGACGGTGACCTGGTCCGCATCCGTCTCCCACAGCAAAGCGGCCCGTCCACACATCTGGTTCAGTATCTCCTGCGCTACCTCGCAGACGATAGCGCCCGTGCTGTACGTGGTGCGGCTTCCCACCGAAGGCACCGAGAAGCCGATGGATTGGGTATCGGCAACCGAGGGGTTTACCTGTTCAACGTCTATGCCCAGCATTTCCGCGGCCTGCATGGCCAGCGCAATACGCGTGCCGCTCAGGTCGGGGCTGGCAGTGGCCAGGATGACGGAGCCATCCGGGTTGACCTGTATGCGTGCGCTGGAAATTTCGCCGATGTTGAACCAGATGCTGTAGGCAAGGCCCCGTCCCCGGTTCGGTCCGTCCAGGGGCGCATGGTAATGGGGATGCGCCTTGACGGTTTCCATCATCAGGTCCGTGTCTATGGGCGCCAGCGGGAAACCCGGCACCAGCCGGTCTCCGGTCCTTGCCAGGTTCTTCATGCGGAAGGCAATGGAGTCCATATCCAGTGCGCGGGCCAACTCATCTATCATCTGCTCCACCGCAAACAGCGCCTGGGGCGCGCCCGGGGCGCGATAGGGGCGCATGGTGGGCTTGTTGACGATGACGTCGAAGCCGTCGATATGGATGTTGGGTATGTCATAGCGTGACGTGGAGGACAGGATGCCGAGAAACAGGGGGCCGCCCGCGTAAGCGCCGGCCTCGTAGGCCATGTGCAGGTCGGCGGCCGTGATGGTGCCGTCCTGTTTGACGCCGAACTTCAGTTTGATATAAGTGCCGGAACTCGGCCCGGTTGCGCGGAACACCTCGTCGCGGCGCATGGCGATCTTGACCGGACAGTTGGACTTTTTCGAGAGCATGGCCGCTACCGGGTCGATATAAATACGCTCTTTCCCCCCGAAACCGCCGCCAATCTCCAGCGGCACCACGTTGATGTTGCTTATGGGTACCTGGATGATGTCGGCCAGGTGGTCGCGCAGGGCGAACTGCCCCTGGGTCGCGGTCCACACCGTCACGTAATCGTTGCTGTCCCAGTTTGCCGTGGTGACATGGCTTTCAATGTAACCCTGGTGAATGGTCTCCGCCGTGTATTCCCGTTCCAGGACGAGATCGGCCTCGGCAAATCCCTGTTCGGTATCACCGCTGCCCAGTTGCACGCGACTGGCATTGGGCATGAATTTTTCCGTAGGCGCAATAAACCCCCCCGGGTGAAAATCCTCATGGATGACCGGGGCGTCATCAGCCATGGCCGCGCGCACGTTCATCACCGGCGGCAACAGCTCATACTCCACCTCAATCAGGTTTACGGCCAGTTCCGCATCGTGCGGGCTGTCCGCGGCCACCGCGGCCAGGGCATGCCCGTCATACAGGACCTTGTCTTTTGCCATGCAGTTCTCCGCCATCTCGCGCATGTTGAGCACGCCGGCCGTGCCCGCGTGGATCAGTTCATGCTTGACGGGAGGGAAGTCGGCGCCGGTGACCACCGCGCGCACGCCCGGAAGGGCTTGCGCGGCGCTGGTGTCGATGGAGATGATGCGCGCATGGGCGTGCGGGCTGCGTAGTATTTTACCGTGCAACATGTTCGGTAGGTGAAAATCATCGGCGAAGCGCGCCTGTCCCGTAACCTTGTGCAGCCCGTCAGGGCGTATCGGCGAGGTGCCGACCACGTTAAAACCGTTATTCTTCGTCGCTTCAGTCATCGTCATGCCTCCGCCATACTGTCGGCTGCCTTCAACACGGATCGCACCAGCTTGTCGTAACCGGTACAACGGCACAGGTTCCCGGCCAGCCAGTGGCGTACCTGGTGTTCATCAGGCCGGGGATGTTTGTCCAGCAATGCCTTTGCCGACATCAGGAAACCTGGGGTACAAATCCCGCACTGCAACCCGGTATCTTCAAGAAAAGCCTGTTGCAGGGGGTGCAGTTCAGCGCCTGTCGCCAGCCCTTCTATGGTTTCGATGCTGCTGTCTTCCGCCTCGACGGCCAGCATGCAGCAGGCGTCCAGCAAGACGCTGTCCACGATGACGCTGCAGGCGCCGCAGTTGCCGTCGTTGCAGCCTTCCTTCGTGCCGGTCAGGTACAAGACATCCCGCAATACCTCCAGCAGGCTCTGCCTGGGTTCACACAGGAACCCTCTGGACTCGCCGTTAATCGTTGCCGTTACAAGTGATTTGCCGCTCATAAATCTGTTCTCCCTCAAATCATTCTGTGTTTAACATAGATGTATATGATAAACAGGATAGTTATGATCAATATTCATGTGCTTCCATGTAGCTTGTTGTTTATCCTTCGTTATTTGCCCGGGCGATGGCTCGCCGCAGTGCCCTCGTTGTCAACACCTCGACCAGTTGTTTCCGGTGTTCAATCGTGCCGCGCATGTCGTTGATCGGCGTTGCTGCATCCCGGGCGATGCCGGCGGCTTCGGCTATCGACTCATCGTTCACGGCTTTACCTATGAGCGCGGCGCCGGCTGCTTCCGCGAACAGGGGCGTCGGGGCCACTGCGCCTATGGCTATCCGGGCGGACTTGAAGGTTGCACCGCTGTCGTCCAGGTCGACCCGGGCCGCGGCATTCGCCACGGCGATGTCCATTTCATTACGTGGAATAAAACGCAGGAACGCGGCGCCGGAGTTTTCCGCTGGCGCAGGGATGGACAGGGAGACCAGGATTTCATCCGGGGCGAGTGAAGTACGGCCGGGTCCCGTGCAGATTTCTTCCACCGGCACATCACGTTCACCCCGGGCGCTGATAATGTGGGCAATTGCGCCATAGACGATCACCGGGGGGACGGTGTCGGCGCTGGGCGCGGCATTGCACAGGTTGCCGCCAAACGTCGCCCGCCCCTGGATCTGTATCCCGCCGATCAAGGTCGCTGCATCCGTCAGGGCGGGAAATCTGTCGGTTATTTCCTGGTTCTCCCAGATTGTCCGGCAACTGACCGCGGCGCCGATGGTCAGGCTGTCCGCATCCAGGTGCACGCCTGTGAGTTCCGGGATCTTTTTTGCATCGATGATGAAATCGGGAGACTTGCGGCCATTGCGCATGAAAATCAGCAGGTCCGTTCCTCCGGCCAGGAGTTGCGCTGAACCTGCGTGTTCAGCCATCAGTACGGCCGCCTCTTCAAGCCCGCGCGGCGCCAAGTATTGAAATTCCTTCATGGGGTGTCTTCCTGTTATGTGTGTATGATGCGTTCGACGGTCATATTATCATCGATAATCCTGCCGTTTTCTATGATGACCCGGCCATCCAGTTCCATGCTGCAATCCCGCATGGGTACGTCGTAGTGCCCGCGGGTGGTGCGTTTGCCACCGCCCTGGTTATTGGGGCCGGTCGAGAACAGGAAGTTGCCGGGGAAGGTACGGGCCGCGGCGCGGCTGCGCTCCGGTTCATCTCCGTTCAGGGCGATGCCGTACCACAGGGCCTGCGGGTTCAGGCCCCAGCCCAGGTGGGAAACGGCATACGGGTCCCTGTCCGCGCTGCTCACCCGGTTATCATCCAGCCAATCCTGCATGAGTTTGGCGTCGAGTCCGCCTTCCACCCGGTCGATAAAACCATCATTGATAGTCAGTCTGACCTCGTCCTGAACGTAGCGGCAGTATGGCAGGATCACGATATCACCCGGCTGGAACACAACAGTGCCGTTGGCGCTGCCTTCGTTGGGAAAGGTATGCACGTGTCCGCCGCCCCAGTGGTCGAACCGTCCCGGCGCATCGGCAAAACCGTACTGGCTCATCACCGGGTATTCCCCGCAGTCGTAGGCCAGGTCGGTGCCGGCCGCGCTGGCGATGCGTATTTTCCGGGTCTTCGCCAGCAGGTTGTCGGCATAGAGCACAGCTTCCTTCAGGCCAGGCGGCGCCATCAATTGCTCCAGGTCGTCCGGAGAGTCGATAATCATCAGTACCCGGGTTCCGGCATTCCTGACTTCCTTCAACCAACTGGTGAACAGCGGCACATGCAGGGCGACGATGATGTCAGCGGCCTTGGCTGCTTCCAGTGTTCCCTTGCACTGGCCGACCGTGGGAACGCCGACCTTGGTCCAGGAAGGTATGGAGTTGACGCACATTTCATACACGTCCGCACCCAGGTCTTCGGCCGCTGCGAAGGCCGCCTCCACGTATTCACGCCGGGTGGCCAGGTCGCTCAGCATCATTACGGTCTCGCCCTGCCGTACCTGGCAGAGTTCGAATTCTTTTTTAAACAGTATCCCCAGCTTTGCCGGGTTCAACTCCTGTACTCGGGTGACTGCAGGCAACATGTAAAATACCCCTCATAATTTTTTACCATGATTGATTGACTGTCCCCGTTTGTCAACAGGAAGAATAACGAAACGGGACATCTCCTGTCCGAGCTCCGATTACTCCAGCTCAAATTTGTGGGTGTCCTGAATTACTTTTTCACTTGCCATTCTACATGGCAGAACATATCCTGTTGACCCCAATAACCATCAGAATAAATAACCAGCGGGATAAGGGGGAGACGCAGTGGCATTAACAAGTGTTGAATCATTTCACAGCCCAACGGATATCCCTGCAGTGGTGCAGCTACTGCAGCAGCACGAGGATAGTGCGCTAATCGTTGCCGGGGGCACTTTTCTGCATGGGTTGGCTTCCAGGGGGCTGCTCACGGGGATCGAGGCGTTGATAGATATACAGGGCCTGGGTCTGGATCATATCGCCGTTGACTCTGACAACGTGGTTATCGGCGCGACAACCCGGTTGGCCCAACTGGAGGCAAGTGAACAAATTCAACGGGAACCCTGGCTGGGTGCGGTTAAAGATGCGATTGCCTATCCACCGGTACAGATCATGAATTCCGCGACGGTGGGTGGCTCCATCGCCTCAGCCTGCCCCCTGTTCGATCTGCCGACCGGTTTCCTGGCATTAGACGGCATGGTTCAGGCTTATGGCCCGGATGGCAGCCGTGACATCCCCATCGAAGCATTTTCCCCCGGGCTGTTTGAAAACAGCCTCGCCCCGGATGAATTCGTTACCGCAATCAGCCTGCCTCAACCTCCACCGAACAGCGCCAGTGCGTTCATCAAGCTGGAAACCAATGCCAATGACCTGGCTATCGTGAATGTCGCGGTGGCGTTGACGCTGGAGGGCTCCGGCTCATGCAGCCAGGCCAGGGTGTTTGTGGGTGGCGGTACCGGTGAAACCCCGGTAAGGGCCGGGTCGGCGGAACAGCGGCTGGCCGGCGCCCGCGTGGATGAAGACGTGATCGGCGCAGCGGCTGCCGCGGCGCAAACCGACGTGGATCCCATCTCCGACCACCGGGCATCGAAGGCGTATCGCTCGGCCATGGTCAATGTGTTGACAGAGAAAGCCCTGCACAAGGCAATGGCCAGGCTTGCAGGCGTGGGTTGAAAGGAGAGACTTGATGAAGCAGGTAATTCAGCTTGATGTGAATAATGAAGTACATGAGATCGCAGTCCAACCCTATGACAGCCTGTTGCAGACATTGCGGGAAACCCTGGGATTGAACGGAGCTAAACGCGGGTGTGATTCCGGCGGTTGCGGCTGTTGTACCGTCCTGCTTGACGGTAAAGCCGTCTATTCCTGCATGACCATAGCCATGCAGGTCGGAGACAGGAAAGTGAAGACCGTGGAGGGACTGGGTGACGGTGACGGCCTGGACCCCGTACAACAGGCATTTATCGATGCCGATGCGGTGCAATGTGGTTATTGTACCTGCGGAATCATGATGGCGGCCAAACAGTTACTTGCGGAGAATCCGAATCCCGATGAGGAGGCCATACGTAAAGGCATCTCCGGGAACCTGTGCCGCTGTACCGGTTACCAGAAAATTGTTGAAGCCGTGCAGATAGCGGCGGCAAGTTGACAAATAATGAAAGTTGGTTAACTGGATACCGGCATTCGCCGGTATGACGGCGGGGGCAGTCGTCATTATGATTACTGTCCATAATTGTAGAATCGTTGAACTGCATGATTGGGGAAAATACGACTATGACACAATTGAATGTTATCGGTAACAGCGTTGTCCGGCCGGATGCGTATGACAAGGTCACGGGTGGAAAACACTATATTGTGAATTACAGCCTGCCGGGCATGTTGCACGGGAAGATGCTGCGCAGTCCCTATCCCCATGCCCGAATAGTCCGCATCGACACCAGTGAAGCCGAAAGGCTGCCGGGGGTGAAGGCGGTGATTACGCCTGCGGACGTGCCGCAGAATTATTTTACTCCCGTGTATTTCGTGCCGGCCCATGCCAAGAGCATGGTTCAGGATTTTGTCGTGATGAGCGAGCGGGTGCGCTGGGCCGGTCAGCCGGTGGCGGCCGTCGCTGCGTCAACCCCGGAGATTGCAGAGGCCGCGCTACAACTCATCGATGTCGAATACGAGGAACTGCCGGTCGTGTTTGACCCGGAACAGGCCATGCAGGACGGCGCGCCGCAGATCCACGACCATGCGCCGAATAATATTGCCAAGACGCCGTCATTTAATTTTGGCGACCTGGAAGCCGGGTTTGCCGAGGCCGACCATATTTTTGAGGGCGTATACCAGACCCAGAGGGTGCATACCTGCTATATGGAGCCCCGCGTCTGTGTGGTGGATTGTGAAACGGACGGCAGGATTACCGTTCGTTCCTCCATGCAGCACGGTTTTGGCCTGAGAGAGAAAATGGCGGTTGCCCTGGGTGTCCCCGAGAGCAGTGTAAACGTAGTCAAACCGGCCTATATCGGCGGTGGATTCGGCGGCAAGCTGGATATAGGGCACCTTGAACCCGTCGCGGCATTGTTGAGTCGCAAGTCGAGACGGCCCGTACGAATAGAACATACCCGCGGGGAGGACTTTATCTCGACTACCCGCAACCCCATTAAGGTGTATCTCAAGACCGGCGTAAAGAACGATGGTAGCTATACCGCTCGTTACATCAAGAGCATCCTGGATGCAGGCGCCCATGCCACCCACGGGGCTGAGGTCATCATGGTGCACGGCCTGTACGGGACGTTTTTCCCATGGAAATGCCCGAATCAGGTCTGGGAAGGTTTCACCGTCTATACCAACAACATCATCGGCGGCGGCTATCGCGGCTACGGCGCCCCCCAGGGCTGTGTTGCGGTTGAATCCCAGAATGACGAGATCTGTGAAAAGCTGGGCCTCGACCCGTTTGAATTCCGTTCCCGCAACACCTGGAAGGAAGGCGACCCCCACCCCGTATTGCAAGGTCATAAATTGAACAGTTATCGCCTGGATGACTGCCTGAAACAGGGCGCCGAGCGCATCGGTTTCGACCGGCGCGGTCCTGCCGGCGCGACGGAAGGCAGGATAAAACGCGGTATCGGGTTTGCCTGCCATCCGCTCTGGGTGAGTGGCTGCCTCGGGTTCCCGGACATCTATGAACACTCCGGGGCCACGGTAAAACTGAATCGGGACGGTACTGCCGACGTGGTGTCGTCCTGTGTCGACCTGGGCTCCGGCCAGATCACCATGCTGACCCAGGTTGTGGCCGAGGAGCTTGGCCTGGCGCCCGAAGCCGTGAAAATCGTCTATGCCGATACCGATACGGCGCCGTTTGACGCGCCTACCCACGCCAGCCGTGCGACTTACTCGGCGGGCCTGGGTACAAAGGCAGCCGCAGTGGCTGCCAAGCAGCGTCTGTTTCAGGCTGCTGCCGCGATCATGGAGGCGAACCCCGAGGACCTTCACCTTGAGGACGGCCAAATCCTGGTCAAAGGCGCACCGGACTCCGGTGTCGCCATGACGGATATCATCGCCCGGGCCGAATCTCCGTTCATACAGATGACCGATACCGGCCCGCAACCCACCAGCGTCGCGGAGAAGGGCACCATCATCGGTTCCGCCAGCCAGGCGCCGCCGTCAAACCCGTCGCCTGCCGCGGCGCAGTTCGTCGAAGTGGAGGTCGATACGGATACCGGCGAGGTCAAGGTCCTGCGTGCGGTGTACGCCGGGGATGCAGGCCGGGTATTCCATCCCAAGTCAGCCGAGGGTCAGGTTGAGGGAGGTTTTCAGCAGGGCATGGGCTACGCCTTGATGGAACACCTGCAGTTTGACCCTGATACGGGGGCCTGCCTGTCCGGAGATTTCCTGGATTACAAAATTCCCACATCCATGGAGATGCCGCCTGAGATAGAGAGTATCTTCGTCGATTCAGAAGAGCCGACCGGACCGTTTGGCGCCAAGAGCATGTCCGAGATGTGCCTGATCGTCCCCGCCGCGGCCATCGCCAATGCGGTATACAACGCCATAGGCGTCAGGATTACGGAATTGCCGATTACGCCGGAGAAGGTGCTGCAGGCGCTGGGAAAATTGTAGGCAGGAATTACTTCTTCACCCGGTGTCAATTCCTGGCCGGTGTTGCGTCAGACTGTGTAGGAAGGACCGTTGTTGAGTGTTTCTATGGCAAAACCCGAGCGCTCCCTGAAGTCATCAATAACGGATTGCAACCTGGTTTTGCTGACATGGTCGTGAATGTCAACCGCATCTTCGGGGCATTCATTTCTGACTATCTCCAGTACTTCATCGGGACCGTTCCTGCGGCTGGCCAGCACCACCTGGTTTGCTTTCGGCAGCCTGTCGGCTTCATAGGCCTGCAGACCTGCTACCGGATCACGATGTGTGGCCAATGCATAAGCCAGCGCCCGGCCATCGATAATGGCATGAACCGCGCCGCTGGAACTGACCGGGATCAGGGGATGAGCTGCATCGCCCAGCAGGGTTACCCTGTCAAATGTCCACTGCTCCAACGGGTCCCTGTCATAGATCGGGAATTCAAATATCTGTTCCGTGTCAGAGATGATGCCGGGCACGTCCAGCCAGTCGAATTGCCAGTCGCTATAGAGTTCGATCAGGTTATCCGGTCTGGTCAGCTTGCCCCAATCTTCCTCCTGGCGTTTGTCCGTGACAAAAGGGACGGCGGCAATCCAGTTGATATGGCTGTGTCCTTTCCTCTGTAACGACCCGGAGATGGGATACGACACCAGGCGCAGGCGATTGTCGCCGCAGATAATCATGGATTCGCCATCGAGATAGGGGGATGCCTTAGCTGCGCCGCGGAAACATACCATGCCGGCATAGACTGCTGCGCCTTCATCCGGGTATAACGTTTTTCTCGTTGCCGAATGGAGTCCGTCAGCGCCTGCGAGCAGGTCGCCGGTGGCATCGGCCCGTGGTTTATTCGATGAGGGATCGATAAAATTCGCCGTAACCGAGTCTTCGTTTTGTGAAAAACCCCCAAGCTGATGACCGGTGACAACCCTGTCCCTGCCTGCACGCCGTTTAAACGTTTCAAGCAGCAGCATCTGCAATTCCCCGCGGTGCAGCGAGTACTGCGGCCAGTTGTAACCGGCATATTCACCGCATGGGACACTGATTACCAGCTTGCCGCGCCGGGAAAAATACTTCATGGAGCGTGTGCGAATGGCAAGCCTGTCCAAATCATCCCTAAGTCCGAGCGCGATCAACTCCCTCGCAGCATGGGGCAGGACATTGATACCCACACCCAATGGTTCGATGCTTTCCGTACTTTCAAAGACGGTTGCTTCAATACCGGCTTTTTCCAGACTCAATGCAGCAGTCAGACCGCCAATGCCTGCGCCGACAATGATTACATGCATAAGAATTTTCTCTCTATTTCTTAATCCGGTATTCCCGGTACAGCGAATTACCGTTTTATAGCATACAATGCAGTCTCGATTAATATTGTAATTTACTGAGACGGAAGGTTGGAATTAAAATGCATGTTGGTTCGTTTATTGCGGTTTTTATTGTGGGGTTTGCCGTTGCCGGCATTGGCGTGAATTACCGGGTGAATGGTATCCTAAATACATACTATTGCCTGTTAAGCCTGTTTTTTTCGATCAATCTGCTGGTGTGCTACTGGGAGATGTGTCTTTTCTGGCGGCGGGATTATATTGAAGAACGTGCCGGTTATTGGCGTGATCAGTGCGCGAAAACCGGCCAAACGCCGGCCGCTGCATTTATGACTACAGAAGTTCCGGTTGGAAAATTATTGTCCCCGACGATTTGGGCGGACGCATGGGCGTCGTATTGCTTATACGACAGTTCTTATGCGGACCGCAGGACATACGGCTTCAATGTCGACATTGCCAACGGCTTTTTCACGCTGGTCCCATCACTGGTCCTGTATGCGGCGTATACGGCCGTTTTCCTGCCGGCCATGGTCTCGGGCATTCTGGGTATCATCCTGTTCTGGCAATGGACGTACATGACCTCGGTTTACATCGTGAGCTTTTTTGTCGCCCAAAGGCACAGGTTGATCCGTAAGGCTGACGTATACATCTATATCTGGGCAATAAATTCTATCTGGATATTATTCTCACTACTGGGCTTATATGTATCCATTCGACTGATTATCGATGGCGACTACAGCGTGTTAGGCTTGGGTCACGCTTAATAACCGGTAAGTGTATCTGGATAGATAAAATTATTCTCCGTCGTATACCGCTCCCACAGCGCCAGCAGTTCCCGGAGTTTCTCTGGATTGGAATCCGCCAGGTCGTTCATTTCCGCCGGATCCTCCGCCAGGTTATACAATTGCCACTGCCCCGGTTTCAGTATTGGCAGGCGCGCGTCCCGGGACGGGATACTGGGGACATTGATGATTTTCCAGTCACCCTGGCGGATTGCCTGTTTCCCGAACAACTCCCAGCCCATGTAGTCATCCGGCTCCCGCACGGAAGCACGCTCTCCGGTCAGGACAGGCGCGACGGAACGACCCTGCATGGCCAGTACTTCCCGGCCCTGGAACAACCCGGCGCCGGGATGCTCGATCCCGGCAAGTTCCAGCAAGGTCGGCATGATATCCTTCACGGTTATTACCGAATCGTTCATCGCCGCTGCCTGCATGGCGCGCGGGTAATGAAAAAACGCAGGGGCCCGCACGCCGCCCTGGCTGGGGTAGCCTTTGAACATACGCAACGGCGTATTACCTGCCTGCCCCCAGTTCGGACCCAGCCAGACATAAGAATCGGCATCGCCTATGTTCTCATAGCTGTTGTCACAGCACTCGTTCGCCCACGTCACCAGTTCAGGAAAAGAGTGCTGCATGGCATGACCTTCGGGGCCGTTATCCGACATGAAGAATATGATGGTATTTTCATATGCGCCTATTTCCTTGAGATAATCGATCATCCTGCCGATATACACGTCCACGTCGTCCACCATAGCGGCGTAGATCTCTTTGATTTTGGCCTGGTAGCGCTGCTCTTCCGGACTTAGTTCATCCCAGGGTCTCTCATCCAGCAACCTGGGAAAAGGTTCGACATCAGCATCGACCAGACCCAGGTCCTTCAGGTTTTGCAGACGCTTATCAAGCAATGCATCATAGCCGGCGTCATAAACGCCCTTGTACCGGGCTATCGACTCCTGCGGCGCCTGTAGCGGCCAATGGGGTGAGGTGTAGGCGAGATAGGCAAAAAACGGTTTGCCGTCATCCAGGTCCGCGCCAATGTATTCCTGCATGAGTTCGGTATAGAACCGGGTGGAATAAAAGTCTTCGGGCAACTTTTCCAGTTTTGCATCGTTTTCCTGGTAGAGGGCTTTGCCCGGCCCGACAATCGGCAGCATGTTGGCAAAGGCACCGCCGCCACCCTGTAGTATGGCATAGGATTTTTCAAATCCCCGCGCCGCCGGACTGGTTTCCCGCGTCAACCCCAGGTGCCACTTGCCTGTCATGTAAGTGTTGTAGCCGGCCTCAAGGAACAGTTCCGAAAGGGCCGCGACCTGGAAGTTCAGGTAACCCTCATAACCCGGGTTGCCTTTCTGGTTCGCCGACAAATCCTCCGCCATATTCCCGAGCCCGGCATTATGACTGTCAGTGCCGGAAAACAGCATGGCCCGGGTGGGAGAACAGTTCGGCGCTACGTGAAAATTGGTCAGAAAAACCCCTTCCCGCGCCAGGGTATCGATGTTGGGCGTCCTGATCTCGCTTCCGAACATGCTGAGGTCATTAAAGGCCATATCATCCACAACGATGAGCAGCACATTCGGCCGGCTATCCGCACTGCCGGAATTGCTGGGACCAGGGCCGGAACAGGCCGCAAGACAACAGAAGAGAATTATTGAAACAGTTGAAAGGAGAACAGGTTTCATCTGGGAGCGTCTTGGTTTTTTCTTTGTTCTTGACAGCATATCCTAACACAGTGATTTTTCAATGTCCCAAATCCTGGACAGAACTGATATGGCAAAATTGGAACTGCCGCGGGCATAAATTTAGGCTAATATAGACCATGTATCCTCACCTGTAGTGAGAAAATATATAACTGATATGAAAGGAAAAATTGTATTTGAAGAACATATGGCAATAGAAGAAACCGTAGGCCATGCCAAGGCAGCTGCCGGGGAATCCGCGAGGTGGGACGAGCTTGCCCTGGAACTTCTTGACGTCGATGAGAAACGACTTGCGGCAATGGATAACTCCGGTATTGAACTGGTGCTGTTATCGCTCAATGCCCCGGGCTTACAGTCGGTCCTGGACACGGAGGAGGCAATCGGGATTGCCGGACAGGCGAATGACCGGATAGCGCAAGCGGTAATCCGGTACCCGGGCCGCTATGCAGGGTTGGCCGCGCTGCCTATGCAGGATCCGGACGCGGCATCGGCTGAACTGGAGCGCTGTATCAATGAACTGGATTTCAAAGGGGCTCTGGTGAATGGATTTACCCAGAAGAACGAACCGGACTCGGCGCTGTATTATGACATCCCCGAATACCGTGAATTCTGGGCTACGGTCTCCGAACTCGACGTGCCCTTTTATCTTCACCCGCGCATGCAGATACCGTCACAATCCAGGAATTATGAGGGGCATCCCTGGCTGATGAGCTCCCCCTGGGGTTTCGCGGTTGAAACATCGATCCACGCTTTGCGCCTGTGCGGTTCTGGCATATTTGACGATTTCCCCAACCTGAAGATCATCCTGGGCCACATGGGGGAAAATATTCCCTTTGCCCTCTGGCGTCTCGATGCGCGCATGCGTTTTTCACCGCGCGGTTACCGCGGCAAACGTCCACTGGGCGATTACTTCCGGGACCATTTCCATATTACAACCAGCGGTAACTTCAACGATCCCGCGTTCAAGTGTACCCTGGATGTTATGGGCACGGACAGGGTTTACTTCTCTGCAGATTATCCGTTTGAGAGGATGGAGGATGCGGCTGACTGGTTTGATGCCACCACTGTCATCACCGATGAGGAGCGTATGCAAATCGGCCGGACCAATGCAATCGAGTTGTTCAAACTCGATATGGATTGAACACCGGGCTTGCCGGGAACTGAAGATCGGTACCCAACTGATCGACGGAAAGCACGCCGGGGGTTCTACGAAACGTCATCGCCGGATTTTAACCCTTCGACAGAACGCCGCCGGTTGACGGCGCGGGTCAGGGACAGTTCATAGTTTTCGCGGGCCTGGTCCGGTTTGCCGATTTGTAAATATGCATCCGCCAGGGCTTCCGCTGCAGGCTGGGGCATGGCGGGCCCGATGGCGGGTGCGAGGGTCTGTTCCAGGTCAACGGCCTCCTGCATTAATGCCAGTCCCTTCTCACTGTCTCCTTCAGCGATGAGTAAGCGGCCTTGCAGCAGCAGTTTCAGCACCGTGGGCGCGGCGGCGCGGATTGCCTTGCTGTCGGGATTGGGTGAGCGCACAAAGGAATCAACGATTGCCCCGGCTTTGCGGGTGTCGCCCTGGTGCAGGGCCCGCATGCCAATGATGTATTGATCCATGGCGATGATGGACGGCCATACCTTGTCATGGCTGACCTCCAGGTCCAGCAGCGGGTCGTCCCAGGCCTGGGTATCGATGATATAGTTGCTGCGGCAGGTGATGAAGCCGATGCGATTGACGGGTGTATCGGAATTCTTCCATTCTTGCTCGGCGAATCCCACCAGGCGCCGGGCCTCGTCGAATCTGCCTCCCTGCAGGTGGGAATATATCAGCCATGAAAGGGAGTGATAGGCCTGGCCGTTGTAAGGGATATTTTTTTCCCTGATCCGTTCCAGCGCGGCCTGGAATGAGCGGGCGTTCAGGTCTCCGGCACGGTCATAATCGCCCAGGGCGAAATAGATGTGTGATGGCATGTGCAGGGCGTGGACCGCAGCGGGCGCTATCTCTGAATAGAGGTCCGCAGCGCGCCGGCCCAGGGGGGCATGGACGGGGTCGTCATAACTGTGGATGTTGTAATGCAAGGCGCCGGGGTGTCCCGGCGCTTTGTCCATGAGTTCCTCCGTGATGGCGCCGGCCCGCATGAACTTGTAAAAATCCCGCCCATCGTGACTGACGGTCAGTACCGACAGGGCGTACAACGCACCGGCGTCGATATCCTCCGGCCAGGTTTCGCTGATTGTTTTCAGGGCCGCGCCGTAGGCATAATCCCGCTCTCTGGCAGCGCCTTCGCCGAACAGGATGTTGACTGAGCGGATATATGTCTTTTCCCGCTCCGTTTGCGCTTTCTCGACACGGGCTTCGGCAGCGGGAGCCAACTGGTTTAACACAGCCCTGGCCGCCGCCAGGTTCTGCTGGTTCCATAACGGATGTTCGTGAGTCAGGGCCTCGCCCCAATACGCCATGACGAAGTCCGGATCCAGGTTGCGCGCCTGCCGGAACATCTCCCGGGCGTCTTCGTATTCAAAATTATGCAGCATCACCAGGCCGCGGATAAACAGGGCATGGGCTTCCGGGTCACCGCTGGCGTGGAAATCCGTAGACCCGTATTGTTGTGATTGAGCCGTGCAGGTAAGTATTAACGTAACGACAGTCAGCGCGGCAAGGAATCTTTTCATAAACATTAGTACTCCCCGGATTTGATCCTGTCCTGCATTGTAGCAATAAATTCGTTGCCGATTGAATCGGCTACTTTCTGCATCAGGCCGGAGCCAAATTTTCCCAACCGGCCCAGCATATTGATCTCGGATGTGTAGGTCACTTCCGTTTTATCCTGATCAAGTTGTTTCAGACTCAAGGTACTGACGGCTTTTATCAGGCTGGACCGGCTGCCTTCTTCACCGGAAGTGGTGTAGGCGGCAAATTCCGGCGGCCGCTCTCCGCGCGTCTCAATGCCGACTTTAAACATGGTTTTTATCGGCCCGACCTTTGTCTTGATCACAGCCCGGTATTTGCCCGGCTCCGTTTCTTCGGCCCCCGTGCAGCCGGGAATACAGGGAGCAACCAGTTCAGGCGATGTAATAAAATCCCAGGCAACTTGTTGCGGCGCATCCACGGCAAAGGTTTTTTCAATCTTCATGGTCAGACCACCTGTAATCAATTCACTTTTTATACGTAACGTCATAAATCGCGCCACGTTTGTCATTCCTGCGAAGGCAAAGACCAGAATCCAGTAAGCAAACCTTCCCTATAAAGAGTTTTGTCTACTGGATTCCGGCCTTTTGCCGGAATGACGAATCATGATGCGGCATTATTTATGTCGTTGTGTATAGTGTAGTTTGGAGGTCAGTCTCCCAGCAGGTCGCAGATTTGACTCAGGTCCTCTTTCCCTGTCCTGATCTCATCAATGGTCAAACCGGCGAGTTCGTGGGGAAAAACAAGCCATTTATCGGTCTTATGGATGTAATAGTCCGGCACGATGGCTACCTTGCTGTTGCCGGGCTTGTACCAGGTGCAGGCGATTTTCAGATCGGAAGGCATATTGCGCCGGGTCTTTTCCGCCAGTTCATCCAGTACCGCCTTGATGCTCCTGCCTGAATCGAATACGTCATCAACGATGAGCAGGGGATCCTCCGCATTGACGTTTTCAATAATGTAATGCAGGCCATGCACGCGAATGCTGTTCGATTGTTCGCCAATACCTGTGTAAGAAGAGGTACGGATGGCGATGTGGTCCGTTTCCACCCCGCGAAACTCAAAATACTCCTGCACCGCGATACCGACCGGTGAACCGCCGCGCCATATCCCTACGATGAAATGCGGGCGGAAGCCGCTGGTATAGATCGCTGCGGCCAGCCTGAATGAATCTTCCAGCAATTCCTGTGAACGGATGTATGTTTTTTCCATGTTTTATTCTTCGTGATATTTATAGCCGTAAACCCGGAAACGGCTGATACCGCCGTCGGGATGCATGTTGATCCGGATATGACTGACCGGTCCCAAGTCCTGCAATTGCTCCTTGAACCAGTGCTCTTTATCCGGTCCCAGTTTCTGTTCATGCAGGAGCGGTTGCCAGGTAACGCCATCCCGGAGCAGCGCGTCCGGGTCCATTTCCAGCATCAATCCCAATACGTCATGCCAGGCTACTTCTTCCAGTGAAGGCGCATCTTTACTGAACCCTGACAGGTAAAGGGCATCCAGGCTGACCCGGTCCGGATAGTTGCCCTTGAAAAAGGCGGTATCAACATTAATCATCTCGATCGTCCCGGCATGACCCAGCTGCAGGATGAGCCAGTCATGGCCAGCATCGCGCCGGCGTCGCGTTTCCCAGCCGTCACCCATGTTGATACCTTTCCCGGGCATGATGATATTCCCCATGTCGCCGAAGTGTTCATCGTTGCAGGCGAGCGTACGCCCGCCGTTTTCAACCGCAGCCAAGTCTATCATTTTTGTCCGTTTGACATCGCTCCAGTCGCGATAGACATTGCCGTATATACGCAGACGCGCAACTCCACCGTCAGGATAAATATTCAGGCGGGCGTGGGTCCAGATATCCGTATTATCCGAGTCAAACAGGTTATGGGAATCGCCCTCCAGGTTATGCCTGGGGATGATCTCGGTCCACTGGGTCGTTTCATCAGGAGGTTTATCCGAATTACAGACGTCGAGGGATGCCTGTGCCGGATAATTACCCGTGAAATGCCGCGTATCCACGTCCACGGCCTTGATAATGCCGGATATGCCAAATTGTACGATGCAGTAATCATAATCGCCGTTGCGTTTACGCCGCGATTCCCAGCCGTCCATCCACTTGCCGCGATCGGTAAACTTGCCGGGGGTGAATACCGGCTCCCTTGGGTTCAACATGTTCTGCATGGGCGCAAAGAAGTCGTCCGTACAATAGATCGCCTCTGTCCCCAGCCGTTCGTCGGCCAGGTCGACAAAGGCATGTTTTACGTCCCTCAGTCGTTCTTGTTCGCTCATGTTATGCCAGTCAGAAATTTATCGGTTACGGTGCGCCGGCGTCATTATAATGGTTTTTTCTCCGCTTGGCCTGTACAGTAACATTTCTCATTTGGAATTCGTAATTCCTAATTCGTAATATTAATTATTAATTGAGACAAATTTGAGTTATCCGCGCGATTTAATTGGCTACGGGGCAAATACACCCCATCCGCAGTGGCCGGGCGGCGCGCGCCTGGCATTGCAGATCGTGCTCAACTATGAGGAGGGCGCGGAAAGTTCCGTATTGCACGGGGATGCGGCGTCGGAGACCTTTTTGTCCGAGATTATCGGCGCCGAGGCCTTTGCCGGCGTACGCCACAAGAGTATGGAATCCCTCTATGAATATGGCAGCCGCGCAGGGCTCTGGCGGTTACTGCGGATTTTCCGCGAACGTGACATCAAGGTCACCGTGTTCGCGGTGGCTATGGCTTTGCAGCGTCACCCGGAAGCCGTGGGGGCCATACTGGAAGACGGGCACGAGATAGCCGGTCACGGCTGGCGCTGGATCAATTACCAGTTTATCGATGAGGAGACCGAGCGCACCCATATCAAGCTGGCGGTGGATACGCTCACCGGGTTGACCGGCAGTCCGCCGCTGGGTTGGTATACCGGCCGTGACAGCCCGAATACCCGCCGCCTGGTCGTTGAACATGGCGGGTTCCTGTATGATGCGGATTCCTACGCAGATGATCTTCCCTACTGGGAACTGGTGCACGGCAAACCTCATCTCGTAGTGCCGTACACCCTGGATGCCAATGACATGCGTTTTGCCACCAACCAGGGCTTTAATACCGGCGACCAGTTTTTTACCTACCTCAAGGATGCATTTGACGTGCTCTACCGGGAAGGAGAAACGGCTCCGAAGATGATGTCCGTGGGTTTACACTGCCGAATCATCGGCAAACCCGGAAGGGCGGCTTCGTTGCAACGTTTTCTTGATTACGTGCAACAGCATGAGGACGTCTGGATCTGCCGGCGCGTGGAAATTGCCGGACACTGGCATGAGAAGCATCCCTGTAGGACAGAATAACGTTCTTTTGTCCGTCCCGGTGTGAAAAACAATCGAAACAAGGCGCTGTTCGCCATTTTTGCCTGTGTGGCCATGTACGGCTTTACCCTGGGATTGAGCCGGCCCCTGCTGGCCCTCATCCTGGAAGCGCGGGACATTGATCGCAGCATCATCGGTCTGAATGCCGCAATGCCCGCCATAGGCATATTCCTCTCCACCCCGTTTATTCCGACGCTGGTCGAGAAGCTGGGTATGCAGCGTTTTTTAATCCTTACCCTGGCGCTGGACCTGATTGTGCTCCTGCAATTTCCGCGCTTTGATCATCTCTACGCCTGGTTTGCCCTGGGCATGTCCCTGGGAGCGATGACCAACTGCATGCTGGTGACCAGTGAAACCTGGATCAACGAAATTGTCGATGACGCCAACCGGGGGCGGCTCATGGGCCTCTACAACGCCCTGTTAGCCGCAGCCATCGCCATGGGGCCGCTGGTAATCCCTGCTGTGGGAATCCAGGGCTGGGCGCCGTTTCTGGTCGGGGCTTGTTTCATAGCCCTGGCTGCGTTGCCTTTACTCTTTACAGGGCCGTACCGTTTATCCACCCATGAAGAATCCTCGTTCAATATTTTTTCCTTTATGTGGCTGGCCCCCACCCTGGTTGCCGGCGTATTGTTGTTCTCCATGAAGGAGACGGCGGGGAATTCATTGTTGCCGGTGTACGGCGTACGCAGCGGGATGGGCCAGGCCGAAGCCGCGATCATGCTTACCGTTATCGGCGTTGGAGGAGTGTCCCTGTCATATCCCATGGGATGGCTGGCGGACAAGTTCAACCGATACGGAGTGCTCGTATGTTGCGGCCTGGTCGCCCTGGCCGGCGCCGTCCTGTTGCCGTATGTCATGGATGCCCGTGTCTTCCTGTGGCCGCTGCTGTTTGCCTGGGGCGGCGCTTTTGCCGGCATGTATACGGCGGTATTGACCATAATCGGCCAGCGTTTCCGCGGCAGGGAACTGGTGACGGCCAATCTTTCCCTCGGTCTTCTCTGGGGTGTCGGCAGCATGATTTGGCCGCCGCTGACCGGCGTTGCCATGGATATATGGGACCCTGGGGGCTTCCCCCTGGTTTTGATTGCGGCCAGCCTGGTGTTTGTCCTGTTTGCTACAGGTCGCTGGCTGCTGAGCAGTAACAGGTCGACTGTTTTGTAGGAAGTGGATGGCCCATATCATGGTGAAAGACACTTCCTCCGTTAAATACCGGTACAGCAACATCAACGATATGCACAGGGATGCCTTTGTTGCCGTTTTCGGCGCGGTGTTTGAGGATTCGCCCTGGGTGGCTGAGACGGCGTGGCAGTCAAGGCCGTTCAGGAGTGACGCGCACGTGGCTGAAGCGTTGTGTGAGGTCGTAAGAAACGCCGGTCGGGAGCGGCAGTTGGCTCTGTTGCGGGCACATCCGGAGCTGGGTGCGCGGAAACCTTTGACGGGACATTCCGAACGAGAGCAGAGAAATGCCGGACTGAATGACGGCGGTCAGGTTGAATTACTGGCGGAGTTGAATCGGCGCTACCGGGACAAATTCGGTTTCCCGTTTATTCTCGCGGTGAAGGGGCTGGACCCGGATAAAATCATCATGCGATTCCGGGAGCGCCTGGAAAATAGTCTGCAAGTTGAGTTCGACGAATGTCTGGGGCAGGTCTTCAGGATCGCCGGCTACCGGCTTGAAGACCTGCTTGGCGACCCCGGTAGTGGTTAAAATGAACGGTAGTTCTCCCCGTCAATGAGTGGTTTCAGCGTTTGCGGGACCGTGATTCATGCGCCTGTCTGTGGTGAGGTCGAGGTGCTTGAAGATGCGTTGGTTGAAGTGGATGACGCGGGACATATTGCCGCGCTGCACCAGGGCGGCAGCGGCGACTGCGAGGAACTGAAGCGCCGGGCCGCCGCGCGCGGCAGACTGCTGCAGCTTGGCGCCGGCCAGTACCTGTTGCCCGGTATGGTGGACCTGCATATCCATGCCCCCCAGTGGCCGCAACTTGGCAAGGCCTTGCATTTGCCGCTGTATGACTGGTTGCAGCAATATACCTTCCCGCTTGAGGCAAAATACCAGGACATTGCCTTCGCCGAAGCGGTGTACACCTCATTGGTGGATACCCTGGTCGCCAACGGAACGACGACCGCGCTTTATTTCGGCACAATTCACCTGGAAGCCACTAAACGGCTGGCTGAAATTTGCCTGGCCAGGGGTCAGCGTGGTCTGGTCGGCAAGGTGGCGATGGACAACCCGGAAGAATGCCCTGAATTTTATCGCGATGCGTCCGCAGACCGGGGACTCGAGGACACGCGGGCATTGATCCGGCATATAAACGCACTGCCCGGTAATGAAACCGGACTGGTAAAACCCGTGGTAACACCCCGGTTTATCCCGAGTTGTACGGATGAGATGCTGGCGGGGCTGGCCGAAATCGCACAGGAGTACGGCTGCCATGTACAGACCCATTGTTCCGAGAGTGATTGGGAACATGCTTACGTGATAAACAGGCACGGCAGGCACGATACCCAAAGCCTGAAGGAATTCGGGTTGTTAACTGACAAGACCGTTCTGGCCCATGCCGACTTCATCGATGACCGGGATATGGACACCATCAGGCAGGCACAAACGGGTGTCGCGCATTGCCCCTTGTCCAACTTTTATTTTTCCAATGCGGTATTCCCGGCGAGAAAAGCCCTGGACCGCGGTCTGCAGGTGGGACTGGGCACTGACATCTCTGGAGGGCCAGACCCCAGCCTGTTGCGCAACTGCTCGATGGCAGTCACCGCGTCCCGCGCCCTGGAAGAGGGGGTTGACCCTGTAGCTGATCGTGACAGCCGCGGGACGCCGAACGCCAGGATTGACTTCAGGGAGGCATTCTGGATGGCGACGACGGCCGGCGGCCTGGCGCTGGACCTCAATATTGGTTTAATCAAACAAGGTTATGCGTTTGACGCGCTTGTGGTTGATGCAAACCTTGGGGACAGTAATCTCAGCCTGTGGGAAGGGCTGGATACCCATGAGGACATGCTGCAAAAGATCATCTACAACGCGGACCGGCATAACATCACCTGGGTCTGGGCACAGGGCAGGCTGGTTAAAGGTAACCCCTGTTGGTAAAGTCAGATGGTGATTATGAGATAATGTTGACATGAGCGTCTTATCGGGAAAGGCTGAAATTCACAGTTTTTTTGACGAGGCAACTTCCACCTTCAGTTACGTTGTCGTCGACGGGCAAACGCGCGAATGCGCAATCATCGATTCCGTAACGGGCTTTGACTATGTTACAGGCCGTACCGACACTCTATCGGCAGATAAAATTATTGCATTCGTCCAGGACAACAACTATCACGTCAGCTGGCTCCTGGAAACCCATATTCATGCGGATCACCTGTCAGCCGCGCCGTATATCAAAAAGAAAACCGGGGGCAGGATTGGTATCGGCCAGCATATAGTGGAGGTGCAGCGGAATTTTTATCACATCTTTAATACGGAAGATGATTTTGAATTCGACGGTCACGATTTTGATAATTTATTCCGCCATGATGAGAGCCTGAACATTGGGCAGCTTCCTGCAAAGGCCTTTCATACGCCCGGTCACACGGCGGCCTGTGTATCGTACCTGGTAGGCGATGCCCTGTTTGTCGGCGATACTGTTTTCATGCCCGATATTGGTACGGCAAGATGCGATTTTCCAGGCGGTGACGCTCACACCCTGTATCGTTCAATCAAGGTGCTGCTTGACCTGCCGGGTGATACGCGCCTGTTCGTCTGTCACGATTATCCGCCTCCCGGCCGCAAGCCTGCCTGTGAGACGACCGTTGCACAGCAACGTGCGTCCAACATACACGTTGGTGACGGAATTTCAGAGGAACAGTTTGTCTCCATCCGGCGCGCAAAAGACAAGACACTGGATATGCCCGTCCTGTTGATACCTTCCATACAGGTAAACATGCGCGCCGGCCGCTTGCCGGAAGTAGAGCGTAACGGCGCGCGCTACATCAAGATTCCAATCGATACGTTTTAAGCCTGCTTGTCATTCCTGTAAATCAGGGACAGATATTGACATTACCTGGTTTGGGCCTTAAATTAGGGCCTAAATTAACAGCCCTCTTTATGGGTATAGTTAGGAGGTTGTCATGGTTCAAGCCAAATTCAGCATAACAGACGCTCACATGCAATTTCTCTCTAAACGTGAGCAGTATGGCTTTAAAGATAAAAGCGAAGTCGTACGAACAGCGCTTGATCACTTACAGGAAGAATTATTTCAGCAACGCCTGGCTGAGTCAGCAGACCTCTACGCTGAACTCTACGCAAATGATAGTGAAACACGGGAATGGACTGAGGCGGCGCTATCTGATTGGCCTGAATGAACAAGCTGACTCGAGGAATGGTGATCGACGTCAACCTTGAGCCTGTCAAGGGCTCAGAGACCGGCAAAATTCGCCCCTGCGTTGTCGTTACAAATAATACTTATAACGCGCGTGTTCCGATCAGCCAGGTAGTTCCTTTGACTGCCTGGAATGAAAAAAAAGCCCGTATCTTCACAAATGTGGAAATTTTACCCTCGTCACGCAACGGTTGTACCAAAAAGTCTGTAGCAGATTGCCTGCAAACTCGCCCGATTGACCGTCGTGCGCGCCTACTTCGTATACTAGGGGAGTTGGAAGATAGCTATATGGCTGAAGTCGATGCAGCGTTAAAAATCATTTTTGATCTGCGCTGAGCGTCCACTCCAAGCGGTCTAACAAAGTTTCGTACTTTCGGTCAATTATTAAAATTAATTTAACATTTAGACGGATAAATGTAAAATACATATATGATTAATCGAAATATATGGTTAAAGCAGCTTCAGAATGGATGGTCTCGCCGTTCTATCGTGTGGCTATCCGGTGTACGACGGGTTGGTAAGACAACACTCGCAAGGATGCTGCCTGATGCAGTTTACCTGAATTGTGACCTGCCCTCCGTGCACAGGACCCTGGAGGAACCGGAGTTGTTTCTTGATAGCCAGGCTCCTGACCGGGTATTGATTCTTGACGAGGTGCATCGCCTCGATGATCCGAGCAGGTTGCTGAAGATCGCTGCTGATGAATATCCGTATTTGCGGATACTGGCTACAGGCTCCTCTACCCTGGCGGCAACCCGCAAGTTCCGTGACTCGCTCACCGGGCGCAAACAGGCCATCCATCTCTGTCCGGTATTGTGGGAAGAGTGTGAGGATTCCTTCGCTGTTCGCGACCTGGACCGCAGATTGCTGTTCGGCGGTTTACCCGAAGCCTTGCTGGCAGCCGACAAGGACCCTGCTTTTTTTAATGAATGGCTTGACAGCTTCTACGCCCGGGATATTCTGGAACTGTTCGGGATTCGTAATCGCCGGGGATTCCTGTCCCTGTTCAGACTCCTGCTGCGCCAGAGCGGTGGGCAATTGGACTATAGCCGTCTGTCGAGCTTGAATGAACAGACTCGTCCCACAGTCAAATCACACGTTGAAGCCTTGCAGGTCGCTCATGCGATATTCTTGTTGCCCCCTTTTCACGGCGGGGGCAAACGCGAGATAGTCAGCCGTCCGAAGTGTTATGCCTTCGATACCGGGTTCGTCACCTTTGAAAAAGGCTGGGACAACATCAGGGAAGACGATCGCGGCCTGCTGTGGGAACACCTGGTACTCGATGCCCTGCGTTTTCAATACGCTGATGAAGATATATTCTACTGGCAGGATAAATCACGCCGCGAGGTGGATTTTGTGGTTCGGCACACTCGTGATCGGGTTGACACAATTGAATGCAAGATCAACCCTGACAGGTTCAATACCGTCCCCGTTGAAACATTCCGCTCCATATACCCTGGCGGCGAAAACTATATCGTTTCGCCCCACTTGAAAAGCGCCTATCGCATACGCCGGAACAACATCATCTATACCGTGTGCACGGTTAAGGAGTTAATGCGGCTGCAAAGCCAGGAATAGTGCTGTCTGTGCTTACAGCTTCTCCCGAAAATAATTGCTCATCCTGGTAAACAAGTGCAGGCGCACGTCGTCCAGGTCGTGGCGTTGGTTAGGGTAGATCATCATGTCGAACTGTTTGCTGTGGGCGATCAGGGCATCTGCGAGTTGTAACGTGAATCCATACTTGACGTTTTCATCGCCGCTGCCGTGGATCAGCAGCAGGTTGCCCTGCAGCCTGTCTGCGAAATTCATCAGGTTGACTTCAAAATAACCCTGCGGATTGTTTTCAAGAGAATCCATCCAGCGTTCCACACCGTAGGCCTGGTAGCGGTTCAGGTCGATGACCGGTGCGATACTGACCGCGGTCCTGAAATGCGGCGCGCCCTTGGTCATCAGCGCGGCCGCCAGGTAACCACCGCCGCTCCAGCCCCAGAAGCCGAGCCTGTCAGCGTCAATGTAAGGCAATGATTTCAGGTAGTTGACGCCTTCCAGGTAGTCGAGGACGGCGTATTTTCCGTACTGCCCGTAGGTCAGGTTCTTGGCCGCCTTGCCTCTCCCGGCGGTAGTGCGGTTGTCCATAGTGAAGATGATATAACCCTGTCCGGCCATGTAGCGGTGCCAGAGATCCTGCTTCGTATTACGCTGCCACGGAGACGTCACCCACCTGTTGACCACCACCTGCGAACCGGCGTTGCCGTAGCCGTGACCTATGACGGGGTATTTTTTACCCGGATCAAAATCCGGCGGCTTGATCATGTAGGCATCGACCAGGATGCCGTCACCGGTTTCCACCTTGATGAATTCCGCGCGGGGTATGGCATACTTGTCCAGTGCCGCCGGATTGCCTGCTTCGAGTGCACCGATTTCCTCCCCATTCGCCTTGCGCAGGGTCATGCCGGGCGGGGTGTCGGCATTCGACCAGGTCTCGATCACCAAGCGCCGGTCCGGCGAAAACTGCCACTCGTGCCAGCCCGGCCTGTGCGTCAGCCTTTCGAGCTTCGAACCGTCGAGCTTCACCCTGTACACATGTTGATCAATGAATGAATCCTTCTTTGCATAGAAGTACAGCCAGCCCGCGCTTTCATCGAGGGTGATGAGCGAGGAGATTTCCCAATCTCCGCCGGTCAACTGCGCCTCGTTTCCCTCGTAGTCGTACAGGTAGGCATGGCGATACCCGCTTTTTTCCGAGGTCCACACGAAGCGTTCCCGGTCCTTGAAAACCAGCAGGTCATTCGTGACCTCCACCCAGGCGGGATCGGTATCCCTGATAATGGCTCCGGTTTTGCCGGTGGCGGTATCGGCAAGCAGCAGGACAAGCTCATCGTGGTCTCTGGCCTGACTCTGGATGGCAAGCCGGCCGGATGAGTTCGTCCAGTTGATCCTGGGGATATAATCATCGGGGTTGCCGCCGGTCTCCATCCAGACTGTCCGGCCGCGTTCAAGGTCGAACACGCCTATCCGGGTGGTTGCGAGACGCTCGCCGGTATTCGGGTATTTCAGCGGGCGGACGGTGTTGTACTTACCCAGTTCATCCACCATGTAGAATACTTTTACGCCGGTGACATCCATCCTCCAGAACGCAATCTTCTTCCCGTCCGGCGACCACGACCAGGCCTCCCCGGCGCCGAACATCCTGCTGCCGTAGTCAAAATAGCCGTTGAAGATATCAGCATCGCCGTCCGTCGTGATCGCGCGGGTGGTCCGATCGCCAAATTCCGTCACGTAAATATTATTGTCCAGCACGTAACCCACGCGCGCGCCGTCCGGCGAGATCTGCACGTTGAGCAGGCGCGGGTTGTTTTCGGCCAGCGACCGGAGCTCTCCACTGTCCGCTTCGTAGATGTAATAAGCCGCTTCGTTCCTGCCGTCCCAGGTAACCCTGACCGGGCCTGCCAGCAGCAGGTAGCGCCGGTCGGCGGACCAGCGGCAACTGCTCGCCCCGATTGGTTCGTTCCGGTAGCGGAGCGCATCCCCGGAAATGATCACCCGGGAGGAGCCGGCGGCGACGTCGTACTCGTGGATGTCAAGCAGACCGGTATCCGGGTTGGGTAACGTGAAGGTGAACCGCCCGGAACCGCTATGCCACTGGATGTTTTGCGGTAGGTGATTTTCAAATTCGATGCCGGTAAAAATGCTTTCCAGGGTCAACGGCTGCCCTGCCTGTGTCGCGTGACCGGTCACTCCGAACATGAGCAGCAGGCACAGAAAATGAAGTAATAACTTGGAGACAGAAAATATCCTTCCGTCGTCATTCTGGCGAAAGCCGGAATCCAGTGAGACACTCGGCCGCCTGAGGCGGCACGTTAATTTACTGGATTCCGGCCCCTTGCTTACGGCATGCAGGGGCAAGCTTCGCCGGAATGACGAACATGGGGCGCTGGATGACAGGTATCGCCGGAATGACAATGGATACTGCCGAAGTGATGGCAAATGTCGCTTATCCATCATTCGATATTCTGGACCTGCTCGCGCATCTGTTCAATCAATACCTTCAGTTCAATCGATGCGTTGCTGGTATCGATGTGGGAAGACTTGGATCCCAGGGTATTGGCTTCGCGGTTCATTTCCTGCATCAGGAAATCAAGACGCCTGCCCATGGGTTCGGTTTCCGCCAGGACCCGCCTGACTTCGTTGATATGGGTTTCCAGGCGGTCCAGTTCCTCATCCACGTCCAGTTTTTGCGACAATAAGGCGATCTCCTGCTCCAGCCGGCCATTATCCACTTCGATGTCGAGTTCCCGGATCCGTTCCAAATGGCGTTCGCTGAGCGCGGCAATGATCTCCGGCACCTTTGCCCGCATCTGCATGACCTGCTGCAGGGCAAGGTCGCAACGGTCTTCGATCATCCGGCCCGTTTTCTGTCCTTCCCGGCGCCGGTTCTCGACAATGTCCTGCAGCGCCTTGTCCAGCAGGATGATCAGGCATGCGCCGGTTTGTTCCAGGTCGGGCGTGTTCTTCTCGATCACGCCGGGCCAGCGCAGGATATCGACCGGGTTGAGTGGGGCGGGGTTATCGACGGGCAGGCTGCGGGATGCCTGGATGATTTTTTCGCTGAGCCTGGCGTTGACGGCAATTTTATCCAGGGTGGAGTCCGCATCGTAGCGCAGGTTACATTCCACTTTGCCGCGGTTGAGCTTTCTGGAGACACGCTCCCTCACACTGGTTTCCAGGGCGCGCAGTTCCTCAGGCAGCCGGATCGAAATATCCAGGTAACGATGGTTGACCGTACGGATTTCCCAGGTGGCATGACCCCATTCCCCTGATTCTTCGAGTCGTGCAAAAGCGGTCATGCTGGCAACCATTCTATTTCTCCGTCAGTTGTTATTCCAGAAGCGGTTCACTTGAAGGAATTCCGGGGACAGTTTACCTAACTTACGGTAAATTCGGGAACAGTTTTTCAAACCTGATGTAATTTCGAGCGGAAAATCCGGGAGTTTGTTTTGGGATGATCCGGTTATAATGGGGGCAACCTGTAAGTTCCGTCCAACTGCCTGTCTGTGAGGAGAGTGACCATGCGCCCGAGTGGCCGTGCCCGTGATGAAATGAGGGAAGTACGCCTGACCAGGGCCTACACGCGTCATGCCGAGGGATCGGTGCTGGTTGAGTTTGGTCAGACCCGGGTTATTTGCAATGCCTCTTTTGATGATTCTGTGCCTCGCTTTTTGAAGGGTGAGGGTAGAGGGTGGGTTACCGCCGAATATGGCATGTTGCCCCGGTCCACGGATAAACGGATGCGTCGTGAAGCGGGCCAGAACAAACAGAGCGGGCGTACTCACGAGATCCAGAGATTGATCGGACGCTCCCTGCGGGCCGTGGTGGATTTAAACGCACTGGGCGAGAATACCATTATCGTCGATTGTGATGTTATCCAGGCTGATGGCGGCACTCGCACTGCCTCGATTACCGGTGCTTACGTGGCGCTGGTGGATGCCGTCCACAAGGTACTGGAACAAGGAGCCATCAAGACAAATCCGATCATTGGCGCAGTTGCATCCATTTCGGTTGGTATCTGTGCCGGCGTACCGTTGCTTGACCTGGACTATGCCGAGGACTCCACTGCCGAAACAGATATGAACGTCGTCATGAACGACCGCGCTGAGTTAATAGAAATCCAGGGTACCGCGGAGGGGCACCCGTTCACGTTCGCCGAGCTGGAGCAGTTGCTGGCATTGGCCAGGAAAGGTATTGAGCGCTTGTTCACTATCCAGACAGCGGCGCTTGACGCTGAATAACGAGGGGGATTTGGAATCCCCGGCATGCCGTTGCTATCAGGGGACGGATTTCAAATCCGTCCCCGGAGAAATATGCTGAGGTATAAATCCGTCCCCGACATGTAACTCAGGTCAGGGACAGAATTAATTCTGTCCCCCAAAAAGTTAGATAGCAAATATCATGAACAGCAGGGAAATCGTACTGGCCAGCGGCAATCCGGGTAAACTGCGGGAATTTTCCCAGTTGTTTTCCGCCCATCAAATCAGGGTATTGCCGCAATCGGCTTTTGCAGTGCCTGCCGTCGAGGAAACCGGCGCCGGTTTTGAAGAAAACGCCTTGCTCAAGGCCCGCCATGCGGCGGCACGTACCCGGCGTCCGGTTATCGCTGATGATTCCGGCATTGAAGTGGACGTCCTGAACGGTGAACCGGGGATATACTCGGCGCGCTACGCCGGTGCAGGCGCCTCGGACAGTGACAACCTGCAATTATTGCTGCGCAATATCGCCACTGCGGGGGCGCGGGAACCGGCGGCCCGGTTTCGCTGTGTCATGGCGTATGTACGCAACGCCGGCGACCCGGAACCCCTGGTCGCGCACGGCGTGTGGGAAGGGCATATCGTCGATAAACCCGCGGGGAACAACGGATTTGGGTATGATCCGGTATTCTATGTGCCAACCCATGCCTGCACGTCAGCACAATTGCCGTCGGAAGTTAAAAACAGTATCAGTCACAGGGGACAGGCTATGCGTGAACTGGTAAAGATGATGAATGAGGCGAAGCTGCTTGGTTAACAATAGAACAATAAAGGGGAGGGCGTGTTCTAACCCGCCTATGGAGCATTACGGTCTCCGCTGCTGTTTATTTTGCCTGTTGCTCGCGGCGAACTTCGTTTACGCACAGTCAGAAAAGACCATCCCGGTGAAAATCGTGAAGGCGGCAATCGCACCGGTCTACGAAGAGTTGCCGTTGACCGGCAGCGCGACGACGCGGCGCTTGTCCAGACTCTCTCCGGAAGTGGCCGGTTTGGCCGCAAAGCTGTACGTGGATGAGGGGGATGAAGTCAAGCAGGGTGATGCACTGCTGGAACTGGATAAGGTCATCGCGGAAATTGACCGGGCCGGCGCCTTCGCACAGGTCAATGAGGCGCAGGCGAGATTGAAAGAGGCCGTCCGGCAAAAGAATGAAGCGGCAGAGCTGGTAGAAAAGAAGCATATTCCGGCGACCCGTTACGAAGCCGCCCTGGCTTCGGTCGAAATAGCCACGGCAGCGCTGGAACGCTTGAAGGAAGAATTGCATCGACGCGATGAGATTGTCAGGCAGCATATGATAAAGGCGCCTTTCGACGGGGTCATTACGGGGAAAATGGTTGAAAAAGGCGAATGGGTCAGGATCGATACTCCCCTGTTTGAATTGGCCGAGATTGGCTTGCTGCGGGTGGATGTGCCGGTTCCGCAGTTTTATTTCAATGACGTGCAGCTTGGTACCCCGGTCAGGCTTACTTTTGATGCTTATCCGGACCGGGACTTCATTGCCGTTGTCACCATGAAAGTCCCGATGAGCAGCGAAGCGGGCAGAACCTTTCCGGTGAGGATAGACCTGGACAACAGCGAGCGCCTGCTCGCGCCGGGAATGTCGGCCCGGGTAATTTTTCAACTTACCCAGGCCGCCGGCCAACAGGTACTGTTACTGCCGCAGGATGCCGTTATCAGGAAACCGGACGGCAGCCAATCCGTTTGGGTATTAGAGCAGGGCGGGGGTGGTTTACGAGCCGGACAGATCCAGGTAAGGACGGGTCGCACCTACCGGGAGAATATTGAAATTATCGCCGGCGACGTGCAGGCAGGCGACCGGGTGGTCGTACGCGGTAATGAAATCCTGCGTCCGGGCCAGATCGTCGAGATCAAGGAAGAACTCCGGCTGAATTTATGAACGCATGTACCGCTTCCGCAAATAATTTATCCGCAGCACAGGCGCAGATTAGTGCGGATGAATATATTATTTTCTGGTGTGGGCAGTGGTTTTAACATGATATTTCCTGTAGTCCATGTGTAAAATCTTTCTTTTTTATCTGCGTTCATCTGCGTAATCTGCGGATAATTCAAGAACATGTTCCGGTTTGCCCTCGAGAAGCCCCTGATTATCGCAGTGGCGGTATTGATCATCTGCCTGTTCGGCGTCCTGGCCATTTTCCGCGTGCCTATCCAGATGATCCCGGACCTGGACGTCCGGGTAGTGACCGTCATTACCATATGGCCCGGCGCCACGCCCCAGGACGTGGAAAAGGAGATTATCATCGAGCAGGAAGAGTACCTGCGCCGGGTCCCCGGTCTTGAGCGTATGATCTCACGGGCTCTTACCGGCCGCGGTGATATTGAACTGGAATTTTCCTATGGGGTCGATGTCAACGAGGTCCTGATCCGGGTGAACAACGCCTTGACCCAGGTCCCCGGCTACCCGGAAAATGTCGATGAGCCCCGGCTTGTTACGAGTACCGTCTCCAATAATCCCTTCCTGTTTTACCTGACCCGGCCCCTGCCGGGTAATCCGCAGGACGTCAACATGGTGGAAATGCACGATTTTCTGGAGGATAACGTGCGCGTGCAGATAGAACGGGTGCCGGGCGTGTCGGAGGTCCGCATGTGGGGTGGGGCGGAGCGCCAGATCAAGATCTATGTGGATCCCGTGAAACTGGCCGAGCGCCGCATCACGTTGTCGGAAGTGCGCAACGCCATACGCGCGCGTAACCGGGACGTGTCCGGCGGCGACCTTGACAGCGGCAAACGCCGCTACCTGCTAAGGACGGTGGGCCGTTTTGCATCCACGCAAGACATCGAAGACATGGTAATCACCCAGCGCGACGGCGCCTTTATCCGTTTGCGCGACCTGGGTTATGCGGAATTGTCTACCTTTGAAATCAAGTCCTATTCCTATGGACGGGGAATACCCAACATCAGCCTGGCAGTGCGCCGGCAAATCGGCTCCAACGTGGTGGAAGTCAAGGACAGGGTCGAACAAAAAGTCGAAGAGCTGAACAACGGCCTGCTGAAAGAGCGGGGTTTGCACATGGTGCTCAACACCGATGACGTGAAATACGTCGCTGACTCCGTGGTCAATGTGCGCAAGAACCTGTTTATCGGCGCCTTGCTGGTCGTCCTCGTCCTGTTCCTGTTCCTCAGAACCCCTTCCGCTACCTTCATCGGCGCTATGGGCATCCCCATCTGTACCCTTGCGGCCTTCCTGGGCCTGCTTGTCAGCGGGCGGACCATCAACGTGATCTCGCTGGCCGGGGTTGCCTTTGCCATCGGTATGACCCTGGACAACAGCATTGTCGTACTGGAGAACATCTACCGGCACATGGCAGCAGGCAAGCAACGCCGGCGCGCCGCGCTGGACGGCGTGTCCGAGGTCTGGCCGGCGTTGCTGGCGTCCACGCTGACGACGGTGTTCGTGTTTATCCCGATCGTCTTCATCAAGCAGGAGGCAGGCCAGTTGTATTCGGATATTGCCGTTGCCATCTCCGCCTCCATACTGATGTCCCTGGCGGTTGCGACCCTGGTGGTGCCGGCCCTGTGCAGCCGGTTCCTGTCACTGAAGGGCGCTGAACCGTCCGGCGCGACCGGACTGTATGCTGCAGGCCAACGAGTTGGCGGGATGCTTATCCGCTTCGTGCACTGGTTGATGGGGAAGATTTCACGGCGCCTGGCCCTGGTGGCCGCAGTGGGTTGTATTACCGTACTGATTTTTGCTTCCATCCCCAAGGCGGAGTACCTGCCGGAGGGAGAGGAGCAGAAGATATTCGTCCAGATGTTTGCGCCGCCCGGTTACAACATCGATGAGATGCAGGCTATTTACAAGGACATGGATGATTTCCTGGTGCCGTACATCGGCCAAGACCCGGACAAATACGCAAGCGGGGAATCCGACCTGCCGGGTCTGAATTACGTGGTCGGCTATGTCGCCGCCGCGCGTAACATGGTTATCCTGGAGACTACGTCTCCGGGGCAGGTCAACGATCTGCTGGAAATTGTCGTGGAGAAGATCCGGGAGATCCCGGGCATCCATTCGTTTGCTTCCCGGGGTTCCATTTTCTCCAGCAACTGGGGCGGTTCCAGGAGCATCAACCTGGAGTTGAGCGGCGCCGACCTGGTGTCCCTGTTCGATGCGGGCCATAAGGCCTTCGTCAAGGCCCAGTCCGTGTTTGTCAACCCGCAGATCCGTCCGCAGCCTTCCAGCCTGGCTATGGGCCAGCCCCTGGTGGAGATCCGTCCGGACTGGGAGCGCGCCAGCGAACTGGGTCTTGATGTCGGCGACCTGGGCTACACCATCTGGGCCTTTTCCGACGGGGCGTTCGTGGATGAGTTTTTCCTGGGTGATGAGAAGATCGACATGTTCCTGTATTCCACCCACGGCACCATCCAGCGGCCGGAGGACGTAGACAACATCATGCTGTATTCCCCCGAGGGCGGGATGGTGCCGCTGAGCGCAATGGCCGAGGTCCGGCAGACCGTGAACACCGAGACCATCCGCAGGGTGGATGGAGCAAGGACCATCACCCTGGGCATTATCCCGCCGCGTGACATTCCGCTGGAGCAGGGCGTCGACATGGTCCGGCGCGGCATTATCGACGAGTTGAGGGAAACAGGAGAGATAGGAGACGATATCAGCATGGGCATCACCGGGGCCAGTGACCTGCTCAAGTCGACCCGCGCTGCCTTGAAGGGAAACTTTATTGTAGCGGTATTCATTGCCTACCTGTTGCTGGTAGCCATCTTTTCCCACTGGGGCTATCCGTTGCTGGTGATGACGACCGTCCCCATCGGCATTGGCGGGGGGTTGTTCGGCCTGTGGTTGCTGAATGCCGTAGGCGGCAACCTGTCGCTGCTGGGGTTGACCGATATATACCAGTCCTTTGACGTGATCACCATGCTGGGCTTCCTGATCCTGATCGGCACGGTGGTGAATAACCCGATCCTGATCATCGACCGCACCATGCGCAACATCAAGACCCGGGGGATGGCGTCGATTGAAGCGGTGCTGGAGAGCACCCGCGCCCGGCTGCGGCCGGTCATGATATCCAGCATCACGACCATATTCGGATTGTCACCGCTGGTGTGCAACCCCGGCGCGGGGACGGAGTTATACCGCGGCCTGGGCGCTATCGTGATGTTCGGCCTGTTGTTCTCGACGCTGATCACGCTGACCTTCATGCCGACGCTGCTGTCACTGACCTTGCAGTTCAGGGAATGGTTAAGCCCGAATTCATCCGCAGATTACGCAGATTAGCGCAGATGAAAACAGATGATTTATCCGCAGATTACGCAGATTAGCGCAGATGAATATATTATTTTTTAGTGTGGACAGTGGTTTTAACATGATATTTCCTGTAGTCCATGTGTAAAATCTTTCTTTTTTATCTGCGTTCATCTGCGTAATCTGCGGATAATTCAAGAACATGTTCCGGTTTGCCATTGAAAAACCGTTGATCGTGGCGGTGGCGGTACTGATCATCTGCCTGTTCGGGGTGCTGGCCATATTCCGCGTGCCAATCCAGATGATCCCCGATCTCGATGTCCGGGTAGTGAGCGTCATTACCAAGTGGCCCGGGGCCGCGCCTCAGGACGTGGAAAAGGAGATCATCATCGAGCAGGAGGAGTACCTGCGCCGTATTCCGGGGTTGGACCGCATGATCTCCCGGGCCGAAACCGGCCTGGGTGAAATCATGCTGGAGTTTCCTTTCGGTGTCGATATCAACGAGGTACTGATCCGGGTGAACAACGCCCTGACCCAGGTCCCCGGCTACCCGGAAAACGTCGATGAACCGCGTCTTGTTGCCAATTCCGCCGAGAATCCGTTCCTTTTTTTCTCTACCAGGCCCCTGCCCGGTAACCCGCAGGATGTCAACATGGTGGAGATGCGCGATTTTCTCGAGGACCACGTGCGCGTGCAGATAGAACGGGTGCCCGGCGTGTCGGAAGTCACTATGTATGGCGGGGCGGAGCGCCAGGTCAGGATCCACGTGGACCCCGTGAAGCTGGCTGAGCGCCGGATAACGTTGTCGGAGGTGCGTAGCGCCATACGCGCGCGCAACCGGGACGTATCCGGCGGCGACCTGGACAGCGGCAAGCGCCGTTACCTGCTGAGGACGATAGGGCGTTTTGAAACCACTGCAGAGATGGAGGACATGGTGATTGCCCGGCGTGACGGAGCGTTCGTGCGCTTGCGCGACCTGGGTTACGTTGAACTGTCCACGTTTGAAGTTGACACCTATTTCTACTCGCACGGGATCCAGACCATCAGTCTGGGGGTAGTCCGGCAGATCGGATCCAACGTGGTCGACGTCAAGGACAGGGTCATCCGCAAAGTCGAGGAACTGAACAACGGCCTGTTGCTGGAACGCGGCCTGCAAATGGAGTACAACTTTGACGACGTACTGTATATAACCGACTCCGTGGTCAACGTGCGCAATAACCTGGTTATCGGCGCCCTGCTGGCCACCTTTGTCCTGTTTCTCTTCCTCAGAACTCCTTCGGCCACCGTTATCGGCGCGCTGGGCATCCCCGTCTGCACCCTGGCCGCCTTCCTGGGACTGCTCATCAGCGGACGGACCATCAACGTGATCTCGCTGGCCGGTGTCGCATTTGCCATCGGCATGACCCTGGACAACAGCATTGTCGTGCTGGAAAACATCTACCGGCACATGGCTGCCGGCAAGGACCGCCGGCGCGCCGCACTGGACGGGGTTGCCGAGGTATGGCCGGCGCTGCTGGCGTCCACGCTGACGACGGTGTTTGTATTCATCCCGATCATCTTCATCAAGCAGGAGGCAGGCCAGTTGTATTCGGATATAGCCGTTGCCATTTCCGCATCCATACTGATGTCCCTGCTGGTTGCGACGCTGGTGGTGCCGACCCTGTGCAGCCGGTTCCTGTCGCTGAAGCGCGCCGGCCCGTCCGGGCTGTACGCTACAGGGCAACGGGTCGGTGAACTGCTTATCCGGTTCGTGCATTGGCTGATGGACGGAATAACGCGCCGGGTGGGTCTGGTAATCCTGGTGGGCTGTATCACGGTGCTCATCTTTGCTTCCATTCCCAAGGCGGAGTACCTGCCTGAAGGGGAGGAGCAGAAGATATTTGTCCGTATGTTTGCTCCACCCGGTTACAATATCGACGAGATGCATGCCATTCATAAGGACGTGGACGATTTCCTGGTGCCGCACATCGGCGCAGACCCGGACAAATTCCGCCGGGGTGAATCCGACTTCCCCGGCCTGAATTATGTTATCGGCTACGCAACCTCGTCGCGCAGCCTGCTTATGCTGGAGGCCACATCACCGGACCAGGTTGACGACATGCTCGATATCGTTCTGGGGAAGATCCGGGAGATCCCGGGCATTCACGCGTTTGCCTCCAGGGGTTCCATTTTCTCCGGTAACATGGGCGGGTCCAGGAGTATCAACCTGGAGTTGAGCGGCACCGACCTGGTATCCCTGTTTGACGCCGGCCTCAAGGCCTTCATCAAGGCCCGGTCGGTGTTTGAGAACCCGCAGATCCGTGCGCAACCACCCGGTCTGTCCATAGGACAACCGCTGGTGGAGATACTGGCCGACTGGGAGCGGGCCAGTGAGTTGGGCATTGACGCCGGAGACCTGGGTTATGCCATCTGGGCTTTCTCCGACGGTGCGTTCGTGGATGAATTTTTCCTGGGCGATGAGAAGATCGACATGTTCCTGTACTCCACCCACGGCACCATCCAGCGGCCGGAGGACGTGGACGACATCATGCTGTATTCACGCCGGGGCGGCACGGTGCCGCTGAGCGCGGTGGCTGAGGTCCGTCACACCGTCAATACCGAAACCATCCGCCGGGTGGACGGCGAGAGGACCATTACCCTGGGCATTGTTCCAACCCGCGACATACCGCTGGAGCAGGGCGTCGACATGGTCCGGCGCGGCATTATCGATGAGTTGAGGGAAACGGGAGAAATAGGGGACGATATCAGCATGAGCATCACCGGGGCCAGCGACCAGTTGCAGGCGACCCGCGCCGCCTTGATGGAGAACTTTATCATCGCCGTATTCATTGCTTATTTGTTGCTGGTGGCCATCTTCTCGCACTGGGGTTATCCGCTGCTGGTGATGACGACCGTTCCCATCGGCATCGGCGGGGGGCTGTTCGGCTTGTGGCTGCTCAATGCCGTAGGGGGCAACCTGTCACTGTTGGGGGTGGATGACATACACCAGTCCTTCGACGTGATCACCATGCTGGGCTTCCTGATCCTGATCGGCACGGTGGTGAATAACCCGATCCTGATCATCGACCGTACCATGCGCAACATCAAAGCCAGGGGAATGGCGTCGGTTGAAGCGGTGCTGGAGAGCACCCGGGCCCGGCTCAGGCCGATCATGATATCCAGCATCACGACGATATTCGGGTTGTCTCCCCTGGTATTCAACCCGGGAGCGGGTACCGAGCTGTACCGCGGTCTGGGCGCCATCGTCATGTTCGGCCTGCTGTTCTCGACGCTTATGACGCTGACCTTCATGCCGACCCTGCTGTCGCTGACGCTGCAGATCAGGGACCGGCTGGGACTATCCGCAGATTACGCACCCCTGCTCAAAGACATACAGGGGGATGGATGAACGCAGATGAACTACCGTTAGCGCTGTATATCCACCTGCCCTGGTGTGTCAGGAAATGCCCCTACTGTGATTTTAATTCCCATGAAATAACAGGCGGTTCCTTCCCGGAACGGGAATACGTCGGCGCTGTGGTGCGCGACCTGAAATACAGCGCCGGATTATTCCAGGGCAGGGAACTTGTTTCTGTCTTCTTCGGCGGCGGCACCCCAAGCGTTATCTCGGTAGAGGGTATCGGCCTGATACTGGAGGCCGTCGATGCCGTGTCCACGCTTTCTGCCGCGACTGAAATTACCCTGGAAGCAAACCCCGGTGCGGCCGACAGCGGGCGCTTTGCGGGTTACCGTTACCTGGGCGTTAACCGTCTGTCCATCGGCGCGCAAAGCTTCAGTGACGGCAAACTGGCGGCTATCGGGCGGATTCACGACGGCAATGCTGCGCTATCCGCAGTTGAGATCGCCGTTGACGCCGGTTTTTCCAATATCAATATCGACCTCATGTACGGGCTGCCGGGACAGACTGTGGAAGACGCCTTGTCTGACCTCGACCGGGCAGTCAGCCTTGAACCCGCGCACATCTCCTGGTACCAACTCACTATCGAACCCAATACCGTATTCCATGCAAGACCGCCGCCGTTGCCCGATGACGGTCGGACCTGGCAGATGCAAAGCTGCGGAGCGGACTACCTGACCCGGCAGCAGTACCGCCAATACGAGGTGTCCGCCTGGTCCAGGGAGGGTCGAGAATGCCGGCACAACCTGAATTACTGGGAATTTGGTGACTATATCGGGATAGGGGCAGGCGCACACGGCAAAATTACCACCTGGCCTATTATGACGCCGGCAAACAGTCCGTCATTCCGGCGAAGGTCGGAATCCAGTGAGAAAACACTCCCTTATCGTGGGAAACGGACACCATTGGATTCCAGCTTACGCCAGAATGACGCGGTAGAACTATCTATACAAAAGACAATAGCAAGACAGTCCCGATTACGCGCGCCGGCAAGTTATATCCGCACTGCCGGGACCGACTCGGTTATTGCTGAGCATAAAGCATTAACGCAGGCAGATTGTATCCTGGAATTCATGCTGAATGCGCTACGTCTGAAGGACGGCGTGCAGCACGATTATTTTACTGAGAGGACCGGGTTAGCTTCGGACGCCATTCGTGAACAGGTTGATGCCGCCGTAAAAGCCGGTTTGCTGGAACCCGAGCCGGGGCTGATAAAGGCTACGGAAAAAGGGGCGCGTTACCTCAACGACTTGTTACAATATTTCATGCCTTGATCCGGATTACGAATAAATGGAGATAAAAGACCTCGTCAAAAGCAGGCGCACCATCCACCAGTTCAAACCTGAACCGGTACCGGATGAAGCCTTGCTGCGCGCGGCCATGGAACGGGCCATTTGGGCGCCGAACCATTACCTGACGCAGCCCTGGCGCTTCTATTTGCTGGGTGAGAAAAGCAAGAATCAGATATGTTTGCTGAACGCGGAACTCGTCCACGAGAAACAGGGTGAAAGAGCCGCAGAGATCAAGTTCAAACGCTGGCGTGAGGTTCCCGGCTGGCTGGTCCTGACCTGCAGCAGGTCGGATGACGAAGTCACCATGCGGGAAAACTATGCCTCCTGTTGTTGCGTCGCCCAGAACCTGATGTTGTTGTTGTGGGAAGGGGGAATAGGCGTAAAATGGACCACCGGGGCGGTGACCCGAACCGGGGCTTTCTACGAGATCATCGGCGCGCAGCGCAACCAGGAAGAAGTGGTGGGCTTGTTCTGGTACGGTTACCCGGCTGAAATACCGGGCGCTGAGCGCAAACCTGTGGAGCAGGTTCTTACGAAACTACCGTAGTTCGTCATTCCCGCGCGCTTGTTCCGTCATTCCCGCGCACGCGGGAACCCAGTGAAATAAACAGTCGCTTCCAGCGACACATTAATCAACTGGATGAAAATAAATCAGGTCTGACTCCTTTGATTTTACTCTGACTCGGAAGGTACAGGCGGTTTCACGCGCACGGTCACTATATCCGTGTCATGGAATTGCTGGTGGCGCACGGATGATGCAAGGTGCCGCAACAGCCGCAACGACACCTCCCGCTCAATGGATATTTCGTCTGTCTGCTCGCCCAGCAGCGTAAGCTGGTCCTGCAGGTTCTTATCCCTGGGCGCGACGACCAATTCGAGCACCGCGTCGCCGTCTTCCCTGTATGCCACCAGTTGCATGCGGCGCCGGGAGCGCTTCTCATCGGCTTCTTCCTGCTGTAACAGGCTGAGCATGGTCTCCTCTACCACGGCGCCGAGCCGGTCTGTCATGGCGCTGTCCCAGCTGTTCCGGGATGCGAACCTGCCGAGGAACGACCGGATTTCAGACAGGGCGTAGGGACTGAACAGCGTCACCAGCCTGCTGCGCCGCGCCTCGGCCAGTTCCAGCAACAGGGTCATGAGGATGGCGATGAAGCCGCCGGCGGTCATGCCGTTGCGCAACAGGCCGCCGGCGAATTTGGAGAGATAATCCGGGTATATCAGGCCGTACTGGCAGCCGATGCCGGTCAGGAAGGCCAGGCCGACGATCATTCCCTTGCGCAGGTCCAACCCGTCCTGAATGACCAGTTTCAGACCCACCATGAACAGCAGTACCAGCATAATGAACAGGTACCCGGCGAAGACGGAATCCGGTATTGCCAGGACCACGGCGACCCCCTTCGGCAGGAACACCAGGAGAATGAAGATTGCCCCGGTTGCGAGGCCGACGCTGCGGGCTGCAACCCCGGTGAGTTCGGTCATGGAAACGCCGGTCGTTATGGCCGTTCCCGGGACCGTCCCCGCAAGCCCGGACGCCAGGTTGCCCAGTCCGTCCACGGTCATTGCGCCCTGCACGGCGCGAAAATCCACCGCCCGTTGCCGGCGCCAGGATACCCGCTGGATGGCGACGGCGCCGCTCATGGTGCGGATGCCGGCGATCAAGGCCACCAGCAGGAACGAGGGAAGCAGCGTCCAAAAAACCGGACCGAAATCGAGATCAAACCCCGGCCAGCCGATGTCCGGGATGTCGACCCAGGCTGCGCCGGCGACGCGTTGCGCGTCGTACAACCCGAACATTGCGGCGATAAGCGAGCCGGCTACGATACCGATGACCGCTGCCCAGACCCGTAACCGGGGCGGCGCTTTCAGCGCAATGGCGCAGATAATAAGCACCGTTGCGAAGAAGCTGAGCGCCGAACCTGGCATGGAGTTGTCTTCAACTCCGTTGCCGAGGAGTTGCGAGACGACCGGCAGTGTTGCAATGGGTATCAGCATGATGACCGTGCCCGAGACGGTCGGCGTCAGGATGCGCTGGAACAGCGACAGCTTCCAGGACAGCGCCAGCGGGACGAAGGCCGCAATCACGACCAGGGTTGCCAGCATGGCCGGACCGCCCGTGCTGAGCGCCATGATGCACACGGGAATGAAAGCCGCAGAAGTACACATGACGATGATGTGCCCTGTGCCGATACGGCCGTAGCGCAGGGCTTGCAGCATCGTGGTCATACCGCAGATCGCGACTGACATAAGCACAGCCCAGGACAGGTAGGCCTCGGTTTCACCGGCGGCGCGCACGATGACCGTCGGGATCAGCATCACCGCGGCGATGTTGAGACCCGCAAGCTGCAGTCCGAGGCCGACGGTAAGTGTTACAGGAGGCTGTTCATCAGGCTGGTAACGGATGCCTGTCCGGCCTCCCGCTTGTGGCGCATTCATTCGTGTATCTTCCTGTCTGGTTAGTCGATCCAGTAGCGCCGGCGCTGGAACGGGTAGCCCGGCAATGAGATACGGCGCCGTTTTTCTCCGGCAAACAAGTCGGCAAAAGCAACCGTGGCGCCCGCTTCGTAAGACTGCGCCGCTGCTACCACAGGTGCGTCCCCACCCGGCGCGTCCGGCCCATCGCCGGCCGGCCGGCCCGCACCTGACGGTTCAACCGGGGTCAGCGACGTTGCATCCGCCTGCGCAAGCGCTTCCAGTCCTTCCCGCAGTGATGCAGCGTCCTGGAATACGATGCCCTTGCGGTACGCAAAATGTGCCCTGCCCACGCCCGCGGTCCAGGCCATGTCGGCCAGCAATTCCCGGCTGACGCCGGAGTCGGACGGGGCTTCCCCGGCGCGCTCGTCCAGCCATGACAGGTAGCGCTGCGCCAGGTCCCTGAGCGCCTCGCCGGTCTTGCCCGAGAGCGGCAGGAGCCGGGTATCTGCCTCGCCTGGGGTGTCCTCTGCGGCAGACGTGTCCGTGTAGCCCTCCACCACAACATGGGAGTTCGTTCCCGAGATCCCGAACGCGTTCACGCCGGCGCGCCGCGGGCGTCCGGGCTGGTCGGGCCAGTTCACCGGTTTCGAGGCCACGCGCACGGGCAACCGTTCCCAGTCCAGGTGCGGGGTCGGATTGTCGAAGTGAAGCTGTTTCGGGATCTGGCCCCGGTTCATGGCCAGTACCGTCTTGATCAGGCTTGCCGCACCCGCGGCAGCTTCCAGGTGGCCGATATTGGTCTTTACCGAACCGATCAGGAGCGGGCGGTCAGCGCCGCGTTCCCGGCCGTAAACCGCGGCCGCGGCCTGTACCTCGATCGGGTCGCCCAGCTCCGATCCGGCCCCGTGGGCTTCCAGGTAGTCCACTTTGTCCGGCGCCACGCCTGCCCGCGCCAGCGCCGCTTCGATAACCTGTTCCTGGGCCGGACCTTTTGCCGCGGTGGGCCCGGCGCTGGCGCCGCTCTGGTTGATCGCACTGCCGCGGATCACGCCCCAGATGCGGTCCCCGTCCGCCTCAGCGTCAACCAGCCGCTTTAATACCATCATCCCGCAACCCTCACTGCGCACCGCGCCGTCCGCAGCGGCATCGAAGGCCCTGCAGGTGCCCTGCGGCGACAACATGCCGATTTCCTTCATCTCCCTCGTTATCTGGTGGGACAGGATTACGTTCACGCCTCCAACCAGGGCAACGTCGGCTTCCTGCCTCTGCAGGCCCATTACGGCATGGTGTGTGGCTACCAGTGATGACGCGCAGTTGAGCATCACCGGCAATGTCGGCCCCTCAAGGCCGAACTGGTAGGAAACCCGACCGACCGCCATGCTGGAGGCGGTACCCAGGTAATTGACACCGTAGTCGTGATTTGCCATCAGGTCCCGGTACTCACTGGAGGCGATACCGGCATAGACGCCGGTACGGCTGCCGCGCAACCGTTCCGGAGCCATCCCCGCATCCTCGAGAGCCAGCCAGCTTGTCTCCAGCAGGAGCCTCTGTTGCGGGTCCATGATGCGTGCGGCGATCGGGGAGATGCCGAAGAAACGCGAGTCGAAAAGGTCGATACCCTCGATAAAACCGCCGTACTGGGGAGCGGCATCGCTGCCGGAAGGATTTCCGTATGCGTCGTCCAGGGATTCCGAAACCGGGCGGCGATCCGTTACGGCATCGCCGCCGCTGTTGAGCAGGCGCCAGAATGCCTCGAGGTCCGGCGCACCGGGGAAGCGACATGCCATGCCGATGATCGCAATGCCGTTGTCTCCACTCTCTCCTGCAGGTTGGGCTTGCGCTTCGGGCTGCGCCGGGGCGGCGGGTTCGCTGCCTCCCTCGCCGAGTTCCCCGGCCAGGTGCGAGGCGAGGGTGGTGATATCGGGGTAGTCGAACACCACGGTATTGGGGGCCGTATACTCGCCCGCAAATGCCCGGTTCAGCCGGCTGCGCAGTTCCACCGCCATCAGCGAATCCATTCCCAGGTCGAAAAAGCCCAGCGCGGGTTCGGGCGCGCCAGGCAATCTCAACACTGCCTGCACCTCCCGTTGCAGGAATGAAGTCAGCAGTTTTACGCGTTCGCCAACAGCCGCGCTCCGAAGTCCGGACAGCAGGTCTTCCGGTTCGTCCGCGGCATCGGACCCGGCGTCACGGGTGGCGGAAAGCAGTTCTTCCAGCAGCGGCGGATGGTTATCGACGGCATCCCTGAAGACCTGCCAGTCCAGGGCAACTACCGTTGCGCTCGCGATATCCCGGCTTACCAGCCGGTCGAATGCCCTGATTCCCTGCTGCGGGTCGATCCAGCCGCTGCCGGATGCCTCCAGTTGCCGGGCAATGCGTTCCCGCTGTTCCTCGGCTTCGCCAAGCCCCGACCAGGCCCCCCAGGCTATGGCCTGTCCCGGCAGGCCCAGGGCGCGCCGGTGCGCGGCGAGTTGATCGAGGAACGCGTTGGCCGCGGCATGGTTGGACTGCCCGGGATTGCCCATCACTCCGGCCACGCTGGAGAACAGCACGAACAGGTCCAGGTCGCGCGGTGCGGTTGCCCGGTGCAAGTGCCAGGCGCCCAGCACTTTCGGCCCCAGGACCTGCTCGAATTTCTCCGGGGTCTGGTTGCCGAGCGCGCCGTCGGACAGCACGCCCACGCTGTGTATGACGCCTCCCAGCGGCGGCATTTCCCGGTCGATGCGCGCCAGCATGCGGTCCAGCGCGCCGGCGTCCGTCACGTCCGCCAGTTCCACCCGCACAGTCGCGCCGCGCTGTATCAGCCTGTCTATAGTCTCCTGCGCGGCAGGATCCGGCTCACGCCGTCCGTTCAGTACGATTGCGCCGGCGTCGCGGTCTGCAAGCCACTCTGCAATGAGACAGCCGATGCCGCCGAGTCCGCCGGTCACCAGGTAGGTCCGGTCCGGCCGTAACGGGCCGTGCATGAGGGGCGGATTCATGAATACGATCTTTCCCAGGTGCCGGGCGGAACGCATGAAGCGCATGGCACTCCCCGCTTCGGCCAGCGGCCACCTGCTGTGAATGAGCGGTGTCACTTCGCCGGCCGCCAGTTGTCCCATGATCTTGTTCAGGGCAGCCCCGGGCCAGGCCGGGTTATGTTCTTTCTCGACGTCCAGTTCCAGGATGAAGTAAGCCACGTCGGGTCGCAATGCCGCCATCTCCTCCTCGCTCAGGATATCCCGCCTGGCCAGTTCCACGAAGCGGCCGCCCTGTTTCAGACAGGACAGGCTGGCCTCGATGAACCCTTCCCCGGTGAGACTGTTTACGACCACGTCCACGCCCGCGCCATCCGTAGCTTCCAGAATATCCTGTCCGAACGCCGTGCTGCGGCTGTCGAATACGTGTTTCACGCCCAGCACGCGCAGGTATGACTGTTTCGGTTCACTGGCAGTGGTGAACACTTCCGCGCCGGCCACATGGGCCAGTTGAATCGCGGCCAGACCGACGCCGCCCGCGCCGGCATGGATCAACACCCGGTCCCCGGCCTTGAGACCGGCCAGTTCGTATGACAGCGCCGCGGAAACAAATACGGTGGGCAGGGTGGCCAGGGCCGAGACGGACATACCCGGCGGGGCAGGCGCCACCATCTCCGCCCGCGTGACGACTTCCGGTGCGAAGGTGCCGAACCCGAGTCCGGCCACCCGGTCGCCGATCGCGACATTCGTTACCCCGGAACCCGCCTCGATGACATGGCCGCACATTTCTCCGCCCAGCAGTCCTTCCGGGATAAAGCCGATGGAACGGAACACGTCCCAGAAGTTGAGTCCGGTGGCCTCGATAGCGACGCGCACTTCCAGCGGTTCCAGCGCCTGCCGCGCCGTCGGCCTGGTGTCCAGCCGTTCCAGCGCACCGGCCGGGTCCGGCTCAAGAATCCAGTCCGGCCCTGCCGGCAGGGACAGGCGTTCCACACCGCTACCGGAGCGCACCAGCCGTGCCGCCTGGCGCACCCCCCTGCGGTAGGCGATATGGGTCTCTGCATCAGGGTAGAGCAGTTCCTCTGTCAGTCCGGCCGGCAGCGCAGCCGTATCGGGGTCGAGGTCGATCATGCGCGGCTGCAGGTGGGCGGCCTCCCGGGCCACGACCTTGCCGAAACCCCACAGCGTGGCGCCGGCGAGTTCCCCTGAACGTTCCTTCTCCAGCACCTGCCCGCCCCTGGTAACGAACCACAGGCCGTTGGCCGGCGTCACGTCGGCATCCGTGCAGCCCTGTACCAGCGCCAATGCGCTTTCCGTCGCGCGCCGTACGTCAGCCGCCATCTCCCCGGTAGACGCCTGCGCGCCGCGACCGTCCAGCGCGGCCAGGTGGATGATGCCGTTGAGCGGCACGTCCTGCGGCAACTCCCGGAACAGCGCCTGCCACGCCCCGCGCGCCGTCATATCCAGGGAAACCGGAATAACACCGGCCTGTTCCTGTCCCGGCTTGGCGCCGGGTTGTTCATCAGCCGCCGCCAGCATGACGGCCTGGTTGCGGGCCGACAATCCGGCAGCCAACTCATTGACTGTTCCCCCGTGGTCCCCGGCCAGGACCCATAAACCACGTGTCTCGGTTACCCGGGGCGGTCCTTGCGCGACGATCACGCCCCGGTCCGGCTTGCCGGCCGCCGCGGAGGTGTCAACGCCCAGGATCTCCGTTGCGGTAAAACCGGCATCTCCCAGCGCCTGGCGCCAGACTTCAGGGCTTGCCAGGGCATGGTGCGGCCGGTAGTCGTCGGCAAAACGCCACCAGCCATCCAGTTGCCCGAAGGTCAGGTCCAGCCAGCCCTGGCCGCGCAGGTTTTCCAGCGCCACCAGGTAACCGGACGGGGCGAGCACGTCCAGGCAGTGGGCCAGGGTCTCGTTCAGGTAGCGCGTGGCGTGCAGCACATTGGAGGCGATCACCAGGTCATAACCGTGCGCATCAAAGCCCTGCGCCAGGGGATCTTTTTCGACATCCAGCACGCGGTAATCGATCCCCGCCTCGGGTCCCCCGAAACGGCCTTCAGCCTCCGAGAAAAAGCCCGCGGAGATATCCGTATAGGTGTAGTCGAACCTTCCGGACGGCAGTTCCGGCAGCACGGATGCCGTCGCCGAGCCCGTGCCCGCCCCGACTTCCAGCACCCGCAGGCGGCGCCCGTCGGGCATTCCCCCCAGTAGCGCTGTGATCGTATCCCCGAGCATCCGGTTCGCGGCGCGCGCTACCGGCGCCTTCAGGTACAGGTCGGCGGCGGTCGGCTCGCCGCTGCTGAACAGCAGGGTCAGCGGGTCTTCACGTCCCAGCAGTACGTTCGCCAGGGCGCCGCCGCTGCGCCGGAACAGCCCGGTCTCGTTAACGCCGTGCGCGTAGCGCCCAGCCATACCGGCGGCGAACTCGTCGGGATCACCCGGCAGGTCAGCCGGTAACGGCGCTCCCGACCCGACTGCGACGCTGAACCCGTCTCCGTCAGCGCGCAAAACTCCCGCGCCGGCCAGCAACTCGAGCATACGCCGGAACAGTTTGCGGTGTTCTTCCCGGACCTGCAGCTGCCGGCGCAAGGCTTCCGGTTCCACGCGCGCGCCGGCAATGCGCTGCCAGCCCAGCTTATCCAGGGTAGCAAGGGCGAAACCGCGCGCCAGCACCTCCAGGTCCGCCAGCAGGGCTACCCGGTCTTCGGCGCCGACGCTTTCTGCCTCCAGGTAGTGCGTGAACGGTCCGGAGCCTGCCGCAACGGTGGCGGGTTCGGGCAGGAAATCGGCGGGCAATATGCCGGGAGCGAGGGCGCGGTCGCGCCAGGTAATCTCGTACAGGAGTTCGTTCAATCCTTCCACTGCCGCAAGCAGCGCGGCCCGCGTTGCCCGTTTAACCGTATAGCCGTTAAATTCACCGAGCAGGAGTCCGTCCGGGGCATAGATATGCAGGTCTCCGCCCAGGGTTTCCCGGGGCTCGTCGTTTGCGCCGGCAGGATTATCCTTCGTGCGTACATGGCAGAATACGCGCTCGGGTAACTGCTGCGCCAGCCATAACCGTTCCCACCCGAATGGCAGGTAGGTAATGCCGTCATCGGCGCTGCCCGGATTACGCGCTGCCGCCAGTACCTGGAAGCAGCCGTCGAGCAGGAGCGGATGTACGTCCGGACCGGACTGCTCCAGGTTCCCGGGCAACGCTACTTCGCCCAATGCCTCACCCTGCCGCGACCAGACATTCTCCAGCGTGCGGAATGACGGGCCGAGATCGATCCCGACTCCCGCCTTGGCCTGGTAAAAGGCAGGCACGTCAACCGGGGAGAGCCCCTTTTTCAGGCCTTCAAGGTCCGCCTTCCCGGTGCGTTGCCTGTCCTGTGCAGCGGATGGGATACTGCCCTCCGCGTGCAGGGTCCATTCCTCCCTGTCTCCCCCCTTGCTGAGTACCTGGACCCTGTGCGTTGTTCCTTCCCCGGACCGGTTCAGCAGGACCTGTACCTTGCGTCCCTGTTCACCGTCCTCATCACCGCTATCCTGTTCCGGAAAGATCATCGGATTATGAAACTGCATGTCTTCGACAACCAGGGTTCCGCTACTTTCTGGCGCAGCCGTTACGGCCATCGCCCCGTACAGCGCACCCGGCGCCACCAGCCGTTCGAACACCCGGTGGTCGTTCAGCCAGGCCGGATCCGACGGGAACAACTCGGTCTCAAACGAGATCTCGCCGCTTGCCGATTCGTGCCGTTCTCCCAGCAACGGGTGTCCTGTGTCCCGCTGCCGCCGCCTCAAAGCCTCGATCCAGAAGCGTTCGCGCTGGAACGGGTAACCCGGTACCGAGATGCGGCGCCGTGCCTCTCCGGCGAAAAGCCCAGCCAGCGACACCGGCAGGCCAGCCTCGTATGCTTTTGCTACGGCGGCGGTAAAAGCCTGGTCGGACTCCGTACGGGATACTTTGGATGAAGGGCGTAACAGGCTCGTTATAGCCAGGGGTGAGGGGAGGGCGCCGTCCCCGGCCTTGTTAGTGCCGGAGTCAGGCCCCGGCCAGGCCAGTTCGGCCATCGGACCGAGTACTGCATTGGGGCCGATTTCAATCAGTGCCCCCACACCCAGGTGTGCGAGCGTCTCGACGGCAGCGCGGAACGCGACCGGTTCACGCGCCTGCCGGCGCCAGTATGCGCCGTCGAAGGTTGCGCCGGGCTCAAGCGGCCGGCCGGTCATGCTGCTTACCAGGGGGACTTTCGGAACTTCGAACGTCATTCCGGCACACGCCGCCTCCAGGTCGTCCAGCGCGGGGTCCACCAGTGCGCTGTGGTACGCGGGACTGGCGCGCAGCCGCGCGACCCGGATCCCCTCAGCTTCAAAACGTTCAAGCACGGCCTCGACGTCAGTCCTGGAACCGCTTATGGCCTGGTGCGCGCCGTTATCCGCGGCAATGTTCACAACGGCACCGGGCGCAGTCGAGGTGTATTCTTCCACCATAGTCGCCACTCGGGGCGCCGGCGCGAACACCGCGGCCATGGCGCCTTCGCCTGGCAACGCCCCCATCAGCGCTCCTCGTTGCGCCGCGAACAGCAAGCCCTGCTCCAGGTCGAACACGCCGGCTGCCTGCGCCGCGGCGATCTCGCCGAGACTGTGGCCGACTATCACATCGGGCCGGATGCCCAGGTTCGACCACACTGTGCTCAGGGCGCATTCCAGCGCATAGATAGCCGGCTGGGTCCATGCCGGGTTGTCGAGTTCCTGTTCCGCGCCGTTGCGGCCGAACATGATGTCCAGCAGGGAAGCGCCCCGCGCATCCTGCAGGATGCCGTCACAACGGTCCAGCACCGCCCGCGCCGCCGGTTCCTGCTCATACAGTGTTGCGCCCATGCCGGGCCACTGGCTGGCCTGCCCGGTGAAAGCAAAAACCAGTTTGCCCGTCTGCCGTCCCGGCTCAGGACCTGCTCCCGCGCCCGTTTCAGCAAGCGCGGCAAGGTTTTCCCGCAACGACGGGAGATCTTGAAACACCACGCCTGCCCGGTGACTGAAATGGCTGCGGCCCACCCCGGCCGTCCAGGCCAGGTCTGACAGCAGTGCTTCATCGGTGTCCCGGGAGGAAGATATCCCGGCGCGCCTGCCGAGCCATTCCAGGTGGTCCCGCGCCAGTTCCCGCAGCGCCTTGTCCGACCTGCCCGACAGCGGTAGAAAACGAATCCTGCGCGTGGTGATGCCTTCCGGGGTGTCTGATCCCCCGGCAACAGGTTCCGGCAGGGTGGCGTCAATCCGCTGCGCCGACCCCATGGCCCAGCGGCTTTCGTCAGGACCGGCCGGGCCGGCATCCAGAGTCCTGTAATTTTCTACGATGAGGTGTGCGTTGGTGCCCGACCAGCCGAACCCGCTTATGCCTGCCAGCGCCTTACGGTCCGCACGGACCGGCCAGGGCGTCGGTTCCGACGTCACTCTTAACGGCAGGCTTTCCCAGTCGATCGCCGGACTGGGATTGCGGAAATTCAGGTGGCGCGGGATCAAGCCGTGCTGCATCGCCAGGATGACCTTAATCACTGCGGCAACCCCGGCCGCCGATTCCAGGTGGCCGAAATTCGTCTTCACCGATCCGATCAGCAACGGGTTATCTGCGCTGCGTCCATTGCCGTAAGCCGTCCCGACGGCCTGCGCCTCGATCGGGTCGCCCACCGGCGTGCCGGTGCCGTGGCATTCCACGTAGTCAACCTGTTCGGGAGGCACCCGGGCCGTCTGCAAAGCCGCCTCGATGACCCGCTCCTGCGCCGGCCCGCTCGGCACCGTCAGCCCCGGGCTGGCCCCATCCTGGTTGATGGCGGAACCCCGGATAATCGCCCAGATGCGGTCGCCGTCCGCTTCCGCGTCATCCAGCCGTTTGAGCGCCACGATGCCGCAGCCTTCGCCGCGCACATAACCGTTGGCGGCGGCATCGAAGGTCTTGCACCTGCCGTCGGGCGCCAGCATGCCGGCATTGCCGCGCAGTTCCAGCAGCCTCCCGGACAGGATCGTATGCACACCGCCGGCAAGCGCCAGGTCCGCTTCGCCGCGCTGCAGTCCGGAAACGGCCTGGTGAATGGCGACCAGTGACGACGAACAGGCGGTGTCCAGCGCCAGCGCCGGTCCCTCCAGTCCCAGCGCGTAGGCGACCCTGCCGATAGCCGTATTGAACGAGGTGCCGGTCACCGTGTACAGGCTCGATGCGGGTTCGGCAGTCCTGTTTGCGTCCAGGATCATCGACCGGTATTCGTTGTTGCTTATTCCGGCGTACACGCCGGTGCGGCTGCCCTTCAACCGGTCCGGGTCCATGCCTGCATCCTCCAGCGCGCGCCAGCTTGTCTCCAGCATCAGCCGTTGCTGCGGATCAAGAAATTGTGCCTCGACCGGCGAAATATGGAAGAACGCCGCGTCAAACAAATCGATCTCGTCCAGGTAGGCGCCGAACCGGCAGGCCTCGCTCTGGACTGCCGCATCCGGGAACAATTGTCCTACGCGTCCTTTGCCGGATCCCGGCTCACCCTCGATTACCGCGTTTTTGCCGCCTTCAAGGAGTCGCCAGAAGGAGGGTATATCCGGGGCGCCGGGAAAGCGGCACGCCATACCCACTATTGCGATAGGTTGTTCGACTTCAGACATGACTTACTTATTGAATCCCAGCGAGCACATCCTGCTCAATGAATTCACGCATTGTCGCGACACATTCCTCCGGCTGTTCCAGTTGCATCAGGTGCGTCGTATCCGGCAGAAAATCATAGTCTACGCTCAGGATATCACTCAGGTCTATGGTAGGCAGGTAAGAGTAAGGCAGGGTGGGGTCCGCGCAGATGGCTTTTGTCGGGTAGTGAAGATCGTCAAAGTCCATCAGTGGAGAGAAAATCCTGGTGTAATCTATAATCCGGGCCTCGTACTCGGGCGGGCAGCAAAGTTCATAACCTTCCCCGTCGGCGGCGTCCTGCAACGTTGTGAGCGCCATCAATTCGCGCACGCCGGGAACGACGTTTTTGAATGCCGGCAGAAATTCGAGGAGTTCCGTAAACTGTTCTCTTGACTCGAACCGCCTGGAGCGTCGCCGGGTCATTGCCGCGGTCTTTTCGGTGGCTTCGTCAAATTTCGCCTGGCTGACGCCGGGCTTGCACAGGGGCGGGTCGAACAGGACCAGCGCCGCGCAGGCGCTCTCCGGGGACGAGTTGCCGGGATCCGCCAATATTGAAGTCGACATAAGCGTTACCAGGGAGGAGACGGAATGATATACGCCGATTTTCGGTTTTTTCCCGTAGGTCTCGTCAATTGCCGCGAGAATGCAGTTATGGTCGCGCACCAGAGTTGGCACGTTATGCCTGGTGATGGCCCCGACTTTATTCCAGCCGTGGTTTCTCAGGTCATGGATTATCAGGTCGAAATCGTCCATGAGCAACGACCAGAAGGGAAAATACAGGTCAATTGCGAGACCGTTGCCGTGACTCAGAATCAGTCTCGGGCCTGCCGGATTACCGTGTCGCCGCAGGGTAATAACAGTGTCGTCGTCCGGACGAACTTCACAAACTGAAACGGGTTCAGGTATCTCCCACAGGTTTTCTGAAGCCATAGTCATTCAGTTTATAAGTGAGAGTAGCGGCAATGCCGCATTATATGGCTGAAAACCGGTGAATTATACGGTTCCCCCCTGAATAATCTTCCCAGCCTGTCCGGCAGCAACAGCGCAGTGCCGGAAGGCACTCTGCCGGCTTAGCCGCCGATGTGATCGATCAGTTTCCTGATGGTGTTGACCGTCTCGCAATCTTCGATGGTAAAGGCAATATTGAATTCCTTTGAAACCAGTTTCGCGAAGGCAACGATATCCAGCGAGGATACGCCAAGCTCGGTGAGCCCGGTATTCAGATCCTCTGACAGGTCCAGGGGTTGTCCGTCCACTTCCAGGTTATCGCTGACGAGTTGTCTTACACGTTCTTCGGTTGTTGCCATGAGTTTGATCTCCCCGTAGTTATAGTTGTAAGTAAGGGGGGCAAACTACTGGATTTTTCAATTTCCGTCAACAAAATCAGGCAGGAAGATTATTCCCTGATATAATTCTCCGCACTATAACCAACAACTTCAACGGGAGGTCACAGTGACAGTACAAGCCGGAGATAAAGCCCCAGACGGGCGCTTCCATGTAATCAATGCAGACGGGCCGGGGTCGGTGAGCACCGATGAGTTGTTCAGCGGTAAAAAAGTCGTCGTATTTTCCGTACCGGGTGCGTTTACTCCCACCTGCTCAAAAGAACACCTGCCTGGTTTTGTTAACCAGGCTGACGCCATCAAGGCAAAAGGCGTGGATACCATCGCCTGCATGGCGGTCAATGACATGTTCGTCATGGACGCCTGGGGCAGTAGCGCCGGCGCCGGTGACAAGGTGCTGATGCTGGCCGACGGCAACGGCACGTATACCGCGGCCCTCGGACTGGAACTGGATGGATCCGGCTTCGGCCTGGGCACCCGGGGCCAGCGTTTCGCCATGGTGGTGGAGGACGGTGTGATCACCCAACTTCATGTTGAAGCGCCCATGGAATTCAAGGTCAGCTCGGCAGAGAGTATCCTGGAGAACCTCTGACCGGGTATCAAACTGGCTGGGGGCAGAGGAGTCGAACCTCTACTGGCGGAGTCAGAGGAATCCGCACCTAGTATGTAAGTCGCTGAAATAGTTAGTCAATTACGATATTTGTGATTTTGTTGTGACTTTGAATGTTACATATTGTCACAACGGATTTGGCAGTCACGCGCCTTTTCGGGCGCCGTATACAATGGGACAAAGCAAATTTTGTGTATTGCTTGTAAGGAATCCTGAATAAGGTTCATGCTGTTGGCCAACGTGGTGGAACAGATAATGAACTATCAAGATTACATTACCATCGAACCAGGTAAGCGTGGTGGCAAACCGTGTATCCGCTCCATGCGGATCACCGTCTATGATGTGCTGGATTGGTTGGCATCGGGCATGAGCGAAGCCGAAATTCTGGACGATTATCCGGAACTGACCCGGGATGATATCAGGGCCTGTCTTGCCTTTGCCGCCGACCGCGAGCACTAGTTATCTACGATAGCGCCGACTTGAATCTGCTCTTGGAGCAGAACCTGTCGTGCCGGTTGCTGGACAAGATCAAGTCCGTCTACCACGGTTCAACGCGAGTCAGATTACTTGGACTCGAGCAGGCAGATGATATGACTATCTGGCGTTTTGCCAGGGATAACGGTTATACGATTGTTACCATGGACTCGGATTTCCACGAACTCAGTCTGTTACATGGCGAACCGCCCAAAGTAATCTGGCTCAAATGTGGTAACAGGCCCAAGTGGTATGTGCTTGGTCTCCTCATCAATAATCAGGACAGGATACGTGACTTCCATGATGAACACGAAAGCAGCTGCCTTGAAATTTATTCCTGCTGACCCCCTCTCCGTAACCTGATCCATCTTCTGTTTAGAAATTTTTATATTACCCCCACCATCATCAGTTTATAGGCATTTATAGCAGAACTTTCCTATATAGGAATTCTGTGCTATAAATGCCTATATGAAAGATGATACGTGGCATTACCCCCGTGAGAACCTTGCTGCCCGGACACGTAACGCACTTGTTGAGGGGCCGGCCAAGGCACTGACCTTATTTGCCCCCCGGCGTACCGGGAAAACCGAATTCCTGACCAAGGATTTGACTCCATATGCGGAAAGCAAGGGGCACAAGGTAGTCTATATAAGCTTTTGGCGTGCTCCGCTCTCGCCGCTTGCGCTCATCCTGTACAGCCTTGAGGATGCGCTGAAATCAAAAACTATAGCGGGACGCATCGGTAGTGTGACATCCATCTTGAAACCAAAGCTGAAACTCTCAGCGCCGATTGGCGGGGCCAGGGCGGAAGCAGAAATTGATCTTTCTTCTCTGAAAGGCGAACCACCCGCGGAACTCATCCTGTATCTTGACAACCTTCTCGCTCGTTTGGAAAACAGGAAAAAGCCAACCTTGCTTCTGTTTGACGAGGTACAGGAACTTGCCAAAGATAAGAACAACCGGTCCCTTATCGCTTCTCTTCGAACCAGCCTGGACACAAGGGACACTGGATTGAAGTCAGTTTTTACCGGTTCGTCGCGTGAAGGATTAAAGGCGATGTTCAGTGAAGCCGAAGCGCCGTTCTTTCATTTCGGAACCTCTCTGGACTTGGAACCGCTAGACGAACGTTTTGTCGATCACCAACTCAACGCCTTCGAAAGAGCAACTAAACAAAAATTAGGTCGTGACGAGGCGTTAAAAGCATTCGACGAGCTGCATAAAAGTCCCTATTTTTTCCGTGCATTGATTGAATTGTTGACTTTACGGGTTGACCTGGCGATTGACGAAGGTCTTGTTCTTTTGCATGAGCAGATGGCGGAAAAATTAGGATATACCGAACTATGGTTAAAGCTGACAAACATTCAGCGCGCCACAGTAATCCAACTTGCACAGGGAGCTGACAAACCATTTTCCAAAGCAACACGCGATGAAATCGGGAAATCACTGGGTGCGGAACCGCCATCGATTGACAAAGTACAATCGGCACTGAGACGGCTCACAGGTTCAGGCGTCGTTGATCGATGGTCGGGTGGCTGGATTATCGAAGATCCTGAATTCTCAATGTGGGTAAGGACGCAAATTAAGGACAAACTCTGATAAAAAACTGAATCGCTCAAACTAACGGGTCTCCGGGATTCGCGGGGCGGTTCAAGTGGGTACTCGCGGTGTTAGCCGGACGAATGGCTTATAAAATTGGACTGCCGTCAACAGGTTATCTGACCGTTAGTATCCGAATAAAGTATTCCCGGTCTGCACCAATATCCTTTTGGATTTTTGACATGAGCCCCGCACCAATGGTTTCACCGGAATGCACGGGTACCACAGTACCCCGTCCGTCCGGGTGTTTCAGCATAACATGGCTGCTTTTGCGTCTCGCTATATTAAATCCTTCCTTGCGCAAAGCCTGGATCACTTGATCGCCCGTGAGACGGGGCATTTTACTCATACTGCCAGTCTTTGTATCCCTACCCATTCCAGCGGGCTGGGGTCAATTTCCTGCTCGACCTCAAGCCACAGTGCGATGGCCTCTTCCATCCTCTCCATTAGCTGGTCAACCGACCTGGCCTGGGAGTGACATCCCGGCAACGCGGGGATGCTGCCGACATAGTAACCATCCTCATCTTTCTCGATGAGAATCGTGTACTCATTTTTCATTTTCATATTCATGTTTTAAATCACTTCAAGTGAAAGCAAATCAAGGCATGCTTTTAACTGACAAAATAACTGAAAAAATGAACCTTGTCATTCGGAATGCAAAACCGGAATACGGTTTTCTTCTCTGAAGTCCCGCTAAGGGGGTCAATAAGATTGTACATCGCCGCGTGGATAGTCAGAAATCACGGAACATTTGCGTATATCTGATAGCTATACTAAAATGTATCGCATCAAGATATCCAAAGAGATTTATCATTATGTCCAAAACTGCCCCTATTAACATGCGCGTTGAACCTGGTCAGCGTGCGCTGTTGACCAAGGCTGCTGCGATGCTTAACAAGGACAGAAGCGCGTTTATCCTGGACGTTGCCTGTCGGGAAGCAGAAAACGTATTGCTTAATCAACGTCTATTTCAACTTGATGCTGCTGCTTTTGCTGCCTTTACCGCAGCCCTGGAAGCGCCGGCGCCTGCTGACGAGAAGCTGAAATCCCTGTTGACTTCTCCCGCTCCGTGGGAGTAGCCAAAGCCCCGGAGCCTCTGACTGACAGTCATCTGCTGGTCGAGTTTGACTGTGGTAATGAAGCACTCAATGAGTGGCTTAAAAAGCATGCGCTGAAAAACCAGGACAGTGGCGCCAGCAGAACGTTTGTTATCAGCGAGGGTAAGCGGGTGGTCGGGTTCTATGCGCTTGCCAGCGGGAGTGTCGAGCGAATCAGCGCTCCGGCGGCGATAGCCCGCAACATGCCGGAAGCGGTTCCCGTGATGGTATTGGGTCGTTTAGCCGTTGAACATGCAATGCAGGGCCAAGGCCTGGGCGCAGCCTTGTTGAAAGATGCCTTGTTACGCACACTGGCTGTCGCACGGAATGCAGGCGTTCGGGCGGTGCTGGTACACGCTATTTCAGAAGATGCCAGGTGTTTTTACCTCGAATACGGTTTCCGGGTGTCGCATATTGACCCTATGACCCTGATGCTTCCCGTTCAACGCATCGAATCACTTCTGCTTATTTGAATCACTTGTCGTGACCTACAGCCACCATCAGCTTGGCCAGCGCCGTGAACGAGATGCGGATTCCGGTTCAACGTGAACGCGGATTCCGGGCATGTGAACACCGATTCCGGAAATACCCGAAAAGTGTTCACGTTCAACCGGAATCAGTGTTCACTTTGAACCGGAATCCGCAATATATTTGTCTGATGTATTCAACATGTCTGCAGCAGACTCACACGCTATTCGGCGTTCGGCTTCAGACAAACCAAGAAAGATCTTAAAGTGTGGATTGATGCTCATGCCGTATCCGCTTGCAGTTGCTTGATAACAGGAACCGCCCAGGACGGCAGAAGTGCAATACCATCCATGAGATCTTGTTTGACGTAATCGGGCAATTGCCCGCGCAGATAGACAACTATCTTGTTCTCCGGATTCATTACGATCCTGCGACCAAGCCACAGTAGCGCGTTGACGACCAAACAGCCATGACGGCCGTGCCACTGCATTAACCTTATCCCCGCATGTTTGAACTCAATAGTGCGATTTCCAACCTTTACCTTACGGCTGGCACCGTCCGTCAGGTACATGGGGCTGACCTGCACTGCATTGGTTAATCCCAACCGGTTGGCCGCATCGAGGCCAGTTGTTATCACGCGAACGCCATCCCGGCGAGCGATGGCATCTACAGCCTGATCCAGGGAAGGTGGCCCGTACCGCTTCAATATCCTGCTCATCCGTGGCAGGTGATACAGGCCTCGACCGACGCGGCGCAGGTGTCCCCGCTTTACCAGCCTGGACAGGGCCTGATCCACGGCGGGCCGTGACCCCAGGTCCAGGAAGTCCTTGGGCGTGCAGACCCACTTGCCGCGGCCACGGCCGCGGATCCGTTTCATAATCTTGTCGGATAACGTTGATGTCATATGATCAGTACCGTAATTATAACAGTCATCCATTTTTAATTGTGTTATAAATTATAGCTATATTATCTGACATATTGCAAACAGTTAATTCATCCAATGTACGGAAAAACTATCTTGTATAGAACCTGGTTGGTACAAAGAGAAACCGTTAGGTCACTGGTTGACCTCACAAGCCGGAAGTCTTGAATTTACGGGATGAGGCTCAACCGTTTAGCCATGCTTCATCAACTGCTCAGGCCATTGCCGGCGTAATCACGAGGTACGCTCCAAGTCCGATATGAGTCGGTGACAGGCATTCCCAGAATTAAGGTTGTAGCAACGACACAAATTATGGATTTTATGCCAGGAATCAGCAATTAGTCCGAACGGCCAGGAGAAATACGGCTAGAACCGGTATCGAAGGCTCGCCCGGTAGTGCCTGGGCAATTCCGGCAAAACGATACTGCTGCCGAAGAGATTCGGGAAATTGGCGCGGAAATAGCGTTCATTACTCAGGTTTTTGGCGCTGAACGCCAGCGTGAACCGGCCCAAGCGGGCCTCAATGCCGGCATTGACCAGGGTGTAGGCCGGCAGCTTGACGGCGCGGGAAAAGCCGGAATAGACACTGTCAACATCAACAATACTCCCGAAGACGCGCAGCCCGTCGTGAAAATCGTAGCTGGCGCTCAAGCTGAGGACGTTCTCCGGCAAGCCGGCGCGGCGCGCCTTCGGGTTATTGGCAAGCGTCACAAAACCGCCTACTGTGCCGCCGTAGAAACGGGCCGGGTCCGTATCCGGCAAGTCACCGGCACCCAGGAAACTGAACCGTCCGCCAGCGTTGGCTGTGTTGAGATTGATGACTTTAATATTGGTGTAGGCCGCGCTGAGGGTGAGGCTGGGCAAAGCAAGCCAGCGCAGTTCAAACTCAAACCCCTCGGTTTTCGATGCCTGGTTGGTGACGATAGACTGGGCGCTGAAATCCGTGCGCTTCTGCCGGTACCAGGCCAGCTGGGTGAACAGCCGTTCATCAAGCAACGAGCCCTTCACGCCCACCTCAAACAACCTGGAACCCGAGACCGCCTGGCCGGCGGCAATGTTGGCCGGATCGATATCGGCGCCCGCCCCTGCCACCACGGTTGTTTGCTCCGATGCGGTAACGTAGGGAACAATGCCTGGCGCGCTGCGGTAGGAGACGCTTGCCGTCCAGGAAAAGACCGATTCGGTATCGCTCTCGTCAAGGTCAACGCCGCTAAGTGTTTTCCCCCCCGGTTGCCTGCCGTTCAGGTCGATGTGGTCATGGCGCGCGCCGAGCAGGATGCTCAGCCCGTTGTCAAAGCTGACATCGGCCAGTGCGGTCAGGCCATAGATGGCATAGTGGCCCAGGAAGTAGTCAGTGTAATCATAGTCAATGCGGGTCGCCAGCAGGCGCCGGTCACGGGCGGAGTTAGAGCGGGTCAGGTCGCGCCGGTGAAAGTTCTCATTGGTAAAATCCGAGGCGTGCTCAAAGTTCGTGTAACGGACAGAAGGCGAAAACAGCGCTTGCAGCGCAACCCCGCGCAAGCGGGCCGCGTACGTCAGGATCAGCTGGTTCTCAATGACCCAGGAATCGGCGAAACGGGCGAATCCATAGCTGGATTCAATGAGGTTATCGTAGCCCTCGTAGTAAAGCTTGTTGGTCAGGTCCCACGCGTCATTCAGGTCCATCACCAGGTCCAGGTAAAGCAGCAGGACGTCGGACTCCAGGGTATCGTCAGGATCAACCAGGACCTGGTTAGAGTCCAGCCGCGCCACGCCTGTTGTCGAGGGGTCCAGGGCAAAGTCAGGCGCAAAATCAACAGGACCGGCTACACCGGCAGGGTCAACAACGAATGCAAACACGCCGTCGCCGCCGTTGGCCGCACCAAACTCCTGGTGGGAAACGAACCCGTCGCCATCGCCGTCCAGGGGCTTTGCCAGGCCGGTCTGGTAGAGGCCGTCGTCAACCAGCGCCTGGGTCAGCCGGTTCCAGCCTCCCACCTCGTTGCTCTCATAATCCTGGTACATGCCACCGAAACTGACGCTGGCGGACGCACCCAGGTCCATGTTAACCGATCCCTGTAAAATGACGCTCTCCACGCCGGTGTGCCGGTAGTGACTGCCGGAGTCCTCCACTTCGCCATAGAGGTAGTAGCCGAATTCCCGTTCACCCAGTGCCCCGGGGCCGCCGACTTCGGCGCTGAGCGCGGCTTTACTCCAACTGCCGCCGGTGAGGGAGAGCGCGCCCGTGGGACGCTTCCGGGAGTGAGCGGTATCCGCCCGGATCGACTTGGGAATGAAGTTCATATAGCCCCCGATTTTGCTTGGGCCATGGATTACGGAGGCCGGCCCGCGCACGATGTCAACCCGATCGGCAGCGCCAACGGGGGTAACGTAGTTGCTCGCATTATCCAGCCGCCGCACGCCGTTGAAATAGGTTTCACCGGACGTGCCGCGCAAATCCAGCGTACCGGCCGCGCCGAAGAAGGATTGGGTGAAACTGCCCGGTGCGAGGACGACGAAATCGTCCAGGTTCGTTACACCGAACTGTTCCAGGGTCTCGGCGCTGATGACAGTGGCCGAACGAGGCGTCTCCAGTAAACCCTTGTCGAACCCGAACACGGCTTCCATACTGTCTGCCGGCGCCTCACCGCTCGCCTCACTGGTGGCGGTAACCCGTATTTCCTCAACACCCGGATCAACCGTCGTTTCCGCCGCCCCGGCCCGGATGCCCAGGGCCACCAGTGCCAGCAACGCAAACTTCAGCGGGCGATTTGTTATCAATACCTCAGATAATGACATAACTATATTGAAAACACATCGGGAGTTGTTGTCGATAAGACGGATGGGAACTTCCTGGTGGCGAGGACCTGCAGTTGTGATTTATGATACCGATAGAGTCGAAGGGCAGTGTGAGTTTGGATGCCAATTGACAATCACTCGGGCAGCCATGAAGGCCGCCTGGTCTGCTCCCCTTTTGCCTATATCCCCGCGTCGGGGCTTTCATTGATACGCGGAAAAGCAACTGCTCCCCAAGTGTCTGCATCAGGATTTTTTTCCATATCAGTTTGCATAATCTTCAGAATTTCAGGGACAAGACTGGCCATAATGCGACTGCCGTCTCTGACTTGAGACCGACCCCAACCTGTAGCAAATGTGGCGCCACCGTGAAACAGTTGATTACGGAGTACGCAAAGCCGATCGAAAACTTCCCTGAGAACTGCATGAATATCATCTCTGCCTAATGCTGAGAAGGCATTTTTATTCCACCTCTTGAACATTTTCCTCCAATGTAAATCGTTATTGGAATCCCTGATCGAACGCCAGAACAAATTGAATACATAATGGTTTCTCAAAAGGACGCGGATGGGACCGGAGTGCGTTTTCCACAGAATAGTTTTGATGGCTTTAGCAGAATCCCGTTCCAGGATTTTCTCCAAAAATTCGTCAAACTTTTCAGATTCTGTGGGACTGCCATCACCTCTATTATTATCAAGCAGTTCGCGACCATAGGCCGCATTGAATGAGATCCAGAGAAAAATGAATTGCTCGCAATCGAGGGCAGCCCTTTCTTCGTCGGACACGGCTTGTTTACGATTTACCTCAGCTACTTTGCTTCGTCTCAACCAACTTTCGGCGCGCCGCATTCGATCTTCATTATATTGTTCTTGGGGTACTTGTCGGATACTAGTTCTCATGGCCAAAGGCGTTCCTGGCGGAATTTATGCTTGAATTACTGTACCATTATATGTTCTGAATTTTAACGGTTTACCAGTGTTCGTGTTATGAAAACAACGATAATTATCCATGCTGCAGAGGAAGGCGGCTACTGGGCGGAAGTCCCGTCTATCCCGGGTTGTGTAACACAGGGGGATACGATTGCTGAACTGACCGCCAATATAAAGGAAGCTGTTGATGGATGTTTGCATGTGCTGGCCGATTCCGAACTGTAATCAAACTGGTGACAGCCGCTGCTGGCATACCGTGTAGACCGGACAATTTGATATAAGTCTCAATCCTCGCCGCACTGGTTGATCCAACGTGCGTCTCTCAACAATATAATGTTCATGACCATTAGGACCGAACCCAGGAAGGATATTAGATTGTACATCGCCGCGTGGACAGTCAGAAATCACGGAACATTTGCGTATATCTGATAGCTATACTAAAATGTATCGCATCAAGATATCCAAAGAGATTTATCATTATGTCCAAGACTGCCCCTATTAACATGCGCGTTGAACCTGGTCAGCGTGCGCTCTTGACCAAGGCTGCTGCGATGCTTAACAAGGACAGAAGCGCGTTTATCCTGGACGTTGCCTGTCGGGAAGCAGAAAACGTATTGCTTAATCAACGTCTATTTCAACTTGATGCTGCTGCTTTTGCTGCCTTTACCGCAGCCCTGGAAGCGCCGGCGCCTGCTGACGAGAAGCTGAAATCCCTGTTGACTTCTCCCGCTCCGTGGGAGTAGCCAAAGCCCCGGAGCCTCTGACTGACAGTCATCTGCTGGTCGAGTTTGACTGTGGTAATGAAGCACTCAATGAGTGGCTTAAAAAGCATGCGCTGAAAAACCAGGACAGTGGCGCCAGCAGAACGTTTGTTATCAGCGAGGGTAAGCGGGTGGTCGGGTTCTATGCGCTTGCCAGCGGGAGTGTCGAGCGAATCAGCGCTCCGGCGGCGATAGCCCGCAACATGCCGGAAGCGGTTCCCGTGATGGTATTGGGTCGTTTAGCCGTTGAACATGCAATGCAGGGCCAAGGCCTGGGCGCAGCCTTGTTGAAAGATGCCTTGTTACGCACACTGGCTGTCGCACGGAATGCAGGCGTTCGGGCGGTGCTGGTACACGCTATTTCAGAAGATGCCAGGTGTTTTTACCTCGAATACGGTTTCCGGGTGTCGCATATTGACCCTATGACCCTGATGCTTCCCGTTCAACGCATCGAATCACTTCTGCTTATTTGAATCACTTGTCGTGACCTACAGCCACCATCAGCTTGGCCAGCGCCGTGAACGAGACCTTTACGTTTTATGCGTACCCGCCGCAACAATGGCTCCGGATCAACACTGGGGCTGGCGGGGTACACCCTACCATCATCAGTTTATAGGCATTTATAGCAGAACATTCCTATATAGGAATTCTCTGCTATAAATGCCTATATGATAGAAGATGCATGGCATTGTAAATGTGGTTGTCCGGGTTGATGGGGGCCGTGCAAATGAGTCGGATAAACCAACGAATGACTACTGTTCAAACACCAGGTAACTATTTAGTAGAAAGTTTTGAAAATTATTTTGATAATTCAACCAAAAGAGAAGGACGGATTTTTCCCATTTGACAATCTTTGTTTCATAACGCAGGAATTAAGACAGGCTGCTTCTATCCCGCCGGATAAATTTTACGGGAATAACGATCGGATGAATTAACTGCTGTGCCGTTGGTACGGATTTTATCAGTTGATCTTTCCCCCGTATCCAGGATTTTGCCACGCGCCCGTTTCGTGCTATCTTCACGCCGGGGTAAGGAAATGAAACATTTTGAAACAAATTGAAATGGCTGGGGGCAGAGGATTCGAACCTCTACTGGCGGAGTCAGAGTCCGCAGTCCTGCCGTTAGACGAGCCCCCAGAACGTGTCTATTATAACCGGAGAGGAGAGGGGATAAATTTATTTTTCTGGTACTGTCGTCATTCCGGCGAATGCCGGAAACCAGAATAAACTATACCTTATTTGTAAAGGTTCCAATTAACTACTGGATTCCGGCATTCGCCGGAATGACGATGTTGCCAATGTTCTTATGGTTGATAAAAGAAAAATAGCAATCCTCGGCGGCACCGGCAACCTGGGTTACGGCCTTGCCTGGCGCTGGGCCAGGGCGGGGCACGAGGTGGTCATCGGCTCCCGGGTTGCGGAAAAGGCACAGAATGCGGCGGCCGAACTCAACAAAAAACCCGGTGGCGAGACGATTACCGGAGCCGACAACCTCAGCGCGACAAAACAGGCGGAAGTCGTCGTCCTGACCGTCCCTTACGCTGCCCATGAAGCGACCCTGGATACCATCAAACCTGGCCTGTCCGGGCAGATCCTGGTTGATACCACGGTACCGCTGATGCCACCGAAAGTAGCCGTCGTCCAGTTGCCTGAACAGGGGAGCGCCGCGGTCATTACCCGTAACGCGGTGGGCGACAAGGCGCGGGTCACTGCGGCATACCACAACGTCGCCGCCAACCTGCTGGAGCAGGACGTGGAGATCGACTGCGACATCCTGGTGACCGGTGACGACCTGCAGACCCGCAAGGAAGTGATGCAACTGGTGGAGGACAGTGGTTGCCGCGCGGTCAATGCGGGAAAACTGGCCAATGCCGCGGCCGCAGAAGCCCTGACCAGCCTGCTTATCCATATCAACAAGACCTACAAGACCAGCCATTCCGGTATCCGCATCACCGGGATTGAAAATACTTCCTCATCCGCGTAAAGGTTATCCGCAGATGACGCAGATTACTGCAGATAAATATAATGTCTCATAAAATATAGAAGTTACAATCTGGTACCTTCAGTAATATATGTTAAAAATTTTCGTTTCATCTGCGTTCATCTGCGTCATCTGCGGATAAATTTTTGACATGTGGGCGCTACTCCCTGTAAAACGGCTGGAGCACGCCAAATTGCGCCTTGCCCGCGTAATGACGCCCGCGCAACGCCGGCAACTCAGTCTGTGTATGCTGGAAGACATACTTGATGCCCTGGATAGAACTGCCGTGATCGACGGCGTCACGGTAATCAGTTGCGATGAAGCTGCTATCTTGATGGCGCGGGACTACCGCGCGCACGTGTTGAACACCGGGGTCGACCATGGGTATGCCTCCGATGTGCTGAAAGGCGTTGATGTCATCAGTGATAAAGGCATCGACAAGGTGATCGTCATCCCTGCCGACGTGCCTGAACTTGATGAAACAGACCTGGCTTACCTGGACCGGGAACATGCAGGGGGCGTCACTTTATGTCCTGCCGGTAACGATGGCGGCACCAACGGCCTGGTGTTGACGCCGCCGCTGTCCATCGGCTTGATGTATGGCGAGAACAGCTTTGATAAATTCCGTAAAGAAGCGGAAAAACGGCAGGTCACCGTCAATATCGCCAGATCCGGCGGACTGGCCCGGGATATTGACCGTCCGGACGATTTGCTTGCACTACGGCGCCAGTCAGGCGGAAACCGCACCTGGCGCTACGTGAAATCACTCAAATTTCCGGACTGACCCGCAAACGGCGCCATGACGTACTTGTTGGCACAACATGGAATTCCAATTCAGGAACTGGTGTACCTGGAAGAACCTGGCGGAACATACGCCCGCAAGTAAAGACACGGCCGAGAAAATTGTTACATTCTGTAATGACCGCATGATTTACTATAAAGTACCCGGTACTACCTGTTTTTATCCGGGCTCCCAATATCGGCAACACAGAAAATCCAGCGCGGCGCAGTTAAAAAGCTTGCAGGGACACAGGTGAAAAATAACGCATGCATTTATCTGCGTAAGCTTAAAGTAAGAAAGAGTCCGGATCATTAACTATTGTATAATACAGGAGAGGTACAACCGGAGGAGACCATGGCCGTCATCGATCTGACCCTGTCTGTCAATCGCCACATGCGGGGCATCCCCGACCTGCGCGAATATGAAGAAAACCCCACCCGTTGCGTGGTTCTGTCCTGTATGGGAGAGGTGCAAAAGGCGTACCTGGAAAGCCGTGACATTGAACTGGACGAAAACGTTGAATTCACCCCGCACATGCTGTCACGGCTGGAGATACTCACCCACATCGGCACCCATATCGATGCGCCCTGCCACTTCCTGGAAAGCGGCGGCTGGACGGTGGAACAAATCCCCCTGGAGCACACCATCGGCAAGGGCAGGGTTGTGCCGCTTACCCACTTGCAGGGGCGGGAACGCGTCACAGCAGATGAGATCATCAAAACAGGCGTTGTGATCGATGACGGTGTCATACCTGTCCTGTATACCGGCTGGACGGATCGGACCTGGGACACGGACGAATTCTGGGGGAATTCCATATACCTGGACACCACGGCAGCGGAGTATATCGTTGAAAAAGGCTGCAAGGCGGTCGCCCTGGACTGCTTCCCCGAAGCGCCGTTCTGGCTCGGCATCGAAGCGGATCAACCACCCGGGCGCAACCACAAGACGCTGCTGGGCAACAAGACCATCATCATCCAGTTGCTTGCCAATATCGGTGAACTGGACGGCAGGGACTTTACCCTTTACGGCATACCCTTGCCCCTGGAAGGCCTGGACGGCTCCCCGGCGCGGGTATTTGCCATAACAGAGTAACGCCGCCAGTGGCTGAACGTTCATTCGCAAAGGAAGTACAGATGCTGCGCCTGGGGGACGGCGAAGAACTCCATGGCGAGGGCATCCTCGCGGTGACCAAGGCCCTGCTGCAATCGGGCGTATCCTATATCGGCGGATACCAGGGCTCGCCTATCAGCCATTTGATTGACGTCTTTTCCGATGCCCGGGAGATCCTGGAAGAACTGGGCGTACACTTTGAGCAGTCCGCCAGCGAGGCCGCGGCTGCCTCCATGCTAGCCGCATCCATCAATTACCCGCTACGCGGCGCGGTGGCCTGGAAATCCACCGTCGGCACCAACGTTGCCTCGGACGCCCTGGCCAACGTGGCCTCCGCCGGTGTCAAGGGCGGTGTACTCATCATCGTCGGGGAAGACTACGGCGAAGGCGCTTCCATCATGCAGGAGCGTTCCCATGCCTTTGCCATGAAGTCCCAGATGTGGCTGCTTGATCCCAGGCCCAACCTGAACGATATCGCAGAGACGGTTGAGAAGGGTTTTGAGCTTTCCGAGGTCTCGGGCACTCCCGTCATGCTGCAATTGCGGGTGCGGGCCTGCCATGTCCACGGCGTGTTGAATACCAAAGACAACAAGCGCCCCGAATTCACCGTGACCGACGCCCTGGATGCCCCGGCGCGTGACGTAGAGCGCATAGTCCTGCCCCCGTTCAATTACCGGCAAGAGACGGAAAAAACCGAACAACGCTGGCCCGCGGCTGTGAAATTCATAGAGGAAAACGGACTGAACGGCGTGATAGAGGGCCGTTTTGAAGATATCGGAATCATCGTTCCCGGTGGCCTCTACAACACCCTGAACCGGGCCATGGAGCATGTGGGCTGTTCCGACGTGTTCGGCAACAACACCATCCCCATGTATATCCTGAACGTAGCCTACCCCCTGGTGAATACGGAGGTGGTGCGTTTCTGCCGGGATAAAAAGGCCGTGCTGTTGGTGGAGGAAGGCCAGCCGGACTATCTTGAACAGAACCTCAACACCATCCTCAGACGCCACGACGTGCAGGCAAGGATACATGGCAAGGACGTGTTTACCATGGCGGGAGAATACACCTGCCAGTTGATGGAACAAGGACTGCGCGAGTTCCTGGGGCGTTGGGAACCCGGCGCCGTCACCATTCCGCCGTTGGAAAAGACCAACGGCGCGCACCGGGAAGACCTGGCGCAACTGGTACCCCAACGGCCGTCCGGCCTGTGCACCGGCTGCCCGGAACGCCCGTTCTTCTCCGCGGTCAAGCTGCTGGAGAAGGAATTCGGCAAACTGCAGGTGAGCATGGACATCGGTTGCCATTCTTTTGCCACGGTCGCTCCTTTCAACATCGGCAACACAATTACCGGCTATGGCCTGGGCCCGTCCAGCGCCTCGGCCCTGATGGTCCCACACGAAAAACGCGCCCTCAGTATCATGGGTGACGGCGGCTTCTGGCATAACGGCCTGACTACGGGTATCGGCAATGCGGTGGAAAACGAACACGACGGCGTCATCATCGTGGTTGACAACGGTTATTCCGCGGCGACCGGCGGCCAGTGGATTCCTTCGTCCAAGGCCGATGCGGCCAGGCGCCAGTACCGCGTGTCCATTGTCGATGCGCTCAAGGGCGCCGGCGTAAGGTGGATCAGAAAGGTACATACCTACCATATCCAGGAGTCCCTGCATGCCCTGAGAGAGGCCATGACCACCAGGGAGAAGGGGCCCAAGCTCATCGTGGCGGAGGGGGAATGCCAGCTTAACCGCCAGCGGCGTATCAAACCGCAGGTCAAAAAACTGCTTAAACAGAAAAAACGTTATGTACGCGAACGTTTCGGTATCGATGAAGATACCTGCACCGGCGATCATTCCTGCATAAGGTTATCGGGTTGCCCGTCGCTGACCATCAAGGACAATCCCGACCCGCTGAGAAAGGATCCCGTGGCCAGCGTCGTCAACAGTTGTGTAGGCTGCGGTGTATGCGGTGAGGTGGCCCATGCCGCGGTGCTCTGCCCGTCCTTTTACAAGGCCGATATCGTCTATAACCCCAACCTTGCCGACAGGGCGCTGACGGCCCTCCGTTCTTTCGTCATCGGCAGGCTCCAGGCCTGGTCGGACCTGCGCCGGCGCAAGCGGACTATTGAAGCAGTTTTCCCGGACGGGGAAGAACAGGACAGGCATTCCTCTTCCTTGCCGGTATGGAAACAGGGGCCTGGTGGGGACGGCCCCGGGCTTGACGGGGACGGACTTAAGTCCGTCCCCAAGATAACAGGCGCACAGGTACAACCCATCAAGGTCGCTATCCTGGCCATGGGCGGGCAGGGCGGGGGCGTCCTCAGCAACTGGCTTATCCAGGTGGCCGAGCGTTCCGGTTACCTGGCGCAGTCCACCTCTGTACCGGGTGTGGCCCAGCGCACCGGCGCAACCGTTTACTACCTGGAGTTCTTCCCGAAGGATGCAATCGGCGATGACCCCGCGGTGCTGGCCCTGATGCCGGTGCCCGGACGTGTCGATGTCGTCATTGCCGGTGAACTGATCGAGGGAGGGCGCGCCATATTGAGAGGTTTGATCTCACCGGACAGAACCACCGCGCTGGTGTCCACCCACCGGGACTACGCTATCGCCGAGAAATCCGCGCCGGGCGACGGGCGAGCGAACGCCGGCAGGATCATGGAAGCCTTGACGGAGAATGCAAAACGCTTCATTGGTTTCGACATGGATGCCCTGGCCGGGAGGACGGGCAGCGTCATCAGTTCCGTGTTGCTGGGCGCGGCTGCCGGTAGCGGTGCTTTGCCCTTCAGCCGGGACTCCTTCATCGATGTCATCAGGAAAGGCGGCGTGGCCGTAGAGACCAACCTGAAAGGGTTTGATGCCGGTTATGCCCACGCGCAGGAACGGCAGCAGGAACAGGAACGGCCTGGGGCTATGCAGGCAGCCGCAGCCAAAAAACCGGTGCATAACAACGCGCAGGCGCTGCTGGACCGAATCCGGGCAGAGTTCCCACCGCAGACCCGGGAGGTGATCCGGGCGGCGGTGGCGAAACTGGCGGACTACCAGGACATCCGCTACGCGCACCAGTACCTGGATCGGCTGCAACCGGTCCTGCGCGCGGACGCCGCCGGCCGGGACTACCGGCTGACCGTTGAGACCGCCCGTTACCTGGCCCTGGGCATGAGTTACGAGGATGCCATCCGGGTAGCGGACCTGAAGACCCGCTCCAGCCGCTTTGCCCGGGTCAGGAAAGAGGTGCAGGCTCAGCAGGACCAGGTCGTCACTATGCAGGAATTCATGCACCCCAGGGTACAGGAGCTGTGCGACATCATGCCGGCATGGAAAGGCTCCCTGCACCTCAAAATCCCGCTATTGAGAAATTTTATTGGCCTGTTCTGCCGGCGCGGCAGGAAGATCAACACCACCAGCCTGTTCGGGTTCCTGCTGCTCTCCATGCTTGCCGGCCTGCGGGTAACGCGCCGTTCGACCCTGCGTTATAAAACGGAAACCGCGGCCATGGAAACATGGCTGGCCACCGTGCTGGACTGTGCCGCCGGCGATTACGACCTCGCGGTGGAAATTGCCGAATGCCAGCGCCTGGTAAAGGGCTATGGCGAAACCCACGAGAGGGGCAGAGCCAATTTCGAACGTATCATGAGCACGCTTGACGGCCTGCGCAAGCGCCCGGACGCAGCGCTAAAGGTCAGGGAATTACGTGAGGCGGCACTGGCGGACGAACATGGCGAGGCCCTGGAAGCGACGCTGAAAAAAGTCGCCTGATATTGCCTGTTCGTCATGCCGGGCTTGACCCGGCACCCAGTGAAATGCTGTGTCGCCCCCCGTCCCCGCTCAACTCCATGCGGGGACAAGCTTTCACGGGGGCAGGCTCTCCGGGCGACCCTTTATTCACTGGATTCCCGCCTGAGCGGGAATGACGAGGGGGATGGCGAGGATGACGAAGGCGGCGCCAGGTACCAGGCCAGGACCACCAGCGCGGCAAATGCAGTGTAGGATAGGGTAAATACCCAGGCTTCCGCCTGGTAGAAGATCAGCTTGTGCAGCCAGTGCTGTATAAACGAACCGGCATAGGTTGCCTCTCCTGCTTTCTCCCGCAGGTTATTCTCCCAGATCGTCAGCGGGCAGATGATATTCAACCAGGCCTGTATGACGACGATGCCGATTGCGCCGAGATGGATGAAACGGAACCAGGGGTTCCTGACCCAGCGCCAACCCCTGGCAAGACCGGCGATGATCAATATCAATCCGAAAACCACAAAGGCGATAAACAGGGCGTGGATGATCAGCAGCGTATCGGCTGCGAGTAGTATGACTATTTTTTCATACATAAATTCCGGGGTCAGAGTAAAAACCCATCGGAATGTGCAGTTTTATCATTCATCTCACGGGTTTTTACTCTGACTCCACCATCTGGCCGAGGTTAGCGGGAACCGCTTACCAGTTGTTTCGCATCTCCCGCAGTTTCAGGAACACCGTTTTCTCGTCGGGTTCGGCAGGCAGATCGGGGAATTCCTCGCGCAGCTTGTCGATGACCTCGGGGTTTCTCAAGCGGAAAAAGGTATTGACGGCCTTCTCCAATCCGAGGGTGGTGACCAGGGCGTCACCCGGATCCTGGTCGAGCAACTCATCTCGTAATGATTGAGCCGCGGCATTGCCGGGTTCCCTGCTCAGGGTGAATTGCAGGTTATTGATGATGTAGTCGTGACCGGGATAGACCAGGGTATTGTCGGCCAGGGTCGCCAGTTGGCTGGAAAATGTCATATACAACTCGTTGGGATGGCCGCCGTTATGGCAGTTGCCCGCCCCGGCATTGAACAGGGTATCCCCGCAGAACAGGGCAGGATGGTCAGTGCGTGACAGCAGGCAGACGTGGCTCATGGTATGCCCCGGCGTATCCAGTGCTTCCAGTTCGACGCTTTTCCCGACTTTAATGATATCGCCGGCGGATAACGGCCTGTCTATGCCGACTATCCTATCCCTGGCATTTTTATGGGCAAGTAATACCGCATCCGTTGCGGAGATCAGCGCGGCATTGCCGCCGGTGTGGTCATGATGTTCATGGGTATTCAATACCTGGGTGATTTCCCAGCCCTGATCCTGTGCGTATTGCAGACATTTGTTATGGTCCAGGGGGTCAACAGCCAACGCCTCGCCGGTGTCAGGACAGGCGATGAGATAATTGAAGTTACGCCAGTCGTTACCCGTCCAGATCTGTTCGACAATCATCGCTGTTCCTCGTTGTGACGTTTGTGTCAGTTCATACCGCTACAAGTTTAACCCATATTGGTAAACGGCTGACAATTTTCTTCGGACTACGATCGTCATTTGCGCATGCAGGAATCCAGTGAACAAAGAGTCACCCCCCGTCCCCACTCAACTCCATACGGGGACAAGCTTTCACGGGGGCAGGCTCTATGTGCGACGCATTATTGGACTGGATTCCTGCTTTCGCGGGAATGACGGACGCGGGGCGGAGGCAAAAATAATGTTGCCGGGAATTCCAGGTAACGTTTCAAAGCCTGGATGGCGCAGGCGGCGTCGTAGCCGTCGACGACGCGATGATCGAAAGAGGATGAGATGTTCATCATCAGGCGAGTGGTGACTCCGTTGTTATCAAACACCGGGCGTTGCTGTGTCCTGTTTATGCCGATGATGGCGACCTCAGGGTAGTTGATGATCGGGGTGGAAACGATGCCGCCCAACGCGCCCAGGCTGGTGATGGTAATGGTTGACCCGGTAAGTTCTTCCCTGCGGGCGTTGCCTTGCCTCGCTTTATCCGCAATCTGACGCAGCTCATGGGCGCATTGCCACAGGTCCAGGGTTTCAACGTGACGGATAACGGGCACCATCAGGCCGCCTCCGGTCTGTACGGCGATACCGGCGTGAACCGGTTCAAACTGCGTGATGACCTGGCGGTCATCATCAAAGTGCGCATTACATTGTGGGAATTCCTCGACCACCTTCACCAGGGCCTGCATGAAAAAAGGCAGGTAAGTGAGTTCTACCTGGTGCGCCTGGCGTTCATCATTAAGGTGTCTGCGCAGCCGTTCGAGTTCGGTGACGTCGACTTCCTCAACATAGCTGAAGTGGGGTATACGGCTTGCGCTCAGGGTCATCCGGTCGGCTATCTTGCGTCGCAGTCCCTGTAGTTTGGTGATGTGCACCTTCCCTGGTGCACCCCCTTCGGGCGCCCTTCGGACGTCCAAATCTGCTCCCGGCAGATTTGTGATGTGCACCTTCCCTGGTGCATTCCCTGGTGCACCCCCTTTGGGCGTCCTTTGGACGTCCAAATCTGCTCCCGGCAGATTTGTTTCGCGCGTACCGTCTGCAGCCGGTGCGAAGTCATCCGGGGACGGTTTCCCGGTTTGTTCCAGAACAGCGTCAATATCGGCACGGGTAATCCGCCCTTTCGGGCCGCTGCCCGGTACCCGGCCGAGGTCGATATCATGTTCCCTGGCCAGGCGGCGGATGGCTGGAGACGTTAACGGTTTCCCGGCGGCAGGCGCGGGTTGAGATGTGTCGCCTCCTTCCCCGTCATGCCGGGTTTGACTTTCCTGTTCGTCATACCGGCCAGGGATTGGCCGGTATCCAGGAACAGGGACGTGATTAGATGTGTCGCCCTGCGAGCGACTCTCTGTTTTACTGGATTCCCGCCTGCGCGGGAATGACGAGTCTGTTTGCTCATCATGCCGGGACGGTTGTTCCCCGTCCGTCGCGAACACCGCAAGTTCAGCGCCTACCGCTATGACGTCGCCGGCCGCGCCGGCGACAGACATCAGTTTACCGCTGACCGGAGCCGTTATCTCAATGGTGGCTTTATCCGTCATCATGTCGACCAGGGGTTGGTCCGCGCCGACAGGATCACCGACATTGACGCGCCAGGCCACGATCTCCGAGTCGACGGTTCCCTCACCCAGATCCGGTAATTTGAACGAATAGGACGCCATGTTCACAGACCCAGAGTTCGTTCCAGCGCCTGGCTTATGCGTTCCTGGCCCGGAAAGTAAGCCCATTCCTGGGCGTGGGGGTAGGGCGTATCCCAGCCCGTCACCCGTTCGATGGGCGCTTCCAGGTTCCAGAAACAATGCTCCTGGACCTGTGCCAACAGTTCCGCGCCGTAACCGCAGTGGCGCGTTGCTTCATGCACGACCACACACCGGCCCGTACGGCATACGGAGGCGCAGATGGTATCAATGTCCAGCGGCATGAGTGAGCGCACGTCGATTATCTCGGCGTTGATATTCATCTGTCTTGATGTCGCGAGCGCCACATGTACCATGGTGCCGTAGGCGAGGATGGTTACGTCATCTCCTGCCCGGACGATTTCAGCCTTGCCCAGCGGCACCCGGTAGTGGCCGGCCGGGACCTGCCCTTTGGGGTGCTTCTCCCAACTGGTTGCCGGTTTGTCCGGGTCGCCGTCAAACGGGCCGTTGTACAGGCGTTTCGGTTCGAAAAAGATGACCGGATCGTCATCCTCGATGGCGCTGATGAGTAGCCCCTTTGCATCGTAGGGAGTGGACGGTATGACCGTTTTCAGACCGCAGACGTGGGCGAACAGGGCCTCCGGCGTTTGCGAGTGGGTCTGCCCGCCGCGGATGCCGCCGCCACAGGGGGTGCGGATTGTGACCGGGGACCAGAACTGGCCTGCGCTGCGGTAGCGTAGCCGGGCCAGTTCGCTGACGATCTGGTCAAATGCCGGATAGATGTAGTCGGCAAACTGGATCTCGACCACCGGGCGCATGCCGTTAACCCCCATGCCGATGGCCGTTGCCACGATGCCCCCCTCGGCAATCGGCGTATCGAATACGCGATCGTCACCGTGTTTCTGCTGCAGGCCCTCGGTGCAGCGAAATACACCGCCGAAGTATCCGACATCTTCACCGAAGATAACCACGCCGGGGTCTTTTTCCAGCATGACGTCCATAGCGGAATTCAGGGCCCGGATCATGGACATTGTGCGCATCTCCTGCTTGCGGCATGCAGAGTCCGCCCTCCTGCTTGCAACTGCCGGAACAGGCTCTGCAGGTGCAGGCTGGTGGACAGGTTCCGGGCGCGTCACTTCAGACGGCGCGGCATGCTCAATGGTGTTATCCCGGAGATTCGCAGCTGCGTCCATTTCACCCCTCCAGTTGCCGGCGTTGTTCCTCGAGATGAGGCGGCACTTCCTTGTAGACATGTTCGAACATTGCCGAGACTGGGGGGTGCGGCCCCTCATCCAGTGTTCCCAGCGAGATTGCCTTCTCCCAGGTACTGTTCACCGTTTCTTCCAGTTCCATCTGCATCTGTTCGTGTTCCGCTTCGGACCATACATCCAGGCTGATCAAGTGCTGTTTCAGGCGCTCTACGGGATCGCCAAGGGGCCAGTGTTCCCATTCGTCGGCAGGCCGGTACCTGCCCGGATCATCGCTGGTTGAATGGGGCGCGACGCGATAGGTATACAGCTCTATCAGGGTAGGGCCCCCGCCGGCGCGGGCCCGGCGTGCAGCCCAGCGGGTGGCGGCGAAAACGGCGAGAAAATCATTCCCGTCCACGCGCAGGCCGGGAATCCCGTAACCGATGCCGCGGGCGGCAAACGGGTTCTGGTCGCCGCCCGCGACATTCTGGTGCGTGGAAATTGCCCACTGGTTGTTTACCACGTTCAGTATCACCGGAGCGCGGTACACGGCACTGAAGGTGAGGGCATAGTGGAAATCCGCCTCCGCGCTGGTCCCCTCGCCGACCCAGGCCACCGCGATATCGCCTGTTTTTCTGTATTCAGCCGCCATAGCCCAACCTACGGCCTGGGAAAACTGGGTGCCCAGGTTGCCGGAAATGGTAAAAAAGTTATGTACATTCGAACTGTACAACACAGGCAATTGGCGGCCCTGTAATTTGTCGCCGGAATTGGACAGGCACTGGCACATCATATCCAGCAATGGATAGCCCCGCGTGATCAGCAAGCCCTGCTGCCGGTACGTGGGAAACAGCATGTCGCCGTCATCCAGCGCCATACACTGGGCGACCGATACGGCTTCTTCGCCGGTGCATTTCAGGTAGAAGGTCAGCTTGCCCTGGCGCTGCATCCTGAACATGCGTTCGTCATACAGGCGCGTCAGCATCATGTGGCGCAATCCATCACGCAATATGTCTGCCGATAAACCAGGATCCCAGGGACCGACAGCCTGGTGGTTGTCATCCAGGACGCGCAGCATGCCGAAGGCCAGTTTATCTATTGAGTTGGCCGGGGCCAGTTCGTCCGGACGCACCAGTTCGCCGGCCCGAGACAGTGATATTGCGCTGAAATCCGGCTCTTCGCCCGGACGGTACGGTGCTGCCGGAATATGTAATTTGCTTGACATATCAATCACTGGAAGTGGTTGGATACAGTTTAGACGGAAATAAAGGGATAATTATTGCTTTTGTAACCGGAATTCAGGATAATTCGCAAAATATTACCCATATAATATATAAATTAGGCAAAAATGACCGTTAAGATAGATAAATTCGACAAGAAAATACTGACCGTCCTGCAACGGGATGCCGGTTTGACCGTCAGCGAACTGGCGGCGCAAATCGGCCTGTCCACCTCACCCTGCTGGCGCAGGCTCAAACGTATGGAGGACGCCGGGGTGTTGAAAAAACGGGTGGCGCTACTGGACCATAACCAACTGGGCCTGGACGTGATCGTGTTCGCTGAAGTCAAGCTCGAGGCCCATGGCCATGAAGCACTGCCTAATTTCCAGAATGCCGTGGAGAAACTGCCGGAAGTGCTGGAATGTTACACGGTGCTGGGAGAGATGGATTTTTTGTTGAAAGTGGTGGCAACGGATATCCACGCTTACGAACGCTTCCTGCGCCACCTGCTGTCACTGCCGGCAGTACGCGAGGTGCACTCCAAGATGGTGGTGTCCGAAATCAAGTGCACGACAGAACTGCCGCTCCGTTCATTAAGAGACTTCACCGGATGAATGCCGATTGACTGCGTTGCATTTCTATCGCTGTGTCCATTACAACTCTGCGGTTGCGGCCCTGCGCGAACCATAAGCGCATGATATCAGTCCAGCTTCATACTTACATTAAAGTGGCCCATGTGGTGTGTCAATATCAGGTGGCCGGAGACTACCCATTCGGGTAGACAGGTAAAAAAAGGCGGGAAAGAAGACACTACTCAAAAGAAAAGAAAACCACACCAGGCGTTCAGCTATTGTGCACGAGGTACTTTAATCCAAATGAGGAATTCTAATGATTACACGGGTTTCAGTTATGAAATACCCTCTTGCCAATGAAGTGTTCATTGCTGCTGCTCTCATTATGGCCCTGTTTTTTGCATCACCCCGCATCATCCAGGCACAAGCGGAAGTTCTGTCGGGGGAGGAAGGCGTATTGGTCCTTGAGGAAATCGAGGTGACTGCCAGGAGAAGGACGGAAGCTTTGCAGGATGCCCCTGTTGCGGTTACCGCCCTTTCTCAGGAATACCTGGAAAATATCGGCGCTCGATCATTTGCTGATTTTGCGGCAAGTGTCCCCGGACTTTCTTATGTAGGCAATAACAGCCCGGAAAACAAGATTGTCCTGCGCGGTGTATCCACCGGCGTTGCTTCCCGCGATGAAGGCGCGGTGATAGGAATGTATTTTGATGATGTGCCGGTTGGAAGCCGGCGCTTCAGTCCTGACCTGCGCCTTTTTGACATCGAGCGCATAGAAGTGTTGCGGGGTCCGCAGGGGACTTTATTCGGCGAGGGTTCCATTGGCGGAACCTTGCGTTACGTTCCGAATAAACCCGACCTGGAAAATTTCAGCGTTGAATTTAATTCGAGCCTGGGGTCAACGGAAAAAGGAGGCACAAATTACGAGCTTGCAGGTGTGGTAAATGTGCCGGTAGTAAGAGATAAACTCGGGTTAAGACTGGTGGCTTACCAAGATGAAGCCTCGGGCTTTGTAGATAATGTAACGCTCGATGAGAATAATGTAAACGAGACGGAAACTGTAGGCTTCCGGGGCATGGTAACCCTTGATTTCAATGAAGACATTTCCGCTGCATTTTCATATTTGTACCAGGATTCGGACACGCCGGGGAAAGCCCAGTATGATCCTGATCTGGGAGATCTGAAACAGGCGCGTAATTTTCAAGAAGAGCTTGCCGATGAATTTCACCTGGCAAACCTGACCCTGGATTGGGACCTGGGAAACGCAACTTTAAGTTCGTCAACGGCTTACTTTGACAGGGAGGTCATCAACCTGCGCGATATATCGCCCTTGCTGGGCGGCCTGCCGATTTTTCTGGATGATTTAACCGAGTTTGAATCCTGGGTGCAGGAAGTTCGTTTGACTTCAAACAAAGGATTATTCGGGGGGTACCTGGATTGGGTGCTGGGTGTGTATTACCGGGACGATGAGGAAATATTTATCCAGGATGCCGGGGCTGAGGCGCTGGGCGGAGACGTTCTTGATTCCGATACGACGCTTGACCGTAAACAAATTGCAGTATTCGGCGAGTTAGATTTCAATATAACTCACAAGTTGACTGCAACCGCAGGCGCGCGCTGGTTCGATATTGAACAGGACGTGGTTGATCTCAGCGGCGGATTGCTGGCGGGGCGTCCGGGTATGCTTGAGACCATTTATTCGGGGGCGGATGAAAGTGGCGTCAGTCCGAAATTCCGGTTGTCTTACGATGTTAACGACCAAATTCTCGTTTATGGCGTGGCTTCCAAGGGCTTTCGCGAGGGCGGCCCCACAGGGCAAGGGGTGCCTGCTGACCCGGTTACCGGCGAGCCGGCGCCATCCCAGTTTGATTCGGATTCCCTATGGAATTTTGAAGCGGGTTTCAAGACCAGTTGGGGGAACAACAGACTTGTTTTTAACGGCGCCGGGTTCTATATAGACTGGACTGATATCCAGACCAACTTTATACGAAGTGATGGTCATACCTTTACGATAAATGCAGGAGGCGCAAGAAGTGTGGGCGCCGAGTTGGAATTGCGCGCCCTGCCATTTGCATTGGCAGATTTTGAAATCTTCAGTACGGCCGCTTATGTCAACAGTGAACTTACCGACGACCAGCTTCCGCCGGGAGACGGGCGTTCGGGTGATCGTATTCCCGGTGTGCCCGAAGTTACTTTCACCGCAGGATTTAACTACCAACGGTCGTCAATCTTTGAGGGCATTGACGGCTTTGTCAATTTTAACTTTCAGCATGTCGGCAGTTCCTACAACGGATTTGCCGCGGCAACGGGCACGAGCGGCGCCGGCGCGGACCGCCAGAAGCCATACCAGCTTGGGAATTTGCGCCTGGGAGTTGAGACAGACAAGTGGCAGCTCGCCTTCTTTGCGGATAATCTCTGGGACGAAAGGGCTGTCCTGTATTTTAACCGTATTGTCGGTGATGTCCGGATTAATACCACGCGTCCCCGTACCCTTGGCGTCACCTTGAAAGGAAAGTTCTGATTTTTGCCGACGCGCTGGTTAGCGCGCAAATCCTGCTGATTGTAGTCTTCGCGCTATGGTGTGGGCGCTTCGACTTTGGCAGAAGGGTTTCCGCGGCAGTGATTGCCTTGATCACGGGGGCGATGTTCTCAAATTTCGGTCTGCTGCCGCACGTTTCCCGCGTTTATGAAATCATCGTTGTTTATCTTGTGCCGTTCGCCGTTGCATTATTGTTATTCAAGGCAAACATGCGTCAGGTAGTTACCCATACGGGCGGATTGGGTTTTGTTTTTCTGGTTTGTGTATCAGGCACGGTTTTGGGGGCGGTCGGCGGATTTCTCCTGTTACCCCTTGGCGCGGAAGCGGACAAACTACTTGGGGTGTTCATCGCAACCTATACCGGTGGGTCGATGAACTTCGTCGCCGTCTCACAGGCGCTGGAATTAAATGATGCAGGGCTGTTGTCCGCGGCGCTTGCTTCTGAGGCGATAGTCGGCACGGGGTACCTGGTCTTATTGGCATTAACGGCCGCATCGACATGGTTTACGCAGCAGTTTCCTGCGCAGTCGGATTTGTCTGTTTCCTCTGCGCCGCTGAATACCGAAGGGTCGCGCCATAACGGCAAACACTCCGCGTGGTTCGGCATCACGCTTGTTATAGCACTGGCTTCAGGAATCTGCTGGTTCAGTTTTTTTATTGCGCAATATTTTTCCATGCCCCGCTTTTCCTTGTTATTCATTACCTTGTTCGCTGTCTTGACAGCCAATGTAATACCGCGCCAATTGGGCGCGGTACGCGGCGATTTTGAAATCGGGATGTTTTTGATGTATGTCTTTTTCGTCGTGGTCGGGGCCGGTGCCGATATATCAATATTGTTTACGTTCGGTCCTGTTTTGATGGTTTATGCAGCCGCCATTTGTTTGGTTCATGCTCTCGTCGCATTAACTGTCGGGAAGCTGTGCCGGTTTAATTACGCTGAATTAATCACCGCGTCGAATGCCTGTATTCTGGGGCCGGCGCCCGCTGCGGCGCTGGCAGCTCACCACAAGTGGCACAGCCTGGTTACTCCCGGCCTGCTCTGCGGTATCCTGGGATATGTGATTGCCAATTTTATCGGCGTCTCACTATCGCTTTGGGTTGGAGGTTGAGAGTTTATGAATGGGAAATACTCAAAGGAAAGGAAACGTAACTGGCATGTTTCGCAAGAGGCGGAAGCGCTGCACAACCGTTCCATAGTATGGGATAACCATGGGTGCCTCCCCTTGGATTCGGGTAAAAACCTGGAATTTATTCCACAATTACAGCGTTACCGGGATGCCGGTGTTGACGTAGTCAGTATCAATGTCGGTTACGGGGAAATCGGACTGGAAGCTTGTATACGCGTTCTTGCACAAATGCGGGACTGGATTGGGGCGCGTCCAGACGATTATCTGAGGGTTGAAGCGGTTGAGGATATAGAACTCGCGCATGCCACAGGTAAATTGGCTGTGACCTTCGACCTGGAGGGAGCGGCTCCCTTGCAACGGCAGATCAGCCTGATCCCGATGTTATATGACCTGGGGGTTCGCTGGATGCTGTTAGCGTATAACCGCCGGAATTGGGCAGGAGGCGGCTGTCATGAACCTGATACGGGACTCACAGCGGAAGGGAAGGAACTTATTGATGAAATGAATGAAGCAGGGATGGTTGTCTGTTTGAGTCATACCGGCTATCGAACCGCAATGGAAGCTATGCAGTATAGTCGCCAACCTGTCATTTTTTCACATTCAAATGCCCTTGCCCTCAAAAAACATGACCGTAATATTCCGGATGAGTTGATAACGGCCTGCACTCAAAAAGGTGGTGTTATAGGCATCAATGGCGTGAACATTTTCCTGGGCTCAGGTAGTGCAGACGTCGAAAGTATTGCCGACCATATCGATTACATTGTGCAACTTGGTGGTATCGACCATGTGGGTATTGGACTTGATTACATTTTCGATGATACGGAAATAGCCGAAGTCACCAGGAAGATGACAAAAACTTTCCCCAGGGCGGCAGGTTATGATGTTCCCATTGAGGTGGTTATGCCAGAAAACCTTCCTCGACTCACACAGTGTTTGCTGAATCGAGCCTATACAGAGAACGACATCCAGAAGGTACTTGGCAGAAACTTGCTTCGCATCGCTGAGCAGGTGTGGAAGTAGGCTTATGCGAGTTGAATTAACTTTCTTTTGCGGGCAACGGAAACCGCAAGCAGCCGGTTATTGACCTGGAGCTTGGAAAAGATATTTTTCAAGTGGAACCGGACCGTGTTTTCCGAAATGCAGATGTTTCTGGCGATCAGCTTGTTGGACATGCCCTGAGCCAGATATTTCAACACTTCGCTCTCTCTCCTGCTCAGCAATTCTTCTGTGCTTTCCATTTTGTCGGCGTCAATGAAGTACGCCGCTATTTTTTCCGCCTGTTGCCTGTAGCCGGTTGGCGAAGCTGTGTATTCCGACGAGTGCATATACAGTTGCAGGATCTCCTGTAATTCACTGCCAGCATCGATGAACGATCGGACAAAACCGGAACTCACGGACAACGATAAAGCCTGGCCCAGGTGTTTGAATGCCGATGCATAATCGTTTTTCCCCCGATAAGCCATACTCTTTAATATTTCATACCTCAGATTCGGTTTCAGGTGGCCGCTGGATTGGGCATGGCTTGAGAAACAACCGAGCGCAGCCAGGGCTTCTTCAAAGTTTTTTTGCCTGAGCTGCAACAGGATAATCGCGTGTACTGCGGCGTGGCGCTCGCGCCAGGCAATATCGCTCTGGCCTGGGTTTCTGTAGATTTCCAGCCGTAGTCCCGAGTCTCTGAAGGTGCGCTGTGCCTCCTCGTCCAGGTTGGCGCGCAACAACAGGTCAATACGCTGGAATAACAGCAGGTTGATTAAACGTTCCAGCTTTTGTCTCCCGGCATAGCTCAGGGCTCGGGTCAGGATTGCATCTGCAGCATCGATACCATACCTTGCAAATTCGACGTTGCTTGCGGTGGTGTAACCTGCCGCATAGATATCGAACCAGGCTTCCCGTTCTTCCAGTTGTCTTGCGATGGAAACGGCCGTGTTGGACATGCCCCGTAGTTGATTCAGTTCGTAATTCAGCTCTGCCATCAATACTTTAGCGAGCAGCTTTATACTCATATCATCATTAAAATGCCGCCGGCACAGGTTCAGGCCGGCTTGGTAACTACTTCTGGCCTGTTCGCTGTTTCCTTCTGCGAACGAAATATCCCCCAGGTGAAAATTAATGTAGGCTTCACCGTAGTACGATCCAAGCAGCCGGTATTCCCTTGTTGACTCCCCGGCATGGTACCTGGCTTCACGAAGCATCCCTCTTTGCGCGTAGGCAAAACAAAGCAGATTATGGTGGTATCCGAGGCTTGCATGATCGTTCCGGTCAATCCGGGAAATGTTCTGCGTGAAGCGGGTACAGAACTGCTCAGACTGCATCTTTCCCTCGTAGCAGGCCAGCAGCGATTCCACCAGCATGAGCTCATGGTCTATACGTTCCCGGTCTGCCGTAGCAAACTCGTCACGTGTGTCCCGGTAGCGCTCCAGCATGACGTCGTAGCGTTTGCGAGCCTGGTAAACCTGGCCTTCCCTGATATCCAGGATACAGCGGATGGCCGTTATGCGGGGTGAGGCGGAAATGGAGTTCTCATCCAGCAGACCCAGGGCGGTCCTCAGACGCGTCAGTCCCTCCCGCAACCAGAGTATGACGCCGCCCTGTTGCTCGATAATTTCCACTGCCCGTCGGGGTCTGCCTGCCTGTACCGCATGCCTCACGGCCCGGACGAGATTGCCTTTCCCGGCAAACCAGTCAGCCGCGTGCAGGTGCAGGGCTGAAGCACGCTCCGGGCAGCCAAACAACAGCTTGTGCTGCAGGTAGTCCCGGAACAGGGGATGCAAGCGCCAGGTGTTTCTCACCTGTTCCACAGGAGAAACCAGGGCGCTCAGCGTATGGCAGGCGTCAAACAGCGCTTCGCTGTCATCGGCTTTACGCAGGTAATCCGCTAGTTCACACGACATCCCGTCCACCAACGAGATGTCCATCAAAAAGTTTTGCAGCTTGCTGTCCAGCCCACTGAAGATCTGCTCTGAAAGGTAGGTGGTAATGATGCTGGAGGAGGAGGTCATACTGACCAGGACACGGTCTATGTCCCGGTCGGCTTTCACGGAACTCCTGAGCATCTGTACGGCCACAGGCCAGCCTTCCGTCAGGCACCGGATTTCCTCTATGGTTTCTGTGGGCAGGTAATCCTCGAAGAACAGCCTGAGTTCATCCACCGTAAAATAGAGACTCCTTGCGGGCAGGCGCAACGCCAGGCCTTCCATTTCCAGCTTGGCCACCTTCAAGCGGCGGTCGTCCCTGCTTGCAACGGCGACGTGCAGGTTGGCCGGCGCATAGGTCAGCAACGGCTGGATTACCCTGTCGATTGTCTCTTCGTTGAGATTTTCAAAGTCATCGAAGATGATCACGGTTTTCTGCTCTTCGCTTTCAACCACGCGCTGTATGATGTTCAGGAGCGTGCGTGCCGAGAGATCACCGGAGTGAATTTTTTCCGTTATCCCGGCTGCGGAAAAGTCCACGCCGCCCTCGTACAGTGAGTAGGCAATATAGGTCAGAAGTTGGAATGCGTCGTTGTCATCCTGCTCCAGCGATAGCCAGCATGCCTTGACGTTATCCCGTAACAACTTGTTGCGCCAGTCGGCATAGAGTGTGCTCTTGCCATAGCCTGCCGGGGCGCAGACCAGTGATAAGGTGGCGTCCAGGCAAGTATCGAGCTGCTTGAGCAGGGACGGTCTCTGTAACACGTCCACACGCTGCCGGGTGGGGTACACCTTGGAACGCATAAGCCAAGCCGGGAACAAGGTATTGATTTCCGGCCCATGTTTTTCCTTCATGCAAGCAACAATATGTTGACGTGTTTGACGTGTCAATAAAGTTTGCTGACAACCTACCCGTTCGTGCAGGTAGCCGATTCGCAGGTAAACAGTAGCACTACTCAATTCAACCGGGGAACCACACCACGGAACGGGTGATTCCAGGTAAAAACTGATTAACCTGAACAACTATTCCAACCCGGCAGGACGGGTATGCCCGGCGTTCCGATACCTGGAGGATATTGCAATTATCAGAATAGGCGTAGATGTAGGAGGAACGAATACGGATGCCGTGTTGATGGACGGCAATAACGTGAAGGCCGTATACAAGGCGCCTACGGGCAAGAATGTCGATGAGGGGATCATGGCTGCTGTCAGGAATGTGCTCAATATGTCACGGATTGCCACGGGAGATATTCAGGCAGTCATGATGGGTACCACCCGTTTCACCAACGCCTTTGTCGAGCGCAAGCATTTACAGGAAGTGGGAGTGATACGTCTGGCTCTGCCTGCCACGCGCGGCGTGCCGCCCATGGTCGACTGGCCCGATGACATAGCTGCAGTGATAGGAAAACATCACTACATGGTAGCGGGCGGATATGAGTTCGACGGGAGACCGATTTCCAGGCTGGATGAACAAGCGATTGCTTCCGCTGCAAAAGACATGCAAACAAAAGGTATCCGGACGGTCGCAGTCAGTGGCGTATTTTCGCCTGTCAACAGCGCAATGGAAGAGCGCGCCGGGGAAATCGTGTTGAACGAGCTGGAAGATGCGTCCGTGACCTTATCATCCCGTATCGGCCGAATCGGTTTACTGGAGCGGGAAAATGCTGCGATCATCAATGCGAGTTTGACCGGTTTGAGCGCCACATTCGTGGCTTCGTTTGAACGGGCTCTGGCGCGGCTCAAAATAAGCGCGCCATTTTATATCAGTCAGAATGACGGGACCTTGATGAGTGCCGAATTTGTTGGGAAATATCCGGTCTTGACCTTCGCTTCCGGCCCGACTAACAGTATTCGCGGCGCCGCCTACCTGTCCGGCCTCAAGGATGCGTTGGTTGTGGACATTGGCGGCACCACAACCGATATCGGCGTGCTGGTCAATGGTTTTCCGCGAGAATCCGGTGTTTCCATGGATGTGGGTAGTGTGCGCACCAATTTTCGCATGCCGGATATCCTGTCTGTGGGGTTGGGAGGCGGCAGCCTCGTCAGCCAGAATGGAAAAGTCAGGGTTGGGCCCCGGTCAGTCGGTTATCGCCTGGAGGAACAAGCGCGGGTGTTCGGTGGGAGACAACTGACGGCTACCGATATTGCCGTTGCCGCAGGTTTCGTTGAAGTCGGCAATCCCGGCGAGGTTGCAAACCTGCCCGAGTCCCTGGTACGGGAAACGGCGAGCGCTATGCACAGGACAGTGGAAGAAAGCGTGGACCGCATGAAGACAAGCGCCCAACCGTTACCCTTGATACTGGTCGGGGGCGGGTCAATTCTGATCCGGGAACATATTGCCGGGACAAATGAAGTGGTCGTCCCGCAGCACGCGCAGGTGGCGAATGCAATTGGGGCGTCTATTGCCCAGGTCGGTGGGGAAATCAACAAGGTATATTCATACGAACAGGTCACCCGCGAGGAAGCCGTAAAAGGCGCGCAAGCGGAAGCCGCCAACCAGGCCAGGAATGCAGGAGCCGATGAAAACAGCATTGAAATTATAGATTTCGAGGAGATGCCGCTAGCCTATATGCCGGGCAGCGCCGTGCGTATCCGCGCGAAAGCGGCGGGGGAGTTGCGCCTGTGCTGAATGTCATAGAAACAACCGACAGGAACTTGTTTATTAACACAGCGGACCTGGATGATTTGGCCCAGGGAGCGGCGTTTCTCGGAACGGGCGGCGGTGGCGACCCTTATATCGGCCGGTTAATGGCAAAGCATGCCATTGAGGAATACGGAGCGCCGGAAATTGTCGAAGTCAGCGAACTGGATGATGATGCGAGTGTACTACCGGCCGCCATGCTGGGCGCGCCGACGGTCCTGGTAGAGAAGGCCGCATCAGGTGAGGATATCGACCATTCCATCAAGCGCCTTGCGCAACTTATCGGCCGCCAACCGGACGCGATTTGCCCCATCGAAATCGGCGGAATTAATTCCATGATCCCCATCGTTGCCGCGGCGCGTCTGGGTCTGCCCCTGGTGAATTGTGATGGAATGGGACGAGCTTTCCCCGAACTGCAGATGGTCACGTTCCACGTCTATGGGGTGCCTGCCACCCCCGCGGTGATTGTCGATGAACACCTGGAGACTGTTATTGTTGAAACGAATGATGGAAAGCGCGCGGAAGATTTAATTCGAGCAGCCGCTATCCAAATGGGGCTCAGCGTTATGATTTCCTGTTACCCCATGAACGGACGCCAGGTAAAGCAGTATGCGGTAAAGGGAACGTTGACTCTGGCGCTTGGCGTTGGCCGCGCGCTGTCCCAGGGCAGGAAAGAAGGCGAACCAATCAAGGCCTTGCTTGAATATTTGCGCTCCACTGAATACTACAACCACTGCAAAGTGTTATTTGATGGAAAAATCACAGACCTCAGGAGGGAAACGACCGGTGGTTTTTCCATGGGCCACTGTGAGCTTGCCGCGTTGGATGGCAGCGCGCGACGCATGACTGTGTTATTTCAGAACGAAAACCTGGTTGCCCGGGTCGATGGAAAGACAGTTGCCGTCGTCCCGGATCTGATTTGTATTGTGGACCGGGAGACAGTCCGGCCCGTTACGGTCGAGGCCCTGAAATACGGTCAACGGGTCAAGGTTATCGGAACGAGCGCCGCGCCCATCATGAGGAGGCCCGAATCCCTGGCTGTGTTCGGGCCGCAGGCGTTCGGCCTGGAAGAAGAATTCATTCCCGTTGAAGAATTGTAAAAGCAAGTAATTGTTCAATGGGACAGTAAAATTTATAACCGGTTGTGCACCTATGAAAGGGGAGGGTTGAAATGAAGACATCAACTGACAAGTCAATAGTGAATGTAATCATTCTGACAATTTTATCATTCTGGGTAGGCAATCTCGCGGCACAGACCTCCGGCTTGCAGATCGAGGAGATCATCGTCACCGCGCAAAAGCGTGAACAGAGCCTGAACGATGTCAGCGTGGCTGTAACGGTTTTCTCCGGCACGGCGATCCGGGAACAGCGCCTGGGTCAGCCCGTGGATCTTGCCGCGCAGACGCCGAACCTGAATATCAACGAGACCTTCGGCAACAGCGTCACGAACGTCAGCATTCGCGGGCTCGGGTTGAATGACTATGCCGTGAACAACAACCCAGCAGCCGGTATATACATCGACGAGGTGTACCTGGTCTCGCCCGCCATGCTCGGCTTCCAGTTGTTTGACCTGGACCGCGTCGAGGTGCTGAAAGGTCCACAGGGCACCCTGTACGGCCGTAATACCACTGCCGGGGCCATGAAATTCATCAGCAGAAAACCGACGGATGAATTTGAAGGTTACCTGTCCGCTGATTATGGCCGCTACGACCATTTTGTCCTGGAAGGCGCGTTGAGTGGCCGGATAGCGGAAGGTCTGATGGGCCGGGTTGCGGTACAGACTTCCCAGCGCAATGACGGTTTTCAATTAAACCGGGCAACCGGTGATAAAGTGGGTGAGATTGATCGCACCGCCTGGCGCGGCTTGTTGAACTGGCAGCTGTCAGAAGATCTGGATATCCTGCTCAACGTACATGGCGGCGTCGATAAATCCGACACCCTGCTGGTGAAGGTGGACAACCTGTTCACGCCCGAAGACGACGGCATTGCCGATCCGTACAGTTCCGCCGCCGGGAATGACACGGAACTGGATAATGAAAACTACGGGGTATCGCTGACCATCAACTGGGACCTGTCCGACCTCTTGTCCCTGACCTCCGTCACCGGCTACGAAGACTATGAGCGCAGCCATGACGAGGACCGGGACGGCTCCGCCCTGGTACACCTGGACGGGCTGTTCCTGAATGAGATAGAACAGGTGTCGCAGGAATTGCGCCTGACTTACACAGGCGCGCGCCTGGTATTGATTGGCGGTGCATTCTACGGTCGCGACGAGGTATCGACGCGGGACATCTTCGACACCACAGATCTGCCTTTCCCCTTTACCTTCGTCGGTAATGAATATAGCCAGGATGCGGATTCCTATGCCGTGTTCGGCCATGCCGAATGGCAGTTGCACGAGGACTGGAAGTTTATTGCCGGGCTACGCTACACGGACGAGAACAAGGAATTCAAGGACGCATTCACTTTCGCCGATTTCGGAAGGACGGGGATAGAGGGCCAGGCTTTTCCGCCTGTCAGCAATGATTACGACGTATCAAACCTGTCAGGCAAGATAGGCATCGATTATACGCGATTTGAAAACGCCCTGTTGTATGCGAACGTCAGCCGGGGATTTAAATCAGGCAGTTTCCAGGGGCAACTCACATTTAATCCCGCCGACCTTGCCGGGTTCGATAAAGAGATTGTCTGGGCTTATGAAATCGGCGCCAAGACGCAACTGTTGAACAACAGTCTGCAATTCAACGTCTCCGCGTTCTTCTATGATTATAAAGGCGTACAGATTTACGGCTCGATATATCAGAATCCCGTGGTCGGGCCTTTGTTTGGTATTACCAATGCCGGTGATGCCGAGGTATATGGCGCGGAATTTGATCTGTTATGGAAAGCGGCGGAAGGTCTGGATATACATTTGGGGTTGGGATTACTTGACACTGAAATCACGGCTTCCATTCTCGATCCGTATGTGGCAACCGGCAGCAAACTACCGAACGCACCCGAACTGAATTTTAATGCCCTTGTCAGCTACGAATGGAACCTTACCGGCAGCCTGCTCGCAGATATCATGTTTGATACCGCTTATAAAGACGACGTGATCTACGATATCGTAAGACAGCCACCGGAAGCACGTGAAGACGGTTACTGGATGTCCAATATTCGCGGTGGCATAAAGTCCGCCAATGGGGCATGGGGCGTGTATTTATGGGGTAAGAATATCACCGATGAGGTCTACCGCACCCAGGTCTTGACCTCGACGGTTGGCTTCGGCGAAAACTATGGTCTGCCCGCCACCTATGGCGTCAGTGTGGATCTTAACTGGTAGGAGCACCCCCCGATGAAAACCATCGTTCAAATAATTACGCCCATTATAACAAGAGGGATCCGGCAACTTGACGATGTCAGGGAACTGGAGCGTCCGGACCTTGAAGTGCGGCATTCCATCCTGGACAAAGGTCCCGCGTCAATAGAATCCGAATTCGATGAGGCCCTGAGCATTCCGGATACCATTAAAAAGGCCATAGAAGCGGAGCGGAACGGCGCGCACGCCATCGTAATTGACTGCATGGGGGACCCGGGACTGGACGCCTGCCGCGAGGTCGTCTCCATCCCGGTGCTGGGGCCCTGCCAGACTGCGATGTACACGGCCAGTCTGCTTGCGCACCGTTTTGGTTTTATCACGGTACTGGGACGCCTGCGTCCCCTGATCGACAACATAGCGTCAAAATACGGGATCAACGCTAATTATGCTTCCTTCCAGGCCATCGACATACCCGTATTGGACATCAGCCATGATCCGGCGAAACTCAACGAAGCATTAACGGAAAAAGCCGTAGTTTCCGTGCAGCAAGAGGGCGCAGACGCGTTAATCCTCGGTTGTACCGGCTTCCTTGGCTGCGCGGTGGCCATGCGCAGAGGCTTGCTGGACGCGGGACTGGACGTGCCTGTGATTGATCCAATTCCGTTAGCGGTCCATACCGCCGACGCCCTGGTAAAAACCGGTCTCAGTCACAGCAAGCGAACCTGGCCCCTGCCGGACATCAAGGGACTGGCCGGCTACGACATGCCGGGTTTTCCAGGGGTGATGAAACAACGGGAAGTGGCTTAATCCAGCACCGTATTATTCAATATCTGTTCAAGATGTTTCAAAGCATATTCGATTGGCAGAACTGTAATATCGCCCATATAAAGGGCAGTGGAACCACGGTAAAATACGTAACAGGAGAATCCCTCTTCTCGTTAAGCCCTGATTGCTAATGGATGCCCTGTTATCTGACGATCGACGGTAAGGAGTTTGAGGCCCTCTTCCTGGGCCTGTACGAGCAGCATTTCGTCGAACGGGTCTTTATGGAGAACGGGAGTCTCCAATGGTCGGGCCGCGTGACTTGGGGTTATAGGCAGGAAAATGATGTCCTGATCTTCAAGCAGGCTGAGCACGAGATTTGGGTCGAACGGACTCTTTCGTTTGCCGGATCGCTCAAAGCTCTGGAATTTCAGTCTCATCTCCCAGATCGACACGGCGCTCACGTAGAGCTGTAGCGTCTGGTTCGTCAGGATCAACCGCTCAGCGTCGGATAGACGCGCGGGTTGCGTCATCAACCGGTAGAGGTAGGAAGTGTCAAGTAGAATCCGCATGGGTCGGACGCAGCCTACTCAATTCCCAGGACCCTGCGGCTGAACGCCGGGTTGTCAAATTCCTCAGGCCATCTCGTATCGTTGTTTTTTAGTCCAAGGCGTTGTCTCGCCCCGTCCAGTTTTTCAAAATCGATTCCGCCCCGTCTGCGAAAGCGAACGAGTTCGACCGCCGGTTCTCCATGCTTCGTGATAATCACACGCTCACCACCCTGGGCGGCAGCGACAAGTTCAGAAAGGCGCGCTTTTGCCTGACGCAGTGCTAATTCCATAAAAATCTCCTGCCGGTTCAGATTGTTTACAGTATAGTCACGCATGAAACTACAGTCAAGACTACAATGTAACTACACCAGTTTTGCTGCGGCAAGCATCTGGTCGATAAACTTTCCGCCCATACGCAAGGTGGCATCGCCCGCCAGGTCGATATCACATAAAAGGGGACAGATTTATTTCCCCTAAAACACCCGGGGCCGGAAGTTCGGCTCGTTGATGATACTGGCGCTGCTGCCGGTGGCCCGGATGACATATAAACCTTGCCGCTCCGCATGCTTCCTGATAGTAGAATCTGCCTTCAGGTACGCCACCGCAGCCAATATCTTCCTTCCTTTGTATTCCGGCACCCACTCCGTGAAGTGGCCTAGTTTCTCCAGAAAATGCGTCACGTCCTCGGCCCGTAGCGTGGTCTTCACTTCCACTACTACTACTTCCTCACCGTTCACCGCCAGAATATCAAACTCGTAATGCAGGCCATCCCATTTGTCCTTCACATTGGTGTGAGTCCGACTCACGGCTATCCCTTTCTCCTGAAGCAAAGCCACCAGGTCCCCGTCCACCAGACTCTCCATCAACTTGCCCCACTGACTGTTAAACAACTCATCCAGCTTCTTCAACCGCCGGTCGGTGTCCTTCATCTGCCGATCGGTCTCCTTAATCCGCTGGTCGGTTTCCTTCATCTGCTTTCGGATCTCCTCCATCTCGCGGGCTGATTTCTCCGATGAGGTGCGCAGGATATTCCAGATTTCTTCGGGGGTGGCGGGCTCTCGATGCAGTTCATTTTCCATGATGACGTTCTCCTATGCTGAATTGGTATTGTAAAAGGTAACACAATGGCCCGGTGTCCTGCAAGACAGATGACAGATGTCCTGATAGAAGGGATCACTTTGATTTCGAGTTCGCCAGAAATAGACTTTGTAGCCGCTTAAGTCAGTTTCCTTAAATCTTGAGTTATATTAACAGCGTGATATATTGGCCTGATCGCACTGGGTAAACCCCCTGAATTCCTTATTTCAGTTATCGTATTGAGCCGATCATGGATTTGCTGACTGCCTTCCCCTACTGGGGAATAATCATTGTCATTATCGTCAATGCCGTGATCGTTTCACGCATGACGATCCACATCCGCGAACAGCCGGAGGAAGGGGAAAACGGGAGCGAAGGCAAGTGATCGAATACCTGGCCGGACATGCCATTGTCCTGGGCCTGATGGTCCTGTACCTGGTTTTTTGCCTGGGTGTCGGCTGGTATTTCAGGAGCAGGGCGGCTGCAGGCGTGCAGGCCTTTTACGTCGCCAAACGGGAAATACCCGGCTGGGTTGTCTCGCTTGCATTTTTCTCCACCTTTGCCAGCACCAATACCTACATAGGGCAGGCGGGCAAGGCCTTCCAGTATGGTCTGTCCTGGGCCTGGGTCGGGCTGATCTGGGCCATCTTCTGCGTCATCTCCTGGCTGGTGCTGGGCCCACGCATGCGCAACCAGACCGCGCTGCTCGGCTCCTACACCATCCCCGATTATTTCCACCTGCGTTATAGATCGTCCCTGTCGAAGTCGATCCGGGTGCTGTCGGCCGTGGTGATCCTGTTTGCCACGCTCTGGTACATGGTGGGTATTACCAAGGGGCTGGGCCATGTGCTGACGGCAGTACTCGACGTACCCTATGCCTGGGGCACGGCGTTTATGATCCTGATCACCACTTCTTACACTGTCTGGGGCGGCATGTACGGCGTGTTATGGACCGACGCCGTACAGGGGATCATGATGTTCGCCGTGGCCATCATCCTCGTCATGGTGCCTTTCATCTATGTCGGCGGTCCGGCTGAACTGATGGGCCGGATTGCCGAGACGACACATCCGGACCGGTTCGGACAACCCATGGGCAACGGATTGGTGACTTTTGGACAACTGGTCTCGTTCTTTTATATCCTCGGCATCGGTCTTGCCGTAGGTATGAAGCAAATCGCAGAACCGCGCTGTCTGATCCGGTTTTATTCCATCGACAATGCCCGCAGCATGAAATTTGCAATGATCTGGACGCCTGTTTTTCTTGGCATCTCCCTGATCTGCGTGATGGGACTGGGTGCGCTGGTGCACGGCATGGCGACGGAACAGGAAGCGGCTTACCTGGTGCGGAATACGGACGAGGTTGTGGGCTTTATGTTGGCGAAGTTCGATGACCCATGGGTAAGCGGCATCTGCGTGGCGGGACTGTTCGCCGCCGGCATGTCGTCGCTGGCAGCGGTAATGCTTATCGTCGGCACCGCCTTCATCCAGGATATCTGGCACGTCGCAAGACCTATGGAAAAGAGCAGGCTGGTGCCGCGCACCAAATGGGCAATCTTCGGCTACAGTATTCTGCTGTACGTATTCACACTCCATCCACCGGCCGGTATTGTCGAACTGACCGCCTTTTCAGGAGCCGTATTTGCAGCCAGTTTCTTCCCGGCAATCTTCGGCGGGCTCTACCTGCGCTGGGGTACCGACATGGGGGCGCTTGCATCCATGCTGGCCGGCATACTGAGTTGCGTGATCTGGCGTTTCGCGTTCCGCTTCCAGTTCCCCGCCTTACAGGACATCCATGAAGTGATACCCGCGTTTATCGTCTCCGTTCTTGTCTACCTTCTTGTCAGTCAAACCACCGCTAATCGACGCCCTGAGCAGAGACACCTGGACAGGTTGTTTGGGGTCGGACCGGTTTAACTCTCATATGCAAGTCTTGCAGGGTCTGACTCCATAGTGTTAGGAACAAGTAGACTGCTTCGCTTCATTGTCATTGCATTGAGTATTTCTTGTCCAGGATTTGCATCCGGGCAGCAGGAAATTACACAACCCAATATTCTCCTGATTTACGTCGACGATCTCGGCTATGGGGATCTTGCAAGTTACGGTCATCCTGTCATCAGGACGCCGAACCTGGATGCGCTCGCTGCCGGTGGGCTGCGGCTGACGAACTACTATGCACCGTCAGCGCTCTGCTCTCCGTCCAGGGTAGGATTGCTGACCGGACGGCACCCGTATCGAACCGGCATAGACACCTGGATACCGGAGGGCTCAGGTATCTACCTGCGTACCGAGGAAGTGACGCTTGCGGAGGTCCTGGCTGCAGTCGGGTACCAGACTGCGCTCATCGGTAAATGGCATCTTAATTCCGACCTGGGCAGCGCTGCCGAAGCGCAGCCGGGTGACCAGGGATTTGATTATTTCTACGGCCATAACGCGTTTCAGATCCCTACGAATCGTAATCCGACCAACCTGTTTCGCAACGGTGTTGCGTTGGAAATGCAGGCAGGGTACACAGCACAGCTTTATGCTGATGAGGCGATTGCCTGGCTGGAAGGCCGGGATAAGAGCAAGCCTTTTTTCCTGTACCTGAGTATGGCGGAACCGCACACGACGATCGAGAACCCACCGGAATTCAATGAGCAATATTCGGATTTTACCAATGGCCCGATAATCCCCATAGCATCCGGCGGCGGCATTCCGAAGGACAAGCTCGTTGCACGCGGTCCCGGCGAATACTATGCAAATATCACTTACATGGATGCGCAACTGGGCCGGGTACTGCAGTTGCTGAAGGACCTGTCCATAGACGAGGAGACTGTTGTTGTATTTGCCAGTGACAACGGGCCGGTAACGGCGAACTGGTTTAATTGGTGGGAGGTTAATGCATACGGGGAAACCGGCGGCTTGCGAGGTCGCAAGCACTTACTGTACGAGGGTGGGATCAAGGTCCCGGCGATCGTCCGCTACCCGGGAGTCACCACACCCGGAACAGTATCGAACGAATTCATCGTCGGTACGGATTTCTTCGCAACACTGGCAAATATCGGGGGTGGAGATATACCTGCAGACCGTCCAATCGACAGCCAGGACATCAGTCCGGTTTTCGCCGGGGGAAAAATGCCGGCCCGTTCCGCCTTCTGGGCATTGCCGTCTGTATCCGACCTGGAATTCGCGGTTCGGCAGGGCCAATGGAAGCTGCTGCTGGACAGTAACAGGGAAGCCAGGGAACTCTACAATCTGGACGAGGATCCTCTTGAGCTGTTTAATTTGCTGAAGGAAAACCCGAGCATGGCACAGCAGCTGAATGATTTCTTTAAGCTTACACTGTCATCAATAGAAGCGGATCCATTCAGACCGCAGCAAAAATCAGGGCAACCGCATACTTTTGAATCCGACCTATCGTCATTCCGGCGAGTGCCGGAATCCAGTCAAAAAAATGCTTCTTTATGGTAACAGGTTGGTTTGTTCACTGGATTCCGGCATTCGCCGGAATGACGGACGGCCTTTTCCTGCCTCATGTCAGTCCTTTGCGGCACAATCCAAAAGTATGCGGTTGCCCTGCGGCAAAAATCAGGCCCGCCTTTAAACTGAAAGCGAAAATAAACAGGTGTTGGTATAATCCCGAACCATGGAACATCAATTCTGGCATGAAAGGTGGGAAATCGGTGACCTCGGTTTCCACCAGCAAGATTACAACCCGCCGTTGCTCAGGCATTGGCACAGGCTTGACCTTCCGGCTGCTGCCCGGGTGTTTGTACCGATGTGCGGTAAATCAAAGGATATGTTGTGGCTGGCGCAACAGGGTTATGAGGTACTGGGAGTCGAGTTGAGCGAATTCGCGGTACAGTCATTTTTCAGCGAACACGATCTGGATGCCGCGCAGGATGGAGTCGGGCCGTTTACCCGCTACAGGTCGGATCGCATTCAGATTTTATGCGGGGATTTCTTTTCATTGACGCCCGCCTTGCTGCACGACGTGGTGGCGGTGTTTGACCGCGGTTCTTTGATTGCGTTACCCCCCGCAATGCGTATCCGGTATGTGGGTAAGCTGAAAGCCCTGCTGCAACCGCCTGCCAAGACCCTGATGCTTACCCTGGCCCATGAAGAAGAGCTGTTCAGCCCGCCGCCCCATCCGGTCTATGACGATGAAGTCAGGTCCTTGTACCAACCGTGGTGTGATGTGGAATTTCTGGAGACAACCGAAACGGTAGTAAAAGGCTATACTATTCCGCAATCATCTTATCTGCTGCAGGTGAAGTGAACCGTTGCCATTATCTGTACATGGTTGACAGCAATGAGTGACAACAACTCGAATACACGCCGCACCATCCGCACCATCCGCACCATGTGTCCCATGAATTGCCACCCCACGCTGTGCGGGATGCTGGCCACCGTGGAAGGTGATCGTCTTGTCGAAACGAGGGGGGACAAGGAGAACCCGGACAGCCGGGGGTTCCTGTGTGTACGGGGCCAGGCTGCCCATGAAATCATCGATAATCCCCGGCGCCTGTTATATCCCATGGTGCGCGAGACGCGCGGGACTGGTGACTGGCGCAGGGTTAGCTGGGACGAGGCCATGGACCGTATCGTTGCCGGTTTCCGCAGCGCCGGCCGCGAAGCCGTGGGTCTGTGGCCCGGGCACGGCGCGCTGGCCAATGATTACGGCACTTTCGCCCATGCCGAACTGGCTTTGAGGTTCGGCAATATGTATGGTTGCCAGTGGTGGGATCCCAGCATGATCTGCTGGGGCCTGGGTGGTTTCGGCCTGGGCCTTACCGGGATGCTGGAGGCGAACACCAAGGAAGATATGGGAAAGCACTCGGACCTGATCATCCTCTGGGGCGCAAACATCGCCAGTCAGCCGAATACGGGCAGGCATATTAGCGCGGCAAAACGGCGCGGCGCCAGGGTGGTTGTAATCGATGTGCGTGTGACTGAGGCATGCCGCCTTGCGGACGAGTATTTCTTAGTCAGGCCCGGAACAGATGCGGCATTGGCGCTGGCCATGATGCACGTAATCATTACCGAAGGCCTGCATGATAAGGAATTCATCGACAACCACACGATCGGCTTTGCGCAATTAACCGGACATGTTCAGGGATTTACCCCGGAATGGGCTGAAGCGATTACCGCTATCGATGCAGGCCGGATACGTGGATTCACCCGTGATTACGCCGCTACGGTGCGTGCGATGATCCTGCTGGGCGGCAGTTCCATATACAAGGATCAGAACGGCTGGCAGGCTAGCCGGGCAGTATCCTGTTTGCCGCCACTCACCGGAAAATCCGGCAAACCGGGCTGTGGTCTGGGACCCAGGCATGCCGCCATGTCCCATGGCTTTGCCACGCAACATATTCTGAATTTCGGGGCCCGCCCGCCAGGCGATTACATCCCCAACCAGATGCCGGCCATCCTTGATGCCATAACAGCAGGCCGCATACGCGCCTTCCTGCTGCTCGGCACCAACATGTTGTCGTCCTACGCCGATGCAACACGCTTGGAACAGGGCCTGGCGCAAATGGACATGATCGTTTGTCATGATCTCTTTATGAATGATATGAGCAGGCGATATGCGGATATCATGTTGCCGGCAACGGCGTGGCTGGAAGACACAGGGGTAAAAGGCACTCACACGCACCTGTATCTCATGGAACAGGCCCTGCCGCCGGCCGGTGAGACCCGTTCCATGACTGCACTGCTCAGGGACCTGGCCGCGCGGCTGGAGATTAAAGACTTTTATCCGTGGGAGGCAGACAACGGTCACATCGACGCGGTACTGGATCATCCATGCACCGGTCATGCCACCGTTGCTTCCCTGCGCGAACAGGGGGGTATCGGCGAATTGAATATTTCCCACGTTGCGCACATCGATCACCGTTACGCAACGCCGTCGGGCAAGATCGAGTTTTATTCCGAACGGGCGGCTGAGCACGGGTTGCCGGCATTGCCGGATTACCAGGCCCGTCCTGCGTCAGGTTTTCCCCTGGAACTGCGCAACGGTAGGATGTTGACGCATTTTCATGCGTTCTACGACCATGGACGTGCTCTGCCTTCCCTCGAGCGGCTGGAGGAAGGGCCGACCCTGTGGATATCGGACAGGGATGCAGCAACGCGCGGGCTTGAGGACGGTATGCCGATCAGGATACACAACGAGCGCGGTGGCTGTGACGCCCTGGCCAGGGTAACCGGCGACGTGCCACCGGGCACCGTATACATGCATGACGGCTGGCCCGGTTTCAACAATCTCACCTCCGGCGCCAACTGCATCCCGGACAGCGCCGTCAACCTGTTTCCCTTCAGCACCGGGCAGGCCGCCTTCGATGCCCGGGTAGAGGTATCGGCGAGATAAGCCTGCTTCACCGCGCCACCATACCGCGCGTACGACAACCTGGGCCGTAATTGGCTTGCCGGCCTCAGGCCGGGGCTATAAAACGCTATTTACGCCAGTAATTATTCGCCTTGGCTATGGTGGCGAATTCTATGGCGATAACCTCGGCTGCATCTATCAGCATCCCACCATCTGTGGAGTACTGGGCGCGCACTTCTTTTTTTACAGCAGAGTCCGACTGCATCTCGCCGATGGATTTCCTGGCCAGCTTAATAGCCAGTTGCCGGCCTTCATACGGTGTAGCCGTGATCAGGCTGCCCACGTAATCTTCACCGGCAACAGCGTATCCGGAGAGTAACACAGACAACAGCAGCATGATTATCAGAGGCTTGTTAAACATTTTTGTATCTCCTGGCAGTTCAAATAAGGTGCAGCAGTATAGCATATAAAGGCACTGGCCCCTGTCGTTCCGGCTAACTCGTCGTCCCGGCGAACGCCGGGAACCAGTCAGGCAATATACGGCATTACCTTTTCGGCCAGGGTATTGATAACCGCATCCGGGTGTTTTGTCGCGATCGGCAGGACAAAATTCTCAATACCCAGGTCTGTCAGCTCCCTTAACCTGGGTATTACTTCATCAGGTGTGCCGGTTATCGCCACTGCATCCAGGATGCGGTCAGTGATCAGTCCGGCCTGTTGCGCATCCATGCTGCCGTGCTGCTGGTAGTCATATTTCTCCTTCATGATCTGCAGGTCGCGGAACAGGTCGGCAGGCATATCCTCGTGCGGCACAGCCTTGTGGATCGTGCTCGCCGCGACTGAGGCATAACCGCGCGCCTCGGCGCGCACCTGTTCACGATCGTCCGACACGGCAAAGGCCAGGCGCTGGTACAGCTTGATATCGGACAGGTCGCGACCGGCCTGTGCGGCGCCGATGTCGATGTTCTTTTTTGCGTAGCGCACCAGGTCCGGGTCAGCCCCCACCTGGAACAGTACGCCGTCGGCGATACGGCCGGCCAGTTGCAGGGATTTCGGCCCGGTGCAGGCAGTGACTACCGGCACCCTGCGCGGCGGCCAGCTTACCTTGATGTGTTGGCCGTCAAAATCAACCTCTTCTCCCGCCATCAGGCGTCTGAGCACAGCGATGATATATTCCATGCGCCTAAGTTTGGCGGGTTTCTCCCCGATCGTATGGACCGCGCTATCCCCGAGCCCTATGCCCAGTACCGCGCGGCCGTTGGAATATTCATCCAGGGAGGCATAACTGTGGGCCAGGACCGCGGGATGCCGGGTGATCACGTTGGTGACGCCGGTCGCCAGTTCCATGCGGCTGGTGCGGTCGGCGAACAGGGTCAGGGCCATGAAGGCATCGCGGAATACGGACTGGGAGTCCGCCACCCAGACACCGCCAAAACCCAGGGTCTCGGCGCGGGCGACCCAGTCGACAAAATCCGCCAGGGGCCGGTTGGGCAGGATGCCTATATGAAAAGAAACGGGCATAACCGTCATTCCGGCAGATGCCGGAATCCAGTCAACAAAGCGGTCGCTTGTGACACTTTGCAAGGTGTCCCTGCGTGGCGGATGTTCCACTGGATTCCCGCCTGCGCGGGAATGACGAGCAAGGGAGCTGGAATGACGAGCAAGGGAGCTGGAATGACGAACGGGAGATCAATTACGTCTCTCGACAGCCACTCCTTTTTTCACTCCGCCAGCAAAGCGCTCAAACATGGACATGGGCGAGTTATGGGAGTTCTCTATGATGATGTCCTTGTCGTGCAGCGCATCCTGCAGGGCCGCGCACAGGGAGTGCAAGGGGCCGCCGCCCCCTTCACCCATACCCTTGGCGCCGTGAAAGGTGAACGGGGAGGGAGATTGCCGGTTGGAACACTTGAGTTCCGGCATGGTGCTGATGGTGATCGGCGCATAATCAGTGAAGGAACCAGAAATGGCGTTGCCGCTCGCATCGTAGGATATGTCTTCGACCAGCGTCGCGCCGATGCCGTGGGCTGCCGCGCCGTGGACCTGCCCTTCCACGATCATGGGATTGATCACTTTGCCGCAGTCATCGACGATGGCGTAGTCCAGTATCCTGGTCTGGAAGGTATCCGGGTTGACTTCGACCACGGAGATATGCAGTTGCAGGGCGTAGGTAAGGGTCAGGTTGCCGATCTTTTTCTCAACGTCAGGGAGCTTGAACGGCGGCATGTAGACGTGGCGGGCGTTCAGCGACAGGCCGCGTAATTCGTCCGGCAGGGTGGCGCTGTTCGAGTTGATGAAGTTGGCCAGCATCCAGTAATTGAGCGCCCGGTCCGTGCCTTTTACGCCCACCTGCGGACCCATGTCGCCGACACCGTATTCCAGGTCTTCTTCCACCGCTTCCAGGGCGAAACAGGCCAGTTTTGCCATTTCCGCCTTGAGTTTGAGCGCGGCGCCGTGGGCCGCCGACAGGCCGGTGACCGCAAACTGGCTGGCGTAAGTGCCGGACTGGCCGGTGTGGCTGTCATTGAGTGAATCAAAGCCCGTCTTCACATGGACCAGTTCAGGCGGGATACCCAGCACTTCACCCACTACCTGCGCCGTGGTGGTTTCATGGCCCTGGCCCTGGGGGAACGTGCCCAGGCTGACTACGACCGAACCATCCAGGTCCAGCTTTATGGTTGCAGCAGTGGAATTGCCCGAAAACGGTGCGTCGGGGTTGACGTAGCGCGCCTGGCCCCAGTTATTGGTGCCCGAGTCAAGGGTGGTGCCGATGCCGATGCCGATCAGCCGGCCTTCCTCCCGGGCTTGTGCCTGCTTCTTTTTCCACGCATCCCAGCCCACCATTTCCTTGGCCTTGGCGAGCATGGCGGGGAAATCGCCGGAATCATAAACACAGCCGTTAGGCGTCTCGTACGGAAACTCCTCTACATAGTTTTTCAGCCGTATCTCGTCGGCGGGGATACCGAGTTCATGCCCGCAGATATCTATCACCCGTTCCATGAACCAGATATGCGGCAGCCGTGAGTAGCCGCGGTTGGGGGCTGCCGGGCCCTTGTTGGTGGTGACCTGGTTGAAATCGATGCTGATGTTGCGCAGCTTGTAGGACGCGGGCAGTACCTGGGACCAGATGACGGAACCCAGGGGTTCGTAACGGGGATAGCCGCCTATATCATCGATATGTTTCGACCGGATCGCCGTGATAACGCCGTCACTGTCCAGGGCGACTTCAGTATCCAGGTAAACGCGCTCGCTGCCGTGCCCTCCCGCCAGCATGTGTCCGGCGCGGGTTTCTATCCATTTCACCGGCGCGCCGTTCAATTTTTTCGAGGCCAGGCAGGCCAGGGCCAGGTACGGGTAATTGCAGATCTTGTTGCCGAAGCTGCCGCCGATATCGTAGGTGCGCAGGCGGATCTGGTCCATCCTGACGCGCAGCGCCGGCGCCAGGAACACCAGGGGGACCGTCATGATGGTATTGGAAAATAAATCTATCTCGTCCCTGGGGTCCCAGGTGGCGACACAGGCGTTGGGTTCAAGGGCAGTACTGCCGAAGCGGTGGAAGTTCAGTTTGTCAATCCTGACCACGTGGGCCGCGTCAGCTAACGCCTGGTCGACGTCGCCATAATCATAGATGCCCTGGAAGGTTGCGTTGGTGCCCGCCTCATCGTGGACGATGACCTTGTCTTCCAGCGCCTGTTCGGGGTCCAGCACCACGTCCAGTGGTTCGTATACCACCTCGACGAGCTGGGCGGCGTCCTCGGCGATGGATATGGACTCGGCTACGACTGCGACCACCGGATCACCCTGGTAAATGGCTTTGTCCGTTGCCAGGGCGTAGTCGGTAATGTTCTGCGGCGCACCGGCGCCGATCTGGATAAACGGGTCGCTCATGGCCATGACTTCCTTACCGGTGAGGGTGCATGCCACGCCGGGCAGCGCCTCTGCCTTGGACACGTCGATATCGACGATGCGGGCATGGGCGTAAGGCGAACGCACCAGGGTCATGTGCATCAGGCCGGCGGGACTGTAGTCGTCGACGAAGTACCCCTTGCCCTTGACCAGGCGATCATCCTCGCGCCTGGCGGGTTTTGCGTCCCGGCGCGGGGCGTCGAGCACTGCGTTGGCGCGGATGCGCGCGGCATTGCGCTCGGCCTGCAGTTGTTCCGAGACTTCTGAAGTGTTTTGCGCTTCAACCAGTGCCGGTGTTGCGCTGTCGCTCACGCCGGACAGCCCGCTCAGGATACGGCTGAACCAGCCACCGGTCTCAGCGGGTTCCGACGGCGCGGCCCCGGGGGAGAGCGCCGCCTCCAGGCTGGCAATGAGTTTATTGATCTCTTTCTCGGCGTAGCCGCGGATACCGCCGCCTGCCAGGGACAGGATTTTGCCCGTGAGATGTGTCTCTCCCTGCCAGCTGATCAGCGTGCCGGCGCCGGCGTCGCTCAGGTCAAAAGAGGTGCGCAAGGTGTAGACGCCCTGCATGAGCTTGCCCCTGCCTATGTATCCGGCGCGGCGCGGTGGTTCGGTTTCCCCCAGGCTTAATTCCGTTGATGCGATACCGCCGATTCTACCGATGCCGACCCTGGCGCGTATGAGGGCGGTGTTTGCGTTTTTCATTTCCATGCTGTGGAAACCCGGTAACAAGGGCGCAAACTGCTCCGGGTCCGATAGCAGCGAGTAGACCTCCGCTTTGGGCAGGTCTACACTGAATTCGCCGGAAAAGTACATTTTCATGGTTTATGCCCCCTTTAACATCGTGGCTGCTGCCTGTACGGACTTGATGATGTTCTGGTAGCCGGTGCAGCGGCAGACGTTTCCGGACAGCGCCTTGCGGATGTCCTGTGTATCCGGCTCCGGGTTTTCCGCCAGCAGCGCCACGGACGACATGAGCATCCCCGGTGTGCAATACCCGCACTGCAGGCCGTGATGTTCGGAAAATGCCTGCTGCAACGGATGCATCTGCCCGTCCTGCTCCAGCGCTTCGACGGTGGTGATCTGCGCGCCGTCGGCCTGTACTGCGAACAATGTGCATGACTTGACGGCAGCGCCGTCCAGCAGCACGGTACAGGCCCCGCAGAAACTCGTGTCGCAACCGATGTGCGTGCCGGTCAGGCGCAGTTCCTCACGAATGAATTCAACCAGTAATTGCCGCGGCTCCACGTCACGCCGGCAGGCTTTTCCATTCACGCTGACATTAATGGTTACGGACTGTAATGGCTCAGACATAATCATGACTCCCGGATACGGATTCACCCTTGGCCCTCTGCAAGGCCGTATGCGCGGTGCGCATGAACAATGAACGCAGGATGACGCGTTTGAACGCCGCGGAACCGCGCGCATCAGTAGGCGGATCTGATAATTCCACCAGCGCTTCGGCAGCTTGTTGCAGCTTTTCATTCGTGAGTGGATGGCCGATGAGCGATTGTTCAACCTTCCCGGATGTTACCGGAGTCGGACCTGCCGCGCCCAGTACCAGGCGAATGTCATGGCAGATATTGCCGACTGTCAACATCAGTTGCACGCCCACCGATGCTGCGGGGTAGGCCGGGGCGGCTTTCTTGAAACCGATGTATGCGCCGCCGCTGCGCGCCGGGGGGATGGGCACCTGGATTTCCGTGACCAGTTCCGCCTCGGCCAGGCTGTTGGTGTAGGAGTCCGTAATGAAATCATGGATCGCCACAATGCGGGTTCCGCCAGGTCCTTTGCAGACGACTCCGGCGTCCAGGGTATGCAGCAGGGTCGGCCAGTCGCTGCTGGGGTCGGCAATGCTGACCGATCCGCCGATGGTTCCCAGGGCTCTTACCTGCGGGTCGGCAATCCGCGCCGCACAGTCCCGGATAATGGGGATCTCGTCGGCAACCTCGGACGCGGCAATCCGGGCATGGGTCGCCAGGGCGCCGATACAGAAACGGTTTTTCTCTTTGCGGATGTGCATCAACTCCGGCAGGCGGCCTATGTCCACCAGGTCGGAAGGTTCATCCATGCGCATCTTCAGGATGGGTATGAGCGATTGCCCTCCGGCCAGGGGTCTGGCGCCTTCCCCCAGTTCCGCCAGAAGCGAGATTGCGCTATCGAGCGTACCGGGCCGGTGGTAACGGAATGGTGCGGGGTACATGGTTTGTCTGACTCCTTCCGGCGGTTATTCTGTTATGCGAAATTATAAACGGATATTAACATGGATGCACAAGCGAATCTTTCCATGGGGACGGAATTGAATTGCGTCCCTGCGTTAGTACCCTTTCCAGTTAATATTGCCATGTTCAGAGCTACACGGCAACGCCAAGACAAGGCGCAGCCCGTAGAGAATGGCGCGCCCTTGTCAAGGGCTGCAACGCCGTATTGGCGTTGCTGTGTCGCTCCCTGCGGGCGGGCCGGGAAGCGGTCGCCCGCGGCGTTACGCCGCTTGGCAAGGACGCGCCATTCCCGGCGCGGCGTGCCTTGCGCTCAACCGCTTCCCGACCCGCTGAACATGTCAATATTAACTGGAAAGGGTACTAGCAGTCTGTCGGACTTGGGCGCTGCGATTATCTTTGCGGACCACTTTTCAGGTCTTTTTGTCGCGGCAAGGCGCACGTGCATGTTGCCTGAACCTATACATGTACATTATGGGGATGTACAGACCTCACCAGGCGCCTGTCCTGACCGGGTAAACACCCACTGCCCCCTGCATCAGGCCAGCTGCATGTTATGCAGGCGTTTACAGTTGTAGGCCAGGGCCAGTAACTGCCACTCACCGGTCACCTTCTCATGGCCGCGCAGGAGAAACTGCCGGAACCCCAGGGCCTGCTTCATGATACCGAACACCGGCTCCACGGTCTGCTGCCGCAACCGGTAGCTGGCCCGGTTGTCCGCCTGTGATAACTTCTCTTGCATCGCCACCAGCCAGGGCGCTTTCGCCGGCTTGGGCTTGGCCGCCTGCGCCGGGTCCGGCAACGGGCGGAAGTCATGCCGCCGGCGCCGGTCCTCCGTCCCCACCGCCACCAGCACGTCTATCTCCCGACCGGTCAGCGCAGCCACTTCTGTCTCCGTCGCATAGCCGTTGTCCGCCAACACCTGGGCAGGGGTCCCCAACGCCGCCGGCACCGAGTCAATGTCAGCGACCAATTCGTTGCGGTCGCTGGCGCATTGGCTGACCCGCGTCCCCAGCACCAACTGGCTGCCGTCCGCATCCACCACCGCCTGCGCATTGTACGCCTGCCGGTACTCACTGCGTTTGTTCTTGCGCATCAGGGAACTGTCCGCATCCGTCAGGTTCACCTGGGTGTCCTCCGCCGGGGTGTCTTCCGGCGGCTTGATAGGGTGCCCCTTGGCCCGGCCCCGACGCTTCTCACGCGCCGCCACCTTGCGCTCGTACTCGGCCTGGTCCGCCTGCGCTTGCGCCTTGGCCTGGCGCTCCAGACGTGCGCAGGCCGCATCCAGTTGCGTCGCCAGCGCCTCCCGCCGCGCCAACGCCTTCGGCAACTGCTGCGGGTCCGCCGCGTCCTGGCTGTCCGCACGCTCCGCTTCGGCCAGCAAATCCTTGACCTCACCCCGCAACTGCTCGCGTAATTCCACCGCCCGGTCATAGCGGATACTGCGCCGCTTGCTCGCAGCCGCCTTCACCTTCGTCCCGTCCACACTCACCCGGCCCACCGTCAACAACTTCAATTCCTTCGCCAGCAATAACACCTCCACAAAACCCGCCTGTACCGCCTCAAGGTTCTCCCGCCGGAACTTGCAAATCGTGTCATGGTCCGGGTGCGTGTTCGCCGTCACGTAACGCACCCCGATATCCCGGTACGTCGCTCGCTCAATCCGGCGCGAGGAAAAAATACCGTTCGCATAACAATAAATCAGCAACGCCAGCATGATACGCGGGTGATACTGTGCCGACCCCGTGCCCCGGGTGTTCACCACAAACTGACTCAAAGGCACCCGTTCCACCGCTGCCACGACAAAATGCGCCAGGTCATCCTCGGGTAGCCACTCGCGTAAATCCGGTGGTAACAGGTAGGGTTGGTTACGGTCACTTTGCACAAAGTTTTCCATCGAAGCAGCCTCTATCGAACAGCGTGTGGTATCATCAAATCGTGTCGTCTATTATACCTCTATCCCAGCCCTAAGTCCGACAGACTGCTAGGTTTCGGGGTCGTAGCCCAGGCTGGGACCGAGCCAGCGTTCCGCCTGGCGCAGTTCCATACCTTTCCTCAGGGCGTAGTCGGAAACCTGGTCGCGGTTGATCTTGCCGAGACCGAAGTAGCGCGCCCGGGGATGGGAGAAATACAGGCCGCATACGGCCGCGGCAGGGTACATGGCGTAATTATCCGTCAGGGTTATTCCGGTATTTTCCGCCACTTTCAGCAGGTCCCAGATCAACGGTTTCTCCGTGTGGTCGGGGCAGGCCGGATAGCCGGGCGCAGGACGGATCCCCTGGTATTTCTCGGCTATGAGCGCATCATTGTCCAGGTTTTCGGCTTCCTGGTAGCCCCAGAACTCCTTGCGTATGCGCTGGTGCAGGCGTTCCGCCAGGGCCTCTGCCAGGCGGTCGGCCAGGGCTTTCAGCATGATGGCCCGGTAGTCGTCATGGTCCTGTTCGAAGCGGCGCAGTTTTTCTTCCATCCCGAACCCGGCTGCCACGGCAAACACGCCTACATGGTCCAGTTTCCCGGTTTCTTTCGGCGCGACGAAATCCGCCAGGGCCAGGTTGCTCTGCCCCGGCGGTTTCCGTGTCTGTTGGCGCAGGGTATGGAACACCGACAGCAGTCCATTGCGGTCACGGTCTGCGTAAACCTCGATATCATCGTGGCCGATGGAATTGGCCGGGAACAGCCCGAACACGGCACGCGCGGCGAACCACTTTTCCGTGATGATTTTATCGAGCATTTCACGCGCATCGCCGTACAGTTTCCTTGCTTCCGCACCCACTGTCGCATCGTCAAGAATGCGCGGGAAACGGCCCGCAAGTTCCCAGGCGACGAAGAATGGTGTCCAGTCCATGTAGTCGCGCAGCTCAGCAAGGGAGTAATCATCGACTGACTGAACTCCGGTCCATTCCGGTGCGGGAGGTTCATAGTCTTGCCAGTCGACCGGCAAGCGGTTTGCGCGGGCTTGTGCCAGCGCCAGCCACTTTATCCCGGCCTGCCTGCCCTTGTGCCGTTCCCGCAACGTCTCGTAGTCCTGTTTTACCTGCTTGGTGAAACCGTCTTTCAGGTCCTTGCTGAGCAGGCTCTGCGCCACCCCGACGGCGCGGGAGGCATCCTTGACATGGATCACGGGCGGGGCATAACGCGGTTCTATTTTCACTGCCGTATGGGTGCGTGAGGTGGTGGCGCCGCCGATCAGCAGGGGAATTTCGAAGCCTCGTCGTTGCATCTCTCCCGCCACGTGCACCATTTCATCCAGTGACGGGGTGATAAGCCCGCTCAGGCCAATAAGATCGGCTTCGTGTTCCATCGCCGTTTTCAGGATGGTTTCCGCCGGCGCCATGACCCCCAGGTCGATGATCTCGAAGTTGTTGCATTGCAGGACCACGCCGACGATGTTTTTGCCGATATCATGGACGTCGCCCTTGACGGTGGCCATGACTATCCTGCCCCGGGAACGGGACGCAGCCGCGCCCTGTTTCTCCTCCTCTATGTACGGGACCAGGTAGGCGACCGCCTTTTTCATGACCCGGGCGCTCTTGACCACCTGGGGCAGGAACATCCTGCCGGCGCCGAATAGGTCGCCGACGACATTCATCCCGTCCATCAGCGGTCCCTCGATAACCTGCAGGGGCCGGTCGAACTGCTGCCGGGCTTGTTCCGTATCGGCTTCGATCCAGGTATCTATCCCCTTTACCAGGGCATGGGACAGACGCTTTTCCACACGCTCGCGGCGCCAGGCCTGTACGTCCTCTTTCCTGGTACGGTCACCGTTGTCCTTGACGGTGTCGGCAAACTCGACCAACCGGTCGGTGGCGTCCGGATGGCGGTTGAGCAGGACGTCTTCCACGCGCTGCAGCAGGTCCGGCGGGATCTCATCGTAAATGCCCAGTTGCCCGGCATTGACAATCGCCATGTCCATCCCCGACCTGACCGCGTGGTACAGGAACGCGGTGTGCATTGCCTCGCGCACGGGATTGTTGCCCCGGAAAGAGAATGACACGTTGCTCAGGCCGCCGCTGACCGCGGCGCGGGGCAGGTGTTCCTTGATCAGGCGGCTGGCTTCAAAAAACGATACCGCATAGTTGTTATGTTCCTCCATGCCGGTGGCCACGGTGAGGATGTTCGGATCGAAGATGATGTCTTCCGGTGGGAAACCGACCTCGTCCACGAGGATGCGGTAGCAACGTTGCGCCACCGCGAAACGCCGTTCGGTGGTGTCCGCCTGCCCGTGTTCGTCGAAACACATCACGACGACGGCCGCGCCGTAGCGCCTGACCAGGCGCGCCTGCTGCCTGAAGATTTCCTCGCCTTCCTTCAGGCTGATGGAGTTCACTACGCACTTGCCCTGTACGCAACGCAGTCCGGCTTCGATGACGGACCAGCGCGACGAATCGATCATGACCGGTACCCGGCTGATATCCGGTTCGCCGGCAACCAGCATGAGAAAATCCTGCATCAACTGCTCTGAATCCAGCAAGCCCTCATCCATGCACACATCGATAAGCTGGGCGCCGTTTTCCACTTGCTGGCGGGCGATTTCCAGGGCTTCGGCCAGGTTGCCGTTCTTGACAAGTTTGAGAAACCTCGGGGAGCCGGCCACGTTGGTGCGCTCACCGATATTGATGAAGTTGGCCGCGGCGGTAACGGTGAGCGCCTCAAGGCCGCTCAAACGGCAATAAGGCGGAATTTCCGGGATAACCCGGGGGGTGCGCCTGCAGACCTGCTCGTGGATACGGCGGATGTGTTCGGGGGTGGTGCCGCAACAACCGCCGACGATGTTGAGAAAACCGCTTGCGGCAAACTCCTCGAGCACATCGGCCATGTATTCGGGTGTCTCGTCGTATTCGCCGAATTCGTTGGGCAGGCCGGCGTTGGGGTAGATGCTTACGTGGGTGTCCGCTATATTAGAAAGTTCTTGAATATACTGACGCAAGTCTTTGGCGCCCAAAGCACAATTAAGACCTATTGCGAGTGGATTGGCATGTCGTACCGAATGCCAGAACGCGGCAGTGGTCTGGCCGGTAAGGGTCCGGCCCGAGGCGTCGGTGATGGTGCCGGAGATGATCAGGGGCAAGCGGCGGCCGCTTTCCTCAAAAAAGGTCTCGATTGCGAACAGGGCAGCCTTGGCGTTAAGCGTATCGAATATGGTCTCCAGCAACAGGATGTCCACCCCGCCTTCCACCAGTCCCCGTACGGACGTGGTGTAGGCCTGCGCCAGTTCCCCGAAACTGATGTTGCGGAATCCGGGCCGGTTGACGTCCGGAGAAATGGAGGCGGTACGGTTGGTCGGACCCAGTACACCGGCAACGAAACGGGGTTTCTCCTGTGTCGATTTTGCATCGGCAACGTCCCGGGCCAACACGGCGCCGGTGCGGTTCAATTCGTATGCCCGGTCTGCCAGTTGGTAATCAGCCATGGCGATGGCGCTGGAATTGAAGGTATTGGTGCAGATGATATCGGCGCCCGCGTCGAGAAACGCGGCGTGTATGGCCGTGATAATACCCGGTTGCGTGAGGGTCAGCAGGTCGTTGTTGCCTTTCAGTTCACAACCGTGACCGGCAAACCGTTCGCCGCGAAAATCGCTTTCCTGCAGGTCATAGGACTGGATCATGGTGCCCATGGCCCCGTCCAGCAACAGGATGCGTTGCTTCAGCAGGCTGCGTAATTGTTGTTCGGTCGCGCCACCCATGTCGTCAATTCAGTTACGTCCGGACAAGGGGCAGGGAAGTGATCAAGCCGGTCTGCCTCACTTATCTTGTTATTCAACAATTTAAGTGAGCGCCGTTTGTTAATGGAAACTCCGCACAAACCGGAGGTTGCTCATCGTGTTTATCTGAGCCTGGCAGGTCCGGACTGGTGCCGCACCCGTCGCAACGCTCCTCAGATAACGGAGAACTACAGTGGGGATGAAGTATAGTACAATTGACAGCGAGATGTAACCGGTGCCGTCGTTCCGGCGCACGCGTCGTCGTTCCGGCGCAGGGGTCGTCGTTCCGGCGCAGGCCGGAACCCGGAAATTAACAGGGCAACAGGAAACAGTTTGGATAATAAACAGAACAACCTGAACCGCCGCCAGTTCATCGGCCAGTGCGCCCACACGGTGGGCTCCATGAGTATCATGGGCCTGTTGCTTGGCTCATACTCGAAGCAGTCGGTTGCCACGCCGGCCTGGGCCATTCGTCCCCCCGGAGCGATTGCGGAAGAGGATTTCCCCGGCGCCTGTGTACGCTGCGGCCTGTGCGTCAGGGATTGCCCCTACGACACCCTCAAGCTCGCCGAATTCGGCTCCGAAGTGGCGACGGGAACGCCTTATTTCATAGCCCGGGACATACCCTGCGAGATGTGCGAGGACATTCCCTGCGTTGCGGCGTGTCCGACGGATGCCTTGAGCAAGGAACTCACGGATATCCGGGACGCGGACATGGGCGTAGCCGTGCTGACGGGTCCGGACACCTGTTACAGCGTAACCGGCATAGCACATTGCCGGGCCTGCTATATCGCCTGCCCGATCAAGGATGAAGCCATTACCATGGAGCAGAAAAGGGTAGGTACCCGCACCTATTTCGAACCTACCGTACACGCCGGGAGTTGTACCGGGTGCGGGAAGTGTGAGCAGGGTTGCGTGACCGACGAGGCTTCCATCAAGGTATTGCCAAGGCACCTTGCCAAACACGACAGCGCCAGGACCGCATGAGCACAGTGGCGCCCGCTGGAACAGCCGAACGCGGCCTGTGGCAAAGGAACAAGTGGTTATTACTGCGCCGGACGTCGCAGTTTTCCATCCTGTTCCTGTTCCTGATCGGCCCCTGGTTCGGCATCTGGTGGTTGAAAGGCAACCTTGCCTCCAGCGTCGTACTCGATAAAATCAGCCTCACCGACCCGTTCATCCTGCTGCAGTCCCTCGCTTCCGGCCATGCCGTGGCTCAACCGGCAGTCATCGGCGCCACCGCCATCCTGATTTTTTATTTCCTGGTCGGCGGCCGGGTGTACTGTTCCTGGGTCTGTCCGATCAACATTGTTACGGATGCTGCGCACTGCCTGAGGAACAGGCTGAAGCTCAATTTAAGCTGGTCCGTGAAAAAATCGACGCGCATCTGGATCATGCTCACAGCATTGGTCGTTTCGGCCGTCACCGGCACCATCGCCTGGGAGGCGGTGAACCCGATCACCATGCTGCAACGGGGGCTGGTGTTCGGGATGGGGCTGGCCTGGGTCATCGTGCTGGCCGTGTTCCTGTTCGACCTGGTGGTCACGCGCCGGGGCTGGTGCAGCCACCTGTGCCCGGTGGGCGCGTTCTACGGCCTCATCGGCAGGCATTCGCTGGCGCGCATGAACGCCGCCGAGCGCAGCGCATGTACCGACTGCGGCGACTGTTTCCGTGTCTGCCCGGAACCCCATGTAATCATGCCAGCCCTGAAACCCGAAGCAGATACCGACACGACGGTTATCCTGCATGGCGACTGCACAAACTGCGGCCGCTGCATCGACGTGTGCGACGCCAGGGTGTTCAGGTTTTCGACGAGGTTTGGGTAGTCAGGCGACCTGCTGAACAGGGGGGGAGGTGGAATCCGGGACGTCAGGCCCGGCAGATGTGTGTATGGAAGAAGGTCTCGGTATAGGCGCTTTTTCCATTTCAGCAGCAGTTATCCAACATTGAAATGCGTCCTTACCGTTTTCCAACACCTCTTCAGGCGTATCACCGTCCGACATACAGCCCGGCAAGTCTGGAAAGATAATTAGATAACCGCCTCCTTCTTCCCGGGATAGGGGTCGTATTTCATGGGGATAATCTTCAAATCTAATTTTGCTCATCATCTTGCCCCAAAATCTCGTTCACAATGTCCAGAAACTGTCGTATATATACAGGTTTTACAGGTCGCTCAGCAGGGATGGACAATGCTCTCGAAGAACCGTCATGCTTGAATATTACATGACTGCCCACGCCCTTAAATATCTTCATATGCAGCCTCCGGGCAATAGATTCCAGTTCTTCAATGCGCCAGTCACGAGGATTGCGCTTCATCTTCCTTAATGCCTTATCCAACCTTCCCATTAGTAGATAATACTGTATAGAACATTTTCAAGCTATTGGGATTTTGTCTATCACAGTCCGGAAGCTGTTGCTGTTTTCGTTTACCTGTCTTTCAGGATATATTCCCGTTATCATGTATGGACTTTTCACCAGGATTAAACATGATGTTTCCCCCTGTAAGGAATCTCCTGCTTCCCGTAGCCGTGATTGCTGTCGCATCGCCCGTCTACGTCCGGGCCGACCTCACGGACATGAAGGTGTATTCGCCAATCGTGGAAAAGGGAGACATGCAATTCGAGGTTATCGGCAACGTGGTCATCGACGATGATGACGAGTACCACGGCTTCAAGCACCAGGAATTCGAGCTCGAGTACGGGGTGAATGATTTCTGGGCCACGTCCATCACTGCCAGCTTCATAGAACCTGCCGGGAAAGGGGTCAAGTACGACATCCTGGGTTGGGAGAACACGTTGCAACTCACCGGGGAAGGCAGGTACTGGCTGGATTTCGGGTTCCACACGGAAATTGAGGTGAACGACGAAGGTGATGAACCGCATAACCTGGAAGGACGCTTCCTGTTCCGCCGTGTCTCGGGCCGTTTCGAGCATATCCTGAACGTGAACATTGAGCAGCAGTTCGGCAGCGCCGCGGACGAGAGCACTGAACTGGAGTATATCTGGCGCACAAAGTACAGCCTGGATGATGATACCGCCATCGGCTTCGAGGCCTTCGGCGCGCCGGGTGAAATCAAGTACCTGCCGGTATTATCGGAACAGGACCACCGGCTGGGACCGGCGTTTTACCGCGACGTGAAGGTCGGCGACGTCACCGTGGAACTGAACCTGATCTGGCTGGTCGGCCTGACGCAAGGCAGCGCCGCACACACCCCGCACTGGCAGATAGAGATCGAGTTCTGAATATTCTTACACTAACCCTATATATCCTTATACTGTCCTTATTTTGTCCATGAGCAGTACTGATTTTTCAATTCATTACCCCCTGGATGCCGTGCCTGAACCGGGCGGCCACCTGGAAATCCGGCCGGGCATATTCTGGTTGAGGGTCCCGTTGCCGGGAAAGCTGGATCACATTAACCTCTGGCTGCTGGACGCCGGTGACTCCTGGACGCTGGTTGATACGGGCATTTCCTGGGGTGAAGCCCGCAATGCCTGGGATAAGATCGCAACCGAACTGGTGCAGGACAAGCCCGTCGGCAGGATTATAGTTACCCATTTCCATCCCGATCACGTCGGTATGGCCGGCTACCTGGGGGATAAATTCCAGGCGGAACTGGCCATGACCGAGATGACGGCAGTCAGGACCCGCTTCCTGCTTGACAGCAAGACCGCTGACTGGAAAGAATCCGTTAATGCATTTTGCCGGTTACACGGGATCCGGGAACAGGATCAGTACCTGTCGTTTACTACCGGGCAGCTGTATCGAACAGTGGTCACGGCATTGCCGGAAACCGTAACTTATATCGACCACGAACAGCCCATACCCATAGGCGCGCATGAATGGCAGCCCATGGTGGTGTGCGGCCATGCGGAAGACCACCTGGCGCTGTACTGTCCGGCCCTGAAACTACTGATATCCGGCGACCAGGTGCTGCCGACCATTACCAGCAACGTGGGCCTGCACGTCAACAACGACGATGAAGACGCCCTGGACGATTACCTGTCCTCCATGACCCGCTTTGCGGAATTGCCGGAGGACACGCTGGTGTTGCCGTCACACGGCCGTATATTCACCGGCCTATACAAGCGCATCGCTGCGATCAACCATAGCCACGACAGGCAATTAAACAAGGTCTACGACTTGTGTGAAGCCCCCGGCAATGCCTGGGACGTGGCGCCCAGGTTGTTTACCCGCCGGCTGGACGAGTTCAACCGTATCATGGCCTTCGGCGAAACCCTGGCGCACCTTGAATACCTGCACAACCGGGGGAAACTGACAAAAGAGATACGCAACGGAACCTGTTACTACGCCCAGGCGGTAAACTTATAGAGGGGACGCCGGGTACGCAATGGAGATATGGGGACGGATTTTAAATCCGTCCCCTCGTACTTTACACCGTTGAAAGCACTTTCAGGTGCTCCTCGATACAGAGCGGCAGCATCGCCAGGTTATAGCCTCCTTCCAGCACCGAGACGATGCGGCCCCCGGCGTGTTTGTCCGCCACTTCCATCACCCTGGATGTCATCCAGCCGTAGAACCCGGTACTGAGGTTGACGTCGCCCAGGGGGTCGTCCCGGTGGGCGTCGAACCCGGCGGAGATGATGACGAATTCCGGCTTGAATTCGTCTATTGCCGGCAGGATCTTTTCCATGAAGGCGGCTTCATAATTTTCATCACCGCTCCCCGCCGGCATCGGGCAGTTCACGGTGGCGCCGCTGCCTTTGCCGATACCCGTCTCCGACCAGGCGCCGGTGCCGGGGTAAAAGGGGTACTGGTGGGTGCTGACAAACAGCACCGACGGGTCTTCCTCGAACGTATGCTGCGTGCCGTTGCCGTGGTGAACGTCCCAGTCCAGGATCATGACCTTGTCCAGGCCGTGGCGCGCCTGCAGGTAGCGCGCCAGGATGGCCACGTTATTAAGGATGCAGAACCCCATGGCCTGCTCACGCTCGGCATGGTGCCCGGGCGGGCGCACCAGCGCGAAGCCGTTGCTGATTTCTCCGTCGATCACGCCATCCGCCAGCGCGATGGACGCACCAGCCGCCTTGAGGGCGATGTCGAAGGATTCTTTGCCCACCGCAGTGTCCATACTGTCAAGAAAGGCGCTCCCGCCGACGCAGGTGTGCCGGGCCCGGGCCAGGTAGGCGGCGGAATGGCTGGTTTCGATGAATTCCTGTTGCGCCGGCAACGCATCGAGGAAATTCAGCTTGTCGTACAAAGGCAGGGTAGTGAGGTGATCCATAGTTGCGCTGAGGCGTTCCGCGCACTCCGGATGCCCGGCGCCGGTCCGGTGCGACAGGAATACCTCGTCAAATACAAAACCGGTGGTCAATGCCGATCTCCTGAAAAAGTTGCCTTGGAACAATATAGAACAATGCGCAGGATAAGGCTAAAGTTATTGAAGTTATCGACAGGATCACAGAAAATACGCAGTCCAATGCCGGAATAGCTCAGTCGGTAGAGCAACGCATTCGTAATGCGTAGGTCGGGAGTTCGAGTCTCCCTTCCGGCACCGCTTATCACTTCGTTACCCGCAAACATCATGGGAGTTGCATGTTCAATTCTCACCAGGATGTCGGACAGGTGAATTCATATCTGGTCTTTAGGCACCCTCTTTCCGATCTCAACCAGGCCGATACCTTCTTCACCCGTATCATGCAACTTCAAAGGGGCGAAATTTTCGACGATGCCATAGACAAACGGTGTCGGCCCCGGCTTTTCTGATTGCAGGGGTACACTGGCAAAACGATTTTGCAAATCCGCAGACAGCGAAAAAGTTTCGCCGTAGATGTCTGTTAAACGAAATTCAACATTCGCCGGTTGATTATCCGGTCCCTCTCCCTTTCCTTCAAACTCTATATCTCCAAGTGCCCGCAGTCCCTGCCGTTCATCAAATACATAGCCACAGAGGGTCGGCAGATTGGGCCGAAGCGAGCTGGTTACCGTCATGACACCAATAATATGTTTTGGAAAATGCAAACCGGTCCATATATGCCTGAGCACCAGGTTGTCCGAGCGAATGCTGCGAGAATGGTCGCGATAACCGGGCGCATCAATGTCAAAATCCCGGGTTGCCGCTCCATTGGTGTTTAACGAGAGTTTTCCGCGCACCTGCATACCCTGTTGCTGGTGCACATGTTGTTGATTGGTGGCAATGCCCATGACTTCTTTCAATAGCACTTTATCCGGGTTCGCCGAATCATAATCATCAAAATTGAACAAGGGTCCACGTTTTAAAAAACTGACTTCCAGAACAAGGTCGTCATTTTGCAGCGAAAGGTCAATTTGTTCGTGGGCCTTGATGAACCGGACAGTCAAATACCCATCTCCCAGTTCACTGGAAAATGCGAAGTCATCAGGGAAAGGAATCTGTCTCCCGTGCTTGAACAGCTTGCCCTGGATACTTAAATTGCAGGCAAAGCTTATGCGCTCAAATATAGGTTCGCTACCAACGTGTATGGCGCCAAAGATATCGTTCTCTTTATCAAAGATCAGAAACAACCAGTTCTCCTTGTAGCGCAGATAGGCGCTTGGCGGGACTGGATGAGGCATGTCGTCATTTGTAGTTACCATCGATGTATGCTCCTTGAAAATGCCCGTATTGCTTTGTGGTTTGTGTAATCAGGAGTGATGTATCCGTTCCATCAATTCCGAAATTCGTAAAATTGATTCATTGACATATTGGTGTGAGACAACCCGGGCTGCCTCCGGGCTACTCACCAGGCCGGCGTTAAAGGCGCTATGCACCTGGCAGCATTGTACTCCCACCCGGGTAGCCGCCAGGAGAATATTGTAGTTAAGCTGGTCTTCATCCGGCAGCGGTGCACCAGTGTTTTCGTAAGCTTCGAGGAATAACGCCCAGGAGCCCAGCGCCTGCGCCATGAAGTAGAAGTAACCCAGGTCATAGGCGGGGTTGCCGATATGAGCAAACTCCCAGTCCAGGATCGCCATGACCTGACTGTTTTTTATCAAGATATTGTTAAGTCCGTAGTCACCATGTACCAGTGTCCTTGGCGCTAGATCACTCAGGCCTGCATTTTTTCTCAGCCAGTGGAGCGCAAGTTCAAACGTGGCGGATTTCACATCGGTGGCCCGAAAATCCCGCTCAGCCAGACCGAGCCAGAACAGGACTTTATCGCTGGTTTTCCCCCGGGCATTATCGATTGACTCGCCAAATTCCCCGGGCGCTATTTTATGTATAGTTGCCAGGTTGCTTGCAACGTCAGCAAGAGCCGTAGACTCTTGTGCCGGCATTTTGAACATGTGGCCGATTGATTCCCCGGTTACACTCTCTGAAAGCATGAAAGGTGTGCCAAAAACTGTTCCGGACTCTTCCAGTGCGAGGGGTTTGGGGACATTCACATTTTTATCAAAAAGAATAGTTTGTAAGCGGTATTCATCTACCACACTGGCCCCACTGAACCTGCCGCTGGCATCACTGCGTAGAATAATTCGCCGGGGTAGTGTCGTTACATCCGATAGTTCAATTCTCAGAGTGAGTTTGGAATGCCCGCCTGATATGAACCCACTGTGTTCTATTTCAACTCCCTCGTTATCCGGAAACCGATCCAGGATGAAAGCTAGCAAGGCGCCTTCATCATAGTTTTTCTGATTTGAGGCGCGAGTGTTGCTGATTTCTCCTGAATCCTGCGGTAACGTCAATCCAGCAGTAAATAGCGCTTTGGCGTAGCCGGTGTCGGCGTTTATCAGGGAATGTTTCACAGCGTCTGTCTTTGTTGTGCTACCCTTGTTCAACTCCGACTGCAGCTTTGCTACCAAAGTCACAAAGGTATCAAGTTGTTGCATGTCTTGGTTACCGCTCAGGTCTTTCAGTTGCTCAACGATGTGATCTACACCTTCATGCAAAATCAGATTGCCTTCCGATAGCAGGCGACCGACTGCATCGAAATACCTGGTAGCGGCCTCCGGCGCGATTTCTGTCTCGATTTTCAGGATGTCAAGCAAACGTCGGGCAATCATCAAGTCCTCAGCGTGTTCCCCGGTGAGTTCTCCTGATGCAGCAACCCGCTGCAAGATATCAGCCACTGAATTCAGGTAATGCATAATTCGTTTTTCCATAATGGGTGTTGCCTATTCTCTCGTCAGGGCCTCGGCACAACGCCTGCCGCAAATTACCGCGCCTTCAATACCGGCAGAAATGAATTCACCGGCGAAAGTCACCCTCCCATCCATAAATTCAGGCCGGGCTTTTTTTAATGATTTGTACACCCCGACATAACGCTCGTGGTCAACGTATTCCCAATTGTGTAGGTTGACCATCTCTACCTGGTCTTTAAGGTCACCCATAAACGGCTTGACGGTATCAAGTGCGTTATGCGCCACCTGCAAATCGTCCAGATCCCGCTGTGTTTCAGCCCATTTTCCCGTCATATGAAGAGCGATTAAGCCTTTGCCTTCAGGTGCGCGACCAGGACACTTGTTATGCTCAAGCACAATGCCCAGTACGTCTTTTGCTTCAATGCCGGGCACCATTACCAGGGATGCAGGACAGTCTGGCCGGGACTTCAGGCCAACATGGACGGTCAAGCTGGGGACGCCCTTTATCTTATCAAACCAGTTACGTTGTCGGCCTGACATCCATGGGGCGATATTCAGCGCCAGTTCCGGGGGGATAGCGATGACGGCGGCGTCAAATTTGTGGGCTTCACCATCCATTTGCAGGACGACCTGGTTATGTATCATCTCAATTTTTTCAACGGGGGCATTCAGTCGAATGTCGCCAAGTTGAGCAGCAATGTTTTCAGATAAGGCGCCCATCCCGCCTTTTATCTGCACGAACTCTGCACCACTGAACATCTTCATCAGCCAGATGATATCAACGGCGGAAGACGTTTTCGTGGAACTAAACATATTCATGCGAATGACAGGATCAACCAGGTAATCGTGTATTTCCTTGCCCAGTTTCCGAATGGCGAACGATTCACAATTCTCTATATCCAACACCTCGAGCTGTGCCATATCTTCGAAGTCGCATTTTGACCAGTAGCGGAGCAAGGTTGGCAGTATTCTGAAAAGTTTCAGCTTTGCTCCCAACGATAAAAATCCTGTCTTCAGTCCGGATGAAACAATTTTCGACAGATCGATATAGTGCAATATTTCGTCTCTGGCGATTGCCAGTACCGGTTGGGTATGAACGCGCATTGCACCGGCGCCAGTTTCATGGAGGAGTTGCAGTGTCTCTTTATAGGCAGGCGACAGGGTGATAGCGCCGGGATCCATGATATAGCCGTCTTTTTTTATGGAAATGGTCCTACCGCCGACCTCAGAATGTTTTTCGAATACGGTTGTTGTAAATCCTGCGTTCTGCAAATGCCAGGCGGCAGACAACCCTGCCATACCTGCTCCAATGACGGCTACGCCCTGTTTACCGCCCATCTTGTCAGGCCCCTGTCAAGTCGCCAACACAGATGCAATTGATGGGTGTGGATGGAGAGATCAATTGCCTAACTGAGGAGGTCGTCCGGCACTTCCAGTTCCAGGTGCAGTAAACCCAGGCCGTGCACCTTGCCCTGGGCGTCCGTGATCAGGGTTTCCGTGCCGCCGCCGCCCAGGGAATTTTCCAGGATAAAGTTAAGCGACTGAAGATTGGGAAGCTCGTAGCGAGTCACAGCGCCATGACAGATTTCCCTGAAGAAATCCTTGACTACAGCGGCAGTGAGTTGTTGTTCCAGAAATTGGTAAAGTTCGGGTGTTTTTGCCATAACGCCGACATTACTGGCGTCACCTTTGTCACCTGAACGGGCAACGGCGATTTCAAACAGTTGTATTTTTGCCATCTTAAACTTCCTCAACTACAAAGCTGGTATTGATGAGGGACTTGTCGATCAATGCCGGCCAGTACCCTATCACTTCGGTGGCCCTGGAACGGCCGGCCGCTATGCCGGTCACACCGGGAGGACCAGATATGACAGCCGGTGCGATTTCCGTACCCAGCGTATTGAGCGCCTTGGGGTCATCGCCTTTTGCGCCAATACGTAACAACAGCTCAAGAGGCTGGTCATTGTTTTCAACCATTCCTTTATATAATACGTTCGTGCCAAACAATTCGACGAAGCGATCCTCCTCGGGAATGCAATAGCCGTACATTTCCATACGCTGGAATATCATATCGGCAATGATATTGGCTTTTTCCACTGCATCGGGTCCCGCAATGCAAAGGGTGCCGAGGATTTTGTAACCTTTGGAGTAAGAAACAGACACCTTGTAGGTTGGTGTGGCCGGACCGCCCCTGATACCGGAGAAGGCAACACGGTTTTCACCCTGCTGGCTGATATTGATCGTGGTGAAATCGGCAACACAGTCAGGCCCCAGATAATTTTTTGGATCACCCAGTTCGTAGAGTATCTGCGAGGTGACGGTTTCCACAGTTACAAGGCCACCGGTGTTGTCATGCTTGGTAATCACGAAGCTGCCGTCCGCACTGGCTTCGGCGACAGGATAACCGATGCGGGCAAAGTCTTTAACCTGACGCCAGCCCGCGTAATTACCGCCGGTACATTGAGGTCCACACTCGACAATGTGACCCATGACCGTGGCAGAGGCAATTTTATCGTAATCTTCCATGGACCAGCCGAATTCGTATACCAGGGGGGCCACCACCACGGAGGGGTCACTGGCGCGACCGGTAATCACAATATCCGCACCGGCCTGCAGTGCTTCAACAATCGGTCCGGCACCGATGTAGACGTTGGCGCTGGTGATTTTGTCACGGATGGTCGAGATATCCTCGCCAGTTTCCATGTTCTGCAGATTCTCATTGCCGGCCGTAATCTCATCAAGGCGATCCATAATGTCATCGCCTTCAACTATCGCTATTTTCATGCCTGTAATGCCCAGGTCTTCAAAAACCTTTTTGCTGGCTGCCAGACAGGCCTTCGGGTTGACACCGCCGGCGTTTGCTATGATTTTGATGCCTTTTTCCTTACAGGCGGGCAGAATTTTCTGGAGCATGAGGATGAAGTCCAGGGCGTAACCGGTTTCAGGTTTGCGCATCTTTTGCTTTTGCATGATGCTCATAGTGATCTCGGCCAGGTAGTCGAAGGTGAGATAGTCAACCGGGCCTTCTTCCACCAGGCGGATCGGACCCAGCAAGCTGTCTCCCCAGAAGCCCTGGGCGTTGGCTACGCGGACAATCCTGTTGTTAGTCATGGTTTACTCTTCAGTCCAGTTGGGTGGGCGTTTTTGCAGGAAGGCATTGAGACCCTCCCGACCCTCATCGGAATCACGTACATCGGCAATCAGCCGCACGGTAGCGGCGATCAGCTCTTCGGAAACCGGGCGGTGGGACACATCAAAGGTCAGTTGCTTGGCCAGGCGCACGGCATCGGGACCGTTTTTCACCAGGGTATCCGCCAGCGCCTCCACGGCCCTGTCCAGTTTCTCTTCAGGAACCACGTCGCTCAAGATGCCCAGGGCCACGGCTTGCTCGTCCGACACGGGCTGCCCGCTCATGAACATACGCCGCGCGGCCTTCTCGCCAATCGTGGCAACCACGTAGGGAGCAATAGTAGCGGGAAGAACACCCAGTTTTACCTCACTGGTTGCAAACCTGGCGCGAGGGGAGCCGATCGCGTAGTCGCAGCAGCACACCAGGCCGACACCGCCGCCCATGGTTGCGCCCTGAACCCGGGCAATGGTAGGCTTAGGCAGGTTATTCAGGGACTTCATCAGTTGCGCCAGCTGACCGCCGTCTGCGAGGTTTTGCTCGTAACTGTTTTCTCCCATGCGGCGCATATAGTCGATATCGCCTCCTGCAGAAAAGCTCTTGCCGGCGCCGGCCAGCACAACTACCCGAACATTATTATCCGTTGCAGCATTCTCAAAAGCCTGGATCAGGCGCTGTACCTGGTTATCGTCGAAAGCGTTGTGCACCTCGGGACGGTTCATGGTGATCGTCCGGATACCCTTTGTATTGGTTTTGATGTCTAGTACGCCGGTTGTTGCCATTGGCCTCCGTTGAGGGTTTTTCGGTAGAAATCAAGGGTCAGGCTGCAATGAGTAACAGTGCGATTAACAGGGTGCAAACTGACACGCACCAGCCGTCGGCCAGTAATTTGAGGGGTAATGGCGCGATCCTGGCCTCCATGAATTCTGTAATCACGAAGCGGACTTTGACAAAAGCAATGATAAGGATAGCAATACTGGCGTATTGAGAACTACTCGACCCCTGTCCCTGATCCAGAAACCAGGACAGCAATGTGGCGCCGACAAGCAGGGCAAGAATTAAGGAAATTCGAGTTGCGATCAGTGTTCTCATGGTGTCAATTCACCAGGTACAGCAAGGCAAACAGGATAATCCACAGCAGGTCAACCAGGTGCCAGAAAATGCCGCCGCTCTCAAGATTCTGCAGGTCCGATGTTGACATCGAGCCGCGTCGTGACCAGCTATAGTTGGCCAGATAGGCCAGTACTCCGATTCCGATCAGCACGTGAAAGGCATGGACACCGGTGAAAATAAAGAAATACATAAAAAAATCGTTGGTATTGACAGTAATGCCCGCCTGTATTTTTTCACCGTACTCAAAGACCTTGTTAATGATAAAAACCACGCCGCATCCAAGCGCCATCAGGAACATGACCGGAGGCGTTTTTTCGACTCCTGAGCGGGCGCTATGCACTGCGGTTGCCACCAGCCAGGAACTGCTCAAAAGCAGAACCGTATTGATCAGGCCAAATACCTGGTTGAGCTGCGCCTGGGAAGCGTTGAACAACTCAACGTCAACACGCCTGTAAAACAGAAATACGGCGAAAAATAGTGAAAAAACCAGTAAATCGCCAAAGATGAACACCCAGATTCCGATTTCGCCCGGAGTGCGGTAAATTCCCCCCTCTGGTTGACTTAACCGTGTGTCAGATGCGATTGACGACATATACCGGTAATGGATGAATGAAAGTGCGCTCTATTATATTATAACGTATGCTATATTAGCACATGCTATATATAATGGCAAAATGTCATCCGGGCCAAAACCGTAAGGATAAATAAAATGAATAAACGTAATCAGCTAATCTGTGCGCACAGCGGACTTGTCTTCGCTGTCTTACTTGGTGCAGGGTGGTTTTTTATTCCTGGTTGGTTCCCTCCCGTTGAACCGGGACTCAATGCTGAAGCGATTCAGGCGATGTATTCCGCCGACAGACAATATATTCGCATTGGTATCAGCCTTTGTGTTTTCAGCGGTGTATTCTTCTGGTCATTTTCTGCTGCAATCGCTGGTCAAATGAGACGAATAGAAGGATATGAAGATCCCATATTATCGCGCGTACAAATGGCGTCAGCCTCAGGCGCAGTATTAACGGTGCTCTTCACAGGTTATTTTGTGCTGGCCGCTGCCTACCGGCCGGATATGTCGGCTCAAAACATCCAGATTTTTAACGATTTGGCATGGCTGATGTTTATTGGCGCCTATCCGCCGCTAGCTATTCAGGTCGTATCGTTCGGCTTATGTATTCTTGGTGACAAGAGTGACAAAACCCTCTTTCCCCGCTGGCTCGGGTTTGTTAATTTCTGGGTCGCGGTCCTTTTCCTTCCAGGTGTGCTGTTGCCGTTTTTTCATGGCGGCCCCTTCGCCTGGAATGGCGTGATTGGATTCTGGCTCGTCGCATCCGTTTTCTTTTTGTGGATCGGCATCATATGGCGGTACACGGTCAAGGCGATTCAAAACCAGGACTACACCAGGGTCGCAACCTGACGCGACACCTGACGTTTATGCGTTTGGGGCGCTTGCCTGCTTTTTGGGCACCCAGACAAGACCGCGGCCGGTCGCCACAAGTTCGCCCTCGACAAGGCATTCAGCATCCAGGGTCACTTGCTGTTTTTCAACGTTTACCTCGACCACTGTCATGGTTGCAGTGACCGAATCGCCAATACGCACCGGTTTCAGGAACTTCATGTCCTGCCTCATATAGGCACTACCTGGCCCGGGAAGTTTTGTACCAACGATGGTTGACCAGAGGCTTGTTGTCAGCATTCCGTGTGATATTCTGCCTTTGAATCTGGTTTGTGATGCAAACTCTTCATCGAGGTGCAGGGGGTTGTTGTCGCCTGAAACACCTGCATAGATCAGAATGTCAGATTCGGTAATTGTTTTTGTAAAGTCATCACTCATACCGAGACTGAGGTCTTCCAGGTAATAGCCATGTAAACGGTCGTAGGTTGAATCAGGCATAATCTTCGAGTGTCCTCATCGTAAATATTCTTCTTTCAGCAGGCGTTTGTACAGTTTTCCCGTCTCGTGGCGGGGGATCCGGGAGCGAAAATCAATCGTATGAGGACATTTGAATGCGGCGATTCTTGCCCGGCAATAGTCAATCAATTCAACCGAGAGCGCCTTACCCGGAAGACTGCTCCCGGCGGGTTGAACAACGGCGTGAAGGCGCTCACCACTGTCACCATCCGGCAAGCCGAAAACAGCGGCATCAATTACCTTGGGGTGATTGATCAGTAACTGTTCTGCTTCGAGAGGATAAACATTGACACCGTTGATAATGGCTACGTCGGTTTTACGGTCTGTGAGGTAAAGGTAGCCATCCTTATCCAAGTAGCCAATATCGCCAAGGGTACTCCAACCCTTGTCGTTATAGGCTTCCCTGGTTTGTTCCGGGTCCTTGTAATATTCAAATTCAGGTCCATCAAAATAAATTATGCCTACCTGGCCGGCGGGTAATTCGTTACCGTCGTCGTCGACAACATGTACTCTACAACCCACGGCCTTGCCCACTGAACCCGGGTGTTGCAGCCACTCCTCTGAATTAAGCATGGTCGCACCATTACCTTCCGTACCCCCGTAGGCTTCTTCAAGGATGGGCCCTAACCAGTCGATCATGGCTTGTTTGGTTTCCACTGAAACCGGGGCGGCGCCGCTCATGACAAATTCAAGTGAACTGATGTCAAAAGCCTTGCGCACCGCATCAGGCAATTTCAGGAACCTTACCATCATGGTCGGAACCCAGTGGGCATGGGTGATCCGATATTGTTCAATCAAGGCCAGGTTTTGTTCTGCCTCAAACCTTTCAGTCATTACAACGGTGCCGCCAAAATAATGTTGCGCCATGGAAAAGCGCAACGGCCCGGAGTGGTAGAGCGGTGCAGACATGAGATATTTCGTCTGTTCATTCCATTGATAGCGCCGGCCGAAGAACGCATAAAGCGCGGCCGGTTCATCGATGGCAGCATCCTCGATCGGAATTTTGATTGCCTTGGGTCTTCCGGTAGACCCCGAAGAGTACAGCATATCCACTCCCCGGGTTTCCTTCCCGGACGGCGTAGTTGGCTGCCCTGCTATGGCAGACTCGTAATTTTCAAAGCCTTCCATTTCCCCACCCGCCATAAAACAGGAGAGTCCTCGAGTGGTCTTGCCCAACCGTCGGCATAGCTCCCTCTGTTGTGTGGATGAAAACAATACCCTGGCGCCACAGTGTTCGAGGATATACACCACTTCTTCAGGTTTGAAGCGCCAGGAAATAGCGGTGAAATAAAGTCCGCTCCGTTGCGCCGCCCAGCTGATTTCAAAAAATCGGGGATTATTTTCCATGATCACTGCCATGTGGTCCCCCGGCTTTAACCCTGCCTGACGCAACAGGTTGGCACATTGAACAGACCGGTCATTCAGCTCTTTATAGCTGATAGTTTCACCGGCAGTGACAGCGATTACAGCAGGTTTGTCGGGGTAGACTGCTGACCAGTGGCGTGGATGCATGACTTAGCCGCTGTCATCACCGGAATGTGTATAAAAAATTTCTTTCCAGTCGGTCACCAGGGCGGGTTTATCTGCCCCCTCAATTTCAATCACGCAGTTAATACTGACGATGGTGCCGCCTTTTCTATCCTCCGGTTCAAGCATGGTGGCGCGTAAGCGTACGCGGGTACCACTGGTTACGGGATGCAACCACCGGGTCTTGTCCAGCCCATACATGTAGCCGTAATCCCACCCTGTTATCTCAGCGATGCTGAGCCAGTGTGCCGGAACCAGGGACAGCGTCAGAAAACCGTGACCAACAGTCCCTCCAAGCTCGCGCTTTGCCCTTTCAACATCCACGTGAATCCAGGTGTGATCACCGCTGACGTCCGCAAACGCGTTAATCATGTCCTGGGTTATTGTCTCCCATTCTGAAACGCCAATTTCCTGACCGACTAAATCGGGTACATCCTGAAGTGGTATTTTACGGATCATTTTAGCGAAATCACATTAATCCGAGAATAGAAATTGCTGAAATGCTCAAGTATGGAACGCCGCCGAGATTGTGTGCCAGGCCAATGCTGGGGCTATCCAGTTGTCGTTCTCCGGCGCGGTCCAGCAACTGAGAGTAGATCTCGTAGGCCATGCGCAGACCGGATGCCCCGATAGGATGACCAAAGCACTTGAGCCCTCCATCTGTCTGGCACGGCACTCCGCCGTCGCGATCATAAAACCCATCCATAACATCTCTGGTTGCCTGTCCCTCTTCGGACAGGAAAAGGTCTTCCATGGTAACCAACTCGGTAATGGAAAAACAGTCATGCACCTCAATCAGGCTGAGTTCTTCCCGGGGCTTGTCGATCCCGGCCTCCCGGTAGGCGCGCCGGGCGGCAATTCTGGTATTTCGGACATGGCTGCCATCCCAGCTATTGGTTGTGGATTCCATACCGGAGCTGATGGAAAGCTGCAGGGCCTTGATGGATACCAGGTCTGACTTACCCAGGGAGCGTGCGATTTCCGGGGTCGTGACAATGGCGCATGCGGCCCCATCCGATACACCGCAGCAATCAAACAGCCCGATGGGATCGGATATCATGGGAGCGTTGAGAATGGTCTCCATGGACACGGCCTTACGCAGGTGCGCCTTGGGGCTGAGAGTACCATTCTGATGGCTTTTCCAGGAGATATGGGCCATGGCCTGCTTGATATCTTCCCGGGATACGCCATGTTTATGTTCGTAACCGTGTGCGAGTTGGGCAAATCCCGCCGGGGCGGACCCCAGTGGTAACCAGAGTTCGTTGAAGTTACCCTTGAATACGGGTGGTAGCCCGCCGTAACCGGTGTCCTTCAATTTCTCCGCGCCGATGGCGAGCGCGATGTCAGCGGCGCCGGCAGCAACGGCATAAGTTGCGCCGCGTAGCGCTTCCGTTCCTGTGGCGCACATATTTTCCATACGGCTTACCGGGATACCGTCAAGCCGTAAGGCAGTGGATGCAGGTATCGCCGAATTCCCAACGTTGACCGAGTCGGTGCAACAACCGTACCACGCCGCATCGATCTGATTACGCTCCACACCGGCATCCAGCAGCGCTTCATCAAAGGCTTCCGCCATCAAATCGGGTGAATCTTTGTCCCAGCGTTCGCCGAATTGCGAACAACCCATGCCCAGTATTGCTACTTTATCTTTGATGCCGGATGCCATGTTCAGTCCTCTTTTATCAATTCGGGGGTGGCTTTCCAGAAATATCTGCGATAACACCGTTGCCAGTCAATTTCCTTGATCCTGAAAACGATACGCATGGGCACGCCAACGGCAAGTCCACCGGGGCCTGCATCGACCATTTCCATTGACACCCGCGCGCCATTGTCAAACTGGATAAAGCCAACATTAAGGGGCGGGGCAGGATGATAGGAGAGCCAGTCATTGGTGAACGTGAATACCTTGCAGGGTTCGTCTACCAGGGAGATATTTTCAAATTGTTCTGACGGCGCCCGGCATCCGTCATTAACGCAATACTGTAGTTGTGGAAACTGTATGGTATTACATTGTGCGCAACGTCCCGCATTAAAACCGGCTGTCTGGTTCAGGGTTCGATACTGGGCGGACAACATGGTTTTGGAGTTCTTTTCTGAGCGCATACCCCAGTCCAGCTCTATCCCCTGGTAGAATGAAAGCATGCGCAGGTAATCACAAGTGTCCAGTTTGTCAGCCAGGCTGCCCTTGACTCCCCGCATCGGTTGATGCGCAGCCAGGTGTTCGGTTGTTCGCAGCAGCAGGGCATCAACACCCTGGCCAAACCCGATGAGCAGTATGTATTCCCCGGCTCCGGCCTCTTCAAGTACGCCGGCCAGCATTAACAGTGGGTGCGCGGCACCGGTGTAACCGCAATTCTGTTTCAGTTCATCCGCCAGTTTACCCTCGAATCCCAGTTTTCGCGCAACCGCCTGGGCCGCGTTTCGTTGAACCGGCGGCATGATCAGATGATCCAGCTCTCGTACGCTGATACCGGCCTGGTCAAGTGCGGAGGCAGCCGCTTTCGGTACCAGTTTGAGGATTGCTTCGTCACGGACCCATCGATCTTCCCAGTAATAGTTATACTTTTCCTCCGCGGCGCGAAAATGGTCGACAAAATTGGCTGTCACGGTAGCGCCGGCCAGGTACCCGGCAATCACGTCCTTACTGCCGGTGGTGATTGCTGCCGCGCCTGCGCCAAAGGCCAGTTCCTGAGCGCTGGCCGGTTTGGCCACGGGACGTTCCGATCCAATGATAAGGCAGGACTTTTCCGATTGCAGTGCCCGGGAAAGCCCGGAGGTGCCGCCCCGCTGGGAACCGGCAATGTCCATACTTTCAGTGCTGGCTTTCAATTGCAGTGCGCTGGACACGACTGCACTGTTCTGCAAATCGGCGAAGGGCAGGGTAGTTGAGACCAGGGCAACGCTCTCTATTGATTCGACGCCAATGCCGCTCAGGCAGTCACGTCCTGCCTCAACGGCCATGGTGATCGCATCCTCGTCCCAACTGCAAAAGGCCCGTTCACCTTTTGCTGCGCCACGCAGTGATGGCGCCATCCAGGCGTGAGCATCCGCGATCAAGCTGCGTTGGATGCGAAGGCGGGGAATGTAGGCCCCAAAGCCGGTAATTCCTGATGAACTCATAGTTGATTCCCCGGTAACCAGGCAGACACCGTAATTTCCAATTCAATATAGCATACGCTATATTAGTTCAGCGTTTCAAGCTACAGCAATCGTACAGGAAGCAGTTCTTGAAATAAATATAGCATATGCTATATTAATGTGGCGAGGTAACGGCCTCGGGTCCCGCCGGCGATCGTCGGATTTGCCTTTTCGATAAACCCGGATAGGATTCCAGGTTGATGTTGAACATGATGCTTACGGAAAAATATGATACGCAGAACGATATTTAACGAGGAGCATGAAATTTTTCGTGATGCAGTTCGCCGGTTTATAGAAGTTGAAATCACCCCCTACCATGATCAATGGGACAAGGATGGTGTTGTGCCGCGGGAGCTGTGGCTGAAGGCCGGTGAGGCTGGGTTGCTCTGCAGCAATGTTGAAGAAGAGTACGGCGGGCCCGGCGCTGATTTCCTCTTTAACGTGGTTCTCCACGAAGAACTTGCCAAGGCGCTTGCCACAGGCCCCGGGTTTGCCGTCCACTCTGATATGGCTGCCGTGTATATCACCCGGTTCGGTAATGAACAACAAAAGAAAAATTGGCTGCCCAGGATGGTATCAGGTGAGGTGATCGCTGCGATAGGGCTTTCCGAACCCGATGCGGGCAGTGATCTTAAAGCAATCAAAACCCGCGCCGTTCGCGACGGGGAACACTATGTGATTAACGGCCAGAAAACCTGGATCTCTAATGGACAGCTCGCAGATATAGTTATTCTTGCCTGTAAAACCGACCCTGCAGCCGGCGCCAGGGGCATGAGCTTCATTATCGTTGAGACCAGCCGGGAAGGTTTCGCCCGTGGCCAGAACATAGAAAAGATCGGACTCAAGGCGCAGGACACCTCTGAACTGTTCTTCCAGGATGTGCGAGTGCCGGCTGAGAACCTGATAGGTAATGAAAATGAAGGGTTCAGGATCGCCATCGCAAACCTTGCCCATGAGCGTATCACCATCGCCTGCTCTGCAATTACCATGGCTGAGGCGGCGATCAAATGGACGGTGGACTATACCAGGGAAAGAAAGGCATTTGGTACGGTGGTGGCCGATTTCCAAAACACGCGCTTTGTGCTTGCCCAGTTGGAAGCCGAAATCTCCGCCCTGCGTGTATTCATCGACAGGTGCCTGGAGTTAGCGAACGTCAATGAATTGAATGCCGTTGACGCTGCCAAGGCCAAGATGCTGTCGACCGAATTGTTGGGTAGAACTGCGGACCAGTGTCTCCAGCTCCATGGTGGATACGGTTATACCCTTGAATACCCTATTGGCCGTCTTTTTATCGATACTCGAGTTCGACGTATTGCCGGTGGCTCCACTGAAATCATGAAGGAGATTATCAGCAGGGACATTTTTTCCAAATGAGTTTATGGCCCCGGGGAATACTATGGATTTTGATTTGACTGAAGAACATCTCGCTATTCAGGATGCCGTCGGCAAAGTTTGTAGTGATTTCGATGATGAATACTGGACCGAGAAAGACACAAAGGCCGAATTTCCCCATGAATTTCACCGTGCCATGGCAGAAGGAGGTTGGCTGGGCATTACCATGCCTGAAGAACTCGGGGGGTCGGGACTTGGGGTAACAGAAGCAGCATTGATGATGAATGCCGTGGCCAAAGGGGGAGGTGGTGCTGCCGCCATGTCCACCCTGCAGATCAACCTCTTCGCACCACATCCCATCGTGGTCCTTGGGACCCCGGAGCAGAAGGAACGCATGCTGACGCCGCTTATCAGTGGATCTGAAAAGACCTGTTTTGGTGTCACAGAAGCCAATGCGGGTCTGAACACCACAGCCATCACGACATTTGCCGGGAGAGTAGACGGCGGCTACGTGGTCAATGGCAGTAAGCTATGGACTTCAACGGCGCAGGAAGCCGATAACATCCTGCTGCTCACCCGAACCACGCCGCTGGCGGAATGTACCAAGCCTACCGATGGAATGACGATATTTTTCACCAGGCTGAATCGAGAGAAAATCGAGGTCCAGCGGATCCCGAAGATGGGCCGGTGCGCAGTGGATTCCAACGCGATTTTTATCGAGGACCTGTTTATACCGGAGCGAGATCGGATCGGCGATGAGGGCAAGGGGTTTTATTACCTCCTGCACAGCCTGAACCCCGAACGAATTATTGTGGCTGCGGGGGCGGTCGGTATTGCCGAGGATGCGCTGCGTCGGGCGTCGCGTTACGCGCAGGAGCGTGAGGTATTCGGCCGAGTCATAGGGCAGAACCAGGGCATACAGCACCCGCTCGCGGAAAACTGGTGTCAAATTGAGGCCGCCAGGATGATGATGCTGAAGGCGGCCAATCTCTACGACTCCGGCAAGTCCTGCGGGGCCTATGCCAATGCCGCCAAGTTCCTGGGTGGTCGCGCTGCATTTGACACCGCAACACAGGCCGTTCTGACCCACGGTGGTATGGGTTACGCAAAGGAGTACCAGGTTGAGCGTTTGCTGCGGGAGGCAATGCTGCAACGGCTCACACCCGTATCGGAACAGCTTATCCTGTCCTTCATTGCTGAAAAGGAACTGGACTTGCCGAGGTCATACTGAATAAAGCCATCTCCGAGGATTGAAAACCCGATGAATCTGAACGCTTTGCGTGACCATGTATTTGAGACTACCGTAACCCCTTATACTGACCGTGATGTGATGCTGTATGCACTCAGCCTGGGTGTCTGTGACGATCCCCTTGATGAGAATGAGTTGCCGTTTGTATACGAGAAGAACCTGCGGGTGATTCCGAGTGTGAGCGCGGTATTGGCGCATCCGGGCGCATGGATTGCCGATAAAAAATTTGAAGTGAATTTCGTAAAGCTGCTCCATGGTGAACAGCGGGCACGATACACCCGGCCCCTGCCGCCGTCAGGCGAGTTACGCGGCGAATACCGTATCAGGGCAGTGGTTGATAAAGGGGAGGACAAAGGGGCGCTGGTCTACTTTGACAAGATACTCTCGGATAATGGAACCGGCGATCACCTTTGTACGGTTTCATCAACCCTGTTCCTGAGAGGTGATGGAGGTTCAGGCAGTTTCGGTGAAGCGCCGGAACCGCTTGCAAACGTGCCGGACAGGGCCCCCGATTTCAATGATGAATTGCCGATCGACAAACGGGCTGCGTTGCTTTATCGCTTGAATGGAGACAGAAACCCAATCCACGCCGATCCGGACATTGCCAGGAAAGCCGGTTTTGATGTTCCTATTCTTCATGGCTTATGTACTTATGGCATTTGTGGTTACTCATTATTACGCAGGGCATTCGGTTATGATAGCGCGCGTATGAAATCACTGGATTTGCGCTTCAGTGCTCCGGTACTGCCGGGAGAAACCTTGCAGGTACAGGGTTGGATGAACGAAGGGGGGGTATCTTTTCAAGCCAGAGTCAGGGAGCGGGACAGGATAGTCATCTCGAATGGATTTGCGGCTGCCGGTATCTGAGTCAAGTCTTCTATATCACATAGCTTGCTATATAATAGCTAGTTTGATCAACATAGATTGTTCGTGATATCTAGTCGGCTTGTGTCCGAACAATTCTGATCATCACCGAAGGAGGGCAATGTTGTAGTTGAACGTTGCATACATAAGATAAACATGACTAAGACATCAAACGAAACAAATGCAACAAAAATCAGGGGCGCTAAGCGTAAAACCGCAAAAGCCAGGCAAATGCACAGTGGCGGATTGAGTACACGGGATTATATTCTTAAAGAAGCTACCCGGTTGTTTGCCAAGGAAGGCTTTGACCGTGTAACAGTTCGCGATATCTCATCCGCGACAAACCTGTCCATGCCAACCCTGTATCACTATTTTGGCGATAAGGAAAAATTGTACCGCGAGGTCGAAGCCGAGATCTACGGCGCATTACGTGAGCGCCTGCTCAACGCATTGGAAGGCAAGGGCGATCCTGAAGAAAGATTACGCTCCTTCGTCTCCGAAATGTACGATGCGTTGTTGAAGGACGTTAATTTTCGGCATATCGCCGTACGCAACATGCTCGACCCAAGCGCGGTCAACCATAAATTTCTGGTTGGTGTCTCCATGAAACCAGTTCACAGGGCGCTGGCCGATTTAATGAATGAGATCCGTCCAGCCGGTGGCGACGGGCCTGCGCCGATCATTCTCATGAGCGGGATTCTTGGTTTCGTATTGATGAGCCCGGCTAAAAGACAACTAACCGATTATCCATTTCGGCGAAAAGCCGATTCCAAACGGGAAAGGGAAGCTTTTCTTGACTATATTGCGAGCACGGTCCTCAGGGAATAGCTTTCCGGATTAAATCTGCATTTTTATTCCTGTCTTCACGTTTTTCACGGGCTGAAAATCCCTGCTGTGCTGGTATCGGCGCCTCACGGGTGTGCCTCACGGGTGTTGATTTAATATAGCAAATGCTACATAATATCGTGAACTGCATCTATTGTTAAATGCGGGGATATAAAATGAACTCTATCTTCACTCACGAGCATAATATTTTTCGCGATACCGTCAGGAAGTTCATCGAAAAGGAGATGGAGCCCAGATTGAAAGCCTGGGAGGAACAGGGGAGTGTTGACAGGGACATATGGAACAAAGCTGCCGATGCAGGACTACTCGGTATATGTATCCCGGAAGAGTATGGCGGGCCTGGCGGAGATGACCTCTTTAACATCATTCTGTCCGAGGAACTGGGACACTACCCCTGTGGCGCGATTTTAGGCGCATCGTTCACCAGCGATATTGCTTCGCATCTGCTGGTACATTTCGGTACACATGAACAGAAGGCCGAGTGGTGCCCCAGGATACTGTCCGGTGATGCTATTCAGGCACTCGGTTTAACTGAGCCGGGGGCGGGTAGCGACGTGTCGGGCATTACTGCCACAGCGCGACGAGACGGCGATGAGTTTGTCATCAATGGCAATAAAACCTATATCAGTAATGCGCCGATTGCTGATTTGCTCTATGTGGTGGTGAAGACGGAGGCAGCCACTGGCCCACATGATATGAGTATTTTCCTGGTTGATACACGTACCAGGGGTGTTGATATCCGGCCGTTGAAATTAATGGGGGCCGCCCTCTATCCCGTGGGCGAGATTTTCCTCGATGATGTGCGCGTGAGTGCGGATGACATGCTTGGCAGGGAAAATGGTGCATTCAAAGTCCTGTTGTCTACATTCGCTCTGGATCGTATACAACTTGCAGCAAGGTCTCTGGCGGCCGCGGAACTGGCATTCGACCTGACACTGGATTTTGTAAAGAACCGAAAAGCATTTGGTAAAACGGTTTTCGAATTTCAGAATACTCAGTTCAAGCTGGCGGAAATGAAGACCGATCTTACGGTCGGCCGCGATTTTTTAAACGCCTGCCTGGTGCGTTATGCCAATTCAGAACTTGATTTAAACATTGCTACCATGGCAAAAACCTGGATCTGTGAGATGGAACAGCGAGTGGCCAATGAGTGCCTGCAGTTACATGGGGGCGCCGGTTATATGGACGAGTACACTATATCGCGAATCTATACCAATGCACGGTTGCAGACTATTTACGCCGGTACGACCGAGATCGGCAAAATATCCATCGCAAAATCGCTGTAATGAAAGACCTTATTGAACAAAATGTAACTAAAACTAATTAAGAGGGCAAAACCATGACGGTAGATTTCAGATACGGTAAACCGGGTTATACGGTACTTAATGTCACGGACCTGGATCGAACCAGCGAATTTCTTACCAATATATTCTGGATAAGTCCCGCGGGAGAAGGACCGGGTGGAGAGCGTTTTTTTCGCAGCGGGCCACAACACCACGATGTCGTGCTGCACCAGAATGACCAACCCGGTTTTGTTCGACATGCCTGGGAAATGGAATCTGAGGAGGATGTGCAAAAGGCCTGTCGTCATTATGAAAGTATCGGGCTCAAACCAAAATGGCTTTCGAAGGAAGAGAGCCAGGTGCTGGGCCTGGGCCTTAATCCGGTCTTTCGCGTACGGGAACCCACTGCGGGCATTTGCTTCGAATATTATTCCGATATGTTGAAGATTTCCTCACCATTGCCTATCCGGGGTACCGAGTTTGAGGGGTTTCTTCATTCGGCTGTAAACGTCCCGGACGTGAAGGCCAGTACCGAATTCGCGGTGGAGAACATGGGGTTTGTCGTATCGGATATCCTGGGTGATTACATCGGCACGCTGGTCCGGGCATACCCCATACCGCACCATCATACGTTTGCGTTCTTGCCCACATTCGGCGGTCCGCCCGGTTTTAACCATGTGGCCTGGAAGGTCAAGACAATCGATGACATAGGTCGATTCTACAATCGAGCCAAGAACAGCGGGATTACCGTTGGCTTTGGTATCGGGCGACACCCCACGTCGGGTAGTGTCCACACTTATATACATGATCCTGATGGGATGTCCTGGGAATATTCGCAGGGTATGGAACAGTTTCCCGAGCAAAATTACCGGCGCGCCCGCTATATGTCCCCTGCCCCGGAGGATTATGATCTCTGGGGAGCCAGGCCCCATGAAGCTTTTGGAAAGTCGGGAAATATAGTCACAGCCGGTCCAGATGAATAAATCGAAAAGAAGGTAATCAAACCGTGAATACCAAAGCCATGCAAAAGTCGCTGATAGAGGTTGACAGAGACTGCAGGACCTTCCGTATCAACAGAGAAGCATATTACAGCCAGGAAGTGTTTGAAATGGAGAAGGCGCTGATATTCGACAAATGCTGGTTGTATCTGGGGCACCGCTCCGAAATTCCCAATAAGGGCGATTTCCTGACCCGCACGGTCATGGGACGAAACCTGATATTCCAGCACAGCCGGAAGGGGGAACTGGTGGCCTTCTACAATACCTGTACCCATCGTGGCGCGGCTGTCTGCTGGGATAGAAAAGGTAATAGCAAGGTACACTCCTGTCGATATCACGGGTGGGTATACGATACGGAAGGAAAGCTGAAATCGATGAATACCGAGACAGGCTATCCGGAAGATATCAACGCAGATGGGCACCTGGACCTGCCCCGTGTGCGAGTAGAGGAATACGGTGGCCTCAACTTCGTAAACTTTAACGACAATGCCATATCGCTCTACGATTTCCTTGGTGAACAGGTCAGAGACTTGCTGGACTCGATAAATGCCCAGTCGGCGGAAGAAATGATCATATTGCCGGGTGAGCACGCCTATTCGATCAATGCAAATTACAAATTCCTGATAGAAAACAGCGCGGACGGTTATCACCTTGGTCCCGTACACCAGACCTATCTTGAGTTTCTTGCCGATAAATACAGCGGCACCAAGGAATCCGGGGTCTTCGCAAAGATGGCCAACTTCCAGGAGAAGGGCGGGGCGTATGCCATGGGCAACGGACATTTCCTGTTGTCATCTAATGTGCCGACCGGACGTCCCGTCGGTTACTGGATCGAGGAATGGGGTCCGGACATAAAGAAGGAGATCGGCGCCAACAGGCAACGGTTGACCGATCAGCTTGGTCAGGAAAGGGCCGACTACATTTGCGATATGCAAAAAAACTCGGTGATATTTCCCAATCTCGTCATCAACGACATATTAGCCCTGACCATTCGGGTTATCGAGCCGGTTTCGCCTACCGCCATGAAAGTCAATGCCTGGTGCCTGGCGCCAAAGGAAGAATCCGATGAATTGAAGGAAATTCGGCTGGACAATTTTGTGTCCTTCCTGGGCCCTTCCGGGTTTGGGTCCCCGGACGATGGTTCAATGTTGAACAGCGCCCAGAAATCCATAACTGCCTGCCCGACAGAGTGGACCGAATTATCCAAGGGTATGCAGGGCGTCGACGACCTGCGTGTTGCATCCGGCATGACGGACGACGAGACCCATATGCAGGGATACTGGACACAATGGGACATGCTGATGCGCGGCGCTGTGAGCCTCGAACAGCAGATATAAGCCATCAGGAGTAAAATATGTCGCAGAATCATATGATTACCCGCCAGGAAGCAGAAGACTTCCTTTACTACGAAGCTGAGCTACTGGATGATTGGCGTTTGCTGGACTGGAAAGAGCTATATTCAGATGACAGCAGTTATGAAGTCGCATCAACTGACTGTGAAGATCCTTTTAATGCCGATCCAGCCAGGTCGCTGTTCGTGCTTGCCGATAAGAAAAGCCGGATTGACGCAAGGGCTGTTCGCCTGATGAAGCGTGCCGCACACTGTGAGTATCCACATTCCAAAACGCGACACCTGTACACCAATGTTCGAATTGCCGGTACCCGGGGTAGTGAAACCAGGGTCCGGGCGAATGTCGTGGTATACCGCACCGGCAACGATAAAACCACGAATTTTATGGGTGAGATGCGTTATGTGCTGGTGCGGGAGGGGACCGACATCAGGATCAAGAGTAAACGCATTGCCCTGGACCTTAACAGCCTCAATGATGCGGGGCAGATGACAATTATCATCTAGGGAATCTCTGGGATTAAGTCTCAGAGTTTCCGTGGAGACGGTCTACTATAGGTTATGATTATTACCTTATTTTGTAAGCTCATTGGTGATTTTCCTTGGGTGAGACTTAACAAAATTATTACCGCTAAACCACGGCCCGGTTCCGTAAGCCGGCGATTTCTTCGCCCGAGTATCCCAGCTCTGCCAGTATTTCGTCTGTATGCTCGCCCGGAAGCGGCGGTCCGTTTTCAATGGTTGCAGGTGCGTCGCTGAGTCGGTAAGGCGGCATGATATAAGGCACGGGTTTTTTAATGCCCGGCACATTTACCTTGTGCAGGAATCCGGCTGATTGAACATGGGGGTCGTCCAGGGCCTGGCGCGGACTCAACATCGGCCCTGCCGGAATTCGAAACTCAGCCAGTATGTCCAGACACTCGTCAGTCGATTTATCTGCGGCCCAGCCGGCGGCCAGCCCGCTGAGTTCAACACCATTGTCTGCCCGCAGTTCATCCGTGGCGAACCGGGGTTCTTCGGACAGTTCGGGTTGACCGATCATTTTACTGAAGCGTTTGAACATAGGCTGCCCGAGGATGGCAATATAAAAAGCGCCGTCCCGGGTTTTGATCAGGTCACAGGGGGCGCCTGATGGCGCGCGGTTTCCTATTCCGGTCCGGCCCATACCGGTGAGTTCTTCCTCGATCAGGAAGTAATTGATGATGGACATGGCCGATTGCAGCAGATTGACTTCAACTTTTTGTCCGTTTCCTGTTTTCTGCCGGTGAAGAAGCGCAGCAAGAATGCCCGTCACTGCATGGTTTCCTGTTGTCATGTCAACCCAGGCAGCCGCATTCTTCATAGGTTCTTCCGGCCAGCCGGAAAGATAGGTAGCGCCGGACATGACCTGGGCGATGGCATCAAATCCCGTACGGTCGGCGTATGGTCCTTCATTACCGAAGGTAGTCACGTGGGTAAAGATAATATCCGCTTTGATGCCTCGAATTGTGTCGTAGTCAATTCCCAGGCGGGCCATTGCTTTGCCGGGCATATTTGCCACCAGGATATCGGTATTCCCCACAAGCCTGTAAAGTATATCCCTTCCTTCCTGGCAGGCGAGATCGAGACCAAGGCTTTTTTTGTTGCGATTGCACTGCACGAAGCCCACACCGGCGGGATAATCCGGATCAAATGGCAATGGGGTGCGGTCTTCACTGCCACCCACATTTTCGATGTGAATCACTTCAGCGCCGAGATCAGCCAACTGGGCTGCGCAAATAGGACCCGCCACATACCTGGTGATATCTATCACTCGTATGTTATTCAATACTTTACTCATTGTCGGATAATGACATTCCGATTTTATGGCTTGCGTAATTTGTATAGCATGCGCTATATTAGAGACTTAGTCAATTCATCGGACAGGGGAAGCCAGGCATGACCATCATCGATTTTCACGCACACATTGTACCGGACAGTTATCCTGCTCGGCCCGGTGGTGTGAGTGAGCCGGCCTGGCCTGAGATGGCGCCTGTTAATGAAAGCCTGTCCAGCATGATTATTAATGGCAAGGAATATCGAAAGTTCGAGAGTTTTTACTGGGATGTGGACGCACGCGTTGAGCAAATGGGAAATAATGGCATTGACATGGAGTTGTTATCGCCCCTGCCTGAGTTGCTTTCCTACTGGCTGGATGCTGACGCTGCCGTAGTCCTTACGGACTTTATGAATGAATTCGTGGGAAACATGGTGCGAAAGGCGCCGGATCGTTTCCAGGGGCTTGGCTGCATTGCGATGCAGGATCCTCAGCAAGCGGTTGGACAACTGGAACGTCTTCATTCCGAACACGGTCTGAAGGGCGTTCACCTGGGCAGCCATATCAATGGTTGCTCACTGGCCGATGAGCGTTTCTATCCCGTTTTTGAAACAGCGGAAGATCTTGGTCTTGTCCTGTTTATCCATGGGATCAAACCGGGATCTCTGGACAGGCTGCTGGGTTCTCCGCTTATGGGACCGGTGCTGGGTGTGCCCCATGAGACAACAGCGTTAATTGGCTCTTTTATCATGACTGACATTTTAGGGAGCTTTCCGCGCTTGAAGCTTGTTTTCAGCCACGGAGGCGGTGGTATCGGCGCGGTCCTGGATCGTTTCGATATGGTCTGGAACAAGTTCGACGTGATGAAAGTAAATGGAGACATCAGACCCCTGGAGTATGCCAAACGGTTTTACTATGACACGGTGACATTCAGTTCCGACTATCTGGGTTACCTGGTACGCCGGCTGGGAGCAGGTCGTTTTGTTGCAGGGACCGACGGACCTACCGAGATTGGGCAGAAAGATCTTCCCGGGTTCCTGTCCCGGGCTGGCCTGTCAGCCAGTGAAAGTGCGCTGGTCACTCATGAAAACGCAAAGCAACTCCTGTCACTGTAAACAGGAAATGCGTGAGAGAGGACAACCTGATGACTGACGACGACATGAAAACGACATCCGCTGCAAAAACGCGCCTCGTGCGCGTGTGCGCAGTTGAGGACGTCGATGAAGAAGATACTTTACAGGTTGAAGTAGAAGGTGAAGAACTGTCTGCCCTCGCGGTTTACCGTGTCCAGGGAGATGAAATTTATGTCAGCGATGACTTCTGCACTCATGGCAAGGCATCACTGGGTGATGAGGGTTACCTGGAAGGACACATTATCGAGTGCACATGGCATGAAGGCAAGTTCGATATCCGCACTGGCGAACCTGTTGCCTTACCCTGTACGGAGCCAGTCAAGGTGTATCCCGTCACAGTAATAGATGGCGAAGTTTACATTACTGTCAAGTGAGCCAGTAACCGGAATATCCACCGAGTAAAAACCAATGACAATAACCAATGACTAAAACAGCTGTTCAACTGAACGACAAATATACCCGAACTCAAGGACGGATTTACCTCAACACTCTGCAGGCCATGACGCGTTTGCCCATGATTCAACGGCGGCGTGACGTTGCCGCGGGGTTGAATACGGCAGGCTTTATCAGCGGTTATCGGGGATCACCCATCGGGACTTATGATACGGCATTGTGGTCTGCAGGCGATCTGTTGGAGGAACATCACATCAGGTTTATGCCCGCAGTGAACGAAGAACTGGCTGCGTCAGCCATCAAGGGTTCCCAGTGGCTGGATTTTTATCCGGACAAGAAAAAATACGATGGTGTTTTTTCCCTGTGGTACGGAAAAATGCTGGGTACAGAACGGGCGATAGAGGCCATCAAAGCGGGTAACTTCACTACCGGTACTTCCAGGTATGGCGGTGCCCTGATTTTTACGGGGGATGATATCGGCGCCAAGTCATCGATTACCTCTGCCTCATCGGACCCCATGCTGGTGGGCGCCTATGTGCCGATTTTTTATCCTTCCTCCACACAGGAGTATATTGAATACGGCCTGTACGGCTGGGCGCTTTCAAGGTTTTCAGGGCTCTGGGTAGCTCTTAAGGGCGTGACCGATACAATTGAGTTGACTTCCACTGCCGAGGCCGATTCGGAAAAACTGGAAATTATCACACCGGAAGGATGCACCTTCCCGCCTGAAGGTGTCAATGCCGTTCACAACGACTTCATGCCCCTCGTTCAGGAACGCCGGCTGGTTCAATTCAAAATGCCCCTTGTCGATGCATTTATCCACGCCAATGGCTTGAACAAGGTGGTGCAGGATAGCGCCAAGCGCAAGTTGGGCATTGTCACAGCCGGCAAGCCCTATCTTGACCTGATGGAAGCATTACATGAGCTGGGCATCGATACGGCCATGGCTTCTGACCTGGGTATCCGCATCTACAAATTGGCCGTCACATGGCCCATGGAGCCGCAAGGCATCAGGGAGTTTTGTCTCGATCACGATGAAGTAATGGTGGTGGAAGACAAAAACCCGATTATTGAAGATCAGTTAACGCGCCTGCTTTATGCATTACCCCAGGCGCAGCGTCCTGTTATCACCGGTAAAAAGGATAATGAAGGTAACACCCTGGTCCCTGAGTTCGGCGAAACCAATGTTAACCTCATGGTTGACGTACTGGTACGCCGGTTAAAGGTGCTGGATATCAACTATCCACAAATGCATGCCAAGGTGGCTGAAATTGAAAATCGTCGCAGCAAGGTTGCACAATTACCTCCGGTCAATGCTTTTCGCACCGCCTACTTCTGTTCGGGGTGCCCCCACAACACATCCACCAAAACCATTGATGGCAGTCTGACGTTCACGGGTGTGGGTTGTTATGGCATCGTGCCCCTGGTGATGCCTGACCGTGAAACGGAATACGCGGCGCAAATGGGAGCGGAAGGCTCACTTTGGGTAGGTTTGCACCACTTTATGGATCTGGAACACTCCTTCCAGAATCTGGGGGACGGGACTTATTTTCATTCCGGCCTCCTGGCCATACGTTCAGCCCTGGCCGCCGGAGCAAATATCACTTACAAGCTATTGTATAACGATGCTGTTGCCATGACCGGAGGGCAGCCAATCGATGGTGAGCTTACGGTGGAGATGATGGCCAACCAGATCTATTGGGAAGGGGTCAAACCGATTGCCGTTGTCACCGATGAGCCCGAAAAATACCCTGCATCCGTGCACTGGCCGCCTCAGACCAGGGTCTATCACCGTGATGAACTGGAATCTGTTCAGCGGGAGATGCAAAAACAGAAAGGTGTTTCGGCCATTATCTATGACCAGACCTGTGCGGCTGAGAAACGTCGCCGCCGCAAACGCGGCCTTTTCCCCGATCCGGACAAGCGGCTGTATATCAACCAGGATGTCTGTGAAGGTTGCGGCGACTGTTCTACGCAGTCCAATTGTATAAGCATCCAGCCGGTGGATACCGAGTACGGCCGCAAGCGTCGAATTGATCAATCCAGTTGTAACAAGGATTACAGTTGCCAGTACGGGTTCTGCCCCTCCTTTGTGACCGTGGAAGGAGGACAGCTACGCAAGGCAGAGCAAGCCCGCACGGAACAGGAACAGATCTTTGCCGGCTTGCCTACACCGGAAACCGTGTCAGGAGATGGCGCCTATAACATCCTGATTACCGGGATTGGCGGTACGGGAGTACTCACTGTCGGGGCAATTCTCGGTATGGCAGCCCACGTGGAAGAAAAAGCCTGCAGCGTTCTTGATATTACCGGCATGGCCCAGAAAGGCGGTGCGGTATTGAGCCACATACGTATTGCGCCCGACACAAAGAGTATCAATGCCCCAAGATTGTGGAGCGGGGCAGCCGACCTGGTTATCGGTTGTGACCTGGTGGTGACATCCGGCGCCCAGGTAACCGACCTGGTACGTTCCGAGTCCGCCAGTATTCTTGTTAATAATGATGTTGTTCCTACCGCCCAGTTCCAGCGCAACATGAATATCGATTTCGGCAAGGATTCCATGCTGGCCGTGCTACGGCAACTGGTCGGTGATGATAGCCTGTCAGATGTTGCGGCAACCACCCTGGCAACCAGGCTGACGGGTGACAGCATTGCCACCAACGTATTTATGCTGGGTTTCGCCTTGCAAAAAGGACTGGTTCCCCTCACCGTAGAATCGGTAGAGACAGCAATTGAACTCAATGGCGTGGCCGTTACAACCAATCTGCATACCCTTGCGTGGGGTAGAATGGCTGCCCATGATCCGGAGGCGGTGGAGCGTTATATAGCAGAATCATCTCTGGATGATGGTGAACTGCAGTTACCCGAATCTGTGGACGAATTGATCGAGCGGCGTATCAGTGACCTGACGGACTATCAGGGAGCAGGCTACGCCGGTGAGTACAAACAACTCATTGACAAGGTGCGGGCTGCGGAAGATGCCCTGGGCGGTGACAGTACGGAACTGGCAGAATCCGTGGGCCGCTATCTCTATAAACTTATGGCCTACAAGGATGAGTACGAGGTTGCCCGTCTGTATACATCAGGTGATTTCGAACGCAGGTTGAAGCAGCAGTTTGAAGGTAACTACAAGCTGAAATTCAATCTGGCGCCACCCCTGCTATCATTCAGGAGCAAGCGCACGGGTCAGCCCGGGAAGATTGAGTTTGGCCCATGGATGTTCACGCTATTCGGTGTTCTTGCAAAGCTAAAGCGGCTGCGGGGAACGGCTTTCGATATCTTCGGGTACAGCAAGGAACGGCAACGCGAAAGAGCGCTTGTCGTTGAGTACCGCAGGCATATTGAGCGTATCATTGAGACATTGAACAAAGACAACTACGCGCTGGCAGGAGAAATTGCCGCGCTACCGGAAATGATAAAGGGTTATGGCCACATCAAGGAGGATAATATCCGTCACTACGACGCCCAATTGCGCAATAAACTGAAGGAATGGGATAAGTATCCGCAGCGGATTATGGCCTCGGCGGCCTGATCCTTGTTCGGAATGAAATTTCTCGTCATCGGGGCAACCGGGAATATCGGCTCAAGCCTCGCCGAGCAGTTAAGTGGGGAAGGTCGGCATGTTTGTGCGGCGTCAAGAAACGTACAAGGAATCCATGTACAGGGCGCGCTGGATAAGGTCGTTTTTGACTACGATGATCCAACCAGCTGGATTACGGCCCTGTCCGGTGTTACGCGCATCTTCATGATTCCCAAGGCAGGCGATCCCTGTCCGGACGAGACGCTTTTGCCTTTTGTTGATGCGGCTGCCGCTGCCGGCGCAGAAAGGATCGTGTTTTCCACTGCCATGGGTCTCGATAAGGATTGGCGGGTCCTCTGTGCTGCCGAGGACCACCTGATCAAATCCGGTCTTGAATATACGATCCTGCGACCGGGATGGTTCATGCAGAACTTTACCCGCGGCTTTCTCAGTCAAAGCGTCAAGAGCGGTCTTATTGCCTTCCCTGCAGGACGCGGGAGCAGGCTCAGCTTTATTGATACCCGGGACATCGCCGGCGTTGCGAAAGTTGCCTTGTGCGACGATGACCTGTTGGGTGGCGAGTTCACATTGACAGGGCCTGAGTCACTCTCCTGGGATGAAACGACCGGTTTGCTCTCCGCTGCTTATGGCGGGACAGTCTGTTATGAAGAGGTAACAGAAAAACAATGGCGTGATACGTTGCTCTCAGCAGGGCTTCGTCCTTATCGCGTGGAGCAGATGCTGCAAATGGCGCGCGGCATGCGTGAGGGGCTTTATGAAAACGTGACCGAAACCGTAACGGCAATACTGGGGAGGCCGGCCTGTGGACTGCAGGCGTACCTGGCGGAGCATCTTTCATGACTGAATCGGACAGGATAATATGGATAAATGCTATAAATCACGCTTCCTGAATATCAATCCGGCAGAAAAGACTTTTCTGGTTCACCGCGACGCCTACAGGGACCCGGAAGTCTTTGCATTGGAGCAGAAAAAAGTCCTGCACAAGAGCTGGATCGCACTGGCCCACGAAGCGGAAATCGCCAAACCGGGTGATTTTATAACCCGAACGGTGGTTGACAAGGACCTGGTTTTGAACCGCGACAGAAACGGGGTGGTTCGTGCGTTTTATAACAGTTGCCGGCATCGCGGAGCGGCGGTCTGCCGGGACCGGGGCGGCAACAGGAAATCCTTTGTCTGTCCGTATCACGGTTGGGTCTATCGCGATGATGGTGTTCTGGTTTCCACCGGTTCACCCGAAGCCGACGCGGCCTTTCCCGACGGTTTCTGCGATGGCCGTACTACACTGCTGAGCGTGCCGAACCTGCAGCAGTATGCGGGTTTTTACTTCGTTAATTTCGATCCGGATGCGCACTCACTGGAGTCGTTCCTGGGTGGAGCAGCCGACTGCCTGCAAATGATCAGTGAACACTCCGCAGTGGGGATGGAAGTCATAAGCGGTGTTCATGAATATGAAATTAATGCCAACTATAAATTGCTGTGCGAGAACAGTTACGACGGGTACCACCTTTCATCTGTTCACGCAAGCTATGTAGAGTACCTGGTGGAAACGATGAAGGGCTCCGGAATGGAGCTGAAGCCTGTCGGTGCCGCCCGTTCATTTGGTCACGGACATGCCTGTTTTGAAATTGCCATCAAGGCGGGCAGGGCGGTGGCGCAATGGATCCCCAGCATGGGTGAAAAGGTCAGGGAAGAGGTAGAGGCCAAACGTGAGGAAGTCATCGCACGCGTGGGTGAGGAGCGCGGAAATGTCATCTGTGATACCCACCGCAACATGGTGATCTTTCCCAATTCCGTCATCAATGATCAGCAGTCAGTGCTTGTACGTTCGATTGTACCCACGGCGTATAACAGGATGATGGTGAGGGCCTGGACACTGGGTCCCATTGACGAATCGGACACCCTGCGGGAGATACGGCTGGATAACATGTTGTCATTCCTTGGCCCGGGAGGCTTTGCTACCCCCGATGATGTGGCCATGCTGGAATTATGCCAGCGGGCCTATGAGGCGACGGACGTGGAATGGAATGATTTCTCAAAAGGTTTCAGTGCAGAAGAGATTACCCGTGAAGGCGCTGAGGCTGATCTCTACGATGAGTTGCAGATGCGTGCTTACTGGCTCGAGTGGGACCGCATGATGAATGCCTGAACATCAGCGGGGTGAACAGAACGTGCAACAACAAAATTGTGCATTGAACCGGTCTGAAGTAGAGGATTTTCTGTATCTTGAAGCGGACCATCTCGACCAATGGGCACTGGACGAATGGTTGGGGCTTTGGTCGGAGAGCGGCGAACTGAGCTACCAGGTGGCGCCGACGGGTGAAGACGACCCGGGATCCCTGGAATCTTCGAGTACCATGTTCCTGATTTCGGACAATCGCTATCGTCTGGAACAGCGCATCGTGCGCATGAAGAAGAACAGTTTCCATGCCGAGTATGTCCGGTCTCGCACCCGTCACATGTACGGGCATGTAAGAATTATTCACCAGGATGCGCGCCAGACTGAAGTTCAGTTCAATGCTTCGGTTTATCGCAGTAAAGGTAGTGAGACCGTGATCTATCCATCCCTGGTCCGGGCCACGCTGGCCCGGACACCTGGCGGACTGCGTCTGGTCAAAAAGCGTGTCGAACTGGACCTGTATCGTCTGGCCACAATGGGGGCCTTGACCATTCTTCTGTAAAGCCCTGGTAAATCGTTTATATGAACCCATCCGTTCTGGTTGACCTGATACGAAGCCTGTTAACGGCCCTGCGTGAAGACATAAAAACCAATGTGACTACAGCGCAGGCCAGGCACCGGGCAGAATTAATCGACATGATGCTGGTACGTATTGCCGCCGAGGTTGAAGTTTCATCGGAAGAACATGGCGCCAACTGTCCCCAGGGCATATCTACGGCAGACCTCGCTGCGCTTTATGATAAATCAATCGACCGGAGCAGAATCCCGGAACTGGCGGCAACCATCGCCCGGTTTGCCGCTGCAGACCGGACCCGCCGTGATGCTGTTGAACAACGCCTGGTGGAGATCGCCGGCAGTACCGCGCCCGAAGGCAGTTCGGGTGACGAACTGAACATTCCGAACGAAACCTTCAGTAAATACCTTAAAGAGAAATTCCCGGACGATCCTGTTATCGAAGTCTCCGGCGTGAAAGTGATACCCGGCGGGAGGTCAAAGGGTACGATGTTACTAGATGTACAGGATCAAAATGGCGCGCGTTCCATCGTCATTCGGCGCGACTTCTCCCATATGGTCACAGGGGTTTCCGTCACCTATGAATACCCCGTTATCGTGGCATTATGGAAGGCCGGCATCCAGGTCCCGGAACCCCTGTGGATTGAAACGGACACCTCCGTCATCGGGGGGGCATTCATCGCCTTTTCCAGGGTGCCGGGCCAGGCCATGGGAACCCTGTTTCAGAGCGATGCCCCGCCGGCAATCGCAAGAGCTTTCGCCGCCACATTGGCCCGGGTACACTCAATTGATATAAAACGCAGCAGTCTCGCCGGCAACTTGAACTGGGGCGAGGAACAACACCCCGTCAGGGCCATGGTTGACAGTTTCTACCGGCGTTACACGGAAAAAGTAGCCCCAACGCCGATACTCGATACTGCTTTTGCCTGGTTATACCTGCAAATGAATAACATAGGCAATGAGCGCAAGCTGGTGCATGGTGATGCCGGGTTGCACAATGTGATGGGGGAGGGCGACCAAGTGACAGGTCTTCTTGACTGGGAGTTCGCCCACGCCGGTGACCCGGCAGAAGATCTCTGCTATTGTAAGGGACTGATTGAATCCATTATGCCGTGGTCCGAGTTTATGGAGGTCTATCGCAGCAATGGGGGCTGGAAGATAGCAGATATCCGCATGCAATTTTTCACCATCTGGCGATCGGTGATGCTTGCAATTCAAATGGGTGGCGCTCATTCCATGTACACATCCGGTGTTGACCGGGACCTGCGAATAGCCGCCATTGGCTTTAATTCGTTCCCCAAGATATTGAACGACCTGGCATCGGATCTTGCCGGTTTTACGAACTGATCGCAGACCTGATCGAACAATGATAAACCCGTGATATCCGGTAAACAAACCAGCTGTTACGGGGATTGTTTAGGCAATTTTTCTGGAGAGCATTTATGACGGCACGACAGGATTTCGATATCGACCTGCTGAGCGATCCCCAGCGCGGCGGTCTGGATTTTATCAATGACGTTAACCAGTTGCGGGAGATGGAGCCGGTCCATTGGAGTAAAGCCTCCAATTGCTGGATAGTCACCCGGTTCGAAGACGTCAGCGATGGCTTTGAATGCCGGGTCCCGTTGTTAAATGCGGGCCGGAATGAATTTTCACTGGCGTCCATCCCGGTCGAGGAACGAGAACTGCGCATACCGACTATATCGCATTATGTAAATCATTGGATTGTCGGTGTAGATGGCGAAGAACATGCGCGTTTGAGAAAACTGGTGATGAAGGCCTTTACCAAAAAAATGGTGGAAAAATTGCGGCCCTATGTAAGGGAGCGTGTCAACTTTCTCCTGGACAAGGCAATGGAATCCCCGGAAATCGAATTCAATGAGCAGATTGCCCGTCCGCTGCCGGGTTATGTGATATTTAAAATGGCCGGGATCCCGGAAGAACATTTTGCGTCACTGAGGGAATGGGCGAACGCGGTTGTCGAAGGCATGACCTCATCCATGCCGCCGCCTGAGGTCCTTGAAAAAACCGAGAAGGCAACCGTGGAAATGGGGGAGGTATGCAAGGTGGAACTGGAAAAGCGCAAGACCGATCCTAGAGATGATTTATTGACCGCATTGCTTCAGGCGACGGAAGAAGGTGACAGGCTTACCATGGACGAACTGCTCGCGACAATGAATGTCGTGATTATCGCCGGGCACGATACCACCAGCAATACCATGACCATGGGTGTCGAAGCACTGAGCCGGCACCCGGAGGCCTGGCAATATATGTATGAACACCCGGACAGGATGCAGGACTGTATCCTCGAGTTGATGCGCTACATTGGCATGTCATCCGGCCAGCCTCGAATTGTCGGCGAAGACTTCAAGTGGCATGGTAAACAGTTGAAAAAAGGCGATATCGTGTTCCTGTCCGTTATCGGCGCGAATTTCGACCCGCGGGAATGGAGTGAGCCGGACAAGCTGGATTTTTTCCGGAACAATTCCAATTCACAGGTTTTTGCCCCTGGCGTGCATCATTGTATCGGGCATCTGCTGGCCAAGCTGCAATTGGTTGAGTTCTTCACGGCACTGGTGAACCGGTTTGAGTCGGTGGAAATCCTGGACAGGAAACTGGATTTTATGCCTGTGGGAGTTTTTCGCGGCCTGTACGGCATGAACGTCAGGTTTCACCCGCGTACCTGAATAGCAACCCGAAGGTTTTACCTGACAAAGGAACTGATTTTCGGGTTACCGATAACCCGGTTGTGTATGGCTTCCGCCGTAGCAGGCTGTCTGCCTGTTAAGCCTGTTGCTTGTTAAATATAGCATATGCTATTTAATTAACCGCCAACCAGGAATAGACAATGGAACAGGGAAACGCGGTAATGTGCTCCATGTACGCGTAGCACACTGATTACAGCTCGGTATCCGGGCCGATTTCAATAATTGGAGATAACAGCAATGTATTACCCACACAACCCAGCTCTCTGGGATGAGGAACACGAAATTTTCCGCCAGACATTCCGGCGCTTTCTGGAAGAAGAGGTAGAGCCCAACGTTGACCGTTGGATAGAAATTGGTGGCCCGGAACCTGAGTTCTGGTTGAAAGCCGGCGAGGTCGGCATTTTAGGTGTGGATATTCCCGAAGAATACGGTGGACCTGGTGGGGACTTCATGTACCGGATGGTGATTGCTGAAGAGTTGGGATACAGCCCGGCCGGGGCCAGCATGGGTCCCGCTTTGATTGGCGATGGCTGCAGTGAAATTCTCTATCGAAACGGTACCGAAGAACAACGCAGGAAATGGTTGCCGGCTATGGTCAAAGGGGAAGCGCGCGCCGGTCTTGCCATCACAGAACCCGCTTCCGGTAGCGATGTTGCCTCCATGCGGACCACGGCTGTGCGGAAAGGGGATGAATGGGTAATCAACGGCTCCAAAACCTATATCTCCAATGCGAAGGACGCCAAATTCTTTATGGTGGGTTGTAAAACCGATCCGGCAGCGGGCGCCCAGGGTATCTCGGTCATCATTGTTGAGGCTGATCGCGGGGGATTTCAATTGGGACGTGACCTGCACAAGATGGGTAATCATGCCAGTAATACGGCAGAAATATTTTTTGATAATGTTCATGTTCCAGCCGGTAATTTGATGGGGGTTGAAGGCAAGGGTATGGGTATTCTGCTCGGCGGTGTCAACATGGATCGCATAACATGGCCCCTCATTGGTCACGCTGCAGCGACTCGGGCGTTTCATGAAACTGTTGAATTTGTAAAGAACCGCAACAGCTTTGGTCAACCTGTTTTTGAGTTCCAGAATACCCGGTTCAAACTGGCGGAAATCAAGACGGAGTTAGCTGTTGGCCGCGCCTTCCTTGACGAAATCATTCGCAACTACAGGGCAAATGGCAAGCTGGACATGGAACTTTGTGCCATGGCGAAACTCTGGGTATGCGAGATGGAAGGCAGGATTATCGATCAATGTGTTCAATTCCATGGTGGGGCAGGCTATATGGATGAATATAATGTCTCTCGTTTATATACAGGGGCTCGCCTGCACCGTATTTTCGCCGGCACATCCGAAATAATGCGTTTGATAATCAGCCGTACAATCTGATCAATCGAACGTGAATATCGATGCGTTTAAAAAGTTTGATCTGACCGGTAAAACAGCCTTTGTCACCGGGGGAGCCACCGGCCTGGGATATTATATGGCCAGGGGCCTGGCCCGATCCGGTGCGGGTGTGATGATAGCCGCCCGTCGTGAAACAGTCCTTAAAGATGCGGCAAAACAACTTTCTGAGGATTCCGGCAATGCCGTAATTTACCGCAAGATCGATCTGTCGGACAGGGAAGACATTGAGCACTCGGTGGACTATGTTATTGATACACTCGGTGGTGTTGATATCTTTATCGGTAATGCGGGACAGGAAGCAAGACTTGGCGTCAGTGATGACCAGGAGAAAATAATGGCAAACCTGATGCAGGTCAACTTTGCCGCGAATGTCTCCCTGGTAACACGTTTTCTACCCCATATGAAAAAAAAACAATGGGGCAGAATTATTTTCAGTTCATCAGAATCTTCCCTCAGAGCTGTATCAATCGGCCAGTCGATGTATGCAGCGTCGAAAGGGGCGATTAATGCCTACACCCGGATGGCCGCGGCTGAACTGGGCCATGATGGTATTACCGTGAACAGCCTGATCCTGGGCGCCTTCCACACAGACATGATGCAAACCAACGTAGTTGAACTCCTTGATCAAATGGATGGCCCGGGCGCCGGCGAGGCTTTTGTTAAGGATTTTGCCGGTAATTCGGCCCTTGGCCGGTTGGGTCGTCCCGAGGAAGTTGAAGGCCAGGTCCAGCTATTGGCCAGTGACGCCGGTAGCTACGTTACCGGTACGGAGGTCATCGTAGATGGCGGCATGTCCATTATGATGAGACCCAACCCTGCCCGGGAAAGAATCGGACATTCGGACTTGCTCCGGGAAGAGTAGAGTAGCTTCGCCAATAAGAATGATAATTCAGAAACTGACCGTCAAACTGACGCCATAGGTTCTCGGTACAGATGGCGTTGTAGCATCCTGAAGCAGTGACGAGGTAGCATACGATGAATACTCCTCCTCAGTAAGATTCTTGCCCCAGATTTCCACAGTATACCTACCGGTGGGATTGGTATAACCGATTTTGGCATTGACCAGTGAATAGGAATCCTCCCGAACCCTGTTATCCGCTTCCCAGGGGTGGCCATCATTGTAGTAATAGGTCAACGTAGAGTTTACGGCACCAGCGTTGTTATCCAGGACCCACTCATGACCAAGGGCCAGGTTCAATGTCCAGTCAGACGTTCTTGGTACTGTGTTGCCAGTCAGATCCTTTCCCTGCCCCGGCACATCTTCATCTGGGATATTTCCAACACCGGCGGGATTAGGGATTGTCGCCAGGCCATTAGGGAAATCCACAAATTCAGCGTCGGTATAGGCCAGCCCCCCGGACAGACTGAAACCCCCGGTCATAACAACCTGCCCCGATAATTCAAAACCTTTAACTTCGGCTTCTGCTGCATTACGTTGTATGCTTCCACCGACAATCTGCTGCGAATATTGAAGATCATCAATTTCGTAGTAATAGACAGCCCCCGTAAGCGCCAATGAATCATTAAGAAATTGCCCTTTAAAACCTATCTCGTAACCATCCATGGTTTCCGGGTTCACCGGCGCACCCAGCACTCCGGATGTAACAACACCATTAAACGAACCTGCTTTGAAACCGCGGGTGTGGCTGGCATACGCCATGACGTCATCGGTAATCCAGTGATCGAGAACGGCGCGCCATGTCGGTTCAGACCAGGTTTTGCTGCCTGAGTATGGGACACTGTTGGCAATGAAACCGCCTGCACCGTAGTCAGTTCGTCCGCGCAACTCCTTTTTGTCTTCAGTATAACGAAAGCCAACTGTAAGTTTGGTTGCATCTGTAAATTTGTAATTACCTTCCACGAAACCCGCATGAGATGTTGTCTCGGCAGTATTTCTGATGTCGATAAAGTCCAACGGCAGAAAGAAGATTCCCTTCAGCCGCAACGGATCATAGTCGTGTTCAGCATTCAAGAAGTAATAACCGGCAATCCAGTTGAACCGGCCGTCATAATTTGACAGCACCTGGATCTCCTGGCTGACTTGTTTGTTGCGGTGAGTAAGATCGGCATCAATGCCCGGTAGTGGGCCAACGTCCTGATCGACGATGTAAAATGAGTCCTGGTCAAGCCAGCCGGTAATGCTGACCAGTGAATGGTTGCCGATATCATGATCGATACGCAACGTGACAGCCCTGCTTTCGAGCTCCAGGTCAGCTCCCTCAAACTCTGATCCGGTGTTCGTGCCGTACGTGTAGTTCTGCTGGATCTGTTTATTTCCGGCCAATGGCATGTTTCCCAGTACATTTGTCCCTGATGAAATGACGCGTTGTCCTCCTACGCCACCTTCTGTGTCTTCAAAACTTGCGGATAGCCTGACTTCCGTATTTTCGCCTGGCGTCCAGAGCAGTTTGACTCTTGCGGAATACCCGTCTTTTTTACTGACATCGGTGTCGTTAATGGTATCGTTAAAATATCCCTCACCCTGATCTTCATATTGTACAGCGGCATTGACGGCCAGATCTTCAGTCAGGCCCGTTGTTCCAAAAAAGTCAACATTAAACGTTTCATAATTGCCATAACCCAGTTTGAGGGTGCCCGAGCTCTCATGCTCCGGATCTTTGGTGAATATATTGATTGCTCCCCCCGTAGCATTACGTCCGAACAGGGTGCCTTGCGGGCCTTTAAGAACTTCGATGCGCTCGATGTTATTAAACCCGATTGCGTTGGAAACCGGTAAAGACTGGTATATTCCGTCCACATACATCGCGACCGAGGCTTCCGTACCGATTGCAGTATTCTGAGAGCCAATACCACGTATAAACGGTACGAAGGCCGATATCTGCTTTCGAAATGAAGCAGCAGGCACCACTGCTTGCAGATCATCTGTTGTTCTGACCCCGGCATCCAGCAGGCTTTCACCGCTGATCGCGGTAATGGAGATCGGTACCGCCATGATATTTTCCGAACGTTTTTGTGCCGTGACGATGATCTCTTCCAATTGCGCCGGCACATTAAAGGAAACTGACAGGCAGGTAATAAGTATGGTAGCTGAAGCGACTATGTTTCCGGACGTTTTAGTTTTCATGTAAACCCCCAATTTGCTTTTGTATATATTAACCATGCATTGTCGTTAAACGTCTTGTGTACCCCTGGGTATTTGATACAGCAATAAGTTTGGTATTATCCAGACGATTGCTTAACTATCGCAATAATTATAGCATATGCTATATTAACAAAACAAGGCCCGGACAGGATTGCATCTCTCGCCTGTCAGGTGGCATACCGGCTTAAATATGGCCCGAGCCGCATGCGCTGGTATGGCTGTCACTGCACCTTGTTACGTTGAAGTTAAAAGAGCCATGATTCCTGATGACACAGGAGAGGAGAAGATTAATGAGTTTATGCGATGGTAGAGTTGCAGTTGTTACCGGTGCAGGTAGAGGAGTAGGCAGGGCGCACGCGCTTATGCTTGCCAGGCATGGCGCAAAAGTAGTTGTGAACGACCTGGGTGGGGAGAAAGACGGCACAGGACAGGATAAAGGGCCGGCGCAGGAGGTAGTCGAGGAAATTACCTCCGCCGGTGGTGAGGCCGTTGCCAATGGAGCCAACGTAGCAAAGTGGGATGAAGCCGGGGCCATGATACAGCAGGCGATCGATACCTATGGGCGCCTGGACGTACTGGTAAACAATGCCGCCATCCTTCGGGACAGCATGCTGTGGAACGTCTCGGAACAGAATTTTGATGCCGTTGTAGAAGTGAACCTCAAAGGCACTTTTGCCCCAATGTATCACGCGGTGAACTACTGGCGCCGCCAGTACAAGAAGACCGGCGAGAAATTAGACGCCCGCATTATTAATACAACTTCGGGTACCGGTTTGTTCGGCAATATCGGCCAGACCAACTATGCCGCCGCGAAGGGGGGTGTGGCTATCCTGAGTGTTGTGGCTGCCCTGGAGCTCAAGCGCATGGGTGTCACCGTTAATGCCCTGGCGCCTCGTGCAGAAAGCCGTTTGACCGAAGGTTTGATTGAGCGTACGGAAGAGCAGTTGGCCCGTCGAAACCCTGATTACGTTGCTTCCCTGGTTACCTGGTTGGCAAGTACGGAATCTGCAGATATTACCGGACGTTACTTTGAAGCCTGGGGGAATGGTTATTCAGTATTACAGGGAACAAGTCACGGTGCGCGCTGTGATGCGACGCTTGACGACCCGGCAAGCCTGAATGAGCCTGTTCATGGGATTGTGCGTAACTCACAGACGCCGGTTCATTATGAACGGGACATGTTCCACGATCTGTAAGACAATCATACCGAAGACGGCCCGTGCTTGCGTGGGCATTTTTTATGGTACCTGGTTTAATAGTTTCCGAGGTTTAATATGAACGAACCGCTGCTGTATTCCGTTGATGACCATGTGGCGACCATCACCCTGAATCGCCCTGACACACTCAATGCCATCGATGAAGCGACGCATATCGCCCTGGTCGATTCGTTGCTGGAGGTACGCAACTCCCCGGATGTCCGCGTGATACTCTTGGCCGCCGAGGGAAGGGCATTCTCAGCGGGTGGTGACCTCAACCAGATTGTGCGTCTTCAGGAGGATGCGCAATTGCGGGAGCAGACGTGTGATGTCGGCATACGGTTAATCGAGGCATTGCTCGACACTCCCGTACCTGTTGTCGCAGCATTGCAGGGGGATGCCATCGGCCTTGGGGCGTCCGTGGCCTTGTGCGCAGATATTATTGTGGCAAGCAGGACCGCGCACCTGGCGGATACCCATGTGAAAGTGGGGCTGGTCGCCGGTGATGGCGGCTGCCTGACCTGGCCCATGGCCATGGGGTTGAATCGCGCCAAGCGCTACCTTCTCACCGGGAAGATGCTGTCGGCGGAAGAAGCCTGTGAGTTTGGGCTGATAACCGACTTGGTGGATACGCCGGAGGAGGCATTGCCTGCGGCAAAGGCCCTGGCTGAGGAAATTGCCGCCCTGGCGCCGCTTGCCGTCAAGGGTACCAAAAAGGCGCTCAATCAGTTGAGCAAAGCCCGGGCGAACGAGGTATTTGCCATCGGAATGGCTTATGAGCAGATATCCCTGGCTTCGGAGGATGTGCTGGAAGCGGTGGCCGGTTTCAAGGAAAGGCGCCGACCCCGGTTCAGCGGCCGTTAATCATAAAGCACAATTATTGGGGAGAGTTCATGGATAAATCGGGACCGAATGCAGACTTGTTGACCGTCGTCGACGGGCCGGTCGCGCGCATCACCTTTAATCGGCCGGGGGCAAGGAATGCCATCACCTCGCAGATGGTGCTGGACATGGCGGTATTTCTCGACAGGGTGGCCGCCGATGGCAGCATACGCTGTGTGGTGTTGACCGGGGCGGGTGACCATTTCATGGCGGGTGGTGATGTTGCCGGTTTTGGACAGGTCCTCGAAATGTCGCCGGACGAGCGGCGTGAAGTATTTCAACAGAAGGTTGCCGCTTCGATACCTATCTTCAGGAACCTGCTGACCATGCCGCAACCGGTCATTACGCGGGTACGGGGCGCCTGTGCCGGCGCTGCCGTGGGATTCGCCGCGAGCAGTGATTTTGTTATTGCCGATGAGACTGCGCTGTTCCTGGTCGCTCACGTGAATATCGCAACCAGTCCCGATGGCGCGACCAGCTATGCGCTGCCGCGCAGGATTGGTCCGGCCAGGGCGCTGGAAATGGCGATGCTGGGCAGGAAGGTATCGGCCCGGGAGGCCTACGAGTGGGGCCTCGTCAATACCCTGGTTACTCCGGAACAACTGGATGCCGAAGTCGAGTCGCTGGTTGCCCGTATTGTTGCCCTGCCTGCATCGGCTGTCCGTAACATCAAGTCACTGTTTGGCCAGTCTTTCCATAATGTCCTGGCGGAGCAACTGCAGTTGGAAGTCGAAAAATTCAGTGACTGCGCGGCACATCCCGACTTTGTCGAGGGTGTAACTGCATTCCTGGAAAAGCGGAAGGCGAACTTCAATTCTGTATGAACCTGTACTCGTAACCCGTGGTCATGTGATCGAGGAGCAAAACCCATGACCCCGAATTTCAATCTCGTCAATCCCCCTTACGATATGGAAATGCCCGAAGCACGGAACCAGGCGTTACCGTCGCCTGACCAGGCGGGGACACTGCGCGTTAAACCCTGTCATGCCCTTGTTCCTGGATCAACCGGATAATAACTTCCTTGCTTATGAACACTCGCCAGGCACAACGCCCGGCGTTGTGTTCTGCCCGGGTTTTCATTCGGAGATGTCGGGTAATAAAGCCTTGTTTCTCGAACGACATTGCCGGGAGCAGGGACGCCAATTTTGCCGGTTCGATTACTATGGCCACGGGCAATCATCCGGAAATGTTGAGGACGGTACGATCGGACTCTGGCTGCAAAACACGCTGGATATCCTCGACGCGGTTACAGAAGGCGAGCAACACCTGGTCGGCTCTTCCATGGGTGGCTGGCTGATGTTGCTGGCTGCGAAGAACAGACCGATGAAAATATCCGCATTAGTGGGCATTGCGCCTGCCCCGGATATGACGGGATTCCAGTTAAGGCGCCTACCCGGGCATCAACAGGCATTGCTTGATGAGCAAGGGTGGCTGGATATACCCAATAACTATGATGACAGGGCACCCTATCGGGTGAGGAAATCCTTTTTTGAAGAAGCAAAAAGACACTATGTATTACACCGTGCTATTCCGCTCAATATTCCTGTGCAAATATTGCACGGGCTGGATGATCAGGAAGTGCCCTGGCAGCGCTCCATGGAACTGGTGGAAAAACTGGAAAGTAGGGATGTGGTCTTGCAACTGGTTAAGAACGGCGATCATCGCCTGTCCGGGCCGGATGACCTCCAACATTTAAAACGAGCGCTGAACGGAATACTTGTGGCGTCTTCGCCGGCATAAATGAGTCAACAGATACAGCGAGGTAGAGAGTATGAAAGTGATACAAAGGCTGCGTAGTAATCACTCCGGCAATCTGAACAATGTGTTGCCCGATTTTTTACACAAAAGAAAACTGGGATATAAATCATTCTTCGGTTTCGAAAACAAAACAAATCCGTTTTTCCTTCCATTGCTGTGCGCAAGCCATGATAAAGAGGCCGAATTTGCGACTGCCATTGCCGTGGCTTTTTCAAAACCGCCGATGGTAATGGCTATGGAGTCGTATTCATTGAATCAGTATTGCGAAGGGCGCTTTACTTTAGGTCTGGGTTCCCAGATAAAACCTCATATCTCCCGCCGCTTTGGTATGCCATGGAGCGATAAACCGGCGAGTCAAATGCGGGAATATGTAAATGCCTTACACGCTATCTGGGACTCATTCGAGAGTGACGATCCCTTGAATTTTATCGGGGAGACGTATCGACACACGTTAATTACCCCGGAATTTAAACCGTGGATTGGTGGTTTTGGGCGGCCCAAAGTAATGCTTGGCGCCGTGGGACCGGGCATGACCAGGGCTGCCGTGGATGTAGCAGATGGCCTGATGACCCATTCTTTTGTGTCTGAAAAAACCCTGCGGGAAATCAACTATGCGGCAATACGGGAAAGACTGAAAAAGAACAATAAACCGCGCTCGGAATTTGAAATACAGGTGCCTCTTTACATCGTCACCGGCAGTAATGAGGATGAGTTTAAGTTTAACGATGACTGGCATCGCCAACGCCTCGGTTTTTATGCCTCTACGCCGGCTTACAAGGTCGTACTCGATATGCACGGCTGGAGCGACATCCATCCGGAATGCAGGAAAATGACCAAGGAAGGGAAATGGGACGACTTGTGGAAGCCCATTACTGATGAAATGATGGATACCTTCACGGTCAGGGGTGAACCAAAAGACATTGCGCCGGTAGTCAAACAACGCTTTGGTGATTTTATTGACACCATTCAATGTAATCTTGAGCTGGTTGATAATGAAATTCAGTATGACATTGTCAAGGCCATAGAAGAAATCTAAGGAGCTGGAATACGTTGGTGGATCAGCCGGAAACCATAATAATTATCGGTGCGGGGCTTGGCGGAGTCGCGGCGGCAGGGGCGCTCAGGCAGGCGGGATACAGCGGACGCATAATTCTGATAAATGGTGAGACTGAATTACCCTATGATCGCCCGCCACTTTCTAAAAGCGTTCTCCAGGGCGCCGATGCCTTGGCTGACATCTATCTCAAGCCGGATACCTGGTATGAAGAAAACAACCTGGAGCTGCTTTCCGGCGCTCAGGTTGTGAGTATTGAACCAGGTACCCGTCGACTCGTATTGGAAGATGGATCTGCCCTCGCATACGATAAGCTCCTGCTGGCGACCGGTGCGGACGTGCGCCGAATACCCGAACTGGAGCAGGACAGGATACCTTACCATTACCTGCGCAGTTACCAGGATGCCCTTGCATTGAAAGCCGGACTCGGCTCCGGCAAGCGTTTGGTGTTGATAGGCGCCGGGGTCATTGGCCTTGAAGTGGCAGCCAGCGCGCGACAATGCGGCAGTGAGGTTTCCGTCATCGAGGTCGCAGACCGCGTCATGGCCCGGTCGGTGCCGGAACATATCTCGGCATGGTTGCAGGAACAACATGAGAACCGGGGCGTGAAGTTTTTCATGGAAGATTCGGTTGCCGGGATTCAGGATCAGAATGCGGGTCCCCGCCTTCAACTGTCCAGTGGAGTGAGCCTGCCTGCAGACCTGATGCTGATTTGCGTGGGGGTTGCGCCGGCTACCCGGCTGGCCCAGGAATGCGGCATTGAATGCGATAACGGTGTGATCGTGGATGAATATTGCCGGACCAGCGCCGAAGATATATTCGCCATCGGCGATGTCGCCTGTTACCCGGATGCCTGGGAGGGCAGGATCATGCGTAGTGAAAACTGGATGCATGCCCAGAAGCAGGCCGAATGCGCTGCCTTGAATATGATTGGTGAAAAAAAAACGTATACCGGCATACAGTCTCTGTGGACCGATCAGTATAATTTCAAGCTACAGTTGGCGGGGGTCATCTCCGGGGAACAGGAAGTCATACGGGGAGATATGGACTCCGGTAACTTTATGATATTTTACCTGCGAAAAGGTGTTGTAGTCGGGGTGCTGGGTGTCAATCAGCCGAAACTCATGCGCATGACGCAGAATGTGATCAAGTCCGGTTCACAGGTCGACGTCGCTATCCTGGCGGACAGCAAGGCCAATATAAAGAAGGCAGTTTTGGTAAACGCCTGATACCGGAATCAATCAAAGTATTTCCCAGCAGCGGCCTCCTGGTTCATGGGATTGCATTAAAGCGGTGCAGTAAGGATCCGATTACAAGTTCAATCTGTCTCAAACCGGCAAATGACGTGGCTCCCTTAATGAACTCACTGGTCCAGCCTTCCTCGAAATTACGGCTCGACACGGCCACAAGACTGGCGCCTTTCAAAAAATGCAGAACCATCGCCAGTTCAATTCGCCGCGCCGGCACAGGCGGGCCGCCGGCTTCCCTGTACAGGTGGATGAATTCCTCCCAGGCCATAACATCTTCGGCATAGACCCTCGCTATCCCCAGGTCTTCCGCGGGATCACCCAGGTGGGAGAACTCCCAGTCCAGCAGCGCAGTGAGCCGGTCATTTGCCACCAGCATATTGTGAGGCCCGACATCACCATGCACAACCGCAACCGTTCCCGGGTCCTGGCGGCACACTTGTTTTGCCCAGCAACAGGCGAAGTCGATGATCGGCGACGGTTTATTGGAATATTTTCGCCATTTTTCCTGGTAGCTGCCGATGAGGCGCATGAGGCCTTGTTCCGGGTCCCCGTCGGGAGTAAACCCCAATCCATCCGGATCAGCCTGATGAATACAGGCCAGGGTATTGGCGAGGTCGGCGAATGCGCCGGGACATTTATCGCGTAAGCCGAAATAGGTGCCTGGCGGCACGCCTGCGCGCTTTTCCATCAACATAAAGGGCTGTCCCAGGCTGGTCTCTTCGGTTTCCAACAGCAGTGGCGCCGGCACTGGCAGTCCAAGTCCCGAGAATGTCGCCAGCGGCTCATATTCATTCCGAACCTTGGTTCCCTCGTAATGCAATTGATAATCCTGGCGCATGACCACTTCTCGCGGAAGGGCATCCGTATTTTCAATGGAAATGATCCAGGTTTTTTTCGACCTGCCGCCGGGAATTGCTACGACACCGGTAGCCTTAACGGCAGGAGAGTCCGGGTAACGTTGACGGAGATACCCCGTAACGGATTCGGGGCTTAACTCGATACCGGCCGGTGCGGCAGAGTCCTTGTCCTGGCCGCCATTGACGTCCTGCCGCTTTTCTTCCCGCACGGAACCGGCCGCGGCAACAGCATCCAGCAAGCGCCGGTCCTGCGCCCCCAGGGTTGCCGCCACGGTTGATATCGTGCTATGCGTATCACCCTCTGGTAGTTCATCGCATCGATCGGCGCAGGCTCGCAGAAGATGTGCGGAAAGATCGCGCAAGGTGCGAATTTCCCGTTGGCAGGCAAGGCCTGTCTCAGGTGCAATTGCGTCAAGACGGCTGAGCCAGTTCTCCAGAAGTTCCGTAAACACCTCCCGTGGCAGGGTTCCAAGTACCGTTTTAATCGTTTTCCGAAACTCAGGGGTGTGGACCTCGGCTACATCAGCCAGTGTATCGATATCAGACGCCAGTAACTCAAGGACCTGGGTCGAAAGGGTGGCTCGTTCTATGGCGTCGGCAGCCGTGAGGTCCGGAATAATCCTGTCCCTCAGTTGATCGCTGATTGCACGCAGCAATAATGCAGAAACGTCCCGCATGATATATTCCCCTTTCTATAGCATATGTTATATTTAAACCTGGTGGCTATGCTGCCACAACCCAGGGAGAATGCCAATGACCAATGCTGCCCCTCTCACACACTCTCCATTCACTGTGCGCGATGAACTTCGCCACCTGGCGGGAGAGGAGTCCATATGGCAGGAAAGTGCCTTGTTGCACTGGTATGACCGCGATCACGGAATCGGCGGATGGCACCGGGTCGGCCACGAACCCAATAACCAGGGCGGTCGCGCGGTCATATGGAGTTACCTGTTCAGCAAAACCGGTTGGCAGTATCGTTGCTGCACCGATATGCGCTTGGCCGCAGGAGACGAATTTGCCAACGGGTTCGGCGCCGGCGAACGACTCCGCTGCCAGTATGAGGATGATGCGTCCATCTGGTTGATTAACGATGGCGACCTGATTGCCCGACTGTCATGCCGTAATTTCTTTGACCTCGTGGACCCTTTCCCGCCAGGCGACGAATTGGCTGCCAGGCGCTTCCCCCACCATTTTGAAGTGGCAGGACAGGTCACTGGTGAGGTCAGATACCAGGGGCAATTAATCCCGATAAAAGGTCTGGGTTACAGAGATCATAGCTGGGGAACCCGTGACTGGGAACGGGGCATGCTAAACCATCGCTGGTTCACCGGCACTATGGGTGAAGCCTTCTCATTCGCGGCCATCACTGCGCAGGCGCCCACGGGCAAGCTGGTTCGTGTAGGTTATGTTGTGCGTGATAACCGGCTGTCGAGAGCAACCGGGATAGACGTGATTGCCTATATGGAACCGGATGGGTTGACCCACCGCGGGGGTGAGATCCGCCTGACCCTTGAAGGTGGAGAGAAAATTTACCTAGAACTGACTGCTATGGCCGGAGTGCTGTTCCAGCGCGGTACTGTTGTGATGGTGGAGATGATGTGTGAGGTGGAAGGCCATGGCATGCAGGGATACTGCGATGCCGAGATCTCCTCCAATGCTCGAAGTGGCACCGGGCCGGTACACTTGGCGCTCAATGCCGATACCGGGGAGGGATTCTCCCCATTCGAAATGTTGAGTTTTCCCCCGGAGTAGCCTGGTCCACCCATTGCGTGTTGGGCAACTCCGGAGTTGAGTGACTAGCCCTGCTTGGCGACGTAGACAATGTGGCGTTGCGTGAATTCTTCCAGGCCTTCAGCGCCCAGTTCCGTGCCGTGGCCGGATTGTTTGGCGCCGCCTACCGAGACAGCAGGATGGACAGCCAGATGGGCATTCACCCAGCAGATGCCGGTGTGGATTTGCCTGGCGACCTCGGCGCCTCGTGTTGCATCGGAGGTCCAGACCGTACCACCCAGGCCGTAGTGCGTGTCATTTGCCCTGGCGATGGCGTCTTCCAGATCATCGTAGCGGAGAACCGGCAGAACCGGCCCAAACTGTTCCTCCTTAACGATACGTGCATCCTCGTCGACATCACGGACTATCGTGGGGCGAATGAAGTAACCGGGGCCATCCATGGTTTCACCACCGGCGATGATTGTCCCTTCCGCCTTCGCGGATTCGATTAAGTCTTTCACCTTTTCGAATTGCATCTTATTCTGGACAGGACCCATCTCGGTATCAGGCTGGCTGCCGTCTCCTACCCTGGTTTCATTGGCCATGCGAGCCAGTTCATCGCAGACCTCGTCATAGATAGATGCAGGGACATAGGCTCGCTTGGTGGCGAGGCAAATCTGGCCACAGTTGAACATGGCGCCGGCGAAAAGTTTCGCCGCAACATCCCTGGGGTCGACGTCGTCAAGCACGATCGCAGCATCGTTTCCCCCAAGTTCGAGAGTAACCCGCTTCAGGCTTTGTGAACCACTTTCCATTACCTTCTTTCCGGTAGCGCAAGAACCTGTGAAGGAAATTTTTGCCACGTCCGGATGACGTGTGAGGGCCGTACCCAGGTCGTTCCGGTCAGTGATAATATTAAACACGCCCGGGGGCAGATGCGCGTCCGCCATTTCTGCGAATAACAATGAAGTCAGCGGGGTGGTGGGAGCCGGTTTTGCCACCACGGTATTGCCGGTGAGCAGGGCCGACGTCATTTTAATTGCCAGCAGGGTTACCGGCATATTCCAGGGCGTAATCGCGGCCACTACGCCTAGTGGTGAGCGATGCTCGATAAATTTTCCTGATTCATCGTCCATCACAACTTTTTCCGGCAATTCCATGCTCGCAAGCGCCCGCATCATCATCGACGTCCCGATAATTTCTTCAGTCGCCTCTTTAATCGGCTTGCCTTGCTCTGCTGTCAGCAATGACGCGAACTGCCCGGTCTTTGCCTCAAGACCGTCAGCGATGGCCATCAATTTTTGGCGCCTGTCTCCGATATCCAGCATTGACCAGGCGGGAAAAGCTGCTTTAGCCGCTGCCACGGCTGCATTAAGCTGATTTTCATCCGCCCGGGGGCATTCGGCGATAACCTGACCGTTTGCCGGATTGATAACATCCATGCTGGAAGCGCCGGGAGTGAGTTTCCCATTAATCAATAATTGAAAATTTTCCATATTCGTTTTACCTGTGCTTACCTCAAGGTTGCTGTAAAGTGACAGTAATTTTAACAGACCATTTAACCTGCCCGGTTTAGCCCTCCCGAGGAGCAGGAGTTCAGTCCTTTAAAAAACGGCAGGATATTCGGGTCATACTTCGCGACCGCTGACCGGGCCTGCTCCGGCAGTTCGCCCAGAAATTCAGTATAGAGAGTGGAGAACCGCATGAGTTCGCTGTGCTTTTCATGGGCGTTTTTCATATGGGAGAACATGCCTTCCGCGTCCTTATAGATATCCATGGTAGTGCACTGACAGTTTTCATCATCGTAGAACCAGTCGTAACGTAGCGTCTCCAAATCATCCCGTTTTACAATTTCAAGGAGTTCTGAAGCGGTTTGTTTGAATAAATCATAATGCTCCGGTTCAACGGTGAATTGGGCGTATACCTCGATGTGACTGCTGCCGCCGGGTATCTCAACGGGTGAAAATCCTGAAGCGGCTGACTCGTTTCCCAGACCGCTATGGAAATCAAACAGACGGGGCTTGAATTTCATGATTTTTTCACGCGCGGGTTCAGAAGGCAGGCCCAGGAATACGACAGATATATCCGAGCATTCCAGCACCGCCCCCATATACTTTGCGGCATTTCTCTGGTGGGCGTACATGGATTCCTCATCGATGTAGGCGTCCATTGCCACACACTCCATTTTATCGCTATTGATAAACCAGTCGTAACGCAGCGTGCCGGGGTCCTTCTCCTTCACCACATCAACCAGGGTTTTGACACGGGACTGGAACTCAGTCAGGCAGCCTTCGTGGATGCCAAATTTCGCGTAGGTCTCGATATGGTTCATCAGTTGTCTCCGGGAAAGCCATGTAAAATAAAGTCCGGTGGAGGATGCGCTGATTGGTCCCGCCGTTTATTAAATATAGCATATGCTATACTCGCGGTCAAGCGGGATGTCAGGATCTGTCAGTAACAAATAAACTGTTATTTAAATAACGGAGTACAAGTCTAATCCAGATGAACAGTACAGAATTACACAACAAGGTCGACATTGCCATTGATCTGATCCGCACCGAAATCCCGTCAGATAAGCCTGACTGGACGGAGAATATTTGCTGGACCATGCACGACCCCGGCACCGGCATTTGCCTGTATGGTCATATGGGACGGATGCAGCCGGACCGGTCCATGTGGGAAGGCTTGTCCCTGGTCTTTCTGCCGGAAGGCGGGGTGCTGGTCAATCGCAGCCTGGGCGTCAACACAAGCCAGGCGCGAAACAGTGAATACGAATGTAAACCGATCATCGCCAACAAGGTATGGCAATACCGCTTTGAAGGCACCATGCAGCGGGCGGATGCCAACGTGCTACGTACGCGCCCGATTGGTGTCGAACCGTCAGAAGCCGTGTCGTATCACCTGGTCTATGATGCAGTCCAACCTGTTTACAATATGCACGATTCCAACCTGGGCTCGGAACGTATGCACCTGGAACAGGGTGCCCTGGTCAGGGGATACTTTGTTATTGGAGGTAAACGTATCGAGGTCAGCTGTACCGGCTATCGCGATCACTCGGTCAGCCGTCGAACGTTCAGGACCCTGGACTCCGAAACCTGGGCACATTGCGCCTTTCCCAGCGGAAAGGTTTTCAGCCTGTTGCAGGTCAGCCGGCAGGAAGTGCAGATATTGAAGGGTCAGGTATTTGAAAAAGGACAGATGCGGATTGCCGCCTCCGATTGCTATCCCGACCTGGTGGATACCGCCGGCAACCCACATATCGGAGTGGTGCGACTGCAAACGGATGCCGGACAGGCGGAGCTCAAGTGTGAAGTGCCGAATGCCCGGTTCGTACCGTTCAACCTGCTGCCGCCAACGGGCCTGAGACCCGGTCTCGATCTTTCGAATGCCGGGTACATGACGGCCATAGAATGTCCCGCTATCTATACCTGGGATGGTGAAACGGGCTACGGCTGGCTGGAGCGGATCCGTCCCACCAGGGCAATTACATGATTTCCAGGTCCCTCTGATAAAGTGTTGCCGCTTTCAACAGCCCATTTGCCGCAGGTTCGTGATTTGTGTTCTGCTTTGTTATTAGGAACAGGTAAATAACTCAGTCAGGTATAATCGCCTGTGCGCCGAACCCGGTCCAGGCAATGGGCGCTTTAGATTCGGCCAAAGCTTCATCCAAAGAAGCATTACTGTCCCAGGCAACACCTCTAAAACGGCAGGCGGTCACCCCGTCAGAAAAATCAGAAGCCAGCCATAATGCCGGCCCAACCAAACAGTCTGCGCTGATTAACTGATCCTTGGGCAGCCCCATATCTTCAGGAATCATTTGTGTATTTGCCGGGCCGCCAGGTACCAATATATTCGCAGTAACACCGGTACCTTCCAGGTCTCCCGCCATACAGGCCGTCATCGCTTCCAATGCAGCCTTGGAGCCGCCATAGGGGGTATTTCCAGGCCGTAACATGGTGTCAAGGCTGGTGGTGTTACAGACTATGCGTCCCCACCCCCTGGCCATCATTTCGGGTGCCACCAGGCATGACAATTCAAGTGCCGACAAAGTATTGACCTCGAAAAACCGGCGATAGTCCTCATCGTCGACTTCCCAGAACTTTAACGGATTTCGAAAAAAATCCGGCCGAATAGCAGTGGTCGACAAACCGGCATTATTGAATAAAACATCAACCCCGCCGAAAGTCTCTCTGGCAGTGGCAACAATACGCTGGATGCTGGTTTGGTCCGTCAGGTCAGCAGCCAGAGCAATCGCCTGGTCAGGGCTGCCGCCACTATCTTCCCGAGCTTCATCGAGCATCTGTTTGTCAGTCGCGGTAAACAAGACCTGAGCCCCTGCCTTGACATAAGCGATCGCGACGGGCCGCCCAAGCCCCCGGGCGGCGCCTGTGACGATGACTCGTTTACCCGCAAGATTATATTCAGGCATAACTCCCTCCCGAGTCATTGTTTTTTCGCAGGGGGACTCATAACGAGGCGTGCTGCAAGTGCTACAGGTCCTGGAGCTTGAGCCAGGCGGGACGCTTCAGACAGCGTTGCAACCATGCGGAAGTCCTCGGCGCTGTCTCCATATCGATTCCGATCACGGGGACCATATAGACCACAGCGGCGACATTCAGATCCGCCAGGCAGAAATTGTCGCCCATTAAATAATCACCGCTGTCCGTCAGGCAGGATTCGATAGTTTCAAGCGCCTTGCTTACATGTTCTTTGCATTTGCCGGTGAGGCCCGGATCAGCTGAGTCGCCAAGTCTCTTTTCCCGTACCACCAAAGTGGCAAATGGTTCGACTTCGGTGACGGCCCAGAGGGTCCATTGATCAATCTTAGCCCGCGACACGGGATCGGCCGGCAATAACCGTGTGGGTAACTTGCCGGCAAGATAGCGGGTAATGGCCATGGATTCGGTCAGGACAAACTTTTCTTCCACCATAACCGGAACCTTACCGCTTGGATTCAGCGCCAGGTATGCTGCCGACCGGGTTTCCCCGGACCGGGGGTCAATGTTTACGTGTTCGTAATCCAGCCCCAGCTCTTCAAGCACCCATAGGCATCGATTCGCACGAGACAGGACAGAACCGTATATCTTTATAATCGTGCTTCCATTCATCTGGACAATAATATATCAAATGCTCTATGAGAGCAATGTCACTTTGCTTATTTTCACCGAGTGATGGAATATTATATAGCATTTGTTATATTAGTGACGGATATAATCCCCGAACATTAAAAGACCAGGCTGTTGCCGATTTCAAGAGTCGGGAAACTACTCGAAAAAAGAGGTGGGTATGCGTACTACAGGCGAAACATTTATATATTTTCCTTAAGCTTCAGTTTTTATGCGTTGTTTGATTTGCGATTAGACGATGGTGCTTTTGCACTGCCTTGAACATGACATAAAAAGCGACGTAGTACCACAAACAAAATATACCGGCGCCTGGCCACCAGCCGAGTAAACCATTCCAGGCAAAGGGCCCGGTCTTAAAAAAGAGGACAAGATTATTAAGCAGGATAACCGTGGCGCCCCATATGTTGAACCAGGCAAACCAACGGGGAAATAGTGGCTGCTCACTCTTATCCCAAAGGATTGCCAGGGCAATCGCCAGCCACTGCACCTGGGTTGGGCCCACCACGTTGTCAAAAATTAGCCAGCCCAGGTCATTGCCAAACTGGGTAATCTCCTGGTTCCTGTCGAGACGAAATGCCGTCGCTGCAAAAATTTCCGTCGGGATAATAAAGATCAATACCTGTATGGCTGAGGTAGCGAGGTTAATATACGCAAGTACGGGAGATGGGCCTTTCATTCGCAACATGTAAATTGTGATAATTGCCGCAAATACGAGTGTTAACGGTGCGGCAAAATTGGTTATTACCGCAGTGCCAATTTTTATCCCGATTGTATTTTTCAGGTATACATCCGTTATTTCAGTCGCGTTCAAGTCTGGCGGTGGCGGAAATAGCCATTCCACAGCGACTATCCATGTAATTACAAAGAGCGTAATACTGACGAACCCCGCCCAGACACACATCATTTCACCAATGGCCTGTTTGTCCGGCAAGGTTTGTAATTGCTTATTCATGTCTGTAAAACTACTGTGTCGCTACCGATCATTTGTTACACCCCGGGTATAATGCTTAGCCTCTTCCTTGTATTCCCTGCATTCAATGGCTATTCTGGAGCGAGGCCGACAATAGGGGTTGAAATTGAAAAAGCTGCTCACAGGTTTCTTTCTTTCATTAACATTTTCATTTCCCGGCGCCGCTGCTGACAAGGAAGAGGTCCAGCAGGCAGTGTCTGACTTTTATACGGCCTTGAATAATGGTGACTTCAAGACCGTCGAAGGCTATCTGTTGCCTGAAGGGTTTACCGAGTTTTCCAGCCGCGGTGGAGTTATAATCGACATCCCGGTCAACCTGCTGAAAAACCTTATTGAAAACGGACTTGCGGTAAATGTCGCCCTGCAGCATATCGAAACCTATGTATCCGGAAACATGGCCTATGCCGTCTATTATCGCACCGGAACGATAGAACGCCCTGATAAAGACAACAATGTGCCCCCGCACACTGCCCGCGTCACTTCCGTCTGGATCAAACAGGATGGCAACTGGTACCTGAAGCATGTTCATAATTCCAAAAGCGGACACTGACCCTTGCCGTTATCCGATTGCGCCGGCGCTCCTGAGCCTGGCGATCTCTGCGTCCGCAAAGCCATAGGCCAGGAGTACGGACTCCGTGTGCTCCCCGGGTTGCGGTGGAAGCGACTCGAGGCCTCCGGGAGTACGGCTGAATTTGGGCGCAGGCACTGCCTGCAGTACACCATCCGGGCTTGCATAGGTCCCCCGGTGCCTGTTGTGGGGGTGCTCAGCGGCTTCGGTCAGACTTAAAACCGGGGTAACGCAGGCATCCTTGTTCTCGAATATCGAGGTCCACTCGTCTCTTGTCTTTTGCCTGAACAGGTGCGTGAAGCGTCGTTTCATTTCCGGCCAGTGCGTGCTGTCCATTTGTTTGGGCAAGTCGGCCGGGTCCAGTTCGAGGCCATCCAGCAGCTCGGCATAGAATTGCGGCTCGATTGCGCCAACCGCCATGAAGCCAACATCGGCAGTTGCGTACACATCGTAAAAATGGGGGGCGCCGTCAAGCAAATTGACGCCCCGCTCGTCCTGCCAGATTCCCGCACCCCGAAGGCCATAAATTGCGGCCGCCATCAGTGCCGATCCTTCGGTCATGGCCGTATCGACGATTTGACCTTTACCGGTCAGTTTTGCATTCAGTAGCGCGCAGACTATGCCGTAAGCCATCAACAGTCCGCCGCCTGCCATGTCGCCGATGATGTTCAGGGGGGGGAGGGGGTTTTCATTACTGCGCCCCAGCATGCTGAGGATACCGGAGATAGCCACGTAATTGATGTCGTGCCCGGCCCGCCTGGACAGAGGCCCGTCCTGCCCCCAGCCCGTCATGCGTGCGTACACCAGGGCGGGATTTGCTTCCAGGCATACATCCGGACCCAGTCCCAACCGCTCCATAACGCCCGGCCGGAACCCCTCCAGCAACGCATCCGCGTTCCGGCACATGTCGAGCACGGTGGCAACCGCCTCGGGATTCTTGATATCCATTTTGATTGAGCGGCGGTTACGGTTCATGAGCTGGAAGCGGGTGTCGCGATCAACTGCATCGCTGTTACCGGCCATGCGGTCCACGCGTACCACGTCTGCCCCCAGGTCGGCAAGCAGCATTGCGCAGAACGGGCCGGGCCCGATGCCTGCCATCTCGATGACCCTAATGCCTTCCAGCGGTCCCAAATGACAACTCCTAGGCAACGATATTCCGGCTGTACAAATCGTCGATCTGTGCGTCGGAATAATCGAATTCGGCAAGTATTTCCCTGGTGTCCTCCCCCGGAATTGCCGCACGGCCGGTGCTTTCCAGGTCAGGCTCCATGCCGGAAAACCGTACGCAGTTACCTATCTGCTTGATGTTGCCGCGCTCTCCGTGCGGGTATTCGCGCAGCAATCCGGAATCTTTCCATGCCCCGGAGTTAAACAATGTGTCATTGAAATCGTCGCGGCATGCCTCTGCCCACACACCGGCCTCATTCAATAGTGCAATCAGGTCCCGGTTATTGTGGCGGGCCGCAGCGGTTGATATTTCCTGGTATTCTTCATCACCCCAGTCATCCGGTAGTGCAGTGGATGCCTTTGCAGCGCCCAGCGCTTCTGCCAGGGCCAAACCTTGTTCATCGGTTCGTGCAACGATCGCCACCCAGCCATCCTGTGTCCGGTAAATCGAGCGCGCCGGGTGGACGCCTGTCATGCTGGAATTCATCTGCGCCAGTTGGCTGGCCTTATCCCGGCCGTCCCGCAGCAGCTCTGAGAACAGGAATATCCCGGCGTCGAGCAAATTCGTGGTAACGCGGCTGCCCTTGCCCGATCGCAACTTGCGGTAATGCCCTGCCATCATACCGATTGTGCTCAGGTAAGCACAGGTAAAATCAACAGGCGCCCAGCGCATCCACAGGGGTTCATTACCTTCACCACCGCAATGGGCTTCCAGGCCGCACATGGCCTGTATCATCATGTCGAAACCCGGCATCTTTGACATGGGACCGGTATCGCCGTAGGCACAGGATTCCATGTAAGTCAGCCCCGGGTTTTGTTTGCTGAGTTGTTCGTATCCCAGTCCCAGGCGCTCGGCGACTCCCGGCCGAAAATTGTGGGAGACCACGTCTGCAGCGATACAGATTTTTTTGGCTATCTCGATTCCCCCCGCTTGTTTCAGATCGATGAGAATGGACCGCTTGCCCCGGTTACAACTGGCAAACGGGCGCCACATGACCCGGTTGGGGTCACCGGTCAGGGGTTCGATCTTGATGACGTCAGCGCCCAGGTCCGCTATGGGTACCGAGGCATATGGTCCGGCCACATACATGCCAAGGTCAACAATACGCAGTCCTTTCAAAGGTGCATTCACCGGGAACCATCCTCGCTAGCCGTCTGTGATAATGATCGCTTCAACGTTATAGCCCCTTGAGTGGAAATCCCACGTACTGACGATCGGCTTCATCTGTCTCAAGAATTTCATTGGCAGCAACCTGGGCATCGTCCCAGCAGTCGCCTGGTTTTTGTGCGAGAGAGCATGGGAACCCGTTGTCCCATAACAACTTGATAAATTCGTCACTGTTGTACTTCGAAATCCGCATAGAGAATGCGTCAATATCGCCCCAGAACGTGGATGGGTCGCCCATGCCGGTCGGCATACCCCGGTCATCGAGTGTATCGGTGAATTCGCCGGGTTTAAGATCAAGCAGCTTGTAAAATCGTTCCTTCGCCCCCGGCGTTCCCATCATCAGGTGGACGTATTTTCCGTCGGCACATCTGAATATGGTCATGCGCGAGTTCTTGGGGACGGCAGCCATGAAATGTCGGTCTGGATTTTCAGCCGTGAACCAACTGGAGCGGCATGCATCAAGAGCGCCTTCTACCAGCGAGACGGAAACCACCTGTCCCTCGCCGCTTTGCTCACGGTGGACAAGTGCGGCAAATACGCCGAATAAGGCATTAAGAACAGCCCCGTAGGTTGCCACCGGAAAGTTGAACATTACAGGTCGATCACTGAAATGTTCGTAACTGAAGCCAGACCGGGCCTGTGCAAGCAATTCGTCCGCGGGCAGGGGCGCTTCCCCTGTGATTTCAGGTGCGGCTTCGATGTTGACCACCACCAGGCGCGGATTGGTCTCGACAAGTTCAAGCGGGTCAAAACTCCATTCCATGTCCGGATGGCCCTCACCGCCGATAACGCAAATGTCGACATCTGCGGCAAGTTGTATTGCGGCATCAGCACCCGCGCCGGCGGGTAGTATCTCCTTGTGCTGTTGCCAGACCTGGTAAGCCGGGTAAATGTCGTAGAACGGGTCGCCCGCCGGGGGTTCAATCCGGCTGATCTTTGCGCCGGCCTCCCGCAGGAACTTGCACACCAGGGCGGCCGGCATGCCCAGCCCGAAATCGGCAACAGAAAGACCCTCCAGTACTGATGCAGAACGGCTCACTTGATTTTTTCTCCCGGCCTCACGGGTTGTAACGAATATAGCACATGCTACAATAAACTTATTGTTGGAAACCTGCAAGCCGGAATTAATACAAAGTCTGCAACCACACGATGGGCGACAATATATGCTGGAATCGATCTATAAAATCTTTGTGCCTTCAGGGTTGATACTTCTGATGTTTGGTATGGGTATGCAACTCGTGCCCGAAGACTGGCGCAGGGTAGTACGTTATCCGCGCGCGGTTTTCGTGGGTTTGTTTGGCCAGTTTGTATTGTTACCCGCCATTGCCATAGTGCTGCTTTACGGCACGTCACTCCCGCTGGCCGTTTCTGCTGGTGTTCTTATCCTGGCGGTGTGCCCGGGGGGTGTCGTTTCCAATACGGTCTCCTATCTCGCCCGTGCGGATATCCCCCTGTCGGTCACGCTGACAGCCATGTCCAGTATCCTGGCCCTGGTCACCGTACCACTGGTGCTGCATTTTGGACTGGACCTTCTCCAGAGTGCGCGGCAGGTGGCAGGTGAAGCAGACATAGTTGCGTTGCCTGTCCGGAGCACTGTAATACAATTGCTCGTACTGGTATTTGTTCCGCTGCTGGCCGGGATGGCGGTGCGCCGATATGTGCGCGGCTTTGCAGTCAGATCTGACCGCTGGATGCGGGGTGCGGGTATTCTCATCCTGCTGGTATTACTCATTGGGTCGGTGGCGCTGGAATTTGACTTCTTCATGCAAAACCTGAATCGTCTCTGGTCTTTGCTGCTGGTCTTCAACCTTGCAACCTTACTGGGCGGGTATGCGCTGGCTTTTGCATTTGGTCTGGATAGAGTACGACGGCTCACCGTTGCTATCGAAGTCGGTATCCAGAATGTCGCATTGGGCGCCATGATCGCACTGAATATCCTGGAGCAACCTGAGTGGGCCGTGGTCCCGAGTGTTTACAGCCTGGTCATGATGTCCACGGCATTTATCCTGATATTCATCGGCTCAGGAAGAAGCAGTGATGCATAGAGTTTGTCAAACCTTGCAGGAGAAATGAGAATGGCAGGTTATGCAATAGTAACGATACAAGGTATCAACGATATCGAGAAACTGCAGTTGTACCGTGAAGCGGCTGTGCCGATTATAAAGCAGTTTGGCGGGGAAGCGCTCGTTACATCGAGGGGCAATCAGCAGTTCGTTGAAGGTAAACAGGGCGTTTGCGTAATCGTGTACAAATTTCCCAGTTATGAACAGGCTGTAAACTGGTATAACAGTCCTGAGTACAGTGAAGCGAAGGATACGCGGATAGATGCTGCCGAGGTCCAGTTCGTACTGGCTGAAGGGCTGGACTAGACGCTACAACGTTAACCCTGGCGAGGCAAACCCGCCAGGTCACTGAAATAGTGGAAGTAGGTCATGGTGTCCCGTCCGGGGGGGCCGGACTCGACAACTGCTTTCTGAAGGGCGGATACTGCGTTGGCCACCGGCGGGTCGATGCCCAGCCGCGCTGCCTCAGCGAGGAACAGCTTGACGTCCTTCACGCCGATTTCGACTGCACCGGTGCCTTCGAATTTTCCCTGCAGTATGAAATTGGGAACAACAATTTGGGAAAAGAAATTCGCGCCACTGCCCTGATTGATAATGTCGACGGCCGTTTGCATGCTTAAGCCCGCTTTCATCCCGACGGCAACGGCCTCGCAGGTGGCCAGTAAGGCCGCGTAGGCAACGGAGTTGTTCACCACTTTTCCGGCCTGTCCCATGCCGGCCTGTTCTCCGAGGTGAAACAGTCGTCCGGCAAACGTTTCCAGCGCATATTTCGCTTGTTCAAAGGCCTTTGCGGGCCCGGAGGCCAGTACGCCCAGTGTGCCGGCCTCCAGGGCCGGTACGCCACCGACGATTGGTGAGTCAAGCAGGGTAATGCCGCGTTTCGCGAGGCCTTCGGCAATTTCGATGACCGCTTCACCACCCATGGTGGAGGTCTCGATATAAATTGTCACCCTGTCACCATCGGCGATGCCGCCGGGGTCCAGCGCGACGCTACGGCAGATCCCTGCGTCCGGCAGGCAGGCAAATATAATTTCAACATTATCAGCAACTTCCTTGACGGATGCTGCGGGTGTCACCCCGCTGGATGCCACTGCCTTGAGTGTACCGGGATTGTTGTCGTAGGCCAGCACGGGCACCCCGTTTTCGATCATTCGCGCAGCGATAGCGCCTCCCATCATACCCACGCCTATAAAACCTACTCTTTCCACGCTATATCCTCCCGCGTAACCGATTGTTTTTTCTGAAATATAACTGGTTTTAGCAGGTGAATGCAATGCACCCGCAACATTAGCTGCCTTTTCATCGGCCTTTATCCTTATAGCATATGCTAGTATAGCAATCGATATAAACCTATTATATGCTCTTGCGCAGGTCAAGAGGCTGTTGTACGTATATCCATACTAATTTTTGATGTCGGATGTGTTAACCCAGTTAAGTGGAGTTTTCTATGCGCACAAATGAAGGTGTTTTTGATATCAATCTTTCAGCAGGGCCTGCAGAAATGGGAAATGAGTTCCTGACACTTTTGGATGAATTGCGTGAATATGACCCGGTCTATTGGAATAAAACAGCCAATTGCTGGATGATAACTGCGTATTTCACGGCAAAGCTGCCACCGATTATACGGCAAAGCTGCCACCCATTACACACGAAAGCTGCCACCCATTACACGGCAAAGCTGCCACCCCCAGGGAGGTAGATAGCCGGCGCGTTTGACGTGGATAACCACGGGTATCCTGTGTCCTTATTTCTACTGAAAGGAGGAGACACAGATGCCCGCAAAGAGGTTGTCCATGAGAAAGATAAAAGAAGTATTACGCCTGTGTTGGGGCCAGGGCCTGAGTAAACGCCAGACCGCCAGGAGTTGTGGCCTTTCCCGTCCGGCGGTGGATGCGTACCTGCGCCGGGCCGAGGCGGCCGGGCTGGGTTGGCCGTTGCCGGTTGAGCTGGATGACGGGGCGCTGGAGCGTCTGCTGTTTCCGCCCACCCCGGCCGTGCCCGCTGCGGCCCGCGGCATGCCCGATTGGTCAGAAGTTCATCGGGAGTTGAAACGCCCGGGCGTCACCCTGCAGTTGTTATGGCATGAGTATCGCCAGACTTACCCGCACGGGTATCAGTACACTTGGTTCTGCCGGCAGTACCGGGCCTGGGCCGGCAAGCTGGACCTGGTGATGCGCCAGAGTCACCGGGCCGGTGAGAAGCTGTTCGTGGATTATGCCGGTATGCGTGCCCAGGTCATCAACCCGGCGACCGGGGAGGTGCGTGAGGCAGAGGTGTTTGTGGCAGCGCTGGGTGCATCGAACTACACCTATGCCGAGGCCACCTGGACCCAGGGACTGGCAGACTGGACCGGCGCCCACGTGCGCTGTTTTGACTACTTCGGTGGTGTGCCGGCGGTGGTGGTGCCCGACAATTTACGCGCAGGCGTTGCCAGGGCACACCGGTATGAGCCGGATATCAACCCCACCTACCAGGACCTGGCCGCCCATTACGGGGTCGCTATCGTCCCGGCGCGGGTGCGGCGCCCCCGTGACAAAGCGAAAGCAGAGGTCGCAGTCCAGGTGGTGGAGCGCTGGATCCTCGCCGCGCTGCGCCGGCGTCAGTGCTTCTCCCTGGCCGAGTTGAACCGGGCCATCCGGGCGTTGCTTGAGACGCTCAACAACCGGCCCTTCAAGAAACTGCCGGGCACCCGGCGCACCCTGTTTGAGCAACTGGACAAACCGGCCCTGCGCCCCCTGCCCGTCGAGCCGTACGAATACGCCGAGTGGAAGCAGGCACGGGTCCATATCGACTATCACGTCGAGGTCCATGGCCATTACTACTCCGTGCCCCATGCGCTCATCAAAAAACAAGTGGACGTGCGCATCACCGCCAACACCATTGAGTGTTTCCACCGTGGACAACGCATCGCCAGCCATCGGCGCTCCTGCCACAAGGCGCGCCATACCACCGTCACGGCCCACATGCCCGAGGCACACCGCCAGGCCGGCGAGTGGTCTCCGCAACGCCTGGGCCGCTGGGCCGCGCAGGTCGGGCCGGCCACAGAAACCCTTATCCTCCGTGTCCTGTCTGCCCGCAAGCACCCCCAGCAGGCCTACCGCAGCTGTTTAGGCATTCTGCGTCTTGGCAAAACCTATGGCAATGACCGGCTGGAGGCCGCCTGCCAACGCGCCCTCACCCTGGGCAGCCACAGCTACAAGAGTCTCGAATCCATCCTCCGCCACGGCCTCGACCGGCAACCCCTTGCCGAACAGACCGAGGCGGACTTGCCTGATGACCACGACAATCTGCGTGGCCCATCCTACTACCACTGATCCACAACAGGAGAGCACTATGTTGACACATCCCACCCTGGATAAACTCCACACCCTGAAGTGCACCGGTATGGTTGCCGCGCTCACCGAGCAAATGACCCTGCCCGATATCGACACGCTCAGCTTCGAGGAACGCCTCGGCCTGCTCGTCGACCGGGAGCTCACCGAGCGGGACAACCGGCGCACTTCCAACCGGTTGCGCCGCGCCCGCCTCAAACACAATGCCGCCCTGGAGGATATCGACTATCACCACCCGCGCGGACTGGATAAATCCCTGATGCAATCACTGGCCACCTGCCAGTGGGTCAGGGAACACCTCAATATCCTCATCACCGGCCCCACCGGCGTCGGCAAAACCTGGCTCGCCTGCGCCCTGGCGCACAGCGCCTGCCGAGTGGGCCACACCGCCCTCTACCTGCGCCTGCCCAGACTCCTCCAGGACATGACTATCGCCAAAGGGGACGGACGCTACCCTAAACTCCTGTCCACCCTGGCGAGAACCCAGGTCCTCATCCTCGATGACTGGGGCCTGGTCAAACTGAACGCAGAGCAGCGCCGTGACCTGCTGGAAATCCTGGAAGACCGCCACGGCGCACGCTCCACCCTCGCTACCAGTCAATTACCGCCCGAAAAATGGCATGACAGTATCGGCGACCCCACCCTCGCCGATGCCATCCTCGACCGCTTGGTGCACAATGCTTACAAAATCAACCTCAAGGGAGAATCCATGCGAAAACAGAAAAAAATATTGACGACGATGACCCCAACAGAGTCATAATGACCAACACCCACGTCATCACGCGCCCGGGGGTGGCAGCTTTGCTGCGTTCCGGGTGGCAGCCTTCACGTGAAACGGGTGGCAGGATTCAGTGAAATACGCAATGATAACTCGCCATCAGGATGTTGCTGATGCTTTTAACTACAAGTACCCCGCCTTGTCCTGTAAAGGTCGTTTGGTTTCCAGCGTAATGTCGAGAATCCCCCCTGATGATCGCTCCAAGAAATTTCCAGTGCTTTCAAAATACCTTCCACTGGTTATTGTCGATACCGAAGCGCCTGAGCATACACGCCTTAGAAAGTTGTTGATGAAAGCTGTCACCAAAAAAGCCGTAGAACAAATTCGCCCCATCGTTCGAGAAAAGGTTCGAGAGCTCTTGAGAAAAGCAGTTGACTCCCCTGAAATTGAATTTCAGGAACAGATTTCAAGACCCCTACCCGGCTTTGTTATTTTCAAAATGCTGGGAATTCCTGAAGAGCAGTTCGCCAATATGCGTGAATGGTCTAACGCCATAATGGAGGTGACTTCCTCGATTGGGTCCACAGAAAAACAGATAACACGCGCTGAAAAATGTGCCTCAGAAATGAATGAGCTTGGCCGAATTGAAAGAGAAAAGCGATTGTTAGAGCCAAAGGATGACCTCATTACTGCCTTAGCCCAGGCAAGTGATGAAGGTGAAAAAATCACAGAAGATGAATTTTTTGCTCAGATGCTGATTTTGATTGTTGCCGGTCATGAGAGTACCTCCAGCACAATTACCATGATCGTTGAAGCACTGAGTCGACACCCCGAAGCATGGCAGTATATCGAGGAGTGCCCTGATAAAATCACCGACATTGTTAATGAATTCATGCGCTATGTTTGCATGAATGCGGGCCAATTACGTGTGGCCAGTTACGATTTTGAATGGCACGGTAAACAAATTAAAGCTGGTGATATGGTCATGCTTTGCGTGGCGGCGGCTAATCGCGATCCGAGAGTTTATGATAACCCTTTAGGTCTCGATTTTAGTCGTGACAATACCAACTCCATGGTTTTCGCTCCTGGAGTACACCATTGTGTAGGGCATATGCTGGCAAAAATGGAGGTTGGCGAGTTTTTATTGGCTATGGTCAAAAGGTTCAAAGGTGTTGATGTTCAAGACGATAAGCTTAATTTTATGCCCATGGCTTTTTTTCGGGGTTTATATGAACTTAATGTCAGGTTTCATCCCCGGTAATAAAAAAATGAGGTCTCCGATGGATATAACGGTTATGTCGTTGCTTCGGCCTCCCTGTAACGTGGTGAACGACTGGTAGCGGTAATGAAAATGAGTGATGTTGCATCCTTAGGTTATAACCGGGAAGTATTTCAGCCTGAACACGAAGCCTTTCGTGAAGTAGTGCGACGATTTTTTCAACAGGAGGTTGAGCCGAATTACCGGCAATGGGAGAAGGATGGCTTTTTCCCGGCAGCACTGTTCAAAACAGCTGCCGAATACGGGATTCTCTGTGCCGGAATACCTGAAGAGTATGGCGGTGGCGGTGGTGATCTACTGCATCAGGTAATACTTCACGAAGAGCACGGTTTTTCTGCAAGCGGCGCTTCACTTGAAGCTGGGTTATGTACGGAATTAGCAAGTTATGTGCTGCTCGATGGAGGAACCGAAGAGCAAAAGAAAGAATGGCTGCCATTTTTTGCGTCAGGAAAGGGAATCGCTGAAGTTGGCCTTTCTGAATCCGGCGCCGGAAGTGATGCTCGAGCCATAAAGACATTTGCCCGCAGAGATGGGGATGATTATGTCATTAATGGTTCAAAAATGTGGATGTCGAATGGGCCGCTCATTTCTGTGTTGTTTGTTGTGGCCAAGACGGAAAAAGAGGGCAACAGCGACGCTATTTCGATGTTTATCGTTCCGTTTGAGGGAACAAAAGGTATAACCGTGAGTAAACCAACGCCACTGATGACAAAGGGCTGTGGTGGTGTGGCGGAGATATTTTTTGATGACGTCCGTATTCCTGCCCGTAACCTTATGGGGGGTGTGGAGGGGAGGGGCTTGCGTTGCGCCATGGGCTCTATCGCAACGGGCAGGATGGCAACAGCGGCACGTTGTGTCGCCGCCTGCGAGTTGGCGATGGCTTTGACGATAGACTATACAAAAGAGCGCAAGGCCTTCGGGCAACGGATATTTGAGTTCCAGAATACCCAATTCAAACTGGCATCCGTAAGAGCTGACATTGCGGCAGGGAGAGCCCTGATTGACAGTTATTTGAAGAAACTGAACAAGAATCAACTCGGCGCTGATGAATCAGCGATTGCCAAGCTCTGGGGCAGTGAACTTGAGGCGAGGGTTATGGATGAGTGCTTGCAATTGCATGGGGGCATGGGGTACAGCGACGAGATGCCGATTTCCAAAATGTATTCTTTCGCACGGGTTCACCGGATATTTTTAGGCACCTCCGAAATTATGCGTGCAACAATCGCAAGACGTTTGTGACGCACATCAACAACGCTCTAAACCGGACAATTCTAATTGTTGACAACATGCTCAGCTATACTCATGCTCAGCTGCTGTCTTTTCCTTGTAGCATCTGCTAGTATAGCAAACGTTCTATGACTATTATATACTCTTGCGTAGGTCAAGAGCGTGTACGTATATCAATGTCTGACGACGGGGGAATTCGATGAAAATTAAACTATACATCATTTCTGTCATTACAACCGGTCTGTGCCTGTCGATGACACCGGCACTGGCACAACTGGAAGAAATCATTGTCACCGCCCAGAAACGTGAGGAATCCATCCAGGATGTAGCCATTTCGATTTCTGCACTCACAGAGGAAGGCCTGGAAAAAGCGGCGATTACTCGTACGGAAGAGCTTGGCACTGCCATTTCCGGTGTTAACATGATGAATACGGGTGGCTACCTGATACCGGTCATCCGGGGGATGGGCAGTATCATACCGGGCGGCGCTGTGTATATGGGTTCCACCATCAATGTGGATGGTGTGTATATACCACGTTCTTATGCCAGCAATGTCGGTGTTAACACGTCCAGCGTTCAGGTTCTGAAAGGTCCACAGGGAGCGTTGTATGGGAAAAACTCAACCGGCGGCTCCATCGTCATTGAGACCAGGAGACCGGAAGTCGGCGTTGGACCGTCCGGTAATGTTAAAGTCGGCTATGGCGAACATGACGCAATAGACCTGAGTGTTTATGCAGCAACGGGCCTGACGGATAACACTGCTCTCAGTCTGGAAGGTTTTTTCAAGGAACATGACCCGTTTTACGACTTTCTGCCCGACAGCCAGAACCTAGCCAGGGGTGGCATACATGATCTGGAAGAATGGGGGTTGACCGGCAAGTTATTGTTTGAACAGGACAATATCTCGGTGCTGCTCAAGGGCAGCTATTTGGACCAGCTTGACGGGGTTAATGTCTACTATGGATTATCCGATCGGGAGGTACCCTCTGCGGCACAAATCCGGCAGATTGATCCACGCACGGCTCCGGGTGGTCCATTGGCAGCAATTGGCCTTGATGCCGATACCTTGGCGGCAAACGGTCTGAGCAGCGGTGAAGTCCTTATGGCCGGGATACTGGGAGGCGGATTCGGACTGCCGCCCGGTGACCGGAATACACCCTTTTTGGTTATACCTACGATTGGTCCGATACCCACTGCCATCGGTACCGCAGCCGGCATCGACTTTTCCCGGGGGAGAGGCGGCACTCACGCCAACTTGATTAACAGCAATGAAATTGCCGGCGCCGGCGCTGGCGGGGCGTTGGTTGCGGGTACTCTTGGTAGTGCATCGCCCTTTTCCGGTTCCGGCCATCAAGTCGAAGAGACCGCTTTCAGCGGCCGTATCGACATCGATTTTGAACGGTTTACCCTGACATCCATTACCGCGTATGCGGACATCGACTATTTCGGCGCTGCAGGTGTGGGTAATATCGATCCAAGCAGTCCGGGGGCCGTGACCCTGGGCTTGTTGGGCCTGCCAAATCTCGGCCTCGGATTTACCGGCCAGTATGAAAACGACATGTTTCAGGAGGAAATCCGTCTGGTGTCGAATGATACCTGGGACTGGGACTGGCTCATCGGCTTTAATTATTTTAACGAGCAGCAGTTGCATGGTGTGGATGGCAACAGCTTCGGTGGTTTTAACATAAGTACCCGGAATGAATGGGAAACCACTTCCTACGCGGTCTATGGGCAGATTACCTATCCGTTTACCGGTAACTGGAGCGTTACCCTGGGTGGCCGCTATAACAGGGACGAACTGGAGTTGCAGGATCATACCGATCTGACCAACCCTTTTACCAACCCTGTTCTGGTAATATTGAATGCCAATGCCGGACTAATTGAAAGGGAAGACGATGAATTTACCTATACGGCCCGGCTGGAATACAAGACGGATAGCTGGATGTTCTACGGTGGTACCTCCACCGGTTTCAAATCGGCCTACCTGAATGCGGATGGCCCCGCATTTGGTGTTTCCGAACCGGAGGAAGTCACATCCTATGAAATAGGTTTCAAGTCGCAATGGATGGGTGGTAACCTGCTCGTTAATGGTGCGGTCTGGTACTATGATTACGAAAATCCCCACATCAGCTTCATTGATAACAACGTCGGTGGCCAGGTTATCTATAACGTGCCTGAGGGTGAGCTGTACGGTGCGGAAATTGATCTGAGCGGCCTGATAAATGACGGCCTGACCTGGTATGTGAACATGACCATTACGGATTCTGAATATGAGCAGGATTCACCCTTTTTCAATACCCTTGCCGGCACTTCAGGCTTTGCGGCGACGAACGGTAAGAAATTTGCCGGCGCCCCGCCCTTCACACTGGCAGCCGGACTGGATTACAGGGTGCCTTTTCTCACCAGCGGTGAGCTGAGCATCACACCTTCGCTGCGCTACAACGATGGGTCATGGTATGACGCAGAGAACCGCGTTGGTTCCGGCGGCACGACAGATGCCAGTTATGCGACCGTTAATCTGAACATGCAGTACATACCCAACAACGGCAACTGGAAGGTTGGTTTTTATGGCAGGAACCTGTTTGACGAGGGCTACTTCAAAACCGGGGCGATCGGCAACGGCTTCCTTCTTTTTGGCGTCCCGGGCGATCCGAGACAGCTTGGAGGATATATTGCATACGATTTCTAGTATGAACTCGCAATCCGAAATAACGAAGCCACCAATAGCAACACTGGTGGCTTTTTTTGTAAATGAAATCTCAGTATGGTAGGTATAGCATATGCTGATTGATCGCCGTATCTGGCGCTGAATGAATAATGGGTGTAAAGGAGTTTAAAGAGGGGGTTGCGGTTGTGGCCGGCGGTAGCGGGGGGATCGGCGCGGCAATCGTAGAGGCGTTTGCGAGGTCGGGATCGCCGGTGGCGTTCACCTATCACCTGAACGAGCAGGGGGCGCGACAGGTAATGCAATCCTGTATATCTTCAGACATCGCAGTGGACTACTATCAACTGGCTTTGCATGATGAGGCTGCCACCCATTCATTTATGCAGCAGGTCAAGGAAAAGTACGTCGCCGTCCATAGCGTTGTGTATGCAGCAGGTCCGGCAATACCCATAGATTTTGTCGGTTCCACAAGTCTGGAAGCCTGGAAAAACATCTTTACGCAGGACACCCATGCCTGTTTCAACCTGATCCAGGCTGCGCTTCCCGTATTGAAGGATACCGGCGGCGGCAGTATTACCGCAGTGACCACCACCCAGGCGACACGACACCTGCCGAAGAGTGTGCTCTCCAGCGCGCCCAAGGCAGCCATTGAGAACCTGCTGGAGGTGGTGGCCAGGGAAAATGGTCGCTATGGCATCCGGGCAAACAGCATCCGTTCGGGCTGGTTGGCAGGAGGAAAACTGGCAAGAGGTATGGACGGCCAGATGGACGAGAAGGCCATCAAGGCGATTACAGCGCAAGTCCCCCTGGGTAACCTGGGTACACCTGAAGACATCGCCAATGCGGTAGTCTTCCTGGCATCAGAAAAAGGCAGGTACATATCGGGTGTGAACCTGGCCGTCGATGGAGGTTGGCAGCTTTGACTGACCGGATACGGGATAGTCTGGACTTTGTATTCTCTTCTGCCATGTCGTTGCGCGGCCTTGAACGCCTGCCCGATAAACTCAACGAACGTACTGGGAGCCAACCGGAGGCATACCCAATTACTGCGCCTTATAAGTTACTTGCACAACATCCGGGCTGGTGATAACTTTTTTGTATAGCGTTTGTTATAATATGGGTTAAAATTATTCGTTCCTAAACATCCCGCAAGGAGTTTTAGACATGACCGGTCCTACTCAAAGCGTTGTCAGCGAGCTGGATTTCCCACTGGACATACAAAGCCTGGGTAGTTCCCTGACAGAACGCCTGGACGATTTACGAAAGACCAGCCCGATATACTGGAGTGAGATCAACCAGGCCTGGATGGTGACGGGTCATCGCGAAGTTCTCAGGGGTTATTCGGGAAAACTCCCACTATCCAATGAGAGGTTGCCGTTTTTTGCCACCGCACACCTGAGCGATGAAGAGAGGACGCAGATTCCTGCTGTGATGCAGACGCCGAAGACCTGGCTGCTGAACATGGACGATGACGAGCACCAGAGAATACGTCGCTTGATTCAAAGGGCATTTGGGCGCGCAGTGGTAGAAGCGATTCGTCCTGATGTGCAGCGCTATATTAAGGAGGCGCTGGATGCGGTTGCAGAAATAGATGGCCCGGTTGAATTTGTTGAAAACGTGGCACGCATCATTCCGGCTCGCATGATCCTGAAGGTCTGTGACTTTGACGATACATTGATTAACGAGATGCAACGCTGGTCAATCGACTTGAATACCATCGGTAACATCAATGTACCGCTTGAGCAATTATTCAAGGTTGACGGCGTCATCAATGAGTTGAACGAATTATTCAAACCCAAGTTTGAGGAAAAACGCAAAAATCCCACCGGCGATTTTATTTCCGAATTGGTATTGGCGGTTGATGCGGGAGATAAGTTAACAGAGGAAGAGATGCTTGGCGTTTGCCATATTGTGTTGATTGCCGGTCATGACACGACTGTGAATACCATGGCATTGGGTGTGGCTGAACTGGCTCGTCAGCCTGAAGCTATCGACAGGTTACGACAATCCGACGATATTGACATAGACGCGATAATGGAGATTCAACGGCGCGCACAGATGTCGACCTTCATGTCCCGGGTTGTCGCGGAAGATTTTGAGTGGGATGGAAATATAATAAAGAAAGGACAATTTGTGTTGCTTTTTCAAAGTGCAGCAAACCAGGATCCGTCTGTGTTTGCTGAGCCTCATGAATTTAATTTTGAACGGGATCAGGGCCAAAACCTGGTATTTGCACCGGGCATGCATCACTGTATTGGTCTTCGCCTTGCAAAGATGGTATTGAGTGAATTTTTTCCTGCCTTTATCGAGCGTTTTGAATTTAGTTTGGTAAATGATGAGTTGGATTTTTCACCGCCCATGACCTTCCGGGGTCTTGAAACACTACCAATGATAATAAGCGAACGTAATTAAGCAAGACGGACTCAGGGGGAAGTAATATGAAAATAAAAGCTGCTGTTGCACGGGAGGCAGGAGGTCAATTTAGTGTAGAAGGAATAGATCTGGCAGACCCAAATGACGATGAATTATTGGTGCAGATCGTCGCCACTGGAATTTGTCATACGGATTTGTCAATCGTCGACCAGATCATGCCTTTGCCGCTTCCCTTTGTACTTGGACATGAAGGTGCAGGTGTAGTCGAAAAAGTGGGGGCCAATGTCAGCGGCTATGAGCCGGGTGATCACGTCGTTCTTACATTCAATACCTGCGGGGCCTGTGCTCCCTGTAGCGATTCACACCCAGCCTATTGTGAGCAGTACATGCCTTTAAATTTCATGGGGCGTCGTCTGGATGGTTCACCCACATTGCATGCCGAAAGTGGAGAAGCCATTGGCGGTGGTTTTTTTTCCCAGTCTTCCTTTGCAACTTACTCTCTGGCGCAGGCGCGGAATGCCATCAAGATCCGTAAGGACGTACCACTGGAGCTCATGGGGCCACTAAGCTGTGGTTATTTAACAGGTGCCGGTACAGTGATGAATGTATTAAAACCAGGGCCGGACACGACACTTGCTGTATTTGGCACCGGTGCCGTCGGTATGGCGGCCTTGATGGCTGCGAAAGCCATGAATGCAGGCAAAATTATTGCAGTGGACCGAGTTGAGAGCCGTCTTGCTTTGGCACGTGAGCTTGGAGCTAGTGATTCTATTAATACTACGGACCAGGATCTTGCCGGCGAACTGGCAGAACTGGGTGGGATTGATCAAGGTGTTGATACCAGCGGTGTACCGGCGCTTATCTCTACTGCGGCTGACGCTTTAAAAACACGTGGAACATTGACCTTGCTTGGTGCCTCGAAAGAACCGCAGGTTACACTAAATGTGCTACCACTGATAAGCGGTAAAGTCATTCGTGGTGTGGTAAATGGTGATTGCGATCCAGTTGAAATTATTCCGCAACTGATAGAAATGTATCTTGACGGTTCATTCCCAATGGACAAGCTCGCGGGTTTTTATTCGTTGGAGCAGATCAACGAAGCGGTTTCCGACACCCATTCCGGTAAAACAATCAAACCTATATTAAAAATGGATGAATAGATGAAGATGTCGTAAGAATATTAGAAATTAAATTCTACTCCGGCACCCGCAACGCGTGGTGGTGCAAATGCCACCAGATCACCAAACTGACCTGTGTTGGTAAATATGGAATAGTCTTCTTCAAACAGATTTTTTGCCCAAATTTTAAATTTCCACCTTTCGTCGGCACTACTTAGAGAAATTTCGGCGTTGACGACATTGTAAGAACACTGAGAGCCAACCGGAGGCATAATGTCAGAAGTAGTACGCCAGCTCCACCTGGATAAAATTGTCGCCGTCATAGAATTGCAGGGGGTCGCCCTCAGCGACGTTGTTAATGCCGCGGGCTTCCACGGAGAGTTTGAAGGAATCCCCGATACGCCGGCTGGCCTCCACAAAGACATAGCGTGACTGATTGTCCAGGTCCTGCACCACGGCGGCCAGAAATTCGGTCGAATCGATATCGTTCAACGTCAGTCTCATGCCCAGGCTGAGATCATTATCGGTACTGATGAAAAATGTCCGCTCATCGTAGAGATACTCGGTGACCAGGCCGATATCGATACCGTAGCCGGAGATATCGAAGAAGGTGTATTCCAGTCCGACGGCGCCGGCGAAAAACGCATCGTCCTGCCCATCCCGGTAGATGGCCTCCAGCTTCCACAACCACGCATCGAAGGTGCCCTGCACGTCAACACCCGCCTGGTGAATGATATCGTAGACAGGCCGCAGGGTTGTTACGCCTTGCTTCGTTATGCTTGAGAACATCGGGTCGAAGCGCGGCTCGCGGCTGGTGCCGTAGAAATAGGAAGCGCCCAGGTCCCAGTTGCCGATATAGTGGCTCCAGCGCAGGGCAAAGTCCGTGTGCCATTGTTCCGTGCCGGACTCATAAACGGGATTGTCGGTGTCGACCACGAGGGCGGATCCCGGGCGTCCTTCTGTGCCGGGATAGGAACGTTCACGGAAGTAGGGCAGGACAAATAATCCCAGTGTTCCCCAGTCCCGCACAAGCTCGAGGCGTATCATGGGTTGCCCGAGCAGGTCCTCGCCATCCGGGTTCTCCACAAAGTCCTGCTGGTTTATGATATTGACCAGGTGAATGGTCTCGGTGACACCCCAGAATATCCGGTCGACTCCCAGGGTCAATTCCCAGCGGTCCGCCACCTTGTGCCACTTCATTTCGCGTATGTCACCATGGGAGCGCTCATCATCGTGCTCGTCCAGGCGCAGGAACGCCGTGAGACGCAGGCTGTCGCCGGAGGCGCGGACGGGATAGTAAAGCTCCGGTTCGGCGACAAGGGAAACATTGTGCTGGTAGCGCGCCCCGCCGGCGCCGGCATCCGTGAAATACCGGTACTCCCCGCCCACGTGGCCGGACCACTGCATTTTCTCCGGATCCATTGCAATGGCGGCGGGTGTAGCCAGGATACCGGCCAGCATAGCGCCGGATAGCCTGGCGCCGGTACGGAAACGGTTACTTGGCACGTCTGAGGGAGTTCTGGTCGAACTCACGCTCGGTCAGACCTGCTCCCAACTCAATATTGTTGAAGTGGAGCAGGGTGGCCTTGCCTGTCTTGTGGTTGGTCATCTCCATCTTCAGGGGGCGCCAGAAGCGTTCCCGGTAAAGTGAGTAGTCGTTAAGCACCAGTGTTTTCAGGTGCTTGCCGACTTTATCGTAGAACTCTATTTTTTGCTCACGGTATTCCTCCCGGTCGTGCCAGACTTCGATCCGGGTGTAACCGGAGTGCTCATAGGCGGGCACCCACTCGGAGACAAAACAGCTGTGCTCGCCACACGGCTCATCACGCAGGTATCGATAGCTGTATTTTTCCAACTCGAAGTCGCTCAAATCCTCAAAGGCAAACTCGCTGCCCATGAACGGCCCGGAGCGATTTTTGGAGGAAATTCGTTTCACGCGTTTTAACCCAAGTTTACCAAGATTCACTGGCATTTAGTTGGATGTTGCTATTTTCTGCCGGGTTCGTCATCGTAACGCATTGATTTTTGGTGAGTGACGGGTTGTCTGGCCATTGTAGTGCCATAATATGAATATTTATATTGACATCGGTGTGGTAGAGCGGTATCCTCTCCCCCTATGTTCATCCGCCGTACCCTCACCCGCCGTACCGACGGCCAGGCCTATTACTCCCACCGCCTGGTGCACAGTGAGCGCGCGGGCACCAAGGTGCGCCAACGCACCCTGCTGAACCTCGGCAGCGAGTTTGCTATCGATAAACAACACTGGCCGACCCTGTGCCAACGTATTGAGGCGTTGCGCCAGGGCCAGACGTCGCTGCTGGCGAGCCTGCCCGCCGGCGTGGAGAGTGCGGCACAACAGATTAGCGCCCAACTGCTGGCCCGGTCTCGACCGGACGAGACGGGAACGGCGCCGGCGTGGATGGCAGTCGATCTGGACTCGCTGGCCTTGACCCGCCCGCGCAGCGTGGGCGTGGAGCAGGTGGGGTTGTGGGCCCTGGCACAGGTGGGGCTGGACGAGTTACTCGCGGCACAGGGCGTCAATGCATCCCTGCGCGCCGCCACCATCGGCTCCATCGTGGGCCGGCTGGCGTGCCCGGCCTCGGAGCGGGCCACCCATGCCTGGTTATGCGAGCGCAGTGCCCTGGGCGAGTTGCTGGACGTGAACTTCGAACGCATGGGCGCCATGCAGTTGTACCGGGCTTCCGATGCGCTGCTCAAACACCGTGCGGTCATTGAGACACACCTGTTCGCGCAGGCCATGGACTTGTTTGACCTGGCGCCGACGGTCACCCTGTATGACCTGACCAACACCTACTACGAGGGCGAGGCCCACGGGCAGCCGCTGGCGCAGCGCGGCCATTCGAAAGAGAAACGCAGCGACTGCAAGCTGCTCACCCTGGGGCTGGTGCTCGATGCGAGCGGCTTCGTGCGCCGTTCACGGGTGTTTGCCGGCAACGTGCGCGAGGAGACCACCCTGGCCGGGATGCTGGAGGCGCTCAAGACCCCGCCGGGGGCCTTGGTCATTCTCGACCGGGGCATCGCCACCGAGGCGCAGGTCACCTGGCTCAAGGATAACGACTACCGTTACATCGTGGTGAGCCGGGAACAACAGCGCCGGTTCGACGTGGACGCCGCCCTGGCCCATCGTACCCGTGGGGGCGAGACGGTCCAACTGGAGCAGGTGGCCGATGCCAAGGCCGGTGAGGTGCGCCTGTACTGTTACTCGGCGGCGCGGGCCGAGAAAGAGCGCGCCATCGCCGAACGCTTCATGGCGCGCTTTGAGCAGGGCCTCAGCGCGCTGCACGAGGGCCTGTCCCGGCCGCGTACGCGCAAGCAGCCAGGCTACGTCCGGGAACGTATCGGACGCTTGAAAGCCCGCAGCCACGGCATCGGCCAGCACTATACCATCGAGGTCGACACCGATGCCAAGGGCCAACGGGCCGTGGCCGTACGCTGGCAGCGCCAGCCGGTCACCGGCTCGATGCTCACCCACCCCGGCATCTATTGCCTGCGCAGCAACCTCACCGACTGGGATGAGGCGCGGCTGTGGCAGACCTACACCCTGCTCACCGACATCGAAGCAGTGTTCCGCGCCTTGAAATCCGAGCTGGGATTGCGCCCCATCTATCACCGCACGCCCCGACGCGCCGAGGGCCACCTGTTCATCACCGTCATCGCCTACCAACTGGTCCAGGTGGTCCGCCGTCGTCTGGCCGCGCACGGCGATGAATCCTGCCGCAACGCAAGTTGGACCACGCTGCGGCGCATCCTCGGCGCCCGTCAGCGGGTGACCGCCACGGTCCGGCGCAAAGACGGACGTACCGTGCACGTGCGCAAGGCCACCCGTCCGGAACCGCCGCAACAGGCCATCCTGGACGCCTTGGGAATTCGTGGACCACCCGGCGGTACGCAGAAAGAGATCGTCTGAGTACAGCGTCCGCAACATGGCGCGAATGTAGTGCCATAAGCGGAATTATGTCAATCTAACCCATTGACATATAACGATTTATTTTTTAGATTGGTAAACTTGGGTTAAGGCCGGCAGGTAAAGCCACTGGTCGTCAGGCTCCAGGCCGTGGCTGTAGGTGAGCATGGCGGTGCCTTTAACGTCCGCCGGTTCGTCGAAGATGGTCAGGCTCCAGTCGCCGTCGTCAGTGCGTTCCAGAGTTTTCGTGCGCAGGGTACGAAAACGCTCGCGCCCCTTGCTGTCCCGCAGCACCATGGTGAAGGACTCCTCGCTGTCCACGTAACCGCTGTCGCGGCGATCTGCTTCGGCGGCGATGGCGATGCCTTTTTCCACGGCGTCCTGATCATGGACCGCCTGCGCAAGCGCCGGGGAGCTCATGGCCAGGGTAATCAAATACATGTATTTCTTTGCAAACATGACGATCTCTCATACTGTGTGGGTTGCGGGCGCCGGATCACTGACAGTGGCCGGTTCGTATTCCGGCCCAAAGGGCTTCAGCACCAGCACCAGGCAAGGTAACAGGAACAGGTCGGCGACCAATGCCGAAACCATGGTGGCAGATAGCAGTATCCCGAAATCTGCCAGTATTGCCATATCGGAAACCGTGTATACAAGGAAGGACAGTGAAAGGATGATAGTGGTAATGACAAGAGCCCGGCCCGTGCTCAACAGACTGGTCCGAATGGCTTCCTCGTAGTTGCCGGAACGGTGGAACTCTTTTCGTATGCGGGTGGAAATGTGCACCGTGTCGTCAACCGCGATACCGATGGCTACCGTGGCCAGCATCAGCTTGAAATAGTCCAGTTGCATGCCGTTCAAGCCCATAAAGCCCAGAACCAGAACAGCAGGAAACAGGTTGGGAATCATGACAAGCAGGCCAACTTTCACTGAACGGAAAGCCAGGCACATTACCAGGGCGATGATGATGAAGGCAAGCCCGTAGCCCCACATCTGGCTCTCGGCGATATAACTGGCTATCCTGACCCATAATAAACCCATGCCTGTGATCCGGATCTCTGCGCCGGATACAGGGTGCGCCGCCATATAGCGCTCCAGGTCGTCGATCAAGGCCTTGATATGTCTCGAATCAGTAATATCCACCCGCAGTTCCAGGGCAGTCCGGCGGTAGTCGCCACTTACGAAATCACTGAGTTCTTCGCCGCCGGAGATCTCATACAACAACAGGTACTGTGCGATTAACTCGCCGCTTTCCGGCAGTCGGTAGTAGGCCGGGTCATCACCGTGAAAACTCTGGTTTATATCCTTGAGAATATCGACCACAGAGTAGCTCTTTTCGACAATGGTCGACCGCTCAGCATAGGCCTGGAGCCCTTCAAGGTGGGCAAGCATCTCGCTGCTCTTGATGCCGTCGGCCTTACCGCTGTCGTAGATGAAAACCACGTTAAGCATGCCGCCCATCACGTTTTGTATGTGGTCGGTATCCAGCCGGAACCGGGTATGTGGCTTGAATTCCTCCAGGAAGTTGAAGCCTACGTGCAGTTTGCCGATCCCGATCATGGAACCTGTCAGAATTACACCGAACACCGCCATGATGGCGAAGGGACGCTTAAGGTTCAATGCTGCAACGCGGTGGAGGAGATGATACAACAGGCCGGACTTCCTCTCCGACGGATCGAGTGATTTGTGCGGTCTGTCTTTGCCCATGGACATGTAACAGACCATGACGGTGATGCTGGCAAGGAAGGCAAGCATCACACCAACGCTCTGGTACACGGCTATTTCCGACAAGGCGCGCAGTTTAGAGGTCGCCATGACCAGGAACGCTGCCGCCGTGGTAAATGCCGCCAGGAGGCAGGGCATGGCCACGTGTTCCATGGCCTGTTGTACTGCCTCTCGCCGGTCCAGGCCCCGGGCGCGCATCAGGTTGAATTCGGTGATCAGGTGTACCGACTGCGCAACACCGATGGCGGTCAGGAAGGTGGGCACAATAAGGAACAGAATCCCCATCTCGTAGCCGACAAGGCCCATGAAGCCTATGGTCAGGATCAGGGCGAGAATCACAACGGAAAGCGGCCCGGCCAGCCCCAGAAACTGCATGCGGAAGCATATCATGGCAATGATACTGACCAAGGCCAGTGTCAACAGGGTTTGCCGGACCGTGTCACGTGTGACGGTCTCGTTGTAGGCCGAGCTCATCTGGACATCACCGCCCAGGTAAAAATCAATACCGGTGTATTCCGGCCGGGACAGGATCTCGTCGATCTTGTGTTTGGCCGCCTGCGGATACAGGTTGGGCAGCCCGTCGCCACCTTCCGGGTCCAGTCTTATTTCGTCCAGCGGATCGTTGATGGAAATAGTCATTTCCAGGATGATAGCGCCATGGGTGGCCTCGTTGTTGACGATGGCGCCACGGTAACTGGGCTTTTGCATCATCGCATCGCCGCGTTCCAGCAGGCCGGCCTGGTCCTCCGGCATATCCAGCGCCAACTCGTGGATCTCAAGGAAATCGCCATCGGCGGTGATGAACTCCACGTTACTCAGGCTGGTAACGTCCCTTACGAAAGGCACCTCGTATTCCAGGGCCTCGGTCAGTTGCGCTATGCGCTGCATGGCGTCCAGGTCAAAGGGGCCGTAGGGACTGTTGGGAACCGTGTAAAGGATATAAGCCACCTCGTCTGAACCGAACTCATCCTGGTAGGTTATATAGGCGTTATAGGCAGTGTCTGTCGCGTCAAAAAAGCTGTCCAGACCGTTGTCGGCACGAGTCTTGCCGGCGAAGTAAAGACCGGTGACCAGTAATCCCAGTGCGCACAGCAGGACGATGAGTTTGTGGCCATACATCCAAAGGCCCAGGTGACCGAACAGCTCATCGGCCTTGTGCAGATAGTCGTTTTTTCCCTGCCTCATGACCGCTGTACTCCGTGAAGGAGGAGTTCCGTAATGTGTTCAGCCAGCACATCCAGCTGTTGGTGTTTACGTTTACCTCCCGGCAGGAAGGGACTGAGCTTGCGCGCCTCAAGGTGGTGGCAAACCAGGCCGCCGAGTGAAAGCAGCATAAGGTGAGAGTCCATTCGCGGCGCCAGTTCACCCAGGAGAGCGGTCAGGGTGACAGCCAATTCGCCAAACACGTTGTCTGCCAGTACGCGCAAACGCTGTTCGTCAGTCTCCAGCAGTTCGCGAAAATAGAGCTGGCGAAACTGTTCATCTTCCTCCACCAGATCAAGCAAACGGTGAACCAGGATTTGCAAACGCTCTTCCGGATCACTGACCTGGGCCAGATCATCAGCCATGCCACTGGATTTAGCATCAAAATGTCTGGCCAGCACGGCCAGGTAGAGGGCGTTCTTGTTTGGAAAATGGTGGTATATCGCTGCCTGGGTCGTCCCGACGGCATTGGCGATGTTGCGCATGGAAGCGCCCGAATAACCCTTTTCGGCAAATTGCTTTGCAGCGACCGAGAGCATGTGTGTAGCAGTGGCTTTCATGAAACGTCTCCTGACTGAACGTTCGTTAAGTATAAGCTCACCTGCAATTAAGATCAAGTGACTTGTAGTAGAGGCGCGGATGTGCATAATACAAATTCCAAGCCGCAGCAACTGAAGTGGGCCGGGCTGGGAATTTCGCACAGCATGACATTAACCCTGTACCTGAACACGGAGCTTGAGATGAAATTTGCAGTCTGGAAAATAGCGGTCGCCATGTGTTCGTTGCTCTGCATTGTCCCCTTTGTGGCGTCAGGCGCTGAGCTGCGCTATTCGCCCTATGCAGATGTGAACTATCCGACACAACCTCTCTGGGGTGATACTCACCTGCATACCACCAACTCTCTGGATGCCCGCGCGACGGGAGTAACTTTGACTGTCGAAGACGCGTACCGGTTTGCCCGCGGTGAAAAAGTAGTTTCCAGCAGCGGCCAGGCCGTGCGCCTCGCCCGTCCCCTGGACTTTCTGGTGGTATCCGATCATTCCGATGCGCTGGGGGTCATGGACCAATTGATCCTGGGCAACCCGGCACTGCTGGAGCATCCCGAGCTTCTGGATATGCACAACGGACTCAAGGCGGGAGGCGAGGCGGCGAAGGGTGCAATGCGTGTGATCATGCGCGTGCTCGATGGTGACTATTCAGGACCACTCCTGGACCAGACGATCATGCGCTCGGTCTGGGAACGCTACGTAGAGACGGCGGATCGGTACAACGATCCCGGGCGCTTTACCGCCTTTATCGGTTACGAATGGACGCCGATGAAAGGTGGAGACAAGCTGCATCGCAATGTGCTCTACCGGGGCGGGGCGGATAGCGCGCGCAAACTGCAACCGTTCACGGCCGCCGACAGCATTAATCCTCAGGACCTGTGGAAATGGATGCAGCGCTACGAGAAGGAAACCGGCGGCAAGGTGCTGGCGCTTGCTCACAACGGCAACCTGAGCAACGGCCAGATGTTTCCGGTAGAGACCAACCCCAACACGGGGGCTGCCATTGACGCGGAATATGTGCAGACACGCGCCCGCTGGGAACCGCTCTACGAAGTGACTCAAATAAAAGGGGACGGCGAGGCCCATCCCTATCTCTCTCCCACAGACGAATTCGCGGATTTCGAGACCTGGGACAGAGGCAACGCCACTTTAGCGAAGTTGAAAACACCCGGCATGCTCCAATACGAATACGCCCGCGAGGCGCTGAAAAACGGACTCAAACTGGCGCGCGCCCTCGGCGTCAACCCGTACCAATTCGGTATGGTGGGGTCCACGGACAGTCACACAGCACTTTCAACTGCCGGTGAAAACAACTTCTTCGGCAAGTTCGCGAGTTACGAGCCGAAGCCGGCCCGCATGGCTTTGCCCATGGCGGCTCCGGATCTGCCTCAGTGGCGGGTGTGGGAAACCAGCGCGTCCGGCTATGCGGCGGTATGGGCGGAAGAGAATACCCGGGAGTCCATATGGGATGCGATGCAGCGCAAGGAAGTCTATGCCACCACCGGGCCGCGCATGACGGTACGCTTATTCGGCGGTTGGCATTTTTCCGCAGAGGATGCGAACTCGCCGATGCTGGTACCCAAGGGGTATGCCGGCGGAGTGCCCATGGGAGGCACCCTGCACCCTGAAGCGGGACGACAGGCCCCCACCTTCCTGGTAGCCGCGCTGAAAGACCCCTTGAGCGGTAATCTCGACCGTATCCAGATCGTGAAGGGCTGGCTGGATGGCGGCGGCATGACCCATGAGAAGATATTCAACGTGGTCTGGGGTGATGCACACCGGCGCGAACCAAGGCACGACGGCACGCTGCCTGCGGTAGGGAACACAGTGGACGTGGCCAATGCCAGTTGGACCGATTCGATAGGTGATGCACAACTGGTTGGCTTCTGGCAGGACCCGGAATTTGATGCATCACAGCCGGCGGTGTACTACGCGCGCGTGATAGAGATTCCGACCCCGCGCTGGACGGCCTACGATGTAAAGATCTTCGGCGACGAACCTGCAGCCGAAACGCCGATGTTTCTCCAGGAGCGCGCTTATACATCACCGATCTGGTATACACCAACAGTTGAATAGCCGAATGCCGGAACGATTATTGCCGCTGGAGGGCGGCGTCAACTTTCGCGACCTTGGGGGTTATCCAACCACCGACGGGCGGCGGGTCAATTTTTATTGCGATAGACGGTCAGGCAAGTAATTTCAGCATAAAATACTTGACACATATGCCATATAAAGGGGAATATCCTCCCAATATCCGCAAATATTGACAAGTTTTGACTCATGGATACGGGCACCTTCTTGCAAACGCACCGGGTCTTCAATCTCGATGAAGCCGCACGGGTATTGGCACCGTCCGGCGGGCGTAAAGCAACGTTGGAGCGCCTGAAATACGCAGCCGCACGAAACAAGCTGAAGAAGCTCACACGGGGGGTCTATGCCTCGGTGCCACCGGGGGTGGATGCTGCCAAATTTCAGCCGGATCGTTTTCTAGTGGCAGTGGCGATGCGACCCGATGCGGTCTTTTCCCATCATTCGGCGCTTGAACTGCTGGGCGCCGCGCATTCCGAATGGCGGCTATGCACCGCATACAGCGCCAGGCGTTCACAGTCGTTCGATCTGGATGGCCTTGAACTGCGCTTCCTGTCCCACCCGCAATCACTGGTGCGCCATCGGGCTTTTGATCGGGGCATGCGCTCCGTCCACCGGCTTGATCGTGAATTACGAGTTACCGGGCCCGAACGTACTTTGATCGATGGTTTCCGTCGGCCGGACCTGGTGGGCGGGCTTGCGGAGTTTGTCGAGTCGGCGGCGGGGTTCCCTGTTCTGGAGTTGCCGCTGTTGCTTGAGCTTCTGGATGTTTTCGGACAAAAGGTGTTGTGGGCAGCGGTCGGCTGGTTCCTTGAGCTGTATCGAAAGACATTTTATGTCAGCGATGGTGATCTTGCATTAATAGAAAAGCACGTCCCAAAGGCGCCGCTTTATCTTGCCAGGGATCAACGTGGCGGCGTACTGGTGCGACGATGGAATCTGATCGTCCCGGGCGCAATACTGGAGGGTATGGAGCCGGATGAATCTCAGCGCTGAATTCATTGAAGGAATCGCAACGGAGACTGGTTTTCGTACGGAGACATTGGAGAAAGTGATCCGCCTGGGTGAATTAGCCGCGGATGTTGGGCGTCATCCGTTGCTATCACGTGTATTGATATTGAAAGGTGGTACGGCATTGAATCTGTTGTTTGGCCCCCCGGCCCGGCTTTCGGTTGATCTGGATTTCAATTATATCGGGCATGAGGATCCGGCGGGTATGCAAGCTGAACGCCCGAAGGTTGAACGGGCTCTCGCTAATATCGGAGAGGGACAGGGATACCGAGTACAACAATCACGCGATGCCCATGCCGGACGGAAGTTCTATCTCACCTACACAAGTTCGGTCGGTACGCGAGACCGTATTGAGATCGATCTCAACTTTTTATTTCGCGTACCCCTCGGTGAAGTCACAACACGGCCGCTCTGGCAACCACCGGGAATTTCATCCCCGGAAACTCGGGTCGTGCCTATGGAAGAACTGTATGCCGGTAAGCTGCGCGCGACTCTGGACCGGGCGCTGCCGCGCGATCTATTCGATACCATTCGATTGCCAAAATACGGAGCGGATATTTGGGGTAGCCAACGATTGCGACGTATTCATGTGGCGCTGGCGGTTACACTGCCGCTTCCGCTTTATCAATACGGACAGGATCGCTTCGCGCGTGTCACCGATAGAAGCATAGAGGAACAGCTTGTACCGATGCTTCAGGGTAATGTGTGGCCAGTTGCAAATGAGTTGAAGAAACAGGCATGGTTCGTTATGAAACCGCTGGTTACGCTTGATGAGGCCGAGCGGGAATATATTGACCTGGTGCATGCCGGTGAACTATCGCCTGAGTTGCTGTTTCCTGACGATGAGGAACTGGCAGGTCGATTGGCGCGATCTCCGGCACTATTATGGAAAATCGAAAATGTGAGACGGCATATTCTCAGATGACTTCAGCAATATACGCGCCCCTGACAGGATTGTCCGCCCCTGGGATTGGCATATATGTCAAATACAAGCCTGTCAGAAGGAATTTCTATTCCTGTTTCTTCATATAGCCATTCCGAAATGGAGACGAATTGCTCTTTCAAAACTGTCTCATTGATATGACTCTGATCTCGAAGCGTGAAATCTAAATCTTCTGAAAACCTGTAAGTTTCAAAGTAGCGTTTCTTCAGACAAGTGCCTCCCTTGAATACCCACGATTGCGATAGGACAGGGTTCGAATTAACTGCAGCGAGCAACCAACCGAGCGCATAGTCTTTCTCTACAACGTTTGGCGTTAAACCCGTCTCATCGGCAAAAGCCAGCATTTCATCCTTGACAATCATTTCGCCCTATCTCCCGGTACCCATAAATTCCAGCGTGTAACCAGACGATTTTTTTCAGACTTTTTATCGAGAGTGGAATAACCCGATGTAATACGTTGCCGGCATGCATTGATAAAAGAAGGCTTGAACTCAAGCGTTTCAGCCAGGTAACCCAGTTTTTTGAATAATGCGCCGTTATCTAATTGGATGGCATATTTCAATAATGCATTAAGATCACTCTGTTTATTGAACACTCGCGCAAATTCGAGCAAGCAGTCTGTTACATGTTGCAAGCCTGCGCCCAGGTCCGGGTCATCGATACAATCCAACAGTGTTTTGTATGGGTCTGAAACCAGTATCTTCTTATTTCCCAACCATATGGATTTTGTCCCGAATAAATGCTTTTCAGCAACATGTTTGATAAAGAAGTTGACACCTTGATGAGTGATTACACCATTGGCCACGCGCTTAGGAGTAAGTACACAGACTGACCGGAAAAGCTGTTCTGTCAACTCCCAGTGTTCCAAGGCACTCCAGCCACCGACGTAACCTGGTGTGTATAACTCGGGAACCAGCACCCAGGGGTCTTCAAGCACCTGTTTTTGACCCAGGGCAGACGGCGGAACAGGAACATACAAGCCGTGTGCAACCCGCCTGATTACCCCTTGTTTATGCCATCCCGCCAGCAATCTGGATGCATGTTGCCGGTCAACGCCAAGAACCCGCGTGGCGTCAGACCCACGGATTGTGCCGGACGTTGCGCGTATTAATGCAGCTAATCGCTGTTGTCTTTTTGAAGGTTGGCTACCCATAGTGCTATACCATAGTACAAATTATTTCTAATAATAGACGATATCATGAAATTTTGTATAGTACTACTATAAATTACAGTAACAGGAAAGAAAAGAGAAAAATATTGTTTTATTATATAGTTACCATGTACAACTTCAGACTATATTTCTTTGCCTTGGTCGGCCCGGTAGAGTTCAGACACTAAATATTGACTTTATTGGTTAAAATATTGTTGGGATAAACGTTGGGTATAGAGCATGGGAATAATATAAAGCACGTTAAAAACAATAGGTTATTAGTTCATTCATATTCCTTCCGGCACCACTTCTCTTTTTTGGTGGTTCTCAGTAGTTCCTATATTGCTCGATAACCTTTTATAATAAAAAGGATTTTTTGTAAAATAGCTTCTTGCCTTTTCTTTTCTGTTCTTCTATATTCTTCTTATAAATGCTGGGAAAAATGTTGGGAACATATAGGAACATATGAGAAAAGAACTGACCGCATTAGAAGCAAATCCCATTAAAGCCCCGGGATTTTATCGTGTCGGCAATACGCGATATTTGAAAGTCACGCGCGCAGGCACAAAATCATGGATACAACGACTCACGATTGATCGTGAACGTCATGATATCGGTTTGGGTGGCTACCCGGGACCGCTCAGACGCCTTCGATGGTTACTGCCTCTGCCAACGCATTCATGATAGTCTCAAAGTCCGGCTTCAATGCATAGTACAACGTACGGGGACGGGCATAGGCATCGGCATAGATTTCGCGTGTTGCGAGATCGCTGAGCAGAAAAGCCTCGTTTTTGGCCAAAACAGGGTTGTCTTTCTTGCGAAACCGGTTTTGCTTATGCGCCTTGTAGTGCCTGGTTCCGATGAACGTGCGTACCTCCGGTTCCTGCAATAGGCAGAAAATATCGTAGTAGTGACGCATGAAATTGGCCGGGAAGTCACCCTGCTCCTGCTGCTGCCGGAACTTCGTCGAGATGGTCTGAAGCTTTTCGACGAAGGTGTAGCCAGGATGATAACAGGCCACATCAATGGCCCTGTTGTCGGTCACTTCAATCTTGTCAACAGCAAAGTCGTAGGCCCAGGAAGAAATCGTGCGCGGCATGTTGGGTGTCACAACATCAAAACCCACTTCAAGAAGGATGCCGTCTTTCAAACCAGCCAGGGTTCCTATCTGTGTGTCATAGTAAAGGCGAATACCACCGCTGCGATAATGGTCATCATCAAATTCATGATCGCGGACAACGCTCGTAATCCCGTCGATAGAGATCGTTTCAGCCAGCCAGTCATAGAATGCTTTGCGGCTTTCGTCGTGGGCTTTTTTTTGCTGGTTTGGATTAGTGGCGACATTCATCTCCTCGGGAGGCTCTATGCGAATATCGATATCCTCAGAGAACCTGTCGATGATGCCGTAACCCTTGGAAAGCGATGTTCCACCCTTGAGATCAAAAGACAAGCCCATCTGTTGCAGGCCGTACAGGCAATGCATGATCCAGTAGTCTTTTTCGACTAGGACGGAGTCGACGGGGCGCTCCTCACCAACGATGCGGATCAGATCGGCAAATTCCTTGTCCTGGTGAAGAAATTCATGTGGCATGAGGCATTGCCCCTTGGGCCAATAATGGCCCAAAGAATTTCCTGGCTTTTACGCCACCGTACTCGCGAACGGCTTTTTTCAGGGCCTTATGATCGGCACTCTGTGCCTGCTTTTTCACCCCCTCCAGCAGCGAGGGTTTGTGCTCGGCCAGACGATCAAGGTTGTCCACCAGATCGACCAGAAGGAACTCCCTTGAGAGCTTTGAGGGGAAATGCGGCTTCATCCGAAAATTAAACGTGCGTTTGCCAAGATCGAAACGGCCATGGCGCTTGTGGTTGTAAACGACGGTCTCGTTGTAGAGCTGCGTTGAGCCCACCCCGAGCACGTTGTAGGCATTAGGTGACGTCAGCAAAAAACGGTGATCTTTCAGAAACACTTCGACAAGCTTTTCATCGCCAGCCGGCGCAGCCCCAAAGTTTGTGCGCTTGGGGCAATAGTAAAGTCCGCCCGATAGCTTAGTCAGAGTTCCCTCCTCAACAAGCTGCTTCAGGTGCCGGTCCACGGCGTTTGACCACGGCAGGAGATCGGCGCGGCGGTAGACCTGCCCCGGGCGGAGATGTCGTTTCAGTTTGTCTACGGCACTCATGGACACATGGTACGCTGTTTCAGCTTATAATGCAAGTAATTTTATTAAATATTCATGCACTATTGCACGCCCCTGAAAACCAACCCCAGTATTGCAGGGTATTATCCCTGCGGGCCCCGATAGCTTCTGCGCCGTGGTGTCCTTAAACAGAAAATTTACAGTCCCTATCAAACTTAAGGAATCTCTGAGATTATCCCGTTTTCAATAATTTTCGTCATGTTTTTGACTGAACCGGGCAATCTGCGACCTGACCCCTAAATACGCGTCTTGGCCGCCGGCTTCTCCTCCTCAAGCGCAGCAATCCCGGTGAGCGCCACCGGTGGCCGGTCCGGAAACTCTGCTACCAGACTTAACTTTCCGCCCATCGCCTCGACGTAACCGCTGAGGGTTGAGAGCAGCAGGTCGCTACGCTTTTCGATACGGGATACGTTCTCCTGATTGATCCCGAGTTCCTTTGCAACGCGTACCTGCGTCTGCTTACGCGCCTTGCGCAGGTCTTGCAGGGACATTTCCTCGGCAACCAACTCCCTGGCGCGTTCCTCCACTTTCTTTCGGCGCGCCGGCGGGAGTTTGTCCAGTCTGTTGGTGAGTGTCGTCATCTTGTCCTCCTTTCATCTTTCAGCCGGTCGAGATGCATGCTGAACCTTGCGTCCGCCCTCTTTATCAACTGTCTGTAAAAACGTCGTTCGTTTACGCCCGATTTATCACCGGCCACGAGCAGGATGGCCTTCCTTTGGGGGTCAAAGGCAAAAGCGACCTGCCACACCCCGTCACCAGCCTGAAAGCGAAGCTCCTTCATGTTGGCGTGGCGCGACCCGTTCAGGGTGTCCACCTTTGGGCGGCCCAGCGCCGGCCCAAATGCCTCCAGCAACTTCGCCTGCGCAAGCAATTCATCCTGCGCTGTAGTGGGTAGGACATCGAATTCCAGGTCGAAGGCCGGAGCCAATCCGACTTCCCACAGCATATTCTAAATATGCTCTACAAAGCATATATTGTCAAGGGCATTCTTCAGTTGCGCAAGCTATTAGAGTAGTTCTGGGGACATATATGGTTCGTGTCATGACCTTGTAGACGGCGAGGAAATGTGGTTTATCGGTTCCATGCCTTATGTCCCCTGGCGGGGCGGTTCACAGGTCTTCCTCAGTCTTAAGGCCCTTCGCTACTTCATGCGCGAAGGCTTCCATTTCTTGTTTTTTCATGATACCTATCCTCACCCATAGTTAAGGTTAATGATAGGCGGTTTACACAGTTTTTGTTACAGTCTCACGTAAGGGCCAACAAATACGTTTTCCTCGATGATGACGTGACCACAAATAATTGCCGTTTTAAATTTCAGGAGCCTGATATGAAATCTGTGGCCAGGAAAATTGTGGTCGCAACCTGTTGAATAGCCGAATGCCGGAACGATTATTACCGCTGGAGGGCGGCGTCAACTTTCGCGACCTTGGGGGTTATCCAACCACCGACGGGCGGCGGGTCAAGTGGAACCGGTTATTCCGGTCAGGCCAATTGAGCGACCTGACAGATAGGGACATCGAATATCTTTCCGGTCTTGATATCGTCTATTGTTGTGATTTCCGGGGGCAAAGTGAAAGACGAAAAGACCCCAGCCGATTGCCCGATAACGCTCAGGTTATGCAGTTGGCGATCGATCCGGGACAAATGGAATCCTATGTGAAACCAGGACCGGGAAAGAGAATCTCCGTACAGTGTATAGACGACATGATGCGTGGTATATATGTTGAGTTTGCTTCAAGCCATGTTGATGAATTCAGCGGCATGTTCCGGTGCCTGTCGGAGCTTGAGCATGGGGCGATGCTCATTCATTGCTCGGCCGGCAAGGACCGCACGGGTTTTGGCTCAACTCTCCTGCTATCGGCCCTGGGCGTACCCAGGGAAATTGTTGTTGAAGATTACCTGCTTTCCGGCAAATATTTTGTGCCTGAACAGCAGGTTGCCCAGGCTTCGGCCAGGTACGGCGGCGGGGAGGGCACCGGGATGGACAGGGCCTCTGTCCTTGCCATGCTGGGCGTGAAATCAGAATATATATTGGGCGCCCTGAACTATATAGAAGACAATCACGGAACAATTGAGCGCTACCTGGAGGAAAGATTTTCAATTTCAGCCGCTATGCTGGAAGACTTGCGGCAACGGTTCACCGAATAAGATAGTAGTACCGGCCCTGGAATTACTCGTCTTTATCAATCCAAATCTTGTTGGGAAAATCGTGGGAAAAAAGGCAAGGAGATGATATTAAATAAATTAAAAACAATAGGTTATCAGTGTATTTCTATTCCCCCTTCCGGCACCATATCTCACCTTGATTTATTCATTTTAAATCCGCAAACACGTTCGGATGTTGCTCGGCAATACGCAGAAGGGCAATAGCCGGGCCTTGCGGCTGCCGCCTGCCTTGTTCCCAGTCCTGCAGGATACGCAGGCTTACCCCGAGCATGCCGGCAAACGCCGATAGAGACAGTTCCAGCTAGGATCATCTTGACTGGATTATAGATAATATTCTATAATCCGTTATGACGAATTTAAAGCCTGTGACATGGTTAGGCACATCCAGGGAAAACGTGAAATCTTTCCCGGAGAAGGTTAGACAAATGGTCGGCGCTGAACTGATGGCCGTACAGTCAGGTTATGAGCCAGCTGATTGGAAACCCATGAGCAGTATCGGTCCAGGTGTCAGGGAAATCCGGCTCCAGTATGAAGGACAATACCGGGTTATTTATGTTGCCAAACTCCGTGAGTCAATTTACGTGCTTCATGCATTCCGTAAAAAGACGCAGCGTACGTCCAAACAAGACATGGACCTTGCCAGAAACAGGCTCAAACTGATTAAGAGATGACACAATGAAAGACATCACTACAGACAACATCTTTGAGGATATCGGTTTCGACAAACAGGAAGCCGCCAACATGAAAGTCCGTGCGGAATTACTGATAGAAATCAGGGAATATATCCGTAAGAAAGGACTTAAACAGAAGGATGCCGCTGCCTTGCTCTGTATCAACCAGCCTGAAGTAAGCGCACTGATGAATGGCCATATTTTCAAATTCAGCATTGATGCGCTGGTGAATATGCTGGCCAGGGTTGGGCGGGAACTGAAAATTACCACAGAGCCAAAAAAGGCGGCTTGAGTCGTGTTTTCCACCTTGGTTTTTGGAATTTTTACTCTGACCCCTGAAGCATCTACGCTTCGACACTTAGCCTTCCTTGTTGGTGATGGCCCGACTTTTGAATAACCATCTTTACGTCACGTCCAAGTATGGTCAGCAGGCGCAGGAGGCGCTCTATGGAATACTCCCGAAAGTTTCCTTGCAGGAGTCGCGAAATGTCGGGCTGGGACAATCCAAGCAATTTCGCCGCTTCAACCTGTTTGAGCCTACGCTGGCGTATGATTTTGTCAATGCGGATGACGAGTTCTGCCTTTAACAGGTGAACCTCGGCGTCAGGGTGTTCCAGGTCTGTAAACACATTACCGCTACTACGTTCGAGCTTTATTTTCTCTATATTCATTAAACTAATCTTCACTATAGGTGATTTTGTAGTGTTGGGCCGCTGCTTTTAGTCTGCGCTTAATCAGATCGATATCCTGCTTTGGTGTCGATATACCTCTCTTGGCCTTCTTCTGGAAAGTATGTAATACATAAACAACCCTCCTGAACTGAACTGAACTGTGTACACTACCCGGTAAGTGTTGCCATCATACCGTGAGACTATTTCCAGGACATTGGAACCAATATTCCTGAGTGATTTCACATTACGGTGTTTTAGTCCCATTTGGGCTTGATAAAGGGCAAAACCGACCTGATCTTTCACATAAGCTGGAAACTTCTTCAAGTCGTTTTTACTCGATCCGACCCACTCTATATATTTATATTCTTCCATGTTCGTTCCTGATTATAGCGGATCCGCCATATTATCGCAACAGAGAGCACAGAGAGTGCTATAGAAAGCTGCCGGACAGAAAAGGGGGCAACAGGCTATTCTGGTTCTCAGCGGACTGGTTTGGCCTTGCAAGGTGTGGTGGGGGGCGGGGAGACGCTGTAGCGACATGGCCAGATCCTGGATTCGGCCTTGTTTCTGATAACCTGGTGAATGCCCTGTGTTATACTTTGGCAAAGATGAAACCAAATTTTGACCACCTCAGTGCGGCATTACGACAAGTCGGCGTTGTCGTGACGGCCACGGGCCTTGTCACTGGCGTATTTAACGCCGACCAGGGTCCACTCAGCCTGGGGATTACGTTGGGCGGTTTGGCCTTGATCTGGGCCGCCAGCCTGGAGAACTGATATGAATACAGCCCTTGCTGTTGCAGCGCTCGCGGCGGTACTGGGCGGCCTGGCCATGCTCTGGTTGGCCCGGTTCCTCGCCCGGCGCGACCGCACCGAGTAGACCTTGTCTCTCTCGTGTATGAAATAGAGTTTGGCCTGGCCAAGTCCAATTCCATGCACGCCGGAACGTTGATCCTGGCTGGTAGCCTGGATGACGTTCAACTTGTTAGCCCCCCCTTGAAATGAACTTTGCTCAGCGGATGACAACCGATAAGACGACAGGGCAGTACCGCCTTTATCAGGGTCTGTAATCAGCCCGCTTTCCCACGACCCTGTCAGGTATGACAGATGAGGTCTGCATATGCGAGCCCAATATAGTTCTTGCAGCAGGACACGCACCTTATCAGATACGATTACAGCGCTCCGTATTCATCATCAGTCAGATGGTGCATCTTGATGAATTTGAGCATTTCGCGTTTTCGTCCCTGTTGATCTTAGATGATGAACACCTCATCCGGCAGTGGATCGGTGATGTCCAGGAACCAGATACTACCGCCGCCGACGTCCGTGAGATCCAGTTCCATAGCGTCGTTGGCATTCAGGAAAAGGTTCAGTTCATAATCATCGTCCAGGTTGAACGCGGTCAGGTCTATCGTGTCTTCAAAGGGGTCGAACCCATCAATATGGTCTATTCCACCCCTTGTAACATCCGGTTTCAGTGCGATAACCACTGTGTCGGCTCCTTCTCCGAGGTAGATTCGGTTATCCCCTGTGCCGGGATGGATGGTGTTATAGCCTTCTTCGTCTGTGCTTAGTTGATCATTGCCCGGTCCACCGTAGAGGGTATTATCACCCCCCGTGCTTGTAATCCAATCATTGCCCGGCCCACCGTACAAGGTGTCGTTGCCGGTGTTGGAGTGGATACTGTCATTACCTTTGCCGCCTTGAATGGTAATATCTTCGCTGGTTCTGCTCCGATAGAAAGTATACGTTCCTGTTGAAGCATACGACTCATGCGGTTGGGTGTCGGGACCGAACAGGTGGTCGCGATAGTCCGAACCGATGATAATTTCGACGTCGTTCAGTGTATCCCCTTCCGTGTGCAGGATGCCGGACGTGGCCTGGCTGTAATCGGCGGTGTCCATGCCGTCGCCGCCATCCAGGACATCGGCGCCGGGCCCGCCGCGTAACACGTCATCCCCTGGGCCTCCATGTAATGCATCGTCCCCGTTCAGGCCGGCAAGAACGTTATCACCTGCATCGCCGATTAACGTGTCGCCGTAGTTTGACCCGGTCAGGTTCTCGATGGAAACCAGCGTATTCTGTCTGACCAGGTTATCCGATTCCGCTGGGTCATCAAGGTTTGCCGTGATGCCGGCGGCGGCAAATTCAAAACTCGCGCTATCCCGACCCGTGCCGCCATCCAGAGTATTGCGCCCTGTCCCGCCTTTCAGGATATCGTTGCCGGCGCCACCTTTGAGTTGGTCATCACCGGCTTCTCCGTTCAGTACGTCATCACCCAATCCGCCGTACAAGGTATCGTTGCCATTGTTTCCGAACAGGGTGTCGTTGCCCCCTCCGGGCCCACCATACAAGATATCGTCACCGCCACCGCCGATGAGGACGTTATCTCGCCGGTCACCCGCCAGGATGTCGTTATGCGCTGATCCCGTCAGGTGCTCAATGTCAGGCAATGACTCGACCCCGGTACTCCCGTCGGCCCGCCGGTAGGCAACGGGGATGGTGTTGCCGAAGATATCTCCCTGCGCATCACCGCCCGCGCTAGCCAGCGAGTGCAGGCGTACGGTGACGGCATTGTCCGAGTCGGAATAATCGGCACGGTCGAGACCGGCGCCACCCATCAAGACATCTGCGCCCGACCCACCCCGCAAGGTATCATCACCGTCACCACCGTCCAGGGTGTCATTCCCCGCCCCGCCAATAAGGGCGTCGTGGCCACCTTCACCGACGAGTAAATCCATACCAAGCCCGCCATACAGGGAATCATCACCGCTGCCACCTGACAGCGTATCATCGCCACCGCCCGGGCCGCCGTACAGTTTGTCGTGACCGGCGTAACCGTTTAAGACGTTATCCCGCCGGTCGCCAGCCAGGATATCGTCGTAGTCTGAGCCGGCCAGGTTCTCGATATCGGGCACGGTTTCGGTTGCCGTCGCGCCGTCGGGTTGCATGTAGGAGACGGTCATGGTGACGCCGAAAACATCTCCTTCTGCATCGCCACCGGTGGCCAGCAAGGCATGCAGGCGCACGGTGACTGACGTATCAGAGCTCAGGTAACTCGCCGTATCAATACCTGGCCCGCCAACCAGAACGTCAGCGCCTGCCTCCCCCGTAAGGACGTTATCGCCGGCATCGCCGGTTAAACTGTCGTTGTGTCCGGAGCCCGCCAGGTTTTCAATGGACAGGAACGTATCGCCCGCGGCATCACCGCCGCTGATGCTGCCTGTGGCCAGGTTTATCTGAACCCGGTTGTCAGAGGTAGTATAAGCGGCAGTGTCCTGGCCTGGTCCGCCGTCCAACCGGTCAGCGCCTGCCCCACCCCCCAGGATGTTATCGTTGGCATCGCCGGTCAAGGTGTCCCGGTAAGATGAACCGGTGAGATTTTCGATGGAAATCAACGTGTCACCGGCCGCATCGCCCCCTCGGGCCGTGCCGGTGTCCAGATTTACATCTATTCCCACAGGGGAGTCCGAGTAATCGGCGGTGTCCGATCCGGTGTGCCCGTCCAGGATGTCGCGACCGGGTCCACCGTGCAGTGTGTCGTTGCCGGGCCCACCCAGCAACGTGTCATCACCGGCATTGCCGACGAGATCATTGTCAATGATATTGCCGGTAATGTGATCATCACCCGCACCGCCTACGGCCCGCTCAATCCAGGTGTCGGGGCCGATGATGACATTACCCGGCGTGTTATACACATCCGAACTCCAGTAGGGGTTCAGGTTAATGCGCAGTGTTTGATCGTGTGCCGCGGGGTCGTGGTCGGAGAAGTCCAGTGTGTCATAACCACCGGTATCCACCAGGGTCAGCGCGTAGTTTTCTTCAGCCATGTCCGGAAAGTAGTGTTCCAGGAAGGAACCGGTATCGGCATTGACGCCATACACCGTATCGCCGTGGTGGATTTTTTCTCCCTTGCCGTACAGCAATTGAATGATCAGGATATCTGCGAGCATCGGGGTAACGGGTTCATATGGGATTTCACGGTTTTCTTCATCCAGTGGGGGGAAATAGGTCAAGACGGTGAAACGGTCGTGGTCATTGGACAAAACGCGCGCATCGAATCGGTCCAGGGGGTCGCCGTTTATAAATGTGCTCTGGTCACCGGTAACAGTATATGGGCCAGGATGATCAAGACTGAGAGAGTGACCGATTTCATGAATATAGGCAGATATGCTGTTTGTAGCGTCGTAGAAACTTGTTGGCACATTTATTGTGCCGGTGATTTCCCACATGCCACTCAGCCTGTCGTATCCTCTTCCATAACCGGCAATATAATTGCTTCCTGTTGCGCTGTAGGCATCTTCATTGGTAAAAAGCAGCACGGGCGCATGGTTATCATTGACAGAGCGGTTATCGATGGTAACAGTATGGCCGATAAGCATCGCCCAGGATTCGGTTGCGCGTAAAGCGACCTGTTGTTGCTCGGGCGGCAATGATTCGATGTGAACGGTAATGACACCATTCCGGATTGGGACTGTGAAGTTTCTTGTATACGAGTTGATTGCCTCAGTAACTGCTGCGTCACTCAAATCATAGCCTTCGCCATAGAGACGTTTAATCAACCACCACAGTGAGTTATCAGGAGGATTGAGGTTATAAGGGGATGCCTCTGTCCCCCAAAGGGTTTGTTCAGCAGTCATTTAACGAAACGGCGAGATTTGGGTAGTATTTTACTCGTAAGGAAATTATTCCTGATTATATAATATTCAACCATGAACAATAGTATCGTTCGAGTGATTGCCGACTATCGGGACGGTTATTCCCAAGAACAGCCGTTTTACCTGTCGGCGGACATTTTCACCCATGACATTGAGCTTCTGAATCATTATATGTGAGTCCGAAACAGGTACAGTTTGAAATGGCCCGGTTTTAAGAGTGGAGTCAAATAATATTCGCTGGGACAAGAACGTTGGGCGGATTATAGAAGGGAGAGCGGCGGTTTTAAACTAATGGCGACAGGGTGCAAGGTCGCAGAATGGTACCAACAAAGCCTGGTATTACGCTTGGCGCTCCATCGAAGGCTCAGACACGTCGTCCTTGTCTGTTATGTGTTCCATGTGATAGGTATCGTTTTCTACCGGTGAAACGGACACGGCTGCGGTTGAGAGCGCGCGCTGCTGACGCAACAAATATTGCTGTATGTCCTGGCGTTGTTCAGACGGCACATCGTATTGCAGTGCCAAGGAATGCCAGCCGGAAACCGCTTCCATGACGCTATCAACGACGCTGTTCACATCCTGTCCGGTTATCGATGAAGTCCTGGCGACAGCACGAATATCATCAAGACGGATATCCTTGCCCTTTCCGTTAACGCTCATGGTATGTTCGCCGACCATCCCCCGGGACCAGGTGACGTCATACGCCGGCGTATTGACCCATTCGTTTTTGTCCGTCAACATGAAGGCGAAATTCCTTGTATGGTCATCCCGGTTGCCGGATAACACATTGAAGACCATGCGCCGGAACAGCTCTACCTTCTCCGTATGGGAATGTGTCAGCAAGCCACACAGTTTTATGAGGTCCTTGTAGTCAAGGTTGGCGATCCTGAAGTCCGTGTTCAACATACCGGCCACACTGTGCACATGGTGACGACGGTTACCCGCCGTTCTGTCAAAGCGGCGCGTCATGAAATACGCATTGCCGTCCCGGTTGGGTGAAAGCCTTGTTTCACTCATATTGATGCCGGCCCGGCGGGCCATCAGCGCGTAGATATACTCTATAGTGCCTTCCGTTTTTTTATCGGGTGTTCGTCCAGTTGGGAACTTGGCCAGCCAATGGGCATAGCCAGACGGGAGATCGCCGGCGCCCTCAATCGCGCTGTCACCACTTATGCCGATGAGGATTTTCGGCCTGGCCCCGGCAGAGGGCGTCCCATTAATTGCATGATGCGCCAGCACGTCCGAGAGTTCCCCCAGGTACAAATTGGTCGCTTCATGTCCGACTGTCGCCATATCCAGCTCCATACTCCCGTCGCGTTCTGCGTTTTCCATCTCATCCGGTTCATACGATATTGCCCCCATTGCTCGATTGCCCACATAGGCTAACCTGTCAAGCGGGGTGATCGCGGCAAGGTCTCGTCCGGTCTGTCTGAACGCCTTGTCCATGAGATAAAGCCCCCAGCCATCCGGCAGGGAATCGCTGAATAATCCATGCAATCCGTTGAAGGGCTTTGTTGGCCCCTTCTGTAATTTTGTTGTCAACTTAAGGAAAAAAGGAGACGGGTAGGTGTTGTGTTGCAGAAAGTCTGCCGAAAACTCAAACCAGGCATGCTGTTCATGCCAGGCCAGACGCCCCATTCTCATTGGCTTGCCTGCGCCGAAACCGTGGTAGAGGACAGTCAGCAGTTTCATTTGGAATTACCCATCGCAATCAGCTCGTCCATGCTTTGTGGCTCAGGTTTCGGAAACATCGAGCTGGCGGTGATAAGACTGCCGTAAACATCACACAACATCAGCAGCTGTCTCAATGATATCTCGCCGGTATCCTCGAATCGCCGAATAGTCCCCTCCGGCACACCGCTCCGGCTGCTTGCCTCTTTGCGGCTGTGCTTTCTGAATTGCCGCGCGGTCCTGAACGAGGCCGACAACGAATGCTGGATATCACCCGGCAACTGATACTGTGAAAGTATGCTATCAATCATGAGTTATTAGTCTAATCGATTGATACTATATTATCAAATACGTTATTGGAAGGTGTTACCGGAAGACATGGCTGAAAACATTGCCAACTTATGACAGCAACCTTCAACCGAGTATGTAAGTTTACCAAGTTCAGGGTGTTTATAGTTACCCGACGAATGAACATGCAAAACGCCATACGGATTAGATTATCGATGATGACTGCCGCAAGGACGACACCTGCGTGACCGACACCACATCAGTCCGACCCTGGTGTTAAGGCCGCCCGACAACGCGGACGTGTTCTCGGCCCAAACCTCCAATCCCCTTACCGACAATCCGGACAGCACCTGCTGGTCCAGGCTCATCCAACGGCATAAACAAGTCATGTCCCATTCAGAACGCTGACGTGGTGGCGTGGATGTTGAGAAAAACGCTTGGAGATTTGTGGTTTCGCTCATTACCGGAAAGCATGGTTGCCGACTGTGTGTGATGTTCTCCGTATGAACAAATAACACGCCAACACAGTCCGTTTCATCCAACCGGCGGTCGCTGCGCCGGCGACCTATGCCGGCATCGGTGCCCGCACTCTACCCCGGCCCGGTTCACCCGCTGCACCTTGCAGAGGCCCGTGACCACCCGGTGCTGAGCAACCCGGACAAGACCAAGAACTACCTCAGGGCCTGGTTGAGCCGTTTCGAGCAGGAGGTGTTCGCCTGCCTGTTCCTGGATAACCGCCACCGCATCATCAGTAACGAGATTCTGTTCACCGGGACCATCGACGGCGCCAGCGTGTACCCGCGCGAGGTGGTGAATCGCTGCCTGCAGCTGAATGCCGCAGCCATCATCTTCTCCCACAACCACCCCTCCGGCATCGCCGAGCCGAGCCAGGCCGACCGGCAGATTACCGTCAAGCTGACCCAGGCCCTGTCCCTGGTGGACGTGCGCGTGCTGGACCGTCTCGTTGTCGGGGACAAGACCGTGACGTCCATGGCCGAACGGGGTCTGATGTAGATGGCAACAATCTCAAGCACGGATGAGCACGCTCGAAAATATTCATTGAATAGTACTCCATTGTAGCATATTATCGTTGTATGATTACTGTTGCTGAGACAAGGATGTTTCAAAGGAAAGTATCTCGTTTACTGTCGGATAGTGAACGAGAAGATTTGATCACTTATCTCTCTGAGCATCCCTGTGCCGGAGTGATTATGGAGGGAAGCGGAGGTATTCGTAAACTGCGCTGGGCGCGGTCTGGTAGGGGTAAAAGTGGTGGAATCCGTGTTGTTTATTATTTTTATGATGAAACTATGCCGCTGTATCTGCTGACGGCATTTGGCAAGAACGAAAAAGCCGGTTTGTCGAAAACGGAAAGAAATCTTCTGGCTAAAGTAGTCGAAAAGCTGGTGGTATTCTGGAGGCAAAAAAATGGGCAAAGCATACACTGAAATAGCTGCCGGTCTGGAAGACGCAATTTCCCATGCCAGGGGAGATAAATCGAGAGTCAGGACACATCGGCCTGAAGCAATCGATGTCAAAGCCATTCGGAAGAAAACCGGTATGAGTCAGCAGCGGTTTTGTGCTACTTTCGGTATTTCGCTTGGAGCGCTACGTCACTGGGAGCAAGGGCTTCGCGTACCGAGAGGTACGGCTCGAGTATTACTTAAAATAGTCGATAACAATCCAACAGCAGTGATTAATGTGATAAACAAGTGACGGAATTTCCTAGTTTAAGGTATTGATGATGTCAGGGAGACACACATTGAAGAGTTCTGGGTGTTGTCACATGTCTTTCGCCATATGCGTTCACTATTGCTCCAGAACCTTGGCCGTCTGGCAGAATTAGAAAGTATGCCTCTCGCCCCTGTGACGTATAAGCCCAGAGTTTTGTGGTCCCAACAAGTTTGAATACAGCTTGGTAAGTTACTCCTGCTGTAGTTACAGTGCCTGCCGCAGTTTCTTTGTTTCCCTCTAAGGAGCGCGTCAGCCGAACAACGCCACTCCCTCGTGGGTTGCGGCCATGAAGAATTCTGGCTTCTTTCCATTCTTGTCGCGCAAAGCACCGCCAGGTTTCAGTTGTTGAAGATGGAACAGTCTGGTAGCACCCAAGCAATACAAACAGGGCGATCGATAAAAGCGGTATGGCATATATTCTCATCTTATCGATTCTATTATGCAGGACAGGTTTGAACTTGCGATAAGTGTACGCGAAGATTGAACTGTTGTTAGAATCGGGGCAGGCAGTGAGAACCTGCCCCTAACAAAACCCGGTGCGACCCGGTTGCAGCTAGCAGCATAAACAAGTCTATGTCCTGCTTTTCAGCCTGTCAACTCCTTAACACTCCTTAAACTAGGAAATTCCGTCATAAAATGTTAACTTGTAACTGACGATGTCTCGTTTGTTTCCAGGTTAAGATAGCTAATGCTGCAATCATTACCGTTGTACAATTAATAGACATGAAAAATAAGCTAAATTGGATGTATGCAGTTCCCGGGACTGTCCAATTTAATCATGGATATCGTTGTGCTAACCACCGTAATCATGCAAAGAGAGAGGGTCATGTCAAATACAGTAGAAGCACGCGCGGAACCGGATTCATCTAATAAAGCAACCCCCTCTGTTTATTCACCTGATCGGGATATCATACAGCCCGAGATAAACCTGTCCCGTGAATTGATACTCAATTCCAAGTTGGAAATGGACGGATTGGAGTTTCTTTCAATGCTGCCCGCTGGTTCCTTTCCCATAGTTTTCTTTGACCCTCAATATCGAGGGTTACTGGATAAGATGAGTTATGGGAATGAAGGGAAGCAACGCGGAAAGAGGCGGTCTAGCCTGCTGCAAATGACGGAGTTGAAAATAAAGGAGTTCATTGTCGGAATTGACAAAATACTGATGCCATCAGGCCACTTGTTTTTATGGATAGATAAATTCCACCTGTGCCAGGGTTTCAAACCCTGGATTGACGGCACTAATCTTGATGTCGTGGACATGATTGTCTGGAACAAAAACAGGATGGGCATGGGCTACCGCACCCGGAGAATGGGCGAGTATCTGGTCATATTTCAAAAACAGCCCCGCAAAGCCAAGGGAGTGTGGAAATTACATAATATTCCGGATGTATGGACAGAACAGGTAAAAAACAACGGTGGTAACCCGCACCGAAAGCCGGTTGATTTGCAAAGCAAGTTAATCGCGTCAGTGAGCAATGAGGGAGATATTATTGTGGATCCCGCGGCAGGTTCTTTTTCTGTAATGGAAGCCGCTCATAGTCAGAATAGAAATTTCCTGGGCTGCGATATATCTGTGCAGTAATGATTACCGGGCCTACCTCCCATATATATATTTCCCAGCGCCTGCGCCTGCACTATGTTGATTGGGGCAATCCTGGTGCGCCGCCGCTGTTGCTGGTACATGGAAACAGGGACCATTGCCGGAGCTGGGACTGGGTTGCGCGCGAACTGGCGCAGGACTGGCACGTTATTGCGCCCGACCTCAGGGGGCATGGCGACAGTGACTGGTCGCCGGACGGGACTTATTCGATGTCGGCTTTTGTCTACGACCTGGCCCAGTTGATACACCAGCTTGACCTGCAACCGGTCACGATTGTCGCCCATTCCCTGGGCGGTTCTGTTTCATTGCGCTACACGGGCCTGTATCCACAGGCGGTACGCAAACTCGTTGCTATTGAAGGCCTGGGGTTGCCGCCGGAAACCCAGGCGAACCAGGAGAGTGTGCCTATGGCGCAGCGCCTGCGTAGCTGGATTGATGAGCGGCGGCAGTTGTCTGGGAGACAGCCGAAACGCTACAACTCCCTGGCGCAAGCTTACCGGCGCATGAAGTCGGCCAACAGTCATTTGTCGGATGAGCAGGCCCGCCATCTCACCGACCACGGCATCATCCAGAACGAAGACGGCAGCTACAGTTGGAAATTCGATAACTGCGTGCGCGTAATGCCGCCTGTCGACCTGGACCCGGAGGTCGTCAAGGTGCTTTGGGGTTCGATTACCTGTCCAACCCGTTTAATCTACGGCAAGGACAGTTGGGCATCCAACCCTGCTGAAGACGGCAGACTGAACTATTTCGCCAACGCAGAGGTTTCCCTGTATGACGATGCCGGCCACTGGCCGCACCATGATCAGCTGGAGCAGTTTATTGCAGAATTGCGCGGGTTTCTGTGATTACCTGATATGACACCACCTGTTAATCCATTGACTCGCGCATAAGCGGGCAGGTGGAACAGTGTATGCCGCCGCCGTTTTTCTGCATGTTGCCGTAGGGAATCTCAATTATCTCAATATTACGCCGTTCCAGTTCTGTGCGGGTCCCGGCAGACAATCCGGGAGACATGATAACGCGGCCCGGTGCAACAGCCAGTCCATTCATAACCCATGGGTCATCATCCGGCGTGATTTCAACGGTATCGATGTTCAGCTGCTTTAATCGCTGCAAAAATACGTATGCCAGGTTAGCGGCATTCACAAGAGCCAGATTGACATCGATCATGAGAAAATACAGGTCAATATGGATGGAATAGCCGCACAGGTCGGTCACTATCAGCTCTACTCCCTGGTGTTTCAGGGTATTTTCCAGTTGTTCGATAGCGGCATTGTTCACCCGGATTGAACGTCCGACCACGGCAGTTGTGGAATTCAACCAGGCAAAACTTCCTCCTTCCAGCATCCCGGTGCCATTTATCGTATGCAATATAGGTACGCCATGTCTCGCCAGGGTCCGGGAGACAGGCAACTCCTCTCCCCGGCGCATCTTCGGCGCAAGCCGCGAAACTATGGCGCCGCCCTTGACGGCAATGGAGGAATCACGCGTATAACAGGATTTGAAGCGGCCGCCGATATCCCCTTCCAGCATAATTACCTCAACACCCTCTTCTTTCAGGACCCGCACCAGGCCGTCGTGGTCGGCCTGCATCGACGGCAGGTCAGGAATGGTATCACTCTGGAAATACCAGCCTTCCTCAATATCGCCGTAAGAGCCGATACTTTCTATGCGTTTGGTTGTATCGATAATATCGAATTCGGAGCCGGGCCGGTGCATCAATACCGTTTTCAATTTCCCCACGTCGGTATCACAGCCCCACTCCCGGCCCCAGACAGCCTTGAGTTCAGCCGCGGTTTCAAACGCAGGCTCGGGACGGGAACCGAACATCTTGATTGTCCTGGCATATATGTCGTCAACCATAGTCGGCATACTAATATATTCGCGGCCGCTTGACGACCGTACTATCAATTGATAGGAATTCCATTCGCGCGGAAGTGTGCAACCAACGGCTGGAGATATTTTTCATAACGCTTCCAGCCACCGGCGGATGAAGTGTAGACAGCCTCGCGCACCTGGCGCGCGCTGCGAGAGGTCGTTGGCGTATTGTTCTCGTAGAAGCTGAGGCATTCCGGTTCGAAATCCAGGCCGCAATAGTTCAGTATACGTTTGGATTCGCCTTCAATATCATTCACAAGACCCTCGTAGCTCACGTCAAGAATCACACCGGGATACACATTGTGCCAGTGATCCATAAGACGGCGATAAGCCATATAGTAGGCGCTCAAATCCTCTAAACTGTACGAAAACAGGTACGCTCCTTCAGTAAAATATTGTTTGAAATTACTGATACACGTATCCATTGGATTGCGCGTCAAATGAATAATTTTGGCATGCGGGAGCGCTTGCCGGATGAGGCCGATGTAATAAAAATTGATGGGTAGTTTGTCTGTAAAATACGGATGATTTTTAATGCGCCAGCGTAAAGATTCAATATATTTCACCCCCAGTTGCTTATGATCGAGCCGGGTTGATTGTCTGATAAGGTCCTTACTGAGAAAGACCAATCCCCCTGACGCATATTCAGCCTCCGGGATAAGTTCATGCAATTGTGTGACAAGGCCCAGGTGTTCCCCGCCAGGATATACTTTACTGTGGCTGCCCAGAATACGTTCGACCAGCGTTGTGCCCGTACGGGGCATGCCTGTAATAAATATCGGGACTTCGCTTTCAAATCCACCGGCAACAGTATTTGCGTCGGCGTATTCCTTTGAATAGGCATCAGCCATTTCTTTAGAGAAACCGACATCGGAATTCACATCATACTTATTGATCTGGGCCAGCAGCTCCCCGGCGCGCACCATATTTATAAACGCGCGTTTATACTCTCCAAAATCTTCATATTCCTTTGCCAGGGCGTACAAAAGCTTTGCAGCATTGCGCTTGGATCGTACTCCACTATTCAACAGGGCTTCAATTTTCCTGGTGTGATTGGTTTCTCTGGTGTAGGTACGCAGATTTGCCAGTTCATAATATGCCTCATAGCAATGCTCATCACATCGAAGCGCATCGTTATACTCCGCCTCTGCCTTGACAAAGTCACCATTGAAACGCAGTGTTTCTGCCAAACCAAAATGTAACCAGGCCGTATCCGGTTGTTTTGTCAGTCCATTTTGAAACAAGGCGAGGGGTTTTGAGTGTTCCCCCAACTGGTTGTATAACATCGCAGCCCGCCCTGACGTGGTTGCATCATCCGTTTCCAGTTTTTCCATCCGATCAAGCACTTCAAGGCTTTTTGCCGACAGGCCGCGGCCAAAATAGCAGTAAGCCAGTTCCAGTAATGACTGTGCATTATTGGCATCAAGGCTGACGGCTTTCTCAAGGAATGCAGATGCTTTTTTTATATCTCCGCACAGCCGGGTTGCCCGCCCCAATAAAAACCAGCCGAGTGCATTACCGGGTTCAACCCTTGCCAGTTCCCGGCTTTGCGCAATTGCAGCATCAAACCGGCCGTGCTGAATGGCATCATTGACGATACGCTCTATTTGTTCTGCAGTTTGCGCCTGTGTCATGGCCTGAACATTATTTCACTGAAGTCTCTGAATAGACAGGGTCTCATTGGAATTGTGAGACAGCGCGGGTAATGTTGAGCAGGTTAAGCTGCTATCAGTTTTACAGGGAGGTTTTGCGGGCCGTTGAGGCTGGGTGCGGGAAAAGGAACCGGTGTTCCACTGACTTTGAACGAATCTGTCAGGCGTATCAACATCTTCAAGGTTTCCTGCGCAAGGACCCGGGACAGGAATAGGCCAAGACACATATGTATGCCGCGATTGAAAGCAAGGTGTGCGTTAATTTTACGCGTGATATCAAATTCTTCCGGTCGTTTAAACTTTCTTTCATCACGATTGGCCGAATCCAGCCAGCACGTCACCACGTCGCCTTTCTTCAGGGTAACGCCATGCAGTTGCGTATCAGCAGCCACGTAACGCTCCACGTTACGGAATGAAGGTTTGAAGCGCAGCACCTCCTCGACGGCGCCGGAAACCAGGTCCGGATCGGACCGCAAAAGGGATTGCTGTGCAGGATATTTATCCAGCAACAGGATTGCATTGGCCAGTAACAGCGGCGCAGCCTCCTGTCCGCCCAACACGACCAGTATGGCTAATTCATACAACTCTTCCCGGGTAAGCATTGTCCCGGCATGGGTATTCTGCACGAGTATGCCCAGCAGGTCCTCTGCCGGGAACCGGCGCCGCTGTTCAAGTGCCGGCGTGAGAAATTCGCCGACTTCCCGGTACAGGGGTTGCAACACCAGGTCCCATTTTTTCTTGGGATCAGGATCCGTGAACAGGTGTAATTCATCAACCTTCACGATCTCCTCCGACCACCGGTGAAATGTATCCTGATTGCTTCCGGGCAGTCCCAGGATTTCGCTGATGATACGACTAAACAATGATTCCGCTACCCGGGTGTAGAAATCGGTCTCACCGGCTTCTATTGCAGTACGCAGAAGCTCTTCAACAATCGCCGCTATACGTGCCCGCAGTTGTTCAACCCCGCGCCGGCTGAACGTCTCATCCACCACCTTGCGCAGGCGGGTGTGCTGCGGTGGATCATCAAACAGCACCGCGAAGCTGCCTTTGAATTCCGGGACCGATGGAAACGTTTCATGGTCGTGGACGATGCGGAAAATATCTTCGTAACGAAATACGGACCATATCCGGCGCGGACCATCGTGCAACATGACAGGTTGCTCGTCCCGGGCTTGCCGGTAGATTGCGAAACGTTTGTCTTCATCCACGTCCGTATCGAACGGATCAAAGCTTAATGGTTCGATGGTCCCCAAATGTCCTGACCCCAGGTGTTTCCTGTGCCTGCTTAACCGAGCTGGTAGGTATACCAGACATGGGGTTCCGAGTATCTTCCTGAATTATTTTCACGGTCGATGAGCAGCGGAGTGTGACCTCCCTGAATGATATATTCACCGTTTTCGGGAAACTTCATCCCGGTCCAGGCTTCCCAGTCGGAAACCGGAGCCGTAATAACGGTTGAATCGTGGGTGATTTCCGTAAACTCTGCGCCGGTGCGCTCCTGCATGCGCAGCCAGGGATCGAATTTCTCACCGTTCTCCCGTGTCCAGGTGATGTAGCGCTGTATCGGCGCCAGGGGATAAAGGGGCTTGAGCGTGGGTCTGACCGGGACACAGATTGCCTTAAGGCCATCCGCTGAGGCCAGGTCCTTGTAAGCGGAGATGATGCGTTCAGAGACTCCGCTGCCCCGTGCGCCATCGACCACCATGGCCTGTATCGGGCACAGGACATTGGGCGTGATGCCCCGCCTGAACTGGTCCGGGGACGTGACCAGTAATTGCTGAAATCCCGGCAGGGGTTTATCAGCCTGCCGGAAGTAGGGCAAAGCGTTGGCCGCGCCTAACAGGTTTCCGGTAGCCTTGTCAACGAAGTAAAACTGATAACGGGCAAACTCGCCCAAGAGGTGCGGGCGGCATTCGTCGAAGCCGTCATGCAGCAGAAATTCAGGAAATGATTCCCCTTCCAATTCACTGAGTCTGCCAGAGAATTCCGGCCGGTCCTTATGCGAAACAACCTGAATTTCCATAAACGGGCAGAGCCGTGTCAAACCTGTCAGTTGTAACTGTAACTCACTGCCAGACCAATCGTCCGGGGCCGGGTCACGTACTCATAGGCGCTCCGGTTGCCGGAAAATCCTGCTGGTGTGCCGCCGGTAATACCTTCTTCGCTGAAAAGATTCCGGCCGTAGATGCTCGCACTCCATTTGCCGGCATCCAGGGTGACCGACGCATTCCAGATAAAAAATGAATCCGGTTCAAAGTAGTTTCTGCCGTACAGGACATCCCGGTTAAAAGTTGATTGCGATTTGCTCCGGAAGCTGGTGTCCACATGCCAGTTCAGAAACCAGTTATTCATAAGTGGTTGTTCGAAATCCAGCCCGCCGGAGAAGGAGTGTTTGGGAACATTAGGCAAATTATCACCATCATATGCCGCTATGGAATCTTCAATGGTGTTGGTGAACACTCCACCAAAAGCCTCTAGGTCCCGAATTACAAAGTCTTCAGTTATCTCGGCATCCGTGTAGCTGTAGCCAAGGTTGAAATGGAGTTGTTCCGTTATCCTGCCGTTGGCTTCCAGTTCGACTCCTATGGAGCGGGCCTCCGAACCGTTGAACACACCCAGTTGCCCTGCGGGTGTTGTTTCATCGAACTGAAACTTATTCCAGTCTATGTAATAGCCAGCCAGTGAATAGGTCACATTATCGGCGAGTCTGCCCTTGATTCCGGCTTCGTAATTGGTTACCTGATCCGGATCATAGGTGAGAAATTCCGGTAGAGAGGCGTAAAAACCGCCTGTGGGGAAGGGATTTGCGCCACCGCGGCGGAATCCTTCCGCCCAGGTAAAATACACCATCATTGCATCGCTGATGTCATAGGAGGTGTTGACCTTGAACAACTGGTCTTCAAAGTCTGACCCGATAGGCCCGACTGCGGTAGTGCCCAGTAAATCTTCACCGTCATTTGCGCAGTATGGCCCGCAGAATGGTACCGTCTGTATCAGCTTCGCCTCGAAGTCCTGCCAGAATGCGCGAATCCCGCCGGTCACCTGCCACTGGTCGGTGATTCTATAGGTAAGCTCGCCGAATACCGCGAAATTTTCAAACGTGGTGTCAAAATCAATAGCAAAAACCTTGTTGGGTAATTGCGGGTTGAAGCCGTATCCGCCCAGAATCTCCTGGTCGAACTCATTGAAACCGGGAAATTCCGCATCCAGGAACCATTCGAAATCCGTATCCTGGTAATAGGCGCCGATTACAAAATCAAGGCGCTTGTCCCAGTTGGAGGCCAGACGCACCTCCTGGGAAAATCCATCCTTGCTGAGCACATCCCTGTCGAGACCCATGAGGCGGGGATAGTAACCGTACAGGTAAGCAAGATTGATATTGTCCGGACTGGGAACGACTTCGTAAAAGCCGTTGTCGACACGAAGGTAATCGGTCTCCGTATCGAAATACGACGTCGCCGAAGTAAACGTGGCAAACCCGAAATTGACATTAATCTCTGCGGATACGACATCCGTCTCATCCTCGTAGGGCGACGGCGCTATCTTGTTATGGGCATAATCACCGTCATTACCGGGGAACGTGGTCGCTCCGTCTGGATAGGCTCCGCCGGGAATGCCGGCAACGTTTTCGAAAAAAGAACCGGGGAACTGTGGAACACTGTTGTCGCAGAAGCACCCCGTAAACCCCTGGTTTACTCCCTGCAGGTCATCCTGGCTGCTCTCCTCGTGATGGTAGGAGAGTAGCGCTTCTAAACTATCGTTAGGTTGCCAGAGAACGGATACCCGTGCGTACCAGTTATCGTAGTCATTGGTATCTTTCCTTGGATCGATCACAAAGCCACTGGCCAGGTCATCCGCCACCCTCGGTGTCGGCCTGCCCGGAAATTCACCGGGACTACCACCACCGCCCTCGGTGGCAACAAAGCCGTTACCGTCGATAAAACCGCCCAGCTCTTCGTAGCCGGCGGCTATGCGCAACGCCATGCGGTCTGTAACTAATGGCACATTGACAACGGCGTCGAAACCATAGCTTACCTCATCGGACGCATCGGTAATGGAGATATCAGACGAGGCGTCCACGGTAAAAGCGCCGGCATCAGGCCGGTTTGGGATAAACCGAATGGTCCCCCCTGCAGAACTGGCTCCATACAGGGTTCCCTGCGGGCCGCGCAACACTTCCACACGCTCTATATCCTTGATGGACATAGGAAAAAAGACCGGAGTTTCCCCAAGATATGTAGATACCGTGGGATCCGAAAGGTGTGGAAAATCCTGCTGGTTCGTACCCGACTGGGCATTGAGTCCCCTCAGCACGAAGTTATTGTTCGCGCCGCGAACCCCGGGGCCCTGGTCGATGGTAAACAGTCCGGATACCAGGCGGGTCAGGTCACTCAGCGTCGCTGTTCCTGCCCTCTTGAGATCCTCTTCGCTGAAGGCGGAAATGTTGTAGGGGATATCCAGTACCGTCTGTGCCCGGCGTGTCGCGGTGACGATAATCTCCTCCAACTCCTGGGCAGGGGCCTGGGTTGCCGCCAGGATTCCGGCGGCCAGAGGTGTGAGGATGAACCGTGCAGATTCAGAGACGCGGGAACCCTTTCGGGAAGCGCGAAATTTCGATGATGTTTTCATCAATTCCCCCTCAGATGGCGATTTCTTCAACGTTCCTTACAGGATAGCCGCCATGTGTACGCAATAAATGGAATCCGGAACACACGTGCCTACTACTTCAGTATAAATACTAACACCGAAAAACGAATTTCGCAAATTATCCGGGCAATTCGACTAGAATGATAGCCAAACTACCTCAAGGGCAAGGTTCACGCATGGAATATTCTCACTTACGATCGACTGCCGGCGTAGCCGCGGGCTACGTCGTGGGCTACGCAGGACTATACAGTTTTGTAGTCCTCGTCGGCCCGCTCATGGAGCGGTTTAACCTGACGGATACCGGAATTGGCGCGTTATTCGGCCTGGAAATGCTGGCTCTTGCCATTGCTTCAGTCTGGTTTGCCGGAAAGGGAACCGTACTAAATATTCGACGTTTCTCACTTTTCGGTCTTTTGGCTATTATCGCAGGATACCTGGTTGCCCTGGTTTCCATGCAGCTTTGGCAGTTCGCCCTTGCGCGCTTCGTCATCGGGCTTGGCGAGGGACTGGTGCTGGGCGCTGCGAACTCAGCGGGTGCAACGGCTGCCAATTCAGAACGCATCTTTGGTGTAGCGCAACTGGCCATCAGTTCGGCCACAATGCTTCTCGTGAGTGCGATACCCCAATTGACAGTACACTGGGATTATCGCGCCGGCATGTGCCTGGTCCTTGCGGTGGTACTGCTCACGGGCTATTTTCTGAGTTTTCTACCGGAACGCGCGGTTGCAGAAAAGCCTGATAAGCGGAAATCTTCGCTCACCAGATTTCCACATCTGCCGCTGGGAATCCTGATCCTGCTGGCATTCCTGTTATTTTCCCTGGCAGACCTCAGTGTCTGGTTATTCAGCGAACGTGTGGGTGACCGGGTAGGTCTCTCACCCACAACGATCGGGTTGCTGCTTGGCGTCGGGACAGGTCTCGGGCTCGCAGGACCGGTCATTGCCATTCTGGTTAATGTCCGCTATGGCCGTATCCTGCCCTTCAGTGCAGGACTTATACTTCTCGCAGGTTCTATTATCGGGCTCACCCACGCATCCAGCATGCAGACCTATGTTATTTGTCTGTTACCTCTGAACTTTACCATCCTGTTTCTCTATCCCTATTTCCTTGGCGCCCTGGCCGAAATCGACACATCCGGCGCCTGGACCACCCTGTCCGCACCCGTCGTATCGTTCGGCCTGGCATTCGGTCCAATCATAGCCGGGGCATTGGCCGCGCAATCAGGATATGAGGCGGTCGGGTGGTTTGCGGGTGCGCTGACCCTGGGGGCGTTGGGCTTAATGCTGGTGGTGTTGAATCGGCCGGTTTTCAGGTATGTGCAACGATGAGTATCTATAAGGCTTTCAACTGCGGCATCACCTGCCGGGCGAATATTTGCAGTCCTTCCATGGTCCGCTCGTAGGAATTTTCCCCGACCGTATCGGGACAGATCACGAGTTCCGTTACGCCGATATCGACGGTACGTTTGCGCAATGCCGCAGCACAGGTACTGACCGGACCGACATAGGAAAGCACAAACCCCTTGTGTTCCCGTTTGAGTTCGTCGGGGTCATAGTTGATCCGGGCGGCGCGTTCCTCGAGGACGTGATCCAGTTCATCGGATCCGACTTCACTCTCCGTAAACAAAATGGCGGCGAGCCGGCCTTTTTTTATCTCGTCATAATTCCGGCCTAAATCTTCGCAATGGGTTTTCAGTGTATTCAATGCCTCCACTACCTTTTCATCATCCGTGCCAAGGAGATTCACCCGGTCGGCAAACTCTGCGGCGAGACGTGTGAGGAATTTCCTGCTCTTGAATGCGATCTGGAGTTCCGGACCGGACCGGCGGGCCGGTTTGGGGAAATTGACCAGGTTTTTCACGGTGTAGTACTTGCCTTCAAAAGTAGTGCGTTCCTCGGTCCACAGGGAATTCAGTATCCGGACTTCCTCCTCCAGCTTTGCGCTGCGCTCAGTCGCACCAAGATAGGATTCACCCACGGCCCGGGTCTGGTCCGGGGAGTTACCGGCACCCATGCCGACCGTCAACCTGCCTTCACTGATAATGTCCACCAGCGTTGTGATCTTGGCAAACAGCGCCGGATGGCGCCGGCCGCAAGGTGAGACCAGTGGTCCGATGCGCATGCGCTGTGTTGTCTCCGCCATGGCCGGCAGGACCGTCCAGGGATCGTAAACTTCTACCGAGGCTTGGGCATTGGCAGGGTCATCGTCAAAGTAATGGGGAAACAAATCGTCTCCCATATAACAGGCGTCGTAACCCAGTTCCTCGATTTCCAACCACCCGGCCCGAAGCTGCTCGTAGTTCCAGCCCCAGCCTACCATCAGCGTTGATATTTCCATCAGACGTTCGATATCAAGTTCTATATATTCCGTTCGGCTTTACGATAATAGTAGTTTATTCTGCATTTGACTACGGATTCAGTCGGCTTGCTAAGCTATAATATCAGTATCTTAAAGCGAACGGTGGAGAACTGAATGCCGAAAAATATAAACCGCGGCAGGAAATCTGCTGAAAACCTTCATGGTTTGCTCGATGAGCATGACATAGGCATTATCACGGAACTACGCAATGACGGGCGCATGCCGTACCGGGCCATTGCCGAGATAGTGGGATTATCGGAAGCCGCGGTCAGGCAGCGGGTGAACCGGCTGGTTAAAGACAAGGTTTGCCAGATAACCGCGGTAATGGACCCAAAGGCGCTGGGTTTGAACGCGGTGGCTTCGGTGGGCATGAAAGTCGATGGCGATTTTGTTGAGGTCGCCGACCGGCTTGCAGCCATAAAACAGGTTGAATATGTCATCCTGACGGCCGGATTGTTTGACCTGATGGCCGAACTGGTGTGCAGGGATTACGATGAACTGTTATCCGTGTTACGCCAGATAAGGAACATCCCGGAAATAAAGTCTACGGAACTTAATCTTATCCTGGAAACCCGTAAACTGGTTTATAACAGACCATCATTACAATAGCCGGCAGAGTTTCAGTGGCGTATATAAAAAACTCATGGTACATGGCGGCCTGGTCTATTTTCTGTATGAGCATGTTAACGGTGAGATACTCATTTTTTCCGGGATGGCGACGCCCAGCGATGATGAATATAGCTGGTTCTTCACGGCGTTTGAGTCCGATCGTTCAAGCTGGTTCCGTAATCGGGTGGTAAGGTGGTACCTGCGGGTACAGAACGATGAAGATGAAACACTGATCGGCTGTATGCAAAGGCAGGTACAAACTGATGATAACCTTAACCTGCATTTAAGCGTCCCTGCAGACCATCCCGGGCTGTCCTTGAGACGGTTATACGGTGACTGGTTAAAAGTTGAGATTAGAACATGAAAATTAATACCGATAATGCGCTGGCGATTATAAATCAAATACACACTGCGAAGACCCTTGAAGAGGGGTTTAAAGACGTTGCAGAAGATGTTGTCTGCTATGACTGGACAAAAGCCGGGGTGGTCAATGGAAAGGAAGCGCTGCTGGAGCAGATCATACGTCCATCAGACAGGGCATTCCGTAATGAAAACTTTGATATCAATAATATTGTTGTGGGTGAAGAAACAGGCATGGTAACGGTGGATGCTGTTTACAGTGCGGATTTTTTAGAAGATTACAAAGGCATACCTGCACATGGCAAACGGGTCTCATGGAGAATCAGAGATATGTTTCTCATTGAAAATAACACGATTACTTGCATGTGGTACGCCAGCGATACACTGGAAATGTTGCAGTCACTGGAAGCTGTGGATTTCACGTTACCTTAAAGGATATAAAGGGGAATTATGCATCAAAATCCGCAAGCCATCGCAGTCCGTAACCGTTGATTATGACTCGATTATTTGCGGCGTGAAAGCCGGTTATACGGACGGGGGGTCCGGCCTGGTATTGGTCCCGGTCAAACTGTTGTTTCAGGCCTGGGATCAGGTGCTGCCGTCACGCCAGGATTCCAGGTACTTCCTGGCAATTTCCAGCAGCCGGGGTTGATCGAAACTTCTCTCATGGCCCCCATGCACGGTACGGACCGGCAGTCTTATCAGGCGCTCCATCGTGTCGATGTAATCGTCGATATCAGCTTCCGGCAGGTTGGCGAGCAATGGTCCGTCATAGATTGCATCCCCGGAAAACAGGATGCCTGTGTCAGCTTCCCACAGGCCGATACTGCCCGGCGTATGACCGGGTAAATGCAATACTTCAAAGGCGCGGTTACCCAGGTCTATCACATCACCCTCCTGGAGTATCCAGGTTGCAGGTGCTGCCTGTGTTTGATGATGGTGCGGTTCGAACCCGGCATAAGGCAAGGCCTTGATCAGGTCTTCGTCCGGTGTATATCCCGCTTCAATAATATAATTCGCCTGTTCACCAAACTCGGATAGAAATAAAGGCGCCGGTTCAGGCATGCTCATCAGTTCGACCTCCGCTTCATGCACTGCGCGCACATCAAACTCATGATGGTTGCCGATATGGTCATAATGGGTATGCGTGGCTACTGCAATAATCCGCGACTCCAACAGGTCCCGGGCCGCTTCTCTAAGACTGCACACCCCCAGACCGGTATCGATCAACAGGTCCTGTTCCCTTCCTTTTATGTGCCAGATGTTACAACGGATAAGCCGGTCCACATAAGGCTCCGTGAGCAGGGTTATACCATCATCCAGTGTCGTGCTGCTGTACCACTGCTCCGCAATGGGTAACTCCTGCAGCCTCATTCCTGGCTTTTCATTCGGATCAATGTTATTCACGATTTAAGTCGTTTATGTGATATACAGTCACGCATACAGTATAATGCAAACATAATACTACTAAATCAGTATTTAATAATGAAGCCGGATTTCCTTTGCCCACCGGTACGTTTCAGGCCGAAAATAACAAACAGCCGGCATGCCCCCAGAAACAATCAATAACGAATTGGAAAACATGGTTCAAAGGGCTGAAACCCTGCTGGCAAATGGAAAACTGCAGGAAGTCGTCAATATTGCAAACCAGTTATTCAAGTCGTATCGGCACAAACCGCAGGTCTGGTCGTTATTCTGTAGCATAAACATGGCACAGCGCAATTACGATAATGCGATAGAAAATGCAGAGAAAGTAGTTGAGCTTGCCCCGGAAAATATCCGCTCCCATTTACTGCTGGCAAGGGCTTATATCAGCGCCGGGAAAAATTCACAATCCCTGCCGGAACTGGAAAAGGCGGTTTCATTCAACCCGGGCGAAGCATCACTGAATGACATGATTGGAACCATGTATTCCCTGTGTGATGAAACGGGAAAAGCGCTGGTTTACAGCCGACGTGCGGTGGATAAGGAACCGGGCAATACGTTCTACCGGTCAAACCTGGCCCTGATACAGCGCATGACCGGGGATATTGATGGGGCCGAAGCAAATTTCAACCAGGTCATCAAATCAGACCCCCATAACTATCAAGCCTATTACGCCCGCGCCGACCTGAAAAGCTGGACGGAGGAAAACAATCATATTGAGCAAATGAAGGACTTACTGCTTTCCGGCGTAACAAACTGGCGTGGTGAGATCTCATTGCGGTTTGCCGTTGCCAAGGAATACGAGGATACCGGGCGTTATGCCGAGCAATTCAGGTTTATCAAATCCGCCTGTGACCTGCAGCGGCGCCATACCCGCTATGACGTATCCGACGATATCGAGGCGCTCGGCCGCATAATCGACGTATACACAAAAGACACGCTGGCAAAAATCGGTCCTGGCAACGCATCCGCTGAACCGATTTTTGTCCTGGGACTGCCCAGAACCGGGACCTCGCTGGTAGACAGGATCATCGGGAATCACAGCAAGGTATATTCAGCAGGCGAACTGAACAACTTCAGCTCGGTCCTGGTCAAGTCCATACAGGAAAAATCAGGATCCGCAACAATGAAAATGACGGAAATGATTGACCGGTCGGTTGCAACAGACGTCACTCTGCTGGGTGAAAACTATATTGAAAGTACGAGGCCGAAGACAGGCCATACGCCACATTTCATCGATAAATTACCTCTGAACTATCTGTATTGCGGGATAATTCATGCTGCATTGCCGAACGCAAAAATCGTGCTCCTGGAGCGTGACCCTCTGGATGCGTGCTTTGCAATTTACAAAACAATGTTCATCGGCATCTATCCGTTTTCATATGACTTGAAGGAACTTGGCAGGTACTACCTTGCTTATCGGCGACTGGTGGAGCACTGGCGGGATGTGCTGGGAGATGCGCTGTATTGTGTGGCCTATGAGGATGTTGTTGAGAATACGGAAGCGGAAGTGAGGAAATTACTGGAATATTGCAACCTGGAGTGGGAGTCGCAATGCATCGAATTCCACAATAACCCGGCTCCGGCTACCACAGCCAGTGCAGTACAGGTCAGGCAGCCGATATACCAGTCATCCATGGGAAAATGGAAACACTACAGGGATGAACTGGGACCATTAATCAACATCTTTAAACAAAACGGCATAGTGAATGGCGACCGGTAGCTCTGACCTGCGCTATTCGCTGGAAGCCCTGGCCGGCTTTCTCATCGGCAACCTGACCATTTTCAGTTCACCGCTTTATATCGGCGCACTGATGGACGGGCTGGGAACGGATGAGAGCCAGGCCGGCCTGGTCTGCAGTCTGGAAATCGGCGCCGTAGCCGTGAGTTGCGTGCTGTTGTCAGGCTGGCTTGACAAACTGCCGCTGCGAAGGCTTGCTGTCGCGGGTGTGTGCCTGGCTGCAACAGGCAACCTGCTCAGCCTTTCACAGGATGCCCTGGTTTATCTATCAGTGCTTCGTATTTTTTGCGGTATTGGTTCGGGTATGTGCCTGGCGGCCTGCAGCGCGATAATCAGCCGGGCATCAGATCCTGACCGTGTTGCCGGTGTCGTAGTAGGATTAAATACCGTGCTCATGGTAATGGTGATAACGGCTATCGGCTTCGTGAAGCAACGGTTCATGTTTGACGGCGTGACAGGCATTTACCTGATTGTGCTGGTGTTGGCTTTGTTCCCGTTACTGATGCTGCCGGGAACGGCGACTGACACAGAGTCTCAAACGCCATCAAAGGAACAATTTGATAGCCGCAGTGTTTTCCGGCTCGGAGTATTCGGCGTTGGTCTCCTGTTTATCTATTGCGTCGTAGAGGGTTCAATCTGGTCCTTCAGCGAGCGCAGTGGCGTCAACCTGGGGTTAACCGATACCCGCATCAGTTTGCTTCTCGCGACGGCCCAGGTCGCCGGCTTGTGTGGCGCTGCAGTGTCTGCCGCAGCCGGGAAGCGAATCAGGCGGGACATACCGCTTGTGACGAGCAGCATCATCATGGGCATAGCGGGCTACCTGGTGTATAACACCGGCCAGACATGGGTATACGAGCTAAGTATTCTGGGCTTCTCCTTCGCTTTCTTCCTGGGTTTTCCCTATCTCATCGGCGGCTGTGCAATGCTCGACGGCGAAGGGCGCTGGGCGGCCAGGGCAACAGGCATCAACCTGATGGGTGCGGCAACCGCCCCGTTTCTGGCCGGCAATATCATTACTGCCTCCGGTTATGGTGAACTGGGCCTGTTCATAATAATCCTGGCGCTCATCTGCGCTGCCGGCAGCCTGGTGTTCAGCGCCGGATTACGGCGCCATTCGTACCCGGAGCCTCAGACTTCGACCTGATCATCTTGGCGATACTTCACATTTTACCTGCCGGGATAAGTCATCCCGGCGCTTCACTCAGAGGGAGGGAACCCGTCGTACTGTGGCAGGTCGTCGGTAATTTCATGCCAGGGCGCTTTTGAACCTACGAATATATGTTCTGCCGGGCGAACGCCCGGATCGCCTGACACGGTCCCCAGAAAGATCAGTGTGACCCGCCCTTCTTCTGTCGCGCCGAGGTTCGACCCGCACACCTTGCAGAAGATTCGAAATGCCCCGGGCGAGGACTCATAGCTCGCTATCAGGTTTTCCCCTTCGGTCCAGTGAAACTCACCGGGTGCTACGAATCCGGCAGTCATAAATGCACTACCGGATTGTTGCCGGCACATGGCGCAATGGCAGTGGCCGGCGCCGATGATTTCACCGGCAATTTCATAGCGAATACCGCCACAGAGACAACGGCCGGAAATACTCTTCGGTTCAGTCACGCTCAACCTCCTTTAGTTTACGTGTGGCAACAGCGTCAAACAAAATACTAATTTAGTAGTATTTGCTACAATTCATTTCTAGTATGGCAATGTTTGATTGTTTTTCAACTGATACGGTTGCATTTGATATTATTGCTTGTAGTGGCCCGGTTTTTATACACAAAGGGGAACGACAGATGGCTGATTTCGGGGTATATTTAAACGGCCTCGGTGGTAACTACCGAGAAGCAAAAGAATTATGGATTGCTGCCGAAGAACTTGGTTACGACTACCTGTGGATGATGGATAATATCGTGGGGCCGGAACCTTATACGCAGGAAGCGCCGGTCCTGGACACATGGTCGGTCCTGCCGGTGATTGCAGAGCTGACAAAAAAGGTAAAATTCGGTCCCCTGGTATCACCCTTCTCCAGACGTCATCCATCGGTACTGGCCAAATCGAGCAGTATCGTCGACCAGATAAGTAATGGCCGGTTACAACTGGCCATGGGCCCAGGTGATGAACCCCAGCAGCATCTGCCCTGGGGTCAACCTTATCCTGAAAAACCGTCTGAACGTATTGCCATACTCCGGGAGGAACTGGATATCATTCGGCGGATGTGGACCGAGAAGCATGTCACGTTCGATGGACAATACTATCAATTGAAGAATGCGGTTAATGAGCCTAAACCGGTCCAGAAGCCTCATCCACCCATCTGGATAGGGTTGATATTCGGCAAAAAACTGATGCCCAGGATCGCCGCGGAATTTGCGGATCACATCAACGTATATCATGCGGACGATGACCATGTGCGCGAATTGCTGGCCATTGCAAAAATGCGTTTTGAAGAAGCCGGCCGTGATTTTTCCACGGTAAAACTGGCGCGTAACGTGGGCGTAAAACTGGTTGACGGCGAATTCGATTTTGACGCGTTTATTGAAACTTGCGCCAGGCAGGGCAACCGGACAACCGAATACACCCGTAATAATTTCGATGTTTATGAATGTTTTATTGCCGGCAATGACGAGGAAGTTGCAAGAACCTTGAAAAGACGGGTGTTTGACCTCGGGTTTGACCAGGCGATCGTGGAGCTTTCAGGCGGCTCGGGCGGCTATAAACCCGGAGGTTTTACGGGCGCGGAATTTGTTGACTACATGTTAAACAACATGCGGCGATTTCAGGAACGCGTCGTTCCACTGGTAAGGGAAATGCTGGATAATGGTTGATGCCGGAGCCAGGTATTAATATGTCAGGTAATATTGATCATTTAATTTCCCCGGATGAACAGGCTGCGATCCGCCGGCCGATAGAGCAGGCAAGGACATTACCCAGGCAGGCATTCATCTCCCGGGATGTTTATAACCTGGAAACAGAGCGAATCTATTCGAGACACTGGGTAGCGGCTGTTTTCACGTACGATGCAGAGAACGCCGGTGATGTGAAGAAATTTGATGTCTGCGGCATGCCGTTTATTGCAGTACGCGGTACGGATAATACACTGCGGACATTCCATAACATCTGTCCTTACGATGGTTGTCCTGTTGTTATGGAATCAAAAAGCTCGCTGGAAAAGCTGGTTGTCCCCTACCACGGCTGGGAATACAGCCTGGACGGCAAGCTGGTTGCCATGCCTTACTGGAATGGCTACGAAGATTGTACGGCAGACGCACTGGCGCCGGGCGAAGGTGATCTCAAACAGGTCAAATCAGTAGTCTGGCAAGGCCTGTTATTCATTAACCTGTCAGACAACGCTGAGCCGTTCAACGGCTACATCCAACCAGTACTCAACCTGCTTGAGGAATATGACCTGGAAAAGCTGGAGATAGCGCGGGACCAGGAGGGGATGCCGTTTCTCACCGAAGACACCATTGATACCAACTGGAAAACCTACTGCGAAAATGCCTGTTTGAATGTGTTACACGAGTCGTTCACCCACAGAATGTACAATGAATCCTCGGATGTGCCGCGCGTGGACGGGGACGGAAACAGAACATTCCAGCCGGTCCATGATGGCGCCCTGGTAGGGTTTTCCTATAATCACGCTGAATTGACGGATACCTATCCGGAGTTGCCCTGCCCGCCGCTAAGCCGGACAGACAAACCGTCACCAAAGTCCGGTTATTTTCTGACGCTGTACCCCAACCTGTATCTTGTCGTCATGCCGAATATGATTGAAATCGGTATTGCCCTGCCGGACGGGCCGGACAATACAACAGAAATGCGGGGTTATTATTGTCATAAATCCAGTGCCAACGATCCGGCACTGGTAGAAGCTTTCGACCAGTTTGCAGAGATGTTCGAGGAAGCCGCCCGGGAAGACAACGCAATCACTGAAGCAATTCAGAAAGCACGGCATTCGCCCGTGTGCTCACAGCAATACTTCTCGCCCTTCTGGGATCAGCCGCATTATAATTTCGCCCGTCTTGTCCTGGATGATCTTACCCTGTGTGACTAGCTCTTGATTCAATCCAGTCTTCAGCCATCCTGGAGAACAGGTCGGGATTAAAATAATCCTCCTGCAGTTTCCACTTACCTTTGCCGGCAAAATTGATATGTATCAGGACGTCTTCGCTGAAGTCGGAACCGTCACCGGGGTCATCCATGATAACTTTCATAGTGAACACCACCCGGCCGCTTATTTCATCCATAACGTGCCAGTTCAGGGCAAAATCAACTACGTGATTGAACGGGTATTCGGAATAATATTCGACGACACCTGTCCGCACTTCTTCCCGGTTAGTCCAGATCAGGACTCCGTTACTGTAATACCTGATGTCTTCAGTGAACAGTTCCGCCCAGCGTGACCAGTTCCCGGAACCGGCGCAGTACCTGGTGTGCTCGATATAGTGCTTAAAAGCACGTTCAATTTCATCTCGAGGCCACTGGATCATCAGGTTTGACCTTGCTTGCTCAGGTAATCGGCTATCAGACTTATCTGTTCGAACATCAGGGCACTGGCATTGATACTTGTAATCATATTGGGGTTATCCTTGGTCGGCACCAGTTCAACGACATCGCCCCCGATTACATTCATGCCGCGCAAACCCTGCAACAGTTCCAGCGCTTCTCCCATTTTCATACCTTCTCCGGCTTCCACGTTTGCCACGCCCGGCGCCACGGTCGGGTCCAGCGCATCCAGGTCGAAGGTAATGTAAACAGGCTTGTCATCTGTTATACGGGCTCTTATCTCCCTGACGACACCTGCTGCCCCCAGTTTTTGAAATTCCTTGTATTCTATGACATTATAGCCCAGGTCCGTATCCGTCTGGGCATAACCGTGGCCCCTGATACCGATCTGGAATACGCAGTCCGGATCAACCAGGCCTTCCTCTTTCATCAGCACACCCCAACCGCCGGCCCACTCCCTGTTTCCCATATAATGGACTTCATCGTAGTAAGTGTCAGTATGGGCATCCACGTGGACCACGGCAATCGGCTCACCCGCCAGGTTTGATTGGGGACCGGCGATAGCGCGCAGGATAGGCAAAACAATGGAATGGTCCCCGCCAATCGAAACGGGCCGCACATTTGCCACATCCAGTTTCCTGAAAAATGCCTCTATATCCTTCATTGCCAGGTCATTCACCATGGCATGGGGCAACCGGGGGTCACCCATATCCCGGATTCGGCACAATTCCCAGGGGTCTAATCCAAACTCGCGGTGGAACCGGCGATACTCCGCCGAGACATGGCGCACTGCGCGCGGACCATAATGCTGGTCACGCTGGCTGGTGCCGTTCCCCGCGCTGTGGGGGACGCCTACCAGGGCGATATCGACATTTCGGGGGTCGTTTTCCAGTTCACAACGGAATAAAGTGGCTATCCCCCACCAGTTGGTGCCCTCTACCAGGGCATGTAGGGAACTTTCATCATCTATCATGGTATCTGTATTCCTGTCAGTGTTGAACAGAGCGTCATTGATACATGGTTACCGGAACCTGCCGGCATTATCGCGTATCCATTTTCGCATGGAATACGGTTGCCGACCTGTAAATTGTTCTACTGCATTCGTTGCCCGGACAGCGGCGTAATAGTCTCGTTCACACTCAAAATATTTCATGGAGAGATCGTAATCCTCACCGAACATTTCCCGTAATAATGCTTCATCGTCGGAATATTCGATGGAAATACCCAGTTCACGCGTCAGCATAGCAGCAATATCATCGTAAGAGATCAATTCGACACCGGACAGTTCATAGGTCTTACCGATATGAGAAGCAGGATTATCCACCAGTATCCCGGCGCACACATGCGCAATATCAGCGGGGTGTATCCAGGTCTGCACCTGCGGGCACGGCATGACAAATTTTTGTCTGGTGCGTATCAACTCGGCCGACCACAGTAAATTGGTCATGAAACTGGAAATGACATTAACGTAAGTCAGTGGTATATCACTTGAATCCAGCATCTCCCTGGCGGCGATGCCCTGGTTAAAGCCTATGGGTATTGCACGGGCTTCAGGCTTGATATCCGCCGGTGTGAGACCTGGCGGGTAAGTCAGCAGCCGTAGTACATGCGTTACTCCGCCTGCCGTGCCGATTGCCTCGACCAGGTTTGTACAAGCCCGGTTTTCATCGATCGCATCAGGATTGACAACCATGATTTTGTCAACCCCCCGGATTGCAGGTTCCAGGCTTGCCGGGTCCAGAAAATCCGTTTTACAGATTTCCGCATCAGGGAATTCCCGTTCGAGTTGTGTAACGCCATCATTACGTCTGCTTGTCAGTCGTAATTGAATTTGCGGGACGCCCTGCACAATTTCTTCAGCAAGTTGGTGCCCTATGGTACCGGTAGCGCCAAGAATCAATATTTTCATCGTCAGTCGTGGCCATTCCTGATTTGTGCCGTTACAGCTAATCTTACTGTATCGTATACTGAAACTATAACTCTCACTCTGTTTGGGAAAGGTACATGGGCTATTTTCATTTCGATGTCCCGGACTTGGCTGACAATATTTCCGCGCTGAGACACGAAGTCAGGGAATTTATCAGCAGGGAACTTCCTGCAACCGGAGACTCAGGCGACGGGTTTTGTCCCGGGTTCAGCCGTAAATGCGGACAGGCGGGATACATCGGCATGACCTGGCCGCGGAATTACGGAGGCCGGGAACGATCTTATCTTGAACGCCACGTTGTCGCGGAAGAACTGCTGGCCGCCGGAGCGCCCATTAGAGCTCATTGGGTGGCCGACCGGCAAAGCGGGTCCATGCTTCTCAAATACGGCAGTGACGAACTATGTAACAATCTGCTACCTGAAATCGTCAGGGGTGAGTGTTTTTTCTGTATCGGCATGAGCGAAGCGAACTCGGGGTCTGACCTGTTTTCGATACGTTCCAGGGCGGAAAAAACAAGTGCCGGGTGGCGTATAAATGGCAGCAAGTTATGGACCAGCCATGCGCACCGCACACATTACATGATTGCGCTGTTACGGACGTCAGCACCTGCGGAGGATGACCGCCGGTTCGGTCTAACCCAGTTTCTTATCCCCATGAGCGCGGCGGGGGTGACGGTAAGACCCATCAACAACCTTGCCGGCGAACATGATTTTAACGAGGTGCTGTTTGAAGATGTACTGGTGCCTGATTCCCATATGCTGGGTAAAACCGATGCAGGCTGGAAACAGGTGTCTGACGAATTGATATACGAACGCAGTAGTCCAGACCGCTTCCTGGAAACCATCTCCGTATTGTACGAGTTGATTTCGTTGGTCGAACCACACCCGGAGGCGCACGCCGCGGAAGGAATAGGCCGCCTGGCCGCCCAGTTGTCAACCCTGCGGCAGATGTCCATAGCTACTGCAGCAAGACTTGACCAGGGCGGGATGCCCGGTATGGAAGCGGCTATAGTGAAAGACCTGGGCACCTGTTGGGAACAGGGTCTGCCTTCAAAAGCCAGGGACCTGGTTGCATTCAGACCGGGAGAGCAATATCGCGCGTTTGATGAAACCTGCAGGCGCGCCATGCTGCTCGCGCCAAAACTGACCATCCAGGGGGGCACCACGGAAGTGCTGAGAGGTATCATTGCGCGCGGCCTGGGCCTGAGATAACCGTCAATAATGCACGCTCTGGCCCCATTGTTTTTACCCAAATCGGTTGCCCTGGTTGGCGCCTCCCCTGACAAGCGCAATTTTCGCGGCCGTCTTGTCTCGGTACTGTTACGCCACAGGACGGATGCCCCCATTTATTTTGTTTCACCCTCCCACAAGGAAGTTGAAGGCGTGGAGTGTTATGACACGGTGCAGGAGGTGCCCGGACCGGTAGACCTTGTGATCATGGCTATACCCGCGGCTGTAGTTTCGGGCGTGATGGAGGAATGCGGACAAGCAGGGGTTAAAGCCGTTTTGATTATAAGTTCGGGTTTTGCCGACAACAACATGGAAGAAGGTATCGCGCGTCAGGAGAAGATCAAATCGATTTGCCTGAAATACGGCATACGCCTGCTAGGCCCGAATTCCGAAGGGTTCCTGAACACCGGGCTCCCGCTGGCTGCCAGCTTCAGTGCAGCCGTTGCAAACGGGGAATATCACGGGGATAAATTTGAAGCGGGACAAAAAGGTATTGCCCTGGTGTCACAGAGCGGTGGTCTGGGATTTGGCATATACAGCCGGGCGCGCCTGCAAGGGTTGAGGTTCACCCATGTCGTTGCTGCGGGCAACCAGGCGTTACTGGGGATACATGATTTCGTCGAATACGCGCTGCTTGACGCTGATACCGGTGTTATCGTCGTTGTGTTGGAAGGACTGATTGAACCTTCCGGTTTCCGCGCGGTCCTGGAACAGGCAGCGGAGCTGCGCAAACCGGTAATCGTCTGCAAAATCGGCCGCGCCGAAGTCGGCGCAAGGGCCGTTACCACCCATACCGGCGCCCTGGCGGGAAATTACCAGGCTTACCAGGCCGTGTTCCGGCGCTACGGTGTCCAGGAGACGCATAATATCGCACAGTTGATCGATACCGCCTGCTGTTTCTGCGATCTTGCCGACCGTCTGCCGAAGGGACGCCGGATCGGCATCCTCACGCCGTCCGGGGGCGCCGGAATTATGCTCGCGGACAAGTGTGAAGAGCAAGGGCTGGAAATTAACGAACTCGACACATCGACCCGCCGTCGATTGGCAGAAGTACTGCCTCCCTATGCATCGCTTGCGAATCCCGTGGATATTACCGCTCAAGGCGTCATCGAAGCCGGTTACGCGGCGGCGCTGAAGATAATGCTGGATTGCCCGGTAATTGACGCCGCGATTGTTGTTTGCGCCACCTACAGTGCCGAATATATTGCAGCCGATATGGAAACCTTGCGTAGCATCAGGCAAGAAAGCGACAAGCCTGTATTGTTCTGCACCTACGCGGCCGCAAACCCGGATGCAATGAAGTTGCTCGTGGAAGCCGGGTTTCCTGTTATGACAGACATGCAGAATTGCGCATCTGCACTCTCTTCCATGGTGAATTATCATGGTTACCTGGATCATATGCAGTCGCGGGAGACGCAGGTCCCGGACATGCAACCGCCACCGGTTGATCTGCATCAATTCTGCGAGCGCAAGATTTTATGTGAATACGAGGTCAAGACCGTACTGGCTGATTTGGGACTTTTACAGCCTGCTGGTTTCCTCGCACGGACAGCAGAGCAAGCCGTGGAATATTTTGAGAAATACGCATCACCAGTGGCAATGAAAATACAATCGCCGGATATCCCCCACAAGACTGACACGGGTGGCGTATTGTTGAACCTGGACTCAGCTCAGGCCGTCAGGGACGGTTTTTCCCGGTTGACGGAGAATGCGGCCAGGTATGAGCCCGGCGCCGATATACATGGAGTATTGCTTGAACCGATGTCGGCGCCCGGCATTGAAATGCTGATCGGCATCTCCCAAGACAAGGATTTCGGTCTGATGCTGTCAGCGGGAGCAGGCGGAGTATTGGTAGAGGTCATGGATGATGTTGCCGTGACTCCGGTTCCCGTCAGCGAGTCCCAGGCGAGGTATCTGTTAGAGGAGTTAAAGATATGGAGACTCCTGGCAGGCTACCGCGGAAATGAAGCGGCTGATGTGGCAGCATTGATTAATCTCATGGTCGGCTTATCCCGGTTTGCAGAGGCCAATAAGGACCATATCCGGGAGATTGAATTGAACCCCGTCATTATCCACACTGAAGGGCAAGGATTGACGGTAGTGGATGCGTTAATGATAAACAGGCACAGGGGACGGACTTGAAGTCCGTCCCCTGACAATCGGGATACCCTGGCGAAGTCAGACAGCAACATGAATGAAACATGATGAAAAATCCGGATATTAACGTGGGATTCGAGGGCCACGTTGCGATCGTCGAGATCTGCCGGCCTCCTGATAACTATTTCGATGCAGGATTAATCCAGGGGTTAGCCGATATTTACGAGAAACTCGATACCGACCCGGTTTGTCGCGCCATTGTACAGTGTTCCAGTGGAAAACATTTCTGCGCCGGTTTTCAATTTAACCGGCCGCCTGAATTGCCGGGAAAGAAGAGTACCGCCCGGGCGGAGGTGGAAACAATTTACGGGCATGCTTTGCGCCTGTATCGTTCATGCAAACCCGTGGTGGCGGCTGTCCAGGGTGCCGCTATCGGAGGTGGTTTAGGTCTTGCGCTGGTAGCGGATTTCCGTATTACCTGCGCCGATGCGAGATTCAGCGCCAATTTTTCCCGGTTGGGCTTCCACCATGGTTTCGGTCTCAGCGTTACCTTGCCGCGACTGATCGGGCATAATCGGGCAAACCTGATGTTGTTCACGGGCCGTCGTATAGACGGTGAGACAGCAGTATCAACAGGCCTTGCAGATCAGTCGGTTGCGCAGGAGGATGTTCGAAAAGCGGCAATTGCGCTTGCTGCCGAGATCTCGGAGTCGGCGCCGCTGGCGGTACAGGCGATCAGAAAGACGCAACGCCGGCAGCTTCTCAGCGAACTCCCTGAAGCAATTCAACGGGAACTGGCCGAACAGACGCGTCTTAAATCCACCTCGGATTTCAGGGAGGGAATCAGTGCTTCGACACAAAGACGTCCACCCCGATTCTCCGGAGAATGAATCATGGAAAAAAGTGAGTCAGACCCGGTACTGGTCGATGCGGTAACACGGATATTCTCCGAATTGTCTACTCCCGATGTCATCAACCGGACAGAGGAAGGTGAACCGCAGGAGCAGCTCTGGAATACGCTGAGCGAAACGGCTATCCCATGGGCCTGGGTGCCGGAAAAATATGGCGGTACGGGTCTGGCTGTCATTGAGTGCGCGCCTGTTCTCCGACTGGCAGGCAAATATGCCGTGCCGGCGCCGGTCTGCGAAACGTTAATTTCCGGCTGGTTGTTAGCCTGGGTGGGCTGTGAAGTCCCGATCACTTCCCTTACCGTAGCCCCTGTTAACAGTGCAGGGTCTGTATCCCTGACCCAGGACGGCAGGCTGAGTGGGGAGGTATATAAAGTGCCTTATGCCGCCGAGGTTGAACGGATCATCGTTATCGCGCCCTGTGACAACGGATATGCCATCGTATCCGTACCCAGGTTGGAGGCAGAATTGTCCAACGGTACCAACCTGGCCGGCGAACCGCTGAACGATATCCGTTTTGATGACCACCGAGCAAGCGTCATCAGGAAATTTGATCGTCCCGGACCGGTTGAAGCCTTATGCAGGGTAGGCGCCCTGGTCCGTAGTTTTCAGATGGCGGGCGCACTGGAACGGATACTGGATATGACGGTTGATTATGCCCTGGAACGTGAACAGTTCGGTCGACCGATTGCGGGGTTCCAGGCGATACAGCACAATGTTGCCGTGTTGGCTGAAGAGGTGGCGGCGGCGCTGTGTGCCGCCGATAATGGATTGATGCATTGGGCCAGGTTCGGCATTGATGACTTGCGTACGGAGTTTGCGATAGCAGCAGCCAAGATTCGCTGTGGTGAGGCAGCAGTTAAGGGCGCGAAGATTGCTCACCAGGTCCATGGAGCCATGGGTTTTGCCAGGGAATACCATTTGCACCAGTTTACCCGGCGGCTCTGGTCATGGTGCGATGACTTCGGCTCGACATCGGAATGGGCAACGCTGCTGGGAAACCTGGTCTGCCGTACGGGTAGTAAGACACTCTGGCCGACAATCACGGCAACGTGAATCATACTTTTTCACAACCCTCTGCCTGTTAAGGATTGAGTAGATCAAATGTATAGCAGGGGCGTCATAATATTGTTCTGTTCTCTTGTCGCCGGCGTGTTCTTCGGCGAACTCGGCTCCATGATGATGCCGTTTCAGATCGGCGCCCTGATTGACGGCCTGGACCTGGGCGAAGCTGCCGCCGGCCTGTTAGGCTCGGCAGAGATCGTTACCATCGGCTGTTGCATGCTCGCAGTTGCATTGGGAGCAGTGCGTATGTCGCCCCGGAAAATGGCGGTTTGCGGCGCTGTCATTGCTGGTTCCGGGCAGTTACTGACTGTGCTCACCGATATTTACGCTGTCATCTTTGTTTTCCGTGTGGCGGTCGGGCTTGGCAGCGCACTTTGCCTGGCCGCGGCCATAATGACCATAGCGTCATCCAGGAATCCCGAATCCCTGACCGGCCATGTCTATGCCTATGTGGTTTTGTTGTTGGCCTTGCTCATTTACCTGGTACCCTGGATATTGTCCGGGGGTTATCATCGTGCATTATTTTCATTATTTGCCATATTAACCTTCCTGGGAATCCTGTTGCTGCTCAAACTGCCATCCGGACAGGTACAGCAACAACAAATCTTCGATATAAAGACAGGTATAAATTCGTACCGGTTAGTCGCGATTTTTTTGACCGGAGAATTCCTTTATCTTGCAGGCGTTGGTACGGTCTGGTCGTTTATTGAACGAATCGGCCTGTCTGTGGGTATGACTTCCCATGACGTGGGGTTCTACTTGAGCCTGGGAATGCTGGTATCCGTGGCCGGGTCGTTTACGGCAGGGTTTATCGGGATGCGGTTAGGCAGAATACTGCCTTTGGCAGGTGGCGCCATTCTGACTGCTGCAGCCGGTGGCCTGGTTCCTGATTCAATCGATGTGGTTTCCTATGTGACCTGGATGTTTGTGTTTCTATTCCTGCTGTCTTTTGTATTGCCTTATGTGATAGGAACTGCCGCCTCGATCGACAGGAGCGGCCGTTTGGCTACCGCGGCTTTTGCCGTCCAGGTGCTCAGCTATGGAGCCGGCGCCGCCATCGGTGGCCGGGTAGTCGAACATTTTTCCCTGAGTTCACTGAGCATTATCGGGTCTACCGGTCCTGTTCTTGCAGCCTGTTTTTTCCTTATCGTCTGCAGGATGCTTTCTGCTGCCGATGCAATACCGGCGAAACCTTAGCATTTACATTTCCCCGTGAAATAATCGATAATCATCCGGAACACAAGGTGATTGCGACGACTGGTACTCCTATGGCTGAAAATAACGAAGAAATTGGCGGGGCCAAATTTTCCGGCATTGCCGGCTTTTTCGGGGTGCCGCAGGCTGCCGGGCTGGCCGGTATCGATAATAGTTAATCCTCGGGAGTCACCGGTTACATGTCCTTGGATAAAGATACTCTGAACCAGTTGTTGCAGTCTGTGAGGCGTTACGTAAGACAGCGGTTGATACCGATTGAACAGCAGGTTGATCAGGAAGAACGTGTTCCTGATGAGATTGTTGAAGAAATGAAAGGGCTGGGCCTGTTTGGCTTGTCAATTCCGGAAAAATATGGCGGTCTGGGTTTGTCTGTGTCAGAAGAGGTGCTGGTTGCCCAGGAACTGGGATACACGTCGCCGGCGTTTCGTTCGGTCTTTGGGACCAATGTGGGGATAGGTTCTCAAGCAATTGTCATGGACGGCACTGAGGAACAAAAAAATCATTATTTACCAAAACTTGCCAGTGGTGAACTAATTGGTTCTTTCGCATTAACGGAGCCTGAGGCAGGCTCTGATGCGGGTTCTCTCAGAACGCGCGCCACGCTTGATGGCGACACTTATGTCATCAATGGAACCAAGAGGTATATTACCAATGCACCCCGCGCCGGCGTATTTACGCTGATGGCCAGAACCGGAGCCCTGGAGGACAGGACTCGCGGGATCTCTGCATTTCTCATAGATGCGGATCTGCCTGGAATCGGATTGGGGAAACCGGAGCGCAAAATGGGACACAAGGGGTCGGATATTTGTGATGTGGTGCTGGATAACGTAAAAGTTCCCGGGACAGCATTAGTAGGTGGTATTGAAGGCAAGGGCTTCGATACCGCCATGAAAGTTCTGGACAGGGGGCGTCTGCATATCAGCGCGGTTTCAGTCGGTAGTGCCAAACGTTTGATTGAAGACTCGGTAAATTATGCCAATGAGCGCCGGCAATTCGGCAGCAGGATTGGTGATTTCCAATTGATACAGGCGTTACTGGCTGACAGCCAGACTGAATACTATGCCGGCAAGTGCATGGTGGAAGATACAGCCCGAAGATATACTCTGGACGAACGCATCACCGAGGAGATTTCGTGTTGTAAATTGTTCTGCGCGGAAATGGTCAATCGCGTGGCGGACCGGGCAGTTCAGATATTTGGTGGGTCCGGTTATATCGCGGATTATAATGTAGAGAGGTTTTATCGTGATGTGCGTCTGTTCAGGTTGTATGAAGGCACTTCGCAAATACAACAATTGATTATCGCTAAATCCCTGTTGAATAAAAAACAGGTCGCAGATTAATAGCCATGACAATTTTTCTTTTGGGAAATAGCTGCTCATATCTCTGTCCTCCGTTAACGTTTTCAACCTGGAACAGGCACTTCATCAAGACTGGCTCCGATGAATATAGTACGATTAGCCGGGTGGGTAGCGAAGGGTGATGCCGATGAGCAAAGATAACAGAATATTTTACGGCTGGTGGATCGTCCTCGCCGCCACCATCGGTCTGGCGGTAAGCCCGGCGCCCATCGCATTCTATTCCATCGGCGTGCTGATGCAGCCATTGTCGGAAGCCTATGGCTGGAGCAGGTCCGGGATTTCCCTGGCTGCGACGTTGCTCACTGCCGCCATCGTCCTCACCACGCCGGTCATAGGAATACTGGTGGACAGGATCGGTCCGAAAAAAGTGCTTATCCCCTCCATGCTGGGATTTGCCCTCAGCCTGTTCGCTCTGTCATATGCCGCGTCGCTCTCCACGTTTCATATCCTTTATTTTTTCATGGGAGTCATTTGTGCGGGTGCGAACAGTCTCGCCTACATGCGCCTGTTGTCGTACTGGTTTGACCGCCGGCGCGGCCTGGTGGTCGGAATCGCCACCGCGGGCATGGGGCTTGGTTTTTCAATTGTTCCCGCCTTTACACAATACCTCGTTGACCTGGGTGGGCCGGGATATGCCTACATTGGCCTAAGTTTGCTTGTCTTGTGCGCCGGGGTGCCGGTTGTCTCCCTGATAGTCAGGGATACGCCGGAACAATGCGGGCTGGCAGTTGATGGCGGCGCAGTAGGCGATAAACCGGGAGGCGATAATGTTGTTACCGGTATCAGTTCGGCACAGGCGATCAGGCTGCCCCAGTTCTGGATTATCACCGGGATATTGACCCTTGGCACCGGTACCATTTACTCCCTGGCGCTGCACCTGGTTTCCATCGTCAGGATGATTGAACCGGATTCCAACATGCCCATACTGGCTGCATCCATTATAGGCATCATGATGATCATCGGCCGCCTGCTGGCCGGCTACATCTACGACAGGGTTTACGTCCCCTGGGTCACTGCAGGCATTTTTATCTGTGCAGTCGCCGGCACCCTGTTACTGGCAACGGGTATGCCGGGCTACTGGATTATCGCCGCCAGTATCCTGATAGGCCTGAGTTCGGGCGCAGAGTCGGATGCCCTGGCAATACTGGTCGGCCGCTACTTCGGCCTGCTGGCCTACGGCAAGATTTACGGCCATATATTTTGTGCGTCCCTCATCGGGATCTCGGTGTTTCCATATATTCTTGGCCTGGGTTATGACCATTTCGGCAACTACACAGAGGTGCTTTACATCTGTGCCGCCCTGTTCGGCCTCAGCGTGATCCTGAGTTTCTCCCTCGGTCCGCACCCGGAGAAGTTCGACTGAAAACGGCGAAGGCCCGCGCTCTGGTGGGAAATAATCGATACCCTCTGCCTGCCCATTCTTATGATTACATCAAGGAGGCGCCGGTCCCGGACGACCTGCAGGCCGGGAGTTAAGGAAAACGCTTTGAAAACACAATCGCCTGTAATTGTTTGAGATACCATCGAATAAAAGAGTCAACCAGTTGTTCCTGTCTGGAGTAGACACCAGGCCGGTAGCCGCTGGTCGCGATGCCCTGTTGCTGCAAGTCTGTAAGTTTTGTGTCTGCACGCATCACCGCCAGACCGATTTCAGTCAACCTGTCCCTGTCATAGTCAATACCTGCCCGGGCATTTTTGTCAACCAGCCAGGTAACAAGAACGTCAGTTGAGTCCACGCTTCGGGGAATGAAACGGAGCAGGATTGAATAATCATTGTAACCCAGGATACAACTTACCGGGTTAAGCGCAATGACTGACATGGCGCCGTCATACTGCCTGAACTCCCCCATCAACGGTGCAAGAGGTTTTCCATCGGCGCTCAGCGTCAGGGCATCAAAGTCGAACGGAGCGCGGGCCGCGTAGCTGAAGTAATTGCCGTCGCCGTTGCATTCGACAGAGGCAGTGTGGTGTCCTAGTTCCTCCGCCTTTTCAGCCCAGGCCGAAAAGCGTCCAGCCAGTTCAGCATTGACTCCGGCTGACGCAGGTCCCGCGCCGAAGGCGGCCAGGGTTTCTGTACGGTATAATTTCAGGAACTCCGGATGCACTCCTGCACAGTGATAACACTCACCGAAGTTTTCATACAGCAGTTTCCAGTTGGCCTGCACTGTCCATTGCTCATGGTGGGCGATCCGTGCGCCAGCGGTACCATGAAGTTTCAGATAGGGCAGAAAAGCTCCATGACTGCGGTTAAAATCAGCCGGGGCGTCTTCATCCAGACATAGGAAAATCAGCCCTTCAACCACTTCCAGACGGCATGGAACAAGACCGTATTCGCCCTTGTTGAAGCTTGCGGGCATGTCCCTGGCCTGCCTCAGGTGTCCGTCAAGATCATAAGACCAGGCATGGTAGGGACAGACAAACTGCTTCAGACGTCCTGCTGTTTTCTCGCACAGTGTTGTACCCCGGTGCCGGCAGACATTATAAAAGGCGTTAATTCGATTATTCCTTGCGCGCACAACAATGATGGTATCCTGCGCCACTTTAACCAGGAAATAATCGCCCTGCGCGGGAATGCGGGATTCATGGTCTGCCAGCAGCCATTGCCGCCTGATTATTGTATCGAATTCGAGTTGAAAAATTGCTCTATCCTGGTAGAAAGGTTGCGCCAGTGACATGCCTGCCTTCTGGTTTCTGATAAGTTTGGTTATTTGTGCTTCATTCATGGGGAAAATTCGAATCTATGGCAAGAGGTCAAAGCTGTCTCTTTTCCGCTGTAATGAATTTATGGATAATTGCCAGGTTTTGCATAATATTATGCAAGTTATATGTTATGCCCTAAATGTCTGGTGGTTTCAACGGCGAACTCAAGCATGTAGCGTATATGCTGAGACTTTCAGGATGCAGTAACAACTAAGGCTGATGCAAAATGTATTCTACTGAATCAAATAATAACAGACGAAAAAAAGATACTGCAGAATCGGTAGTTTCAAAACTACGAAGAGGTATTCGTGAAGGCAGATATATATCGGGGCAAAGGCTTATCGAAATTGATCTAATCCAGCAACTGGGCGCAACCCAACGGCAGATCAGGGATGCGCTGCGACGGCTTGAAAGTGAAGGCCTGGTTTCGATAGAAAAAAATCGTGGCGCATCGGTAAGAAAAATTTCCCGCCGGGAAGTGGAATGTATTCTTGATGTATTGGATGCTCTGTCTATGCTGGCTGTGAGACAGGCCTGTGAAGATGTAAAAGAAACCAGGGCCAGGGAATTTATAGACGAATCCCTCAAGGTGGCAAAAAAATTCAGGAAAACTGCAGCAATGGAAAAAAGGGTGCAAAAATATCTGGATGAAAATGTCAGATTCTGGGATTCAATCGCTACGGTAGTGGATAATCCGGTGCTCTGGGACATTCGTGAACGTCTCGAAACCCTGCTTTTCCGTCTGCAGGTCCAGGGCCTTACCATAAATTCAAGCCCCGACAAATGGATTACCCACCATGAAGATATTTTAAGCGCGATCCTGGATCAGAATGTAAATCGAGCTGAATATCTGGTTGTTAAATCTTCTGTCGATATAAGAGATGCGATATTTGGACTGGGGGACGAGGTATTTACCTGAACAAAAAACTCAAACATGCATCGGAGCGTATTACCTCAGTTGATTAAATCTAGACCTCTACAGTATGTATTTCAAAACGCTCCCCGGTGACACCAGGCCCGTGGATCACTACTACTTCAGTATCTTCCAGCATAGTCTCTTGGTGTAAGGTTCCAGGTTCCACGAGATATACATCGTCTGCTTCGTATACAGGTGGATCGGCGTCACCTGGCGAGGCAACACGAACTTTTCCGCTCAGTACCGTGACGGCCACCCAGTCGGCATGCCGATGATACTTGAACTCGAGACCTTTACCCATCCTGAATTTATAAGCACCACCTACATCTGTCAGCTTTCCTAGCGGCAAGCTGACAAAACTACAAGCAGCGCCGCCCTCGACTTCCTCATCTTCCCAGGTTAGCCCTTGTGATGAAATATGCATAGTTTGGCCTACTCGTTTTCCGGATTGGTTTCATAAATTATCAATCACATTATTGCATACATTGAACAATAATAGTATTATGCAATTTATTATGCAATATTTAATGCATTGTTATTTTTTGGCCTGATAGCCTTACAATTTAATCAAACAGTAGGGACTCGATCATGAAAGACGGAATAATCGGTCGGGCAAGCGCATTGTCTCTGGAGTTGCCGGAAGACTATTTCCCGGATTTTTTTACACATCCTGTCACAGCGGGGGATTACCTTATCCAACGACTATCCAGCACAGTGGAATATCGGTGAAATTAAACGACTTGAAGATGACCGATTTCGGGACATACGTTGATTCCCTGGTGGCCAGGAAGGAAATGCACCTGGTTGAGAGGGAGGTCGATCCCCGTTTTGAACTCGCCGCGGTAGTTGCACGCGCGCAGAAGGAGAGCGATTGGCCCATCCTGTTCAGGAACGTCAGGGGAAGCAGTTTCCCGGTGGTCGCCAACATCTACGGGAGTTTCAGCCGCATGGCCGAGCTTATGAACGCTGGAGACAAGGGCTTGAACGAGCGCTTCCGGGAAATCATCGATAGCTTGCCTGCTCATTCCTATGATTACATTAAGGAAATTCCTGTTCCGCGCGACCTGCTGGCCGGGAGTTTGCATGACTTGCCTGAAATAACCTGGCGGGAAAAGGATGCCGCGCCATATATCACCGCCGGCGTATTCCTGGCACGCGACCCGGAGACGGGGATACCGAACCTGTCCTTCAGCCGCTGCATGATGCTGGGGGATGATAAAATAATGCACTGTTGTATCGATTCGCCTCACGATCTCGCGCATTACCAGGCAAAGGCCGAGGCCAAGGGTGAGGCCCTGGAGGTGGCCGTCCTCATCGGCGCGCCGCCGCCTGTTTTCCTGGCTGCGGTGACGGCCCTGCCCATCGGCCAGGACGAGGTACAGCTTGCGGCCCATATTGCCGGAGGGCAGCTTGAGATGCGTCCCTGCGAGCGCGTGGACCTCCTGGTCCCGGCGGCTACTCAAATTGTTATCGAAGGTACTATCCGGCCCAACGAGCGGGTCGAGGACGGTCCGTTCGGTGAGTTCCTGGGCTACTATTGCGAGGTCAACAAGAGCGCGTATGTCCTCGATGTCCTCAACGTGGGCTGGCGCAAGGATGCTTATTATCACGGCCTGTTGTGCGGCGCGCGGGAAGATCTCACCGCCCTGGCCGTATCCTGGGGCGGGCGTATTTACCGCGGCCTGGTCAAGGAACTGCCCGGCATCCTCGACGTCACTATTAACCCGACCATGTACGGCAGTATCGTCAAAATAGACAAGCAGTATGACAGCCATCCGAAAGATGTTATCGAGGCTGTCTTCAAACTAAGTCCTGCGTATAACCGCATGTGCATCGTCGTCGACAGGGACATCGATATCCATGACCTGGGGTCCGTGTGGTGGTCTTTTCTGACCCGCGGCAACCTCGATACCCGCACACATGTACTTTCCGATTTGCCGGGCATGGAAAATTCCAACTACCTGATCAGCGGCTATATCGGTATCGATGCTACGATGGAAGCCGGTTTAAAGCTGGTACGCTCGATGACACCCGGGGAGGAAGAGATAGACCTGAAATGTTATTTCAGTGATTGGCGGGGACAGAATTAATTCTGTCCCCTCAAAGCTCAATAGCGGGGACAGAGTTTAATTCTGTCCCCTCGAAGGTAAGAAAATAATGGACACCTATATACCATCAACTGCGGGTCACCGCCTCGCCATCGACGTGGGAGGCACGTTTGTTGATTTCGTCCTGCTTGACGCGGCTACGGGTGAGATCACGTTGGAGAAACAGCCGTCGACGCCGGAACGGATTGTCGAGGAGGTCGGCGCCGGCATCGGCCGCCTGCCCGTCAGGCTTGCCGGGGTCGGGCGCATCTTTCACGGCACTACGGTCGTGGTGAACACGATTGTCCAGGAGCAGGGCGTACAGGTAGGTTTGCTCACCACCAGCGGTTTCCGGGACGTACTGGAGATCGGCCGGGGTTCGCGCCCGGAAATATATAATCCCCATTACACGGCGCCTCGCTGCCTGGTTCCCCGTTACCTGCGCCGGGAAGTACCGGGACGCCTGGGCGCCGGCGGTGAGGAAGTGGTTCCCCTGGACCTGGATGCCGTCGACCGGGAAGCCGCCCTGCTGGCCGGGCACGGCTGCGAGGCCATAGCCATCTGCTTCCTGCACAGTTATGCCAACCCGGCCCATGAACGGCTGGCGGCTGAACGGATCAGGGAGCAATACCCCGGTATTGCCGTCTCGGCTTCCCATGAACTGGTCGGTGAATGGCGTGAATTCGAACGGACGTCGACCACGGTGCTCAATGCTTACGTGCAGCCGCAGTTTGCAAACTACATCAGCAGCATGACGCACCAACTGGAAGCAGGTGGCTATGCATCCCCCCTGGCCATGATGCAGTCCAATGGCGGCGTTGTGGCCGCCGACCGTGCTGCCAACAGGCCGATTACGACGCTTGAATCCGGCCCTGCCGGTGGCGTTATCGGCGCCGGGTCCCTGGCCGGAGCGCTTGGGGTCGAAAATCTCATCTGTTTCGACGTGGGTGGCACAACCGTCGATGTGGCCCTGATCGACCAGGGCGAGATCATCGAACGTTCACAGACCTACGTGGCCCGGCGGCCGGTTATGGGTCCCACTATCGACATTTCTTCGGTCGGCGCAGGTGGCGGTTCCATCGCCTGGCTTGACCAGCGCGGCGCCCTGCGGGTGGGACCGCAAAGCGCCGGCGCCGCGCCGGGACCGGCCTGTTTCGGACACGGTGGTACGGAACCCACGGTGACGGACTGCCACCTGCTGCTGGGGTATCTCGATGCCGGGACCTTTCTCGGGTCCCGCATGCAACTGGACGAGGCGGCCGCCTTGCGGGCGGTAACGGCCCTCGCCGGCGAACTCGGCCTGTCCGTACAGGAAACCGCCCTGGGCGTGCTCAAAATCGCGACAACCAATATGACCAATGCCATCCGCTCCATCACTGTCGAAAAAGGCCTGGACCCGCGCGACTACTCGTTACTGTCCTACGGTGGTGGCGGTGGCCTGTTTGCCGCCGCGGTGAGTGAGGAACTGGGAGTGAAGTCCGTGATCGTACCGCGTGCGCCTGCGAATTTTTCCGCCTGGGGTATCGTCTGTTCGGATTACCGGGAAGATAATTCCAGGACCCTGGTACGCCCTTTTGTCGCGCAACACCTGGAGGAGATGCTGGACAGCATCGCAGTCATGCAACAGGAGAACCTGGACCGGTTGCAGCGGCATGGTTTCGACCGCGGCGATATCGTATCGGATACGCGCATGGACGTACGTTTTGCAGGCCAGGAGTTTACCGTCACGGTGCACGTCGATGAGCCCTGGCTGGGGGAACCGGACGCTATCCTGACAGGGGTGCGTGAGCGTTTCGTGACGCTGCACCAGCGGCTCTACGGGCACGGAGAGCCCGAAGCGCCCCTGGAGGTCGTGACCCTGCGGGTGCGCTCTGTGGGGCAGGTGGCCAGGCCTTCCTGGCCCGTATGGCCTGAAGGAGAGCCGGCCGCACCATGGGGGACGAGAAATACCTGTTTCGCCACAGCTGACGGCAACCAGGCCATACCCGTCTATAACCGGGATGACCTGGCCAGGGACCAGCAGGTCGCCGGGCCGGCAATTGTGGAAGAATGGACCACCACCAGCGCCGTTCCGCCGGGTTGGGCGCTGGTCGTGGACCGGATTGGAAACCTTGTCCTGACTCAACTATCCTGAGGAGGTGAGCGCCATGTCGAAGCTGGATATCATCACTGCCGAAGTCATCCGCAACGGCGTCGTTGCCGCGGCCCGGGAAATGGGCACCACCCTGGTGCGCACCGCCTACAATCCATTGCTTTACGAGGTGCAGGACTTCGGCCTCGCCATAGTCTCGCCGCGCTGTGAAACCTGGGCGGAAGCGCCGGGCATGACCGTGTTTGTCGGGGCGCTGCCTCACACGGCCGCTAAGGGCATTGAGAAACATGGTATCGATGGCTTGGCCGAAGGGGATGTCATCATCGCCAATGACCCCTATACCACGGGCAACCACATTTCCGACGTATCCATCTACATGCCGGTGTTTTTCGAGGGCAGACTGCTGGCATTCACCGCGTCCGTCGCCCACTGGGCAGATATCGGCGGCAAAACCCCGGGCGGCTGGTGTCCGGACTCTATCGACGTGTACCAGGAAGGTATCTGCTTCGCCCACGAGAAAATCGTCGCGGGCGGTGACAAGGTGGAAGGGCTTTGGAGCATGCTCCGCAGCAATACCCGTTATCCTGATATCGTCATCGGCGATATGCAGGCCCAGATCGCGGCCTGCCGCCAGGGCGCCGAGCGCCTCAGGGTGCTGTGCCGGAAATACGGCATAGACATGGTGAACGATGCCATGGAATTCGCTATCGACAGCACTGAAAACGATACCCGCCGCCAGGTGCGCGCCATTCCCGACGGTGTTTATGAGGAACGCCAGATGATGGACCATGACGGCGTAGTCCTGGGCAGTCCATTCGCCATCGCCATCCAGGTGCAGGTGGACGGTGACGAGATATTCGTGTCCTTCGACGGTACCAGCCCGACCAGGGCAGGACCGGTCAACGCGCCGGAATATGCCGTCCGCAGCGTCGTGCGCGCGGCCATCAAGGGAGTGATATCACCGGCAGAACCGTCCAATGAGGGGGACTTTCGCAGTATCCATTTTGATATCCCGCCCGGTCTGGTGATCAGCCCGCAACGTCCCGCACCGGTTGATTCCTACGGTTATGTGTGTAATGCCTGTTACGAATTGACCATGCGAGCCCTGGCCAAGGCGGTCCCGGAGCGTTGTATCTCCGGCGGCGCAACCCTGTGCATGCCCACTATTTCCCGGGTAAATCCCCGTGACGGCAATCCGTTCATACTCGTTGATCCGTTTGACGTGGGTAACGGCGCCCGGCCCTATGCGGATGGGCCGACCATGGCCATTAATGTAATGGGCGACGTACCGAATTCACCGGTGGAGGTAGTGGAAATGCGTTACCCGTTGCGTATCGAGCAGTTCAGCCTGCGCGAAGAGGTTGCGGGGCCCGGCCGTTACCGGGGCGGCGCCGGCATCTATCGCGACTACCGGGTGCTCGAGGACGGCGTCACCCTGTTCACGGCACATGAGAATACCCGGGAAACCATTGCCGAGGGCGCCGATGAAGGCGGCGCCGGCGGGCCTGCCCGGGTGGTGATCAACCCGGGTACCGACAGGGAGGAATTACTCGGGGACCGGGGCGCCTACACGGGCCGGCTGTGCTCCGGTGATATTGTCGGCATGCGTAGCGGTGGCGGTGGCGGCTGGGGGGATCCGGCTACCCGCGACCCGGAAAAAGTGCTTGCCGACGTGCGGGATGAACGCATCACCGTGGACGAAGCAAGGGATATTTACCGGACTATCATCAACAAAGACAATGGAATTCACGTTCTGGATATTGCGCAGACCGGGCAATTACGTGACGGAGCAATACCGTGATTGAATTCAGGGGTTGCGGCATTGTCCCGGGCGTTACCCGCGCGCAGTCCGTGGAAAGCGACCGGGGTCTGCCGGCTGAGGCGGATGTAGTCATCATCGGCGGAGGTCTGCTTGGCGTAATTACCGCCCTGAACCTGGCGGAGAGAGGTGTCAGTGTCGTCCTGTGTGAAAAAGGCGTGGTCGCGGGCGAAGCCTCCGGGCGCGCCGTCGGTCTCATCGAGTATGAATTGCTCTCACCCATCAAGATGGAACTCATTGCCCGCTCCATCGAACTCTGGCACGCCATGCCGGAGCGGATCAACGGGGACATGGGTTATGCGGGACCCGGCCTCATCAGCCTGTACAAGGAGGAGGAACCGGCGGAATTCAGCGCGGCCTGGCTGAAAGACATGCAGGGCCAACCGGGCGTGGAAGCGCGCATGTTGACGGACAGGGAAATCGGCGCCCTCGATGGGGCCCTGGGCAGCGGCTGGCACAGCGGTTTGTACCAGGCCAACGGTGCGGCCATCGAACCTTGCCTGGCCGCGCCGGCCATTGCCCGGGCCGCGCAAGCGCAGGGAGCGACGTTACTGCAGTCATGCGCGGTGCGGAGTATCGAACGCCGGGGCGGCGCCGTTGCCGGCGTCATCACGGAAAAGGGCAGTATCAAGACCGCCAGCGTGATCATCGCCGGCGGCGTCTGGTCTTCCATGCTGGCCGCACACCTGGGCCTGGAATTGCCGCAGATGATGATTTTCGCGGAACAGTGCAGTGTCGAACCGGTCGCGGGCGGCCCCGCCATCGACGGCATGACCCCCGCCGGCTACTACCGGCGCGAAGCCGATGGCGGTTACCTGTTTGGCGCCGCTGCCGGCCGCATTCCCATAACGATGTCCATAGTGAAGAATATCCGCAAGCTGATGGCCGCGCCGACGGATGTGGACCAGGACATGAGGCCGGTGCTGAACCTGGGCACGTTTTTCTGGGACCTCAAGGCCAACAGGAAAAGGCCGGCGGACCGGGTTTCCGTATTCGAGGAAAACCGCATTCTGCAACCGGAGTCTATCCCCGGAATTACCGGCGAAGCCATCGCCGGCATGGGCCGTTACATCCCTGCCTTTGCCGGCTGCAAGGTACGCGAGGTCTACACCGGTTCCCTGATGTCCACCATCGACAACCTGGGAGTGATCTCGCCGGTGAGCAGCATCCCCGGCCTCTACGTCGGCGCCGGCATGTTATACGGCCTCACCATGAGCACAGCCGCAGGCGAGGCCCTGGCAGACATGGTCACCAGCGAGGCGCCGAAAATTGATCTCACACCGTATCGGTATGAACGCTTCGTGGACGGTTCCGAGTTTGTCTTTCATCCCTGATCGATCCACTGGGGGCCGTTCAGTGAAGCCCAGGTTAACCTACTCCCTGGTCATATCAACCGGTTCCAGCACCCCGATTTGCATGAGAAAGCCCAGGTTGTCCGGTATGACCCAGTCGGCAACTATCCTGTTCGCGTCTATCCGGTAGATGGAGATGCCGGTCAGTTCGATGTCCTTCCCGGTTGCGGGCTCCCCCATGAAGGAGGCGACGTGTTTGCCGTATCCGCTCCAGCGCACGGTGACCTTGTCCCCGTCACACAGGATATCGTGCATTTTGAAATGCCAGCCCTCGAAACTTTCATTGTTCTTCTTCACCAGCGCCTTCAGTCCGTCAAGTCCGGCGGGGAACATGGGATCATCAAAATGGATGTCCGCCGACAGCACTTCATCCAGGACAGTTAAATCAGCGCCGCTGAAACCCTGGTAGAAAAGTCTCTCAACCAGTGCCTTGTTCCCGTGACTGCAACCGGGGGCCGGCCCGACCAGGTGTGGGGGCAGTTGTGCCAGTAATCGTTCCGGCACGCCTTGTGAGCGCGGTCCGAATATCCCGAAGCTGGGGCCCCGTGTCCACCACAGAATAATTTCACCCTCATAATCGGGGAACTCCCGTGTCATGCCTGCAACGATTTCGGGAAGCGGCACACCGGGCCTGGCGTGGGAGCGGTACACCTCCATGTAATGAATCGCCTCGTCGATCAGGCCTGCATCGCCGACCGGACCATGGCCCGGGTAGACTGTCCTGACCGGGCCGATGGTCTTCATGAGTTGCAGCGCCTCTATCCAGCCCGTCGGGTTATTGAGATCGGCAAAATAGGCATGCATCTTTGAGAAAACAAGATCGCCGGCGATCAGTGCCTGTTCGGACGGCACGTAGTAGACGACGGCATTCTCGACTTCATTGGGGGGCAGGTCGATAATACGTATCTCCTTGCCTTCCAACAGTATTTTATCACCCTCAAGGACGTCGGGAATAACCGGCGCCAGGGGGATGTCATCCCCCATCATGGGTTGCCAGTGGATCCACTTCGCGGCAAACTGGTTGGCGATTTCAGCCCGGGTACCTTCGCGGGCCAGCACTTTTGCCTCAGGAAACGCGTCCAGTATCGTTTCCAGTCCCCAGTAATGGTCGGGATGACCGTAGGTTATCAGGATATGCGTCAATTCCCTGCCCGAGTCCATAATCATCTGTGCGACGTGCTGTGCATCGGACGGTTTCCATTGCGCGTCGATCAGGACAGCTTCTTTTTCACCCAGGATGATGACCGAGATTTCCGCGATGCCGCTGTTTTTCGCTGAATAGGACTGTATTTCCAGTGAGGATGAATAGGCAGTGGTGTTCAAACAGAATATAGAGACTGCAAGGACACAGGCCAATAAACAATTGGTTTTATTTTTGCAGGTATCGGTCATGCTTTAACTCCCCGGTCCTAGTACTCTTTCAACTTAATATTGACATGCTCAGCGGGTCGGGAAGCGGTTGAGCGCAAGGCACGCCGCGCCGGGAATGGCGCGTCCTTGCCAAGCGGCGTAACGCCGCGGGCGACCGCTTCCCGGCCCGCCCGCAGGGAGCTACACAGCAACGCCAATACGGCGTTGCAGCCCTTGACAAGGGCGCGCCATTCTCTGCGGGCTGCGCCTTGTCTTGGCGTTGCTGTGTAGCTCTGAACATGTCAATATTAAGTTGAAAGAGTACTAGCAGTCTGTCGGACTTGGGCGCTGCGATTATCTTTGCGGACCACTTTTCAGGTCTTTTTGTCGCGGCAAGGCGCACGTGCATGTTGCCTGAACCTATACATGTACATTATGGGGATGTACAGACCTCACCAGGCGCCTGTCCTGACCGGGTAAACACCCACTGCCCCCTGCATCAGGCCAGCTGCATGTTATGCAGGCGTTTACAGTTGTAGGCCAGGGCCAGTAACTGCCACTCACCGGTCACCTTCTCATGGCCGCGCAGGAGAAACTGCCGGAACCCCAGGGCCTGCTTCATGATACCGAACACCGGCTCCACGGTCTGCTGCCGCAACCGGTAGCTGGCCCGGTTGTCCGCCTGTGATAACTTCTCTTGCATCGCCACCAGCCAGGGCGCTTTCGCCGGCTTGGGCTTGGCCGCCTGCGCCGGGTCCGGCAACGGGCGGAAGTCATGCCGCCGGCGCCGGTCCTCCGTCCCCACCGCCACCAGCACGTCTATCTCCCGACCGGTCAGCGCAGCCACTTCTGTCTCCGTCGCATAGCCGTTGTCCGCCAACACCTGGGCAGGGGTCCCCAACGCCGCCGGCACCGAGTCAATGTCAGCGACCAATTCGTTGCGGTCGCTGGCGCATTGGCTGACCCGCGTCCCCAGCACCAACTGGCTGCCGTCCGCATCCACCACCGCCTGCGCATTGTACGCCTGCCGGTACTCACTGCGTTTGTTCTTGCGCATCAGGGAACTGTCCGCATCCGTCAGGTTCACCTGGGTGTCCTCCGCCGGGGTGTCTTCCGGCGGCTTGATAGGGTGCCCCTTGGCCCGGCCCCGACGCTTCTCACGCGCCGCCACCTTGCGCTCGTACTCGGCCTGGTCCGCCTGCGCTTGCGCCTTGGCCTGGCGCTCCAGACGTGCGCAGGCCGCATCCAGTTGCGTCGCCAGCGCCTCCCGCCGCGCCAACGCCTTCGGCAACTGCTGCGGGTCCGCCGCGTCCTGGCTGTCCGCACGCTCCGCTTCGGCCAGCAAATCCTTGACCTCACCCCGCAACTGCTCGCGTAATTCCACCGCCCGGTCATAGCGGATACTGCGCCGCTTGCTCGCAGCCGCCTTCACCTTCGTCCCGTCCACACTCACCCGGCCCACCGTCAACAACTTCAATTCCTTCGCCAGCAATAACACCTCCACAAAACCCGCCTGTACCGCCTCAAGGTTCTCCCGCCGGAACTTGCAAATCGTGTCATGGTCCGGGTGCGTGTTCGCCGTCACGTAACGCACCCCGATATCCCGGTACGTCGCTCGCTCAATCCGGCGCGAGGAAAAAATACCGTTCGCATAACAATAAATCAGCAACGCCAGCATGATACGCGGGTGATACTGTGCCGACCCCGTGCCCCGGGTGTTCACCACAAACTGACTCAAAGGCACCCGTTCCACCGCTGCCACGACAAAATGCGCCAGGTCATCCTCGGGTAGCCACTCGCGTAAATCCGGTGGTAACAGGTAGGGTTGGTTACGGTCACTTTGCACAAAGTTTTCCATCGAAGCAGCCTCTATCGAACAGCGTGTGGTATCATCAAATCGTGTCGTCTATTATACCTCTATCCCAGCCCTAAGTCCGACAGACTGCTAGTAATGATCCTTGTCTTGCCGGGGCAGGCAAGACCGCCACTGGACAGATCAGGTTGATTTCAGTAAGGAGAACAACTCCGCCCGGGTGCTGGGGTTGGAGCGGAAAATACCCAGCATGGCAGATGTTTTCATCACGGAGTTCTGTTTTTCCACCCCGCGCATCATCATGCACAGGTGTTTGGCCTCGATGATGACGGCGACGTCTTCAACATCGGTCGCGCTATTCATTGCCCGGGCAATGTCCATGGTGAGGTCCTCCTGGTTCTGCAACCGGCGCGCATACATATCGACGATTCTGGCGACCTTGGACAGGCCGATGACAAACTTGTTCGGAATGTAAGCCACGTGACACTTGCCGACAAACGGCAACAGGTGGTGTTCGCAAAGCGAATAGAGTTCTATGTCCTGGACGACGACCATCTCACTCCGTTCCGTCGGGAAGCGGGCATCGTTGATTATCTCTTCCAGGTCCAGGGTGTAGCCGCGGGTCAGAAAACGCATTGCCTTGGCTGCGCGTTGAGGCGTATGTTTTAATCCAGGCCGGTTAAGGTCGTCGATTTCTTTGATAATGTCTGTGTATGCCTGTTCCATGCTGATCACGTCGAGTTGAATGTAAGGCGCGTAAGTTTACCCGTTTTATGCAATAGCTGCATAGTTTATAGGCAGAAGACTGAACGAAAGGATACCTGCATACGCTTGGATGGGGATACGGATGCAGGTTATAAATCCCTGTAAATATTTGGGGTCAGAGTAAAAATACCCAACAATAAACCATACTTCCTGTCAGTGTTGCTGTTTTTACTCTGACCCCTGATAGTCGCCGGTGCAGAGGTGCAGGGGGATAAGACCGGATTTACATGCTCACCTTGATGCCGACAAAACCTGCGCGGGGCGCGCCCGGACCTAAAAAGCGCGGGCTTTCATAGTCTTCAAATTCCTCCACGGCCACCTCATCGGGTTCCTCACCCAGCAGGCCGAAGCTTTCGTAGTCTTCGTCAAACAGGTTGGTGACACGGCCGAATACCTGGATATTGTTAGTTACCTGGTAACTGGCGCGCAGGTTGACCACGGCGTAACCGCCAACCGGGTCCAGGAAACCCTCGTCATCCCTGTCGTTGCCCTCGTTGCCGCGCAGTTCTTTTTTCGACGTGTAGGCCACGTCGAAACCGACATTGAGGCGTTCGAACAGCAGGTAATCGGCGCCCAGTTTCAGGGTATGTTCGGGCAACCCCGGAATACGATCCCCTTGTTCCACCTCGATATCATCGCCCAGCGGGTGGTTTTCGTTCTCGACCGCAGTGAACTCGTCCTCAAAAGTCGCTTCCAGGTATGTGTAGGCCAGGAACCAGTTGAGATTGCCGGTCGATCCGTTCAACGCTCCCTCAAAACCCAGGTGCCGGGTCTTGTCCACGTTGGCGAACAGGCCGGTGGCCCTGCCGGTGGTCTGGAACAGGATGTCATCGTGGTTGGTGGTGTGGAAGAACCCCAGGTGGTAATCCACCAGCCCGATATCGCCGCGTACGCCGGCTTCAAAACTCTTGCTCACAACGTCATTCAGGGGCGGGTCGGCCAGGAATGCGTTGGGCAGGCGGCATTCGAAATCCACGTCATCCGGGTCGTCCGCGAACGCCTGCGCACGGGTATAGACACTGTCGTTGCAGGCAAGCTCGATAGGCGTCGGCGCGCGGTTTGATTCGCTGTAACTGCCGTAGATATTCATGTTGTCGGTGGCTTGAAAGGTCAGGCCCAGCGCCGGGTTGAAACGGAAAAAGTCGTGTTCGCCGTTCAGTTCCGGGCGCTCTCCGGAGAGATCCTGGAGGTCGATCAAGGTGTTGTTCAGGCGCCCGGACACGACCAGGGTGAGCTGTTCCGTCAGGCTCATGGCATTCATGAAGTAGAAACTGGTCGTTTCCGTCTCCGTCTCCAGGTTGGTCCTGGCCTCTTCAACGAATACGCCGGTACCCAGGCCCACGGTGCTGCGGGTCACGGGGTCGAGGCCGGCTATTTCCGTTTCGGAGCGGAACGTGCTTTCCCCCTTGTAATAGGTGAAGCCCATGATCAACTGGTTTTCCATGCCCGCCAGGTCGTTCAGGAACGTCAACTGGATGTCCGTACCGTAGCTTTCCTGCCTGCGGCTGCTGGTATTGTTGATGGCAATGATGTCAAGGTCCGAAGGATCGCCGGCGCCATATGTCTCAACGCCCTCCAACTCTTCGTAGTCATCGTCATCGTCGTCATGGCCGTTGTCGTCATCGTCGTCGCCATTGCCGTTGCCGTTATCATCATCGTCATGGCCGTTATCGTCATCGTCGTCGCCATTGCCGTTACCGCTATCATCATCGTCATGACCGTTATCGTCGTCATCGTCATCGTCGTCATCATCTCCCTCGACCAGCAACCACATGCCATCATCATCGAACTCGATGCCGAATTCACTGCCGTCGCCGTTGAATGATGAGCCGTCATTTTCCCGGTAGAAAAAGTTGACGTTGAGTTTTACCTTGTCGTTGAAGTTGTGGCTGCCGTCCAGGCTGACCATGATCAGGTCGTTCTCGGTAATATCGGGCGCGGTAAAGATTGCGTCGCGGTCATCCGCCAGCAATTCCGCGGGGATCGCGCCGTTGCCGATCAGTTTGCTGTCGCCGTGCTGTACGTTCAGGTTCAGGCGTGACATGGCGCTACGCCAGCTCAGGCTGCCGTAGAGGTTGAGGGCATCGGACGGCGATTCATCGCGCCAGCCGTCCTCGTCGAAATAACTCACGTTTGCGTAATACCCCAGGGAACCATTGTTGCCGCCGCTCTCCGCCGACGTGACGATGCGCTCAAAAGAGCCGCCGTAGACTTCCGCACTGTGGCCGTCGCTGTTGAAACCGTCCTTCATGTTCACCGATAACGCGCCACCCACCGTGTTCAAACCGAACAGGGGGTTGGCGCCACCGATGAGGTCAATGCTGTGTATCGCCGATTCGGGCAACATGTCCCAGTTCACCGTGTCCCCCAGGGGTTCGTTGATGCGCACGCCGTTCTGGTAGACCGACATGCCCTGTGACAGGCCCAGCAGGGGAGAGGCGGTAAAACCGCGGTACTGTATATCCGGCTGCAACGGGTTGTTCTGGGCATCGTTGTGGGTGACGCTGGCCAGGTTGTGCCGGAGAAAATCGGAAATGTCCAGGCTCTGCGAGCGCTCGATATCTTCCGCCGTCGAGGACTGTACCCGGTAAGGGATTTTTTCTTCCGGTAAACCTGTGCCGTCGCGAGAGGGAGTCACGCCGATAACGACGAGTTCTTCAACAGCTTCCTGCGCCCCGGCACCAGAGGACAGAGAGCAACAGATGATTAATGAGGCGAATATGGCAATGCGTGATCTGTTCATTGGATAAAATTTACCGGGTTTTTTCTGCAGCTCATGGTCCAGTGTGCTTATGCACGTCTGGAAAGTGCAATGTAGCTATTTGATCGGCAAGAAAAAACAGACAAAAGGGAATAAATGGCCGGGAATTTTTCCCAAATGCTCGTCATTCCTTGGCGCATGTCGTTCCTGTGCAAACAGGAACCCGGTAATATACTATGCCGCCCAGAGGGCGACTCATTGTACATCTGGATTCCTGCTTGCGCAGGAAAGACGAACAGACTGATTCAGGAAAGACGGGCAGACTGATTCGGGAAAAACGGACAGACTGATTAAGTCATCGTCTTGGCAAGGGCGAAGATCTCTTCGGCGTCGAACACCTGGTCGTTGCTTTCGAACAGCTTTGCGATACAGGCCCGGTGCAGGGCGAGTTTCAGGGTACCGAAACCGATCGCGCCCCAGCAGGTCTTGCCGTTACGGTCTTCGCCGCGGTCCATCATGTCGACTCCTTCGATGCCCAGGGGCGGCGTGGCATTGGCGTCGGCGAGCATCTCGATAGCGGGGTTGCTCTCCCACGCCTCCCGGTTAAGCAACTGGACACCTGCAGCGCCTGTTGCAATCACGATCTGTGCATCTTCAACGGCCCGCGCGCGGTCCTCGTTGGTGGCGGCCCCCAGTGCCGTGATATCTGCGTCGAAGCGGTCTTTGATTGCGTCGCAGATAGATTGCGCGCGTTCCTGGCCCCGTGAACATAATACAACTTCGGCGCCTTCCCGGGTCAGCATGACGGCGGCGCGTTGGCCGACCGGGCCTGTTCCGCCCAGGATCACCACTTTCTTCCCGCTGACGCCGCCGCTGCTCATGAGTTTGGCGACGGCAGCCGCGGCCGTGGTGTTACTACCGTTACTGTCGAGCATGACGGATACGCGGAAATCGGCAAAGAAGCCCTTTTGCACGGCATCAAGCAGTTTTTCACCGGCGACCATATCACTGCCGCCGATAAACAGGGCTGTGTTTTTCTTCTCTTTCGGGCTGCGGGTGAATATGGCGCCTTCTACCAGTGCGCGCACGTTCTCAGGCGTGCAACCGCCATGGCCGATGACGTGGTCGGCGCCGCCGTCAAAGCCTACCACCGAGTCGAATACGGCGGCATGGGGGTCGGTATCCAGTTGGAACAGTAGTTTTTTCATGTTCTCTCCTCGTATATAATCAGCGGCGCAGCTTACTACAACCAATCAATAAATTAAACCAGAAAGGGGTACGCAGTGTTCACGGAACAGCAGTTACAGACTTTTCTCGATCAACTTGCTTCAAAGGCATCCACTCCCGGCGGCGGCAGCGCGGCGGCGATCATGGGAGCGATGGGGGCGGCGTTGATCAGTATGGTGGCCAATCTTACTGTAGGTAAAAAGAAATACGAAGACGTCGATGCGGAGATGCAGGAATTCCTGGAACAGTCCGAAGCGCTGCGTACCCGGCTGACCGGCATGATCCAAGCGGACGTCGAGGTATTCGACAAGGTCATGGCGGCCTACGGCATGGCCAGGGAGACAGAAGTGGACAAGGAGCAGCGTTCCCGGGCTATCCAGGCGGCCCTGAGAGAGGCCACGGATGTGCCTCTTGCGTGCGCACAACTCTGTGCGGACGTGATCGAGTTATGCCGGCCGGTGGCGGAAAAAGGCAACCTCAACGTGATCAGCGATGCCGGCGTTGCCGTACTGGCCGCTCATGCCGCGCTGCGTAGCGCGGCCTTGAACGTTTACATCAACATCGGCGGCATCAGGGATAGTGATTTCGTGAACGACCGGCGCAAGAAACTGGAATTCGTAGTGTCCGGCGCGGGTATCGCCACGGAAACGGTGTATGAACTGGTGAAGAGTAAGCTCTGATAAGGTGTCGCCCTCCGGGCGATACAGTATTTTACTGGATGCCGGGTCAAGCCTGGCATGACGACTTGGGGTGTCAACCTCGGCATAACGACTTAGGGTGTCAAGCCTGGCATGACGACTTGGGATGTCAAGCCCGGCATGGCGGATTTACCCCCTCGTCATTCCGGCGCAGGCCGAGTAGTGGCGCATGGATGCGCCGTCAATGGAGCATAGGATGCAAATCCAGTGAAGAACATGTCCCGGAGGGACACAATATCAAGCCTGCAGGATGTTGTGGCGTATTGCCAGCCGGGCCAGTTCGGCGGTGGTATTGACCTCCAGCTTGTTTTTAATCTGTGAACTGTAGTTGGCAACCGTTTTATAGCCGATGGAGAGGCGGGTGGCTATCTCGTTGATATTCAGGCCCTCCGCCAGCAGGCAGAATATCTCAAATTCCCTGGTAGACAGGCCGGAAAATGGCCCGGTTTCACCGCGCGCCTTCTGGAACGCCAGGTGTTGAACCACCCGGTCATCGATATATACCCCGCCCCGGGCAATTTCTTCGATGGCCTTGATCAGGGTTTTCGGGGCGCTGCTCTTGGTCAGGTAGCCCCGGGCGCCGGCCCGCAGTGCCTGGTCTACGAACACGGTGTCTTCATGCATACTGAACACCAGTATTTTTGCATTCGCATCTTTTCGGATGATGCGCTGGATTGCCTCAAGGCCGCTGATACCGGGGAGCGAGAGGTCCATGACCACCACGTCTGGATCAAGATCGGTAAACAGTTTGCTGGCCTGTTCACCGCTGGATGCCTCGGCGATGATCTCGGTCTTGTCCGACTGCTTCAGCAGCATTTGATAGCCTGCGCGTACCACCGCGTGGTCATCAACCAGAAGGATCCTGATTTTTTTACTTTCGTGCTGCATAGCCAATCCAGTTCGCCACCACCACTATAGGATGTTTAACTCGCTCACCGAAGTTGCAGGCAGTCAGCTTGCATAGCGAGTTCAAGCCGCCGGAATGGTTCATCCGGCAATCTCATCTGCCGGACTTTCCACCTGGACATCGGTTGTTTCAATCGGTTGTACCGGTAGGATTATAGTGATATTTACACCTTTATTCTCACCTGTAACCAGCTGGAACTCACCCCCCATGCTGTCCACTCTTTCCTGGATGCCCGATAAGCCCATACCTTTGCGGGTTTTGTCCAGGTCAAATCCTTTGCCGTCGTCCTTGATTTTCAGCACCAGTGTGTCGTTATTGCTCTGCTGGTTTTCCAGTGAAATATATACATTTTTTGCTGCGGCGTGGCGGGCAACGTTGGTCAGGCTCTCCTGGATGATACGGTAGATATTGATCGTCACGACAGCGGCAGTCTTGGATCTGTCCCCATTGATATCCAGGTGGCAAAAGGTATCGGCGTGAGTCGAATTCCAGTCGTCCACCAGTTGTTGCAGGGCCGGCACCAGGCCCAGTTCATCCAAAACTGCCGGCCGCAGTTCACGTATCATGCCGCGCGCCACCCCGTACATGTCATCGGCAATGGTCTTGATGATCCTGGTACGTTCAACCACTGTCTGGCCGGTTTCGTCTTCAGTCTGCTCCATGGTTGTGGCAATCGCCTTGATGGCTGTCAGGGACTGGCCCAGTTCGTCATGCAACTCGTGCGCGAGGCGTCTCCTCTCTTCTTCCTGGATTTCCAGGGAGCGCCGCTTCAGACGCCTGTTCTCTTCCCGGTTCTGCAACAGTACCGCGGCCAGGTGGTTGAAACGGGCGGAAATCCGGGAAAATTCCACGGAGTTGAATTTCGGCAGGCGTAGCTGGTAGTCGCCCCTTTCTATTCTCTCCAACCCGGAGAGGATAGCTTCAATGGGGGCCAGGTCCCTGCCCAGCATGACAAAAATCAACAGGTTCGCCAGCGCCGTGAACAACAACAGCAGCAGCAGAAAATTACGGGTCTCCAGCCATGCTTCGGTTATTTCCGCGGAGGGGTCGGCGCGGATGATGATCTCCGTGCCTGACGCGCCAATACTGGTGATCACCCGCTTGAATTCCATCACGGGCGGTTCAACCAGGTTGATAAACCAGCCCGGCGCATCCGCTTCAAGGGACGTCGCCGGCAGCAGCGGGCGGGCGGAGCCTATGCCGAGATCAAGCGAAATGATGATTTGCAGGTGGCGCGTGGTCTCCAGTTTACCCAGTTCGGCCAACAAATCATCATACAGGCCCGGGTCTCCCGAACTGCGTATGGTGGAGATGGATGCGGCAAGCATATTGGATGTCAGCAGTGCCGCTGATTGTATTTCCTCGGTTATGGTTTTGCGCGCGCTGGTAATGGCGTAGAGACTGCCGGCACACAGCACGGCGATAAACAGCAGGGTAATCAGCAGGCTGAGTCTGAAGCGCAGGCTCACGGCCGGTTTACGTCCGGTTCGGACAGCAGCATGGAAAAATCAATCGAGCGGAGGTTCTTGGTCAGCGCGCCGACAGAGATGAAGTCGACACCGGTAGCTGCCAGGGTCGCCAGCTTGTTTTTTTCCACGCTGCCGGAGACCTCGAGACGCGCCCGCCCGTTATTCAGTTGAACGGCCCGCCTGATTTGGTCCAGGGTAAAATTATCGAGCAGTACGGTGTCGGCCCCTGCCTCGAGTGCTTCTTCAAGTTCCGCTTCGTTTTCTACCTCGATCTCTATGTGCCGTTGTGTTGCCTTGGCCTGCTCGACCGCGGCCGTGACAGAACCGCTCGCCCTGATGTGGTTTTCCTTGATCAGTATCGCGTCATACAGTCCCATACGATGGTTTGTTCCACCACCGCACACGACCGCATACTTTTGTGCCGAGCGTAACCCGGGCAGGGTTTTACGCGTGTCCAGCAACCTGGTTGCCGTGTGTTCCAGCACCGATGCATGTTCCCGGGTGATGGTTGCCGTACCCGATAGCAGTTGAAGAAAATTCAACGCGGTCCGTTCACCGCTGAGCAGGGTCCGGGTCGGGCCTGACAGGATGCAAACGGTCTGGCCGGGCCGGATGGGGTCGCCGTCGCGGCACTGCCAGGTGATGTCTATGCCATCGTCCAGTTGTCTGAATACTTCGTTGAACCAGGGCGCGCCACACAGGGTTGCAGCTTCGCGGCTGACCACCACCGCCTCGCTGACCGACTCCTCCGGGAGCAACTTCGCCGTCAGATCACCCGTCCCCAGGTCTTCATTCAGCGCACGCCGCACCGTACTGGCAATATCCGCAGGCAGAACTGGTGTCGTCATTTTGTAATAGTAAACATCGTCAATTTGGGACACCCATAAATTTGTGCAATGCAGAAATTTATGGGTGTCCCAAATTTATGGGTGTCCTGAATTTGATGGATGCGGGACAGTTTACTTAATTCCACGGATTTAAGTAAACTGAATGTTGTTTCGGGGGCATAATGCTGAATTAAACTGTTCTGCTATGGTAAAACTTGACGACAAGGCGCAATGGTTGAAAGACGTACGGCGGATGGCGTCACCGAATTTTGACGACAGGCCGGAAGGGGTCGATATTTGCCTGCTGGTCATCCATGCTATCAGCCTGCCTCCGGGGGAGTTCGGCACGTCCTGTATTGAGCAGTTGTTCTGCAACACGCTCAATCCTGATGCGCATCCTTATTTCGAGCAACTCAGGGGCCTGGAGGTGTCTGCGCACCTGTTGATTGAACGAAGCGGCGAGATCATACAGTTTGTGCCGTTTCACAAGCGCGCCTGGCACGCCGGTCGATCTGAATTCAACGGACGGGAGCACTGTAACGATTTTTCCATCGGTATCGAGTTGGAAGGCGCCGATGATGTGCCATACGAACCGGTGCAGTATGCAGTGCTGGCGCAAGTAATAACAGAACTGCAACAGGTCTGGCCGCAGCTTGCAGGCGCAAATATCAGGGGTCACAGTCATATCTCCCCGGGACGAAAAACCGATCCCGGCCCGGCATTTGACTGGGACAGGTTATACTCGTTACTCGATATAAATGAGCATTAGCCGTTTCCGTATGAATACCGATACTCGTGTATTTCAACCGTAAATACATTATCATTTTGACATGAACCTGATTATGGTATTGCTTGCACTTGGCGTGGAAGCCCGACTGGGTAACTTCGACAGGTACCGGAACCTGGCCTGGTTTGGACGCTACGGAAACTGGCTTGAAGCCAGGTTGGGGGATCACCACTTATGGGACGGCGCAGGCGGCCTGGTTGCGACCCTGTTTATCCCGCTGGGGTTGCTGGGCATCCTGATTTACCTGGCGGGTAAAGTACATTTTGTGCTGGGTTTTTTACTTTCTTTCCCGATACTGATTTACAGCTTCGGTCCGGCGCTGGGTTCGCTGGTGAACAGCTATGCCGATGCGTTGGGGGGCAATGACGACAACGCCTGTCGAAAAATCCTGGATCAAATCCTGTATGGCGACGCTGCAGACGGTGAGACAGACAATGACCGCGTAATAAGCGCAATCATGTTCCGCGCCCACGAATACCTGTTTGCCGTTATCTTCTGGTTCCTGCTGTTGGGAGCGGTAGGCGCTCTGATGTACTGCCTGGTGGTAAACCTGGCGGCCAGGCATCAAAAGATAGACAGCGGCTATGCCGGCGCAGTAAGAGACCTGCATAACCTGCTGATGTGGCCGTCCGCCCGCCTGCTGGCCCTGGGGTTTGCCCTGGGCGGCAGTCTGGTGAGCGCCCTGGAAAGCTGGCGGTCTGTGTCCGGCAGTACCCTGGATGCAAGCAGGGAGGTGATTACCCTCTCGGGCTTTGGCGCGCTCCACTATGATCCCGAAAACGGAGGGGAAACGCAGGAGGATAACGAGGTGTTTATCGCCAGGCTCAGGGAAATCCAGGCCTTGATCATGCGTACTTTGATCGTATGGCTGATCGTGTTGGGCTTGATGACCATAGCCGGTTGGATCAGCTGATATATGCGCAAATTACCGCAGCTATAATGAATAAAATAAACCTGCGTTCGCCCGGGTAATCTGCGGATAAATAACGTTAATCCTGAGACTCGATGTATTCCTGTACCCGGACGAGGTTTCTCTCGCCATTCCGGCAAACCAGTACCGAATCCTCTTCGTACCAGTCGCCGAGTACGATACGGCACGCACGTTGTCCGTCCAGGTCAAAATTATGAAAGCCGGGTTTGTGGGTATGACCGTGTATCAGTTCGGTGGCTCCGTGTCTCGTCATGGTCTCCTCCACGGCAGCCTGGTCGACGTCAATTATCTCCGGCGGTTTTGCCGCCGCTGATTTCTTTAGCAGCGGTTGCATGCCGCGGGATAAAAGAATGCGTATCCGGTAGGGCAGGCTTGTATACAAGCGGCGGATTAACGGCGTTTCCATGAACTTTCGGTATAACTGGTATTTCGTATCCCGGGTACAAAGCAGGTCGCCGTGCATGATCAAGGTTGTCTGATCGCCGATATCGATGATGGTCTCGTCACCCAGCAGTATGCATCCCGTCAGCGCACAGAACCCCTGGTCGAGCATCAGGTCGCGGTTGCCCCGCACCAGGAATACATGCTCGTTGTGCCGGCAACATTCCCGCAGGGCGTTGATTACCTCTGCAGCGGGAGGAGTGCGCTCGTCGTTGCCCACCCAGAAGTTCTCGAACAGGTCTCCCAGTATGTACACCGCATCCGCGCTGCGCGCCGGACCGCTTAAAAACTGCCTAAACAACTCAATCTTGTCGGGCCGTTCGGCCGATAAGTGCAGGTCAGAGATAAATAACGTGTTCATAGGCAGCGTTCTTTTGATACCATGCCCGTTTTGTTTTAGCGACAGTTCATCATTCAATGCTGACTATATATAACTCATTAACGCGGCAAAAGGAAAAATTCCAGCCTATCGAACCCGGCAAGGTGCGCATGTACGTCTGCGGCATCACGGTTTACGATTATTGCCATATCGGCCATGCACGCATGATACTGGTGTTCGACATGGTCGTCCGGTATTTTCGGTTTCGCGGCTATGAGGTGAACTACATACGCAATATAACCGACATAGACGACAAGATCATCAATCGATCACTGGAGAACGGCGAGCCGTTCGATGAATTGACCGAACGTTTTATCCAGGCGATGAACGAGGATTTTGCCGCACTTAACGTAGTCATCCCCGACCGGGAGCCCAGGGCAACGGAGCATATTGAGCAGATCATTGCCATGATCACCCGGTTGCTTGAGGGTGGTTTTGCTTACCAGGCAGATAATGGCGACGTGTTTTACAACGTCAGCGCGTTCAAGGACTATGGCAGGCTGTCCGGCAAGAATATAGAAGAGTTGCGTGCGGGGATTCGCGTGGATGTGCAGGACGTGAAGGCAGACCCGGTCGATTTCGTTTTGTGGAAGATGGAAAAGCCCGGTGAGCCGGCCTGGGACTCTCCCTGGGGCAGGGGACGGCCCGGCTGGCATATCGAATGCTCCGCCATGTCGACCCATTGCCTGGGCGCTGATTTTGATATTCACGGCGGCGGCCAGGACCTGCAATTTCCCCACCACGAGAATGAGATCGCCCAGAGTTGCGGCGCCGGCAGCAAGACCTTCGTGAACCTGTGGATGCACAACGGGTTCGTACGGGTGGATGATGAAAAAATGTCCAAGTCGCTGGGCAATTTTTTCACAGTCAGGGAAGTCATGGCGCGCTACCTGCCTGAAGTGATCCGCTTTTTCATACTCTCCAGCCATTATCGCAGCCCGCTGAACTATTCCGATGCACACCTTGATGAAGCCAGGGCCGGCCTGACCCGGCTGTATACGTCCATCCGCGATATCGACCCCGGGGAGGGGGAGATATCACCTGACTACAGTGAGCGTTTCGGGCAGGTCATGGACGATGATTTCAACACCCGGGCGGCGGTCACCTTATTCCACGAAATTGCCGGTGACATTAACCGTCTGGACGATAAGTCCTCTGCGCATGCCGCCTGCCTTGCCAGGACCCTGATACGGCTCGGCGACGTATTGGGCATCATGCAGTTGCCGCCTGCCGAGTTTCTACACACCGGCGCCGTAGAGGCTGAGATATCAACCGATGAAATAACCCGTCTGATCGAACAACGGACACAGGCGAAAGCAGACAAGAACTACGCTGAAGCAGACCGGATCCGTGACGACCTGTCCGAACAAGGCATCATCCTGGAAGACGGTCCCGGCGGCACCACCTGGCGCCGGAAGTGATGGTGGGGATTAGGGATTACTAGGCAGCAGGTAGCAGAGTAAGGTTACTCTGGACCATTATATCCATCACGCGACCTGGTCCTGGCGGTCGGCCGGTAGTATGCCTTGCAGTCTGAAGGTGGTCTCGAGAGTGGCCTCAACCCGCGCCAGTCGGACGTCTATGGCCTGGATGTCTTTATGTAATTCAGTAAAATGTTCGTTGGTTTCCCGGCGTAGAATGTTGATATCACTGCGCAACCAGGCGAACAGCCCGATGATCAGGCCTGCAAGTGCAAGAAAAGGTATCCATTCAATCATGGCGTCAACAACATATCATCGTTCAGGAGATTGTAGCGCATTCCTGTCGGCGGGTATGTGGGGAAACTCATAAGTTTAGATACTTAACTCCATCAATTGACGTATATTTGATCAGGACGTATCATTGCCTGTCTTCCTTACCCGGTTCGGGGCATGGCGCAGTCTGGTAGCGCATCTGCTTTGGGAGCAGAGGGTCGGGGGTTCAAATCCCTCTGCCCCGACCAAATTTGTATTGGACGAACGAGAAGTTGCGCCCGTAGCTCAACCGGATAGAGCATCGGCCTTCTAAGCCGAGGGTTAGAGGTTCGAGTCCTCTCGGGCGCGCCAATCAAATCAATGGCGAAGGAGTCGGATCAGGAAAAGCAGGTAAGGAATTTGAATATGGTGAGTGTAGCTCAGCTGGTAGAGCGCCGGATTGTGGTTCCGGTGGTCGTGGGTTCAAATCCCATCACTCACCCCATAATTTAACTAATCAATCGGGCCGTTAGCTTAGCTGGTAGAGCAGGGGACTCTTAATCCCAAGGTCCAGGGTTCGAATCCCTGACGGCCCATTTTCTTTCTGACCCTACAATTTCCCTATTGTTCTCTATCCACATTGATTTATATAGGTTTTTTTGCTATAATAGGTGCTAAAAGGTTCTTTCAATTCCCATATATACCGATATATCGCGTGGGAAATGGTGTGGGAAAGAATAAAGTGCGGGAACAAAAACATGAAGCAACACACACACAACGAACTAAAGGCAATCAGGGAACCAGGCCACTACCGGGCTGGGGAAACGCTGTATCTGTTTGTCACGAAAACCGGGGCCAAGTCCTGGGTGCAACGGATAACGATACACGGCAAGCGCCGGGATATCGGCCTTGGCAGCTTCAAACTGATCTCTTTATCGAAAGCACGTCAACGAGCGCTCATTAACCGGGTGCTTGTGGCGGACGGCGGCGATCCGCTGGCCGAGAAACGCAAGGCTAAAATGCCGACCTTCCGGGAAGGGGCCATCAAGACTTATGCGGCGCTGAAACCCCGCTGGCGCAACGACAAGCATGCAAAGAACTGGATGCAGATAATGGAGAAATACGCCATCCCGGTGATCGGGTCCGAGTCCATAGACAGGATAGGCCGTGAAGACGTATTGCGCATCCTGACCCCTCTGTGGACCAAACGGGCGGAAACCGCGCGTCGGTTGCGGCAGAAAATGCGGGCAGTATTCAGGTGGGCGCAGGCCCATGGCTTTATCGAAAACAACCCGGCAGGCGAGATGATTGACGGGGCGCTGCCGAAACAGCGGGCCATCAAGGAACACTTCCGGGCGTTGCATTATAAGGACGTTGCCGGGGCGCTGGACACCATAGCGGGGTCAGGGGCATCACTGCCTGCAAAACTGGCGCTGCGTTTTCTAATATTGACCGCGGCCCGTACCGGGGAAATTCTGGGCGCTACCTGGGATGAGATCGATGTTGAAACCAAAACATGGACTATCCCTGCCAGTCGCATGAAAATGACCCGGGCGCACCGCGTACCGTTGTCCGATGCGGCGCTGGACGTCCTGAAACAGGCCCGGATACTGGATGATACATCGGGTCTGGTTTTCCCGTCGGTTTCGCGGCCCGGTAAACCGATGAGTAACATGACCTTGACAAAACTCCTGAAAGACAACGGCCTGGCTGACCGGGCGACCGTGCACGGCTTCCGTTCCAGCTTCCGGGACTGGTGTGCGGATACGGGCAAGCCGAGAGAGATAGCGGAGGCCGCGCTGGCGCATGTGGTGAAGGGAACTGAGGGCGCTTATTTCCGAAGCGATCTGTTTGAGCGGCGGCGTACCTTGATGAGCCAATGGGCGGACTACTTAACCAGGCGCAGGGCTGACGTGGTGAAGCTTCATGGATAAAGAACCGGCGAACGGGCCGGGAAGCGGTTATCGGTATAAATACAAATATGCTGTCTGATATCCCTTGAACAGAAATTAGTCCTGTGACCTGTTCTTTTTTCAATAAGATGTTTACATCTTCTATTAATCCGGACATGTCATCCGTTAAACTATGCATCAGCAACTGATGTTCACTTGAACACACCAGGCTATTTCTCAGCACCCACGAGACCGAATATGACGAATACAATTTCCATAGTCCCCGGTGTAACAACCGCCCTGCAACATATCGTTCCGCTCTTTAGCGAGGCGCTAGGCCCCGACATCGACAAACTCCACCTTGGTGGCGGCACTGTCCTGGCGTCGCGTTGGCAACACCGTCTCAGCACAGACCTGGATTTCTTTCTCCATGAAACCAATCCAGCTGACGCGCGCACGCTATTGTCTGCGATCAGCAAGCGAATTAAACAGCCTACTCACACCTATGCGCTGACCGATATACAGATTGCCGGCGGACACCTCAGTTTTAAAACACGCAACACCCGAACCAGTATCTTTACTACCCCGCCGCAGACCGACAAACTATCCGAACAACGTGAGCGCGTGACGCACATCTTACTGGAATCAACCGAGGAAATACTTGCCAAAAAACTATACGGGCGAATTATCGGTAACGGCGAATTTACCAAGCGGGACTTCTATGATTTCTGTGTTGCCGAGATTCAAGAACCCGAAGCGCTCAACGCGATATTGCAAAGCCTGGGTGATGAAAGGGAGTTAATTTACACAGAGCTGAAAAATAAATATCGTTCCGAGCTGATACGTGATGCTGAGCATGGCCCACCCTTGCTGGAGCCCGCTTATCCTGACATTGCCGGCAATCTCTGGGATCGTGCAGCCAACCTGTTTCAAAGGGAACCGACACGGTCACGGACAACAGATGACCTCACTCAAGACGACTATGACATTGAGCGATGAGTAACGATTTTTTCCCACCGCGTAATCCGCCCTTACCACTCAGCTGTTTCACATCTGAGGCAGCCAGGTCCACAGCGCCATTTAATCACTGGCTGGTTGACTTCATGATTGGCAAGTACGCCGCCGGATTACTGAATCGCCCGACAGCTGAGCAATTGCGAAACTGGATGAATAATGAAACACCTGTTCCTGGCGAATACCATGCTGTGCTTCGGGATGTGATGGCCAAAATGACAGGCCGGGACCTGATGATATTCCGGCAAAGCTGTGGAGCGTCCATTCGCGGGTTTGCGCATCTGATTCACGAGACCCGGGCTTACAGCGATATTGTTGTTCATTACGTCGACAGTTGGTCCGACATCGGCGATAAACGCCCACGCTGGGACCGCGGTTATGCCGGATCACGGATTGGGATGTGACTGCCTCCAATCCCTCTGTGTCTGATAGTCATACTGATTGACATCTCAATACATGGCCGCTGAATATTGAACTGTCACATCAACACCCAGGACTTGTTCGCCTAAACAAATAGCATGCTTTATCAATCAGCCTGCACCTGAGCCGGACCCCCTGTTGTAAGTAATCATACCGGGACGATAATACAGGGTGGCGGAGTTGTCCTATCCTTCTACCGGAACTTTCTCACCGATAGTTCTTTTTACTTACCTTTGCCCTTGTGCCAGTCTCTGCCAGGAATCCGTTAATGCCTGCAACCCGCAGGGAGGTCGGTTCCATGACAAACTAACCGCATCACCGTGAAGACGCCGGGAAACTGTACGGTCTTGCCGCCTCAACGCTTTATCGGTTGCTAAGCAAAACCCGGTTTGACAAGCGGCGCGTGCCGGGCCGCACTCCCTGTCCCGGTCTGCAGCAGTTGACATCAAAACCGGTCGACATGAAGAGACAACTTCCTCCCTCAGGCACTGAAACCATAGCAATCATCGAGTGTCTGGATGGTGGTGTGTTTGTCTTTAACGAGGCGCTCATTGCCGATATCGGACCGTATTACGACGAAGTGGATCTCAGAGCCTTGATTATCGATTTGGCCAACTGGTATGCGGCACACCCGGCCAAACGGTCCAGCCGGTTTGTGCTCGTGCGGGATCTGGTGAACCGCCTGGCCGGGTGGACAACGATGGATAAATACCGGTTGATTGAATAACCGGAATCACCTTGCAACGAGTCTTCCGATAGACCACCAAATTATGCTTTCAGAGAACAACACGTTCACAGTCGGTTACTGTTATTCACACAGGGGCGAGACTACTCCTGTATACAAAACTGCGTTTTGTAACAGGAGTCTCGCAAGAGGGGGCGAGCCCCCCTTGAACCCCCCGCTTAACAGCGGACACACGAGAAGAGCGTCACACTGAACTCCATCCATGGCGCGTCCCCGGAAATCACATATTGCGCTGGACAAGGTCGTCTCCGTCCGCATCGACAGCGCCACGTATGCAACGTGGTCTACGCTGGCGAAGGACTCCGATCTGACCATCGGCGAATGGGCGCGCAGCATGCTGCAGGGCAAGCACAAGGCATTGCCGGTCGTGCGCCGCCGTACACCCCCGCCCGTCAATCCGAAGCTCCTGGCTGCGGTGGGCCGGTGCGGCAACAACCTCAACCAGATTGCGCGGGCCGCCAACCGCAACGAGCTGGACAACCGTAATGTGCGGGCAGTGATTGCGCGCCTCATCGATATCGACCGGCGGCTTGACGAGGTGCTCAATCATGATGATTAAGTTTCACAGGCCCGCAGGGTGGGCACCGCCGCGGCCGACTACCTTGAGGACAACAAAGACCACAAGGGCCGGCCGCACGACAAGGTTGAGGTGTTGCGCGGGGACCCGTTCCGCGTGGGGCAGATTGCCGACTCCCTGGAGTTCAAACACCGCCAGACGGCCGGCGTGATTGCCTGGGCGCCGGAGGATAGCCCGACCCCCGAGCAAATCGATACAGTGCTGGACCACTTCGAACGTCTGGCCTGGGCCGGGATGGACCCGGAGCGCACTGCCTGGTCCGCGGTCCGGCACGATGAAGCATCCGGCGGTGTCCACGTTCATATCATGACCGCCCGGGTGGGCCTGCAGACCGGGAAGTCTCTGAACATCGCCCCCCGGGTTGGCAAAGGGACTTTGACCCGTTACGCGATATGTTCAACATCCGGCACGGCTGGGCCAGGCCGGATGACCCGGCCAGGGCAAGCAAGGTGCATCTTGCATCCCATGAGAAAAAAATCAGAGCTGAGGCGGTGAAGTCCGGTGAGCCACCCAAGATACTGGATATTGAATCACTGACCGGTTACCTGGTTGAGCATATCCGCATGGGCCATATTAATAACCGCGCCGATATCAAAGGGGCGCTCGAAAGCCTGGAGGGTGTCACCGTCACCCGCGCCGGCAGGAACTACATCAGCGTGAAACTGCCGGGGGCCGGTAAGGCCACCCGGCTGAGAGGGGACATCTACGATGAGCAATTCAACGGAGAGCTTTACCGACAAACTGAAACGGCAGCAGGACGAGGAGGCACAATCACTCCTGACACACACCCGGCAGACCTTGCAGCCGCTGAAGAGGGATATCACGCAGCTGTATGGCGACGTGCAGACTTCAATCGAGGAAAATACGGCGAGCATCAGCCGCTTGCTGAGACTGAATCTGATATTGAAGTGGTGGATGTATCCGCTGACGGCAACCCTCTTCTTGGCGCTCATCCTGCTGCCAGGGATCTGGATGGGCGGGAAATTAATAGCGGCACACCTGAATACGGAAATCACCGCACAGTTAACAGAGATACACAGAAACAGGGAAAGCCTGAAGACCCTGCAACCCTGGGGGGTCGTACCAAGAGTAGCCAGCGACACGGGCCAGCGCTACCTGGTGCTGCCCAAGGGCTCACCCCGGCCCGAACTCCGGGTAAACGACGCCGGTTACCGGTTCGTGATGCTCGGTATTTACGAAGACGAGACAAAGGAGGACTGACCGATGACCGAACTCGAAGAGAGGCTCCTGGCCGAAGTGACAAAGCTGGAGGCTGGCATGAACGCCTTATCCGGGCACTTGCAGGCAACCGACAGGCGCTTGGACGCCTTGACGAAACACATGCAGAGAGTGCAAGGCGATTTGACGACGTATTCAGCGGCAGAGCAAAAACTATCGCCGATGTTGCAAAAGTTGCAAGAGCACTTTACGGAATAGCAGTAATGGCTACCTCGCCCAAGCACTCCCGATCTGGAAACGTGGACGGACCCTTGAGCCGGGCACTATCAAAAAACAATACCGGACCGGACCCTGGCGGTGGCGTCACATTCAATCTCTGGGATGAGGAAGAAGAGAAACGGCAACGACGCGCCTGGGGCCTGGAAAGGTAATCACCTCCATACGGCGACATCCAAGCCGCAGGTCCAACAAGGCTTGAACTGGTAGATTGAGATAGCCCAGTGCTATTTCAAAAGTGTGGATAATGTGGTGAAGAAAACGCATTGAATTTCTCGTGTTGGGCAACGGTACCCAGATCAAATTGTCCGGAGAGAGGAATACGATTGACAATGATGAATATGTTTATTTGTGTGATTCATAGACATCCTTTCAATAGAATAGGTATCTATGGACAGAGAAATCCAACAACGATTACAGTGGGTATGACTGTACGAGGAAACGGGTGATGCCGGCCTTGTCTGCCGCCGGTGCGGTATTTCCAGGCCCACGTTAAGGAAGTGGTGGAAACGCTATCAACACGACGGAGAAGGCGGCTTGATTAACCGGAGCCGCCGCCCTCATCACGCCCCTAACACTAAAGTAGGCAAGCAAGAAGAACAGCTCATTCTCATATTACACAAGACACGTAATCTGGGCGCCAGACGCATTCAGAGTGAACTGAAACGTCTCCACGAGTTTTCTCTATCGTTAGCGACTGTTCACAAGGTGCTGCAAAAGCACGATGTCGAACCGGTCAAAAAGTACCGCAGGAAAACCGATTATCGTCGTTATGCCTGTACCATACCGGGTAAAGGGGTCAGATGGACACTTGTAAAATCGCCCCAGGCCTGTACCAGTACACCGCTACTGATGATTGCACTCGCTATCGGGTATTGCGGTAATATACGCGCCGGACTGCGGCTAATACGCTGGATTTTCCGGATTGTGTCATCGAGGAAATGCCGTTTACTGTCCAGCGGATCCCGACAGACCGGGGTCGCGAGTTCTTTGCGGTGAAGGTTCAGGAGAGGTTAAAACGATACAGCATCAAGTTTCGTCCCAATAGGCCAGGCTCACCCCACTTGAACGGCAAGGTGGAGCGGTCACACCAAACCGACAGGACTGAATTCTATGCAACGGTTGATATCACTGATGACAATCTGGACCTGTAATTGGCGGAATGGCAACACTACTACAACTGGGACCGGCCGCACAGCGCGCATCATGGCAAATCACCGATGGAACGCTACTTTTAACTGAGTAATGAAACCCCTTACTCAGATGAAGTGTATGAACTTTATGAACGTTCTCTTGAACGAATTCAAAACCCGAATTACAAGGAGACCTAGAACTGAGAAAATTGAAACGCTCTCTGTGAATCACACAGTTTATTTACTGATATTGCAGGTCATTGAGCCGCCAGTAGACATCGGTATCCTTCAACTCGTCATTATCCTGTATCAGGTCGAATGCAGTCTTGCCCTCGTAGTCCCGGGCTTTCGGCTTGGCTCCGGCTTCCAATAAGGCCGTTATCACCGCCGGATTTTTGTTGAACGCTACTGCAACATGCAGCGGAGACCAGCCTTTCTCATTTTGTGCATTCACGTTCGCACCAGCCTTCATTAAGGCTGTTACTACTGGGTTTTCGTTGAGAAATATCGCGCCATGCAACGGTGTCGAACCACCTTTATCTCGCGCATTCACGTCCGCACCAGCCCTTACTAAGGCTGTTACTACTGCTGGGCTTTCGCTAGTTATTGCCGCACGATGCAGCGGAGACAAGCTGTGTTTATCTCGCGCATCCACGTTCGCACCAGCCTGTACCAAGGCCGTCACCACCGTTGGGTTTTGGTTAGACCCTGCCGCATAATGCAGCGGAGACTTGCCGTAATTGTCTCGCCCATTCACTTCCGCTCCAGCCCGCACCAAGGCCGCCACCACTGCTGGGTTTTTGGTAAGCAGTGCCGCATAATGCAATGGAGACTGGCCACCCTCAGATCGTCGTGTATTCACGTCCGCGCCAGCCTGCACCAAAGCTGTCACTACTGCTGGGTTTTTGGTAAGTAGTGCCGCAACATGTAACGGAGACATGCCATTCTTATCTCGCGCTTCGGGATCCAGGCCCTGCGCAAGTTTATCTTTGATATCCTGCGGCGTTGCGGTCTGCCAAAACATTTGGTCGCGCCCGAGCCTCTGGACGAGCCATTGCTCTAACAGATCAGCATTCTGACGTTCGTCTTCACCGCTTGCAGGCCAAACAACAATTACAAGGCCCATCGCCAGAAGTCGCAATATAATTTTCATTGGATACTCCTTCTATACATAGCGACATTAATAATGTCGCATTTTATTAAAACAATCTGATTTATTTTAAGCAGTTAGAGTCATGATTGCGGTGAAATTAAAGGCGCTGTGTATAATTGGAGAAATATTATTGATAGGAGCTCATGGTGACTGAGGTAGAACTTTTAGAACTGATTTCTCATTGCCCTACCTTATACCATATGGCTGAACGAGGGTCTTGGAAGTTCATTAGAGAAAGGGGATTGATGAGCACGTCCGCCTTGCTTGATTGTTATGACGTAACTGGCCGCAGACGTAAAACGATTGAACAGCTTCATCGTCCAGTCAGTGTATGTGTTAAGGCTCAGGGGTTACCCACAGCAGTAATTCGCGACCAAGCTCCGATGAGTGATGTCGGTTTGAAAAGGGCACTACCTGAATACATAAAACCTTCAGATTGGTACAGTCTGTTGAATTCAAAGGTTTTCTTTTGGCTGACTGAAGAACGCCTTCATAGGCTCACAAATGCAAAATTGTACCGCTCTCGCGAGCATGACGTGCTTGAAGTAGATTCTAAGTCTTTGATCGAAAGTTATCGGGAAAATATATGGTTATGTCCAATGAATAGTGGTTGTACAAAACCTCCCAATAAAAGAAACGAGTCAACATTCTCTCGCATTGATACATATCCATATAAACATAGGCGCCGTCGTAAGATAGGCGAACGTGTAGTTGAGCTGGCGGTGGATTATGCTGTTTCAGATATCACGAATTATGTCCGACGCGTCGTAGTTAAACGAGGAACAGAGATCATATCCATCATTGAATAAAATATTATCAGGTTTGGAAAAAGTATGCAGGAGAGCCGCCAGTTTAGAATTCCAAGGTCAGGCCGTACGGAGAGTAATGGTCTCACCGCCCGGTGCAATGCCGTGCTATGGTGCATTTTGTCCCGATCCTGATCGCTCCGACTTTTGTCGGGAGCGTAAGCTTTCAGTGCGCTTATCCCAAAACTCCAGCTCTTCCCGTTTTGACTTCCCCGATAATAATTGTGCGACATGCTTTGCGCCACGACGCTTCAGGATTACGCATTCAGGTTCACGAGTTGTCATATTGAATTACCTCTGACGGAGAATATATACCAATGTGATTATGACCATTCAGCCTGTTGACTGCATTATATTTCGGGATTTTTTCAAAATGAACGACATGTCTGAAGTTCCAACTTACAATGAGATCACAGCCTGATACTGTAGCGATAGCAACGTGCAGGGCATCATCAAGTGACGACTCAGTAACCACACCTGATTTAATATATTTCAGTCGAAGCTCCAAAGCATCTTCACTGACATCCACGATAGCGGCTGATTCAGTATATCCGGCAAAAAATGCCCGAATTTCACCAGGCGCCGGCTCAATCTCTGCTGCGACAACGGCAGAGGTAACCAGGATAAACCGCCCGGCATCAATTTCATCAAAAAATTGTTTGCTGGGACCAGAAAATTCCTGATCAAATACTCCGCCAAAAACCGACGTATCGGCGTATACCTTCATGTATTGTCCTGGCTCAGAAACATCGGTATATTTTCAAATCGGCTTGCTCTAACTTGTGATGAACTCGTCCAGTTTGTTTTTATCCATCGTGTGTTATCATCAAATCGGTTTGTATATTATACCGCTATCCAGACGCTAAGTCCGACAGACTACAAGGTGAAGAGTGACTGAACTTAATATTGCTGGTTTGGACATCGGATATGCGCTCCCTCCGAAAAAAACCACCGGCGTCGGCACCTGGCGCAAGGGTGAGAAACTAGCGGTGATGAAGCGCTGTCGCCGAGAGCATGCCTGGGATCCGATAATGCAAGCTGGTCACTTTGACATGATCGCTATTGACGGTCCGATTATTCCGCCAGATGCCGATGAGAACATTGTCCGCAACGTTGAGTGCATATTCCAGAGGGGGAAATTTCAAAACCGTTGTAAGCCTGGCTCGTCACATTCTGGATATGGTTTGAAATTTAGAAATGAAGCAGTATTAGCTGCAAATGAATTACAAAGTTATGCTCCTGTCACTCAAGGTAACGTGGCTTACCCTCAAATCCGGCCTGACAGTGCAATCGTGGAAGCTTTTCCCAATGGTTATCTGGGTGTATGTCTGAGTGAGGATACTTATAATCCAATGCCGAAAATCAAACGGAACGAGAAATTTGACTGGCTTTATGACAGGGCGATTGAAAAAAAAATCGTGCATCGGATAGAATGCCTTAGCAGGCGAGAGAAAACAGAATGGCAAGCAGAATTTGAACGGGAAGACGATCACGAAAAACGGGCAGCGCTTGTCTGTTTGTTAACCGCTCTGCCAGTTACCAGAGAATGTTATACGGCCGTGGGGGATAAAACAGGAGGATGGTTCTTTTTGCCTCCATGGTCAGCTTGGGCGGATTGGGCCCAGCAGGAAGCACGAAGGCAAATTGACAGGCTAAACGACGAGAAAGGAGCAAATGTGCAGATGATATGGGGCCGGCTCTGTAATTGATGAAGTTTTAATCGTGTCTCTGAGAGAACTAAATGGAGCCAGGTTGCACAGTGCACACTATGGTGGAAGCCGTGGAGCATTTCGGTGTCAGCAGAACTACAGTGGGTCGAGAAAACGTGAATAAATGAGCCTCAAGTTTACAATATGCGCCTAGCATCGTTTTATTTATAAAGATGATTATTAACACACTTGACCTTTATGTTCCTGACGACGAAAAAGCTACTGGAAAGATTTCAGGACAACCTGAAGCATACTGATCAGATTGACATCGCCGTCGCCTGGACCACCTCGGGGACTGCCTTGCAACTTCTTGAAAGGTGGAAAAAAGATCATTCGAAACGTATTCGCGCTATGGTTGGCACCTTTGGAAATGCTACTGAACCTCATGCTCTGGAGCGGTTGGCTAATATCGGAGAACTACGTTTTGCTGAAAGGGACAGCATGTTGTTTCATCCAAAGGTTTACATCTTCCGGGGCAAATCATTAATTGCATGGGTCGGTAGCGCGAATCTAACGGAGGGGGGCTTCAAAAATAACGAGGAGACCGTTCTCGAAACAAAGAAAGGGCAGGGTATCTTGCATTGGTTTGAGGAGAGGTGGAAAGAATGTAACGAATTGCAACCTGATGACATCAACAATTACCGTGTGCGTTGGAAGCAGAAACCACCTCAAAAAGAATTCAGAGATATCACTGTGGGAAGAAATATAGTTACTATAACTAACACGACGACTATCAAAGCACCGAAGGGTGAAGTATTCGTGCCTCGCGGTGGAAATCTACCAGAAAAATGGGTGTCTAAGGAGGTTGCTATGCAAGCATTAAAAAACAAGGAATGTCAAACCCGTCCCGAATCTCCGATAGGTTATACTGTGTTTACCTTGTGTGCTGATGGTGTCAAGAAACTGAATCGCGTACCATCGAATGGGGAACTGCGCGATGTGGTCCCTAAGTCAATCACTGACAAACAAGTTACTGGTCGTGCTTCAAAGTTCAGACGCAAATTTAATCAGACGGTTACCAAGCTGATTTCGTAGCTGAATCGGCCATAACCAAACATCGTTGCAGGTTATGCGGAATGAGGTCGCACGATGCACCTGTAACAGATTCCGAACCGGCCTGTTATTACACTAACGATTTGAGCATGTAGAGCTGTTGTCAACAAATAGATTTGTCCGCTATGTAACAAATGAATTGGCCGAAATTACCGTAATAAAGACCATGGTCTCTGCTTCTTTTCGCCTTCCGATTCCTGCTATTACACCCCCGGTATTTGATGAGACGAAGGTCCGTGAGGCACTAAAAGCTGCATCAACGCTAATGAACTGGTGGGCAATTGCATCTTAGCCAGGAGCGCGGCTGGCATGTCCCCTGCAACATGCAACTGGACCCATTCGGCATTAAGCAATTCATCCAGCCTGACCAACACCGCATCAATCCCACCCTGGTGCTCAAGACGCACGTCTACTCCGCGGACGTGCTCTCGGCCCAAACCTTACATCCCCCACAGCGGCGGACAGCAGCTGGTTCTGGGTTATCCAATAACATAAACAGTTCAGGAATGTGTCCTGCCGGATGTGTGATTTTCCCTGATGAATAAATAACACGCCAACACAGTGCATTTCATCCATCCGGCGCTGCGGCAGTGACGCATTCCATAGTCGGTGCCAGCAAGAGACCCCGGCCCGGTTGATCACGCTACGCCTTGCAACGGCCCGTGACCACCGGTGTCACTGAACCACAGTAGAGACTCCCATGCAATATCCCCTGTTCCAACCTGTATCCTGCACGCTGCGCACGCGCGGTGAACTCTCACCGAGTGACAAACTGCGGCATGCCGGTCCCCACAGCTTGAGTGATACCGAACTCATCAGCCTCTTCGTATCGCCCCGGTCTTTCGACAAAATACGGGGGCAGCTCAGTAAATACCAGGGCATAAGAGGCCTCATCGACAACGCCCGGGACAGCAGCCTCGGCAAGACCCTCACGGCGCGACTCGAAGCGGCCCTGGAGTTGTCCCGGCGTTACCTGGAGGCGGAACTGCGCGTCCGCCCGGTCTTAAGCAACCCGGACAAGACCAAGAACTGCCTCAGGGCCTGGTTGTGCCGCTTCGAGCACGAGGTGTTCGCCTGCCTGTTCCTGGACAACCGCCACCGCATCATCAGTAACGAGATTCTGTTCACCGGGACCATCGACGGCGCCAGCGTGTACCCGCGCGAGGTGGTAAAGCGCTGCCTGCAGCTGAATGCGGCGGGCATCATCTTTTCGCACAACCACCCCTCCGGCATCGCCGAACCGAGCCAGGCCGACCGGCAGATTACGCTGAAGCTGACCCAGGCACTGGCCTTGGTGGACGTGCGCGTGCTGGACCACCTCGGGAACAAGACCGTGACGTCCGTGGCCGAACAGGGGCTGATCTAAGCCGACAACCTGCCCCATAAACCGCCCGGGAATTGCCGGAGACTCCATTTCTTGAGAGGATGGAGTAATGAACAATCACAAACGCTATCCCTTGGAGATCCAAGAACTGTCCGTGCGCCTTGTCCTTGAGCATCAGGAGAGCTATCGCTCAGATTGGGCCGCACTGACTTCCATCGCCGAGCTGTATGTTCCTGTCTATACCCAACGGTATTGTTGGAAATAGCGTGGGATATATTAAGCATAATTTCTCAATAAGTTAGAAAAAACAGTAACTTACATTCGTATTCAGAATCCCTGACGGCCCATCAAAATCCCTCTCCAGCCTGCTTGCGACAAGGCGAGTTCGGTAGCTTATTGTACTTTTACATGTTGTATCATTGCGTTTACAACACTGTTCGTATGCGTTACTTTTATGGAGATTTCCGGGTACTGGTTTTTAAACACCCGGAAAACCTCATCCGCGCAACCCTGGCCTATTGATATGTGCAACCTGATGATTTGTCAATTAATTGTCAATTTTAAAATAAATATTTGTCAACCCAATGACAGCAGGCAACCCCACATAAATTAATAATCCAAACCATGTTTGCCCATTTCGAGCGGACGTCTCAACCTGTTAACGGTGTTAACATTCACTACCGTATCGGGGGTGCGGGGCCGCCCCTGTTGCTGCTTCACGGACACCCGCAAACCCATGTCATGTGGCACAAGGTCGCCGGACAGCTCACAGAACATTTCACGGTGGTTGCCGCGGACCTGAGAGGTTATGGCGACAGCGACAAGCCCCCTGCATCGGAAAAGAACCACCCGTATTCAAAACGCGAAATGGCGCGGGATCAGGTTGGGTTGATGAGTTCCCTGGGTTTTGACCGCTTCGACATCCTGGCACATGACCGGGGCGCGCGGGTCTCTCACAGGCTGGCGATCGATCACCCTGAAACCGTCAACCGGATGATCCTGCTGGACATTGCCCCAACCCTGTCCATGTATGAGCAGACCACGGAGGAATTCGCCAGGGCATACTGGCACTGGTTTTTCCTCATACGTCCGGCGCCGTTGCCTGAAACACTGATTACGGCAGACCCGGAAAACTACCTGCGCAACATGTTATACCGGCTCAGTGCGGGAGAGAATTCGTTTACCCGCGAGGCATTTGCCGAATACCTGCGTTGCCTGAGACTGCCCGGTACCGCTGCCGGGAATTGCGAAGACTACCGGGCCAGCGCCGGTATCGACCTGGAGCATGACCGACAGGACAGGGCTGCGGGAAACAGGATAACCTGCCCCCTGCTCGTGTTATGGGGCACGGAAGGTGTTATAGGAAAGTTGTTTAACCCGTTGCAGGAATGGGAAAAAGTGGCCGGTGACGTGCAAGGGACCGGACTGCCGTCGGGCCATTTCATCCCGGAGGAGATCCCGGGAATTTTGCTTGAACATGTATTGAACTTTCTACATTATGCGAACAGGTAATGAAACGCGGAGATCGGGTGGTGACAGAAAATAACAGGGAATTTCATGCCGATGCGGACGTCATCGTCATCGGCAGCGGCTTCGGCGGATCCGTGGCCGCAGCGCGGCTGGTGGATGCCGGGATGTCGGTACTGCTGCTTGAGCGCGGTCCCTGGCGCGAGACGGTGCCTGTGCGGGAAGCCGGTATCACGGACACCCGGCCGTTGCCCCGCAGCGGCGGCATGACGAGCGTGCTGCGCTCGTTGCACCTGCCGGTTGGGCCGAAGTCCGGGATCAGGTTGAACAAAACCGGTTTCCTGGATGTGTGGGTCGGCCAGGGCGTCAAAGCTGTCTGTACGTCCGGTGTGGGTGGGGGCAGCCACATCTGGGCCGCCACGCTGGAGAGCCCCCCCAAAGGATTCTGGAATAATCGTGCTGACGGACTGGACGATGGGGTTCTTGCTTCCCATTACAACCGGGTAGGGAAAGAGTTGAAGGGCACCCAGCCGGCTGATGCCAGGCGCGTGCCGAACCATACCGATCACGCCTGGGAAGGCGTGTACCACTTCACGCCGCTGGGTGTCGGCGAGCAGCCGCCCATGGCCGTCCTCTACCCTGAGACGGCGCGTGTCACGGGACCGCTAACCGATGAGCAAGGCGTTGTGCGTATGCCGATGGATTTCCAGAAGGATCACGGCATGTTCGGCAGCCCGGACGGGTCCAAATCGACCGTGGATGCGCTTTACCTGTTGCCCGCACTGCAGAAAGGCCTGGTGATAAAGCCGCTGCACGAAGTCCGGGAAATCTGCCGTGACCGGGACAAGGGCTACCGCCTGCTGGTGCATGGTCTGCAGAAACAGGAAGATCTCACACTCAGCGCGCCCAGGGTTGTCCTGGCGGCCGGCACCATGAATACCAACTACCTGTTGCTGCAGTCACGCCAGGCGGGCAGCCTTGGCGAACTGCCGGGGCTGGGGAAAGGTTTTGGCGTGAACGGCGACCTGATCGGTTCCTGGCCGGTCCCGGGGGATGGTTCCCGCAATTCCGTAGCGGGGCCGCCCGTCCACGGCCGCATCAAGATCGCCGGGCATGAGAACAGTTGCTATATCATTCTCGCCGGCGGGGATACGCCTCCCGTACCCGGATTCCTCCACGCCAGGGCACGGGCAAAAGCCGGCCGGGCATTTGACGTGGTGGCCATGTCGCAGGATGCGGCCGACGGCGAGATCCGGATGCACAAGGGCCGCATGAAATTTTCGTTTTCCATGAGCGGTTCACCCAGCTATGCCGCCACCATCAATGCGTTTGAATCGCTTGCTGCCCAATCGGGCCGCCCGGTCAGGTTTGACGGCAAAAATGTCTTCACGGCCCACGCGCTGGGCGGTTGCCGCATCAGCGATGACCCGGCAGCAGGCGTGGTCGATGGTGAAGGCCGGGTGCACGGGCACCCCGGCCTTTATATCGCGGATGCGTCCGTGTTCCCGCAACCGGTCGGCGTGCCGCCCTCGCTGAGTATTGCGGCCTGGGCGTCCCACGTCGCCGGCCGGATGCAGCCCTGACCGGGGGCGGGATCCAGTTGGGCAAATTTAGGACACCCATAAATTGCTACTTTTCCGAAATTTGCGGGTGTCCCAAATTGTTCTTTAATCGCTATCTGTCTTGCCAATCGACTGGAATGATTTGAGGAAATCAATCGGGATGGGGAAGGCGATGGTGGAGCTTTTCTCCCCGGCGATCTCGGTCAGGGTCTGCAGGTAGCGCAACTGCATGCTGTTGTTGTTCTGGCCGAGTACCGTGGCGGCTTCCAGCAGTTTCTGGGAGGCCTGCAGTTCGCCTTCGGCGTGGATGATCTTGGCGCGCCGCTCGCGTTCTGCCTCCGCCTGCCTGGCTATGGCCCGGATCATGCTCTCGTCCAGGTCGACGTGCTTGATCTCCACGTTGGCCACCTTGATGCCCCAGGCATCGGTCTGCTTGTCCAGGTCTGACTGGATATCGTTATTGAGCCGTTCCCGCTGCGATAGCATGTCGTCCAGTTCGTGTTTGCCCAGCACCGCGCGCAAAGTGGTTTGCGCCAGTTGGCTGGTGGCTTCATGGAAATTCTCCACCTGGATGATGGCGCGTTCCGGATCGATCACCCGGTAGTAAAGCACTGCGTTGACCTTGACCGACACGTTGTCCCTGGAGATGACGTCCTGGCTCGGCACGTCCATGGCGATGGTGCGCAGTTCCACCCGCTCAAGCTGTTGCACGAACGGGATGATGATGATCAGCCCCGGTCCTTTCACCGACGTGAACCGGCCGAAAGTGAAGACCACTGCGCGTTCGTACTCGCGCAGGATCTTGATGAACATGGGCAACAGGATGGCAAGGCCGACGAGTATGTAGAGATAAGTCATCATGAAGAATCCTCCGGGTGAGAAGTACGGGCTACTGGTTCAACTTGCAAAATCAGGCCATCCCTGCCGATAACGCGGGCATCGTCCCCGCCCTGCATGGGTGTGTCCGAGCGGACGTTCCATTGTTCGCCATGGATATAAATGGTGCCCTTACCGCTGAAATCGGCCGCGATCTGGCCCATCGCGCCGATGAGTTCTTCGGCGCCGGTTACCACGGGACGGAGCCTGGAGGCGTACAGGGACCGGATCACGATGAGGAAAAAACCCGATGACAACACGGAGACCGCGATGATCAAGGGCATTGACACGGCAATATTGCCGCTGTCCCGGTCGAACAGCAGGATGGAACCCAGGACAAAGGAAACAATGCCGCCTATCCCCAGGATGCCGAAACTGGGCATGAACAGTTCACCGACAATGAGCGCAATCCCCAGGAACATCAGTCCCAGGCCGGCATAATTCACCGGCAGGACCTGCAGCGCGTACAGTGCCAGCAACAGCGAGACAGCGCCGATGACCCCGGGCAGGACGTATCCGGGATTGGCCAGTTCGAAAAACAAACCGTAAATTCCCAGCAGCATCAGGATATAGGCGATATTCGGATTGGTAATGATAGCCAGCAGTTCGTTGCGCCAGTCAGGCTCAATGGCTTCCACTATGAGGCCACTGGTGTTCAGCGTCCGTTCTCCGCTCTGCAAGGACACCGTTCTGCCGTTCACCTGTTGCAGCAGGTCAGCGGTATCCCCGGCAATAATGTCGATCACGCCGGCTTCCAGGGCTTGCTCGGAGGACAGGCTGACGCCCTCCCGCACGGCCTGTTCCGCCCAGTCCGCGTTACGCCCACGCATTTCGGCCAGGCTGCGGATATAAGCCGCGGCATCGTTTACTATTTTTTTCGTCATTGCATCTGCATTGGCCAGCGGGTTTTCCGGCGCCGCCCCGTCCTGGTCCGCTTCTTCAGTACCGGCGTTATCGTCCGGCGCACCGGGAGGCGCAGGTTTTTCCGGCGGGTCCATGCCGGGCAGGCCGCCCATCTGCACGGGGGTAGCGGCGCCCAGGTTGGTGCCCGGCGCCATGGCCGCAATATGCGTGGCATACAGCATGTAAGTGCCGGCGCTGGCGGCACGCGCGCCGGAAGGCGCTACATGGATGGCGACCGGCACGGGAGAGGCGATGATGGCCTGGATAATACTGCGCATTGACAGGTCCAGGCCGCCCGGCGTATCCAGTTGAATGATGACGATTTCCGCGCCGGCATCATTTGCCTTGTCAAGGCCGCGTTCGATGTAATCCGCGATGGCCGGGCCGATGGCGTCATTGACACTGAGCAGTATTGCCTTGTCGCGCGCCTCTCCATGAAGCAGTCCCGCTGCCAACATAACAACAAAAACTGCAAGCAACTGGCGCATGGTTATCCGGTTAATTCGGTTCTCGGCTGGTCAATTGAGTGGTTTAATCGCTTGTATGGTTTTGACAACATCAAGGAACAGGTTGTTCACTTCCGTGACTGCAAATCCGGCTGCCTTGACGTTGTCCACGGTGGTCCTGTTCATGTCTGGGCCGATTTTGCTGGTAATGACCGTCATGAAATCCATCATGTATTTGAAAGGGAAATAGCGGCTGCCGGTATGTTCGAACATGTAAAGCCTGCCACCCGGTTTCAACACGCGGTTCAGTGCTTTTAACGCATTGACAGGATCAGGTACCGAGCAGAACGTACAGGATGTAAATACCTGGTCGAAGTGGTTGTCCGGGTACGCCAGTTCATGGATATCCATGAGTTCAGCCTTGATTTCTCCCTCGTATTGTTCGACACGAGGTTGCGCCCGTTTCAACATTTCCGGACTGATATCGACAGCGGTAACCGACATGCCTGGCGGGAATGCCGAAATATCCAGTCCGGTACCCAGGGATGCGAATAGGATATTACCCGGTTCCATGTGGCCGAACAGCCGGGTCTTGAACGGGAGCCAGCGTTTCAATTCGCCGTAGCCGGTCATCAGGTCCAGGCTGGAGGCAGCCTTGTCCCATTTGGTTTGTGTGGCCAGGTCGACCATTGTCAGCTGGTTTCCTCTGTCCGGATACCGCGTAGCCGTACGTTGACGGACCAGATGATGCAGGTCACGGCAAACCCGGTGACCGCTCCCAGGTAGACCAGTTGCAGGATGCGCACATCTGCCATTGCCAGCCACATGCCGCTGAACATGCCGCTGAACATGCCGGTCAGCATGACCGGCACCATGATTTCCATGGCCCCGAACAGGATACTCAGTGCCAGGGACAGGAACAGGCCCAGTACCATGCCAAGCAGCATCATCACGGCCATGGCGATGAACATATTCCAACCGGTGCTGACCAGCAAGGCGGCTGAGAGAGCGAGCAGGACCCCTGCGCTGATATTTGAGATCAGGTCGCCGAAAATAAAATATAGCCTGTTGTCCATGATGTAAGAAAATTGTGTAGGTAGTATATATATATTAGGGCAAAATTGGCGATTTGGGTATTATGCGTGTAGCGGGTGGAAAATAACGCAGGGGGGTGAACTTTTTTTCTCTTGCCAGTCCTATACTATTATTGTCATAATTGCCTTATGAAAAAACGGGTTGTCTGTATGCCTTTTCTACCTGCCCTGGTAATTGCCACCTCGTTCGTTTACGCAGCGTCGTTGGAGTTGCAGTCAACTCCTGCTCCGTTGATACTCGCGTTGGATTATGAAGACAGCGAAGTTCAATCCGGCGCCGAACCTGCCAGCCTGCAACTTCCTGCTGCGGTTGAGGAAAATAGCGAAAACAGCCGCTGTATGACCGTTTGTTCCCGGTGGGGTGAGGAGTGTGTCCTGGTCAGCCCTGCCGAGGATGTAGTATCCCAGAAGTGCGTGCGGACCTGTACATCGTTCGCCGAAGAATGTCTCTGAATAAGTCTTCCCGTTGTCCTGCCAGCCTGACAACAGCAACAAAAATCCGGTGGTTACAAGCGGCCTATTGAGAGAGCCGGGCTGATGTATAATGACAAATCTGCCAGGAGCGGATTTGGGCGTCCGGGGGGCGCCCTGTGTGCGAGGGAAGGCGCGCATCAAATATCGGATCAAGCTGTGGAGCGAAAGTGGCGGAATTGGCAGACGCGCTGGATTTAGGTTCCAGTGGGGTAACCCGTGAGAGTTCGAGTCTCTCCTTTCGCACCATTTCAAATATCATAATGGGGATAAAGATATATGCAGGTTTCAGTTGAAACAACCGGCCCGCTTGAGAGAAGCGTCACCGTTGATGTGCCGGAGGAACGCATCTCAACTGCAGTTGAAGAACAGCTCAAGTCCATGAGTAGAACCAGCCGGATACAGGGATTCCGCCCGGGTAAGGCGCCCATGCGCGTGATCAAACAGAGATTTGGTTCCCAGGTGCGCAGGGAGGTGGTGGAGAAGCTGGTCTCGTCATCTTTTTACGAGGCGGTGACACAGGAAGAACTGAAGCCCGTGGGCGCGCCGTTGATCGATCCGTTGCGGGAGGAAGTCGGTGGCGGCCTGTCATACACCGCCACGTTTGAGGTGATGCCGGAATTTAAACTCAATCCGGTAGAAGACCTTGAAATAGAAGAGCCGACTTGCGACATCACTGATGCTGACGTCGTCGACATGATAGAGAAGCTGCGCGTGCAACGACGCAGTTTCGAGGTAGTGGAGCGATCTGCGCAGGAGGGTGACAGGATTAATGTCAATTTCCAGGGTGAGGTTGACGGCGAGACATCCGATAACCTCAAGGCGGAAAACGCGGAGATTGAAATCGGTGAGAACAGGTATATCCCGGGCCTGGAGGAGGGGTTGATTGGCGCATCTGCCGGCGAGTCGCGCAGCCTGGACCTGACTTTTCCGGAGAATTATAATCATGAAGAATTGTCCGGCAAACCGGTGGTCTTCGAAGTGCAGGTCAACCATGTTGCGGAACCCGTGCTGCCTGAACTTGATGCCGTGTTCTTCGAGGCATTTGGCGTACAGGAGGGAGATGTGGAGAAATTCAGGCAGGAAATTCGCGCGCACATGGAACGGGAAGTCGAGGTGGCCGCCCGCACCCGCTTCCGGGACTCGATTATGCAGGCGCTGTATGAAGCCAACGAAATTGAAGTGCCCAATGCCCTGGTAAACGCCGAAGTCAAGCGCATGCAGGAATTATTCGCCAACGATATGAAACAGCGCGGCATCTCCAGTGAGGTTTTCTCACAAATCGCGGAGTCTGATGAACTGAAAGGTAAAGCCCGGCGCCAGGTCGCGTTGCAACTGTTGACGGCAGAGATTATCAGCTCACAGGAATTACGGGCGGACCCGGAAAAAGTCAGGGAAATCATTGAAAAAAGAGCGCAAAGCTATGAAGATTCTGCAGCTTTGATCAATTGGTATTACAATGACAAGCAACACTTGGCTGAAATTGAGTCCCTGGCCCTTGAAGATGAGGTGATTAACTGGATTACCACCCGGAGCAAGGTAAAGGAATTGTCCCTGTCGTTTGACGAACTGATGAATAAAGGGCAGACTAACCAAAATGCATGACTCAGATATAAAGGCCCTCAACCTGGTGCCCATGGTGGTGGAACAGACCTCCCGTGGCGAGCGCGCCTATGACATTTATTCCCGTTTGTTGAAGGAACGGGTGATATTTCTGGTGGGGCCCGTCGAGGACCACGTAGCCAACCTGATTGTTGCCCAGTTGTTGTTCCTGGAATCTGAGAACCCTGACAAGGACATCCATTTTTACGTTAATTCCCCGGGCGGATCAGTCTCCGCAGGTCTGGCCGTTTACGATACCATGCAGTTTGTCAAACCGGATGTCAGTACCATGTGTGTCGGCCAGGCGGCCAGCATGGGGGCACTGTTACTGGCCGGCGGCGCCGAGGGCAAACGCTTTTGCCTGCCCCATTCCCGGGTTATGATCCATCAACCCCTGGGAGGTTTTCAGGGACAGGCAACCGATATAGATATCCATGCAAGGGAAATTTTAAAGGCGCGTGAGAGACTGAATCAGATTCTGGTTACACATACAGGACAATCTATTGATAAAATACAGCAGGACACGGAGCGTGATAAATTCATGAGTTCGCAGGAGGCGAAGGACTATGGGCTTGTTGACGCGGTTCTGTCAACCCGCTTGTCCGCGCCGAATTCAGAATAGGATGCGTCAAACTGGTTCCGTGAGGAGCATTAACAATTAATATCAATATTATTCAGGGTAAGTTATGAGCGGCAATAAACAGGGTAAGGCCGGCGAAGGCGACAGGCTGCTTTACTGCTCGTTCTGTGGCAAAAGCCAGCATGAAGTGCGTAAACTGATAGCGGGTCCTTCCGTATTCATCTGTGATGAATGCGTCGAGTTATGCAACGATATCATCTGGGAGGAAATCCAGGAGAGATCGATTTCCGGTGCTGCCAGCACCTTGCCGACTCCCCGTGAAATCAATGATATTCTGAACGAATATGTTATCGGACAGGATATCGCGAAGAAAATTCTGTCGGTTGCCGTATACAACCACTACAAGCGTCTCGACCAGGGCGTGAAAAAGTCCGATGTAGAACTGGCCAAGAGTAACGTTCTGCTCATCGGCCCCACCGGCAGTGGCAAGACCCTGCTGGCTGAGACCCTGGCGCGCTTGCTCAATGTGCCGTTTACCATTGCCGATGCCACTACACTGACCGAGGCCGGTTACGTTGGAGAGGACGTCGAGAATATTATCCAGAAGCTGCTGCAGAAATGTGATTACGACGTGGAAAAGGCGCAAACGGGTATCGTTTACATAGATGAAATAGACAAAATTTCCCGTAAGTCCGACAATCCGTCGATTACCCGCGATGTCTCCGGCGAAGGGGTACAGCAGGCTTTACTGAAGCTCATTGAGGGTACGGTAGCGTCAGTTCCGCCGCAGGGGGGTCGCAAACATCCGCAACAGGAATTCCTGCAGGTGAATACGGCGGATATCCTGTTCATTTGCGGTGGCGCGTTTTCGGGACTGGACAAAATTATCCGTGAACGCTCGGAAAAGGCTGGCATCGGGTTCTCCGCTGAAGTGAAGAGCCTGACGGACAGGAAGAGCGCGAGCGCCCTGATACAGACTGTCGAGCCCGAAGATTTAATCAAGTATGGCCTGATCCCTGAATTTGTCGGCCGTCTGCCGGTGGTCGCGACCCTGGATGAACTGGATGAAGAACAACTTGTCAAGATCCTGGTTGAACCGAAGAATGCGCTGACCAAGCAGTATGAACGCATGTTCGACATGGAAAGCTGTGAAATTGAATTTCGTGATGATGCGTTGCGCAGTGTTGCCAGAAAGTCCATGGAAAGAAAAACCGGCGCCCGCGGCCTGCGCTCGATCATGGAAAACGTGCTGCTTGATACCATGTACGACCTGCCCTCTACAGACGGTGTCACGAAGGTTGTTATCGACGCGGGTGTGATTACAGGAGAGACCAAGCCGTTGATGATCTACGAAGGCGGGGAATTGCCGAAGGCAGCTTCTGATGCGGATTAGTGTCAGCCCCGGGACTTGAAATCCGTGCCCGGCGTCCCCATTAGTAGGAGCATACTCATCGATTAACAACTGATATGTCGACTGATTCCAAACCCCAGCTGCACGTTTATCCCGTTCTGCCGTTGCGCGACGTGGTGGTGTATCCCTATATGGTGATACCGCTGTTCGTAGGACGGGAGAAGTCCATCAAGGCACTGGACACTGCCATGGCCAGTAACAAACAGATCCTGCTGGTTGCCCAGAAGAGCGCCGGTGAAGACGACCCGGGCATTGATCAGATTTACAACATCGGTTCGATGTCCAATATCCTGCAACTATTGAAGTTGCCCGATGGCACTATCAAGGTGCTGGTGGAAGGCGCCCAGCGCGCCCGCGTAGTCGATTACATCGAAACCGATTCCATGTTTTTTGCCAGTACGGAACTGCTCGAAGAGGAAACATCGGCTGAACGGGCTGTTGAGATACTGTTACGGCCCGCCTTGAGCCAGTTCGAGCAATACGTGAAGCTGAACAAGAAGGTACCGCCTGAAATCCTGTCTTCACTCTCGAGTATTGACGACCCTTCGCGCCTGGCCGATACCATTGCGGCGCACATGTCGATCAAGATTGAAGAAAAACAGGCTGTGCTGGAAAAAACGGACGTGCGCGAACGTCTGGAATACCTGATCAGCCTGATCGAAACGGAAATCGATCTGCTGAACGTGGAAAAGCGTATTCGCGGGCGGGTAAAATCGCAAATGGAAAAAAGCCAGCGGGAATACTACCTGAACGAACAGATGAAGGCGATCCAGAAGGAGTTGGGGGAAATGGAAGAAGCGCCCAACGAGATGGAAGAACTGAATACGAAAATTGCCAAGTCGGGCATGCCCAAGGACACCAGGAAGAAAGCGGACGCCGAATTGAACAAGTTGAAGATGATGCCGCCCATGTCTGCCGAAGCGACGGTGGTCAGGAATTTCATCGACTGGCTGGTAAACGTTCCCTGGAAGAAGCGCAGCAAGATCTCGCGGGATATCAACAAGGCGGAGCAAATCCTCGAAGCGGATCATTACGGCCTGGATAAGGTCAAGCAACGTATCCTTGAATACCTGGCTGTCCAGCAACGGGTGAAAAAACCCAAAGGCCCGATACTGTGCCTGGTCGGCCCGCCGGGCGTGGGAAAAACTTCCCTGGGCCGCTCCCTTGCCCGGGCCACGAACAGGAAATTCATCCGTATGTCTCTGGGCGGAGTGCGCGATGAGGCCGAAATAAGAGGGCACCGGCGCACCTATATCGGTTCCATGCCGGGTAAGATATTGCAGAGCATGGCCAAGGTCGGAACGAAAAATCCCCTGATGCTGCTGGACGAAGTGGACAAGATGGCCATGGATTTTCGCGGCGATCCGGCTTCGGCCCTGCTGGAGGTCCTTGACCCCGAGCAAAACCACACATTTGCCGATCATTACCTGGAAGTGGATTACGACCTGTCCGAGGTGATGTTCGTGACAACGGCCAACAGCCTCAATATCCCGCCGCCGTTGCTGGACCGTATGGAAGTGATCCGTATCTCCGGCTACACGGAAGATGAAAAGATAAATATCGCCCGTAACTACCTGATGCCGAAGCAATTGGAACGTAATGGCCTGAAGCGCGAGGAAATCAATCTCGGTGATGCAACAATCAGGGAGATAATCCGCTACTACACCCGTGAGGCCGGGGTGCGCAACCTGGAGCGGGAATTAGCTAATATCTGCCGCAAGGTGGTGACCCGGTTACTGCAAAAGGCGGAGTTGAAACGAATGTCCGTAACGCCGTCAAAGCTGGAAAAATTGATCGGCGTCAAAAGATTCCGTTACGGCCGCGCCGAGGAAGCGGACCGGGTAGGGCAGGTAACCGGACTGGCCTGGACTGAAATAGGCGGTGATTTGCTGACCATTGAGGCAACGGTGGTGCCGGGCAAGGGCGAAGCTATCCGTACCGGCCACCTGGGTGACGTGATGAAGGAGTCCATCGAGGCAGCGCGTACCGTTGTGCGGACCCGCAGTGAGATCCTGGGGATCGACGTGGATTTTTACAAGGAGAGTGATTTTCATATTCACGTTCCGGAAGGCGCCACGCCAAAGGACGGTCCCAGTGCCGGTGTGGCAATGTGTACGGCGCTGGTGTCGGCCCTGACCAATATCCCGGTGCGCGCAAGTGTCGCCATGACCGGCGAGATTACCCTGCGCGGCGAAGTATTGCCTATCGGCGGTCTCAAGGAAAAATTGCTGGCAGCCCTGCGCGGCGGCATTAAGACGGTCCTGATCCCATTCGAGAACGAGCGTGAACTGGTCGAGATACCCAGGAACATCAAGCAGAACCTGGAGATCAAGCCGGTGCGCTGGATCGATGAAGTGCTGGAAATTGCATTACACCACATGCCTCGTCCGCAAGCGGAAGATACCGGTATCGTAGAGCAGGAAACAGTCACGCCCGATAAAGGCAAGGAAGTAATACTGCCGCATTAAGGAACAGTCGGGATATAGCTACCCGCTATTCTGCATTACGGACTTGATCCCCGACCGTCATGCCGGGCTTGACCCGGCATCCAGTCAAACAATCAATCATTGTTTATAAAACATTACGTTTTCATTGGATTCCGGATCAAGCCCGGAATGACAGCGGGGCGTATACCGACTTTGAGATAGCCCTGGTGCATACAGATTGTAAATGTTCAAGAAGTATCTTTTTTTGTTATAATATGCCTGCCGGGTGCTTAGCTCAGTTGGGAGAGCGCCGCCCTTACAAGGCGGAGGTCGTGGGTTCAAGCCCCTCAGCACCCACCAGGTAATGGAGTGGTAGTTCAGTTTGGTTAGAATACCGGCCTGTCACGCCGGGGGTCGCGGGTTCGAGTCCCGTCCACTCCGCCAAACATTTTATAATGTGTCGCCAGGGGCGACGATGTAATTACTGGATTTGCGTCGTATGCTCCGTTAACGGCACATCCATGTGCCACTGCTCGGCTTGCGCCGGAATGACGACGGAGAAATTGAATGTTACAAACGATCAGGGACCAGGTGAAAGGCTGGGTGGCCGTGGTTATCTTCACCATCATGATCATCCCTTTCGCGTTCTGGGGTATCAATTATTATTTTGAACAGTCAGGCGGGGTGATTGCCATTGAAGTCAATGGTGAAGAAATAAGCCTTGCAGACTATCAGCGCGCCTACCAGGATATGCGCCAGCAGTGGCAGTCCATATCGGGCGCTCCGGTGGAAGAGGAGGCGGAGCCCCTGATAAAGCAACAGGCGACGGAAGACCTGATACGGACTGAGTTGCTGAAGCAGGCCGGGAGGAAAGCCGGATTATACGTGGGTGAAGAAGAGGTATGGCAGGTTATCCGCCAGGTATCTACATTCAACGACGATCAAGGATTTAACATGGCGCAGTTTGAACTGGCTGCTAATCGAAGTGGATTGACCCCTGCAGGTTTCCTGGCCAGGATCCAACAGGATATGGCAGTAGAACAAATGCGCAATTCGATGTTTGCAACGGATTTCGTCACGCAACCGGAGATTGCCGCGTACTCCAGCATTGTGCATCAAACCCGGGATTTCTCCTATACGGTTTTGTCCTCTGATGAACTGAAGGAAACCATACAGGTAACCGACGAGCAGGTTCAGTCCTGGTACGAGAATAAGGACCGGTACATGGAACCGGAAAAAGTCAGGATTGCCTACCTGGTCCTGTCCCTGGCAAAGATAGCCGAAGAGGTCTACCTGGAAGAGGGGGAACTGGAATCCTGGTTCAGTGAAAATCAACATAATTACGAGGTGGCGGAAACCCGCAAGGTGAAACAAATCATTGTCAAGCTGCCTGAGGAACCTTCCGAGGCAATCGCCGATGAGATGAGAGCGAAAGCCGATGAATTGTATGCGCTGGTCAGGGAAGGTGAGGAAATGCAGGACGTCGCGGTTAACCACGCAGGAAAGTATGAGGGCGCTGTTGAATTCAGCGAATTCGGTTTCCTCACAAAAGGCGTACTGGAGCCGGAAGTCGATGAGGTCGTCTTTTCCATTGCGCCCGGCGAAATCAGCGAACCGGTGCAATCACGCTTTGGGTTTCATATCATGGCGGTGGATGAGATACAGGGCGGTAGCGAGGCCACCCTGGCCGGCGTGCGGGAAGAAGTGGAGCAGGACCTGAGAGAAGAGAAGGCCGCCAAACAACTGTATGAACTGACGGACCGGTTGGCGGAGTTGACTTATGAAAGCCCCGATACCCTGGAGGTGGCGGCCGAAGAATTGGGGCTGGATGTGCAAACCAGTGACTATATCAGCCGGGAAGACCCCGGGGTGGGTATTGTTGCAGAGCCGGGTGTGGTTTCAACGGCGTTCAGTGATGAAGTGCTGCTGCAAGAGAACAACAGCGATCTGCTCGAACTGGACAATGATCGTTACCTGGTTTTACGCGTGCTGGAACACCGTTCTCCCATGAAAAAGCCACTTGAGGATGTACGGGATGAAATCGTCACCAGGATCAAATATGAGCAGGCCAGGGACCGTACCCGGGAACGGGGCGAGACAATCCTTGAACAGTTGGAGGAGGGAAAGTCAAAAGAGGAGCTGGTCCTGGAATTTCCCCTGGATTGGAAAACTGCCTCAGGTGTTACCCAGGATGATGAAACTATCAACCGGGCCGTATTACGTACCGCGTTCAGGGCGGGTATACCCGAGGCGGGGAAACCGCTCCACGACGGGGCCTCCCTGGGAACAGGGGATTACACGGTGGTCATCGTCCATTCCGTTACCCGGGTGGACCCGGATACGATAGAAGAAGACGAACTGGAGGCCTTACGCGGCCAAATACTGCAGGCTCACATTACATCGACCTGGACGGAATACAACAACAACCTGAAAGCAGATGCCGATATCACAGTTTATGAGCAAACGCTGTAACCGGGAAATGCCGTGGATGATCTATCCGCAGATGACGCAGATTAACGCAGATGAAAAGATATCAAAACTTTAATACATGCGCTTAAACAGAACATGACGAAACACAAGGAGTGTTCAGAGTAAACAGAACTAATTGTATACCATCTGCGTTAATCTGCGTCATCTGCGGATATACATCCTGATATCAGGGCGGTTATTTAAAACAGAGCTTTTCAACCACGGTCGACCCGACGCTGTCGCCCCATACGTTTACCGTCGTTCTGAGCCGGTCGAGGAACCAGTCTACGGCCAGTAACAGGCCGATACCTTCCATGGGCAGACCCACGGCAGTCAATACGATTACCATGGTGACCAGGCCGGCCTCGGGGATGCCTGCCGCGCCGATCGCGGCCAGGGTGGCGGTGATAAAAATCAGTACCTGGTCCATCGGCGTCATGTGGATGCCGTAGGCCTGGGCGATGAACATCACGGCTACTGCCTCGTACAGGGCGGTGCCGTCCATGTTCACCGTGGAGCCCAGGGGCAGGACGAACTTGGCCGCTCGTTTATCCACGTTGGCTTCCAGTGCGCATTCCATCGTCAGGGGCAGGGTTGCCGTTGAACTGGCGGTGCCGAATGCGGTTACCAGGGCCTTGGACATCGTGGTGATGAACTGGCGTCCGCGCCGGCTGACGACAACCAGGATCGTCATCAACACGAAAAAATGCAGGGTCAGACCGACGATGACCGTCAGCATGTATTTGCCCACTCCCAGGATTTCCCGCCAGAAATGTTCGCCGCCGCCGCTATCGCCAAGCTTTGATGAGATCAGGGCAAAAATACCGATGGGGGCAAAATACATGATCCAGACGACGATTTTTATCATCACGTCATTCATGCCCTCAAAGAAAGCGACCAGGGGCTTTCCCCGTTCCCCGACCGTCGTCAGGGCAGCGGCAAACAGGATGGAAAACACGATCACTTCCAGCAGCTTGGTTTCAGCCGCCGAGGCAACGATGTTGTCGCCTATCAGTGAACGGATGATCTCCACGATCCCGGTCTCTTCCTTACCGCTGACACGGTCCGGAACCACCTGACTCACTTCGGTGATACCGGCGCCGGGCTGGATGATGTTCACGATAATCAGTCCCAGCAGGACGGCGATTGCAGTGGTACAGAAATAGTACAGCACGGTCAGCCCGCCCAGCCGTTTCAGCCCGCCTGAAGCCCCACCCAGGGAAGCGATACCGCTGATGACCGCGGCGACGATGAGCGGGATGATGACCATTTTCAGGGCATCCAGGAACAACTCTCCGACCCATTCAATGGCAAGCATCGACTGACCGAAGAACCAGCCGCAGAATATGCCGGAAATGGCCGCGGTGAGCAACGCCCATAACAACCAGTTATTATTTGTCATGGATAAATAACCCTTGATATTCAGTAAGATAAAATTTTCTATTCAGAAACGGAAACCAGTCTGAAACTACTCCTTCCCCTCACTGCCGGTCACGCTGTAACCGCAATCGACGTAGGTGATCTCCCCGGTAACGGCGGACGCGTAATCGGAACACAGGAACGCGGCCACGTTGCCCACCTCTTCAATGGTGACGTTCCTGCGCAGGGGCGTAACCCGCTCGACATGGTTGAGGAACCCCCTCAAGCCCTTGATGCCGGAGGCCGCCAGGGTGCGGATAGGACCTGCCGAGATGGCGTTGACGCGGATACTCTCCGGCCCGAGGTCGGCGGCCATGTAACGCACGTTGGCTTCGAGGCTGGCCTTGGCGATCCCCATCACGTTGTAGTTCGGCATGGCCCTGACCGAACCGATATAGGTCAGGGTGAGCATGGCGCCGTCCCGGCCCTGCATCAGCGGGCGGGCCGCCTGACCCAGTGCGGCAAAACTGTAGGCGCTGATGTCCTGGGCCTTGAGAAAACCCTCCCGGGTAATACTGTCCAGGTAATCCCCTTCGAGCAGCTCCCGGTCTGCAAAAGCGACGGAATGAACCAGGATATCCAGGTGCGGCCAGTATTCAGCCAGGCGGGTAAATACGTTGTTAATTTCGGCATCATCGGCTACGTCACAAGGTAGCGTAATGTCCGACCCTGCTTCCGCGGCGAACTTCTCAACCCGCCCCTGCAGTTTTTCATTCTGGTAGGTAAACGCAAGCTCCGCTCCTTCCCGGTGCATCGCCTTGGCAATCCCCCAGGCAATCGAACGGTTGCTGGCCACCCCCACAATCAACGCGCGTTTTCCTGTCAACAGCCCCATACTTACCCCTTGTTTATCCTGATACACATGGGATTATTTTGCCATGCATCAGTGTAATTGTACATCTGCAGATGATTTATCCGCAGATGACGCAGATTAACGCAGATTAAAAACAAGTCTCAAGAAAACCATGTCCCAGTTCTCTATGTACAGCCATTGCCGCCCCAAGAATTTTGTAAGTCTCCTGATCTTTTATATTTTTATCTGCGGTAATCTGCGTCATCTGCGGATTTATTTTTTCTGTTGATTATAACCTCTCACTCAGGGCGTCGCGCAGGCCGTCGCCGAGAAAGTTGAGGGAGAACAGGGTCAGTGACAGTACTGCCGCGGGGAAGATCAGCAGCCAGGGGTATTCCTCCATGGTCTCAACCCCGTATGAGATAAGCAGGCCCCAGGAGCTTTGCGGGGGCTGAACACCCAGGCCCAGGAAGCTGAGGAAAGATTCCAGCAGGATGACATTGGGTACGGTGAGGGTGGCGTACACTATCACCGTTCCCATGATATTCGGGATCACGTGCTTTCTGATGATCTGGAAACGCGACAGACCCAGGCTGACGGCTGCCTCAACGAAATCCTTCTGCTTGACGTGTAACACCTGGCCGCGCACGATGCGTGCCATGGTCAGCCACTCAACGGCGCCGATGGCCAGGAACAGCAGGATGATGTTGCTGCCGAACACCACCATCAGCAGGATGATGAAAATGGTGAAGGGCAGGGCATACAGTACGTCCACGGTACGCATCATCCAGGCATCGACGCGTCCCCCCAGGTAACCGGCCACGGCGCCCCAGGTCACGCCGATGAGCAACGCCACGGCAGTGGCAACGAAACCCACCGCGAGCGAGATGCGGCTGCCATAGATTATTCTCGTCAACAGGTCGCGACCGAACAGGTCGCTGCCCAGCCAGTGCTGTGCGGAAGGGGAGCTCGGGCCTAATTCCAGGTTTTGTGCAGAATAGGAATAGGGAGTAATCCAGGGGGCCAGGAGAGACAGGGCTATCAGCGCCCCCAGCACCACCAGTCCAAACATGGCCGCCTTGTTCTTTTTCAGCCTGCGCCAGGCGTCCTGGCGTGGTGAGGTACTGATCCCCATATTCCGGGTGCTTTCCGGGATTAACCCTTGCTGCTCACCCATGGACGGTCTCCTGCCTTACCCTGGGATCCAGCCATGCCAGCATCACGTCGGAGATCAGGTTGAAGACGATGATCAGGGAAGCGAATAACAGGGTGGTGCCCAGGATCAGGGTGTAATCCCGGTTGAATGCGCCCTGTACGAAGTAGCGGCCCAGGCCCGGCACCTGGAAAATGGTTTCAACCACGAAGGAACCGCTGAGCAGACCCGCCAGCGCCGGTCCAAGGAAGGACACTACCGGCAACAGGCCGACCCGCATGGCATGACGGAATATGATCACCGCCTCGGGCATGCCCTTGGCCCGTGCGGTGCGGATAAAATCCCGGGACAGGGTTTCCAGCATCCCGCCCCGGCTCAGCCGGGCGATGTAGGCGGCATACACCGAACCCAGGGTAACGGAGGGTAGAATCTTGTCCCCCGGGATCAGCCCCCAGCCGGCCACGGGCAACCACTCCAGCCAGATGCCGAAGACCAGCACCAGCAACGGGCCCAGTACGTATGCGGGCAGGCAGATACCGATGGTGGCAAACGTCATGGGGACGTAGTCCTGCCAGGTATTCGGGTTCAACGACGCGCACACCCCGCTGCCGATACCGATGAGCAGGGCGAACAGCAGGGCGTAACAACCCAGTTCCAGCGTGACAGGGAAACCGGCGGCGATGATCTCGTTTACCGACCTGCCGGGATATTTGAAGGAGGGTCCCAGCTCTCCCTTAATGGCATGGCTGATGTAGTCATAAAATTGAACGTAAATAGGCTGGTCCAGCTTGTAACGTTCGTTCAGGTGCTTGAGCACTTCCGGTGGGACCGCCTTCTCCTCGGCAAACGGCCCGCCGGGCGCCGCATGGATCAGCAGGAAAGTGATGACGCTGACAACCAGCAGTACCGGGATCGCTTGCAACAAGCGTTTGAGTATGAATTTGAACATATTATTATCTAGAGAATTACGAATTAGGAATTAGGAATTACGAATTCTAGGTTAGTGAAGTATTTTGCCAACTTAATGATTCCTAATTCCTAATTCCTAATTCCTAATTCCTAATTCCTAATTCGTAATTCCTAATTCCTAATTCCTAATTCCTAATTCGTAATTCGTAATTCGTAATTCGTAATTCGTAATTCGTAATTCCTAATTCGTAATTCGTAATTCGTAATTCCTAATTCGTCATTTTCCTGACACCAGGGAAATATATTTAAACGGGTGGATATCCAGGATATTCGGATACCAGCCGCGCACGTCCGGTGAGACCAGTGATTTGCTGACGTACGTGTAGATGGGCATGATAGGCAACTCGGTCATCAGGATGGATTCGGCATCCTGGAAAAGGGTGAAGCGGCGTTCCTGGTCCGTGGTTGCGCCGGCCAGTGCTATCAGTGCGTCGTAGCGCCGGTTCGACCAGCCCGTGTCGTTATTGCCGCTGTTTGTAGTGTACATATCGAGAAAGGTATTGGGATCCAGGTAATCACCAATCCAGCCGGCCCGCGCTACCTGGTAGTCTTTCTCATCGCGTTTATCCAGGTATACCTTCCAGTCCTGGTTCGTCAGCGTAACGTCGATGTTGAGGTTGGTCTTCCACATCTGCTGGATGGCTATGGCTATCCGGCGATGCCCCTCGGAGGTGTTGTACATTAACTCCAGGCCGGGAAAACCCGTCCCGCCAGGATAGCCCGCTTCCGCGAGCAGGGCCTTGGCGCGTTCCAGGTCATAGCGTACCCGCGCGGTTGCCGTGTAGCCGTTGGTATCAGGCGGGGTGTAGCTGAAGGCCGGGATCTCTCCCGCCTTGGTGATCTTATCTACTACCTGTTGCCGGTCGATGGACATGGTCAGGGCCTGCCTGACCTTTACCCGGTCGAGCGGCGCAACGGTAGTATTGAAGAGATAGTAGTAGGTCGATAAATAAGGTGAGATTTTCAGGGTGCCGGGTCTTTCCTGCCGGTAGTGCGCTATCTTGTCAACCGGCATATTAGTGGTGATGTGCAACTGGCCGGCGCGGAACATGCGTTCTTCCGTGGTCGCATTCTGGACTGGGTAGAAGACGATCTGGTTCAATTTCACCGCACCGGCATCCCAGTAATATTCGTTCTTCTCCACGACGATGCTGCGGTTCAGCACCCACTCCTTCAGCTTGAACGGGCCGTTCCCCACGTGGTTCCCCGGACGGGTCCAGCGCGTGCCGCGTTCATCCGCGGCCCCGAACGCTTCGACAGTCGCCTGGTGGACGGGATAATAGCTCATGTGTGTCAGTAACTGCAGGAAAAATGGCGTCGGGTTCTCAAGTTCGACCACCAGGGTCAGGTCATCGGGCGCCGTGATGCCCACCCGGGAGAAATCCGTTATTTCCCCCTGGTGGAACCTTTCCGCGTTCCTGATGTAATACAGCATATAAGCATAGTTGTTGCCCAGGGCAGGCAGCAGCGCCCGGCGCCATGAATAGACAAAGTCCGTGGCCGTTACCGGGTCGCCGTTGGACCATTTTGCGTCTTCACGCAGGTGGAACCGGTATGTTCTGGCGTCTTCGCTTTGCTCCCAGGATTTGGCGGCGGCGGGGATCAAGCGCTTTCCTTCGGGATGCCAGCCGACCAGGCCTTCCAGCAGCGCCAGGCACAGGTCGGACTCGATGCGGCCGGTTACGACATGGGGATCAAGCTCCCGGGGTTCGTCGCCATTACCGATATGTAATATCCCCTCACGCGCACCGCTCTCTACATTCGTTTCGTAATTGAAGCCGCATGAGGCAGCCAGCAATAATGTCGAAACTAGGCTGGCCACTAACCCGGTTCGACCTGTCCAGCTCATTATTTTTTGCCCCGCATGCGCCGGCGGCGCTCGATATCGCCGGGGACGGGGACGGCGTCCAGCAGTGTGCGGGTATATTCGTGCTGCGGGTTGAAGATGACGTCATCCGTCCTGCCGCGTTCCACGATCCTGCCCTGGTGCATCACCAGGATCTGTTCGGACAGTTGCCGGACGACGCTCAGGTCATGGGAGATGAACAGGTAGGTGATGCCGTGGCGCGCCTGCAGCCGGCGCAGCAGGTCGATGATCTGCGCTTGTATGGTCACGTCCAGGGCGCTGACGGCCTCGTCGCAGACAATGAACTTCGGCTCCAGCGACAGCGCCCGGGCGATACTGATACGCTGGCGTTCGCCGCCGGAGAACTCAAACGGATAACGGTTGGCCATGTCCGCCCTCAATTCGACCTCTTCCAGCAGTTGTACGGCCTTGTCCTGTTTCGGCATGTCCAGCAGGCCGTGCTCTTTGATGCCTTCCGTCAGGATGTCCATGACTGTCATGCGCGGGTTCAGCGATGAATAGGGATCCTGGAAGATCATCTGCAGGTTACGGCGCCAGGGTTTCATGCGGTTCTTCTTCAGGCCGCCGATTTCAGTATCTTCGAAGACGATACTACCGTCGTTGATGGGTTGCAGGCCGATGATAGCTCGCCCCAGGGTGGTTTTGCCCGAACCCGATTCACCGACCAGGCCCACCGTCGATCCTGCGGCAATGGAAAGGTCGATATCATCGACTGCCTTGACGTGCCCGGCCGTGCGGGCGAACAGTCCCTTTTTCACCGGGAACCAGACGCGCAGGTTTTTCGTCCTGATTAATCCATCCCCGGTATCCTCTACCTGCTTTCTTCCTGTTGCCGTTCTCCTTTCCTCTTCCCCGGCCTGGTACAGCCGCGGCACCGCTTGCAGCAGCGAACGGGTATAGGCATGGGCAGGCGCTTTGAATATGGGTTCGATCGCGCCGCGTTCGACCACCCTGGAGTTTTTCATGACGTAGACCCGGTCGCACACCTCCCAGACGACCGCCAGGTCATGGGTGATCAGCAGCATGGACGTGTCCTCATCTTTCATGCTCATCAGCAACCTGAAAACCTGTGCCTGTACCGTCACGTCCAGGGCGGTTGAGGGTTCGTCCGCAATGATCAATTGCGGTTTCAGCATCAGGGCCATGGCGATCATGACCCGCTGCCGCATGCCCCCGGACAAGTGATGGGGATAGAACGACATGCGCTCCTCGGGCTCCGGTAGTCCCACCTTGTCCAGCCATTCCGTACCGAGTTTCCAGGCCGCTTCCTGGTCCAGGTCGGTATGGAAGCGCAGCAATTCGCTGAGTTGCCGGCCGACCCTGTGCAGCGGCGAGAGTGCAGTCATCGGTTCCTGGAAAATCATGCTGATCTCAGCGCCGCGTATTTTTCTGAGGCGATCGATGGGCAGAGCCAGCAGGTTTTCGTTGTTGAAAATTGCTGCGCCCCTGACGAAACGGGCCGGCGGGCGCGGCACCAGGCGCAGGATGCTCTGCGCGGTCACGGTCTTGCCGGATCCGGACTCTCCCACCAATCCGACGATCTCGCCGCGCCGGATGTCCAGGCTGACCTCGTTGACCGCCTCGACAACGCCCTCGTCGGTGTCGAAATGCACCGTAAGGTCGTTGACGGACAACAGTTTTTCAGACGATTTCACGGGTCAATCACTCCAGCCGGGTAAACTTCCTGGGGTCGAAGGCATTGCGCACCCCCTCGCCGACGAATACGCACAGCAGGATCACCAGGAACAGGGCCAGGCTCGGGTACAGGATCAGCCACCAGTAGGCTTGTCCCTGGGCCTGCGCCAGCAGTTGCCCCCAACTTGCGGTCGGCGGCGGCAGTCCGAACCCCAGGTAATCCAGCGCGGCCAGGGTGCCGATGGCGCCGACCAGGGAAAAGGGGAAGAACGTCGTCAACGGCACCAGCGCGTTGGGCAGGATATGACGGAACAGGATTTTCCGGTCCGGCAGGCCCAGGCACTGGGCAGCCTCGACGAACTGCTGGTTGCGCAGGCGCAGGAACTCGGCGCGCATGTAATAGGAGATGGCTATCCAGTTGAAAAGGCCGTAGACGATGAGCAGCAGGACGAAACTGCGGCCGTACACCGAACCCAGCAGTATCAGCACGTACAGGAACGGCAGCGCTTCCCAGATCTCGGTAAGGCGTTGGCCGGTGAGGTCGATTTTACCGCCGTAATAGCCCTGGATGGCGCCGATTACCGTGCCGATAACCATCGAGGTGATGACCAGCAACAGGCCGAAGTTCAGGGACGTGCGCAAGCCGTAGAAGATGCGCGCCAGTACGTCCCTGCCGCTGTCATCCAGTCCGAACAGGTGAGGACCGATCGGGCGGAAGGGGAAGCGCACGTCTTCCTTGATGAATTTTATCCGGTAGTTCACGCCGTCGTGCTCCAGGCGCAGGGTGGCGACGGGTGCGAGCAGGCGCGCTTTTGCCTGTGCCAGTATCTCATCCCTGTGGCCGTCGGAGAATGCATCCCACAAGCCGCCACCGGTAGCGAGTTGTCCATCTTCAGGTGTGTATATCCATTTCTGTTCCAGGTCCTGCTGCAAGGCTTCGCGCAACAATATCCTGACGGTTCGCGGAATTCTATTGCGCGGTTTATAGGGGGAAAGGCTCAGAATGACCTGTTTTTCGGCCTCGCCAGACGGGTATGAATAAGACCAGGCCGGGGCTGGTTGATTGGCAAAACGCAGCGCGACGGCTTCCTTGAAAGCTTCGGGGATGTCGTAGCTGCCGAGAAAATCCAGTCCCTCCACGGGCCTGTCAGCTGGTGTGAAAAACCACTCCGAGCGCTGCTGGCGGCGCACAACGAAGCCGGCGTCGATATTGACGGAAGCGACCCGCGGTTCCCGCTGTACAAGGACTTCCACCCGGTTATCAACCGGGATAGAGGAGGCCTGGATGATCTCCTGCGGCCCGAAAGGCACCAGCGGGAAGACCATGAAATTATCATCGTTTCCGGCGAACGCGGGAGAGGTGTTGATGGTCTTGTAATCCGGACGGGTCAACAGGCCGTTGCCCGTGAAGGTATCCTCGGGGTAGAAGGACAGGACGGGGAAATAGGACTGGTTCTCGTAGTGTACGAAAAGGGGACGGTCATTACAGAGCAACTCCGCAACCAGGCTTGTCAGGTACAGGAAAACGATGATGAGCAGGGAATAATACGCACGCCTGTACTCGCGAAACCGCTGCAGGCGTTTGCGCGTGATGGGATCGAACCATTTTGCCGTCATTCCGTACATGGAACAGGACCTCCTCTTTGCTCGTCATGCCGGGCCTGCCCCTGCACGTAGTAACCAGGGGCCGGACCCGGAATCCAGTGAAACAACGGGTCGTCCTGCAGTCGACGCTGTATCTCACTGGATTCCGGCATTCGCCGGAATGACGGAATTGAGAGATCAGACATCAAAATGTATCCTTGGATCGATGAACATGTAACAGACATCGGAGAAGATCCTGCCGATGAGTCCGAGAATGGAAGTCAAAGCCAGTATGCCCATGAACACCATATAATCCCTGCTGACGATGGCGTCCAGGCTCAGCAGGCCCATGCCGGGTATTTCAAAGACTTTTTCTATCAGCACCGATCCGGCGAAAATCAGGGTAAAGATGCTGCCGAATCCCGTCGCAATGGGTATCAGGGAATTACGGAAGGCATGGCCCCAGATGGCCCTGTTGAAGGTGGCGCCCTTGGCCAGCACCGTGCGCACGTAATCCTGGCTGATCTGTTCCAGCAGGCTGTTCTTCATGAGCAGGGTAAGGACTGCGAAATTGCCTATCATGTAGCAGGTGACCGGCAGGAACATGTGCATGAACAGGTCCCTGGCCTTGTCCGCCGTTGACAGTTCGGTGAAATTCTCCGAGGTAAAACCGCTGACGGGGAAGATATCCCATAGCCCCTCCGTGGTGCCGGACAGGAACATCTTCAGCAGCATGCCGAAGGCGAACGCGGGGATGGCGTAGCCGATGAACACCAGGATACTGCTGCTTACATCGAACCATGAACCGTTTTTGACGGCCTTGGCTATCCCTAGGGGGATGCAGATTAGGTAGGTCAGGAAGAAGCCGGTCAGTCCGAAGATCAGCGAGACCGGAAATCGCTCGATGATCAGTTGCAGGACGGTCTTGTTCGGGTACTTATAGGAGTCGACGGCCATGCCGATGCGGTCGGCAACCAGCCATTTCCAATAACGCTTCACGAGCGGCCTGTCGAAACCAAAATGCTGTTCCAGGGCCTTGCGCTGTTCCGGAGAGATCCCGCTTGGCCCGGCGGCCGCAGCCGCATCGACGGATCCATCACCGATCCCGCGCATCGCCATGATCGCCTGCTCCACCGGCCCGCCGGGGATGAACTGGCACAGGGCGAAACAGACGAAAGTAATGCCGATGAATGTGGGGATGACGAGCAGCAGGCGCCGGATGATGTAGTGGGTGCGTTCCATTATTGCTGAAATATCTCGTCGAACACGACAATCTCATCACGTCCGGGCAGGGGTTCGTCTGTCTCGCGCGCGTATTCCAGGTCGGCGGCTGAATCCTCGTCGTACCACCAGAACAGGTAAGCGCCTTCTTCCCCCAGGAACTTCGCTAACACGGTCTCCGGGGTGCCGAACTTGTTCCAGTACAACAGGCGTCGGTAATTCAGGTTCCAGAGCAGGACATAGGGGATATCATTGGCCAGGATGGTGTCAATGCGCCGTATGATGTCATGGCGTTTACGGATGTCGAATTCCGTCCGCAACGTATCAATCATGGCGTCGATTTCGGCGTTTTTGTAACCGGTGATGTTCTGCCCGCCGGCACGGTCGGCTTCCTTCGAATGCCACAGGGATTCCGGATCCTTGAACAGGGATGCGCTCCAGGCCGCCCAGGTCATGTCAAAGTTGAACTCATCCATGTCCTTTATCCAGGCGGCCCAGTCCTTCCTGACGATCTTAAGCTGTATTCCGACATCGTTCAGGTCTTCCTGGTAGATGGCCAGAAATTTATCCGATGTCGGACTGCGGGTGAGGAAGTGGATGATGAACGGCTGACCGTCTTTTTCCAACAAACCGGTGTCCTTATCGACTATCCAGCCGGCTTCTTCCAGCAGGCGTCTCGCTTCATCCTTGTCGAAACGTATTTCCGGCCCGCGGCAGGGTGTCTGCCCGTCGTACAGGTCTTCGAAATAACACCGGTGCAGGAAGTAGGCTTCGTGCATGATCGCCTGGTTCATCCGCTCCCGGTCCAGCAGGTGGGCGAGGGCAAGCCGGACCCGCAGGTCGGCAAACTTGGCCCGCCGCAGGTTCATGGCAAACCCCTGGAAGCCGATGGGGTTATAGTTATACACCTCCTGCTTGATGATCCAGTTGTTGTCGTATGCCGCACCGGTGGTTTCCGTCGCCCAGCGGGAGGCGGTATAAACCGGGTAATAGTCCAGGTTGCCGGTCTTGAACTCGGCAAACGCGTTTTCCCGCTCGGTGAAGAAGCGGAACTTCAGCCTGTCGAAATTGGCAATCCCACGGGTGCTTGCCCGGACCCATTGCCACCATTGCGTGCGGCGTTTCAGCGTCAGCGTAATGCCTTCCCGTACCGATTCAACTGAATACGGACCCGACACGACAGGGAACTCGAAGTTGATCTTGTTGAAATCCAGGTCCTTGAATACGTGGGAGGGAAGTACATGGAACGTTCCCAGCGACAACAGGTTTTTCCAGTGAACTTCCCTGGCCTTGAAGCGGACCGTCTGCCCGTCAATGACCTCCGGCCGGTAAAACCGCTCAAAGGCAATCTTGTGGGGTCCGGTCAGGTTTTTCGGGTCCATGATTGCATCATAGGTCCAGGCGACGTCATGGGCGCTGACGGGAACGCCGTCGCTCCACTTGGCCCGGTCGTCCAGCCTGAACTCAAAGGTGGTGCGGTCCCTTGAGACGGACCACGAAGCGGCGAGGCTGGGTTCGAATTCCAGGGTTAAACCGTTGACGGTAAGCAGTTTTTCAAACAGGAGATTGAACAGCCGGCTGGATGTCACCGTGCTATCCAGGTAGTAATTGAAACTCTTCGGGAAAGGCCCTGACCAGAAGGAGAATTCCCCGCCTGGGTAGGCATCAGGGCTGGCCAGAGGCGACATTTGCTCCTGCCATCCGGGCCGGGGATATTCCTGGGCACCCACCACGTGGATGAGGCTCACCGATATACTCAGTAGCAGGCACAGCTTGTACGTGATTATTTTCATTATTTGTCCGCAGATTAGGCAGATTATCGCAGATTAAATTATAAAAAAATTTACTGATTAACTGTTTTTCAGCTTCCGGATAAAATCAGGTTTAAATTAACCATATCTGAACCAGACAACTTCAATAATAAATTTGTATTTTTATCTGCGATAATCTGCGTAATTTGCAGATAAATAATCATAATTCTCAATATGACAGCGCTGTTGGACGTTAATTCCCTGAATGTCAGGTTTGCCGGTGACGGCCACCCGGTACAGGCAGTGGCTGGTGTGGACTTTCGCATCCGGGCGGGGGAAACCCTTGCCTTGCTGGGAGAATCGGGCAGCGGCAAGTCCGTCACTGCGCTGAGTATTACCCGCCTGTTGCCGAAGTCGGCCGAGATCAGCGGTTCCGTATTGTTCAACGGCACCGATCTTCTCACGCTGCCTGAAACAAGCATACGCGCTTTCCGCGGCGGTCATATCGCCATGATATTCCAGGAACCGCAGACCTCCCTCAACCCGGCACTGACGGTGGGAGTACAGGTAGGGGAGAGCTTGCAGCAGCACCGGGGACTGCGCGGGAAAGTGCGCCGGGGGAAGGTGATTGAAGTACTGGAAGCGGTGGGTATTCCGGAACCCGCACGGCGCGTTGATGACTACCCGCACCAGTTTTCCGGCGGCATGAAGCAACGGGTCATGCTGGCGATCGCCCTGGCCGGGGAACCCGAGTTGCTCATTGCCGACGAACCGACTACCGCACTGGACGTTACAACGCAGGCGCGCATGCTGGAACTGCTGAAAAAGCTGCAGCGCGATATGGGAATGGCCATGCTGTTTATCACCCATGACCTTGCCGTGGCGTCCCGGGTGTCGGACCGGGTTGCCGTCATGAACGAAGGCAGGATCGTGGAAACCGGTCCAACCCGTCAATTCTTCGACCAACCGCAGCACCCCTACTCGAGAAACCTGCTTGCTTCCCTGCCTGACGCCCGGGCAAGGCGCATGGAAAAACCGCCGGTACCAGGCACGCCGATGCTCAGGGTGTCCGGGCTGGAAGTGCAATTTCCCACGCAAACGGGTTTCTTCGGCGGTACTGCCGGTTACCTGCGCGCCGTGGACGGGGTATCACTGGAACTTAAACAGGGACGTACCCTGGCCGTCGTGGGCGAATCGGGTTCCGGCAAGACGACCCTGGGCAAAGGCATCCTGCAACTGCTGAAACCTGCAGCGGGGACGGTCTACCTGGCCGGTGACAACCTGCTCGACCTGTCACCGTCGCAATTGCGCCGGCAGCGCGCGCACATGCAGGTGGTATTCCAGGACCCGTTCTCGTCCATGAACCCGCAGATAATGGTCAAGGATATTATCGAGGAGGGCATGCTCTCCCTCGGGCGCGGTAAAACTACCGGGGAAAGGCAGGCTGTTGTCGATGAACTGCTCACCCAGGTCGGGCTTGAACCTGGATTTAAATACCGTTACCCGCACGAGTTTTCCGGCGGGCAGAGGCAGCGCATCTGCATTGCCCGGGCGCTGGCCGTCAGGCCGAAATTACTGGTATGCGATGAACCGACCAGCGCCCTGGACGTAACGGTCCAGGCGCGCATACTGGAGTTGCTGGCAGGCCTGCAGAAGGAACTGGGACTGGCCTACCTGTTCATCACCCATAATATCAGCGTCGTTGCCAGCTTTGCCGATGACGTGGCAGTAATGTACCGTGGCAGGATAGTAGAGCAGGGCGCTACTGGCAGGGTGTTGGCATCCCCGCAGCATGAGTACACGAAAAACCTGCTGGCCGCGGTGCCGACCGTCAAAACGACTTAGGGAATCTCTGATTAAGCCCCGCCCCTCGTTATTAAAAATATTGTTGTGCCTTTAACAAAGGTGGATACGGCGGGCAAGAGTTAAAAGAAGCCAATTATGAATATAAAGTCGATAGTTGAGAGAAACGATACTCAAGCGGGTCGTATATTCGATCTGGTTATGCAATCACTGATCTTGTTCTCTGTTATCACGTTTTCCATAGAAACGTTACCTGATCTTGGAGCCAGCGCCAGAAAATTACTTCATATTACAGAAGTAGTCATAGTAATCATATTTACCGTTGAATATTTTCTTAGATTTTATGTGGCTGACAGGAAACTCGGTTATGTACTGAGTATTTATGGACTCATCGATTTGATAGCGATCATCCCTTTTTATCTTTTCTTTTTCCTGTCATTCAGCATTGATCTCCGATGGCTACGGATTATTCGGCTTATGAAATTTTTCCGATCCGGCAAGGCTATTCGGAGATTTACCAGGGCGTTTGTAATTGCAAAAGAAGAGATTGCTATTTTCGGCGTGGTAACTGTGATGCTCTTATATTTATCAGCTGTGGGCATTTATTATTGCGAAAACGAGGCTCAGCCGGAAGCGTTCAAAAGTATTATCCATAGCTTATGGTGGGCAGTGACCACTTTAACAACAGTAGGTTATGGTGATGTTTATCCCATAACAGCGGGAGGAAAAATATTTACTTTTCTCATTTTAATGATTGGCTTAGGGATAGTCGCTATTCCGGCAGGACTGTTGGCGTCTGCACTTTCAAAGGCTAGAATGGAAGAGCAAGAGGAGAAATGAGATCGCTATATTTTTTTCATCAGGTGAATACGCTCGGCCAATAGCGAGACGGTGACATCACCACCTTGGGCCAGGCGGTTGCGGCGGGCGACGTGGGTCGGCACTGACAGGTAGAGTGACTGGTCCTGTTCGGTTGCAATGGTGAGCGAGGCGTTCTCTCCCAGGGGGAGCAGTTCATCGATCCGGCCTTTGACGGGGTTCTCCCGTTCTCCCTTGGACGGCCTGTCTCGGCGGTGCAGGATAATGCTGTCTGACGGGATGACCCAGTCTATTTCCACATGGGGTTCGAACTCGGGGCGATAGCGTGTTGTCAGGGTATGGCCATGCCATTCGATACGAGTTGTTTCCGCATCATGATCGTGCGCGATGACTTTGCCTTTGAATATATTATAGTGACCGATCAGTGAGGCGATATCGGCGTTATCGGGATGGTTCATGACCTGGTCCGGGGTATCAATTTGCAGGGTTTTCCCGTGGTGGATGATGCACAGCCGGTCGGCAATACGCCGCGCTTCGTTCAGGTCGTGGGTAACGTGAATTATGGGCAGTTTGAAGCGCCGTCTCAAACTTACCAGTTCGCGTACCAGTTTCCTGCGTGTCTGCTGGTCCACAGCGGAAAAGGGCTCGTCCAGCAATAATACCCCGGGGTCGCGCGCCAGTGCCCGGGCCAGGGCAACCCGCTGTTGCTGTCCGCCCGATAACTGGTGCGGGTAACGTTTTCCCAGACCCTCCATGTTCATGGTGCGTAACAGGTTTTCAGCAACAGCCCGTTGCTGTTTATTACCTGTCCCGGCTAACGGTAGCATAATGTTCTGCACTGCCGTTTTATGTGGGAACAGGGCGTAGTGCTGGAACACCATACCGATGTGCCGTTGCTGCACCGGCAGATTAGTATTCGCTGCGGTATCCAGCCATTGTTCCCCGTTACAGCGCACATTACCCGATTCCGGTGTGTACAGGCCGCTGATGGCCCTCAGTATGGTCGTTTTGCCGCTGCCGGACGGACCCAGGATGACCAGAATTTCTCCCGTGTTACAGGTCAGGGACACGTCCAGCGGGATCGGGTCGGTCTGTTCAAGCCTGACGTGGATGGAATCAGCGTCGGCCATGGTTACCTGCCCGGTCAGTCAGGAAGTAGATCAGAGTGATGGAGACAAGCGAAATCACGAGCAGTGCCGCGGACATGGTTGCGGCGCCGGCGTTATCGAAAGCCTGGACGCGATCATAGATGGCAATGGCGACGGTGCGGGTTTCACCGGCCAGGTTACCGCCCACCATCAGGACCACCCCGAATTCGCCCAGGGTATGGGCAATGGTCAGGATGGCGGCAGAGATAACCCCCGGCCACGCCAGGGGCAGTTCGATGCGCCAGAATGTCTGCCAGCCGGAAAGACCGCTGCACCAGGCCGCCTCGCGCACATTGAGCGGTATTGACTCGAAACTGCGTTGTACCGGCTGGACGGCGAACGGGATATTGAAAATAATCGATGCCAGCAGGATACCCTCGAACGAGAATACCAGGGACTCACCCGCTATTCCCTCATACAACCTGCCGATGGGTGACAGTTCTCCCAGGCTGATCATCAGGTAAAAGCCTAATACGGTCGGCGGCAATATCAATGGCAGCGCAACCAGGGCCTGGGCGAAATTGCGTCCGGGGAATTGCGACCAGGCCAGCTTGCGTGCGACCAGGATTCCGATGGGTGTCAGGATTAGCGCAGTCAGCGCGGCGAGAAGCAGGGAAACGTTTAGGGCTTGCCAGTCCATATAAATTTGAATTACGAATTACGAATTAGGAATTACGAATTGGGGACACGTTACTCTAACACAAGTTCTGAGCGGTGCTGATTTGGTACGGCCATCTCGATAAACAGAACCCCGCCATGTACAGTCATTCCCAATTCCCAATTCGTAATTCGTAATTCCTAATTCTTAATTCTCAATCAAGATGTAGCCGTGTTTCCTGAAAATGGCTTCACTGGACGCGGACGACAGGTAGTTAAAATAGCGCACGCCCTGTTCATCGCTGTTATCGAGCAAAACAGCGTATTGAGTGATGGGAGGGTGCCACTTCAGCGGGATCGTGAAATTGTCTCCCTTGCCTGAGAATTGTTCCAGCACCAGAAAAGAACTGGGAATGATACACATGTCTACGCTTCCGGACAGGCAGAATTGCATTGCCTGCGCTGCATTTTCACCAAACAGCAGCTTTTTGTGGTTAACAACCCATACACCTGCATTGACCAGCGCTTCCCTGGCAGCCTGGCCATAGGGTGCATGTTCCGGGTTGGCGACAGCCAGTCTGCGGAAGTCGCCGTATTGAATCGTCTTCAGCGCATCGGCCAGTGTCGCCTGCTTTTCCAGTTTCGATGTTTCCGGGATATACAAGCTGAGGCGGCCATGAACCAGCGCCTTGAAGCCGATTGTCTCCCGGCCCTTGTCCCGGATGAAGTCCACGTACTGTTTGCCGGCGGAAATAAAGACCTTGTAAGGCGCACCCTGTACGATCTGCCTGGCAAAATTCCCGGATGAACCAAAAGTCAGGTTGACCTTTTCTCCCTCATCCAGAAAAAAAACCTTGCTGATTTCGCTAATCGTATGGGTCAGGTTGGATGCGACCGCGACGTTCATGGACTGTGCATGCGCTCCGGGGAACCAGAGCAGCACTGCCAGGTAAAATAATTTTCTCATGCTGCAAACTATATCAGGGTACAATTGCCAAGGTAAAAAAATAGTCAAAATAAATAATACCGTCATTCTGGCGCACGCTGGAATCCAGTAAACCAACCTAGCAGTCTGTCGGACTTAGGGCTGGGATAGAGGTATAATAGACGACACGATTTGATGATACCACACGCTGTTCGATAGAGGCTGCTTCGATGGAAAACTTTGTGCAAAGTGACCGTAACCAACCCTACCTGTTACCACCGGATTTACGCGAGTGGCTACCCGAGGATGACCTGGCGCATTTTGTCGTGGCAGCGGTGGAACGGGTGCCTTTGAGTCAGTTTGTGGTGAACACCCGGGGCACGGGGTCGGCACAGTATCACCCGCGTATCATGCTGGCGTTGCTGATTTATTGTTATGCGAACGGTATTTTTTCCTCGCGCCGGATTGAGCGAGCGACGTACCGGGATATCGGGGTGCGTTACGTGACGGCGAACACGCACCCGGACCATGACACGATTTGCAAGTTCCGGCGGGAGAACCTTGAGGCGGTACAGGCGGGTTTTGTGGAGGTGTTATTGCTGGCGAAGGAATTGAAGTTGTTGACGGTGGGCCGGGTGAGTGTGGACGGGACGAAGGTGAAGGCGGCTGCGAGCAAGCGGCGCAGTATCCGCTATGACCGGGCGGTGGAATTACGCGAGCAGTTGCGGGGTGAGGTCAAGGATTTGCTGGCCGAAGCGGAGCGTGCGGACAGCCAGGACGCGGCGGACCCGCAGCAGTTGCCGAAGGCGTTGGCGCGGCGGGAGGCGCTGGCGACGCAACTGGATGCGGCCTGCGCACGTCTGGAGCGCCAGGCCAAGGCGCAAGCGCAGGCGGACCAGGCCGAGTACGAGCGCAAGGTGGCGGCGCGTGAGAAGCGTCGGGGCCGGGCCAAGGGGCACCCTATCAAGCCGCCGGAAGACACCCCGGCGGAGGACACCCAGGTGAACCTGACGGATGCGGACAGTTCCCTGATGCGCAAGAACAAACGCAGTGAGTACCGGCAGGCGTACAATGCGCAGGCGGTGGTGGATGCGGACGGCAGCCAGTTGGTGCTGGGGACGCGGGTCAGCCAATGCGCCAGCGACCGCAACGAATTGGTCGCTGACATTGACTCGGTGCCGGCGGCGTTGGGGACCCCTGCCCAGGTGTTGGCGGACAACGGCTATGCGACGGAGACAGAAGTGGCTGCGCTGACCGGTCGGGAGATAGACGTGCTGGTGGCGGTGGGGACGGAGGACCGGCGCCGGCGGCATGACTTCCGCCCGTTGCCGGACCCGGCGCAGGCGGCCAAGCCCAAGCCGGCGAAAGCGCCCTGGCTGGTGGCGATGCAAGAGAAGTTATCACAGGCGGACAACCGGGCCAGCTACCGGTTGCGGCAGCAGACCGTGGAGCCGGTGTTCGGTATCATGAAGCAGGCCCTGGGGTTCCGGCAGTTTCTCCTGCGCGGCCATGAGAAGGTGACCGGTGAGTGGCAGTTACTGGCCCTGGCCTACAACTGTAAACGCCTGCATAACATGCAGCTGGCCTGATGCAGGGGGCAGTGGGTGTTTACCCGGTCAGGACAGGCGCCTGGTGAGGTCTGTACATCCCCATAATGTACATGTATAGGTTCAGGCAACATGCACGTGCGCCTTGCCGCGACAAAAAGACCTGAAAAGTGGTCCGCAAAGATAATCGCAGCGCCCAAGTCCGACAGACTGCTAGTACTCTTTCAACTTAATATTGACATGTTCAGAGCCACACAGCGGCGTCAAGACAAGGCGCAGCCCGCAGAGAATGGCGCGCCCTTGTCAAGGGCTGCAACGCCGTATTGGCGTCGCTGTGTGGCTCCCTGCGGGCGGGCCGGGAAGCGGTCGCCCGCGGCGTTACACCGCTTGGCAAGGGCGCGCCATTCCCGGCGCGGCGTGCCTTGCGCTCAACCGCTTCCCGACCCGCTGAACATGTCAATATTAAGTTGAAAGAGTACTACCTTTACCAGCGGAGAATTAAATAGTGATTTTATTCACAGGACTGACCGGCGCGGTCGGCACGGAAATCTTAAAACTCCTGCCTGAATATAAGCTTCAAGCCAGGGGCTTGATCAGGGATTCGGGCAAGGCAGGTGCACTAACGGCTGTCGGCGTCGAGGTGGTCTGCGGTGACCTGGGGGACCCGGCTACCGTCAAGGAAGCCATGCAGGGTTGTGACAAGGCATTTTTACTGATGGCGAACGCCAGGGAGCAACTGGAGCTGGAAAAAGGCTTTGTGGACGCGGCCCGGGCCGCTGAGATCAGTTACCTTGTGAAAATGTCGGCTAACGGGGCGAATTCGAATTCAACATCACTGCTGAAGCGCTACCACGGCGATGCCGAGCAATATATACGGGAATCCGGCCTGGGCTATACCCTGGTACGTCCGAATTTCTTCATGCAGAACATGCTTCACATTACCGGCACCATCGTGGCGGAGGATAAATTCTACATGCCGATGCGTGACGGGGAGGTGGGCATTATCGACGTGCGCGACGTGGCGCGCTTTATCCTGGATGTATTGACCGGTTCAGGTCACGATGGTGAAACCTACGAGATCACGGGGCTCGAACTGGTCTCGTTCCACGACATCGCGGTGCAGTTATCCGAAGTGATGGGCAGGGAAATCAGTTATGTTAACGTTCCGGCAGAGGAATTCAAACAATCGCTGGCGCGCTGGGTCCCCGACGACTGGTACGTGGAGACCGTCTCGGAGATGTTCGAACTGACCGCACAAGGCCGCGGCGCATTGCTCACCGATAACTACACCCGGGTAACGGGCAGGGCGCCCATAACACTGCGCCGGTTCTTCCGGGACTACTCCACATTTTTTGAAAAGAATAATTAAGGAACCTCTGATTATGTCAGAGGTTCCTTAATCCCCAGATGACGCATCCTGCATAAAGCATACAAGGGCAATGGATCGGAAAGAAATGCGCACCGGCAGTTGCGATAAGGGACAACTGGAACGGTAGAACAGGGGGTATTTGATTGGCCGTCAGGGATTCTAACCTGTATATGTTCTATGCCGCAGGTTCGCGCATCGTAACAAACTCTTCCGCTACGGTCGGATGAATACCGATGGTGGCGTCGAATGTCGCTTTGGTGGCGCCGGCCTTGAGGGCGATACCTATGCCCTGGATAATCTCGCCAGCGTCTGCGCCGACCATGTGTACGCCAAGGACCTTGTCGGTGTCCTTGTCGACGATGATCTTCATCAATGTCTTTTCGCTGTTGCCGGTCAAGGTGTGTTTCAGGTTGGTGAACCTGGACTTGTAGATTTCGACGTTTGTATATTCCTGCCGGGCCTGTTCCTCGGTGAGGCCCACGGTGCCCAGGTTGGGCTGGCTGAATATGCAGGTGGGGATAGCGCGGTAATCGACGCGTCTTGACTGGTTGTTATAGAGGTTGTTGGCCAGTGCCGTTCCCTCTGCTGTGGCGACGGGGGTCAGGTTCATCCGGTCGGTTACATCGCCGATGGCGTAAATGGAAGGGGTCGAACTGCGGTATTCGACATCGACCACTATGGCGCCTTTATCGTTGAGTTGCACCCCGGCCGTTTCCAGCCCCAGACCGTTCGTGTTGGGCCGCCGTCCGGTGGCATACATGACCAGGTCAGTTGTTATAGTCCCGGTATCGGGGGAGTTCACCAGGTAGCAGCCGTTTTGCCTGTCTATGCTATCTATCCGGGTGTTGAAGAGCAGATTGATTCCTTTCTGACGCATCTGTTCTGCAAGAAACCCGCGCATCTCCCCGTCGAATCCCCGCAGGAACAGGTCGCCGCGATATACCAGGGTAGTGTCCACGCCAAGGCCGTGAAAGATGCCGGCAAATTCGACCGCGATATAGCCGCCGCCCACGATCACCACACTGGCTGGTAAGGACTCAACAAAAAAAGCTTCGTTGGATGAGATAATGTATTCTTTGCCGGGGATGTCCGGGATATGCGGCCAACCACCCGTTGCCACCAGTATCCGCTGCGCGCTGACGCTCTCGCCGTTGATACGAACGGTATTAGGTCCGCCAAGTTCGGCCCTGCCGTCAAACACGCGCACTCCGTTACGTTCCAGTAAATTCTTATATATACTATTTAATCTACTGATTTCTTTATTTTTATTATGTAGAAGCTCATCCCATTTAAAAACAGGTCCGGCGACATGCCAGCCATAACCCGCCGCATCATGAAAATCTTCGGCAAAATGTGAGGCATACACAAACAGCTTTTTCGGGATACAGCCGACATTGACGCAGGTGCCGCCCAGGTAACGGTCTTCGGCGATGGCGACCCGGGCGCCGAACCCGCCTGCCATGCGCGCAGCGCGTACGCCGCCGGACCCGGCGCCGATCACAAACAAATCATAGTCGTATTCACTCATGCGCGCAGATCTTGGTGATAAAGTGTCGCCTGAAAGGCGACTGTTTGGTTACTGGATTCCCGCCTGCGCGGGAATGACGAAGAGGTGCAGGAATGGCCAATACAATTCGAAATCATTCCAAAAAAATCTGCGTTAATCCATGCCTCTGCATGCTTTAGGCAGGAGTGCGTCATCTGCGGATTTTACGTTTTTTCAGGTAATCGACTGTTTTTTTCGCCAACAGCGGGAAGATGCCCAGCAGCACAAAAGACAATATCAACTCCGGTGATGCGATATCCTTGAGTTGTTCAATTTTCGCAATCTGGGTACCGGCGTTCACGTAAACGACAGTCCCGGCCAGCATCCCGACCTGGCTGACGAGAAAGAAGGTCAACGCCTTGATGGTAGTCAGGCCCATCACCAGGTTGATGATGAAAAACGGGAATATGGGCACCAGGCGCAGGGTGAACAGGTAAAATGCGCCTTCCTCGTCAATCCCCCTGTTGATGGCGGTTAACTTGTCGGCAAAACGTCCTTGTATGGCTTCCCGGAACAGGTAGCGTGAGACCAGGAATGCGAGCGTTGCCCCTATGGTGGAAGCAAAGGACACGACTATGGTTCCCCAGAGCACACCGAAAATGGCGCCGGCGGCCAAGGTAAGGATGGCTGCCCCCGGCAGGGACAGGCCGGTAATGATGACATACAGGAAAAAGAAGGAGACGGCTGTTGTTAATGGTTCCCGCTCATAATAGGCATCCATGACGGCCTGCTTCTCCTTCAGGTATTCCAGGTTGAAATACTGGCCCAGGTCGAAAACAAAAAACAGCACCACCAATACGATGACAATTGTCAGCAATGTGATTTTCGTTTTATCCATAGGCTCTTCCGGCTGTTGGTTGTATGGCGGTCAGGTGTTAGACTGCTTTCGTCTTTGTGGCCCCGACAACACTGTCATAATCCCATATAAATTACAAATACAGAATTTTCATAATGCAAACAGAAACAGCCCCGGTCAATCAGAATATCCGCTATGAACCTGATGAACGTCTCTCTGGCGCACTTTCTCTGGGTCTTGGTTTCCAGTATGCCGCGCTCATCATAGGCGGCATCGTACTCACTCCGGCGATCATCGTCCGGGCAGCCGGCGAGAGTGAAGCTTACCTGACATGGGCCGTCTTTACCGCACTTGCCGTCAGCGGTCTGACTACGGTCATACAGGCAGTCCGGCTTGGACGGGTCGGCGCGGGATATCCCCTGCTTATGGGAACTTCCGGTGCATTTATCGCAGTCTGTGTCACTGCATTGGCTGAAGGCGGCCCGGGGATGCTCGCGACCCTGGTCGTCATCTCATCACTGTTTCAGTTTGCTCTCTCCGAGCGTCTCGCCCTGTTCCGGCGGCTCATTACACCGGCCGTTGCCGGTACCGTCATTATGCTGATCTCGGTCACCATCATGCCGATTGCCTTTGATATGCTGACTCAGGCACCGGCCGGAACACCGGCTGTGGCAGCGCCTGCCTGTGCAATCGCGACTTTCGTCGCTACCCTGGTATTGATATTTTGCGCCACGGGGGTGTTGCGTCTCTGGGCGCCGATGATCGGGATAGTCACAGGCTGTTTCGTCGCTGCCTGGTTCGGTCTTTACGACGTAAACCGGGTACTGGAAGCGTCCTGGATCGGGCTCCCGGACGCAACCAGTTGGCCGGGTTTCGACCTGGAGTTCGGCATTGTTTTCTGGACGCTGTTGCCGGCCTTCATATTCGTGACCCTGGTGGGCGCTATTGAAACCATTGGCGATGCCGTCGCGATTCAGAGAGTGGCATGGCGCAAGCCGCGCGCCACCGATTTCCGCACCGTGCAGGGCGCAGTCGCTGCCGATGGTCTGGGCAACCTGTTGTCGGGGTTTGCAGGCACTGTGCCCAATACCACCTATTCCTCCAGTATCGCACTCGTGGAGATCACCGGAGTTGCTGCCCGGCGCGTCGGCGCCTGTGTCGGAATACTGTTTTTGATAATGGCGTTTCTACCCAAGTTGATCGGTCTGTTCCTGGCGATACCGGACCCCGTAATCGGGTCTTACCTGATTGTGATCCTGGGTGTTCTGTTCGTACTCGGAATGCAGGTCGTCATACAGGATGGTGTCGGTTATCGCAAGGCGGTACTGGTGGGGGTCTCATTCTGGGTGGGTTCAGGTTTCCAGAACGATATGTTTTTCGCGGATTACCTGAACGATTGGCTGAGGGACCTGCTTGGTAACGGTATGACGGCCGGCGGTCTAACGGCAATCCTGCTGACGGTTTTTCTGAACCTTACGGGCCCGCGCCGGCGCCGTATAGAGACTGATATGGACATGAGTGCCCTGGACAGAATCAAGGAATTCCTGGGTGGGTTCACCTCGGGCAAGGGCTGGAGCGCGGAGGCGGCCGATCGCTTATGCCTGGTCGCTGAGGAGACCCTGTTGATACTGTGCCGGTTGGATGATGATGCGGAGGCGGATAAAAAACGCCGCCTGCTGCTGGTGGCCTGGGAAGATAACGGGATGGCGGAGCTGGAATTTATCGCTGCCGCAGACACGGGCAACATCGAGGATCGCATGGCTCTGCTCGGCAGGCAGGCCTCCGAAGACGCCGTCGAACACGAGATTTCCCTGCGCTTGTTACGCCACTTTGCCTCATCGGTGCGCCACCAGCAGTACAGCGATGCGGATATCGTCACCGTCAGTGTCAAGGCATAACCCGGATTATAACAGTTTCACCCTGACCGACTTCACCGCGTTGTCCATTACCTGGGTAATTTCCAGTGTGAAGTTATCAAGCTTCAGGGTCGTACCCGGTTCCGGCATGGTCTCCAGCCGTTCCAGGATTAGCCCGTTCAGGGTTTTTGGCCCGCTGGCCGGCAGTTTCCAGTCCAGTTCCCGGTTTATCTCTCGCAGGGTTGCGCTGCCGTCAATGATGAATGATCCGTCATCCTGGGTGGTGATGTCGGCACTGTAGGTCTGCAGGTCCGTCGTGAACTCGCCGACTATCTCTTCCAGGATATCGGCCAGGGTAACCAGGCCCTGGATTGTCCCGTATTCGTCAACCACAAATCCCAGGCGTTTTTTAGTCCGCTGAAAATTCAGCAACTGTGCGTTCAGCGACGTGCTGAGCGGGACGAAATGAGGCTCTTCAGCAATTTGTTCCAGATCTTCCAGGGTGATTTCACTGGTGTCTTTCAACAGGCGTATGACGCGCCGTACGTGAATAACGCCGATAACCTCATCCAGGCTGTCCCGGTATAGCGGCAGGCGGGTATGGGAACCCTGGCTGACGTAATTCAGATTTTCTGTCAAATCATCGTTGATATCCAGTCCCGTTATTTCAGCACGCGGCACCATGATGTCTTCTACCGTGACCTGTTCCAGGTCGAGGATGCCATGCAGCATTTCCAGGTGTCTGGAGGGGAGCATCTTGCCGGCTTCCGAAAGCGCGGTCTTCAGTTCTTCCCGCGACAGGCTGGTTTGCTGTGCTTCTTCCAGTTTGAAGCGCAGCATTGCCAGGAGGTTGTTGGCGAGCCAGTTGATTGTCAAGACGAAAGGCTGGCAGATGACTGACAGCGGTCTCAGGATATAGGACGCGGGAAAGGCGAAACGTTCCGGGTGATATGCGGCCATGGTTTTTGGCGCGGCCTCGGCCAATACCAGAAAAATAAAGGTAAGTATCACCGGCCCCAGCGCATAACCGATATCGCCCATCAACCTCACCGCAATAACCACGCCGAGGGCGGCGACATAGAAGTTGACGATGTTATTACAGAACAGTATCAGGCCCAGCAGGCGGTCTGGTCGTTCCAGCAGGTTGGCGGTCAGCATGGCGCCCTTGTGCCCGTCATCGGCAAGATGGCGCAGGCGGTAGCGATTGACGGCCATCATGCTGGTTTCGGAACCGGAAAAGAATGCGGCTACGGCGATCAGCAGGATAAGAGAGCCGGATAACAGGTAAAGTGAAACATCGTCCACGGGTATAGCCTCAGTTTGGAGTGGACGGATATTGTCTACTTATTCAATGGGAGGATGCAAGTGTCATTCCGGCGCAACCCCAGCCATTTGGCGCAAGCCGGAACCCAGTAGATGCCGGGTCAGGCCCGGCATGACGTTTTCGTCATTCCGGCACAACCCCTGTCATTCCGGCGCAACCCTCGTCATTCCGGCGCAAGCCGGAATCCAGCCGGTGACTCATTCCCGGTCACGCGCGCGCTGCCGGTCAGACTCGCTGGAGAATGAGTTCCAGGACGAGTTTCGAACCGAAATACGCCAGCAACAGGGAAGCAAAGCCGCCTAGGGTCCACTGGATCAGTTTACGGCCGCGCCAGCCGCGGGCCCATCTTCCCCAGAGGACAACCGCAAAAATGAACCAGGCCAGGACGGATAGAACCACTTTATGGGACAAATGCTGCCCCAGCATGTCGTGCAGGAACATCAAACCTGTGGCCAGACTCAGGCTGAGGAGAAAAAAACCGATCGTCAATATCTGCACCAGCAACTCCTCCAGGGTTTGCATGGGAGGCAGGATATTCATGACTTTCACGGGTTGCTTTTTACGCAGCCGCGTTTCCTCAACGGCCAGGATCAGCGCTTGCAGTGCGCCTATTGTGAGCAGGCTGTATGCTGTTACCGACAGCAAGATATGTATCTTCAGTCCGGCAGCAATGCCGCCGGGGATGATATTTTCGACTGGCAGGGCAATTTCCAGTAATAGCGCAAGCGCGGCAATCGGGAAGAAGATGACAACCAGGTTGATCATGGCGCTGAACAGACCCGTCAGGACGGCAAGCAGGGCAATTACCCAGCATACAAGGGAGAGGGCATGGTAAAAGCCCAGGTTGAAGCCTTGATGGACCAGGATTTCCTGGTAGAGAATCAAGGCGTGACCTGACAGCGCCAGGCCCGCAAGCGCGGCAATCGGGTGGTTAAATGCCTCCGTCGTAAGGTGCAGGCGAAATATTCTGTTTCCCAACCAGCCAGTGACCAGTAAGTAGAATAGAATTGTGCCGATAACGATGATAATGCCGGTTTCCATTTAGTAGTCCGCAGATTAGCGCAGATGATATTGCGTAACGGTTTTAATAAAACGAGTTTACTCGAATTGTGAACGGATGTCAGATTGCCTGCCGGATTTCGATTGTTACCGGTAAAATTCACATATAATCTGCGTAAATCCGCGCCATCTGCGGATATATATAACAAGAGGGCAACATGTTTGAAAATTTAACCGGGCGGTTCAGCCGTATCATCCAGCAATTGAGAGGGCATGCGCGCCTGACGGAAGATAATGTCAGGGACACCATGCGGGATGTACGCCTGGCCTTGCTGGAGGCAGACGTAGCCTTGCCGGTCGTCAAGGCGTTTCTCGAGCGGGTCGAAAGCAAGGCGCTGGGCCGGGAGGTATCGGCCAGCCTCAGCCCGGGACAGGCCGTCGTCAAAATTGTGCAGGATGAACTGGTCCATTTGATGGGAGATGAACAGGCCTCATTGAATTTAAGCGTCCCGCCACCCGCAGTCATTCTGATGGCGGGCTTGCAGGGCGCCGGCAAGACCACGACGGTGGCCAAGCTGGGCAACTGGTGCCGGGACAAGCACGGCAAGTCAGTAGTAGTGGCCAGTTGCGATATCTACCGGCCTGCGGCCCTGGAACAGTTGCGGGTACTGGCGCAGGAAAATCAACTGGAATACTATCCGGCTGATGGGAAGCAAAAACCCGTAGACATTGCCAAGGCAGCGCTGAAACACGCCAGGGCGATGTTTGCCGACGTCCTGATTGTCGATACTGCCGGAAGGTTGCACATCGACGATGAAATGATGGCGGAGATTCAACACATCCATGGCGCGCTTAGCCCGACTGATACCCTGTTCCTGGTGGACAGCATGATGGGCCAGGATGCGGTAAATGCAGCCCGGGCGTTTAACGATGCCCTGGACCTGACCGGCGTCATATTGACGAAAGCGGATGGAGACGCCCGGGGCGGAGCGGCGCTGTCGGTCCGGCATGTCACCGGCAAGCCTATCCTGTTCCTGGGTACCGGTGAGAAAACCTCGGAGTTGTCCGGATTTCACCCCGACAGGATTGCCTCGCGCATTCTGGGCATGGGCGACATGTTGAGCCTGATTGAGGAGGTGGAGGAAAAAACGGACCAGGAAAAGGCGAAAAAGATCGCCAGGAAGCTGAAAAAGGGAAAGGGGTTTGACCTGGATGATTTTCGCGACCAGGTCCGGCAGATGCAGCGCATGGGGGGGCTGACCGGTCTGCTTGACAAGATGCCGGGGATGCAGCAGATGCCTGCGGATATCGGGGGCCAGGAGCGGGAACTGGTAAAAACAGAGGCGATCATTAATTCCATGACGCCCGGAGAACGGCGCTTTCCGGCCGTCATCAACGGTTCCAGGAAAAAACGCATTGCTTCCGGCTCAGGGACCCAGATCCAGGATATCAATCGCCTGTTGAAGCAGTTCAACCGGATGCAGAAGATGATGAAAAAGCTGAGTAAAAAAGGCGGCATGGAAAACATGATGCGCGCAATGGGCGGTAATATGCAGCAGCGCGGTTTCCGCCGTTAAGCCAACCCGTCATTCCGCCGTTAAGCCAATCCGTCACTCCGACGGAAGCCAATCCGTCATTCCGGTGGAAGTCAATCCGTCATTCCGGTGGAAGTCAATCCGTCATTCCGGCGGAAGCCGGAATCCAGTCAAACAGCCATCCATACCATAATCCAGTCAAACCCGCTCAAATTTTATCAGGTGGTACAAGAGCAGGACTGACAACGCGCAAAACCAGAACAGGCTCCATTCGGCGATACTGAGGGACAGGAACGTCCATACGGTCTCGGCGCATTCCCCCGAGCCGGTGAAAATCAGTTTAAGCGCATCGAAAATCGGAAACGCCTGCAAAATAAAATCCAGCCCCGGGCCGCATTCCGGCACCCGTTCCGGCGGCAGGTGTTGCAGCCATACCTGCCTGCCTGCAATTGCGGCGCCCGCCAGCGCGCAAACCAGCGCCAGTGCACTGTATATACGGCCCGCGGAACCGTGCAGGAACCCTGTAAGGCAAACAACCCCCACTCCCATGTAAGCGACCCGTTGCAGGATGCACAGGGGGCAGGGGTCCAGGCCCCGGACGAATTGCAGGAAATAGCCGAACCCCAGCAGCAACAGGCACGCCAGGGCTATAACCAGGTAAGATTGTCGCTCAGTACAAATACCCATCAAAAAATTCGATAATCCTTCGTTCCAGCCAGTACGAAGCATAACCCGGCACCATGCCGCTGACAAATCCGATGTGCCCGCCGGTTTCAGCAAGTTCCAGTTGCACGGATTCCGACAGTTCATCTTCTTCCGGGATGACGTCTTCGCTCATGAAAGGGTCGTTCCGGGCGTGGATCAGCAGGGATGGCACGTTGATGGATTTCAGGAACGGACGCGAACTGCTGCGCGTGTAATAGTCCATCACCCCGGCGAAACCGTGCAGGGGAGCGGTGATCCTGTCATCGAAGCGGAAAAAATCATTCAGTTGCGCGATCTCTCCAAGGTTAAAAGGACAGTCCCGGGTGCTGAACTTACCGGTGATTTTCCGTTTCAGGAGGCCGAGCAGACGGCGCTGGTATACCCTGGAAAACCCGGCCTTGAGCCGTTTTGCCCCTTCGGCAAGGACGTAGGGCACGGAGATGGCCGCCGCCGCATTAACCTGTCCCTTACGGTCTGCCTCTCCAAGGTATTTCAACAGTGCGTTACCGCCCAGCGAATAACCTGCTGCCGCGATGGGCACGCCGGGATAGAGCCTGTGCAGATGGTCTACCAGGAACCCGATATCAGCGGTATCTCCCGAGTGGTAACTGCGCGCCAGGCGGTTATGCTCACCGCTGCAGCCGCGAAAGTGCATGAACACACCGTGCCAGCCCCGCTTTTCAACGGCCGCCAGCAACGGTCTGACGTAATGGGAGTCAACGCAGCCTTCAAGACCGTGAAAAACCGCTACGATCGGGTTGCCTGCATTCGCGGTCAGACTCAAATCGACGAAGTCGCCGTCCGGCAACTCCAGGCGCTCGCGGGCCAGGTCCACATGCGTCTTACGGCGAAAGAAATACGGCCACAGGGTCTGTAAATTCCCGCCAGGCAGCCACCACGCAGGGTCAAACCCGCTTACAACGATTTTCCCGTGTTTCATAAACGGCCATTATACAGGCGGACCTTACTCGGGGTAACGCAAATCCAGGACACCCATAGATTGGGGATTGAGTGGGTACTATTCTATACCTGATACCGATTCGACGGACCAATCCGGGAAATCCTCAGCGACGACCTTGCCGGATTCGATAAACGGACGTTCCAGTACGATTAATAATTCCTGGCCTTTACTCGATATGATTGAGTTCACCACTGTACCGATGTTCCTTTCTTCTACATCCGGCCTCAGCGCCGCGCCGGGTTCCAGGCGGATTTTGTTGTCCGTCCTCGCATGGCACAGGCGCCGTTTGACTGCGCCGCGGTAGCGCAGGCGGGCGACGATCTCCTGGCCCGGGTAGCAACCCTTGCTGAATGACACGGCCTCCAGGGTATCCAGGTTGAGTTCCTGGGGCAGGAAGCGTGCGCTGGTTTCCGCGTCCAGCCAGGGGATGTCTTGGCGGATAAAGGCTTTTTCCAGGAAGCGTACTCCCTGGTCCCTGAAATAGGTTTCGTATGCTCTCCTTAATAACGATGTTTTTCTACTGCCGGCCAGGATGATCGCGATATCAGCGGGGTAGGTGATGAGGGTATAGTCGTTATGGCGTAGCGCTGAATGCGGCGCAATGTTTGCCAACCCGGGGAAGAGGGATTGAGCGTCTTTCACCAGCGCGCCGGTATAGTATTGCAATGGCTGCGTACTGCTTGTGTCAACGATAGTCACGTCTGCGTGCAATACAAACATTTTCAGGCGCTTTACGAATGCCTCTTTCACTGTGCCGGGTAGCAGTAACAGGAACACGTCATCCAGGCGCGCCAGGATGAAGGTGGCGATCACCCGGCCTTTGGGGTCGCACCAGGCGCTGAGTCCGGCCTGGCCGGCTGCAAGACCGGTGACGTCGGTAGTGAATTGCCCGTGCAGGAACCCGGCGGCGTCCGCGCCTTCTATCCTGATCGGTGTGAGGAAGCCGGGTAGGTCAGAGATCATTGATTTTCATAACGTCCCTGGCACTGGACAGTGGATAATCCCCCGGCTTACTGTATGCCGGGGCAGGCCTGTCCACTATGACGCTTGAAGAGTCGCTGGGTGAACAGTTATTGATTTTAGCGATAATGGGCAGGTAGTCGGGTTTGGCCGGCTCGGCCTGACCGGTTATCCAGGCATACAGATCGGGATCGGACTCATCCAGCAGGGAACCGAACAGGGATTGTTCCCTGGCATCCAGACGGGGATAGTCCCGTTCCAGGAAACGCAGCAGCAGCAGGTCCATTTCCCGGGTGCCGCGCCGGCAGCGCCAGCGTAACCGTGCAGTATCAGCCCGCATTTCTCACCAGGCGATGCGCCCTCGCTTGTCTTTTTCCCGCCAACGGGCACGTGTTCATTGCGCCCATCCCTGGACGCAACCCTTCGGGCGGCTATCGCCGTGCAAATCGGCTGTCCTGCCGATTTGTCCCTCAACCAGACAAATCTGCCTGGAGCAGATTTGGACGCTCGCAGAGCGCCCGCAGGGGGCGCCCCAAGGATGGGGCGCATCAGGGCCGGCTATGCTTTCGGTCGCAGGCACCCGCTGGCGGGACAAATCTGCCAGGAGCAGATTTGGATGTCCACAGGACACCCGCAGGGTGTGCGCCATGGAGGGCGCACATCTAAAATCCTGAGCGATCTTCGCACCGCCTGGTGAGAAATGCGGGCTATTGTTTACAGGCGTCATTACAGCATTTTCTTTGCAAGTTCCTTCTTGATTTCAGCGATGGCCCTGGCGGGGTTCAGGCCCTTCGGGCAGGTATTGGTGCAATTCATGATCGTATGGCACCGGTACAGGCTGAACGGGTCTTCCAGTTCACCCAGGCGATCTTCGGTGTTCTCGTCCCGGCTGTCGATAATCCAGCGGTAGGCCTGCAATAAAATTGCCGGTCCCAGGTAGCGGTCGCTGTTCCACCAGTAACTCGGGCAGGACGTGGAGCAGCAGGCGCACAGGATACATTCGTACAGGCCATCGAGTTTTTCCCTGTCTTCCTTGGACTGAAGCCGCTCGCTCTCCTCCGGGGCAGGGGAGCGGGTCTGCATCCAGGGCTTGATGTCGGCGTACTGCGCATAGAACTGGCTCAGGTCGGGGACCAGGTCCTTGACGACCGGGGTGTGGGGCAGGGGGTAGATCCGGATATCGTGCCTGATATCGCTGATTGATTTGGTGCAGGCCAGCGTGTTGACGCCGTCGATGTTCATGGCGCAGGAACCGCAAATGCCCTCACGGCAGGAACGCCGGAAGGTCAGGGTCGAGTCGATGTCATTCTTGACATGGATAAGCGCGTCCAGCACCATCTGGCCGCATTTCTCCAGGTCGACCTCGTAGGTATCTATCCTCGGGTTGTCACCCGCATCCGGGTCCCAGCGGTACACCCGCAGGTTTTTTTTCCGCGTCACGTTGCCGTCCAGTGGAAATGTTTTTCCCTGCATCACTTTCGAATTTTTTGGCAACGTAAGCTGCGCCATACCAAGTCTCTTTGCTTACCCTCAGTTTACACAAATATTATTTTATCCGCAGATGGTGCAGATTAACGCAGATTATTTTTTGATTCATTTTTTTCATCTGCGTATATCTGGGTAATCTGCGGATATATCCCTGCGGATTAATATACCCGCTTTTTCGGTGGGATTGCGTCCACCTCATCCGTCAGGGTATACAGGTGTACCGGCCGGTAGTCGAAATCCACCCTGCCCGAATCGGGGTCCAGCCACGATAAGGTATGTTTCATCCAATTATCATCATCCCGCTCCGGGTAATCCTCCCGGGCATGGGCGCCGCGGCTCTCCCTGCGGTTTGCGGCGGAGCGGATGCTTACCTGCGCGCACTGTAACAGGTTTTCCAGTTCCAGGGTCTCGACCAGGTCGGTATTCCAGACCAGGGAACGATCAGCCGTGCTGACATTGTTAAACGAATGGTAAATAGCATCCATTTTTTCGACACCTTCCGCCAGGATCTCACCGCTGCGAAAGACCGCGGCGTTGGTCTGCATGGTTCGCTGCATGTTGTTCCTGATCTCGGCAGTACGCATACCGCCGCCGGCATAACGAAGGCGGTCGAAGCGCGCCAGGGACTGCTCTGTCGTCGCGGCGCCCAGGGGTTTGTGGGGAGCGCCGGGTTTGACTTCGCGGGCGGCACACAGGGCCGCGGCGCGGCCGAACACGATGAGGTCCAGCAGGCTGTTTGAGCCGAGACGATTGGCGCCGTGGACCGATACGCAGGCCGCTTCCCCGATGGCCATGAGGCCGGGGGCGATACTGTCGGGATTGCCGTCCTTCAACGTGACCATCTGTCCGTGGTAGTTGGTCGGGATCCCACCCATGTTGTAATGCACCGTAGGCAGGACGGGAATGGGTGCCCTGGAAACGTCCACTCCGGCGAAAATGTGGGCCGACTCCGCGATCCCGGGCAGGCGTTCGTTGATCACATCCGGTCCCAGGTGTTCCAGGTGCAGGTGGAGGTGGTCCCGTTCCGGGCCAATCCCGCGCCCCTCCCGGATTTCCATGGTCATGGAGCGGCTGACCACGTCCCGGGAGGCCAGGTCTTTGGCATTGGGGGCGTAACGCTCCATGAATCTTTCACCCTCCGAATTGGTCAGGTAGCCACCCTCGCCGCGCACTCCTTCGGTAATCAGCACCCCGGCGCCGTAAATGCCGGTAGGATGGAATTGGACGAATTCCATGTCCTGCAAAGGCAGGCCGGCGCGCAGTATCATGGCATTGCCGTCACCGGTGCAGGTATGGGCGGAGGTACAGGAGAAATAGGCGCGTCCATACCCCCCCGTAGCCAGGACCACGGTGTGGGCGCGAAAGCAGTGCAGGTCGCCCTTCTCCAGGTCCCAGGCCAGGACACCCCGACACACGCCTTCATCGTCCATGATCAGGTCGATGGCAAAATATTCGACGAAAAACTCGGCGTTATGCTTCAGGGACTGCTGGTACAGGGTATGCAGGATGGCGTGACCGGTGCGGTCGGCGGCGGCGCAGGTACGCTGCGCCGTGCCTTCACCGAAGTTGGTCGTCATGCCGCCGAAAGGACGCTGGTAAATCTTGCCGTCCGTGGTACGCGAGAAGGGGACGCCGTAATGTTCCAGTTCGATCACGGCAGCAGCAGCCTCCTTGCACATATATTCAATGGCATCCTGGTCACCCAGCCAGTCCGACCCCTTGACGGTATCGTACATGTGCCAGCGCCAGTCGTCTTCACCCATGTGCCCAGGGCCGCGCTCATGCCGCCCTGGGCCGCAACGGTGTGGCTGCGGGTGGGAAAGACCTTGGTGATGCAAGCCGTTTTCAGCTCTTTCTCGGCCATGCCGAAGGTGGCGCGCAACCCGGCGCCACCGGCGCCTACCACGACAATATCGTATTCATGCTGAATGAACTGGTAGGCTGCGCTCATTATCACAGGCCCAGGTGGATTGCCGTTACGGCCAGCATGGAAGCGAGTGCGCACAGCATTGCCAAAAACTTCACCACGAATACAGCCGCCATCTTTTGCTGCTCACTTGCAATGTAGTCTTCGATGACCTCCTGCATGCCGGACTGGGCGTGATAAAACAGGGTGGGAATGAGCAGGATGAACAGGACAACGCTGGACGGCGTTGCCAGCCAATCCCGCACCACGGTATATTCCAGTGACGCCAGCGCGGACAAGTCATAGATGAACCACAACGAGAGTGGCAGCAGGGCAACCGCGGAAAGCCGCTGGTACCACCAGCGCCGGATATTTTCTCCGGTACTTCCGGCCCGGGGAAACAGGAGCCGTCTGATCACGGGATACTCCCGGCACTGAAGGTCATGATCGTCAGTAATATCGTGGTAATCAGCACCGCATAGCCGCTACGATAGGTGGTTGTGATTTCCAGCCCCATACCCATATCCCAGAACAGGTGCCGGATGCCGTTGCACAAGTGGTAGTAGAGTGAGAACACAAAGCCGATAACGACAACCTGACCGTACCAGGCAGTGACATGCTGGTTGACCGTGGAATATACCTCCGCCCCCGCGGCAACCGACACCAGCCAGCAACTCAACAACACCGCCCCGGCGCACAGGAACACTCCCGTGATGCGGTGCGAGATGGACAGCATCGATGTCAACTGCGGCCTGTACTGCAAAAAAGGCGACAGTGGAGTTTGCGAGTTCGTCATTAATTACCCACTCGGAAAAAGGCGTATTATACGAGACCGTACTATTCTTTGATACCTGATACTTGGGGTCAGAGTAAAAATACGGTCAACCCGGTAGATTGTGTTACCGTACTACCAGGTATTTTTACTCTGACCCCGAATAGCCTGCTTCAGTTCATACCACCGTCGGGGCCCGATAAATCAAAGGTGGCAAAAACAGGCAGGTGGTCCGAATAGCTGCCCGCCCCGACGTCAAAAAACGCCTCTGTCTCAAGCAACAGGCTGTCCACGGCCTGGTTGTATATGATGTGATCGATGGCGTAGGGGTATTTCCGGTTATAAGGCTGTGGATGTTCAACCCCTTGAAGGGCTTTCTCCAGGTCAACGTATGGTCCGCTCTTGCCGCCGGATTCCAGCCGTACCCACACTTCGTCGCTTAACTGGTCAAGCTGCCTGTTGAAATCGCCGGCGATAATAAAATCCTGTTGCAGGTGGGCACGGGCATTGATCCAGGCGGATAATGCGTCAACCTGCCCATGCAGTACGACGCAATCCGGCCTGGTTTTTTTGCCCGTTATGGCCTGGTGCGTACATCTTGATTTCAGGTGTATGGAAAGCAGGTGCAATGGGGGCCCGGCCGGCATTGACCCGGCGCTACCTTCATCAACCTGCTCCAGGACAAGATGGACGCCCCGGCGCCCGGAATCATGGGTGCCCTGCAGTTCGCGTACATCGGGTTGTCGAACCGCCCGCAGACCCAGGCGCCTGGCAATGTCCTTGCGAACGGCGAACCCCGTGCGCTGCATCAACCTGTCGTTGGTGATGTCGTAGCATTCCGGAAATTTCCGGGACGGTCTTTGTGAGATATGAACATCATACTTCGAAGCAGGGAACACCCTCTCTGCCGCGCGCAGGTTCTCTACCTCCTGGAATGCAATAATGTCCGCATTAGCGCGGTCCAGGTATTGCCCGATCGCCTCGTATTCGGCAGCATCCCGCGGCCGGCAGCCCTTGCCGTCTTCAGCCGCCAGGTGTTCGATATTCCACGCGGCGAGGATCAGGGTCCGGTCAGCGGCGAGAACTGCAGCGGGCGCCGCTATCAGCAACAGCGCGAAAACCAGCCGGCCCGCTATCAACCTGCACCATCCCGGGCCGGAGTCTCAGATGCAGGACGCAAAGTCAAAAATCCACACAACGGCCTTTTCTTTCCCAGTCTCCGTAACGGGTGGGTTCCGGTCCCTTAGGGCCGCCGACTTCCCCGGACTCGTTCTCCTTGCTGTTTTCTGTCGGCCTGGCTGGCTGGGGCGGTTTTTGCGGCTTCTCTGTTTCTTGTCTGGCCATTGACTTATGTTATCAAAATCTTCAATATCCTGTTTTGTCCAGGATCACCGTGTACGCGTGCGTGTTTTCCGACAGGAAAAAATACAGTATGTAAATAAACATAATGGATTGCAAGAAAGGGATGCCCGATGTAACCGGCCTGGAAGCCCCGTTTGAACTACCGATTTTCATTCATTACCGGCGCTCTGTACGGGTGGGTATTTTTAATACCCTGGTGCATATAGGGGCGATTGTCTGCCTGTTCGTGGCAGATATTCCGGCCATTGCCATGGTATTTGCCGGAACCTGCGTCCTGGTCAATTATGGCATTTACATAACGCGATTTCTCTCTCCGGAGGACATCTGCTTCAAGCTGGACAAGCACGACCAATGGCAGTTATTCAGTGACAACTGCGAAGCCGTCAACCTCAGGTTGCTGCCCGGCGCGTTGGTCCACCCGCAGATAGTGGTACTGCACTTCAAGGACACGGCCGGCCGGACCCATCCTTGCGTACTGACCCATGACAACCTGGACAAGCAAACGCTGAGACGGTTACGGGTCAGGCTGCGCTGGCAGCATTAAGCCGGACGGCGTTGCCGGGGCACACCCGGTTCGTGGACTGAATCCAAATGCCGTTGATTTAAATGTAACCTGGTCCAAGCGGCTAATGCCGACGCGTAGTCTCGCCAACAGGTCTTTGGGCAAAACGACACCGGTTGAATTCCCGACTGTAGTGATTTTCAGACACATGGATAGACCCTCACTTATGCAATGGTTGCCACCGGTATCTGTACCGGCTGGATCCCGGGTTTGCTGATGCTTACTAAAAACTGGTAAAGGAAGCGGCTGGAACTGCCATTCACCTGCGTAATCTACGGGCCGTCCTCCACGCTGTCCAGAGTTTCCTGACAGGGGTTAAGGAAATGCGGGTGTGGGTGACAGGCGAGCGGGCGGACTGGTATTCCCTGCACAGGGCCTCCAGTATTTTCAGCATGGTATGGGAGAATAAGAGCTTGTGTGCTTCTTCTCCCTGCAGGTTGGTCAGGCAGGTTTTTATCTCGTTCTGCACCAGTTCAAACAGTTTTGTGAAGAACTCAGTTCCGCTATCACCGGACTCCGGCCGGATGAGTGTTTCCAGGCTGATGTTACGACTGCTCAATAGTTCTGTCGGGAGTATATTAAGGCCGAGTTTGGCGAAGTGTCTGACGTGGTGCAGCAGTTCAAATGCGCCGTAACAGCAACCCGCCTTGGACAGGACGGCCAGCTTGTCCGGGTCTGTGCAACCACAGGCCAGTCCTGCCGCTTTCCAGATATAACCGGAGGCGGCGTGGTGGCGCGCCAGCCAGGCCTGGTAAGGACCGCTCTCAGGCGCATCAAGAAACTGCGCCATAGTCGCAACACAGCCCATCATTTCCTTTTGAGACAGGTAATCAGCGCTATCAGGTTGAGACAACTCCTGGGTAACGGGGTGCCTTGGCTCGCCGGAAAACAGTCTGCCTATCTCTTCAAACCACCAGTACAAGGTGACCCGCGCCGCGCCGGGGTCTGATGACGAATAGACCACCTCGCTGAGTTCCTGGTGAAAAGCAAACAGGGCATGCAGTATCCGCTTGCTTTGCGGATCATGATACAAGGCAGCGTAATACAGGTTTGAACCGGCGGGGGCGGCTTTATTGCGGCAATACTGTTCCGGATTCATGTGCCGTCAGTCTGGACTCACCCAGGCCATGATTTCTTCCGGGCTGTCTATCATCCCGTCAGCGCCCCAGTTTTCCGGATTTTCATTCGTGTCGATGTACCCGTAAGCGGCAACCAGGGTCGTCATGCCGGCGTTTACCCCCGCTTCTATGTCACGCCGCGCATCACCCACGTACAAGGTCTCTGCCGGTACGCGCTGCAGTAGTTCACAGGCATGGAACAACTGCGCGGGGTGCGGTTTGCGCTGTTCCAGCGTGTCGCCGGAGACGATACAGTCAGTACGCGTATCCAGGTGCAGCGCCTCCATAAGCGGGTTGGTCAGCCAGCCGGGTTTGTTGGTGACGATACCCCAGGAGGCCTTCATTTCATCCAGTCCGGCCAGCACCTGCTCCATGCCCGGGAACAGGCGGCTGTGGTGAGAGAGGTTGTCCCGGTATATTGCCAGGAACTCATTACGCAAGGGGGTGAAATCCGGATCGCTTTCATCCAGGTTGAACCCCAGCTTTATCATTGCCACACCTCCCAGGGAGACACTGGGGCGGATTGCATCAAACGTTAACGGTTGCCTGCCGTGATTGACGAGCGTCCGGTTCAGCGCATTGGCGAGGTCCGGCGCGGTGTCCACCAGGGTGCCGTCGAGATCAAACAGGATACATCTGACATTGCTGTTCATTCGATTGTCAGCCGGTTTGGAAAATAGTCGGGCAGGTGCCTGCTAGATGTCGGACCCCGGACGCTGATCGACAAGTTGTGCGTGCAGCAGGTAATTGACGCCCGGGTCGTTTGTCAGGGCGCAATATCTGATCCCCGGGATGTAGAGCATTCCCCTGATGTCCAGCACCTTGAAACCTGCCTCGCGCAGCCACCAGTCCAGTTCGGCAGGACGGATGAAACCGGCATAGTCATGGGTGCCTTTGGGCAGCAGGCCGAACAGGTGCTCGGCACCGAGAACGGCACTGATGTAGGATTTCACATTGCGGTTGATGGTCGCCAGGAACAAGTGACCGCCAGGTCTTGATAACAGGGCGCAGGAACGCAACAACGCCTGCGGGTCCGGCACGTGTTCAAGTAATTCCATACAGGTTATTACGTCAAAGCGGCTTGCGGTTTCCGTAGCGAATTCCTCCAGGCTCCCGGTGATATAGTCGATCTCCAGGCCGCTTTCCTGTGCATGATGCCCGGCGGCCTGGATGACGGCTTCGCTGGCGTCAAGCCCCAGAACACTGGCGCCTCTACGCGCCAGTGCCTCTGTCAGAATGCCGCCCCCGCAACCCACGTCAAGTACGCGCCTGCCGTCGATCTTTGCATTGTCGGTGATATAATTCAACCGGATCGGATTTATGTCGTGCAGGGTTTGCAGCGGGCCGGCAATGTTCCACCAGTCATGGGCCAGTTGCTCGAATTTTTCGACCTCATCCGGTTTGATATTGTTGTGATGGTCATTCATGAAGGAAGGATAACGCAATAATCCCGGTTAATCCGGTTGTCTTATTCCTTTGCGTGTTTGCCGGATAAGTGATAATTTACCAGAGGGCAACAGAGGTATGAAGAATCATGGCATCTATTCTAAATGATCGTGCCGACGAGCAACAAGGTGTTCCGGAAGCTGCGAGTCCGGTCGAAAGCAAAAAAATTAAAACGCTGCAGCGCAGGGAAGCCCGGCTACTGGGATTTATTTCCCACCGGTTCAGGAAAAGCCCGGTCAGTTTCGACGCGGTGCTCACGGACGGAAGTGAACACAGGATAGGCACGGGTTCGCCGCGTTTCAAGCTCAGGATGACTGACCCCAGGGGATTGCGCGCCATTGTATCGTTTGATGAAGGAGTCATCGCGAACGCCTATATCGACGGTTGGTTCGATGTAGAGGGCGATATCATCAAAATGTATGAATTGCGCAATTATTGTCAGGACCGGCACCTGTTCAGGTGGCTCTGGCGGTTTATAGCGCCGGTATTGCTGGGCCAGGTCGCGGTCAACAAATCGGCAATCAGCCACCATTACGAACGGGACCATTCATTTTACCTGTCGTTCCTGGATGAGGAGTTTCGCTGTTACACCCAGGGCATATTCGAGTCGCCTGACGAACCGCTCTCGGCAGCGATACGCCGGAAAATGGACTTTATCCTGGAACGATGCAAGCTGACCCCCGGCAGTGAAGTACTGGACGTCGGAGTCGGTTGGGGTTCGTTTGCGGAATTCGCGGCGCGTAAAGGCATCAAGGTGACCGGCCTGACCATTGCTGAGCAGTCGCTTAAATTCATGCAGCAACTGACGTCTGTGCAGAAGTTGCCTATCACCACCAGGTTGATGGACGTCCTTGAATACAAAACCAAAAAACAGTTCGATGCCATCGCCATACTGGGCGTGATGGAGCACTTGCCCAACTATACCGAGGTCCTGAAGTGTTTTGACCGGTTGCTCAAGCCGGGGGGTTATGTATTTCTCGACGCCAGCGCCATACCCCGGAAATATGAGATATCATCCTTTATTACGCAACACATATATCCCGGCAACCATTCCTTCTTCGTGCTCCACGACTTTCTGAAATCCCTGGCCGCAAAGCCGTTTGATTTGAAAGGAGTATGGGATGATCGGTACAGCTATTACCTGACTTTTGACCACTGGGCCAAACGCTTCGATGCCAACCGGGAATTCATCATCAAAAAGTTCGGCGAGGCGGATTACCGGCGCTTCCGGCTGTACTTGTGGGGGTCGGCTGAGTGCTTCCTGCATAACCGCCTGCAATGCTATCGCCTGGTGCTGCAAAAGCACGCCTATACATAAAATACCGCTTGATTTATCCGCAGATTCACGCAGATAAACGCAGATAAAAGATATTAAAACTTGACAGGCCCCGGACAAATTCAGACTTTATTGATTAAATCCGACCTGGTCACCATCCACATATAAAGAATTGTCTTTTAATCTGCGTTTATCTGCGTCATCTGCGGATAAATAATATCAATTGCAGGTTTACAGGTTTTGCAGCAGGATACCGCCCCGTTTCTTGAATCTTTGCGTTGCCAGTTCGGTGAAGCGGTCGATGATGCTGCCGCGGACTGACGGCCGCGCCAGGATGGCGTTGCTCCAGGCCAGTACCCGGCTGCACCCCGGCGGGATCACATCAGCGATCGCCTGCTTCAGCAGGTATTCTATACGGATAAAGACAGGCGCATAGGCCGCGTCGATCAGCGAGAAATCCGCGCCGTTAAAGAAAGGGGCGGCGTTGAGGTTTTTGTTCAGAAATTCGAATTTATCCCTCAGGGCCTGCAGGGATTGTTCCACAATGTCCTTATCCTCCGTAATCACCATCCTGAATGACAGGTTGGATAATTCCGATCCGAATTCAATCCAGGCCCGGTTTACGGCCTTTTGCAGTGGGTCTTCCGGGTGCATGGACGGGGGGGTAACTTCATCCAGGTATTCGTTGATGACTGCCGATTCAAACAGGATGTTGCCGTCTATTTTCAGTACGGGTACTTTCCCCAGGGGCGAGATCTGCAAAAACCAGCCAGGCTTGTTGGCCAGGTCTATATTGGTGCGCTTGAAGGGGATGTCCTTTTCCAGCAAGGTAATGACCGAGCGTTGCACAAACGGGCACAGATCAAAACTGATCAACTCAATGTTCATGGATCAAGTAAAGGGAGTGACCAACCGATATTGGTCAGCGGCGCCTTTTACCTTTCTTTCCCCGTGGTTCCTGAAAGTTGACGCGCAGGAACTTGCCCTGGTACATCTTGCCGTTCAGTCCTTCAATCGCTGCCCTGGCTTCGTGTCCTTCCATATCGACAAAACCAAACCCCTTGCATTTGCCGGAAAAAACATCCGTAGCAAGCTGAATGCCCCTGACTTTTCCGTATTCCGAAAATAGTTCGGTCAGGGCGGCTTCGGTCGTTTCCATAGGCAAACTTCCAACAAACATTCTTTTCAAGGTTCTATCCCTAATCCAGAAGCCTGGATGGTTGTAGTGTAATAAAAACTGCCTGATAACAGGCAGTCAGGTTAAGTCATTTGAACGTTAACAGCTTGATCGCCTTTTGCTCCTGCCTTTTTCTCAAATGAAACAGTCTGGCCTTCGCTCAGAGTTCTGAATCCATCTGCCTGTATAGCGGAAAAATGAACGAATACATCGGCCGTTCCGTCATCGGGCGTGATAAATCCATACCCTTTTGTTTCATTAAACCATTTAACTGTACCAGTTGCCATATATCACCTCGTGAAAAAATTAAAATATCCCTGAATAATTCCATCCCGGAATTTTCAGAACATGAAGATCGAAAACCCGGGTTTTCGATTTTCCCACATGTCCAATCACATTGCGAAAGCACATGATGGCGTATCCCTGCCTCGCGGGAAATTCTGAATAAACAAGAGTTTCCCGACGCCTAACGTGTTGCAAATTCAGCAAGGTAATACAGGAAAAACCAACCGGAATTACTGAATTGACCAGAGAAAATATGCAAACTACTTGTATAGTGTGTACGAAAATAGCGAAAATGGCAATAATAATCAAATCAATTCAACGGCTCCCGCTAATTCGGGCAGAGAAGGGGACAGATTTGAAATCTGTCCTCGGCCTGTTACCCGGGGGGGCGAATTACTCCCGGCGGTCAAAAATAGGGACGCGAACGATGGATATTGAAAAATCTGCAGAGATCGACATGCTCAAACGTATCTTCAGGATGCAGACCGAACTGAACGATTACGTTTTCAAAAAAAACGGTCTCAAGGATACTTCAGGGAATCCCCTGACCATGGATACCATCTATTCGCAGGTCAATGAAGGCGGCCTCAAGGTCAATGACCTGCCCAATACCTGGTTATCAAACTATTCCAGGGCGATGCGCGAGGAGATACTGGAGCTTGATGAAGAGTTATTATGGAAGTGGTGGAGCAAGGATGATATCGACATACAGAATATCCGGGTTGAATTAATCGATATACTGCATTTTCTTGTCTCCGCGCTGATATGCTCGGGTCTTACGCCGGAAAAAGTGTACGATATTTATTGCCAGAAACACGCGGTCAACCTGAACAGGCAGGACAGCGGATACAACAGGGCAACGAAGAGTGAAGAAGACAATAAGAAGATCAATTAGGAATTACAAATTACGAATTAGGAATTAAAATCTTAAAAACCCAATTCGTAATTCGTAATTCGTAATTCGTAATTCCTAATTCGTAATTTGTAATTTGTAATTCGTAATTGATCAATGATAATAGAGTGTCGTCGAGACTGTTGCCTTCTATTCCTGCTGTTCATCAGCGCGAGCTGTATCGGCCAGACCCATTTCAAGTCAGGTTCACTGACGATAAATACGAAATATGACAACCTGTATTACCGGGTTGAGGTTGCCGATAACCCGCGTTTGAAAAGCATCGGTCTGATGTACCGGTCAAGCTTGCCGGCAAACCAGGGAATGTTGTTATTGAACGAAAAACCGCAACGGTTGAATATCTGGATGAAGAATACCTTTATCCCGCTTGATATAATTTATATCGATACGGATGGATACATCGTCAAGATCGTCGAGAACGCACAGCCGGAATCCACTAAAGTGATGCCGTCGGACGGCCGGGTCAAAGCCGTCCTGGAACTGAAAGCCGGGCAGGTACAAAAACGGGATATCACCGTTGGTGACCGCGTAACCTACCAGGTGTATAGATAGAAAAAGGGGACAGATTTATTTTTCAAATATTTTACCGACCAGCGCTATTGCCGAAAAAATAAATCTGTCCCCTTTTTTCTGATACATAAATCGCAATATGAAGATAATTCTCGCACCAGACTCGTTCAAGGGCAGCCTGACCTCCATGGAGGTTGCCGAGGCCATGGAAGCAGGTATCGAAAGGGTGCTGCCCGGCGCGGACTGCATAAAGATACCCATGGCTGATGGCGGGGAGGGAACGGTACAGTCGCTGCTTGATGCCGCCGGCGGGGAGTTGCTCAGTTGTAAGGTTACAGGGCCCGCCGGTCAAAACGTCACGGCCGGCTATGGGATGCTGGCGGATAACAGCACTGCGGTCATCGAAATGGCGGCGGCTTCCGGGTTAACGCTAGTCAGCGGCGAGACCATGAACCCGTTAAGGACGACCTCGTTCGGGACAGGCGAGTTGATTCGCCACGCCCTTGACAAGGGCGCGCAGAAAATTATCCTGGGAATTGGTGGTTCCGCCACCAACGACGCCGGCGTGGGCATGGCACAGGCCCTGGGGGTGGTGTTTCGCACCGGGGACGGTAGCGTTATCCACCGGAACGGCGCCGGTGGTATGCTGCATAAAATAGAGTCCGTGGACCTGAAGGACAGGCACCCGAAACTGGATAAAGCCCGGATCCTGGTCGCCTGCGACGTTGACAACCCCCTGACCGGGAAAAACGGTGCAGCCTGCGTATTCGCGCCGCAGAAAGGCGCCGATGCGGACATGGTGAAGTTGCTGGATGACAATTTGAAACATCTGGCGGGTGTGATTAAGCGGGAAATGGATATTGACATGGATGCAATGCCGGGCGCCGGAGCGGCAGGCGGACTGGGCGCCGGACTGCATGTATTTGCGGGGGCGGAACTTGACAGCGGTATTGAAATCATCAGCAGGGCAACCTCCATCGAGACTCACCTGCGCTCGGCTGACCTGGTGTTTACCGGTGAGGGCAGGGTGGATTTCCAGACGGCATTCGGCAAGACACCGGCGGGCATCGCCCGGCTTGCCGGTGAATACGGTGTCCCCGTGATCACCATCGGCGGAGGACTGGCGGACGATGCCGGAGAGGTGTTCAAGCACGGGATCAACGGCCTGGAAGCGGCTATTGCCAGAGACATGCCCCTGGACGAGGCGCTGGCGAACTCAAGAGAATATATCGCCAATGCGGCAGAGCGGGTCATCCGGCTCATACTGATCGGGCAGGGACTGAAATGAAAAAATTATCCGCAGATTACGCAGATTAACGCAGATAAATTTGTATTAATTCTGTAATTCAAGTTTTCATGTGAATGAATATTTAATCTTTCGAACGTACGAATGGTTTAAATTGAATTGATTTTAATCTGCGTTAATCTGCGTAATCTGCGGATATAACATTTATGAAACTTTCAAAATTTGCACAACGGTTTTCAGAACATTCCGGCATTATCCTGCTGATGGATGACCTGGGGGAGGCAATGGCCGGTGAGCAGGAGGTATTGATGCTGGGCGGTGGTAATCCCGCGCACATTGCCGAAGTGCAGGCGTTTTTCCGGGCCAGGATGCAGCGCCTGCTGGATAAGCCCGCCGAGTTTGCCCGGGTCGTTGGTGATTATGATCCGCCGCAGGGGAACAAGGCATTTTTAAACGCTCTGGTTGAGCTGCTAAATCGTGAATACGGCTGGGGGCTGAGTGTCGACAACGTGGCGTTGACCACGGGGAGCCAGTCGGCTTTTTTCCTGTTGTTCAACATGTTCGCCGGAGAATTTGCCGGTGGCGTCAAGAAGAAAATCCTGTTGCCCATGGCGCCTGAATACATCGGTTACGGCGACGTGGGCCTGGTGGACGACCTGTTTGTGGCGAACCGGCCGACAATCGAAAAGATGGCGGGCTGTACTTTCAAATATCACGTGGATTTTGACCGCCTGGCCGTGGATGATTCGATCGGCGCAATTTGTGTGTCGCGTCCGACCAACCCGACCGGTAATGTACTGGCGGATGCGGAGGTGGCAAAGTTGATGGAGATTGCCGCGCATAACGCCATTCCCCTGGTTCTCGACAACGCTTACGGGATGCCGTTCCCCAACATCATCTTTAGTGACGCGCAACTGGTCTGGAATGATAATATTATCCTGTCGATGAGCCTGTCCAAGCTGGGTCTGCCCGGTACCCGCACAGGGATTATCGTTGCACGTCCGGATATTATAAAAACCCTCAGTAATATCAACGGCATCCTGAACCTGGCGCCGGAGAGCGTCGGCCCGGCCCTGGCCCTGGACCTGGTGCAGTCCGGTGAGGTGACGGAAATAAGCAGGACCCTGATACGGCCTTATTATGAAGACAAGGCGAAACGGGCGATCGCCCTGCTGCACGGGGAACTGGCGGGGGTGGACTACTTCATCCACAAGGCGGAGGGTGCGCTTTTTCTCTGGTTGTGGTTTCCCGGCCTGCCAGTCTCCAGCCAGGAACTGTACCGCCGTCTGAAGCAGCGGGGTGTCCTGATCATCCCGGGGGAGTATTTTTTCCCGGGGCTGGACGATGACCCCTGGCCCCACAAGCAGGAGTGTATCCGCATGACGTATTCGATGCATGACGACGTCGTGCGGGAAGGCATAAAAGTCATTGCAGAGGAGGTAAGGAAACTATGATAAGCCTGGAAAATAAAGTCGCGATTATCCCCGGCGGCGCTACATTAATCGGCAGGAAAGTTGCCCTCGAATTTATCCGGGCCGGCGCCAGTGTGACGGTCTGTGATATTGACGCAGCGGGCGGCAGTGAACTGGAACAGGAAGCGGGAGACGCTTTGAAGTTTATCCATGCCGACATTACCGATGATGCGCAGATCGACGCGGTCATACAGCAGACGGTCGATCACTGGGGCGGGATAGACTGCCTGGTAAATATCGCCTGTACCTACTTGGACAACGGTATAGCTTCGACACGTGCGGAATGGCAACAGGCCCTGGATGTTAACCTGGTCAGCGGCGCTATATTCGCGCAGAAAGTCGCTCCTCACATGCGCCGGCGCGGTGGCGGCGCCATCGTCAACTTCGGCAGCATAAGCGGAAAACGGGCGCAACCGGGACGCATGCTCTATGCCGCATCGAAAGCGGCGATAATCGGGGCCACCCGAAATGAGGCACTGTTACTGGCCGGGGATAATATACGCGTTAATTCCGTCTCGCCCGGCTGGGTATGGTCAAACGTCATACGGGACATGACCGGAGACGACCGGGCAAAAGCGGATCGGGTAGCCGCAGATTTTCACCTGTCCGGGCGTACCGTTGACCCGGAAGAAGTCGCCAGGAGCGTGGTCTTTCTATGCTCCGATGCCGCATCCGGCATCAGCGGCACCGACCTCGCGGTTGATAGCGGCTATACGGCCATCGGCGCCGAACAGAAGACGGATCAGGTGGCTAAATTGATGGAATGACGGATGTTTCTATTCGTCCTGCCGGATATTTCCGTTCGTCCTGCCGGGCTTGACCCGGCATCCACTGGGTTCCGGCTTGCACCGGAACGACGAAAGCGGTTTCCGTCTCACCGCTGGGACTGGTGCCTGGCTGAAAGAATTAGAGTGTAAATCCTACACTCAATTCGTCATACATACGTGAACCTGGCCTGGATCAACGTTCGGTCGATCTTCGCCTGACGCCATCCAGGGATGGCGCCTGCAGCGGAATCCTAGAAGCGGTATTCGCCGGTCAGGTACCAGGCAAAATCACGGGCCAGGATGTCGTTCGCCGTGCGCGCCGAGCCCGAAAGCTCCGTGTAAAGTATGCGGCGCTTGTCAAAGATATTGTTCGCATGGAAGACAAGCGAATACTTGTCGTTGGCGCTGTCCCAGCCGAGACTGGCATTCATCACGCCATGGGACTGCATCACGTCGCCAGGGTTGTTATCCGGGTTAAAAAATACCTTGGTCCGGTAGTTGTAATCCACCCGTGCGATGAGGGTGCCCATGTCGCCCAACCCGAACTCCTTGATGAGCGAACTGGACAGTGACCAGCGTGGAACCTGCGGCAGCCTGTCACCGGCATCAGGGTAACCAGTGTTGGAGCGGCTGGGTTCGGCTTCCGTGATCACGGCATCGAGGTGACCGATGGCCAGTTCAATGAACAAGGTGTCAAGCGGAGACCAGCGTGATTCCAGCTCGAAACCCTTGATCTCGCCCTCACCGGCATTATCAAGCTGGGGGGCGATACCCTCTTCCGCCAGGGTTTCCAGTTGAATGTCCGTGTAATCGGCATAGAAGGCGGCCACGTTCAGGACAAAGTTTCCACTCGGGTGGTTATATTTGAAACCAATTTCAAAAGATTCCACAAACTCCGGGTCGTAGGTGGGTGATTTTTCTGGATACACACCGGCATTACGCTGAGTTATTCCACCACTCTTGAAACCTTCCGAGTAGGTGAAATAGGTCATGAGGCTGTCATTCCAGTCGTAGGAAATATTAGCCATGGGGGTCCAGTCATCGGCCTTCAGGGTCGTGGTGCCGTCAGGTATAAGCTTTAGAAATAATCCGGGTGGCACCACAATGGCGGATTGAATACTCACGCCGTTGCTGGTAACGATGAAATCCTTGGTATCGTCGGTGTAACGCACGCCGGCGGTAATATGCAGCTTGTCCGTTACGTCAAATGTGCCTTGGGCAAAACCGGCGATACTCTCGTGGTCAAATTTTGCGCCGCTTTCTATATCAAGGAGGGCAAAATCCACCGGGTTGTAGTTGTTACCGTCTTCGGTGAAATAGAAGCCACCTATGATCCATTGCAGGCGGTCGTTTACAGTCGTGCCCAGCAACTGTATTTCCTGGGTAAACTGTTCCTGCTTGTATATCTCATCCCGCACCCAGGACAGGAAGAAAGGGGTGCTGTCGCCATCGTGGGCAAATTCACTGTCGACGTTACGGTAGGCGGTTATCGACTTGATATCCAGGTTGTCCGAGATCTGCCAGTCAACCGTGGCCGAGAAACCATAGATATCGTGATTGGAGTAGGTCGGCATGGTGCTGGTATTCTTACCCAGGGCAATAGTGTTGGCATTGGCGCAACCCGAGGTGGTTCCCGCAATGTTCGCAGGTGTGGCATCGCAGTTGCTGAACTCCCTGGCGATAGGCGTACCTGGGTGACCCAAACCCGGCCCGCCATTGGCAGGATTGAGCGGCGAATTGGCGCCATATAAAAAATTATGTGTAAAAATATTTGCTCCAGGCGACAGGTCCACGACGCGGTTGGGATTTTCTGTGACGACACGAGCCTGGCCGTTTTCCCTGTCACGGGAGTAGTCGCCGCTGATATTAATCTCGAAGTTGTTGTTCAGTTGCATACGCAAGGCGCTGCGAACGGCAAAGGTATCATCGTCGCCGGTATCCATACCATTGAGGGGATTGACCACGAAACCATCCTGGTCAAACTTGGCGACGGTAGCGTTCATAAATACCTTGTCACTGATCGGGACATTGACCTTGCCGAGCACATCAAGCCGGTCATCGATGCCCACTCTCACCCGTACCTTGCCTTTAAATTCTTCATGGGGTTTCTGGGTATGGATAGCAATGGCGCCGCCCGTGGTATTTCGGCCGAACAGGGTGCCCTGGGGGCCGCGCAGGACTTCGACACGGTCAATATCGATGATATCCAGCACCGAACCGACGCTACGGGCGTAATAGACGCCGTCCACGTAGATGCCTACGCCCGGGTCTGCGGAAGGCAGAAAGTCACGTTGCCCGACACCGCGCAGGAACACGGCTGCGCTGTTACCACCGCCGCCGTTGGTGTTGATATTGTCGAAAGACATGTTGGGTGTCAGCCCGGCGATTTCATCGATGCGCTGAACCCCGCGCGCTTCCAGGCTCTCGCCGCTGAACACGGATACCGCAATGGGGGTGTCCTGCAAACTTTCTTCACGCTTTCTGGCGGTAACGGTTATTTCTTCCATCAGTGCGCCGACGCCGCTTTCCTGGGCATAAGTAAAACTGACCGGCTGCAATATGAACGGCAACGCCAGGATTGCCGCCAGAATATGACGCTTTGATATCGATATTGTCCGATAACCTGTATTTTGGTATCTCCAGAAATTCTCCATTGATTCACCCCTTCGGTTTAAAATCGGAAGATTCTAGCAATGATTGGTAATTTCAGTCAATATAAAAAAAGAAGCGTATCAGCAACTGCCCTTTTCTTTTTTCATAATTACTCTTAATATTCATCAGAACTGATTAAATTAGATAAAGTGTGAAGCAGGCCTCAAAAAGAAACAAATACGGCGCAGCATCAGGGAGCCAGGTTGTACGCTACCTGAAGGAAATCAGTGTCATCTTCATGGCGGCATGCGCGTTGTTTGTCGCCTTGTCATTATTTACATACGATCCCTCGGACCCGGGCTGGTCCCAGGCGGTCAGCGTCTCTGAGATCAGCAACGGCGGCGGGATTGTCGGGGCATATCTCGCTAATATACTGCTTTATATTTTCGGCTACCCCGGTTATTTGTTTCCTCTGATATTCATCTTTGACGGCTGGCGTATTTTCAAATCACGCCGGCTTGAGTTACCCGTCAGGCGTCTTCTGCTGGCAGCCAGGGCCACCGGCTTTACCCTGCTGTTCTGCGGTTGCTGTGCATTAGCCTGGTTGCACCTTCAAGCAGGAGCGTCGTTGCCGGCACATGCGGCCGACCAATCCAGCAGTGCCGGCGGCATCCTGGGGATAGCCCTGGGCGAATTTCTGTTCGACGCTTTTGGTTTTTCGGGCAGTACGTTGCTGATGCTGGCTACCCTGCTGGTGGGCATTAGCTTGTATGCCGAACTGTCGTGGTTATGGCTGATAGAAAAGACCGGGTATACTACAATAAGAATTATAACAAAATCAAATATTTATATAAATAAATTAACTCAACATATTAAGTCTATTCAGGTCAAGAAGGAAAGAGAGACACTGGTCCGGAAACAACAGAAAAGAGTTAAGGACAGGCCGCTGCCACGCATTGAACCGGTCATTGCAAAAGTGGAAATGAGTGGCCGCGCCGAGGCGGAAAAACAGGAACCCCTGTTTGAGATGCCGGCTGATTCGGCATTACCCCCCCTGGGTCTGCTGGATGCGCCGAAACCGTCCAAGGGCAGGTTTTCGGAAGCAACCCTTGAAGCCATGTCGCGCCGGGTGGAACTCAAGCTGCTTGATTTCAATATTCAAGTGGAGGTGGTTGCAGTCAACCCCGGTCCGGTCATCACGCGGTTTGAACTGCAACCGGCGCCGGGGGTGAAAGGCAGCCAGATCAGCAACCTCTCCAAGGACCTGGCCCGTTCGCTGTCTGTCGTCAGTGTGCGCGTCGTTGACGTAATTCCTGGGAAGTCCGTTATCGGACTGGAAATACCCAATGCCACCCGGAACTGGTTACCCTGAACGAGATCCTGAGTTCAGTGGAATATGAAGAACTCAATTCGAGCACGGCACTGGGGCTTGGAAAAGACATCAGCGGCCATCCCATCGTCATGGACCTGAGCCGGATGCCGCACCTGCTGGTCGCCGGTACGACCGGCTCGGGCAAGTCCGTTGCCATTAACGCGATGGTCCTGAGCCTGCTTTACAAGTCTCCGCCCCGTAAAATCCGCTTGATAATGATCGATCCGAAAATGCTCGAATTATCCGTGTACGAGGGGATTCCCCATTTATTGACGCCAGTGGTCACGGATATGAAAGAGGCGGCAAATGCATTGCGCTGGTGTGTGGCCGAAATGGAACGCCGTTATCAATTGATGGCGACGCTGGGTGTGAGAAATATCAACGGTTTCAACAAGAAGGTCCATGACGCCGCAAGTCATGGCCGGCCGCTGCTTGATCCCTTTCATACAGACGACGAGGATGAAGCGCCGGCGCTGGAAGAACTGCCCTATATCGTCATCCTCATCGATGAACTGGCGGACATGATGATGACCGTGGGGAAAAAAGTGGAGGAGTTGATTGCGAGGCTGGCGCAGAAGGCCCGGGCCGCCGGCATTCACCTGATCCTGGCTACGCAGCGCCCGTCCGTGGATGTTATCACGGGGCTTATCAAGGCCAATATCCCCTGCCGGATTGCGTTCCAGGTCTCTTCCAAGGTGGACTCCCGTACCATCCTGGACCAGATGGGCGCGGAAAACCTCCTTGGCAATGGCGATATGCTGTTCCTGCCTCCCGGTACCAGCCTGCCGATCAGGGTGCACGGCGCCTTTGTTGATGACCATGAGGTGCATAAGGTCGTCCAGAATATCAAGAATCGAGGTGGCCCGAAATACCTGAAAGACATTACCCTGGACCCCGGTAACGGCGGAGCAGCGCCCATTCCCGGCCTTGAAACTGTCTCGGACAATGTTGACCCGCTCTATGATGAGGCCGTGCGGATTGTCACGGAAACCCGCAAGACATCCATTTCCTATATCCAGCGCAGGCTCAAGATAGGGTATAACCGCGCCGCCAGGATCGTTGAAGAAATGGAAGCGAGCGGACTGGTAGGCCCCCTTGAAGCCAACGGCAACCGGGAAATACTTGCGGGGCCTCCGCCTCCTGTAGAATAGATATAAATTGAAATTAAAGCCACAGAGGACACAGAGTTTACTTCCTGACCCCATTCCCCGAGGAAAGTCTGTATACCGGATACCTGCTTGCGCAGGTATGACAGTTCGACTGTTTCTCTATGTCCTCTGTGGCTGAGCAGAAAAATATCTTTAATCGGTCGTGAACGTAAGTAATTTTTTTATCTACCTGCTGGCGTGGTGGTTAGGCCTGATCGTTTTTCAAGTGCAGGCCGTTAGCCCGGATGAAAACCCGTTGGATGTCTTTCTTAAGGGATTGGACACATTTTCAGCCGATTTTGAGCAAACATTGCTCGATTCATCGGGTGATGTGCTGGAAACAACCAGGGGCACTGTGCAACTGCGCCGTCCCGGCATGTTTTCCTGGTCGTACAGCGAACCCTACGTGCAGGAAATCATAAGCGACGGCAAAACCTTGTGGGTCTTTGATAAAGACCTGGACCAGGTCACCATCAGCGACGTATCTGATGCCATTGAAGACACCCCGGCACTGATATTCAGTGGAAACTACGACCTTGCCGAACATTACGTGATTAATGAACTGGAAAACGGTGATGAACACGCCTGGCTGGAGTTGACACCCAGGGATATCGAATCACACTACCGGGCACTGCGCCTGGCCTTCTCCGGCGACGCACTGACAGGCATGTTACTGTTTGACAGCCTGGGGCAGACGCTGTTTATAACATTCATGAACGGCAGCAGGAATCCGGACCTGGACAGGGAGCTTTTTCATTTTGTTCCCGCAGACGATATTGACGTCATCGATGCCAGGCGGGCCGATTAACGGGATTTCCCGTGACCGCTGAGACCGGTGAATACAGGCCGCTGGCGGACCGGATGCGGCCCGGGACACTGGCCGATTTCGTCGGGCAGGAACACCTGGTGGGGCCGGGCAAGCCGTTACGCCTCGCCATCGAAACAGGCCAGTTGCATTCCATGGTATTCTGGGGCGCGCCGGGCACGGGCAAGACGACCCTGGCACGGATAATCTCCACCTCGTGCCAGGCACAATTCCTGACCTTGTCGGCGGTGTTGAGCGGCGTGAAGGAGATCAGGGCCGCCATTGACAAGGCGCGCCAGTACCGGGAAGTGTATGACAGGGATACCGTGCTGTTTGTCGATGAAGCGCACCGGTTCAACAAGTCACAGCAGGACGCATTCCTGCCGCACGTGGAAAACGGCGTCATTACGTTTATCGGTACAACCACTGAGAACCCGTCTTTTGAACTGAATAACGCCTTGTTGTCGAGGGTGCGCGTCTACGTCCTGAAACCATTGACGGCAGATGCCCTCGAGACGGTTGTCAGACACGGCGTGCAGGATCGCGATCGGGGGTTGGGCAACAAAGGCCTGCAGATCAGCGATGAAGCGCTGCAGTTGCTGGTTGACAGCGCAGACGGCGATGCCAGGCGCGCCCTGAACCTGCTGGACATTGCCGCCGACCTGGCTGCCTCTGAAGGCATCACCGGCACACTGGTACGGGAAGTGATCAGCGGCTCCAGCTATCGGCGCTTCGACAAGGGCGGCGATGTCTTTTACGAACAGATCTCCGCCTTGCATAAATCCGTGCGCGGCTCGGCGCCCGATGCGGCCCTGTACTGGTTTGCGCGTATGCTTGATGGAGGGTGCGACCCCCTGTATATTGCCCGGAGAGTGGTGCGCATGGCCTCAGAAGACATAGGGAACGCCGATCCGAGGGGATTGCGCCTGGCCCTGGATGCCTGGGAAACGCAGGAACGGCTGGGCACGCCTGAGGGTGAACTGGCCGTTGCCCAGGCCGTGGTCTTCCTGGCCTGCGCTCCCAAGAGCAATGCCGTGTACAAGGCGTATAATGCTGCCATGGAAGACGTCAAGTCCACTGCGTCGGCGGAAGTACCGTTACACCTGCGTAACGCGCCGTCCGGGCTGATGAAGGACCTGGATTACGGCAAGGAGTACCGGTACGCTCACGACGAGCCTGATGCCTACGCAGCGGGAGAGCACTATTTCCCCGATGGTATGGCAGCCCGCCGGTATTATTACCCGGCAAACCGAGGACTTGAGATACAGATTGCGGAAAAACTGGCGCGTCTCAGGGCATTGGATGAGAAAGACGGTTAGGAATTAGGAATTAGGAATTACGAATTAGGGATTAGGAATTAGGGATTAGGAATTACGAATTAGGAATTAGGGATTAGGAATTAGGGATTATGAATTAGGAATTATGAATTAAGGCCTGAAAACTGGAATATGTTGGACTTACACCTGTTACGCAAGAATATGGAGGCCGTCAGCCGGGCGCTGGCCAAGCGCGGCTTCGAACTGGATATTGACCGGTTGCAGTCGCTGGAGCGGCAACGCAAGGAAACCCAGGTCGCTACCGAGAAGCTGCAGTCGAAGAGAAACCATCACTCGAAGCGAATAGGCAAGGCTAAAGCAGCAGGAGAGGATATCGAGCCGTTGCTGGCCCAGGTTGCTTCCCTGGGTGATAAACTGAAATCATGCCAGACTGAACTGGATACGGTCCAGGGGGAGCTCCACGACTTCCTGCGCGACGTGCCCAATATCCCCCATACGAGCGTCCCTCTCGGTGACAAAGAGGAAGATAACGAGGAGATCCGGCGCTGGGGTGAATTAAGCACCATGGATTTTGTTCCGCAAGACCATACAACACTGGGCGAGGCCCTGGGGCTGGTCGATTTCGAGGCCGCTACCCGTATTGCCGGATCGCGTTTCGTCGTCATGCAGGGCGCGCTGGCCAGGCTGCACCGGGCCTTGATCCAGTTTATGCTGGATGTACATACACATGAACATGAATACGTGGAGGTCAATGTTCCTTACCTGGTAAATCCCGACAGCCTGTTCGGGACCGGCCAGTTACCCAAGTTTGCCGAAGATCAGTTTCATATCGAGAAGCAGGACCTGTATCTCATCCCCACTGCGGAGGTGCCGGTTACCAACATCGCCAGGGACATGATCCTGGGTAATGCGGAGATGCCCTTGAAATATGTCTGCCATTCACCATGTTTTCGCAGTGAGGCGGGGTCTTACGGGCAGGACACCCGGGGCATGATCCGCCAGCACCAGTTTGAGAAGGTGGAGCTGGTGCAGGTTGTCCGTCCGGATGACTCCTACCGGATCCTTGAGGAGTTGACCGACCATGCCGAAACCATCCTGCAGCGATTGCAACTGCCGTACCGTGTGGTTACCCTCTGCGGCGGCGACCTGGGGTTTTCCGCGGCCAAGACCTATGACCTGGAGGTATGGCTGCCGAGCCAGCGGCGCTACCGGGAAATATCCTCGTGCAGCAATTTTGAGGACTTCCAGGCCAGACGCATGAGAGCGCGCTGGCGCAATCCTGCCACCGGCAAGCCGGAACTGGTGCATACGTTGAACGGTTCGGGCCTGGCCATAGGCCGTACCCTGATCGCCATTATGGAAAACTTCCAGGACAGTAATGGCTGCATCCATATACCGGAAGTCCTGCATCCCTATATGGGCGGGATCACTGTTATTAAATAGATAATACTTCAGGAAACTCCAGTCAATGTCATCCCCGCGCAAGTTTACCCCTGTAAGAGGTTGAGCAGGGCGGGAATTCATAAAAATCAATTAGCTATAGATTCCCGCTCGGTAGCCGTACTGCTGGCATGGATAAGCAGCGTGTCAAACGATAATGGAAAAAGTACAATACGCCATGGAAGTGTAGAGTGATGCCCTGGAATCAACACATCGGATCCGAGCTTCGAGCGGATATCCTGGCGGGGAAGGCCGTGCCGGCGCTGTCAGCCGGCTTCACCTCGGGTCTGGGTCTGCTCGTAAGCCATATTGCCTTTGGGACTTTCATTTTCTCGGGACCGTTGGCGCCATATACTTCCCAGGGTGTTGGTCTGGCCCTGTTCGGAAGCTTCGCTGCCTGCCTGATCATCGCGCTCGCCGGCGGATTTCGCGGCGCGATATCGGGGTTGTCTCCGACCCTGGTAATCGTGATGGCCCTCATCGGGACTACCATGGACGCCGAAGGTGATACGCTGTTTGTTACTACGGCCAGCGCGCTCATCGTCAGCGCGGTCTCCACCGGCGTGCTGTTTTTCCTGATCGGACGTTTTCGACTCTCCAATCTGTTGCGCTTCATTCCTTACCCGATGGCTGCCGGGTTTGTGGCAGGAATTGGTGCGATTGTTTGTTTAGCCTCCATGTCCCTTATGGGAGCGGAACCCGACCCGCGTGCCATACCGGCGCTTCTGGCGCCCCCGATGCTGTGGAAGTGGGTTCCCGGCGCATTATTCGGCATTGCCTTGTACCTGGCAATGAAACGCTGGAAAAATGCATCGATCCTGCCGGTAAGTGTTGTGCTTGCCGTGGCTGCGTACCATTCCGCCCTTGCCGGTCTCGGAATTTCCGCTGAAGAGGCGAGGGAGGCAGGCCTGCTGTTCTCCAGCACGGCGGACGGTAACATCTGGCCGGCATTACTGCCGGCGGATATCAGACATCTCGACTGGGGCGCGCTGGCCATGCAAATTCCCAACATGTTGACGCTGATTTTGCTTGCTTTCATCGTCCTGGTCATGAATCTTGCCGGGCTTGAGCTTGCTGCTAACCAGGATCTGGACTGGGACCGGGAATTCAAGGCTACGGGATTCGCCAGCACGATCGCCGGCCTGGGCGGAGGAACGGTTGGCTGCATGATCGTGCCCGCATCGTTACGCAGCAAGCTGTTCGGAGCCACTACGCGGATAACCGGCGTGGCCGCTTCCCTGGTTCTCGGCGGCGCCTTGTTCCTGGGTGACGGGATGCTTGAGGTGCTCCCGGTAGCGCTGACAGGAGGAATACTGTTCTTTGCCGGCGCCGGCATGCTGGACGAAGGAATCGTGAAAAGCCACAAGCGTCTTCCCTGGTCGGAATTTGTCATTATCGTAACAATCTTCTTTACGATCATCGCCTTCGGATTGCTGCAAGGCGTGGGTATCGGGTTGCTGGCTACCCTCGTATTCTTCGCCGTGCGACTCAGCAGGGTGGATACGATCGAATCCCGGTTCACGCTGCGCGAGCGCCATAGCAACAAAGCCCGTTCAGTCCCGGAGCTCGCCATCCTGATGCAGGAGGGCAAGCGGGTGATGGCCTACCGGCTGCGCGGCTACATTTTCTTCGGCAGCGTATACTCTCTTGTCGATCACCTGAGGCAGTGCCTGGACGACGCTTCCGCCCCTGCCTGTCTGATACTGGACTTTACCGATGTCTCCGGCTTCGACTTCTCCGCAGTGAACGTCCTGGGCAGGTTTATACAATCTGCAAACGCGGGCGGGGCACAGGTTATTCTATGTGCGCCGTCGGAACAATTTATGGCCGGATTGAAGCGCAGCCTGCCGTCATCCGTATTTGCCGGGCTGGTGGTGGAGCAGAGTACTGATCGGGCCCTCGAGCAATGCGAGGACATCATCATTGCGGCATGGAAGGCAGAAGACGAGATGGCTGACAAGCGCCGCGCCATGTTGCTGGAATCCACCGGCGATGAACTGGAACGGTACCTTGACCGGCAAATCTACTTCGAGGACCTGGTGGAAAAACTCCAACGCTGGCTGCATAATCGCAGCTACTCAACGGGTGAGAGCATCGCAGGACCGGATGTGGAGCAGGACGGTCTGGAACTGCTGATTTCCGGCCGGGCTTCAGTCTGCGATTCCACCGGGACGCGTCTGTATCAGTGTGTTCCCGGCGATCCGATCCGGCCATCAGGGGCAATGGATGGTCAGGCAGCCTCCGTGGTCGCAGACGAACCCTGCCAGACGATGTTGCTGACGCCTGCCGCCCGTCTCTGGCTGGAGGAGCATGAACAGAGGCTGGCCCTCAGGCTCTATCGATACCTCCTGGGCGGGCTTTTCCAGACATATCAGGGAACAGGGCAGTAGCGAACGCGTCCCGCCGGGCGGAAACAGCCCAACCAACTATCCCTGGTTTTGTATCCGGATAGTCCCGTTAGAGTTTCTACGAGCTGAATTCCCGTACCAGTGCGCCGATGGATTCCTTGGCGTCCCCGAACAGCATACGGGTGTTCTCCCCGAAGAACAACGGGTTGTCGACACCGGCAAAACCGGCCGCCATGGAGCGTTTCAGCACGAATACCGTTTTGGCGTAGTCCACGTTGATGATGGGCATGCCGTAGATGGGGCTGTCCTCCATCTCCCGGGCCGCGGGGTTGACCACGTCGTTGGCGCCGATGACGATGGCCACGTCCATCATCTCCATGCGCGGGTTGATATCCTCCATCTCGATAAGCAGGTCGTAGGGCACGTCCGCTTCCGCCAGCAGCACGTTCATGTGTCCGGGCATACGGCCAGCTACCGGGTGGATGGCGTAGCTCACTTCCGCGCCGTTTTTCTCCAGCAACTCCTGCAGTTCCTTGACCACATGCTGGGCTTGGGCCACGGCCATGCCGTAACCGGGCACGACGACGACGCTGCCGGCTGCCTCGAGGATGTAATACGCGTCATCCGGCGTAATGGGCTTGACCTCGCCTTCCACCTTGGACAAGGCGGTCTTGACCGCGCCGAAACCGCTGAACAGCACGTTGGCCAGGGAGCGGTTCATAGCCTTGCACATGATATTGGTGAGGATGATGCCGGTGGCGCCCACCAGGGAGCCGGCGACAATCAGGATGTTATTGTTGATGGCAAAACCGGCGGCACAGGCGGCCAGTCCTGAATAGCTGTTCAGCAGGGAAATTACCACGGGCATGTCCGCGCCGCCGATGGGTATGACCGCCATGACGCCGAACAGGAACGACAGGCCGATCAGGATATACAGCAAGGTGGTATTCGACGGTTCCATGCAGAACATCACGCCGACGATGATGATAGCAAGCAGCAACAGGCTGTTGAAGATGCGTTGCCCGGTGAATATGTAGGGGCGTCCCGAGATAACCTCACTTAATTTTCCATAGGCGATGAGGCTGCCGGTAAAGGTCAGTCCGCCGATCAGGATCGACAGGAAGATGGTTACGACGCTAAAGGTCGAGACCGCGCCCGAATGCAGTGCGGCCCAGCCGACGAACAGGCTGGCGATGCCGCCGAAGCCGTTGAATATCGCTACCATTTCCGGCATCGCGGTCATTGCCACCAGGCGTGCGGCAAACGCGCCGATAACGCCGCCGACTACCAGGCCGAGGATGATCCAGCGGAAATCGACGATGGATTGATCCAGCAGGGTGACGGCAACGGCGAGCAGCATGCCGCAGGCGGACACAAGGTTGCCGTTGCGCGCGGTGGCCGGCGAACTCAGCATCTTCAGGCCGAATATGAATAAAACGGCCGCAGCCACGTAAGTCAGGTTGATCAGCAGTGCGTTACCCATTGCTATTCACCATCCTTCTTTTTGAACATGGACAACATGCGGTTGGTCACCATGTAACCGCCGACCACGTTGATGGACGCGAAGGTAACGCCCAGTGTCCCCAGAATGGTCGCCATTTCAGCGCTGCCGGCGCCGGCCGAGGTCAGGGCCCCGACCAGGGTGATGCCGGAAATGGCATTGGCCCCGGACATCAAAGGCGTGTGCAGGGTTGCCGGGACTTTACTGATCAGCTCAAAGCCCAGGAATATGGACAGGACCAGTATGAATGTGAGGTATACGGCTTCCATTGTTAGCTCCTTAACGTTGCAGGTTCTTGATGGTTTCGTTGACGATGGCGCCGCCGCAGGTAATCAGGCAGCCCTTGATAATCTCGTTTTCCCGGTCGAGGACAAAGGAGTTGCTTTCCTTGTCCCAGTATTCGTTCAACATATTGTAGAGGTTGGATGAATACATCTGGCTGGCATCCCGGCACACGAAATTGGGCCAGTTGCCTTGGCCGATGATGGTTACGCCGTTGACGTCGACTTCCTGTCCGGCCACCGAGCCTTCCACGTTGCCGCCGGTCTCCGCGGCCATGTCGACGATGACGCTGCCGGGTTGCATGGCCTCCACCATATCATGGGTGACCAGCACCGGCGCCTTGCGCCCGAACACCTGGGCGGTGGTAATGACGATATCGGATTCGGCAATGGCCGCCTTCTGGCCCTGGCGTTGAATTTCAATCTGTTCCGGGGTCAGTTCCCGGGCATAGCCGTCCTTGGTCTCGCCCGTCTCACCCAGGTCAATCTCCAGGAACTTTGCGCCGACAGAACGCACCTGCTCGGCGACGACGGGGCGGGTATCGAAGGCCGTCACCTTGGCGCCCAGCCGCTTGGCCGTGGCGATGGCCTGCAATCCGGCCACCCCGGCGCCGATGACGAATACCCTGGCCGGCTTGATGGTGCCGGCGGGCGTCATCATCATGGGCAGGAGACGGTCCAGGCTGTTGGCTGCCATCATCACTGCGACGTAGCCCGCCAGGTTGGCCTGGGAGCTGAGCGCATCCATCTTTTGCGACAGGGTGGTGCGCGGGATCATTTCCATGCTGATGGCGCTGACGCCGTGCTGCGCCAGGGCATCCACCAGTTCGCCCTCGTTAAACGGGTCCAGGTAGCTGATATGGATACAGCCCTGTTTCAGCCTGTCTATTTCGTCCGATTCCGGTTTGCGGATGCGCAGGATTACATCGGATTGCGACAGTACATCGTCCCGGTTGGAACTGACCGCGGCGCCGGCATCGGCATACTCACCGTCGGCAAAGCCGGAACCTTGCCCGAGCCCGGACTCAACCGTCAATTCCGCACTGAGCTTGACCAGTTTTTTTACCGTATCCGGGATAACCGCTACGCGATTCTCACCCGGATGAGTCTCCTTAAGAACACCAATTTGCATAAAAAAGCCCCTCTGGCAGGTTTGTAAATGTCAGGTATCAGTGCACCGGGCCTCGCCTCCTCGGCACCCGATATCCGGTGCATATATGGTGTGTGGCAGCCGATTACAACCGCCATTGATAAAACGGCGGACATACTAACACAAAGAATGAGAAATACAAAACCGGCAGTATTTGAACTATGACTGAACCGGAACATGGGCTTGATTCCTGCCCGGTTCGCGGTTATTCTGACATCTCACTATTAAAACGGAAAAGGAGCAGTGTCGCCATGGAACCCAACCAGCCCCAGGAACCCGCCACGCCCGAAGAGATCTGGCAGATCTTGCGGGAAGTCTCAGCAGCGCAAAAGAAAACAGAAGACAGCATCGATCGCCTGACGGTCAGACTCGACCGCATGGCACAGGAGAGAAAGGAGGAGACCGTCCAACGCATGCAGGAGACTGACCGCCGAAGGCAGGAGACCGACCAGCAAATGCAAGAGACTGACCGGCGCATGGACAGGATGTTCCGGGACAGCGACAAGCGATTCAAGAAGATGCAAGAGGACTTCTTCACCCGTTGGGGGCTGCTGGTAGAGAGCCTCGTGAAAGGCGACCTGATGGACCTGTTGATAGCGCGCGGGATAGATGTAAGACTGCTATACAACAACGTGCAGGGTCGCCGCGGCGAAGAGCATTACGAGTATGACTTGGTGGCGGTCAACAGCGGGCAAGTGGTGGTAGTGGAAGTGAAGACGACTTTGCGCTCGTCTCACGTCAAGCGTTTCCTGGAGAAGTTGTCGAACTTCACGCGTTTGGAAACGGACTACCGGGGCCGGCAGATTATGGGCGCGGTGGCGTACCTGAAGGCGGTACAATCCTCGGAAGTGTATGCGGAGAAACAAGGCCTGTTTGTGATCCGAGCCACCGGCAGCAGCGCCAGCATCATTAACCATGCTGATTTTAAGCCCAGGGTATTTAAGTGACTGGCTATTCTCAAGGGGCAGCCAGGCATGTAGCAGTAACATCATGCGAATAAAGGTTGCAGGATTTGCTCCATTTTTCTTTAGCGGTGGATTCCGGGTCAAGCATGTCCCGGCGAAAGCCGGGGAGCGGAATGACGGAGGTCAAGCATGCCTCGGCGAAAGCCGGGGACCGGAATGACGGGTTGCTATCTGGTAGACTACCCGGATGAAACTCGGTCTTGTTATCGGCTACTCCAAGAGTGAATTCAACCTGCCCATGGCGGAGATCCTGGAGGCGGAACGGCTCGGTTTTGACTCCGTCTGGACCTCTGAAGCCTACGGGTCCGATGCGCTGACGCCGGCTGCCTGGATACTGGCCAGGACTACAGAGATCAAGGTGGGCACCGCCATCATGCAGGTCCCTGCCCGCACTCCGACCTCTACCGCCATGAGCGCCATGACCTTGCAGGGACTGTCCGGCGGACGCTTTATCCTGGGTCTGGGTCCTTCCGGACCCCAGGTGGTGGAGGGCTGGTACGGGACGACCTACGCCAGGCCCCTGACGCGCATGCGGGAATACATCGATATCGTACGCCGGGTCATTGCCCGGGAAGAGCCGCTGCAATACGCCGGTTACCATTACACGCTGCCTTACCAGGGCGAGGACAGTACCGGTCTGGGCAAACCGTTAAAGAGCATCTTGCATGGTGACCCCACCATGAAAATCTACACCGCCGCCATTACTGCCGGCGGCATCAAACTCGCTGCGGAACTTGCCGATGGATTTTTCCCGGTATGGATGAACCCGGACAGGTATAACCTGTTTGCGTCTGCTATCGATGCCGGGCTGGCCGCGGCAGGGAACGGCAGGAGCAGGACGGATTTCGACGTGGCGCCGTTTGTGCGCGTCCGTATGGGGGATGACCTGGAAACATGCCGCAAACCCATCAAACAGGAACTGGCTCTCTACATCGGCGGCATGGGCGCAAGGGACAAGAATTTTTACAATGACTATGCCAGTGAACTGGGCTATGAAGAAGACGCCGAAAAGATCCAGGAACTGTTCCTCTCGGGCAGAAAACCGGAGGCGGTAGCTGCGGTGCCCGATGAACTGGTAGACGACGTTGCCCTGGTGGGATCGCCTGACCGGATCAGGGACCACCTGACGCGCTGGAAAGCGGCCGGGGAAAAAGGGCACGTTGGTTCCCTGCTGGCCTCGGGTGCTTCAATCGATGCATTACGCCTGCTTGCGGAAGAGCTGGGTTAAGGTATTCATCCGGTACCGGGAAGCCGGTAACCCGGGCCGATAAAAATGTATTCCCGGTTTCACATCCCCGCAAATGGGCGGCGCCGAGAGATTCATCTCTGAGCCGGATAACAGAACCGGCCGATGCGTCAGGATGCATCGGCCGGGTTGACAGTGAGGATTTACCGTTCCTGGCCGGCGAACATGGCCAGGAGGTGCAGCAGGCTGGTGAACAGGTTGTAGATGGCGACGTACAGGGTTATCGTTGCCATGATGTAGTTGGTTTCACCGCCGTGGATCATCTCGCTGGTCTGGTAGAGGATCAGCCCTGACATCAGCAGGATAAATATCGCCGATACTGCCAGCGCCATGGCCGGTATGCTGAAAATAGCCGCGCAGAGCCCCATCACGAAGGCGACCAGTATCCCGACCATAAGGAACCCCCCCATGAAACTGAAGTCCTTGCGGGTGGTCAGGGCATAGCCGGACAGCCCGAGAAAGATGACACCGGTGCCGCCCAGGGCCAGCATGACCAGTTGTCCGCCGTTGGAGAAAAACTGCAGGTAAGCATTAATGAATGGCCCCAGGGTCAAACCCATGAAACCGGTCAGGCCGAATATCGCGGCCAGACCCCAGATGCTGTTTCTCAGTGCGGAAGTCAGGTACAACAGACCAAAATAACCGCCTAGGGTAATAAGCAGGCCCATGCTGGGCAGGTTCATAGCGATGGAAACACCCGCCATCAATGCGCTGAACAACAGGGTCATGGACAGCAGGATATAGGTGTTACGTATCAGCTTGTTTGTGGCCAGTACTGATGGGGCCGGACGAGCGATTGCATACTGTGGACTCATTTCAAACCTCCGATGGTTATGATACTTGGATCATATTATGGGTAATGGCGTTGCTTTTCAAGACATAGCGCTTAAAATATGGTGCCTTCTGCATGTAAGAGTAGCGCGGAAATTTGAAAATTCAATGACAGCGGCGCGATGGGGATGGGGGTTGCTATACTAAGATGATAGCTGTGCGGGGACGGATTTTAATCCGTCCCCTTCAGGATCGACTACTCGAATCGGAGAGGTGGCAGAGCGGTTGACAAATTTGTCTGGAACAAATTTGGACAGCGAAGCTGGCCCCGCAGGGGTGACCTACAGGGAAGTAGGTCACAGTGCACCGGTCGCCGGTGCGTATGAGGTTGCTGTACCGATAAAGGAGCGACTACTCGAATCGGAGAGGTGGCAGAGCGGTTGACAAATTTGTCTGGAACAAATTTGGACAGCGAAGCTGGCCCCGGAGGGGTGACCTACAGGGAGGTAGGTCACAGTGCACCGGTCGCCGGTGCGTATGAGGTTGCTGTACCGATAAAGGAGCGACTACTCGAATCGGAGAGGTGGCAGAGCGGTTGACAAATTTGTCTGGAACAAATTTGGACAGCGAAGCTGGCCCCGCAGGGGTGACCTACAAGGAGGCAGGTCACACAAATTTGTCTGGAACAAATTTGGACAGCGAAGCTGGCCCCGCAGGGGTGACCTACAGGGAAGTAGGTCACAGTGCACCGGTCGCCGGTGCGTATGAGGTTGCTGTACCGATAAAGGAGCGACTACTCGAATCGGAGAGGTGGCAGAGCGGTTGAATGCACCGGTCTTGAAAACCGGCAAGGGTTGATAGCCCTTCGTGGGTTCGAATCCCACCCTCTCCGCCAGTACATTTTTGTAACTCATTGTTTTACAATAGAATATAAATAATATTATACTTCGGCCCGTCGAATCACACCGTCAGGAAGTTCGATAGTCGTTTTCATAAAATCTCACCTGTTTCTGAAGCCGGACATGATACTCGTCAAAATTCCGTAATATAAACAGAAGCGGGCTTGTCGCTCTATCCAATTGGTTTTACGGCATCGTTGCTCATTGGTCAGTGTCTTTAGCAAGGTGCCTTTCAGGCAGCATGGACTTATGCAGTATGCGGATAATATCGATAGTGCTACCTGTTACTTGGTAGTAGATTACATGCGAAACAACGGGTAAAGCTCGAATGCCCGCTATGGTTTGATCAATTGACCGGCCAAGTTTCGGGTGTTCAGTGAGCCGCCGGAAGCCGGCTTCCAACACGTAAATATAAGCTTCGGCAGTATTTATACCGAATTTTTCACATCCGTAGACGAATATGTCGAGTAAATCATCATTCGCAGCCTGGCGTACCTGGAAGGTGTATTTACCGGCCACTGACCCGTTTTCTTGCCCCGGCTAAAAAATCGTCAGTGTTCCAATCTTTCATGACGGGGCTGTTTTGTCCCCTGATGAGTTCGGCTCTCAATGTCCGTAACTTCATTTCTTCATAATCAACGTTGGACAGGACCACGGCGATAGGTTTGCCATTACGAGTGACACTCACCGGCCCTCGTTGTGATTTGGTAAGCACTTCGCCAAATTCCCGTTTGGCGTCGGTTGAACTGTAGGTTTCCATTATTTATCCTCAAAAATATGATTGGTTTCTTATGAAGCCCAAGGAGTAACTTCATTTTGAAGCTTGAACATTAATCAATTTAATCAGATTAATTATTATGTCTTTTTCCCTGCCTGTCAACGAAATATCGAACGGAATATCCAAATAATACCCATAACAGTAATGCCACCAAGTTACCGGTGATTATATGGAACCGGGCATAAGGTCATTCCTGATTCGCTACGAACTCAAACGTGTTCATAACCCGGAATTATGGGAAAGTGCATATTGCTGCATTCCCTGTCATAGCCTAAATTATGATATATTTTTCATCGTCCAGGCTTTACCAGGCAGTCCAGAAACCAGTTTAAATGCAGCCTGGGTTTACGATATTGGAATCAGGAAGTTCAACCACTTCTTCCATCCTGCCGCGGAAGCTGAGCATCTTGAATCCATTGCGTATTACGAGTCGAAAAGGCCCGGACTCGGTGCGTTATCTCGCACTCCGGCGCCTCGGTAAAGAACTCTTTCAAGGTCATGCCCTGACCGGCGGCAAAGGCTCTGGCCTGTCGGATTGCAGGGTCAGGAAGCCTCCTCCGGTACGCGCGCCAGGATTGCGCGCACGGCATCGATATCCGCCAGTTGAGCGCGCCCCTCAAAATATTTTTTGGTTTTTGCATCGCCGATTTTAGCTGCAATGGTTACCAGAAAAAACTGATTCAAAGAGGTGCTGTTTTCAGCAGCCAGTTTTTTTGCCTCTTCCATCAAGTCGTCGGGAATACGTAACGAAAAAGAACTCATAACAAATACCTCTTCTCAAATTCACTTGGCGTGAGTGTTTCAATACCGAATTGCGTCTTTCCTTCCTCAAAATCTCGTGTATTGAAGGTCACGATAGCCTTTGCTCGTCCGTTGAGCGCACACTCCAGGACGTGTTCGTCTTTCGGGTCTTTCAGTACCGGGCGCCAGCTGTAGTAGGTTGCAACAGGTTCGAAACGCAAGGCTAATACATTGAGTATCTGCTCGACCTCAGCCTGGGTCCGCCAAAAATGTTGCAGTTGTTCATCCCGGGATAGCACGTCTTCATATTCAAGCATCAAGGCCACCGAGGCCAGGCCTGGAATTCGGCCATCAATAATCCCTTGCATGATTCTGAAACTCGCACCGGCACGGGACCGAAAAGCAGCAACAACTACATTGGTGTCAAAAACAAACACGGCGCCATAAATAATATCGAATAGAGCCCGAATAAGGCCCATAATAATAAAGCCGCCATGCCATTGGCGATTACATGGAACCGGCCATAAGATTACTCCTCATTCGCTACGAACTCAACCGATTTCCCTAACCGATTTCCCTAATCCCGCTTTAGAAAACGGGGAAATAAAAAAAGCCCTGCCTGTGTGTATGATATTATACGACTAGTGGATATCACTCGCTGTGCGCACAGACAGGGCTTTTTTGACTGCCACTTTCTAATACGGGATTGGGAAACTGTCTGAGCAATTGATCAATGAACTGCATAGTGGAAAAAAACCAACTGCTTCAACGATGACGGACTACCTCCATGCCCTGCCTTCGGGCTACCGCATCGAAGAATATGAACTGGTGCGGGTCCTGGGTAGCGGTGGCTTCGGGATTACCTACCTGGGCTATGACCATCACCTCGACAAGGCCGTAGCCATCAAGGAGTACCTGCCCAACGACCTGGCAGTACGAACTGATAACCAGTCGGTGCTGCCCAAATCCACCTAGGACAAAGCCGATTACGAATGGGGATTGGAACGCTTTCTCACTGAAGCGCAGACCCTGACCCGGTTTGACCATCGGCACATCATCAAGATTCATCGTTTCTTTCGGGCGCACGGCACCGGGTATAGCGTGATGGAGTATGCGGAGGGGGAAACCCTCTCAGAGTTGCTGACACGCAAAGGGACTCTCACTGAGGCTGAGTTGAAAGCAATACTGTTTTTGATACTGGACGGGCTGGAAGTGGTGCATGAGGCGGACTTTCTACACCGGGATATCAAGCCAAGCAATATAGTCATTCGGGATGATGGCAGCCCGGTGTTGATTGACTTCGGATCGGTCCGGCAGGCGGTGGCGGGGAAAAGCCGTAGCGTGACGGCGATTGTGACCCCGGGTTATGCGCCGATTGAGCAGTATTCGGCCAAGGGGCATCAAGGGGCTTAGACAGATATTTATGGGTTGGGTGCAGTATGTTACCGGTGTTTGACTGGGGAGGCGCCGGACGATGCGACGGAGCGGTTGCGGGAAGACCCGTTGGTGCCTGCCAGCAAGCGTTATAAGGGCAAGGCGAGTGCCTCACTGCTGGGTGCCATTGGCCGGGCGCTGCGGGTGGATGAGGGGGAGCGACCGCAGAGTATCAAGGTTTGGCGTTCAGAACTGGAAGGGAGTGTTGATACCAGTGGCAAGAATATCTCTGAACGTGGTGATAAAGTAGTGGCGAAAGTTGATGAGCAGGACGAGTTCAAAGATCCTACAGGCCTGACGAAATGGACAACAATATTTTTGTATGCTCAACTTGTAATGGCAATTGTCACTATTTTTTCTAACATGCTTGAGTATCAACTGCTTACAGACTTCATGAGTGATTTTTATCAATCGCAGTCAGATGCCGCACTATTTGTCGCAAATTATGCCGCACAAGCAAATTACGAACGGCAGAATATCCTAAAAATCATTGATGCCGTAATTTGTAATCTCTGGAACTTTGATACTTATGTGGATATATCGAGCAAATTATAACGCTCGCAGGCTTGGTGCATCTGATCCAAGGGGCAAGAAGTTTTATGTCCAGCAGGGAAGCGGCACAAACCTGACCTATCTCAATGATCAGCCCGTGCTCACGCCCACTGAACTATCCGCAAGGAATGATATAACACTGGGCAATACGGTGGTCCGGTTTGTACCCTTCTGTGGCCAGGAATTTGACTGGCAAAGTACCGAAAATGACGACGCCTGATGGATGATTTTGGCGGTCGTTTCGCGGTGGGACAAATTGCCGGAAAACGTGATTACCAAGAGGACGACTACGGCGTGCTGGATGGGCGCGCCGACCTTGGGATAGACGGTGGTGAACACACCCTGCTGCTGGTGGCGGATGGTATGGGCGGTCACGTCAGCGGTGATATAGCCAGCCGGCTTATCAACAAGACTTTTATCGAAACCTATCCACGCGCAACAGGACCAATCACAGATCGCCTCAGGGAGTGCCTGGACGCGGCGAATCAAGCCATTGCAGCAGCGGTTGAAGAAAAACCGGAACTGGATGGTATGGGTTCCACCCTGTTGGCGGTTGTCGTTTCACCGCGAGGATTGGAATGGCTCAGCATTGGTGATTCCTCTCTTTGGTTATTTCGGGATGGTCACCTGGTGCGCATAAATTCGGATCATTCCATGGCCCCGGTGCTGGCGGACATGGTCGCCAGCGGGCGCATGACTGAAGATGAAATGGCGGAAGACTCCAACCGGCACATGCTGCGCTCAGCGGTGATGGGGGAGGAAATCTCCCTGATCGATATCTCCTCCCAGCCGCGCGACTTGAAAAAGGACGATCTCCTGTTACTGGCAAGCGATGGAATTATGACACTGGGTGAGAAGGAGATAGTGAATATCCTGCAAGACATGCAAGGCGCTTCTTTGGAAGAAACCGCTGCCGCATTGCTAAGGGCTGTTGAGGACGTTGCTTTGCCTAATCAGGATAATGCTACGGTTTTACTTTACACGCCTGAGGGAGATTACGGGGTGGAACCGATTGTTGCCGATGAAAACAAACGGCAATCCGTTTGTGCCGGGAACGTTACACAGAAAGCAAACCGTCCAATCACAAAGTGGGCAGCCATCATTATTGTCATGCTCATGTTTGGCTTAGTTGCTTATTTTCTGATACCTGCCTTCCAGTCCTGAATAACGCCGATGACCCCATTCCTTTTTTTGTGTCCCAAGCAGCTTACAGGGAGGTCTCTCCGCTCTACCTATCTTGGACCAGACGAAAACCTAGGTGACCGCTTTTGCGGGACCGGACACCATGCCTCGCGCGGTAGGCGGAACGCAGATACCTCGGGCCGGTGGCCCAGGAGCCACCCCGAACTACGCGGCCATTGCTACAGTTTCCTTTCATCCAGGCACTGCCGTCAGTCGGTGCCCCTACATAACTGTCAATAGAGCAGCCTTGTACCCACTCCCGTACGTTGCCATGCATAACTCCAAAATTAAGTTTTGTGACCCTGGAATTCCTGGTGTCATAGTAAGGGGTTAGGTCGAACATTGCACACGTTAAGAAATGGACTAACGAACCTCTGTGTGTGGGCTGTGCGACCTGAATCCGCTCAGAGTGAGGTTTAGCAGAAAGCAGCGTTTTTACGCCCGCTCAGCCCGCTCATAATTTATATTGAGTTCCGGGAATGCCGTTTTCAGGGCATCAACTGCTTCAAGTGTTGTAACTCCCCACTGGTTGCTGAAGGCATAGGTTTTGTCGCCTACATGGAAGAGATCCTCATCTTTCATAAAGTATCTTTCGCTACTATCCGCAGGATGCGCAGCCCTGTACTGTTCCCTGAATTGCTCAGACTTCAGTGTCCCATCATAAATTTCAAACAGATATTCCGCCTTTTTAGCTGTAGCGGGGATTGCATCGGCCACAATCAGCGTATCCGGCGCGATAATATTTATCTGGTTTTTCAGCATATCCTGCACTTCTCGCTCTTTCAGCCCTTGTTGCTCGAAAGTGGTTTTTTGCAGGGAATTCATCCCATTTTTGTTAATTCGGTACAGCATCAGGTACACCCTATCAGAAGTTCGCCAGGCTGGATACTGCTGAAAAACGGGCGATCGGTGAACTATGGCAACACAAAAGCAACGGCAGTGGTATATTCGTTATGGTTGTAAAAAGCACGAATGGGAGGGATATACGCCAACAGCTGATGGACTGTATAAATCAGTAGTTTTCCTAAAAAAATAAGGAAGTAGTATCAACAAAATCAATCCCGGATATAACGGGTTAATTCTGATCGAACCAATTTTCCAGCCGAAGACCTTCGACTTGGGAGAAATGCCTCTGGTTGTTGGTTACAAGTGTTGCATCGTTTATCAGGGCATGGGAGGCAATCATCGCATCGGTAAAACCGATCGGTTTGCCCATCTCGAGCAGTGCTGTCTGCGTAGCAGCAAACTTATCCGCACACTCAGTTGTCCAGTCTGCCACATAGTCAAGACGTTCACACATCTTATTGATGCGATCATGGTAACTCGCAGAACCGACCCGTTCAGCACCAAAGCGTAACTCTTGGTAGGTGATTACGGATATGCAAAGAATATGACCACTGATTGTTCTATCCTGCAGGGCTTCCAGGACGGGTTGTGAATGCTGCCGCATGATATAGCTACAGGTGTCTGTATCGAGCATATAAATCATTCACGTTACCCGGCTTTCGTCAATCGCGAACATGTCCGGACGTTCGGCCAGAAAGTTATCGTCGACAGGCCTGCTTTCATCGTTCAACGTCAGCCAGGACTTACGCGTAGGCTCCAGGATCAGCTTTTGTCCTACTTTCTGTACAGTAAGCTCAGTTACACCCTCAAAGGCATATTTCTTAGGGATGCGGACAGCCTGGCTGCGGCCATTCTTGAATATCTTTGCGGTGTACATGATCGCCTCCTACATTGGCATATGACAGCATATACCATATAGTAGCATAATTCGGTAAATTTAGGTTGAACCAGTAAACCACAAGCTTCGGGTGTGCTGCATATCAGCTGGCCAGACCGGCGGCAATCAAGGAACTTCGCTGCCTTCTAAGTCAGGCTACGGCAACGGGCTCGGGGCCGATAAAGAAAATGAAGTGCGTATCGACCAGGTCGGCTTGATTGACGTCTTGCAGTGTGATCTCTCCGCCGCCGTGTTCGAGCAGGTCAATGACGAGGTCGTCTCCCTGTTGGTGCAGGATCAGATCGTCCATGGCGTCAATGCTGGCCAACGCGCTGAGGTCAATTCTATCCTCGTCTATCTGAAAATCCGTGACGACGTCGCGGCCGCTGTCGTAAGAAAACAAAAAGACGTCAGCGCCCGGGCCGCCTGACAACTCGTCATTGCCGTAGCCGCCGTCAAGCCGGTCATCGCCGGCGCCGCCGTATAAGGTATCATCACCCCCGGGAACCAGGAAAGAAGCCGGTACGATTTCACCCGGCTCGCTTGTTATGCTCTGTCCACTCATATCCGCCGCGACCGGCTCGTCACCGACCGGTTCTTCAAATGACAGGTACCTGAGGAAGTTGTCGTCACCGAGCAGGACGTCGTTGCCGTCTCCACCTTCCAGTGCGTCTCTGCCGGCGCCGCCTGCAAGCCAGTCCGACCCCGACCCGCCGGCCAACCAGTCATTGCCGGCGCCGCCGTGGAGGTAGTCATCGCCCGGACCGCCGGCCAGCTCGTCATGACCGTCGCCGCCGTCGAGCGAATCGGTGCCCGTTCCCCCGCTCAGTGTGTCGTTGCCGGTCCCGCCGATCAGCGTGTCATCCCCGGCGCCGCCCTCGAGCGTGTCATCGCCGCCGGTCAACTCGTCGATAATCAGCATCAGCACCAGGTTGTCGAGTGTGCGCTCACCCTCCCCGCTGTCGCCCATGGCAAGCGCTGAGTCCAGGTTCATGCCATCCTCCGGCACGAACAACAACGGCGCGCCGTATCCCGCGGTGGACGATGAGTCGCCGACAAGCAAATCGTCGTCATCCCCACCGTACAACTCGTCGTTCCCGGCGCCGCCTTCCAGCCAGTCATTGCCGGGACCGCCGCGCAGCACGTCGTCGCCGGCGTGCAAGCGGTCGTCGAGATACGCCAGCACGTTCGCGCGGGTCAGGTCGGGCAGCAGCAACGGCAGCAGGGTGTTATCCACCCGGTCAACGCCGCCAACGACGCCTTGGTCCAGGGACCCGGGTTCGCTGGCGTCCGCAGCCGCGTCCGTGCCGGGGTCACTGGCTGCGGCGTCGGGATCATCAACATCAGCTATCATGCCGATATCCCGGCCGTCATCTTCAACCGTCATCCCGTCGGGAAACAGCTGAAATAAGATCCGCTGCAACGGGTTGGCATCATCGCCCAGCAACAGGTCGTCGTCATCCCCGCCTTCCAGCGTATCATCGCCGCGGTTGCCGATCAGGAAGTCCGGTCCGCCAATACCCTGGAGCCTGTCATTACCGGGGCCGCCGCGTAAATTGTCCTGGCCGGCGCTGCCGCGCAGATAGTCATCGCCGTCGCCGCCGTTGAGGTTGACACCCCCGTCAACAGGTGTGCCCGTGTCCCCGGCGTCCGGGTCAACCAGCGTCAGGGTGTACGCGCCGGCGTGGTCCTGCGCGGGGTTGCCGAGATAAAGGCCGGCGCTGAGGTAGTAAACGCCGCTGCCCTCCGGGGTGAAACTGATCCGTGAGTCGAGTTGCCCCGCAGCGAAGTCAGAGTCGTCGTTGACGGCAACCTGCTCGCCCGCCGAATTGAACACCCGCAGGATCGTGTCGGCGCCGCTGTTATCTCCGGCGCCGGCCAGGTGAATCTCGTAGGTCTTACCTTCCACCAGCTCGACCCTGGCCCAGTCGTTGTCCTGCTTGCCATCGAATACGCCGTTGAAGGTATCGCCGACAGACAGGCTGGATGTCGTCTGTGCGTTTGCCGCAGCGTCTGCGGACGGGTTCTCTCTCACCTGAGCCATGTTTTAAAATATATTTATCATGAACATTCTGACTTATTGTATCGTAACAGGATTCCGAGTGCCGGGAAATAACATCAAGGGACAGCAATACACGCCTATGTGATTGACAGGTGAAGCGACCAGCCAGCCAAAATCGACCTGGCGCGGTGCGAACCAGTGTCAGCCCGGATATTACACCGGATTGTTTGTCATAAATGGAAAGTTACTTAATTACTCAGGCATCCTGCCGTCAAAAAATGCGAGTATAATACCAGTAATCCCACTCACGCATAGGGCAAAGTAATTTTTGAGATATAAGTATGACAGGAGTGCGCGATGTTGGTTTGAAGGAAACGTGTGATCCCTGCCACATAGACATCTTTGCTTAACAAAAACCCACTATTGTGGTCCCCGGAAATAGAGAGAAACATTTTCGGTTCCCGCGCCAATTCAAACAGGCGCTGCCCGAATCTGACCGGGATCAATTTATCCTGATGGCTGTGGATAATCAGGACCGGGCAGTTGAACGAAGTTATATATTTATCCACAGGATAATGTATCCGTGAAATCCAGGAAACGGGCAGGAAAGGATAATAGTATTTTCCCAACTCTGTAACGGATGTAAATGTGGATTCCAGTATCACCGCTGCAGGCGTGACCTGTGCGGCTAACGAGGCGGCTACCGCCCCGCCCAGGGAACGGCCGAATACGATGATCTCATCCGGGCGTACTTGGCGTTCATCGGCCAGGTATTCCCAGGCGGCCATTGCATCCCGGTAGGTCCCGTGCTCGGAGGGTCGCCCACCACTTTTACCGTATCCGCGGTAATCGATAATAAAAACTGATAAACCGATGTCATGAAATATGGAAATTGAGTCGAGACGATGTGAAACATTTCCTGCATTACCATGAAAAAACAGCAGGGTTGCTTTCGCATCCTGATTATGGACATACCAGCCGTGAATTTTAATATCGTCATCCGTGACCAGGTAAACATCCTCATAATCCAGACCGATGGCTCTGGGCGTCTCGCCAATCCCTTTGCCGGGAAAAAAGATGAATTTTTCCTGAAATACAAAGAGCAGGGACATAAAGCCAAGACAAACCATCAAGACGATAACAACAAGAGTACTCAGCATACGCATTAAAGATAGCATCAAGTAAGTAAAAAACCGGGAAGTCCGGATATGGTACGTTAATCAGAGAGTGCATAAAAGGGTGCGGCACGCGCTATTAAATCAACGGAGCGGTCCGCGGCCAGAGTGCGGCTTCTTCAAGCTGTGCGGCCAATTGCAGCAGGGTTGTCTCATCCCCGAAACGGCCGGCAAATTGCATCCCTAACGGCAGGTCAGCCGCAGTCCATTGTAACGGCAGGGATATAGCCGGTTGCCCGGTCAGGTAGATGGGGGTCAGAGTAAACAGCCATGAGACGTATGATAATACTGTACGTTCCGGTGAGTTTTTACTCTGACCCCGGAATTTAGCGGGAACTGCTGAAGAGAAGAATAATACTTTGTGCGGAGCTGAAATCGCATTTACACTAACCGCATGAGCGGGTTTGACTATAAGAAATCCCTGGAAAAAATGACACACCATCCAGGGGTGTACCAGATGCTCGATGCGGGCGGCGGCCTGCTGTACGTGGGCAAGGCAAAGGATCTGAAAAAGCGGGTTAGCAGTTATTTCGGCAAAAAACCGGATTCCGCCAAGACAAGGGCACTGGTCGGGCAGATTCATGCCATCAACGTTACGGTAACACGCACTGAAGCCGAGGCCCTGCTGCTGGAGAGCAACCTGATCAAGCAACACAAACCCCGCTATAACGTAGTGTTGAGAGATGACAAGAGCTATCCGTACCTTTATTTATCCGCCAGGGATTCATTTCCCAGGCTGAGCTTTTATCGCGGCGCCAAGTCAGGTACAGGACAATATTTCGGACCTTATCCCAGCGCCAAATCTGCCCGCCGTACCCTGAACCTCACCCAGAAACTGTTCAGGATCAGGCAGTGCGACGATAACTTTTTCAAGAATCGTTCCAGACCCTGCCTGCAGTACCAGATTAAACGTTGCACCGCGCCGTGTGTAGATCTGGTCGACCCTGACGCCTACCGGGAAGACGTAAAACACACGGTGATGTTCCTGGAAGGTCGCAATGAAGAGGTCATCAGGGAATTGACCACGCCTATGCAGGCTGCTGCCGACGCACTGGATTACGAGCGGGCCGCACAGTACCGGGACCAGATCATCAGCCTCAGAAAAATACAGGAAAACCAGTACATCACCGCACCCAGGGGAGAACTCGACATCGTTGCCTGTTTCATGGAGGGCGGGTATGCCTGTGTGCAGGTTTTCTTTATTCGCGGAGGCTTGAACCTGGGCAACAAGGCATTTTTTCCGAGGCATACGGGTGAACTGGCTGAACAACAGGTCCTGAATGCATTCCTGGCCCAGTATTACCTGACTGCCTCCGGCAACAGACCTGCACCCGGGGAAATCCTGGTCAGCCACCCGGTGGCGGATGCGGAGACATTAATGGAACTGCTCAGCGAGAGGAGGGGGAAAGCCGTCAGGATCAAGCGTGCCCACAGGAGCGAAAGAAGGAAGTGGGTGGAAATGGCGTTAAACAATGCGGAAATAGCGTTGAGGACCCGGCTGTCCGCGCAGGATAAATACATCTCCAGGTTCGAGACCTTACAGAACACATTCCGGTTGAATGAGCCGGTAGAACGGATAGAGTGCTTTGACGTCAGCCATGTAAGTGGTGAAGCGACGGTTGCCTCCTGTGTGGTATTCAACCATGAAGGCGCGGTAAAAGCCGATTACCGCAAGTTCAATATCAGAGATGTGCCTGCAGGCGATGATTACGCTGCCATATCACAAGCATTTAAACGGCGCTATTCCAGGATAAAAAAGGAAGAAGGAAAACTGCCTGACCTGATATTGATAGATGGCGGTAAGGGCCAGGTCAGCAGTATCAAGGCGGTCGCAGAGGAACTGCAACTGGATGAGGTGATCCTGCTGGGCGTGGCCAAGGGCAGGACCAGAAAACCGGGCCTGGAGAAGCTGTTTTTATCGGATGGACAAAGTGAAGCAAGCCTGCCGGCAGACTCATCCGCCCTGCACCTGATCCAGGAGATTCGGGACGAAGCGCATCGCTTTGCCATTACCGGACACCGTCGCCAGAGAAACCGGAAAAGAACGAAATCCGTCCTGGAGGAGGTGGAGGGTATCGGTGCAAAACGCAGACGGGAACTCATCCGGTTTTTCGGCGGTTTCCAGGGTGTTTCCAGGGCGGGTGTTGAAGAGCTTGTCCGGGCGCCGGGCATCAGCAACAGTCTTGCAAAAAAAATATACGCCTCACTCCATGCCGATGAATAATGAATTTCCTGGTGCCGGAAATGCCGGAAACTGTATAATCCATGATTGTTGCAGTCTGCGCGTTGTATATTAAGATTATTATCTATATATATCATAGTATTACAGTATGAATATACCAAACTGTCTCACACTTTTCCGCATTGGCCTTATCCCCGTTTTTGTGTTGATTTTCTATCTTCCTTTCGACCGGAGTAACCAGGTGGCGTGTATTATCTTCGTGGTTGCAGCCATAACCGACCTGCTCGACGGGTACCTGGCGCGCAAACTGCAGCAGACTTCAAAACTGGGTGCGTTTCTCGACCCGGTTGCGGACAAGTTGATGGTGGCAGTCGTACTGGTATTGTTGGTTGAACGCTATCCCGGTCTGATTTTGTCTTTGCCGGCGGCCGTGATAATCGGCCGTGAGATAACCGTCTCGGCACTGCGTGAGTGGATGGCGGAACTGGGCGCGCGCAGCAGGGTTGCGGTAACCATCTACGGCAAGATAAAAACCATCGCCCAGATGGTTGCCCTGCCGTTGTTGATATACCATGACCCGATTTTCGCAATACCTGTCTATCACCTGGGACTGGTTTTACTGTACGTAGCCGCAGGACTGACGCTGGTGTCAATGTATCAATACCTGGTGAGCGCCTGGCCTAAACTTAAAGAAAACACTGGAAAACAGTAACTTATCAAATTATGACGAGTTGCCGGCCTTGACACTTCCATTAAGCCGGTTATAATTCAATCCCAATGGCATAAGGCTGGCGCTGGTGCGTATCGAAGGTATTGACGCGGCGCCAGGGAAGGCAGGAAAATATTGGTTATTGCGGGAATAGCTCAGTTGGTAGAGCATCACGTTGCCAACGTGAATGTCGCGAGTTCGAGTCTCGTTTCCCGCTCCAAATATATACCCTGACCAGGGATAAGCCCGGATCAGGTTCCCGGTTCAGGTCCGGGGATGGGATTACGGTTGTCCATCAACCCCGAGTCAAGCCTCGGGGTTTTCATTTTTATGCCGGGTATAGCTCTGGCTGGGTGGCAGAGTGGTTATGCAGCGGCCTGCAAAGCCGTCGACGCCGGTTCGATTCCGACCCCAGCCTTTTTTCTCTCTTCTTTACTCTTCCAAATAGTTCCCTTCCATGTGAGAGTCCAATTTATCCAAGCGTGTACCTTGGCGCAGGATGAGGAGCGCCTGGATGCCTGGGCGTATGAGAACGACGTGCGCCTGGACTTTATCCGACCGGAAAAACCCGTTGAAAATGCGTATATTGAGAGTTTTAACGGCCGCTGTCGGGATGAATGTTTGAACAGCCATGGGTTCGAATCACTGGAGGATGCACGCAGGAAGATCGAAGCCTGGCGGATCGACTATAATGGCTACCGTCCGCACAGTTCTCCGGGCCAGTTAACGCCGAGGGAATATGCGAATCAATTTTAACCACAACGAGCTGCCTGGGTGATCTCCCCCACAAAACTGGAACGATCTCAAGTAGAAAATTCTGTCTAAGTCTGTCCGTAAATGACAGTTTAACAGCCGGTTTGGTCATAGCACTGAGACCGACACCTTTCTAGAATTGAACTTGAATTACAAATAAAACTCTCTGATATTATCTCATGAGACAAGCATCTGCTGAGGCTCTTAAGGGGCTTGAAGAATACCGTAAGGCGGAAAGGGATGCCTATAATGCCGCAGATTTGCGGCTGGTGGATCATTTTGCTGAGGATTTTATCTTGACGTCCAATGGTGTCCCTACACTGGGAGGGCGCGCTGCGGCACGCGAGCTGTTTCGCGAAATCTGGGCCCAGTATGATGCGAGGTTTGCCGAAGTACATGATGACGTTGTTGTTGAAGCCGGCGATTTTCTGTTCGTGAATGGCCGTTTTACCCTGGCATTGACGCCAAGACAGGGAGGGGAGACAGTTTTTGATAAGGGTCGCTTCCAGGGAGTCTTGAAACGAGGAAAAGATGGGAAATATCTGCTCTGGAGGGAAGCAACGATGGATGAGGGAAAGCCGGCTTGATTATGGCGCCCTCGCTGGAGCAATACGGATTTCGTATAGGCCAATCCGGCAACTATGCCACTGACAGTCACTGGTATGAATTCCCCAGTAACGATGCGGAAATCCTGGAAGTCTGGACCTATACCGACCACATCAGTTATGCCCCCGGGGACGAGGTAAATTTTCATGTCTATGCCAGCGCTGAGACATATTCCCTGGAAATAGTTCGGGATGGATATGTTACTGAAAAAGTATATGAAGTTTCCGGATTGCCCGGCACGATGCCGGTTACTCCGGACAATGCCTACGCAGTGGGGGCAGGTTGGCCGGTAACACATACCTGGACTATTCCCGAGGGGCTGCAGTCCGGTCCTTACGTGGTAACTTCACGTGTTGAAAATGGGACGGGCGCCACACGAGAACATCACCATATCTTCATCATCCGGCCCGCTGGAGACAACCGGAATAAAGCCAGGTTGTTGATGCTGTTTGCGACCAGTACCTGGATTGCCTATAACGAATGGGGAGGAGCAAATTTTTATCAGGGAATAGCAGGAGATAATCAGAAGAGTTTTTCGCCTGAGCTTTCCATCCAGCGCCCCTGGCATCGAGGCTGTGTGCGATTACCTGAGGGTGCTCCTCATGCTAGTCATGAGCGGGAAATTCCCCCGGATTGGGCGGTGGATATTCCATTTTTCAGTTGGGCTATGGGTAACGGATATTCCAAATGGTACGTCGGCGGCAGCTATGCGGAATACGACAGTTTGCTTGTTAAATGGGCGGAAAAAGAAGGTTACCAGTTGGATTATATGACCCAGCATGACCTGCATTTCGGTACCGTTAACCTGGATGATTATAGTGCTGTGGTGATCGCAGGCCATGATGAATACTGGTCTACGCCCATGCGTGATGCCATAGATGCATATGTCGACAGAGGTGGCCGCGTAGCACGGTTTGGCGGTAATTTCTTCTGGCAAATCCGCCTGGAAGACAAGGGAAACACCCAGGTTTCATACAAGTTTCTGGCCCACGAACAGGACCCGGTTCGTGATGATCCGGAGAAAAAGCACCTGCTGACCTGTGTCTGGGATGATCGGGTACTGGGCCGCCCGGGAGCGCTCACTTTGGGCTTAAACGGCACACGAGGACTTTATGCCCGTATGGGTGCGATGGCGCCGAGACATTCCGGCGGTTTTACCGTGTACCGTCCGAACCACTGGGTTTTCGCTGGAACCGATCTTTACTACGGTGATGTATTCGGCGCTGATGCCGGCATTTTCGGATTTGAAGTAGACGGGTTGAGTTACACTTTCAAGGAAGGATTACCTTATCCGACAGGTGAGGATGGCGCTCCGGTTGATCAGATTGAAATTCTGGCCATGGCGCCGGCAGTGACACTGGAAGAAGATCATGGTAATCCACTGTCAAATGTCTGGTGGCTGAACGAGGATGCCCGCATCGTTGCCAAGGCCTTGTATGGCGATGATAGTCCGGAAAATCTCAGGAAAGTCCGCTACAGTTCCGGAATGGTAGTGCATTACCGGCGTGGAAAAGGCGAGGTGGTTAATGCGGGGTCGTGCTTGTGGTCGCTTGGGCTTAAACGACGTGATGTCTTCACAGAAAGAATAACCCATAACGTACTCAGACGGTTCAGTGAACAGGTGATTTACTCATGACTGATTTACAGGTCAGAACCAGACAGGACGTTGCAGAGCTGTTCGATGCGAGAGGCACCTCGCACGTCCAGATAGGGTTTACCGATCATACGGGGCAGCTACGGGGGAAATATATCTCCAGGGACAAGTTACTGAGCGGTCTGGATAATGGCTTGCCAATGACGCGTAATTTTGCCGCGGTGGACTTTACCGATGTAATTTATCCAGTAGAAGGTCTCATTGTCGACGGCGGTGGGTTCGGCGACAGTGTGACCCGGGTGGTCATTGAATCATGTCGTGAAGTACCCTGGGAACCGCCGGAGCGAAACCTGTTTTTCCTGATTGAGCATACCGGTGAGGGAATTGAATATGATCCTCGGGTACTGTGTGGTCGAATGATGGAAAAAGCCGAGGCCATGGGGTTCCGAGTCTTGCTCTCCTGCGAACTGGAATTCAGATTGTTCAACGAAACCGTTGAATCCCTGTATCGGAAGGACTTCAAAAACCTGGAATTGGCAACGCCGGCATCCAACTACCTGGGCGTAATGAGGCAGACAGTCTGGTCGGAGTTCTTTGCCGAGTTCATTGGCGCCATGGAACACCTCGGAATACCGATTGAAGTTGCCCATTGGGAATTGGCTCCGGGGTTTGCCGAACTTGTCCCAGCTTACGCGGAAGGGATGCGTGCCGCAGACGATGCGGTGATATACAAGACCTTCGCCAAGGCGTTTGCATTGCGAAATAACATGTTGTTGAGTTTTATGGCGCGTTATGATGCTCATAGCGACGGTTCCAGTGGTCATATCAATCTCTCCCTCAGAGACAAGGATGACAACCTGGTTCTCCATGATCCGTCAAAGCCGCATAACCTCAGCGAGACCATGCGATATTTCATCGGCGGCATGCAGTACAAGATGCCTGAAGTTCTGCTGATGATGGCGCCCAACATCAACTCTTTCAAACGTTTCGTGCCCGATATTTTCGCTCCGGTGGCATCCAGTTGGGGCGTTGACAACCGTACAGCCAGTCTGCGGGTGATCAACAGTTCTCCAAAGGTGCAACGAGTGGAGAACCGTATCCCGGGCGCTGATGTCAATCCATACCTTGCCATCGCATGTACCCTGGGTACAGGCCTGTGGGGTATAGAAAACCGCATTGAGCCGACCGCCGAAACAGAAGGCAATCTGTACGAAGAACTTGACAGTGTAGCGGATGAATTGCGCTTTCCGGCATCGTTTGCTGATTCAATAGAGAGGTTCAGCAAATCAGCGTTTGCCAGGGAATGGTTCGGAGAGGAATTTGTGCGCTTGTTCAGCGCCAACAAGCAGGAGCACGAGAAGGAATATCGCAAAGCCATTACCGACTGGGAATTACGCCGCTACCTGGAACTTTCATAATCTTTATATGCTCCGCTATTGACAAGGATTTTGTCAGTTATCAGACCTGATTCGATAATCTTTTTGGCAAAAATGATATAAAAAGCCGTAGCCCCTAAATCTATACTCTTCCGTAGAGATTGTAACAATTTCCAATACTGTTCCCAATCAAGAGGGGTATCGAGATGGCTGCCGATAATCGGACTTACCTGAAGTATTTCATCATTATTCTAGCCTGTGCTTTAGTGTTACCTGTTAATCACGCGCCAGCGCAGTCGGATGAGGATTCTGTTATTGAAGAAATCATAGTAACTGCCCGGAAGAAGGAGGAGTCCTTGCAAGACGTTCCCGTGGCCGTCAGTGTTTATTCCGGCGCTTACCTGGAACAGGCGCGCATTGACGACGTGGCTGACTTGCTGGCCCAGATTCCCGGCGTTGGTTACGGGCAGCCAATGAAAAGTTTTACCCCCCTGGGCATCCGGGGAGGGTCTTCGCAGGATGATTACCCAGGCGCAGATCCGAACGTTGCCATATTTATCGATGAGGTCTTCCTGGGCACGACGACCACACTGGAGTTCGACCTGCTGGACCTGGAACGGGTGGAAGTCTTGCGCGGCCCGCAAGGCACCTTGTTCGGCCGCAACACCAATGGCGGCATTATCCACTTCGTTACACGCAATCCGGATGAAGAATTCCGCGCCAGGGCGCGCGTGACGGTAGGCAACCATGAAAGACTCGAGTTATCCGGTATGGTCAGCGGCCAGATCGCCGAGGGTGTGTTCGGCAGCCTGGCGGCAAAATCCAGGGATACCGGCGGTTATTCCAGGAACCTGGTCACCGGCTCCATGCTTGGCAAGGAAGACATAACCAGCATGCGCGGCAAGCTGCTGTTCGAACCCAATGAACAACTGGATATCGTCATTACCGGCGATTACATGGTAGATAACTCCTTCGGCATGCCCCAGGATTTTCTGGGAGGACAATCCCAACTGATGCGCGACTTGGGCATTCCGGCCGTCAACGGCCTGGACCAGGTATCCCAGGACCTGGATGGCCATTATGATCGTGACAGCTGGGGGATCGTCGCCAATATCAGTTATGAAACGGGGATGGGAGTATTCCACTCCATTACCTCGTACCGGGACTACAAGGGTGAGATGTTCAACCGGGATTTTGACGGCGTAAACGGAAAGTCAAGCAACCCCCTGCACAGCGCCGAAGCCTTCCCTTACCAGGGTACGGAAGTTGAAACCTTTACCCAGGAAATACGGGTGGACTGGGAAATCGGCGACAGGATTGACCTGGTGACCGGGTTTTTCTATCTCGACCAGAAGAACCGCCGTGATGAGATACTGAACCCTAACGGCTTGCCCAAAAGTGAAGCCTCCGCCTGGACCGTCGTGACCGAGGAGCAAGCGGACCAACTGGTGAATTCCAACAGTTATGCCGTGTTCTTTGATACCACCATTGACGTGACGGAACAGGTTGCAGTATTCGGTGGGTACCGCTGGACCCGGGACGAGAAAGACGGGACATTCTTCTGTCACGTGGAGGGCGGCTTCTGGTGCTCAAGTGTCTTTGAGAGCGATTTCAGCGGTTCCTGGGAGGAGCCGACCTGGCGTGTGGGTGCGAATTTTCACCTCAATGATGACATCATGGTATACGGCTCGTACACCGAAGGCTTCAAGTCAGGGGGATTTACCGGCGCAGGCGCCGGTAACTTCGATGGGGATGGCAACCCCACGGGTGAGGAAAGCGTGAAAGTTCCCTATGATCCGGAATTTACCGATTCCTGGGAAGTTGGCCTGCGCAGCCAATGGCTGAACAATCGCATCACCGCGAACCTCACTTACTTCGATGTAAAATACAAGAACTTGCAGTACCTGCTGTTGAATCCCCTGGGGTTCTGGGCGGGTAATGTCGGCTATGCAAATAATGACGGCATTGAGACCGAATTTACCTTCCAGTTAACGGACAATTTCAACCTCTGGGCAAACTACACCCACCAGAGTGGCAAGTATGGTGGGGGAGCTTCCAACTACGGCGGCGATTCCTTCGACGGCAACCCGCTTAAACTGACCCCGAAACACTCCTTCGCCATGGGTGGCAGCTATGACCATCCGCTGCCCAACGGCAGCACCTTCAGGCTGAGTGGTGACTGGACCGAAAAGAGCCGGCAATTATACGCGGAGGAAAGCGGCCCGGAAGACTCGGCAAAATTTGCCGGGCTGATCAACTTACAGGGCAACTGGACCAGCCCTTCCGAGCGGTTTGAAGTCAGTTTATGGGTGAGAAACCTGCTGGACAAGCGCGACAAGCTGGGTTCCTGGGATGACTTCTTCCAATGGTGGTTGCGCTATGAGACGGAAACGGACTACATTGTTGACGTTGCCAGTTTCTCTCCTCCGCGTTATTTCGGCGCCACCGTGACCTGGCATTTCAAGTAGGATGGCGGCAACGGTCCATTGAGCACGTGGAGGTGCAATTGGTCCCCCCGGTCCATTATGCACATTGACGTACAATGGAAACCCCCTGATATAACAGGGGGTTTTTTTTAAGCAGGTGGAAAAAGAAAGCATGAACAACGAACACACGAAGACGCTGGTCACGTTGGTACTGCTGGTCTTGACCACGTCCCTGACCATTATGTCTTTGGATCTCTACGCGCCCAGCCTGCCGTATCTTCCGGAATACTTTGGCACAACTACGGAACTGGTCAAGCTAACGGTAAGCCTTAACGCGTTAACCTACGGCGCCGGCACCCTGGTATACGGCCCCTTGTCGGAGCGCTTTGGCCGCAAACCGATACTTATAAGCGCCATCTGTTTTGCCGCTTTATGTTGCCTGTTCTGCACCCTGGCCGTATCCATAGAACAACTGATCGTTGCCCGCATTCTCCTGGGACTATCCCTGGCGGCCGAAGGTGTACTGGTGTATTCGATTATCAACGATTGTTATACGGGTAAGGACAAGGTGCGGGCATTTGCCGTGTGGGGCGCGGCCTGCGCCGTAGTGCCCATATTTTCACCGATACTGGGCGCTTACATTTTTGTGACGTTTGGCTGGCGGGCAAATTTTGCCGTATTGACGATTATGGCTGCCGTCCTGACCCTGTTGCTGTGGAAATACCTGCATGAAACCATCGACACCGGCAGTCGGACTGTCTCGATTAAATTGATAGGGCGGGATTATGCGCGGGTATTACGCAACCGTGCATTCCTGTGTTTCGCCATTATCCAGTCCACCGCTGTGGGCTATTTTGTGTTGTTTCCTACCGCCGTTCCATTTATCCTGGCAAACCAGTTTGACAAAGCCCCTGAATTTTACGGGTATTACCAGGGTAGCATTATATTTGTGTTCATTCTCGGCACCTTGACCACCCGGGCCCTGGTGAAGACGTTACCTACAGAACAGGTTTTGACACTGGGGACGAGTCTGGTGGTAACAGGATGTGTCCTGCTGGCGCTGGTTGCACTATTCTCTCCAGGCTCGCTGCCTGTGCTTTCCGGACCTTTGGCGTTAATCGCGTTCGGCAATGCATTTCTCTTCACCACCATCCCCCCGCTGGCCATGGATGCCACCGACAGTCCTGCCGGCGTGTCTTCCGCAGCCCTGTTGACTATCCAGACCACGCTGGGTTCACTGACGTCGCTTACCGACAGCTTGTTGCCGGATGGCGGCGTACGCCAATTTGCAATGATCATGGGCGTGGTTGCGGTTGTCGCCGCGCTGGCCCTGGTGCTCAAGGGAAAAAGTAATCCGGAAAAAGTATTGCCAGCCAATGCGAACTGATCAGGTCCGCAATATTGGCATCATGGCGCACGTGGATGCGGGCAAAACCACCCTGACCGAGCAGCTGTTGTATGCCAGCGGTGTTATCCGGACACCGGGCAGGGTCGATCACGGTACGTCCATCACGGATTCAATGGAAGTTGAAAGAACGCGCGGCATTACCGTGCGCTCCGCATCTGTAGCGCTGGATTGGAAAGGAACGAATGTGCGGATTATAGATACACCTGGACATGCGGATTTTTATCCGGAAGTAGAGCGCTCTATACGAGCGCTGGACGGTGCAGTTCTGGTGGTCTCCTCGGTTGAAGGGGTCCAGTTACAGACATTGACTATCTGGATAGCCTTGCGGGAACTGGGTATCCCGACACTGATCTTTGTCAATAAACTGGACAGGGCAGGAGCCGATCCTCAAAAGCTTGTGGAAGAAATGGCAAAACAGCTTTCCACATCAATTTTGCCGATGCAATTCGTGTCCCGGGCTGGGGGAAAAACCCCCGGGCTCATACCCATAGCAGATCATCCGCAAACGATAATGAAAGCGATGGAGTGTCTCGCCCATCAGGATGAGCAAATGATGCACAGGTACGCTCACGATGAACGCGCAAACTGGGACGAAATGGAAGGACTTATTCTGAGACATACGAAAGAAGGGAAAGTATTCCCCGTGTTCTTTGGTGTTGCAATGACCGGCCAGGGTGTCCCAGAGGTGCTGGACGCGATAATCAATTACCTGCCCGGACCCGGGGGGAACAACGCAAATGAACTTTCAGCGGTGATATTCAAGGTAGAGACTGGTAGCGTTGACGGCCGTATGGTCCACGCTCGCGTGTTTGAAGGTACGATAGAGCAACGGCTGGCAATTCGTAACGAAACGACCGGGAAACAGGAAAAAGCAACACGAATGCTTGGGCTTGCACGAGGTAGAGACTACGAAAATACTGACACCCTGGAAGCAGGTGATATCGGGGTGTTATTTGGTATGAAAAACACTAAGGTTGGGCACGTGTTGGGCAGCGGCTATGCGATACCCGACTTGCCTGCACCAGCGGAGCCCATGCTGACTGCAAAGATTTTCCCGGCGCAAAGCAACGAATGGCATGACTTGCTGGAAGCCTTACAGCGACTTGAAGATGAAGATCCGCTGTTGAATGTGGAATGGTTGGAAGAACAACGCGAGATAAACCTGCGTTTCTTCGGTGAAGTGCAGATGGAAATAATCTGCAACATGCTGTTTTCACGATTCAACCTTGTGGCCGGCTTTTCCGAACCCTGTGTAATTTATAAGGAGACACCCGCAGGTGTGGGGGAAGCCGGGATTAAATTTCGTGATGGTGGGTATGCAGATCTTGAACTCAGGATAGAACCCTTACCTGTGGGTAGTGGCTTTGAATATGATTCACTCATTAGCGGGGATAACAAAATCTATCAGAAATTCATGAAACAGATCCCGCAGATATTGGAGAAAATCAGATATAAGGGACCGAATGGCCGGGAGATAACGGATCTGAAAGTGATATTGGTTGATGGTTACTGCAAGTACGATCTCGGTACAAAACCGGAAGATTATAAAATAGTGACACCAATCGTATTCAACATGGCCCTGGAGAAATCCGGTACCCGTTTGCTGGAACCAGTGATGGAGTTCCGGATCAGTGTCCCTGAAGAATACGGTTCACAAATCTATCGTGATCTTGTAAAGATGCGGGCACAGTTTGAGCAACCCGCTGCTGATGGGGAGCGATTGCTGTTCACCGGGCGGGTGCCGTTTGCCGAGACTTTTGAATACACGCCTGTTCTGTATGCGTCGTCCCACGGGCAGGGGATCTTGAAAACGAAATTCTGCGGGTATTATCCGGTGGAGAAAACGTAAGCGCCAATTTCCTTGTCGAAAATGATAATCATGCCACCGGTTTAGCCATTGTCTGCCACGGGATCTGCCATCTAATATCCGGGCAATAGCTATTGATATTTCACCAGGAATTTGGCGATACATCCCTGTATCGCAGGAACCTCTGACTTAACCCTGAAAAGACAGGGCGTTGAATTATCAGCAGGAGGAGAGGAATGACTGACCGGGAAGAGGGTATGACAAATTTGAATTTTGACCTGACGGGGCGTGTGGCCATTGTTACGGGAGCCAGCTCAGGAATCGGTGCTGCCATTGCAGCAGCGTTGGCAAATGCCGGCGCCGGTGTTGCCGCCGTAGGACGTAATCAGCAACGCCTGCGGAAAACAGTCGACGAAATCAATTCAAACGGGGGCAAGGCGGAAGCCATTGAATCGGAGTTAACCCATCCGGAGGGAGTTAACCATGTGATCGATTCTACACTGAACTCATTTGGTGGTATCGATGTTCTGGTTCTTTGCGCGGGAATTTTTATTCCGGCCACATTTAAAGAAACAACCCTGGAGGATTTTGACAGGCAACTGGATGTCAACCTGCGTACACCGTTCCTGTTAAGTAAGGCTGCCTTGCCACACCTTAAACCCGGCTCATCAATTATCTTTGTGACCTCAACCACGGCGCGGGTCGGTTTTGCAAATACAAGCGCCTATGCTGCGTCCAAGGGTGCGCTTGATTCCTTGATGCAGGTGATGGCGGTTGAACTGGCGCCACATGATATCTGTGTGAACGCGGTTTCTCCCGGTTGGACGGCAACCCCTATGAATGAGCATCTCCGAGAAGATGCGGATGTGGTCGATGCGGCAATTGCCGCAACGCCGGCCGGTAGGCTTGCCATACCGGAAGACATTGCCCCAAGTGTCGTGTTCCTCGCTTCGGAGGCGGCGCGGTTCGTACAGGGTTTGATACTGACCATTGAAGGTGGATACCCAAGTTTACCGGATGTGATCCGCAAAAGCGGCACTGACGAATAGCACATTGCCTGATGAATGGAATGCGGCTTGCTATTGATACCGGCGGTACATTTACCGATTTGATCGTCGAAAACCCAGAAGGACAGCTGTCATTTTACAAGAGCCCGACAACACCGGCCGACCCGATAGTGGGTGTCCTGAACGTATTAGAACTGGGGGCTGAGGGACAAGGCCGGACACTTTCTGATTTTCTTGGAGACAGCAACAGCCTGCTGCACGGAACCACCCGTGCGCTCAATGCGGTATTGAGTCACAAGACTGCACGCACCGGTTTCCTGACTACTGAAGGTCATCCTGATATTTTGCTGTATCGCGAAGGTGGAAGAACTGACCCGTTTAATTTCACCCGCGAATTTCCTTCACCCTATGTGCCGCGTGCCCTGACATGGGAGGTACCCGAACGCATCGGAGCCGATGGCGGTATAGTAAAAGAGCTGGATGAGGCAAGAGTGATAGAAATTGCACACGATTTGGCTGACAAAAAGATCGAGGCAGTATCGGTTTGTTTGCTCTGGTCGCCGATTAATCACTCTCATGAAGAGCGTGTCGGCGAATTACTGGCCGAGCATCTGCCCGGTATTCCTGTCACTTTATCACACCGGCTGGCACCTATTTTACGTGAGTATCGCCGTGCATCTGCCGCATCCATAGATGCTTCTTTAAAACCCTTGATGGGTGATTATCTCTCCCGTCTGGAAGAAGAGCTGAACAAGGCCGGATTTAACGGGCGCTTATTGATGGTTACTTCCAACGGTGGTGTACTTGATGCCGATGCCGTTGCCACGGCGCCTATCCTGGCAATCAATTCCGGACCTTCCATGGCGCCGGTAGCCGGATTGCATTTCGCCCGCGAACATGCCGGTTCATCTACCGCCATTGTGGCTGACACCGGCGGCACCAGTTATGACGTAAGCCTGGTGCGGGAGGGGCATATCCCCCGTACCCGTGAAACCTGGCTGGGTGATCGGATTTACGGGCACATGACCGGGTTTCCTTCGATTGATATCACCAGTATCGGCGCCGGCGGCGGTAGCATTGCCTGGGTGGACGATGGAGGCCTGCTTCGTATCGGGCCGGAAAGCGCCGGCGCCGACCCCGGCCCGGCCTGTTACGGACTGGGTGGCAGCCGGCCGACCGTGACCGATGCCTGTATATATCTGGGGTATATCGATCCTGATTATTTTCTGGGTGGTCGAATGAAGCTTGATGCGGATGCGTCTCGTGAGGCGATTGAACGTGACGTGGCAAAGCATCTTGGGGTGGACGTAGAAACTGCAGCCTGTGCTATTGTCGAACTGGCCACGGAAAAAATGGTGCATGCGATCGAAGATGTGACTGTAAATCATGGTGTTGATCCTGCTGCTGCCGTCCTGGTCGCGGGAGGGGGTGCAGCCGGGTTGAACAGCGTTAAGATTGCAGAGCGTCTAGGGACAAAGCAGCTACTGTTTCCACATACTGGAGCAGTATTGAGCGCAGCCGGTGCGCTGCTGGCTGATTTATCGGCCAATTATACCGGGCCAGCGGTGACAACCAGTGCCGACTTTAATTATGAAGCAGTCAACGCCTGTCTCGAATCACTTGAAAAGAAGTGCATGGAGTTCAGTGGAGGCCCCGGCGTAAATTCCAGTTCAACAACGGTTAAATACAGTGTTGAAGCGCGTTATGCCAGGCAGATATGGGAAATTGAAATAGAGTTGCCCGCCGCTCCCTTCAAGGACAAAGGTGACGTAGACCGCTTGATTGAACTCTTTCACAAGGAGCATCAGACGATATTTGCCGTAAATGACCCTGACGCGGAGATCGAGATGCTGAATTGGAATGCCCGGGTAAGCTGCCGCTTACATGACGAGCGTCAGGCTTCACAACCGCACATGGCATCTGTGAAAGGGGACAAACGCACCCGTATGGTTGGGTTTAATCCGCAAGGCAGGTTCGAAACCACAATTCACCCGATTGAAAGCATGGCTGCAGGTGAGAGTGTCAACGGTCCCGCAATTATAGAATCCGGTTTCACCTCCGTGGTCATCGATCCGGGAGCCGTTGCAGAATTGTTGCCTGATGGCGGACTTTTGGTGACGGTTGATATTCAAAACAATATGAGTGGGGAAAAATAATGCCGGTTAATGCAACCCATGAAAAAATTGATGGGGGTCAACTTGCCATCGTCCAGGCGCGGCTGGAAGCGATCGTGCGCAAGATGACAAATACGTTGTTTCGTACAGCTCGCTCCGGTGTAATCAATACGGGCCGGGATTTTTCCTGTTGCATCGTTACTGCCGAAAACGAGTTGCTGGTTACCGCGGAAAGCCTGCCAATCCATGTAATGATCGGGCCTGACCTGATGGCTGAGAAAATGCGCGAATATTGTCCGGACATCCGTCCGGGTGACGCTTTTCTGAATAATTCTCCCTATCACGGTAATTCTCATGCAGGAGACCATACTTTGCTGGTTCCCATTATCGACAGGGACGATGTTTATCGTTACACCGTGGTTGTGAAGGCACACCTCGCCGATATAGGCAATTCCGTACCTTCCACATTGTTTGCCAATGCGACTGACGTCTACCATGAAGGTGCGCTTATCTTTCCATCGGTTCAGATACAACGCGATTACAGGAACTGTGAAGATATTATTCGTATGTGCAAAGTAAGGATACGGGCGCCGGAGCAGTGGTACGGTGACCAGCTTGCACTGATCGGTGCGGCCAGGGTCGGCGAACGTGAGTTATTGATGTTGGGTGAGGAACTGGGTTGGGATTATCTGGACCGGCATGCCAGACAGTGGATGGACTATAGTGAGCATCGCATTCGTGCAGCTATCAGGAGATTACCGAAGGGTAAGGTAACAGCCGCCAACGCACACGACCCGATGCCCGGTATGGAGGCAGGGGTTCCGATCAAGGCAATCGTAGAATCAGATCCTGATCAAGAGCTTATTACAGTTGATTTACGGGAAAATCCGGATTGCGTGCCATTTGGTCTTAACCTCACCGAAGCGACAGCAATAACCGGTGGCATGGTAGGCGTATTCAACAGCCTTGGTCCCGGTATTCCCGCCAATGCCGGTAGTTGTCGCCGGATTAAAGTTTTGCTCCGTGAGAATTGCGTTGCAGGTATTCCACGGCATCCGGCCAGTTGTTCTACGGCTACGACCGGCGTCGCAGACCGGGTAACCAACGCGGTTCAGCGTGCACTGGCAGATTTGAAAGATGGCATTGGTATGGCTGAATGCGGTCTCGGCATCCCTGCCACCGCTGCTTTTATCTCCGGCAAGGATCCGCGCCGGAATAATGAAGCATATGTAAACATGATTACGCTTGGACAGACCTGCGGAGCGGGTACACCCTGGTCGGATGGGTGGTTGACCATTGCCCATGTCGGGAATGGCGGGCTGGTCATGCGAGACAGCACGGAGATCGATGAATTGATGTATCCCATCAGGATTATTACTGACCGCATTGTGCCTGATACTGCGGGACCCGGGCGCCGCCGGGGCGCGCCCTCAGGTGAAGTGGAGTGGGGACCGGTAGACGGTTTAATGGAAGGTATCTGGTCCAGTGATGGTAACACTTACCCTGCACTTGGCGCGTGTGGTGGCGGGGCAGGTGCGAAGGCCAGGCAATTCAAGCGGGAACGTGACGGCAGTTTGACCCCGCTGGGAGCCTTCGACCACGTGAAATTGAATGACGGAGAATCGGTCCTGGGATTTTCCTGCGGTGGCGGCGGTTATGGTTCGCCATTTGAACGGGAACCCGAACGCGTGGCCAGGGATGTTGTCGAAGGTTGGATCAGTGTCGATCATGCTCTGCAGGTGTATGGTGTGATTGTTGATGCCGAAGGTAATATCGATAGTGATGCCACACTTAAACAGCGAGCAATCGCCGTTGCCGAAACCTGACAATACGGATGACTGAAATCAGTCTGGCATCCAAGCGGCATCAGTCACTCTGGCTAGAGCAGTCACTGACATGTGAATCATCGTATTGTCCACCGTTGGAAGGCGAGCGGCGTGCTGATGTTGTCATTATCGGTGGCGGCTATGTTGGATTATGGACGGCATTGGAACTCAAACAGCGCGATCCGGCTATAGACGTCATCATATTGGAGCAGGATATCTGTGGCAGTGGCGCCTCAGGCCGTAATGGAGGCTACGTCTTATCATGGTGGACCAAGGCGCCATCGCTGAGAAATTTATGGGGCGATGAAATCGCAAGGGATCTGCTTCTAAAATCGGAAGCGGTCATCGATGAGTTGGAAGTCTTTTGCAGAAAGGAAAATATTGATGCCGGGATCACCAGGAGTGGCTGGGTCTGGGGCGGCGTATCGGAAACCCATGCTTGTAGCTGGAGCAGCGCAGTAGAGGCATGCCGGCAACTGGGTGTGGGTAATTTTCAGGAACTGGATCGTGAACTCGCGGCGCAGTTCTCCGGCACGGACACGTTTATTTCCGCCATACTGGACAAAACTGCTGCCATGCTGCACCCGGGCAAGCTGGTGCGGGGTATGCGTGAAGCGGCATTGCGTCGTGGCGTCGCGATATATGAACATAGCGGAGTGAAACGATTCACACGGCAAAAACCGGTGCGGCTTTATACGGCGAATGGCGTTGTTACAGCAGACAAGGTGGTCCTGGCAACCAATGCCTGGGCTGCAGCAATTCCTGAACTGTCCCGATCCATCGTGGTCGTATCCAGTGACATCATTGCCAGCCGGCCGGTACCGGATAGATTGAAGGAGTTGAACTGGTTGAATCGCGCCGGGGTAAACGACTCGCAGCAAATGGTCAATTATGTTCGCACTACCGCTGGCGGCCGGTTGCTGGCCGGCAAAGGCGGCCTGGCCTCAGGCTATGGCGGACGCATCAGCGACAAGCTGTTTTACAGTCCGAAGCGTGCAAGGATAGTGCAACAGAACTTTGAAGAACTCTACCCCTGCTTCAAGGGTGTCGAGATTGAATATACCTGGTCAGGACCGGTGGATCGCTCGTCGGACGGATTACCGATGCTCGGCTCTCTACCCGGTCATGAACAGATTTTATATGGCATAGGTTGGAGCGGAAACGGGGTTGGGCCAAGCCATATCGGTGGCCGGATTCTGGCCAGTCTGGTCCTGAGCCAGAAAAACGAATGGTCGTCTTTACCGATCGTCAGGGAACAGCCAAGACGCGATTTGCCGATAGAGCCTTTGCGTTATGCAGGCGGTCACCTGGTGCGTACTGCAGTGGGAATGAAAGACCGGGCTGACACACGGGATAGAAAGCCCGGGTTTGTTACGCAGGCGCTGGCTTCTTTTGCGCCTAAAGGTGTTGAAGATAGGTAGTCATCAGTTCAGCGGGATCAGTCATGCCGGAGTTATTTGAATTATCAGCCACCGAATTGATGAGCGGTTATCGTGAACGCCGGTTTTCTCCCGCCGATGTGATTGCTGAATTAAAGGAGCGAATTGAACTCCTTAATCCGGACCTCAATGCCTTTTGCACGCTTAACCTGGATGCTGCCGAACAAAAGGCACAGGAAAGCAAAGTTGCCATGGAACGGGGGGATGAGCGCCCCTTGCTGGGCATACCGGTAGCTGTCAAGGATCTTATCGACACCCGGGGAATACGGACCAGCTACGGTTCTTCAATGTTTTTGAACAACATACCGACGTCGGATGCAGCAGTTGTTACGAACCTTGAACGGGCCGGCGCCATAGTGATAGGTAAAACTGCAACCCATGAGTTCGCCTGGGGCTTCACTAACGACAACCCTCATTATGGCCCCACACATAATCCCTGGAACCGGGACAGAATTCCTGGCGGTTCCAGCGGTGGAAGCGCCGTCAGCGTGGCGAGCGGGATGGCGCCACTTGCTATCGGTACCGATACCGGCGGGTCGATAAGGGTACCATGTACTTTCTGCGGTACGGCCGGGGTTAAACCAACTTACCGCAGCGTCAGCAGTAAAGGCATATTCCCATTGGCTGCAAGCCTGGATCATGTCGGGGCCATTGCCCGTGACCCGTGGGACCTCCGATTATTATTAAAGGTGATGCAGTCGGCGAACCGGCGTGATTGGGAAGACAACTCTGAACTGGTTTTTAAATCCCTGGCGAATGTACGTATAGGTATCGCTGGTTGCCTGCATCAACCCGCTCCGGATACGGATATTGCTACTGTATTCGACAGTGCCTGCGGAATATTACAGGAAGCGGGGGCAACCGGTATTTCGTTTGATGACATGCAGATACCGGACATCCCGGGTGTTTTTACAACAATCATGCTGGCGGAGTCCCTGCATACCCATCGGCAAGCGCAACTTTACCCGGGGCGCTATAAAGAATATGGGGCGGACATTCGTAAACGGATTGACCTCGCACGGGAAATCTCACTGGATGACTACCTTGAAGCGTCCGAACAGCGCAGGACACTTACCAGGAAACTGGAAAAGGTTTTATGTGAAGTTGATGTCATAGTATCTCTGTGTGCCGCATCCACTCCCCCCAGGATTGAATCTTTATTTCCACCTGCAGCGGAAACGCAAGACCAGTATGACTTGCGCCGGATAGTGCTGGGCTACACCGCATTACAGAATCTCACCGGATTACCCGCATGCGCGGTCAGGGCCGGGTTTGATAATCAAGGCATGCCGGTCGGGATTCAGTTCACAGGACGGATGGGCGCAGATCAAACCGTCCTGTCAATTGCAGCATTATTTTATCAATTGACACCTGATATCCAGAAAATCCGGCCGGTTCCTGAAGGCGCTCTGCCGGCAAAACAAACGCGATCTCCAGCGAGGCAATAGTGAAGATATGACGGATTCAGACATCCGGAAAAATTTAATCCTGGTCCTCTTGATATTGACATCCACCTTGATGACCATGTCTACGGATTTATATGCGCCCAGCCTGCCTTATTTACCTGAGTATTTCGGGACTACAAATGAATTGGTAAAACTCACCATGAGTCTCTGGATGATGGCCTATGGTGGGTTGCTACTGATTTTTGGTCCCTTATCGGAGCGCTACGGCAGGCGGCCCGTACTCGTGGGAGCGATGGCCGTTTTTACGTTATGCAGCTTTTTATGCACTGTTGCAACGTCTATCGAGTATTTGATCATTGCCCGCATGATCCAGGGCGCCGCGGCCGGGGCGGAGGGGGTGCTGGTACTGTCCATAATCCGGGATTGCTTCGATCAGAAGGGCCAGGTACGTGCATTCTCGATCTATCGTGCCGCCAATGCAATTCCCCCGATATTTACGCCAATTCTCGGGGCATATATTTTTTTGTGGTTTGGCTGGCAGGCAAACTTTATTTTACTGACAGTCATAGCCGGCAGTGTGACTGTCCTGCTCTGGAAATTCCTGGATGAATCCCGTAGTGCGAATACCCAGGTTGTCTCCATCAGAAAGATAGCAGCGGATTACTGGAGTTTAATACGCAACCAGAGATTTTTGAGTTTCGCAGTCATCATGAGTACTACGATAGCTTTCCTTGTGGTTTTCGCTACGGTAGTACCATTTGTCCTGGTGCAACAGTTGGAACAGGATGCGGCTGTTTTCGGATATTTTCAGGGCGCAACAATGGTTGCTTTTATCTTTGGCAGTATTGCCGCAAACCGTATGGCCAACATGGTCTCAGTCAGCCGGCTGTTATCTTTAGGTATCGGTATTGTCGTCCTGGGAGCAGTGTTATTGTCATTGGTTGTTCTATTGGAAGTTGAATCATTGGTAACCCTGGGAATTCCCCTGGCGGTAATGGCGTTTGGCCATGGTCCTGTACTCGCGACAATTCCCCCTCTTGCCATGAGTACCTCCGGAGCGCCAACGGGCGCTTCTGCGGCTATGTTACTGACCATTACATCTGCACTGGCATCATTGACCGCCGTTGCTGAAGGTGCGTTCAGTGAGGGGACTTCCCGGTCACTTGCCACCATCCTGGCGATATCTTCAGTTATAGCAGTAGTTGCCTATTTGATAGCAGTGCGAGGCAAGTCTGCTGACGATTTAACTCCTCGGTCAGCACAAAGCGGATAAGAGACTTGGAACCTCCGGCAGAAGGATGACGAGTAATACTCGAAACACAGTGGACGTCATCGTCGCCGGTTCCGGAGGGACGGGATTAATAGCAGCCCTGTCTGCGGCCAGGTTCAGGAAAGTCAGCGGATAGTTAGCTGGCAAACATGCAGCAGAAGGAAATAAGCACTATCACATGAAATCAGGGCAATCTCAAAGTCGGTATACGCCCCGCTGTCATTCCGGGCTTGATCCGGAATCCAATGAAAACGTAATCTTTCATAAACAATGAATGATTGTTTGACTGGATTCCTGCTTGTGCAGGAATGACGGGTGGGAGATTTGAAAGCGGGTAATGACTTTAAGATGACCCTGTATATGAAATATACTTTGTGGTAGTCCGAACTGATACAATTCTTGCAGAGTAAGCCATATATGAAGCTGCCGCAGTTAGATAAACTACGACGATAAAGTTAGTTTGCAATGTTTCAGATGAGCCTGGTTTGATCATGTTTTCTTTAAACGGGATTGACTTATGCAGACATTACGTTTTCACCATGTAGGGATACCTACAGACAAAAAACTGCCCGACGCGGATCATAACGAGGAATTGAAGCTCCATGGTTCCGGTTATTTTGATAATCCTTATGGCATCGAATGGCACAATTTTGATGAAGACAATGAATTACCTGAGATCATTAAAACTACGCCGCATGTCGCTTTTGTGGTTGATGATATCAGGGAGGCATTGAAAGGGAAAAAAGTGGTGTTGGAACCGACCAGCCCGGCAGAAGGAGTGACTGTCGCATTTATCTCGGATGGAGATGCCTTGATTGAGCTTCTTGAATTTGCCCGGCCGGAACAGGAAGTGTGGCCGCATCCGGGCAAATTCCAGATCTGATTACAAAAACCTGTCGGTCATAGGTAATCAATACGGCCTCGGGCAAGATCCACCGGATATAGTTGCACTGGTAGGGCTGTCACTAACCTGTTTTACGTTTTAGTTTTTTACTGCTCTCCTATTGACAGGGATTTTGTCAATTCCACTACCTGAAGAGATACTGTTATTGGCAGAAATGACATGGTTAGTCGGAGCCGGTAAATCTATACTTTCTTCAGATACATCAAAAAGTTCCAATACAGTTTCTGCACTCATGGGGGCGCCAAGACTGCCGAATATTATCTGACCCGCCTGAAGATTATTGAAGTCATTATAGTTTTACAAAAGAGTACATCATGGTTTCAGGAAATTTGCGTTGGCCTGTCTTGATAGTAGGTGATGCTGCTCGTACAGCCACATTTTACGAAAACGTTTTTAATTGGCAACGTTGGTGGGATAACTGGATTAATTTAGATGCACGTTTTCATCCCATAGCACTTTCTACTGTGGCTGAGCGCGCCGAGGCTCGCCTTATTGTTATAGGTGAAGGTGATTTTGAAAGATGGAATGAGGATTGTAATGCTCCTTCTATCGCACTGACAGAATACATGAACGGTGATATCGGTGATGCACGAGATCATAAACGTGAACGGTTGGCGCGTGGAGATTTTGTATTGATGATCCAAGCCAACGATATAGATGGTATTTATGAGCGCGCCATGAGACATGATGGGCGTGGCTCATCCTTACCCACCAACTGGATTGTGCCACATCCTGAGGGACTCGGTGATATAGGTTTTCGGACGGCATCTTTCTTCGACCCTGATGGTAATTATATTGAGGTCTCAAAGAAACGTTTTTGTCCAACTTGGGAGACAAGACCTGAGTAAATATACGTAGCGTCCGACATTGGTAACCAGAAGTATGCATTCCGGGTCAAAGAAGCGGACCGCTACGAGGACAACCGAGGAGAATTTAGCCGAAGAAGTATCACAACATTATCCAAAATGTAGGGGTGTTATTATGCTCTATCAAAGAACAATATTTTCTCGGATATCTTTGTTTAAGGATATCGTCGGAATTACACTGGTTTCCGTATTATTCACTGCACAGCCGGCAGTGGCTCAAATTTCATCTTCTGTTATCGAGGAAGTGGTAGTGACTGCTGCTTATCGGGAGCAGGGGGCTCAGGATGTTGGAGCCGGGATACAAGTTTATAGTGGTGGAGAGCTCGAACGACTTGGGTCGGTTGGTTTCGAGGATTATATTCTTACCGTACCCGGGGTGAGTTTTCGCGATCAGGGCAGCGGTAATAAACGTATAGGAATACGAGGAATTTCAAATGTCAGCGCTAATGATTTTGGCGCCCCTACGTCAACCAATACGGTCGGACTTTACCTTAATGACGTGCCGATTCAAGGAGTAAATACCTTGCCGGACCTGGCGCTGTTTGACCTTGATCGGGTCGAGGTTCTGAAAGGTCCGCAAGGCACCCTTTATGGTGATGGCGCCATGGGTGGTTCTATCAAAATAGTCCTTAATAAGCCGGACCTGGAAGAACTGAACGGCAAGGTTGCGCTGACCGCTTCGCATACAAAAAACGGTAACGTGAATTTTAATGCAAATGCTGCGGTTAACGTGCCGCTGGTTGAGAGTCGGCTGGCTGCACGTATAGTCGCCAGCGCGCGTAAAGATGAGGGCTTTATCGACAATGTAGCCACGGGTGAAAGTGATATCAACGATAGTGATACCTATTCCATACGCGCAACTCTGTTAGCAAAGATTAGTGAAAACTTGTCTACAGAAATCCTGGTGATGCGCGACATCTCCGATGTTGATGAGCATACCCAGGTCGATAGTACCCTGGAAGATTTGGAATTTAATGGCTTGGAAGATCGGTTCACCAATTATGAGGTTAACCTGTTCGGATTGACGTTGAAATATAACTTAGGGTTTGCTGAATTTACCTCAGTAACCTCATATTATGAACGAGAACGCGATCAGGTGGACCGGTCAGAGTTCGGTTTGACGGCAGTGCCTCTCCCAAGAGCCCCGTACACCTTTGTTGAAGAAAATGAAGCGATTGTCGAGGAGATCCGTCTGGTTTCAGCCGGGGATAATCGATTCGATTGGGTAATTGGTGGGATTTATCGTGATCGGGAGCGTTTTTCTGATTTCGCCTTAACCGTTGACGAACGGGATGTGTTGCTTCTCCCGGTTGGCCCCGTCCCTTTTGCTGCTTCCCAGTCAGGTCTTTTTAATGGTACCGAATACCAGAGTCAGGATATTCGTGAGAAATATGAACAGGTCGCCGTTTATGGCGAAGTCAACTATGAGATTAACAAAGCCCTGGAAGCGACGGTGGGCCTGCGTTGGTATAATGATGATAATTCCATGAGTCTCATGCAGATCCCCGGTTCTTTGTTCGTTTTTTCCCCGCTGTTGGTGGAAACCAGCGATTCAGGGGTGTTGTTCAAATTCGGACTTTCTTATCATTTGAGTGAGGACCACCTCATTTACGGGTCGGCATCAGAGGGATATCGAACTTCGGCGCCTAACTCCAATGCCGATTTGATTGGCCCTGAATTTGCTCAACCCGGCAGTCTATGGAATTATGAGATCGGCGCTAAAACAAAGTGGGCCGATGGCCGTGTCAGGTTGAATGCCGCCCTCTATTATATCGACTGGTCCGACTTCCAGGCACTCATTGAAGAATTTGTGCCCCTGTTCGGTTTTAACCTGGGCTTTATCGATAATGGCGGTGGTGCAGAAGTATATGGTTTAGAAGTCGATATTGCTGCGGCATTGACGGACAATTTTATTTTTGGCGCGACTGCCGGGTATGTGGATAGTGAAGTCGATAAACCCAGGGGTGGTTTTATTGGTGGAGAGCGGCTTCCGAATTCACCGGAATGGACTGCCAGCGCATATGCTGAATATCGTATGCCGCTTTCATCTGGATTGGCCGGCTACCTGCGTATTGATGTGAACTACGTTGACGAACAGGCGACTCTGGCATACACAGATTCTCAACCAACCGGCGTTACCGTGGATGCTTACACGGTCGGCAACGTGCGTTTCGGCTTGGATGGGGATGTGTGGGGGATTGACCTGTTCATCGATAATATCTGGGATGAGCGAGCCGAACTAGGGCGAGGTCTCGCCGGTAATGGCAATAATCTTGATTCCACACGTTTTACCATTAACCGGTCAAGAACAGCAGGCATTATGGTACGTCGCGACTTCTGAGCGTTGAAACCTGTATGCTGGGGCGGATACTGGCTTACAACTCACCGGTTGCAGGGGTTTATCTCCTGTTTATGCCAATTGGCATTGTCTTGCAAGGGATTTATGCCACACATTTTGGTATGGCGCTAACGGCAATTGCCAGCGTATTCTTCATCGCTCGTATATTTGATGCAATCTCTGATCCAATCATCGGCTATTTTGCAGACAAGAGCCGTGCCATGGGAATCAGTCGCAAGTGGTGGGTCTTCACGGGTGGTGTGAATCTTATCGCATGTGGCTATTTTTTGTATGTGCCACCAGTGGACGTCAGTGTCAGTTATTTCATGTTCTGGTCAGTGGCCTTTTACCTGGCGTGGACAATTTTTGACGTATCTCATTATGCCTGGGGCTCGGAACTGACTCGTGAACCGGGAACTCGTATTAAAATATTCACTATTCGTGGTTCCATGGTCTACGTGGGTGCAATGGTTTTTTATGTCTTACCGGTTTTGCCAATTTTCGATACCACCGAATTCACCCCTGAAACACTCAAGTACGCAGTTGGCTTGGCAGGAATTTATATGTTGCCGACACTGTATGCGGCTGTTTGCTATGTGCCGAACGGAGAGTTTATCCCTGATCGACGAAAGGAATCCGTCCTGGCTCAACTCAGTGCAGTCTTTCACAACAAGCCTTTTGCTGTATTTGTCGTTATTTATATCTTAACCGGAGTTAGCGGTGGTATGTGGATCTCACTGACGTTTATTATTTTTGATAGTTATTATGGTGTCAGTGAGAACATCGCCATGATGTATTTCCTTGGTTCATTGGTTGGATTCTGTGGTTTGCCTTTCTGGCTTAAGCTCAGCAACAGGGTGGGTAAAAAATCCGGTTGGAGGATCGCTCAATGTATGCACATTGCCTGCCTTTCCATACCCATCTTCGTTGTTCCTGGAGAGCACGCGCTTATTCTTTTACTCATTTCTACTATCGGTATTTTCTTCTGTGAAGGATACAGGCAAGGAGTCTTGCCTTCTTTATTGGCGGATATTATTGATTACGGTACCTGGAAGTTCGGTTCCGATCGCGCTGCAACTTATTTTGCTATCAGTACCCTGCTGCAAAAAATAAGTATTGGCGTTGGTGCAGGGTCTGGTTTGATGCTGTTGGGTTTGTTGGGTTTTGAACCGGCCACCATGGAAGTAGGTGATGAAAATGCACGGTTTGCAATTCAACTGGCTTTTTGTATTTTACCGGCGGCACTGATTTTGGTTTCACTGGGTTTTCTCTCCCAGCTTAGAATTACGGCACGGCATTCCAGCATCATACGACGGCGTCTGGCGGCACGAACTCAGAGTGGAAGTGCATTGAGGTTGGGTGTTGAAGATGGGCAGGGAAACAGGCTAAGCTGATAATGACATGACCGAAAAAACCATACATATCAGCCGCTCGATACTATAGATTCAGAAAAACCAGTTATAATTTGAGATGTTTCATATTTTCTCGCATCGAATTCACACTTCTGGCGGGAATTTAACCATGCAAGGGCCATGCTTTCATAACGTGAATCTCTCGGCAGAGAAAAAACTTCCCGAGCAAATTCGATATCCGGCAATAGAAAAATGATAGAAAAAAAGAAACTGAGATACCATCACATCGGCATTCCCACAGGAAAGAAAATGGCAAGTGAAATTTATTTCCCTCAGTTGCAGTTATCATGTGTGCCTGGAATAAACAATGCCTATGGAGTGGAGTGGACGCGTTTTGATGAAGACGCTGACTATCCCGCTATCGTCAAAGAACACGCGCATGTGGCCTTTGAGGTTGACAGCCTGGAGAAAGCCGTTGAAGGAGAGCAGGTGATTGTTGAGCCTGATGAAATCATGTCTGGTGTCAGGGCTGCGTTTATTAACGTATTGGACGCACCGGTCAAACTGATGGAGATCGACTTGGCCAAAGCTGGCGAAGAGGCCAAAAACCCAGTTGAGGCCGGTGGCAAACAACTGAAATACCACCATACTGGCATGCCCTGCGATAAAACATTTGATAATGAAATCAAGGTGCCGCATTTGAAACTGGCTTATCTCCCGGGACAGTACAATAATTACGGTGTAGAGTGGATGCGCTTTGATGACGGCAATGAAAACCCGGACATCATTAAATTTATTCCTCACGTCGCTTTCGAGGTGGAGGATATCGACCAGGCGATCGTGGGTGAAAAGGTAATTTACCATTCCGGGCGGGGGACACCGGGTATTATCGTAGCCATGATCGAAGTTGATGGCGCATCCATCGAATTTATCGAACTGGATCGGTCTATCGTAGGTAGTCAATACGATGCCTGAGGCCTGATGGCAGATCTGTAACTGTCTGATTGCGGGATCCGCACTGCTGCGACGCAGACTAGCGGAAAACCGTGATGCTCATCGTATCACTGGCAGGATAATAGGCCGAAATCGATAAAATTTATGTCATTTATGCCATGAAATAATCAAGGGCATATCCGTATACTATTCCTGTAATTCCTTGAAATAGCGGCCAGATTACAACCGAAGGAGTGATTCTGAGCCAGTGCTTTCCACTTATGACAAGTAAGCCTGCACTAACAATGTTACCGTCCGGACTTTGTTACGATATGCGTATCAATCACTCACTTATGGTACGCGACGGACATTTGTTTATGGAAGGCTGCGATACAGTGGAGATTGCCCGGAAGTTTGGCACGCCGCTGTTTCTCGTATCAGAAAACCATCTACGCCATAATTTACGTCTATATACCCGGGCCTTTGAAGACTCCTGGACGGATGGACCTGTTCGTATAATGCCTTCGCTCAAGGCGAATCCCGTCATTGCGATACGTAAAATTTTGTCTGATGAGGGAGCCGGTTGTGACGTTTTCGGTTCCGGAGAACTGCACGCGGCCTTGTGTGGGGGGGGTGCGCCTGAAGCTATATCCGTGAATGGTTCCATCAAGGACAGGGAGATCATTACGACTGCGATTGAAGCCGGCGCCCGTATTGTATTGGACAGTCCCAGGGAACTTGAATTATGCGAGGAAGTTGCGGCAAAGTTGAACAAGGTTGCCCGCGTAATGTTTCGGATCAAGCCCTACATGGAAGAACTGGAAGCTATGTCAGATTACACGCCGGAATATGAAATCAGGTTTATGACCCAGGCCATCAAATACGGCATTCCTACATCGGAGTTATTACCCATGGGGCTGAAGGCAAAAGAGTCTCCTCATATCGATCCTGCAGGAGTGCATGTCCATATGGGGAGGCACAGCAAGAAGCCGGAAGTCTGGCGGTCATGGGTTATGAATTGTGTAAAACTTACCAAAGAATTGAGCGACACTATGAATGGCTGGGTCCCCAGGGAAATGAACTTTGGTGGTGGATTTCCCAGTTTTCCGGATAAGGATACGGATGTAACAGTCAAGGGTTATCCGGGCCCGTCCCTGGAGGAAATTGCCGACGTGTTAACCTCATCCTTACGCGCAGGCATGAGAGAAAACAAGCTTGAAACAAATGGTTTGTTAATTGAGGTTGAGCCCGGCCGAGGCATTCACTGTGATACCGGGGTTCACCTGACCACCATAAGAAACATCAAACATGAAACCAGGAATCGGGAACACCGGTGGGCGGAGGTGGATACCTCCCAGGTATTTTTGGGCGTTAACGGCGCTAATTTTAATCAGCCCAAGTTTGATTTTGTCATTGCAAATAATGCGTCAGGTGAAGCGGAATTCATATCGGATATTGTTGGCCTGACCTGTAACCTGGAAGTACTGTTTTACCAGGTTGCCGTGCCTGCATTGGAGACTGGAGACGTGGTTGCTTTGCTTAATACGGGGTCGTATATCGAGCCATGCACACAAAATTTCAATGCCTTGCCCCGACCCGGTATGGTGTTAGTAAACGGTAGCCAGGCGGAGTTGATAAAACGCCACGAAACCATCGAGGATGTATTTGCCAGAGATATTGTTCCGGCACGATTGGCCGACGTCAAAAACCCTTCAATACGGTAGTAAAATAATTCTGCCAGCAGCATATTTCACCAACAACAGTTTTGCTACACCGGATGAACTATTATGATTAAGGGTTTCCATCACCCGGCAATTGTAGTACCGGATCTTGAGAAGGCCAGGGAATTTTACGAAAAAATTCTGGGTTTCGCAGTAGTGGAGGAATTATCCTGGGACAACCCCAGTCCAGTATATGACCAAATAACCGGATTGGAAAACTCTGCCGCGCGGGCATATCTTATGAAATGCAATAATACATACCTGGAATTATTTCAATATACATCGCCTGCTGCCGATAATGAAGGACACCAGCCCAGCGCAGACGCTCCGGGAATACGGCACTTGGCATTTGAAGTGGATGATGCACAGGTAGAGTATGATCGCCTGATAAAGGCCGGAGGAATTCCAATGAATCCGCCGTATATTTTTCCTGAGGGAGGTAGTGCGGTTTATTGTCGGGACCCATTCGGCAACATCGTTGAATTTACCACGGCAGGAAAAGGTTATCCCAGCATTGATGAGTTATAAGTGAAACAACGCCTGCAATCCAGGAAACCTCTCACTTTAGGACACGGCTCTATCATTTAAGGAAAAATTGTCTATAATCAGATTCAGGTATGAATCTGACAGCGCATAGTCACAGCGGGTTGAAGCAGTCTTCCGGACTGACTCCCACCATTTACATGAAACGTCTACTTGAGGTTGCGTCCGAGTTTGGCGTGGAAACCGATATCATTCTGAAACGTATCGGTATGGACAGGGAGGAACTGGAAAACAGCGATATGTACTACACGATTGAACAGCACTTCGAATCGCTGCGCGCAATCCGTGAAATTGCTGATATACCGGCGTTGGGCTTGCTGGTAGGGTTGCGAACTTCAATTGCCGACCTGGGCATTATGGGTTATGCAATGCTCAGCAGCCCCACACTTCGAAGAGCCATGGATATTGCCATACGCTTCCAGAGAATAACGGACCCGGTATTACATATCCGCTGTTGGCTGGAGGGTAATGACGTTGTCATCACGATAGAACCCTTGATACTTTTGAGCGAAGCATATCGGTATGACGTTGAGGTAACGCTGGCTATATGGCGGCAAATTCTGAAATTTTATTTCGGAGATACGGCAAGGATAAACGAAATTCGCGTGACCTGGCCTGAGCAAAGCTACGTCGCAAAATATAAAGAGGTATTTCAGTGTCCGATCCATTTCTCACAAGATATGAATGAATTACGATTTCCGGTTTCATATCTCGACAAGGAATTAAGCCTCGCCAATGAACAGGCAGCCAAGATTTGTGAGCAGCAATGTGCCGAGTTGCTGCGAAAATTAAGTAAAGGTGAAACTATCCTCGATACTGTAAGACGTATTCTGATTAATACGTCAGGGCGTTTTCCTGATTTGGTGGAAGTAGCTGAAAAGCTACATACAACTCCGAGGAATCTCCGCCGTCGGCTTGCAGATGCAAACACATCATTCCGCAAAATATCAGAGGAAGTACGCATGCATTTTGCCATGCAGTATCTGACGGATACATCCCTGTCTATCGAACAGGTAGCTCTCCTGGTTGGTTATTCCGAAGCGTCAAATTTTCATCGCGCCTTCAAAAAACATGTTGGTACGACGCCAAAAAGTTTTCGTAAGTCTTCCTGATTTTATCTCGATAAATAATCTCCGGAATCAACTGCCACCACAGTCTCGGCATAGATGGATATTCTTGCTGAATGTACATCACTGAAGTGCCTGAATCGATAATAAACCTGTCATTAATGACATCAAAAGCAATAAATACTGGACGTACAATCTTTCTTTAGTATGTGAGATTGGAGTTTGCTCAACTCGATTCTCAGGTCTGTAGCACAAATTAAATCACAACAGCCAATTATGAGCTAGTCCTTAACACAGGAGAAATAAACATGAAACTCAGAATCGGCGTCATGCACACCCTTCCCGCAGAAGAAGGAACCGAAGGTGCTCAATACGCGACAGATATGAACTCGTTGATCCGTAAGAACATGCATTTGGTTAAATCGGAAGGAACGGAAATTATCTTCCGGTTTCCCAGGATCGGCCTGGACGGCTTTGGTGCGTTTCAGTATGCGTATATGAATACGTTGAATGACATGGAAACACTCCACGGTTACATGCATATGGATCAGTCTGGAGACTTTGATGCTGTGATCGGCTGGTGTTTTTACGATCCCGTCATGCGGGAAGGCAGGCAAGTGATGAATATCCCGTTGGTGTGTCCGGCAGAGACCTGCATGAAAATGGCTACCATGATGGGTGCGAAGTTCGGGGTGGTGACCACCAGTGAAAAAACACAATGGAGTGTAGAAGAACTTATTCATAAATATTACCTGAAAGAGCAATCAGTTGGCGCTATAGGTATCCGGTGCAGTTTTGAAGATCAGGTGAATGCACTGACAGACGCCCGCCCAAACATAGATGGTTTTATAGAAGTGAGCAGGGAGTTGATAGTGAGAGGTGCGGAGATAATCATCCCTGGATGCATGCTCGCAGATACCTGTCTACGAATGGCGCCAGGATGTGAAAATGAGTATCCAAATGGCCTCACTGAAGTGGATGGTGTGCCGATTCTGAACGTTACGGCGGTTACCTTGAAAATGGCAGAGACCTTCGCCGCGCTGTACAGGACAAATACGCCATTTATATCGAAGAAGTTGTATTACAGTACAGCGAGGGATGATCAGGATTCGCTGGAAGAGGGCGCCAGAATTCTAGAGTATAAGGGGCCAGGCTTCTGGCAGGATTCAGCCTGAAAATTTGAACATCAAACAGGTTACAAGGCGAAAGAGAGTTGAAATACCATCATATTGGCATTCCGACCAAAGCATGCCTGCTGAACGAAACTTATTTTTCTCACTTAAGAATGTATGTTAGCGGTTATGAACAGGATCCTTATGGCGTTGCGTGGGTAAGGTATGAAGATGAGGTTCCATACCCTGAAATTATAAAAACTGTGGCGCACGTAGCTTTTGAAGTTGAAAACATTGGCGCTGAAATCAATAAACGAAGAGTATTAATCGGGCCTATTAGTCCATCCGATGGGGTGGTTACTGCATTTATTGAAGTTGATGATGTGCCAATACAACTCATCCAGATGGATGAAGATATCACGAGTGCTCGTAGAAACACGTCAGAGTATAAATACCATTCGTTCTGGACTCCAACGGAAATTGAAAGGGAGGGCGATGTCCACCTTGAAGATTTAAATATGTATGTCAATGATCCTAAGAACATGTATCGAGTTGGTTGGGTTAGATATGATGAGAAAGCGCCATATCCGGAGATTGTAAAACATCTACCACATCTTGCTTTTGAAGTAGATGATGTGGAAGAAGCTGTAAAAAATAAGAAAATAATAATTGAGCCCAATAGCCCCACTCCAGGATTAGTGGTGGGGTTTATTGAACACAATGGCGTACCGGTGGAATTCATCCAGATAGACAGAAATGTATTGACTGGAGGGATCTGACAAAAATTATTCGAGAAGCTTGAGTATTTTACTATGGGCTGACTAGTAGAGGAAAACATCAAGGATATGTCCGGAAAATGAGGTAGGGATACAGCACTTTAACCATTTAGCATATATCTGACGAAATTTGGTGCACCATAATCAGGTGGATTCATAGCTGACGATTATTCCACGCTGTGCCAGCAGGTTTTCAAAATCCCGGTGGATAAGATTGAAACGAAAGTAAAGCCAGACTGCAGAACTGATGATGTCGGGTGGAAACCGGAGATGTTTGTAAATATTCATACTCGCATTATCAATTTTAGGAGTTAGGTTGTTTGTGCCGTAAATTCAGTACAGGTTGATGGGACAGGAAAAGCGCGGTACGATTCCGGAAAATACACAAGATAAGGCCAAAATTCTGTTAGTAATTCCGTTGGTACTATCTTATAGTAAAAATAAAAAAACTCTATAAAACAATAGATTGGCTGGTATGTTCGATTCCGACCTCAGCCTCCATTTTTACGCAATATCCAGGCCCGGGTGGTGGAATTGGTAGACACAAGGGACTTAAAATCCCTCGGGGGTAACTCCGTGCCGGTTCGAGTCCGGCCCCGGGCACCATTCTCTTCCTCTCCCTGTTACTCGCTGTTGTTCCGGCGTAGCGTCAATGCGATAGACGGGTATGAGAAGGCCTTCACGCTGGTGGTGCAGCGCACGCGCCGGGGCGGGCAGCAGTATCTGGACCTGGGGGAGGCTGGGCTGGAAGACGAGAGTGCGATGACGGACGGGCGGTATGTCTACCGGGCGCTGGCCACCAACCGGGATGCGTTGACCGAAAGTGAGATAGTGCACTGGTACAACCAGCGGGGCGAGGACTCGGATTATGTAGAGTAAATTATTATGTTGAGTTGAGCGGTTCCGGCCCCGTAAATACTGCCTTTGGAGGCCGAAACGCTTAACATAATTATACGCAATTATTGTGATCTCACGTCGTTTAATAGGGCCATCAGTCTGTCCGGCGCGGTCTTGAAGGCGCCTTTCCTGATTTGTGGAGGAAGCCCGGCCTGTAGCACATCCAGTTTTTCGACAAGGTCAACCCGAAGATAAATTTCAGAGCTCTGTATGCTTGCATGACCCAGCCATAACGACACCTTGCGAATATCTCCGGTCGCCTCCAGTATGTGCAGGGCACACGTGTGCCGCAGGCAATGAGGGGTAATATGTTTATTGACCATTGAGGGTACTGTCTGCCGGGCCGTGTCGACATGCAGCCCCAGGCGATGGTTGAAGCCGTGCCTGCTCATGGCGGCGCCTCTGGCGTTGAGGAACAGATGCCGGTCTGTACTGTCAGGACGCACCGCGAGCCAGTCCCGCAGCACCGATCGTGTTTCTTTCCACAGCGGCAGTTCACGCTCGCGTCGCCCCTTACCAGTCAGGCGCACCGTATCGAGATGCGGTTGCCGGAGATCATCACAGGCGAGTCCGACCAGTTCCGATGCTCTCAATCCGGCGGTGTAGGCAAGATGCAGCATGGCGCTGTCCCTGACGCCTGCCTGCGTGCTGACATCCGGTGCGTCAAGCAGGGCCTGCAACTCGTCACGGTCAAGACTGTCACTCAGTGCCTGCTCAAATCGTTTTATTGGAATGGCCTGTATCTGGCGGGCGAGGTCAAGGCAGGTCGGTACACGATATTCCAGATATCTGAAGAAGCTTTTGAATGCGGCCAGCCGGGCATTGCGTGTTCGGGCCGTATTGCCTCGCGCCCGTTCCAGGTGGTCAAGGAAATCCAGGATGCATTCGCACGTCAGTTGCTCAATCTTAATCCTGCAGGGACGGATGCCAAGCCGGTCGGCAACAAAGCAGGTGAGCAGTTGGAAGCTGTAGGCGTAACTGGCGACGGTGTGATTGCTTGCGCCCTGCTCATGCGGCAGATGCGTCTTGAGGTAGTTGCTGATATGGGGGGCAAAATCAGTCATCACAAAGCCCTCCCTGTTGTGCGCTTTCCGCCACGTCAGCGATCTGCCGGAGCAGGAGGGGAGTCGCCTCAAGATACCAGTAGGTAGACGACACACTGACATGACCGAGATAAGTACCCAGCGCCAGAATGTGTCGATGTACGCGGTCACGGTCGGTTGCCAGCGCGGCCTCAAGCGAGCGAACCGCGAATCCATGACGCAGGTCGTGCAGGCGTGTTCCAGGTTCGCCAGGGCCGCCGCGAAGCCCGGTCTTTCGGGCCAGTTTGATGAAGGTGCCGGTCAGGGTGGCGCTGGTCGGCGGCCTGCCGGTCGCAAGAACAAACAGGTAATCATCCGAACCCCTTGCTCGCTTCCTGCTCTCGAGATACCGGCCCAGCGCCGCGCGGGTGCTGTCATGCAGCACGACCAGTCTGCTCTTGCCAAACTTGGTCTCGCGGATAACCAGCCCATCGGCTGTCAAGTCGGCCAGTCGCAGGGAGACCGCCTCAGAACAGCGCAGGCCGGTCACTGCAATCAGCCCAATCAGACAACGGTAAGTATGAGGTGTAATTGAACCGGTCGGTCGCAAGGTCAGCGCCGCGTCCATAATCTGCTCAATCTGGCTTCTGGTAAGCAGGTATGGGGCGGGTCGAGTTTTTTTTGCCGGACCGACCGCGGTGCGAGACGGAATTTCATGGCGCGGGTCTTCGGCGTGTAGCCAGACCGCCAGACCACGAACGGTCAGCAACCGGCGCCGCACACTGCCCGGGGAGGGTGCCTTGCAAGCCCAGTCGATGCTCCTTTCGTTGTGCAGGAATAAATCTCCACAGGCCTGTGCATAGTCTGCCCATGCCCGCAGTAACCGTGCCTCAGTCCCATACTTGTAGCCGAGCTGTTGCTTAAAGGTGACGTAACGTTCAACATGATGTGACAGGCTCATTGGACTGCTCCTATCCATGCTTGCGCGACGTCCTGCAGCATGGGCTGGTTGACCTTGGCGTAAATTGCCGTCGTGTCCGCTGAACGATGTCGAAGCAGGGCGCCGATGGTGTCCAGAGAGGCGCCGTCACGTAACAGTGTGGTTGCCGCAGAATGACGGAACAGGGAGGCGCCACGCAGGTTGGCATGCTCCATGCCGGCCCGCTTCAATGCGCGACCGGTAATTGCCCGAATCGCAGATGATCCGGAAAAGGATTGATGCGGCGCCCTGATTGCCAGAAACAGTTTCTCATCGTTTACACGTGGACGAGCCTGTTCGATATAGGCAAGTACCGCATCACCCGTATCCTGGGGAAGCGGCAATCCCACCGACTGTTTTGACTTTCCACAGACGCGAAGGCGCGCATTTTTCCAGTCGATATCGTCGAGTCTGAGGTTAACGATATCACCGGCTCGCAGCGCCAGGCGGGCGAGTAACAACAGGACCGCCCGATCCCGTATTCCGACCCGCGTCTGTCTATCACAAGCAGCAATGACACGTTCAATGTCGTCAGCGGGCAGATAACGGGGCAGCGTATCGAGTCGCCATCGGGGGGCTGACGGGACGGCAGCGACAAGTCCGGACGGACAGGCGCCACTGGCAGCCAGAAACCGCAGGTACATACGCATGGATACGGCCAAACGCACGGCGCGCACCGGCGGGACCTGCTCAAAGCGATGCAGCAAAATATCACGAATATGGGCGGCAGTGTATTGCTCCGGTGCATTGCCAAGGTCCGGCAGCAGGGTGCCTGTTTCCCTGACGTGTGCCCGAATGGTGCTTTCCTGAATGCCCCGATGCCGGCGGAGCCAGGCAGCAAAGGCCGGCAATGTCTCGTCAGGGTGCTTTTCACATGACGATCCCTGCACCACACCCCGGCTAATCAGAAAGCCGACAAACCGGTCAACCACAAAACGATTGGTATAACCGGCTGTGTGTTTTGCCCGGTAGTGTCCCAGGCAAACACAATCATGATGGGCAAACCGCTCCACGACCCCGGCATCCATTTCCCTGACGTCGACCCGGGACTGATAAAGCCAGGCCAGGAAGTGTCGACACAGGCTCCGGTGGTGTTCGAGCGACACCGGCCGGTAGTGTTTCGCCGCAAGGGTTGCAAGGAATTCTTCCAACAAACGGAATCCATCCTCGCCTGACCCCGGACGCCGGGTTCTCCCGGTCGTATCAAAGAACCGTACCAGCCACAAGGCGCCCGGCATAATGGTACTGGTGCCATACTGCCTGTAACGCGTTCGAGGACACCGACAGTCATGATCGCGATAGCGACGCAAAACGGTATCGTCAATGGACTCGATTGGCGTACCGTCCTGATTCAACCAGACGAGAAAATGCCGGGCTTTTCCGCGTAAACCGCAAATCGTGTTTGCCCTCAAGCCCGCTTGCTTCAGGTAAGCCTGAAACTCAGGCAGATACGGGTAAAGGGGGTCTCGCTTCGCTTGTAAAAGCCGATTATTTTTAATAGGTGGTGCCATCGCTGTTCTCCTCTATTCATGTTGGGATGAAAGAGGATAAGCGAAATAATTATGTTAAGCGTTTCGGCCTCCAAAGGCAGTATTTACGGGGCCGGAACCGCTCAACTCAACATAATAATTTACTCTACATAATCCATGTTATGTTGAGCTCAACATAACTCGGAGAACCGTATCAAGGAGTTGAAGTGCGACGTTGCCGGCGAACGCTCGCCCTGTGGACAGTTCGAGGCCAATACCCTGTACTTCCACCTGTGCGTGACCGCGTACAACCTGTTTGTGTTGTTGCGTCATTCCCTGCCGCCCGAGTGGCATACCCGCCGGGCCACCACGCTACGCTGGCGGGTCTATGCCCTGGCCGCCAAGGTGGTGTGCCATGCGCGCCGGGTGTCCCTGAAGTTCCGCCCCGACCAGGCAATCCTGGTCAAGACTCTGCTGGCAGCCCTGGCCCCACCCGGGCGCCCGCCGCCGTTGTCCTGTCCGGCGTAGCATAACCCTGCAAGAGTCCGTATTCCCTGTCACCCCCGGCCGCCGGGGGACACTCTCCCCCTGCCTGTGTCACCGGGCTGAGCCGGTTCATGCGCCTGGTGCGGGCCGAATCCAACGCTTGAATGCGGTCAACCAGCCTGTACAAGGACGACCTGTCGCCTGTTGCTGTTGAGCAGGGCACTACAAACAGGCAAAATGCTCCTTAGAGACCCGTTTTGAATCTCTAAAGCGGAATTTGGGAGAAAGAGAGTTGACTTGTGCAGAAAACCACTATACTGTACATGTGTACAGTATAGTGCGCCTCATGCTTATTACCATAGATACCTCCGCCCTGATCTCAGTCATTGGCAATGAAGCTACAAAGCCGGCTATCTTGAGGTTGACCGAAGGTTCTTCATTATGTGCTCCGGTGTCTGTCCATTGGGAAATCGGCAATGCGTTTTCAGCCATGTTTAAAAGACAGCAAACTACTATTGAACTTGCAAAAAAAGCGCTCGTCGTTTATCTGGCCATTCCTGTCAAATTTTATGAATATCCTCTGGAACAAGCGCTTGAGTTGTCTGCGCGTCTTGGTATATATGCCTATGACGCCTATCTTGTCCAATGCGCCCTGCAGACCAACTCCCCGTTGCTGACATTAGATCGCAGGTTGCGGATTGCAGCCGAAACAATCGGTGTTCGGACTTTGGAGATTTAACCATGAAAGAGTACAGCTTTACCGAAGCCCGGCAGAATTTCGCCTCGTTATTGAATGAAGCGCGGCAAGCGGGCATGGTGTGCATCAGAAAACGCAACGGCGAGGCTTTCTACGTCAAACCCGCACCGAAAGAGACCTCACCTCTGGATATTACAGGCGTTGACCTCCAGGTCAGCAGGGAAGATATCGTTGACAGCATTCGCGAGAGTAGGGAACGTTTTGGCTGATCCTTGCTCGATACATCGCCCTGTACAGCCTCAATGTGGACACCTGTGCGCTGCGCCGCTTCATGCTGGTAGCGTTGCTTGATTGAGTGCCTTATGGAAAATCCTGCAAAATGCTGAAGGTTCCCGGGTGTTCGTCATAGTGGACATAGATTATCCTCTGTCCAGTGACAGGGATGTTAGTAGGATATATAGTATGATTGTGACCTGGCCAGGGCGTTAAGATCCACTGCGCCGGTAGGCAGTTTCCCGGCCAATGCCTGGGGGTTGCATGACATGCACGGCAACGTGTGGGAGTGGGTACAGGATTGTTTGAAGCACAATTGTAAGGGTGCCCCGAAAGATGGCAGTGCCTGGGCAGGTGGTGGCTGTCACTCGCGCATGCTTCGGGGTGGAGCCTGGAACGACAATCCGAGGTACCTGCGTTCCGCCGACCGCGACCGGGCCGGCCGCTCGTACCACAGCTACAATATCGGCTTTCGCTTGGCCCAGGACGAGTAGAACAAAGGCGTTATACCGGGTATTGGACTTGGTGCGGGTCACGAAGAAGGCGGCGGTCATGGTCAGGGCAAACAGGCGTTGGAAATCGAGATAGGCGCGGTCCATGACATAGATGGCGCCGAGCTCGGGGACAAGCAGGTCGAGGACGTTGACGTCGTGCAGTTTACCGTCGGAGACATGGATAAAGGTTGGGATGCTGCCCTGCAAGTCCAGCAGGGTATGGAGTTTGACGGCGGCTTTGGTCTTTCGGAAGGGCGCCCAGGGGAACACGGCCAAGCACAGGAACTGGTCGAGGCAGGTAAACGATTTGACGTAGCAATTGCCGTGATAACGCCGGACGCAGCGGCGGAAGCTGTGCATGGGCAGGTGGGCCACGAGTTGTGAGAAGACGAAATTACCGGTATAGATGGGGCTGCACTCCCTGGTTGTGGATGGGAGTCACAGCATTGTAGGCAGGCCCTGTCGAGTTCAAGTCGATGACAGGTATAAAACGGCTGTTTGTTAAGCTATATCAATGAGTTATGATAGATAAAAAAGATTTTCTTGGGACAGTAGTGTAATGCTAGCAGTAAATTTGACAATAGTTGCCATATATTGCCATACTGATATCATTAAAGATGCTAGGAGCATGCCATGGCCACAATGAATATCTCCGTACCAGACCCGATGAAAGACTGGGTTCAGGCCCAAATTGACGATGGGAAGTACGCTAGTTCCAGTGACTACGTTCGTGATCTCATTCGAAAAGATCAGCAAGAAAAAGACAAGCTTACAGCGCTTCAGGCCGCGATTACCTTGGGCATTGAGAGCGGCCAGGCCGGAGAGCTTGATATAAAATCTATCAAACAGAAAGCCAGACAGTTGGCGAGGCTGAAAAATTCCTGATGCCCCGGATTCTCAAGCAGGCCCAGGCTGAACAGGACCTGGTTGACATTTGGCTGTACACTTTCAACGAGTGGGGAGAATATCAGGCAGACAAATACCTGGATGAACTGGATGCAGAATTCGGCTACTGGCCGAACAACCCCTGAGCTCCCGGGAACGAACAGAGTTAAACCCTCCGATACGGATTCACCATCATGCACATCATCTGATCGTCTATCTTGCGCTGGAGGATAGCATCAGTGTTGTCCGTGTTCTTCACGAGAATATGGACGTTAATAGCCACCTGGAATGATCTAAATCCAGCCTGAAGACTCTGAATTCTCAATGTGGGTAAGGACACAAATTAAGGACAAACTCTAATAAAAAACTGAATGGCTCAAACTAACGGGTCTCCGAAATTCCCGGGGCGGTTCAACCAGTACTTTCAGAGGTATTTCTCGCGCAGGTGTTGTTTGTGAGCAGACTCGTCAATGTCCTGTCCTTTGAGTACGCCCAACAGTGCTGCGGTAACGGGAGGAAGTTCATTGTCGGCTTCTTGCCTGGAATTTCCAAGGTGAGCAAAAAACTCGCCCACCATTTGCGAGACGGATTTGCCGCGCAGGGCAGCCTCAGATTTGGCTGTTTTAATAAGCAACTCGTCCATTCGCAGTGTAATCTTTGTATTCATGACGTACACTATAGCTGTTGTTGTACGTCATGCCAAGCCGTCTGTTAGGAACCGTCATATTTATTCGGAATTTTTCCGAACCATTTTTAAAAGTGACATTGCAAGCAACCCACTTTGCTCAGCCAGTGTTTCCAATATCTCGAAGTGGTTTAAATCAATCCCGATTACATAGTCCACAGTCTTGTTGACGTTTTTAATAGCCTGTGTAAATTCGTTGGATTGACGAACAAACTCCGGTGATTCATTGGTGCCATGACTGATAATGACTGGTGCAGATAACTTGTCCAAATGTCGCTGTGGACTCAATTTGTTTTCCGTTTCCTCCGTGATATTCAGGTATTCACTGCGTGAAGACAACCTTACCGGTTCGAGGTCATACATGCCACTGCAGCACAATCCGCCTTTGATTATGTCAGCAGGTAAATTAAACCCGGATTGCCAGTCTGTTGTCAGGCAAACAGCAGTCAGGTGTGCGCCGGAAGAATGACCGCAAAGGTAGATATTGTCTTTATTCCCGCTGAATTTTGTTGCGTTATTATAGACCCAGGCAATAGCACGTCTTACTTGTCCGGCTAACACCATTAAGTCTCCCTCAACATCCAACACGGAATCAAAGTCTATTGCTATCCAATGTATCCCGGCTTTTGTGAACAGGGGAGCGGGAAAGGCGTAATCCTTGGCAAAGCCAATGCGCCAGGCGCCTCCATGAATAAAGATGATAATCGGAGCATTACGTTTTGCAGTGGTATATACATCCAGCTTTTCTATGTCTTTTGGACCATATTGAAATCGCTCTGGCTCACCTGTCTCATGTCTGGCTCTTTCGCTGTTCGATTGATAGCGATCAACCACTTCCTGCAAATTAGATGCATAGTTACCTTGTTCATAGGCAGCATCCAGCGATTCCTGATCCATTTCTCGCCAGACAAAAGTGCTGTTGTTATTATCTGCCTTCATTTACGTGGTCGTGAAATATGAAGGTTCTCTGGTTTCTATACAAATGATCTGAAATATATATGAATAAGTATTTTAGTTATGTTATCACTTAAAATCGTAATTTAAGTTTTCGTTTTCTGAAACGTCTACAGGGGGAGCACTTGGTGGGGAAATCACCGGAATCGTTTACGAGTACACATTTCGCGGCAATTGCCGTGTGTTTCGTGCTGCAAATCATCGATGGTATGGACGTGCTGGTGGTGGCATACGCCGGTCCGCAGATAATCGAAGAATGGGGCATCACCAAGGGCACCTATGGCTATATTTTCAGCGCGGGCGTCGCCGGCATGACCATGGGTTCGTTTTTCCTCACGCCATTTGCCGATATCATCGGCCGGCGCCGGGCGGTGCTTGCGGCGGTCACAATCATTGCCTCGAGCATGTTGCTCACGGCCTTCGTCACCTCGATTGCGCAGTTGCTGGCCTTGCGCTTCATCGTCGGACTTGGGATCGGCCTGGCAGGACCGACCCTGTCGACCATTGGTGCGGAATACTCGCCACCACGCTACCGGCATTTCGTCGTGTCGATGATCGGCGCCGGCTATGCCGTGGGCGCTATGCTCACCGGCGTCGTGGCCGCGTACATCGTGCCCGAGTACGGCTGGCGGGCGATGTTCATCGCTGCCGCGGCGGTTACCGGCATCATGCTGCCGGTCGCATTCGTGATGCTACCGGAGTCACTGGAATTCCTGCTCAAAAAACAGCCCCCCGGCGCTTTGGCGCAGGCAAACCGACTGCTCGGCCGACTCGGTCGCCCGCAACTGGACGAACTTCTTGCCACCACCGCCGAAAAACGTAGCGGCCTGGGCGTCAGCAATCTGCTCGTCGAAAACCGCCGCCGCTCCACCCTGGGACTCTGGATGGGCTTTTTCATGGTTTATGCCACCGTGTATTTTCTGCTGGGCTTCGTCCCGGCAATTGTCAAGGACATGGGTCACCCGGAGCAGCATTACATACTGGCGGGCACGGTTTACAACCTCGGCGGTCTGGTCGGCATTATCGTCCTTGGATCGCTGTTCACCCGCTATCGTCTGGCCGGGGTCATTATTGGTTTTCAAGTGGCTTCAGCTGTTTTCATGGTGGCATTCGGTGTGTTGACGCCGCCGCTGGCGATATTGTTGACGTTAATCGGCGTGTTGGGGTTTTTCAGCCAGGCCGGTCTCATCGGCATGGTGGCGGCGGGCGTGCGCCTTTACCCGACTGAATTGCGCGCCACGGGGGTCGGTTGGGGTCAGGGTATGGGCCGTGCAGGCGCCATCATCGGCCCCATCATAGGCGGACTGCTGATGGTGCCAGGGTATTCGCGCGCCCTGAATTTCAGCCTGTTTGCCATACCGTTCGTTCTGGCCGCGCTGGCGGTGATGTTCATCCGCTTTCCGAAGGAGCCTGCTGAAACCTGACCCCGGGCGTGCTGGTGTGAACGTGAATACGGTCACGGCAGAGATCATGGCATCGTGATGGATTTTCACTGGATTTTATTGAAGATCCGCGAAAACGGCATTATTATAGGGCAGTTAAACGATTTAGGGGGAGGTCTTCGTAATGACTCAACGCACAATCCGCTCACGCGTTATCGGCATGTTTGTCGCCACAATAATCGCCGCGGTCACCTATTCTGCCGGCGCCCAGGTGCTGGAAGAAGTCATCGTCACGGCGCAGAAGCGCGAGCAGAACGTGCAGGACGTCGGCATCGCCATCAGCGCGTTCAGTAGCGCGCAGCTCAAAGAACTGCGGGTGACCGAGAGTACCGACGTCGCCTTCATGAGCGCCGGCGTATTTGTATCCGGTAGTAGCGCCGGACAGACCCGCGAGTTCACGATTCGCGGTGTCACCCAGAACGACTTCGCCGATTTTGCCGAGAACCCGAATGCTACCTACGTCGACGAAGGCTATATCGGATTTCGCCAGGGTAATGTGTTCGCGGCTTTCGACCTCGAACGCGTCGAGATCCTGAAGGGTCCGCAAGGGACGCTGTTCGGACGTAACGCTACCGGTGGTGCGGTCGCTTACCACACCAAGAAGCCCACAGAGGAGAGCGAAGGTTTTCTCGATGTAACCTACGGTCGCGAGAATACTTTCAACGTCGAAGGCGCGATCAGTGGTAGTCTCAGCGACCGGGTTCGCGCACGGCTGTCGGGCATGTATAAGCGTCACGATCCCATCCTTAACAATGTCTACCCATTGGATGCGATAGATAATCCGGCCGGCCCCGGCAGTCCGCCGTGGTTCGGCTCGGCGACCAGCGATGCAGACGACGTCTGGAACGACAATCAATGGGCGCTGCGCGGCCAGTTGGAATTCGACCTTACCGATAACGTCCAGTTTCTGGTTTCCGGTTTCGCCGGGCGCGCGAAGATCAGTACCTCCCCCAACCAGCACATTGCGACCACGGGAGTGCGCATCGACAGTGATGGCGATGGCGCTTTGGATGACACCATCAACAGTATCTTCGCGGCGGACGATCCGCTCGGCTGTGAAGTGATAAACGGCGACACCGGCGGTTGCCTGCCCATCAACCTGACCGACGGCGAGTTCTTTCCGGGTCCTCCGCTCTACGGCCGGTCTGATGCCGTGCGTCCCGTAGTGGGCGGTGACTTCTGGGGACACATCGATCCCGATGGTGATGGCTTCGATATTTCCAGCGACATGACGTCCGATGACTTCAACCGAAATGAAACCGAAGGCGTCACCGCGAAGATTACGTGGGATATCAGCGAAGATATGACCTTGACATCGGTTTCGCATTACATGCATTTTCTGATGCGCGAATCGATCGACGTTGAGGGTTCTCCGGTCGCGCAAGGGGCCATCTCACGCGATACCACTGCCGACAACTTCGCCCAGGAGTTGCGCCTGAATGGCCAATTCGGTCGTGTCGATTACGTCGCCGGTTTGTACTATCTATGGATGGAAACCAACGACCGGAACGCATTCGACTTCTCCGAAGGCGGGCCGTTAACCACCGCCTTGACGCCGTTTCTCCTGTCGTTTTTCAACCCGTTCGGGGTGGCCCCCTATCAGCCGGGTGGCGACCGGTACCCCGGAGCGGTCGCCTCCAACAACATCGTCGATCTGAAGACGAACTCCTACTCGATTTTCGGCCAGATGGACGTCGAACTCACGGACCAGTTTGAACTCGTTCTCGGCGCCCGGGTAGTGTTCGAAGACAAGGACTACGACTTCGTGAACGAGTTTTACGGGAACCTGGACGATTTCCGCGTCGAGTTCGACAAGCGCGTTCCGATAGTGACCGAGTTCGCGCCGTATTCGGACAGCACCAGCGAGACAATGTGGACGGGCAAGGCCCAGCTCAATTTCCGACCCAATGATGACTGGCTGCTGTATTTCGGCGTCAATCGCGGCGTCAAGGCCGGCAGTTTCAACGGTCCGGTGAACGCCGGCCAGGCCAGGCTCGCCGACGATCAGTTCCCCTACGATTCCGAGGTGCTGCTGGCCTACGAGGGCGGATTCAAGGCCACGCTGTTCGGCGGCAGTACCCGGCTGAACGCCAGCGCGTACTATTATGATTATTCCGATTACCAGGCCTTTCTGTTCATTGGTGCGTCGGGCGCCATTTTCAACAACGACGCGACTTACAAGGGCGTGGAACTCGAGCTGCTGTCAAGCCCTGTCGACAACTTCACGTTCATGTTCAACGCATCCTACATCGATGCTGAAGTCGAGGGTCTTGCGATCGCGCCGAACGTGGAGCGGGATGTCGATCCGGCTTTCACGCCGGACGTGCAACTCAGCGGTCTGGCACGCTACGAGTGGCCGGACTCATTGGCCGGCGGCACTGTCGCCCTACAGGCGGAATTTGACTATGCGGCACATCGTTACCAGAACATCCGCAACTTCGACGCGCAGAGGATGCCGTCGTACGTGATGGGCGATGTGCGGGCACACTGGACCAGCGTCGATGAGCGTTGGGAATTCTCGGCGTTCGTCGAGAACGTTGCCGATGAGCGTGCCATGTTCACCGGTTTCGACTTATCGACGCTGTGCGGGTGCACGACGGTGGGTTACTATAAGCCGCGCTGGTGGGGGGTCCGGGCGCGCTATAACTATTTCTGATCGATGGGTATTCTTTTAGACGGTGTCTGGTATTCGGGCGATCATCACGAAACGGAACAGCACGGTGGAAAATTTGTCCGTAAGGACAGTACGTTTCGAAGCTGGGTGACGCCGGACGGAGCGGCCGGACCGAGCGGTGAGGACGGGTTTCCGGCCGAACCCGGGCGTTACCACCTTTACGTGGTTGCTGCTTGCCCGTGGGCCCACCGCACGTTGATTGTGCGGCGCTTGAAAGGATTGGAAGACGCGATCTCGGTGACGCGCATGGTTCCCGAGATGACTGAGAACGGATGGTGCTTTGCCGAACCCGGCGCCGAGCCACGGGCAGAGCCGGACCCGCTCTACGGTGCGAAACATCTCTACCAGATTTACTTGCGCGCGGATCCGAAATGCAGCGCGCGCCCGACCGTTCCGGTGCTTTGGGACAAGCAGCGGGAGACGATCGTCAACAACGAATCTTCCGAAATTCTGCGTATGTTCAACAGCGCCTTTAATGACTTTGCCGGTAATCCCGATCTTGACCTGTATCCGGAAGACCTGCGGAAAGACATCGACGAACTAAACGCTGAAATATACACAAACGTAAACAATGGCGTTTATCAGTGCGGATTCGCAACGACCCAGGATGCATACGACGGCGCGGTAGCGGCCTTGTTTGCAACCTTGGATAAGGTGGAGGCGCGTCTCGACGGCCGGCGCTATTTGATCGGTGAGCGCCTCACAGAGGCCGATTGGCGACTCTACACCACACTGCTGCGCTTCGATGCTGCATATTTCAGTTTCTTCAAATGTAACTTGCGGCGTATCGCGGATTATCCGAATTTGAGCAACTACCTGCGGGAGCTTTATCAAATCGACGGGATCGCGGAACTTCTGGATATCGAAGACGCGAAACGCCAGTACTACTCGCTGGAAAAAGCCTGGTACGGCCGTCCCGCGATCGTGCCGCGCGGACCGGTGCAAGACCTTGCCGCTCCTCACAACAGGCAACGCCTGGCGGCCGCGGCTTAAGCTCGACCGCCAGAGTGCGGGTTCGGTTTTTGTTAGCGAATTAATGGGTTTTGATTTAGTATTTGCCGATAACACTATGTAATAACAGGTGAAAAACATGAGCGAAGCACAATGTCCACAAAATGTTCCCTATGGGGTCGAAATTGAAGCGGGGATTTATTTCTGGTGTAGCTGTGGTCGCTCTGACAACCAGCCTTTTTGCGATGGTTCCCATAAAGGCAGCGATTTTACGCCGGTAAAATTCGAACTCACGCAAACCGAATCCCTCTGGTTATGCGGTTGTAAACGAAGCGGTAAGGGCTACCTCTGCGACGGTAGTCACAATAACAGTTGAGTTAAAGCGTCATGGATACCACCGTCAAAGACCAGGAAGAATTAGCCAATACACTTATCGACAGGGCCAGGGGCGTCGCCGTCGGCTTGCGGGAGCGGGCAGGAGAGGCAGAGCAGCAACGCCATATCCATGCGGAATCTTTCCGGGCAATGAAACAAGCAGACCTGTTCCGTGCCTATGTACCGGTGCGCTATGGTGGTTATGAATTGCATCCGCGTTATTTTTGGCGCATTGCGGCTGAACTTTCCAAGGCTTGTCCTTCATCCAGCTGGGTATATAGCGTGATGTCCTGTCATACCTATTTGATGGCGCTGTTTCCGGAGCAGGCCCAAGAAGAAGTGTTTGGCGCTGATCCCAATGCCGGGATATCGGGTATTCTTCCGGATCGCACTACGGCAACGAAAGTCGATGGTGGTTTTGTTTTAAAGAACAGTGTCTGGCCATTTGGCTCCGGTTGTCATAACGCGGACTGGTTTCTGTTGGGTGCGCATTTACCCGGATTACCGCCGGGACACGACAAGGCGTTTTTCATGGTGCCACCTGAGGACATTGAAATTAATGATGATTGGTATGTGGCCGGTCTTAAAGCGACCGGCAGTAACAGTGTCAAGTTGAAGCAGGACGAGTACTTCGTGCCTGGTCACAGGATGATGAAGGCGGAAACTGCCCTGGTGCACAAATGCGGTAGTTCAAGACCATTGTTGTACCGCGCACCATTCGGTGCGATTATGCCGGTCTCATTGGGGGCAGGGACTACCGTTGGCGCCGCACTCGCAGCACTGGAATTTCACGAAGACCTGATTCAAAACCGCTCGGCAAGACCCATGGTGTATACCGCTGACATTCCAAAAAAAGACTTACCCTCAACCCACCGGATCCTGGGTGATGTTACGGCTAAACTGGAATCCGCAATTCTGATGACAGATCATGCCTGTGACCTGTGTTTTGACGGGGCTGTGCACAGTGAAAAGGTAATGAGTGCACAGGACCGGGCGCGGATCAGGTTGTTCGGTGTCCATGCCATGCATCTATGCCGGGAAGTCGTCAACATCCTGTTCCAGGACTCCGGTGGTTCATCATTGAGTGAACGCTCTCCTATGCAACGGCTCTATCGTGATATTAATGCCATGACCATGCATGAGGCCAATCATGAAGAGATTATTAAGGAAGTGTATGGTCGACTCCGTTTGAATCAACCCACCACCCACTGGTTGTTGTAGAGGGAGGTGTACCCTTGATACAAGGGACGGACGCCTTTCTATGTTAGTTTTTTGCGGGCCTGAAGGCGGGAACCATCACGCTTGATCTCGAAGATATCGATACATTGTGGCCCGGCATTCACGCCTTTGCCGGAAACAAGATTGAATATGAAGCCGTGGAGTTCGCAGCGGAGCATTTTGCCATTACCCATGACTTTGCCGCGGCGGACAAAATCGCCATCTTTATGTGGACACAAACGCTGGGCGCCACGGTAATCATCACCGATCCGGAAAACGACAATGTCTTCACCGTCAACCGTGGTTGCTACCGGGAATTCCGACTCCTCTGCGTCGATCTCCCGGAGATCATGCCACTCTCCTTCACCCATACAAAACGCTCCGCCTAGGCGGCTTTCTGGAATCCGCCCCCCACCTGCTGGATTCGGTCTATGGCAAAGCCACGTTCAATGCGAGTAAGAAATAATCCAATCTGGTAAGTGAACGGTTCTTCCAGGAAACATTTATAGGTGGCGGTCAAGGCGTCCGCAAGTGGCAAGCCAACTTTGTCGCATGTCCCGAAGAAACATTCCTGGACCCGGGTGGCGACGTCGAGATCAACCTTTGTAGCGTCCCAATTTAACCGGGCAAGATCAGCGGCCAGCGTGTCCAGGAAGGCCTTTTGACCAGGTTCCAGAGTGGCGGCGCGTTGCGGAATAACGTCTTCATCCATCATCGGCAGCCAGTTGCGTTCGTTGCGGGCCAGGGTTACATCGCAGTCGTAGCGCACACCACGTTTGAATGCCATCACCGGCAGGATCCGGCGGTCGACCTTGCGGGTTTGTTGCTCACAATCTTCCACTTCAAAATCGCCGTCTTCAATCTTCATCACACTGACATCCGCAGGCCTCCCAACAGCCAGGCTGCCTGCATGATCATCAATGTTAATGGCGCGAGCCGGCGCGATGGTGATCTTTTCGATGATTTGCTCAAGCTCGAGTCCCAGCGCCAACATGCAGGTCAGCACATTAGTAAAAGATTTCACCGGATTCATTACGTTGAATTGTTGCAAGTCCGAGCTGATGGTGTGAGGCAGCAAGTCCTGGGCGATGGCTTGTTCAGCAATATCAAAAGAAAAATTTGTTGAGCCCATGCCGATATCGAATAACACCCCGCGCTTCTCAGCGGCCCGGACTTCATGCCGGATTTTACCGTCATCGTCCAATATTGTGCCGGGATTACCATGATATATATGCGTAATCATGTCACCGCGCTGAGCGACCTCGAAGGCAGGCCCGGTAGTGTCGCGCCTGGGTGCCACCTGGAAGTCACCGATATGGGTATAGGTAGGCAACTCGAGAATCTCAGCCGCGCCTTTGCCCATTCGTAACGGCCCCCAATCATGGTCGCCGAAGGCGCCGAGCTTCAAATAAGCAAATGTGTCACGATTCTCATCGACGATGTCGAGCCAGGCCGCAATATCCCATGCGCCTAAAGTGCGGACATCACCTTCAATATAGGCCGAGGTGACGATACCCAGCGGCCGCACATACGGGCCGCAATACAGATCAGTAACGGTGGCATCGGTCATCAAGGCCTTGAATTCCGGGAAGGCGCCAAAACCAGGTCCACCGGCATCAACAAACGTTGTGACACCCCCATAGATGCCGATGTAATCGGGATAGGCGAAGCCGAGGTCGCCATAGGCATGGACGTGTATGTCAACCCAACCAGGGGTGACGATCAGACCGGAGACATCAACAACGTCGGCATCTGCGCTTAACTCTGAATCACCAATGGCGGCAATCTTGCCATCAGTAATAGTGAGATCGGTAAACTTGTTCAGACCCTGGGCCGGATCGATTATCTGACCCCCGCGTAAGATGGTGGATTGAGACATGGAGCAACTCCCAATTAATGGACCTACCGGCTAGTATAGAAGTTATTTGCAACGAAGTCGAGCGATTTGCAGCGATTTGCAGGATGGTTGTTATAGATTTACCTGCGTATTCAAATCGATGGAATACCAGAGCCCGCATCGTGCACGATGCGGCCGTCAACCATCGTCAATACCGGTGTCAGTTGAGGCAAAAGGTCTATGTCGCAGGTCAGCGGATTGGCATCGAAGACCATAAGCTCCGCCGCCATGCCCGGCGCAATGACTCCCCGATGGTCTTCTTCCCAGTTAATGTAATGGGGACTTTGACAGCAAAGGCGCAATACTTCCTCACGATCCAGACGAGAGTTACCCAGGTGTTGTTGTCCGGTTTCATCCCAGCGTACCAGTGCTTCCCAGGCGGTGAAAAACATCGAGGGGGGTACATTGTCCGAACCCAGTGTTACAGGGATACCTGCATCGAGTACCTTGCGAATGGGGCAGGCGTCCTGACCCAACTTATCCAGGTGGAGTTCAGCCGCATGTGAATAAATGAATGACGGCGTGATGGTAATGATCAATCCGAGCTCCCGAACCCGGCGAAGCTGTTGTGCGCTTGCATTAATCAGGTGAAAGCCAACGCAGCGTAAATCTCTAATCGGCGCCTGTTTATCAATTTGCTCGAGCATGTCAAGGGTGCCGTCAACACTGTGATAAGGTGTTGTAGCAATCAGGAAATTCAATCGTAGCTTCCGTTGCGCGGCTGCAATGCCGATTTCAACAAATTCTGAACTTGTAATACCCTGCTCGAAATTTCCAGCCCATTGAACGTAGGGATAATCCCTTGCGATGATTGCAGCTATGTTTGGATCGGAATGATCGAGGGTAACGCCGGAGACACGAAAGTTGCCGCTCCCCATACCGCGGCCACCTGCCGCAGGCGCCCATTGATCCAGAACATCAATAAGCCGGCTGCGATTCATGGAAGAGGAAGGGAGGCTCACTGCTGCAGACATGCGAACCGAGAGTTCACCACGCTCATCAATTTCTCGATAGGCGCGTAATAACTCGGGTGTGAGACCATGCGCCTCGTATGCTGATGTGGTACCTAAACTGCTGTAAATTTCAGAGCTGCGACGCACCGATTCCAGTCGATCTTCATAGGTAAAGCGGGGGACATTACGGAACAATGTGTACTCGAGTAAGGAAGTCCGGTTGGTTTCAAGGAAGAGACCGGTTGGTAAACCACTGGGGTCGCGAACAATTTTTATATTATAGGGATCAACTGAAGCAGCGCTGATATCACAGCGGTGCAAGGCTTCACTGTTCGCAACTGCCGGAAAGGGAGGACGGGCCCACCAACCCCAGACGCCGCGAATGAAAACCGGATTATCGGGTGCGACTTCATCCAGATCATAACGATCAGGGAAACGTCTTTCTTTAAGCATTGAGGGATTATTTACATAGTCGAAAGGCGGTCCACCCATGGGCATGAAGACGAGCCACTCACCCGGCTTTGCCTTGGTTACCGCTGCTGCAACACGCTCGACAATTGCAGAAACCGAATTGGCGCCAATCAGTGACTCACCACCCAGGGTCTTTAATCCTTCCCGATCCATGTGAGCATGGGTGTCAAAGAACCCGGGCAGGAGTGTTTGACCCTGCAAATTTATCCGGCGGGTGTCCGGGGCAACGCGTGCTTCCAGATCTGCAGTTGTACCCACCGCCACTATCTTTGAACCGCGTATTGCCACCGCTTCGCTTGCGCTGGAAACACTGTCAAGGGTGATAATATTTCCATTAGAAAGGAGCAGATCAGCACGTAAGGTTGAACCGATCTCAGCAGAGACACGGGCGCTTGATACTTTTTTCCCCCGTGCACCACGGCCTAAGCGCGGTAATAGCACGATGACACCGGCAGCGGCCAGTATGGCTTTTAAAACGCGTCGGAGCGAAGCTGTGCTCGTATTCCACCTTACGAGTCTACCCAGTCGCTTGAGTAATTTATTCACTTGCATAGTTTCTCAAGGTCTTGATGAGGTATGTCGATTCATCATACCTGCTTATCTATTAACTACCCGAAGATGTTAATTATAAGGCCTTCCCTCGTTCCAGCTGGATTTTAATAAAAACAATAAATTACATTAAAGGTTCGACTCCGGCCATCGGCATTCAAATTTTGTTGAAAAATATAGGGTCATCAGTATCGACCCCATTCATCGCTGAATGACATGACACCGGAGGAGTTCTACCGGCAACCTCAACATCGGCATTCACTTCCGGGTTGTTTGGGGTACAAAATAAGGGAGATACTCATAACCAGTAGTGCTCAGTTTACAGTCAAATTATTCTATCCGTAAGTAAGGTTGCAAAATGCAACCTTTTGGTTATAATAGGCAGGCGAGAATTAATTTTGATTACAGTGAGGAAATATGTCTAAAGCCATCAAACTGTCGGACCAGTTGGTCGCGGATGCAACCCAATATGCCAGGATATTTCATCGCTCACCACCGAAACAGATTGAGCACTGGGCAACTATCGGCAGAATCGCCGAAGAAAACCCTGATTTGCCACTGCGATTTGTCAACGATATTCTGGTGGGTATGGAAGAAGCGGAAGCCGGTGATGTGAGCGAGTATCAGTTTGGATGAAGGTGGTCCAGACTAGCGCCTTTTCCAGAACGATTAAAAAACTTCACAGAATAGATAAAGCCGCTGTCGATCAGGCCATCAGGAAAATTGTCTCGAATACCCGAATTGGCGCAATGAAAAAGGGCGCATTGGCCGGTGTGCGCGTACACAAGTTTAAAGTGACCGATAAACAGTATTTACTGGCTTATCGTCATGAGAAGAAACCAGACACCATTACTTTGCTGGCCTTGGGTTCACATGAAAATTTCTATCGGGACCTGTCAAGATCATGACCATCGCCTGAGAAAGCATTAGAGATGGCGTTAAAGCGCGCGGTAGGCGCTGCCAATCAAATCGGACTGAAGGCCGTGGTGCTCGACCTGATTGAGGACGGCGGTCCCGATATCACAGAGAAACGTCGGGCTTTTTATCTTGCGATGGGATTTCACTCGATGCCAACGCGCCCATCAAGAATGTTCATCAGCATTGATACGGTGCGCAACTGCCGGACGCAAATTTCCCCGGACGACACCTGAAACCACCGCCGGCAGGGATCGTCATAAATACAGCCCCCGGCACCACTCTCTTCCTCTCCCAGTCACTCGCTGTTGTTCCGGCGCAGCGCCAACAATCTTTCAGACAAACCCGGCCCCCGGCCCGGTTCCGACCAGGGGCAGACTTCCAGGCAGATCCCGCATCCGTAAGTACTGCAGAAGTAGGGGGTGCATAAATCGAAATCTACGTACCACTTTTTCGTACCTCGCACCCATTGCTTGGCGGAATAAATTGCATCGGGAGGACAGGCTTTGCTGCAAGCCTGGCAGGTCATGCAGACATCGTCTACACCGATATCTACCGGCGCATCCGCTACCAGTGGCAGGTCGGTCACAACCGTGGTGAGCCTGAAATTGGAACCGTATTCCTTGCAGATGAGTGAGCCATGCTTACCCAGTTCGCCGATACCGGCGGCGATGGCGATGGGAATGTGCAGGTATTCACTGCTGCTGTTAACCGGCAGACCCTGTGCAGGCCAGCCCAGCGAGCGGATGTGCCGGGCCAGGTCAACCGTCAGGTAAGAGGCCTTTATATATACTCTCTGGACTTCCATGGCGCTGGTATGCCCCGGCACATGCAGCATTTTTTCCCTGTCCATGGGCAGCCCGAGTGCTATGGCAAAACGGTATTTGCTTTTTTCTCCTTCAACCAGGTACTCGTCTTTCATTTCGCAGATCCCGACAACACCGGCGCCGAGTTCCTGCGCTTTTTCCTTTATCTCCCGGGTCATTTTCTCAGCATCCGTCACGTTCAGTCTCTTGTCGCTGAGTTTCCCCTGGGGCCTGAATGTTGCCCAGGCAGCCTGGATGATCAGCGGCAGCATCCTGGCGGGATTGCTGTACCTGAACACCTCCTGCATTTTGTCAAAGGGCAGGGGGCCGGATTTCCCGTTGGAATGAAATATGTAACTGGCGCGCCTGAATTCCTTTTCCCCCAGGCCGTTGATTGCATTCCCGGATGCGGGCGGGTTCCGGTAGCCGACAGTCGCTTCTTCAGGCGCTATTGAATGGAGTTTCATCCAGTCAGTCCTACTCCTCTTCTATGATCCATTTCTCGCCTCTTGCTTCGAGCCTCCTCAACTTGTTCCGGACCAGGGCGCCCACCGTCAGGTGGCGAAAGGAGTAAGCGGCAATCATGGGAACAAACTTGCAGACAGCCTGGAACAGGCCGGGATTATCGTCATCAGCTACGACGGGCCGGTGTGACTTACTCATTGATTTTTCCGGCTCAACCAGCCTGTTAACCTTCAACGGGCGGGGGACAGGGAACACTGCCCCCGGTCCGGGTTCGGTTCCACCTCGGGCAGGTCAAGGATGCGTTTCAACTCGTCCGCGCCGCCTACGTAGCTGCCGTCCAGCCAGATCTGCGGTACGGTGACCGGGGTTTTGGGGCCGATGATCGGTTTTACCCGCGCCAGCATTTCATACAGCGCCCGGGGGTCCTTGACCACGTCGTGGTAGCGGTAGTCAACACCTGCCTGTTCCAGGTATCCCTTGGCGCGCACGCAGTGCGGGCAGGTGGCCTTGCCGTATGCGTGGTTACCCTGTATCGGTGAGTTGCCCGTTGCTTCCTCAATGACTGACTGGGTCAGTACGCCCCGGTTCAAGGCCGCTCCCTGGGATATGATCCTGTCGTTAACCAGCACAATCGGGGCATGCCAGCCTCCCTTGGGCAGGGGCTTCCACCATTCCGTGAGCCAGTCGCGCATGTCGAGTTCGACATCTATTCCTGCCAGGTCCGTATCCATACAGTCCTGGATAATGTCCTTGGTCAAGGCGCATTCCCCACAGGGGATATTGACCTTGAACGGGCCCCAGGCGCCGGCCCAGCGGAAGACGGTGATGTTTACCGGGTTGTTCATGATCCACTCCTGGTTGTTATATGGTTTGCAGTTTTAAAACGGCTTGGGGCCGCCTGAGGCCCAGTCGAGCAGTTCTGCCGTATGTACAAAGGGGACATCGGTGAATTGCCGCAGGTGCATCATGCAGGCCATGTTGCCGCTGGCTACGACGTCTACGTTTGCCTGTTCAATATAGACCGCTTTTCTTTCTCCCAGTTCAGCGGCGATCGCCGGTTGCAGGATATTATAGGTGCCGGCCGAGCCGCAGCACATGTATTTTTCCGGCAGTTCCTGCACCTTGAAGCCGGCTTGCTGCAACAGGGTCAGCGGTTGTGAGTCGATTTTCTGGCCGTGTTGCATGGAGCAGGGACTCTGGTAGGCGACACGGACCTGCTCCATTTCGCCGTTTTCGGTCACGTCATGGTGTTCGGATAAAAATTCCACTACATCCCGGGTCATGCCGCTGATTTTACCGGCAGCAGCAGCCAGGGATTCATCGTTGCGAAAGATGTGGCCGTAGTCCTTGAGCATGGTGCCGCAACCGGAGGCATTGACGATCAAGACCTCGAGTCCGTGTTCGTCAACGTGTTGTATCCAATCGGTGATGTTTTGCCGGAAGCGCTTTTCCGCCAGGGCCTGTTTGCCCAGGTGGTGTTCGACTGCGCCGCAGCAGGCCGGTTGCTGCAGCAGGTGGACGCGCCAGCCCCGGCGCTCCAGCAGGCGGATACTGGCAGAATTGATATCCTTGCCGATTACCTGCTGCACGCAACCGGCGACAAGGCCCACGGCTTTTCCGGTCCTGGCCTGGTCCCTGTCCTCTTTAATTGCCTTGTTCCGGGTTGCCGGCGGCCGGAGTTTCAGTGCGCCATGGAAGCGCCGAGGCAGCAGGCGCCTGACGGGCAGGAGCAACATGGAGAAGAACAGCAGCAACCGGAACCGGGCCGGATAGGGCAGGGTCGCTGCCAGCAGGCGCCGGAACAGCCGATCCCGGAGCGGGCGCCTGAATTTTTTTTCGATATAGCTGCGCCCTGCATCGACCAGGTGCATGTAATTGACGCTGGAGGGGCAGGTGGTCATGCAGGACAGGCAGGACAGGCACCGGTCGATGTGGCTGACTATTTTCCCGGAAGGTGTTTCATCGTGCTCCATCATGTTTTTCAGCAGGTAGATGCGGCCGCGGGGCCCGTCCAGTTCATCGCCAAGCAGTTTGAAGGTAGGGCAGGTGGAGTTGCAGAAACCGCAATGCACACATTTACGCAGGATGCTGTTGGCCTCGTGCAGTCCGGGGTCGGTCAGTTGTGCGGGGGTGAATTCGGTACGCATTGTTAAATCGTGCCTGTCCCTGCCAAAGCCGGGGCGGGGGAATCACATGAAATGAGGCGGCCGGGGTTGAAGATATTGCCCGGGTCGAAGCTGTTTTTTATCTTTTCATTCAGGCGTTTGATAGATTCGCCGGGGAGCGGATAAATACCGGTATCCTGTTTCACCGCGGAGGGGGCGCGATAAATGGTCGTGGCGCCGCCGGCAGTATTAACCTCCCGGCTTATGGCGTGTATTTTATCTGTCATCCCGGCCTGGCAGATGCCCACCCATAACCAGCCCCCTGCAGCATCCAGGTACCAGGTGCAGCCGCGCAGTTCGTCGATGAAACGGACCAGGTTCCAGGCCGATGCCGGAGGGAGTGATAGTTTCAGGATGCCAGGGGTGCGTTGTGCGTCCTGTAACGGCGCCGTGTTTCCGATCAATGACCAGGCTGCAATCGACGCTGCCTGATCGAGGACGCTGTATTCACACGCGCCGGGCAGCCACCCGGTGATGTTTTGCGAACGCTCCTTTACGGACAACTCCGTTCCTTCCAGTCTTATCAGCGTCAGCGTTTTACCGGGGAAAGAGGCGCCGTCCCGTCCGATTGCCGTCAGCGCCGCTTCGGGCAGGTACGCCAGGCCGGATGTTTCGCAGGGGGTGGAGATGACCTGCGCCATCAAGGCCGTTCCCAGCCTTGCTGACAGCCCCCATACGGCCAGACTCCGGGTTACCGGCGGCGCCGGCAGGACTTTAAACGTCAATTCAGTGACCACGGACAGCGTGCCCCAGGAACCGGTAAGCAGTTTGCTCATGTCATACCCGCTGACATTTTTTATGACCTTGCCGCCGGATTTCCAGGTCTCGCCGCGCCCGTTGATCGCCCTGACACCCAGGATATGGTCCCGCGCACTACCCGATTTGAAACGCCGCGGGCCGGCCAGGTTACCGATGAAACTTCCGCCGATAGTGCCTTCATCCTCCGTCTGGTACAGCCTGTTCAATGCCGGCGGCTCAAACGCGAGATGCTGGTTGTGTTTTGTTAATGCTTCACGTATTTCGGCCATCGGCGTACCCGGCAAGGCGGTCATGACCAGTTCCTCCGGGTGGTATTCCAGTATCCCGCTGAGCTTCCCGAGGGACAGGGTGCAATCCGCGCTGACCGGCAGGCCGAAACCGTGTTTCGTGTTTTTTCCCTGGACCGAAACAGTCCTGCCCTCGGCGACGGCCCAGCGGACCAGTTCCAGGGCCTGCTGTTCCGATTCCGGTAAAAAACGTTCGTTACTCATGTTATCCGCAGATGACGCAGATTAACGCAGATGAAATGATGTTTCTTATTTATATTGTTTTTTTCTGAAAGCACGATGATCTGTTTTAACACCGAATCAACAAATAAAAAATAATCTGCGTTAATCTGCGTCATCTGCGGATAATTAAAACCTGGGTATGTCGGGGAAGGGGACTTTGCCTTTGTGCACGTGCAGTTTGCCCAGTTCCGCGCAGCGGTGCAGGACCGGGAATACCTTGCCCGGGTTCAATTGGCCTTCCGGGTCAAAGACGCACTTGATGCGCTGTTGCTGCTGCAGGTCCTGTTCATTGAACATCGCGGGCATGAGTTCTTTTTTCTCAAAGCCGATACCGTGTTCACCGGACAGGACGCCACCGACGTCCACGCACAGGCGCAGGATATCCGCACCGAACTGTTCGGCTTTTTCCAGTTCCTCCGGATCGTTCGCATCAAACAGGATCAGCGGGTGCAGGTTGCCGTCGCCGGCATGAAATACGTTCGCTACCTTCAATCCGTACTTGTCCGACATTTCCCTGATCCGGGTCAGTACGTGGGAGAGTTCCCGGCGCGGGATGGTGCCGTCCATACAGTAGTAATCAGGAGAAATATCCCCCAGCGCCGGAAAGGCCGCTTTTCTTCCGGCCCAGATGCGCACGCGTTCTTCCTCTGATTCGCTGACCCTGATAAAGCTTGCCCGGCAACTTTCGGCAATTCTGCGGACCTGTTCGATCAGTTCGGTCACTTCTCCTTCAGGCCCGTCCAGTTCCGTGAGCACCAGGGCAGGGCAGTCGACGGGATAACCTGCATGGACAAAATCCTCTGCCGCCTTGATGGCAAATTCGTCCATCATCTCTATACCGGCGGGGATAATGCCCGCGCTGATTATCCCGGCTACACACTCACCCGCGCTTTCATTGTCGGGAAACCCGAGCAGCATGGCCTTCGCCGTCTGCGGTTCCTGCAGGATCCTTACCGTTACCTCCGTGATGACCCCCAGCAATCCTTCCGAACCGGTCACTATGCCCAGCATGTCGTACCCGGCGGGGTCGAGATACTTTCCGCCCAGGCGCAGTATCTCTCCTTCCATGGTCACCATTTCAATCCCCATGACGTTGTTCGTGGTCAGGCCGTACTTGAGGCAATGCACGCCGCCCGAGTTTTCACTGACGTTACCGCCGATGGTGCAGACGATCTGGCTGGAGGGATCGGGGGCGTAATAGAAGCCCTTGTGTTTCACCGCCTCGGTGATCGCCAGGTTGGTCACGCCTGATTGCGCGACCACGCAACGGTTGGCGAAATCCACCTCGAGTATCCTGTTGAATTTACCCAGCCCCAGTACGATCCCGTCGGCCAGGGGCAGGGCGCCGCCGGACAGGGATGTGCCTGCGCCCCTGGGTACGACCTTGATATTCATGCGGCTGCACAGCTTCAATACGGCAGCGACCTGGGCCGTCGTTTCCGGTAATACGACCAGCATGGGCACCTGCCGGTACGCGGTCAGGGCATCGGTCTCGTAGACGCGCAAAGCCCCCTCATCGACAATCACGCACTCATCGGGGAGAATTGTCCTGAGTTCTGTGATCAAGGCCTCCCTGTTTTCCAGGGCGGCATTATCGACAGGCAGTGTTTGCATGGGCTTGAACCAGTATAACAAATTAAATCGAGCCGCCTAACGCGACTCGTCCATACCGGGCGTAAAAGGTTTCAAACTGTACGGATAGTTTGCTCAGCGCTTTTCGTACAGGTCGTAGGGGGATTTGTGCATGCCGAGGCTGGTGTAAGCCCGTTGCGCAATGGTGTTGGTGCGCTCCACATAGAGACGTAGGCCGCAGCTGTCGCCGCGCGTCGTTGCGATGGATAGCACATGCTCGAATAAAGCCCGATAGACGCCTTTACCGCGCCAGGCGCTATCTACATACACACTTTGAATCCAGTAATAAGTTGCGTTATTCCAATCGCTCCACTCATAGGTGATCAGCAGGCTTCCCGCGACCCGTGCGGCGCTTTCTTCATCAGCATTCACGTCCGCCACGATGTAGCAGCCCTTATGCGGCGCATCGAACACGGCGGATACACCCTGTTTCAGCATCGCTGCATCCAGCGTTCTGCTTTCGGTCTCCAGCGCCATCGCACGCTGGAACTCAGCGATATGTTTTATGTCTGCGCGGGTTGCCTCTCGTGTGCTAATGTTCGTCATGCATCCGGGTCTTTATTTTGCCGCTCCCCCGCGCGCAACTCCACCCGGCGGATTTTGCCGCTGACGGTCTTGGGCAAGGCATCGATGAAATCTATCCTGCGCGGGTACTTGTAGGGCGCCGTTACCCGTTTCACATGGTCCTGGAGTTCCCGTTTCAGGTCATCGGACGCGGCATATCCGGGGGCCAGCACCACAAACGCCTTGACCACCTCGCCGCGGGTTTCATCCGGGCTGGAGACCACTGCCGACTCTGCGACGGCCGGATGTTCAATCAGGGCGCTTTCCACCTCAAAGGGCCCGATCCGGTAGCCCGCCGACAGGATTACGTCATCGGCGCGGCTGACGAACCAGAAATAGCCGTCTTCATCCCGGTAGGCGCGGTCGCCGGTGACGTACCAGTCGCCCCGGCGGGTGGCGGCCGTACGTTCGGGGTCGTTGCGATACTCGCGGAAAAATCCCTGGGGTGGTTGCGGCCTGATGCGCACGGCAATATCCCCTTCCGCATCCGGCCCTGCGATGTTTCCTTCATCGTCGATGACCTGCAGGTCGATGCCCGGCGCCGGTTTACCCATGGATCCGGCCCTGGGTTCGATACAGGGGAAACTGGCGCACAGGATCACGGTTTCGGTCTGTCCGAAGCCGTCCCGGATGGTCAGACCGGTTGCTTTTTTCCAGGTATCGATAATCTCGGGGTTGAGCGGTTCGCCCGCCCCGGTGCAGTGTCTCAGCGTCTTGAACCGGTAACGGCTGAGATCCTCCAGCACCAGCATGCGGTAGATGGTCGGCGCACCGCAAAAAGTGGTAACCGGGTATTTTGCCAGGAGTTCCAGGGTCTGTTGCGGGTTGAAACCGGAGGTATGATGGATGAACAACGTGGTCCCGCACAGCCATGGGCCGAAATAACTGCTATAGGCGGCCTTACCCCAACCGGTATCGCTGACGTTCCAGTGCAGGTCCCCGGGTTTCAGGTCCAGCCACAACTCGCCGGTAATGCGGTGGCCTAGCGCGTAGTCGTGGGTGTGGATGCACATCTTGGGGTAACCCGTCGTGCCCGAGGTGAAGTAGCAGATGGCCTCGTCGTCAGCGCCTGTGTCTGCAGCCTCATAATCGGGCGTAGCCGCCGCCACGGCCTGGCGGTAATCGATCCAGCCGGCCCGCTGTCCGTCCGTGACAATGCGCGCCGCCAGGGTAGGGCACTTGCCGAGCACTGCATCCACCTTGGCCGCATTGGCGCTGTCCGTAATGACGCAGGTGGCCGCTGCCGCGTTGATGCGGTATTCCAGGTCTTTTTCGGAAAGCTGCACGGTTCCCGGTGATATCACCGCGCCCATGCGCAGCGTGGCGGTAAATGTCTCCCACCAGGGGATCACCCTGGGCAGCATCACGATGACCGTATCACCTTTGCTGACCCCTGCAGCGGTCAGCACGTTGCATAACCGTTTTGACGCCTCGCTGATCTCACCAAAGGTTTTGCCGGTCTCGGTACCCGCGTCGTCGACCCAGAACAGGGCTGCCTTGGACGGGTCCCAGCGGTCAATTACGTCACGGGCAAAATTGTATTTTTCAGGACGGTCCCATTGAAACGAGGAATACGTTTCCTGGTAGTCCTGCATGTTGTAGTCGTTATCTCTCATTCTGAAGTAAATACCCCCGGCCTGATTATACTGTCATTTGCTGATCATTTGCTCAAGCCGTTCCCGGCATTGTGACTTGAATTCCTGTAATTCCTGCATGACGATCTGTATGTCCTCCAGTTGCCTTTCCAGGAGGTCGATCTTTTCACTGATTTTTTCCAGTATGTGGTTTAACTGGGCTTCCTCACCCGGTTCGGAATCGTACAGCAGGAACATCTCTCCGATCTCGTTCAGGGAGAACCCCAGCCGTTTTCCCCGCAGGATCAACTTCAGACGGGTGCGGTCACGGACCGAATACAGGCGGCTACGTCCTTCTCTTAGCGGAGACAGCAGACCGGCATCTTCATAGAACCTGATGGCGCGGGTTGTGACGTCAAATTCCTTTGACAATTCTGATATGGTATATAGCTTTCTTCTATAACCTGTTGAAATATCTTTCTTTATGCCTTGTATTGCCATAATTTCCCGAGATCGGTGCGTCGATAAAAGTTTTAATTGACGTTTACGTAAACGTCAATATAATATATTTATGGATCTGGGACAAATAAAACTGGGAGATATGTCAACAGAAACCAAGCGTACCGGGTCGGTAACACGTTTTGTCACGGCAGCCAGCCTGTTCGACGGCCATGATGCCGCGATCAACATTATCCGGCGCATCCTGCAACAATCCGGCGCGGAGGTGGTACACCTGGGTCATAACCGTTCGGTGCACGAGATAATCACCACGGCGCTGCAGGAAGACGTGCAGGGAATTGCCCTCAGTTCATACCAGGGAGGGCATTTGGAATATTTCAAATACATGATAGACATGCTCCGTGACCATGGCGCCGGACATATCCGCGTGTTCGGCGGCGGAGGCGGTGTCATCACCCCTGATGAAATAAGGGAGTTGCATGACTATGGAGTAGCCAGGATCTATTCTCCGGAGGACGGACATGACCTGGGATTGCAGGGAATGATCGATGACATGCTCGAGACCTGCCGCGTCAATCTTAACTGTACATCAGAATGTACAGTAGATCAGCTGCAATTCGGCGATAGAATTGTTTTATCCAGGATAATCAGCGATATAGAGAATGGTGTGTTGACCCCGGAAATCACGGCTGATTTGACAGAGCGGGCGCTTGACCGGGGCGCGGCAACGCCTGTACTGGGTATTACCGGCACCGGTGGGGCGGGCAAGTCCTCCCTTACTGATGAAATCATTCTGCGCATGCGCCTGGACAGCAGGGACAGTCTGAAAATCGGCATTATCGCGATAGATCCTACCCGCAGGAAAACGGGTGGCGCTCTGCTTGGCGACCGGATCCGGATGAATGCGATCTACCACGATTCCGTTTTTATGCGTTCCCTTGCCACGCGTTCCGCGGCGACGGAAATCCCGGAATATATGCCTGATGTTCTGAATGCGGTGAAAGTGTCGGGGTTTGACTTGATCATTGTCGAAACACCGGGTATCGGCCAGGGTGATGCCGGGATTGTGCCCCTGGTGGACGTTCCCCTGTACGTGATGACGCCGGAATTCGGCGCCGCCAGCCAACTGGAAAAAATCGACATGCTGGATTTTGCCGAGGCCGTCGCCATCAACAAGTTTGAGCGCAAGGGTGCGGAAGATGCCAGGCGGGATGTGGCAAAACAACTGCAACGCAACCGCCGGCAGTTTACCGAATCCCCGGACGATATGCCGGTTTACGGCACAATCGCCGCGAAATACAACGATTCGGGCGTTACTGCGCTTTACCAAGGTCTGTTGCCGGTCCTGAAAGCAAAAGGCCTGCCTGACTATGAAAGCGTACTGCCCGTTGTCAGGGAGAAAACGTCCGGGGAACGCTCCGTAATCGTTCCGCCGCAGCGGACGCGTTACCTGGGAGAAATAGCGGCTGCAGTCAGGGAGTACCACCGGCATGCGACGGACCAGGCAGGCGCGGCGCGGGAGCGCCAGCAGTTACAGGCCAGTATGGCCATGCTGCAGGCTGCCGGTAACGGGATTGGCCAGGAGACGGGCGCTGCACTGGCGCAACTGGCGGAGCAAAAAGAGGGCATTCTGGACCCGTACAGCAGGGAATTGCTGGCGCGCTGGCCGGCGCTGAAGCAGCAATACCAGGGTGATGAATTCGTCATGCAGGTACGGGACCGGGAGATCAGGACAAAAACCACGTTCACGACACTGTCAGGCACGGAGGTTCCCAGGGTCATGCTGCCGCGTTATTCCGACCATGGTGAACTGCTAAGCTGGCTGATGCGGGAAAACCTGCCGGGTTATTTCCCCTATACCGCGGGCGTATTCCCGTTCAAGCGGGAAAATGAGGACCCGACCCGCATGTTTGCCGGGGAAGGCGACCCGTTCAAGACCAACCGGCGCTTCAAAAAACTGTCGGAACACTCAAGCGCCAAACGCCTGTCCACGGCGTTCGATTCGGTCACCCTGTACGGCTTTAACCCTGACGAGCGGCCGGATATCTACGGCAAGGTCGGCAATTCCGGTGTTTCCATCGCCACCCTGGACGATATGAAAGCCTTGTACGACGGTTTCGACCTGTGCGACCCCGATACATCCGTCTCCATGACCATAAACGGCCCGGCGCCGGCGATCCTGGCGTTTTTCCTGAATACCGCGATCGACCAGCAGGTGGAACGATTCAGGGAGGAACATAAACGGGATCCGGATGCCGAAGAAGCTGTCGGGATCAGGTCGGACACCCTGGAAAACGTACGCGGCACCGTGCAGGCCGATATCCTGAAAGAAGACCAGGGCCAGAATACCTGTATTTTCTCCACGGATTTCAGCCTGCGCATGATGGGGGACATACAGCAGTACTTCATCGATAACAATATCCGCAATTTTTATTCGGTCTCCATATCCGGCTACCACATTGCCGAAGCCGGGGCCAACCCCATCTCACAACTGGCGTTCACCCTGGCGAACGGTTTTACCTTCGTCGAAGCCTACCTGGCCCGGGGCATGCACGTCGATGATTTTGCCCCCAACCTGTCGTTCTTCTTTTCCAATGGCATGGACCCCGAGTACACGGTACTGGGCAGGGTGGCGCGACGCATCTGGGCGGTTGCCATGCGCGACAGATACGGCGCCGCTGAACGCAGCCAGAAGCTGAAATACCATATCCAGACCTCCGGGCGCTCCCTGCATGCCCGGGAAATGGCATTCAATGATATCCGCACCACCTTGCAGGCCTTGATAGCCGTATATGACAACTGCAACAGCCTGCACACCAATGCCTTCGACGAGGCAGTTACCACGCCTACGGAGGAATCAGTGCGGCGCGCCCTGGCGATCCAGCTGATCATCAACAAGGAATGGGGCCTGGCCACGAACGAGAATCCCGGCCAGGGGTCCTTTATCATCGAGGAACTGACCGACCTGGTGGAAGAGGCTGTACTACAGGAGTTTGAACGCATCTCCGAGCGCGGCGGGGTGCTCGGCGCCATGGAAACCGGTTACCAGCGCGGCAGGATCCAGGACGAATCACTTTATTACGAGCACAGGAAACATGACGGCAGTTACCCCGTTGTCGGGGTCAACACTTTCCTCAACCCTGCTGAGGAAGAGAATTCCGGCACACTGCTGAGCCGCTCCACGGAGGAGGAAAAGCAGAGCCAGCTACGGCGCCTGAGGGAGTTCGAAGAAAACAACAGGGATGAGGCAGACGCGGCCCTGCAGCGTATCCGCAGCGCGGTCATCAACAACGAGAACGTATTTGCGGAACTCATGGATGCGGTGCGCTATTGTTCCCTGGGCCAACTGACCGACGCCTTCTTCGCCACCGGCGGCCAGTACCGGCGCAGTATGTAAGGGACAGGCTGCGGTGACTTACTTATTGCAATTCCGGTAAATCCGGATACAATCGCGAGTATATTTAACATGGAGGTTGCCACATGGATATCGGATTTATATGGGACACTGACAAGTACAGGGAAGTTCAGCGAAAACATAGGGTTCAGTTTTACGAGGTTGTATCTGCATTCGATGATCCGAATGGATGTGGGTATATCGACCTAGAGGGGCCTGCCGGACGGTGGATGTGGATAGGGGCAACAGCCGGGGACCGGATATTGGCCATTATCTATTCCGATGAAGATTTACCGATTTATCGATTGATTACTGCATTTGATGCAGCAGGGAGGTCGCTTGATGAGTACTACCGAAGATCCGGAATTTGATTATAACGCTTATTTCGACAAGCACGATCTGGACCCGCGCAAAATTCATGGAAAAGCTGAGCGTGAAAAACGTTTGCAGGCTGCCATGGAACGTATTGCCCGGAACAAGGATGGTTGCCGGACGAATGCTACCAAAGAACCCGAGTTTGATTATTATACTCATTTGAAGGGATACAAGCCAAATCCAGGTCAAGTTCATCGAGGGCCGGCGGAGCGGGAAAAATGTCTGCAAGCTGCTATGGAGCGTAAGCGGACAGCTGAAAACAAGTAGGCTCTGGCCGGCATCTATTGATGTTCCGGCGCTTCAAGTTCCCGTTGCCCGCGCTTCATGTAAGCCTGTAACTTCTGCCACTTGTCGGGCCTGTGCCCCGCCAGGCTGTAACGCTCCTGCGGGTCGTTGTGCATATCGAACAGCAGCAGGACACCGCCTACAATCATTAGTCATCTATGGTAGGAATTCATGATAGAGTTTTTCTGATCTCCTCTTAAGGGAAAAATCCGATGGTATCTCACAACGAAAACAAAGCATTGTGGAAACTGCGACTGGAGCAATGGGAATGGGAGCAGCGGTGGATGCGAGAAGAAAAGTGGCTGCAATGGGAGTGGGAACAGGAACGAAAGGAGCGGGCGGAGTGGGAGCAGGAGAAATGGGAAGCGGAACAGCGGTGGGAGCAGGAAGAGGAGGAATGGAAAGCACAACATCGGGCGCAATGGGAAGCGGAACAGCAGTGGGAGCGAATACAAGGGTGTCCCTGGAATCCGGAAGATATCTGGGAACCGGAAGACGCATTGTTGCAGCCAGAAGAGGAATGGTAGCCGTAAAAGTGGGAACAGCAGTGGGGAAATCAATGACTGATTAACGTCCGTCAGTGTTTTGCAAAAAATACAGGATAGAATATGATGCGTTTTTTGCAATATTCTGGTACGTGATGAAACCAATGACGACAATACGCCTGAGAAATAACGCTTTTGATGAGAGCCAGGAAACCTTTCTGACGGTGAATATTGACGAAGAAAAGAAGCGCATCGCAAAGCAAGGCATTGAAGACGGCCGGAAAAATCTTCCTGCTGCACAAGCAACAGGCATGAGTGAACTGGAATACGGCATTGTAGAGCAAATAAAACAAACCGCACAACAGACCCACCAGGCACTGGCCAGGCATTTTACCGGGTTTTCAGCTCGCTTGACTCCGTTCGAAGAAATTCTGGAACCTCAAGCGAAAATAAACGGCATCAATGATGTAAAAAACAACATGAAACAGGAGTTGGAGGATGAAATAAATAACTTCGATCAGGAAGGAATAATAAAAAAAGGCAAGTGGCAGGATGCGGAAAAATCCTACGAACAATTCCGCCAGGAAAACCGCTTGACCCGGAGCGCCAGTTATAGTCCTTGGCAGTCCGGCATCATTTTGTTGAGCATCCTGATAGTCGAAGCAGCCCTGAATGCATTCCTGCTGATCGATTTTGTAGGTTGGCTGCCAGCCTTTGGTCAGACGGTCCTTATCACAGCGGTCAATGTAGTGATCGGCGCAGCTATAGTTGGGTTGTTTTGGCGCTACAAGAATATCACCTCATGGAAATTACGCTGGCTGGCGTCTATTTCTGTCCCCTTTTTCCTTCTTGTTTTGATATTCAATTTTGGCGTGGGGCATTATCGTGATGCGCTTACCGAGGTTAAGTCGAACGAGGGGCAGAACGTTATAAATTGGGATACTTTCGATTCTGAACCTGTCGATTATGGTTTTGTTGACTACACGATACAGGCGATGGACAGGTTCAAAAGTTCACCATTCGGCATAGACTCAGTATTGTCTGTTTTACTAATTGTCATCGGAATAGGTTGTTTTGCTGGCTCCACTTACAAATGGTATTCCATGTTGGACCCTTGTCCGGGATACATGAAGCGTGATGTGGAACGAAATCTGGCCCACAAACAATACACTGAGTTGATTAAAACGGTAGGGACAAAAATTGACCGGACAATCAAAGCTGCCAGGGACAAAGTCGCCGATGAGCGTGTTAAGACAGTTAATATACGGTCGCAACGCGCTGACTTGATCAATCGCGCTGAAACCTTGCAAAACAACTATATAACCTGGATATCCACCCTTGCGACACAGCAGACGCGCCTCATGAGGTTGTATCAGGATCGGAATTTGGAGACTCGTAGTGAACCACCCCCAGCTTATTTCGGCACAGATACACCAATTAACGGACATCTCACCCAGCCACCGGATTTCACCCCTCAGGATGCAACCAATGTTGAGAAGATAGTGCAAGCTGCAGAGGACGCACGAGCAGAAGTTGACAGAGTAGCTGATGCAGCCGGAAAAAAATTCAGAGAACTCGCAGATGTAATGTCCGAAAGCGTTGACCCGGAACGAGGCAGTTTATGAACACACACCACACTTGCCGACCCTTGTTCCCGAGTATCTTGATCATAATGTTGTTATCAGGAGCAGTTGATGCGAACGAAGAATTTGACCATCGAACCCTCTGCCCAAGAAGCGGTAGTGAACAGCAGGTTATCCTGTTGATAGACACCACGGACACGCTAACTCTGGTTGCACAAGAGAGATTGAAACATCTGCTCAGAGCGTTCCGTGATACTGATAATCAGCATTACTTACAACATGGACATGAATTGATTGTTTACCAGTTGACGCCCCAAATTACAGAAATTGGCAGGCCTTTGCGGGTTTGCAATCCGGGGAACCCCGACGATCGTACTTTGAGAGACGATTTTTTTAGCAGCCCCAAAAAGGCACGAGAAAATTGGAGGCGCTTTGAAAATTCGATAATACGAGCCCTGCCTAGGCTTAACGAGCAGGTTGAAGGCAAGCAGTCACCTTTGCTGGAATCTATCGCATTAGTAACTGCCCGCCATGTGCCGAATTTAGGCGTCGAGGCACAACAAAAGCCGACGCGCATCCTATTGTTTTCAGACATGCTGCAAAACTCTGAACTCTTGTCTCACTACAATTCACTGCCAGATATGGCAACGTTCAAATCAATGCCTGGTTATGCTGCAATGAGTAGTAACCTCAGCGGTGTAGATGTCTGGATGTTCTACGTGCGTAGACCCGGGTTAGAGAATAAACAAACTCGAGAACACTATTTCTGGTGGACCCAGGTAATAGAAGCCTTTGGTGGTCGCGTTGTCAGGCAAACACCGCTGTGACTTGGTTCAACAAGAACCTTTTTGTGATTCTGCTGTCAGGCGGTGGCGTATCGTCATGTGTAGTGCGCGGCTTGGTTAGTAACCCGGCTCACGGATCATCTTGGGCTGTATCTATCTGTTTCCTTTGCCTGTGCTGGTATTACTACAAGGCTCGAAATGATAGCGCCATCTCATATCACTCGGACAACGTTTACTACCTCGGACTGCTCTTTACCCTGGTAGCTCTTGTTTATTCCCTGGTAACCTTATTCATGCTCGATAGCGAGCAGATTAACGCTGCCGAGCGGACTGAGAAATTAATCGGCAGCTTCGGTATCGCGCTTATTTCCACAATTTTCGGTATATTGTTTCGTGTTTTGCTGTTACAGCGTGAGGGCGCTGAAAACATACCTGAAGATGCCGAAAAGCAGTTGCAACGTAGACGACGTTGGCTCTACACGCCGGGTAAGGAAGACCGTTTAGAACTCAGCGGGCCACGAGAGAGCCTCGCCGACTCCTCATTCAAACTTCGTTCAGAACTGACGCAAACAATTGCAGATGTGAGTGTGTTTCGCCATGCTGTTATACAGTCTACCAATGAAACAACCCAGGAATCGCAAAAGGCCCGCACAGAGATAAACAGGCAAATGAAAGAGGCTGCCGAAGAGCAGGCGCGCATGTTCTCAACACTGTCCGCGAGCATGGTTGAAGATCTGGGCAAAGCAGCAACAGCGCTGCAAAATGTTGTCAATAATCTGCAAATAACTGCCCGGCAGGCAGAAGCCTTTTCTTCCAAATCCGATTCACTGACTACCGGAGTCGAGCAGGTGGTAGTGCTGCTTGAAAAGGCTATGCCCAAAATAGAGCAGGCCACGGCAGTTTTACCAGACACTGCGATAACATTTTCGGATTCTCTTTCTCAAGCGTCGAAAATCATGCCGCAATATACGCAACAACTTGAGCAATTGGTGACAGCGCTGCGGGCCGTGACAGAGCACTGGCAATCCATCAATCCAATCACCCAGGATTTGCAAAATATAGTCAACGACCTGCAAACAACGGCACGAAACACTAAAACTCTTGCTGCCGGGTTTGACCCGCTGCAAGGCAGTCTGCAACAAACGTTGACGGTTCTTGATGCTGCCGTGAACGGAATAAAGCAGGCGGCAGTCGCCTTGCCCGATACAACCAGAACATTTTCCGATTCGCTTAACAAGGCTACAGAAACCATGCCGCAATATACACAACAATTTGACGATCTGGTAGTGGTATTGCGTAAAGAGGCAGAGCAGTGGCAATTGATGTCACAAGAAGTTCGTATGTCTTTGACTCAGGCTATTGAAGACCTGACGCGCGTGGTGCGCGACAGTTGAACGCATGGCCGATCTTAAACCGTACCGCAGGGGATTGACTCTTGGCCTGACAATCGCAGAAATTTTTATCCTGCTGTTATTTCTGTTGCTATTGGCTTTGTATGCTGTTGAAACTGATAAAAATGAAGCGTCGAAAAATGGTCAAGAAGAGACCACAGGCACAGAGGTGCCAAGTGAACCGGAAACCCTGAGAGGGACACCACCTCCAGACGAGATTACGACCGTTGCGAGCGGTTATGGTCTACAAGATACTCCTGAACCAGAACCGCAAACACCTACCATATTCGCAAAGCCGACAAATGGAGAATCTAAAACCCCGAGCGGGACACCTCCGACCGATATTACAACCGTTGGGAGTGGCAATGGCTCACAAGATACTCCTGGGCCAAGGCCGCAAACAAATACTACAGGTCCAGAGCCATCCGCTAAATGTAAAAAAGAATGCGATAAATATCCGGGGACAACCACGCAACTCCAGGCAGGACGATATAGCAGAAAAGGTATCGACCCGCCCTGTTGGTACACGCTTGAAACTCGAAACGGCGAGCGTTACGAAAAGCCCAATTATCTGCTGGACATTGCGGTGTACGACGAGCGCCTGAACATCAGGTTGCGCAACCCGCCACCGGGAAGCGCCATAGATGAAAGTGGACAAACAGCACCTGTTACCTATGCGGAAGAATATGCAAAATTACCGTTAGCGCCACTACAAACAGCCAGCAGTATTACCCTACTTGAGTTAGATAAAACTGCAAGGCCGATCAAGGAGATGGGTAAAAACGGACAAATTCGGGATTATTCCTGCGTGTTTTACGTCAAAGTTTGGGATTTAACCTCGGAAACGGCAAAAAAGCGTTGGCAACAGGCAGAAGACTCCATCAAAAACTGGTTCTACACTTACCGAGTACGGAACGACCCTTGGGAGTCAACTGATGCGGCCAACTGAGGAACAGGGAGCGTCGTCGCTCCCCCTTGATTTGGACAAAGCGTTGACGGAATTCAGGAAAGCTGTAAAACGCAAGGTGTATAAGGCAAAAAGAAAACGGATATTACAGTCTGTCATCCGTGTTTTCCGCATTGTTCGTTGATAGACTAGACTGATCGCGTGCCATGAAATTGCTTTACACGCGTAGTTTTCATAGAGCGCATTTGACCCGAAAGGATAAAAACCGTTGCTACAGGGCTGTCGAGCAGTTCAGCAAAAACCCGCGCCATCCCGGCCTGAATTTTGAACGCCTTGGTCGAGGTGACCAAAACCATTTACTCGCAACCAGGGCCGGGCGGCGCCTCTTTTGTTCGTGTCCGCTGTGCAGGTCGAACGTCAGGATAACAAAATCTCCTTTTTTTGGAATATATCCGGGCATCTACCAAACTTCCTTGCCAACCGGCGGACCTCAGTCCATTTCCTCATGCCGATAGTTTTCCGGCATCTTTGCAACCAGTTCCTTCAAATCATAGCGACCTCGTACTTTAGTTACAGGTTCTACAATTATTTGACCCTTACGGATTAGAACTTTCACTTCATCACCTACGTTCATTTGGGCTTCATTCAGAAGATTCCTGGGAAACCGGAGACCCTGACTGTTCCCCCATTTCTGTATTTTGGTTAGCAAGGTAAAACCCTCATTAACGATACGGATTTTCAAGTTTCTCCCGCCCACGCTTGAGCCACTTCTGGGGGGTAGGGGGTAGGGGGGTAAGGTGGGACCGCCCTAACTATCTGTTTTCATTCAGTTTATGTGCCATATGCGCCACTTATTTGCCCTTAACCCCCCCTTTTTGCCATCAAAAACGGGGTTTTAAGATTCCCCTTCCAGTCTGACGGCACGATCATCCTGATACGCTGTGGGCTACGTGCGTAGCTTCTGATGTCCCTTTAAAGCCCTGTTTTGGTGCACGAAAAACGCAGTTTAAGCGTAGTACAACACCACTATATGACATGCTTTATCTTTATTATCAAAAGGTTGTATCAAGCTGGGCTGGTCCGACCCTATACTGTACCCTCTCCTGCCGTGCGGCAGGATCGCAGTGATACCGGTATGGACCGGCCCCGCGCCGACTTCCAACGAGTCACGATCACGGTTGATCGTGGTGAAACCCACCAAAACGCCGGGGACGTCGGTGATGGCATTGTGGCTGCAGGTTATCCCGTCCAAGGGCAGTCCCAGTTCCCGGGCGCGCGGTTTTGAACTTGTCATGTCAGTTTTTTCCTGTTTTCCGCGCCAATGCTTCCAGTTCCTGTTGTCCGCGTGCCAGGTAAGCCTGCAACTCCTGCCACTTGCCGGGCCGGTGTGCCGCTATACTGTAACGCTCCTGCGGATCTGTGCGCATATCGAACAATAACAGGACGTCGTGCGCCGGCAACCGGCGGTCGATACCGCGATAGCGTGCCTGCACCAGCATCTTCCAGTTCGGGGTGCGCAGCGCAGCGATTCGCTCATCGCTGAAGTAATACAATACATCATGTGGTGATTCGCTCTGCTGCCAGGTGGTCCAGGTGTGGGGTCTTGACCAGTTCAGCCCCGAAGATGCCGACATCGCCATAACCCAGGTCATCGGCCAGGATTAGAATGATGTTAGGCGGTGTTTCAGGAACAGCGATGGATGGACTGCCAATAACTTGCAGTATTAAGGCGAAGAACAGGATAATGACACGGAGTTTCATTGTGTTGAAATATCTACAGTAATAATACATTAATACTGGATTACTGAAAGGCAATTCATTTATGACAAAACCAAAAAAAATGAAAATAATAAAGTTAAACAATGCTCATCTCATGACGCCCGCAGAGGAAAGCTGGGAGCACTGGTTTGACGGGCCGGGAGTCTCGGATGACTTTATGACAGAACGAGAACAACCGGAACGTGAGGAAAGAGAACTATTTTAACAAGTGCCGGGCTTGCGTATCGAAAACCAGACTGATTAGCTGGAAGCAAGCTTTTAACGGCATTTTATTGTACTCATTGATCGTTCATTATTATTGAACTATAGTTCACTATTGATGAACTATTGGTATAGATAATCGTGAGTCAATTAAGCGGTGCACTCTTTACGGTTACCCAACAGAAAGTTTTGAGCCTGTTATTTACACAGCCAGATAAAAGCTTCTACGTCAAGGAAATACTGCGGTTGACAGGGATGGGGGTAGCCACAATCAAGCGCGAACTGGACCGGATGCGGGCTGCCGGCATTCTTCGAATGACAAAGATCGGAAACCAGCATCATTACCAGGCGAATCCGGACTGCCCGATTTATTTGGAATTGTCAGGATTAATAAAGAAAACTTCCGGTATCGTCGGTTCAATCAATTCGGCATTATCCGACTTGTCGGAACAGATTGACTGGGCATTTATATACGGTTCAGTAGCCAGTAATGAAGAAACAGCAGATAGTGATATTGATTTAATGATTATCGGAGACATAAGTTTTTCCCAAGTGGTGAGTTTGCTTTATCTGGTTCAGAAAACTCTGGGCCGAGAAATCAATCCAAAGATCTATAGCAGGCAAGAATGGATACTGATGAAAAAAAGTAAGAACACTTTTGTAGAAGAATTGTTGTTGAAACCGAGAATGGATGTGATAGGTGATGGCCATGGGCTTGGATAATCTGGTAGGGATATCGCTTGACAAAACCGACCCTGATGCGGCTGTAATAAAACGATTAATCTCAGCAGCCGAACGTAATATTAAAGATGCCTATGTCACGGAGATCAGTGCCGAAAACCGGTTTGATGTCGCCTACAAGGCCATTATGCAGTTGGCTAATGCTGCCATGCAGGCAAACGGATACAGGACACTGACAAATAAACCAGGGCATCATATGATAATGATACAGTCGCTTACTCAGACGATTAGCCTCGATAATAGAACAGTCATCGTGCTGGACGCGCTAAGAAAGCAGCGTAATGTAGCTGATTACTCGGGAGATATCATACCCGTAAGTGCAGTAGATGAATGCATCTCACACGCGGAATATCTGTTGAGCGTTCTCAGAAACTGGTTGAAGGAAAACAAACCGGAATTGAATGAATTGATAATCTAGGGAAGCTCTGATCAAGTCCGTCCGGGACTTGTCAGAGCACGCACAAATCGGCAGGATAGCCGATTTGCACAACTTGTTGCCGCCTTGCGGCGAGCTACAAGGATGTAGCGAGTGAAAACAAAAATGCGGTTTTTGTTTTGCTCCCAAAATCAATGACCTACAGTCATTGATTTTGACGGCACATCCCTGTACCGTAGGAACCTCTGACTTAATCAGAGGTTCCCTAGTACTCAGCAAAGCGCAAAATCAGTTATGAATAATGAGTCCAAATTATTTGAAGAATACTTTGTTATCTCTAAGCGTAGTAGCGCACCACTAGATGACATATGTTATCTTTATTATCAAAAGGTTGTATCAAAATGGGCTGGTCCGACCCTATACTGATCTCTCAAGCAGTTCACGCAGGTATGACACGTGATTTTGAAAAGCCTGTTGTCCCGGTGCGGTAATCCCGACCCGGGTCCTGGGTTTCTTGCCGGCGAAGTCCTTGACGATCTTCACATAACCTGCTTTCTCAAGGGTAGTCAGGTGCGCGCCCAGGTTGCCGTCCGTGGCTTCGGTTACGGCTTTGAGCCGGACAAACTCCAGCAATTCCTTGCGCGGCAAGGCGTTCAGTGCGGACATGATCCTGAGACGCACCGACTGGTGAATGATTTCGTCGGGGGCGTTCAATCAGGCTCTCCGCATCCACAGACCGCCCAAAATTAGCGCCGCACCGCCGAGTATGGAGACCATCAGCGGAAACTGGGCCGGGGTGTAGAAAAAAGCACTTGTCACCAGGATAGCCAGGACTAAGCCAATAACCGCAAGCCTGTAACCTGTCCACAAGCCCAGGATCATATAAATTGCGGCGATCAGTATGGTGATGAATGTTTGAACTTCAACTCCGGACACTGGTGCAAAGACCAAAAACGTCATGGTAAGGAACGCAGTTAATACGGCAACAGTCGCTCCGTAACGTAATCCCTCGCTACGCTCACTATCTTTAGGTATACGCCGCGAGTCACAGGCGACAAGATAGCCGGTGGCGACAATACCGACAGTGTTGACTATCAGCCAAGCAATGTTGGTGTGCTGTGGCGAGAAAACACCGACTATACCGGCAATGACCCACAGTACTCCCCAGAGCAGCAGGTAGGGGCTTGCCATCTCGTAGTTAAAAAGGGTCTGGCTGTGTTCGCCAGCCTGGCCTGCATAGCGTAATGCCGCTGCAGCATCATCTTTTGTTATGTTCATGGTTTTTCCTCCGCAAAAGTAACTGTCATATGGAAGTATAAGCATGCATTTATTCTCTGTCAAGCAGAGTTCTCTGAAATATTTTAAATATGGTCCGGCTGGACTGCTCCGACCTTATACACATCAGTCAAGCGTTCTGGAAGGTCATAGCGAAACGGGCATAGTTTGTGTCTCGCGTAACCGATTAAATGCCGTGCAGACATTATTGGATTTGCCTAATCCGCAAAAGAAAATTATCCTTGAGGGACACATTTGATATCTCTGCTACCAATTACCGGACAATCGAAATTTTGCCATGAACTACCGTCAAATATTCACCTTCGCAAGACTCTGGACCATGTTCGGAGTTTCCCTTGTCGTGATGTTCGGGATCCTGCTGCTGGTCGGCGGCAGGGCATTCCAGGTAATGCCGCCCATGCCGGAGGCGGTTGTCACAGCGGACGGCGATACCGCGGGTGTGATTTTCACCGGTGACGATATCCGGAAAGGGCGCGACGTATGGCGTCGCCTCGGCGGCATGGAACTCGGTTCCGTCTGGGGTCACGGGAGTTACCTGGCGCCGGACTGGACGGCCGATGTGTTGCACCGGGAGGCCATGGCGATGCTGGATGCGGACGGAGACTTTGCCGCACTTTCCGAGCCTGCCCGCGCTGCCCGTATTGCAGAGTTTGCCGCCAAGTTACGCGTCAATACCTATGACGTTGAAACGGGCCGGATCAATATATCGCCGGAACGGGCGGCGGCTATCGCCGAGGTCATTACACACTACCAGGCATTGTTCGGCGGCAGTGGCGACGGGCCGGAAGCGGAGGCATTGCGGGAAGCGTATGCCATCCCCAACGCTCCGCTTGGTTCGGATCCGGACGAGGATATCCGCACACTCGTGTCCTGGTGGTGGTGGACATCCTGGGCTGCCTCAACGCTGCGTCCGGATGATACGGTCACCTATACGAATAACTGGCCCCACGAACCGCTGGTCGACAACAAACCCAACAGTTCCATCTTTATATGGACGTTTGTTTCAATTGTCCTGCTCATCGCCGGAATCGGCGCGCTGTGCTGGTTCTTCCTGCGCGAACGGGAAGAATGGCAGAAGGATACCGAAATCCCCGAAGGTTACCCGGACAGGAGTCCGATTGCCGCAGCGTCACCCACCGCCTCCATGAAGGCTGTAGTCAAGTATATCTGGATCGTTGCGGCCCTGCTCGGACTGCAGATTTTCCTGGGAGCGGTCACGGCGCATTACGCCGTGGAAGGCCACGAATTCTACGGCATACCGATTGCCGACATCGCCCCCTACGCGTTGACGCGCACCTGGCACGTACAACTCGCGGTGCTGTGGATCGCCACGGCCTGGCTGGGCGCGGGACTGTACCTTGGCCCGATGATAGCCGGGTCCGAACCGCCATTGCAGAAGCTGGGTGTGGATATTCTCTGGGTGGCGCTGGTAATTGCAGTACTGGGCTCGCTGACCGGTGAATGGGCGGCGCTGACCGGCAGGATGACGGACCCTGCCATGGTGTACTGGCTGTTTAACGGGGGGCTGGCGCTGATGGTATTCGGATCGCTGCTGCCCCAGGGGATCATCCAAACGCTGGTATCGTTTGACCAGGGCTACTGGTATGCCCGTTCCCCGGAACTTCTGCATTCGCCGTTGATGGAAGCGTTGGTCTGGTTGCGGGTGCCGGGAGATGTCGTGTTTGCGGCAGGGGCCATACTGCTTCTGGTTTTTCTTGCACGACTGGAACTGGGAAAACGCTCAGCTGCTTCCTGACGGGATGCCAGCAAGGTCAATGAATACACTATTAAACCAATTATGAATTTCTTTATGAAAACAAGGTTATGGACACTATGCCGTTACCTGCCCCTGTTACTGTCGGTGGTGGCCTGCGGGAAGAACAATGATACGGCACCATCTGCGGAAGATGTCGCAGAAAATGACAATACGGCAAAGCTCATCCTGGTATCAGGGGCTACCGGCAGGCAGGGAGGGGCCGTCGCGCGGGAATTACTGTCCCGCGGTTACCGCGTGCGCGGTCTGACCCGCAATCCCCGCAGTGAACGGGCACAAGAACTTGCCGGGCTCGGCATCGAGATGGTCAAGGGTGATTTCGATGACGTCGAGTCGCTGAACAGCGCAACGCAGGGTGTGTACGGCGTTTTTTCCGTCCAGAATTTCTGGGAACACGGGAAGGAGGGGGAAATCAGGCAGGGGAGAAACCTGGCCGATGCCGCCAAACAGGCCGGGGTGAGCCATTTTGTCTATACATCGGTCGCCAACGCGGATAAAAACACGGGCATCCCGCATTTTGACAGCAAGTACGAGATTGAAGAATACATCAAAACCATACAGTTGCCCTACACGGTAATCAGGCCCGTTTCATTCATGGAAAACTGGGAATATGCCCGCGCCGGTATTGAAAACGGGTTAATGTACGGTCCATTGTCAGCGGGAACGCGCAGCCAATACATCACCGTCAAGGATATAGGCCGTTTCGCCGCGGAGGCATTCGACAACCCTGCCGAATGGTTGGGCGTATCGCTCGACATAGCCGGTGATGACCACAGCCAGCAGGAGGTTGCCGAACTGTTCGCACGGGTTACCGGCAAGGATGTCAATTATGTCCGGGTGCCATGGGATGAATTTGAAGAGCAACAGGGCGAAGAGATGGCTATCATGGAAACTTGGTTTGAAAACGTGGGCTATAGCGCGGACGTGTCTGGTCTACGCAGCAAATATCCCTGGCTTACCTCCTCCGAGCAGTACCTGAAGGAAAGCGACTGGTAAGGTTACCGGGCTATGAGCGCATCCGCCGAGCCACATGAATTTACGGAGCAGGCCGTTCCGGTTCAACTTGCAGACCGGCTAAAGGAGTTTGCCATGAATGCCGGCGCCGACGTGGTGGGTATCGCGCCCGTGGAGCGCTGGGACAAGGATGTGCCCGAAGGACACAAGCCGGTTGACGTGCTGCCCGGGGCGCGTAGCGTCATCGTTGTGGGCGCCCGCGGACCCACTGCCGGGGCCTGGCAGTCGCCCAGCCACCGCCTGATGGAAGTCAACGGCTATGATTTTCGCAACGACCGGGTGGTTCACATGCTGGCTGATCATATCGAGACAAGACTGGACCACTATGCCATACAGGCGCCGGCCCTGTCCGTGAGCGGCCATAACCCGGTCATCAGCATGATGCATGCCGCGGTACTGGCCGGGCTGGGAACCCGCTCGCTGGCGGCCAATATCATCCTTAACCCCAAATACGGTCTGCTGTATTACTCCGCCTGTATCACTACCCTGGAACTACCGGGGGACCCGGTACTGGAACAGAACGTCTGCCCCCACCCCATGTGCGTGGCCACCTACCGCAAAATCGGCAAGACCCCTTGTATTGCCGCCTGTCCGTCCGACGACGGCGGTTGCCTGGACGGAGAGATTGATGATCAAGGTGAGATATCCTACTCCTGGTACGACCGGGAACGCTGTACGACACGGGCCATGAATTTCGGCATCAACAGTTTTCAGAAGGCCATGGCGGAGATTGTCACGGAAGATGACCCGGAGACACGTACGAACATGATCAATTCGGATTTCTTTAATCGATCCTGCTCTGCCGTCAGCTTTTTCAGGGAAAGCGTCGCGCAATGTTTCGAGTGTATGCGTGTCTGCCCGATCACGCGCCCGGAGAGAAAACTGAAATGAGTGCGGTTACGGGCGCACTCGATTTCAGCGTTTGCAGGAAAGAGCTGGATGCGCTGTCCCGCAAGGGCGGCGCGGTGATTACCGGCGTTGCGGATGCGGCGGCGTTCACGGATGAGCCTGAAGGGCAGCGCCCGGCGGACCTGTTGCCGAAAGCCAGGAGCGTTTACGTGTTCGGCGGCGCCCAGCCCCGGGCCGGTGACTGGCAGAGTCCCGTCTACCAGCACATGGAAACCACGTCGTTCGGGGACCGTATGCATAACCTGGCGCAACGGCTTTCCCGGTATATAGAAGATGAGTACGGGTACTACGCGATCTGTGTCCCGCCCGGCACAGACAGCGGTAACCGCGCCTTCGTGAGCTTCGCAAAGGCAGCCGAACTGGCGGGTTGCGGCACGCCCAGCCTGGCCGGACCGGTGCTGAATCCTGAATATGGATTCATGTACTACTCTATAATTATCAGTACATTACCAATTAAACCAGATAAACAACTTGAAGAACCTGTCTGTCCGGCCCCGGAATGCAAGGATATGTGGGATGAAAAAGGAACCACGCCTTGCATGGCGATCTGCCCCATCGATGAGGGAGGGTGCCTGGGCGGTCGACTGGAGGAGGGGCGCATCGCGCAACGGCGATACGACGTCGCCCGTTGCAGTTCACGGGTGGAAACCAGCTGGGTACCCGGTTTTCAGAAAGTACTGGATGTAACACTTGATGAGGAAGACAAGGAGCAGCAGAAACTGATGCTTTACTCCTCGTTGTTTACCCGGACACTCTGGTCAATGACTTACGCCAACGTGAGTCAGGGGCAATGTTTCGAGTGCATGCGGGTTTGCCCGGTTGGCAGCAAACACCGGCTTAAAAAATAACCATCGATACAGGAGACGCCCATGGGTTTTTATTTTGTCGACCCGGAGACCTATAAAAAATACAAGGACGAGGTCCTGTCCTATTCCCAGTCGGTGCAGGTAAATACCCAGGAATTCCTGCCCGAGGACAAGCGCAAAAGACCCTTATCGGATAAGGAAATTGCCGCAAAGATGGGGCTGGACGAACGGGTAGTGCGGGAAATACGCATCGTGGCGGAGCGCGATGAATACCCCATCGATGAGTGGGAAAAAGCACTGGAATTCAAGGACAAGGCCTGCCGGGAATACGCCAGGACGGGCCTGTCTTCGGTCACGAAGAAATATCTGAAAAAATAATGCGCTAGAATACCGGCGTTAGACCTCAATCCTCAAACACACAACCGGGGGTAAATATGCAACAAGCAGACAAAATGAAATATTTGACCATCGCACTCTATATCTTCGGGATCATCTACCTGGTCGGGGTCCCCGTCCTGATGATGGGACTTGAGGCGTCAGGTTGGACCTGGACGCCCAGGCAACCCGAGTATGAACAGATGATCATGGGCGTGTATGCCACGCTGGGGGTGTTTCTCATCATGGCGGCAAAAAATCCCCTGGAGCATGCCAGCCTGATCTGGTTCACCGTCTGGTCGAATATCGTGCATGGCGGGGTCATGCTGGTCCATTCCATCATTGATGTAACTGAACGGTCCAACCTTGCCGGCGACGTGCCGGCGTTGTTCTTCGTTGCTTTTGTCCTCTGGTACCTGATGCCGCCCAGACAGGACTGACTGGCCTGACCTGCTTTCAGCTGTTGCGCTGGTTGCCGGGGAGCAGGTAATGAGTGCAGCGTGTTTCATTATCAATAATCAGTCAGCAGGAGTAGCTTATTATGACGGTTAAACTCGCATTCTGGGGAATGATGATAATTGCCCAGACAGGGGCTTTCTTCCTCTTCAAGGACCTGGCGGATATCAGCCAGTGGGTGGTGCAGTCCACGCGCCAGTTCACGATGCGCATCTGGTACAATCGCTACGTGATCACCGGGATATCCCTGGGGGCATTATCAACAGCTGTCATCATCTGGACAATCGAGCCGGATGTATGCCCCGGCGCATTACTGGCATTCCTGGTTTTCGTATGCATATTTAACGCTTACTCGGGCCTGGTTAACCCGAAATGGATGTTCAGGTCGCAACAGTACGAAGCCAGGTTCGTTTCCGTAGAGCAAGCGCCGGATTATATGCAACGCAGTCTGCACCTTGCTCATTTTGGCCCGGAATCCTATGTCTCTGTCGATGATATCAATGTCCTGGTCCTGGAGACCGACAACGGCGCCTACGCCTATTCGGATTATTACCTGCTGCAACCCCACGTCGTCAAGGGCGACACCATAGGCGGCGAAGACGTCATCATGACCTATTGCGGGCTCACCAACCTGGGTATTGCATACAGTCCGAAAATTAATCAGCAGGATCTGGACCTGACCGTGATGACCCAGTTAAAAAACAACCTGGTCCTGTTTGACAAGAACAGCGGTGAGCCAATCCAGCAGCTATGGGGCACCATGGAACGGGATGAAAACAAGAATAAAATGACGGAATGGCCGACCATACGCATGCCGTACGGCTCATTCAGAAAGCTTTACCCGGACGGCAAGGTCTTCATCAATGAAATCCCCCGGTTCAGCGAGAACCCGGTCATTTCATTGTGGGACAGGCTGGTCCGGCACGTAATGATGCTCTGGGGGGTGGGCCTGAACTGGGTAAAAAATGACAAGCCGGCCTTTCCCACCGTCGATTTCAAGGATAAACGCCTGCCCATGAAGGAACTGGTGTACACCATCAGCATCGGGGACGATCATGTCGCCTATTCAAAAGATTTCATCATTGAGCAGGGCAACCCTATCAACGTGGTGATAGGGGGCAGGAATATTATTGTCACTTATAACCGGGAATACGACGTGGTTACGGCTTATTATAATCCCGCAGGGCGTACAGTGAGCAGTATTGACGTGTTCGGCAACATAGATGACGGAGCCAGGCTGGAAAGGGTAAATACGCTAAAGAGCCGCATCTTCTGGTTTATCTTCGTCGAGTTCTTTCCGGACACGGACGTCAACCGCATTATGTGAAGACTTTAACAGACGTTCTCCTGAATAACGCCGGGACACGCAGCGATGCGACTGCCGTTATCGACAGTCGCATCAGTTTAACCTGGAGTGAATTTGTACGGCGGATTGCAAAGCTGGGGAGAGTTTTGAACCGGTCAGGGATTAACCGAGGTGACAGGTTCGGGATCCTGGCCCTGAATTCCTGGCGCCAGGCTGAGGTTATCCATGCAGGACAGTGGATCGGCGCAACGCCGGTCCCGGTCAATTTCCGTCTTGCACCTGTTGAGATGCAATCCATCCTTGGAGATGCGGATTGTAAACTGGTCGTAACAGACAGGCAGTTCAGTGAGTTGCTGGCAGCGCCTGAATTGGCCGATTGGAAGGACAGCCATCTATTAATCAGTGATGATGAAAACAGTTCTTATGAAAGATCGATCATAGCCGCCGAACCGTCAGACTCCGTTAATTGCTCGGCAAACGACGAAGCACTGTTGCTCTTCACCGGCGGGACCTCGGGCAGGGCAAAAGGAGTGCCGTTAACCCACGGCAATATCATTGCCAATGCAAGACAGGTGGGCAGCAGGTGGTCGGCAAAGCCCGGCGATGTTGTTTTGCACGTTCCTCCCATGTTCCATTCGGCGGAACTGGTGAAGACTGTTTACTTCATGCAGGGCGCAGCCAGTGTCTATTTGCCCAAATTTGACCCCGATACTCTATTAAATGCAATTGAACAATTTCGTGTCACCTTCGTCTTGTTAGTGCCGACCATGCTGATGTTAACCTTACAATCGGGGAAAGTAGCACATTATGACGTCAGCTCGCTGGAACAGATCATCTATGGGGCATCGCCCATGTCGGTAGACTGGGTTAAGGCGGCATTTGAGGCTTTTCCAAGTGTCGAGATCGCGCAAGGATATGGCCTCACCGAAACGGCACCGCTGCTGACCATGCTGGACAATCAGTCCCACGTGGATGTCTTTGCAAAAGGCAATGCAGCCCGATTATCCTCATGCGGGCGCGTACTGGACGGCGTGGAATTAAAAATAATGGATAACAATGAACAGGCATGCGAAACGGGGCAGGTGGGGGAGATTTACGCTCGTGGCGACAACGTGTTCAGGGGATATATCAACCAGGTTGAACTCACAAAACAGGCCTTGGTGGATGGGTGGTTCCGCACCGGTGACCTGGGTTACCTGGATGACGAGGGGTATCTGTACCTCAAGGACCGGAAACAGGACCTGATTGTCACGGGTGGGGAAAACGTCTATTCCAGTGAGGTTGAATCCGTGCTGAGCCGACACCCCGATGTACTGGAAGTTGCCGTCATCGGTATCCCTGATGAAATCTATGGCGAAAAGGTGATCGGCGTGGCAACAATCAAATCCGGAGCCGATTCGACACAGGACGAACTGATTAACTTCTGCCGCGGCAGGATCGGCGGTTACAAGATTCCGAAGCAGATCCATATCGTCGATAGCCTGCCCAAGAGCGCCTTGGGCAAAGTGTTGAAAACTGAACTGAGGAGTAAATATAAATCTTAAAACAACGAGGCAACTATCGCCGCCCTTCCTTCCGTAAATCAGAGATGGGGAGCTCTGCGCCAAGTTGAGTGCCTTCTCTAATGTCATCCATCTCAGCAAATAATTCCCGCACCTCATTTCCAGGTAAATTCAAATAGTATCTTGTATATCTCCTTTCTCCTTTTTTTGTCAATGCTCCCTTGCTCACAAGGTCGGCCAGGTCACGTGTGGCTGTCGGACGAGTGGCTTTGGTGATGCCGATATAGTTCTCTGCGCTTAAACCGTCCGTGAAACCCGCCGGTCCTTCCCTGAAGATGCGCAGCAGGGCTTTTTCCTGCCTTCCGTTCAGCTTTCCCCTTAACCGCTCTAACATTTTAGCTTTATTAATAAGAAACTCGATTTGAGACAGGCTGTCCTCCTGGGCTTGCAGTATGGTTCGGGCGAAATAGACAAGGAATTCTGTGATTTCGATGGCCTTGTTAGTTTTTCTCAGCGTATCATAATAAGCCTTCCTGTGTTTTTCGATGTTGGCGGATAGCGCGATCAGAGACGGCTTGCCAAGACCCAGGGCAAGAACCTTTTCAGCGATTGCCCGCCCTATGCGTCCGTTACCGTCTTCGAAAGGATGAATACAGACAAAACGCAGGTGGGCAATGCCGGCGCGGGTAAGTGCCGGCAAAACTGTTTTGCCGGTTGGTGAAGTGGAATTAAACCATGTGATGAATCCCTTCATCTCAGGCATCACCCGCTCGGGAGGTGGAGCTTCAAAGTGAACCTTGCGTTTGTAATCAGGGCCTGAAACAACTTGAACGTTGCTTCTTCGATAGCGGCCTGTATCAGTCAGGTCATCACGTCCACTCATTAACATACTATGCCAGACGTATAGTTGCTTATGGGTAATCGGTTCCTGGAAACGCCTGTACAGGTCAAGCATCATATCAGCTATGCCTTGCTCTGCTGGTGGCGCCTGCCCGACATCGGTTTGCAGACCAAAATGACGACGGATGGACGATTGAACACTTTCGCGGTCAAGGTATTCGCCTTCAATCTCCGATGTTTTTATTGCCTCATTACTGATGATTTCCACTCGCATACGGCTCGCGTCCCCCTCATCCAGGTGCTTGAAAGCGCCGGACAGCATGCCGCTGCCCACCAGCAGTTGTTCTTCAAGCGCTCTTAAAGGTTCCGGCTGCCAGGTAAAATCAGGCCAGCTGTCTAGTTCCCAATTCCACTGCATGAGTTATACACCAGGTTTTAATAAATCATATTATAACACTTTTATGATTTATAGGGTGACAATGTAAACCACAATCTGCCTATAAACCAGCTATGGACATCTGCGGACCGAACCTAACCCTGTTTTGGATACATCCATCCAAGCAGAGATATAGCAATTCTGGCAATATAGCCAATTCATATAGGAGAAGGAGACTTTGGTTCGTGAACAGCACCCATTATGAAGAACACAAGACCCGGCTAGACAATTTCTTCAGAAATCTCGGTGGTGAGGTTGATGACACCATCGACAATGACACCATCGACAGTTGATATGGTTTTATAATGTACGTATAATACTACGTACATTATAGGAGGACTTCCCTATGAAAGTTACGATGGCCGAAATAAATAAGGAAGCCAGTAGTATCGTTAATCAGGTTTCCAAAACCGGTGAGTCCGCGATAATTTATAAACATGGTAAACCCATTGTTGAGATCCGGGTTCTCCCAGACAGCTATGCCGACAGGCAGAATATTGCCTATCAGAACTTGTTGCGCTTGCAACTGGTAAAGGTCGATGAACCCATCACTGAAGTGATCGCGAAAGGACGCGAACGTGGCGTTTAGAACGTTAAGGCAGAATGAGCAATTAGAAAATCCAATCGTGGTTGATAACAGTGTGATGATGCGCTGGTTATTCCATGACGGGTCTGAAGCTGATCAATCCTATGCGCGTCAGGTTTTAAGCGCTATTGGTTCACACAATCTGCAAATCATCGTTCCATACATCTGGGTTTATGAAGCTGCTTTTGTAGTGCAGCGCTATAGCAAACAAAATGAAATGGCATACGAACAGTACAAGACCCAATTAACCTGGTTGTTTGAATTATCCCTGGTGATTCGTGGCGAGGAAGTACCGGCGAGGTTATATGAATTCTGTTACAGGTATGGCGTATCCGCGTATGACGCCTCTTATGTTATGTTGGCATTAAAACAATCCTGCCCCTTGGCTACTCTGGACAAGACGATTATCAAGCTATCAGACAAGGCAAATTACACACTGTTTGAGCTTTAATGAACCTATCACTACCTCGAACGATAAAATCCCTCGCGGTCAATGCTCTGCTGATCCCCGAGCGCCGGCAGTACGGAGTCACCTACAACCCGTTTTCGGACAAGGTAACTCAGGGCCCGTATCCGGTCTACGCGGAATTGCGGCAGCGTTCGCCGGTACAGATGACCCTGCGCTTGCCCACGGAGCATCCGGCATTCCGCTACGGCATCGTGCTGCGCGGTCTTACAACCCTGCCGTTAGGTGCAAATATCTACGGACTTTTCGCAAGCGGCCCGGTCATTAACTCTTCTGTCGAAGCGACTTTCCCCAGGTGGCAGGCAAAATTGGTCAAAAACACCCGTTGCAGGGTATCGAAATTCACTGCTCCCCAGCCGAGGTCCGGGATATCCGATGCAGCCGTGACGTCACTCAACATGTAGACGAAATAGTCCCGTGAAACCGCATCTCTGGCGGTGGATTCAACACAGGCCCCGCTTGAAACGCCTGACACCAGGAGATTGACGACTTTCAGTTCCTTGAGTATTGCATCCAGCCTGGTGTACATGAAACCGGATTGCCTGATCTTCTCGATCACGATATCACCGGCCTGGGGCGCGATATCCGGCCAGATAGTGACCCCCTCCGTACCTGCACGCACGGCCTTCCCGTCCCGGATAACAGGAAAACGGTCTGCCAGGGTGCCCTTGTCGTTGGCGCCCGGGTAATGGACATGGTTCAAATAAATGACCGGCAGTTTCACCTCACGGCAATGCCGGGTAAACCGGATCAGGTTGGGCAGCATATCCCGTCCTTCTACAGTTTCAAAAGGCGCGCCGACCTGTAAAAAATCCAGGCTCATGTCTATGATGAGCAGGGCTGTATTTTTGGGTGATAATTGCGGAAACATTTTGTTTCTACCTCGTATGCTCTGGTGTAAGAGATGGGATTACCTGCTTTCCTATATAAAGACCTGCAGGGGTTCGAAGTAATCCTCACAGTTTATTAAATCTACCCGTTTGAGGCTGATTTTAAACCCCCCGTTGTCCCGGCGCAGGTGGTAACGGTATGCGCCGGCAAACAGGCGTTGTTCACCGCGCTGGTGTTCGACCATCTGGAACCGGGTGGTGATGATTATCTCACCCGTATCGGCGCTGATGTCCTCGACCAGTTTATCCCCGGTAACATGGCTTGTCGTAACCGGATTATCGAGAGAATGTGCCCGCGGATGCTGAATTCGGCTTATGCGCATTTCCATAAGGTCGCGGTCTTCATAGAACAGGGAAATGTCATCGACAGGATCCGTTTGCCCCTTCCTTGCCGGGACCCAGTATCTGCAATCATCGGTGAACAATCCCAGCCACTCCTCGTAACGGGCCTGGTCAAGATATTCCGTTTCCCGGTAGAGCAATAATTCGATTGCTTCCCGATCGTCATCCGTCAGCCCGGTTGAGTTTGTCTTGTCGGCAAAAACAGTCACGATTTATCGGTCCGGGTAAAATAATCCGGATTCATCACGCTTCTGTGCCTGCCTTCGGGGCAATATTCGGGTTGCACATGTATGCCAGCCAGGCTCGATACTGGTTTCGAATGTACTGTTCGCTCAGTGCGGATTGGGGTGATATATCATCCGAGCCCGGGTCAAACAGGCTGTGCTGGCTTATCCACTCCCTGCCGGATGAATGCAGCCCTTCCTGTACCCGGCGGTAGGTCTCGAGATCGTCGGGCTTGATCAGCGAGGAAGGGGAGTGGATGGTATTGGCGTAAATGACATTTCTCCGGTTGATCTCTTCCGGCGCTCCTTTCCAACGGAAAACGTAAATTTCGATGGCTGTTCTATCCACTGAAATCGGTGTTATCACGCGCATCTGCAGAAAACGCGGGTGTGCCGAGGCGTTGGGATAGAAATTCACATTGTGCAGGTTCGTATTCAGGATTTCTCCGGACTTTTCTTCTCCGTACTGTCGCTGATGCCGGTTGACGTATTCCCGGTAGACCGGATCAGCGTCATTATCGGGATTGCGAAACCCGCGCATATCACTGTGTCCGTGTTCGTAACAGGTGACCTCCAGTTCCTCCATCTGCCGGTAACTCTGTGCGTTTGCCTGTACCAGTTGCAGGGCGAGGGGAGGTGTGCCGGCTGAGTTTTTTTCAATCTTGCCGATTTGCTCCCGACTTGCCGCAATAGAAGACTGGTGCACGTGCAACGGGTGCATGCCGTCATGGAGGTTTTCCAGGTAAATCTTCCAGTTGTTGCGGTAGATGGCGCGGAACGAACTTCCCAAAGCTTCCAGTTTTCCTTCCGGGGAACGGTCAACCATGTTGTCCAGCGCGCGCCGGGAGCTACCCAGGTATCCGGTCAGATCGGGAGCGTTACCGTCCAGGTTGGCAAAAATGAAGCCGCGATAGCTGCCTGTCCTGATTTCCGACAGGCCGTAATTTGCCAGGTTATTGCCAATTTCCGTATCCTGGTAATTCTCCCGGCAGGGGACGGACAGCAACTTGCCGTTCGTCTTATAGCACCAGCCATGATAACTGCAGCTTATGACTGCTGCATTGCCTTGTCCGTTTTCCAGCAGTTTCGCGCCGCGATGGGCGCAACGGTTATGCAATACCCTGATGGAATTATCCTCATGACGGATTACGATAAAAGGATTACCGGCGATATCACCGGTCAGGTAATCACCGGGATGCCTTATCTGGCTCTCATGGCAAAGGTAGTTCCAGGAACGGGCAAAGATACGTTTTACTTCCAGAGTGAAAATTTCCGGATCGATATATACATCCCTGTGGACGCAATCAGGGCGCACCAGGGAGCGGATATAATCCGTATCGTTATCCTTCATGGTCCTGAAGTCCGGCTGCCATAAAGAATCTCAAACATCCTGTTTATCTTGTCCATCCATGTCATGAAACAGCTTTTCAGTCATTCAGCCTGAACGCCCTGCATTGCCTGCTCAAAATCCGCGCATAGATCCGCTGCTGATTCAATGCCTACCGCCAGGCGAATCAATCGCGCTGATATCCCCGCTGCTTCCAGTTCTTCGGCACTCATCTCTGCATGTGACGTTTGCACGGGCCGGGTGATCAATGTCTCGACGCCGCCCAGACTTGGCGCAGGGGTCGGCAATTTTAATCTTGATATCACTCCATCAGCCACGCGGTAATCGCCCGCCAACTCGAAACTCAACACCCCGCCACACCCGTTAAAGAGCATTTTTGCCCGGCTGTGTTGCGGATGGCCGGGCAGGCCCGGGTAATTCACACGCACCACGGCCGGGTGAGCTTCCAGAAAAGAAGCCAACGCCTGTGCGTTTGCATTTTGCTTTTCCACGCGCAAGGCCAGCGTTTTCATGCCGCGCAGCAACAGAAAACAGGCGTGCGGATCCAGGCAACCACCCAAAAGATTTAAACGGTGCGTGATGCGAGTGATCAGGTCGTTTTTGCCAATCACACAGCCGGCTACAATATCCGAATGTCCATTCAGATACTTTGTACAACTATGCAATGACAGGTCAAAGCCCATGTCCAGGGGCCGGAAGTTCACCGGCGAGGCAAAGGTATTGTCGACCATGGAAACGAGGCGATGGGATCGGGCAAACGCAACAACGGATGAGAGATCGGCAACTTCCAGCAGGGGATTACTCATGGTCTCGACATAGATTGCGCGCGTCTCAGGCCGAAGCCGTTTTTCCCATTCACCCGGCTCGTTTGCCGGCACAAAATCCACATCAATCCCGAAGTCAGCGATAGTGTGCGCCAAAAAGGATTGTGTGCCGCCATAGAGACAATCCTGTGCCAGCAGGTGGTCGCCTTTTTTTAATACGGTCAACAGTGCGGTGGTAATCGCAGCCATCCCCGACGCAGTGACCACGGCGTCCTCACCACCGGTAATCCGTGCCAGTTTCTCCTGAACCACCTTGTGACTGGGGGTGTTGTTCAGCCGGATATACTTTTGATCGTGGTAGTTGTCTTCACCGCCATATGCAAATGTGGCACTCTGAAATATGGGAAGCACAACCGCCCCGGCATATTTTTTGTCTTCTTCTCCTGCATGGATCAACAGCGTTTCAATGTTCATGCTCGCGTCCTCGGTTGTGTGTGTTTAGCGGTAAAAGACAAGATGGGTACGTGATATGTTCTTTATCATAGTTATACTTCATGTTTTTACCCGATACTCTGATAGAGTAAACATAGACAGTAAAGCTGTCTAATCTCACTATATTTATCCCACAGTATAAGACCAATGAGAAATATCGCCACACATCGGCAGGGATTGGCCGGGGAAAATCACATTACCTACCGCGGCTGGTGGATCGTGGCGATTGCCGCGGTCGCCATGTCCACCGGACCCGGCCAGTTTGCGTTCGGCGCCCTTGGTCTGTTCATCAAGCCGTTGGGGGAAGAGTTCGGCTGGGATCGCGCTCAAATCAGTCTTGCAGCGACTTACTCCACCATTTCACTGGCGCTCTGCATCCCCATCATTGGTCAACTGGTCGATCGCTTTGGCAGTAGACGGGTGTTATTACCTTCCATCCTGCTCTTTGCTGTCTTGCTCGCCACGCCGGCCCTGTTTGTCGATAACCTGTGGGAATTACTTGTTATCTATATTTTGATTGGTTGTTTGGGGGCCGGCGCGAATGCGCTGCCCTATTTGCGCACCATTACAACCTGGTTCGACAGCCGGCGGGGACTGGCAATCGGGATTGCCATGGGGGGGAGCGGGATGGGTTATGCCTATGTACCTCCACTGGCGCAGTATGTCATCGACAGTTACGGTTGGCGGGCCGGTTATTTATGTCTGGCGATAGTCGCAGTGACAGTAGCCGTGCCGCTGGTCTATTTTTTTCTGCGTGACGCACCGTCGGGACATGGCAAAGCTGTATCACCTGATAAGGACGCCGTAGCAACCGGGAACGCTGAAAAAACAACGTTGAACCTGCTGCCCGTACTTAAATCACGACTGTTGTGGCAACTTTTCCTGATATTCAGCTTGTTATCTTTCGGCCTTTACGGCGTGTTATCGCATATGGTCCCGATGATGACGGACCGCGGCATGACGACGGGCGAGGCGGCACTGGTCCAGTCCACCTTGGGTATAGCCATCGTGGTTTCGCGTATTTTCGTCGGTTACCTGATAGACCTGTTCAGCGCCACCCGGGTCGCCTTTGTCTGCTTTATGATCAGCGCCTGCGGTGTGGGCATCCTAGCAGCCGGCGCAGCCGGCACACCGGCTTTCCTGGCCGCGCTTTGCATCGGGTTGAGTATGGGCGCGGAGATAGACGTGCTGGCTTACCTCACCAGCCGCTACTTCGGGGTGGCTAATTTCGGTAAGATCTACGGTATCCTGTTTGCTTCCTTCCTTATCGGTACCTCACTCGGCCCTTACCTGTTCGGCCTGGCTTATGAGACGTATGGTTCTTACCGGGAAATACTGGTGGCAGCCGCCATTGTGATCATAATATCGGCTGTTACAACTCTATTGCTACCGCCTTACAAAAAGACAGATCATTGAAAGACACTAACCCGGCAGTATATTGGCGTTCAACCTGAACAAATTGCCGGGGTCGTACTGCCGCTTGACCTCACGCAGCCGCGGGTAATTCACACCATAAGTCTCCTTAACCAGCCCCTCGCCGTGTTCGTTGTAGGAAGTCATGTTGAGGTAGCCGCCGTGACCGGACGAGAATCGGGTCGCCATATCGTCCCACACCTTGCGGGTCCAGGCGATGTTGGCGTCCGTGTCACCGGGGTCTGTCCACGATGAGTTGAATTCCATAAGGTACGGCATGGCGCGACTGCCGAATGCGGTAGCGTTGGCGTCAACCCGGGCGCTGGCGCCGCGCAGGTCATGCAGTACGAACGGTGTGCGTCTGGCGGGGCGTTCGTTGAAGACCGTAATCAGTGCATCGAACACATCGTCCGTCATACGATCCAGGTATAGCGATTTCCAGTAATTCAGCAACTCGCCTTTCGGCAGGTACACGTCGAACATCTGCTGCACGGCCGTGAAAGGCCGCTGGCCACTGAGATCGATGAGCGGTGTGGCGAGTTCCCGCAATGGTTGTACGTATCGCTCACCTTCATGAGCCGGTCCGGCGTAGACCCCGGCGGGGATGACGACGTCCTCGCCGCGCAGGTCCGGCGGGAAGGTGTCGTGATCCGGGATGGTCCAGAAAAAGAATTCGGTCGTAAACTCATCCGGCGCCGTGTGCATGAATTCCCGCCAACCCTGAAGGATGTCGCGCGCCTGCGTTCCGGCGTACACCGGCGCGCAGTGCATGACGATGGGTCCCAGCGGGTGCAGGCGGAATTCGAAGCTCGTGACGATGCCGAAATTGCCGCCACCCCCGCGCACCGCCCAGAACAGGTCCGGGTTCTCCGACACGCTTGCATGGCGCAACTCGCCGTCGGCAGTGACTATGTCGACGCCGAGAATGTTATCGACAGTCATCCCGTACTTGCCGCGCACCCAGCCGAATCCGCCGCCGAGCGCGAGACCCGCAATGCCTGTTTCGGACACCACGCCGGCCGGTGCGACCAGGCCGAACGGCTGGGTTTCGTGGTCGATGTCGCCCAGCGTCGCACCACCGCTGACCCAGGCAATGTGCTGCCCGGCATCGACCCGTACGCCGCGCATCAGCGACAGGTCGATCATCAAACCATCATCGCAACTGGCGTTGCCTGCCACCCCGTGACCGCCGCCGCGTACGGCCGGCAACAGGTCGTTTTCACGGGCCGCATTGACGCAATAACGTATGTCGGCAACACCCGTGCAGCGCACGATTGCCGCCGGACGCTTGTCGATCATGCCGTTGTGCAGGACCCGTGTTTCGTCGTAACCCGCGTCACCCGGACATAACACCGGGCCGCGAACGTTGTCACGTAGTGATTGAATGATGAGTTTGTGCATGTATTGGCTATTTGTGTTCGTTGATTATCTTAACTGACCGATTAGCGGAAACCAACCGGTCCGGACATCATGCTTGCATATACAGGCATTTTCAAACATCCCGCCAAACATCACTTTACGCCGGCATGCTAGTACCCTTTCCAGTTAATATTGACATGTTCAGCGGGCCGGGAAGCGGTTGCGCGCAAGGCGCGCCGCGCAGGTAATGGCGCGCCCTTGCCAAGCGGCGTAACGCCGCGGGCGACCGCTTCCCGGCCCGCCCGCAGGGAGCGAAGCAGCGGCGCCAATACGGCGTTGCAGTCCTTGACAAGGGCGCGCCATTCTCTGCGGACTGCGCCTTGTCTTGGCGCCGCTGCTTCACTCTGAACATGTCAATATTAACTGGAAAGGGTACTGGTATAATTAGCATCGATGACAGAGCAAATGCCGGAGTTTATCCTGCACGACTTTGAACCTGCCTGTCTGCGGATGTATCGGCGTGGTAAGCTCGGGGAACGGGTTGAACGGGCATTCGAGGAGATGAACAATAGAAAACAACGGATGATTACATGATCACAGCCAGCTTACGCTTCTACGGTGAATTGAATGCTCATCTGCGCCGGTCATTCCGGCAGCGGCGATTAAATATTTCCTGTCCGGAGCAAAATACGGTCAGGAATGTGATTGAACTGCTGGCTATTCCGGTTACGGACGTGGATTTGATCATCGCAAACGGCGAATCGGTGGGTTTTTCCTATGCCGTGCAACAGGGGGACCGGATCAGTGTTTACCCGCTGTTCAGGTCGATTGATATTTCGCCGTTGAAGAAATTACATCTATTGAATTAAAGTTAATGGGTGGTTTCACACTCCGCATGCATTCTTCATTATCCATCGTGGTGCGCAGGAGAATGAAACGCTGCGGCATCCTGTGTATCTTATCTTTGTGGGCAATCCCATGTTCAGCCATCCCCGTTACATGAACGACGCCGCCACCAATCCGGACTTTTATGTACTTGCCCACGCTGCTGCACAGGTAAAGAGCGCATTGGATGCAACGGTAGCCCTGAACGGTGAAAACTACGTTTTCTGGGGCGGCAGGGAAGGCTATGCGTCAATATTGAATACCGATACCGGGCGCGAACTTGATCATATGGCAAAATTTCTCAGCCTCGCAAGGGACTAATAACAACCCGCGACGCGCGCCCGTTGCTGTACCAGCGCCAGTACCAGGTCGATTACCGGTGTCGCGACGCCGACCAGTTGTCCCAGTTCCTTTACCACAGCCAGTAGCGCATCGATTTCCATGGTCCTGCCGGCTTCCAGGTCCTGCAGCATGGATGTTTTGTGGGCGCCGACAGCCGCGGCCCCATCGATTCTCTTTTCAACGCCAACACTAAATCGCACTCCCAGTTGTTCCCCGATGGCCTGTGCTTCCAGCATCATGGATTTTGCCAGCGCGCGCGTACCCGGCTCGGTCGCTATCACATCCAGCGTTGCGTGTGTCAGGACACTGATGGGGTTAAAGCAGAGGTTGCCCCATAACTTCACCCAGATTTCATTGCGTAGTTCGGACCTCACCGGTGATTTGAAACCGGCGCCGATCAGCGCTTTGCTCAGTTGCATGCAGCGTTCAGACTTTTCACCGTCGGGTTCGCCCAGGGCAAACCTGTTTCCCTCCATATGTTTAATCACGCCCGGTTCGCTGATTTCACAGGCAGGGTAGACGACACAACCGATGACGCGCCCAGGGCCGATCCCGTTCCACTGGCGGTTATCGGGGTCGACAGTTTTCAGCCGGTGATTCTCCCAGGGCCCCTTGAGCCCGTAAAAATACCACCAGGGGATGCCGTTGGCCGTAGTGACTACACTGGTTCGCTCCCCCAGCAACGGCTGCATCGCATCCAGGACCTTCGACACCGATGGGGCTTTCAGCGTGATAATCACGTAATCCTGGGGACCCGCTTCAGCGGGATCATCCGTACAGTGCGGATAAGCGGTTATTTCCTGCCCGTCTGAAATGATTTTCAAGCCGTTTTTTTTCATCGCCTGCAGGTGCGGCCCGCGGGCAACCAGGGTGACGTCAATCCCCGATAAGGAGAGCAGGGCGCCCATATACCCCCCGATAGCCCCCGCGCCGTATATACAGATCCGCATCAGACCAGCCCCAGTTTCCCGGCCAGACCAATGCGCTGTACTTTTCCGGTCGCGCCTTTGGGAATATCGTCAAGCAACATGATTTTCTTTGGCACTTTAAAACCGGCCAGATATTCTGCGGCAAAGGAGCGAAGTTCACTCTCGCTTGCTGTCTGACCGTCTTTTAACACAACAGCCGCCGCCACTTCTTCGCCCAGTTTATCGTGGGGGAAGGCAAATGTGACAGCCTGGCTTACCGAAGGATGGTCCAGCAGGATTTCGTCCACTTCCCTGGGTGAAATTTTTTCTCCACCCCGGTTGATGATCTCCTTCAAACGCCCGGTGATTGTCAGGTACCCATCTTCATCCATCACCCCCTGGTCGCCGGTGCGGAACCAGCCGTTGACAAAGTTTTCCCGGTTTGCTGCCGGGTTTTTGTCATACCCTGCCGTGACGTTCTCCCCTTGAATCACCACCTCGTCGATGGAACCTTGCTCCAGCAGCTTGCCGGTCTTGCTCATGATCGCCACCTTTGGTCCGGCTGCCATGCCGACGCTGCCCGGCTTTCTTGTTCCGGGGGGTAACGGATTGCTCGTCATCTGGTGGGATGCCTCCGTCATGGCATAAGCTTCGATGACAGGTGTGTTAAAAGTTTGCTCCAGTTCATTCAGGACTTGTGGGGGTAATGACGCGGACGAAGATCGGATAAACCGCAAAGCGGACTGTCTGGCTATCTCTTTATTTTTACCGGCCCTGGCCAGAATAGCCTGGTGCATGGTCGGGACCGCGGTATACCAGCTTGGTTGCGCTTCCTCCAGCCAGGCAAAAAATTTCAATGCATTGAAACCCGGCGTACAGAAGATACCCGCCCCGGCACTGATACTCGATAGAACGGCTGCGATCAGGCCATGGATATGAAACAGCGGCATCACGTTCAAACAGCGGTCTGCGGCTGTGAGGTTCAGGGTGGTCCGGATATTTTCTGCACTGGCGCAGATGTTCCGTTGCGTCAACGGGACAATTTTGGGGCGCGATGTGGTGCCGGATGTATGTAAAACCAGCGCCACATCGTTGCTGCCGGCCAGATCCGGGGTCATGACCGTCCTGTCCTGCCGGACTTTAGCGGCCGGTTCCAGCCTGAATTCGCCTGCTGTCAGGGAGCCTCCTTTTTTTAATAACAGCACGGGGATATTCAACTCCCGTGCAGACTCAAGGGACGGAGAGCGGCTGTTCTCGTCCACGATCAGCACGCCGGCATTGAGATCTGACAGATAAAAATCAAATTCAGCCTTCTGATACGCAGGATTAAGCGGCGCGGCAGTAGCGCCACAGGAAATTGCTATAAAAGCTGCCGCCATCTCGGCGCCGTTAGGCAATACGATCGCGACCCTGTCGTTTCTGCGAATGCCGTTCCGGTTCAGTGTTGATACCGTGTTTTCAACTAGTTTCAGCAACTCGCCGAAGCTGAGGGCTTCCTGTCCGGGGGCGTTTATTGCAGCGGATTCACTGTTTGCTACTTTTATAAATTCCAGAACAGGCGTTATTTCAGTCATTTCGCCATCTCACTCTTCGTATGGTCATCTCTTGCAAGTTATATCATTATGTCGAATGGAAGGCTACCTGGCTGGTATCAACCCAGTGAACCTCCTGGTTGGGGTGTGGCTCAAAGTATGGTCAAACTCCATGCTGTCATCCCTGCGAAGCTTGTCCCTGCGGAAGCAGGGAGCAGGAATCCAGTGGGCAACTTATTCCTTCAGCGGACCCGGCAAAGACAACACTCCTGCAGCCTGCTTATGGAAAGTCAGGCCGGCATGCATCATAATATCGATGACCCAGACTGTTAACCGAAAAACCTGTATTGAAAACCGACCCATGACCGATATGAACCGCTTGCTGCCGGCATCAGTATTATTCCTGCTGTTCCAGGTAGCGCCGGCGCAGGATGATACCGTACACAGCACGGCAGTGCAGTTGCGGGAGGCAGGTCTGGCATCCGACCTGGCCTGGGAGATTGTCGAAGGGTTGACCACGGAGGTGGGTTCCCGCCTTGCCGGCACGGAAGCGGATCACCGCGCAGTCGAGTGGACGAAACAGAAACTGGAGTCGCTCTCTTTCGATAAAGTATGGCTTGAGCGCATCGAATTTCCCGTCTGGACCCGCCATCACGAAACTGCAAGGATTGTGTCTCCTTTTCCGCAGGACCTGCATATCACCGCACTGGGTTACAGCGGGTCTACCGGCGGTGAGATCGTTGCAGACGTGGCCGGTTTCGCAAGTCTGGAGGCCCTGGAGGCCGCACCCCTGGAACAGACGACAGGCAGGATTATTTTTATCAACTATTTTACCGAACGCTCCCGCACCGGGGAAGGTTACAGCAATTCCGTCGTGGTCCGTTATGAAGCGGGGTCGCTGGCCAAGGAAAAAGGGGCTGTCGCCGTGTTGATCCGTTCTATCGGCACCGACAGCCACCGCTTTCCTCATACCGGCGTATCAACGCTGAACAAAAACCCCTTGCCTGCGGCAGCACTTTCCGCACCGGATGCAGATCAACTGGTGCGCATCATGGAGCGTACTGAAACCGTCAGGATCTCCCTGGATATTAAAGTCGCCTACCGGGAGATCGGTCACTCCTGGAACGTGATCGCCCAGGTCAACGGCCGTGAAACACCAGAAAAAGTGGTGCTGATCGGCGCCCACCTGGATTCCTGGGATCCGGGTACGGGAGCGCTGGACGATGGGGCAGGCGTTGCCATTACCACTGCTGCTGCGCACCTGGTAGGTGAACTGCCGCGTAAACCGCGCAGCAGTATCCGACTGGTGCTGTTCGGGAATGAGGAAGCCGGTCTATGGGGGGCGAAGCAGTATGTGGCGGCCAATGCCGGCATCCTGGACGATCACCTCTATGCCTCCGAATCGGACTTTGGCGCAGGACCGGTCTGGCGCTTAGATACCGATAATCCCGTATTGATGGACAGCGCCATGCCCGTGCTGGAAGGACTGGGTGTTAAAAAAGGGGAGGCTGCCAGTTCCGGTGGCCCCGATATCGGACCCTTGCAGGACAAGGGCGTGCGCATATTCCGGTTACGGCAGGACGGTTCCGACTATTTTGACTACCACCACACGGCAGATGACACCCTGGACAAGATCGACCCCGCGCAGTTGAAACAAAATGTCGCGGCCTGGGCAGCAGTTACCTATCTTGCAGCAGAGATAAAGGATTAATATGTCAGTAATTGACTTGCGGATGAACAGATGGAAACAAATGTAGATAATCAACAATCGATTCGTACAATCTGCCGTTCTTGCGGTCATGGTGGTTGCGGCGTGTATGTCGTTGTGGAAGACGGCAAGGTTGTGAAGATTAAACCGGACAAGGCACATCCGGTCAGTAAAGGCTATACCTGCAAAAAGGCATACGGGTCTATTGAATTACAATACCATCCCGACCGTTTATTGCACCCTCTACGGCGGGCAGGCGCCCGTGGGGAGGGAAAGTGGGAACGTATCTCCTGGGAGGAGGCGCTGACCGAAATAGCCGAAAAGCTGAATCAATTCAAACGGGAGTCAGGCGCAGAATCCGTTGTTTTCGGCCACGGCACCGGCCGCGATTTCCATCGTTTTGTCTATCGTGTGGCCAATCTCTTCGGTTCGCCCAATGTGCTTACGCCGGGGCATATGTGTTATCTGCCGCGGGTGGCGATATCAAAATTGATGGGGATGGATATATCCCTTTGCGACTATGACAACAACCCGGCCTGTGTGGTGGCCTGGGGCAGTAATCACCTCATTTCCAACCCGGATGAAAACAAGGGCATCAACCTGGCCAGGACATTAAAAAATGGAGCGAAGTTTATTGTGATCGACCCGCGCCGCACAAAACTGGCCGATAAGGCTGACCTGTTTCTGCAGATCCGCCCCGCCACTGATTCGGCCCTGGCCCTGGCCATGATGCATGTCATAGTGAAAGAGGACCTTTACGATCATCACTTCGTGGAGAATTACACCACCGGTTTTGACAAGTTTGTCGAACGGCTCGAAGAGTTCACGCCGGAACGCGCCGAACAAATCACCTGGGTGCCGAAGGAGAAGATTATCGAGGCGGCGCGGCTGTATGCCACTACCGGGCCGGCGGCCATGCAGTGGGGGGTCGGTATAGAACAGAACATCAACTGTGTCGATGCCGACCGGGCATTGATCTACCTGGTTGCACTGACCGGTAACCTGGATGTGCCGGGCGGCAACGTGATTTTTGGTCTGCCGCCGGGTCTGCCGCGGGCGAAATTCTCCATGTTTGACCGGTTGCCGCCGGAGCAGCATGCCAAAATGCTGGGAGCAGACAGTTATAAACTCGGGGCAACCATTAACCGGATCACACCCCACGTGGTCTGGGACGCCATCGAAGAAGCAGATCCCTACCAGGTCAGGGCGATGGTGATATTCGCCAGTAATACACTGACCGCGCGCGAGAACTCAAGACGTGTTTATAACCTCCTGAAAGACAAGCTGGAGTATTTCGTAGCCGTAGACATTTTCCCTACGCTGACTACGGAACTGGCGGATATCGTGTTGCCGGCGGCCACCTGGCTGGAAAATGACAATATTGCCGATTACTGGAAGGTGCACGGTTATGTCTTTCCCCGCAACAAGGCGGTGGAACCGGAGGGCGAAGCCCGACCGGATCACCTGATACTCAATGAACTGGGTCGGAAACTGGGCTTTACGGAGCATTTCTGGGACAGTTATGAAGAGTCCCTGGACCACATCCTTGAGCCTGCCGGGTTGACCTGGGATGAATTCAGGGAAATGCCGTATATTCAAACGGAAGTGAAATACCGCAAGTATGAAAAGGACGGTTTCAACTCGGCATCCGGCAAGCTGGATTTTTACCTGCATAAATACGAAGAGTGGGGCTATGACCCCTTGCCCGGTTATGTGGAACCGCCGGAAAGCCCGGAACGGGAACCCGAGTTTGTGGAAAAATATCCTTTGGTGTTGATCACCGGCCAGCGGATATTCAACTTTTTTGGCTCCGAGCACCGCCAGGGCGATTATTTACGCCGTACGCATCCCGATCCCCTGGTGGAAATGCACCCGGATACGGCAACGGCGCGGGGCATCGATGACGGCGACTGGGTCCATATCGAATCGCCGCGCGGCAAGGTCAAGTTCCGGGCCAGGTTGTTTGACGGTATCGACCCGAGAGTCGTCAGTGCCGAGTGGGGTTGGTGGTTCCCGGAAAAAGATCGCACGGATATTGAAGTTCAGTTAGAGTCCAATATCAATATGCTCACCGAGGATGCCGGCGGGCTGGACCCGGGCATGGGGGCCACGAACCTGAAAGGGTTGATGTGCCAGGTTAATAAAGCAGCACAGGAGAACAGAACAACATGAAACAGCCTTTGCTGGGAGTCATCAGTTTGATCGCTGTGGTGATTATTTCACTGGGTATCATCAGCCTGTTTGAGGAGGCCACATTCAGTACCTGGGTGGCATGGTTGTTTATGGCGCTGGTACCCATGCAACTCATCATGGCCATGGTTTGGCAGACAAATTACCCGGCATTGCTGACAACGATACCACAGCCGCTGAAGGGCCTGGTGATGACACTGATCACGATGGCAGTCGGGCTGTCCCTGGCTTTCGTGTCCTATCATCTTGTCGGCAAGGGCCACGGCATTACCCCCATGATGATGATGTATTCCATCCTGGTAGTCGTAGTGACCTTCTGGTATGTGGCCCTCTGGCATTGCTGGCCGGTGACACTTTTCTGCAGCAACCCGCTGCTAATCGGCCTGAGCGTGCTGGTCGTCGCCTACCTGGGCGGCTATGCAATCTTTCATTTGTTATTTGATTTCAGTTTCCTGGAAGGGGCGCCGGTGTATTTCGCGGACGCCGACCCGGGCGGATTATTTATGGCGTGGAGTCCGTTGGCAGTGGGCGTATCGACTGTTGCGGTTATCATGGTCTTCCCGCTGTTTGAAGGCTGGCCGGTACGGGCCATCAGGAATCCCACCCTCGGCGTATTGGCCTCAACGGCTATTGTGGCGGCGCTGGGGGGACTGCTTTACTCTGTCTGTACCATGGTGCTGGGTATGGACCAGGTCAGGTACCTGGTGCTGGTGCCCATATCGTTCATTTTCGGGACCTTTGTGCCCCTGACCTTTTTCCAGGGCGGATTGCTGAAGAATATGGAGCAACCTCTCAGGGGAATCCTGCTTGTGCTGCTGTGTACGGTGGCAGCATTTATATTACAGCGAATTTACCTGTACATGGGACCGATCGTGTCCGGGCCCCTGGTTGCCGGACCGGAAGGCCACTACCAGCAGGAACTGTGGCTGGCCAATGCGCTGCTGGGCCTGACCTTCCCCGTGCTGGTGATTTTGCTGGATTATTTCCGCTTCTGGCCGCTGCTCCCGAATGAACATGCGGCTGATAAAAGCTCCGGCTGATACCTGGTAGCACAGTTTTGAATATGCCGGACGCTCGACTTTACCCCGTCAGCCCGGGTGGGACAAATTACACCGATTGCCTATAACCAATCCACCTTCGATTACACAGGAGACTATCATGATGTCGGAACAGCAACTGGCAGAACTTTCCTTTCCCGATGCACCGAAGATAGTTACCGGCAGTGTCCCTGGCCCGAAGGCCGGAGAGTTGCTCGCCGAAGCGCCGGAATTTGAATCGATGACCCGGGGTGGCGGCGGTTTTCCGCTTGTGTTCGATGTGGGCAAGGGGGTTACGGTGAAGGATCCGGACGGTAACCTGTATATTGATGTGTCTGCCGGTGTCGGGGTCAGCAGCGTCGGCCGGTCCCATCCCAGGGTTATCGAGGCCATGGAACGCCAGTCGAAGATTCTCATGCACGCCTCGGATATCAGTAATACCAAGCGCGGGGAACTGGCGAAAAAGATCGCCTCCATCGCGCCGCCGGGCCTCAGGAACAACTGTATCAGTTATTTCACCCAGAGTGGCAGCGGCGCACTGGAATGCGCCATCAAGTTTGCCCGCCGGGTGACCGGGCGCCACCAGATTATGGCCTTCCACGGCGCCTACCACGGTGTCTGGGCCGCCTCCAATGCCATCACCACCGGCGCCCAGTACCGCAAGGGTTATGGCCCGTTCATGGGGGGCGTCATACACGCACCTTACCCTTACGCCTACCGTTTCCCACTGCCCCTTGGAGACAAGTCCTGCGAGGAAGTTTGCGGTGACTACGTGGATTACCTGTTGAATACACCGTATACCGCGGCGGATGACGTGGCGGCCGTCATCGTCGAACCCGTGCAGGGGGAAGGGGGGTACGTGCCGCCGGCGCCCGAATTCTTCCTTCGGGTTAAAGCCGCCTGTGAAAAACACGGCGCCCTGTTTATCGCCGACGAGGTTCAGGCGGGCACCGGCCGCACCGGCAAGATGTGGTCCATCGAACACGCCGGGGTGAAACCGGACATGATCACCTTCGGCAAGGGCATGGGTGGAGACCTGCCCATGGCCGGTGTCATCATGCGCAAGGACCTGGCGCAACAGCTTGACGACATGTCACAACCCCAGACCTTTGCCGCCAATGCGGTATCTTCTGCGGTAACCATGACCAATATCGACATCATCCAGGAAGGCGAATTGGTGCAGAGGGCGGCCCAGGTGGGCAAGGAAGTACTGGACCGGTTACAGGCCGCCAGTGGGAACCTGTCCATCATCGGTGAAGTGCGGGGCAGGGGGCTGATGATCGGCATAGAACTGGTGATGGACAGGGAGACGCGGGAACCCGCCGACCAGGATACGATGATGAAGGTGGTCATGGGCCTGTTATCGAACGGTATCATCATGGTGCCCTGTGGCCGTAACGGCAACGTGCTGCGGCTGATGCCCTCGTTGACCATCACTCGCGAGTACATGAACAAGGCCGTGGATATATTACTCGATGTTCTGGGTAGTGTTTGAGTCGAATAATCTGACCGTCTAGTACAACGATTGCCATAAGGAGGGTGAGTCCTATGCAATGGCTATTGGGGAATGGTACGAATCCTGTGCATGTGAATTCGCGCGTGTCGATCAGCGCGATTGTCTATATTGCGGTGATTGCGCCCTGTGTCTTCATCCTCCAGCCGGGTTATGTCCAGGGCCTGGTCGAACACCTGGCATTCAGCGAGGAACAGGCGGGTTATATCGCCTCCGCAGAGATGTTCGGCATCGCCTGCACCACTATCCTGGTCATCTTTATGGAGGCGCACTTCGACTGGCGCAAACTGGCAGTGTTGTGCCTGATCATTGCCGCCGCGGGCAATCTCCTGTCCCTGTCCCTGGTGGATTTCAATTCGCTGGCAGCGGTGCGCTTCCTCACCGGTATGGGCTCCGGCGGACTGATGTCGCTGACCTTCGCCATGATGGGCCTCACCGATAAATCCGACAGGAATTTTGGTTACATCATCACCTGGGTGCTGATCTACGGCGCCTTGGGCATACTGGTTATGCCCACCGCGTTCGCGAGCATAGGCATGAACGGCGTGCTGGTGTTCTTTGCTCTGTTCAATGTTTCGGGCCTGTTTTTCACCCGCTACCTGCCGCGCTCCGGCGTCCACCACCTGGACCTGTCGGTGCCTGAGAAAGTCGGTTATTCATGGCGCTTAAAAGGGGTGTCCCTGCTTGCCATCCTGGTCTACAACACATCCATCGGTATCGTCTGGGCCTACTTGTTCCTGCTGGGGCTGGAAGCCGGCATCGCCGAGCAGACCGTGGCCAACGTCCTGACCATCTCCCAGTTCCTGGGCATTGTCGGGGCTTTTGTCGCCGTAGTCCTGCAGCTGCGCATTGGCCGGATCATACCCCTGCAGGTGAGTATCATCGGTACCGCTATCGGCATCTACATACTAGTGGGCGAGATCGCCCTGTTCCATTTCGCCCTGGGTGTGTGCCTGTTCAATTTCCTCTGGAACGTGAGCATGCCCTACCTGTTGGCGACAATGGCCTCGTTCGACCGCAGGGGCAAGGTGGTGATCTACGGCATCTGCATGCAGACTCTGGGATATGCCATCGGGCCCTTTATCGCCGCAACCATACTCGGCAGCAGCAGTTATGACCACGTCTACAGCGTGGCGACCGTGCTGTTTATCGCCAGTGCCGTCGTCCTGGTCCCGGGGTTGATTGCACAGAAAAAGCACCTCTAGCCCGCATTTCTCACTGACGCCTGATCCGGGACATATTTATAGTAAACTGAACAACCATGCAACTATTACAAAAAATGTGCGCACTGACAATTTTGTTTTTCTTCCACAGGAGAAGCCTGTTGTCAACTTCGGTTAAACAATACGAGAGCAGTATTACCCGGCTGCCTGATGTCGGAGAGAAAGACCGCTTACTTGCCGGGGCGATCGGTGCCCGGATCCGGGAATTTTGCAAACAACTGAAAATGACTGTCGCCGAGGTCTCGAACCAGGCAGGTCTATCCCAGTGCCTGCCTGCGTAGCGTGTCATGTGCGGAATAGTCGGCTTATTCAGTAAATCCCCGTTCATTGAAGATCAGTTGGGAGAACTGGTTGCGCGGATGCTTTTGGAGATGGCGGAACGGGGTCCCGACAGTACCGGTATAGCGGTCTATCGTGATAGCGCGCCTGAAGCAATGGCCAAGATAACCTTGCTCAGCCCGGAGACGGAGTTCGACTGGCAGCAGATGGACGATGAGATGTCCCGGGTATTCCCGGGGTTCGGCAGCGTCAGTCCGGCGCAAAACCATGCCGTAGTGACCACCACCGTGCCGGCAGGCAGGTTCCGGGAATGGGTTGCCCGGGAATATCCGGCGTTGCATGTCAACAGTACGGGCACCAGTATTGAAATATACAAGGAAAAAGGCCTGCCGTCGGAGGTGATTGAACGTTTCGGCGTCACCCGGATGCAAGGTACCCACGCCCTGGGACATACGCGCATGGCTACGGAGAGTGCGGTGACCACTGAACATTCGCATCCTTTTTCCACAGGCGAGGACTTGTGCCTGGTCCATAACGGGTCTCTCAGCAATCATAACGGCTTACGTGAGTTTCTCATAAAACGGGGTATCGATATCCATACGGATAACGACAGCGAGGTGGCGGCAGGTTACCTGACCTGGCGCATGCGTGAGGGCATGTCGCTTGATGAAGCCCTGCAGGCGGCGTTGCAGGACCTGGACGGTTTTTTTACATTCGCCATAGGCACAAAGGACGGTTTTGCCGTCCTGCGCGACCCGATCGCCTGCAAGCCTGCGGTGATGGCGGAAACTGCCGACTGGGTGGCAATGGCGTCGGAATACCGTGCAATTGCCGTATTGCCCGGCGCCGACCAGGCCGAATGCTGGGAACCCGAACCGGCGACGGTCTATAGCTGGAGTCATTGACGCATGCGTGAGTTTAACCTGGACGATGTCAGTATCAGGGAGTTGAACCAGGCATTGCACGAGCATAACGGCAGTGAAGAGCGTTCCGCCTGGTCGGTAACGAACACGAAGGGAAAACATGCGGTAGGGGTAGGCATTGACGCGCCGCTGGAAGTCACGATAGCCGGGCACGTGGGTTACTATTGTGCCGGCATGAACAAGCGGGCGTCGCTTACGGTGCGCGGCAATGCCGGACCCGGGGTCGCGGAGAACATGATGTCGGGGAGGGTGAGGGTGACGGGCAATGCGTCACAGTACGCCGGCGCCAGCGCGCGCGGCGGGTTGCTTGTTATCGAGGGCAATGCGAGTTCCCGCTGCGGCATCTCCATGAAGGGCGTGGATATCGTCGTCAGGGGGTCCGTCGGACACATGAGCGCGTTCATGGCGCAGACAGGGCGCCTGGTCATCTGCGGCGACGCCGGTACCGCCTTGGGTGATTCGTTATATGAAGCGCGCATCTATGTGAGGGGAAAGGTTGCCGGCCTGGGTGCAGATTGTGTGGAGAAACCGATGGCAGAAGATCACGAACAGGAGGTTGAACAGTTACTGCAACAAGCGGGCATCACCGGCGTCGATGCGGCTGATTTTCGCCGTTACGGTTCCGCCCGAAAACTGTATCACTTCGATGTTGACAATGTGGATGCTTATTGAATTCCTGTGTGGTTCGTCGTTCCTGCGAAGCTTGCCCCTGCATGCCGTAAGCAGGGGACAGGAACCCAGTAAGACACCGTCGCTTGCGACACCTTATAAAGTGTCCCTGCGGGACAAGTATTTCATTGGGTTCCCGCCCCCTGCTTACGGCATGCAGGGGCAAGCTTCGCGGGAATGACGGACAGTGATACGGGAGTGGGGAGGATGACTGAGAAAAACAATACGGACTGGCTGCGCGAATCCGCGACATTTCCGCGGCCGGTCATTGCCGAGATCCAGCGCGCCGCGCGTACCGGGATATATGACATACGGGGGTTCGGCGCCAAGCGGCAATTGCCGACTTTTGACGACCTGGTCTTTCTCGGCGCCAGCATGTCGCGCTATCCACTCGAAGGTTACCGGGAACGGTGTGATACCAGCGTGGTGCTGGGCACGCGTTATGCGAAAAAGCCCATCGAGCTGAAAATACCCGTTACCATAGCCGGAATGAGTTTCGGCGCCCTGTCGGCGCAGGCAAAGGAGGCATTGGGCCGGGGCGCTTCCGAAGTGGGTACCAGCACCACCACCGGAGACGGCGGCATGACAGCGGAGGAACGGGAGCATTCGGACCTGCTGGTGTACCAGTTACTGCCGTCCCGCTATGGGATGAACCCGGATGATTTACGCAAGGCGGACGCTGTTGAAGTGGTGGTGGGGCAGGGCGCCAAACCCGGCGGAGGCGGTATGCTGCTGGGCCAGAAGATCAGCGCCCGGGTTGCGGAAATGCGCGACCTGCCTGAAGGAATCGACCAACGCAGCGCCTGCCGCCATCCGGACTGGACCGGGCCGGATGATCTTGAGATAAAGATTCGGGAGCTGCGTGAAATTACCGATTGGCAAATACCTGTTTACATTAAAATAGGAGCAGCCCGGACCTATTACGACACCATGCTGGCGGTCAAGGCAGGCGCGGACGTCATCGTCGTTGACGGTATGCAGGGCGGCACCGCGGCAACCCAGGATGTGTTTATCGAGCACGTCGGCATACCCACCTTACCGGCGGTAAGGCTGGCTGTGGAGGCCCTGAAAGAAATGGATATGCACCGGAGAGTGCAATTGATCGTATCCGGGGGGATACGCAGCGGCGCAGACGTGGCCAAGGCCCTGGCGCTGGGCGCCGATGCGGTTTCCATAGGGGTTGCAGCCTTGATTGCCCTGGGTGACAACAGTCCGGAGTACGAAGAGGAATACCGCAAGCTGGGCGCGTCATCGGGTTATTACGACGATTACCAGGAGGGCCGGGACCCTGCAGGTATTTCCACGCAGAGCGATGAACTCGCGGAAAAGTTTGACCCGGTAAAGGGGGGGCGCAGGCTCGCCAATTACCTGCGGGTATTGACATTGGAGACACAGACCCTGGCGCGCGCCTGCGGCAAGAGCCACGTGCATAACATGGAACCCGAGGACCTGGCGGCATTAACCATGGAAGCAGCCGCCATGGCCAAGGTGCCGCTTGCAGGCACTGACTGGATTCCCGGAGACAACAGATAACGTTAACCAGGAGGAAACAATGATGACAACCGATCTGGCACAAGTTGCAGAACAAAAAGGCATCAAATATTTTTTAATCAGTTTCGTCGACCTGTTCGGCACGTTGCGGTCGAAGCTGGTTCCGGCACGGGCGATCGGGGGCATGCAGGCAGAGGGCGCCGGGTTTGCCGGATTTGCCGCGTGGCTGGACATGACGCCGGCGGATCCCGACATGTTCGGCATACCTGACCCGGACAGCCTGATCCAGTTGCCGTGGAACAGGGAAGTAGGCTGGCTGGCCTCGGACCTGTGGATGAACGGCAAAGAAGTGGAAGCATCCCCGCGTATCGTCCTGAAACGGCAACTGGCCAAAGCGGAGCAGGCGGGTTATCGGATGAAGACCGGCGTCGAGTGTGAGTATTTCCTGATTAACCAGGAAGGCACGGCCATCTCCGATCCCAACGATATACAGAGCAAGCCCTGTTACGACCAACAGGCGCTGATGCGCCGTTATCCCGTCATCAAAGCCATATGTGACTGTATGCTGGAACTGGGTTGGGGCCCGTACCAGAACGACCACGAGGATGCTAACGGCCAGTTTGAAATGAACTGGGACTATGCCGATGCCCTGAAGACGGCTGACCGCCACGTCTTTTTCAAGTACATGGTCAAGACCATTGCGGAGCAGCACGGCTACCGCGCGACGTTCATGCCGAAACCCTTTGCCGACCTCACCGGCAACGGCTGCCATACCCACGTCTCGGTGTGGGATGCGGCGGGTGACGACAACCTGTTTCTGGATGAAAACGATGACCTGGGCCTGTCCGGGCTGGCCTACCGGTTCCTGGGCGGCGTCATGCACAGTGCCACTGCACTCTGCGCGCTGTTCAACCCGACCGTCAACAGCTACAAGCGGATCGATGCGCCGCGCACCCTGTCCGGGGCAAGCTGGTCGCCAAGTTCGGTTACCTACACCGGGAACAACCGTACCCACATGATCCGCATCCCGGATCCGGGCCGGTTCGAACTGCGCCTGATGGACGGTTCCACCAACCCGTACCTGTCACAGGCCGGCATACTGGCCACCGGCCTGGACGGGATAGATAACCAACGCGACCCGGGTAAACCGTTGTTTCTCGATATGTACGCAGAGGGTCACAAGGTGAAATCTGCACGAAAATTACCGGCCACCCTCCTGGACGCCTTACGTCTGCTGGAAAAAAACAAGGTATTACGCGCCGGCCTGGGTGACGAGTTTGTGGATTCCTATATCAAACTGAAAATGCAGGAATGGAGGGAGTATACAGCGCATCTCAGTGACTGGGAGCGGCGCAATACGCTGGATTGCTGAAGCGGGAATGAAAGACTGAAATGCAGGATTACTCAGGAGGCTGAAACAAGGCGCGGCTAAAAAGATGAATAAACCAGATTTACCGATTTCTGAACACGAAGAGTACCCAAACCAGGTCTATGCCTGGTACGTTGTCGGCGTTTTGACGGTTGCCTATATTTTTTCCTTCGTCGATCGGCAGATTATAAACCTGCTGGTCGAACCGATACGGGAGGACCTTCAACTCAGCGACACACAGATATCCCTCCTGCAGGGGATTGCTTTTGCCCTGTTTTATACCTTGATGGGCATTCCCATTGCCCGCCTTGCAGACGTTTCAAATCGGCGCACCATTATCGCCGCCGGCGTGTTCCTCTGGAGCCTGATGACCGTCATGTGCGGTCTGGCAAAATCTTTCGGGCAGTTGTTTGCCGCGCGTATAGGGGTGGGAGTAGGGGAGGCCGCGCTATCTCCGCCGGCTTATTCGTTGTTTACAGATTACTTTCCGCCAGGCAAGGTTACCCGGGCGATTGCAGTCTTTACCGGGGGCAGCTTTCTAGGCGCGGGACTGGCCTATATTATCGGGGGGTTCGTCGTTGATTTCGTGACTCGGCTCGATGTTGTTGATATCCCGGTATTCGGGCAGATTCGCGCCTGGCAGATGGCATTCATCGTAGTCGGATTACCCGGAATTTTACTGGCGTTACTGGTGTTTTCCCTACGCGAACCGGTGCGCAGGGGGCTGCTTGGAGGTCAACCGGGTGCAGTTCCCAAAGGCATTCCGGTTAGGGAAATCATTGCATTTTTGCGCACAAACTGGCGCACCTACGGGCATCACATGATCGGGGTATCCATGTTCGTGATGCTGGCCTATTCAATACTGTCCTGGACACCGGCATTTTTTATTCGCAAGTATGGCTGGACGCCGGGTGAGGTCGGACTCGTCTACGGAAGCATGTTGCTGGTCTTCGGCACTTCCGGTGTCGTCAGCGCGGGTTGGATGGCGGATGCGCTGCGCCGGCGCGGCTATTCCGACGCCAACCTGAGGGTCATCATGATAGGAGCGCTCTGTTCCATTCCTTTCGGTGTTGCCGCACCCCTGGTCGACAATATCTGGTTTACACTGGCGCTCATGGCGCCTTTCACCTTTTGTTGGAGCCTGCCGCACGGTATCGCGCCTGCCGCGTTACAGCCGATTACACCCAACCAGATGCGCGCCCAGGTCTCGGCGCTGTATTTGTTGGCTGTTAACCTAATAGGACTAGGTATAGGTCCGACCTTCGTCGCCCTGCTGACTGACTATTTTTACAAGGATCCAGCCCTGGTCGGCCATTCCCTGGCAACCGTAGTTGCAATATCGGCGCCGTTGTCGGCGCTCATCATTTATACCGGACTGAAATATTACCGGGCCAGCCTGGCGGAGGCAGAACAGGGGTGGCAGTAGTTGTAAAATAGCAACGCTGTCGATTATTGACAATTTTACGCGTAATCAATATCCTGTAACAGATGCAGTGCTTACTCACCAAGGGGAGAAGGATGATGATGAATTACTCGATTGGACGGTTTTCCGTTTCTTTTCTGTGTTGCCTAAATAAAATATTTAATATTCAGCCTATTACAATACTTATTTCATGTATTGCCTTATTTTCTACACCTGTTTCCGCCCAGATTGAGGAAATTATCGTCACGGCACAAAAGCGTGAGCAGAATGTTCAGGATGTCTCTATTTCGATAACGGCATTCACAGGTGATGTGTTGCAGGACCTGGGTGTTGCCCAACCCCGGGACCTGGCACAGTTCACCCCTGGGTTAACGGTCAACGCCAGTTCCTCCTACGAGGGCGATTCGGTGTTCACCATTCGCGGTGTGGGGATGAACGACGTTACCAGCAAGCAGAACCCGGCGGTCATGATCTACCTGGATGAAATCGCCCTGCCGTCGCACGTCATGCTGGGCTTCCAGATGTTCGACGTGGACCGGGTCGAGGTATTGAAGGGACCGCAAGGTACCCTGTATGGCCGCAATACCACGGGCGGCGCGATAAAGGTCGTGCCGCGCAAACCCACCAAGGAGTTCGACCTGCAGGCGCGCTTCGATTACGCGGAATATGACAGGACGGAACTGGAGCTGGGTATCGGCGGTCCTTTGAGCGATACCCTGTCGGCGCGGGTTGCCACGAACATCAACGTATCGCAGCACGGCTGGCAGACCCTGGAGACAATACCGGAAGTACCGTTCGGTCCGGGGGTGGACCCCGATAACGGGGAGATTGACAGGAAGGCCTACCGCGGCTCGATACTGTGGGAACCCACCGAGCAATTTGACATCCTCATCAGCGGCGATTATTCAGAGGATAAATCCGAGGTAATGGCATTCAAACATGCGGGTAATTTGTTTGCGGATGGTTCACCAGGCTTTTGTTCCTATGGAGCTGAAGGCATACGCAATGAGGTGGAATGCGCCTCGTTCGCGCAGATACGCGACCGCACGGGCGGCATGGCTTTGACGCCAGAACGAGAGATAATCCAGGACCGCAACCCGGATATACGCACGGTACTGGGCGAATTCTCCACCGGCAACCAGGTAGATGCCGAATCATGGGGAATTTCAGCGACTGTCAACATTGATTTCGACCGGTTTACCGCCACCTCCATCACCGGTTACCGGGAATTTGACCGGTACCAGCCGTTGGACCAGGGCGGTTCGCCTGCGTATATACATGAAATCAGGAACTGGGAAGATATTACCAGTTTTACCCAGGAAATACGCTTTGCCTCCGATGACAGCTGGGGGCCGATAGACTGGATCGTCGGCGGGTTCTACAGTAAAGATGATAATGACTTCTTCTCGGATACCGATTTTCGCGACCATGCCTCGTTCTCCGGTTTTTTTGAAAGCGGATCAGACCAGGAGACGGAAGGCATCTCCGCGTTTGCCCAGGTTGACTGGCGTATGCATGAAATGTTCAAACTGTCGCTGGGCATTCGCTATACCGATGAAGATCGCGAGTTTTCCTTCAGTGGTAAGATTACCGGCAGTGGGCCGGTACCGCTTCCTTTGTTCACGCATCCGAAGCTGAATACCGAGGAGGTCGGCGGCAGGGTGGCGCTGGAGTTCACGCCAACCGACAACCTGCTGTTTTACGCCAGTTTCAACCGCGGGTTCAAGAGCGGCGGGTTCCCGGCGTCGATTGCCTTCAATCGCAACCAGCTTTTGCCGTTTCAGTCCGAGGAATTACTGGCGTACGAAGCCGGCTTCAAGTCCGCGCTGCTTGACGGCAACGTACGCTTCAACGCGGCGGGCTATTACTACGACTGGAATGACATGCAGGCGCGCGCGGCGCTCGACAGGATCGACCCCGTTTCGGGACAGAATGTCAGGGTGATTACATTGGGCACTGCAGGTGACGTTAACATCTACGGCGCTGAGGCGGAGCTAACCTGGCAGCTTACTCCTGAATTGCTGGTCTATACCGGCGTTAACCTGATGGATGCGGATATTCAAAACGGGGATTATGAAGACCAGACCCCTGCCCATGCGCCTGACTTCACGATAAACGGCCTGGTCAGCTACACGGCGTCACAGGCAATCAGCGGGTTCCGGCCTTTTGCCCAGTTTGATTACAGCTATACTGATTCAAACCAGTTTATCCTGCCGAATCACCCCGGCGCGGTGCAGAATTCCTATACGCTGCTGAATGCCCGAATAGGTCTCAGGTCCGACAATGGACGTTGGGAACTGGCGGGCTGGGGCCGTAACCTGTCGGACAAGGAGTACTTCAGTGAGATTTTCGGGCCAGCTTCAGGCTTCCTGCCCGGCCGTCTTCACTACGGTCCGCCGAGGATATTCGGGGTAAGCATCAGCTACAGTCATTGATCAACAGGTCGCGCACCCTTTCCGAACAGGGTGCGCGGCCTGTCTCTGGCTAATATCCGTTAAGGTCTAAGCTGTCACTGGATTCCTGCTCCCTGCTGCCGCAGGGACAAGCTTCGCAGGAATGACGGGCCCTGTAGAGGAATGATGAGGAGATACGGCAAAATGGTTATCATCAAGAATACTTTTTCAGTCATCGTATGTTTTTTCATGTTAGCCGCGCCAGGTGTCAGCGCAGCACAGGAAACAACATTTACCACCACGGACGATACCCGGCGGGTGCCGGTTCCACCCCATGATTACTCTGCAGATCCCTTGCTCGTATTACAGGGAGGGACCCTGATTGACGGTACCGGTACTGCTCCCATAGCCGACGCGTTGGTGGCGCTGCGCGGCGACCGGATAATGTATGCCGGCACTGCGGCCGGGGCCGAGGTCTCAACGGAAGAAGGGCAGGTGATCGACACGTCAGGTTTATATATCGTGCCCGGACTGATTGACCTGCATATCCATTTCACCCAGCAGCGCGGTATGGATTTCACCCGCTACCGCAACTCGGATGCGGCCGCGGCCATTCGCGGGGTCCTGTTGCTGGGGCAATTCGCTGACGCCGGCGTTACCGCGGTCCGTGACGTGGGGACGTCCAATGACGTTGCATTACGGATCAAGGAGGCCGTTGAGCGGCGCATGGTTGACGGGCCGCGCGTACTATGGAGCGGTAATCTTATTGCTGCAAGAAGCGGGCACGCGGACGAGATCACGTCAACCGCTACGGGCAAGCCGAAAAGCCTGGCGCCTTCCAGCAGGGTGCGTGTCGCAACCGGTCCCTGGGACTGGCGGCTGGCGGTGCGGGAACAGATTCGCAAGCATGCGGACTGGATAAAACTGACCGCGCCGTACACCCGGGAAGAAGTCACCGCTGCAGTTAATGAAGCCCATATGCAGGGTATCCCTGTTGCTGTTGACTCATTCGGCAAATATACCGAGTGGGCGTCAGAAGCCGGTATCGATACGATCGAGCATCCTCTGGGGATGGACGAGCATATTATCGCAGTCATGGCCCGCAACAAGACGGACTTTGTTCCGACACTGACTGCATTCTACAACGTAGAGAAAACAGGCTATCCCTCGGCGGGAATACCCTCCGGTGGTTTTTTCTATACGTTTTCCCGCCGTTTTCCCGTCGTTCATGAACAACATCTCGAGATGGTCGGACTCGCGCACAAGGCTGGAATCCGTATCGGTGTAGGTTCGGATATCCCGTTTGAAAACGACGTGCGCTATCCCCAGGATTATTATGTGGAGCTTGGCCTGTTGAAAGATGCGGGCCTGTCTGACGAGGATGTATTAGCCTCAGCCACGCGTGTCGGTGCGGAGATACTGAAATTGGAAGACAAACTCGGCACCCTGGAGCCAGGCAAGCTGGCGGACATCCTTGTAGTCGGCAGTAACCCCCTGGAGGACATACAAAACCTCCAGGATGTGAAACTGGTCGTTGCGGACGGCAGGGTGATACGCGATTTTATCCAGTGAATCGAATCATCAGGCTTACTGAACCGCGGTCCGGGCTGTCGGCCAGGTGTGCGCTCCTGGATGATAAAGCGCCGCATTCGGCTGAATTTTTATGGCAACTGGCGCAGACCCGGCCCACGCACGACGCCATCCATGCCATGTGGACAGGCCCGGAACTTTCCTGTCCATTACCCGCTTCGGTATTGCCTGAAGAACTCGCGCAGATAGACATGCCGCTGGAAAATGCCAGTTCATTTCCGCAGGCAGGGGAAATTGTCCTTGCCTATGCCAGGTCAGGCAGCATAAAAGGAATACCACCCGGGGCATTCTTTGACCTGGGTATATTCTATGGGGATGGAGGCCGCCTGTTTTTCCCGTTCGGTTGGTTGATGGCCAATATCTGTGGTGAGATTGTCGCAGAGGATCTTGCCGATGCGCAATCCTGTATCGGCCGGATCCGTTCCAACGGCGCCTGCAAGTTATCCATAGAACCCCTGGACTGATCAGACCCTGCCATGAGTGCGGTTGAGGTAGAAGACAACACGCTCTGGAGTAAAGTTACACCGGCTGTGCCAGGCCTTAATTCCTTGACAGGCATTCATGAAACTGAGATTGCAGTCGTGGGAGCGGGGGTTGCCGGACTATCGCTTGCGTACCATTTAACCGATGCAGGGATGGCTCCCCTGGTATTGGAGGCGCTAACTCCTGGTAGCGACGCTGCCGGTAAAAGCGCCGGCCTCGTAGTATCTCTTTCAGTCCGTCACAGCCCGTATGAGTTGCTGGAACAATACGGTGAAGAAAAAGGCGGACGCCTTGTGAACATGATAGGTGAGTCCGGGGAATATGTATTTTCCCTGATACGTAAACTGGGTCTCGATTGCGCACCCCAGCAAACGGGATTCCTGGGCCCGGCGAGAACCGTTCGGGAGGTTGAACGGGTCAACCGGGTAGCTTCAGAGTGGCGTTCGCTGGGTTACGGGATCGAAACGGTGGACCGGGAGGGAATTTGTCACCTGTCCGGACTGGATGCCTACCTGGGAGCGCTGCTGGACCCGGCCGGCGGCGCAATCAACCCGCTTGCTTATGTGCGGGAACTGGCGCGGGCGGCGACAGGGCAGGGCGCCCGGGTACTCATTAACAGCCCGGTGCTTGAAGTGCATAAGACCGGCACAGGGTGGCGCCTCGAGTCAGATAAATTCCGGGTTAATGCAAGAATAGTCGTGCTTTGTGCAGGTGGCGGCAATCGAAAACTGTCTGCCGGCCTCGCCAACACGGTCCTGCCGTTCCGGGTATTCCAGATGGCAACGGAACCTCTGGACGATAAGGTCAGGGAGGTTATCCTGCCTGAAAACCACGCAATGACAGATGTCAGTCCGAATATTTATTCGATGCGTTACGACAGGGATGGACGGCTGATTACCGCCTGTCCTGCATTTATGTTCAATAATGCCAGAAGCCGGATTATCCGTATTGTCGAACAACGGTTAAAGCACTTCTCTCCACTGCTGGCTTCGGCCCGCATCCGTTACCTGTGGATGGGGACAACGTGGATAGGCCGTTCCATATTGCCCAGGTTTACGCAGTTATCGGAGGGATTATTTGCCGTGCAGGCCTGTAACGGCAGGGGCCTGGCGATTAACACGGTTCTTGGGCGCGAAGTAGCCGGATATATTAAACAGGGACACACCGGAAAACTGAATTTATTGATTGAGAGACCGGATGCAATTCGCCATTACGGGTTGATGTCGCGCTTACCCGCTATACTTATCAATACTGCCAGGCTTCGCTCCCGGGTAATGCATAGAATCACGGGTCTACATTGTTACAACTGAGCACATGCATTTCCAGCAGCAAATGGAACAGTAACTTATCAATTCCGGAGAACACCATGAAACACATACACGCAGATTTCCTGCCAATTTTAGTTGCCTTCGCTGTTCTTTGCAGCGGCTGTGCCGAACAAAATCCGGCGCCAGACCTGATTATTCACAATGGGAAAATTGTCACGGTCGACAAGGATTTCTCCATTGCAGAAGCTGCTGCAGTCAAGGATGGGAAGTTCATGCGGGTGGGAACGGAAGATTTGGTCCTTGAGAGCGCGGGCCCTGATACGGCGATCGTGGACCTTGGAGGCAAGACGGTGCTTCCCGGGTTCAACGATACCCATAGCCATATGACGACCATGGGGATCAACCTGCCGACGATGATTGACCTGACCGAAATAACATCGATCGACGACATAAAACAGGCAGTCGCAGAACGGGTTAAAGTTACGGAAAAGGGTGAATGGATATTCAGCGAGGGCGGCTGGTGGCAGTTCATGCTGGAGGACGGACGCCTGCCGAATCGATACGATCTCGACGAGGTCTCACCCGACAACCCGGTGACGTTGAAAGGCGGCCATTATGTCATAGCCAACAGCATGGCGCTGGAACGGATAGGCTACGACAAGGACAGCGAAAATCCGCCTGGTGGAGAAATATGGAAGGATGAGGAGGGAGAACCGACCGGCTTTCTTGTACGCAATGCCATGTACCCGTTTCTGGATCATTTTCAGACACCGGAGAGGGAAGTGCAGTTGGACGGTATCCGCCAGGCAATCAGGCGCGTGAACAGTTGGGGCATGACGAGTCTGAGAGAACCCGGCGGCAGCCGGGAACTTGTCGAAATGCTGCGCGAACTGTATGAAGACGGGGAACTGACCGTCAGGGTCGACTGGTGCTACGACGTCGATGCCAATACCCCGGCAGATGAGATCGACGCCTTGTTTGAGACCCTGGGCGACCCGAAAGAGAGATGGGGAGATGGTATATTCAGGACTGACGGCCTGGCGGAAATGATGCTGGACGGCGCCGAGGAATCAGCCCAGATCCGCACGGAATACCGGGGCCGGCCCGGCTACTACGGACTGCGGCTTATTGAACAGGATCAACTGAACCGGTTTGTGCTGGCAGCCGCGCGGCACGGCTGGCGTCCGGGCCCCCATGCCGTCGGCGACGCATCCATCGATCAGCTCCTGGATGCCTATGAGTATGTGAACAGCCATATCGATATTACTGACAAGCGCTGGATTGTGGACCATGGCATCCTGTTGCAACCAGACCACTACGAGCGGGTCAAAAAGCTCGGCCTCATTGTGCTGCCCCAACCCAGGCACCTGTATATCATCGGCGACAAATTCATAGAACACTGGGGTGAGGAACTGGCGCATAAATCCTATCGTCTGAGGGACTGGCTGGACAACGGCATAAAATTTTCACTGGGCGCAGACAAGCCGGTATCCTCCCGTTCAAAACCGATAACGCAGATTTACGTCGCCGTCACCAGAGGTACGGGGTGGGGCGGGGTACTGGGTGCGGACCAGGGACTGACCCGGGAAGAGGCCATCCGCGGCATCACCCTCGATTCAGCTTACGTCAGTTTTGAGGAAGACGTAAAAGGTTCCATCGAGCCGGGCAAGTATGCGGACTTTGTGGTGCTGTCGGACGATATCCTTACCGTGCCTGCCGAGGATATCAAGGATATTGAAGTCGAGGCTACGGTACTGGCCGGTAATGTGGTATACGGCTCATATCCGGTCGAATGATACCGAGGACGGATTTTAATCCGTCCCCATGACGCGATAACGCGAGGTTCTGATCATGACATTACAATCTTTTTTTCTGAAAGCCGGGAAACTGGCATTGTTGTTGTTTTGCTATCCGGTGGCAGCAGCCCCATACTGGATAACGGGGGGTACTTTGATTGACGGCACCGGGGCCGGGCCGAGACCCAACCCCGGCATTCTCATCAATGAAGGCAACATAGTTTACCTGGGCAAACCTGATGCTTTGCCGGAAGGTGCACAAGAAATCAATGCCGGAGGGAAATGGGTCCTGCCAGGTTTGTACGACCTGCATGCGCACATTACCTTTAAACTGGCCGGCGCCCGGGACCTGGAAGACGATGTCGTCAACGCCCTGCGTTCGGAGCGTTTCCTGGAACGCTACCAGGAAATCGGTGTCACGGTGATACGGGACGTGGCGTCCCGCTACCATGTCGGCTATTCGCTTAAGCGGGCGCAGCGGGACGGGCTTATAGGAGGCGCCAGGTTATACGTATCCGGTCCCTTGATTACCACGACGGGAGGGCATGCCACGGAGTTTCAACCGTTAATACCACCGATATGGGCGGTGGAGGCGGACGGTCCGTGGGAATTTCGCAAACGCGTGCGCGAAGCGGCGAAACTGGGCGCAGACCTGATCAAAACGACCACGCCGTATACGCTGGAGGAACTCAGCGCCGCGGTAGAGGAAGCCCATTCCTGGAATTTACGCCTCACCGCACACCTGGGCGGCGCCCAGGACCTGCATCATACCTCCGGACGCATAGCCGTTGACGCCGGTGTTGACAGTATGGAGCACCTTTATCCGTTCGGTGGTGATGACGTGTACCGGGACATGGTGGAGAAAAAAATCAACCTGGTCCCGACCATCGGCTACCACCTGCGCGAACTGGACGGTCAATACTCGTATGATGCGGACTACCTGGCGAAATACCTGGGCCATACCTATGAAGGTATGGTTGAGCGGTTCAGGAGAATGCATGAGCTGGGCGTGAAGTTTGCCGTCGGCACGGATTCAAACGCAAAGGATCTGCCGACCATGGACGATGTGTATCTTCAAGAACTTGAGGGTTTCACACTGGGCGGCCTGACACATATGGAAATCATACAGGGAGCCACCTTGATCGGCGCAGAGACGATGGGGCTGGATGCCGTGGCCGGTAGTATTGAAGCTGGCAAGTGGGGCGATGTGATACTGCTTGATTCTGACCCCCTTGAAAGCCTGGAAGCACTGGTAAAACCGAGCCTGGTGATACAGAACGGAGATATTGTTTTCGAGAAGAATGCGGAATAGTGACACGACGTCCTGGTTCAGGTGTATTAATTCCCCATGTTAAAATCAACAACGGTAGAAGCTGCCGATCTGAACAGCATCCGCTCATTAGTGGCAGCAAATTACCTCGGCAGCATTGGCGCCTTGACCATTGTCATACTGCCCGGCATTGTAGGAGTAATATCTGACAGCCTGCAGCTGAGTCCGGGCCAGGTCGGTCTGGTCATGTCCGCGGATATCATTACCATGGCAGCAGCCATGGGCATCACGGCATTTCTCATCCACAAATCAAACTGGCGTGTGCTGGCAGTTGCAGCATTAGCCGTGTTATTGGCCGGCAGCCTGTTATCAATCCAGGCAGATTCCTATCAAGCCATGATCCTCGCGCGCTTGATTGCCGGTATAGGGGAGGGCATGGCAGTCTCTGTGGCCTTTGCCATCTTTGGCGGGACGCATAATCCTGACCGGCAATTCGGGATTTACCTAGTGGTGATTTTAACTTTGGCGGCGACCCTGCTGTATTTCATTCCCATGATCCTTGCCTCCGGCGGAAAGGCCTATGTGTTTGCAATTATAAGCCTGCTTGTTGTGATTAACTTTCTGTTTGTACATTGGTTGCCTATCTCCCACGGTGAGGAGCATAGCAGCTTGACAAGTGAAGAAAAGCCCTTGCCTTATGTACTGGTAGGTCTGGGGCTGGCTACCGTCTTCCTTTATTTCATGGCACAGGGGGAAGCCTGGGCATTCATGGAACGCATTGGGTCAGACGCCGGACTTCCAGGACAAACCATTGGCACCAGTCTTGCCTTATCCAACATCGGCGGGGTAGTTGGTGCACTTATAGCGGCGTCAATCAGCATCCGTTACGGTCGCGCCTTGCCGATCATCATCAGTGCCGTGATGTCGATTTGCGGCCTGGTGATACTGTCAGGAGATATCGATGGACTGCGTTTCGGCATGGCGACCATGCTGTACCTGTTTGCCTGGAACCTGACACAACCTTATTTCTCCGGAATCATGGCGGAGCTGGATCCAAAGGGCCGTGTGGTTGTCATGATGGGGGCGGTTCAGACTGCCGGCCTGGGTCTGGGTCCGGGGGTGGTCGGATCAATGATCCGGGGTAGTGATTTCTCTGCCGTGAGCATTCTCGGGATCGTCCTGATCCTGTTGAGCATGATTACGGTCCTGAGCCTGCTGTATTTAAAGCAGAAGAGAGCAGTATAAGAAACATCCAGTGAATTACCGGTTTTAACCCCTGATCAATATTCTATTTAACATAATATATATTATGCGCATAATATGGAGGAATGACAAAGATACCTAAACAGAAACACGCAGTTTTGCAATAAATACCTGATTAAAAGTAGCGGTTCCGGCGTCTCACATGAAGAGCCGAATCAGTTTCAGTAAAGGTTGTCCTGGTATTCCTGGTCCACTACTTCCTGTACCTCTTCCTGCGACATCGGTACGCCTGCCTGTTCTTTGATGATCTGACCGAACGGTGGTATCACTCCCTTGGAGATGTGCTGGTCTGAATCCCAGAGTTTTGAACGGATCAAAGCTTTGCCACAGTGCATGTATGCCTTGCTGACTCTTATGAGCGTGGCCGTTTTGGGTAATTTGGCTCCTGCCTTGCCGAACTTGAGAAGTTCCTTGTCCAGCACAATTTCCGCTGCACCATGGACGCGTAATGTCTCCGTTATGCCGGGTATGAAAAATATCAGTGAAACTTTAGGATTTTCCACTGGTTCACCGAAATGATCGCGTAATTCCTGTGGATCAGTGATGGAGTCCAGGACCATGTTTTACCTCCGATATTTACTTGGTCAACTCATGATGATAGAGTGACGACTGTTCAATTCTAACATGGAAACCATGGAGATCGTCATGGAGGTAAACAGGTGATTATCACAGATACACTCAAGGCTGTACGCCGGCTGGAAGCCGCCGGTTTCAGCCAGGACCAGGCAGAGGCAATGGTACATATTCTTAATGAACAAGGCGCAGAATTGGTCACCACTGCCGAGTTAAATCGCGGCTTGTCGCTGCAAAAGCGCGAACTGATTATTACCCTGGGCGGTCTGATGATCACGTTGACCGGCATCATCCTGGCTGCAATGCGTTTTATCTGAGAAAAGGATACCTTCGTATTCTTAAATAACCCGGTTTTATTCCTGTCGGGACCAATGAAATCATCCACCCTGCTCTTTTTATTCCTGACGCAACTCACGCTATGCGTGCGGGCGGATACCGCCTTGCAGACGACGATTCAGGAAGATTACCCTTATCTCGAATCCCTGTACCTGCATTTACACCAGAATCCGGAATTATCTTTCCATGAGGAAAAGACCAGTGAGCGGATGGCGGACGAACTCCGCAGCCTTGGTTTTACGGTAACCGAAAAAGTCGGCGGTTACGGTGTCGTCGGCGTATTGAAGAATGATGAAGGTCCTACGGTATTGTTAAGGACGGATATGGACGCCCTGCCCGTCTTTGAGAAAACCGGCAAACCCTATGCCAGCGAGGCGACCGCGGTCGATGATCATGGGGACACGGTGAGTGTCATGCATGCTTGCGCCCATGACGTGAACATGACCGTATTTACCGGTACTGCAAGGCGCCTGACGGCCATGACCGACAGGTGGCGAGGCACCCTGGTGATGATTGCCCAGCCGGCTGAGGAAGTCGGCGCAGGCGCCCGCGCCATGCTGAAAGACGGTCTGTTCGAGCGATTTCCGCGCCCGGACTACAACTTCGGACTGCACGTCAGCGCCTCCGTCCCTGCCGGCAAGGTCATTTACACCAAAGGCTATGTCATGGCTGCAGTTGACAGCGTTGACCTTACTGTCTACGGCATCGGCGGACATGGCGCCTACCCGCATCGCACCAAGGACCCTGTCGTGTTGTCTGCACAGATTATCAATGCCTTGCAGACCCTGGTGTCACGCGAGTTGAAACCCATTGATGCCGGTGTGGTCACGGTCGGTTCGATACACGGGGGCACGAAGCACAATGTCATCCCTGACAGGGTTGAATTACAGTTGACTGTGCGTTCCTATACCGATGAAGCCCGCAATACGCTGCTTGAAGGCATAAAAAGAATTGCGATCGGCCAGGCCATGGCCATGGGATTGCCTCCGGACAAGTTACCAGTAGTAAAAATCAAGGATGAATCCACTCCCTCCGTGTATAACAACCCGGACTTGTCAGACCGTATTGTCAAGGTATTGAGGACAGTATTCGACGATGAAGATCTCATACCCGGTGAGCCGGTTATGGGTGGGGAGGATTTCGCCCAGTATGGCCGGGTAGAACCGAAAATACCGAGCCTGTTTCTCTGGATTGGCGGCGTAGAGGCCGGTAAATATGCTGCTGCCGTGGAAAAAGGTGAAGTTCTGCCCTCCCTGCACTCCCCTTTCTTTGCCCCGGACCCGCAACCGACCATCCTGACCGGTGTTGAGGTTATGACAACCAGCGCCCTGGAATTACTGGGGAAAGTCGACAATTAATTGGGCTAAATCAGCCGGTTTATTGGCTGACTCTGCCCCGCTCAACCCGGAAGCAAACGGTCCAGCGCTACCAGCACGCCTACCGCTACTGCGGCGGTGCTATACATTTTGTTAATAAGTTGGGTTTCCAACGTTTGGATGGCTAAAGCCAGATCCGTTTTGGTGACGAGATGTTCAAATTGAGTTTTTGTATGATTATGAATTGCCGCGGCTATCGCCACAGCGGCAGTGTGTTCCACGCCCTTCGCTCCCAATTCCTTCGCGGTTGTCAATGTATCGGTATTCATTCCAGTCTCCTTATTCGAGTATTACTCCGTTAATTATATTTAAGGGTACTCTTTGCCACTACCACTGCGACCTCAAGTTAAAGGTCACACCATGGTCAACCTCCGCCCCAACCATCTCCCTGCGCATCGCCCCCACCTCAGCACTGACAGGCAAAGAGCCCACCCCCGCCGGAGTCAGCCGCCAGCCCAGGCGGTAGTCATTGCCCTGGCCGGACAAGGCATACCCTAACGTTGGGGCGCCGATGAAGCGGCCCTGGAACAGGGCCATCCCATAGGCCGCCTCCGCCTGCCACCGCCCGCCGGTGTTGCCGTTGTCTCCACTGCCCGGCAAGCTCTCCCCAAACAAGGCATCCACACCCCCGTTAGACGGCCCGCCCAGGCGGTGGGTCAAGGTCAGGGACGGCCCCAGCAGGGAGGTCAGGTCCGGGTCAAAGGTGAGTGAGGCGGCGAACCCGCTGTGGCTGAAGCGTTCAGCCTCATGCAGGACCAGGGTCCGGCCCTCAATATCCACGGCCAGGCCCCAGCGGGTGTGTGCCCAACTAAGTCCTGCGCCCACGTCCACACCCAACCCGGTCTCGGCATCCCCGGCATCGTAGCGCACCCCGGCCTCCAGCGTCGGACGCAGGGACTGCTCGGCAAAGGCCAGCGACCAGCCCCCCTCGACCCCCACCCGCAGGCGCGTGGTCTGGGCTTCAGAGGCACTCAACCCCCGGGTCTGCTCCGAGGTGGTCCGGGTCCACTGGGCATCGCCCACCAGGGCAAGCTCGGGGCCGGTCTCACCGAAGAATATTCCTAAGTCACTGCGTACCCCACCGGCGGCCATCTGCCAGCCCATGTCCGTGCTCAGGGACGCCGTGCTGTGGGTCTCGGACAGGGTCTCAGAGAGGGTCATCTCTCCGAGCCCCACCCCGGCGGCGCCCCACAGGGACAGGCGGCCGGCCTGTTTGGCGGCGTAGGGCACAAAGGCGGTCATGGACGTGTCCAGCTTGCCGTGGCCGGTCTCACCCCTGAAGCGGCCCTTGCCCCCGGTCAGGAGCACGGCCAGGCCGGCCTGCCAGTCGTGACGGGCGTAGTCGGCGCCGATGAGTCCCGTGGTGAGTTTACCTTCTACGTTCAGCGTACCTTCCGAGCCGTTGAAGGTGGAATGCATGCCGCGGCCCCAGAGGCCGAAGCTGCCGCCGGCCTCGTCGGCCTCGCGTGTGTAGGTGAAGGCCGAGCCGGCCAGGGCTTCAGCCAGGGTCAGGGTGCGGGTAGGCGCGGACGGGGGAGGATGGCCGCTGAGGGCGCCGGATGAAGATACAGCACCCGCACCAGGCATACCCCTATCACCCATGCCCACACCACCCAGGTCACTACCGGCCATGCCTGTGGCCCCGTCCATGCCGTTCCCGGCAAAGGCCGGGGCGCGGTCCTGGGACAGGGCCAGTGCACGCTCGGCGTTGTCGGCCTCCCTGTTCTCGCCCCCGGACGGGGCGCGGCCGAGGAACTGGCCGTGGAAGCCCGGGGTGCGGGTCGCCTTGAAGCGGCCGGTGATGCCGCCCACAGCCTGCTCGGCCAGACCGCGTCCGAAGCGGCCCAGGAAGGCGGTGGGCAGTGGGTCGGAGTTCTTGATGGTGCCCGTCCCCTCGCCGTCCTCAAGGGTCGCTCCCTCGGGGTTGCGCAGGATGACCGTGAAGGTCTCGTTGCCCTCGTCATGGGAGTCATCGAAGGTCGGTATCCAAATCTCGAACCGGGTGCCGCCAGGGTGGATGCTGCCGTTATTGCTGGTGTAGGGATAATCCGTCGAGCTCAAGGCACTGCCGTAGTGGCGGCCCTGGTAGTCCCCCGACTCGGTGTAGTAGCTGAACCGCACCTTGTGCGCCACCGGTTTTGACAGCGTGACCTCAAAATAGACCTCACTGCCCTCTGCCGCCTCACTGTCGCCGATGGATAGCGTCGGCAGGCCGTCGTTGTCGTGTACGGTGGCCTCGGCCTGGTGCCGGGGCGCCGACGCCACGGTGTAGCCGGTGCCGGCCTGCACGGTCACGGTCACGGTCACCCTGGCGCTTGAGGAATCTTCCACAACGCTGTCGTCATTCGTGCGCACGTTCAGCGTGGCTTGCTTCTGGCGCGCCGGAATCGTGACTTGGCGGGTACCGACGTCGGCGCTGTTGACGAAGGCGTTGCCCGGCTCGGCGACGTTAACGGTTACCTCCAGATCCACACTGGGGGCAACGTCGGCGTGCAGTGTGAATTTGAGTGTGGCGCCCTCATAGTCGGTGGTGCGCGAGGATTGCGCCGAGGTCACACGAATGACGGGCACCACCACGTCGTCGTCGTTGACCGTCACCGAATCCGAATTGTTCTGGCTGTGCACGCTGTAGCCAGTACCGCCGATCACTGCCGCGCTGATACTGCCGTCGGGCTCGTCGTCGCTGTCGTTGGTGGTGGTGACGTTGAAGGTCGCGGTACCGCTCCCGCCGATGGTGATGCGCCGCGACCCGGTCTGGCCGCTGCGGGCGAAGTTGCCGCTCTGGGTCACTCTGACGTTCACGCTGATACTGCCTTGCGGCGGGGGCGAAGCGGTGAGCGTGAAGGTGGCCGAACCGCCCTCGGTGATGGCGCTGCCGCCGGAAATGCTGACGGCGGGCGTGGGCGGCGGCAGGTCGTTGTCGTTGACCGCCACCGAATCCGAATTGTTCCGGCTGTGCACGCTGTAGCCCGTGCCGCTCGTCACCGTGGCGCTGATACTGCCGTTGGGTTCGTCGGTGCTGTCGTCATCGGTGGTGACGGTGAGCGTGCCGTTGCCGTTGGTGCCGATGGTCACCTGGCGCGATCCGGTCTGGCCGCTACCGGCGAAGCTGTCGCTGTCTACCACGTTGACGTTCACCGTGATCTCGCCTTGCGGCGCCGGACTCGCACTCAGGCTGAAGGTGGCCGTGCCGCCTTCGGTAACGGCGCTGCCACCGCTGATGCTCACCACCGGCGTCGCCGGCGGAGGATCGTCGTTGTCTGTGACCGAAATGGATGCTGACGCGTTGGTGTTGGACGGCGTGTAGCCCGTACCGCTGGTGACGGTTGCAGTGAGCGAGCCGTTGGGTTCGTCGGTGCTGTCGTTGGCCGTGCTGACGGTGAGTGTGCCGCTGCCGCCTGTGCCGATGGTCACCTGGCGCGATCCCGCCTGGCCGCTGCGGGCGAAGCTGCCGCTGTCCACCACGCTGACGTTCACCGTGATCGTGCTCTGCGGCGCCGGGGTCGCAGTAAACGTGAAGGTGGCGCTGCCGCCCTCGGTAATGGCGCTGCCGCCGGCGATGGTGATTACAGGATTGGGATCAGGGTCGGGGCCGGCCCCTTCGATGCATTCCAGCGCGTCCGCAACCGGCCCCCAGCCAAACCAACTCGCCTCCCGCACGCGTGCGGACGCAGCGGTCATCGGCTCGATAACGCGGTTGTCCGCTGTCCAGTCGGAGGGACTGCGCGCGCCAAACGCCACCAGCACGCGGAACCAGTTCTCCCCGTAGCCGGGCGAATTACCGCTATTGTGATCGTAATAGTCCTCAACCTGCTGCAGAAGTGTGTCCGACACGCAGGCGCTCGGAATGATGGCGTCGTCGTTGTCATTGACTGAGATCGATGCCGAAGCGTTGGTGTTGGACGGCGTATAGCCCTGGCCGTTGGCAATAGTCGCGGTGAGCGTGCCGTCAAGCTCGTCGGTGCTGTCGTTATCGGTGGTGACGGTGAGCGTACCGCTGCCGCCCGTGCCGATGGTGGCCGTACGGGCGCCTGCCTGGCCGCTGTCCGCGAAATTGCCGCTGTCCACGACGTTAAGGTTCACGGTAATTGAGCTCGCGGGCGCCGGGGTCGCGGTGAGTGTGTAGGTGGCGGTGCCGCCCTCGGTAATAGCGCTGCCACCGGCGATGCTGACTACGGGCGGGGGCGGATCGTCGTTGTCGCTGACCGCGATTGACGCTGAAGCATTGGTATTGGACGGCGTATAGCCTTGACCACTGGCAATAGTCGCGGTGAGTGTGCCATCGGGCTCGTCGGTGCTGTCGTCATCGGTGGTGATGGTGAGCGTGCCGCTGCCACCGGCGCCGATGGTGACGGTCCTGGAACCCGCCTGGCCGCTATTGGCAAAGTCTCCGCTGTCCACCACGTTGACGTTCACCGTGATCGTGCTCTGCGGCGCCGGGGTCGCAGTGAACGTGAAGGTGGCGCTGCCGCCCTCGGTGACCGCGCTGCCACCGGCGATGGCGATCTCGGGATCGGGGGCGGGGTTAACCGCTTCCAGACATTCCAGCGCGTCCGCAACCGGTCCCCAGCCAAACCAACTCGCCTCCCGCACGCGTGCGGACGCAGCGGTCATCGGCTCGATAACGCGGTTGTCCGCTGTCCAGTCGGAAGGACTGCGCGCACCAAACGCAACGAGTACGCGGAACCAGTTATGCCCGTAGCCGGGCGAATTACTGCTATTGTGATCGTAATAGTCCTCAACCTGTTGCAGAAGTGTGTCCGACACGCAGGCGCTCGGGATGATGGCATCGTCATTGTCATTGACCGAAATCGATGCCGATGCGTTGCTGCTGGATGGCGCATAGCCCGTGCCGTTGGTGACGTTGGCAGTGAGCGTGCCGTTGGGCTCGTCGGTGCTGTCGTTGTCGGTGGTGACCGTGAGCGTGCCGCTGCCACCCGTGCCTATGGTGACCTGGCGCGACCCGGCCTGTCCGCTACCGGCGAAGCTGCCGCTGTCGACCACGTTGACGTCCACCGTGATCGTGCTTTGTGGCGCCGGACTGGCACTCAGGTTGAAGGTGGCCGTGCCGCCTTCGGTAATCGCGCCGCCGCCACTGATGCTCACCACCGGCGTCGCCGGCGGAGGATCGTCGTTGTCATTGACCGAAATCGACGCTGACGCGTTGGTATTGGACGGCGTGTAGCCCGTGCCGCTGTTGACGGTCGCGGTGAGTGTGCCGTTGGGCTCGTCGGCGCTGTCGTTGTCGGTGGTGACGGTGAGCGTACCGCTGCCACCCGTGCCAATGGTGACCTGGCGCGACCCGGCCTGACCGCTATCGGCAAAGCTGCCGCTGTCCACCACGTTGACGTCCACCGTGATCGTGCTTTGCGGCGCCGGGCTGGCGGTGAGCGTGAAGGTGGCGGCGGCGCCTTCGGTGACGGCGTTGGCCGAGGTGGGCGCAATGGACACTGAAGGGGTTGGCGCCACCGGCGTCTCGTCATCGTCCACCGTGACGGTGACGGAGTCTGCGGTCACCCCGCCGTAGCCGCCGGTGTTGCTCACCGCGTGCGCGATCGTCACGGTCTCGTCGTCGGCGTTTGCATCGTCTTGCGGCGTCACCGTCACGGCCTGCGTCTGGTCCCAGGTCGTTGGCGTGAAGGTGAGGGTGGCGCTGGCGCCCGGATTGCCGCCCGGGGCCTGCACCCGAACCGTGGCCGCGTCGCCGCTGGCGGCGGTAACCGTCACGTTCGCGGTCGGCTTGCTGTCGAGCACTACCGTGTAGCTGCCGGTCGAACCGCCCTCGGCAAGATCGAGCGATGCGGTCGAGACCGTCACCCCGGGAGTTTCGACCGGCGGGGGTGGTGGCGGGGGTGCGGTGGCGCTCGTCAGCGTGAATTTCACCGATCGCGGCGCGCTCACCGTGTAGGCGGCGTTGCCCGCATCGCGGTACACCTGCAGTTGATCCGGCACCGAAATCACGATGGACTCGCTCGGCTCATCCCGGTCGTCCGCCAGCGGCACCAGCCGCAGCCGCATCGAAGACACGCCCTGGTTCACGAAAAAGGCCCACGAACTGACCGATCCCCCGCTCACAGCTTCCAGGCGATAGTCCTGGCCACTGGCCGCCTTGCCTGAAAGTTCAAGCGTTACCAGCGAGAACGGTTGCTGGAAGTAAGGCGGGCTCACGAGCAGGTCGAACTCCACCGCGTCCCCACCCTCCTTCAGCGTCGTCGTGTCGGGCTGCGACAGCGTCACAATCGGCTCGGAGGGCGCTACGGAGTCCACGATGTGAAAGCCGGGAAGGTTGTCGGTTGCGGTCACGCCGCCGCCCGAACCCGTATTCGTGGCTGTGCCCAGCCCGATGCCCACCGTTTCCGTGGTGCTCCCGACTACGCTGTCCGAGGTGGCGGTGAAGTTGATGGTGGCCACGGTCGCGGTGGTTCCCGTGGCCGGGCCGGTGAACACCACGCTCGCGCTGCCGCTGCCGAGGTTGTTGTAGGCCACGCCCCTCGCCGCAGTTGTGGTGAGCCTGTAGTCGGTGTTGCGCGCCGCCGTGCCCGCGAAAGTGAGCGGCGCCGTCAGGGTCTCGCCCTTGACCAGGCCCCGGCCCAGGGTGAGCGTGAGGGTCTTGGCGCCGCCCTCGACCAGGTAGCCGGCCGGACTGCCCGCCAGGGTCACGGACGTGGGATCGTTGTCCGTGACCGCCAGCTCCAGCGAGGAAGCGGCGCCGAGCTCGTAGTGCGTCCCGGTGTTCAGGGACACGGTAAACGTCCCGTCCGGCTCGTCGGCGCGGTCGTCGATATCGACGTTGAAATCCACGGTCGTGGCATTAGCCGGAATGGTGATCGTGGCGGGCGACAGGCTGCCGCTGTAGCCGTCGGAGAAGCTCAGCGTCGGCAGCGTGACCGGCAAGCCGCCGCTCGGCGCGGGGTCGCTCGAGGTCACGGTGAAGGTGGCGCTGCCGCCCTCGCGGATTTCCGTGTTCCCGTTCTTCTCCGTGAGCGTCAGGACCGGCTTGTCATCGTCGGACACGCTCACGTCCACGCCGGCAATGGCCATGTCCGGGAGGTAGCGGCGTCCATCGCCGAGTGCCAGCGAGGCGATCGAATGCGCGATCGTCGCCCTGCGCGGCAGGTAGGTCACGGCATTGTCGTTCTGGCCCTCGATGCTGATTTGTTGCGCCGAATTCCAGTTCGAGGGCGTAAAGGTGAGGGCTTCCGCGTTGGTGAAGTCGGTCGCGCTGTCCGGTCCATCCACCTTCACGACGCTGCCGTCGCCGGCGTCCACAGTGATCGTCACCGCCTTGAGCGGCTGCGAGTCGAGCTTCAGGGTGTAGGTGGCGACGCCGCCGTTCTCGGCCAGCGTGTGCGCGGCGTGAGAGACAGTCACCCCGGCGCGGTCATCGTCAGTCACCTTCACGCTCAGGCTGCCGGCGTCGTTGACGGCGTAGTTGTGGTCGTTCGAGCTGGCCGCGTGATCGATCATCACGGTGCGGGCGTTGCCGGCGTTGTCGATGTCGTCATCGACGCCGGTCACGGTGATGGTCTGTGGCGTGCTCCAGAGAGCGCTCCCGGTGGGGTTGAATGTGAGGGTTTCGGTAGACGCGCCCGCGTTGCCCGCGTCGGGCCCATCCACCAGCGTTCCGGCGCCCGCCGTTACCGTCACGGTGACAGGATGCGTCGGTCGGGTCCTCAGCACCACGTCGTAGCGGTCCGCTCCGCCGTTTTCGCCAACGACGGTCTCGGCGGGGCTGCCGGTTTCCCTGATAGTCAGACCGGCATTGGGGTCGAGTGGCTTGATCGTGAAACGGGCGGACTGGCTGGCGGGGCTGCCGCCGCTCTGATCTCCGAATCGCAGCAGGTCGCTGTCCACCGTGACTGTCACCTGGTCGTCCGCTGTGATCGGCGGGCCGGCGTAGCTCAGGTCGATCTCCACGGACCGGTGCTGTTCCGCGCCGTGCACGTCGTACTGGATCGGGAGCAGCCGGCCGGCGCTGATGGTCAGAGGTGCCGACGTGCCCGACAAGCTGATTTTCGACAAGCCGGTCGCGCTGAGGCGAACCTCGGTGTTGGGGATTTCGCCCCGGTCGTTGCGGTCGTCGAAAAACACATAGGGTGCGGATGGATTGCTGCCACTGTGGCCGCCACCGCCGCCCGCGCCGAAAAAGGTCGAATTCTTCGGTGTCAGCGTGAGCGTGGCCGTGCCGCCGTCTTGAAGGTTGCGGGCGCTGATGATGCGCGGGCTGACCACAAGGGACGGCGGTTGGTCGTTGTCGGTGATCGCCACGCTCGCCGAGCCCGAGGCGGTGGTGCCGGCGGCGCCGGTACCCGAGGGGCGGTCGAGGTTGCTGCTGACCGCCTGGTCGCCGCTGCCGAAGTTTACGGTCAGCGTCTCCGAAGCGCCCTCGTCGCGGGTGTCCTCCTTCCCGGTCACTGCAAGCGTCGCCACCCGCACCGTATTCACGTCGGAGCCTGTGAACACCACCGCGGGGCTCCAGCGGCTGTAGGGGCTGGCGCTATTGAGCGACACCCCCCGGTTGTAGTTGCCGCCGGTTTTCAATCCGATATCGTAGTCCTTGCGGGTGATGCCGGTGCCCGCGATGACCAGCGGTGCGGTCACCGACTCGCCGCCCGCCAGCTTGCGGCCCAGCGTGACCGCCACGTCCGCCGCATCGCTGCCGTCCTCCTTCACCGTGCCGGAACCCGCCAGCGTCACGCTGGTTGCGTCGTTGTCGGTGATTGTGAGCGTCGCCGTTCCCTGGCTGCCCGGTACCACCCCTGTCGGCAGGCTGCTCGCCCGGATGCTGAGCTCGACGGTCTCGTTGGGCTCGTCCGTCGTGTCGTGACGGATGGGAATGTTGACCGTGCCGGTGATGGTGTTCGCGGCGATGGTCGCGGTCCAGGGGCCGGCCGTATAGTCGTCGTCCGCCGTGGCGCTGCCGCCCGTCCTCTCGACGGTCACCGTCGTGGCCGAGGGGCGCGTGCTCGACAGCGTGAGGCCCAGCGCCGCGTTGGTGGTGGACGCAGGCTCGTTCGCGCGGTAAGCCGCGGCGCTGAAGGACAGCGGTACGCCGGCGCCGGCATCGGTGACGGCCAGCGCGACCGAGGCCGGCGTTATGGTTCGGTAGGGCCCGCTCGCCACGCTCAGCGAATGAGTGATGTTGAACGATTCGTCGGCGGTGTCGCTGTCGTTCTTCGCCCGCACCGTCACCGTTTGCGCCTGGGTCCAGTTGCCGCCGCTCCCGTGGGTGAAGGTCAGGGTCGCGGCGCTGCCGAATGAGCCGCTGCCCGCCTTGACCTCAACATCGGAGGTATTGGCCGCCGGCACCGTGGCCGTGATGGTGACATCGGCGCCCGGGTCCGTCAGCAGCCCCACCTTGTAGCCGGCCTCGGCGCTGGCGCCACCGCGTTCGGTGACGGCCAGGGAGGCCGGATTCACGCTGACGCCGTCGGTGAGGGTCCCGGTCCTGATGGTGAAGCCGGCAGTGCAGCAGGATGCGCCCGGGTAGCCCGCGTGTTGATTGCCATACGAAAGCAGGCCATCGGCGCCGCCCTGCACAGCCACCGTGACCGCAACGTCGGCATTGATGCCGGAGCCGGTGTAGGCCAGGGTGATCTGCGCGGAGCGATGGCCTTTGCTGGCCCTGCCGTGCGAGTGGGGTTGCTCGCGCGCCAGCAGCTTCGCGCGCGCGATGCTCAGCCCCGCAGGCGCGCCCTGCAATGTGATTCTGGAAAGACCCGTGGCGTTCAGCCTGATTTCGCCGGCTATGGCGGCAGCGGTGAGCTGGCCGCTTTCGGAATCCCAATCATCCGAATGCACAAAGTCCTCGAGATCGAAGCCGGCGCCCCCGCCGGCACCGAGGAAAGTGGCGTTTTTCGGAGTGATTTTGATCGTGGCGCCGTGCAGCGCATTGGCCCGTATCTGAACCAGGTCAAGCGTCAGGTATGCACTGTTCTGGGCCTGGACCGCGGTTGACCAACCACCCGCAAGCAGCAACGCCAACAAGCAAAACACGCCGGCGCGCCACTCATTAGTTTTTCTTGCCGAAATGATCTTCAAAATTGAACACCGCGCCCTACCCTCTCGTAGCACATGAGAACATTCGGGTAACCACCTACGAATACAGGCTGGTACTCTTTCAACTTAATATTGCCATGTTCAGCGGGTCGGGAAGCGGTTGAGCGCAAGGCACGCTGCGCCGGTAATGGCGCGTCCTTGCCAAGCGGTGTAACGCCGCGGGCGACCGCTTCCCGGCCCGCCCGCAGGGAGCCACACAGCGACGCCAATACGGCGTTGCAGCCCTTGACAAGGGCGCGCCATTCTCTGCGGGCTGCGCCTTGTCTTGACGCCGCTGTGTGGCTCTGAACATGTCAATATTAAGTTGAAAGAGTACTATATGCAATAAACAATATGCTTTGTCACAACCAGTATGCAGGGTTATTAGGAACAAGTCAGGGCAACCGCATACTTTTAGATTCTGCCGCAAAGGACCGAAATGAGGCAGGAAAAGGCCGTCCGTCATTCCGGCGAATGCCGGAATCCAGTCAAAAAAATGATTCCTTATGGTAACAGGTTGGTTTGTTCACTAGATTCCGGCCCCTGCCTTACAACATGCCAGGGCATGATTCGCCGGAATGACGACAGGCCGGATTCAAAAGTATGCGGTTGCCCTGCCCCCCCGGGTATTTGACAGCCTGGTGGAGGTAGAACGCGTCGCCTGAGTCAAAAACCAGGACCGGGGACAGACCTGTTCTGTCCCCGGTCCTGCCCTTGCAGCATAGGGATATGCTCAAAAAATGCCAAGGATGGTATTTTTTGAGGTTCCTTTAAGAACAGCCTGCTTGTTCTTTCTGCTTATTGGTCATGCTATATCGATTCTTGATCCGTGCCTGTCTCGTGAAGGTGCTTCCCCAATTCGGGTCGCTGAACGACCAACTCGGCGATGCCCAGCCATTAGTCCGACTGTTATTGACCTGGAAATTGGAAAAGTTCAGATTAAAGTATTCGGCAGTTTCATTCATGTCACAATCCAGCAGTGTCTTGACTTTAATGTATTGCTTATCGTCATCCCAGGTGAATGTCACCGTGCCTGATTTTGATGTATAGTCGGCCCCGCTCGTGGCCGTATCATCTTCCGTCTTCCATGACCAGCGATAGGACTCTCCTTCGCTCCCATAGGGTATCTCCAATTGCATTACCAGCTCTTGACCCTCCGTGGTTGATGCATCCCACGCTAACGTGGCCGGGGCTGTCAGCGCCATTCCAAGCGCCAGTGCGACAGCGCAGGCGGCGCTTCTCGGCAATGCGCGCAAACCCTTGTAGCGGCAATCCCGCCCAGGTTGAAGGTGTGAAAAAACAGCTTGTGAGGTAGCGGTCATCTGTGGTCTCCCATTGCTGTCGCGGGCACGGATTGTGCCTTGCAATGTGTGGTATTATACCGTGAAATCATACACTTGTCAATGCACTTTGTTAGGAACACAGGGTCATCTTAAAGTCATTACCGGCTTTCAAATCTCCCACCCGTCATTCCTGCACAAGCCTGTCCCTGTATGGCGTTGAGCAGGGGCAGGAATCCAGTCAAACAATCATTCATTGTTTATAAAACATTACGTTTTCATTGGATTCCGGACCAAGCCCGGAATGACAGCGGGGCGTATACCGACTTTGAGATAGCCCTGCAGTGTTCTCTCTCCTGGGGATCTCTCTTGGGGATGTTGATCACAACTCTTGATGGAGACTCCTGCTTGCGCAGCAGTGGTGCGCTTGCACCGCGACCTGCCCTCAGACCATGGCCGTTGTTTTTGACACCCGTTCAGCTTCCCTGAAGCGCGGTGATCGGGTCCAGGCGGGAGGCTTGACGAGCGGGCTGGAAGCCGAAGAACAGGCCGACTGCGGAGGCGGTACCGATACCGCTTACCACGGATATGCCTGAGATGAGGAACTCCCATTCGGTGAACTGGCAGGCTACCCAGGTCACCAGCAAGCCGAGCACAACGCCAAGCGCTCCCCCCGCTACCGTCAGGATAATGGATTCAATGAGGAACTGGCTTTGAATGTCCCCCCGGCGCGCGCCCAGCGCACGCCGGATCGCGATCTCGCGGCGGCGTTCCGCTACGGACACCAGCATGATATTCATGATCCCGATTCCGCCGACGATGAGGGAGATGCTGCCCACTGCGGCCAGCAGCAGGGTCATGATGCGCATTTGCGCTTCCATCCGGGCTATCCATTCCTTGGCGGTGATGATGTCCAGGAGGAGATCCCGCGACCTGTTCCGCATGAATGAATGAACGTCTTGCACCGCCTGCTCGTAATGGACGCCGGCGCTTGACCTGGCAACGATCACGTCGATCTCCGGGTTGGAGTCGAGGCGCTGCGCGGTCGTGATTGGTATGAAGACAGAATTATTTGCCTCCACCCGGATGGGCAAGGTGTAACTCTCCTGTTTGTCATTTAATGTGCCCAGGACCGTGAAGAGTTCCTCGTCAATCTCCAGGATCTGTCCCACAAGCTGTTGTACCCCGACCTGGCGCATTGCCTCGGCAATGCCGGCGCCAACGACACAGTAGTGGCGGTTGGCATCCAGGTTCGAGATAAACCGGCCGGATGCCATGGACAAACGGTTCACACTGAAGTACGACGCGGTGACGCCCTGGATGGTTCCCTCGCCGACTGTCTTGCCGGCGTAACGGAATTCCCCATAGCTCGCGATCCTGGGCGCAGCCTCGGCAATTGAAGGAAGCGCCGGCGCCAATGCTACGGCATCCGCCAGGTCAATTTCCGCCGCCTCCTGCTCTGGGGTCGAGGTCTCGTACGACTTGCGAATGATCAGGATGTCGGTGCCGATAGCTTCGAATTCTTTGCGCGCCTGCTCTCTGGCTATTTCGCCCAACGAGACCATTGTAATAACCGATGAGATACCGATCATGATGCCAAGCAGCCCCAGCAGTGTGCGCAGCCTTGCCTTGCGCAGGCTGTTAACCGCCTCGCGGGCATTTGCCTGCAGGATTGCAAGAGATCTAACCCGCATACCCTGCCTGGGCGCCTGCAAGCGGTTGCCGCGTGGCGGCAACCCCCCGGGCAGACATTCCCTTCTCCTGTAACAAGCCGTTATTGATGCGCAGTTGGCGCGTGCATTGCCGCGCCACCAGTGGGTCATGGGTGATGATCAGGATCGTCACCCCCTGCTCCGAGTTCAATTCCAGGAGCAGGGTCATGACCTCGGTCGCGGTGTCGCTATCCAGGGCGCCGGTGGGTTCATCCGCGAGCAACAGCGCCGGCTCTCCCGCCAGTGCCCGGGCAATGGCAACTCGCTGCTTCTGTCCGCCGGAGAGCTGGTCGGGCCGATGCCCCGCCCAGTCATCCATGCCCACGCGCGCCAGCAGGGTCTGCGCCCGCTGCCTCATCTCCGCCTGCCCCATACCCCGGTACACCAGCGGTAGGCAAACGTTTTCGATGGCCGTCAACTGCGGCAACAACTGGAAGGACTGGAACACAAACCCGATATGCTCGTTACGCAGCGAGGACAGCTCGTCATCCGTCAACCCGGAGATCGCGCGCCCATTGAGGTAACAGTCGCCGGCGCCGGGACGGTCGAGCAGGCCAATGATGTTCATCAACGTAGTCTTGCCGCTACCCGAGGGCCCCATGATCGATAGCAGGTCACCAGTGTTGACTTCCAGGTGGATGCCTTGCAGGATCTCCCTGGTAGCCGGCCCGATGCGGTAGGATTTGCGCACGTCAACCAGGCGCAACATTTTATCTGGCGCGTTCATGACGGTGGCTGGCAATAGCAGGGGTTGCCGTTCATCTTTCCGGGAGGACGATTTCTTCCCCGACCGCGAGTCCTGCTATCACTTCGACCGAATCCAGTGTCGTGAAGCCCAGTCTGACCGCGCGTTGCTCCACCGCGGCAGTGTTCCGGTCGAGCACACGCACCCAGGTTTCAGCGCCGGACTCCTGCACCGCGTCGATCGGAATCAGCAACGCCTCCGGATCGCTGTGTACGATGATCGTGACGTAGGCCGACATGCCGACCCGTAACTGTTCACGCGCGGCCGCATCCAACCTGTCCAGGGCAATCACGATATCGAACTCAGGCGCGCCCCGCTGCCTCCTGCCGCCAAGTACGCGCGACGAGATCCGGGTAACGGTTCCGCCGATTTCCAGGCCCGGAAACCCGGGGCCGGTAACCAAGGCGCGCTGGCCGGGTTCGATCTTCCTGACATCCACCTCATCGACACTGGAGGCTACCGAAATCTGCTCGAAATCGGCAATGCTCAGCAGCAGCTCACCCTGGGCCACCGGACGGCCTTTGGCCAGGGGCTTATTCGCAATGCCTGCATCGGCAACAACGATCCCTGCAATCGGGGCCTCGAGCTCAAGTTGATTCAGTTTCTGCTCGTGCTGTTCAACCTGGCTTTGCGCATTCTCCACTTGTAGGCGCGCGACCCGTCTTGCCTCAGCATCTCCTTTTTCTCTGGTCGATTCCAAATCCCGCTCGGCTTGTTCAAAATCCAGCTTGCGCTCCTGGTGTTGTTGCTGCGCAGATTCGTGCTCGGAGGTAGGGACTATCCCCTTTTCCAGCAGAAAAGCAGTGCGCCGGAGCCTCAGCTCAGAATCTTCGAGCGCTATTTTTGCCCGTCGCAACAGGCGCCGGGCACCCGCCATTTCGTCGCTGCTTTCCCAGTCTTCAAGCTCGAGCAGCTTGTCGCGCGCCTGGATATACTCGATCTGGATCCGACGGTAATCCATCAGTAGCTGACCGGGCTCAAGCTCGAGCAGCGCGTCGCCTGCGTCCACTCTCTCGCCATGGGCAACGTGGACCCCACTCACATGGCTATCGACCGAGCTGACGACTTTCACGACGTGTCCCGGTGTCAGGTTGCCGCGCACCGCGAGGGTCGAGCGGAACTCCCGGGGTGCAAGAGTTATGGTCTGCAAGGTCTCCGGGTCAGTGGCCTGGTCGGCGGCCTGGCCATCCGCCAACAGCGCCGGCGCCGGGTCGGAATTGATGATATCCAGCGGCTGAATGTACCAACCACCAATGGCGAGAAACAGTCCGGCCACCAATAACGCTGCGACACCACGCGTTGCCTGGACCTTCTTCATCATCACGGACAGCGTCTCGTTGCGGGACTCAATATCCCGATAGGCGTTCTGCAGCTCACTGAGCTGATTCTCGACGACTTTCGCCATGCGCAGTTCGGTCTCGCGCAGTTCCTTGATCTCGGAGATGTCGGAAACCACGGCAATCATTGCTACCTGCCCGGTCTGTTTTGGCCCGGATGCCAGCAGGTACGAGGTCGTGACGGACAACGAGCGGACTGCGTCACCGATATGCACACTCGCGACGCGGCGCTTGATCTCGCCCTGCTCGGTAATGGCGTCCAGGATAATCTCGACGAACTCGTCAAAGCCCTCAAATGCCACAAATATTTCTGCAAAGGGGCGACCGGTTACCGCCTCGGACTCGAGTCCGAAGATTTGGCAAAAGGCAGGGTTGGTGAGGCGCACGGCCCCATCAACGTCAACTGCCATCACACCGTCGGACAGGTTCTCCAGCAAAGTCCGGTAAATGTCTTGAGGGTCGTTTGCCATTACGGGAGAGTTTCCACTTGAATGCCCCAACTGTCCAGGGTGCGGCCCGAGATATAGTCAAGCCGCGTCAGCACGTCGAGATAGCTGAGGATCGCATCCACCTCGGCCTGCTCCGCCTGCACGAGTTCGTCCTCGGACGACGATACCTCGAAGGATGATGACAGACCATAACCGAATTTCTCGCGTTCAATGTCCAGGTTCTGTTCTGCCAGCAGGCGCGCGTCGCGGGCCAGTTCCGTCAACCGATGCCCTACCTTGACGTCGTTGACAGCCTGACGTACGGACACGTCGATCGACTCGCGCAGCTCAAGCTGGGCTCTCTCGGCTTTGCGCAGGTCGTTGCGCGCCCTGAGACGGTCCACGTCGCGAAAACGGTCATTGAAAGGGATGGAAATGTCCAGCCGAACCTGCGCGTCCTTGCGTCCCGGGTCGTTATCGCTTAACTCAACCCCCAGGGACAGGTCCGGCAGCCGGTTGTTTTTGGCAACCGCCAGGTTGATGCGGGCAATGTCGATCAGCGCCCCGGATTGAAGGTAATCGGCGCGCTTGCGCAACGCTTCGGCGAATACTGCCTCGAAGGTGGCTCGATTCGGTTCAACGTTCAATCTTTCCAACGGATGGATACGCACCGTACTGCCCAGCTCGAGGATATCAAGCAAACGGAAGTTTGAGGCGTCCAGGCGGTTGCGCGCCTGGGTCAACGCCAACTCTCGAGTGGCGATGGTCACCTCGGCGCGCACGGCCTCCCGCTCTGCCATGCGCCCGGCGCGTATCAGGGCGCGGGTTGCCTGCAACTGCTCACGCGCGCGCTGCAATGCGGTCTCGGAAATCTCCACTTGCCGCACCGCGCCGATGAGCGTGCGGTATGCGCTGATGACCGCAACGACCAGATCTTCCACCGTCTGTCGAAACGAGAGCACGTTAAGCCTTTCACCCAGTCGGGCCTGCCTGATCGGGGCAGTCTCCATGTCAATCCAGGCGCCTTTCAGCAGCGGCTGGGAAAAACTCAGGGACTGCGAGCGGGAATCCTCGAACTCGCTGGACAGTCTTTCATCCCAGCGCAGGGCAAACTGACCGCCGGTGGGCACGCGCATGCTGATCTGGCTGCTGACTCCCGTCTCGCGATCCTGCCGGTCCTTGCTGACGAAGGGGCGGAGGGTGGCTCGAGGCGTCCAACGGTCTTCAACCACTTCCAGGGAAAATTTTTGCACCTCGCGATCCAGGCGCCGGTTAAGCAGCGGCCGGTTCTGCTCCAGCGCAAGATCGATCGCCCGCTCCAGGGTCAGGTCGAGCGAGACGGTGTCCGCGGTCAGGGACAGCGGGACCAGCAGGAAGGCTACGGCCCAGACATATTGCAGCAAAATTCGCTCAGGGTTTCTGATCGGACTTTGCCTCATAACGAACAACCACTACATACGTTCAATCACCACGCCAATCCCCTGTCCGATACCGATACACATGCTGACCAGCGCGTAGCGGCCCGCGCTGCGTTCCAGTTGCCGTAATGATTCCAGTAATAGCGCCGGTTCAAGGCGGAATTTTTCAGTCTTACCCGTACCTCACCCGGCCCCGGTTCCGGCGTATCCACCTCCTTGATCTCCAGGTGATCCGGCCCACCGAGTTCTTCCAATACCACTGCTTTCATGTAGTGCTCCCAAAAAAATATACGTACGGTTTGAGGATACCATTCTAACGTGTTAGGAGGGGATTTTGTAACTGCCAATCGAATTTCTTCAGAAAACCTCTGTTGATCATTGTTGGGAACGGTGCTTGATACATACGAGCAAAATGTGGGACATTTGTGCATGTGGAACAAATCAAGATACGCGCTCTTCACAATCAATGCCATCCGCACCGGCGACACCACCTACGGCTTCAACGCCAATGCCGGCGGCTTCCTCGACGAGCTTGCCCGGCACATGCAGGCAGGCGGGCTGTTCGCCTTCACGCTGATCGACGACGGCGGTACAGACACTTTCGATTATTCCGGGGCAACGCAGGATAGCCGCGTGGACCTGACCCCCCGCATCACCCTGACCGCGCAGGCAGGCGCCACGATCGACGCGGCAGACTTCATCTTCGCCGACGCCAATCCGAGCCTGGCTATTGACGATGTCACGGTCGAAGAAAGCGGCACTGCGCGGTTTGTGCTGCTCGTACAGCAGGTGGCGCAGGCACGGAGATACTGTATTCATGGATTTTGGCGAGGTTGTAATTACCCACAAAGTTCGGGCATTGTCCCGCCGCGTGCCAGGTCGAACCTGAAGTGAGTTCACCCTTCTCGATGAGCACAACGTCAGTACAGCCTTCTTCGGCCAGGTGGTACAGCAACCCAACCCCCATGATGCCGCCACCGATGATGACGATACGGGCATGTTCGTTCATTCTGTTCTCATGTTCAGGATGATGATTAGCGCGAACCTTATCAGAAAATATTATATGCCAAGAAGATAGCGGAAATGCTACAGATTTTAATTTAAGAGCAACATGATTGCCCGCGCTACCGATCTCTCCTCCTTGACAGGCATGATATTTATACTAATATCGTATATCCCGCTATGAAGCCGCCTGTAATCGACAAGGCTGGAGATAATTATGAGCGATAACCCTGTTGACGCCGTTCAGGGAAAACACAAGCTGGATACCTCGGATCCGGTCCTGGTGTATTTGTTCAAGGAAGGTGACCTTGCCTTCTACTGGTACTACGCCCGCACCATGACCGACTATGAAAAAACCCAGATCTGGTCGGTCTTCGAGAATCTGGAAACCTTCATCAACGTTGATTTCCAACTCACGACGGATAAGGATGCTGCCGATCTCAAGTTCGGAGTTTTCGAGGGCACCCCAGAGAACAGCATTCACATTGGTGGTATACCCGGGGGCCGCGGCATGCCTTGGGGCCAGTTTGATTTCCCCGATGGGAACGGCAACGGCGGGGAAGGCATGGCAAACACCAAAAGCGGTGACTGGACTGATAAACCCGGCGGTCAATTCGACCAGGGAGGGAGGTTTTACTTTGTGGTCCTCCATGAAGTAGGACATGGAGTGGGGCTGGCCCACCCGGATGATGAAGGCAACTTCAGCAAGATCATGAAATCCGGCTACGGGCTGCACCAGACGATATTCACCGTGACGTCGAATGCGGACACTGTAAATACGTGGGACGGTCGCTGGGACGATCCCGGCGATGGCTCTGCCAATGCCACGTTCGGCGCGCTGGACATTGCCGCCCTGCAAAACATGTACGGCGCCAACACCACCCACGCAGGGGGCGATGATGTTTATACACTGGCCGCCACCCGTGCAGAGGCAAACGGCTATCACACCATCTGGGATACCGGCGGGACCGATGTGATCGAGTACACCGGCGCCGCCAATGTCGTGATCGACTTGCGCGCGGCCACGCTTGAATATGAACCCGGTGGTGGTGGCCACGTTTCCTGGGCATGGAAAATCCCTGGTGGCTTTCTCATCGCCAACGGCGTGGTGATCGAGAATGCCACGTCAGGCAGTGGCAATGATAGTTTGACGGGCAATGAGGCCGATAACGTCCTGAACGCAGGGCCAGGCAACGACATTCTGATGGGTGGCGCTGGGGACGACAGGCTCATTGGCGGTGCGGGTAACGACACCCTGACCGGCGGGCCCGGGGCTGATGCCTTCGTGGTGTACGGAGGGCATGGGCGGGACGTGGTTAAGGACTTCGACACGGATGCCGGCGATGAGGTCAGGCTGGGCTCGGTCGGTTTTGCCGACTATGCCGGGATGCTCGCCAACCATGCCGTGCAGGACGGCAATGACGTGGTGATTTATACGGACGAGAGCGGTACGGCCAATAGTGTCACCCTGAAGAACACACTGCTGTCGGATTTGAATGCAGCCAACTTCACCATACACAACGGCCTCACCGTCACCGGCACCGACGCCGGTGAGGTGCTGGAAGGCGACATGGACGGCGACCTGATCGAGGGCCATGGCGGGGATGACGATCTGTTTGGCTACGGCGGCGATGACATTATCAAGGGTGGGCCCGGCAAGGATTTCCTCGAAGGCGGTGCGGGCGATGACACGCTCGAAGGTGGCGCGGACAGCGACGTCCTGACCGGCGCCCAGGGCAACGACACCTTGCGCGGCGGCGCGGGCGCGGATGCGTTTGATATTTACGGCGGTGACGGGCAGGACGTGGTGGAGGACTTCGACCCGGATGCGGGCGATATAGTCATCCTGGACTCGGTGGGCTTTGCCGACTATGCCGGGATGCTGGCCAATCATGCCGTGCAGGACGGCAATGATGTGGTGATTTATACGGATGAGAGCGGCACGACCAATCGTGTCACCCTGAAGAACACGCAACTGTCAGATCTGAGTACGAACGATTTTTCGATCACACCATCGGAAGATTTCAGCGAGGACACTAGCCAGGACACGGGGCAGGCAACCGACCCGGACTACAGCGAGTTGATTGGCATGGTGCGCGGCTATGCTGCGGAGACGTTCCAGGGTCAGGCACACGTGGACCGCTGGATGCAGGTACTGGCGGCGTTTGGTGATGACAACGGCTATACGCCCATGACTGCGGAGGAAGCCCGGAACTATGCCGGTTACGGCTGGCCGCGCTGGAACCCGGTGGCCGAGGCATTGACTGAGATAGAGGCGGCACAGGAGGCGAAACAACAAGCGCCGCCCACTCCGCCGGTGGCGTCCATTGACGATGTGAGCGTTACCGAAGGGGGCAGAGTCGAGTTCACCGTGAGTCTGGACAAGACCTGGGGCGAGGACGTCACCCTTACCTGGGACACATCTGACGGCACGGCTACAGATGGCAGTGACTACACCGGCCAGACCGGTCAAACCCTTACCATCGCCGCCGGCCAGCAGAGCGCCACCATCACGGTGCAGACCGCCGACGACAGTGACGATGAGACCGACGAGACCTTCACCATCACCCTGAGTTCCCCCACCAACGCCACCCTGGGCGATGCCAGCGGCGAAGCTACTCTCACCGATAACGATGACCCGCCCCCGCCAGGCCGGTACGACGCGCTGATTGCCGACGTGCGCGGTTATGCCGCCGAGACCCACAACGGCCAGGCCCATGTCGACCGCTGGATGAAAGTGCTCGCGGCCTTGGGCGACGACAACGGCTACACGCCCATGACCGCCACCGAGGCGCAGGAGATGGCGGACAGATGGTCGGCGAGCCGTTGGGACCCGGTGGTGGAAGCCCTCACCGAGATCGAAGCGGAGCAGGCGGCGCAGCAAGCGGCAAGCACCCCGCCGGTGGCCGCTATCGATGATGTATCCGTCACCGAAGGCAACGAGGTCGAATTCACTGTGAGTCTCGACAAGACCTGGACGGAGGACGTCACCCTTACCTGGGACACGTCCGACAGCATAGCAGTGGATGGCAGTGACTACACCGGCCAGGCCGGTCAAACCCTTACCATCGCCGCGGGTCAGCAGAGCGCCACCATCACCGTGCAGACCACCGATGACGCCATCGACGAGCCGGATGAAACCTTCACTGTTACATTGAGCGCTCCTACCAATGCCACCATAGGCACAGCCACCGGGGAGGCCACCCTCTCCGACAACGACGCCGCGCCCTCATTGTCCATTGACGACGTAACCGTGGCCGAAGGTGATATGCTCCAGTTCACCGTCTCGCTCGATGCGGTCTCCGGCAAGGACGTTACGGTCAACTGGACTGCCACCGACGGCACCGCAACGGATGGCAGCGACTACACCGGCCAGACCGGTCAAACCCTGACCATCAGCGCCGGCGCACAATTCGCGACCCTCTGGGTGCAGACCACGGATGACAGTGAGGATGAGACCGACGAGACCTTCACCGTCACCTTGAGCTCCCCCAGCAACGCCACCCTGGGCGATGCCAGCGGCGAGGCCACCATCACCGACAACGATGAGCCGGCCCCCACCCTGGACGACCAGCTCACCCCGCCCGACAACGGCCAGGGGAAGAAGGCGGATGAAGGGAACGACTACAGCGAGTTAATTGCCGACGTGCGCGGTTATGCCGCCGAGACCCACAACGGCCAGGCCCATGTCGACCGCTGGATGAAAGTGCTCGCGGCCTTGGGCGACGACAACGGCTACACGCCCATGACCGCCACCGAGGCGCAGGAGATGGCGGACAGATGGTCGGCGAGCCGTTGGGACCCGGTGGTGGAAGCCCTCACCGAGATCGAAGCGGAACAGGAGGAGCAACAACCCGAGGAGACCTCAACCGAACCAGAGCCGGAGCCAGACCCGGAACCCGAACCTGAGCCGGAACCAGACCCGGAGCCAGACCCGGAACCCGAGCCAGAACCCGAATCCGACCCGGCGCCCACCCCCTGGCGCCACAACGGCCTCACGATGACCGGCACCGACGAGGTGGACTCGCTGGTTGGCTCAGACGACAACGACTTGATCGACGGGCGCGGCGGCAGGGACTATATCAACGGTAGCTTCGGCCACGATCGCATGACCGGCGGCGCGGGCGACGACAGGTTTACCATCTACGGCAATTTCGGCCGCGACGTGATCACCGATTTCAACCCGGACGAGGGCGACAGCTTCTTCCTCATCCAGGTGGGCTTCGCCGACTTCGACGAGATGCTGGCGAACCATGCCGAACAAATTGGCAACGACGTGGTCATTTACACGGATCCCAGCGGCAAGGAAGACAGCATCACCTTGCTGGACACCGACCTCGCCGATCTGGACGAATCCCAGTTTGCGATTTTCGAGGGCACGGGGCCGACGCCCCCGGCGTCCCAGTTGAGCGCCCAGGTGGCCGGTCGCGTGTCCGTCCCGGCGCTGTCATTGACCTTGGGGGATGGGGGTGTGGGGGGGTACGATGCCGGCGTGGATGGGTTTGGCATTGAGGATATAATAGGGCCCTATTACGATGGGTAGTTTGGGTCAGTGGATGACGCGGATTAGTTTATTCATCCGCAGAGCAACTATCCTGGATCGCGGCTACAACAGTGAAACTGCCGGGCAACCCCCTGGCGCCTCCAGACCAATCCGTCCCCCCGGCTTTTGTTCTGCCCCGCAGTGAATACTATATCCTGAATTTCTCCTCACCTTCGCACTCATCGTCAGCTAAAGTCTTGACGCCAGTGACCCGGGTGTAATTGGGACCGCCCGTTGGGTGAAAGACGTGCACATTGGTTTTCCCCTTTCGGTTACCCCTCGTATGTGAAAAAGCCTCTGAACAGGCGCTCAAAACAGAGGCGGATTTTAACAGGATGACAACGGGAAGTCAATAGCGATGACAGGTCTGCCGGTACTCATTTAGTACTGGATCTTTTTTGGTTATGCTATACTCGGGACAGTTAATACACCGGGAGTGGGAGCGAGATCATGAACACCATCATACGATATCTGACGATTGCCGTCTTCTGGGGGGGGGGTAGCCCTGTTTGGCCTTGCCGGTGAAGCAAGCGCGCAAATTACCTGCCCTCTGGCTGAAGCGGATCGGACATCTTATAAGCCTTACATCTGTACAGCGCCCGTACCGACACCGGCAAGCGGGAGCAGCACTCAGAAAGTGACGTGGCGGGTGACTTTCTCCGAACCGGTGAGCGGAGTCAGTTGGCATGACTTTATGACAGACGAGACGACCAACCTGGTCCCGGGCCACACTGACCGCAGGTACGGCCTGGGATCAGTTGGTGAAGAAATCAAGAAGGTCAGCAATACGGTGTATGACATCTCTATGGAGTGGGACTGTACGGCATCCGACAATGACTGCCATCACAACGAGACAGTCACCACGACGGGCACCTGCCCCCCCAGTGGAGGAGGTGTGTGTACAACGTCATATTCATCCAGCGGCAGAACTGATCGCTATGTTGGTGAAGTGTGGCTGGAATTGCAGTCCGACGCCGAATTTAATGAAATGCACTCGCCGCCTTTGCTCGGCAACCAGACTACAATGAACCACGTAGGCATGCCAACGTCCAGGGTCTCTGTCAATTAAACCAACCGCCGGTTGTGTCATGGTGCCGGGCGGGAGAAACACATCCAGGAGGACGCTGGTGTCAACGGCGCTGATCACCTTCCGCGGATATCTTCAATGTAATCGTCAGTATTGCCGTCGCGTCCCAGGATAGCGTACACCCGTTCTACCGGGTGTTGAGAAGCTGTTTGTTTACGGATGAGCAGGCCGTCACTGGTCGGAGTAATCTCGACCTCGACGTTACAGCCCATGCCGAAGCGGTCTCTCAACTGCTTGGGAATGGTAATCTGGCCTCGTTCAGAAATTCTCATGATTTTCTCGTATGAATTACTGTCTCAGGAAGTCATACTATAGTTATCAGACTATAGCAATACTTACAACCCATCATAATTCTCCCATCATAATTCTCTACCCGAACTATCTATATCAGTTCCTTTCGTGTTGTAATAACAATAAAACATAATAATATAACAACATTAAAACATTGGGATGTAACAGCAACAAATACAGGTAACACTGTAATGGCTACATTTGAAACTTTACTGGCAAATTCCCTGGAGCGGGCCAGACAAGCGGCACAGGATAATATCGTACACTCCAGTGACCTGTCACGCGTCCATCGGGAACGTCTGCTCAAAGCCGGTTGGTTGACGCAGGTCATCCGTGGTTGGTATATCCTTGGTCATCCCGGTGACCAGGGTCAATCCACGCGCTGGTTTGCTTCATACTGGGATTTTATTAAGCAATACCTGAACAAACGATTTGGTGTTGATTATTGCCTGTCGGCAGAAGCTTCTCTTGATTTTCATCTGGACAAGAATGCGCTGCCCCCTCAATTAGTAGTGATGACTGCGACAGGCGGCAGTAACCGAGTTGAGTTGTTGCATCAGACTTCCCTGTTCATATATGAAACGGCAGAGTTGCCAGGTAACAGAGAAATCCGACTTGGCATACAAACACTGCCTCTGGCGGCTGCATTATGTCGCAGTTCACCTGCCCTGTTCCGTCATGAACCCGTTAAGGCAGAAATCGCGCTTCGCATGGTTGATTCGACAGAGTTGGTCAGAATATTACTTATGGGTGGACACACCAGCATTGCCGGCCGACTGATTGGGGCCTACCGTCTTTTAGGCGATGCTGACGCAGCACGATTTATAGAAAGCAGCATGGTCAGTGCCGGACACCAGGTAAGACCTGAGAATCCTTTCGCAGCAAATCAGCCGGTTTTTGGAAAGACGGCGGTACGTATTACCTCACCTTATGCGGCTCGCATTCGCGCACAATGGCAAGCCATACGAGAACCCGTTATTAACCGGTTTCCGGAACCTTCTCAATTGACGAAAGGTTCGATTGCTTCCATGAAGGAAATCGAAGAGTTATATCGACATGATGCCTACCACTCTTTATCCATTGAAGGCTATGAAGTTACACCGGAGTTGATTGAGCGCGTTCGAACCGGCGGATGGAATCCTGACGCCGTTCAATCCGATGCAGAGCAACGTAATGCAATGGCAGCAAAAGGCTATTTTGACGCATTCAGAGTTGTCTGTGAGAGTGTGCAAAAAGTATTCGATGGCGGACACGCGGGAGAAACCGTAAAACAGGATCTACAAGACTGGTACCAGGCATTATTTTCGCCTGGCGTTCAGGCCGGCATCATTAAACCTGCTGAACTGGCCGGCTATAGAAATGCTCAAGTCTACATTCGTGACTCAGCCCATGTTCCCTTACCGAAAGAGGCCTTACTTGATGCCCTGGATGCTTATTTTGAATGCTTAATTAACGAACCTGTGCCCATCGTCAGTGCAATACTGGGGCATTTCTTCTTTGTTTTTATTCACCCATACATGGATGGCAACGGACGGATAGCTCGTTTTCTCATGAACGTTATGCTGGTGTCAGGTGGTTATCCCTGGACGATAATTCGATCTGATAGATCACGTCGCGAGCAATACATGCAAGCGTTAGAGCAGGCTTCCGTGCATAAGAATATAATTCCGTTTGCCGAGTTCATCGGGGAAGAAATGGCGGTGGATTGGAAGAGTTGACAAGAATCGACGCGTGCTTCAGGAACACAGATGGCACGCCACACACCAATAAACAATCTTTTCGGAATAAATCCATCTGCGATACTGTCTGAGTCTTCTTTTTTGAACAACAACTACGATTAAGCTAATGTAACGCATTGCGTTTAAAGATGCATACAGAAATGGCTGAATCATTTTACGAAAAACCTGTCCTGAATTCGCCCTACGAGGAGCCCCGGCTGCATCATCGTCTGAATGAAACAGGCCAACCCGTGGATGGTCCGCCTGTCAGCGGCCGTCGTCGCTCCGAGTTGATCAGCCCCGTTCCCCAACCCAGGTTGCGCCATCAGCAGGACGCCCAGGAACAGGTTGGCCTTGCATTCTCTTATGATGAGGGGCTTTCATCGGACGAACAGGCATACAACCCGTTTCCCATTATCAATGAGATTCGTTCCCATGTATCGGACTGGCGCCGGTTGCATAATCAGCAGGATTGGGGAGTAACACCGGCCACGGCGCGGTTGCTGCGACACTGGCGGGATTATCAATTTCAGAGCATACGCCCGTTTTTCTGCCAGATAGAGGCTATGGAAACCCTTATCTGGTTGACGGAAGTCGCGCGTCGGCAAAAGCGGCACAAAGGCATCTGGAACTACATACAGGACGCTAACCTTCAAGCCAACCCGGAACTATTGCGGCTGGCGCTGAAGATGGCCACCGGCTCGGGCAAGACAACGGTAATGGCGATGCTGATTGCCTGGCAGACGGTCAACGCAGTGCGCACGCCCGGCAGCAGGCTCTTTAGCCGGGGCTTCCTGATCGTGACTCCGGGAATTACCATTCGCGACCGGTTGCGGATATTGCAGCCTAACGACCCGGACAGCTATTACAAGGCCCGGGAACTGGTCCCGGTGGATATGCTGGACGAGATCAACAAGGCCCGCATCATCATTACCAATTACCACACGTTCCAACTGCGCGAAGTCATGGACACCGGCAAGGTCGGCAAGTCCCTGCTGCGGGGCCGCGAGCAGACCTTACACACAACCGAGACCGAAGGGCAGATGATTCGGCGTGTCGCCGATAAATTAATGGGATTGAAAAACATCGTCGTCATCAACGACGAGGCGCATCACTGTTACCGGGAGAAACCCGGCAATAAGGATATCGCCGCGCTCAAGTCCGACGAGAAAAAGGAGGCCAAAAATGAGAACGAGGCGGCCCGCGTCTGGCTCAGTGGCATAGAGACTTTCAAGCGCAAACTTGGCGTGCGCGCCATCTATGACCTGTCCGCAACGCCGTTTTTCCTGCGCGGCTCCGGCTGGGCTGAGGGAACCCTGTTCCCCTGGACAGTCAGTGATTTTTCCCTCATGGATGCCATCGAGTGCGGCATCGTCAAACTGCCCCGGGTGCCTGTGTCCGATAACATCCTGACCGAAGACTTTCCGGTTTTTCGCGACCTTTGGAAACACATAGGTAAGGACATGCCCAAAAAAGGTCGGCAGACAGGAGGCGACCCGCTTGCCTTGCCGGATAAGCTCCAGACTGCACTGCATACACTGTACAGCCATTATGGGAAAACCCACGAGCGCTGGAAGCAGGCCGGCATAGACACTCCACCCGTATTCATCGTGGTCTGCAACAACACGACGACATCCAGACTGGTCTATGAATGGATATCCGGCTGGCAGCGGCCTGACGAAGATGGTGAAGATGTATTCGCGCAGAATGGTCATTTGGCATTGTTTCGGAACTTTGATGAAAACGGCGACCGTCTGCCCCGCCCCAATACCCTGCTGATCGACAGCAAGCAGATTGAATCGGGCGAGGCGCTGGATACAAATTTCCGCAAGGCAGCGGCGCTCGAGATCGAACAGTTCAAACGCGAAAAAGCCATACGCGACGGCGCCGGCAGCGCGGATAACCTGTCAGATGCGGAACTGCTGCGCGAAGTGATGAACACTATCGGCAAGAGGGGCCGCCTGGGTGAACAGGTGCGCTGCGTGGTTTCCGTTGCCATGCTGACGGAAGGCTGGGACGCCAATACGGTCACCCATATCCTCGGTATTCGGGCGTTCGGTACCCAGTTGCTGTGCGAGCAGGTCGTCGGGCGCAGCTTGCGCCGTTACTCTTACGAGCTGGATGACGATGAACTGCTGCCGGTGGAATACGCCGACATCATGGGCATTCCGTTCAGTTTCACCGCGAAGCAGCCACCCATACCGCCACCACCACCGCCACCACCCAGGACACACGTTCACGCCGTCCGTGAACGTGCGGCGTTGGAAATCACCTTTCCGCGAGTCACCGGATACCGGGTGGAGTTGCCCAGGCACAAGCTGAGCGCAAATTTCACTGAAGACTCGAAACTGGAACTGACTCCGGAGATGGTAGGTCCGGGTGAGACCCGTATGGAGGGAATTGTCGGCAAAGGCGAGACAATTTCCGCGGCAGAGGCCCGCGCCAAGCGCCCCAGCACCATCGCTTTTGACTTGTCCAAACACCTGCTTTACAAGTACTTCAGGGACAAAGACCAACAACCCAAAATGCACCTGTTTGGGGATATAAAACGTATCGCTCGCCAGTGGATTGACGGCGGCTACCTCAAGTGCAAAGGCAACACCGGTAAGTGGATGCTGGAATACCGGGATATCGCGGACCAGGCCTGTGAGCGTATCTACAACGCCATGGTGGACGCCATGCCGGACAAAAACAGAATTCGCGCAGTGCTTGATCCCTACAACCCGGCATCCTCCACAGCCCATGTCAATTTCCATACGACCAAAAAGGTATATGGGACGGCACCGGACAAGTGTCATATAAACTACGTAGTTGTCGATAGCGGCTGGGAAGCCGAGTTTGCCCGGGTGGTGGAACAACATCCCAAGGTAATCTCTTACGTTAAAAACCAGGGGCTGGGCTTTGACGTTCCATACAAGGATGGCTCAACGGCACGGCTTTACATTCCCGACTTTATCATCTTGATTGATGACGGAAATGGGCTGGATGATCCCCTGCATTTGATCGTAGAGATCAAAGGCTACAGGCACGAAAATGTCAAACTGAAGTCTGAGACCATGCGCACCCAATGGCTGGTCGGTGTCAACAACCTGGGCAGCTTCGGCCGCTGGGATTTTGCAGAGCTTTCCGATGTCTATGCGATGGAAAGTGACCTCACGGAAAAAATCAAGGTAGCCTTCAATGAGATGGTTAACCATACCGAGTCCATAAACTTGACCAAAGCAGCAATGGCCGCGCCGGAAGCGCGATTAAACAAGCTATGGGATAATACAGGTGACGCTGAATATGACAAGCAGTGAGCATAGGATATCTTTATTGTTGAACAGGTGTTGGTTGTACTATAATTGGCGTCATGGACAAGCAGAATCCGCAGATATATCATTCGGTTGTTACCTGTGACCCGGAGGTCCTGGGAGGAACGCCTGTTTTCGCCGGTACGCGAGTACCTGTACGCATACTATCGGAACACCTTGAAGCAGGTGACCGCCTCGATGATTTTCTTGACAATTTTCCCAGTGTGACCCGTAGTCAGGCTATCCAGACTATCAAATTGGCCCTCGACCAATTCGCCAATCAGGGAGATGAAATTACTCTTTGACGAGTCCGTCCCCCGACGTTTGGCCCGTAGTTTCCCTGATACATTTTACATCAGAACAGTGCCTCAAATGGGCTGGGCCGGAATAAAGAACGGATCATTATTGGCACTTGCAAGCCGGCAGGGTTTTGATGTTCTCGTTACAACGGACAGGAGCATGGAATATCAACAGAATCCGGATACCCTACCCGTCACTATCATTGTTCTTGTTTCATACCGTACCCGCGTTCAGGATTTGGAACCACTGATACCCAAAGTGGTATCAATGTTAAAAACCAGGCCTGAGATCGGGGTCTACCACTTTTCGTCGCGTCAGGCCGTGTGGGAGGAGATTTATTCCTATGGCAAAAAACGGACATTGGAGAATGACATCACGGAAGACGACGTCCGAAATGAAATCAGGGCTTATCGGAATCAGTGACTGACGCCACAGCAAATGCCCAGAAGACGACATTCCGCAAAACAGGTAGAAACTCTTACTCACAAGGAAGCCACGAGAAAGAATATTCCCACCGTAGAATACGAACCCTCCCTGCACGAGGCAGACAAGTCTCCAATTCAGGTCAGCTACGAACGCCGAAATAAAGACCTGGATCCGCAACTCGTCTGGCGCGGCAAGGACGAACAGGACTGGTCGGACCTGGTGGTGCAAGCGCCACCCCTCTACATCCAGGAAAAAATTCATCCCAAGGCGATCATCGACGACCTGAAACGGCAGGCAGACTCCCGCCGGGATGAATCACCTGTCGAACTGGACCTGTTTGCCGATTTCAACGGCCTGGGGGATGCCGACAAAACCGAGTTCTACCAGCACGACCAGAACTGGCAAAACCGTATGATCCTGGGAGACAGCCTGCAGGTGATGGCAAGTCTGGCGGAGCGCGAAGGACTGCGGGGAAAGGTGCAGTGTATTTATATCGATCCGCCCTACGGCATCAAGTTTAATTCCAACTGGCAGGTGTCCACCCGCTCACGGGATGTGAAGGACAGCAAAATGGAGCACGTTACCAGGGAACCGGAACAAGTGAAGGCATTTCGAGACACATGGAAGCATGGTATACACTCGTACCTGACCTACCTGCGCGATCGGTTGACGGTGGCAAGAGATTTACTGTCGGGGAGTGGTTCTATATTCGTGCAGATTGGGGATGAGAATGTTCACCGGGTACGGGCGGTAATGGATGAGGTGTTTGGAAATAGCAACTTCATGGGTGAATTGGCATTTGTAAAGACGAGCGGTTTATCGTCTAAGTATTTAGCGGATCGTTTCGATTATTTGCTCTGGTACGGCAAGGACTCTGATTGTATTAAGTTTAGACAACCTTATCTTTCTAAGAACCGAGAAGATGGAACCGCATCAACCTATACATGGATTCGAGATTCCCGAGGCGAATACCGGAGTATGACTAAGGAAGAAAAATCAGAGAACAAGGTTCCAGATGGGTATTTTATATATAAAGCAGACAATATCACCTCTCAAGGCAACCCCTACATCAAGTATAACCTTGACGGGAAAAGTTACAGGTTTCGGTCCAAGACCACTACAAATGGTCTATCAAGGTTAGAGAAAGCCAATCGATTGCATATTGCACAAAATAGCCTCCAGTACGTACGGCGACTTGATGACTTTCCTGTAACAGAAGTATCAAAACTCTGGAGAGACACCGGTACTGGAAGCTTCACAGACGATAAGATCTATGTTGTACAAACAGGCACGAAGACAGTGCAACGTTGCCTCCTTATGACCACCGATCCTGGCGACCTTGTCCTCGATCCTACCTGTGGCTCGGGCACCACCGCCTACGTAGCCGAACAGTGGGGACGCCGATGGATTACTATCGATACCTCACGCGTTGCCCTGGCACTGGCCCGTGCCCGAATTATGGGCGCTCGCTACCCCTATTATCTGTTAAGAGATTCCACGGAAGGCCAAATGAAAGAAGCGGAATTGGCCCAAACAATACCCAAATCAGACCCCACTTACGGTAATATTCGGCAAGGATTTGTCTATGAACGGGTGCCCCACATCACGCTCAAATCCATTGCCAACAATGCCGAAATAGACGTGCTCTGGGAAAAATACCAGGAAACGCTGGAACCCTTGCGTAAACAACTCAATGCAGAACTACACCAGGAATGGCAGGAATGGGAGGTGCCTCGTGACGAGGAAGACAGTTGGCCGGAGACAGCTAAACTCTGTCACAGCGAATGGTGGAAAGCCCGCATTGACAGACAAAAGGAGATCGATGCATCCATCGCTGCCAAGGCTGACTATGAAACGCTCTACGATAAGCCATACACGGATAACACCAGAGTGAGAGTTTCCGGTCCGTTTACCGTGGAAAGCCTATCTCCCCATCGCATGGTATCAGCTGATGACGATTATTCGTATGCTTCGGATGAGAACACTGGCCAAGAGGGAGTTAGTGAGGCCATTCCCCTCAATGATTTTACGCAGATGGTACTGGAAAATATGAAGTCTGCCGGCGTTCAACAGGTTGCTAAAGAAGACAGGATAACCTTCTCCACCATAGAGGGTTGGCCTGGAGAATACATTGCCGCCGTCGGTCACTATACGGAAAGCAGTAACGAAAGACGGGCCGGCATATTCATCGGCCCGGAGTACGGCACCATTACGCAGTCCGACCTGGCAAATGCTGCCAGTGAAGCCCAACGCGATCGTTTTGATGCTCTGATTGCCTGTGGTTTTAACTTCGACGCCCATACTTCGGAACTGACAAAGCTTGGCCCGCTGCCGATCCTGAAAGCACGGATGAATACCGACTTGCATATGTCGGAAGAATTGAAAAATACCGGATCGGGCAACCTGTTTGTCGTCTTCGGTGAACCGGATATCGAATGGGACTTCGATGATGAAGGCAATATCGTGGTCGAAGTTCTGGGAGTGGACGTATTTGACCCGAAAACCAGTGAAGTGCGCCCAAGCGGCAAAGATGAAATCGCCGCCTGGTTTATCGACACCGACTACAACAGGGAAAGCTTCTTTGTTCGCCACGCGTATTTCATGGGCGCCGGCGACCCTTACAAATCTTTGAAAACCAGCCTAAAAGCGGAAATCGATAAGGAAGCCTGGGAGACTTTGTACCGCGACAAATCCCGCCCGTTTACGCGTCCGTCAACGGGACGGTTTGCCGTCAAGGTCATTAACCATTTCGGCGATGAGGTGATGAAGGTGTTTGAAGTGTGACCGAACCGGCGCAGTTCCTCATCGCAAAAAGCTTTTCAAAAGCACTGGACAAGCTGAAAGGCCAGGAACAGAAAGCTGCAAAGATTACGGTTTTTGACTTGCAGCAAAACCCAGCAGCGACTGGTTTGCGGTTACACCGTGTTTCTGGCTCCAGAGATCCGCACTTCTGGTCTGTTAGCGTAAACATGGACATCCGGGTAATCGTCCACAAGACCGAAAACAGCTTTTTAATATGTTATGTCGGTCACCACGATGAAGCCTATCAATGGACGGAACGAAGACGAATTGAAACCCATCCTAAAACCGGCGCTGTTCAGGTAATTGAGGTGCCTGAGCGGGTTGAAAAGGTTGCAATACCTTACTTCGAAGATATGGATACATTAGCGTATAGCGTTGCCGATACTCCAGACCAGCCTTACCTTCCAGGTCCATTTTTCAGTTTGTCAGAACAAGCGTTACTTGGTGTCGGTGTGCCCGAGGACTGGGTTGAGAATATTCTGCAAGCCTCGGAAGATGGGTTTCTCGACATTGCCGAGCACCTGCCGGCTGAGGCGTCTGAAGCGTTGCTCGACTATGTCAGCACCGGCGCCCTGCCCCAGCCAGCGCCTGTAATTCCCGGAACCGATCCTTTTGAGCACCCGGATGCGCAACGCCGGTTTCGGGTAATGGAAAATATGGAAGAACTGGAACGAGCACTGGCTTACCCCTGGGAACAATGGGCGATATTCCTCCATCCCTCGCAACGGCGCCTGGTGGATCGGCAATTCAATGGCCCAGCCCGCGTGTCCGGTTCAGCGGGAACGGGAAAAACCGTGGTGACACTGCACCGCGCTGCTGCGATTTTGCAGAAAGACAGGCAAGCCAAAGTTCTTCTGACAACCTTTTCCCTGCCCCTTGCCAACGCATTGAAACATAAGTTGAGTGTGCTGACCGGTAACGGGAATACCAATGTGACAATCCTGCCGTTCGAGCGGGTTGCGATTGAACTTTACACACTTGCATTCGGCCGCACGCCCAGAATTGCTAAGGAAGAACAGGTAAAACGAGCGCTGGAAACGGCAGCAAACGAGCTTGAGAATACGAAATTCACCATTCAATTTCTTGTCTCTGAATGGCGCAATGTCATCGATGCCTGGCAGGTTGATAGCCTGGAAATCTACCAGAACGTGCCGCGTATCGGACGCCGCAGCCGCATCAGTTCAGGACAACGGGAAAGAGCCTGGCCGGTGTTCGCTCGCTGTCGGGAGTTACTCACCAGGCAAGGGCTACATACCTGGCCGGAGATTTGCAGAGAGGTGACGGCATATTTCGCTACACAGGAGCATAAACCTTTTACCCATATCATTGTCGATGAGGTCCAGGACCTGGGCGTACCCGAACTCAGGCTGTTTACAGCGATGAAAGCGGACAACCCTGATGCGCTGTTCTTCAGCGGCGATATCGGCCAGCGTATCTTCCAGCGGCCTTTCTCATGGAAGGCGCTGGGTGTCGACATACGCGGGCGTTCCCACACCCTGAAAGTCAATTACCGCACATCCCACCAGATCAGGAGAGCAGCTGATCGGCTCCTGCCGGATGTCATCAGGGATGTGGATGGAAACGAGGAAAACCGGCGGGACGTTATTTCGGTTTTCAACGGCCTCGAACCTGAAGTCAAGACATTTGATGACGCCCACCAGGAAACCGAAGAAGTGGCTGCCTGGGTACGGAAAATCATAGAGGACGGGATAAATCCGGAAGAGGTTGGCATATTTGTACGCAGCAACAATGAATTGCCGCGTGCCCGTGAGGTAGTCAAGCTGGCAGAACAAACACCCCTGGAACTTTCCAACCGGGTGGAAGACCGGGATGGCCGTATCTCCATCGCCACTATGCATCTGGCAAAAGGCCTGGAATTCCAGGCTGTTGTAGTGATGGCCTGCGACGATGACATTCTGCCCTCACAGGAGCGCATTGAAACTGTTGCCGATGAAGACGAACTGGACGAAGTGTATGAAACTGAGCGACACCTGTTCTACGTTGCCTGTACCCGGGCGAGAGATCGCCTGCTGATATCCGGGGTTGAACCGGTATCGGAATTTTTTGAGGATTTTTTAGAGGGGAGATGATTTAGCTTCAAATTATAAATGAAGCATCACCCTGAATTATCTTGGTAATGACACTATTTCAGCCATTCTTCCCTCCAGTCCCCTGATTCGGTGGATTTGAAGGTGGATTGGCTGGAACACGCTGGCTGGTAACAGGTTGGTGTCCACGTTGCTGGTCGGGTACGTAGCCTTTCTTTAGGGGTATAGATTGATGTCCCTTATTGGATGAGGTTGGACGTGGTGCCGAAGTTGAATTGTCACTCTTGCTCATTGGCATCCTCCTGTGGATTGTAGGGCCAAAATTCTATCGTCTGGACTTCACCCGCGGCAATGAGAACACCATTCTCACCACGCGAGGACCAATTGTCTTGATCATCAATGTCGTAAGTCCACTGAATATAGATATCACGCTCGCTAATGAGATGGCCTTCGTCCGGTCAGAAACTGTGACCGAACAGAAAGAACAATGAGGCCGGGAACAAGTAAACCCACTACCATGTAGGGGTTATCGAATAAATTCAAATCTGGCACAGACACGCGCTCCCCTTATCTCCGCGATGATTGGGGATAATTTGATCCCTTCTTGCTTCCTTGAGGCGCTAATACTTTCATAATTTCACATCATTTAAAATGCTGAGGAGATTATACTATTTTACAAGAAAAACGTGAGGTTGATACGAGTAAATAATGTCTACATTACTTGAAACGCAATCCCCGTCTTTGACCGGGCTTTGGTCAAGTGGTGTATTAAAGACCTGGGAGGTGAAGCGCCAATTCCGGTAAGAAATTGCAGGATCAGATTTATTCATAGGTAAATCTATGATATTTTCTAATTTTTCGTATGAAATATAATTTATATGGTGATTTTTTCCTGTATATTTAATTTATGGATTCCATAACCCGCGACATCACCCAGGACCTGATCGCCTGGAAACAGGCGTCTGCACGGAAACCGCTTGTGCTGAGGGGAGCCAGACAAACCGGCAAGTCATATATATTGAAGGAATTTGGCAAACTGCATTTTCCGGCCTGCCACGTTGCAGACTTTCAGGAGAACCCGGAACTTAACACTTTATTCCAAGGCTCTTTGTCTCCAAACGGCATTATCGAGTCATTGGAGTTTTTCCTCGACGCTGATATTGATATACAAACCGACTTGGTCATATTCGATGAAATACAGGATTGCCCCCGCGCCCTTACCAGCATCAAGTACTTTTGTGAGAAAATGCCTGAACTGGCCCTTTGCTGTGCCGGTTCGTTGTTGGGACTTGTCCACGCGGACGATTCCTTTCCCGTCGGCAAGGCCACCTTCCTGGATCTTTACCCGTTGTCGTTTATGGAGTTTGCAGGAGCCATTGGCGAGACAAGAATGCTCGCTTATTTGCAGGATATTGCCCGGGACACCCGAATTCCGGAGCTTATCCACGAAAACCTCCTGAGACTGCTGAAAGAATATTTTGTTATTGGCGGCTTGCCGGAAGTGGTGGACGTTTACAGGAGAAACCGCGCACACCGCCGGGAAGCATTTGAACAAGCGCGCGCCCGGCAACGGGACCTGCTGGATGCCTACGTGCGGGATTTTGCCAAGTATGCCGGCCCGCTCAGGTCGGATCGAATTTTAGCGGTATTTTCATCCATACCGGCACAGCTTGCCAAAGAAAATAAAAAGTTTATGCCGTCAAAGGCGGTATCCGGAGGGAGTTACCCAACCCTGCACAGCGCCATTGACTGGCTGGCCGGCGCGGGTCTGGTCATCAAGACGCCTATCGCCAGCACCGGAGAGTTGCCTTTTTCGGCATTCGCCCAGGAAAACCGGTTCAAGCTGTACATGTTTGACACTGGATTGCTGGGCGCCATGGCCCAGCTCTCACCCGCTGCGCTATATACGGGGGCTGAACTGTTTGCGACGTTCAGGGGCGCGTTTTGTGAGAATTTTGTTGCCCAGGAATTAACACAAGCCAGTGGTAAAACACTTTATTGCTGGATGCACAATACGGCAGAGGTTGAGTTCATGCTGGAAACAGACGGCCAGGTTCTGCCGATTGAAGTGAAAGCGGGGAAATCCGGTAAATTAAAAAGTCTTAATGTCTTTGCGCGACGCTATGCCCCACCCTATCGAACACGCTTGAGCGCCCGAAATCTTGAAATCAACCATAAAACGGCCATGCATAGTTATCCATTATATCTGAGCGGGCGTTTTCCTCTTTGACCCGCAGATTGCGCCAGTGGATGACAAGGCTGGCCTTGCAATCCCCCGCTCTTATAAATAAACAATGGTTTTAGAATAAATCCATCTGGGACTCTTACCGGATTTTCTGTTTAAGGAGTAATCGCTGGAATTACTGGGAAAAGCCGGAAATTAATCCTTGATCCAATCCGGCGTTTTATGCTTTAACCGCATGCAGGATACGCTGTGCCAATCGTTCGCTGAGCTGATCCCAGTAAGGCGCGTACTGACCATGGTCTGCTGCCGCTGTTTTTCGCCCGGCCTGCAATTTCTCAAGGATGACAACGTCCTGCGTGTTGATTTCATTAAGCAGGTCGCAAAAGCCGGCACGAAACTCTTCCAAAGAACCTGACATCATATCGTCTCCTACCAGGTATCCGGTTAGTAGTTCCTGTGTTAGCGCCGTGCCTTGTGGCGCCAGGCTGATGAGTTGAAACCAGCTCGGCGTAATCATGAGGAGTGTATTCGGGAAAATGAAAATAAGATCGAGTGCATATTCGAAACGCGCTTCGATGCCGGGAAACAGGGTTGGTACAAATTCTGCCTGATCACGCCTGCGATCAAAATCAGGCTTGATAAATCCAAAGATATCATCACTGAGATAGGTAAACTCCAGACCTGAAAACATTTCATCAGGGCCTCCCAGCCGGCTGTGTACCCAGGGGACATGGTAGGTATCCAGAAAATTTTCACAGGCGAGCTTCCAGTTTGATGAGACTGTGTATCTATTCGAATAAGCAAGTCGAAGCAAGGAAAGATCAAAATGTTGCCAGCGTTGTTGTAGCGGGGCGATGAATTCCTCGAATGGTGGTGCTTTGCCAGACAAATTCACAAATATTATGTCAGCCCATACGGCAAATCGGACGGGCAATAAACCCGATTTCTCCTTTATAGTGTTATCAGGTCCTGAATCTTTATTGCCATCGAAATAAGGAGTTACCATCAGTCTTCCATCGAGGGTATAACCCCAGCTGTGATATGGACAACTGAGTAGTCCGCTGCATTTTTGCGGCAGTTCGCCATCAACCAGCTTTAATCCCCGGTGACGGCAAATATTATAAAAAACGTGAACCTGGTTTTGGCTGTCACGGGTGATTATCAATGGTTCGCCGGCGGCATTGACAGGTAATATTTCCCCGGGAGAGAGAAGCTGTTGAGTGGTAGCGATACTGATCCAGCCTGAGCGAAAACAGCATTCGATTTCCTGTTCAAACCGCGCCTGGTCTGTGTAACAGCTTGCCGGCAGGCAAGTGGCTCCCTCCATGAAGTCAGGCGGATGCTTCGGCTTGGCGGAAGAAGTGATGGCCATGTTTTTTGAACTCTTGTTTATTTCAATTCATCTTCATGGAACAGTTTGATCCTGCCGTATTCGCCATCGTAACCGGCTTCACGGATTACATTTCCCTTGCGCATACGTGCGACTGCCTCGGGGATCAGCGGGGAACCGGAATGATTCCGGATCTCTTCCAGGGGGATGTCATTCAAAATCGGTAGCTCTGCGCCCAGTTTGTATAACAACTGATCATAGTGTTTTGCCACCCGTTTAGTGGCTGGTCCCACGCCTGCCGTTTCGGCTACCACCTCCGGCAACGGAACCAGGCTGACGAAGGAGTCGGTATTCTCCAGTTTTTTCTCACTTGTCCGGTCTGCCAGTTCCTGCACGCGGTGCATCACACCCAGGGTTAACGGCTTGTGACACGCCGGACAGATACCGTCGAGTTTGCGACTCTCTTCAGGTATCAGGCGGATATTGCATTTGCGGTGTCCGTCCAGGTAGTACTTGCCCTCTTCCGGGAAAAACTCCACGGTGCCGCCGTAACCATCACCCGTTTCCAGAGCCCGGCGCATGGAAAAATAATCCAGTCCGGTAGTGAAGATACACGCCTCCCGTCCCAGTTTTGCCGGGGAATGCGCATCCGAATTGGAGACCAGGCAGTAACGGTCCAGGTCGGAGACCAGCCGTATCATTTCCGGGTCGGCCGAGAGTCCGGTCTCCACGGCAAAGATATGCTCTGCCAGGTCGCCGTAACACTCACCGATGGAATCAAACCCGGATTTTGACCCAAGCACGGCAAACCAGGGCGTCCAGATATGGGCAGGCACCAGGTAACAGCCCTCCCCTGCCTCCAGCACAATTTCCAGTAAATGACGGGAATCCAGTCCCAGGATAGGACGTCCGTCAGACTTGATATTACCGATGCGGTCGAGTTTCCGGTTAATGAATTCGGCCTGCGCCAGGGTGGGCGCATAGATCAGGTGATGGATCTTGCGTGTCTTGTCACCTTTTTTGTAAATAGTCGATATCTCGACCGATAACATAAAACGAGTTATACCGTGACAACTTCCCGGTAATTTCCCCGTCACTTCCCTGTCAATATCTGCGCGCAAACGGAACAACCCCGGCTCTGCCGGTACCAGTTTTTCCTTTATTTGTCCGAACCAGGCCGGGTGGGTAAAGTCACCCGTGCCGATTACGCTGATGCCTTTTTTCTGTCCCCAGAAGCTCAGGTGCTCCAGGTCACAATCCTTGCTGGTGGCGCGGGAATATTTAGAATGGATATGAAGATCGGCATAGAAACGCATCGATCAAATCATATCAGAAGCCTCTCAACTCCGGGAAATAAGTTTCATAGAAACCGCGGTCTCGGGTAATGAAGGTATCGGCCAGAGCAGTGGCATGGGCGCCGATCAGGAAGTCAGTAATAATCCGCGTTCTCGGTCCGCCAGCTTGGCGGTATCGCAACCAGCGCAATCCGGCCTCATAAGCAATAGAAGTATCGAGCGGAGAGATCTTTACGTTGATTTCTCTCAACGCTTCGTCGAGCTTGCTGCGGCCCTCGAATGCCGACACCAGTTCCGCATAGACCACATCGCAGACAAGAATTGCCCCACGATCATAGGCGTCTCGAAGCCACTCTTTAGACCTGGGGCCGTGGCGCTTGTCCGGGAGAAATACATCCAGAAGGACGCTGGTGTCAACGGCGCTGATCACCTTCCGCGGATTTCTTCAATGTAATCGTCAGTATTGCCGTCGCGTCCCAGGATAGCGTACACCCGTTCTACCGGGTGTTGAGAAGCTGTTTGTTTCCGGATGAGCAGGCCGTCATCGGTCGGAGTAATCTCGACCTCGACGTTACAGCCCATGCCGAAGCGGTCTCTCAGCTGCTTGGGAATGGTAATCTGGCCTCGTTCAGAAATTCTCATGATTTTCTCGTATGAATTACTGTTACAGAAAATCATACTATAGTTATCAGGCTAAAGCAATACTTACAACCCACTGAGGATGTTCTGGCTTTGTTGTCTTTATCACGAATTGGAGGGGCAAGGGTGTTGATCAAGTTCCGCTGCAGATGAACTATTCATTCCTAATTCGTAATTCCCATTAAGGTATAAGTATCGGGGACCCGACTATGGAGCGGTCCTCAAGGTGACGGTGCGCCTCTGCTGCGTCTTTCAACGGGAAAGGCACGCCTGCTTCCACATGCAGCAAATCGCCGGTTATGGCCGTGAAATAGCGACTGGCGGACAGCAGTAAATCGTCTCTGATACTGGTGTAGCCGTACAACGTCGGCCGGGTCAGGAACAGGCAGCCGCGTTTTGCCAGTTCCAGGACGTCCAGGGAGTCCGGTTTCCCCGAAGCATTGCCGAAGCTGACCATCATGCCCCTGGGCTTTATGCAGTCCAGCGATTTCATGAACGTGGCCTTGCCGATCGAGTCATAGGCGACATCGACGCCCTCCCCTCCCGTCAGTTCTCTTACCTGCGGGACAAAATCTTCCTGGTGCAACAAAACCTCCGTGCAACCATTTTCCCGGGCAATGTCCATTTTCTCTTCGGACCCCACCGTGCCGATCACTTTAGCACCGATATTGTCTGCCCACTGGCAGAGAATTCTTCCCGCACCGCCTGCCGCCGCGTGTACCAGTACAGTCTCCCCCGCCCGCAACTCATACAACCTGTGTGTCAGGTATTCTACGGTCAGACCACGGGTCAACGTAGCCCCTGCAACCTCATCGGAAATGCCGTCCGGTAACGGCACCAGTAGGTCCGCATCTATCACGCGTTCATCCACGTAAGCGCCCAGAGGCTTCGATGCATAGGCAACCCGGTCCCCCGGCTTGAAATCGTTGACTTCCGGGCCTGTTGCTTCGACGACAGCGGCAGCCTGGTCGCCGGGTATCAGTGGTAGTGCGGCCGGGTATAACCCGGAACGGTAATACGTATCGATGTAGTTTACGCCGATGGCAGTGTTACGGACCAGTACTTCACCCGGACCAGGCTGACCGGTATCGTAGTCCTGGTATGACAGGACCCCGGGGCCGCCGCATTCATTGACAAATATCGCCTTACTCATGATTATCCTGCCGGTACATTGTATTTTGTTCTATTATGCGCAAGTGAAAAAATATAACAACCGGGAATGAATGACCATGAGCGCGCCCCAGTCAATCCACGACATTATCGAAGATCACGCGCTGGAACGGGTCCCAGACGGCGAACGGCACGGCTGGCTTGCCATGTCCTGGAATACGGTCGGCATCGTTACCACCCTGGTGCAAGTTTACGTCGGCGCGCTGATCACATTCATAGCCGGCATGAAAATTGCCTTGCTGTCCGGCGTCATAACCATTATCAGTTTATTTATCCTGTCTCACTACATTTTGAACACAATTATCCCGGTCGAATTTATCACTGCGATCATTGTCTCCTTGCTGTTGTATCCGTTGCTGTACCGGGTGTTTTACCAGGGCAGGCAGTCATGACCACTGCACTGGTGTGCGCTTCACATTCTCCCCTGTTGTATTGTTATGCCAGGGAGCCGAAAGACTGGGACGGGCTGCAACGCGCCTTTGCCGCGAGAGCGCAAGCCATATCCGAATTTGACCCTGAACTGGTGTTTGCCTTCGGCTCGGACCACTTCAACGGGTTTTTCCTCAAGACCATGCCGGCCTTCTGCGTGGGCCTGAGCGCCGAGGCAAGCGGCGATATCGGCGGGTTTGCCGGTCCGCTAAACGTGCCGGAGAAAACAGCTATAGCCTGTATCGAATACCTGCGCGAGCACGATGTCGATAGTTCGGTATCCTACCGCATGACCATTGACCATGCTTTTTCCCAAACCATCAACATCATGCTCGGCAGCTTGACGGAGCGTCCGGTCATCCCTGTCTTTATCAACTGCATCACCACGCCGTTTGTGCCTTTCAGGCGCACCCGCATGCTGGGAGAGGCAATAGGACGCTTTGCCCTTACCCTGAACAGGAAAGTGCTGTTTCTGGCCTCAGGCGGCATGTCGCACCACCCAACCCGGTATTATCCGGAACACGGCGCGGGTGAAGAGGCGGTGGAAGCCTGGAAACTGTCGGGTGGGGGTGACCCCGGTTCCCTGACTCCCGCACAGTGGCTGGAACGGCTGGAGGTGATGCACCATGAAGGCGCAGAGATGATCGCGCGCGGTGAACGCACTGCCGGGGACATGCGATTGAATGCGGAATCGGACCGGCGTTTCCTGGACCTGCTCACGCATAACAGGCTGGAAGCATACGATGATTGGGACCAGTGCGAACTGGTTGAACAGGGTGGTATCGGTTCCATGGAACTGCATACCTGGATTGCCGCAGCCGCCGCTCACAGGGCAGCCGGCGGTAAACTGCCGGTCCGGGATTTCTACACCCTTGCGCCGGAACTCGGTATCGCCGCGGGCATTGTCCACGCAGACTAGTACTGGCCGGACAAGGCCTCTGCCGCTTTCCTGTGGCTGCTAAGCAGACCCGGGACACGTTTCGGGTCGGTACGGCCCCAGCCGCACTCAGTACCTACCCCGAAATCGGTTATAAAGTTCTTAACCACCTCTATACGTTGCAGGTCACCCTCTTCATCATCATGATGTATCAAGCCGAAATAAAGTCTCGTATCGCCCTTGAACTGATTTAGCGGTTTGAAGTATGCAGGGTCGGTCCGGTCCTTCGGCACCGGGATATGCAAAAAATCCACCTGGCGTCTGACGCCGGCAGTAATGCCGTTCATCAGTTCCACCAGTATTCCCGCATCCCCGGGCATGACCAGGTGTTCATCGTTAGGGGTGCCGTAACACAGGTGGTAACCCATTTTGACGTCCGCCGGAACGGAGTCGCCCAGTATGGCCAGTTCGGCAAAGATCTGCTCCTCGTAATCGGGGGGTCGATGCGGGAAGTAATTCTCGAAGATGAGGACTTCCTGGCACACGTCATACTGTATGCACAGGTCTTCGTGGGGGATATTATCCAGTATCCAGTTCAGCGCATTTAACAGTGATTCCAGGTAGACGCGCAGGTAGTCGTCATAGGCCTTGTGGCTGACGTACATGTAAGCGCTGGCCATGGGCGTGGGCAGGCAGACCTGAAAGCGCACATGGTCCGGGATCACGCCCCCAGCGCGCAGTTTCTTGAATATACCATAAGAATATTCTGCTGCCTTGTCGTAACCGGTTGCAAATTCCACGTCATCCGGATTTACCTCTTTCCTGAAACGCAACAGCGGCAGGGAACGCAGGAATTTACCGTCCCACTGGTGCAATGCCATTTCCGGCACCGTCGGATCGATTTCCATGGCGGGATGTTCCATCAGCATTTTTCTTTGAAAGAATATCCAGCGCGCCCGTTCGCCCGTTTCACCATCCGGTATTTTGTCCAGGTACGGGCCCAGTTCTGCGCTGATCTCACGAAAAACCTGCTCACAGTTGTCCATGGCGATACTGCCGACAAGATGTACGGTATCGGATATGGTTGTTCGATTCATCACATTACTCCAGGTTAGTCAGCAGCTGGTTCAGGCGCTGCTCGCCGCTTCGGCGCGTACAGTGGCCACTTCAGGCGTTTCCTGAACCAATAATTCACGCTGGCTATTCAGGGCTTCGAACAGCGTTCGCGTAGTGGCATGGGTCAACTTCTGTTGTTTCCCGGGGGACGTCGGGTATTATTGCTTTTAAAATAGCCGGTGTCGACCTGCGCGAACTACATAAACGACTATTGCAAAACCAGGTTATATGCGCCCATCGCGGCGGCGCCATCCGCTTTTCACCGCATTACTATACCAGTATGCAGAATATTGATAATGCGCTTGATATTATGAATTTAATTGTATGATATATATATGATTATTATCAGAGGAACAAATTATTATAATTTTGCGTGGTAATTGACATTACTTCTGACAGTTCTACCTGCTGTAATTCGGCAATTTTTTCCGCGACAAAGCGTACATAGGCCGGTTGATTCTGCTTGCCGCGGTAGGGAACCGGCGCCAGGTAGGGGGAGTCGGTTTCGACCAGGACCCTGTCCAGGGGTACCTGTCTGGCTACATCCTGGAGCGCCTGCGCATTGCGAAAGGTAACGATGCCGGAAAAGGAGATATGGAAATTCAGGTCGATGGCCTGTTTTGCGGTATCCAGGTCATCAACGTAACAGTGCATTACCCCACCCACTGCTTGCGCGCCCTCTTCTGTCAGGATTTTGATGACGTCTCCCCTGGCTTCGCGACTGTGGATGATCAGCGGTTTGTTAATCTCCCGGGCAGCCCTGATATGAATACGAAACCGCTGCCTCTGCCAATCGAGGTCTCCCTGGCTTCTGAAATAATCCAGTCCTGTTTCCCCGATGGCGACCACCGCTGGGTCGTCTGCGAGTTCCAGCAGGATTTTTTCCGATAATTCGATTTCCCTGGCAGAATTCGGGTGTACACCCGCCGAAGCGGAAACACAAGGGTAGGATGTGGCAAGTCGTTTAATTTCGGGGAAAGAATCAAGATCGATTGATACGCACAGCATATGCCCCACCCCGGCTTCCTGTGCCGTCCTGATTACGCTGTCCGCACCACCGTCCATTTCAATCAGAGGGATATGGCAATGCGAATCGACTAAATACGGGCTTTGCATGTGTTATTTATCCGCTTATAACATATACTAAATCTGCGTTCATCTGCGTAATCTGCGGATGATTTATGTGTGGATTGTTTGCCAGTGTACGATGATTTCTTCCAGCAAGGCTTGTTTATTCAGGTTGGCCTCTCCTGTTACCAGATCATAGTTCCTCAGTATCAGATCATAGCACCCGATTATCTGTGAGAGGTCCAAACCGTTTACCAGACAGTACAGTTCCCTGTCAATGAAGTGTTTACCGGCATGTTTCCGGGCTCCTGAACAGTGCATGGCGGCCGTTTTACTGAATATTGCAAGCAGCCAGCCCAATACTGCGGCTACGTCACGCTTCTGCCATTTTTCAGCAATTTTCACCGGGTCCGTGTTCGCCCTGCAGGCTTCGTGCAAATCCGCCAGTATCTCCTGCCGTTCCTGCACGGTATCTGTTTCATTCAAAGCCAGTGCCTTAAGCGGCGCTCCTTCGGCCAGATCAAGCAACAAGGCGGACTTTTCGGGGTCACCTACCTGCTCGTTCAACCAGTCGGAAGCCAGTTGTCGGTCGATCTGGTTGAAACTGATTTTCTGGCAGCGGCTGCGTATGGTCACAGGCAGACTGGCCGGTTGGTACGAGATCAGTATCAGTATCGTAGAGGCTGACGGTTCCTCCAGGGTTTTCAGCAGGCTGTTGGCCGAATGCCGGTTCATTCCCTCCGCAGGCTCGATAATGGCGATTTTATACCTGTCGTAGTGGCTGCTGAGTTGCAGGTAAGATATCAGTTCACGGACGGCATCCACCTTGATTTGCGTACTGTTCTCCTCAGGGCTTAGCAGCCTGATATCAGGATGGTTGCCGGCATTGAACAGTAAACACGAACGGCATTCGCCACATGCCATTGTCCGGGTAACCGCTTCACACAACAAAAATTGAGCAAACTCCAGCGCAAATTGCAGGATGCCGGATCCTTCTGTTCCGTTCAGCAAGACGGCATGGGCCAGCCTGTCCTGGTCCACGGCAAGGCTGAGCCGGCGCCATTGACTTGTCTGCCAGGGATAAGGCATCAGTCGCGGTTTCCACAGGCCGGTACGCCAGGCGGGAAAATCAACATAAATTCATCGCTTCAAGCACGGTTCGAATTTCCCGTGTTACTTCATCGGCTTCCCGCGCTGCGTCTATAATATGGATCCTGTCAGGATACGTTTCAGCCATTTCCAGGTACCTGTGCCGGACCCGCTGAAAAAAATTCATGGTTTCTGTCTCAAAACGATCAGGTTCACTCCGTTCCCTGATACGCGCCAGACCGATCTCCGGCGGAGCGTCAAGTAATAAAGTCAGGTCCGGTCTCAGCGTGCCCTGCACGGTATCCTGCAGCCAGGTTATCAATTGTTCATCTACCCCGCGGCCGCCTCCCTGGTAGGCAAACGTCGCATCGGTAAACCGGTCGCACAATATAATCCTGCCGGCAGCCAGCGAGGGAATGATAAGCTCCTGGATATGTTGGCGGCGGGCAGCAAATACCAGCAGCATCTCGGTTATTCCGTCAATCCTGTCGGTATTACCCTGTAAAATTACATTACGGATGGCCTCGCCCGTACGGGTTCCGCCAGGTTCCCGGGTCTGGATGACTTTGTCCGGATTTTTTGTTGACAGCAGGTCAAAGGCTTTTTGAACCTGTGTGGTTTTACCCACTCCCTCTATGCCTTCAAATGTGATGAAAAACCCTGTCATCGAATTTGATATTTCGCCACCGCCCTGTTGTGTTCCGCAAGAGTCTCGGAAAAGTAGTGGCGGCCATTTTCCCCGGTAGCGACAAAATATAATGCCGTTCCGGGTTCCGGTTGCAGCGCAGCGCGAATCGATGCCCTTCCGGCTGCGGCGATGGGCGCAGGCGGCAATCCCTTGTAACGATAAGTGTTAAACGGAGAATCAAATTCCAGGTCCTTACGCCGTATATCCCCGTCATAGCTTTCTCCCAGGGCATAAATCACGGTGGGGTCTGCCTGCAGTTTTATGTTTTTTTCAAGTCGGCGTACGAATACGCCGGCAATTTTCTCTCTTTCGTCGGCAACTGCCGTTTCCTTTTCTACCAGTGACGCCATGATCAAGGCTTCATAAGGCGATCGATACGGTAGTCCACCCATGCGTTGCTGCCATTCCTCGTTTAATACCGTCTCCATCTGTCTGAACGCCCGGAGCAGAAATTCCGCGTCAGTGGTGCCTGCAGGAAAATAATAGGTATCGGGGAAAAACCGTCCCTCAGCGGCGTATCCGGGGTAGCCGATTTGTATCATGACGCGTTCAGGTTTTGTTGACGTTAACACTTTCCTGATATACCTGTTTTCATGTAATGCCGTCATGATATGTCTGAATGTCCAGCCTTCCAGCAGCGTTAACGAATGCTGGGACACCCTGCCGGCTACAATCATCTCCAGAAATGACAAGGCAGTGGTACCAGTCTCCACCCGGTACTGGCCGGCTTTGATCAAGCCGTCAACACCCCGGATTTTTCCCTCAAGCTGCAAATACAGGGGATAATCAAACCAGCCCCGCGCCGCCACACCCTCAGCAACGGTGAGCAGGGACATGCCGGTTTCTATTGAAAAATATTCCGGTCCGTCTATCTTCAACGGTAAATTCAACCGTTGCTGCATATCCTGGTACAGCCACCATACAGCCAGGGCGACAAGCGCACCGGGGATGATCAGTACTTTCCTCATATGGCTGCTATAAGATTATTGGCCATTAATTTCCTCATGATCCCGAGGCTTACATCGATGTTGTTGTACCTCTTGTGATCAATGCGTCTTACCGGCCAGATCCCTATCAGACTGTTGCAATAGAATACCTCATCTGCCTCATATAATTCTTCGGCTTTGATTGCCCTGATGCCGGTTTCAGCGCCTGCCATCTCATTCAGTTCAATGATCGATTTTCTTATCACCCCTGCTATGCCGCAGCGGGCCAGGTCGGGAGTGATCAACTTTCCCTGTTTTACCATGAACAGGTTGCTCATGGAACCTTCAATTACGTTGTCGTACGGGTCAAGCACTACCCCTTCAGGGTATGGCGTAGTGGCAATCTCTTGACGCAGGAGCACCTGGTCCAGCCGGTTCAGGTGTTTGACGCCGCCCAGGTCGGGATGATGGGTGATGCGGCGCCGGCAAATATAGGATTCTATGCCTTCGTTATAATAGGCTGAGGGATATACCGGCCGGTTATGGACCGTAAGTATCCTGTTCGCGGAAATATTTTCAGGAGGCTGAAAACCGCGTCCTCCCGTTCCCCGGGTAACTACGACCTTGAGTACTGCTGAATCAAGCGACTCACAAAGCCTCACTGCCTCTTGTTCCAGCAGGCTTCTGTCCGGGCAGACTATTGATAGATGTCGGCAACCCGCTTCAAGCCGATCAAAATGCGCCTTCCGGCAAAGCAGTTCGCCGGACTTGACGGCGATGGTTTCGAACACGCCGTCACCGAACTGAAGGCCGCGATCCTGAACGGAGATGACGTCGCCAGGCTTACCGTTGACCAGTGCGTCAATCACAACGACTCGTCATTCCGGGCCCGGCTTTCGCCGGGACATGCCTGGCCCCTGCTCAACTCCATACAGGGGCAGGCCCGGAATCCGGTCAGCCAGTTCTTCCTTATAAAAGATTGTTTTATCAACTGGATTCCCGTTTGCACGGGAATGGTATTTATCCGGCAATATCAAATTGAAAGACCACTAGATTCTTTTCAGGATAATACACCCGTTCGTACCGCCAAAACCAAATGAATTGGACATAACGTAGTTCAATTTCATGCTGCGCGCCTCATGGGGCACATAATCCAGATCACAGGCCGGGTCGGGGTTGTCCAGGTTGATGGTGGGCGGCGCCACCTGGTTATGCAAAGCCAGGGTGCAGAATACGGCCTCTACGCTGCCGGCGGCCCCAAGCATGTGGCCACACATGGATTTTGTGGAACTGACGGCCAATTGCTTTGCATGCTCACCAAAAGCCTGTTTGATTGCATTACTTTCGATAACGTCGCCGGCCGGTGTCGACGTGCCGTGGGCATTGATATAATCAATGCTGGTTTTGTCGATGCATGCGTTATTGAGTGCATTCTGCATGCAGCGCACTGCACCTTCACCATTCTCGGAGGGGGCAGTCATATGATAGGCGTCTCCACTCATGCCGTAGCCGGTGAGTTCTGCATACATATCGGCGCCCCTTGCCCTGGCATGTTCGAGTTCCTCCAGTACTATGGCGCCTGCTCCGTCACTTAGCACAAATCCATCCCGGTCCCTGTCCCAGGGGCGGCTTGCCTTTTCCGGTTCGTCATTACGAGTGGATAATGCTTTTGCGTTGGCAAATCCGGCCAGGGAGGTAGGCGAAGATGCATATTCGGCCCCGCCGGCGACCATTACGTCGGCATCACCGTACTCAATGACCCGGGCCGCATCGCCTATGTTATGAGTCCCGGTTGAGCATGCCGTGACAATGCAGTAGTTAGGTCCCTTGAAACCGTAACGGATTGACAGGTTGCCGGAAATCATATTGATGATATTACTCGGCACATAGAACGGCGAGATCTTTCTGGGACCGTTGTTCAGGATATTCTCTGTCCCTTTTTCTATACCGTAGATACCCCCTATGCCTGAGCCGATAGTGACGCCGACCCGGTACGGGTCAAGATCTTCCGCGTCTATCCCCGCGTGTTCTACCGCCTGTATCCCTGCCGCCATACCGTAATGTATGAAGGTGCTCATTTTTTTTTGTTCTTTTCTCGGGATATAGGAATCCAGTTCAAAATTCCTTACCGAGCCCGAGAGCCTGACCGAAAAGGCACTTGCATCAAAGTGCGTAATTGCGGAAACACCACTGTTTCCTGCCAGGATATTGTTCCAGGATTCTTCGACACTATTACCCAGAGGAGTTACCAGACCAAGGCCGGTAATTACAACTCTTCGTTTGTTCACGGTATGGAAAACATCAATGGGATGAATGAAAAAAGGCCGCTTTAGATGAACCTGTGAAGCGGCCTTGTCAAGGACTTATTTACGGCAGTTATTCAAGATGTGTATCAATATAGTCGATTGCCTGTTGTACAGTTGTTATCTTTTCTGCATCCTCATCAGGTATTTCAATCTTAAACTCTTCTTCCAGGGCCATTACCAACTCAACTGTATCGAGTGAATCAGCTCCAAGGTCATCAACAAACGATGCTTCACTGGTAACTTCTTCCTCTTTTACCCCCAGTTGCTCTACAATGATTTTCATCACTCGTTCTTCAACGTTGCTCATGTGATATATCCTCCTTCCACGGTACCAAGACCGAAAGCGGGTGTACGATAAGCTAAAACTTCCCTGCGTTCAAGTTATTTTTGTTAACTCAGACAGCTCTTCATGAATAACTGAATATATTATAGTCCTAAAACAATATAGTCTCAATTTGAAATCAAACTGGAATTATAGATCACGCCATGTACATTCCACCATTTACGTTCAGTACTTCGCCGGTGATATAGCCGGCAGCTGTGGATGCAATAAACTCGACGGCATACGCAATATCGCCGGCAAGACCGAGTCGGCCCAGGGGAATTTGCTCCAGTAATTTCTCGCGTTGCCCGGCAGCAAGTCCTGCCGTCATGTCCGTTTCTATAAAGCCGGGAGCTACACAGTTGACAGTGATGCCCCGACTGCCGATTTCCTTCGCCAATGCCCGGGTAAAACCTATTATACCCGACTTGGCGGCAACATAATTGGCCTGTCCGGGGTTCCCCGACAGGGCTACCACGGAAGTGATATTAATGATCCGGCCATAACGCGCTTTTACCATATTGCGCAGGCACAGTTTCGTCAAACGATAAACCGAGTTCAAGTTGGTGTCGATGACTTCATCCCATTCCTGTTGTTTCATTCTCATCATCAGGTTATCCCGGGTGATGCCTGCGTTATTAACCAGGATTGACGGCGTTAAACCGGCTGCATTCAAGGATTCACTCAGCCCGGCTACAGATTCATTTGAGCTGATATCCAGTACAAAGCCCCGGCCGTTTATTCCAGCCTCTTTGAAGAAATTCTCAATCCCGGTCGTACCTTGTTCAGTTGTTGCCGTGCCCGCGATATAGGCGCCTGCCTGGCCCAATCGCTCTGCAATTGCTTTTCCTATTCCCCTGCTCGCCCCTGTTACCAGCGCGACCTGATCTTTGAGATGATTATTCATAATTTTTTTCCGCAGATTAACGCAGATTAACGCAGATTATATTTTGTTTCATGGCGAAATCTGGTTGACCTGGCAAGTTCTTTCCGAGATGAAAGGCAGATAAAATTAAAATGTGTCAATAAAAATCTTTTTTGTCTGCGTTAATCTGCGTCATCTGCGGATTACCTTGACAAAGCCGAGTTCAGGGATTCCGTATCAGAGATACTGATACAGGTTATATCTTTACTTATACGCCTGATCAAACCGCTTAGTACCTTGCCGGGGCCACACTCTATCATCGTGCTAATACCGTGCTGTTGAATTTCAGCTATGCTTTTCGACCACATGACAGAACGATGCAACTGTAAGACCAGGGCCTGCCTGATATCATCGGGATCAGTCCGGGCCCGGGCGTCAGTGTTTTGTACAACGGGTATGTTTGCAGGCGTGAACGTTATCTCATTGACACGTCTTTGCAACCTGTCCGCAGCAGGGGCCATTAAACGGCAATGGGACGGCACGCTGACTGCCAACGGTGTGACCCGCCGTGCGCCTGCTTCCTTTGCCAGTATGCCTGCGCGCTCCACAGCCCCGGCAGTGCCGGCAATAACCACCTGCCCCGGGAAATTAAAATTAGCTGCAGAGACGACTTCATCCTGCGCGGCTCTGGCGCACACGTCAATCACCGCGGCATCATCCAGTCCGGAAACAGCCGCCATGGACCCCGCGCCGCGGGGGACTGCTTCCTGCATAAACCGTCCCCGTTCCGCCATCAGTCCGACTGCGTCGGTAAAATCCAGAACGCCGGCACAGACCAGGGCCGTGTATTCTCCCAGGCTATGACCGGCCATGAACTCAGGACGTAATCCTCCCTGTTCCTGCCAGATACGCCATATGGCATAACCCGCCGTCAATAGCGCGGGCTGGGTGTATTCCGTTTGATTTAGCCGTTCTTCCGGCCCGTTGAGACACACGGGCAGCAGGTCATAACCCAGTTCAGTCGATGCTTCGGAAAATACATCGGCCACAATCGGGAAGTCTTCCGCCAGGTCTGAGAGCATTCCCACATACTGGGACCCCTGACCGGGAAATACGAATGCCAGACCGTTACTCATAGCGCGGATATCATCAATATCGAATCAATGCGGAGCCCCAGGTAAACCCTCCGCCAACGGCTTCCATAAACAGGATTTCTCCCCGCTTGATACGGCCGTCCCGAATACCGATATCCAGGGCCAGGGGGATGGATGCCGCCGAAGTATTGCCGTGTTCCGCAACGGTGAGTATCACTTCATCAATACTCATACCCAGTTTTTTTACGGTAGCTGCTATTATTCTGCGGTTTGCCTGGTGGGGCACGAGCCAGTCTATATCCTTTTTTGTCAAATCGGTATGTGCAAGCGTTTCTTCCACGATCTCATCCATTGCCTTAACGGCAAACTTGAAAACTTCATTTCCCTGCATACGGATGAAGGGTTCAGGAGTCGGGCGGGAAATCCCGGACGGTACCTGCAGGTAGTCGCTATAACTGCCGTCGGCATGCAGTAACGTCTTGTAGACACCTGGCGTGTTGCTTCTATCCAGGATAACGGCGCCGGCGCCGTCCCCGAACAGCACACAGGTCGCTCGGTCCGTCCAGTCCAGTATCCTGGAGTTCATGTCGGCGCCGATGATAAGAGCACGCTGCATTGTCCCGGACCTGATAAATTGATCTGCGATACTCAACGCGTAAATAAAACCGGAGCAAACGGCCTGGACATCAAATGCCGCGGCGCCGTTGCGCAAACCGAGCCTTTTCTGGACCAGGCAGGCCGTACTGGGGTAGATAAGATCGGGAGTTGACGTGGCAACGATAATCAGGTTAATCGTGTCAAGTTCGATGCCGGCCATTTCAATTGCCTGTAATGATGCATTGCAGGCCATTTCAGACGTGGTTTCATCCTCCCGGGCAATGTGCCTCTGTTTTATGCCCGTGCGCGAGCGGATCCATTCATCCGATGTTTCCACCAGGCTTTCCAGTTCCGCGTTGAGCATAACCCGCTCTGGAAGATAACCGCCACAGCCAATGATTTGAGAGCAATACAATAGTCAATCCCTGGTCAGTAAAGCTTCCAGTCGGGAGGTGATTCTTGCAGGTATGTTTTTCTCCACCTCGAGAATAGCCTCTTCGATCGCGTTTGCGAAGGATACCCTGTCTGCACTGCCATGGCTTTTGATAACGATTCCGCGTAACCCAAGCAGACTTGCGCCGTTATAGCGCCGGGGATCGGTTTTTCTGCGGATGGTTTTCAATACGGGAATCGAGATCACCGCAGCCAGTTTGCCGTACAGGTTTTTTTGAAATCCGCTGGTTACCTGGTGATAAAAAAATTCAGCCAGGCCTTCACTGGCTTTCAGCGCGATATTGCCGACAAAACCGTCGCATACGATGACGTCAGCGTCACCGGAATAAATGTGGTTGCCCTCGACAAACCCGATGTAATTAATGTGGCTGTCGGACAGTAATGATGCCGCTTGTTTTACCCTGTTGTTGCCTTTGTTCTCTTCAGTACCAACGTTCAACAGTGCCACCTTTGGTGATTCGATATTTTCAATGGCGCCGGTCAGTTCCGCTCCCATAACGGCGAACTGGAGTAACTGTTTTGCGCTGGAATCAACGTTAGCGCCCAGATCGAGTATATGGGTATGGCCGTTTAATCCCGGGATGGTCGTACAAATGGCAGGTCTGTCAATACCCGGGAGCATCTTCAGAACATAACGCGAAATTGCCATTAATGCACCGGTATTACCGGAACTGACACAGGCATGCGCTTGTCCTTTTTTCACCAGTTCAATGGCAGCCCGCATCGACGATTTTTTCTTATTGCGCAATGCAAAGGAAGGCGCTTCATCCATCTCAACGACTTCAGGCGCATGGACTACCTGAACCCTGGCAGCCAGGTCATGGCTCAGTTGCGCCAGTCCTGGTTTGATTACATGTTCATGTCCTACCAGCAGAAGTTCAATATCCTGGTGTTTTTTCAGCGAATAAACTGCCGCAGAAACGATCTCGTCAGGTCCATGGTCCCCTCCCATGGCATCGAGTGCCAGACGGAAAGCCATCTCAGATTATGGGCAATCCCATCAGATTATTGTCTGTTCAGGGAAGTACTTGACCCGTCAGCCTTATTCACCACCATCATCATCATCTTCTTCGGAATTCAGCACTTTGGTTCCCCGGTAATAACCGTCAGGACTGATATGATGGCGTCTGTGTACTTCGCCTGTCGTAGGTTCTATCGAAAGGCTGGGAGATTTCAGCGCGTCATGCGCTCGCCGCGAATCCCGTTTCGAACTTGATTTCTTTCGTTGTTGTACAGCCATGCTAACAGCCTCCTGATTATCCCGGTTTCAGTTCTTTCAGTATCTGGAATGGGCCTGGTCCGGATTGACCATACTCCATGGCAGGTTCTCCTGCGGCACAATCGTCCGGATTATGCATGGGTGAAAGCGGTAAGCCCAGTAATATTTCATCTTCGATAAATTCTGCCAGCACAATGGTTTCCTGTTTCAGTACCAGCGGCTCCAGTGTCTCCGGCAGTTTTTTTAATGTTGCCCCTTCAAATATTATCCCTACATTAATGTTACGGGCCAGGTTTACCATAAAAGGCTCCAGGCATCGCTGGCAAACAAGTTGCAGGTTTGTCTCATACCTTCCGGTGATGGAACTGATTCCATCCTCAGAGCGACAAAAAGCAAGTTTCAGGTTAACCATGCCCCGGTTGTCCATCAACAACTCGGTCAGTCGGGTCATTTTATGCAACTCGAGTCGTCCTTCAATACAAACCCCGGCTCCCGCAAGACGCCCGGGTGCTATCGTGTGGGGCATATCCGACGACATCAGGGTTTGAAGTTTAACGACCGGAGAAGTGGCTGTCAAACAGGGCAATCTCAAAGTCGGTATACGCCCCGCTGTCATTCCGGGCTTGATCCGGAATCCAATGAAAACGTAATTTTTTATAAACAATGGATGATTGTTTGACTGGATTCCTGCTTGTGCAGGAATGACGGGTGGGAGATTTGAAAGCGGGTAATGACTTTAAGATGTCCCTGGGCTGTCAAACTATTGACTTGACAGGGGGTTACGGATCATCATGTGAAAATGAAACTGGTACTGGCATCTTCATCAGTCCACCGCAAGTCCTTGCTGGAACGGTTGCGTCTTCCTTTCATCTGTCATCCCCCCGGCATAGATGAAAGAATCAGGGCGGATGAAACGGCGCCGGCCCTGGTCGAGCGACTGGCCCGGGAAAAAGCCCTGACTATAGCGAAATTGCATGCAGACGCACTAGTGATAGGATCAGACGAGGTGGCTGTTGCAGGTGGACAGATACTGACGAAACCTGCGGGACATGCAGATGCGTGGCGTCAGCTCAAGATTATGTCCGGGCAGGTGGTGGAGTTTCTGACCTGCGTTTGTCTCATCAACAGCCGGTCGGGACGACAACAGCATGACACGGTAACGGTAGAAGTCCAGTTCAGGGAATTAACCGATACCGAGATCGAACGCTACCTGGGTCTGGACAAACCTTACGATTGTGCCGGCAGCTTCAAATCGGAAGCAGCAGGCATTACTCTCGTCCGTCGTATCAGTGGCGATGACAACACCGCCCTGCTGGGACTGCCTTTGATATCACTGCAGGGAATGCTACGGAATGAAGGTTATATAATACCTTAAGGAACCTCTGAGATTAAGTCAGAGCTTCACGAAGACAAGTCCCGGATGGACTTGTTCAGAGTTTTCTTAACATTGCTTGTTAACATACTGTATTAATGTATATTATATGGAGTGTAACTCTGTTTAATACGGTTTGTAAACAACGCGCCTATCTCCCGTGAGAATTGCTCCAGCAAGGTATCCTGGTAGGTAAAATCCACTATCTCTTCAGCCCCGATAACTTCACGGGCAACATAGTCGGCATTCCCCAGACCGTCAATCAGGCCCAACTCTACGGACTGTTCGCCTGTCCACACCAGACCGGAAAATATTCTGTCATCCTGTACCAGGCGATCACCCCTGCCTTCCCTTACGATCTGCACAAACTGTCGATAAATTCCGTCCAGCAGTTGATCAAGATGATCCAGATCATCGTCCTGTTCTGGTGAAAACGGATCAAGGAATGACTTGTGTTCGCCTGCATGATACATGCGCCGTTGAATCCCCAGTTTTTCAATGGCGTCAACAAAACCGAAGCCTGCCATTACAACCCCGATTGAGCCGACCAGGCTGGCCTTATCGGCATAGATCATGTCAGCTGCCACAGCGATATAATAGCCTCCGGAAGCACACAGGTCACCGATTACCGCGTAAACCGGAATGTCGGGATGGCCTTTTTTCAGACGCTTGATTTCATCGTTGACATGGCCTGCCTGAACAGGGCTGCCTCCCGGGCTGTTAATGCGAAGAATGATGCCTGCCGTATTGCTGTCCTCATACGCCGCACGCAAACTTGCTGTTACATAATCAGCCCTCGCTTGTGAACTACTTGCAATAATGCCCTGGATATCTATCAGGGCGGTGTGTTTACCATCAGTCAGTTTGCCGGGTGATATGTCGATTTTGCCAAACAGGTATATCAACAGGAAAAGCAGCATGAACAAGGCGATAAACAGCTTGAATGCGATATTCCAGCGCCTGGCGCGGCGCTGTTCGGCCAGGAATTCCCTGGCAATCCGATTTACCAGGGTTTGCTCAAAACCCGGATCCGTTTCACCGGTATCCTGCTGCCAGGTATTGCTCATGCTCCAGTCCGCGAGTTTTCCCGCTGAGCGTTACTCTTCCGGCGTTGTGCTGACGGCGACTTCCGTTTTTTCCACACCGTTATCAGGTTTGATGCTGCTGTCGGGATTGTCACTCACCTGTTTTTTTTCACGGCTATTCCTGGTTCTCGCGGTGGAGCGGGATTGCCGATTTTCATTATTGGACTGGTCCCGGTTTCCCTGTCTGCGCTGGCTGTTGCCCGCAGAATTATCGTTCCTGCGGGACCCCCTGCGTTGTTGCCTGTTCGCCTGGTTACCGGAATATCTGTTTCTGCCTCTACTGCGCTGGGACTGGGGTTTCTTGGGCGTGGCCTTACTGTCCGGTTTTTTCTGTTCATCAGGAGAGTGAAACAGCTTATCGAACAGTCGATTCAGCAGTCCTTTTCCCTTATTCGGTTTTGCTGTAGGAACCGGTCTTTCCGGGATAACCTGTGTCAAGGCAGGTCTTTCCGGTATTTTCCGGCTATCGTTGGTAATAGCGCCTGTAGCGGCGTCCTGTTTGACTTCCGCAAATTTGTAACTTTCTTTCTGGGACAAGTCCGACGCAGACTCCGAGAGGTTTATGCGTTGTACCTGGTATTGAGGAGTCTCCATCATCGGGTTGGGACTTATAATAATTTCCACGTCCAGGCGTTGTTCTATCTCGCGTATGGACTGGCGCTTCTCATTCAGCAAAAAGGTGGCGGCATCCACCGGCATCTGAGCCACTACTTTAGCCGTCAATTCTTTCATGGCTTCCTCCTGGATAATTCTCAGGACTGCCAGTGACAACGACTTGATACCGCGGATAGTCCCTTGCCCGTCACAGCGCGGGCATGGTATGTGACTCGATTCTCCCAGGGATGGTCTTAATCTCTGACGCGACATCTCAAGCAGGCCAAAACGCGAAATACGGCCTGTTTGCACCCGGGCGCGATCTACCTTGAGACCGTCCCTCAGGCGGTTTTCCACATCACGCTGGTTCCTGTTGTTCGCCATGTCGATAAAGTCGATGACAAACAGGCCGCCCATGTCACGCAGACGTAATTGCCGTGCAATTTCATCGGCCGCTTCCAGGTTGGTATTAAACGCCGTTTCTTCAATGTCTTCACCCTTGGTAGCGCGCGCTGAATTGATATCTATGGAGGTCAGAGCCTCGGTATGATCGATGATCAGCACGCCTCCGGACGGGAGTTGGACCTCCCTGGCAAAAGCAGTTTCAATCTGTCCCTCGATCTGGTACCGACTGAACAGGGGATCGCTTCCTGAATAGAGTTTCAACTTGCTCAGGTTATGGGGCATAACCTGTTGCATAAAGTCCCGTGCCCTGTGGAAGATATCATTATCATCGACCCAGATCTCGGCGATATCGCTCCTCAGGTAATCCCGGATTGCCCTGATGATTACTTCACTCTCCTGGTAAATAAGGAACGGCCCGGGTTTTTCCTTGGCTGCTGTCTTGATGGAATCCCAGAGCACCTTCAGGTAGTCCAGGTCCCACTGCAATTCTTCAGCACTCTTGCCTACGCCGGCGGTACGTAGAATCAAGCCCATGCCCTGGGGAATTTCCAGTGTGCTCATTGCCTCGCGGGCATCACTTCGATCATTGCCTTCTATCTGTCTGGAGACCCCCCCCGCCCTGGGGTTATTGGGCATAAGGACCAGGTAGCGGCCGGCAAGACTGATAAATGTGGTCAGGGCCGCACCCTTGTTCCCGCGTTCTTCCTTTTCCACCTGGACTATATATTCCTGTCCTACCTCCAGCGCGTCCTTGACGTTTACGCGGCTGCGATTATCCTCATTATTTCTGGATTTGAGCAGGGAGCGGGCAATTTCCTTAAATGGGAGGAAACCATGTCTTTCGGCGCCGAAATCAACAAATGCAGCTTCAAGGCTGGGTTCTATCCTGACGATACGGCATTTATAGATGCTTGATTTCTTCTGTTCTCGCCCTGTTGCTTCAATATCAAGATCATACAAACGTTGGCCATCCACTAGCGCCACCCGCAACTCCTCCGGCTGAGTTGCGTTAATCAACATTCTTTTCATTGTAAATGTCCTTTACTTTTCAGCTCGACCATGCCCTGACAGACAGTCAGCAGCCGGCTATACCGGCTGACGGATGGGAGCCACGTTAATCTGTTCTCGTGCTGCCGTTTTGCAGCTACGACTAAACCCGGGTATGCCGATATGGTTACATTTTCATATCCGGCACAGTCGCGCGCCCCGGGCTGCTAAAACTTACAATACCCGCATGATAATAACTTCAGTCGGTTATCACCTACTTTCAAGTTACCCTGCAAAACGCTTGTCAAGCCATGTTTAATCGATGTCAGGTTCGGAGCACCGTTAGTCAAAACTAATCCGGTTTATTCAGGCTCCGTTTCTCAATTTCTGTTCCCGTTAAAGACATGTGTCCTGATATGGCTTATCCTTGCAGGATATATGATGATCAGCATCGACACGGCAACTATAACAAATATAAAGCGTTACGGCAATGTCATAATTCATAATTCATTGATGATTTATAAAACACGCAAAACGGAAAGGGTTGTCATCGATGATGAACATGCCGACCGGCGCATTGATAATTTTTTACTCGCTTACCTGAAACCCATACCCAAAAGTCGCATATACCAGATGCTGAGACGCGGCGAGGTCAGGGCAAACGGTGGCCGCATCAAGCAGGACTATCGTTTGCAACCGGGGGACATTCTCCGAATTCCCCCCGTATTTGAACAACCTGCCGAACGCGCCGCCGACCCACCGGTGCGCCTGGTCGAGATGATAAAAACCTGTGTGATGTACGAGGATGAGCAGCTTATTGTCGTTAACAAGCCCCCCGGTCTTGTCGTACATGCAGGCGGCGGAAGTGTATTTGGAGTTATTGAACTCCTGCGCCGGTTATACCGGCAAAAGCAGGATCTGCATTTGATTCACCGGCTGGATAAGGAGACTTCCGGTTGTCTGCTGGTAGCAAAAAATATGGTTGTCCTGCGCCGGCTCAACCAGGCCTTGAAAATGGGCGCCGTGCATAAAGAATACCAGGCCCTGTTGCAAGGCCGCCTGCACGATAAAAAGATTAGGGTTGATAGTCCGTTACAACGTCACAGGAACCGCTACGGTGAAGGGCTGGTCAGGGTTGAAAGTACCGGCAAGGCTGCCGTATCCGAATTTTCGTCAGTAAGGGTTTACCGGAATGCAACTCACGTCAGGGTCAGGATTGCTACCGGCCGGACTCATCAAATCAGGGTCCATGCCAACTCGATCGGCCATCCCCTTGCCGGTGACGGAAAATACGGTGACAGGGAATTCAACAGGAAGATGCGCGCGCTGGGCCTGAAGCGCATGTTTTTACACGCCGGCAAACTCACCGTACCGGCATTGAAAAAAACCGGAGAATATCGATTTGTCGCACCGTTGCCGGCAGACCTGGATGCGGTTTTAAACCACATTTCCCATGGGCAGGCGTAACTTCATCATACCCGCTCCGGGCTATCGTCTGGCTTCGTCCATCAGGGCCTTCATGTCCTTAACCGCCTGGTAGAGGCCGGAGAATAGCGCCCTGGCTATGATGGAATGGCCGATGTTCAGCTCGGCAACCTGTTCGAGCGCGGCGATCGGGTTGACGTTATGGTAATGCAGTCCGTGTCCGGCGTTGATTTGCAACGGGGTTTCCGCTGCATGCTCCACTGCCCGGACAATCCTGTTGTATTCAACGGTGAGCGCTTCAGGACCGTCGCAATCCGCATAATGCCCCGTGTGAATTTCTATCATGTCGGCGCCGGCATTGACTGCCGCGTCTATCTGGCCGGCATCTGCATCTATGAACAGGGATATCCTGGAACCGTTGTCCTGCAGCCTGGCGCAGGCTGCGGAGACCCTTTCCTGCTGGCCGGCCACTTCCAGGCCGCCCTCCGTGGTCAACTCTTCCCGCCGCTCAGGGACGAAACAGCAGTAATCCGGTCGGAATTTTTCCGCCAGCGTCAACATTTCTTCAGTGACCGCCATTTCCAGGTTGATCGGTATCGTCAGAACGTCCTTCAACATTTCCACGTCCCTTTCCTGGATATGCCGGCGGTCCTCGCGCAGGTGTATGGTTATTGAGTCGGCGCCGGCCTGCTCGGCTGTCAAAGCAGCGTGAACCGGCTCGGGATACCGGGTAAATCTTGCCTGGCGCAACGTTGCCACGTGGTCGATGTTAACGCCCAGTTTTATCGGATTCATTGGCTGTTTTACTGTTTCATGTTCAAACTGTAGGTGTATAATTCCCGGCTGACCAGCGGCTTGTTGCCCAGTAAATTACCCAACGCCATTCTCATCAGTTGTTTGGCCTCAGCCAGCACATGGTCATCACCGAGCTTCTCTTCAGCCAGGGCTGCCAATGTTCGACCGGAGATTCTCATGCCGTTTCCGTCAGGAGAATCACGCAGAACCGGGCCTTGTTCCAACAGGTAATTATATTTCTGTTCCGCCTTGATGGCATTGCCTTCAATATCCGAACCCAGCACCAATCCATACCCCAGCGCTTCAAGCAATCGCTTTTCAAATATCCTGAGAGTGGTTTGCTCCGTCGATGTATCAATTAACCTGCCGATTGCTTCATCATAGGCATCGAAAAGTTCCGGATGCGGTTCATGCCGATGCAGTAATTTAACCAGCAATTCATTGATATAAAAAACAGTCAACAGTCCTCCCGTTCCATGCGTCTGACTGCCCTGGCAGGGTTCTGCCTGGGTCATGGTGCCCAGTTCCCTGCGCATCGTCCAGGCCATACTGATTTTGCGACCCGGCTGTAACAATGCCCGCTTGTCATTTTTCTGTTTTCTGGCCCCTTTCGCCACCAGGCCAATCCTGCCATGCCGGCGCGAAAACACGTCCAGTATCAAGCTCGTCTCACGGTATGAGCGATTGTGCAGGATATAACAGGGGTTCAGTTCAACCCGCATAAATTCAATTAGGAATTAGGAATTAGGAATTAAGAATTAGGAATTAGGAATGTAGGGTATATGCAGTCGTTATGGGGAATATACACAACGAAGTCCTACCTTTAATTCGTAATTCGTAATTCATAATTCGTAATTCTCAATTCGTAATTCGTAATTCGTAATTCTCAATTATAACCCAGTGTCTTCAACGCCTTGACATCTTCAGTCCAGCTTTGTTTGGTTTTTACCCAGGTTTGCAGAAATACTTTTTTAGTGAAGAATTTCTCCAGTTCAATGCGCGCCTCAGCGCCGATAGATTTTAACATCCTGCCGTTTTCACCAATAAGGATGGCGCGGTGTGACCGGCGTTCTACCCAGATGGTGGCAAATATGGACAATAATGTTCTCTCGTCATTATATTCGTCAATGGTAACGGATACCCTGTAAGGCAGTTCATCTCCCATGTGCGCCATAACCTTCTCCCGGATATATTCAGCTGCGATGAAACGCGTGCTTTTATCGCTTACCTGGTCAACTGGAAACAGGGGTTCTCCTGCAGGCAGCATTGAGGCCACTTTTCGTTCCAGCAATTCAACGTCCCGCCGGCGCCTTGCACAGAGAGGGATGATTTCCGCGAACGGCAGCTTTTCTTTCAAATCATCTATGTACGGCAGTAATGCAGCGTGGTCCTTGAGCAGGTCCAGTTTATTGATTACCAGCACCAGTGGCGCAGTGATTTCATCCAGCAAACCCGCGACCAGGTCATCCCTGTGGTTCCACTTCACAGCCTCGACGACGAACAACACCACGTCGATATGCGCCAGTGAGTTTATCACCTCCCTGTTCATATAGCGGTGGATCGCACTCTTGTGGGTGTTTTGGTACCCTGGGGTGTCGGTAAAGACAATCTGGTATTCCGGGGTCGATTTAATCCCTTTTATCTGCCAGCGAGTGGTTTGCGGTTTCCTGGAAACGATACTGATTTTATGATCGATAAGCCGGTTCAGCAGTGTCGACTTGCCGACGTTGGGTCGACCTATAATGGAAACGTAACCCGCCTTGAAATCGGAATAATTGGGGTCAGTGTAAAAACTCATATTCAGCCTGCCAGGGGTCGGAAAACCTGTTATGAGTTTTTACACTGACCCCAAATATATTATTGATCGGCATCCAGGGCTATCATCTGCAGTGCCGTCCTGGCCGCCGATTGTTCCGCATTTCGTTTGCTCCTTCCCTGTGCCACGATGGGTTTGACAATGCCGTCAACATAACACTCTATGGTGAACAGTTTGTCATGCGCGTCCCCTTCTTCTGCAATCACATTATATGCCGGCAAGGATTTCCTGCCGGCTTGCAAATATTCCTGCAATTCGGATTTCGGGTCTTTCGGTACATTCTCAAGGGTCAATTCGTCAAGCAGGGAAGCATACAGTTTCAGGATGAAGCGACGACAGTTTTCCAGGTCTGAATCCAGGTAAATCGCGCCAATTAACGCCTCCATGGTATTAGCCAGGAGTGACTCCTTCTGCCTTCCCCCACTCTTGTATTCACCAATGCCGAACCTGGTTTGGCTTCCCAGGTCCAGTTGTATTGCTAGTTGAGCGAGTGTTTCCTTTTTTACCAGGGACGAGCGCAATCGTGTCAGTTCACTCTCAGCAGCCTGCGGGAACTTCCTATACAGTTCGTCCGCAATAAACATGCCGAGCAGTGCGTCCCCCAGGAATTCAAGTCTTTCATTGTGATCCCTGCTGAAACTCCGGTGCGTCAAGGCCGTAGTCAATAATTCAGTATCACGGAAATCATGACCCAGGATATTTTTCATGTACAGATACAGATCATTCATGACCGCAGGTTAATTTATGGTTGTCCCAAATTGGTCGGGTTAATTTATGGTTGTCCCAATCCGGTCCCAATCCATATCCCAGCTGTGAAAATCAAGAATACCGTCGCTGCTCCAGTTCATCCATATATAAAATGCCCTTCCCACGAGATTCTCATCCGGGACCAGGCCCCAGTAACGGCTGTCCCTGCTGTTGTCACGGTTATCACCCAGAACAAAATAATGTCCTTGAGGAATTTTCCGGTCAACCTCCACGGCCGGGGATTGCAGAGGGTTAATCAGGATATCGTGATGAACTTCATCCAGTTGTTCCAGCAATCGATAAGAACCGTTCTCCCTCTTTCCCACCCCCTCACTCTGATAAATCTCCTTCAGTTTGAGTTCGACGCCAACACCATTAATTGTCAGGCTTTTGTCCTTGTATTGCAGGTGATCTCCGGGCAAACCGACTACTCTCTTGATAAAGGGAATTGCGGGGTCTTCAGGGTAGCGAAAGACGACAACATCACCCCGTTGCGGTTTCCCGTTACCGAATACCTTGGTATTCAGAACCGGCAGACGAATGCCGTAATCGTGCTTGTTTACCAGGATGAAATCGCCTCGTAACAGGGTCGGCATCATGGATGCAGAGGGAATACGGAACGGTTCAACAATGAATGAGCGCAGGATCAACACGATCAAAAAGACAGGAAACAACGAACGGGCATAATCCACGATTAACGGTTCTTTGCTCTCGCCGCCGTCAGCAGCAGAAGTAGTTCTGCCCTGCGCAAAATACAGGGCGTCGAGACCCCAGACTATGCCGCTGGCAAAGGTCAGCAATACCAGCAATGCAGCGAAATCGAAGCTCATTGCTCGCCACCTACATGCAGAATAGCCATAAACGCCGACTGCGGAATCTCAACCGAACCCAGTTGTTTCATTCTTTTTTTCCCTGCTTTTTGTTTCTCGAGTAGTTTTCTCTTGCGCGTTACGTCACCGCCGTAACACTTGGCCGTAACGTTCTTTCGTAGTGCCTTGACGGATTCCCGAGCAATGATTTTCGAACCTATCGCCGCCTGTATCGCCACTTCATACATCTGGCGCGGTACCAGTTGTTTCATCTTTGTCGCCAGTTCCCGCCCGCGGCGTTGTGCCAGGTCCCGGTGGACGATACATGACAATGCATCCACCCGGGTGCCGTTAATCAACACGTCCAGTTTAACCAGGGGCGCCTCATTATAGCGTTCAAAATGATAATCAAAAGACGCATACCCTCTGCTTACCGATTTCAATCGGTCAAAAAAATCCAGCACAATTTCGCTGAGAGGCATCTCGAAAGCAATGGCTACCTGCCGCCCGGCATAGTGCAATTTCTTTTGTTCGCCTCTTTTCTCGATGCACAGGGAGATCACGTTGCCCAGGTACTCCTGCGGTGTCAGTATATCAGCACGAACTACGGGTTCCCGAACTGCAACGACCTTATCCGTGCCGGGGAGGTCGGCGGGATTATCAATGTACAACCTGGAACCGGAAGTGGTTTCAATTTCATATACCACGGTGGGCGCCGTGATTATCAGGTTCATATCGTACTCACGCTCCAGGCGTTCCTGGACAATTTCCATATGCAACATACCCAGAAATCCGCAACGGAACCCGAAGCCCAGGGCCTGTGAGGTTTCAGGTTCAAAATACAACGCCGCGTCATTTAATTTCAGTTTGGCCAAGGCCTCGCGAAAGTCCTCGAAATCACTGGATTCGATAGGAAACATGCCGGCAAAGACACGCGGCTTGGCAGGCTGGAAACCAGGTACCGGGCGTTCCACCGGGTGTTTGCCTGAAGTGATGGTATCGCCTACGGGCGCGCCGAGAATTTCCTTGATCCCGGCCACAACGTAACCAACCTCGCCTGTAGCCAGGCAGGAACCCGGTGTTCTCTTGGGCGTAAATGACCCGACCTCATCAACGCTGTAATTCTGCCCTGTTGAAAATATTCTGATCTTGTCGCCGACTCTCAAGCTGCCCTCATTGACGCGTACCAGGGAGACTACTCCCAGGTAATTATCAAACCAGGAATCGATGATCAATGCCGTCAACGGTGCGTCGGTATTACCTTGAGGAGGCGGGATGCGTTCTATTATGGCGCCAAGCAGTTGCTCCAGTCCCTCCCCGGTTTTGGCGCTGACCAGCAGGGCATTCCTTGCGTCAATTCCGATTAACTCCTCAATATCCAGCATCACCTTTTCAGGGTCGGCCGCCGGCAAATCAATCTTGTTCAGGACCGGGATTACATCCAGTCCATTATCAATGGCGGCAAAACAGTTTGCTACGGTCTGTGCCTCTACGCTCTGGGTACAATCCACAACCAGCAAAGCGCCTTCGCATGCTGATAACGAACGGGACACTTCATAACTGAAATCGACATGGCCGGGCGTGTCAATAATATTGAACTGGTACGAGTGGCCGTCACAGTGGGGATAATCCAGCCGCACACTCTGGGATTTAATCGTAATGCCACGCTCTCTTTCCAACTCCATCGAATCCAGCACCTGCGCGGACATTTCCCGCTCACTCAACCCGCCGCAAACCTGGATAAACCGATCAGCGAGTGTAGACTTGCCGTGGTCTATGTGCGCGATGATGGAAAAGTTTCTGATCCGCTCCATATAAACCGGACTGTAAAACTAACGTTTATATGGAGTGGCCGGACAAAGCTTATTCGTCTTCTTCTCCAGTCAGTTTGAACGCCAGGAACGTCGGTGCGCCGCGTCTTTGGATCAGGATTGGGACAGAACGGTTACGCGGCAATTCCGCAAGTATCTGTTCAAACTGTGAAACGCTTTCCACATGTATATTATTCACTATCAAAATTACATCCCCTTTACGAATTCCAGATTCACCACCCGGCCCGGGCTTTACTTGTTTGACCATTATACCGTGTTTGGGCAGGTCCAGCTTTTTTCTCTGCTCCTCCGTCAGTTCACCGACCACGAGATTCATTGCATTGGACGGCTCAACCTGTGGAGCGGCACTTTCTGCGCGTGCGATTTGACCTTCTTCGGGCAGTGTTGCAATCAGGACCTCGAGGTGTTTACGCTTCCCTTCCCGGATGATTTCCAGCGGCACTTTTGTGTTGATTTTACTGTTTCCGACCAGGGGAGGCAGGTCGGATGAAAATGCGATCCCGGTGCCGTCATACCCGATGATGATATCACCCACTTCAATGCCTGCGGCTTGTGCGGGACTGTCAGTCAACACTTTTGCAACCAGAGCGCCATGGGGCTTGTCCATGTTAAACGATTCGGCCAGTTCCCGCGTCACATCCTGTATCAGCACACCGAGCCAACCCCGGGTAACATGACCGGTTTCCCGTAGCTGTGAATACACATTGACGACCACGTCGACAGGCACTGCGAAAGACAGGCCCATGAACCCACCGGTACGGCTGTATATTTGTGAGTTTACCCCGATTACTTCACCGTCCAGGTTGAACAAGGGACCACCGGAGTTCCCCGGGTTAATCGCGACATCTGTTTGAATGAAGGGAATATAATTTTCATTTGGCAGGCTCCTGCCTATCGCGCTCACTATCCCCTGGGTAACCGAATAATCAAAACCGAAAGGCGACCCTATTGCCAGCACCCATTCCCCGACCTTCAGCTCCGAGGAACTGCCCAGCCTGACTACGGGCAGGCCGTTTCCGTCAACTTTAAGCAGCGCAATATCACTACGCTTGTCGGTGCCGACTATTTCAGCGATAAACTCCCTGCGGTCACTCAGTCTGACGATGATTTCATCAGCATCAGCGACTACGTGACTGTTGGTAATGACATAACCGTCCTCTGAAATTATAAACCCTGACCCGAGGGAGGCTGCCTCTCTTGGCATTCCCCGGTTTTCCGGCGCCTGTTCCTCAAAAAACTTACGGAAAAAATCATAAAACGGGCTGTCCTCAGGCACGTCCGGTATCTGCGGCCTCCCGGAGGCTTCAGGGTTATCTTTCCTGAAAGTCGTACTGATGTTGACGACGGCCGCAGAGTTATCCTGCACCAGCGCCGTAAAATCAGGCAAGGGCGCGGCACTTGCCGTCCCCGTAATACACAGAAAAAGTGCCGGCAGGATATACCTGTAACAGAGAGCATTGATCACCTGGTTTTTTACTTCATGCAAAACAACCAGGACTACACTCGGCTGTACATTCCCGGAAATAATCCGGCACGGTAACGGCAAGCCTGTTGACATCATCGGCAATTCACTCCTCTTCCATCCGCACCAGCGCCCTCTACCCTGTCTTCCAGTGCCTGTTCTTCATTGCCTGAATTCACCTGGTTGCTCCCGGTCGCCTGGTTATCGCATTCAGTCATCACCTCATTGCTTCCCGAACTTACCTGTCGTACCGGCGCATAGACATTGCCGCCGCCGGTACCGGGCACGGTTTGCACCAGCGTATCCTGAGGTATTTCGTGCGGCCCGCCCAACTGCTGTTGTTGTATGCCCAGAATAGCCAGCGCAGTAACGGAAGCGGCTATGGCAAACCCTGTAACGGGTTTGATGAGCGGATGAGACAGGCGCACGGGGGCGACGATTGCGGGTTCATTTTGTACGGATTTTGAAACATTTACCGCCAGGTCCCTGTCAATGCGTTCGGGCAGATTTTGTTTGAGGCAGTCCGAAATCAAATGGTAGCGCGACCAGGTGTCCGACAGTTCGGGATCCTTCAGTAACCTGTCGACCAGTTTTTTGTCCTGCCCGTCAATCTCACCATCCATAAAAGAAGATAACTGTTCTTTTTTTGAATCGTTCATATTAATCATCAACAAGTAAAGGTTTTAATCGTTTATCCACCGCTTCCCTGGCGCGAAAAATACGCGAACGCACCGTGCCGACCGGGCAGTCCATAACTGTTGCGATCTCCTGGTAGCTCAGTCCGTCTATTTCACGCAATGTGATTGCCGAACGCAAATCTACCGGCAACTCTTCAATTGCTGAAATTATGGTTTCTTGCAATTCACGAGTCAGCAGCAAGCGTTCCGGCGTTGTCTGCTCCCTTAGACTGTCACTTCGCTCTGTTTGTTCCATTTCATTAAAATCCACGGCCGTATCAAAAGGTTGACGCGATCTTGAGGCAAGAAAATTTTTTGCCGTATTTATGGCAATCCGGTAGAGCCAGGTATAGAATGCGCTGTCGCCACGAAACTTCGGCAATGCGCTGTAAGCCTTGATAAAAGCTTCCTGGGCAATGTCACTGGCATCGTAAGGGTTGTGAACGAAGCGGGATATCAGGTTCAAAATCCTGCCCTGGTACTTGACCACCAGCGCATCAAACGCTTTCTTGTCCCCACTTTTAACCCTTTCTACGAGTATTTGGTCGGATATATCAGGTTCCATGGTAAATTTCTGTCATGACGTGAGGACAGCGCTCAGGCACGACAAAATTTTATAAATGTGTGCAGAGAATCAATTATATTATCTTGCTCCATATATTGCACCTGTATGACAAACGAACAGCACCAATCTGATGTCCTGGTTATCGGCAGCGGCGCATCCGGCTTGAGCCTCGCCCTGCAACTTGCCGGGTATGCGCATATCGCCGTCATCTCCAAGGCTGACCTGAAAGAAGGGGCAACGTTTTACGCCCAGGGGGGGGTATCGGCAGTCCTGGACGCAGAAGACTCCGTCGAATCCCACATCAGTGACACAATCGAGACGGGGTGTGGTTTGTGCAATCCGGAGGTAGTCAAGTTTGTTGTAGAAAACAGCAGGCAAAGCACCGGCTGGCTGGTGGATCTCGGCGTCGATTTTACCCGCATGCCTGAATCGGAGGGGCAGGAGTTTCACCTCCACCAGGAAGGCGGCCATAGCCACAGGCGGGTCTTGCACGCTTCCGATGCCACCGGCAGGGCAATCGAAAGCACTCTTGAGAATCGCACCCGCGCGCACAGAAATATCGAACTGTATGAATTTCATACCGGTCTTGATCTTATCATCCGGAACGGTCGCTGTGCCGGCGCCTATGTTTACGACCAGAAAGAAGAGCGGGTCAAGGCGTTTCGCTCCAGGTACACCGTACTGGCTACCGGTGGAGCCGGCAAGGTTTACCTGTATACAAGCAACCCGGATATATGTACCGGCGACGGCATAGCCATGGCCTGGCGCGCGGGTTGTAAAATTGCCAACATGGAATTTGTACAGTTTCATCCAACCTGCCTGTATCACCAGGAAGCGAAATCATTTCTGATTTCTGAGGCCTTGCGCGGTGAAGGGGCAAAATTACTGCTTCCCGACGGCAGCCGTTTCATGGATAAATTTGATGCACGCGGAGAACTGGCTCCCCGGGACATTGTCGCGCGGGCTATTGATCACGAGATGAAGCGCCTGGGCAGTGAATGTGTCTACCTCGATATCAGCCACAGGGAGAAAGATTTCATCATAGACCACTTCCCCACCATATATGCCCGTTGTATCCAGTATGGATTTGACCTGACCGGACAGGCCATTCCCGTAGTGCCGGCTGCGCATTATACATGTGGCGGCGTGGTTATCGATAACCACGGGCGGACTGATATCCGCTCCCTGTATGCAATCGGTGAAGTGTCCTGCTCCGGACTCCATGGGGCAAACCGCATGGCCAGCAACTCCCTGCTGGAATGTGTGGTCTTCGCCCATGCCGCCTACAAGGATATCCGGCATAATCTTGACCGGACATCCACCCTTGCTCCATTGCCCGAATGGGATGAAAGCCAGGTTACGGACTCGGACGAAGAGGTCGTGGTCTCCCACAACTGGGATGAAATTCGCCGCTTCATGTGGGACTACGTGGGTATTGTCCGCACTGATAAACGCCTGCAACGGGCCAAGCACCGGATCAAACTCCTGCAAGATGAGATTTACGAATACTACGGCAATTTCCGTATCAACAACGACCTGATAGAACTGCGTAACCTGTCCCTGACAGCCGACCTGATCATCGAGTCGGCCTTGCGCCGCAAGGAAAGCCGGGGTTTGCACTACACTCTTGATTACCCGGTATCAGCCCCGGCTATGCCTGCCCGGGATACGATCCTGCGCCCTTGATATTCCTTGCCCAGCATCTCGAACAATCCTACTTCATCAAGGATGCTGATGCCCAGGCTGCGGGCTTTGTCAAGTTTGCTGCCCGGGTTTTCACCAGCCACCAGGTAATCCGTCTTGCCGGACACGCTACTGCTTACTTTTGCCCCCCTTGAAACCAGTCTTTCCTTTGTTTCATTACGGCTCAGCGACAACAGTGTACCCGTGATGACAAAGGTTTTTCCCTGCAGGTCCGCAGTCTGTTCTTCCTGCGTGTTCTCCCACATGATTCCGGCGCTACGCAGCGCGTCGACGATGGAGGTATTCTGTTTATCCTGGAAGAACCGGACGATATTTCTTGCCACTACCGGGCCGACGTCCTGAATCTCACAGAGTTCCTCTTCCGTCGCGCTCTTGAGCGCATCAAGCGTAAAATGCCGGGCCAGGTTGCTCGCGGTGGTTTCCCCCACTTCCCTGATCCCCAAGGCATACAGGAACTTGTTCAGTTGGGTGTGCTTGCTTGCTGAGATGGCCCGGTACAGGTTCTCTGAAGACTTCTTACCCATTCTATCCAGCGCCGCCACTTTTTCACGCTCCAGCTTATACAGATCGGTGACGTTCCGGAGCAGACCCGTATCAAACATCTGTTCAACCAGTTTATCGCCCAGACCTTCTATATCCATGGCCCTGCGTGAAGCGAAGTGGATGATGGATTGAATACTCTGGGCGCGACAATGCAGGCCGCCGGTGCATCTGACAACTGCCTCACCCTCGATTCTTTCAGCCGGCGAACCACATACAGGACAGTTATCAGGCATACTGAACTTGTGCGTCTCCTGTGGACGACTCTCCAACGACACCCGGGCAACCTCGGGGATCACGTCTCCCGCCCTTCTGACGATCACCGTATCGCTGACTCGCACGTCTTTGCGCTCCACCTCATCCATATTATGCAAGGTCGCGTTGGTCACCGTTACACCACCGACGCGTACCGGTTTGAGACGCGCGACAGGCGTCAAGGCACCGGTACGGCCGACTTGCACTTCAATATCCAGCACTTCGGTCACAGCTTCTTCCGGCGGGAACTTGCAGGCAACGGCCCACCTGGGCGCCCTGGAGACAAAGCCCAGTTCAGCCTGGAGATCCAGGTCATCGACCTTGAATACAACACCGTCTATCTCATAGGGCAATTGTGCGCGTTTAGCGGATATTTTCCGGTAAAAACCGATACATTCCTGTATTCCGGCAATACGTTCGGTTTCAGCGGACACCGGCAGGCCCCACATTGCCAGGGATTGCAGAGTGCCGAAATGGGAAGACGGCAGTTCTCCACCGCCGACAATTCCGATGCCATGGGCAAGAAATTGCAAGGGACGCGCGGCTGTGATCCTGGGATCCAGTTGCCGCAGGCTGCCCGCCGCGGCATTCCTGGGGTTGGCAAACAGTTTCTCCTCATGCGCCTGCTGCCTGTTGTTCAGTTCCTCAAATCCGGCCTTGGTCATGAAGACTTCTCCCCTGACCTCCAGCCTGGAGGGGAATCCCGCCAGACGCAACACCAGGGGGATGCTTTTGATGGTGCGGATATTGGAGGTGACGTCTTCGCCGGTTGCGCCGTCCCCGCGGGTGGCTGCGCGAACCAGTTTGCCTTGCCGGTACAGCAAGCTGATCGCCAGTCCGTCCAGTTTTACCTCGGCGGCATAGTGTATTTCCGCAACGTCCAGCCTGTCCCTGACCCGTTTATCAAATGCGATCATGTCCTCGTCGCTGAACGCGTTGTCCAGGGACAACATCGGGACTTCGTGTCTTACTTCGGCAAATTCACTCAGCGGCTGCTCACCGACGCGCTGCGTAGGAGAGTCCTGTGTAACCAGTTCCGGGTATTCCTTTTCCAACCTGACCAGTTCCCCGAATAGCCGGTCATATTCTGCGTCGGGAACAACCGGATCATCAAGAACGTGATAGCGGTAACTGTAGTCGTTTAACTGCCGCCTGAGTTCTTCCATTTTTCTGTCAGCCGATCCCATGGTTACTTCATGGCCGTTAGTGTACTTGACGGGCGTTACGCGGAAGCGGCCATTTCCACTGCTTCATCGATATCAACTGATACCAGTCTGGATACGCCTGCTTCATGCATGGTCACCCCGAGTAACTGCCTGGTAATTTCCATGGTAATTTTATTATGGGTAATGATGATGAATTGCACGTCTTTCGACATGCTCCTGACCATTTCACTGAATCTTCCGACATTATTGTCATCCAGCGGCGCGTCCACCTCGTCAAGGATACAAAACGGCGCCGGGTTCAGTTTGAAGATGGAGAAAACCAGTGCTACGGCAGTCAGGGCTTTTTCCCCGCCGGATAAAAGGTGAATATTGCTGTTCTTTTTTCCCGGGGGTCTTGCCATGACTGTGACGCCGGTTTCGAGTAAGTCCTCTGCCGTCATTTCCAGGTAGGCATGACCGCCTCCGAATAACAGCGGAAAGTTTTCCTTCAGGTTGGCATTCAGCCGGTCAAAGGTATCCTTGAAACGGGAGCGCGTTTCCTTGTCAATTCGCTGTATGGCGTTTTCCAGGGTCTCCAGCGCGGCAGTTAAATCACCGTACTGGCTGTCCAGGTAGTTCTTCCGTTCGCTGAGCTGTTCGTATTCATCAATTGCGGCAAGATTAATTGCGCCCAGACGTTGAATCCTGTTCTCTGCAGTAATGATTTTTTCCCGCCATGAGGTTTTGTCGGCAGACTCTTCCAATCCGCTGAGGAGCGCCTGTGGAGTACGCTCCATGGCTTCCAGGCGCTCTTCAAGTGTCTGTACCCGCACCTTGATTTCCTGGTGTTGAATCCTGGCCTGCTCCAGTTCGGTGCGTATGTCCTGAAGCTCCAGTTCACACTCGCCGCGCTCCTGTTCCTTATCCCTGAACTGTTTTTCCTGTTGCAGGACTGCCTCCCTTGCCGCAGACAATGCAGCTTCGGAATTCACCTTTTCCAACAATTTGATTTCCAGAGAATCACACAATTCCTGTAATGGCTGGTGTTGTGCTTCAATGGTGGCTTCCAGTTCCCGAATGCGTTCCCCGGTAGCTGAAACCTGCACTTGACAGCGTTTTATCGACTGTTCTATCGATTCACTCCGCGCCCTCGTAGACTCCAACTGTAATGCGATGGCGTGGCTGTCATCATTGGCTTTTTGCCAACGTGAGCGGGCATTGCCCAGTACCTGATTATGTTCCAACCTTAATTCTGCCAGGCGGTTATGCCGCACCTGTAATTGTCGCGTGGATTCCCTGCCCTGCTGCAGAAGGTTTTCGATATTTTTTATTTCCGCCAGATCATTTTTTTGCTGCAATTGCAATTCCCGTATTTCTCTCTCTATCTGCCCTTCCCTGGCATACGCTTGCTCGAACCGTGTTTTCAACTCCGTATACTGTGCCATGGTCGTGCCGGCAGTCTCCTGCTGCCTGTTCAATTGCACCGTCAGCTGGCTCAATTTTTTTTCTCCCTTATCAATCCGTTCGTTCATTCTTGTCCCAGCCTGCTCAAGTAATCCGAGTTCATTTTCCAGTTCCCGGCGAATATTTTTCAACCGGGATAAATCCTGCTCTCGTGATAACATGCCGGGAGTATCACCTGCAGTACGATGAATTCTCACCCAGTAGTTATTCATCCAGACTCCCTCTTTGGTGACCACCGATTCGGTCTCATCCAGTTCCCGGCTGATTTCCCTCGCCTGGCCTGGATCGTCAGCCAGGTATATCCTGTTCAGAATGGCATCCAGGGGAGCGTTGGCGGTTACCTTATCGATGAGTCTGGGGTAGGATTTAGGCAAATACCTGATGTGATCGGCATTATCCAGCAGCAAACCCGTCTTGCCGGCCTCAAGGGCGGGGGCTGCATTTCCTACACCGTGCAGGTCAGCCACGCTGAGATCCTGCAAACGTTGGCCGGCTACGGCTTCCAGGGCAGCCTCCCAGCCTTCCTCTACACTGATATTTTCAATCAGGCGGGGAGCGTCTGACAGTCCCAGGGCGGCCAGCCAGCGTTCCAGGGTTTCCTTGTAATCAATGGAATCATCGTATTGCAAGGCCTCAAGGGAGGCAATTTTACTTTCATTTCTCTGATAATCTGTCCGTAATTCCAGAACCCGGGAATTAATATGTGCTAATTCGGAGCGATAGCGTTGCAAGTCTGTAGAAGTCTCACTCAGTTCGCTTCTTTGTTGCGCCAATAAGTTCCCGCTCTCTGAATTGGTTTCAGATAATTTCGCCATGTCCTGTTCCAACGCGTCCGGCGCCAGCTTGCGGGTTTCATTGTTCAGGTTGTCTCGACGCTGTTCCAGATCGGCCAATCCCGACCGAAGTAACTCCTCGCGCGTCGTGTTTACCTCTATTTGCTTGTCTATCTCGGATATGGCGCTGTTCAGGGAATCCCATTCAGCTTGCAGTTTTTGCCAGCTTTCCTCGGCCTGGCGCAGTGCGTTATCAGCTTCCTCGCTACCTGCCTCGGCTTGTTCCAACTGTGGTTGTAACAACTGCGTTTTTTCCATAACGACATTCAATTCCTGTCTATCATCCGCCAGTTGCCGCTGCAAGTCCTTTTCATCCGCGCGGGCCTTGTCACCTTCAACCTTTAATGCTTCCATGCGTTCGCGGGTATGTTTGATCTGCTGTTCCAGTTGTGAAATATTACTGCCGACCTGATAAAAGTCTGCTTGTACCTTGTTTAATGCCTCATTTTTTTCAGTGTAATTTTCCCTGTGCACCTCGATATCTGCTTCCACTTCACGAAGTTTTGCCAGACCCTCTTCTACCCGAGTCTCGTGGAAACGAACACTTTTACTTTTATCCTGCGCCGCATTCGACAGGTCTTTCCAGTCCAGGGCCAATAACTCTGCCTTTAACTGGCGCTCTTCCTGTTTCAACCCCTTAAAACGCTCTGCAGCCTTTGCCTGTCGTTGCAGGTGTTCCAACTGCTTTTCCAGTTCTTCCACTATATCCGTCAACCTGCTGATGTTATCCCGTGTATGCCTGATCCGGTTCTCCGTCTCCCGACGCCGTTCCCTGAATTTGGATATGCCGGCGGCCTCTTCCAGAAAGATGCGCAATTCTTCCGGTCTGGCCTCTATAAGCCTGGAAATCACACCTTGTTCAATAATCGAATAACTACGCGGTCCAATACCGGTGCCGAGAAAAATATTCTGAATATCCTTACGCCGGCAGCGTGTGCCGTTCAGGTAATAGGTGGATACCGTGTCTCTGTTCAACACCCGCTTTATGGAAACTTCGGAGTAACCGGCATAGGGCCCACCTAATTTACCGTCTGAATTATCAAATATCAGTTCCACAGAAGCCTGGCCAACCGGTTGTCTGACGCTGGAACCGTTAAAGATAACATCAGTCAAGGCTTCACCGCGCAGGTGCTTGGCGGAACTCTCCCCCATTACCCAGGTTACCGCGTCTATTATGTTGGATTTACCGCAGCCGTTAGGGCCTACGATCCCGACAAGGTTATCGGAGACAAGCAGGGTTGTAGGATCAACGAAGGATTTGAAGCCGGCGAGTTTGATTTTGCGTAACCGCATGAGTTATAACCATACCGTTTTGAACTGCAAGATACAAGTAAAGGTATATGGAATACAGGGCTATCTCAAAGTCGGTATGCGCCCCGCTGTCATTCCGGGCTTGATCCGGAATCCAATGAAAACATAATTTTTTATACACAATGAATGTGGATTCCTGCTTGTGCAGGAATGACGGGTGGGAGATTTGAAAGCGGGTAATGACTTTAAGATAACCCTGATATGGAATATGAGACCCTCAGTCTTTATATATTAGATTAATATATATATGTAATAAATTGTAATTACAAATTATATTAGTAAATAATAAAGTATCTTCTTAGACATGTGACTGTAAAGATTGCTATAATTGCCCACTTGGATAAGATGGTTTGAAAGCGGCATGACGATAACAGCATCCAAAACACTGGATACTTTTACTAACCCGGAACCCGGGCGTGATTATACGATCAGTATCAGGCTGCCTGAGTTTACCTGTTTATGCCCTGTTACGGGACAACCGGACTTTGCTACGTTGCATCTCCATTACGTTCCGGACCAGTTATGCGTTGAATTGAAGTCACTCAAACTCTATATATGGTCGTATCGTGATGAAGGCGCGTTCCATGAAGCCGTAACCAACAGTATTCTATCCGACCTGGTAGCAGCAATTTCTCCCAGGTATATGAAATTGACTGCAGACTTTAACGTGCGCGGCGGAATCTATACGTCAGTCACTGCAGAACATAAAAAAGAGGACTGGCATATCCCCGAAAAAGTGACTCTGCCTTGAGGTGTGAAAAGTGGGGTCAGGTCGCACAATACACATATTGGAGAGTTGCTTGGCTTCACATTGGTTTCCTCAGCATGTGCATTGTGCGACCTGACCCCACTTTTCACACTTTTCATTTTCGTTGACACGAAGTATGAATATGGTTTCAAATACACACATAATTGCACAAGAAGGCCCAGGCCATATGTAACTGAAATACGGTTCGGTAATTAATGAAATGAAAAAGGTCGCCACGGGTGAACACACCCGCAAAATCAGTCCAATCAGCAGTGAAGTAGCGTCAGGTGAGTATATGAAGCCCGCCCAGGTTGAGCATTTCCGTAGCCTGTTAATTGAGTGGAAGCAGGCTTTGATGGAAGAAGTGGAGCGAACCGTGCATCACATGCAGGATGAAGCATCCAATTTTCCCGACCCCAACGATCGCGCCACCCAGGAAGAAGAATTCGCCCTTGAGTTAAGGACGCGGGATCGCGAACGAAAACTGATTAAAAAAATCAATGAGTCGTTAATGATGCTGGAATCGGGCGATTATGGTTATTGTGAAATCTGCGCTGGAGAGATTGGAATTCAACGGCTTGAGGCCAGGCCGACGGCAACCCTCTGCATCGACTGTAAAACCCTTGATGAAATCAAGGAACGCCAGCAGGGGTGAGCCGGAGGCGGAAAAAGATACTTAACCTGTCTGGGTAATGTACGCCTTCCCCGGCGCACCCTAATCTGCTCCGGGCAAACGCGTCCACTCGGGGGCGACCAGGCGGCGCCGGCCGTCGCTGGATAATTTTATGCCCTGTTCATCCAGTTGCAGCCGGTCCCAGAGCTGGCAGGTTACCTGTTTGTGTTTCGTGTCCAGACCTTCGCAGTAGTTGGTATATTCGCATACCCTTACCTGGTCACCCTTCCCCAGCCTGAGTTTCAGAAACCAGTCGGGGTCGGCAAGACTCTGGCGGGCTGCGCCTATGATATCGGCTTTGCCCTCCCGCAGCAGGGTTTCCGCCTGCCTGAACCCGTGAATTCCGCCGATGACAACCACGGGCGTGGCGTATCCGGCCGCATCAATTGCCGTTTTGATTTGTGTGGTGGGTTCAACGTTACGGCCAAAAGGGCCGAATTCATCGGAGATATAACCGGGCATGCATTCATATCCGCTGCGTCCCGTATAAGGATAAGCAGCCCAGCCGATTTGCGGTTGTTTGGCGTCATCAAATTTGCCTCCCCGGGACAGTGAGATGAAATCCATGCCGGCTTGTGCAAATTCGACTGCGAAATACATGGCGTCTTCAACTGTGTTGCCGCCTTCTATGCACTCATCGCTGAGGAAACGGCAGCCGACACAATAGTCCTCACCGACCACGTCGCGTATATGGTTGAATATCTCCAGGGGTAAACGCACCCTGTTTTCCCGGGGGCCGCCGTAACCGTCCGTACGGCAATTTGTCGCAGACAGAAACGAAGCCATCGTGTAGGCATGGGCATAATGGAGTTCCACACCGTCGATACCTGCCTCCCGGGCGCGCCGGGCAGCCTGCGCAAACAGGTCAGGCAGTACCTGCGGCAGGTTTTTTACATGGGGCAGATGCATGTCCGTGACCCGTTCCCGGTATCCCATGCGCAAGGCTTCCAGTTCTTCAACAGTCAATATTTCATCAAGTTCCTCATCAGGCAAACCGGCCAGGTGTGTCCTGATACGTTGCTCCGGCCAGTCATGGGCGGACAGCTTCTCCCTGTGGAGATCGGTGACAGCCAGAAAACGGGAAAAGTACTTGGCCGGATCCGGGCGGCGCCGGATAGCGAGAAAGTCGATCACCTGGATAAGCAAGCGGGTATGTCCGGCGCTGGCCGTTCTCACCACATCCGCCAGTTCTCTCAGGCCCGGGATAAACCGGTCATCCCCGATACGCAGCAAAGGTCCGCTGGGAATGTCCCGGATACCGGTTGCCTCGATGACGATGGCTCCGGGCTGCCCCCTGGCAAACCGTTCATACCAGCCCAGCACATCGTCGGTGACAAAGCCGTCTTCATTGGAACGCCAGGGCACCATCGCCGGCACCCAGGTACGTTGTTCCAGGGTAAAAGGACCGAGACTGACCGGGGTGAACATCAGCGCAGCAGCAGCCTCATCCATATCGGGGCTTACCCCGGGTTGTGGTTTATGCTTGACTCTCTCCGGCGGTTTCCACATGCTATTTTTGTCCGCAGGTTATCCAAATATTTATCCGCAGATGGCGCAGATCAGCGCAGATTATATTTTGTTTCATTGAGTACGGAGGCTCCAATCCAATATTCCGGGAAGTATTTTGCCCGCTCTACGACCAGAAAACTGTCTTTTTATCTGCGTTAATCTGCGTCATCTGCGGATGAATCAGTCATGTAATTCTTCCAGGCTTCGAACTCGTGCCGGAACACGATATCGCTGGTCCCCAATGCCTGGGTGGTACCGTCCTGGTTGGCCTGGTCACGGCCGTAGTGACGGTGCTGGCTAACCCACTCGGATGCCTCCGTCTGCAGGCCGTGTTGAATACGGTGGTAGGCTTCGTAATCATCGTGGCCCGCTATGGAAAACGGGGAGAAGATCAACTGGTTATAGAGTACCGAGGTATGCAGCATGTCATCCGATACGCCACCGAGTTTGAATGTCCAGGTTTCCTGGATAGTCTTGTCCACGGCGATGGGGCGGTAAACCCGAATCGTCTGCAACGCGCTCTTGAAGGCGATACTCGGGTAGATGATCGTGTTCTGCCGTTGCATGGCCAGGATCCGGTTGGTTTCCTCCTCACCGTAAGCTGCGACCATATCCTGCACGTACTTTGATTCACGCGGATAACCGATATGTATCGTAGCATTGCCTCCGGACCAGGTATGGCCGTTGCCGCAGGTCGTCATGGCTATGGAATCGAAAAATTCATAGCTGGAACCGAACGGTTCCAGCATAGCCAGAGGCAGGGGTTTTTCATTTTCCGGATATTGCCGGGCCATTTGTTTTGCCGGCTGCCAGGCGGATTGGTGAGTAACGGCCGGGTGCAGGTTGTCTGATACGTTTTCCAGCAGAATTTTCCAGTTGGCATCGTGCATATAGCGCAACACGCCACCGGTCATTTCAATCTCACCCGTAGGTGACCTGTCCACGGCGTTATCAAACGAGGTAATGGCTGCACCAAGCCAGCTCTTCAGGTCCGGTCCCTGGTGCGACTGGTTGGCAAAAATAAAACCGCGATATATCTCGACTCTGGCGACCTTGCGTATATTGGTCAGGTGGCTGTCACGGGTAAATACCGAGCCTTTATATCCTTCCGGCTTGGGAATATGTACCAGGTTACCGGCGGTATCGAACACGTAACCATGATAGGCGCAGCGCAATTGTTGCGCGTGGCCGCATGCTTCGATAGCCAGTTGTGCGCCTTTATGGGCGCAACGGTTATACAGGACGTGTACCTGGTGATCATCGTGCCGGGTGACGATGATCGGTTGCTTGCCGAGTGTTGTGGTGAAGTAATCTCCGGGGGACTTTACCTGGCTTTCATGTCCGATATAGACCCAGGCACTGCCCCAGATGCGTTCCATTTCCAGTTCAAAAATGGTCGGGTCCGTATAAACACGCTTATGTACCCGTGCAGGCTCCACCAGTGAGGCGATCTCCTGGTTACTGATATTTGCACCCATGGGAGAAGCATGCAACCGGGCTACTCGACCGCCAGGCCCAGCAGGATGGTGGTCGTGCAATGGTAGACATTATTGCTTGAGCCCATGCACCAGTTGATATCATTGCTCTTGGCCGGAAAATAATTTGGCAGGTCGCCTTCGTTACGGTTGCACATGCAACGGTTGCAGGTACTCTTGCCGCAGCAGTCATTGTAGGCAATGATGTAATCACGCCCGTCTCCAGGGTTTTTGCAAGTGCCTACCCAGGTCATCGGCGCCATTTCGGTCCCCGGAGGGCAACTGGTATGACTGCCGCCGCAACAGGTACACAGGAAACCGTCCATACCGCAGTTGCGCCAGTATTCGCATTTCCCCGGATCGCCTTCGGGCCCTGATATGGAACCTTCATCCGGGGCCGTATCCGCCCTTGCAACGGGCAGTAAGGGTATTGCCCCTGCGCCGACCAGGACTGTCCCGGCTTTCTTTAAAAAGCTCCGGCGTGAGGTATGGCGCGCCAGGGAGCGGGTTTTTTGTTGAAACCAGCGATCAAAAAGCTTCATTATTACTCCTCATTATTGTTGCCCGCTGATTTGCCGTCATGGAATCAGTCCAGCCCTGTGTGCAGCAACGGCAGCGGCTGAATCAAAAATGGCGTAACACCAAGTTCATCGGCTGAACGCAGGTATTCACCGGAGGTTGCATCATAGATATCCAGGCTGCTCAAATCCTCGGTTATGGTGTATAGCAACGGGTTGTCATCCTGGCTCACGTCTATAGAGATGCTGGAGTGCCTGGTCTTGATTTTGTTTATCCGGGTCCGGGTTGCCATATCATAGATCCAGATTTCCGGCCCTGGAAATTCGTAGGTATAAAAATCACCCTGGTGCATCAATATGTAGAGGTGTTGCCTGGTGCTGTGCAGGGCGACAGGCTGCATGCCGCCTATGCGCCAGTTTGCTTCTCTGTCCTGCTCGTCGAGGTACCACCAGGTAGCGGAAAAAACCGGCCCGTCTGCGGAAATTTCAACAGGATGAACCTTTCCCAGTACCGACATGAAATACCAGGTATCGCCGTGGCGCACGCCGGTCTCCAGGATTGGATCCTCGAGTGGGTCAAAAAAACGCTTGCTTCTTTGGGCCGTGGCTTGCGTACCTTCGTCGGTAAGGTCGATCAGCAGCAGCGCTCCGTCGCTGCACAGCGCAAAAAAGCGCCTGTCTCCCGCCGCATAAGCCATCGCGCAACCGGGCGTCATGACTTCCCCGGCAAAACGGCGCTGCTCCAGGTCCACGATACTCAGAGAGGTTGCCGGTGTCAGGTTGAAAACGGCCATGAACCGGTTATCGTCAGTCAGCGCTGAGTCCGCCAGTCTTGGTAATGTGGATGCGCGTTTTGCAGGAATCTCTATTTCAGCTACCGGCACAAACTTGAAAGGGTCGTAAATACTGACGACGTCGCTCCGTTTGCCGCGCGTCGTCCTGGCATAGTAGGTTTCAGCAGAATAGACTTCCCGGTAGTGGCCCGGTATGTTCAAAGCATTAAATGAATAACCGGTATTCAGCATACCCAATACCCTGGCCGTGTCCCCATCATACAGGTAGGCGCGCCCGTCCGGCATTGAGCTTGCCGCCATATCGGCAATCCAGACCCAATGCGGATGTGGTGTTTCCGGTATCGTTGCAACCTTACCGAACAGGTCATTTGCCAGCGGTTCCTTGCTTACGTCAACAAAGCTATCTGCTGGTGCTGATGGATCTGATACTGCTTCCCCGGTTGCAGGAACAGCTTGTTCCGCCTCACAGCCGAACAGCAGCAGGAGGACGGGAAAGAGCCATGAAAATAAAGGAACGTATTGTCTCATAAGCGATTCAAGCAACCTGTTTGGCGCTGGTGGAAATCATGGATAGATACTTATCATTCCGCAAAGTCGTTTGCTTTTTAATAGATTCGTCAGGGTCTATGGGTGTTAGATTGTCGATCGTTCGCTGCTTTGGAGTAATTTTCGCAGTGCATCGTTAACCGCCCGGGTGTTGGGGAACGTTTCTGTGAGATCAGGATCAATGACGACTATGTTGGTCCCTTTTTGGTACTCATCACAATACTTTCCACGAACTCCTTGTCCCAGGCGTCTTAAATCATATTCCGGTTTCAATTCATCAGATTTCTTCATAATCTTTCCTCTCCGTTCGGGTCATTTCTCTTGCGGAGATCATCCTGACTCTATCATTTCTGTCAGAATGCGCCACAATAATCAGTCGGTTCATTATGGAACGGCGCGTCATTACGCGCTGAGCAGGAAATCGGCAATGGCCCGTGCCGTCTCGGCGGGGCGCTCGATTGAGATAAAGTGACCGCAGTTTTCCAGCATGTCCAGTTTCGAATCAGGTATCAGCTTGTGTAGGTCCGTCATACCGAGTCCGCTCGGGGACGATTGCATCGGCGTCATGATATCTTCATCGGTACCGAGAAGGAGTGTCGGCGCACGAATACTTGCGGCATCGGCGCTGATATCCAGGTTTTCTATCAATGTGAGATCACGGAGAAACTCCAGGGGGGTCATGCCGCGCAGCGCATAGACAAATGCATCCACCGTATTGTCGCTCTCAGGCCTGTCCCAGAAGCCCCGTGAAAAACCCTGGTGGCTGGTGATCAGGGCCAGCGCTTCAACACCGGCGGCAGCGGCCATACGCCATGTTTTGAAGATAACATGGCTTGCCCGGTCAAATTTCGCGAAAGAACAACTGATTACCAGCCTGTCGATGAGTTCCGGCCGTTTTCCGGCAAGCACCATTGCCACACACCCGCCCATCGACGTTCCATGCACGTGGACGGGCGCCAGTTCAAGTGTTTCTATGAATTGTGCGACGCTGTCGGCAAAATAAGTGATGCCGCGCTCGCCCGGTCCGCATTCGGAATCGCCATATCCGGGCAGGTCGATATCGTAAGTGTGCAGGCGTTTGGACAGGTGCGGAGTCAACAGATCGAAATTATTGTGTCCGGTCCCCAGGCCATGGACCTGGACGATGGTGACAGGATTGTCTTGACCCGCCTCCCTGTAAGAGATGGAAACGCCTGAATCAAGCTTTACGCGGGCAACATGCATCAGCCGGGTTAAACTGGTTATGATTCACGCCATTATAGCGTCACTTCAGGGAGCAGAGTCTTGCCACCCGCGGCATGACTTCTTCTGCAAAACGCCGCATTTCCCGCTCAAACGGCTGGAATTCGAGCAGTATTATTTCAATGCCGGCATCATGAAACGCGGCAATGCGCCTTGCAACTTCATCGTAGGAACCGGTGAATCCACAACCGGTGCCATTACCGACGCCGACGCCCGGCACCTTGGCCATGACTTTTGAGGTTACGACTTCCGGGTCGGCATTCCGGTGCAGGGCCTCGTAGACTTCCTTGTCCTTTTCACGCAATTCGAAGGCATAAGCGAGCGCCTCCTCTGCCTCGGACTGCGTCGGGCGCGCGAAAGGAAACGCAGACACACCATAGCTGAGTGGTGTACCGCTGCGCGGGCGTTTGCGCATGGCGGTGATCTTGCCGGCGATATTTTCCAGCGGTTGCCCGAACATGAACCAGGTGTCGCACAACTCGACGGTGAGATTGAGCGCCGCCTCGGATTCGCCGCCCGAGTAAAGCAAGGGACGCGGCCGCCACTTTGAGGCAGGTTTAAACTGGTAGCCGTCCAGCTTGAAGTTGTCGCCGTCGATGGTCAGCCGTTCGCCCGATATGAGCTTCTTGACGACGCGCAGCCATTCGCCGCCGTAGACATAGCGCTCATCGTGCGGGGGAAAAGGAATTCCCGCTTTCTCGAACTCAGGGCGAAACCACGCATTGACAAAATTGAGTGAAAAACGCCCCTGGCTGATCTCTTCAATTTGCAACGCCATCTTCGCGAATACAGCCGGGTGGAACAGGTACGGCTTGATAGCCGCGATGATCTCGATTCTTTCCGTCAGTGCAGCAAGAGCGCCGCAAGCAGTCAGCGTTTCAAGCTGGTTGAATTCGTCTCCGAAGGGATTGACGATGTGCTGCGCCACAAGCACGGAGTCTATCCCGAGCGCCTCCGCCTCAAGCACCAAGTCCCGGTTGCGTATCCACGATGCGTCTACGGGATCTTCAGGATGCTGGAGTGATGCCGACGTACCGTAGACGACCGCCCAGACCCCGAACCGGGGACCGGGGCGTTTCGTTGCTGATGTCATAGTTCAGTTCCGCCTTGCAATACAATTGTGCTGTCAGGGAATGTACGAATCCATTCTATCTCCGTCATTATAAATTATTTAAATACAGGTGTATTAAAATAAAAAATATCACGTTGTCCATAATGTTGTTTTAATATAGGAGACGTGAGGACGAATTCGTCTTGATTAATAGGGGGGGCAATCGATGAAGCGAGCAAACACAAAAAGCCTGTTGAATCTGGGGATAGCGGCACTGCTGGCCGCCAGTGGCAGCGGCTGGGCGCAGGTACTTGAGGAAGTCGTCGTTACCGCCCAGAAACGTGAACAAAACCTGCAGGACGTCGGTATTTCAATTTCCGCCCTGTCTGGCTCTGACCTGCAGGGCTACGGCATGACCAGGGCCACCGAGCTTTCCACAAAAGTACCGAATTTGGGGCTTTACATGCCTTATGGCCCCGGCAGCAGCGGCAATGTGATCCTGCGCGGAATCGGCTTGAACGACTTCGGTGAAGGACATGAAGCCCCCGTGACTTTGTACGTGGATGAGTTCTATCTCGTCTCCATACCCGCCGTTGATTTCTCCATGTTCGATATTGATCGGGCGGAGGTGCTGCGTGGACCGCAGGGCACGCTGTTCGGTAGAAATGCCACTGCGGGCCTGGTACATTATGTCACCGCCAAACCGACATTCGAACCCCAGGGTTTTATCTCAGTGGGCGGCGGCCGTTTTGATGAAATAAAAGCGGAAGGCGGTATCGGCGGCGCCATAACGGACAAGCTGGCCGGCCGGGTTTCGTTCATATCCCATCACAATAAAGGCTACATCAAGAACCTGGACCCGGATCTGGGGAACGGCGGACAGGCCGGAACCGACGGCGGCCGGGTACAGCTTCTGTTTGAGCCCGGAAACGATTGGCGCATCAATATAAAGGGGGAGTACACCGACACCTCAAACCGGCATATGTACTACGGATCGGTGCCGATAATCCGTGATCCTGTCAGCGGTGTCGGCATCGTGGACCCTGACGGAACCGACTTCGCCGGTTATAACGCGCAAAATTTCGGCATAGCTTCGAGCAACGAGTCGTTCACGAGCGAACCGCAACATATTGACCAGGATGGCTGGAGCCTGCTTGCACGGATTGAAAAGGACGTGGGTAATATCACATTCACTTCCCTGACCGGCTATCTCAAGCTGGAGCGTGAGCTTGTGGAAGATTGTGACGCCAGTCCCAATCGCCTTTGCTTCGCAGATTTTCCTTATGAATCCGACTGGGTAACGACAGAACTGCGTGCGGCAAAAACGGAAGGAGATTTTACCTGGACCGTTGGCGCGTATTACATGTACCAGGATGCAGAAAACTTTCCGACGGCAACCTTCAACATTCCGCTTGCCGGACCGGCAGCGACCGATCCTGCGACCGGCCTGTACAACGGTTTTTTCTTTCCGATAGCCCTCGCCGGGGACTGGACACAATCGACCGAGTCATATTCTGCCTTCGGACAGTTTGAATATAACGTCGATCGCTGGACCCTGATTGGCGGGCTGCGCGTCGGGCGTGACAAGAAGAATTTCCATGAGCGGGATAATGCAACATTGCGCTCCTGTCCCGGTTTCCCCATTCCGTCCAACTGCTTTTCGCCGCCTGACGGGCCCGGCATAGCAAACCCGTACCGCGACAGCTACAAGGAAACACTCCTGTCATGGCGGGTCGGGGCCAACTTCGAAGTAAATGATGACGTATTGTTATTTGCGTCAATATCCAGCAGCAGCAAGGCAGGTGGCTTCAATAACGGTTTCTACTCACCCCAGATAGCATCGGATACCAGCCTTATTCCATATGAATCCGAAACTAATGTGGCTTATGAAATTGGTGAGAAAGCGTCATTCTTGGATGGGCGGTTACGCGTAAACGGATCGCTTTTCTATTACGACTACAGCGATTTCCAGGTGTTTAACTTCCTGAGTTTCGGCGGACTGGTTGAGAACACCGATGCGTCGACCTATGGCGCGGAACTGGAAGTAGATATGGCGGTCTCGGATAACATTCGCCTGCGCGGTGGAGTAGGACTGCTCGAAACTGACGTGGAAGACGTAAAAGGGCCCTTCCCGACCTATATCGCCGATCGCGACATGGCAATGGCGCCAACCGTCAGCGCCAACGGCGCCATAAACTTCCGTGTGCCGCTGCAGGGAAATTTAAGCCTCGATGTGCAATGGGACTGGAGCTACCTGGGTGAGCGCTATTCAACCAACTTTGGTGAACCGGCAACATTGCTCCCGGATGAGTTCAAGCATAACGTACTTGTCATTCTGGGGATTAACGAGAATTGGGAACTGCGCGGCTATGTGAGGAATATCTCTGATAAAAGAACACTGTACCGGCAGGCAACTTTTCATGATCTCGGATACGCGCAAAGGGTCTTTGCACCGCCGAGAATCTACGGCGCGACACTGACTTACTCTTTTTAAGCACTCAAGCGTACGTCTTTTCCTTCTCCACAATAGCCTCGAGCACATCTTCCGGCGTGATCGGTATCCTGTTAAACGGTTTGCCGATCGCGTCGCTGACTGCACAGGCGATGGTGGCGGGAGCCAGTATGATTGCCGGTTCTCCAACGCCTTTTGCGCCGAAGGGACCAAGAGCATGAGGGTGTTCCATGGTAATGATTTCCACTTCCGGCACGTCCACTGCGAGGGGAAGCCGGTAGGTTTCCAGCGATCTTTCCAGGTAGCGGGCGTCCCTGATGCGTAAACTCTCATACAGTGCATGCCCGATGCCCTGCGCCACGGCCCCCTGTACTTGTCCCCTGACACCTGTCGGATTAATGACCCGCCCTACTTCCTGGACAACGATATAACGTACCACGCGCACGTTTCCGGTGACCGGATTCACCTCAACCTCGGCGAGATGAACATGGTATGTAGGCGTCGGGAAATAGGGAAACAGCATGCCGCTGGCGCAACCGGGATTGTATGGGACGGGCTCGGTTGTATAACTTCCGTTTGCGGATAACGGACCGCGGGTCCATGTTGCAGCCATGGCAATATTTTCCAGGGGTATGCGGGAATCCGGGTAGCCGACCACGCCGACCTCCCCATTGACCATCTCAAGGTCATCCCTGCCGGCTTCCAGCAGGTCGGAGGCCACGTCGTAAATCATTCGTTTCAGTTCGTCAGCCGCAATACCTGCAGCGCGTCCGACTATATGGGTGGTGCGGCTCCCCTGTGAACCGCCATCAAACCCGGCGCTATCGGTATCCGGCATGGTTACGATGATATCTTCGGCGGATAGACCAAAGTGCTCGGCAACTATCTGAGTGACACCCATGGATACGGCGCCCGATCCATTGTCCGTGGCGGCGGTGACTACTGTTACCGTACCGTCTTCATTCAGCTTCAACTGTACGGAGCCCGGCATGGAATTGGTTATCCAGGTGCCCGCGGCTATACCGATACCGTGCCAGGGTTTTTTATTTTTGTTCAGCAGTGTCCAGGGCGCGGCTTGTTCCATTTTTTCGAATCCTTTCCGCAGCAAGTCAGCATCATCAAGTACCTGCCCGTTTAACAAGGTATCGCCACTATTATTCAGGTTTTGAAGACGATATGCGCGCCTGTCAACCCCCAGTTTGTCGGCAATGTTATCCATATGCCGTTCCTGCATGGCACAGAAATAAACCCCACTGACCCCGCGCATGGCGCCCGTTGGCGCGGTGTTCGTGTATACCAGACGTGCGATGACGCGGATATTGCCGACCTTGTAGACGGAGCCGGCCAGGTGGAAGATAACGCTCGGCATGAATGCCATTTCACCGGAATACGCGCCGTTATCCATGTGACAGATAAGCTCACGCCCAAGCAGGTTTCCCTGCTTGTCCAGCGCGGAGCGTATTGTTATAACGGCGTTTTCACGGCTGGGGCAGGTCAATAAATCTTCGGTGCGATTGTTGACCAGTTTTACCGCTCGCCCCCCTGCCAGCTGTGACAGAATTGCGGCATAGGGTTCCAGCCCGGTATCCAGCTTTGCGCCGAAGCCGCCACCGATGGAATGTCCGATAACACGGACCTGTGAAGGACGCACATCGAGATATTGTGCGACGCGATCCCTGACATTAAAGGGAAATTGATGACCCGTGTGGATGGTGTAGCGGCCTTCCCGGTAAATTCCGACGGCGCTCTTGGGCTCAATATAGGCCTGGTACTGGCGATTGCTGATAAATTCATCTTCCACGACGAGGTCGGCGTTTTCAAAGGCAACGTCAACAGCATCGTTATCCGCCACCAGTTCGCTGGCAATATTTCCATAGCGCGGGTAGTCTTCGCCACTGGCAGGCTGATAGGATTTCCATTCCGGGTGCACAAGGGGCGCATTTTCCGCCAGCGCGGTTTCCATGTCGCCAACAGCTTCCGTCTCTACCAGATCCAGCTCGATGGCGGCTACAGCTGCTCTCGCCTGTTCCGGCGTGTCCGCGACAACGCCCGCAATGGGTTCGCCTTCATATCGTACCTGCTCCCTGGCAAACAGAGGCTGTTCGCGCAGTACCCAGCCTGCCCGCGTATCGGGAACATCCCGTGCCGTGGCAATACATCTCACACCGGCCATTGACTCTGCGACGGTGGTATCGATGGTTTTGAACCGGCCTGCCGGAACTGGAGATCGCAGAAGCGCGCCATGGAGCAGATTCTTGCCGTCATAATCAACCGTATACCTGGCCTCACCGGTAAGTTTGCCCGTGGCATCGGTCCGAACCAGGTTTTCACCCAGCATACTCATTCGCCTGTTCCCTGTTCCAGGTATCTTGCAACAGCTTCTTCGATCTGTGTGTACCCGGTGCAACGGCAGATATTGCCTGACAGCGCATCACGAACCTGTTCCCGGTCCGGATTAGGATATTTGTTTAACAACGCCGTTAACATCATCAGGAATCCAGGTGTACAAAAGCCGCACTGCACTCCGCCCAGTTCAGCGAAAGCTGTTTGTAAGGAATTCAGCTTGCCGTTTTGCGCCAATCCTTCAACAGTTTCAATTTCTGCGTCATGTGCCGCCATTGCCGCATAAATACAGGAATCGACGGCTCGGCCATTGACCAGTACGGTACAGGCGCCACATTCGCCTTCCCGGCAACCTTCCTTGGTCCCGGTCAAACTCAAATCGTCCCGCAGGACGTCAAGCAGGGTCTCATTACCTTCCAGGTCCAGGTGTTCCGTGTGTCCATTGACTCTGAATGTCAGTTTCATGGCCGCATATCACCCCGGTACATTATTTACGCAGCAGGAGATTGCCTGTCTCAAAATTCGAGGTGCAACCAATGAACGATATTTCTTCGATGCCCTGACATCATCGATAGGTTCGATTTGTTTAAGCAACATGTTCCCTGCTTCATCCAGGAGGCCCTCACTTATCTCCTCACCCTTGATGAGAGTTTCCAGCTCATGCAGGCGTTTCGGCACGGGGCCGACGGAGCATATTGCCAGACGCACATCTTCAACGAACCTGTGCTGCTCATCCAGCGCCACACGGGCAGCCAGACCGACGATGGCTACTTCCGTGGCCGAACGCCTGCCGACTTTTATATAAATGTCACTACTCCGCTGCAGGGGTTTATCAAGTGTAATTCCTGACACCAACTCATCATGGCGCCTGTCTGTCCGCCGGCGACCCAGCAAAAACTTTTCCAGTGCAACGACCCGTGTCCCCCGCGCCTGGCTGGAGAGAGTTATCCTGGCATCGTGTACCAGCAAAGGAGGCAGGGTATCGGCAGCCGGAGATGCATTGCAGATATTACCGCCAATCGTGCCCACCATTTGTGTCTGCCAGCCCCCGACCTGCGCGGCGGCCTGGCGCAGTGACCGGTAATCGTCCAGTAATGAGGAATCCACAACCTGGCGATGCGTGCAAAGCGCTCCAATACTTGTTTCGCCGTTGCCGGCTATGTCCCGCAAACCCGGAAGGTTTTCGATATGCAACAACCCCTGTGCCCGTTGCCCGGATTGCTGGAGCTGGACCATCAGGTCTGTACCTCCGGCCAGAACCTGTAACTCCTCACCGTGCGCATTCAGTTGCGACAGTGCTTCCTCTTCCGAAGAAACGGAAATAAATCTCCTGGGTTTATGACTCATGACCGGGCTGTTGATTAGCGCTGTTAATTCTTTGTTTGCTGATATATTCTAACGGAGTTCGGTTGGTTTGGTCATAGGAAATTTCTCTAGCTCAAAAACCTGGCTTTGAGGTACGAGCCGGACAACGTGTTCCATACTTATATTGAATAAACAGATTGCAGCCATTGGAGCAAACCCATGAAGTTTGGCTACGGCCTGATCTCGTGCCAGGCCCATGCGGATGACAGGCGCAGTGAAGTTGAACGCTACCGGGATGCGATTGAACTTGCCGTCGAAGCGGAAACCCTCGGTTTCGATTCCGTATGGGTGTCGGAACACCATTTCGTAGACGATGGTTATCTGCCATCGGTACTGCCTATGTGTGCGGCAATTGCAGCCCGAACAAGCCGGATTGAAATCGGGACGGCAGTCGCCCTGGCGCCCCTGTATGAACCGTTGCGCTTGGCGGAAGACAGTGCAACAGTCGACCTGATCTCGAACGGCCGCTTTATCCTCGGTCTTGGCCAGGGCTGGCGTCCGGAAGAATTTGAAGCGCTGCACGTCCCATTGAGCAAACGACCCCGCGTGCTGGAGGACACGGTAACGATCCTGCGCCAGGCATGGTCAGGCGGGGTGGTTACCGGTGGTGACGCGCTGAGTTATCCGGGAGTCTCCGTTAGACCAAAACCGGCCCGGCCCGGGGGCTTGCCGATCTGGATTGGCGCCACTGCGAAGCCGGCGGTTCGCCGCGCGGGCAGGATCGCTGACGGGTTCATTTCAAGCGGGAGTTTAGACAAAGCGTTTACCCCTGAATATTTTCGCAGGCAAATGACCTGGATTCAGGATGGTCTGCAAGACACAGGTCGCCCGCCCGGCAGTTTCACCGCGAGCATGTTCCTGCCGACTTTCGTGTCGAAGCGCCAGAACGCCTGGGAACAGTTGGCTGAACATATGCACTACACCTACTGGAAGTATGCGGACATCGCGCACGCACGCGGGCGCATTGCCCCGCCGGATAAGGCGCCCCCACCCTCTCCACAGCGGACTGAATCGCTGCGCGCCAGCTCGTTGGCAGGCACACCGGATGAGGTCGTGGAAAAACTAGGGAAATACCAGGAGGCCGCTGGAATTGAGTTCCATTACATAGCTCGCTTATACTGGCCTGGAATGAACCAGGATATACAGCGCGCAGCGATGCAGGTTTTCGCCGCTGAAGTAATACCGAAGCTCCACTCATGAGGAGTGCACAGATGTCTCTGTCCACATTGGCGAAGTGCTCATCAAAAACATGGCAATAGAACTCGGTGTTGATATTGGCGGCACGTTCACCGATGTTGTTGCATCGGACGGGAATGGCAGGATGTGGAGCGCCAAGGTTCCGACCACACCCGCGAACCTGGTAGACTGTTTCCTGAACGGCATCGATGCAGTCCTCAAAGAAGCCGCTCTCGACGGACACGCCAACCGGACAATCGATAGAATCGTTCACGGCACGACTATTGCGACAAATCTCGTTGTGCAACGCGCGGGGGCGCCGGTAGCGTTGCTGACCACCCGTGGATTCAGGGACACCATTCACATCATGCAGGGCCGGGGCTATATTGCCGGTCTGCCTGAGGATCAGATCACCAATATACATCTGTTGAAGAAACCCGCGCCCCTGGTCTCGAAGAAGATGACCGGCGAGATCGATGAACGCATTGACTGCAACGGCGCCATCGTTGTCAAACTGAACGAGGAAAGAGCCAGGGAGGTCATACGCAAACTCGGTTCTGCAGGCGTTGCTTCGTTCGCTATATGCCTGCTCTGGTCATTTGTCAACGAATCGCACGAACGGAGGTTGCGGAAGATCGTTGAAGAGGAATGCCCGGGCGCATACATTTCCATTTCCTGCGAGATTGCCCCGCGCACGGGTGAATATGCCCGCACGGTTGCTAGCGTGATCAATTCCTACGTCGGCCCCACCGTTCAGGATTACTTTACCAGGCTGGAGCGGGAAACGGCTGCAAAATATCGAAGCACGGTGAGCGTGCTGCAAAGCACGGGAGGTTCCGTATCCACTGAAGAGGCAGGACGCAACCCGGTGCGGCTACTTGGTTCCGGACCCGTAGCCGGGACAATCGCCAGCGCGGCGCTGGGCGACAATGTCATTGCCATCGACATGGGCGGAACGACGTTTGACGTGTCGCTGATTGTTGAGGGCAACCCCTTGCGTTCAAATATCAGTGTCATTCATCAATATGAATATTCCGTTCCCACCATAGAACTTCAATCAATCGGCAGTGGCGGGGGGAGTATAGTCTGGGTAGATGAACTCGGCACATCGTTACGCGTCGGGCCCAGCAGCGCCGGCGCTGAGCCCGGACCCGCCTGTTACGGGAGGGGCGGTACGCAACCGACGGTCACAGACTGCAATGTTGTTACCGGATTTCTCGATCCCGAACAATTCCTCGGCGGCAGGATGAAACTGGAACCTGAACGCGCCCAAGCCGCACTCGATGCGGAGGTCGCTTCGAGACTGGGTATGAGCGTAGTAGAAGCTGCGTGCGGCGCTGTCAGAATAGTCGACGCGCAGATGGCAGGCCTGGTGCGCCAGGTTACCATAGGCCGCGGATACGACCCGCGTGACTTTGTGGTCTGCGCATACGGTGGTGCGGGACCGTTGCATGCACCGGCATTCGCACGTGAACTGGGTGTATCCCGAGTGGTGATTCCGCGCGGTAGTCTGGCTGCGGTATGGTCTGCATATGGCGCTGCCACGGCAGATCTTTCCGTTGTGGTCGAGCGCTCCTTGATGAGGAACCTGCCCATACCTGCAGATGAATTTGAGACCGAACTGCGGGCGCTTGAAGAGCAGGCAACCAGGCGACTTGTGACATTCGGCGCGGCAGAATCCCGTATTACGTGTCAGCGTTTCGCCGATCTGAAATATGGTATGCAAGCCCACGTGCTGGAAGTGCCTCTTGAAGCTGAACTGAATGAACAGGCGGTAGAAAAAATTCCATTGAGTTTCGGTGAGATATATGAACGAATCTTCGGCTCAGGCACCGCCTACCGGGAGGCAGGTGTGCAACTCACTGCCGTGCGGGTACAGGCTGTAGCGCCGGGTACTAATACCGGACAATCATTGCGCGGTTCTGTCAGCAGCGACACCGCAACAGAGAATTCCCGAACCTCGAAGCGCGCGGTGTGCTGGAATGTTACTCGCGGCTTCGAACAAACGCCGGTGTTTCCCGGGCAAGGACTGGTAACGGGACATCGCATCGAGGGACCGGCGATTCTCGAACTTGGCGTTACCACGGTACCGGTCCACCCCGGACAATCACTTGAGGTAACTCCATCCGGTGATTTGCACATCCACGTTTGAACTATTTGCATCCGTAAAACAAAGGTAAGCGAAATGACCAGCACTTCGGAAACCAGAGATCAGGACAACGTGCAAAGCAGTCCGCCAGTGAATCAGTTGGAACTTCATACCGAGACTGCGGAGAAGATCGACCCTGTCACTTTTGAGGTCATCAAAAATAATTTGTGGAACACTAATATCGAACACGGCACTACGTTGATTCGAACTTCAGGGTCGTTGATTGTCGCCCACGGGCGCGATCTCAACCCCTGCATCCTTACCGAAGATGTCGAATATGTATTTGCCGGGCCTTACGTTCAGATAATTACCTCTGCTGCCGACCTGGCCACCAAGTGGGTGATGAAAAACCTGGCTGAGAATCCAGGAATTCGGGAAGGCGATATGTTCCTCACCAATGATCCATGGATAGGCGCAACCCATCAGATGGATGTGACCCTGATTGCTCCAGTATTCGTTGACGGCAGGATTTTCTGCTGGACCGTGAATACCATGCACCAGAATGATGTCGGCGGTGTGACTCCGGGGGGGATGAGCCCGGAAGCGCGGGATTCCTTCCACGAGCCGGTGCGTATATCACCCATCCGGATAGTCGAGCAGGGTCGTCTGCGCGAGGATCTCGAAGAAATGTATCTCCGGCAATCCCGCCTGCCCGGTATGCTCGGCCTTGACCTGCGGGCTGCCGTCTCAGGCAACCTGGTGGCGCAGAAACGGATACTGGAGCTGGTCGACCGATACGGCGCCGGGGTAGTCAAGGGCGTCATGCGTCGGATTATCGAGCATGCCGAGAAGACATTCGTCAACCGCCTGTTGAAACTTCCTGACGGTACCTGGCGGGCCAGGGGTTACCTTGAACAGGCGTTACCCGGCGATCGAGGCATCTACCCGCTGGTTCTGACGATGCGCAAGAAAGGCGCAGACCTGGTATTTGAAACTGAAGGCACACACGAGCAGATTGGCTGTCTGAACTCCAGCTTTGCCGGATGGCGCGCCGGCATAATCAACGCGGTAACCAACGCCTTGCTGCATGATCTGCAATGCGCGCTGGGCGGACCGCTACGCTGTATTCACTTCGATGCGCCACCCGGATCCCTGTGTACGGCAGAGTTTCCCGGAGCAGTAGCCAACAGTACCAATTTTGTCATCATGCTGACAGTCTCGCTGGCGGCACAAGTGCTTGGCAAGATGATGATCAGTGATGCAGGCCAGCGTGCAAGTATTTGCGCCTCGGGCGGGTCCAGTAATGCGCCAATCAGCGGGATGTCGGGCATCAATCAGCGTGGAGAACCATGGGGCGGGTTACACATGGAGATTCCTGCCGGCGCCCTGGGTGGCTTCGCACTTAATGACGGCATTCCCACAGGCGGAACTCTCTGGTCTTACGGCACGCGTATGCCGGACGCGGAAACCGAAGAACAGGATCGTCCAATTCTGTTCCTGTATCGAAGAGAATTGCAGGACTCCGGCGGTGCGGGCCGGTGGGCACGGGGTGTCGGACCTGTTGCAGCACAGGTTACCCACGGCGCTGACGAAATCAGGCACGATGTGTCGGCGTGCGGATTTGCAACACCGACCTCGGGAGGCCTGTTTGGGGGTTATCCCGGAGCCGCAAACCTTATTGTAGAAAAACGCAACAGTAATGTACGCGACTTCTTTGCGAATGGCGTCATTCCCGATTCTCTGGAGAGTCTGGATGGAGACCTGACGACGGTGCAACCGAAGATGAATAACCTGCGCCAGGGACCAACGGATGTTCATGAGTTCCGGCTCAGCGCCGGGGGTGGTTATGGTGATCCGCTGCTACGGGAACCGGAGCGGGTACAGGAAGATGTCGAGTTAGGCTATGTCAGTCGTGAGGCGGCAGCTGATATGTACGGTGTGGTAATCGATAACGATACCAGGGTGGATAGTGTAAAGACGGAGGCCCGCCGTTTACGGATGCGTACAGAAAGGATCGGCAGACCGCCGCCCAGAGCTATAGAGGAAAGCGACGGGCTCAGGGTTTCCGAGTACCTCGTATTAAGGACGGCGGCAGAAGCAAACGGGGAAAATAAAGATGACATCCAGATGAGTTGTCGAATGTGTGATACCGTCATCTGCGGCATTACTGAAAACTATAAGGACGCCGTGGCACAGCGCTGTCTTCCGCTATCTGCCGGCGGATCCATGATGAATGACCCTGGCCTTTATGTTGATGCCAATATCGAACTTCGTCAATTTGTCTGCCCCGGTTGCGGCACGTTGTTGGAGACGGAAATTGCCCGTGGGTCCGATTCACATTTACGGGATATCGAGCTTTCACCTGCATGAGCGAAGCAGGCGTCGCGGCTATTGGGGAACAGCGATTGCTCGATACTTCGCGCGGGACCATCGCCGTACGGGTTGCAGGTAGTGGGCCGAGATTACTGCAGGTTCACGGCGTCGGCACCGGACACCGTAATTTCGATCTTCTGACACCGCTACTGACAAAACACTTCGAAGTTTTGGATATCGACCTGCCTGGTTATGGAGATAGTTCAGCGGCAGAACATGCTCGCGACCCGGGTAGTTACGCGGCAGATACGGCAGCGGCAATCGAAGCCCTTGATTGCGGTCCAATTCACGTTCACGGCACCTCCATGGGTGGACGAATCGCGCTGGCGCTTGCCTCCGATCACCCTGCTCTTATTCAACGTCTGATTATTTCACTGGCAATCGCGTGTCTCGATCGCGCAGCACTTGTAATGCGGCAGACATGGATAACGGCCGCCCGCAATGGCGGCGCCGAAGCGTTTATGGAGTTGGTTATGCTGCAGGGCTTTTCGCGAGCATTCTGGGATCGTCATGATAAAAACCAGGTTGTGGCAGCATTCGAACGATCCTTTCAGCCCGGATCACTCGATAACTTCGGCAAGGATGTCAAAGGTACATCGCAAGGAGTGGACTTAAGCAACGTCTTGCCAGGGATAAAAGCTGAAACATTATTGCTCGGTGCTGATGAGGATATAATGAACCCGATAAACCCCAGCGCAAGTGGAGTCGGCTTCGGGCAAATGCTGGAGATGATCCCCAACTCGGAAAGTTGTGTATTGGCAGGCGGACATTTTCTGCTGTACGAGCAACCTGCGCTTGTCGCACATGAAATAATCGAATATCTCCTTCGCTGAAGGACAGGCGGATAACGGGCGGATGTATCCTGTTATACCCACTCACCGATTGCGAAGATTTACGCAAAACTATTGTTTACGATAACGTGATGAAACTGCAACGCAGGCTATATACTATACTTGGTCCCGGATTATTGATGGCTGCAGCGTCTATCGGGGTATCCCACCTGGTGCAGGCCACCCGCGCCGGCGCCCTGCACGGGATGGATCTGTTGCTGTTTATCCTGCTTGCCTTTGTCATGAAATACCCGACTTTCCGCTTCGGGCATGAGTACGCCCATGCGACCGGGCAACATTTGCTGCTCGGATTCCGCAGGCAGGGAACCTGGGCGGTACTGCTGTGCGGCGTGATCATATTCTGCATGATGTTTACCGGATTTGCAGCGGTCCTGCTGGTAACGTCCGGTCTGGCAGTTATCAGTTTCGGCCTGGACCTGCCTATCGGCCTGGTCGCTGCCTGCCTCTGCATTTTTTCCGGCGCCTGCCTGGTGGCAGGGCAATATCGCTGGATGGACAGTGTCATCAAGGTATTGCTGCTGTTGCTGTTAATCTCGACACTTATGGCAACCATGTTATCAGTGCCTCTGGTGGAATGGCAGCAGACAGATATCCTCACTCCTGATGTATTGAACAGGTCGTCACTGTTGTTTCTCGCAGCCCTGATCGGCTTTATGCCGGCGCCTTTTGAGACCTGTCTCTGGCAATCGTTATGGGTGCTGGAGAAAGACAAACAGGAAAACCTGTCGAGAACCGAGGTAAAGACAGATTACCACGTCGGTTATTTCTCAACGCTGTTGACCGCAGTCTGTTTCCTGGTGCTGGGGGCCGCCGTCATGCACGGGTCAGGCCAGCAGTTCTCGTCCAATTCAGCCGAGTTTTCAGCCCAGCTGATCAGTATCTATACTTCACTCCTCGGCCAGTGGACCCAGCCGATCATCGCTGTCGCCGCTTTCGCTGTCATGCTTTCAACAGTGCTGGTAATTCATGACGGCTACCCGCGTACCGTCTGTGCCCTGGTCGACTGTTTCCGCGACAGGAAGCTGGAGGGAAGACAGTGGTTCAGGATCTATCTGGCTGCCATCCTGGCCATGGTACTGGTTTCTCTGCCAGTCATTCTGTATTTCATTCAATCGTTCAAAACCCTGATCGACATCGCTACTACACTTGCCTTTCTCACCGCACCGGTGCTGGCCTGGCTGATTCACCGGGCCATGCACTCGGAGGACGTGCCTGCTGCAATGAAACCCGGGCCGGGCCTCACCCGTTACAGCGTGGCCTGCATCTGGGCGTTGACATTGTTTGCGGTTTTCTACGCGGTGCTGAACCTGCTTACCATATAAAAGAATATGGGGGGGGACAGATTTAAACATGCCCCCGCATGCCTGCCCTGGCCCCCGAGGCAGGGTTGTAAGCGGGGGTCTGCCCCTCCCCTGCCAGACCGGATAATGAAAAAAATCGTAGCAGACATTATTGCCGATAATGCCGTAAGGATACCGGATAGCCCGGCCATCATTGACCAGGGCAGGAACTATACATTTCTGCAACATGCAAACCGGGTGCGGCAACTGGTCGGCGCACTGTTAAATGCCGGTTGCCGGCGGCGGGACAGGATTTCCATCCTGTCCCGGAACTGTGCGGAATACCTGGAAATTTACGGCGCCTGCGAACTGGGAGGATTTATTACTGCACCGGTAAACTATCGTCTTACTGCATCCGAGATAAACTATATAGTCGATAACACCACTCCGTCCGTATTGTTCTATAGCACAGAATTTCTCCCGGTTGTTGCCGGGATACGGACTGCCGGCACTTTGTATGTGCAGATCGACCAGGGTGAATTACCGGACTGGGCTGTTCCCTACGTGGAATTCATCGAGGGTGGTAAGATGACAACACCGGACAAGCTACCGGCGCCTGAGGATCCCGTCTATATCGTTCACACCAGCGGGACCACGGGCAATCCCAAGGGCGCTGTACTGGGCCAGTCTGCACAGTACGGGACTGCACAGGTAATCAGTGATACAGCGGGGATTGCCCGCGACGACCGGTTCCTGCTGGTGCAACCCCTGTTTCATGTCGGCGCTAAATTCCTGCAACTCGCCCATCACCTGCAAGGCGCGGCTATTTTCATTCAAAGGGAGTTTAACCCGCGTGCGGTCTGGGATACCCTGCGTAAAGAGCGGATTACCACCCTGCAACTGGTGCCGACCATGATAGAAATGCTGCTTTCTGATGAATACGCGGAGCTCCGCGACCCGGCCCAGGTGAAGACCATTTTTTACTCCACGGCGCCGATACGGGAGACATTGTTAAGAAAGGCATTGAGCGTATTCGGCCCTGTTTTTGTCCAGCAGTACGGATCAACGGAAGGTAGTTCCATTGCAAACCTGACAAAATCGCAACACCGGCCGGACGGGACTGCCGCGCAACAGCGCCGGTTATTATCGGCCGGTCAGGCCTGTGCGGGTGTGGAGATAAAAATCGTTAAAACTGACGGGACTGTAGCAAGCGCCGGCGAACCGGGCGAGATCGTCGTCCGTCATCCGGACATCATGCAGGAATACTGGAATGACCCGGTAGCGACAGCAGAGTCGATAAGCGACGGCTGGTTGAACATGGGAGATATCGGTTACCTTGATGAGGAAGACTTTTTGTTTATCGTTGACCGGAAAAAGGACATGATCATCTCGGGTGGCGAAAATATCTATCCCAGGGAAGTTGAAATCGCGCTGGAACAGCACGAGGCCGTCAAACAATGTGCGGTGATCGGCATTCCCGATGAGCGTTGGGGTGAAGCGGTCTGCGCGTTCGTGGTCCTGTCCGGAGAATGTACCGATACCGAGCTGACGGAACACTGCCGTAAATTAATCGCCGGCTACAAGAAACCGAAACAAGTCCACTTCGTGGAGGAACTGCCGCGCCTGGCGACCGGCAAGGTCGACAAGGTCAGACTGCGCGCGCCCTACTGGCAGGGACGGCAAAGTCAAATCATTTGACCGCCGTCACACTCTCAGCTTAACAGATATTTTGCCGCCGCATACAGGACTGCCGCGGCGGTAGTCCCCAGCAGCCACTTCAGGATGCTTACTTCAGTAATTACCTTCTGCAGTTCCTCTGAGGTTGCCATGTGCGACAAAGTGGCTTCTATTCTTGACAGCCGTTCTCCATGACCCCCTAACGTGACTTCGATCCTGGTCAGTCTTTCACCGTAATCTCCTGTTGATACGTCAGTAGCACTCATTGTCTGTTCCCTCTTTCTTTATTGAAATGCAGTATGAAGAATACTATGGGAATCTTTCTCTCGTCAAGAAAGAAGGAATACCGGAGAACCGCCACAGGAATCACTCGCCCAGGTCACAAAGCCAGAGATCCCAGGCTGGCGCCGCCGCAGATGTACCAGGTCTGTCCCGTGATGAAACCGCTCTCTTCCTCGCATAAAAACTTGACTACACGGCCGATGTCTTCGGGTGTGCCCAGGCGTTTGACAGGGACGCTCCCTGCAATCCTGGACTTCTGCTCGCTGTCTTCCGGGACCAGTTCATGGAACATGTCTGTCACGATGGGACCCGGCGCGACGCAGTTTACAGTGATCCCGTCTTTTGCCAGTTCCAGCGCCCAGGTGCGCGTGATACCGATCTGACCGGCTTTGGTTGCGGCGTAATTCGTCCGGGTTACGAGTCCCAGCACGCCGCGGGATGATATGAGGATGATGCGGCCGTACTGCGCGCTGCGCATGGCGGGAATAAACTGTTGCGCAAGCGTGATGGCGCTGCCCAGGTGCAACTGGGTCAGGTAGTCCAGGTCTTCCAGCTTCACGTCTTCCAGCAAATCCGGACGGATCACCCCGGCGTTGTGAATGAAGTCCGTTACCGTATGGTTACCTGCTATCTCCATGCCGACGTCCATGGTTGCCTGCGGATCTGCCAGGTCCGCCGTGTAGTTGACCAGGCGCTCGTGGGAGAATTCAGGGGTCTGCCGGGAGATATTGACGACCAGGTAACCGCTGTCAAGAAAACGCCGGGTAATATCGGCGCCTATACCCCTGTTGCCGCCCGTTATTACAACCACCTTATTTTTTTTCGCCATGTCTCACCTCATCGAATTATCCGTCATTCCTGCGGAGGCAGGAATCCAGTACTATTTATCAACATTTTTAATCAGTATGTGACTGAATTCAACCCGCGGATCCGTACCCGGCGGTCCGGCAAGGAAAACGGCCTGGCCGGACTTGTCCGGCATGCCTGTGACCTGAACCCGGCTCCCCGTGTGTAATGATGCCGTAGCCAGGTATGCGATCAGAACCGGGCCGCAATCCAGTTTAATCATGCCGACGTGAAAAGGTAGTATACCCTTGAAAAACCGGTTGCTGCTGGCATGGGTTGTGGTCCAGGACAGCACTTTTCCCATCGGGCTGACAGTTTCCCATGACAATTCGCCAACCAGGCAATAACTGCAGAATTCCCGGGGCGGATACTGAACCCTGTCACACTTGCTGCAGACCTGCAGCTTGAAAGCCTCCTCTTTTGCTGCCTGGTTGACTTGCTGCCAAAGGGCGGAGCGTGCAACGGGTGGGCCCGCTTGGCCGCTCATCATTCTCCCCTCCCGAGTATTACGGCACTGGTGCATAAACAGTGATCGTAATTGACCATTCCATAGCCGCTTGCCATACCCGCCATTGCGCCGGCGACCTGGTTGGACAAACCGGTTTCAGTCAACTGGCGGATCGCTTCGACCGTACCCAGGAAACCGCCGGCAGCGCCTGCCTGCCCCGCGGATAGTTGACCGCCGCAGGTATTATGCGGCAGGCCTCCGCCGTTCCAGGTCAACGGGTGAGTGCGGACAAATTCGGCCGCCCCGCCCTTTTCACAAAAGCCCAGGTCTTCCATCTGGATCATGGAAATGACCGGGTAGTCGTCGTATGTCTGCAGAAAATCAATATCACCGGGGCCGAGGTCAGCCTGCTCGTACATCCGGTCACGGTACAGGCTCCAGCCGCCGCGAAAGTGAACGTCGTCACCGGACCAGGCGTTATGCTTCTCTCCCGCAGCCAGTATCCTGGCATAAGGCAGGCCCAGCGACCGGGCCCGGGCAACCGTCATGACCAGGAAACCGTCCGCCCCGGCGACGGGCATGACGCAATCGAACAGGTGCAGGGGTTCGCTGATGGAACGTGCATCGAGGTAGTCCTCCATCGATAACGGTGTTTTGAAGACGGCAGTGCCCGCGGCCAGCGCATTTTCCCTCTGGGCAATGCAGACACGGCCGAAATCTTCCCGTTCCGCCCCGTATTTCTCCATGTAGTGGCGGGTAATCATGGCAAACACGGTATTCGGTCCGCCTGCGCCGTAGGGGAATACGGCATCGGTTGAGAACCGACTGAAATTGCTGACCAGGTCCCTAAAGGTGCTGGCAGAAGCCGTATCGGCGCCGATACATGCCACGACCCCGGCATCGCCCGCTTGTACCGCACGGGCCGCGCGCCGGACGGCCACGGGTCCGCTGGCGCCGCCCATCGGGATCTGTTCCAGCCAACCGGGCGAGATATCGAGATATTCGGTCATGCTGACAACGCTGTCGGGCGCCAGGGTAAAGCTGGCTATGGCCAGGCCGTCAATCTCATTCCTGTTTAATCCCGCGGTCTCGATCATTCTTGCGAAGACGGTGCCTATAAACCAGGCAGCGCTTCGCTCGCTGCGCCGCACATAGGGAATACTGGTCGCGGCAACCAGCGCAACATCGTTATAGGGCTGCATTTTTATTCCTGCGCTTGCGCTTTCTCAGGTCGATACATCTGCCCTCTTCCACCAGCCTGTTGGCAAGGGTTTTGATTTCACCGCGTTGCAATTTCTGCGACACGGTCATGGGCAACTCGGTTACGAACAGGTAATAAGCCGGAACCTTGTAGTAAATCAACTGTTCAAGGCAGAAAGCGAACAAGGCATCTGCCACGGCATCATTGCCGGCATACTGTTCCCGTACGGTTTCACTCAGGATAATGCAAACGCCTACTTCTTCGCCGCGTAGTTCATCGTAAACAGGCGTCACCGCGCAATTGGCGATGACCGGATGCTGGAACAGGATGTTCTCCACTTCAACGGCAGCGATATTTTCGCCACTGCGCCGGATGATGTTTTTACGGCGGTCGACAAAATGAAAAGAACCGTCCTCGCTGATGCGCACCACATCGCCGGTATGGAAATAGCCCCCTTCCCATACCCTGGCAGTTTCTTCAGGGTTTTTATAGTAGCCGGAAAAGAAACCCTTGCGCGGGTTTTCCCCACTGGCGCGAATTAACAACTCTCCCGGTTCACCCGGTCCGACATCTTTCCCCTGTTCATCCACGAGGCGATACTCGATGGTCTCCGGCGCCCTGCCGATGCAGCGTGTCCCGATATGGCGCGGCTCCTTATTGGCGGTGATACAGACGTGAGTGCCGGTCTCCGTCATGGCCCAACCCTCCACCAGGGGAAAACCAAAACGCCGTTCAAATCGTTGCAGGTGTTTCGGATCAACCCCGGCGCCGAAACCGAACTTGACCTGTGTCCCCAGGTTGTCATGTTCCGTTTCCGGCTGGTTCAGCAGAATTGCCGGGATTACTCCCAGGTAGTGCAGACAGGTAGCCCCGGAGGAGCGTACCGTATCCCACCAGTTGGAAGCATGGAAACGGTCCAGCTGGATTATGCAACCGCCACTCATGATCATGGCCATCATGGAGCATAATGCATTCATGTGGACCAGCGGCAGCGGTGTCAGCATCCGCTCCTCTCCATACGTCAACCGGCAATAGCCGTCTATATTCGCGTACCACTCGCCCATGCAGGTAAAATATTCATTGTTCAGCATACAGCCTTTGGGTTTACCCGTTGTGCCGGAGGTATACAGTACGGCTACTTCAGAATGCCGGTCGGGCGTTCCGTCCGTAATTGCCTGCCTGCAAGGTGGTAATTCCGTCGTTGCAGAGGTGTCCGTGATTGGAGTGGCTGTACCTTGAGCGGACAAAGCGGCCTCCACTTTCCCGCGATATTGGGGCAGGCACAGGACAAGACAGGCATCACTGTGGCTGATGACGTAGTTGATTTCACCGGGAAGGAAGCCGGAATTGACCGGCACGACGCTCACTCCAAGTTTGTTCAGGGCCAGAAAGTGCAGGAAAAAATCGGCGCGATTGTCCAGCATGACGGCAATTCTGTGGCCGTGCCCGTAGCCTGCGGCAGCATAGCGTTCGCTCAGTGAAGCGGCGGCCTGGCGAGCCTGGTTGTAGGTATAGTCAACCGGGCCTTGATGGTACCCCCGGGCTGCCTGGTGCGGGATGTGCAGGAAGGCCTGTGCCGGGACGTTCCGCCCGGTTTCCAGAAATTTGTCGTACACGGTAGTCATTTCCATACAATTCTTCCGGCAGTATGACTGGGCAGCCTGTGTTTACCCATGGGACAGTTCTCCGATCTGCGAGCGCCGCAATTGCTCGTCAAAAGCATCCGCTTCAGCAGCGGCTCGCGGACTATTATCCGTAATTGAGAAAAACCAGGCAAACAGGAAGCACGCGCCCATGGAAAACAGCGTCGGATACGCATAGGGGAATACCGGTGCCTCATGGCCCAGCACGTTTACCCATACGGTCGGGCCCAGGATAATCAGGGAGACGGCCAGTAACAATCCGGTATAACCGCCGAATAATGCTCCCCGGGTGGTAAATCCTCTCCAGTACATGAACAGGAGTAGCACCGGAAAATTGGCGCTGGCTGCGATCACCAGGGGCAAGGTGGCGAGTACCGCGACATTCTGTCCCTTGAACAAGACCGCCAGCAGGATGCCGACGATACTTAACATGACCACTGTCAGTCTGGAAACGCGTAATTCTTCCGCATCGGTGCATGACCCCTTGCGGATCACCCCGGCATACAGGTCATGGGATATGGTGGTTGCGGCGGATAACATCAGCCCGGAAACGACGGCGAGAATGGTAGCGAACGCAACCGCACAGATGAAACCCATGAAAATATTACCGCCGACGACCTGGGACAGGTGGATCGCCGCCATATTGCTGCCGCCGATAACCTCGAGTCCGCCACTGGTAAATTCCGGGTTGTCCGTCAATAACACGATAGCGCCTAAACCGATAATCAGTACTACGAACTGGAAATAACTGATGATGCCCATGGCCCAGGCTGCGGAACGTCTTGCCTGCACCCCGTCCGGTACAGTGAAAAAGCGCATCATGACATGGGGTAATCCGGCGGTGCCGCCGATAAACGCCAGGCTCAGGGAGATGACGGTGACGATATCCGGGTAAAGCAGGCCCGGTTGCATGATGGCCAGTCCCTCCGGGTGTTTGTTTACCGCCAGGCCGGCCAGTTCGTTGACGTTAAAATCAAAGGTAAACAATATGCCGACGGCAAGTATGGTGCCGCCGCCGACCAGCAGTACCGCCTTGATTATCTGGACCCAGGTTGTTGCGATCATGCCGCCGAACGTCACATAAACCGTCATCAACACACCGACGATCAGCACGCCCTGGATATAATCGAGACCAAACAGGGATTCAACCAGGGTGCCGGCGGCAACCATCTGTGCCAGCAGGTAGGGTATGGCAACGGCCAGGGTTCCCGTTGCCGCCAGCACCCGGATTGGCCTGGACGCCAACCTGACGGAGACCGCGTCCGCAAAGGTATAAGACCCCAGGTTGCGCAGTTTTTCGGCGATAAGCATCAGCACAACCGCCCAACTCAGGATCAGGTTGACGATGAAATAGATGGTGTCGAAACCACCGAGGAAGAGCAGGCCGACCAGGCCGAGGAACGAGGCGGCTGACATGTAGTCGCCGGAAATCGCAATGCCGTTCTGTAAACCGCCTATCGTGTTAGCCGCGACATAGAAGTCCTGCCTGGAGCGGGTACGGCGGGCCGCATAGGCGGTAACAAACAGGGTAGCTATGATGAACAGTAGGAATGAGGTTATGGCGGGGTAGTTAAGTTCCTGTTCCCCTGCCCCAGCCGTGACCGGAGCTGTTGCCATCAGCAACAACAACGCCGGTACGACAAGGAGTCGGATACGGTATGATTCAGTCTTCATCCGGGGATTTATGCATTTCGAGGTATGCCGTATTGATCCGCCGGACGTAGTACAGGGCAGCAGTAAGAATGAACAGGATAATGAGCAGTGCAATAGCGATGCCGATTGACACGACACTGCCTTCTGACAGGGGCGCACCCATGAATTCAGCTGCGTAAACACAGAGAAAATCAAACCCCAGCACCAGGGCGATCAGCACAATGAGCAGCCGCCGCGACAATCCGCTGTGGGTGTGCCCGAATTTCAGATAGGCGGCGGAGGTGATGGATTTAGTACGTCCTGGCGGCATTTACAGGTAGATAAGTATATTTTCCAGCGGCGCATCGCAGTTGAGCAGGTCTACGCGCTTGCCCGCGATCCTGAATTCGTCTCCCTCTATGCGCAGCCTGTGATTGCAGGACCCGGCGAATACATCCTGTTTTTCACGGCGGTACTGCAGCATGACAAAACGAGAATTGACGCTGCACTCCCCGCTGTCCGCATCAAACTTGTCCAGGATGATATTGTTTATCAGGTGCACACTGCGCGGCCTGGGCTGCAGGGAAAATGCATTCGGGTGTTTATAGCGTTTGATACGCACAGCCCTGAGCAGCCCGGTCTCATAGATCAGGGAGACATGGTTGTGCGGATCCGGCTGGTCCGGTGCCGCCGGTACCCAGTATTCGGCATCGTCCAGGTACAGGGCGTTCCATTCTTCCCAGCGTTGCTCATCCAGCAGGCGCGCTTCATGGTACAGGAACTGCTCAATCGATTTGATGTCGGGCGGGTTGCCCGTTTGTTCATTGTGCATGCCGGGTGTCGACCATATAGTTTTTCCAGGTCTGATACTGGTGGCGAAAGACCATATCGGACGTCCCTGCTGCATGCTTGGTCCCATTTTCCTCCAGCTCTTCCTGGTCCAGGTAGCGGTGCTGGCTTACCCATTCGTTATCATCCTGTGTCTGCAGGCCATATTGCAGGCGGTGATAGGCTTCGTAGTCATCGGGGCCTACCAGGTTGGCATGGGAATTGATGAGGTTGCAGTAAGTGATGGAACGTCGAAACAGTTCTTCCGGCGCTCCTACCTGTCTGAACACCCAGGATTCGATAACGGTTCTGTCTACGGCCACAGGTTTGACCACGCGTATCGAGGTGATTGCGCCCTTCAGGGTAAAGCTGGGATAGACCACGGTGTTGTGGCGGTTTACCGCTAGGATTTCCCGCGCCTTCTGCTCGCCATATTTTTCGACCAGGGAATCCATGTAGCCGGGAATGGGTGAATAGGCTGAATGGATACTGAACTTGCCTCCGGTGACACTGTGACCGTTGTCCCAGGCAGTGAGCCCCATCTTTTCAAAGAACTCGTAGTTGTTGGTGAACGGCGCCAGCATCTCAAGTTCGAACGGTACCGGGTCCCCCTCTTTCAGGCGTTCATCAAATACCCGTTTGGCAGTACCGCTGGACGACTGGTGAACGACCATCGGGTGCATGGCGTCATTCAGGTTTTCCACAAACATCTTCCAGTTGGAATCATGCAGGTAACGGAAACAGCCCCCGGCAATTTCAATACGCCCTTCCGGTGAGCGTTCCACCAGGTTATCAATGGATGCCGCGGCGCCACTTAACCAGGTTTTCAGATCAGGACCTTGTGCAGACAGGCTGGCGAATACCAGGCCGTGGTAACTGTCCACCCGCGGTACCCGCTGCATATTGGATTCCGCCTTGCCTTTGCCGAACCCGGCGCCGTCGTAGGCTTCTTCCCGGGGGATATGTATCAAGGTGCCGTCGGTGTCGAATACGTAACCATGGTAGCTGCAGCGTAACTGCTGCATGTGGCCGCAACTCTCACCTACCACCTGGGCGCCCTTGTGGCTGCAGCGGTTGAACAGAACGTAAACCTTTCCGTCGCTGTGCCGGGTCATGATGACAGGCTGCCTGCCGATACTGGTGGCGAAATAGTCGCCCGGCTGTTTTACCTGACTGTCATGGCCCACGTAGATCCAGGCTTTGGTCCAGATGCGTTCCATCTCAAGATCAAAGATTTCAGGATCGGTATAGACGTTTCTATGGACGCAATCTTTTCTGATCAAACCGGCCAGTTGTTCATCGGTGTATTTTGTCATCTTAGATTCTCCCACCCTGTCCTTCATGTCGTTACATGCCCGGTAAATTATAACGCATGTTCAATCCAATAACACCTCACCGCGGGCTATGGCAATGGCCAGCATTTCCTGCGGATTCGGTGGTTTGGCGTTGCTTCTCAGTTCATCCTGTTCCAGGTTTTCCCTGGCGGCATTCAGTTCCGCCGCGAATTTTCCCGCCTCGTATTGCACTGGCCAGTGCTGCTCCCGGTAACCGTAACGGGCAGCAGCATTCAATACGAATTGAGGCTCGTTCATAATCGGGCGCGCCAGGGCAACCAGGTCGGTCCGCCCTGCGGCGACCAGGGTGTTGACCTGGTCTGCACTGCTGATATTGCCGGCAACCATGGTCGAAATTCCCAGTTCATTGCGGATCCGATCGGCAAATGGCGCCTGGTACATACGTCCGTAGACGGGTTCCTCATGGCTGACGACCTGTCCTGTCGATACATTGATGATGTCGGCGCCGTTTTCCTGCAGCAGTAAAACCAGTTTGGACAAATCCTCCCCGGACAAGCCGTCGCTGATCCAGTCGGTTGCCGAAATTCTCACCGATAAGGGCCGTTCCGACGGCCATGCCTGGCGTACCGCACGCAGGATACGCAACGGAAACCGGGCGCGGTTGCCGATATCCCCGCCATATTCATCAGTACGCCGGTTGGTGTAAGGGCTGATAAAGGAAGACAATAAATAGCCGTGCGCCATGTGCACTTCCAGCATATCGAACCCGGCATCTGCGGCATTCCCGGTCGCATTCACGAAATCCGCTTCCACCCCTTCCATGTCCTCCCTTGACATTTCCCGCGGCAGGCGGCTGTGTTCCAGGTACGGCAGAGGTGACGGTGCGATAGTCTCCCAGGCGTTGTCCGGGAGCGGCTGATCGATCCCGCCCCGCCAGGGAATACAGGTCGCTCCCTTACGGCCGGCATGGCCGATTTGCCCGCATACTTTCGCCTCGCTATGGGCATGGATGAACGCGGTAATACGGCGCCATTGTTCCGTTTGTTCATCGTTCCATATCCCGGCACAACCGGGGGTAATCCGCCCGTCTGCCGATGTGCACAGCATTTCCGTACTGACCAGGCCCGCGCCGCCTATTCCCCTGGCGCCGTAATGGACGAAGTGCCACTCGCCGGGAAGGCCGTCCGTCGCACAATATTGGCACATGGCGGAAAGCTGGACCCGGTTTTCGACGCGCATACGGCCGATCCTGAAAGGCTGGAACATCGGCGCCGCGGGGTTGTCCGTATCGATATCGTCAAACCCCGTCAGCGTATGGGTATATCCGGCAAACCACTTGTCTATGGATTGAATAAACGCGGGATCGCGCAGCCTGAGGTTCTCGTAAGTGACGCGTTTGGAACGCACCATCATGTTGAAGGTGAATTGCTCCACATCCTGCTGCGCGTAGTGATCAATGTTCTCAAACCAGCGCAGGCTGGTCACCGCGGTGCGTTGCAGCCGGTCTGCCTCAGGTTTTCGCACTTCCTGGTAAGCAGCCAGGGTGGCGTTGACCCGGTAGTCCTGCTGTCGAAAAAAATCTGCCAGGGTAATTGCGTCTTCCATGGCCAGCTTGGTGCCGGAACCGATGGAAAAGTGGGCCGAACGCCCGGCATCCCCGAGCAGGACAATATTTTTGTAATACAGCCTGGCGTTAGTCACCACGGGGAATTCGCGCCATAGCGACCGGTTGGTTATAATGGGATGCCCCTGCAGGTCTTCCCTGAACACTTCTTCAATATAGGTTCGGGTATCATCCTCGGAGAACGAATCCATGCCGGCGTTGATCCAGGTTTTCTGGCTGCATTCCACGATCCAGGTGGACATCCCCTCTTCATAACGATAGCCATGCACCCACCACCAACCGTGTTCGTTTTCGCGAAAAATAAAGGTGAAACTGTCCAACGGCAAAGTCGTTGCCAGCCAGCAGAAGCGATTTGGGCGCCAGTCCATCCTGGTACCGAATTCCGTCGCGTACGCAGTACGCAGCATGGAGGTGATGCCGTCTCCGGCAACTACCAGGTCGTATTTGTCAATATCCAGTTGCGCCAGATCGGTGATATCGGTGTTGAACTTCAGTAGCACGCCCAGTTCAACACAACGGTCATGCAGGGCATTAAGCAACTTCAGTCTCGACATGCCGCAAAACCCGTGACCGCCGCTGACGACTTTAGTCCCGTGCATGCGGGTCTCAATCTTGTCCCAGTAGGCGAATTGCTCGACGATACGTTTGTAGCTGGGCGCATCCGCCTCCATGAAGCCGCGCAGCGTATCGTCGGAAAAAACCACGCCGAAGCCCCAGGTAGCATCACGGGGGCCGCGTTCGAGCACGGTGATATCATGCCCGGAGTGCGCTTTTTTCATCAGGAGGGAGAAATACAGTGACGCCGGTCCCCCGCCGAGACAGACTATCTTCAAATCGTTCATGTAACCAGTTCCAATTACCGGAGTGTAAATGGGATTATCTTACATGTAAACTTCACTCATTTTGATATTTTTTTCATAGTACTTGACAATGCTGACCACTCAATACTAGATTCCAATGCAGGCCTGAGAAACACACAAAATGGAAACTTGATATGTTCTACGGAGAGTCAAATATGAACGGAACAAACTTGTATCGAGCGTTAATTTCAGCCGGAGCGGATGAGCAAGTGGCAAAAGAAGCAGCTAATGACAATTCTGAGATAGTGGTTACACTGGCGGAGTTGAAAATAACGAGCAGACTGACGTTGGGACTGGTCATAGCCCTGCTGTTGCTTGACTTACGTATGTTATTCAGCTAAGTACAACACTACGCTGACACAATCCCTTACAGGACATCTTCCAGTCGCGACCTGACTGTTTTCAATAACCGGACCAGTTCGGCCTGTTCACGGGAATCAAGCACGCTCAGTATTTCATGGGTCCAGCGCTCATGGTCCGGCGCCATCCGGTTGAACGCCTCGGCGCCTTTTTCGGACAAGCAAATTCTGTGGATACGCTTGTCTTCGGAATGCTGGTGCCTGACGATAAGTTCGTCCTGCTCCATCCTGTCGAGCAAGCGGGTAATATTCCCCTTTGATGCCAGCAGCTTGCCGGCCAGTACCGAAGTGCTCAAACCTGCATCACCTGCCAGGTCCAGGTGTGCCAGTACGTCAAATCTTGTCAGGGAACTCTGATGGTAAAGACGCAGCCGGGTCGACATGATCTGGTCGAGTTTTTTCGAGCACTTGATCAGGTAAAGCCAGGCCCTCAACGAATGCTTGGATTCGTTGCCGGATTTCATCAGGATTGATCGGGTAGAACTGCAGTCGTTTCAATTTCCACCCGGGCCCGGTCCTCAATCAATGCAGTGACCTGCACCATGGCCATAGCCGGGTAGTTCCTGCCCATGACTTCCCGGTAGGCTTCCCCTATTTCCTTTAAGCAAGCCCGATACTCCTGTTTGTCCAGGATATACCAGGTCATCCTGGTTACATGTTCAGGTCCCGCACCTGCCTCGGCCAGTACGGCAATTGTATTTTTCAGTGTCTGGCGCACCTGTTCAGCCAGGTTATCGCTGATTAAGATATTATCTCTATCCCAGCCAATCTGTCCTGCGACAAAGATCAGCTTGCCGCGCGCGGCAACCCCGTTGGAATAGCCTTGAGGACGGGGCCAGCCGGACGGTAGTACAATTTGCATGAACGATATCCCATCTGATTGATTATTATGGCAGCCACAGGACTGCCAGTACATTATAGCCGCTATTGCACAGATTAAACCACCAATTGGAATCAATGACATCAGCCTCGTTCGATTTCTTAATTTGGGACACCCATAAATTAGAATATTTCTTAGTTTGGGACATCCATAAATTAGAATATTTCTTAATTTGGGACATCCATAAATTAGAAAATCAGGACAACATAAATTTGCGAGTGTCCCAGATTGCGTTACAGATAGCGCACAATTTATGGGTGTCCCAAATTGTGTGATGTGGTATAGTGTGTTGCACTATTCAACCCGCAAGGGTGAAGCCTTCACCCGGCACTTATGTTTTGACATCATTCGATTCTTTTTGAGGAAATAAGCCTGATGAAGCCTTATTTTGAGAACATGCAGCGATTCGGCAAGGAACTGAAGCAAGGCCGGATCAAGCGTGCGTCCGCAAGCATGGAACAGTTGAAACAGGTTGAGGCGGAAATTGATCAGCACAGGAAAGACGTCGAGAACGCGGGTTTCACCACGGAACAAATCAACAAGCGCGGCGCCATGACAGTCCGGCAACGCCTGGAATACCTGATCGATCCGGGCACCTGGCGACCGTTGCACAGTCTCTACAACCCGATGGACAACGCAACCGGGGCAACCAACGTGGTTGACGGCCTGGCCAGGGTCGCCGGCCGCTGGGCGGTTGTGATCGGGTTTGACAACAAGGTGTTGGCCGGCGCCTGGTTGCCCGGCCAGTCCGAGAATATTCTGCGTGTTACCGACCTGGCCAAACGACTCCATATTCCGCTGATCTGGCTGGTCAACTGCAGCGGAGTAAAACTGGATGAGCAGGAAAAGTTCTATGCCAACCGGCGCGGTTCAGGCACGACGTTTTTTCGCCATGCAGAATTGAATCAACTGGGGGTGCCGGTCCTCGCCGGTATTTACGGCACAAACCCCGCCGGTGGGGGTTATCACGGCATCAGCCCTACTATCCTGCTCGCCCACAAGGACGCCAACATGGCCGTAGGCGGTGTCGGTATCGTCTCCGGCATGGCGCCAAGAGGGGGATTCAGCGCCGGGATGCTTGAGGAACTGGTGGAAAAAACCCGCTCTTTCAGCGCCAAACCACCCGGCCGGGCCGAGACCCATTATGACGAAACCGGATTTTTTACGGAAGTCTATGAAGAAGAGACGGAAGTGCTGGACGGTATCAGGGAATACATGGAGGCGATGCCTGCGTACAAACCCCATTTTTTCCAGGTTGCCGAACCCACCGCGCCGGCCTATCCCGCCGACGACCTCTACTACCTGTTGCCTTTTAACCAGAAAGAGGTGTATTCCTTTGACGATATACTTGCCCGCCTGGTGGACGCCGGCGAACACATGGAATTCCGTCCGGACTACGGGCCCGAGGTCTACACGGGCTTATGCAGGTTTGACGGTTTTGCAATTGGATGTATAGGAAATCGATCCGGTTACCTGGGTAAAGGTTATCCGGAATACGGCGATTACCCCGGTATTGGAGGGAAACTGTATCGCCAGGGTCTGATCAAAATGAACGAATTCGTCACCCACTGCGGGCGTGACCGTATCCCCGTTATCTGGTTTCAGGACACCTCGGGTATCGACGTCGGAGACCTGGCTGAAAAAGCCGAACTGCTGGGGTTGGGCCAATCCCTGATCTATTCCATACAGCAGACCGACTTGCCGATGATGCTGGTAGTTCTGCGCAAGGGGACGGCCGCGGCTCACTACCTGATGGGCGGCCCGACGGCAAACCGGCATAATGCGTTTACGCTGGGCACGCCGGCTACGGAGATAGCTGTCATGCACGGTGAGACCGCAGCCGTTGCCATGTACTCGAGGCGTGCGGTCAAGGAAAAAGACGCCGGCAGGCCGCTGGATGAGGTTGCCGACAAGATGAATGCCCTGGCGGAACAATACCGGCAAAATTCAAGTCCGGAGTATTGTGCGCGTTATGGCCTGGTCGATGAGGTGGTGGACCTGACGCAATTAAGGAATTATCTTACGGCTTTTGCAGGAGCAGCTTACCAGAACCCGCGTTCCATCTGCCCCAGGCACCAGATGATGCTGCCCAGAATTATAAAGAACTGATCACTATCGGCAAAACCAGGTTCATGGAACAGGCACTGGAAATATTCCTTAACGGTATCGGCGGTGTATTCGCCGGAATGGCAATGTTGTATTTCGCCGTCAAGGTGCTCGCGCTGGTGGTAAACAGGAAGCCGGAGAATAAAGAAGAATAATGGCGTTTATAGAAAACATGGGGATTTTTTCCGTCACGCCCGAAATGTTGCTGATGTGGCTGATTGGACTGACCCTGCTCTACCTGGCTGTCACCAGGCAGTATGAACCATTGTTGCTGCTGCCCATAGGTTTCGGCATTCTCCTTGCCAACCTGCCGTTGACCGGGCTGATGGAGCCCGGAGACGGATTGCTCTGGCGCTTCTATCACCACGGGATCGAATGGCGCATCATTCCCCCCCTGATCTTCCTGGGTCTTGGCGCGCTGACCGATTTCGGCCCGTTACTCTCGCAACCATTACTCATCTTTCTGGGCGCAGGCGCGCAGGTGGGTGTTTACCTTACGTTTTTTCTGGCTTGCTGGATGGGTTTCAGCCTGGAAGATGCCGCCACCATCAGCATTATTGGCGGGGCGGACGGACCCACGACTATCTTTCTGGCGGCGAAACTGGCGCCGCACCTGCTCGGTGCCTGCGCGGTTGCCGCCTATTCCTACATGGCGCTGGTGCCTATCATCCAGCCCCCTATCATGCGTTTGTTGACGACGGAAAATGAGCGAAAAATCCGCATGCGCAAAGGCCGTAAGATCAGTCCGAGGGAGAAGCTGCTGTTTCCCATAATAGCCGCCATGGTGATTATCCTGATGGTACCTGCTTCTGCGCCCCTGGTGTCCATGTTCATGCTGGGCAACCTGTTCCGGGAATCCAAGGTGGTCGATCGTTTGACTGATGCCGCCCAGAATTCCCTGATGAATATAGCAACCATATTCCTTGGCGTCAGTATAGGCGCAACCATGAGCGCAGACAGTTTTTTACGTAGTGACGTCATACTGATTTTCTTCCTCGGCATGTTCGCATTCATGATCAGTACGGCAAGCGGCATACTGCTGGCCAAACTGCTGAATATTTTTATCCCGGACAAGATCAATCCCCTGGTCGGCGCGGCCGGGGTCTCTGCCGTGCCGATGGCGGCCCGGGTGGTTCAGAAAATTGGGGCTGAGGCGGATAAAAAGAATTACCTGCTCATGGTTGCCATGGGCCCCAATATCGCCGGTGTAATCGGTACCGTCATTGCTGCCGGTATATTTCTAACAATCTTGCAATAAATCTCGGAGAAAAGTCATGGCGGAAGAGGTATTGGCGCCCCTGTCGGGAACAATCTGGAAAATTACGGCAACACTGAACGAAGTCCTCGAAGAGGATGACGAAGTGCTTATCATCGAGGCTTTGAAAATGGAAACGCCGGTCTATGCTCCCTGTGACGGCAAGGTGAAACAAATCCTGGTCAAGGAAGGCGACGAAGTGGAGGAGGATCAGCCACTCATGTCTATCGAGTCTGCATAAGAGAGAATCAACCATGTTTTTTGAATTAACCGAAGAGCAGCGTCTGGTACAGGATACGGCCCGGCGATTTGCCCTGGAAGAAATTGCGCCGACACTCGAACAGGAAGAAAAAAACCATGAATTCAAGCTGGAACGCGTGGCAGAAATGGGCGAACTCGGTTTTTTTTCATGTGTGTTGCCGGAAGAATTGAACGGAAACGGGATGGGCTTCCTGGAATCCGTGCTCATGGCGGAGCAGATTAGCCAGGTATCGGCCTCATGGCGACTGCCCTTCAACATGCAGAACCTCGGCGCTCCCCTGTCAGTAGCTGAATTCGGCACACAGGAACAACAGGAGAAATACATTCCCGGCTGGATCAATGGCGCCCGAATAGGGTTCTTTGCCATGACTGAGCCGGATACCGGTTCCGATGTTGCCAACATGAAGACCCACGCCATCGACAGGGGCGACCATTATGAACTGCATGGCAGCAAGATATGGATCTCCAACGCCCATATAGGCGACGCCGGCCTGTTGTACGCCTATACGGACCGGGACAAGGGCAACAAGGGCATCAGTTGCTTTATCATCGAACCCAAGAACCTGGAAGGCTGTACTGCCCGGCCCATCGACACCAAGCTGGGTCTGCATTGCTCCCCGACCGGTGAATTTATCTTTGCAGGCGCACGTGTTCCCAAAAACGCCCTGCTCGGCGAACTTAACAACGGCTTCAAGATGTGCATGTGGCAGTTGAACAATACCCGCATCGGTTGTGCCGCCGGCGCCCTGGGTGTGGCCGGTGGCGCACTACAACTGGCCGTTGACTATGCAAACGAGCGTAAGCAATTCGGCAAACCCATTTCACGCCACCAGATGATACAGTCCCAGATTGCCGACATGGCGGTGGAACACCAGGCTGCGCAACTGCTGGTATACAAGGCCGCTTGGTTAAAGGATCAGGGCAGGCCCAACCAGTATGAAACCTCCATGGCCAAACTTGCTGCGTCCGAAGCAGCGGTGCACGCGGCAAACGAGTGTATGAAAATCTTCGGGTCCTACGGTTATTCCACGGAATACCCGGCCGAACGGTTCTATCGCGACGCCAAGTCCCTGCAAATAGTCGAAGGGACCTCGAACATACAGAAGATGATCATCGCCGGCATGGTTTGCGGTCATACGCCCAACCGCTGATTCAACCACTGCACCAGGCGGACGTTCTATGCGTGTTATCTGGTCCCGGACTCCAGTCTGGCCCGGATGTCATCCATATTCAGCAGCACTTCTCCGTTCTCTCCGACCCGGGTGGATATGGTGCATACCGGTACGATGCCGGATTCCTGCGTATTTCCACTGTCCAGGTCAATAACCAGGTTGTGCAGGGGACATGTTACCTTCTTGCCGTGGACGATCCCCTGGCTGATAGGACCTTTGCGATGCGGGCATCGATCTTCCAGCGCGAAGACTTGATTGTCCTCGGTTCGAAATACCGCTATCCTGCAGCCGGGGGAGATGACCACCCGCGCGCCCGCAACCGGTATATCATCCACATTTCCTATAGTTGTCCAGCAATCAGATGACATCAAGCCAACTCCAGAGTGCTGAGTTCCTTGATCGGGGCGAATTCATGCTGATCATGGCCTTTTACCCGTTCTTCCCAAGGATCGATCTGATGAAATTTCTGTGAGTGGACAAACCTTGCGCACAGTGATTTGCGATTGGCTGCATCATCCACAACCGCATCCCGGATCGAATCTACGCCGACACGCCTGGCCCACTTGTAGATCCTTTCAAGATAATGTCCCTGCTCCCGGTATAGCTGTATAACGGCAGCCACTATTTCTATGGCGTCATCTTCGTTGTCGACATGGCCCAGCAATTCGGTCTCCCTGACATCCATGCCGGCAGCGCCGGCGAAGTGGACATCATACCCGGATTCCACGCAAACGATGCCCACATCCTTACAAGTGGCTTCAGCACAGTTTCTCGGACATCCCGAGACCGCCATCTTTACCTTGGCAGGCGTCCATGAACCCCACAGGAATTTTTCCAGCCGGATACCCAGCCCGGTGGAATCCTGGGTGCCAAAGCGGCACCATTCCTTGCCGACACAGGTTTTTACCGTACGAACCGCTTTGCCGTAGGCATGTCCCGAAACCAGGCCGGCTTTATTCAGGTCCGCCCAGACTGCAGGCAGGTCTTCTTTTTTGATACCGAGCATATCGATGCGCTGACCACCGGTTACCTTGACTGTCGGTATATGGAATTTGTCAACCACGTCCGCAATAGCGCGCAATTCGCTGGAAGACGTAGATCCTCCCCACATTCGCGGTACGACGGAATAAGTGCCGTCCTTCTGAATGTTGGCATGTACCCGCTCATTGATGAAACGGGATTGTTTATCATCGACGTATTCACCCGGCCAGGTCGCCAGCAGGTAGTAATTCAGCGCAGGCTTGCACTTGGCGCAACCGCCGGAACTCTTCCATTCCAGTTCCTGCATCAAATCGGGTATGGTTTTGATATTGCGCGCGCTGATAAGCCGGCGCACATCGGAATGACTCAGATCGGTACAGCCGCATATGGGTTTTACCTCAGCGGGTTGGTACGAATCGCCAAGTCTCAGGAGCAGCAGTTGTTCCACCAGACCGGTACATGACCCGCAAGAGGCGGATGCCTTGGTGCAGGCGCGCACCTCTTCCAGCGTAGTCAGGTTGTTAGCGTCAACAGCTTGCTTGATCTCGCCTTTTGTTACACCGTTACATCCGCAGATCTCCGCATCATCCGGCAGGGACGCAACAGCTGCCGTCGGGTCTTGGGCCGCGCCTTCTGCAAAACCGGGCCCGAATATCATGTAATCACGGATACCGGAGATATCCGTGCTGTCCTTGATCATCTGGAAGTACCATCCCATGGACGAGGTATCACCGTAAAGAACTGTCCCAACCAAACGGTTGTCTTCGAGGACAAGCCGTCTGTATACGCCTTGGTTCGGGTCCCGCAAAACAATCTCTTCCCGATTATCGCTGTCGGCAAAGTCACCGGCAGAATAGAGATCAATCCCCGTTACCTTTAGTTGTGCCGCAGTCACCCGATTTTCGAATTGTTGCTCCTCATCTCCGAGTAAAGTGGCGGCAGCGACGTTCGCCATTTCGTATAGTGGTGCAAGCAGACCGTAAACATTCCCTTCGAATTCAGCGCACTCGCCGATTGCGAGGATGTCGGGATCAGAGGTGCGCATATGTTCGTCGACAACGATTCCCCGGTTGACATTCAACCCGGCGTTATCCGCCAACCATACACTCGGACGAATCCCCACCGCCATGATCACGATATCCGCTTGTATACTACTACCGTCCTTAAACAGTACCCCCTTTACATGCTCGTCGCCGGTGATTGCTTTTGTATGTCTCCCGGTCAACACCCGGATGCCGAGTGACTCGATTGCGCGCTGTAACAGGTGGCCGGCAGTCTCATCCAACTGGCGGTCCATTAGTGTAGGGTTGCGGTGCACTACCGTCACTTCCATACCCCGGTTGCGCAGTCCTGCAGCCGCCTCGAGTCCGAGCAGTCCGCCACCAATCACCACCGCCTGCCGCTTGGTTTCAGCAGCGCTCAGCATGGCTTTCACATCGTCCAGGTCTCTGTACGAAAGCACCCCTTCCTTGTCGTTTCCAGGAATGGAAAGTTTGACCGGAGATGACCCCGTTGCAATCAGCAGTTTGTCATAAGGCTCGGCAATTCCATTAATGGCCTTGACTGTCCTGGCTTCCCGATCTATTTCAGTGACCGGGCAACCCCGGTAGAGAATAAAGCCGTGCTTAAAATACCAGTCATCCCCGTGAATAATGGTTTTCTCAAAATCTTCCTCACCGGACAGGACCGGAGATAACATGACGCGGTTATAGCTGACGCGCGGTTCGGCGTTGAAAATTGTGACATTGTAGGCATCAGGATCCTGTTCGTTGAGTTTTTCCAAAGCGCGGCTGGGCGCCATTCCATTGCCTACAACAATCAGGTCTTTCCCCATGGCTTTTTGCAGGTATTCAAATTTAACTGGGCAAGTGTAGCATTAGTGAATGTATTTTTGAATAGAAAAATACCGGCGGGCTGAGCGGAATCAGGCTATGGTAATATAGCCGTGTCATATGAATGCTCTCAACGATAAACATGTGGTGGTTACCGGCGGTGGCAAGGGTATAGGCGCAGCGATCGCAGCGGAAATGGACCGGCTGGGGGCCAGGATTACCCTGATGGGCCGGACGGAAAGTTCTTTACATTCCAGGGCGGAGCAGTTAGGTCGCGCATCCGCTGTACAGCTGGACGTAGCTGATGAAGAAACCGTAGTGGCAGGGTTTGCAGAAGCTGTAGCCCGGTTTGGTCCTGTTGACATCCTGGTAAATAACGCCGGCATGGCCGGCAGCAGTCCATTCGCGCGCATCGACAATAACAGTTGGAAACAGTCGATTGCCGTTAACCTGGATGGTGTATTTTATTGCAGCAGCCAGGTGCTGGACGGGATGCTTGAAGCAGACTGGGGCCGTATCATCAATATAGCCAGTACTGCCGGGCTTACCGGCTATGCTTATGTGGCGGCTTATTGCGCGGCCAAACATGGCGTCATCGGCCTTACCCGTTCCCTGGCGCTGGAACTGGCAGGGACCGGTATAACCGTCAATGCAATCTGCCCGGGCTATACCAATACTGACTTGATTACGGAGGCAATAACCAGGATTATGGACAAGACGGGCATGGCGCGGGAGGATGCTGAAGCGCGCCTCAAATCGGCTAACCCGCAACACCGGTTTATCGAACCGGAAGAAGTAGCCACCGCGGTAGCCTGGTTATGCCTGCCAGGCAGCGAATCCGTCACCGGCCAGTCCATCCCGATAGCCGGTGGCGAAGTAATGTGATACCCATAATCGCCTTATCACTGACATACACGGAAATTATCAATGAGCATGTCCGGATATATCCCGCAGCATTTTGACTGGTCCTGTTCCGATGGTGTAGCGACGCTGACCCTGAACCGGCCGGAAAGAAAGAACCCGCTCACCTTTTCTTCCTATGCGGAAATGCGCGATACCTTTCGCCACCTGGCCGCTGCAGATGACGTCAGGGTCGTGATTATTACCGGTGCTGAAGGCAACTTCTGCTCCGGCGGTGACGTACACGATATCATAGGCCCCCTGACTCAAAAGAACATGAAAGAACTGCTGGAATTCACCCGCATGACCGGCGATCTCATCAAGGCCATGATCCACTGCCCGCAACCTGTCATCGCTGCGGTGGACGGTATCTGTGTGGGCGCCGGCGCCGCAATCGCCATGGCGAGCGATATGCGTATAGCGACACCGGAAGCAAAAACGGCTTTCCTGTTTACCCGTGTCGGTCTGGCCGGTTGTGATATGGGCGCTTGTGCCATACTGCCCCGGATTATAGGCCAGGGCCGTGCGGCGGAATTACTGTACACCGGTCGGTCCATGAGTGCGGATGAAGGTCATCGCTGGGGATTTTATAACTCTCTGGTATCAGCGGATACATTACTGGATGAAGCGAAAAAGTTGGCCGGACGGTTGCTCCGGGGACCCGCGTTCGCCCACGGTATCACCAAAACCATGCTGCGTCAGGAATGGAATATGGGGCTGGAACAGGCAATAGAGGCTGAAGCCCAGGCCCAGGCAATCTGTATGCAGACAGCGGATTTCCAACGCGCTTACACTGCCTTTATCAATAAGAAAACACCTGAATTCGAAGGTGATTGATGGTTGACCGCAGCTATCTTGACTGGCCTTTTTTTCTGGCGGACCACAGGCGCCTTGCCGCTGAACTTGCAGAATGGTCAGGCCGGCACCTGCCCCGGCAATATCCTGATAATATCGATGATGCCTGCAGGGTATTATTGAAACAAATAGCTGATGCCGGGTGGCTTATCCATGCCGCGCCCGCGCCGGCTTCCGTCAAGCCGGTGGATGTAAGGTCAATATGTCTTGTTCGGGAGATCCTGGCGAGCCATTCCGGCCTGGCGGATTTTGTCTTCGCCATGCAGGGACTGGGCAGCGGAGCCATTGCCCTGTTCGGCAATCAGGCACAAAGGAATGATTACCTGCCGGCGGTTCGCAGTGGCGCTAAAATTGCCGCTTTTGCATTATCTGAAGCCGGCGCCGGCTCGGATGTTGCTTCCCTGACTACTTCCGCCGTAACCGACGGTCCGGATTACGTAATCAATGGCGAGAAAACCTGGATCTCAAACGGTGGTATCGCGGACTATTATACCGTGTTTGTCAGGACCGGAGAGGAAACGGGGGGGCGGGGTCTGAGTGTCCTCATTGTGGATGCTGATGCCCCCGGGCTGGTAGTGGCCGAAAGGATCGATACTATCGCTCCCCACCCACTGGCGCGCCTGGTGTTCGAGGACTGCAGGGTGCCGAAAACAAACCTGCTGGCCCGGCCGGGTGAGGGTTTCAAAATTGCCATGGCCACGCTGGATGTGTTTCGTCCGACGGTCGGAGCGGCTGCGCTGGGATTCGCCCGGCGCGCGCTGGATGAAACAGTGAAGCATGCCGGCGCCAGGCGACTGTTCGGCAAGACACTTGCCGATATGCAGATGATCCAGGGCAAGATCGCCGATATGGCCGTAGCGATTGATGCAAGCGCCCTGCTGGTTTACCGTGCCGCCTGGGCCAAGGACAGCGGCGCTGAGCGCGTGACGCGGGAAGCGGCAATAGCTAAATTGTATGCGACCGAATCGGCCCAGGAGGTTATCGACCAGGCTGTTCAGATATTCGGGGGACGCGGGGTAACCCGGGGTGAAAAGGTTGAAGAACTCTACCGGGAAATCCGCGCGTTGCGCATCTACGAGGGCGCTTCCGAGATACAAAAACTGATCATAGCGAAAGAGACAATTAGGAATTACGAATTAGGAATTACGAATTAGGAATTAGGAATTAGGAATTAGGAATTACAAATGTTACGTAACCGTGTGCTTTGATCCAACTTGCGGAAGGGATAAGATGCATTGAAAAACCGCCGCCACAGGCGGCACATTAATTCTTAATTCCTAATTTTTAATTGTTATCATCATGCAAGTAGCACTGAAGTCCCTGGGGTGCCGCCTGAACGAGGCCGAACTGGAACACTGGGCAACCGGTTTCCAGGCGGCCGGGTACCGGTTAAGCAACTCGGTCGACGATGCCGACCTGGTAGTCGTCAATACCTGCGCCGTTACCGGGGAAGCGGTAAAAAAATCCAGGCAATTGATACGGCGTACCCGGCGCCGCAACGCAAATGCCAAACTGGTAGTCAGCGGTTGTTATGCAAGCCTGCAACCCGGTATTTATAATGAACTGCCGGGCATCGACCTGATGGTCGGTAATACGGAAAAAGATCAGCTCGTTGATATCGTAAATCAGAGGCTCTCGGTTGAAGCCATGCCGGAAATGGCTACTGAACCGGGAGAAACCGCCTTGTTTACCAGGGGACGCAACCGGGCTTTCATCAAAATACAGGATGGTTGCCGGCACAAATGCACTTTTTGTATAGTCACGGTAGCGCGCGGGGCGGAACGCAGCCGTGCCATGAAGGATATCATCGACGAGATCAACGGATTACACTCACGGCAAATCCTGGAGGTCATCCTGACCGGTGTGCACATCGGCGGTTACGGACATGAGCTTGGGACGGATTTACCTTCATTGATCAATACAATACTCACTGAAACCGACGTGCCCAGGCTGCGACTGGGTTCGCTGGAACCCTGGAATCTGGATAATGATTTTTTTATGCTTTTCGATAATTCCAGGTTTATGCCGCATCTGCATCTGCCCCTGCAAAGCGGCAGTGACAGCGTGCTCCGGCGCATGGGCCGGCGCTGCAGTACCGGCGGGTTTACAGACCTGGTGCGAACCGCAAGGGAATATGTTCCTGATATAAATGTAACAACGGATATTATCGCCGGATTTCCAGGTGAAACCGACACGGAGTGGCAACAAACCCTGGATTACTGCCGGACAATCGGATTTCCACATATCCATGTCTTTCCCTATTCACCGCGAGCCGGGACCAGGGCTGCAACGTTACCGGGACAGGTGCCGGTAGAGATAAAAAAATATCGTTGCGGCAACTGCATTTACTGGCGCAACAACTGAAACACGACTTTATGCAGCGGCATGTGGGCCGGTCATTTCCCGTACTGGTAGAAAACGACGTAAATGTAATCAATGAACAACAGGTCCGCTTCGGCTATTCCCCGAATTACCTGCGCACCGCAATACCTGTTTCAAATGATTCCCCATGCGCCAACAGTATCATGCCGACGCATGCAAAATACTATGATGCAACTGCTGGCATACTCTTGGCAGAGGCATCAGGGAATTAGTCCGTCTCCTGAGCCTTGATGTGCTCCTGTACGGTAATTTCCAGGGCTGTAAGTTTGTTGCCAATCTCCTTTATCCTGTTTGTCTCCTTGCTGATATCGCCCACGCTGGAAAATGCACCCAGCATGGGTGGATTTTTCAGGGCAGCGTAACCCCGTTGCATCTGTTCCGTGATAGCCCGGGCCTGGTCAGGGGGCACCTGGAGTTTCCATAGCCGGGACCTGAGTTTTCCGAGTTGGCGCCGTATACCATCACGGGCCAGTTCCAGTTCAGCATATTCAGCCCGCATCCTTGCCCTGCGTTTTTTATCCGCTGATAAATCCTGCTCAGGCGCCTGTTCGACGGGTAGCGCCTCCTCCTGTGACTTTGCATCAACCTGTGCGGCCTGGTCTGTCTTCAGCGTCCGGTCCGGGCTGAGGAACAGGTATCCCGTTCCGGCTGCAATTAAGATAAGTGCAATAAATATAATATTTCTATTCATACTCGAGAATGGCATAGTCTATAATATCTTTTTTCAGGTTAACTCTCATATAGATCGTTTAACTGTATGTTTTTATGAAATATATGCTTGATTTTCCCTGTGTGAGGGTATAAAATGCGACCCATACCCTCTATCATGGTGAAAACTGATGTTATTTCAAAAGTTTAATAGCATTAATAAAAAACGTTTCAAGGATCAGCACAGGCTATATCACGAGGACCTGGGCAATGTGCCCGTCACTGACACCCAAACGGGTTTTATACACCACCGACGTGGAATTCCCTTGCATTATAAACGTCTTTGGTTCGATAGCGATGATGAACAGACCGGCACCAAACAAAGCAATATTGGCCTGTTGTTTGAATCAGGTCAATATTTGAAACCCGGAACATACATAGAAGTCACAATTTCATTGGATGACAGACCGGAAACGATTCGCGGCAAGGTGGTCATGGTACGGGACCGGGACGATTATTATGAGATAGGCTTGTGGTTAAGACACCCTGAGCACGCCAGCCGGGCGCGGATTGTGGAGCAAACCTGCTATATTGAGGCGTACATCAAGGAAAAGAAATTTCGCGAAGGACCCTATATTCTTAACCGGGAAGGAGCGGCAGAAGAGTGGATCAGCAAGAATGCCGCCGCCGTACCCGGACTGTAAATTCCGCTGATCATCGTTTCAGCTTGTCGGGAAGCTTATCCCGGTTCCTCCCAGGCCGCAGTAACCACCGGGGTTTTTTGCCAGGTATTGCTGGTGGTAGTCTTCCGCATAGTAGAATACCGGTGCATCCAGTATCTCCGTGGTGATCCTGCCACAGCCTCTTTCCTTCAGACTCGACTGGTATTTATCCCTTGACTCGATAGCCAGCCTCTTCTGTTCATCAGTGAACGTGTAGATACCAGAACGATATTGCGTGCCTACATCATTTCCCTGGCGCATCCCCTGGGTTGGATCGTGCGACTCCCAGAACACCTGCAGTAATTTCAGGTAGGTGATTATATCAGGTTCATAGACTGCCAAGGTTACCTCGTTATGCCCGGTCATACCGCTGCATACTTCGCGATAGGTGGGATTTGGCGTATAGCCTCCGGCATAGCCGACCGCGGTGGTGTAAACTCCAGGCAGTTGCCAGAACTTCCGTTCCGCACCCCAGAAACACCCCAGACCGAACACCGCCTGCACCATCCCATCGGGGAAAGGCGGCATCAGCGGGCGGCCGTTGACAAAATGTCCGTTGGCCACAGTAAGTGAGGTTGTACGACCCGGTAAGGCATCGCTCATACCGGGCATTTTTAGCTTGTTGGTGTCGAATAACATCGTTAAATACCGGGAGGAAATTTAATTTGTTGATTGTAAGACTATTTTAATATTCGTATTGTTAAATTGATAGTGTCGGCTGTTCCATTGACACGACTTAGTTTTCATAGTCGACATATTCTGCTATGATGACGCCTAGAAGTTAATAAGAAATAACCCGTTGGGCCATAAAATACAAAATAAAGGCCCTAAAAGACATAGGGAGAGTTTCATTGAATTATGCTGCTATCGCAACACAGCCTGAACTCGTCCCGAGTTCAAAGTTTAAGGTTTATACAGAAAAGCACCTGGACCAGATAAGTCAACTGGATGCCCTTCCGAAACGGTTAAGGCATGATATCCGGGTAGTTGCCAAGATATTGCCTTTCCGGGTCAACCAGTACGTGCTTGACCAGCTTATCGACTGGGAACATGCTGAGTCGGACCCCATATTTCTCCTCACTTTTCCACAGAGAGAAATGCTTGAACCCGAGTCATTCAACCGGATGGCCCGGCTCATGAGAAGGGGGGCAGACTCTAAATCCATCCATGCACTGGCGACTCAGATTCGCGCTCAACTCAACCCTCACCCTGCCGGGCAAATGGAACTGAATGTCCCGGTTCTGGATGACGAGCAGTTGACCGGCATGCAACATAAATATCATGAGACCGTCCTGTTTTTTCCCTCCCAGGGCCAGGTTTGTCATTCCTACTGTACTTTCTGTTTTCGCTGGGCACAGTTTGTCGGTGATAAATCGTTGCGCTTTTCATCCAGCGAGGCAGATGGTCTCTACGGTTATCTGAAAAAACATAAGGAAGTGTCCGACCTGCTCATCACCGGCGGTGATCCCATGGTGATGAAGACCCACCACCTGAAATACTACCTGGAACCCCTGCTTGACCGGTCGGTTCAACACGTGCAGACCTTGCGTATAGGCAGCAAATCACTGACCTACTGGCCGCATCGCTTTGTCACTGACGCGGATGCTGATGACCTGCTACGCTTATTGGAGAGACTGGTGCGGGCGGGTAAACACGTAGCGTTCATGGCCCATTTCAATCACTGGAGGGAAATGGAATCAAACATGACCCGGCGCGCTATCCGACGAATTCGCGATACCGGTGCGGAGATTCGCTGCCAGGGGCCGTTACTGGCCAGGATCAATGACGACCCCGCTGTCTGGTCAAGAATGTGGCGCGAACAAGTGCGATTAGGCTTGATACCTTATTATATGTTTGTGGAACGGGACACCGGCGCACGAAGGTATTTTGAAGTACCGCTGGCGCGGGCCCTGGAGGTGTATCAGCAGGCATACCAGTCCGTATCCGGTCTTGCCCGTACGGTACGCGGGCCGTCAATGAGTGCCTCTCCAGGCAAGGTACAGGTTCAGGGTGTAACAGAGATCAACAATGAAAAGGTATTTTTATTGCGCTTCCTGCAGGGCCGTAATGAAAACTGGACACAACAGCCTTTCTTCGCCAGGTTTGATGAGAACGCGACCTGGCTGGACGGTCTGAAACCGGCATTCGGGCAGAAACAATTCTTTTATGAAGAGGAATACCGGCGCCTCCTGAACGAACGCCTGACGGATAACCGCTTGCCGAACTGAGAATAGCGGCGGCTGCCCCTGCATTTCGTAAACAGGAGCGGGAACCCGATCCGGGTACATGCCCCGCGTACAACATACGGGGGCATGCTTCAAACCTGTCCCCTTTCTCTCCGGACCCTTGCTCCTGCCCAACCGTTAAAATAATACTGACGTCGAACTACGCTCCAGGTATCGTTGCCAGGGCTTTCTGCCAGGCTGTCGAACCGAGGATCCCCCCCGACCAGCGTTTGATTTCCGTAAAACCATCCAGTGGTAAACCGGCCATCTCCGTGTGTACCAGCCACGACGCGACAGTGTGGTCGGCAAGGGTTACCGAGTTGCCCACCAGCGTATCGCGACCTTTAAGGTGATCGTTCAATACCGTGCCGAAACGGTTGAATTCCTCCTCGGCCTTTGCCAGTTGCGCCGGGTCCGGCGCACCGATATTCATGATTTTCTTTACCACGTTTTCAAATATAAACAGGGTGCAAGTAACTCCCCAGTGTGATGCGCTCCAGTATGACCACTGAGCCATCCTGGCTCTGTCCTGTAAATTATCCGGCACTAAATCATTGTCAGGTTGTATCCGGCTCAGGTACAGCATGATGGCGCCGGATTCCCAAAGTACATAATCTCCGTCAACCAGTGTGGGGATCTTGTGGTTGGGATTTGCTGCATATAACTCCTTGAATCCAGCTTCAGTCTGTGCCGGGTTACCGAAATCTACAGGAATTAACTCCAGTTCAATACCCAGTTGGTTGGCCACCGCCTGGCAACGTAATGAATTGGGGGATGGGGGGAAAACATATAATTTCATTTGTAATATCTCCTTGGTAATTTGAGCTTTAATACTTTACACGATCGCCCACGAATGGATTGGTTTTTCTTTCATGACCGAAAGTAGAAACAGGACCGTGCCCGGGAACGAATTGTACATCATCTCCCAGGGGCCAGAGGCGATTTTTTATGGAATGAATCAGGGTTGCATAATCGCCGCGAGGAAAATCAGTGCGGCCGATGGAACCGTTGAACAGCACGTCGCCTACTATTGCGATCTTTGAGGAGGCCTCATAGAAAATGATATGCCCGGGTGTGTGTCCCGGACAATGGCGCACCTCCATCCGCATATCCCCCAGGCTGACCATATCTCCGTCTTCCAGCCAACGGTCCGGGGTAAACGAAGATGATGCCGGAAAATCGAACATGGCGCCCTGCTCTTCCAGCAAGTCAATCCAGAATTGATCTTCCCGTTGCGGTCCTTCAACCGGTAATCCCGTAGCAACTGATAACTCTGCCACACCGCCTGCATGGTCAATGTGCGCATGAGTGACCAGTATTTTTTCGAGCGTCACCCCAAGTGCGTCCACTTGCGCCATGATCCGGTCCAGGTCGCCGCCCGGATCGACAATGGCTGCCCGGTTTGTCCGTTCACATTGAAGGATAGTCGAATTCTGCTGGAATGGCGTGACTGGTATAATGGTTACTTTCATATCACTTTAATTGAACATGGCCGTACAGGACAAGCCGGATAAGGCATCTATTCACACAGGATATTAAACAGAGGATTTATCCGCAAGGGTTCCGTTATCAGATGAAATTCAGACAGCCTTTGATCCCCGGCACGTTGATTAAACGGTATAAGCGTTTCCTCGCCGACGTAACGCTGGATGACGGCCGGACTGTTACCGCGCATACACCCAATACCGGTTCCATGCTGGGTTGCTGTGAACCCGGTGCGGGGGTCTGGTTGTCTGATTCAGGTAACCCGGAGCGCAAGTACCCCCTGAGTTGGGAACTGGTGGAAACCGCACCGGGTGTACTGGTCGGTATCAACACCGGCTTACCTAACAGGCTGGTGCTTGAAGGAATACGGGACGGCACCATAAATCAACTGCAGGGGTACGCCGGTATCCGTCAGGAGATACGTTACGGTAAGGAAAAAAGCCGTATCGACCTGCTGCTGGAAGACCCCGGGAGACCATCCTGTTACGTCGAAGTGAAAAACGTGACCCTGGCCCGTGACGGCATCGGCTATTTTCCGGATGCTGTCAGCGCGCGCGCCAGTAAACACCTGCGCGAGCTGGCCGAGGTCGTGGCTGGAGGAAAGCGCGGGATCATCTGTTTTTGTGTGCAACGGAAAGACGTATATGAAGTCAGACCTGCCGACTCGATAGACAGTAAATATGGTGCAACATTGAGGCAGGTCCTTGATAATGGTGTTGAAGCTATTGCCTGGCAGGCCCGTGTTTCACCGGATGAAATCAGGATTGTCAAAAACCTGCCGGTGCGCTGTTAACGTCTATGGGGACGGACTTAAGTCCGTCCCCGTTTATGATGTACGTCCCCGTTTACGAAAATCAAGGTTGCTTGACGTAACTACCCGGGGCCTCCTCGATAACACTTAGATCGGCGTTGCCGGGATAGCGCGCCGGGAGCCTGTCGCCGGCGTAATGTTCCAGCCACGCCTGCCAGTCCGGCCACCAGGAACCGGGATGGAGTTCGGCCTGGTCATGCCATTCACCGGATGGGAGCTTGACCGTCGCCCCGGTATAATAACCGTATTTGTTTGCAGCAGGGGGATTGATGATACCCGCAATATGCCCGGACTTGCCCAGGACGAACTTGACCGGCCCGGACAGCAGTTGCGCGCCCAGGTAGGTTCCCTCCCACGGCGCGATATGGTCGTCTTCCGTCGAGATGAAATACGCCGGTGTCCGGATGGTGCTCACGTCAATGGGGCAACCGGCGACGCTCAGCCCTCCGGGCTCCCTGAATGCGTTTTTCAGGTACATGGTGCGCAGGTAAGTGCTGTGCATTTTGGCCGGGAGGCGGGTCGAATCGTCATTCCAGTAAAGCAGATCAAACGGAAACGGTTCTTTACCCAGCAGGTAATTATGCACGTAGAATGACCAGATCAGGTCGTTGGAGCGCAACATGTTGAACGTGGCAGCCATTTCCTTGCCGTCATGGTAGCCTCTCTCATTCATGGCATTTTCCAGGTTCTCCAGCTGTTGCTCATCAATGAATACACCCAGGTCTCCGGGAATGGAAAAATCGATGAGCGAAACAAAAAACGTAGCTGAAGCCGCTCGCCTGTCGTCTTTTGCCTGCATATAAGCCAGGGTCGCTGCCAGCAGTGTTCCGCCGATACAATAGCCGACCAGGTTGATACCGGATTCACCCGTAGCCTTTTCCACCGCGTCAATGGCCGCAATGGCCCCTTCCGTTACATAGTTTTCAAAATCCATATGCCCCAGTTTCTCGTCCGGATTCACCCAGGAAACGACAAATACCGTATGCCCCTGGTCGACCAGCCACTTAATCAGGGAATTTTGCGGTTGTAGATCAAGCACGTAATATTTATTGATCCAGGGCGGAATGATCAGCAGGGGCTGCCGGAAGTTCTGTTCGGTCGTCGCATTGTATTGAAGCAACTGGAGCAGGTCGTTTTGAAAAACCACTTTACCCGGAGTAACGGCGACGTTTCTGCCCGGTTCAAACGCCCGGTCATCAGTCATTTTGATCCGTAACCGGCCTGCTTCAGTATCAAAATCATCGATAAAATTCCGCATCCCCTTAAGCAGGTTTTCCCCCTTCGACTCCAGGGTAGCTTCCAATACCTCCGGATTGGTCAGGAGGAAGTTCGTCGGCGACATAGCATCGATAAACTGCCTGGTATAAAATCGGGCCTTTCTCGCAGTATTTTCATCCAGGCCATCCACGCCATCGACAACAGAGTGAATGGTGTCTGCCGTCAGCAGGTACGACTGCCTGATAAAATTGAAGAATGGATTTTCATCCCAGGCTGAGTGTTTGAAACGACGGTCGCCTTTTTCCGGCTTTCTAACCTCGCCGGCTGCCTCGCCCAGAAATGTTTTAGTGGTGTTGAACCAGAGATCCGAATAGGCAGTCCAGGCTTTCGCCTGGGCTTCGACCAGTTTTTCGGGATTTTTCATCAGGGACGCAGATAGTTCAAGGAATGCCTGCCCTGCTCCCATCGGGTCGGTATTCACAGGTATGGACTGTCCCTGCCGGAACATGAGACCTTCCAACAGATCATGATATTGCCCGGTAATATCGGCCATGGTCTCAGCCGCTTCATCCGAATTTAAATCGGGTTGTCCGCTCCGGTCTGTTTTACTCAAACTGTGGCTCCGCTTCTGAAAGTGAGGATTGTGCGTGTTACGACCAGTTTCTAACCTGTAATCCTTTAAACGCGCGGAACTCGGTGGGGTTTGATGTAACGAGAGTCATCTTGTTGACATAAGCTATCGCCGCAATCTGTCCTACAACGAATGACGGGGCCTGACCTATGCCCGTTAATCTCGCACGTTCGCGGGCGTGCCAGTCCGCAGCTCTTTGATCATAATCAAGAACAGGAAAACTTGCCAATATCACATCTTCGATATAACGTGCTATCACTTCCCTGTGGCGTAAATGCGTAAGACGCGAACTTCCGAAACGTAACTCATGCCAGACCAGCGCCGGAATGGCTACTTCCTCTTCATGTTCGCGCAGCCTGCGCAAGATACCCTCGGACGGCCGCGATTTCAGTGGCTCCGATATTACACCGGTATCAAGCAAGTACTTTACCATCAGAGGTCAACCTTGCGTTCCTGTTTATCTTTACGTGATATTGAGAACAGCCTGTCGGGATCAATATCAAGGTTTTCCAGGTCAACATTTACTACAAAACTGCGGTATGTTTCAGCAAAGCCGCGATAGTTGGAGGAAAGTTGCTCAAAGTGACGCCGGCCAATAAGCATGGCCACCAGCTCACCCCGCCGGGTTAATCCCACTACTTTGCCGTGTTCTGCCTCATGGACCAGTTTCGGAAAATTATAGCGTGCATCGGCGATTGAATATGTTTCTGTCACAACCCGACCATTATGTACATGTTAATGTATCTTATATCGTATATGCTGTAAAAAAAATGTCAACGTACCTGTCACTTGGGGGTGTGACTGGAACAGTTTTTGTGAAGCGGTCAGGTTACTTCGAACAAACCTGCGGCGCCCATACCGCCGCCGACACACATTGTGCAGACTACATATTTTGCTGCGCGCCGTTTACCTTCTACCAGGGCGTGTGCCACCATGCGATTCCCGGACATGCCATATGGGTGGCCGATGGAAATAGCCCCTCCGTTTACGTTGAGTAAATCGTTAGGAATACCCAGCTTGTCGCGACAATAGACCACTTGCACGGCAAAGGCCTCATTGAGTTCCCACAGGTCAACGTCATCCATAGTCAAACCATTTTGTTTCAGCAATTTAGGTACGGCATAAACCGGCCCGATACCCATCTCATCGGGTTCCAGACCGCTAACGGCAAGCCCGCGGTAAACGCCCAGCGGCTCCAGGTTTTTTGTTTCTGCCAGGCGCCGGTCCATCAACACACAGGCAGATGCTCCATCAGACAGTTGACTGGCATTTCCTGCTGTAATACAACCCCCTTCAATCACCGGCGCCAGCCCCTGCAGGCCTTCCAGGGTTGTTTCGGGACGGTTGCCTTCATCCTGTTTCAATACAACTTCCTGGTAGCTTATTTCCTTGGTTTCTTTGTTGACTATGGCCTTGGTTGAGGCCAGGGGCGCCAGTTCCTCGTCAAATTTTCCCGCTTGTTGGGCAGTAGCTGTCCGTTGCTGGCTCTGCAAGGCATATTCATCCTGGGTTTCGCGGCTGATCCGGTAACGACGGGCTACTATTTCCGCGGTCTGCAACATGGGCATATATGCATGAGCACTGAGCCGGGTTACGGACTCATCTGTGTTCCTGCTCATCAGTTCAAAAGCTTCGTTCTGGACCAGGCTGATGCTGTCAAGACCTGCCGCCACTACCACGGGCGTGTTATCCAGTATGATTTGTTTTGCCGCGTTTGCGATTGCAATCATCCCTGAGGCACATTGCCGGTCCACGGACATACCACTCGTTGTCGCCGGGAGGCCCGCGGCAAAGGCACTCGTTCTGCCTATATTCCAGCCGGTTGTTCCGATTTGCATGGCACAACCCATTATGACGTCATCAACCTCGTCTGCCTCTATGCCGGCGCGCCGCACGGCTGTGCGGATAACGTGACCACCCAGGGTCGGCGCCTTGGTATTGTTGAACGCGCCGCGCCAGGCCCTGCCGATAGGCGTACGTGCTGCCGCAACGATTACAGCTTCTTTCATGGTAGCGCTTCAATAATTTTGATTGGTAAAGGAAGCTCTGCTCAAGTCCGTCCCCTGTATATCTCAGCTCAGGTCCGGGAACAGCCATGGCCTTGTTTTTGCCCGTTGCCGTTCATAATCCCGAATCAAATCACTGTTCTCCAAGGTGACAGCGATATCATCCAGGCCCATTAACAGCCTCTGCTTGAGCGACTGCTCGATATCAAATGTCAGTTTCTCGCCGGATGGAGTTGTAATCGCCTGCATGCGCAAGTCAACCTCAAGTCGATATCCTTCAGTGGCTGCGACCTCCTTGAACAGCCGATCGATCTGTTGTGCTGCAAGGATGATGGTCAGTAAACCATTCTTGCCGGCATTAGTGAAAAAGATGTCACCGAAACTCGGCGCCATAACACAACGGAAACCATATTCATATAAAGCCCAGACAGCGTGTTCCCTGGATGAACCACAGCCGAAATTTTCCCGGGCCAGGAGTATTTCCGCGCCCTGGTAACGCGGCATATTAAGTATAAAATCCTTCCGTAACGGGCGTTGGCTGTTATCCTGTTCCGGTTCTCCCACGTCAAGATAGCGCCAGGCATCAAACAGGTTTGGACCAAACCCGGTTCGGTGAATGGATTTCAGGAATTGCTTGGGAATCATTGCGTCAGTATCGACGTTGGATCGGTCCAGGGGTGCGACCAGGCCATCGATTGTCGTGAATGCTTGCATGGTTATATTATGTACGGATTATTGTGATTAATGCAGGTCGCGCACGTCGATAAAATGACCTGCTATGCCCGCAGCAGCTGCCATGGCGGGGCTGACGAGGTGCGTACGTCCCCCCGCGCCCTGGCGCCCCTCGAAATTACGATTTGAGGTGGATGCGCAGCGTTCCCCTGCGCTCAACCTGTCTTCATTCATCCCCAGGCACATGGAACAACCCGGTTCGCGCCATTCAAAGCCGGCATCCGTGAAAATCACATCCAGTCCCTCCGTCTCCGCCTGACGCTTAACCAGCCCGGAACCCGGGACGACCAGGGCCTGTTTAACACTGCCCGCGACCTGCTTGCCGGCGACCACACGGGCGGCTTCTCTAAGGTCCTCAATACGTGAATTTGTACAGGAACCGATAAATACCTTATCCGGCCTGATTTCACGTATGGGCGTACCCGGAACCAGGTCCATATATGCCAGGGCGTTCTGCATGCCTTCCCGTTTTACCGGATCAGCTTCGCCGGCCGGGTCCGGGACCTCATCTTCGATTGACGCCACCATCTCCGGTGAAGTACCCCAGGTTACACAGGGCTGCACCTGTTCGGCATCGATCTCGATGCTTCGGTCAAACACGGCATCCGGATCGCTATGCAGGTCCTTCCAGACTGCCACGGCGTTGTCCCAGTCACTTCCTGACGGGGCGTATGGACGCCCCCTCACATAGTCGACGGTAGTATCATCAGCGGCCACAAGTCCGGTACGGGCGCCGGCTTCAATGGCCATATTACACAAGGTCATCCGTCCCTCCATGGACAGGGTTGCAACACCTTCACCGGCAAATTCAATTGCAAACCCAACGCCGCCCGCAGTGCCGATCCTGCCGATGATATGCAGGACCAGGTCTTTGGCAGTGACACCCGAAGCCAGCCTGTTTACAACATTAACGAGCAGGTTTTTCGATTTTCTGGCTACCAGGGTCTGGGTGGCCAGCACATGTTCCACCTCGGATGTGCCGATACCGATCGCCAGGGCGGCCAGCGCACCGTTGGTGGTGGTGTGGGAATCCCCGCAGACAACAGTCATACCCGGCAGGGAAGCACCCTGCTCGGGACCGATAACATGTACAATTCCCTGCCGCTCATCAAATAATTCAAAATAAGGTATGCGCCATTCCCTGACGTTACTGTCCAGGGCATCCAGTTGTTTCCTTGAAACGGGGTCATTAATACTGCCTCTGTCCCGTGTGGGCACGTTGTGATCAGGGACGGCAAGACTCGCTGACCGGCGCCAGGGTTTGCGTCCTGCCAGCCTCAGTCCTTCAAATGCCTGGGGTGATGTCACCTCATGCACCAACTGTCGGTCTATGTAAAGCAGGCAGGCGCCATTACCGTAGTCCTTTACCAGGTGTTCATCCCATAATTTGTCATAGAGTGTCTTAGCCCGCATTTCTCACCAGTTCGCTTGTCGTCATCGGATAGTTATTTGCTGTCAATACGTTATGACAATCCGCTCATCATATTAACATAACAGATTGCGCTTGATGCGTTCATTGCGTCCATCCCTGTACGCAACCCTTCGGGCAGCTGTCGCTGTGCAAATCGGCTGTCCTGCCGATTTGTCTCGCTTGTCTTTTTGCCGCCAGCGGGCACGTGCTCATTGCGCCCATTCCTGGGCGCTACCCTTCGGGCGGCTGTCGCCGTGCAAATCGTCTATCCTGACGATTTGTCCCTCAACCAGACAAATCTGCCCGGAGCAGATTTGGACGACCGAAGGTTGCTCGCAGAGTGCGACCCAAGGATGGGGCGCATCAACTACGGCTATGCTCTCGGTCGCAGGCACCCGCTGGCGGCAAAAATCCGGCGCGATAATCGCATCAACTGGTGAGAAATGCGGGCTTACCGTCATGGTCGCCTTCAGTTTGAAAATAGCGGAGATATGATTACAGTATCATGCATGGGGGGGCAGATCACGTTTTCTGCGAATTCGACCTGCCATGTGGATAGCGAACGACCCTCGGACGGCCCGTCAAAATTGCCTGGCTCCCTGTTTACAGCAGGTTGGTCTGTTGCTGTGTCTGCATGGCCGACAGTGGTTGCAGGTTTGATACCCCCACCCCCAGTAACCTGACCCGGCGTTTACCGGCGTCGGTCTTTGCCAGCAATTCAGCCAGAACCGGTCTGATTGGAACAGCCGCGGCAAAAGGTTCCGGGAGGGTTTTGCTGCGTGTTACCTGTTGAAAGTCTGCATATTTGACCTTGATGGTCAGTGTTCTTGCCGATAACTGTTTTTCTGTCAGGGTTTGTATCGTGCCATCTGCAAGCGCATCCAGGCTCTTCAGCATCTCCTGCCTGTCGCTCAAGTCTTCCATGAATGTCGTCTCACTGCTGATGGACTTGCGTTCCCGCCTGTTGCTTACCGGACGCATGTCTATGCCCCGGGCAATGTGGTAATAAAAATCACCGGTCTTTCCAAAATGCCGACGCAATTGTTCTTGATTGAGCAACTTGAGATCAGCGCCAGTGCTAATATTCAGTTTCTTCATCCTGGCTTCCGTTGCCTTGCCGACTCCAAAAAACCGGCCTATGGGAAGACTCTCGACGAAGGCTTCACCTGCGTCCGGGGTCACCACGTAAAGACCGTCAGGTTTATCCATGTCTGATGAAATTTTGGCCAGGAATTTATTGTAGGATACGCCTGCCGACGCGGTCAGGCCCGTTGCAGCCTTGATTTTCGCTTTGAGTTCCCGGGCAATACGCGTCGCAGAACCCTGGTATAATTTACAATCGCTTACATCCAGGTAGGCCTCATCCAGGGACAGGGGTTCAACAAGGTCTGTATATTCACGAAATATTGCCCTGATTTGCTCCGAGATACGGCGATAGACATCAAATCTCGGTTTAATGAATATTGCCCGTGGACACAGTTTCACCGCCCTGGCCGAAGGCATGGCCGAGTGAATGCCGAATTTTCTTGCCTCGTAACTGCACGCAGCCACAACCCCGCGGCGTTCCGGGGCGCCCCCTACAATTACCGGTCTGCCCCGGTACCCGGGGTTGTCCCGCTGTTCGACCGAGGCATAATATGCATCCATATCTATATGAATGATCTTGCGATTATCCATGAGACCCTGTGTCATTTTATGGAGTTTTTTACTACAATATGCAGCATATTAAAATAGTACATATGTGTCACTCATGATCCGATATTCACCCGCCATCTGTTTTCTCATTATCCTTGCCCTCGGAGTCAATCCTGCCAATGGCGCTGACGATAGCGACTATGAAATCATCGACCCTGATCTGCTGCTGGAGGAGGATGAAGATGGGGAAACAATCACTGCGGAGCCGGATGACGAGAAAATCCCTGAAGCAACCGCAACTGATGAAAATATCGGCGCAGTTATGGATCCCGATCAAACCGGTATGGATGCCGAGACAATGACCGCAGCCAACACTGCATTGCAAAACCAGGAGTTCGATATCGCCTATGACCTGTTTTACTCTCTTGCCTTACAGGACCATGCGCATGCCCAGTATGAGCTGGGCGCACTGTATCATCGTGGCGCAGGCGTTGAAGCTGATGTGATACGGGCATCGCGCTGGTATGCCCGCGCGGCCGAACTAGGATATGCTGAAGCTCAATATCGCCTTGGCAATATGTACCTGATGGGAGAAGGTGTGCGACAGAGTGACAGCGAAGCTGCGCACTGGTATGAAAAAGCCGCACAGCAAGGCCATGGGGATGCAAGAAGCAACCTGTCCAGCCTGCAGCGCATCAGTACGGCAAAGACCAGCGAGGTACTGGAGCGCGAGGCAGCCTCTCTGCCACCCCTCAAGGCGCCGGACAGAACTGCTGCCGGGGGAAAGAAAGAAAAACGCGGTTTCTTCAAACGCATATTCAACAGGGGCGATAAAACCGCGGCGCAGCCTGTCAGGTCTGAACAGGAACCGCAGGCACCGGAAGACATACCTGCTCCACAACCGCCGGCTGAACGCAGCGAGACGAAAATCGCTTTGGTCAAGGATCAGGAGGAAGCCGGTTCATCCGCCTCCAAAGGCAGTAAAAAAGGTTTTTTCTCTCGACTGTTCAGCAAGGATGATGTGGAAGAAGAGAAACCCGCTGCCGCTGTGGAGCAGACTGGGACAGGCGGCGATAAACCCGATACGGTGGAAAGCGCAGATTCGACAACAACACAACGCCCTGCCCCCTTGGGTGGCTCAAGCGCCGTGTCCAATTACGAACTGGGTATGGCTTACGCCACAGGCGATACCCTCGAGCAGGATATATTAAAAGCCTTTGACCATTTTACCAGGTCAGCACAACAGGGTTATGCCCCGGCCCAGTATCGCCTGGGCGTGGCTTATGCCAACGGTAACGGGACCGGTAAAGATTTAACCAAGGCTGTTGAATGGTATGAAAAATCAGCCAGGCAGGGTCATACCATCGCACAACGCAGCCTGGCAGTAATATATCTGGATGGCCAGGAAAGTATCGAACAAAACAAGCCTCTGGCACTTGCCTGGTACAATCTACTGGCTGAGACCGGCAACCGGATGGATATCCACCGGCGGGATTTCTTACTGCAGGAACTATCGGGTGAGGAGATCCGACAGTCCCGGGAAATAACAACGGAGATACAAGCCCACCTGGTCGCGGAAACTGAATGATCCTCTCCTGCCGGATACCCGGGGTCAGAGTAAAATACGACCAATCCGGCAGATTGTGTTGCTGTACTATCAGGTATTTTTACTCAGCCCCACAAATCCTACTCTATCGATTTAAGCGCTTCGATCGCCTGACTAAGGCGCCTGACCGGGTATATTTCAATTTGACCGCTCTTTTTCTTCGGCGCGTTGGCAACGGGGACGATGGCCCTGGTAAACCCGTGTTTTTTTGCTTCCTTCAATCGTTCCTGACCCTCTTGTACAGGTCTTATTTCACCTGTGAGGCCGACTTCTCCGAAAATAATCAGGTTATCAGCCAGAGGTTGGTCCCGCAGGCTGGACAGAACCGCCGTCAGGATAGCCAGGTCCGCGGCAGTTTCCGTAAGTTTAACGCCACCGACAACATTAACGAAAACGTCCTGATCATAGGTGACAATACCCGCATGTCTGTGTAATACCGCCAGCAACATGGACAGCCGGTTTTGTTCCAGGCCCACGGTTACCCGGCGCGGTTGATTGCCGTAGGATGGGTCTACAAGTGCCTGAACTTCAACCAGCAATGGACGACTCCCCTCGCGGGTTACAAGTATGGCAGTCCCAGGCGCAGGTTCACCCTGGGTTGTAAGGAAAATGGCCGACGGGTTATTGACCTCGCGCAGTCCTTTATCGGTCATGGCAAAAACGCCAAGCTCATTGACGGCCCCGTAACGGTTCTTGACTGATCGGATCATCCGGTAACGGCTGTTGCTGTCTCCCTCGAAATACAACACCGTATCGACTACATGCTCCAGTACCCGGGGTCCCGCCAGGGAACCCTCCTTCGTTACATGCCCGACCAGGAAAACTGTCGTTTGCGTCTGTTTGGCAAATCGCACAAGCCTGGCTGCACACTCGCGTACTTGAGCAACAGATCCGGGAGCAGATTGCAGTGCCTCTGAAAATACGGTCTGGATAGAATCAACCACCAGTACCTTTGGCTTGTGATTGCTTGCAGCAGCAAAGATATTTTCCAACTGGTTTTCAGCCAGGACGAACAATCCGGTTGCCGGCAGACCCAGCCTGTCCGCGCGCAGGCTTATCTGTTCCATGGACTCTTCTCCGCTTACGTACAAGGTATCGAGCCTCTCATTTTCGGCCAGGGCCGAGAGCACCTGGAGCAGCAGGGTGGATTTACCTATGCCCGGATCGCCACCCAGCAGGATTACGGAACCGCCGACCAGTCCACCGCCCAGTGCGCGATCGAATTCTGCCGACCCGGTTGTCGTGCGCGCCTGTTTCACCAGGTCTACCTCGTCCAGCTTGCGGACTTCTGCCTGGGTCACACCATGGGATTGAAACCGTTCATTAACCGGGGTCTTTGTTTCAACCGTAACCTCGCTTAATGTGTTCCAGGCACTGCAATCAGCGCATTGTCCGGTCCATTTGGGCGTGACGGCGCCACATTCGTTACACTGGTACCGTGTTTTGACCCGCATATTTCACCATCAGTTCCAGTCTTCCCCCAAGCGAATTGGTGAGATATGCGGGTTAACCTTGCCGGCCATGAGCAATAAACTCCAGGCGTTTGTGTACCCCGCACAGCAATTCATATGGGACCGTATCCGCGTGGGCAGCGGTTTCTTCAATGGGCAGACCCTTGCCCCACAATAAAACGGTATCGCCCGTCCTGGCTTCCGGACAACCACGCAGGTCAAGGGTGATCATATCCATGGACGGTTTGCCGATCAGGGCGCACGGCTTCCCCTTCACCAGTATCGGTGTGCCGGTTCTTGCGTTGCGCGGGTATCCGTCCCCATAGCCTGCGGCGACTACACCTACGGGCATGTCTTCGGGGCAGCGCCAGCTTGCTCCGTAACCGACCGGCTCACCGCGTTTAAGGTGTTTAACGGATATAAGGGCGGATTCCAGTGTCATCACTGGATTAAGTTCAAACTCAGATCCGGCCTGTCCGTCAATCGGCGATACTCCGTATAGCATCAAACCGGGTCTTACCCAATCCAGACAATACTCCTGCGAGGTAATAACCGCCGCCGAATTAGCCAGGGATCTCTCGGCCGGGTATGGCCTTGTTGCGGTTAAAAAAACATCGGTCTGCTGCCGGGTCATGGCATTGTCCTTTTCATTCGCGCAAGCCAGGTGTGTGATAAAGCGGACATTCCCAGTCACCCTTTTATGCTGACGCAGTATTCCCCAGACCTCGCCGACTTCTGACGGAGCAAAGCCCAGGCGGTGCATGCCGCTGTCAATCTTTAACCAGACATTGACGGGAGAAGTGATGGTTGCAGTATCCAGCAGGCCGACCTGGTGCCAGTCATGAATAACCATATCAAGGCGGAAATGTTGAATATCTGCTATCTCTGCTTCGGCGTAGGGCCCTTCAAGCAACAGGATTTTTTTCTCGATTCCCGCTTCCCTCAGCTGCCGGGCCTCTTCCAGGCAGGCAACACCAAAGCTGTCGGCACCCGCCAGTACCCGGGCTACCCGGGTAATGCCGTGTCCATAGGCATCAGCTTTGACGATAGCCATGATTTTGCTGTTAGGGGCATAATGCCTGACTCTCGACAAGTTATGGCGTAACGCATCAAGGTCAATGATTACCCTGGCAGGCCGGGTCATTCACCTCTGCCCGACATGTACGAGGTTTCTTCTATGTAGTCTTCGAAGCGGGTGTACTGGCCGAGGAATGCCAGTTTCACCGTGCCGATGGGACCGTTGCGTTGTTTACCTATGATAATTTCCGCAACGCCCTTGTCCATAGTGTCCTCATTATAGACTTCATCCCGGTAGATAAATACGATGACATCGGCATCCTGTTCGATAGCGCCGGATTCACGCAGATCGGACATGACCGGCCGTTTATTGGGGCGCTGCTCAAGACTGCGGTTCAACTGGGATAAGGCAACGACAGGTACGTTGAGTTCCTTGGCCATGGCTTTCAGGGAGCGGGATATCTCGGAAATTTCAGTGGCCCGGTTCTCGGATGTGTTCGGAATCTGCATTAACTGCAGGTAATCTATAATGATCAGGTCCAGTTTATATTCCCTGGCAATGCGCCGGCATCTTGCCCGCAGTTCTGCCGGCGTCAAGGCCGGCGTATCATCGACAAACAGGGTTTTATCTTTCAACAGCGTCACTGCGGAGGTAAGGCGCGGCCAGTCCTCATCCTGCAATTTCCCTGTGCGAACCTTGTGCTGGTCCACCCGGCCCAGCGACGACATCATCCGCATGGCCAGTTGTTCGCCCGGCATTTCCATGCTGAAGACAGCTACCGACAACTCTTCCTTTATAGCGGCGTGCTCGGCTATATTGATGGCAAATGCCGTTTTCCCCATTGAGGGCCTGCCGGCAACGATAATCAGGTCGGATTTCTGCAATCCGGCAGTCCGCTCATCGAAATCGTCAAACCCGGTTGCAATACCGGTAATGGGGGTTTTTTTACGGTACAGCTCATCCACCCTGTCCAGGGCGCCGACCAGCAAGTCCTTAATGTTTTGATACGCTCGTCTCCCCCTGTTTTCCTGTTCGGCTATTTCAAATACAGCCTGTTCGGCAAAATCAAGGACCTGCTCACTGCTCAGCCCCTTGGGATTAAAAACGGTTTCATTGATATTTACGGTGGCGGAAATCAGTTGCCTGAGTACAGAACGTTTACGTACGATATCCGCATAAACGCCAACGTTGCTGGCGCTGGGGGTATTCTCGGCCAGTTCGGCCAGATAGGATAAACCGCCGGCGTCATCCAGTTGCTGGTGGGATTCCAGCCATTCGGCAACCGTTACGAGATCAAACGGTTTTCCATTGTCATCCAGGGCAATGACGGCATTAAATATGATCCTGTGATCCTGACGGTAAAAGTCATCTGCCCGCACCCGTTCAACGACCTTCAGCAATGCATCCTTATCCAAAAAAAGTCCGCCCAGGACTGACTGTTCGGCTTCAATGGAGTGCGGCGGAATCTTCAGCGCCCTAGTTTCCGGATCTGCCATGGTATATGCGGGTTCTATCATCTCGGTCAGGAATTATTCCCGTTGCATCCGGCACCAGCGATATCCGGTGAGCCGGTTCAATTTTATTGTCTGAACCTGTTACAGGTTCATTATCCCCCGGGGGATGTGGATCCGGATCAATCCTCGGCTGCGGCTTGTTCTGCGGCTATGTTCAGCTTTATGTGCACATTAACGTCCGCATGTAAATGCAGTTCAACCTCATATTCCCCCAAAGTCCTGAACGGCCCGTCAGGCAACCTGATTTCATGCTTGGTGACTTCCAGGCCGGCCTCGACAACAGCAGCTACGATATCGCTTGCGCCTACCGAACCGTATAACCTGTCTTCTGATACGGTTTTTCTAAGCAGGGTGACCTCCAGAGCATTGAGTTTTTCAGCCCTGGTTTGCGCAGCGGCCAGAACCTGTTCCTGCGCATTTTCCAGTTCGGCCCTTTGTGCCTCGAATTTTTCTATATTCCCCGGTGTAGCCGGTACCGCCTTTCCACTGGGGATAAGGAAGTTTCTTCCATATCCAGGCTTAACGTGGACCTGCTGTCCAAGTTCACCCAGTTTCGCGATCTTTTCCAGTAATATTACCTGCATTGCTCCACTCCGAATTTACAGTTAATCATAGCATAATCATACGTTCTTATCCGTGATCTGTGACTGCTCTTTTCCCAGGCAGGCGTTTACGATCCCGGCACAACTCACAAACAACAGAATGGCATGGGGCAAAAGGAAAAACCCCGCATACATACCGGTCAACCAGAACCTGGAAAAGGCCCTGTGATATAAAAATCCGTGTATGACTGACAGCCCCTGGTACAGGTAAAGAACCAGCATCAGTATCACCCCGTCCCGGAGCGCTATGGACGCATTATCAGGCGCAAGCATCAGTGCAAACAGGCCCAGCAGTGTGGGAAACACCAGGATACGAGGCAGTCTCAATGAGTAAAACTCTTTCCTGAAACCGCCGGGATTAAACAACCGCGACTGCCACCAACGCGCCAGCAGCAAGGTGGTAATAAGACTGATAACAAAGCCTGACGCGATAAATACCGAAAGCAGCGGACTGATAAACTGGTATACCTGTTCAAGCTGTTGCGCGGCCTGGTCAGATGTCGCATATTGTTTCCAGCTGTCAAACCACTCCTGCCACCAGCCCCGGATATCTTCCAGTACAAAATGTATATAAGCAGTAAACAACATGCCTGTCATGCCGGCGCCCAGAACCATCAAGCCCTGGGAATGCGTTCTTCTCAGTATGCCGGCGCACAGGATTACAGGCAGCCAGACAGATACCATGTAGGCAACCGGAATTCGCGGTTGTACGCTGAGTGCCATTGCCATCAGCGCAATCAGTAACAAGCAGCCTGCAGCAACCTGCAAACCGGTAAGGTAGCCTTTGCGCAGAGCCACCAGTCCCATCGGTGCGCCACTGATAAAATAGGATAAGGGTGATATGAATACCGACAATATGGTCAATGCACTGACGGTCAAAATCGCATGAATGCGAGTTTTCAACAGGTAGTTGCCAAGCCCCTCCACCAGCCAGGTAATCTTCTAATGGGCGTCGCTGTAGGGCAGCAACGACAGGTATCTCGCGCGCTTGATTGCTGTAGCCAGCTGCCGCTGGTATTTAGCTTTAGTGCCGGATATCCTGCTGGGCACAATTTTGCCTGTTTCAGTAATATATGCTTTTAACGTATTGATATCTTTATAATCAATTTCATCAATACCTTCAGCAGAAAACTTGCAAAACCGCTTTCTTCTAAAATATCTCGCCATGTGTCACCTGAGGTGGTTGTTCGACTGTCTGTGTTGTGTCATTATCGACCCGCGTTTCACACCGGCGCCATGAGTGTGCTCCGCAAGGTCAGATCAAGCGCTTTCTTTAACTTCAGGCTCATCCTCTTCCTGAACTGAACCGGTTTGTTGCTCATCCTCCTTATCTCCAGTGTAGTCCTTGTCTGTATTCGGAGGAACAACCTGGTCCATACTGCCGCCAAACTCTTCTTCCTGGTCCTGCTCTGTGGCTTTTACCAGTGGCGAAGGATCTATGACAGCACTTTCCCTGCGGAAAACAAGATCGCGAATAACCGCGTCATTGAACCTGAAAGCGTTATTCAACTGGTCCAGGGTGACCTGGTCACACTCTATGTTCATTAACACGTAATGTGCCTTATGAATCTTGTTGATGGGATAAGCCAGTTGCCGCCGTCCCCAGTCTTCCAGGCGATGGATTACACCCTGGTTAGACTCGATCATGGAACGGTACCGGTCAATCATGGCAGGGACCTGTTCGCTCTGGTCCGGGTGGACCAGAAACACGATTTCATAATGTCTCATTGTCATGTCCTCATGGGTTCAGCCTCCCGTCAATGCGGTGAGGCAAGGATCGAGGGCGCAGTATAGTGTATAGACAGTGAAGTTGCAAATTCATCCCATTGAAACAGGGGCGACCGGGAACGGACGTAAATCGGTCCCCATTGGTATTCATTGCTGTTCAGCAAAAAGAATAACCGAAGTAATGTTTGAATGAATCCTCAAATTCCTGCCGGGCGAATGTGTGATTCTGCGTACCTCGCATTTCGATCTTTATTTTTCCCATCAGTGAGGCAATCCTGCCGGTCGTATCCCAATCCATATCCTGCATCAGGCCGTATAACAACCCGGCTCGGTAAGCATCGCCGCAACCGGTCGGATCAACCAGGCGGACAGCCCTGGCTGGCGGGATATCGAGGTGCTTCCCGCGGGTATAAATGATGGAACCTGATGCACCCTGTGTAACAACCAGCGTTTCCACCAGGTCCATGACACTGGTTGTAGTCAAGCCCGTCTTGTCTTCGACCAGTTGCCATTCATAATCATTGAAAACCAGCCACGTCGCAAATTCGAAACTGCTCAACAGTTCATCACGGGAAAGTACGGTAACGTTCTGGCCAGGGTCGAAGATAAACGGTATCCCGGCCTCGGCAAATTGCCGGGCATGCTGCAGCATTCCTTCCTTGCCGTCCGGGGCAACGATGCCGATACTGATACCCTCCGCCATGGACACCTTGTTTTCATGGGACTGAGCCATGGCGCCGGTCTGAAACGTCGTGATCTGGTTATTATCCAGGTCCGTAGTGATAAAACATTGCGCGGTATAAGTATCGCCTATCACTCGCAGGTGCCGCTGGTCTATCCCGTTTTTCTGCAGCCATTCCCTGTATGCGGCAAAGTCAATCCCTACCGTACCCATAGGCACACAATCGGTATTCAACAACCTCGTGTTATAGATTATATTGCCGCCGCAACCGCCAAACTCGCGCTGCATATCGGGCACCACGAAGCAAACGTTCAGCAGGTGAATTTTATCCGGCAGTATGTGTTCCTTGAAACGCCCGGGAAACACCATGATGTGGTCATAGGCAAAAGAGCCGCAGATGAGTGCAGTCATAAAATTGGTATTATATTAATAACGGGAGTAATAGAACGAGCCGGGCGCTTGATTTCAGTGTAATTTCGGCCTGCCTGGCAACTCTATTATACATCCAAGGCTGTGCGCATGTCCTTAATTCGATAATAACCTTGCCTGTCTTACGATCTTTTCAGGTTTAACGGTTCTGTGTTTCCTGATAATTGACGCCAGGTAGCGGCCGGTATAAGAGCGCACCTGCTTTGTCAGGTCTTCCGGTGTGCCGGTTGCGATGATTTGGCCCCCGCCGTCCCCGCCTTCAGGTCCCAGGTCTATAATCCAGTCCGCAGTTTTAATTACATCCAGGTTATGCTCGATCACGACCACGGTATTGCCATGATCGCGTAATCTGTGCAAGACGCCGAGAAGCTGTTTTACATCATGGAAATGCAGGCCGGTAGTCGGTTCATCCAGTATATACAGGGTCTTACCGGTATCCCGTTTGGACAACTCTCTGGACAGTTTCACCCGTTGCGCTTCACCCCCGGACAGCGTCGTCGCATTTTGACCGAGACGGATGTAGGCCAGTCCGACGTCCACCAGGGTTTGCAGTTTGCGGGCGATGACGGGAACTGCAGAGAAAAACTCTCGTGCATCTTCCACCGTCATTTCCAGTATTTCATGGATGTTTTTACCCTTGTACCTGACCTGCAGGGTCTCCCTGTTATAGCGCTTGCCCTTACAGACATCGCACATTACGTAGATATCCGGCAAAAAGTGCATTTCGACCTTGATGAGTCCGTCTCCCTGGCAGGATTCACAACGTCCTCCCTTGACATTGAAACTGAAGCGGCCGGGTTTATATCCCCTGGAACGCGCTTCCTGGGTGGCTGCGAACAGTTCCCGGATTGGTGTAAACAAACCGGTATACGTAGCCGGATTCGAACGCGGCGTGCGACCGATAGGGCTTTGATTGATATCCACCACCTTATCGATATAGTCCAGACCGGATATGGAATGGTAAGGCGCCGGCCTGGTTCCTGCGTGATTCAGTTCGCCCGCAGCGATACGGTATAACGTATCGTTGATCAGGGTTGACTTGCCCGAGCCTGAAACTCCGGTAACACAGGTCATCAGGCCAAGCGGCAGTTCCAGTTGTATGGATTTCAGGTTGTTTCCCGTAGCGCCGGTCAGTACTACCACATGCTCAGGGTCAGGCTTGACACGCGCTGGCGGGATAGCTATACGCTCCCGCCCCGCCAGGTATGCGCCGGTCAACGAATCCTCGCATTGGGCGATGTCCTGCGGGATACCCTGCACAACCACTCTGCCGCCGTGAACTCCGGCGCCGGGACCCATATCGATGACGTGGTCAGCCGCATTGATTGCCTCTTCATCATGCTCAACAACGATAACCGTATTACCCAGGTCCCTCAATTGCTGTAAAGTTGCCAGCAGCCGTTTATTATCCCGTTGATGCAGGCCTATCGAAGGTTCATCCAGGACGTACATGACGCCGACCAGACCAGCCCCTATCTGGCTCGCCAGACGGATGCGCTGGGCCTCGCCGCCTGACAGGGTTTCCGCACTCCTGTCAAGGGTCAGGTAATCCAGGCCTACATTGACAAGAAAGCGCAACCGGTCCTCCACCTCTTTCAGTATGCGCGCAGCAATTTCCCCGCGTTGTCCGGGGATTACCAGACGCTGAAAAAAAGCCTGCGCCTGCATGACGGGCAAAGCAGTGATTGTCGGCAGGTTGGTATTACTTACAAACACATGCCGGGCAGCTTCGTTAAGGCGCTGGCCGCTACAGGACGGACAAGGCTGGCTGCTCTGGTATTTGTTCAGGTCTTCCCTGATCATGACCGATTCGGTCTCCCGATAGCGGCGCTGCATATTAGGGATGACGCCCTCAAAGCTATGTGTACGTCGGACGACGCCGCGTTTGCTGTGCAGGTATTCAAATTCGATTTCCTCACCACCGCTGCCGTGCAGAATCACCTGCCGGATTTGTTCACCCAGTTCGGCAAACGGCGTATCAATTGCAAACCCGTAGTGCCTGGCGAGCGATTTGATTAATTGAAAATAATAAGCATTGCGCCTGTCCCAACCGCGTATGGCGCCTTCGGGCAAGCTCAGGGAACGGTCCTGGATGATCTTGCCGGCATCAAAAAACTGAATGACGCCAAGACCGTCGCAACGGGGGCACGCGCCGACAGGATTATTAAAGGAAAATAACCTGGGTTCCAGTTCACTCAGGCTGTAACCGCATAACGAACAGGCAAACCGGGTTGAGAACACCATCTCATCCGCAGCGGGGTCCTCAATGGACGCCACAATCGCCAGTCCGTCCGAGAGGCGCACAGCGGTTTCGAGGGATTCGGCCAGCCGTAAACCGATATCGGGACGTACCCGAAAGCGGTCTACTACAACTTCGATTGTATGTTTTCTGCGCAGGTCCAATGCCGGGACACTATCCAGTTCAACCACTTTACCGTCGATACGGGCACGTACGAAACCTTCAGCCCTGATTCTCTCAATATGCTGTATATGTTCACCCTTTCTGCCTTGTACCACGGGCGCCAGCAACATTAACCGACGACCATGGGGTTGTTCGGTAATCTGGTCCACCATCTGGCTGATGGTCTGGGCTGCCAGGGGCATCTGGTGTTCTGGACAGCGCGGTTCCCCCACCCGCGCAAATAACAGGCGCAGGTAATCATAGATCTCGGTAATAGTGCCCACGGTCGAACGCGGGTTATGAGATGTCGACTTCTGTTCTATGCTGATGGCCGGCGACAGTCCTTCTATGTGATCCACGTCCGGCTTTTCCATCATGGACAGGAACTGCCTGGCATAGGCGGAAAGGGACTCCACGTAGCGGCGCTGGCCGTCGGCATAGATGGTATCAAACGCCAGGGATGACTTGCCCGACCCCGACAAACCTGTGATCACAATCATTCGGTCCCTGGGAAAATCCAGGTTGATGTTCTTCAGGTTGTGGGTCCTGGCGCCCCTGATTCGTATGGTATCCACGATAACTGTATTAGTTTGGCTGAATTTTTCTTAACCTGCTAATATAAGGGATGACTTGCATTAGTCCAACCGGGTTTTATCCCCGGATGAGAAAACAACAGGACAAGCGCCATTGTTTTTGTCAAGTAAATACAATCAGAAAGGAGTGGAATTATGGCCAGAGGAATTAACAAAGTCATCCTAATTGGAAACCTGGGAAACGATCCGGATGTAAGGTATACGTCCGGCGGCTCGCCTATTGCCAACGTCAGTCTGGCAACCTCTGAAGCATGGCGGGATAAGGAAACGGGTGATATGCAGGAACGCACGGAATGGCACCGGGTTGTCTTTTTCAGCCGGTTAGCGGAGATAGTGTCTGAATATCTCCGTAAAGGCTCAAAGGTCTACGTGGAAGGACGGTTGCAAACACGGAAATGGCAGGACCGCGATGGAAATGATCGGTACACGACTGAAATCGTGGCCAATGAAATGCAGATGCTGGATAGCAGGGGCGCTACTGAAGAATTTGTCGGGTCTTCCGCACCGGTGCGCAAACAGGCCGCCACAAACACTCCTGCACAGCAGGAGAACAGTCCCGGCAACGGCGGTGAGTTTGTTGATGACGATATTCCGTTTTAATTGTGCTATCCCCAGCGTCGGTTTCTGCGCAATACCAGGTATCCAAACAGAGAGTAATAACCCCTGACGGGCTGCGATAGCTATGGACCTACAAAAAAACTTCATTTTGATTTTTGCGTCTATCGTGACGCTCATGCTGGTCTCGCTGTTTCTCTATATGAAAGTACTTGAAAATGAAGAGAAGATCCTTGATTCGGCTGCAAAAAGGTACAACTCATACCTGCTGGCTGATGAATTACGGCAAAGCTCCGATGACCTTACCCGCATGGCAAGGACCTATACCGTGACGGGTGATCAAAAATACAAGGAGTACTTCGAAAGAATTCTGGCCATAAGGGACGGAGATGCGCCGCGCCCAGTGGATTATCACAACATCTACTGGGATTTCGTCGCCGCGACAGGCACGTCCCCCCGCGTGGATACACCTGCCAACTCATTGAAACAGCTAATGAAAGAAGCAGATTTTACGGAAACAGAATTTGCTTTGTTACAGGAAACAGAAAATGAATCCAACGAACTTGTAAACCTGGAAAACCGGGCCATGAATGCCATGGCGGGTGTCTTTGAAGACGGAACGGGACGTTACAACAAGGGAGTGCCGGATAAGGAACTGGCGCGCAACCTGTTGCACGGTGACGAGTATCATAAGGCAAAGGAAAAAATAATGAATCCCCTGGAGAAGTTTTTCGAAGCCATTGATCATAGAACGTCGGGGGAGATTACAGTTTACCGTGATAAACAACGCCGGGTGAATCTTGTTTTAATGATTACCCTGGGCCTGTCTGCCTGCCTCGCCCTGATTTCCCTGATACTGGGAGCGCTGTCCCTGAGAAAGAAAGGTGCAGACACAGGGAAGTCAAGGTTGGCGCAACGTCTGGCCGCCAGCGGATACCCCTCCCCTGCTTCCGGCAGCAAGCCATCGGCGCGCGACATGTTGGCCAGGCGTCTGGCGTCCGGTTCTTCCCAGTCCGACGCCAAGGAAGGCCAGGAATCCGGCACAGGAGACACCCCCCTGCTATTTTTTGCCAGGAACTTCTGGAATAACTGGCCAATTATTGTGGCGGCTGTCGTTATTACCTTTTTTACCCTTGGCCTGTCATGGTGGTTTGTAAGTGAGAATAGAATTCAATCATATACAAAGGTCAGGGATGAGTTGAAGTTTACCCTGGATGCCACCCACAGCGCCGTACTGGACTGGTTATATCAAACCAGCCGGGATGCTTCCAACTTTGCCGAGGCGGTCAGCCGCCAAGTATCCCATGAAACCCTGGAGCTGATAAAAAATCAACCCGAACATGTACTGCACCGGGAATTTGCAGCTTCGTTGATTGCAGATCCGGAGAACATGGAAACCATCTCTGTCGAGAAGGAACTGGAACTGTTTGCGGTAGATTCGAGCATTGCCGATCCGGAACTGTTCGAAAACTATATGATCATCGACCGTAAAGGCGTTGTAATTTCCAGCAATCGGGCGGACCGGATAGGGAAGTTGTTTGATCTGCCTGAAGGCACCATGGAACGAATGGCAATTCAAAAAACAATTGTCGAATTTCCTGACAGGCGGGCAACCGATAACCTGCTGTCCAGGAATATTGTTTTCGGTTCCATGATCGATGACAACAAAGGCGCCGTATTCATCATGGCATCCCCGCAACGAATGTTATCCAAAATTCTGAGACGGGGTTATTCCGGTAATTACGGTGAGATTTACATGGTCGATGCCGAAGGCCGGTTTATCAGCGAACCGCGCTGGAGAGAGGAACTGTTAGACAAGGGCTGGGTAAGCGCCGACACGACTTCTGTCGTAGGAATGAGTGTCAGCCGACATGGAAACGTCAGCGGAGAGTCAGTTCTCCCCCTCTCTGTCGGGCGCGTCATAACAGGTAATAGCGCCGGAGTACTGGATGAATATGAAAATTATCTGGGAGAGGAGGTAGTAGGATACTGGCGCTGGAACAATACCTATGGTTTCGGCATTATCAATGAATACAACAGTCAGGATGCCTTTGCAACATTCAGGGCCTATAAAAATCAGGCTCTGGTAGGCAGTTTGTTCACTGCCGCATTAGTCCTGACCCTCACCCTGATGTCCATCTGGGGCCGAACCAAGGTTGCCAGGGCCAACGAGAATCTGAAGGGCGCCTTCAAAGTGATCAAGTCACACAATGACAAGCTTGCTCAGGATCTCAGGATTGGTCAGAAGGTACAGATGGATATGTTGCCTGATCCTATAGAGGGTAAGGGTTTTAACCTGGAGGCATTTTTGAAACCGGCACAAAGTGTTTCAGGGGATTTTTATGACTTTTCAATACTGCATGGGACAAAAGTGTATTTCTGTGTGGGAGATGTTTCCGGCAAGGGTATACCGGCATCGCTTTTCATGTCTGTCACCAAGTCCCTGCTGAATAAAATACTGGACCAGACAGACCAGACCAAAGACATCATCACCCGAGTCAATCGGGAATTATCCCTAAATAATGACAGCAATATGTTTGTAACCCTGATCATTGGGATTATGGATTTGAATACAGGGAAATTGCTCATCACCAACGCAGGACATAACCTGCCGTTTATTAAAAAGCAGTCCGGAGAACTGGTATGTCTCGATGAGATCCAGGGGCCGCTGGTGGGTACCTTTGAAGGCATAGAATTTGAACAGAAAATCATTGAAATGGACAAGGGTGATATGGTGCTGCTCTACACCGATGGCGTAACCGAGGCCCAGAATATACGGGATCAGTTCTATGAAGATGAACGGCTGGAGGATTTGTTGAAAGAAAATGAGTTTAAACATGCCAGCGAGATGACAAATACGGTCTTCAGAAGTGTTCTGCGGTTCATCGGGCGGGCTGACCAGTTTGATGACATCACCATCTTGTCTTTTCAGTATACCGGCCTGTAGTCAGTGCATACGGGGTCAGGTCGCACAATGCACAAACACTTCAGTGTGGTTATTGGGGGGCCGCGCCTTCACATGTGCATTGTGCGACCTGACCCCGTATGCGCGTAAAAGCTAATACCCGTCGTGCTGTAATATCGGAGTGGTGTAGTTACTGTTTTGACTTGATAATGACCACTATGTTTCCATCTTTTGAACCATAGTATTCGACGCGATCATTAAGGCTTTTTACCAGGTGGATCCCCAATCCTCCCTCTTTCTCCTGTTTTGGTTCAAGTTCAATTCCCGGCACCGGCACAAGGTCCGGTTGTAATCCAGTATCAGGTTCAGGGTCTTCTCCTCCAAGACGGGGCGCCGGCGCATCCCTGAATAAATCAAAAGGCGGGGCCTGATCCTGCAAACTGATCTTAATGTCGGGACCAATGTCTTCAACTTCCACAACTACGGTTCCTTCCTCCCCTTCCTGGTAACCATGGGTAAAGGAGTTAACAATCAGTTCTTCCAGGGAAAGTTCCAGTTCAAAGATCTTGCCGTCGTCCAGGTTCTTTGCTTCGCAATACGACCTGAATTCATCCGAAAACGCGGGCAACTCAGACAGTTCAGATAACACCCATTTGAAACAATTTTCTTTTTTTCTCATATCCGTCCCTCATGGAAAAGGAATGATTTGCTATCTGTATTTTCTGGCGTATTATACCAATCGGGTATATATTTGTCACTCAGTATTCTATAATGCACTGTAGATTTAACAGCAGTTATTAATGACTGGACAGCCAAATGCAATAATAGTTACAATGTAGGATATGGCAGGGCTGGCAACTTCTTATTAAAGCAAGAGAAAAATAATGAGCGAGATTCAGACGATAAATCAGGACGGTATAGTTATCCTAAACTTGAAGGGGCGGGTTGATGCAACCAACTCAGGACAGGTTCACGATAAGGTCATGGACGAAATAAAAAGTGGTTGCAACAAGATGATCATTAATTTCTCGGAAGTCAATTACATCTCCAGTGCTGGCTTGCGCGTACTGATTTTTGCAACGAAGAGTTTCGCCAAGAACTCTGGATCATTTGCAGTTTGTTCGCTGAATGAAAATATTTTGAAGATATTTGAAATTAGTGGTCTTGTGAACCTGTTCAGCATCCATGATGATCTGGAAAAGGGTATCGACGCACTCAACGCTTAGATAAATCTATTCCAGACCCCCCGCCTGTCTATGCTTATAGACAGGCGGCGCCCCGTCTGCTGCCGTCTGGTATTTTACGGTATAATCCGACAATCCTTTCAAAGCATCTTCCGGATTCTTGTCTTCCCGGAGTTGGAATGAATCAATACCACAACGCTGCATGAAATACAGCTGATCCCTGAGCACATCTCCCACAGCACGTATCTCACCCTTGAAACCGAAGCGGTCACGCAGTAATCGGGCATGGGAATAACTCCGCCCATCCGTGAATTTTGGAAATTCCAGGGCGATGAGCTCAAACGATCCCAGTGAGTCGGAGAAGTCCTCCAGGCTGTCATCACCATTCAGGCATACGGCAATCCTGCCTTTATGCCGTGCCAGCATTTCCCGGTAATCACGCCAGTAGTCAAAGGGAATAATCCAGTCCCCGTCAGGCAAGGACTGCTGTTGTTCCAGGGCAGTGAGCCTTTGCCAGCCGTCCTCCAGGACCTGGCCTGACTTAATAACCCGCAACGGCTTTCATCTCCGGCATTTCTTCCATCTCTGCCGCATAGACTTTTTCCTTGAACGGTTCCATACCCACGCGCAGGTAGGTTTCCAGGAACTGTTCACCATCTTCACGCCGGTCAAGATAGACCTGCAGTATTTCATCTATCGTCTCCGCTACATTTTCCTTTGCGATTGCCGGTCCCAGGCGATCTCCAAGCCTGGCGTTATTTCCCGCTGCGCCGCCCAGTGTCAGTTGATAGAACTCCTTGCCTTTTTTATCTACGCCGAGAATGCCGATATGTCCCACATGATGATGCCCGCAGGCGTTCATGCAACCGGACATCTTTATCTGGAAATCTCCGATATCATGCAGGTAATCCAGTTCGGCAAACCTGTCATTGATTTGTCTGGCTATATCTATGGAGCCGGCATTGGCCAGGTTACAGAAATCCAGTCCCGGACAGCAAATCATGTCGGTCAACAGCCCGATATTGGGGGTGGCCAGCCGCTCCCCTTTCAACGCATTCCAGAGTGGATACAGGTCAGTCTGCCTGACGTGGGGAAGGACCAGGTTCTGATCATGTGTCACTCTTATTTCGGAGTGGCTGTACTTGTCCGCCAGTTCGGCGATAAAGTTCATCTGTTCGGCCGTTGCATCGCCGGGCGCGCTGGCAGGGTGCTTGAGAGACAGGTAAACAGCGCGATAGCCCGGCGCCTTATGAGCCTTGACGTTACGCTGCACCCATGTACTAAAGTCTTTTTGTAATGTCAGGCGCCTGGCAAACGTTGTATCAGTGGCAGCGTTCGTATCAAAATCCGGTTCGGTGAAAAAGCCTTTGACCCGGTCGATCTCGGCCTGGTCCAGCAATAAAACCGAGTCCTTGATACGGCGCCATTCTGTCTCGACCATGTCGGTAAACTTTTCCGCACCTACCGCGTTGACCAGGATTTTTATCCTTGCCTTGTGCATGTTGTCGCGTCGTCCCAACTGGTTGTAAACCCGCAGAATCGCTTCCAGGTAAGACAGGAGGTGCCGTTTCTCCAGAAATTCGCGTATGCATACGCCTATGAACGGCGTACGTCCCAGTCCTCCTCCTACGAGTATCTTACAACCTGTTTCACCCCTGGAGTTGCTGACCAGGTAGATGCCGATGTCATGGATCCGGACCGCGGCCCGGTCATTCTCAGCGCCCGATACGGCAATTTTGAACTTGCGCGGCAGAAAAGAGAACTCAGGGTGAAATGTGGACCATTGTCGAATGATTTCACAATAAGGCCGCGGGTCCTCCAGTTCATCCTCGGCAATCCCGGCAAAATGATCCGAGGTGATATTGCGGATGCAATTGCCGCTGGTCTGAATCGCATGCATCTGCACAGTGGCCAGGTCAGCCAGTATATCCGGCACGGTTTCCAGCCTGGGCCAGTTGAACTGAATATTCTGCCGGGTGCTGAAATGACCGTAACCCTTGTCATACTTCTCTGCAATATGCGCCAGCATTCGCAACTGTGCGGCAGACAGCAATCCATAGGGAATCGACACCCGCAGCATCGGCGCGTGCCTCTGGATGTACAGTCCATTCATCAGACGCAACGGGCGATACTCATCTTCGCTAAGCTCGCCGGACATAAAACGCACGGTCTGATCGCGGAACGAGGCTACACGCTCGTCTACAATCTGTTGATCGTAGTGATCATACTGGTACATGGGACTTGTCAACAACCTGTCATATATAATCAGGTTGGAGAGGATAGCAGGTAAGGCTTATACGGAATAGTGCTTAATTTGACTATATATATTACATATAGATATAAATATATTTGAATTCCGGCGTATCGATACCGGCACGGCCCGGGGACAGAATTGAGTTCTGTCCCTGTAGTTCTCCGCCCCGGCGCCAGCTAATCCTCGTCTTCCGACGGTTTGTATGCGGCTATCAGTTCTTTCTGTGTTTTCGCCGGTACCGGATCATAGTGGCTGAAGCTCAGGGAATAAGATCCTACCCCACCGGTCATGGATTTAAGTTGTGACTGATAATTATCCAGTTCACCCAGCGGCACGCTGGCAGTTATCGTCGTCATCCCTCCCGACAGGGCGAGCGTGTTGCTGATGCGTCCCCGTTTACCGGATATATCCGCATTGATGTCGCCCATGGCGTCATTCGGCGCCGTAACATTGATGTCAACGATAGGCTCAAGCACGACCGGCCTGGCCTTGTGGAATGCGTCGAGGAAGGCCTTCTTGCCGGCAGCGACAAACGCCACTTCCTTGGAATCAACAGGATGGTGTTTACCGTCATAAACCGTCACCCTTATGTCCTGCATGGGGTTACCGGACAACGCGCCGCCGCCCAGCGCCTGCCTGATGCCTTTCTCCACCGCCGGTATCAGGGGCTTTGGGATAACCCCGCCGACTACGGCATCGACAAATTCAAAACCCGTGCCCCTGGACAACGGTTCGACCCTCAGGAAAACTTCACCGAACTGACCTGCGCCTCCTGTCTGCTTCTTGTGCCGGTGGTGACCTTCAGCCCTGGAACTGATGGTTTCCTTATAGGCTATTTTCGGGGGTCGGGTGTCTACTTCCACGTTGTGCCGATCCTTCAGTTTTTCCAGCATGATGCGCAGGTGGAATTCCCCCAGACCGCGAATGACCGTTTCATTCGTAGCCGCATTGTGCTCGACCAGAAAACTCTGATCTTCCGCCTCAAGTTTGTGCAAGGCATCCGATATCTTCTGCTCATCCCCCCTGCTCCTCGTCTGAATGGCCAAACCGTACATGGGGGCAGGGATATCCATTGATTGCAGGTAAACCTCGTCTTCATCGTGGGAAGCATGCAAGACCGCGTCAAAATAGATTTCGTCGACCTTTGCAACGGCGCAGATATCGCCCGGCACACCTCGGTCTATCTCAATGTGCTCCTTGCCCTGCAGTTTCAACAGGTGCCCTACCTTGAACGGTTTGCGGGCATCACCGATGTACAGTTGGCTGTCCTTGGTAATGACTCCCTGGTGTATCCTGAAAACACCCAGCCTGCCGACGAACGGATCGATATGGACTTTGAATACATGGGCGATCACATTCCTGTCGGGATCGGGCCGGATATTGATCTGCTCCGCCGCATCACCGGTACCCTTGAAAACCGGAGGAGGATTACCCTCGTCCGGGTTTGGCATCAATCTGGCGAAGATTTCAAGTAACTCATTCACGCCTGCTCCCGTTTCCGCCGATACGAAGCAGACAGGGATAAAATGACCTTCGCGCAAGGCCAGTTCAAACGGCTCATGCAGTTGCTCGGGGCTGATGTCCTCCCCCTGCTCCAGGTATTGCTCCATAAGTTCTTCATCGAGTTCGACCACCTGGTCGACGATATTGACATGCGCCTCTGCAACAGACAGGAAATCGGTCTGCTTGCCATCAGCCTGAAAAAAACAATCCACTACCTCGGCACCGCCATCGGCCGGCAAATTCAAGGGCAGGCACTCGCTTCCGTAAGCTTCCTTCAGTTGCTCCAGAACGGCTTCGAGATCAACACCTTCCGCATCCATTTTATTCACGATCAGCAGGCGGTCCATTCCTCTTTCCCCGGCCTGCTCCATCATCTTGCCTGTCACCATTTCGACCCCGGCCTGCGCGTTTACAACAACAGCGCAGGTTTCCACGGCGGGGAGAACAGCCAGCGCCCGGCCGATAAAGTCAGGATAGCCCGGTGTATCTATGAGGTTAACGTGGCTGCCGTGGTAATCCAGGCTTGAGATTGCACTATCCAGTGAATGCTGGTGTGTTTTTTCCTGGGGATCGAAATCACACACCGTCGTTCCCCGTTTCACCGACCCTTTCTGGTTGATCGCGCCGGCGCCGTGCAGCAAGGCTTCGACCAATGTCGTCTTGCCTGCCCCGCTCTGTCCGGTAATAGCAATATTTCGAATGTTTTCAGCTGTATAGGACACTATCTACATCTCCTCTATTTTGTTATTGTTCCCCTGAAATTACAGCATGATAGCATAACATTTATTAATGGGGACGGACTTAAGGCCGTCCCCCAGGGACATCTTAAAGTCATTACCCGCTTTCAAATCTCCCACCCGTCATTCCTGCACAAGCAGGAATCCCGTCAAACAATCATTCATTGTTTATAAAAAATTACGTTTTCATTGGATTCCGGATCAAGCCCGGAATGACAGCGGGGCGTATACCGACTTTGAGATAGCCCTGGTCCGTCCCCCGACAGTTCTTAACCCGGCAGGTGGGCTCTTCCCAGATAGTCATGGGATTGCATTTCGATGAGTCTGCTGGCAGTACGCTCAAACTCCGGCTCCAGGCGTTTCCCGGTATACAATTCTCCGGCTGCCACTTGCGCCGTAATGATCAACTTGACGTTACGGTCATAAAATTCATCTACCATAGTGACAAAGCGTTTGGCTCGATCATCGTCCGCAGCATCCATTTGCACAACGCCTTCAATAAACACCGTTTGAAACTGCCGGGCAATCACTATGTAATCGGCCGCGCCACGGGGCCCGTCGCAGATCTCGTGGAAATCAAACCAGACCACGCCGGAAGCCAGCCGTATGGCTTTTATTTTCCGGCCTTCAACTTCTATGGTGGAATTCGACTCAGCGATTTCCAGGGCAATCCTACCGAAACTTTCTTCCAGTTTCTCCCGGTTACCCGCGTTCAATGGATGGTGGTATATTCTGGCCTGGTCCAGGTAGCGCAACCGGTAATCGACGCCGGTATCAAGACTTACTACACTGGTATGCCGTTTGATCAGTTCGATTGCCGGCAAAAACCTTTCCCGTTGCAGCCCCCCCCAATACAGCCTGTCGGGAGGTTCGTTCGAAGTTGCAACCAGGGTAACACCCCGGGCAAACAACTCGTGGAACAACCCGCTTAACAGCATTGCATCGGTGATATCGGATACATGGAACTCATCGAAACAGATCACGGCAGTGTCCCTGGCCAGTTTATTCGCAACCAGCCGCAGTGGCGCTTCGACGTCCTGGAGTTGTTTTAATTCCGCATGCACCCACTGCATATAACGATGAAAATGCACGCGCAGTTTATTCTCAAAGGGCAGACAGTCAAATAACATGTCGGCGATGTAAGTCTTGCCTCTACCGACACTCCCCCACAGGTACAGTCCCGTGACGGGTTGCGTACGGCGCGGGCAAAACCGGGCGAGGAAGCGCCTGATGGAGTTGCCGGACATCCCGGCCACCAGTTCATCGTGCAATTTTTGCACGCGCCTAACCACCGCCAACTGGTTTGGATCAGGTATTATCCTGTCCCGATCAATATCTGATTGATAGCGCTGTATGGGAGTCATTTTTTAATTAAGAATTAGGAATTAGGAATTACGAATTGGGAATGAATGTGCCGCCTGCCTGCGGCGGCTTTGTATTGTGATAACTCCAAAGCAGCGCACTCCAACTCCTAATTAATAATTCCTAATCTAAAATTCGTAATTCCTAATTCGTAATTCCTAATTCGTAATTCCTAATTCGTAATTTATAATTCGTAATTCGTACTTTCTAACTGTTCATTATGTTACTCGGTATTGCAGGTTTCTGTCTGTTGCTGGCATTGATCCTGGGCCCCCAGCTCTGGACAAAACATGTATTCAAACGCTACGACACCCCGCTGGATGAATTACCGGGTACCGGCGGGGATCTGGCCCGGCATTTAATCATCCACTTGAAATTGACGGGCTATAACGTCGAGGCGCTTGAAAGCGGCGGCGATCACTACAACCCTGAAAATAAGACAGTCTGCCTGTCTTCCGGTGTATTTGAGCGTAAATCCCTGACCTCCGTGGTTATTGCCGCCCATGAAATCGGCCATGCCCTGCAGCATTACACCGGTTTTAAGCCCCTTTACCTGCGTTGGAAACTTGCCAAGTATATCGCGTTTACCGAAAAAACAGCATCGATCATCCTGGTCAGTTTCCCGTTCGTCACTTTACTGGTTAAATCACCCCTTATCGGCGTATTGATGTTTGCCTCCGGTATCCTCATCCTGGTCCTGCCGGTCATATTTCACCTGGTGACACTGCCGGTCGAGTGGGACGCCAGTTTCAACCGCGCCCTGCCCCTGTTGATAGAGGGCAGGTACCTGCCGCAAAGCGCAGAGCCCGTGGTGCGCCACATCCTGACAGCGGCTGCCTTGACCTACGTCTCGGCCTCCCTGTCCAGCCTGCTAAATTTCTACCGTTGGATTGCATTCCTGCGGCGTTGACGGGGTTCCGCTGATACAGGGCTATCTCAAAGTCGGTATACGCCCCGCTGTCATTCCGGGCGTGATCCGGAATCCAATGGAAACGTAATTTTTTATACACAATGAATGATTGTTTAACTGGATTCCTGCTTGTGCAGGAATGACGGGTGGGAGATTTGAAAGCGGGTAATGACTTTAAGATGACCCTGTCCGCTGATAACTGCACCGGGACATTCCGGTCGGATCAATATTATAATGGCTGTCCTGACCGGCTGATATGTAAACACAGGAGGCCGTTAATGACTACATTTGTTTTAATTCACGGGGCGTTTGCCGGAGGCTGGAGTTGGGATCCGGTGAGAGAGGCCATAAAACAGGCAGGGCATGAGGTCATTACACCTGATTTGCCCAGCCAGGGAGACGATCAAACGCCCTTGTCTGAAATCACCCTGGACAGCTACCGCGACCGGGTGATTGAAGTCCTGGACCGGCAGACGCAACCGGTGGTGCTGGCGGGACACAGCCTGGCGGGCATTTCCATATCACAGGCAGCGGAGTACCGGCCGGATGCAATCAAAGTGCTGGTTTACGTAGCGGCATTTCTCCTGCCCAACGGTAGTTCACCCAGGCATTTCTGGGAGAGACAGCCGATTCAGTCACCGGTAATGAGTCATTGTGACGTGTCCGGGGATGGGGTGATCACCTTCAGAAAAGAACATTTAGCCGACATTATCTACAACACCTCAGCGGCTGCGGCAGTGGAGAAAGCCGCCAGGTTGCAACGTCCCATGGCGCGTAAACCATTGGGTGCGCCGTTGCGATTGAGCGCTGAAAATTTCGGTCGTGTGCCCCGCATTTACTTCGAGGCCCTGGAAGACAAGGCAATACCCATTGAATATCAGCGCCGGATGCTACAGGCCATGCCATGCGATAAGGTTGTCACGTTTGCCACGGATCATATGCCCATGGCCTCTGCCCCGCAACAATTCGCCAATGAGTTGCTGGCCCTGGCATAAACTCTATGAACGATATGAACGGCTCGCACTGGGGAATTTTGAGATAACCTCCATGGATGAGAACAAGACACCACCCTGGCAGGACTATCTTGATGCCGGCCTGGGCTTTCGCAACCACTGGTATCCGGCGTTCTTCAGCCATGAACTCGTGGAAGCCGATACCAGTACCGGCCTCGGCGAACCTGTTGAGCATTTCAAGTGCAGGATAATCCTGGGGGAAAGGATTTTATTCCGCCGCATTGACGGACAGGTATACGCCGTACATGATCAATGTATCCATAAAGGCGTTCCCTTTTCAAAAAAACCGGAATGTTATACCAGGGAAACGCTTACCTGCTGGTATCACGGATTTACCTATGACCTGAAGTCAGGTGACCTGATCAACATCATCACCGATCCGCAAAGTTCACTTATAGGCAGACATCGAATCAGGAGCTACCCGGTCCGTGAAGCGCAGGGCATGGTGTTTGTTTTCATCGGCGACAATGAGCCGGCGGACCTGGAAACCGATGTCCCACCGGGATTCCTGGATAAAGACCTGCACATGTACCCGGATGGCTGGTCCAGGGAAGTAAATTGCAACTGGCGTCTCGGAGCGGAAAACGGGTTTGACCCTGCCCATGCCTATATGCACCGGAACTCTCCCCTGGTACGCGGTTTCAAGGTCCCCACGGTGCTGGGCGACACCGGTCTGGGTGACAACCGGGGCATGCAGGTCATCAACAGCAACCGGGATAACGGCGGGCCTTGCGGAGTCAGGTTGATCCGCGGCGCCGGCACACCGTTATGGCAGGTGAACGTAGTTGATGATAAAACCATCTCGGCGCAATACCTGCCCGATGAACCCGGAGTAATGAAGGGGATGATCCCTGAAGTCGGCATCTGGATGCCAGGTGTATTGCGCGTCGACCCCTTCCCGGCTCCCCATATTGTTCATTTCGAGTGGTACGTACCGGTAACGGAAAGGACCCACAGGTACATGATCAGTTGGGGTTCAAACGTCGCGACCGAACAGGAGCAAAAGGCCTTTTACGATGAAATGAGATATCTCTGGCGTGATTTTGTCCCTGACAAGTTCAATAATGAAGACATGTTCGCCCGCGAGGCGATGGATGAATTCTACTCCGTTGAAGACGGTTGGCACAGGGAACAGCTGTTCGGGCCGGATATTTTAGTCACAGCCTGGCGGATACTCTGTTCCAATACCAACAGAGGTATACAAAACCTGCCCTACGGCGCACAGGCCACCACGGTCAACTCATAACAGCCAGTACGTAGTCGGCAGGTTCAGGCGCAAGCGGCCGTTTGGTCATCAATGGCTGTACTCATCCTGCCTGATCAGAGATTTTTATGGCTGCCGTCACATAAGTGCGAGTTGCCGCTGCGCTTGCAACCACATAGCCAAAATGTATCTGTTTCACTCACCTCAAAACGCACCGGCGCAAATTCACTGCCGGCATGGGTCCCGTCGCAAAAAGGCTGATTGGCAGAACGTCCGCACTTGCACCAGAAATAAACTCCGGCCTCAAGTTCAATCCCGTAAGGATACTTTTGCGGGCAATCAGGTTCACTCATAATCTTCCCCCTGTCAGTAGTCAAGTCCGTGAAATGGTCTCATAACGCAATGGCACAGGCAAGATGAACTAATCATTTTTTTATGTTCCTTGTGACCGTTCGCGCTACTGTTCCTGTTGGTGCTGTTCTCTGCCTGCTGCGCTCCGTCTCCTGATCTCATAAAGACATATCCCCGCGGCAACCGACAGGTTCAGGCTTTCGACCGCACCATACATCGGTATTCTTAGCAACTGCTCGCAATGTTCGCGGGTATTCCGGCGCATGCCGCCCTGCTCCGAACCCATCACCAGTACCACGGGAAACGGGATATCTGCATCGTATATGGTTTTGTCGGCAGTATCGGTCGTGCCTGTTATCCGGTAACCGGCGCTTTGCAACTGTCTGAGGCTACGCGCAATGTTCGTGACCATAATGATGTTTGCAGACTCCGCTGCGCCACTGGCTACCTTTTTTACGGTCGCATTTAACGGAACGGAATGGTCCTTCGGCAAAATAATCGCATCCACACCGGCAGCATCCGCCGTCCTGATGCACGCCCCCAGGTTGTGTGGGTCCATCACCCTGTCTAGCGCCAGTATTATCGAAGACTCACGCACTGGCCGGGAACATAGATCGGTTATGGTCATCATTTGCCGGGTGCTGTCCGGACGGCATCTGGCCGCAATGCCCTGGTGTTTGTTTTCCCCGACCAGCTTATCCAGCTTCCGGCTTGAAATATACTGGATGGAAATCTGCGCATCGTCACAGGTGTTGCGCAGGGCATCGAGCCTTGCGGAGTCGCGCTTGTTCAGGGCAATGTATACTTCCAGCACATCGTGGGAACGCCGGGACAGGACATGGCGCAGCGCGTGGTAACCATAGATGATTTCAACGTTTCTGCCTGCCTGTATGCCCATGATTTAACCCGGTAGCGGAGAATATTCCTTATGCCGGGTTCAGCCGGCATAATCGAAATCGATTTTTCTCTCATCCAGGTTGACGCTGTTCACCTTTATCTTAATGCGGTCCCCGAGAAAGAATTTCCGTCCTGATTTTTCTCCGGATACGGAATGGGCAATAGGGTCAAAGTGATAGTAGTCAGCCGGCAAAGCGGAAATATGCAGTAACCCCTCAACGTAAATGTCGTCCAGTTCGACGAACAGGCCAAACCCGGTAACACCGGAAATAATTCCTTCATACTCCCTGCCGGTTTTATCCAGCATAAACTCGCACTTCATGCGGGTGATGACATCCCTGACAGCCTCTTCAGCCTTGCGCTCGGTCATGGAACAGTCGACCCCTAAATGATGCATGTCATTCTTGCTGTATGCATAAGGTTCGTTTTGCGAAATATGGCGGATGGCGCGGTGTACCAGCAGGTCGGGATAACGCCGTATGGGTGAGGTGAAATGGGTATAGTGATCGAATGCCAGACCGAAATGGCCGTTATTACGGCTCTCGTAGGTCGCCAGCGGCATGCTGCGTAACAGCACGGTCTCAATCAGGTGCCGGTCTTCCCTGTTTTTGATCAATTCCAGGACCCTGGCGTAGTGCTTTGCCCCGGGGTCCAGGCCGCCACCCAGTTGCAGGCCGAAATCAGCCAGGAACTGGTTCAGGTCATTGACCTTCTCCTCCTTCGGTACGGCATGGTTGCGAAACAGGCATGGCACCTCGTTCGTCAGCAGAAATTCTGCTACCGAGACGTTGGCCGCCAGCATGAATTCTTCAATAATCCTGTGGGCGTCATCACGTTCTACCGTATTGATTTCGGCAATGTTGCCCTGTTTGTCAAAGTTCAGCCTGACTTCAGTCGATGAAAAATCCAGCAGTCCCTGGCGCGCCCTGTGCCCGTGCATCAGGCTGAACAATTCATGCATATTCCGTATAAAAGGGATAACGGGTTTGTATTTTCTCGGTACTTTATTGCCTGCGAGAATCTTGCTCACCTGGTTATAGGTCAGCCTGGCCCGGGAATTTATAACAGCCGGATACAGGCGGTATTGTTTAATACGGCCGGCCCGGTTGACGCGCATGTCGCATACCATGGCCAACCGGTCCGTATCCGGTTTCAGCGAGCACAGGTCGTTGGAAAGCAATTCGGGCAGCATGGGCACAACCCGGTCAGGGAAATAGACCGAGTTGCCCCGCTCCTGTGCAGCATGATCAAGGGCTGTTCCCGGCCTGACGTAATGAGAGACATCGGCTATAGCTACTACCAGGCGCCACTCACGCCCCTGTTTTTCGCAATATACCGCATCATCAAAATCCCTGGCGTCTTCTCCATCTATTGTTACCAGCGGCAGTTTGCGCAGGTCCTGCCTGCCTTTAACCTTCTGGTCCCGGGTCAACCCGGCCAATTCGTCCTGGACCTCGTCAGGCCACTGGTAGGGGATTTGGTAGGCGCGTATCGCAATTTCCGTCGCCATGTCAATGGAACCGGGAGAACCCAGGACCTCGGTGATCTTGCCCAGGGGTTGCGTGTGCGTATCCGGTTGCCGGGTAATCTCTGCGACCGCATAGTCGCCTGTTTTTGCCTTTTTGCACTGTTGCGGCGGAATCAGGATATCCTGGTTAATTCGTTTATTGTCCGGGACAACAAAGGCGATGCTGCCCTCCTTGCAGAAACGCCCAACCACCGATCGGTTTACCCGCTCCAGCACTTCGACAATTATCGCTTCCCTGCGGTTGCGCCGGTCATATCCGCCGTAGCGCACTACCACGTGATCCCCATGCAGGACGCGACGCATCTGTTGCATGGACAAAAACAGGTCTTCCCCGCCGTGGTCGGGCCTGAAGAACCCGTAACCATCCTTATGGCCTATCACACGTCCGGCCACCAGGTCCATCTTTTCCAGCAGGCCGTACCCCTCCCGGCGATTACGGATGATCTGGCCGTCCCGTAACATCGCCTTGAGGCGTTTGTTCAACGCCGCTCGTTCAGCAGAACTTTTTGCGTTTAGTGAAACTGCTATCTCGGACAGTTGGCGCGGCACCCCTGAACGTTTCAGAAATTCGATAATTTCATTCCGTTCAGGAATACTTACCTGGTATTGTTCATTGCTCTTTTTCTTTGCCATAGACCGTGTTTCTCATCAGGTGATGCGAAGATCGCGCAGGATTTTTGCCGCCAGCGGGTGCCTGCGACCGAAAGCATAGCCGTAGCTCTGGTTGAGGGAGCACGTGCCCGCTGGCGGCAAAAAGACAAGCGAGGGCGCATCAAGCGCAGCCTGTAATGATAACATTGTCAATAGATTACCATAACTCATTGACAGCAAACATGTATCCTATAGTTACTAGCGACCTGGTGAGAAATACGGGCTAGATATTCATTGACAGTACATAACGGTAACGGTAAAGTCCGTCATCTTGAAAATACGCTGATCTTACCTGCTTGCAGACATCAGCACATGCCGAGGTGGCGGAATTGGTAGACGCGCTAGCTTCAGGTGCTAGTGGGGGTAACCCCGTGAAGGTTCAAGTCCTTTCCTCGGCACCAGTTCCGGTTACGAATTCCTGCGGCCATCATATATCAAAGAGCTATTCCGGCCAACCGCTATTGCAAGGGATGCTCCAGGATTATCGTTTCCGAACGGTCGGGACCCGTGGAGATCATGGCGATGGGGACTTCACATAACTCCTGGATACGGTTCAGGTAAGCCTTGGCGTTTTCGGGAAGCCCGGCATACTCCCTGAGCCCCCTGGTAATATTTTGCCAACCGGGCATTTCTTCGTAAACCGGTTCACAGTTCGCCATTTCACCGGCAGGAGGGACACTGCGGATTTCACCGTTAACGCGGTAGCCGCAGCATATCTTTACCGCATCCAGACCGTCCAGTACGTCAAGCTTGGTCACACACACCCCGGACAGGCCATTTAATTGAACGGAACGTTTTAGCGCCACTGCGTCAAACCAGCCGCAACGCCTGGGCCTGCCTGTGGTTGCGCCGAATTCATGCCCTTTGTCGCGCAGCAGCGCGCCGTCTGCGCCGGCCAGTTCCGTCGGAAACGGGCCGGAACCTACCCGGGTGGTATAGGCTTTGGTGATCCCCAGGATATAATCAAAATTTCCAGGTCCGAAACCGGATCCTGTGGCGGCGCTGCCCGAGGTGGTATTCGAAGAGGTAACGAAAGGATAAGTCCCGTGGTCTATATCCAGCAGCGTACCCTGGGCGCCCTCAAACAGTATGTTGCCACCCTGTTGCCTTATGTCATGCAGCATCCCGGTCACGTCTGCGACCATTGGAATGACTTCCTCAGCAAGGGCCAGGGTTTCATCCAGGGTTTGCCCAAAGTCCACGGTTCCGGCCCGGTAATAATTTTTCAGCATGAAATTATGGAAATCGAGCGCCTCTCTCAACTTGTCTTCAAGACGGTTGCGGTCCGACAAATCATTGACGCGCAACGCCCGCCTGGCTACCTTGTCTTCGTAAGCAGGCCCTATACCGCGTCCGGTCGTGCCGATGGCCGCCTTGCCCCTGGCGTCTTCCCGCGCATGGTCCAGCAGGATATGGTGGGGTAACAGCAAGACACAGGCTTCGCTGATATGGAGTTTGTCCCGCGCCCTGATACCCTTATTTTCGAGCATGGCAAGTTCATCCAGTAGCGCGCGTAGCGATAGCACCACCCCATTGCCTATAAAACAGCGTACTCCTTCATGCAGGATACCGGAAGGGATCAGGTGCAATATTGTCTGTTCTCCATCGATAACGAGAGTATGTCCTGCATTGTGCCCGCCCTGGAACCTGACCACGGCCTCTACGCGTTGCGCCAGCAAATCGACGATCTTGCCCTTGCCCTCATCGCCCCACTGGGAACCAACAACGACTATGCTGCAACCCTCATGTTTCAGACAGTTATTCATGCTCAAGCATCTCCGGGGACAGACCCCTGCTTACAACATGCAGGGGCATGCTTCAAGTCTGTCCCCAACAGGGTCGCAGACCTGCTCTCACCTAAATCTCCCTGACCTGCCAGCGCCCGTGTTCCAGGGTGATTTCCCGGTCACAACCCAATTCCAGTGGACCGCCAGTTTGTCCGGGCAGCATGCAGATAACAATTTCACCCTGTTCTCTTAATTGTTCCACCAGTTCATGCAGCTCCGGCATCTCGGAATAAGGTGCGTATATCCCTTTTTTCGGTTTATAAGAATGGGGAGTCAATTGATACAACTTGTGCGCATCCGTACTGAAACCGGTGGCAGGGCGGTGCCGGCCGAATGCCCGGCCTATTCCATCGTAACGCCCGCCGAAAGCTATCCCATGGCTCTCTCCCGGCATATACGCAACGAAAGTTACCCCTGTGTAATAGTGATAACCCTGGAATTCAGTCACGTCAAAATACAAGGGCGCATCCTTTACCTGACGCCCTGTCAGTTCCGCAATTTTTTGTAATTCGTCCACGTAGCCGCATAACTCCTCACCACAGGGCCTCAGGATGGTCCTGATTTCGTCCAGTATGGTTGCGTCTCCTTCCATATCTATCAGCCTGAGCAAGGCCGTACTGTGATCAGTGGCAATGGACCATTCCGCCAGAGCTTTTTTTAACTCATCTGGCGCTTTTCTCTGTACGCAATCGAAAACCCTGTTTTCCCGGTCTGGGGTCAGTTGCAACGCTTCGATCAAACCCTGCAGGATTCTCACGTGACCGATATCGACGTGAACATCCTGCAGACCTGCCAGTTGCAGGGTCTTCAGCATCAAAGCGAGAATTTCCGCATCACTCTCACAGCCTGTGTGCCCGTAAAGTTCCGCACCTGCCTGCAAGGGTGAACGTGTGCCCCCGGGCCCGCCCGGCAATGTGTGTAACACCGATCCGATATAGCACAACCGGCTTGGCCTGCCGCGCTTCAGGTTATGGACCTCGATACGCGCTACTTGTGGAGTGGTATCGGCCCGGATCCCCATCAGTTTTCCATTTAACTGGTCGGTGACTTTGAATGTCTGCAGTTCCAGGTCTTCGTCGGTGCCTGTGAATAACGTATCGAGATATTCGATCATGGGAGGGATAACAAGTTCGTAGCCCCAGGTGGAAAACTGGTCCATGAGCCGGCGGCACAGGCTGTCGAGTTCCGCAGCCTGGGGCGGCAACACCTCTTCAATTCCTTCTGGCAACAACCATTTGTTTCTCGCCGGCATACCCTGTTATCTCATCTGTGCATAGATACATGCCAGGTCAGCGCACGACATATAACATGACCACACCGAATAACATGCTGCTGACACCGATAAACCGCAACCTGGTATTATCCATCTGTGATGCGGCGAGAAACACCCGTTTAATCCAGTCGGGGTTCATGAACGGCACAATGCCTTCCAGGATGAAGACAAGAGCAATGGCACTCAGTAATTCCGTCCACATGACCGGTACAAGAAGTTAAATGGCACAGGGCCTCAGCGGCAGCCTTCCATGTCATACAGCCGGCAAAACCGTCACTGGCACTAGCTGTTATTCACCCAGGGGGTTATTGAAATATTTAAAAAAGTCGGAATCAGGCTCAAGCAACAGCACATCGTTATTGCTGCTGAAGCTGGTCTTGTAGGCATTGAGGCTGCGATAAAGCGTATAGAATTCCTGATCCCTGCCATACGAACTGGCGTAGATCTCGGTAGCACGGGCATCGCCCTCGCCGCGCACGGTTTCCGCATCCTTGTACGCATTGGCAAGGATGATTTCACGTTCCCGGTCCGCGTTTGCCATGATTCGTTCCGCCGCTTCCCCGCCCCGCGCGCGGAAATCCTTGGCCACCCGGGTCCTCTCGGCCCGCATCCTGGCATAGACGGAGTTACTGACCTCCTCCGGCAGGTCAATACGCTTGGTCCTGACATCAACTACGGTTATCCCCAGCTCATCACGTAGCTGTTCGGTTGTTGTCTGGACAACATCAAGGATTTCACCGCGTTCACCGGCAACCACCTCCTGGACCGTGCGTTTGCCGAATTCATCACGCAGGGCGCGATTGATTCTCTGCCCGAGCAACCCCGTAGCATACTGTACGTCGCCTCCCCGCGTTGCTATGTAAAACCTTTCAACGTCGGATATAATCCATTTTGCGTAATAATCGACTATCACATCCTTTTTTTCCACGGTTAAAAACCGCTGCGGTTCCTGGTCCAGGTTCAACAACCGCGTTTCAAACTTCTGGGCGGTATTGATGATCGGGATCATGAAATGCAAGCCGGGTTCGTAATCGGAGCGCTGGATCTCCTTGAACTGGAAAACAATGGCCTGCTCGTATTCCTGCACCCGGAACAGTGAAAAATAAGCAAGGACCGAGACCAGTGCGATCAATATTAAAATACGTAGCATCATGATTATCTATTACCTCGTGTTCTGTTAACCAACCGCTCAGACATGTCATTTACGGACTGGGAACCGGACGTATCAGAGTTCAAATCCCGGGACAAATCCCCTGACGATGTGTTTCGGGATCTCATCAACCTGTCCAATGGCAGGTACATCAGGTTATTGCCGCCCTCTGCGTCGAGCAACACTTTATTGGTTCCGGACAGGACTGATTCTATGGATTCCAGGTACAGGCGTTTACGGGTGATTTCCGGCGCGCGTTCATATTCCGCCAGTAATTGATTAAAGCGCGCTGCATCGCCCTCTGATTTTGCTATGACTGAAGCTTTATAAGCATTAGCCTCTTCCCTGACCCGTGCGGCGCCGCCGCGGGCGCGCGGCAGGATGTCATTCCGGTAGGCCTCCGCCTCGTTGACCACGCGTTGCTCATCCTCCCTGGCCTTGATGGCGTCATCAAACGCGGCCTTGACGTCCTCGGGCGGTTTTGCCGGCTGCATTTCAATGGTGACGATAAAGATACCCGAGCGGTAATCGTCGATCAGTATTTCCTGCATCAACTCCTGTTGTTGATGCGCGATCTCACTACGACCTTCAGTGAGGACATAATCCAGCTCACTCTGCCCTATAATCGCGCGCACGGCGCTTTCCGTTACCTGTCTCAGTGTCAACGCCGGATCTTTCACGTTGAAGATAAAATCAGCCGGATCGTTAATCCGCCACTGTACCGCAACTTCAACGTCAACAATATTTTCATCCTGGGTCAACATGGATGCCTTGTGGGTAATGGAACGTACCTGGCCGACGTTAACGGTTACCACCTTGTCGATAAGGCTGGGATAGACAAAATTCAGACCCGGCTGCAGGATCCTCTCGTAGCGCCCGAAGCGCATGACGACACCCCGTTCCTGTTGATCGATGAGGTAGGTGATGTCTACCAGCAGCAACATGACCAGGACTATGACTACGACAAGCCATGAGAAAGGAAACCCCTTGCGTTCTTTTTTGGGGCCTGACGGCTTTTTGCCGAATATCCCGCCAAAGCCCTCCTGCATCTTACGAACGATGTCATCCAGGTCAGGCGGACCTTCTCCCCTGCCCCGGTTGCCCCAGGGGTCCTGACCTTTATTTTCCGGCGGTTCATTCCAACCCATTTACTTCACCTCGTATATTCATTTCCAGTTAACCACACCTGTCGAGAAGTTTATCACAATGTCGCTGCGCCCGTATGGAAAAAGGGTCAAGCCGGGTCACCCGAGTTCCCTGCATATTAGTTGCTTCAACTCCACCAGTCCGTCTCCGGTCCGGGCTGAAACCCAGGCGCGTGCACTGGCGCCATTGATTCTACTGCTCGCGGTCGTCCGCAGATCACCATTCCCCGGGGCAATCCCGGCCTGGTCGATTTTATTGAAGACAAGGATCTGTGGAATAGCCGTGGCCCCCAACTCGTCTATCACCTTGTTCACTTCCTCGATGCGCATCTGCTGGTCATCATTGATGTCAACGACGTGCAATAATAAATCAGCGCTTCTGATTTCATCCAGGGTAGCATGGAAAGACTCTACCAGGTCGTGGGGGATATGCCGGATAAAACCGACCGTGTCGCTGAAAAGCACCGATAAATCATCAGCCAGACGGGCTTTGCGGATAGTCGGGTCCAGGGTGGCGAACAATTTGTCGGCGCAATATACGTCGGCGCCGGTCAAACGATTAAACAAGGTGGACTTGCCTGCGTTGGTATACCCTACCAGCGAGATGACAGCTGCGTTATTACGCCGGCGTAATCTCCTGCCCTGCTCTCTACGGCTTTTCACTTTCTCGAGACGGCCGCGAATTGTTTTAATCCGTTTACCGATCAAACGCCTGTCAGTCTCCAACTGCGTTTCGCCGGGACCCCTGAGGCCAATACCGCCTTTTTGTCTTTCCAGGTGCGACCAGCCCCGAACCAGCCGCGTGGACAAATGTTGCAACTGCGCCAATTCAACCTGCAGCTTGCCCTCGTAGGTCCTGGCCCGCTGGGAGAAAATATCGAGAATCAATCCGACCCGGTCAACAACCCGGCAGTTTATTTCCCGCTCCAGGTTGCGCTCCTGCGCCGGCGACAGGCCATGGTTGAAGATCACAACATCCGCATCGTGGTCCCGGGCAGATTGCCTGATTTCCTCCATTTTGCCTGAACCGATGAATAATTTGGCATGGGGTTTTGCCCGGCTGCCGGTGATGGTCTCTGCAGGAACCAGGCCGGACGATACGGTGAGCCGCACAAATTCATGCAGTTCTTCATTGTAACGCGGGTTTTGAAAATTGATATGGACAAGCACGGCCCGCGGGCCGTTCGGGGAAACTGTGTTCAGGGTATTAATAGTTAATCGCTCTCCACTGTAAGTAATAATAGCGTTTCTGACCGGATTGTTTCAGGCATCACGTATCCCACCTCTGATCTCAGCTACTCGCGGCCACGCCTGCGCGCCGGCCTGCTCCATCAACGGCAGGTATTTTTGGCTAAACCAGTCAGTCAGACCTTCCCGGTAGCCCCTGGTCTGCGCCAGCCGCTCATACCAGCGGGCAAAATGGGGCTTATCATCCCACATCCCGTGGAGGCCTAAATGGTCCAGGCGGGTAGCGTAAGGGGAATAAGCTATATCGGCCAATGTCAGGCTATCCCCGACCAGCCACGGGTGCGCCCCCAGCGCTTCATTCATATCGGACAGCAACTTCTCGAATTGCCGGATGGATTGTGCAAAGCGCGGCGCCTCTGTTCCTTCCGGCACCACCTGGCGCTGTACCTCCTGGATATACGGGTCGCGGATACCTGCAAAGTGTTTTTCCAGTGCTTCATCTGATCCGCAGGCCTTGATTAACTGGTGACGAAAGGCAACGGCAAAACTCAGTACGACCACTTCCAGGTGAATGCCGTCGTCAAGTTTTTTCATCCACCAGCGGGTTTTGGCGCGACCGGCCGGATCTGCCGGCAGCAACAGTGGGTCGGTATATACATCGTTGAGATATTCAAGGATTATGTTTGATTCAGTCACGATATGCCCGTCATGGATCAACACCGGCACCAGTCCTTTCGGGTTGAATTTGAGGAATTCGGGCTGTAACTGATCCCCGCGCCGCAGGTCAAGTTCCACGCCTTCCCATTCGACTCCTTTTTCTGCCAGCAGGAAACGCACCTTCTGGGAACAGGTTGACATATCGTTATGGTAGAGTTTCAGCATTCTGTCTCCTGGCGGTCAGTTATATTATCGGTGAGTTTGAGTCTTTGCCCAACAGTATTCGCCCATAAATCTCGGCGCTGGCATCGTACATCAGCAGGGCGTGCATATTGGTTGCATGCAAATCCCGCGAGGCTCTTTGCAATGTGCTTTTGACTGAAAGCGCGGATGCCCCTGCGTACAGGTACAACTTGTCCACCGCATCGAGCAGCATCTTTACCGACAGGCAACAATCCGTGCGGATGCGTCCGCGCATCTCCATGGGCATCGCCTCGTTCAGCTTTGCATAGTGATCAATGTCATCGGCCATTTTGTACATGACCAGCTCAGCCGCATGTATTTCTGCCGCGGCCGAACCCAGCGCGACTTGTACGGGGATCCAATCATCGGCGATATGGGCCGTATACGCCACCCTTTTCCCGGGTACGGTTTTTCTGAACTCCTTCAGCGCGGCCCGTGCAACCCCGAGGGCGCCGCCCACAAGGCAAATAGCCAGTACCGGTACGGCCTGCGACAAGGTGACCCAGCCGGTGTCCTCGGCCTTGTAAGCCGGCGCTTCCCGTTCAATCAATTGCGGCAAGGAAAGATAACGATGTCCCGGGACTTTAACATCCCTGGCAACCAGGGAATTACTGCCGGTTCCCTGCAACCCTGCGACATACCAGTCATCCTGGATGTCGATGTCGCCGGTCGGCATCAACAGGTCGGCTTCATCAATCTTCTCGCCGGAGCCGTCAAATATTTCCGCTCCCAGGATCAGCCACTGTGAATGCTCGCAACCCGAGCCGAATGGCCAGAATCCGTTCAGCACATAGGAACCATCACCTTGTTTCACCGCCCTGCCGCGGGGCCCGATGACGGCTGAAACAAACGTATCGGGATTGTCTCCGTAAACGTCCTGTTGTGCCTGTTCGGGGAAATGGCCCATAAGCCAGCTATGTGCATGCCATACCCCCAGCACCCAGGCCGTTGCACCGCACCCCTCACCCACTGCCGCCAACACGTCGATATAGGAACGGAAAGGTAATTCGTGACCCCCGCAGGATCCTGGTTGGACGGTGCGCAACAGTCCGTTGGTTCTGATCAGTTCCACACTCTCCCTGCACAGGCGCCGGTCAGCTTCGGCCTGGTCCGCATACTTTTTCAGGTCCTCTCTGATCGACTCTGCCCGCACCTTGATTTGTTCAGCGGTCAGAGTCTCATTTGCAGCAACGGTTTGTGTCGGCATATTCTCCACTTTCAAGACAATATCAGGTCGAATGATATATGATGGAAGGAATAAAACATAGTGTGTCGGCACATGGCCGTTCAACCGGCAACATGGCATGTTCTATCACAGCGTGAAATTCAAGGGGAGCAAGAAATGAACAAGAAATACATAATCGGCGCGTTGAGCCTGTGGCTGTTCTCGGGACTGCTTGGTGCAGAACCGGACATAATGACGGTGGACGACCTGCTGGCGGAACTGTCATCCGGTCAGCCGGGGATAAAGATTGCCTATGGCAGCGACCCCCTGCAATTCGGCGAACTGCGCGTGCCTGAAGGTGAGGGGCCTTTCCCGGTCGTCGTCTTCATTCACGGCGGTTGCTGGCTGGCCGAGTACGATATCACCACGACCCGCCCCCTAGCCCGGGCGCTGCAGGAGCAAGGCCTGGCGGTATGGAACCTTGAATACCGCCGGGTCGGCGATCCGGGAGGGTCTTATCCCGGCACCCTGCTCGATATCGCTTCGGGCACCGATTATGTGAGAAACCTGGCAGCAGATTATCCCCTGGACCTGGACCGGGTCATCGTAATGGGTCATTCAGCCGGTGGGCACCTGGCGCTCTGGACGGGCGCCCGTTCGAAGATACCCGCAGACCATGATCTCCACCAACCTGATCCGCTGCCCCTGGCCGGGGTCGTGGCGCTGGCGCCGGCTGCAGCTCTCACGCAACTTCACCAGCAGGGGAGCTGCGATAACGTGATCGACAGACTCATGGACGGGTCGCCGGCAGAGCGTCCCGACCGCTATGCCTATGTCGAGCCAGCGCGCATGGCGCCCATCGGCGTCTCCCAGATCCTGTTGATGGGGGTGCATGATACGGTATGGACGCCTTTCGGCGAGGCGTACGCGACGGCCGCGAGGTCCATCGGTGATACTGAAATAACACGCGTGATGGCGCCCGAATCCGGACACTTCGAGATGATCACCCCGGGTACTTCCACCTGGCCCCTGGTGCTGGATGCCGTACGCGCGTTTCTGCCTTGACTGCAAACCTGCTCGGTCATATAACGGTAGCGTCCATAACAGGGCTGATGACTTAACGGATAATCCGGGAAATGAAAAAACAGACATTAAATTTTACCGTCAACGACCGGCAGGAAACGATTGATATCACCCCGCGCACCCGCCTGCTCGATGCCCTGCGCGTTGATCTGGGTCTGACCGGCACGAAAGAAGGCTGCGGTACCGGGGATTGCGGCAGTTGCACGGTGCTCCTGGACGGAAAAGCCGTCAACTCGTGCATGCTGCTAGCGTTACAGACCGAAGGACGGGAAGTGACCACCATCGAGGGGCTGGGCAAGCCGGGGGTGCTGGACCCGGTGCAACAGGCCATGGTCCGGAGCGGCGGCATCCAGTGTGGATTTTGTACCCCGGGCATGGTGCTGTCACTGAAAAGCCTGTTTGACCAGAACCCCCATCCGGACGAGGAGGCAGTGCGAGTCGCCATCTCCAGCAACCTGTGCCGATGCACCGGCTACAGCAAGATATTTGATGCCGCAGCAACGTTGGGCAACGGGAGCATCCATGCGCAGATCGCTGACACCGGAGACGACTCGATCGGCGCGCGCATGGTGCGCACGGATGCCGTGGAAAAAGTAACCGGGTACGCCATCTACGCCGAAGACATACGGTTGCCGCGCATGATCCATGGCGCGCTGGTGCGCAGCACGCAGGCACACGCGAAGATCCTGTCTATCGACACATCCGAGGCGATGAGCCTGCCCGGGGTCAGGGCGGTGGTTACGGGGAGTGACGTTGAGATGGGTTACTACGGTTATGAACTGCACGACCACCGGGTGTTCGCCCTGGACAAAGTACGCTACCTGGGAGAGCCTGTTGCCGCAGTCGCGGCCGTGACCCCCGATATCGCCCGGGAAGCGGCTTCGCTGGTGAAGGTCGAGTACGAGGAACTGCCGGGGATCTTCGATCCCGAGCAGGCCCTCCTGCCGGGCGCCCCGCTGGTACATGACGATCCGAACGCTTACCGGTTGGACTGGGAATCGGAACGCACGGGTAACCTGTGCTACAAACTCGAATTCGCAGTGGGTGACGCGGAACGGGGATTTTCAGAAGCGCACCGGGTAGTTGAAGGAACCTACCGCACGCCGGAAGCCCATGCCGGCGCTATCGAGCCGCACAGTGCAACGGCCATGACCGATACCTCGGGCCGCATAACGGTATGGACCACGACACAAAAACCCTTCGGCGTGCGCAGTTACCTGTCCAAGGCGCTGAAACGGCCCATCAGCACTTTCAAGGTTGTACCCACCCATATAGGCGGCGGTTTCGGCGGCAAGTTGTATCCCGTTCTTGAGCCCTACGCGGTGTTGCTGGCCGAACGATCTGGGCTGCCGGTGCAGATGACCCTGACCCGGGAAGAAGAGATGGCATCGGCAGAACTGTTGCGCCACCCGTCAAAGGTTAACATCAGGACCGGCGTCAAGGAAGACGGCACCCTGGTCGCCCAGCAGGTGCGGATGCTGTTCAACACCGGCGCTTACGGGCCGTACGGACCCAACACGGCAGCCCTGGGAAGCCTGATGGCCGGCGGCCCCTACCGTATCCCCAACCTGGACATTACCGGCCTGGTCACCTATACCAATAACGTACCCAACGGCTCCATCCGTTGCCCGTCGGGACCGCAGATGGCGTTTGCAGTGGAGACCCACATGGACAAGGTCGCGCGCGCAGTCGGCATGGACGGCCTGGCGTTCCGCCTGAAGAATGCATGGGAAAACGGCGATACGACCATTACCGGACAACCGCTGGACGCGGTCAGCATCAAGGAATGCCTGCAAAAAGCGGCAGACGCGGTGGAATGGGATAAACCACGCCCTGCAGGCACCGGCAAGGGCCTGGCCTGTAACTGGTGGGTGAGCGGCACCTGGGGCACCCAGACACTGATCGAAACCAATGAAGACGCCACCTTCCGGCTCATTTCCGGCTGTGTCGATATGGGCACCGGCGGATTAACTTCAAGTGTGCTGCAGATGGCGGCAGCAGGCCTTGGCGTTCCGGTCGAATCGATCCAGCTGGTGCGCGGGGATACCGACACCCTGCCCTGGGACCATGGTCATGGCGGCAGCCGCATGACGTTCACCATCGGGCGTTCGGCCCAGGAGGCAGCGCAGGACCTGAAGCGGCAATTGCTGGAAGAAGCTGCAATGCGGCTTGAGGCTTCGGTGGACGATATGGTGCTCGAGGACGGACAGGTCTTCGTCCGTGGTGACCGGACAAACTCGGTAGCGTTATCCAGTATCTGTTACGACCGGCACAAGAAACACGGCGGGCCGATGATTGGTGTCTCGTCCGTCCTGGACGATGCGCCGCCAACAACGAGGCCGCATCCCATCGGCGGTTTCCCGGCACCGAGTTTCTGCGCCCACGCGCTGGAATTGAACGTGGATGACACGACCGGTGAACTTACCGTGACGCGTTATGCTGCAGCCCATGACGTCGGCAAAGCGGTCAACCCCACGGGCTGTGAAGGACAGGTCGAAGGCGGTGTTGCCATGGGTCTCGGCCTGGCCATGATGGAAGAGTTGCGTGAAGTCAATGGAAAGGTCCTGAACCCGACCTTCGCCGACTACCTGCTGCTGACCGCTGAAGACATGCCGCCGATGCAGACCATACTGGTGGAGCAACCCGCGACTGAGGGTCCGATCGGAGTCAAAGGCGTTGGCGAACCTCCCATTGCGCCTCCCACGGGCGCCCTTGCCAACGCACTGGCGGATGCCTTGGACGTGGATGTGCAGCGTCTGCCCCTGACCCCGGAACAGGTGTCGGCGCTCATAGCAACCGGAAAGTCATGATCAACGATTTTGAGTTCACGCAACCGCGTGACATTCCCGAGGCTCTTAAAGCGCTGGCGGAAAATGATTGTGTCCTGCCGCTGGCCGGCGGCACCAATGTTCTGGTGAACATGAAACGCGCACCATTGGAAGCCGACCTGGTCGTTGACCTGACCCGGCTTGAAGCCCTGACATCTATTTCGGACAGCAATGGCTCCATTCGTCTGGGAGCAGGCGTGACCTTTGCCCGTCTGCTGGAATGGCAACCGGGAGGGGCGCTTGAAGGACTCATGCAACCCATGTGCGTTGCCTTTGCCGGCCCGCTCATCCGCAACCTGGCCACGGTCGGCGGAAATATCTGCGATGCGTCTGCGGCCGCCGACGTGTCGCCTCCCCTGCTCGCGCTTGACGCGGTCGTTCACCTGGAAAGCGCTTCGGACGGTCCAAGATCCATACCGTTGCCGGAGTTCTTCAGGGGTGTCCGCAAAACCGCACGGCGCTCCAATGAACTGGTAACGGGCATTGAGTTCACCAGGCCGGATGATGACGAACACTGGTTCTACTACAAACTCGGCAAGCGCAAAGCAGATGCAATTTCCATAGTCAGCGTTGCCATGACGGTCAGTCTCAACCGGGGCAGAGTGGCGCGGGCCCGCATCGCCCTGGGCGCGGTAGCGCCGGTTGCCATGCGCACCCCCGGAGCGGAAACCCTGCTCCGGGGAGAACCCCTGAACGCGGCCACGATTGCCGCCGCTGCCGCAGCGGCAGCCCGGGAATCCCGGCCTATTGACGACTTCCGCGCGACCGGTGCCTACCGCCGGCAGATGGTTGAAGCCCTGGTCAAGCGGGGCCTGAACAGCATCGTACAAGGAAGTTGATGAGCCTCAGGAGCAAACTCGAAGCGGGCCAGGCCGTTGCCGGGGCATTCCTCGGCCTGCGGTCGCCCGATGCCGCGGAATTGATGTCTCAATCCGGGTTTGATTTCCTGCTGGTGGATGCCGAACATTCAAATATCGGTCCGGACGGCGTGCTGGAAATGCTGCGCGCTATCGACAAGGGCCGCGCGGCCCCCCTGGTCCGGCTCTCCGAGACCAGCGCGTCCCACGTGCAGTGGGCCCTGGACGGCGGCGCCGAAGGTATCCTGTTCCCGCGCATACGCTCAGTTGAGGATGTTGAACTGGCAGTCTCGCTGTGCCGCTATCCACCTGACGGGATACGCGGACTGGGGCCCGGCCGGGCCAGCGGTTACGGCGCAAACATGCTCGATTATGCCGCTGCGGCCAATAGCGAGATCATGGTAATGATCCAGGTTGAAACCATGGAAGCGGTGGATTGTATCGATGACATCGCTGCCGTCCCTGGTGTAGACCTCATCTTTATCGGACCGGGCGACCTGTCACAGGTCCTTGGGATACCGGGGGAAATGCACCACCCGCGCATCCGCGAGATCGGCAAGCGGGCGTTGTCTGTGTGCCGGAAGAACTCGGTACACTTCGGCATCCTGACCTTGCAGGAGGAATACCTGGCCTACTGGAAGGAACAGGATGCCCGGTTCTTCGCGCTGGGGACCGACGCGCTCTACCTGACCAAATCCTGCCGCAGATCGCTGGGAATGTGGGATAAATACTCCGGCTGACTGCCTGGTAACTGGACATCAGGAGGAGGAGCGGTTAATCGATAATCTTCTCACCCGTAGCAAAAAACAGCCACAGAACACCGCCCAGCACCTGTACGGCAGCCGCAGTCACGAATACGCCGGCATAACTGCCGGTCTGGTCCAGCAGCCAGCCGGCCAGGAATACACCGACGATGCCCGGAATGGTGCCGAAAGTATTGGAGATACCTACCAGCACGTCGGCATAGCGCGGCGTGACATCAAGGAAATTAGGTACATATCCCGAGAAGGTCAGTGCAATACAGGCAAGCGATCCGCACATCACGGACAACGCGATCAAGGGTGTGTCCGCATACGGTACCAGCAGGAAAAACACGGCCGCGCCAAACATGCCGGCGGTTTGCATGAGTTTGCGAACAAAGGTGATACTGTTGCCCCGCTGCACCAGCCTGTCCGCTGCCCAGCCGCCGATGTTGATCATTACAAACATGGTCAGCCATGGCGCAGCAGAATAGATCCCCGCACTGGTGACGCTGAGAGACTGTACATCACGAAAATAACTGGGCAGCCAGGCCAGCATCAGGTAGAGCGCCCAGTTGGTGCAGAAATGATTAACAAATATAACCAGGACGGCACTGTGTGACAGTAGTTTTTTCCAGGGAATATCCGCGGCTTCCTGCCTGCCCCCCGATACAGAGGCCAGTAACTCTAGTTCCGCTACGGATATCCCGGGATGCTCTGCAGGAGAATTGGCTGCTTTGAAATACCAGACGACGGCCCAGACCACACCAAGCAAGCCAAAACTATAAAACGCATAAGGCCAGCCATACCTTGACACTATCCAGCCCGTGGTAGTTAGCGCAAACAGGGTGCCCAAAGGTATTCCGCTGGCCAAAAATCCGATGGAACGTGAGCGCTCAGTCTCAGGAACCCAGCGGGAGAAGAGGTTATAAGAAGCCGGGAACATCGCCGCCTCACCCAGTCCCATAGCGATGCGGACGGCAATCAGCAGGGGCAACGATATCAATGCCGCGACTGGAGTCAATATGGTAAAAACAGACCAGGACAACACGGCAAAACCCAGAACAATCTTACCGCCAATCCTGTTTGCCAGCCAGCCGCTGGGCGCCTGCAGGATCATGTAGCCGATAAAAAAGGAGGACAGCACCAGACCCTTGGTGGTATCCGACCAGCCGAAGGCCTCCTGCATGGGGATGATGGCAACCGATATGTTTACCCGGTCGATATAACAGATAAACGCGGCGCAGAAACAGAGCAGGACGATGTTATGGCGCTTTTGCATGTATCAACGGCATGAGAGTACAGGCTTTTGCGGCAGGCGAAAGCATATAGGGTATCAGGACAAAAGCAGAGAGTGGGATCAAGAGCAACAGGTTGTCAACCTAGAGGCCATAAAGGATGCTTCTAAACACCCTGCGTCTGAAAAGCCGGGAGTGTGAATCAGCCGCGTCGAGAATTAACTTCCAAGTTTGGAAAGATCGTAAACGATGACGGCCAGCCCCGCCAAAAATATACAAAAAGCGGCTACTACAAACCATTCCATCACTCTTCCTCCAATTGTTTGAAGCGTTTGATTGCTGCCTGATTAACCCATATTAGCGCTAATGTGATGAGGGCCACGCCTGCACAACAAAATAATATCAGTGTCTGAGGTAATATACTATAGTTCTGAGCCAGCCACACGATTAACGAGAGGTCAGTAGCAACAAAAATAGCGAAAACGATCTTGAGCCAGCTCAGTTCTTCCTTGATACGATCAACTTTTGACATGGCAGTAGTCTAGCAGAAAAGAACACTGAAAAGCTGTGTAAAGACGCACTGGATCGAGGCAAATCGGTATTCACCTTGGCCTCTGCGGACAATGAGCATCTTCTGGAACTCGACGCTGTGCCTGTTACAGCAGACAACTTATTATCTTTATTTCAACATAATTGCACTTGACTATTCTGCCTTACTTGAATAACATATTTGTAAGGAGAGCTATGATGATAGTAAAGATTACCTCTAAACGACAGGTCACTTTCCCCGCCCGGGTGCTGGACGCTCTGGGCGTGGGCCCCGGCGATCAAATCGAACTGAAAGAAGGCCCTGAAGGATTTATTCTCAAGCCGAGGCGCATCGATTATTCCAGGCTGGGCTATCTCAAGGACAAGATAGACCCTGGTATCGAACCGTTCGATATTGACAAGTTCCGGAGTGAACCCTATGACCCGTCGTTACGGGATTGATACTTCCGTCCTTTTGCGCTTGATAACCGCACAGCCTTCTGATTCATATTCGTACTGTATCGAGCATCTTTCCGGGTTAATCGATTCCGGCGCAGAGGTATTTACCTCAAACCAGGTCATCGGCGAAACATACATCGCCGCTCAACACCACTACAAGGTATCCAGGAACGACGCGTCCCAGGCTCTCTTTCAGGTTCTGAGTAGCGGACTGGTCGCGCCGCTGAACGGGGATTCCGTTCTGGAGGCGCTTAACGCGACCGGCGGGCCAGGCCTGTTCGACCGCCTCATATCCGACGATTATTTACGCGCCGGACTGGAAGTCCTGACACTGGACCGTAAAATGGCGACCCTGCCTGACGTGCAGCACCTATAGATCTATGGGAATGTTTGACGCAGCAGCGACGGCGAAAGAGTTGGTTATCTCCCCCGGTTATACAAAATATCTGTCATGAATAGCATAATTCACCTCTGGTTGTTGCTTATTTCCCTGTCGATGCTGACCTTGACAAGTCCGCACGCCAATGCAGACGACATTGACCTGGTCGTTTCGGCCGATTATGTCGTCACCATGGATGATAAAAATACGGTGATCAATAAAGGCGCCGTTGCCATTGACAACGGGATTATTATCGCGGTCGATGAGCAGGCATCGATTGACAGGAAATTCTCGCCGGCAAAACGGATTGCCGGTGAAAACCGGGTACTGATGCCGGGTCTTGTGAACGGGCACACTCATGCGGCCATGGTCCTCTTCCGTGGTATTGCCGATGACCTTGCATTAATGGAATGGCTGACAAAATACATCTTTCCCGCTGAAATCCGCTTTGTGAATAAAGAATTTGTACGTGCCGGTACGCAACTGGCCTGTCTTGAGATGATCAGGGGCGGTACAACGACCGTCGTGGATATGTATTTTCATCCAAAGGAAATCGCCCGGGTGATGGAGGAATGCGGCCTGCGAGCGGTTATCGGGGCTGCCGTCATCGAGCAGGAAAGCGGCTACACCAAAAATTTTGCCGATGCCATGGACAAGGCTGAGAGTTTTATCGGGCAGTGGAAAAACAGGAACAACCGTATCACCCCTGTCTTTGCGCCCCACGCGGCCTATACCATTACACCCGACAATCTGAAGATCGTAAGAAAACGGGCCGACGAACTCTCCGTGGGCGTTGCGATCCACCTGTCCGAATCAAAGGCCGAACTCAAGCTCGTGGGAGATATGTACGGTGAGACTTCGATCAACCATCTCGAGAAAATCGGTTTCTTCCGTGGCCCGACTATTGCCGCCCACGTTGTCTGGCCGACGAAGGCCGAAATATCCATTCTCACAGCGCGCGGGGTGGGCGCTATCCACAACCCCACGTCCAACATGAAGATCGCATCCGGTTTTGCGCCGGTTCCGGAGATGCTGGACGCCGGTGTCGCAGTGGGTCTGGGCACGGACGGGGCTGCCTCCAACAACGACCTGGACATGTGGGACGAGGTCCGCCTGGCCGCATATTTACACAAGGGCCGCTTGCTGGACCCTGAGACCATGCCTGCCATAAGGGTTCTGGAGATCGCCACCCGGGTCGGCGCCGCGGCTATCGGTCTGGAAGATACCGGATCACTGGCGGCAGGCAAACATGCCGACCTTATCCTGGTATCGCTGGAGGCTGCCCACCTGGTCCCCATGTATGACGTTGTGTCCCATCTTGTTTATGCCGTCGATGCCCAGGACGTGCAGACTGTTATTGTTGGCGGTAAAGTGCTAATGGAGGACCGCAAGGTACTGACACTGGATGAGCATGAAGTGATTAAAACAGCCCGGGCGACTGCAGCAAGGATTAATAAAGAAATCCTTGCTGCACAATAACGAACCGTTACCTGTGAGAAGAGCGCCTCTGCATCCGTTCGTGGCGCTTGCTGCTCATCCTGTCCCACTTCTGTAACTGATCGTCAGTGAGGATTTCGGCAAGCCGTTGCCTGGTTTCTTCATGCAAGGTTTCCATCTGCGGTCTGACCTGTTCAAAAGCAGATTGCATGAGCTCCCTGCCCTTTTCCTTTTGCTCCTTCAGTATGTCAGTAACGGGTTGCCGTTGATCTTCCGTGAGTTCCAGTTTGCTGATAAACCTGTCCTTGTGTTTCCGGCCATGCTTGCCGCCGGCAGGATGGTCAGCCAGTGCTGTGGAGGTCAGTAACAGCGTGCTCATTACGACCGTGATAAATCTTTTCATTTTTCTCTCCTGTAAGGTTGGTTAACCGTTCACGCTGATAATTGTAATGGTACAAATTGCAAACATTATGGAAAAAATATGGAATTGCCAGCCTTCCTCATTGATGTTGCACCACCTCTCCAGGATACTTACGCATTATGGGCAAGACGATTCGTATCGGCATTACCTGGAAGATACTGTCAGCGGTATTTCTTGCGGCGTTGGTGGCCGTGTGCGGCATGCTGTTCCTGGTGCAGTGGAGTTTCGACCGGGGCTTTCTTGAGTACATCAACCGGATTGAGCATGAAACCCGGCAGAATTTTATTGCCGTGCTGTCGCAGGAATACCGGATACACGGCAACTGGGAGTTCATAACGGATGACAGGCGCACCTGGCGCGAGTTGTATCTCAGGAGTTTTATGCAGTCGGAAACCGCAAGGGAACGTTTCGACTCCGCCGGCGCGGTATCTCACCGTCAGACCGGCCGGCGCGGCGGGCCGGGAGTACTGTTGAAGTCCAGGGTAACATTGACGGATGCCGACAGGCGGGTTCTCGCGGGGGGTAAGCGCTGGCAGAACAGGAGCGCAGCAAAAAACCTGCCGAATGAAAATACCTCCTACCTGCCGATTGAGGTAGACGGCGATACGATCGGGTACCTGGCCGTCACCCCCAGGCTGGCGCTGTCCGACGTCCACGACCTCAGGTTTTCAGGTCATATCGAGCGGACCTTCGTATTTATCGCGGCGCTCATGCTCATCGTCTCCATGGCGCTGGCGCTGCCCCTGGCGCGCCGTCTGATCAACCCCGTGAAGGCATTGACCCTGGCGACGCGGGAACTGGCCGCAGGGAATTACAATGCCAGGAGCGAGCGGGTCAGCAGTGATGAACTGGGTGAGTTGTCAAAAAATTTCAATACGCTGGCAGATACCCTGAAGCGCAATGAAACGGCAAGGCAACAGTGGATCGCCGACATATCCCACGAACTGCGCACACCCCTCACCACGTTGCGAGGCGAAATCGAGGCACTGCAGGACGGTGTCAGGGAATACTCCCGCGCCAGCCTGGACACCCTGTCCAGGGAGGTCGCCAGCCTGGCGCGCCTGGTTGACGACCTGCATGAACTATCCATGGCGGACATCGGCGCACTGGATTACCGTAAGCAAGACCTGTCACCCGGTCCTGTCCTGGAAGAATGTCTGGAGAAGTATTCCGAACAGTTTGCGCAAAAAGATATCAAAGTCACGTACACCAGTAACCTGACCGGAAAAGACCGGGTGTTTGCCGATGAAAATCGCCTGCAGCAATTATTCAATAACCTGCTGAATAACTCCCTGCACTACACGGATGTAAACGGGAGTCTGAACGCCGAACTTTTTGATGAGGATAAGAGCGTTATCATCACGCTGGAGGATTCTGCCCCGGGTGTTGCCACCGAAGACCTGCCCAGGTTGTTTGAGCGCCTGTACCGGGTTGACGCATCACGCAACCGCGCCAGCGGCGGGTCGGGGCTTGGACTCGCCATCTGCAGGAGTATCGTCGAGGCCCATAACGGCTCCATCAGTGCTGCTCCGTCAGACCTGGGCGGGTTGAAAATCATTATTGAAATCCCCGGCGCGGTCAATCATGGCAAAAGCTGAAAGACTGATCCTGATCATCGAGGACGAAGCTGCTATCGCCGGACTATTGCAGGATTACCTGCAACGGGAGGGCTACCGGACCCGGTGCATCAGTGACGGAGAACATGCCGTGGCATCCGCCAGGCAGTCCAGGCCGGATTTAATCCTGCTTGACGTCATGTTGCCCGGCAAGAGCGGCATGGATATCTGCCGCGAGGTGCGGCAGTTTTCCCGGGTTCCCATAATGATGCTGACCGCGCGTGTGGAGGAGATAGACAGGTTGCTCGGCCTGGAACTGGGGGCGGACGATTATATCTGCAAACCGTTCAGTCCGAGGGAGGTCGTGGCCAGGGTGAAAGCCGTGTTGAGACGCACCGTGACGGACGGCATATTACCGGCTGAGGGTATAGAGATTGACGCCGGAAAATACCGCATCAGGATCGGGGATAAGGTACTTGATACCACCGTGGTTGAGTTTCAACTGTTCAGGATTCTTGCCGGCGCACCGGGTAAGGTCTGGTCGCGCGGGCAGTTAATGGATACAATCTATACGGATCACAGAATTGTCAGCGAACGGACCATTGACAGCCACATCAAGAAACTAAGGAAAAAAATTGCGCGGGTACTGCCACACCGGGAGATAATTCATTCCGTATACGGGGCCGGATACAAGTTTCAAATTGAATAATTAATAATAACAATATTATATACAATATATATAATGTAATTTATCATGAGTGGACCGAACGAATTCCTGACATTCCTTGACGGACTGCTGGGCGCTGCCTGGTATTTTCCCTGGCTGTTGCTCGGCGTCGGCGTGTTCTTTACCTTCTACCTGGGTTTCCCGCAGGTGCGCTATTTCAAACGCGCCTGGGGCACACTGACCGGACGCTACACCAGACATGACGCCGAGGGCGATACCTCACATTTCCAGGCTTTGTCCACTGCACTGTCCGGTACCGTAGGCACGGGTAATATCGGCGGCGTTGCCCTCGCCCTGCACCTGGGTGGTCCTGCCGCGCTGTTCTGGATGTGGGCCACTGCCTTCGTCGGCATGACGACAAAGTTCGTCGAGGTAACGATCTCACACAAATACCGCATCAAGGATGAAAAGGGGGAGATGGCCGGCGGACCGATGTACTACATGGAACGCGCCCTGAACATGAAATGGCTGGCCGTGTTCTTTGCCGTCGCCACCGTATTCAGTACGCTGGGTTCCGGCAACATGCCGCAGAGCAACAACATGGCTGCCGGACTGAATACTTCTTTCGGCATTCCCACCTGGGTAAGCGGTGCGTTTTTCGCCTTTTTACTCGGCCTGGTCATACTGGGCGGTATCCGCCGTATCGCCCGCGTGACTTCGGCAATTGTGCCGGTTATGGGTCTGCTCTATTTCTTCGGTGCAATGGCGGTCATCATTGCCAATATCGACGCGGTGGTCCCTGCTTTTTTTAGCGTGTTCAGCAGCGCATTCACCGATTCTGCCGCCACCGGCGGTTTTCTCGGCGCGACATTTGCCTACGCGTTCAACAGGGGTGTTGCCCGGGGCCTGTTCTCAAACGAGGCCGGACAGGGTTCCGCGCCCATCGCCCATGCTTCGGCACGGGGCGATGAACCGGTGTCCGAAGGCATGGTTTCATTGCTTGAGCCGTTTCTCGACACTCTGGTCATATGCACGCTGACGGGCCTGGTAATCCTGTCCTCCGGGGTGTGGAAGGAGAAGTTCGACAACGACTTCCAGGCGTTTGATACGCAGTTCATCAGCGGTGTCTACGCCGATACCGACCCGGCGCACGTGAGTGCGTTGTTCAATTATCTCAACGCCAGGGCTCCTGCTACTGAACCTGTCACCCGGGCAAACGGCCGTTTCCGTGTGGTGGACGGGCGCCTTACGGATGCTGATATCACCATCCTGCACAACCGCTCCATCGCCGAAGACGTATTTTTCCACGTCAATGGAACACCGTACAGCGGTACTGTAGTTATCGATGACGGTTCGCTGTCCGGTGACGTGTCGTTACGCGGCAAGTCCCTGCTGCACTCCGTTCCGTTGACGGTTGAAGCCTTCAAGCGCAGCTTCATGGGCGATTACGGCCAGTATGCGGTCACCCTGGGCCTGATGCTGTTCGCGTTCAGCACTGCCATCGCCTGGTCCTATTACGGCGACCGCGCCATCACCTATCTGTTCGGACTGCGCTGGGTACTGCCCTACCGCCTGTTTTATTGTACGGCCTTCTTTATCGCCGCGGTGATCGACACCTCGATGGTGTGGCTGTTCTCCGCCGTAACCCTGGCGCTGATGGCGTTACCCAACCTGTTCGGTATCATGCTCCTGCGCCGGGATATGAAGCAGACTGTGAGCGACTACTGGCGACGCTTTGGCCGATAGGGATTTTCTGGTTTATCCAGGATAAACCTTATATCATTGTTTATATGGGGGACACTTGAATAAACATGCCTGATTCCTGGAAAAGCACCCGAAAACACAAACCTGCAGGGCCGGTTCAGGCTGAGGCGGCAACATGTCATTACTAAGTCCAAAACCTGTTCTGTTTCTATTTGCGGTACTGTTCCTGGCCGGAAGCGCGGTAAAGGCTGAAAATCAGGATCGCACGCGCAGGGAATACGACGAGTTTTCCCGGTATATGGTCGAGGGTCAGAAGCTCTACAATATGTACTGCGCCAACTGCCATCAACACAATGGACAAGGGCTTGGAAGTGTATTTCCACCTTTGAATGATTCCGATCACATGGAGGCAATCTTTGAACAGGGGATTTGTCTCATCAAAAATGGCCAGCAAGGGGGAGTAGCCATGAATGACACCACGTCTACCGATCCGATGCCGGGTGCGCCTCACCTGAGCAATCTGGAGATCGCGCAACTCACAACGTACATCTATAACTCATGGGGCCACAGGAAAGGTATCACTACAGTTGAAGAAATTGCAGTGGTGCTGGGCAGTTTCTGCAAATGAACCTTTCCGGTTCCAGACGCCGCTTCCTGAAGACAGGACTCGCGGGCATTATCGGTCTCGGCAGTGGCCGGCAAGCCTTTTCCCGGGATAGCGCTAAAACGCATGTCCTGGTTGCCGGTGCAGGCGCCTTCGGAGGATGGACGGCACTCTATTTGCTTCGCCAGGGCGCGCGCGTAACGCTGGTCGACCCCTGGGGACCCGGCAATCCCCGTTCAAGCTCCGGCGGCCAGACCCGCAACCTGACCCGTGGCTACGGGACGCCAGCCGTTTACCAGGAATGGTCCCGCCGCTCCATGCAACTCTGGTTGGAACACCAGGAACAATGGCAGCTTCCACTCTATGATCCTGTCGGCGCCCTGTGGATGGTTCGCGAAAACCTGGTAATCGGAGATTCAGCGTCCGATAGAACAGCAGATTACACGCGCTGGATGGATGAAGACGTAGACGGTGGGGAGAAGCTGACCCCGGACGAGACCCATGCACGCTTTCCTCAAATTAATATGGATGGCATCCGGAAAACATTCTACGAGAAAGAGGCTGGTATCCTGTTCGCCCGTCGCGCCTGTTATGCAGTCGTCGACGGCTTCCTGTCCGAGGGCGGGGACTACCGGCAGGCCGGTGTGGTCTCTACCCTGATCAGGAATGGGGAAATGCAGGGAGTCACGCTGGACGACGGATCCCGGATCGAGGCGGATCGCTACGTTTTTGCCTGCGGCCCCTGGCTGGGCAAGCTGTTCCCGGATACCGTCGGGAAACACCTTACCGTCACGCGCCAAGAGGTCTATTACCTGGATGCTCCCGAGGGCGACGAGCGGTTTCACAAAGATCTTTTGCCGCACTGGGTCGATTGGGGACAGGAGATTTGGTGGGGTGTGCCCGCCCACCGGAAGTGGGGCTTCACGGTCGCTGACCACAGGCTAGGGCCGGGTTTCGAACCGACCTCCGGTGATCGGCAGGTATCGGAAGCCGGAAAGGAAGCTGCGCGTGAGCAGGTTGGCTACCGCTTCCCGGGAATGAAAGGAGCTGCTTACCTCGGAGGGCGTGTCTGTCAGTATACGAATACACCGGATGGGGATTACATCATCGACCGCCACCCCGGGGCGGAAAATGCCTGGATCCACGGCGGCGGTTCAGGGACCGCCTTCCACAGCGGGCCGGCTCGCGGCCAGGATGTTGCAAAATATGTACTAGAACGAAGTACACCCGATCCTCGATTCTCTCTATCGCGATTCCCGGAACCAGGTTAGGCGCAGCATTATATGCGCAAATTACTCGCTTACTTCATCGCTATGGTCGGGCCGGCCGCAGTCATCACCGCCGGGTCCATGGGCGCCGGTTCCACCTCATCACTCATACTTGCCGGCGCCTGGTTTCGTTATGATCTGCTCTGGCTTGCCGTATTAATCCTGCCATTATTCGTGGTATCTGTGGATTCGGCTGCACGTCTGGGCCTGGTGAACAAGGATCGGGGGATGTTTTCATTGATCCGTGACTTCATCCACCCGGGTGTTGCATGGCTGATCATCATGATTCATGTCCCGGTACATTTCCTCGTCGGAATGGCCCATGTGTCAATCATGACATCCGCGTCACTGTCCTTGTTCGGGTATTATCCTCCGGAAGCAGGTGGGCCTGAGGGCGCCGCCGGCATGTACCGTATTGCCGAACTGGTCCTGGCACTGGGTTTTGCAGCCATGCTTATCTGGCTGCTTGCCGCGGAAGGCTATGAACGGATGCAACGGGTGATGACTGCCTGTATGGTGGTGATGTTTATCTGTTTCCTGATCGTGGCCTTGCGCGGCTTTCAGGAGATTGGCGCTATCCTGGCAGGATTTGTGCCCGGCATCCCTGCCGACCTGCCGGTGCCGGGGCAGGAAATCAGCCGTGACAGCAGTCTTTCAATGCTCGCTATCATCGGTAGCGTGCTGGCCCCCGGAGCTTTATTTGGAATCTCGTACCTCAGCGCGGACAGCCAGGCCGGTGCTGCCGACCTGAAGAAAGAGTTCAGAAAATCCGTCGTTAATCTCGGAATTATGTATGGCGGGTATTCCCTGTTTATCATCATCGCCGGGGGCTTTGCACTTTATCCTCTGGCGAATCATGCAGAAATCGATTCCGTTAACGAGGCCAGCAAAATACTTGTACGGGCGTTTCCTGACGCCATCGGTTTTCTGGGACCGATCATATTTTCCCTTGGCATGTTGGTAGCGGCCATCACCACGTATATAGTGATTGTGGAAGTCACCAGTTACGCATGCCTGGATATAATGAGGCGTAACTGGCACTACAGTGACGACAACAAGGCCTTCAAACGTGCACTGGTATTCTTTATTCTTGCCCCGGCTGTATCTGCGCCATTCTGGGAATTCCCTGCTTTAGCGAAGAACCTGTTACTGATGGGGGTAAATACAATAGTTATACCGCTCGCGTTTTTTGTGCTGATCTTCCTGCTCAACAACAAAGCCGTGATGGGTGAGCATGTGGCCAGCGTGAAACGGAATATCGTCCTGGCAACAGGATTGCTGTTATCCGTCAGCCTGTCTGTATCAAACCTGCCTGAGGTTATTCAGACGTTCGTTAATTGAGACCGCGTTAAAGCAGTTCAATTTCCTTTCCTGAGAGTTTCAGAAGGCTTTTCTCCGTATCTTTTCCGGTAGGCAACCGCGAACTTACTGAGATGAGCAAAACCACAGGAATAAGCAATATCGGTAACCGACTGCTTTCTTTCCTTCGCAGTGGCCAGTTCCTTATGGGCCAGGGACAACCGTTCGTTTCTTAAAAATTCCGACACGCTGTAATTGCGATAACGCTGAAACCCCTTATGCAAAGTCCGCATTGCAACACCCACTTCCCTGGCAATATCGTTGACGGTCACAGTCTCACAGACATTGTCACGCATATATTCTTCAGCCAAGCGCACATATGAGGGAGAGATGCTTTTCTTGTTTTGCGAGCAATAAAGTTCCTGGTAGTTATTGTCAAATGTGGAGATAAGTAAACCCAACACCATATCGTGCAGGTGGCCGGCCAGGTGAGAACTGTTATTCAGCATTGACACGACATCCCTGTCAATCCGGTTTGAAAACCACTCAATATAGTCAAGTAAAAAACGGAAATCATTGCTGACAAATATCGGGTGCTTGGCAAAACTGATACTACGGGTTATTGGCAGGTCGAACTCTCTCGCAAGAAAGCTGCGTAATGCTTCATAGGATGCACAAATATTGATATTGCGAAAACTCCGGGAGTCATGGAAGGATGTATTTGCGGCTTCCGGTGTGGTGAAGGCCATCGCCGACCCCGGCTGCAGGGCAAGCTGTACATCTTTTGATGAGATATCAACATGGCCGGAAATCGGTATGACGATAAAAAACCCCTGTTCATCGCACTGGTTAACGGTGACTTCAACTTCACATTCACCGTAGGAAAAGTCACATACCTGAAAATCCCCTATCTGCCATCGCCGGCAATCAAATTTGACACCGGAGCACACATCGACTACGTCAAGGCGATGCAAGGCAACGTGGTCGTTAATATACTCGTTAGCTACCTGAGCCTCGGTCGTACTGAATGTATCAACACTTATCGGCAGTGAATTAGTGAGGTTGTGATCAGCCATGCGTTCTTCTACCGTCTGTCATCAACTGCATACAACTATAAACCATATGTGAAATTAACTCTATGAATATGGAGGATAATCAAATGCGCTTAAAGGATAAGTACTGCCGCTACGGGCTAGCAATGCCCTGACAGGAAAAAAGATAATTTCAGTTCTGTACCAGACTATTCCACGTAAGTAACCAGGATGAAATTGCAACGACCATTAAAATCAGTACAGTACTTGCCGGTTCTTATCCCAGGCACGATTATGTATGGGTGGCCATGCAGGTTGAAAATAAAGTGCTCCCGTAGTTTCATATATAAATTTGACTTGGCCAGACAGGAGAATAAAAATGGTGAATAATGACGATGAATTGTTGTCTGAATATCCGGCGGCATAGCCGGCACATGACATGGCTTTGCATGTAAAGACCAGTATTAACAACGAACCGGTGCAGTTTCTGTGTGAACCGCATGAAACGGCGCTGCATGTATTGCGCGAGCGTTTACGTCTGACGGGAACTAAAGAAGGGTGCAATACGGGTGATTGCGGTGCCTGCTCAATCATATTAAACGGCTGTTTAGTGTGTGCCTGCCTGCTGCTCGCAGTCGAGATGGAAGGACAGTCTGTTGACACTGTGGAGGGAGTTGCAAAAGGGAACAAACTACACCCTGTACAAAAAAAATTACTGGAACACGCGGCCTTGCAATGCGGTATCTGCACTCCGGGCATAGTAGTTGCCGCCAAGGCATTACTGGACAGCAACAGGGATCCTGATGAAGAACAGGTAAGGTACTGGCTGGCAGGAAACCTGTGTCGTTGTACGGGCTATGACAAAATCGTGCGCGCGGTGCTGGATGCGGCCCGCGAATTACGGGAATGCTAGCCGGAGATACAAAGCAGGAACACCGGGTTTTAATACATCTATGACATACAAATATATAGGCACACGGCCTGTTCGTCCTGATGGACTGGATAAAGTCACCGGCCGAGCGGATTATGGCTCAGACTTTTCCTTGCCGGGCATGCTTTATGGGAAAGTACTGCGCAGCCCGCATGCTCATGCCCGTATTAAATCCATCGATTTGAGCAGGGCTCTTGCTCTGGACGGGGTAATTGCTGTTACCTGCCGGGATGATTTTCCTACCTTAACGGATGTGACGGTTGAAGGTATTGTCCTGCCGATAGATGCCGTTACACAGTCGCAAACTGTCATGGCGCAGGATAAGGCGCTTTACCACGGACACGCCGTTGCCGCTGTTGCCGCTACTTCTGTTGAAATCGCTGAACAGGCGCTTGATTTGATCGATGCCGACTATGAGGTATTACCCCATGTTTTAACAATTGATGCGGCGCTGGCGCCCGGTGCGCCTGTGATAGATGAAAATACTATCCCGGAAGGTTCAGCTGAGACGGTTTCCAGACAATCCAATATCGCCGCGCGCACTACTCTGGAGCGTGGTGATATAGAACATGGTTTCAGAGAAGCTGATCTGGTTGTAGAAAGAACATTTACGACACCCCCTGTTCACCAGGGTTATATAGAACCACTTGGCTGCGTAGTCAGCGTCAATGAAAACGGCAAGGTTGAAATATGGTGTTCCACCCAGGGAGCCTTTGCGGTACGCGCCTATACCGCTTTGATTCTCGGTATTGACGCGGCTGATATAAAAGTAACACCAAGCGAAATCGGCGGTGGTTTTGGCGGCAAGCTGGTTCCTTACCTGGAACCGGTTGCTGCAGTTTTATCGGGAAAATCCGGCAGGCCGGTCAAGATGACAATGACAAGAGAAGAGGTCTTCCGGGCTACCGGCCATGCACCGGCAACCCGTATCAGGTTAAAAGCGGGTGCGGCAAAGTCCGGGAAGATAACTGCGCTGGAAGCCCATATGGAATACGAAGCCGGTGCTTTCCGGGGCGGTTCCATGCAGGAGGCGAAAATGAACATTTTTTCCTGCTATGACACTCCCAACATGCGGGTGGAAGGTCTTGAAATACTGGTCAATAAACTCAATGTAACGCCATATCGCGCCCCGGGATTACCGCAGGCATTGCTGGCCTGTGAAAACGTTGTGGATGATTTGGCGCGAGGGCTGGACCTGGACCCGATAGAAATCCGCTTATTAAATGCGAACAGGGAGGGAAATACTAATCTGTTCGGATTAAAACTGGGCCCACTCGGTTTGGTAGAGAGCTTGCAGCGCGCCAGAACGCATCCGCACTACACGTCAAAGTTGCCGACCGGTTACGGCCGTGGTGTGGCCTGTGCGTTTTACATCGGCGGCAGTTGTCATTCCAGTGCCACGATACACTTGACGGAAACCGGGAAAGTCAACCTGCTGGTCGGCACACCGGACATTGGCGGTTCCCGCGCCTCCATGGCCTTAATGGCGGCAGAAACCCTTGATGTGCCGGTAGAATCAATTACACCCATTGTAGCCGACACGGAGACTGTCGGGTTTTCCGACGTCACGGGCGGCAGTCGCGTAACCCTGGCCACGGGCAAGGTAGTCGTACAGGCAGCGGAACAGGTTAAACAGGAGTTATGCAAGCGGGCCGCAGCACTGTGGGACATTGACGTTGAAAATGTATATTGGCAAGCCGGCGCTGCTCATGCCCGCAGTTCAAATCTGCCCGGCATGGGGATAGCGGAACTGGCGCGAACAGCCTATAAAACCGGGGGCACAATCAGTGCCAGCGTGTCTGCGAATACCAGTGGCGCTGCGCCCAGTTGTGCAGTCAACCTTGTCGATGTCAGCGTAGACAATGAGACCGGCAAAGTAGGGATAGAACGGTTTACGGCAATTCAGGATGCGGGTATCGCAATCCATCCCGATTATGTCGAAGGCCAGATGCAGGGCGGCGTGGCACAGGGGATAGGCTGGGCCCTGAATGAAGAGTACAGGTACGATGAGGCCGGGGAAATGATCAATCCCGGCTTCCTTGATTACCGCATTCCTGTTGCTACCGATTTGCCGATGATAGATACGGTGATCGTAGAAGTGCCGAACCCGGAGCATCCTTACGGTGTGCGGGGTGTTGGAGAAACACCTATATGCGCACCGATGGCGGCGGTAGCGATTGCGGTCAATCGCGCCCTGGGGACTTCAATCAGCGATATGCCGCTAAATCCATCAAGGGTGATGGATGCAATCCTGGAAAATAATCACTGACCATCTATCCATCCGGCTTTTTCAGAAATGGCCAGGGTAATATTTAATCCGGAACAGACGCTATTCACTGACGGTTTGAGGGAAACAGATATTGCAGCCGGCAGTTGCCGTGAACTGATAACGGAATTATCAAGGCTTTATTCCGGTCTTTCCGAAGCAGAACTGAGCAACTATATGGTGTCAATCGACGGGGTTGTCATAAATAATCCTTTTCTTGAAAAACTTAATCCTGACAGCGAGTTTGTTTTTATCAGAAAGATTGCGGCAGGATAGCAAAGCAGGGGTTGAGGAGTGCCTTCCCGGTGCCTGGACACATCGAATGCGCAGAAAGGATAAGTCTTGCTGTAAAGGGATAGCAATAACCTGCCGCACAGAAAGATAATTTTTACTTGCATTGCCCCGACAGTGATTCTTCCTATGGAGATCTGACATGAGTACAAATAAAGAACTGATTATGTCCATGGTACGCTGCTTCAATGAACGCAATGCAGATGGATTGTCCCCGATTGTTACGGATGAGGTAAAACACACGGCTGCCGGCACTGCATTCGGCACCGATATCGAAGGACGGGCTGATTTTTTGAAATACATGCGTGATGACGTGCTGGCAAAGTTTACCAGTATTCACTTCGAACCATATAACATTTTTGAAGATACGGGGATGAACGTTGTCATTGCCGAATGGCGAGGTGATTTCAGTCTGAAAAACGGCAGGTCATTTTCAAGTAAAGGGGTATTTATCACTGATATCAAGGATGGGAAGATTGATTGGGTAAGGGATTATTTCGATACGGAAAAAACCAAACAGGCAACCAGTTGATATGAGCCCGGATAATAATACACGTCTGCGCTTCGGCGTCGATACCGGCGGAACATTTACCGATCTCATCATTGAGGGACTGGACGATAAATTACGTCTGTTCAAACGCCCTACAACCCCGGATGACCCGACCAGGGGACTGCTTGACGTAATCAGTTTTGCCGCGCAGGAATTAGGCATGAGTGCGGGACGTTTGCTGGAACTGGGAGACATACTGGTGTACGGCACTACCAGGGCGACCAATGCCATCGTGGAACACAAAACTGCCCGTACTGCATTTATGACCACTAAAGGCCATAAGGATATGCTGTTGGTCAGGGAAGGTGGCGGGCGTCATGAACCGATGGATTATTCCCAGGAATATCCTGAGCCTTATATCCCCAGGTCCCTGTCCTACGAAATAGCGGAGCGTATCTACGCTGATGGCCGTGTGGTGAAAGAAATCGACCAGAAGGCTGCTATCGAGACAATAAGGAAAATAAAACAGGAAGAAATTGAAGCCGTTGCGGTATGCCTGCTCTGGTCGGCCGTAAATCCGGTGCATGAACTGGAACTGGGCAGGCTGCTTGACGAACACCTGCCCGGTATACCTTACACACTTTCTCACCAGCTCAACCCGACTATCCGCGAATACCGCCGCGCCTCTTCAACGGCGATAGATGCCTCGCTGAAACCGTTGATGGGCGCTTATCTGCGCCACCTGGAATCAAGCTTGCGTGGAGAGGGCTTCACGGGACGCCTGTTGATATTAACCGCGTCAGGCGGGATGCTTGATGCAGACGATGTGTGGGACAGGCCTATCCATACGATAGGCAGCGGGCCGGCGGCGGCGCCGATAGCCGGACGCCATTATGCGAAACATGACTGCAACTCCGATCTTTCTATCGTCACTGACGCCGGCGGCACGACTTTCGATGTGGGCCTGGTACAAAACGGCCAGATTCCCTGGACCCGTGAAGCCATGGTAGGCGACCAGAAACAGGGGTTCATGACCGGCTTTGCTTCGGTTGATGTGCGCAGTATCGGCGCCGGCGGAGGTTCTATCGCCTGGGTCGATGACGGCGGTTTATTGCATGTCGGCCCACAGAGCGCCGGCGCCGACCCGGGACCCGCCTGCTGGAACAAGGGGGGGAAACAGCCCACGCTTACTGATGCTTGCATCGTGCTGGGCTACCTGGACCCGGCGTTTTATCTTGGCGGCAACATAGAGATTGACGTCTCTCTTGCTGAACAGGCGATCATGTCCGGGGTAGGCGGGCATATCGACCTGAAACTGGAAGACGCAGCAGCGGCGATATTTGAGCTGGCCTGCCAGAACATGGTAGTCGCCATCGAAGAGATCACCCTGGAACGGGGTATTGATCCGGTTAATGCCCTGCTGGTCGGTGGAGGCGGCGGTGGCGGTTTGTACTCGGCAACTATCGCGGCCCAATTGGGCGTCAGACAAATACTGATACCTTCCGTATCCGCGGCACTCAGCGCTGCCGGCGCGTTGTTGTCCGAACTCAAACGTGACTTCTCCAGGACACATTTCATGCTGAGTACGGTATTCGACCGCGCTGCAGCGAACCGTATCCTCCAAGACCTGCGCCGGGAATGTGAGTCATTTGCGGCGAACTCGGGTACGGATGATGTCACGATAAACTTCAGCGTAGAGGCTCGCTACCCGGACCAGGTCTGGGAAATAGAAGTCCCCTTGCGCCGTGACAGGTTCGATAGCGAAGATGACGTCAAGGGACTGGTCCATGATTTTCACAAGGTACATCTCGACCTGTTTGCGATTGAAGATACTGCAGCGCCGATTGAAGTGATCGCCTGGCGCGCAGAGGTGTCCTGCAAACTGCACAAGGACGTGGTCTCGAGCGCAGAGTACAGTACTGTCGTCCGGGAGGCGGGAACTGAACGCAAGGCTTACTTCCAGGGTATGGGCTGGACCACCGCCCGGGTACAACGCGCGGAAACGTTACGGGCGGGGATAAAAATTCATGGTCCTGCCTTTATAGAATCACCGGTAACCACCATTATTGTTCCGCCCGGCGCCAATGCGGTAAAAATGACAGGTTCCTCGTTCATGGTCGAGCCCGGAGAGTCACTCCTGAGAAACATCGTCGAGGACACCGTCAAGGCAGGCTCGAAAATGAGCGGTCATGAACTGGCCCTGCTGAACAGCCGGCTGGAATCCGTTGTGCTGGCGATGCGGAACACCTTGCTGCGGACATCCCGTTCCGCGATTATGAACATGGCCAGGGACTTTGCCTGCGGGATCGTCACTGCCAATGACGAAATCCTGACCGTATGCGAAGGCTTGCCGTGCATGACGCTGTGCGGACCTGACCTGCAGTCCCGCTATATGAAAGAATGCCATCCGGTGCTCTACCGGGGTGATGCTTTCGTACATAATTCGCCTTACCACGGTAATACCCACCCTGCCGACTGGACGATATTGATGCCGGTGGTTGATGCCCAGGGCAGACATCGCGCAACGGTTTATGCCAAGGCCCATATGGCAGATTGCGGCAACTCCATTCCGACTACATTTTTTGCTGCTGCCAAAGACGTGTATGAGGAAGGCGCCCTGATATTTCCCTGTGTAAAAATTCAGCGTGATTATCAACTGGATGATGACTTTATCCGCTTATGCCGGCTACGTATCAGGGTGCCCGATATGTGGTACGGTGATTTTCTTGCCATGCTGGGGGCCTGTCGAATCGGGGAAAAACGGCTGCTGGAGTTTCTGGACAACGTATCGGAAGGTACCTTTGAAGCATTTGCCCAGGACTGGATGGACTATTCGGAACGCAGAATGGTTTCCGCATTAAGTGAACTGCCCGATGGCAAAACCCGGGTGACCATCCACCATGACCCGGTGCCGGGCGCTGAAAACGGTGTCCCCATCAATGTCGACCTGGCCGTATTTCCTGCCGACGCCAGGGTCGAAGTAGATTTAAGGGATAACATCGATTGCCAACCGTTCGGCATGAACCTGTCCGAGTCGACGATTGCATCTGCGGCAATGGCCGGCGTATTCTCCAGCATGCGCCGGCAGGTGCCGTTGAATTCCGGAAGTTTTCGCCGCATCGAAGTCCTGCTGAGGGAAAATTGTGCCATAGGCATTCCAAGCCACCCTTTCAGTTGTTCCGTTGCCACGACCAACCTGTCCGAACTGGCGGGGAAAGCCGTCGCTCTGGGTTTCGCCCAACTGGGCGAGGGATTTGGCCTGGCCGAAATAGGCCGGCATATGCCGCCGGCGATGGCTGTGATATCCGGCGTCGATCCCCGGGAAGGCAGAGGTCACTTTCAGAACTTCCTGTGCCTGCTGGTTTGTAACGGACCCGGTGCACCCTACGCCGACGGCTGGTTGACCATAATAGGTATAGGGGTTGCCGGACTGCAGCACCACGATTCTATTGAAGTGGACGAGATGAAATATCCAATCCTGGTAAGTTCGCAGTATTTAATTCAGGATACGGAAGGTGCAGGCCGGCACACGGGTTCACCAAGCGCTTATGTGGAATATGAACCGGTCGATACCAGTATTGAAGCGCTGTTTACCAGTGACGGCACCATCAATGCCCCACTCGGTGTACGGGGTGGCCATGCAGGCACAAGATCACAACAGTTTATCCGCAGGCGCGATGGCCAACTGGAGGAACTGGATCTTTGTGCCCGGGTCACGCTCGAACCCGGCGAGTCGATCATATCTATTTGTACCGGCGCCGGCGGGTACGGCAAGCCATTTGAGAGAGACCCGCAGCGCGTTGCCAGGGATGTCAGGGAAGGACTTGTCAGCATCGACAGGGCTCGCCATGTGTACCGCGTTGACATTGATCCGGCCGGTAAAATCGATACGGAAAAAACCAATGAACTCAGATGTAATGCTGGCGCCTGATCAGCGTGCGCGGGACATCTGGTGAAGGTAGGTTATGGCCTCATAGTGACAACGGGATTATCGGCAGTCCTGAAGCCGTCGCAGAGAAAATACGACGATTTGCGCGGGTGGCCGGCAGCTAGTTTTATTATATTGCACGCCTGTACTGGCCCGGTATGACCAGGGAACGCCAGCAAAAAATCATGCAAACCTTTGCCGATACTGTTATTTCTCTGCTCCGCTGAAAACCTGACCCGGTCCGATGCCCAAGTTCCTTCTGGAGAATCTCCGATGAAAATCCACACCACTAAAAACCCTGCTGCGTCCTGTTCCATCATTATTTGCGTATTTCTCCTGCTGCTGTCAGGCACGGTGAATGCCAGTGAAACTGTCGTCCTGCGCGGGGCGACGTTAATTGATGGAACCGGCGCGCCACCCCTGGATGATTCCGTCATCGTAATAGAGGGAAATGAATTTGCCCGGGTCGGCTCCGGAAACGACATAAAAATACCTGATGGAGCAGACATCATTGATGTATCAGGAAAATATATTATCCCCGGGATGATGGATGCGAATATACATTTATTCCGGGATGTTTCGATTGAATTCATAGCCAGGTACGAGGACAGGCTGGAACTGCTGATAGCAGAAGCTGCACAGATTGCCTTGAAATACGGACTGACGACCGTGTTCGATACATGGGGGCCGCTGCAACCGCTTATGAATGTCCGCGAGCGCATCGAAAGGAACGAGATTCCGGGCAGCCGCCTGTTTGTTGCCGGCAATATTGTCGGGTTGAGCGGTCCGTTCGGCAGGGATTTCAACACCCGGGGAAGTTGGGTCGCCCCAAGACGATTCGTTAATCGCATCAACGCCATGTTCGAGGAAAATACGGGACCGCAACTGTCCCTGTTGAGCTCCGGGCAATTCTTGTCGTACTCGAGAGAAACCCGTTATCCGATATTGAGAATACCAGGAGTATTTTGATGGTTATGAAGGATGGACAGGTAGTCGACAGCGGAAAACTGCCGCTGGAACCGGTATTGACAAGATGATCGACCGGCATTGGAAATCAGCAGCCGTTATTTTGCTGTTACTGAATATCCTGCATCTATCATGCTACGCGGGTAATGGTGAAGCAGGAACAATAATCCGTGCTGGTACTGGGAAACAACCCACTTGATGACATAGGCAATATACGAAATATTGATCTGGTCATCCAGAACGGGAAAATATACGAAAGAGATAGTTTTACCTATGAATAGCGGCCATGCGTAATCAGGCTGAACCCTGCACAAAAGGGATAGCAGATGGATGCTTGAGCAGACAGAATGTTAACTGTATAAAATAATCATATTGAATCTGATCGGGGGGATCTTTCATTATGTGGTCAATTAAATTGTTCACACGCGTGGCTTTTGCCGTAGCCGGTGTCAGCTTGTTATGCTCTTCAGCGCCTGTGGTAGCCCAGGCCGACAGCGGTTCATCCGCTTTTCTGGAGGAAATTGTTGTCACCGCAAGGAAACGCGAAGAGAGTTTGCAGGACACCCCGCTGGCAGTCAGCGCATTCAATACGGCGGAACTGGAACAGCGCAATATCGTATCGGTAAATGAGATATCCCAATACATACCGAATGTCCAGTACGATAACGTGGCATCGGAAGCCGGCGGCGGTAATTCCAGCCAGATCTTCATCCGCGGCATAGGCCAGACCGATTATGTATTGACGGTTGAGCCGGGTGTAGCCACGTACCTGGACGGGGTTTATGTCAGCAAATCCATGGGTTCACTCATGGATAATATCGACCTGGAGCGGGTTGAGGTAATGCGCGGGCCGCAGGGTACCCTGTTCGGTAGAAATACCATCGGCGGCGCCGTGTCGATCATATCAAAGCGACCCAGTGAAGAGTTTGAGGGCTACGCTGAAGTGACCGGCGGCAACTATGAGCGTATAGACGGCAAGATCTCCTTGAGCGGCCCCGTCAGCGATCGTGTGCGCTTGCGCCTGACTGCTGCCAGCCAGAACCGGGACGGTCATGTCAAACGGCTGGTTGATGGTGATCGGCAAGGAAGCAAGCAGGCTTTGTTCGGCCGCCTGGTTGCGGAAGTAGACGTGGCAGAAAACTTTCTGGCCACTGCCACTATCGATATCACCGAAACCAACGAAGAGGCTGCCGGGCGGGTCGTGCTGTGGGCCAGTGAGATTAATGAAGCCGCTTTTTTCAACTTCTTTTATAACACGTTCGATTTCCCTGCGTGTAACCCCGCATTGGGAGACCCTGCGCGTTTCAGCAATCCCGACTGCTGGAACTCGCAATGGGAAACCGAACTGGATGACCTGGAGAACTACTCTCGCGGCCCAAACCAGTCGGACGTAAGTATCCTTGGCCTTAACCTGACCCTGGACTGGGATATCGGCCCTTTCAGTATCAGGTCCATTACCGCCTTCCGTGATTCACAGGTGGACATCGGCCAGGACCTGGTTGCAAATCCCTCCCTCTATATTGACTGGGTGGACCAGGATATCGAGATGGAGACCGTGACCCAGGAACTGCACCTGAGCGGCACCACCTTCAATGACCGTCTGAATTATGTGGTGGGCTTTTTCTGGATGAACGAGACTGGCAGCCAGGATTTCGGCGTGCGTTTTCCACCACTCAGGATAACCAGCGGCGGCTCCATCGACAACACCAGCACTGCGGCTTTTGCCCAGGGTACGTTTGACATCACGGACCAGATGACCCTGACCTTCGGCGCGCGCTATACCCACGATAAAATCCGTTTCCGGCCGGAGCAGACGGTAGATGAACTGTACCTGACCTCAGGCGGGATACTGGATGCCGGGCTGACATTGCCGACCGATCCGCCGTTCCGGCTGCTTGCACCCGGCACGCCTATCCTGCCCCGGGTCTGGGCACAGGGCACCGAGGACAACTTCACGCCGGCGGTAACCCTGAGCTACGATTTTAACGATGATTTCATGGGTTATTTTACCTATTCGCATGGTTTCAAGGCCGGCGGGTTCACCATGCGGGCATTTCCACCGGTGATCCCCGGCGTGACCACGGATATCACGGAACCGAACGAACTAATTCCGACGTTCGGCCCCGAGGAAGTGGAAATGTTTGAAATCGGTGTAAAAAGCGAGTTATTTAACCGGCGCATGCGTATGAACCTGGCCGGGTTCATCACCAATTACGACGACTTGCAGATACTGGGTTCGGCCGGTGATCTCGGCGTACCTGTCATAGAGAACGCCGGCGATGCGCGTTTATGGGGTATTGAGGTTGAATCACTGCTGATCGTCACCGATTGGCTGCGCCTGAACGGCAGCCTGGGGTGGCTGGACCACAAGTACCTAAATGTGCTGCCGAATGAGACCGGTATCACTGAAGATGATGAATTGGCGAACGCACCTGAATGGAATTTCAACCTGGGCGCATCCGCCGACCTCATGGATAATGAACAGGGTCATGCCTACCTGCGTGTCGACTGGTCCCACAAAGGCCAGCAATACAAGACGCCCAGAAACGTAGAACGTCTGAACCAGGAATCCTACGACATGCTCAACATGAGCTTGACCTGGGAGAGTGTGGACCGCCACTGGCTGGCCACAGTGGGCGGCACCAACCTGCTCGATGAAATCTATATTGTCAGCGGCCTGGACTACCCCGGCACCGGCGTCACGGCAGCAGCGCCATCCCGGCCCCTGGAATGGTATGTCAGGCTGAAATATACGTTCTGAGTGTTATCGTACCGATTGGGGTTTGCTTACTTGCATGCCTCAGGCCTGGATTAACCGCCGTCATTAACGGGGATGACCATCGCGTCTTCCCCGATGATGACAGGCCCTGCAAATGTTTCTTTGGCTTCACCCATAATCTGAGACCAGATTTCCGGTCCCCGGCGCTCACCGTAGTACATTGATGCCATTTCGATGGCCGCCGGCGGGCTATCGTACGGTCCCAGGTGGGTCAGAACCAGCTTTTTTGCGTTAGCTCGATGCGCGATCCATCCTGCGCCGCGGGGGCCGGTATGCCCTGTCCATGCAACTTTTTCCGCGCCTTTTTGCCCTTCCACGTTCTGCCGATAGTCCAGGATATCCTCCAGAAAAGTACACTCATGAACGAGCACATCGACATCGCTGGACAATTCGACCATGGCATCGCAAGGCTCAGTATCGCCGCTGAACACCGCGGAGCCGTAATCGCTGTCGATCCTGAAAGCGTAGGAAGAACGTTCGAATCCCAACGGCTGCAGGTGGACGATCTCCCGTGAGGTTACTTTGAACTTGTCCGTCTCGACGATAACCCCCTCGTGGATCTCCTCCACTTCAATCGGCGGTTCCGGCTGCGGGCGGTTGGTGATGTGGTCGGGCAATTGTTCTATGTAACGTTTCACGAACTCCACGTCGATATGGTGTGCCTCCAGCATCCCGTCGCACATGCGTTTCGTCCCGGTCGGTCCGAAGATTTTGATGGGGATGGATTTACCGCAGTTCCAGGTACTGAATAACAAGTAGTTGAAATCAACGATATGGTCCCAGTGCATATGGGTAATGAACAAATAACCGACGTCGAGCGGGTTGATGCCTGCGCGAACCAGGTTGACCGTGGCGCGTTCGCCACAGTCGATAACCATCACTTCACCATCAATTACCACCGCTTGGGACGGATTACCGCGCACCGGATCCGGGACAGCCGATCCCGCCCCCAGCAATACGACATACATTCCCTTCCAATCATTCATGGTATCACCTTCATGTTTACCTGGCATTCATACCTGAATGCAATCTTTAGCATGCAGGAGTCGAAAGATCAAGGGATAACAGACTCTATACACCAGGAGTAATGGGGTCAGGTCGCACAATGCACACGCAGAGGTATTGTTGAACTTTATGCCTATCTCTGTTTGCGTGTGCATTGTGCGACCTGACCCCATTACTCGTGTGCATTGTGCGACCTGACCCCATTACTCGCATGACCCCATTACTCGCATTACTCCACGTGCCGGTTTTTCTCCCGACACTCCCTTACTGATTAATAAAATCACAGGCACGGGCAAACCCGGTAGCGTGCGTGCTTTCGTGGCATAATGCCGGTTTAGATCATTCAAATATGAAGCGCTATGCGGAAACTCACGGATAATTTCAAAAGGATTGCCGGCCCTGCCGCGGTGATGGCGGCTGCGTCTATCGGGGCAGGTTCAGCTTCGTCACTGATACTCAGCGGCGCCTGGTTCGGTTATGAGCTGCTCTGGGTGGTCCTGCTGACCGTGCCCCTGCTGGTGATCACGGTCGACAGCGCAGCGCGTATCGGCTTGCTCAACAAAGACAAGGGGATGTTTTCCCTGATCTGCGAACATCTCCATCCCGGTGTGGGCTGGCTGCTGCTGGCGATTAATATCCCCGTGCACCTGCTCATCGGCATGGGACAGATGTCGGTCATGACCTCTGCGGCGCTGTCCCTGTTCGAAATTTACCCGCCCGACGCAGCAGCGGATTTTGCCGCTAGCAACTACCAGGCTATGGAACTGGTTGTGTCCCTGGGATTCGCGGCCGGCATAGTCTGGCTGCTGACCTCGGGAGGTTACCAGCGCATGCAGCGTTACATGACTGCATTAATGGTGTTGATGTTCATCTGTTTTCTGGTTGTCGCGTTGCGCGGCTTCACGGAACTGTCCGCTATTCTGGCCGGAATGGCGCCTGGCGTACCTGAGGACGTGCCGGTTCCCGGTCAAGACATGGTCCGCAGCAGCGGCATCGCCATAATGGGCATTGTCGGCAGCGTCCTGGCGCCGGCCGCGATGCTGGGTATGCCGTACATGAGCGCGGACAACCGGCAGGAGGGCGCAGTTGACCTCAAGCATGAATTCCGCAACTCTGTCATCAACCTAGGCTTCTTTTACTGCGCCTGTTCCCTGTGCATCATCATAGCCGGCGGGTTCGCCCTGTACCCGCTGGCCAACCACGCGGAGATCGACTCTGTCCATGAGGCAAGCCGGATATTGTTGCGGGCGTTTCCACAGGGTCTGGAATTTGTTGGGCCTGTTATTTTTTCAGCCGGGATGATTATTGCGGGCATGACCACTTTCATTGTGACTGTTGAAGTGATCAGTTATTTCATTCTCGATATGTTCGGTTATCCCTGGCACCATACCAGGGAAAACAGGCACTTCAGGAGGACGGTCATGGCCTGTATCATCCTGCCCGCACTGCTGGCGCCTCTATGGACCTTCCCTGCCCTGTTCAAACTACTGCTGCTGATGGGCATCAATGCAATAGTAGTGCCGCTGGTTTACCTGGCAGTGCTGATTATGGTAAACAGGACATCCATCATGGGAGTGCATACCAGCAGTATGCCGAGAAATATTATTCTGCTGGCAGCGCTCATACTGTCGCTGACCGTATCCGTGATCAAACTGCCTGATTTCGTACAGGCATTGCTTGGTTAATATTCCAGCTCGCATGGCTCGGCGATTGTTGCGAGTTGCCGGTCAAGATTTTCGATGACGCCTTTCATTGCGCACCTGACCCTGCGCTGGAAATCACAATTCCGGGCCAGTTCTTTTTCTATCTTGCTCCGATAGGCTGCGAGCAGGTCAGCATCAGCCCTGGACGGCCGGACAATAGAAATACTTACCTCAGTTGACTGCCCTTGCTGCCGCGGCGGTTGTAACCACTGAACTGCGCCTGTGCCTGGTCCTGCTCGGACTGGCAGACAACACACAGGCGGACACCCGGAACGCTGATCCGGCGCGCCTCGGGTATCATGCTCCCGCATTCCTCACATTCCCTGAGACTTGGCCCATGCGGCAGGCGGCTCCGGGCGCTTGCTATCGCGTCCTCGATTGTGGCATCTATCTGGTCCTGGACTGCCCCGTCTTTAGTAAAACCACCGGCCATAGAGTTAACCCCGAGATCTACTGTTGCCGAAGGACATTATTTAACCATGAAACAGCATTGTTGTCGTTACGGGAACGGCTTATGCCATGCGTCAATTCATATAATCCGTTCGAACTCACCAAGCGCCAATTGAAATTTCTCCACCAGAAAATTGATTTCCTGCCGGCTGATGATCAACGGTGGGCACAGCATGATCGTCGAGCCGATTGGGCGCACGATAATTCCCCGCTCAAGACACAGATCGCGAAACCCTTCGCAGATGCGATCGATATCCTCCATATCGTCTGCTACTGGCTCCATCGTTTCATTATTCCTGACCAGTTCAACCGCGGCAATCATACCGCAACTGCGCACCTCCCCAACCACCGGAGAGTGGGACAACAGTTTCAGTTTCTCTGCCAGGTATGGTCCGGTATGTTCTTCTACCTGGAGGACGATGCCTTCTTCTGCGAGGATGCGGATATTTTCGAGTGCAACGGCACAACTCACCGGATGACCCGAATAGGTAAACCCATGAAAAAATTCACCTCCCTTATCGATCAGGGTATCGGCTATACGATCGTTGACCATGACCGCAGAAAGCGGCAGGTAGCCTGAAGTAATACCCTTGGCCAGACACAACAGGTCTACCTGGTCAATCTCAAAGAGATCGCTGGCGAACCATCGCCCGGTCCGGCTAAACCCGGTGATCACTTCATCGATGACCAGCAGCACATCATGTTTTTTACAGATTTTTTGAATTTCCGTGAAATAATTCCGAGGCGGAATTTTGCCGCCCCCCGCCCCCTGTACGGGTTCGGCAAAAAAGGCTGCGACCTTGTCTGGACCCTCTTCCAGTATCGCATCTTCCAGCCAGCCGGCGGCGATCAGCCCGAATTGTTCTTCACTCATATCCCGGCCATACTGGAACCGGTAAGGGCACTTAATATGCCGAATGCCTGCAACGACTGCGCCCTGTTCATGCATCGGCGGCATGCCGGATAGCGCACCTGCCGCCACGGTACTGCCGTGATACGACATTTCCCGGCTGATAATAACGTGTTTTTCCGGCTGCCCCTCCAGTGCCCAGTAGTGCCTAACCATGCGCAGGGCGGTATCGTTTGCCTCAGAACCTGAATTGGCATAAAAGACATGGTTCAACCCTTGCGGCGTCAGTTCAACCAGTTTTTCGGCCAGCGCTATGGCCGGTCTGTTGGTTGCCTTGAAGAAGCTGTTGAAGTAACTTAATTCATCTATCTGCGCAGCAGCAGCCTGTCCGAGTTCAGCCCGGCCGTATCCGATATTGACACAGGCAAGGCCCGCCAGCCCATCCAGCAACCGGTTGTTGTCGTTGTCCCATACATAACAACCCTTGCCGCGCGTGATCACATTCGCCTTTTCATGCCGCAACGCCTTGTAATCAGTAAACGGGTGAAGGTAATTATCGACGTCTGCCTGTTGCCATTCTCCGGTGCTTCTGACTGTCTCATTCATGGGAGCACCACCTGATTTAATTGTTCCACCTGGCCATTATAGATATGGTTACACAACCTGTCACATAATCAGTTTAGCCTGTACCCGGAACCTGTGGCATGATGCTGGCGTATGAGGATTGTCGTTATGATTTAGTAATTCTCAGAAAAACTACTGTATCGCTTATCTACCGGGGAGGTTTTCAGGATGACGAATAATAAATTGTCTGAAGAACTGGAACTGGGTATGGACACTCATATTACGCGCCGGGATTTTGTCGGGTCAACGCTGGTCGGAGCCGGCAGTGCCTTGCTCACGGCACATTCATCCGGTCTTGTGGCCGCTGATCCATTGGGATCAACTGTTCAATACGGACCGGATTGGACCGGCCCTGGAGGTATTGGTGATTACGCGGGTAGTAACGGCAATACAGCCGAAGTCGTCAATGCAGCCCATGCAATCAGAGACGGACAGTTTGTAAATGCACATTCAAACGCAATAACTACCGGTGAAGTATACGACCTGGTCGTTGTGGGCGGCGGGTTCTCAGGGTTGAGCGCCGCCTATACGTACCGGAAACATACGAACGGCAACAACAACTGCCTGATACTTGACAATCATCTCATTTTTGGTGGTGAAGCCAAGCAGAATGAGTTTGATGTCGACGGCGTTCGTCTGTACGGACCACAGGGTTCCAACGGTAATCTGTGGCCGGTTTCAGTCACCCGGCAGATGGGCTTTTACCACGATTACTGGAAAGAACTCGGTTTGCCCGATGAATTCACCTGGCAGGAGCTAAGCGGCAGCGAAAAGGAGCTTCGGGTTGCCAAAGACATCTATTTCCCCATGTTGCAAACATGGGAAGCGGCTGATTCCGGCTATTTTTACGGAAGAAATTCAACTCCCAATGGTGGTTGGGCGATAAACCCCTGGAATAACGGCTTTCGCGAAGCTCCGATAGCGGCGCGGCTGAAACTGGACTACATGACCCTGGAGTCCTACCGTATGCCGCCCCGCCGCGCAGACTGGGAAGCATGGCTGGACAGCATGACTTACCTGGAATTCCTTACTGAAGTAGTCGGTGTCTCGGCAGAGTATACAAAACTGGTGGACCCCTTTGCAGCTACCGTCGGACACGGCCTGGGCGCTGACGTATCGTCAGCTTATGCGGCATTTGAGTTTGCCCTGCCCGGCCCGGCCGGCTATTTCCGTTATATTACAAATAACATCGATCCTACCGACCAGCTGCATCTTGCCGCCTTCCCGGGCGGCAATGCCGGTATTGCACGTTACTTTCTGAAAAACCTCATCCCCGGCGCAATCAAGGGTGATTCAGCCATGAATGCTGTTTTATTCAATCCGATCGACTGGACGGAGCTGGACCGTAAAGGTAATCCTGTCCGTTTTCGCGGTGGATGTACGGTCGTTGCCGTTGAGAACACCGGAATGGATCACAACCGGCGCGTGGAGGTAACCTATTACGAAAACGGCCGCTTGCGTAAGCTCACGGCGAAATCGGTAGTGATGGCCGCTAACCAGGCCGTCAACAAACAAATTGTGAAAGGGCTGACTCCCGGGTTGTTTAACGCTATGGACAGCTTCATGCATGCCCCGGTGCTGACGGTAAACATCGCGGTAAGAAACTGGAAGTTTATGGAAAAGCTGGGGATCACCGCAGCGCGCTGGTTTGAGGGCTTTGGCTGGTTCACCTGCATAAGGAGACAGATGGTGATTGACGGACGGGAACCTATGCCGCTTGATCCTGACAAACCAACCGTTTTAACGATGTACGTGCCGTTCCTGCATCCCGGCATGCCGGTAAAAGAGCAGGCGCTTGCCGCGCGTTATTCTTTGCTTGGTCCCGGTTTCAGGGATTTTGAGCTACAAATCCGCAAACAGTTGCAAACACTTTTTGGCGATAGCGGCTTTGATGCCAAACGGGATATAGCCGGTATCGTACTTAACCGCTGGGGTCATGCTTACGTCGTGCAACCGCCGGGGTTTTATTTCGGTAAAAACGGCCGTCCCGCGGCGAAAGACCTTATTCGAGACACGGTCCACGGCCGTATTGCCTTTGCGCACTCGGAATTGACAGGTACACAGGTATGGCAAACCGCGGCGGCTGAAGGACAGCGCGCAGCCGAACAGATACTGGCTCTATAGCTGTTGATTTGCAACAGTGCGCGCCTGGCTGTCAGGGGTAAGGGTTACCAGGGTGCTGTGCACGCTGGTACTCTCCGCCATGTCCGCTTTTTGTCCGATGTGCAGCACGTTCACGTTCTTTTTTTCCTGTTCCTTTTTTGGCCAGCGCCCCTTGTAAGAGACCAGTATCCCGGGGACTGAAATGTCGACTATGGTTGCGGTCAGGTTCAGCTCGCCGTTGCTGTTGCTTAAATTAACCCTGGCGCCGTCCCCGACATTCAGCCGTGCGGCGTCCTCGGGGTGGATATACACCCCGGCATCACCGGCGTTGCGGGCGAGTTTGGGATCATTGGCATAGGAATCGTTCAACCTGTAGTCAGACGCCGGCGTGATCAGGCGCAACTGCCCGCCAGTCTGGCCCTGGTCCGCTGTTGCCTGGGGGACCCGAGGCAAACCCCGGCTTTCCGCAGCATCAGAGGCCAGTTCTATTTTGCTGCTGTCCGTCGGGAACTGCAGGTCGGCCCAGGGAATGATCGGTTCGTCGCTGATTGGCTGCCAGCCCCTCTGCTGAAATTCCTTGAAGCCCCCACTCACTCCCATTTGCTCCAGCATGCCGTTAATCAACTCCCCGTCGGTTTCAAATAATTCCTTATCCGTGAAACCCATGCCCCTTGCCAGACGCCGGAAGATTTCCTGGTTGGGCAATGATTCGCCCATGGGCTCCCTGGCCTTTGACTGTACGCCGATATTCAGATGGAAATAACTGAAGGTCAGGTCGTCGAATTCCAGAAAACCTGCAGCCGGCAAGAGGACATCGGCATAATCCGCCGAATCTGTCTGGAAGCAGTCAATGACCACGGTAAACAGGTCGTCTCTCTCCAGGGCCTTGCGCAACCTGGTCTGGTTGGGGGCTGATGCAACCGGGTTGGTGTTCCAGACCAGCAGTGATTTAAACCGGCTCCGGTCCGACAGTTGCTCCGCAAAGTCCATGTGGCTGATCGAAGCGGGTTCGGCAGCAGCAAGCTGTGCACCGGCCATAGCATCAAAATCCAGGCCGGCAATGGCCGGGGTGTAGGTGACGTAGCTGAAGCCCGCGCCGGCTTTTCCTATATTTCCCGTTAACGCCGGCAACAACCCTACCGCACGCATGCAGTTGCCGCCGTGCAACTGGCGCTGAAACCCCTGCCCCAGCCATAACAATGACGGCCCTTTAGCGTAATAGTCCGCCGCTTCTTCTATCAGCGCAGCCGGAACACCGGTTACCTGCTCTCCCCATTCCGGCGAGCAGCTTTTGACTATGGGCAGCAACTCATCGCTTCCCACCGTGTGCTGCCCGATAAACCCGTCAGCAAACAAGCCGTCCCGCTGCATCACGTGCAGCAGGCTGTAAGCCAGGGCCGCGTCCGTGCCGGGATAAAGCTGCAAATGAATATCAGCGGCCCGGGCGGTGTTCGTGCGCACCGGGTCGACCACAATCTTTTTGGCCCCGGCAGCGGCAAACCAGTGTTTATGGCTGTGGGGACCCGAATGGGACGGATTGGCGCCCCAGATAAGAACACAGTTTGAATCCTTGATGGTACGGGGGTCAAACCCCACGTGTGATTCCCCGTATAACAGCGACAATGCGGCATGGCCCGCGGCGTTGCAGATACTGTCCGGATCGACTTCCGCCGCACCGAGTTTGAGGAAGAAGCGCATGGGGAACAGCAGTGCGATCAGCGACAATGTCCCCGAATAATGCGTATGTATGATCGATCCAGGTCCGTGTTCGGTGATATCGGCCTTTAACCGGCCGGTAATGGCACCGATCGCCTCATCCCAACTGATGCGTTCAAACTGCCCACCCCCCTTCTCACCGCTTCGCTTCATTGGATATAGCAGCCGTTCGCTCTCGTCCTGCCAGACGCCGTTATAGGCAATAGCACACTTGTTGCACAGCCGTCCGCGAGATACAGGGTGTGTTTCGTCACCCATTACCCTGCTGATCCGGCCGTCGATTTTTTCGATACTGATCCCGCAACCGTCATAACAGTCACGGGGGCAGTTGCTCTTTATGATTTCGGTATTTTCAGTCATGGTTTTTCCATTAGCATCATTTGTTTGACATTGTATCGTGTTATACGAATAATCATCCGTCTTATGGCGATATTAAAACAAATAAAAATATTTGCATCTGTCACGACCCTGTTTCTTGCCACCTGTGCGCAGTCTTCTGGTGAAGAAATCTTCTTTATCAATGGAAAAATTTATACCTTGAGCGAAGAGCAACCGTTGGCCGAAGCTGTGGCCGTCCGGGAGGGGAGAATTGCTGCCGTCGGCGACACGGAAACAATCAATGCCATGGCAGATGCAAACACCAGGCTGATTGATTTGAACGGCCGGGTCGTACTGCCGGGATTTCACGACCTGCACGTACACCCCGTGTATGCCGGCATGCAGGCGCAACGCTGTGTCATTCCCCAGGGTTCCACGCTAAAGCAGATTCGACAGCATGTCAAAACCTGCGCCGGCCAGGCTGAACCCGGAGAGTGGATCACCGGCGGACAATGGGACGCGTCCGCCATCGGCCGGGTGCCTAATGCAGCGATGCTCGACGGGATCACACCGGACAATCCCGTATTGCTCAGTGATACCAGCGAACATAGCGCCTGGGCCAACTCCAGGGCGCTGGAAATTGCCGGTCTGACCAGCGCTACACCCGACCCGGAAAACGGCATCATCGAACGGGACGGTTCCGGCGCTCCCACCGGCATACTCAGGGAGGAGGCGGTGGTACTGGTACGGCAACATGTCCCTGAAGCCACGGATGAACAGATACGGTCTGCGCTGGAGTGGGCGCTTGGCAAGATGCTGGCCAACGGCATCACCTCTTTTTCCGAGGCATCCACCGGGTATTCCTCGAACGCCGTAAAAGAGGCCTCAGCCTATGCCGCGCTGGCTGACTCCGGTGTTCTTAAACAGCGCGCAAGGTTGTGTATGCCGTGGTTCAGCGGCAATGTGGAAATGGAGGCGTTTATCGAGTCCGGCGCAGTGTATGCAAGGGAACGCGTGTCCCTCGATTGCGTCAAGATCTTTCTCGACGGAGTCCCGACCGATAGCCACACGGCAGCCATGCTGGAACCTTACGAGGGTACGGTTGAAGGACGCGACGACGAAGCCAGCCGTTTTGGCATGTTGCTGGAGGAACAGGCAGTATTAAACGAGGCGGTCACCCGCTTCGATGCTATGGGCCTTACGGTCAAGTTCCATGCCGCCGGGGACGCCGCAGTGCGCGCAGGCTTGCAGGCCATAGCGAGCGCCCGCCGGGCCAACGGCAACAGCGGCCTGTGGCATAACGTCGGGCATTGCACTTTCGTCGCTCTTGCCGACATGTCCCTGGGTCGCGAAATCGGGGCGAGCTTTGAAATGTCCCCTTACCTGTGGAGTCCCAGTCCGATTAACGACAGTATCACCGCGGCGGTCGGGACAGAACGCATCAAACGGGTCTGGCCGGTGCGCGAGGTAATCGAAGCCGGCGCCCTGGCGGTGCCGGGCTCGGACTGGTCCGTCGTACCCTCGGTCAATCCGTGGATTGCCATCGAAGCGCTGGTGACCAGGCAACGACCGGGCGGCAGCGAAGACAGTTTCGGCAAGGAGCAGGCCATCAACCTGGACCAGGCCATTAAGATGTTCACGGTCAATTCGGCAAAACACATGGGAAACACAGACAAACTGGGAAGCATAGAACCCGGCAAGCTGGCCGACCTGGTAGTGATCGACCGTGACCCGTACGAAATTCCGGCAAATGAATTACACCAGGTCAGGGTTATGCAAACCCTCATCAACGGGGAGACGGTTTACCTGCGCGCAGCAGGAGAGTAGCGTCCTTAGTGGCTCTCGCTAACCCAGGTCAGTCAGGTGGGGTCAGAGTAAAATCACCACCGGCGCTGCTGTTGCCGACACCATCGGCGATTTTACTCTGACCCCGGCATTTGCCGGCATTTGCGTCCTTAGCGGGAGTTACTGTATACGATTCTGCCTTCGAACATGGTCAATGACACCTGTGTATCGCTGATCCTGGCTACCGGAATTTCAAACAGGTTGTGTTCCAGCACGATGATATCGGCCAGTTTACCTGCCTCAATGGAGCCGCTGTCCCGTTCAAGAAACAGCGCCTTCGCTCCTGAGCGCGTATAGATCGCCAGGGCCTGTTCCAGGGTAATAGCCTGATCTTCCCACAGCTTGTCCTGCCTGATACCCCAGGGATTCGCCCGGCTGACCATGGCTTCCAGTCCGACCCAGGGGTTCATGCTGGACAGGGCGCCGGCAGGCCAGTCGGACCCTGCCACTACCTGGGCGCCGGCTTCGAGCAGGTCCCGCACCGGCCAGTAACGCCGCCCCCGCTCCTCGCCTACGGCGCGGATGATGGAATCGACCTTCACGGACGGAAACCAGATGTAGGGAGAGATTTCCGCCACGGCACCGAGTTCGGCAAACCGGGGTATGTCCGCCCCGTCGATGTAACCGGCGTGCGCCAGTTCATGGCGTAACCCGCTGTCGCCGTGCGCCTGCCGGGCGGCCTCGATGGCGTTCAGGGTTACCTGTACGGAACGATCCCCTGCGGTATGCACCTTGGCCGTCATTCCAAGCTTATCGAGCCGGACTATCAGCCGCGTCAATTCTTCCTGGGTGTAGTGCTGTTTGCCGTTGTGGGCCGGTGCGCCTTCATACTCCGGCATATAATCAGCCAGCATCGCGGCTGAGCGGGATGCCGAAGGCACGCCGTCCATGGAAATCTTGACGGCATCGGTGTTCACGTACCGGCCGCGGTATTCCGTTCTCATCTGTTCCAGAATGCCGGCATCCAGGTTCTTTTCCTCATCAAGCATCGGCAGGACGGACATGGAAACCACCAGGTGCATACTTATCTCGCCGTCATCGTCCAGGGCCTTGTATGCTTTTAATCCCTGGGGGGTTGCCCAGGCTTCCTTTATACCGGTCAGGCCGAAGCGGTTCGCTGACCTGATGCCTTCCCTGGCTGCCTGCAGGTATTGCTCTTCGGTCCAGTCCGGGATGATGCTGAGTACAGGCCTCGACGCGGTTTCATATAACAGGCCGTTCGGTTCACCCGTTTCCCGGTCCCGCACTATCTTTCCGCCGGGTATTTCCGGGCTGTCCCGGGTCAGTCCCGCCAGTTCCAGGGCCTTGCTGTTGGCCCAGCGGTTATGGAACGAGGTGTCCCGCAGGATGACCGCCTTGTTCCCCGAAACCTCGTCCAGCCATTCACGCGGCGACGGGATGTCGTGCTTGATAAAAAAGTCCGTTTCCCACTGGCCACCGATAATCCATTCGGCATCGGGGTAATCCTCGACACATTGAGCAACGGTCTGCCTGACTACGTCCGGTGTCGCTGTGCCCGGGAATACGCATTCGAATAACTGCACGGTATAACCGTAAACCGGGTGGACATGCAGGTCATTAAGTCCCGGCATGGCCATATTCCCTTCCAGGTCTATGACTTCCGTTCGCCCGCCCCGGTACGCTGCGGCCGCTTCATTGCTGCCGACAAACTGAATCCTGCCGTCCCTGACGGTGACGGCCTCAGCCCAGGGCTGGTCGGGATTGACTGTATAGATCCGGCCGTTGGTGAGCACGATATCCGCGACATTTGCGCCCTCACCCGACTCATGTGCAGATTGTCCCTGCGCCACGCTGCCGGCATTCCGGGAACCCTGCCCGCAAGCGTAAAACAGGAGCAATGCCAATATCAGGAAACCGCTCTTTTTCATTTTATTTCCAGCTACGGTTCCGTACCACAAGTGTCTTGTTTCCTACCCAGGATCATGTAACTCTGCTGTTTCGTGTCCATCACATTGGTGGATTGGCGCAGGCAATATCCGGCAATTCCCAGGCACATCCAGATACCGATAATGGCGAACTCCAGCGGCCGCAACTGGCCCGGACTGCCGGGAGCCACCATCAATAGTACCAGCAAGCCCGCAACAGCAATCCCGCAATACATCGCCGGCTTGCCGGTCCGGTAAGAGCGGATCAAGTCCGGGTGGGTTTTACGCAGGCGCAGGGCAGCCAGGCAGGTCATCAGCAACGCCGCGACGAATGCCAGGGAACCGCTGGTGACTATCGGTACCAGCGCAGCCTTGCCGACCGGCGGCCCAAGCAGCGAGATGGCGCCGACAAACAGGATCGCATTGACCGGCGTTTTGTGGCGCGCATCGACTTTTGCGAACCAGTGCGGCAACATGCCGCCGCGACCCAGGGAAAACAGGGTAAACGTACTGTACAACTCCTGTTCCCACCGGGGGGCGCAGGTGGAGACCTCGCCCATGGGCAACAAGTCCAGGTTCGGTTGTCCGTATCACCGCTGGACCTTCGACTCCAGGGGCAGGCTGATCGGCTGCCCCAACAAACCGGGTGATTACCCGGCTGATTTTGATAAGAGCAACTACCCCCTGGCCAGGCCCAGGATGGCGCTGGTCCACGGTCTCGTCATGGTCACGTTCAGTGAGGGCGCGCCCCCGATCGACGTCTACCTGGAAGGTTTGCATGCTTCCATTGCAGAGGTACTTGCCGGGGACGGACGCCTGAGATTGCTCGGTTACCAGAAAGTCCTGCTCAATGCCAACTGGAAGACCTACGCCGATAACGATACTTATCACGCAGGGTTGTTACATGCGGCTTTCCAGATGCTGAACTGGCAGGGCGGCAAGGGGTACCAGGAGGCCAACGCGCGGGGCCATCGCGTTTACGTGGGCGAATTGAGCCTGCCGGAATCGGTGGACCGGTTACAGGACCCGTCCCTGATTGAACATAAAAGCGGCGGCAACCTGGCGCGCGGGTCGGTCAGTGTGCGGTTCTTTCCCATTTCCGGCATGACCCGGCACCTGGATTCCATCAGCATCCGGCTTGCCAATCCTCTCTCTGTCGATGAGACTGAGGTGCATTACACTTACTTTGCCCACATCGACGATGACGAGGAGCTGGTGCGTCACCGGGTGCGCCAGGCATCCAACCTGCTGGGTCCCTGCGGCCTGGTCAGCATGGAGGACGCCGCGGTGTTCCACCGCCTGCACAGCGGCAGCCAGACGCCCGGGGACGCCGTGTTCCAGATGGGCGTGACAGATGAATACCGGATTCCAACCGAATTCGGTCAGAGTGATGAATCCTCGAACCTGCCTGGCTAGGAGTATTACCGTAAAGTCATGGGTTTTGAGAAGGCGCCTGCTGAATGACCATGGACAACGGCGTGCTGGCAGCCATCGATGCCCTGCAAATCCGCTATATCGCGGCGCTCGATGGCAGAAACATGGATGAGTGGCTGGCAACCTTCTGCGAGACTCCGGAAGCATCCTATGTCTGCACCACGGCGGAGAGCGAGGAAGCGGGGCTGCCCCTGGCCTTGATCCTGGATGATAATTATGCCCGGTTAAAAGACCGGGTCACCTATGTTACCAGGATCTGGGCCGGTACCTTATCTGATTACCGCACTCGCCATTTTATCCAGCGCTTAACCTGCCGGCATGGGCAGGGCAACCTGTATGAAGTTACAACCAATTTTACGGTGAACTATACGCCTGTTGAAACCGGCAGAACGGAACTGTTTGCCTCAGGCATGTATTTCGATCGTGTCGCCATCAACGGCAGTGAGGCCTCGTTTCTCGCAAAAAAAGTGGTCACGGATTCATCCATGGTCGAGCGCTTCATGGCCTACCCGCTGTGACCGGCTTATCGGGTAGAACGGCGATCGTTACCGGAGCAGCCCAGGGAATAGGCCGCGCCACGGCATTGCGTCTGGCCCGGGACGGCGCCAGGTTGGCCCTGGCGGATCGCGTGCCCGATGCCTGCAACATTGTGGGTGACGAGATAGCCGCGTCCGGCGGCGCTGTCCTGGTCATCGAAGCTGACATGGAAACCAGGGAAGGTGTGGATTACCTGGTAGAAAAAACCCTTGGCGCATATGGCCGTATCGATATTGCCGTAAACAACGTCGGCGGTACCATCTGGACCAAACCCTTCCAGGAATACGAAGATGAGGAAATACAACGGGAAATCAGCAGAACGCTGTGGCCGACCCTGCGCGGATGCCGGGCAGTCATACCACATATGGTCGAACGCCGGCAGGGCGCGATCGTGAATATCGGTTCAGTGGCGACCCGGGGAATTTACCGGGTTCCCTACTCCGCGGCCAAAGGCGGTGTTCATGCAATCACCGTGTGCCTTGCCATGGAACTGGCAGAATACAATATCCGGGTTAACTGCGTGGCGCCCGGCGCAATAGAAGCCAACCGGGTGATCCCGCGCAACCCTGACGGGCCGACCGAAGCTGAAAAACTGTGGCGCAGTGACATGATCGAGCAAACCCTGGGAGATTCGTTTCTCCGACGGATGGGGACTACCGAAGAAGTGGCTGATGCGGTCGCATTCCTTGCCGGTGATGGCGCATCCTACATCACCGGCCAGATACTGTACGTCTCAGGCGGCGGCAACGGGTGAATTCCATGATGCTGCGGTCTGGGTAAATTCCAGCATGGTAATTACGCCGTTTTCACATTCAAAGTCGACTGCAATCCCGTTACGGTATGAGTCTATTACAACATCAAAGCGGCTGGATACTTTATCGTGAAACAGGGTTCCTACTGGCGAGAGCCGGGGTATTCAGAACTATTCAGCAACAGGGAACCGCCTACCGCTATTACCAGGTTGAGCAACAACCCGTACAGACCCGGATGAAACCCCCATATCTTGCCGGCGCTGACAAAGTCAAACGGGCCGAAGGCAAGCGCCAGCGCAACGGCAAGTCCCGTAACAAGACCGGCGACTACCGGCCCTGCACACAAATTCCCCCAGCGGATACCTAACATGAACGCAGGAACCAATTGGACCAGCAGGTCGAACTTCCTGTCGATCAGTGTGATCAATGAGGCCTTGTCCTGCAGCATGATCGCCAGCCAGCCAAGGAACAGGATCAATGCCCAGGAACAGAGTTTGCCGATCCCCGTTAACTCAGCCTGGGTTGCATTCCGGCCCAAATACCCGGCATACACATCCTTGGTAAGCATGGATGAGATAGTCAACAGGGCCGAATCGGCCGTGGACATCATCGCGGAAATGATCGCGGCGAACAAAATCACGACCAGCCAGTAACCGAAAACCGAGTCTTCCTGCAGCAGGCGAAAAATGCGCGCCATGACCTGGTCGGATTGAATTCCTTCCAGTCCCGGTATATTGGCAATGGCATAAATACCGGCAATCACGGCAATCAAGGTCGCAAAAATCTGCAGGAAGACCATGCCGGCCAGGCTCCGCCGTAATACCTGGCCTGACCTGGATGCATAAATCCGTTGAATCGCATGGGGGTACAATGCACCGCCCATACCGACAAGCAGGATATAACTTAACCACTCCCTCATCCTGTTGGCATCGGGCAGCATGATTTTATGGGCGTCGGCCGAGTCCATTATAGTGGCCGTGGCAACGGACAAAGGGCCGAATTTCAGGATCAGTGATGAGATCAGCAATAAAAACCCGATGAACAGTACGGTGCCCTGCACCGCGTCCGTCCATGCCACGGCGCGCAGACCGCCCAGTGTCCCGTAAATCACCATGATCAGGGCCAGCACAATGACACCCATCGTGTATGCCGTGTCAGGGTTGCCCGCAGCCATCCCCTGCATGGCCCGGCCCATGGCCATCAACTGCGCCAGCAGGAAATTGCCCAGAGATATGATCATAACCAGGGCGGCCAGCAAATTAAGTGTGCCTGACCTGAAACGCCAATTCAGGTAATCGACCGGCGTAATGAAACCATGTTGCCTGGCCAACGGCCGCAAACGCAGGGCATAAACCAGGTAAAAAGCGATGATCGCCACCATGAAATAAACGGACATGATCCAGGAAAAACCGATCCGGTAGGTCATCCCGGTAAAGGCAAAGAAGGTATTGCCGCTGAACTGTGTTGCGTACAGCGTCAATAACAGGATCAGAGTACCGAACCCGGACCCCGCAAGGTAAAAATCAGCGAGTGTATTTTCCGTGCGGGAGCGGTATCCATACCAGCCGAACAACAATAATGAACTCACATAGATCACTATGAACGCCCACGCGCCGGCTCCGAATGGGAGGAGTTCAAACATCAGCAATCATCTTCCGGAAAACCGAACAGGTACAGCCAGGCGGTAAACATTGCACCGGCGAATATGACAAGCAGGGATATGGCGACCCATAACGGAAACCCGAAGATCATCGTTGTGAGTTCCGGCGGCAGGTACCAGGGTATGCCGAGGATCGTCAGTAGAATATAAACAACAGGAATTATATAATTTTTATAGAACAAATGGTTATGAATTATAATTAATGCAACTTCTCAATTCATGCAAATCATGGTAACGGCTGGGAATGTCATCCCTGTCCGCTGCAAGACGCAGGTCGCGTAATTTTTCCAGTGCATCCAGCAGCACAGGTAGTGGGGGACCGCTGGCGGTAATGTTGACCAGCCCCTCATCCGGCAGTGCGTGTGCCGGTTTCTCAATGAATTTCTTCACCAGTTTGTCATGGTGGGAAGCCGCGCCTTTACCATGAATCTCGACAACCTCCAGGTATGCTTTAAGGTTGTCTTGAAACCAGTCCTTGGCACTGTACCCGTCCAGTTCGTCCAGGAACTGGTCCAGAAAGCTCCTGCGCCGCATGCAATCCCGCAACAACTCCTGTTCCTCGGGCAGCATGAACAGGAACTTGTCGACCAGTACCTGCGCATAGGACGGATTATCCGCGCGGCAAAGACCCAGCAGCAGGTCGATGACATTTATGCCGGCAAAGTCACCCGCGTTCGCGCCGCGATAGACGTTGGGCCCTACCCGGTAAGGTTTGTAATACGGCCGTACGCAGTTGAAGAAACGGTCGGTGTCCAGTTCATCAAACAACCTGTCGTTGAACACGATGACGTCTTCCAGGGCTGTTTTTGTGAGATGAAACAAATAGCTCGCAAGGGGATGTGAGATGCCCAGCGGCAATATTCTTCTCAGCGCATCGGCCGCGCGCTGATAGGCAAAAATACCCAGCGTGTTGTAATCCAGGAACAGGAACTCATCCTTCAACGAGGTAAACGTGCGGTAAACACCGTCTTTTGCCGGATTGAAAGTCGCCATATGGCTGGTGGCAAAGCGCGGGGTCACACCCAGGGTGGTCGCTAGGTGCAGGGCGAGCGCGGAAGCCTCTACCAGGGGAGAAGTCGTCTCCCGTGACGGTTCGGTAATATCATGCCGGCGGCACGCGGCCATGTAAAAGCCGACACAACCGAGCAGGTTATATTGCCGGTCAAAGCCTTCATCCGTATTGCCTTCCTGCAGCAGGGGAATGATATAGCTGTTGCCTTCCTCAACCAGGTCTTGCTTGATGGGGTCGCCTACACCGGCAACGGCCTGCCGGTCTTCCTGCCCGAAATAAATCTCCTCCAGTTCGGTATTCATTTCGACGAATGACGTGCGCAGCCAGTTATCGAACAGTTCTACGTTTTTGCTCATTCAATGTCCTGTCCAGAGATGATTTGTCTGTGCTGGGCACAAGTCACACCGACCTTGTCACATATCCTGCACCTGCGCTCTGCCGGATTATAAACCCTAACAGACGTAATTGTTTGAGAAGCGGGAAAATAATTACGAATGTGGTCTTATCAACGACCTGAAGGAAATAACAGCCGCCTTTTGGGGGCCAGCGCCGTCTGTGAAAGATGGCGCTGGCTGACCAGATGATAACAGTAGAGGCCGTTTCAGAAACTTCTGGTTACGCCGATGCCGATCGTTCTGGGCAGGCCGCGGCTTAACTGCTCCGGTTGCACACGGTCAGGGTCGATATTGGTGATGACATCGTCATCAAACAGATTCCTGGCAAAGACGCTTAATGACCAGTTGTTCATTTCATAACCCAGGGTCAGATCGACAATGGTGTAAGACGGTAAAATGCTGATAGTCGGTTGTGACGAAAATTCGTTGCCGGAACTGCCCACGTGCCGCACGTCTGCTCGAATGAAACCGGAGCCGTTCCCCAGAGGTATGCCGTAATCAACAGAACCGGATGCGGTGAATTCCGGGATATAAGGCGGTTCATCTCCATCGGCATTCACACCGGGGATGGAAGTCGCAACTTCTGAATCCACATAAGCAAACCCGAATTGCAACGTCAATGCTTCCGATGCCAGGAAAGTGAAATCGCCCTCAAAGCCGGTGTTTTCGATCTTGCCTGAATTCAACATCTGGAAAAAGCCGCAATCCAGCGGGACGTTCGTTTGAATGTCGTCAAATTCGTTGTAATAAACGGCCAGGTTCGCGGTCAGACGATTATCAAGCCAGGAGGTTTTAGCGCCGACCTCATAGTTTTCCAGGCTGTCTGAGTTAAACGGCGCGTTCCAGCTTGACCCCAGTGCCGTCACTTCGGCGCGACAGGCCTCGGGGATAAAACCGTTTATCCCGCCTAATCGGAAACCTTCCGAATAAGTGGCATAGACCATGTGATCTTCGGATACGTCAAAAGATACTTCAACCTTGGGTACCCAGTCATCCTGTTTGATGATATCCTCATCGACGGTCAGACCGCCATTGGCAACCCCGGAACCCAGGATGTACGCGTCGTTCTCATAATCGAAATAGCGGAAACCGAGTTTCAACCTGAGCGCGTCGGTGACATGCAAGGTGGCCTCGCCAAACACCGCGAACTGCTCCGAATCAATAGTCGTCGTCCCATCAAACACGGAATCCGCCACCGCGCCGAAACAAGGTCCGGTCAGTGTCGGGCAGGGAGGAGGGCCGCCTATGGAAACAAAAAATGCATTCAGGCCGGGAGTAGGTTGCGTTTGCAGGAATTCCCTGTCATTGGCTTCGTAGTAACCGCCAATCAGCCATTCCAGCCGCGTATCATTGTTTGAAGACAGGCGTATTTCCTGGATGACGGACTCGCTCGTATCCCAGGCCTGGTAATCGCTCCATGGTGCGCGTATTGGCGTCACTGCAAGCACCCGGTAGGTGTCATCCAGGCTCTTCGCGATTTCCATATCGAAATACGAGGTAGCCGAGGTGAACAGGACCGGACCCAAATCGTAATCGAGATTAAAATTGAAAGCGAAAAACTCCTGGCTATAAAAATCCTGAACGAGCTTGACGGTCTCGAATTCTTTGCTCACCGCGCCGATGATGGGATCATCAGGGCTTGGCAGGTATTCATCGGGCGGCCCATCCGATTCCAGATCGTTGTACATAATGGCCGCCACGGCATTCAGCTTGTCACCATAGTAGGCTATTTGCGCCCTGCCGCCATAAATCTCCTCGCTGTTGTAATCTTCTTCTTCCATGCCCGGGGCTACATTATCGATAAATCCGCCTTTTGAGGTGTTGTAGGCGTTGAGACGCATGGCAACCCGGTCCGAAATCGGCACATTCACGGACCCTTTCACCCTGTGATTTATGTCACCATCTTCGGTGTGGGAGACATTTGCGCCGAAATTTCCCGAAAACTCCCCGGTATCGGGCTTTGCGGTTACGACCCGGATCGTGCCGGCCATGGAACTGGCGCCGTAAAGCGTACCCTGGGGGCCGCGCAGGACTTCTATCCGCTCAATATCGACAACACCTAAATCAGGGTTGTATCCGGCCACGGAAATCGGCATTTCATCAATATAGAGGCCCGCCAGCGAGCGGGTCTGGGGAGCGTTGTGGATAATCCTGACTGCATTGACCCCTCGAATTACGATCTGCGACTGACCCGGGCCTGAACTGACGGAAGTCAGTCCCGGCACCATCTTGATGTAATCTTCAAACCCTTCCACCAGGGTTCTCTCGAGCGTATCCGCGCTAATTGCCGTGATACTGCCGGCCGTGTCCTGAAGTGAAACAGCGCCACGTTTGTTGGCGGTAACAACAATTTCTTCCAGGGTATTGTCGCTTTGCCCGAAGGATGGGCCGGTAAAAGCCGTTGCCAGGAGTAAAGTCTGCAGTTGATACAGGCAGGATGTGGATTTTTTCACAATATATCCCCTAAACTGGTCATAATCGTTGGAAGTACATATCAATAAGCAAATTTCATCCAATACAATTATTTGCCAACACTATTAATTAATTGAATGTTGTGAAGCAGTCCTGCCACGGTCATGCGTTATTATGATACCTGCATGAGAATAAAGTATTGTACGGTCTCTTCACGGCGCAGTATAAATCTTAAAGTACATACATAGCCAGATCGGGGTTACACAAGTGGAATCTGCTGTTCCGGAGCTTCAGGGACGACGTTTCGATGTAATTGTCATAGGTGGAGGGATCAACGGTTCCAGCGCCGCACAGAACCTGGCGGCGGAGGGATACGACTGCCTGTTGGTCGACAAGGAAGACTTCGGATCAGGAGCCAGCGGCAGGTCGGGCCGGATGCTCCACATCGGCCTGAGGTTCTTCGAGGCAAGAAACCCGCTAAGGCATTTCGCGCTGCACCCCGGTTTTTTCCTGAACGCAGTGCGGGGCGCGCGCCAGGCCATGCAGGGTGTAAGTGAACACATGGTTAACGCGGGCAATCGTATTTTCCGGTACAGGATGTGTTTTCCCGTTTATCGTGATGGTGAATTCAAGACCTGGCACCTGGATGCGGGACTGAGGCTGCTGAGCCTGCTGGGTGACGGCAGTGCCCAGTTGGATCATGAAATAGTCAGGCAAAACCATTCCGACACAGTGCCGTTCTTTGAGGATTTGCGGGACCCTGACAAACTTCATTCGATCGCCTGCTACAATGAATTCAAATTTGATTGGCCGGAGCGTTTCTGTATCGATATGTTGCTGGACGCGCAAAGGAACGGCGCCACATTGGTCAATTATTGTAAAGCCGGTATAAAACAACGAAAATCCGATGGCGACTGGGTTGTATACCTGCGCGATGTTGCCAACATGCACCTTTCCGCAATAGAGGTGACAGCGCCGGTGGTTTTGAACATGGCAGGCACCTGGACAGACGATGTTCTGCCGTCCACTCCGGGCAAAAAACCAATCGTGCAAATGACCAAAGGCTCCCACATCGTGGTAGAGTTGCCCGAAACCTACAACGGTTTTGGCATTGCCCACGTAAATCGGCATGGAGAACCATTTTACGTTCTGCCGTTTCACAAGAACCTGTTTTCGATCGGTGTGACCGAAACACCGTTTGACGGCGATGCTACGAATGTATCCTGTAGCGAAGATGACATCGACTTTCTCATCGAAGAATTCAATACGCTGTTGCCCGGACGCCGGTTGAGCCGTAAAGATGTAGTGAGCAGCTGGGCCGGAATACGCTCTTTGACCCCCAGCGAAGACGGCCTGCAGACCCGCACCCGCATGCTGCACGATTTAACCGCGCAAGGTTTTCCCGGCGTATTTGCCCTGACCGGCGGCCCCATAATGAGTCACAGGAGTACGGGACGATTGCTTCTGGAAGCCGTAGCAGCGCTATTGAAACCCTCCGGGAACAAGGGGCAGGTAAACTACGAGCCTTTCGAATTTTCCAATGGCGACAATTCCCCGTCGTTTGTTGCTGACGAGCCGGAGGTGCGCGTTTCGCATCTGGAGAACAGCGTAAGGCGGGAATTCGCAAAAACACTCGCCGATGTGTTGCTGCGCCGGACTAGCCTGGCCTGGCGGCGCAAGCTCACAGTTTCCGAAGTTCAAAGCGCCGCGGACATTGTCGGGCCGCTCCTGCACTGGTCGGATGAGGAGCAGCGCGCGCAGGTGGAGCAATTTATGACGTTTCAGAGAGATGTGTTCCGAATTCCCGATACAGGCGGTAATTGCGGGTAAAAGTCAAATGATAGCAGCCTACAAATCAGTGCTTGATAAAGCCCGCATCCCTTGGTGAGGTATGCGGGCCAGCGTGATACTGCGATTGTGGGCAGGATTCCTGCTTTCATTACCGGGAGTCATGCCGGCCTGGGGGGAACAGGTCTGGCATTTCCCGACGCCCATTTCGTCGAACGCATTCGTTACCGGGCATCATATTAAATTTGCAGAGAGGGTTGAACGCGAAACTGAGGGAAGGCTTAGAATTGCTGTTCACACTGGGGGGTCCCTGTTCAAGGCAGCGGATATTTTTCGTGCAGTGCGGACCGGGCAGGTGCATATCGGTTCCACGGGTCTGTTTTTACACCCGAGTGAACATCCGTTTTTCGCACTCGGCAACCTGCCGTTCCTGGTCAAGGATGTGGAAGAAGCAAAAAGGCTAATTACGATATCCAGACCTGCGCTCGAGGAAGTTCTCAGGAGAAAAAACCTGAAACTTGTCTACAGTGCATTGTGGAACCCGCAGGGCCTGTTCTCCGCGAAACGCCTGGAAAACCCTGAGGACTTAAAGGGCATGAAGATACGGACTTATAACTATACGACGACCAGGATAGTTCAACTCGCCAACGGCATTCCGACAAAAACCGAACCTTCGGAAATTGCCCTTGCATTTTCAACATCCGTCATCGACGGATCGTTTGCCTCGGGAGCAACCGGAGTGTCCCAGAAACTGTGGGATTACATTGATCACTACTACACAATCAATGCTGAGTTTCCGACTTCTTCCGTTATCGCAAACCTGGACGCCTGGAACGATCTCGATGCCGGGTCGCAATCCACGATACTGCGGATTGCAACTGAAACCGAACAGGCAATCTGGTCGGACGTTGTCACCATGGAGAATTCATATAACGCGACGATGCGACAGGCAGGAATGACAGTACAGGATGTCTCCCCTGAGATGGCCGGTTATTTCGAACAAATAGGGCAGCAGATGGCGTCAGAATGGGTGCTGCGCGCCGGCGCTGAAGGTGAATCAATTCTTCGGAAACTGCGCAGCCCCTGATGTTTGGAAGCATGTCTGGAGCGTAATCATATAACCCGTATGAGAAATCCTGTGACCAGGTTTGTTGAAAGTGCCCTGAATGCCACTTACCGCACCTGCGGTTACCTGGCATCCCTGTTCGTGTTGATGACACTCGTGTCAGTGCTCATAAATATAGTCGACAGAATACTGGGTAGCTACACCCCCGGCACCAACGAGTTTGCAAGTTATTGCGTCGGCGCGGCCGGCGCCCTGGGACTGGCTTACACCTTCGGCCTGAACAAACATATCAGGATGACGCTATTGCTCAACCGGACACAGGGCCTGGTGCGTAAGGCAATGGAGGTGCTCAGCCTGTTTCTCGCAACGGGGCTTAGTTCCTTCATGAGTTTCTACCTGGTCAAAATGGTATTGGTTTCGGTAATCCTGGACGATCGAAGTACTGGAACAGATGAAATACTAGACAGACGACTCTGGATCCCGCAAGCGCCGATGGCGTTCGGTTTCCTTGTTTTAACGGTTTCCCTCGTACATGCGCTATTACGAGAGCTGAATCCTGTAACTCACGGCCATGAATAGCCGCCTTATCCATCCATTTTAGACCGGCGCCTTTCATGGAACAGATAATCGCAGTATTTTTTCTGATTTTCGCGCTGCTCGCTTTACTCGGACTCGGGGTCTGGGTCGGCTTGTCGCTGCTGGCGACCGGTATGGTGGCCATGTTGCTGTTTACGGATTTGAATTTCGGGGACGCAATGGCAACGACTATCTGGTCCCATTCAGCAACCTGGAGTCTGACTTCGCTGCCGCTGTTCATCTGGATGGGCGAGATACTGTTCCGCTCGAAACTGTCGGAAAATCTGTTTTCCGGACTCTCGCCATGGTTGCGGCGCCTGCCCGGAGGCCTGTTGCACGTTAATACCCTGGGATGCGCCACCTTTGCGGCCCTGTCGGGCTCCAGCGCTGCAACCCTGACGACGGTCGGCAAGATGACCATTCCCGAGTTGAAAAAACATGGCTATCCCGCCTCGTTGGCACTGGGAAGCCTGGCCGGCGCCGGAACTGTCGGTCTCCTGATCCCGCCGTCGATAACCCTGATTGTGTATGGCGTGACGGTGGAAGAATCCATTGGGCGTCTTTTTATCGCAGGCGTTATTCCCGGTTTGATGTTATCTCTTTTGTTCTCCGGTTATATTTTTTCCTGGGGGCTGCTTACCGCGGAAGGGCGATCATTGCGCGAAGCCCATGCGACCCTGGCTGAAAAAATCGGGGGGCTTGTAAAGCTTCTACCGGTGGTGATTCTGATTGGATCGGTCATCGGCTCCATTTTTCTTGGTATAGCCTCGCCGATAGAGGCCGCCGCAGTTGGTGTGATCGGCGCGCTGGTACTGTCTTTTTTCCAGGGCAGCCTGTCCGTCAAAACCCTGGTCCATTCACTGGATGGCACCGTCCAGGTCATGTCAATGATCATGTTATTGATTGCCGGCAGTTCATTCCTTGGCCTTGCCATGGCGTTTACCGGCTTACCCGGCGACCTTGCCTACTGGATAGGCAGCATGAATCTTTCGCCAATGATGTTGATAGCCGTGCTGACGTTATTCTATTTGTTTCTCGGAATGTTTCTGGATGGTTTTTCCATGATATTACTGACCATGGCCATTCTGGAGCCATTGCTGCGCAGCGCCGGAATAGATATGATCTGGTTCGGCGTATTCATCGTGCTCGTCAGCGAAATGGCTTTACTCACCCCGCCGATAGGTTTTAATTTATTCCTGGTTGATGCCATGAGCGGCGCCGGTATTGCCGTGGTTTCAAAAGCTGCATTTCCGATGTTTCTGTTGATGCTGCTGGCGGTGGTTTTGCTCGTTTTCTTCCCCTGGCTTGCGCTCTGGCTGCCGGAGTTGATGACCGCATAATTCAGTCCCTGAAAATGCGGTTGTTCGGAGGATTCAGCACTACCGGCGCAAGGTTATAAGGGCCGTTATAGGAGAGAAACAGAAAAAAAGGATGGGTCCCGCTGGTATTTCGACGGATGAACTCTTCCGCCTTTGCCGTCCAGAAATCCGTCAAATGGGTGTCCTCTTCCCAATAGGTTCGATTATTGTCAATAATTGTAGCGCCAAAAAAACTATTGGTGTGACCGCTGGGAAGTGTCACCCAGTAGTCAAATCCCAACTGCGCATTATCCGGCTGCCCAAGATGGTATTTACCTACCAGTCCCGTCACGTATCCAGCGTCACTTAAAGTCTGTGGTAGATTGCGAAACTCCTCGATTGCTGACCAGTTTTGCACCCCGAAACCTGAAGGCAACGCATTGTGGACACCTGTCTGAGAGGGTAACAACCCGGTCAACAGTGAAGCCCTGGCCGGAGAACAAACTCCACTGACTGAGAATGCCCGATCGAACGTGAGCCCATCACGTGCCATTTTATCCAGGTTCGGCGTCCTTATTTCCGTATTCCCGTAAGGACCCAGTAAGTCAGGGTTCAAATTATCTGCGAGGATCAGGATAACATTGGGGGGCTTCTCCTCCGCGCCGAACCCACACACACTGAATGCAGTCATGACTGCCAGAATATAAAAGGAACAACTGCGTCTTTTCATGTCAGAACCTGTATTGGCATAATGCTGTAGGCAAAATGATATCCTGGATATGATTTCTTCGATACCAGCATAGACTAATCAACCTGGTTCGGCTATATATTGAGAGAATACCGGGCCGCCGGGTAAAAGTATGAAGCTGAACATTAAACAGATAGAGGTATTCGCTGCCGTCATGGAGCATGGCTCGACGACCACCGCGGCCCTCCACTTACGGATTTCGCAGCCGTCCGTGAGCAAACACTTGAAATTGCTGGAGGCGAGCAGCGGTGTCAATCTGTTCGTGCGCAACAATAACCGCCTGGTTCCAACGCCGGAAGCCCAGGCGCTGTATGAAGAGATCAAACGCACCTATGTCGGTGTTTCCCACCTCGAGAACTTTGTAAAACACCTGTCCGGCGAAGTGAAGTACGAGATCAAAATCGGTTCGATGCACAGCCTGTCGTACAGGTGGTTGCCGCAGGTCGTGACGGGATTCCTCCGGGCGTACGATCATTATTCAGTCTCTTTACTGGTAAGCACAACCCAGGATATCGGCACATGGGTCGCTTCCGGGCGTGTCGATTTGGGCTTTTGTATGGAGATGGGAGACAACATTGGTGTCAGACAGGAACTGTTGATGCAATTACCACTGGTTTGTGTGCTGCCGCCGGACCACAAAAAAGCGGGCCGGCCGGTTATATCCTCGAGCGACTTTAATGGGGAAACCCTGATCACCTTGACACAAGTAGATGAATGGAAGTCGGAAAAGGAAGACTGGCGGTCGGCTGTAAAAAACAAGCTGGATGCAGATAAAGTCAAACCAAGGAGCATGATCAGTGTCTCAACGAGTCACGTTGCATGCGAATTTGTGAGTTGCGGATTGGGTGTTGCACTTGTTCCTGTATTAGAAGCAATGGACTATGAAATGAAGGGCCTCGTATGGATTCCTTTCGACTTTGATTATAAATTCGATATTTACCTGGTCCTGCCGAAAACAGGCAGCGAGACCAGACTGGTTTCCAGCTTTCTGGATAATCTGAGGAAAGAAGCCGGAAAACTGAATGCTGAGATCAGTACCCGGATGTATGCGCTCAATTAACTGTCATAACTTCTGAGCAGGCCCCTTGCCGTCCCCTATCGACTCTCCTCAGCATTGAAGACGGTACCTCCTTCGAATACCGTTCTCAAAACGCGCGTTTCACTGATGTCAGCAATTGGAATTTCAAACAGGTTACGGTCCAATACGATGAAATCGGCGTCTTTGCCCTCTTGCAGGGAGCCGCTGGAAGCCTCCCGGCCCACGGCAAAGGCGCCGTTAATGGTCAATGCATTGATCGCCGCCGGCAAATCGAGCGATTCATCTCCCCGGTCAAGCATGCCCTCCAGGGCCGGGAACAGGTTCGGGGTCGGGGTGACAACCCAGTCCGTGCCGACCGTCAACATCGCGCCTGTTGTACCAATATTCCTGTTCTTTCCAGCCAGCAGCCGCTACAGTATTGTATCAAGGTTGCAAATATAGTGTCTCAGTCTTATGTCCGATACTAACAGTAAATTCGATGTGCACGGATACGGTTTTCTAGCGCAATGCAAACACACGATCGTATTCGCGTTTTATGTGCTACAGACCTTCCTGGCATGGGCGATATTTGGAAGCCTCGTACGCCGCGCCTATAGAAAAGCGCTCAAGAAAGGCCGCCTGTTCTATGTCGATCGTTTGCCATCCGGTAAGAACAGCCCGTGAGACCCAAGCAGCCACCGGCGCCTGAATACGGTTACGCCTACCTGGATCCGCCGCGTTCCGGTAATGAAGTTAATGGCCTGGGCGTGCCGGAAAAGTTCCCACCCAGAAAGATAGCTCCGGACGACTTCACAATTGAGGACTACGACTACAAGGCCTTGTTTGATTTCTTTTTCATGACGATGCCGTGGTCGATATTCAAGGAATTTATCCTGGGTATGTTCGAAAGCAGAAAGGCCCGTGGCCGCGTCGCTAAACGTCGCATCGAAGTCGATGATCCGGCCTCCATGGCAGAACATGTCAAGCAACAGGCAAAGGAGATTGGTTTTGACGTGGTGGGCGTCACCGAGGCCAGGGATGAACTGCTGCTTTACGAGGACGATCTACCCTACCCCTATAAATATGCCATATGCCTGGGGACAGAGCAGGACCGCAAGACAATGGAACAGGTCCCCCAGCCGGAGGCGGGGCTGGAGGTGGTCAGAACCTATCGCAGGAGTTCCGGCTATACCAACCGGCTGGCCGCGCATATCCGCTCTCTAGGCTGGCCCGCGGAAGCTTTCGCGGTCGGCAGGGATATCCTGATGATGCCATCCGCCATACAAGCCGGACTGGGGCAACTGGGGAAACACGGCTCATTAATCAACAGGGAATTCGGATCAAACTTCCGCCTGACCATGGTATTGACGGATCTGCCTATGGCGACGGATTCAGCGGTTGATATCGGTGTCGACGACTTCTGTGCAACCTGCCGGGCTTGCACCCGGTTTTGTCCTCCGGACGCTATATACGACGAAAAGAAAATGGTCAGGGGCGTAGAGAAGTGGTATGTGGATTATGACCGCTGCGCCTGGTATTTCTCCAAGACCACCGGCTGTTCCATCTGCGTTGAGATCTGCCCCTGGTCTGAGCCGGGCTATGGCCCGAAGCTGTCGGATCTGGTACTGGCCAGACGTGAAGACAAATAAAATACGCCGTATACGCCAATCTTCATGGTTCACCCACGAGCCCGCCCAGTACGGCACTCCATGCCTGCGCCAGGTTGGATCGATCGTAACCGCCACCCCCGAACGCCATAATACGTCCCCCGGCGAATTTATCTGCCAGCCTCACCATCCGTTGTGTTGCATGCGCGTGCACGGCGGGTGAGTATTCAAGCTGCGCCAGGGGATCGCCCTTGAGGCCATCGGCGCCGCACTGAAAGACAAAGAACTCGGGCTGGAATGCCTCGAAATGCGCCTCTACCCGCGGCCATGCTTGCATGAATTCGGCATCGCCTGAAAACGGCGCTAACTCAATGTTGAGTTTGCTGCCTTCAGCACTGCCCTTGCCGGTTTCGTGCGCCCGGCCCGTACCGGGGTAAAGCGTGCGTGCGTCCTGGTGAATATCCGCAAAGATCAGGTCCGGATCGTCTTCGAACGCGTAAAATACGCCATCGCCGTGGTGTACGTCGATGTCGAGGTATCCGACGCGCCGGACGTCATATACACGCCGTAACGTCTCGATTACTACGCCCAGGTCGTTGAACACGCAGAAGCCGGCGGCATGTGTGCGACCCGCATGATGGAGACCGCCGATTGGTTGAAGGCTGCGCAGGCAGTGACCGTCCATAACCTGCGCCAGGCCATCCAGGGCCGCGCCGACCACATGTGCAGAGGCACTGTAAACGCCGGGAAAGACCGGGGTATCTCCGTCATCAAGCAGGTGTAAACCGCGTTCTTCTGCCGTAAATACCAGTTCAACGTATTCATCACTGTGAAAACGCAGCAATTCTTCCCGTAATGCCTCCCGCGCGGTGCGCCTGGTCGTGTCTTCGAGCAGGCCTTGAGCGGTTGCCTCGCGCAGAAACGCGCCCTGGCGGTCGATACCCAACGGATGACCGTCCGGGAAACCGTAAGCGCTCAGGTTAGCGTCAGCGTAAAGATTCACGCACTTATCGTCCGCCTGTATCTTTGTGCGGAAAAGTGCAACAAGAAGTGCGACCGCAACTGATGATTGCACCAGCTTGCGGCGGGTAAGGTTCACAGCGCCCACGCATACGCCACACCACTGATTGCCGGTATTCCGGGTTCATCACCGGAATGGACGGCAGCGATTTTGTCCGATTTCGATAGAACCATGAAAAATATTCGTAATTATTCGCATGTGCTCCACAGGTCCGTTGATTTTGACACATTACCCTTTGCAGTCAACTTAGTGTATACAGTGGGAACGCGAACGATTTCCTGGCCGAAGGCCTCTGGCATGAACTGCAGGGCAATGACAACGTTGATGTGGTCGTATGTTGTGCAGGTGCGGTACGGACACCCGGTTATCGGCGCTCGTTCCGCCTCGATGCGCCGGGCATGCTTGAGCCGTCAGCCGTTGTGGACAAAACGCTGGCTTCTCTCGGCAGGGGCTTACACATCCCAGACGACCTTGAGTAAGCGTGGCTGGTGAAATTCCGCTCCGATCGGCTCGACGTCTTCAGACAGGCGCAGGTTTGACAGGCGCGCGAGAATGGCTTCCAGCGCCGCATGCGCTTCAAGTTTCGCCATATGCCTGCCCAGGCACAGGTGGGGTCCCGTTGCAAAACCCAGGTGAGGTGGCGTCTGCCGCCTTTCCGGACGAAATTCGCCAGCCGCCTCGTAAACTGACTCATCCCGGTTGGCGGAAGCGATAAGAGGGACCACGAAAGCGCCTTCAGGAAGCGTTACGCCGGCTACCGAAGTTTCATTGACGGCCAGCCTGAAGGCGGTATGCACGGGTGCGCGCCAGCGCATGGTCTCATCAATCACGCCGTCGATACTGCCCGGAGTCCCCCGTGCGCAGTCAAGCGCGGCCGGGTGTTTCAACAATGCCCACAGCGCATTGAGAATAAGCGCCTCGACGGTGGAAATTCCGCCGAAAAAGATGACCAGGGCATTGCGCCTGATCTCATCATCGCGGTGGCGCTCCTGTTCCGGCGCGCTCAGCATGTCGTTAAGGAAACCGTCAACCGGATCCATGCGTACCTTGTCAATCTGCGCCTGGAAATAGTCGTGGAATTCCGCCGCGCTCCCGGTACCTGCCGCACGGATTTTTTCATCGCCCATCACATTCGCAAGCGCGGCTTCGAAGGAGTTGTACCAGCCGCGAAACAGCGCTTCATCGTCATCGGTAAAACCGAACAGGTCGAGCATAACCAGTATGGGCAGCCTGGAGGCGAACCCTGCGCGCAGGTCCGCCGCGCCGTCATGTTCAAACCCTGAAATAAGCTGGTCGATCCTCGTCCCGATGCACGCGGCCAACCGCTGCCTGATCACAGCCGGGGCAAATGTCTGCTGGACCAGCCTGTTACGGTAATAACGCTGCAACTCACCATCGGTCGTGAGCATCATCTCGCCGAAGGTATCGATTATCGTCGAACCCGGGAAGGTGACGGTGAAGTTTTCCGGATCGGTCAGGATGCGTTGGATATCCTCGTAGCGGGAGACGTACCAGGCTCCAACCCTGGGCAGGTACGCGACCGGCGCGTTGCGCCGCAACCATGCATAAACCGGGTAAGGGTTCTCGTCGATGTCGCTGTATTCAATACGCTCCAGGGCAGCCTTGACACCACCCTCGCCTGCTCCAATGCCGGCTAAGATGTCAATACCCGTGTTCTTGCCAGTTTGCACAAGACCTTGGATCAAATGAGAATCAGGAATATTGGCCCTCGTCACAAACGGATTACCTCCCCCCCCATTCCTAATTCTTAATTCTCAATAAACATCCCCATCCATGGACGAGTAAATAATTCCCTTGTAGCCCGCCTCAATGATCTCATCCTTAAGGCCCGTCCTGCGGAAATCGTCAGGGGCAGTGTAATTCTGCTCATGGCTGAGCACGACGGCCTTCACCTTTGCCTCGGTCGCGATGCGGGCCAGCACGGCCGGCGAGAAGTGGTACCTGAATATCTCTTTTTTCTTCTCCTCGACCGTGTCGCCGCCCCAGTTGGCATAGCCGATATTCTTTTCGGTGACCGCCTCGGCGACCAGCAGGTCGGCATGCATTGCGGCTTTCACGATGTTCTCGTGGTATGGACCGCCGTCCCCGGTAAAGGTGATTATCCTGTCTGCCGTGGTAAACCGGTAAGCGAACGTGTCCTTCAGGGGGCCGTGAATGGTCCTGAACGCCTCCACTGTCACATTGTCATCCTGGTACACAAGCCCCTGTTTATCGACATCAACAATATGTCCGGTAGCCTGCGCGCCTATGGGATCGTAACCGTCGGACAACTCAGCGGCAATGTCGATCTTCCATGCGGCAAGGATGTGTTCGACCATCTCGTCGATGCCTTCCGGCCCGTAGATGGACTTCGGCGCCGGTATGTTCAGTTTGAAGGGATTCAGGATCAACGAGGGGATCCCCACCGTATGGTCTTCATGCAAATGCGTAACGAACAGGTAATTCAGCTTTATCGGCGCCAGCGCCCTGTTGATCTCATCGCCATGGATCAGGACCGCCTTTGCCAGGGCGCGCCAGATCCCTTCCCCGGCATCCACCAGGTAGGGTTGGTTACCCGCAATAACCGCATAGGCGGGACCGGAACGGTACGGGTTGGGCGCGGGCATACCGGTGCCCAGCACCACCAGACGGGTACCGGTATCTGTGGGACTGAGGTCACGGGGATCCCTGTCCAGGTGAACCGGCCATGCCTCCGGCAGGGTATACGGGGTAATAATGCCGGGACGGGTAAACGGATCATTCAGATAACCTGAAGCATCGCTTTCTGCGTTGCTGGAGGTAATACCGGCAAGCTGGATGCAGACAAGGAATGAAATACCGTATATGACACTGCGTCGATCATGCATTTTACTGTTCTCCGGTACATATCTTTACGTTATCATCATGCATTATAAAGTTGTCCAAATCGAATACAATCCTGCCACCTGGATACTTGTTGGAGAGAACGTTATGCATGCAGTAATCATCGGCGCCGGTATGGGCGGCCTGTTTGCGGCCCTGGCTTTACGCGAATCGGGCAGGTTCGACAAGATTGACGTCTACGAACAAACCGGTGTGCCGAGCACCGCGGGCGCCGGGCTCAACATCGCACCCAACGGCGCACTGCTGTGTAACTGGCTGGGTGTTGATCTGGATGGCGGTGATATCAAAGGACTTCATGGCGCAGTCGACGGCGGGCGCGCGGCAATCCTGGATGCAACCCGCGAAATCATGCCCGACGGGTCGGTTTCGCGCCGCCCCATCAAGTATAACCGGGCAGACGACACCAGCGCGGGCTTCCACCATATGCACCGCCTGGACCTGCTGATGTGTTTGTATAAACGTGTCTTCGAATTCGGTCCTGAAGCCGGTGTTAGGTGCCCGATCCAGGTCCACATGAACAAACGCCTTAACTCTCTCAGGCAAACCGCTACGACTGCAATTGCCGGCTTTGAGGACGGCAGCACTGCCGCAGGCGATGTGCTGGTCGGCGCCGACGGTATCAACTCCAAGGTACTGGAACTGCAATGGCCGGACACCCCGCCGCGGCGCTGGACGGATGTCACCGTTTACCGGGGTCTCATCAGGCGGGAGGACGTGGCGGCGCTGCGCAAGGCGGACGGCAGCCCCCTGGATAACAATCCCATAGACTCATCCAGTATGGACGTGCGCAAGAACCCTTACGCATGGGCGCTGACGTACTGGGTCCGGGGCGGCGAATTGCTCAACGTGTGGCAGGCTTATTACCAACCCGACTCGGCGGAATTCGAAGCGGATGAGGGTGACTGGTTCCCGGTCGACAATTCCGAATTGCAGGCCAATATGGGCCGGGCGTTTGCTGATGACGTACGCAAGGACGATATTGTCGCACTCTCAGGCGCGGTGGAGCATCCGACCAAGTGGGGTCTGTACGACCGGGACGCGTTCGAGCACTGGCAGGACGGCCGCATCTGCCTGCTCGGCGATGCGGCGCATCCAATGCTGCCGACCATGGGCCAGGGCGCCAGCCAGGCGTTCGAGGATGCCGCGGCGCTCAGCAGTTGCTTTAAACTGCACGGCGACGATATCTACAGCGCACTGCTGCATTATGAACGCGTCCGGCATTACCGGGCGACGCGCTTCCAGTTCATGTCGAAATTCCTGTTCAAACACCTCGAGCCCGAGGACTCACCGGAACGCCGCCAGATACTGAAGGCGCTGAATGAACGGGACTACCCGATATTTAACCACGACGAACGCGCCGGCGACGATGACTCCTGGATTTACCTGTTCGATGCCCGTGAAATAGGCGATAAATTGCCGCTAAAAAAACTCGGTCCGTGGGATTTCCGCTCACGGACTGCGGCAATGGAGACGCGGCAGGAAATTGCCGCCAACCTGTGGCAACCTGCAGTATCGCTCAACGGAGAACGGACGGTTACCCAGTCAGAAGTCGCCCGGCACAATACGTTCGAAGACTGCTGGATAATCATCGACAACGCGGTTTACGACATCAGCGAATGGAAGGATCACCATCCGGGCGGGCCGTTTGTTGCGCGCATGTACGCCGGCAAGGATGCCACCGCCGAGTTCGGCGATTATCACAGTAGACGGGCTGAACGGCACATGCAGCATTTCCGGGTAGGCTACCTGCGCGTCAATGAATGTTAATCAACTCCCGCTCTGATGGTCTGCCGCGCCACCTGCCAACGCAGGGACATATTATATCGACTTCTGCTGTCCCGGTAATTAAACTGACTGGACTGTCCAGATTTAATGCACATTATGAATAAACCACCGCGCCAATGGCAACTGCAGGAAGCCAAAAATAAACTGAGCCGACTGGTTAAAATCGCAGACAGTGGCATACCTCAATTTATTTCGGTACATGGGAGAAATACTGCAGTGCTTTTATCTTTCCATGAGTATCAAAGATTGACCCGTCCGGCAAACAAGTTGTCATCGGCGTTACTTATGCCGGTCCTTGATGAGTCAGAGGATGATCTTTTTAAACGAAATCCTGACAGGTAGATAGTAGATTTTAAGATGACCTGCACCAGCCACAGCTAAAACAGAAAATCTGAATTATCCAGGTTGCCGACGTCGAAGTCAGACAGGATGATATAGGTAAGATAGTCGGCGCCAGACACCTCTATGAGCACATTGTCTCCATGACTGACTATGTCAAGATCGTCCATGGAGTTGATGCCGGTAAATTCCGTCAGGTCAACAACATCCTCACCATCAGTGAAATCCCTGATTGTGCCGCCCCCCAGGTCGCTTGGGAAGAAGCGGAAGGTGTCCTTCTCAGTCCCGCCAAAAAGCACGTCCATATCATCGCCATCAACAATTATTGTATCCTCCCCGGGACCGCCCTTCAAAACATCATTCCCTGCACCACCGGTCAGGATATCGTCGCCCCTGCCGCCGAATATCCGGTCGTCGCCATTGCCGCCATACATCATGTCGTCGCCACCGGCAGGCCCGCCAAACAATACATCGTCACCATCTTCCCCTTTCAATATGTTATCTTCACCATCCCCGGCCAGGGTGTCGTTGTATCGACTGCCGATAAGATGTTCAATACCGGTCAGTGTGTCTCCCTCGGCGTCACCGAATTTGACCGCGGCAGCGTTGTGCAGGCGCACCAGGACAGCGATAGAAGAATTCTGGTAAGAAGCGGTATCTGACCCCGCCCCACCGTCGAGCATGTCGGCGCCGGGGCCGCCGGTCAGCGTATCATTGCCCTCATTTCCGCTTAGCTCGTCATTGCCGTCATTGCCGTTGAGTACGTCGTCACCATCATCGCCAAGACCGAAGTGCTTGCCATAAAGTCTATCATTACCACCACCGCCGTTGATCGTATCATTGCCTCCATGGCCCAAAATAATGTTATCGCTGCCGTCACCGGTCAGGCGATCTGCGTGCTCCGAACCAAACAGGTTCTCTATATTCTTCAACTTGTCCCCCTCGGCTTCGCCCGCCGCACCGGTGATGTAGCCGTTGGCATCCGGCGCCGCTGAAAGGTCTACTACTACCCCTGCCAAAGCGAATTCATAAAAGGCCCAATCCGAGCCGTCGCCGCCATTCAGCGTGTCTGCCCCGGTGCTACCATAGAGGTGGTCGTTACCATCGCCGCCGTTGAGCGTGTCTGTACCCGGACCACCCAAGAGAATATCAAAGCCAGCACCGCCGTTCAGCGTATCCGCCCCGATGTCGCCGGAGAGCAAGTCATCGCCGTCATCACCGTTAAGTATATCGTCGCCGTCGTCGTCGCCAGGGCCGTTCCACTTACCGAAAAGCCTATCGTTGCCAGGACCGCCGTTCAGTGTATCATTGCCTTCATCTCCTTCGAGCACGTCATCGCCATCAAGACCGTCTAGCGTATCATTGCCTCCACTACCCCAAAGAATGTTGTCGTTGCCGTCACCTGTCAGGTGGTCTGCATGATCCGACCCCTCCAAGTTCTCTATGTTCTTCAACTTGTCCCCCTCGGCTTCGCCCCTCGCGCCGGCGATGTAGCCGTTGACATCCGGCGCCGCCGAAAGGTCTACCACTACCCCTGCCAAAGCGAATTCATAAGAGGCCCAATCCCAGCCGTCGCCGCCATCCAGCGTGTCTGCCCCGGTGCCACCATTGAGGCTGTCGTTACCATCGCCGCCGTTGAGCGTGTCTGCACCCGGACCACCCCAGAGAATATCAAAGCCAGCGCCTCCGCTGAGCTCGTCATCGCCACCACCGCCAACAAGCACGTTGTCGTTGCCGTCGCCTGTCAGGTGGTCTGTATAATCCGATCCCTCTAAGTTCTCTATGTTCTTCAACTTGTCCCCCTCGGCTTCGCCCCCCGCACCGGTGATGTAGCCGTTGGCATCCGGCGCCGCTGAAAGGTCTACTACTACCCCTGCCAAAGCAACTCTATAGGAGGCCCAATCCCAGCCGTCGCCGCCATCCAGCGTGTCTGCCCCGGTGCCACCATTGAGGCTGTCGTTACCATTGCCGCCGTTCAGTGTATCATTGCCCTCAAGACCGTCTATCGTATCATCGCCACCAAGACCGTCTATCGTATCATCATCTGCTGTGCCGACGAGATCGTCGTTGTCATCGGTGCCTGTTATATCTGCCATTAGCTGTCTCCCGTACGTTGTGTAATATCCGCGACAGGGCTATCTCAAAGTCGGTATACGCCCCGCTGTCATTCCGGGCTTGATCCGGAATCCAATGAAAACGTAATTTTTTGTAAACAATGAATGATTGTTTGACTGGATTCCTGCTTGTGCAGGAATGACGGGTGGGGAGATTTGAAAGCGAGTAATGACTTTAAGATGACCCTGAATATCCGTGAACAGACCCCTGCTTACAATCCCAATCCACAGGGGCATAATTAATATGGTTTGTTGTGCGACAAATAACCCGTGGGCATTCCGGCCAGATGCGAAACGGCTGCCTACTGCCACGCCATTGCATGCAGGCTTCAAGCCGTAGAGGTATGGGGGTGCGGGTGGTTGGATGCGCGCTACACGCGCATTAGTCTGCGGTCTGCGGTCTGCGGTCTGCGGTCTGCGGTCTGCGGTCTGCGGTCTGCGGTCTGCGGTCTGCGGTCTGCGGTCTGCGGTCTGCGGTCTGCGGTCTGCGGTCTGCGGTCTGCGGTCTGCGGTCTGCGGTCTGCGGTCTGCGGTCAACATATTGTTATTTTTTCTCATTGACTTGCCAAGTATTTTTTGACTTTATCTCTTTTTTTCAGTGAGATAGCAAGATAAAATGAAATTTTGAAGCCATACAACCCGTCTCGTTACCTGATTATACTATACTATTTTCAGGCAAATGTGTCATCCCCATATTGTACCCCATATTGTACATGTATAGGTTCAGGCAACATGCAAGTGCGCCTTGCCGCGACAAAAAAACCTGAAAAGTGGCCTGCAAAGATAATCGCGGCACTCAAGTCCGACAGACTGCTAGCCCGGCAGGGCCGGATAAAGTGAATCATGGCTGTGCACCATGACCCATTTTCCATCACGCCATTCAAAGATAAAGGTCATCCGGCCCTTGCGCGCCAATGGTTCTCCATCCGGTCCCGGTGCAGAAGACTCGAACAGGCAGATGGCCCAGGCAAATTTACCTGACGTATGAATGGAGATAGTTGAGGGATCTATTTTGAATTCATCAATATTCGGCCAGACCCTGGAAAACTGTTTTTCATACAGTTCATCATACCCTTGCGCCTTGACTGCAATCGAACCGAAATAAACGCCATCGTCAGGTATCAAATCACGCACACCCTCATAGTCCAGCGCATAAACGCTTTCCACGATTCGATTCAGTATCTGTCTTATCGCAGTACGTTTATCAGGCATTTTTCTGTCTCTCCCTTGATTCTGGTTAACCAGGATTTATCATGATAAGTTGCAGGTAAATATATCGGAACATTCACAACATGACGTGACAGTACCAGGAGACTACTATGGATTCCACAGAGTTGAAAGAGTTACAAGCACCGTTGAAAGAACAATATATCGATGCTCCCCAAACCGCCGTCATTACCATGCGGGCGGAAAGTCATGTGACCGAAGGGATAGCCTGCAAGGTGGAGACTGGCAGACAGCTTGCGGAAGCAGGCCTGCACCCTGCCGCCGGCGGCGACGGTTCGCAGCTATGCTCGGGTGATATGCTGCTGGAAGCGCTGGTCGCCTGTGCCGGCGTGACCCTGAAGGCGGTCGCCACGGCAATGGGGATAAATTTAACCGACGCCAGCATACATGCGGAGGGCGATCTGGATTTTCGCGGCACCCTGGCGGTAGATCGAGATGCAAAAGTCGGTTTTAGGGACATCCGCCTGCGCTTTTCACTGCAATCCGATGCACCGTCCGAGTCCCTGGACAAGTTGATCCAGTTGACCGAACGCTATTGCGTTGTATTGCAGACCCTGAAAGACAGCGCCGGTTTTTCCGTGACGGCCGATTACACCTGATTGTCGTACTGCATCAGGAGGACCCGGCACCTGATGGTTTACCTTTGCCGGTCGCGCGCTGGTGCAGGGTGCGTTGAACAAGATCTGGTTTCTGTTGAAAAAGGCATCTTCAACAAGCAGGCGTTTTCGGCTGAAAATTGAACAGCGCCGTTGGCTCAAGCCGAAAAATTGATAAGGGAATTTAGCCGAAACCGGTTATTCCCTGATATGGTTATGAATGCTGTATTTCAGGAAGAAGTCTGCTTCTCCGTAGTCAGGATATAACGCAGTCATTTTCTCCATGGCTTCTGCGCGGGTCTTTGCCGCCTGCACGATACGGGTATAGTCGTCAATGTACCGGATCATGGCATCGAACATGCTCATGTCCCCCACGTCGCCATGGCCGGGATAGACGGTGGGGTTGCGTTCCGCGTATTCGTTTTTAATCCGCACCAGTTCTTCCCGCCAGTTGGCGATATCCTGCCAGCTTATATCGTCGCCCTGCCAGTGGTGCACCCGGTTGTAGCCGAAATCGGAGAGGAAGATGGCGTTGAGTTCCGGGCTGTAAACCGTGGTCATGTGATCCGCTTCCGCAGGTTTGTAATCCGTAGTCAACTCCAGTGTACCGCCGCCGTCCAGGGTCAAGGTAGCGTCATTCAGCAGGTGAATGGTGTTTTCGTAATCAAAGCCATCCGGGTTTTCTGCCGATTTGGGTCTCAGCGGCGGTTCCAGCACCGGCTCGGCGTCGGTGGCGCCGAACCCGTCCATGTAAATTGCATAAGCCTTGATGTCCTTGCGGATGTCTTCATTGGCCACGACAATCTTCGCATCGGGAAACTCGTCCCGGAACAGGGGCATGCCGGTGAAGTGATCGGTATGGCCGTGGGTTATCAGGATGTGGGTGACCGGCAGCTCGTAAGCCTTGACGCGCTCGGCCAGTTGTTTCGCCTCGGCGGTCTTGCGCTGCACGTCCATGACGATGATGGATTTGCCGTTGGAGAAAATGAAAGAGTTCACCGTGGCGAAATCGCCCTTGAACATCTCCACTTCGAGTTTGTTTGCGCTATCGCCGCCGCATCCGGTGAAACTCAGCAACATGACCAGGCAAATAAAAGGCGGGATCAGTGATCTCATGGTTTTCAACTCCACATTGGTTGCACTTGTAAGCGTTATTTTATCTAATATAGACTTTTTAAAGATGAAAACAACCATACCTACTGTATTGGTGGGGTTCCTGTTATATCTCTTAACAGTCCCTGCTGCAACCGATGATTCCGGTATTGACGGTCACTGGTTCTACATGGTTAAGACCAAAAGTACGGACCCGGCCAGGGAAGCAGAATTCAACGCCTGGTACGACGATATCGATATCCCCGATGTGCTGTCCGTTCCCGGTTTCATGCGGGCCCGCCGCGCTGTACATCAACGCTTTGTCGAACTGCCGGAACTCGACTTGAGCGAAGATGAAGGTAAATACATCGCGCTCTACAGTATCGAAAGCGCGGATATTGACAAGACAATTATCGATTTGTATGTGGGCGCCCGCAAAATGGTGGCGCTGGGCCGTATTACCGATCTGCTGAAGGTGACGGAAGCGAATTACTACCGCAAACTCACCGGGTATCCGCCGGCAACAGTTACATGGAGGGAGGTAAACATAGCAAAGCGCCTCCTGGCAACCAGCCCGCCAGCCGACGGCCGGCGCTATGTTTATAATCAGAAGATAATCTGTTGCGCTGATGAAAATGACTACAAGCGCCTGCTTGAGTGGTTGAAAGACAGGTATATTCCCGGCGTAATGGAGGCCCGTGCAATCACCGGAGTCCATGCCTATGAACTCTATCGCATCATGGAAGTAGTCGCGCTAGAGCCCGGGGAAATCCCCCATTTGCTGCTGGTGCATGAATTGACCACGGACATAATTCAGCGGACCGTCCTTGAGTTAAGTTCCCTGGCCTATGAACTGGTACAGGCTGGACACATGGAAGAGTTGTTTGTTGAAGGCAACGACTCTGCCGTGTACCGGCTGATGGGTGACGTGAAGCCGGATTAAGCGTTCAGACCCGTATGAGCGGAACTGTTGATAATCCTGCCCGATAAGACAAGCAGGTTAATCAAAGCACTTTGAGATCATAAAGTTCAACGCGCTGATTTTTCAGCCAAGGACCTCCTCGTAATCAGGACGGGCATGGTCGCGATACATCCAGGTGCCGTAGTTGATGTAATAGGCGTGCAGCGCCAGACGTTGCAATTTTTCCATTGACCATTGAGAACCGAAGTGTTTCATGGAACCGGCCATTTCCCTGGCGATCAGGTCCGCATGGCGCCGGTCTGCTCAAGATAAAATACTGGTCCCATATCGATAACACGCCTGTAACCAGTTCCACCGAATCAGCAACCGGACTGGGGCGGTTCGGCAAGGTGCAACTGCTGCAATCACCCCATACCCGGCAAAACTATCTCATGCAGAAAATGGGTTATGAAATAGCACGCAGACATTCTGCAAAACTGCGACGACTGGCAGTGACCCTGGGTTTTATAACACCCTGGATCACCACAACTACATCATCCGCAAAGACTACGGTCATTCCCAGCAGGGCTGGGGTTTTGACGGTGGAAGTAACGGCGTATAATCAGACTTGATCCTTAAACTAAGAACGCCAGACTGAATCCTGAAAGTGAACTGTGTACCGAAAATCATAGCCGAACCCCTCCAGAAATAGCTTTCAAGAGTATTAATGACAATACGCATAGGCAATGCTCCCTGTTCCTGGGGTGTCGAGTTTGCAGATGATACCCGCAATCCACATTGGTCGCGGGTACTCGATGAATGTGCCAGAGCAGGTTTTAAGGGCATCGAGCTCGGCCCGGTTGGATACATGCCCGAAGATCCCTTTGTGCTCGCCGACGCCTTGGCGCTGCACGACTTAAAGCTGATAGGCAGCGTGGTATATCAACCTTTTTATGATGCGTCGAGATACGATGACATACGCGACACCACAATACGTACATGTACTACCTTGCTGGCACACGGCGCAGAGCATCTGGTGCTGATCGATTCGATATCACCGCGACGGGCGCAAACAGCGGGCCGGCCTCTTGAAGCAGAACAGTTGAGTAACGAAGAGTGGCGTAATTTTACCGGGCGTATTGAGGCTATTGCTAACATGGCGACGCAAGAATTCGGTCTCATTGTGTCCATTCATCCTCACGCCGGTGGTTTTATCGATTTCCGGCCAGAGGTGGAACGACTGCTGGATGACACAGATCCTGCAATACTTAAACTCTGCATTGACACAGGTCATTGTCAATATGCCGGCTACGACCCAATCAAATTTATGCAGTGTCATGGCGACCGTCTCAGCTACGTACACTTTAAAGACATTAATGAAAGCGTCAGGTGCCGAGTCGTACAAAACCGTACCGGGTTCTATGAAGCCTGCGCCCAGGGAATATTCTGCCGACTCGGTCAAGGAAGCACAGAATTCGTGGCCGTGCGGCAAGTTTTGCTTGATATCGACTACCGCGGCTGGTGTACGGTTGAACAGGATTGTGATCCTGCAGGCAGCACCTCCCCCCTGGATGACGCCATCGCGAACCGCATCCACCTTGAATCAATTGGATTCATTTGATGGCGTTAAGATACTCTACCGGCTGGATTTAACCGGAGCTGGATATTGCATAAGTTGAACTGGGGAATCATTGGTGGCGGCGAACACAGTCAAATCGGGCTGGCGCATCGCCTGGCTGCACAATTGGATGGTTTATTCGAGCTAAAGGCCGGCGCCATGGACATTGATGCTGACAAAGGTAGAGGTTTTGCGCAAAAAATCGGAATAGCTGAAGACCGTGCCTATGGCTCCTGGCAGGAAATGCTGGAACACGAATGTGTACAAACAGATCGGCTCGATCTGGTTACAATTGCAACGCCGAATGCCACCCATTTTGAAATTGCTAAAGCATATCTCATTGCAGGATTTGATCTTCTTATTGAAAAACCCATGACCATGACCGTGCAGGAAGCACGTGAAATAGTTGAGGTCGCCAAAACAAACGAACGTCTGTGCGCAGTTAATTTTGGCTATTCCGGTTATCCTCTGGTTCGACACATGCGCGCCATGATCGCACAAGGCGATATTGGCGATGTGCGCGTCATTTACACCGAATTTGCACATGGTTTTCACGCGTATGCAGATGATGCCGACAATCCACGGGTGCGCTGGCGTTATAATCCGGCACAGGCAGGCATTTCCGCCGTCACAACTGACTGTGGAATCCATGCATTACACCTGGCAAGTTTCGTGTCGCGACAGTCGCCTGTGAAGGTCTCGGCCGATTTTGTCTCTTGCGTCGGCGGTCGTGAGCTGGAAGACGATGCAATGCTCTCGCTGCGTTTTTCGGGGGGAGCCGTTGGCCGCTTATGGGCAAGTGCCGTCGCAGTTGGACGCATGCACGGATTGACAATTCAGGTATTCGGCAGCAATGGCGGATTACGCTGGGCACAGGAAAGGCCAAATCAGCTTTTCTGGACACCGCTCAACAAAACAACACGCATAATAGAACGAGGTGGTGTTGGGCTTTCTGCCGATGCAGAGCGTGCTTCGCGCTTGGCCATCGGTCATGCCGAAGGCTTGCCCGGGGCGTTTGCGAATATCTATGCTGACCTGGCCGACGTGATCAGGGCGCGTCAAGCGGGTCGTGCGCCCTTGCAGTTAGCGTTGCACTACCCTGATGCTGTAGATGGGCTGATCTCGGTTGCAAGCATAGAAGCGGCTGTCGAATCTGCAGCAAACGATAGCTCATGGACACCGATCAGGCCATAACCTGCTCGCTTTCGACAAACTCGTAGGCAAGCCCAATGCATAGCGCCTGCGCAAGGCACATTGTTGAACTCAACGAACGAATTCCACGAACTTCCGCTTCTTTTATTACGAACAGTGCGTCAGCTGATACCGCTGCCGGGTAAAGCTGACTGTCGGTCATGATAATCACCGGGCAACCGTTCGCTGCAGCCTGCCCTATCAAATCACGTGCTTCACGGCCGTAAGGTTTGTATGAGATTGCGATCAATGCATCATCAGGACCCATAAATTGTCCCTGCTCGTAAAGCATACCGCCCGTTCCATCCAATAACTGGCTACGCCGGTTAATGTGACTCAATGTGTAATGCAGGTAGGTGGCAATTGGAAACGCACGACGAACGCCGACAAGATACGTTGTGTTTGCCGAGGTGAGCAATTTAATCGCCCGCTGCAGAATTTCTTCTTTCGCGCCGTGCAGCATTCCTTCCAGGGAATGTAAATTAGCCTTACCAAACTCTGTCAGCAATTGCAGCGCACCTGGTCTACCTGCGCCGTCCTGCTCGCTCATACGCGAACGGATGCGCTGATTATAGTCAGACGACTCCTCCATGAGACGAGTCTTGTAAAGCTTTTGCAGATCAGAAAAACCTGCAAAACCGAAGTTATTGGCAAAACGGACCAATGTTGAAGCGTGGACACCTGCCGCTCCGGCAATTACTGAGAGCGTATCCAGAGCGATGCTGGTTGGGTTGTCCATCACGTAGTGTGACACCTGCTTCAGGCGCTTACTGAGATGTGGATGTTCGCTGGCGATACGGGTCTTAAGTACCTCCAGATCCTGTGGTATGTCAATGCTCATCAGTCTCGCTCCGGAACGGTCATGGACGAAAAACATTTATTTTAATCCGAATAGAATAATTTTTCTATTTCATGAAACTTTGGGTAGAATACTGGAAATAGCACTCGAAAATTATGCCCATCAAAAAGTACATTCTGTCGCAGGATCCCAATCGGCAAACAGGGGGGGTGCAATGACAACAGTGCGCCTTACTGTAGCCCAGGCAATTATTCGATTCCTGTGCGCCCAACAGACTGAGCGGGATGGTGAGCAGGTGCCGTTGTTCGCCGGCGCCTGGGCTATATTTGGCCATGGCAATGTCGCTGCTCTGGGTGAGGCCTTACACCAACACCGCGATAAACTCCAGACCTATCGGGCACATTGTGAACAAGCCATGGCGCACGCCGCGATAGCCTATGCCAAACAAACTCGTAGGCGGCGAATGATGCTATGCACCAGTTCAATCGGACCAGGCGCCACAAACATGGTGACTGCCGCCGCTGTTGCCCATGTGAATCGGCTTCCGGTGCTGTTTTTACCCGGCGACAGCTTTGCCGGCCGGGCGCCCGACCCGGTGTTGCAGCAGGTAGAGCACGCCCACGATCCGAATATCACGGCAAATGATTGTTTTCGGCCCGTTTCGAGCTACTTCGACCGCATTGTAATACCGGAACAGCTTTTATCGACTCTGCCGCGAGCGATTGACGTTTTGACCAATCCCGAGACGACAGGCCCGGTGACAATTGCGCTGCCACAGGATGTTCAGGCACAAGCTTTCGAGTATCCGGAAACGTTTTTTCACGTCCGCTTGCACAGGTTGCACCGGCCTGGTGCCGATCCGGATCAAATTGCCCGGGTAGCCGGCGTAATCCAGGGTTCGCAGCGACCCGTGCTTGTAGCTGGAGGCGGCGTACACTATTCACACGCCATTGAGCAATTTCGTGATTTTATCAGTCGACGAAAAATTCCGGTCGTCGAGACCTCGGCCGGTAAAGGCGCCCTGGCCTGCAATGATCCCATGAACGCGGGGGTCGTAGGCGTCGTTGGTACCAGTGCCGCAAACGAGATGGTATATGAGGCTGATCTGATAATTGTAATCGGTTCACGACTTTCCGATTTCACCACCGGCTCACGCACCGGCGTCAGCAGTGGAGCCGCACCTCAAATAAACATCAACATCAGCAGCTTTGATGCGGGCAAACACGATGCGATAGCCTTGCGTTCCGATGCCGGCCGTGCCCTGGCTGAACTTGATGAACAACTGGGCAATTGGACCGGTGACACGGAGTGGCTGGAAAGGATCGAGGCAGTGAAGTCGAGCTGGGACGACAACACCCGCTCTATCGATCAGACATCACCGGATTCACTACCGTCAGATGCGCAGGTCACATCTGTTATTAACCGGGCTGTTGACCCCAAAAAGGATGTGTTGGTGGTCGCGGCCGGCAGCATGCCCGGCGAGGCTGCGAAGTTATGGCGTACCGAATATTCGCGTGGCTATCATTCGGAATACGGTTACTCGTGCATGGGCTATGAAATCGCAGGAGGTATTGGTGTCAAGATGGCGGATCCCGGCGCTGAAGTATTCGTTATTGTAGGGGACGGCAGCTACCTGATGCTGAATTCTGAAATAGCGACATCTGTCATGCTCGGTCAGAAATTAATTGTAATCGTGCTCGACAATCGCGGCTTCGGCTGTATCAACCGACTCCAAACGCAATGCGGCAGCGCAAATTTCAATAATCTATTCGACGATTGTACGACGGTGGATCAGGGAGCCCCAGTGATCGACTTTGCGGCCCATGCCCGCTCGCTCGGGGCAACAGCCGAACATGTAAATGATCTCGATGAGCTGGCTGCGGCGCTGGAGCGCGCCAAAGCCTGCACCGGAACCTGTGTAATCAGCATCGACACAAACCCTGACGATACGACTGCCGGAGGGAGCTGGTGGGAAGTGGGAGTGCCCGAAACCTCAGACCGCAAATCTGTTGAAAAGGCCTATCGAGAGTGGTGGCGGCCCGGCAAGAGACAACAGCGACGGGAAAAACGGAGCGGGTAATGTGGAAACTGTCCGCAACAGGCTCCCGTGAATTGGATATCATCTGTCTGGGACGAGGCGGCGTCGATATTTGTGCGGAACAATGGAACAAACCCTTTTCCGAAGTGCATAGTTTTACCAAGCAGATCGGTGGCTCTTCCGCAAACATTGCCGTCGGTTGCGCAAGGCTTGGAATGCGTGTCGGCTTCATATCCTGCCTCTCCGCCGACCCCGTTGGTGTATATGTCCGTGACTTCCTTACCGGCGAGGGAATCGACACGCGCTACACTGTATTCGATGACACCGGAACACGAACCAGTCTGGCTATTGCCGAAATCAAGCCGTACGACTGTGTTGTGCTGATATACCGCAATAATGCCGCGGATCTCGCGCTTACCGCTGGAGACGTTGATGAAGCTTATGTCGCCTCCTCGCGACTGCTGTTGCTTACCGGAACGGCATTGTCTGTGAGTCCCTCACGGGATGCGACAATGCGCGCGATTGAGTACGCGCGACAAAATGATACCTGTGTAGTTCTCGATCTCGACTACCGGCCGTATTCCTGGAAATCACCTGAAGAAACGGCGCGGGTACTCGGCGCGGCAGCGGCCAGGTGCGATGTAATTGTCGGCAATAGGGAGGAATTCAACGTGCTGGAAGGTCGAGCATTGAACGATGATGGCGATGATGCGCTGACAGCGAATAAATTTCACAACGAGTTCTGTGACCTCATCATCGTTAAACACGGGGAGCAAGGCGCCAATAGTTTTCCACGCGATGAGGCGCCAATGTCCACGGGAATATTTCCAGTAGAAGCGATCAAACCGTTCGGTGCGGGAGATGGCTTTGCCAGCGCACTGTGCAGCGCTTTGCTTGAAGGACGTATGCTGGGAGACTGTGTAATGCGCGCCAGTGCATCCGCTGCCATTGTAGTTTCACAAATTGGTTGTGCAGAGGCAATGCCGTTTCCCGATGAACTGGATGCCTTCATTGCCGCATCAGATTTCGAACTGCAGAAGGGGAAGCACCATGCCTAAACATATCGAGTATTTTGACAATCAGAATGAACCTGTTGTGGGTTGCGACGACAAGGTGACACCGCTGTGTTATTTCAACACGGTACGCCTTAAAAGGGGTGAAGGCTATGACTATCAACTTCCGGATTACGAATCGGCTGCCGTGCTTGCATCCGGCGCCTGCTCGATAGAAGTCGATGGAGAACTGTTTCCCGATGTCGGCGAACGTGACTCAATCTGGAATGGGCGTCCGAGTGCGGTCTACGTGCCGGTCGATGCGCACGCTCGCATACGATGCATGACAAATACTGCCGAGATCTTTATCGCCGGAGGACGCTTCGACGAAAAACTTTCGCCATTCATAGTGCGGCCCGAAGACGCGGAAAAAGTACAATACGGAAGTGACGACACCAAGACACATCGCAAGATACTCCACATTCTCGGGCAGAAAAATGCAGACCAGCGTGGACGATTGCTGGTCAGCGAACTGTTTACGGTCGGCGCAGGCGGCTGGTCGGGGTTCCCGCCGCACAAGCATGACGAAGAACGTCCGCCGCTGGAAACAAAATACGAAGAGGTCTACCAGTTTCGTTTCAATCCCAAGCACGGCTTTGGCGCACAGTTTGCCTACGAGTCCGAGGACGATACAGGTCCTGTGTATCACATCAGGAACGGCAGCACTGTGTTGCTGGATCGCGGTTATCATCCCTGTGTCGCAGCGCCCGGGTATGAAATGTACTACTTCACGATAATTGTCGGCGAACAATCGAAATCCCTGCGCCAGTATTTTCAACCCCGGCATGAGTACCAGGTTCATACGATTCCCGGGATCAAAGATATGATTGCAAAATTCGAGTAGCCGATACCCATGCGTGCAAATCTCAACGATTTACTTCCGCGGGCTGCCGCGTCCGACTACGCCGTTCCCTGCTTCAATGTATTCGGCTACGAAGACGCCCGCGCCGTGACCAACGTCGCTGAAAAGCTTGGATTGCCGGTGATCCTCGCTGCAAACAAAAATTTTGTTGAGTACATGCACGTATCCCTGATCGGCGCGCTCCTCAACAAAATCGCGGAGACCGCCTCAGTTCCTGTGTGCGTACACCTGGATCATTGTATGGACGAACAAATCATTCGTCAGGCGATCGACTCTGGATTTGCGTCGGTGATGTTCGATGGTTCTCAGTTGCCACTTGCGGAAAACATTGCCCATACAAGGAAAGTTGTCGAACTGGCGCATGCGAATGGCATCAGTATCGAGGGGGAGATCGGGTCCGTCTCATATCACACGGGCAACAGCCACATTCGTCATGAACTGACTGATCCGGAGGAGGCGCTGATATTCTCCCGTGACAGTGGTGTAGATGCCGTTGCGGTGTCAATCGGCAACGTGCACAGACTGGAAAAACCAGGCTGTGATATTTATTTCGACCGTCTCGAGGCAATCGCACAGGTCGTGAAACAACCCCTCGTGCTCCATGGTGTGACGGGTGTCAGAGACGACGATTTGCGTAAGCTGGCACTCACCAGAATCGCAAAATGCAACGTTGGCACCTCTTTGCGTATGACATTCGGTGAAAGCCTGCGCCGGCTTATGCAGGAGTATCCCAATGAATTCGATCGCCTTTTTTTCTTTAACCGTATCATGCCGGACCTGGAATCCTGCGTGGACTCAATCATGAGACTATTGGCTCCGTCAGACTACCGCTACCAGACCTCAGGAAACGACAATGAACGAACTCAAAAAATCGCTGGGATTTGAGCGGCACAGCAGTGTGAGGATAACCGGTTTATCTTCATTGCTCCTGGTCACAGCTGTTTTTCTGCTTGCCTCCACCCGGGTCTACCCGCAAGCCGATGATGAAAACTGCCGGCAACTGTCAGGAGAAAATATCCGTGGCATAGCGGTCACTGGTACTGAATGGCTGCGAATTGATGCAAATGGATCGCACGAGGTGTGTAGAGTGACCGGTCATCGGCCGCCCTTTCTGGATATTGAAGTCGTGCTGCCAGCCAGGTGGTCGGGTCGCTACCTGCAGCAAGGTGGCAGCGGCATAGATGGCAGGATATCATCAGCCATCGGCCGCAACGGAGCTGACAAAGCGATTACATTACACCCCGTTGTGACTGACTACGATGCAGTCTATGCCGCTTCCAATGGTGGTCATCGCATGGACACACCGGGTCAGGCTGGACCGGAGGTGTGGCTAGGTGACGGAACCGAGGCAAAGGCGTCATTCAGGGATTTTTCTTATTTGGCTCTTCAGGAAACGCTCGATTTCGCCCATGGTTTGACAACAAAATTGTATGGCCGATTACCGGACTATGGATATTTCAACGGCAGTTCAAACGGCGGGCGCCATGCTTACATCGTTGCGGAACGCTGGCCCCAACATTTTGATGGAATCATTGCCGGTAAGGAGACCATGAATATTTCGGGCACCGCTATTGCCTGGGCCAGGATCGGCAGCATTGCGGGAACCGCTGCCGTACCATCTGACAAACAATACAAATACGCCTATCAGGCAGCGTTGTCTCACTGTGATGGTAACGACGGCACACTGGACGGAATCATGATGAATCCTTACGAGTGTGATTTTTCTCCACAGTCACTGGCCTGCGAAACAACCCCATCGGAACAGTGCCTCTCAACTGCTCAGGTTGACACGCTGGAAATGCTTCTGTCAGACATTGTCGATGCCGATGGCAATGTTATTTCATCTGCTTTTCCCTGGACTGATTTCAGCGATTTCGCCCAATACTTCCCCGCCTACGCCGGCATCAGTGGACTGATTGCAACCGGTGATGCAGCGTGGTTGACACCCGAAAGGCTGGCAGCCTTCGACGCCAATCGGGACCAGTACATGATCATCGCCGGAATGCGAAGGGCCGGCGCCGGACACGACATGATCGCCATCGCTCAATATGTTGCCTCAGGAAAGAAACTGATCAGCTGGCATGGCGGCATCGACAACCTGCACCCGGCAAAAGATCATGAGCGTATGTTCACACAGATGCTGGAAACGGCGGCAGCAATTGCAAAGGGAAGTAATATCAATGTCGCAGATAACGCAAACTTCTTCATCATACCCGGCGCCAAACACAGTGACGGCTCCTACCCTGCTGTTGACTGGATCTCCGCGCTCATCGAGTGGGTGGAAAAAGGTATCGCCCCACAGAACCTGATCCATAAGCGTGCCGACGGGAGTCACATCCAGGTACTTCGAAAGTAGTGTTCTCAACCATAAGTTCCTTCGTAGTTTTCACCGCCGTTGTCGCGTTTGTCGCCTATTGGATGACGCGCAAAGATCATATGAGGTCTTCCGAAGATTATTTTCTCGGTGGCCGCCGGTTGACTGCATGGTGGATCGCCGGTTCGCTCATGCTGACAAATCTATCGACCGAGCATCTTATCGGTTTAAACGGTGATGCGTTCCGCCACACAATTGCGGTTATGGCCTGGGAGACCACCGCCGCGCTGGCAATGGTTGTGGCTGCACTTTACTTTCTGCCCCGTTACCTTAAACACGGCTTGACCACTATTCCGCAATACCTGGCGGATCGTTATGATTCGCACACGCGCATTATCGCAACCATGTTGTTCCTGTTTTCCTATGTTGTCGCGATTCTGCCGGCTGTGTTGTTGTTTGGAGCAACAGGAATAGAGAGCCTGTTCAATGTTTCAGAAGCTTTTGGCATAAGTAAACTACATGCAAACTGGCTGATTGTATGGAGCGTCGGAACTCTCGGTTCCTTGTATGCTATTCTGGGTGGCCTCAGGGCCGTCGCAATATCAGACACGATAAACGGCATTGGCTTCCTGATTGCCGGTTTGTTGATACCGGTGCTGGCCCTGCAAATGATTGGTGACGGCAACCCCTGGACCGGGCTGGTCGAAGTGTATGCGGATGAACGCCCCAAGTTCGACATCACGGGTGACGAACCCGGTTCTTTCCTGCCGTTCGGCGTTTTGTTTACCGGCCTGATTGTGAACCAGATCTTTTTCTGGTGTACGAATCAATCGATCATGCAACGCACACTCGGCGCAAAGTCCTTGTCTGAGGGGCAAAAGGGAATCTTTATCGCAGCAGGTTTCAAACTGCTCGGTCCTTTCATCATCGTTTTGCCCGGCATCATTGCCTATCACATGTTCAAGGATTCTCTGGCGCCGGAAGACTATTTACTGGCATACCCGACGCTGGTGACCACAGTATTGCCGCCGGTCCTGGTTGGTTTTTTTGCGGCCGTTATGGTCGGCGCCGTGCTGAGTACATTTAACAGTGTACTTAACAGTTCTGCCGCTCTTTTCAGTGAGGGTGTTTATCGAACACTAATTAACAAGGAGGCAAGCGGAAGACAGGTGGTCTTATCTGGACGTTTGTGCAGCATCGTTCTGGCTGTCGCAGCCATGATCGCCGCTCCCTTGATCGACACTAGCGGCAGTCTTTTTAATTACATGCAGAAGATTAACGCGACTTTTTTTGGCCCGGTACTGGCCGTTATCATGCTTGGTTTCCTCACCAGGAACACAACTGCAACGGCCGCAAAATGCGGGCTTATCTTAGGGCCTGTTCTATTTTATGTGCTGGTTTTCGCTTTAGGCGACCAGGTCCAGTTGTACCTGAAATCAACGTTCCAGTTGCAGGATGATATCCATTTTCTACACTTTCTTGCCATTGTGTTCGTATTAACGACTGCTCTGATGCTCCTCATCAGTTATTTCAAGCCCGCCGAAATGCCGAAGCGTGACACACCAGCCTGCAACATCGATCTCACGCCCTGGGCCTACGCCAGACACATGGGCATCACGATAACGATATTGACAATCATGTGCTATATCTTGCTCGCTCAATAGGCGTTCCATATCTCTCTCGCCTAAACAAAAGAAAACGGCGCACGAAATGTGCGCCGCTTCCAGTTAGACAGCTTGCTACTTGAGGCTAATAGGCACCAAAATTGTAGCTGATTGAAACTCCCGCGGTACGCGGCATCCCGGGTGCACGTATCAAGGTCGCGTTCCCACCCTGGTACGCGCTCGGGAAGTAATATTTGTCGGTAAAATTGCGAACCCAGACAAGCGCGCGCCAGCGGCCGTCAGCTGAACCAAAACCCAGTCTCCCATTTCCAACGCCGTATGATTTCGTCGCATCGACCGGGCTCTCACCACCCGACGTACTGGCCGACCAGCTATAGTCTATCGCCGCGTCCAGTACCCAATTGCCAAAATGCCATTCCTTTGCGACCAGCGCGCTGGTCTGAAGTTCAGGTGCCTGAGGTAATTCTTTCCCCGAGTTATCCATCAATACCAGTGGTTCAGGCCAGGCACTGAGGGCGCGGTCGGGAGTCTCCCACTCCTTGATTTTGGTATCAAGCCATGCAGCGGTAAACCGAAGATCCCAGGTGTCGGCCGGAACCCAACGCAAATCAACCTCCGCACCGATAACCTCGGATTGATCAACATTGCCAAGACCGCCAATAGGACCAACAAAGGTGATAGCAGTCTCGCTTTCCTGCTTGTCTTTGTAGTCGTAGTAAAATCCGGAAGCATTGAACTGCAAGCTGCCTTCGAGCAAGGTCGCCTTGAATCCACCCTCGAAGGAGGTCAGTTTCTCCGGCCGTATTGGTTCAAGTTGGCGTGTGCTGTTCGAGTTGGCACCGTTAAAACCACCTGATTTGAAACCGTTTGCGACGGTGAAGTAGAGCAGAACATCGTCATTAAACTGGTAATCAATGGAGGCTCTACCCATCGCTCGACCTGTTTTGATCGTGCGCGTCAGCGGTTGGAACCCCAAGCTGGGCGTGCCAGCAATAAGCATGGCCAGAATATTGGTGGGTGAATCCGGATCATCATCAATCGTGCCGCAATCTCCTGCCTGCAGCGATGCGCCGAACAGAATATTCCACAGTGCCCCGAGACTGTTGTCGGAGGCGGAATATGTACAGCCGGACCAGCGTCTCTTTTCATCGGTGTAGCGGCCGCCCAGGGTCAGGCGCCAGGCATCTGCAAAGCGCCATTCGACGTGGCCGAAACCGGCGATCGATTCAGTTTCCTGTGTGTAAATCGTATCGAGTTCATGAATCGGACTGATCGCGAACGGCAATACACCAAACGGAATTGAACCTGAGCCGAAACGGGAGCCGGACATGAAGTAATGGTAATACTCGTCCATATCATCTTTCGAGTAGTAGGCGCCGGCTATCCAGTTCAGATTGTCGTCACCGCCCGAAAATCGCAGTTCCTGCGAAAAAACCGAAAGGTCAGTTGTGTTGATATTACTTGAATCATTGGAGGGAACACCGTCCCAATCCGCAGCCTCGACGCGATCGAACTGATCGTATGCGGTAATCGACGTGACAGTAATACTATCGGTTAAATCCAGGTTTACCTTCGCTGATACACCGGTCGTCTGGTTGTCACGTTTTGGCCGCAGATCCCAGGTCGTCCCGGTGATTGGATTGGTGTAACTATTGGTCCAGTCGGCAGCTTCATTATCGCCGATGTTATACCAGGGAATCGGTTCACCGAAATTCGCCCCTCCGGGTAAAACATAATCCTCCAGTCCAAGATAGACACCCCCATCCGCGACGCCGTAAGCTGTGTTTGCCCGATTGTCGGATTGATCATCGACATGGTGAACATTGAGCAGCAAATTGGCGCGTTCTCCAAGATCAATATCGAATAAAGCGCGTACCGCCGTAGTATCTAGCTCTCCGAGTTCATCGCCGGGACGGCTCAGGCTCTCCTGCCAACCGTCAGAGGACTGGACAGTACGTGCAGCGACACGGCCTCGAATCGATTCACCGAGGCTGCCGCTTACAAACCCTTCCGCGTCCACCCTGTTGTAGCTGGCGTACCCGACTGTGACCCCGGCCTGGAATTCGTCGGTCGGTTTGTTACTGACGAAGTTCATCTGCCCCGCAGTGGTGTTACGACCGTACAAATCGCCTTGCGGGCCTTTGAGCACCTCGACCCGCTCGATATCGAACAGCAAACCACGACTCATTACGGTGTAGGGTATTGAGACTTCATCGAAGTACAGGCCAACTGTTGAGGAGGAGGCCGTGTACGGATTTTGAAAGCCCACTCCCCGGATAGTGTAATTGGGAACGCCGGTCGCTGCGGTTGCATTAACGGTCAGACCGGGTGTCATCAGCGCAATGTCTTCCGCACTCACAAGGCCACGCTCTTTGAGTTCCGCTCCGGCAAACACACTGATGGCTATGGGAATGTCGTTTACACTTTGCTCTCGTTTTTGTGCGGTGACGACAACCTCTTCTATGGCCTGCCCTATCGCCAAGCCTGGAATAAACATCCCTAATATCACGCCTAAGGCGCTGAATTTTCTTATCATAATTACAACTCTCCGGAGAACTTCAAGTGTGTTGGGCAGATTGGCTGCCTAAATGAAAATAATGTATCATATTTTGTAAAAGATGGAAATCTTATTCTATAATTTGCGATGTCTATCGACGTGAACAGAAAATCCGGGTTTCACTTTTCAGTTTTGTGCGTTGTCCTGTTTATAATGGCAGGCTGCAACAGTCAAGAACCCGCAGAGATACCACAAAACCATAGCGCCGATACCATTGTTATCAACGGCAGGATTTACACTCAAACGGATGACGACCGATGGGTGGATGCCCTCGCCATACGCAACGGCAAAGTAAGCAGGCTGGGAACTACTGCTGAAATAACTTTACTGCGTGGTGCACAGACGCGTGTGTACGATCTGGGAGGTCAATTTGTTATGCCGGGTATTATCGATGCCCATGTACACCCGGCATGGGGAGGGGTCAAGACCCTCTTCCAATGTAATTTCCCTTTCACAGCAACGCCTGATGAAATTGCTGCAACAGTCAGCAAATGTGTCGATGAGCAGCCGGACGCTGAGTGGATACAGGGCGGACAATGGACAAGTGATTTTTTTGTCAATAATGACCTTGGCTCCCCCAGACAATGGTTGGATAAATGGTCAGGTGACAAAGCTGTCATATTACGTGATGATTCCGGACACAACATGTGGGTAAATTCTAAGGCGCTGGAGTTGGCCGGCATAAATAGTGAGAGTGAAGACCCACCCGGCGGTAAATTCGAGCGTGAATCCGGAAGCAGTCAACCTAATGGTTTGTTGGTTGAAGCATTTACCGTCATGAACAAAATTGTACCGGAGTGGGATATGGCAAGTTACCAGGCCGGGGCAAAATATGCGGTCAATCACGCGAATGAGATGGGTATCACCGGGTTTAAGGATGCCAGCGCCAGCGCGGCCGAAGTAGCGGGGTTTTATAATCTTGAGCAAGCGAATGAGCTGAGTGCACATGTCGCAACCTGCTTGTACGAGGCAGTTGGAGATAACAAAAACGCGTTAAATATCGATAACTTCGTTTCGCTGAGAGAGCAATACAAATCCACACACTTATTGACAAATTTTGTAAAGATATTCCTTGATGGCGTCCCCACCGTTTCCAGGACTGCAGCCATGCTGGCCCCTTACTTACCGGAATACGAGGGTGCAGACGATAACTACGGTTCATTACACCTGAGTCCTGAGAAACTGACCGAGGCGGTAACCGAACTTGATCGTGCAGGTTTTACGGTGAAGATCCATGCCGCTGGTGATCGTGCAATACGGGTAGCCCTTGATGCGATTGAGGCTGCAAGAGAAACAAATGGAGACAGCGGTCTACGTCATGAGTTAGCCCATGCTGAATATATCGATCCCGCAGACATTCCACGTTTTGCCAAATTGAATGTAGTGGCTGATTTATCACCTTATATCTGGTTTCCCTCCCCGATAGTTGACTCTATTGTTGGGGCTGTGGGAGAACGTGCTACGCTAGGTTGGCCTGCGCGCGATTTACTGGATAATGGAGCCATCATAGTGGCAGGTTCCGACTGGCCTTCTGCAGTTCCGGACATGAACCCCTGGACAGGCTTTGAAGCGCTTATCACGCGTGCCGACCCCTTACACCGTCACGTGGGAACGATCTGGCCGGAACAGGCCATCAGCCTGGAGGAAACGATTGAAATTTTCACGCTGGGAGGCGCCAGGGCATTGAAAATCGATAACAAAACAGGTTCACTGGCGGTTGGGAAGCTGGCAGATTTTATTGTGCTCAATCACAACCTGTTTGAGATACCTGCAGAGCAAATTAGCGATACCAGCGTCGAAATGACCTTCTTTGAAGGCAAACTTGTCTATCAAAAACCTCAGACCATTATAGCGGCACCCTGGAACAGGTAGTACAAATATCCTGAAAATCAACAATGCAGGAAAACACTGTTTTCAAAATCTATGGACGTAACCCTATGGGCGCAAGATCGTGAATAACAGCAATAAGCACAACCGATCCGGGCTGTCTCGCCGTGACTTTCTCCAGCGGGCAGGTTCAGGTCTTGCATCTGCCGCGCTATTAACAGGTTTACCCGGTCCTTTGCTCCGTGCGGGTCCTGTCGATAAAACCGGTATCGTGAGTTTGACTGCGCTGGAACTCTCCCAGGCAATCGGCACAAGGGCGCTTTCCTGTAAAGAAGTGATGTCAGCCTACCTGGCTCATATCGAGAACATCAATCCTGTCTTTAACGCTATCGTGTCTCTGCAGGACCCTGATTCTTTAATGCTGCAGGCGACCCAATACGACCGGGAACTGGCACAGGGAACCAACAGGGGCTGGATGCATGGATTTCCAATAGCGATAAAGGATCTCGCGGATGCCGAAGGACTGAAAACCACCCGGGGTTCACCGATATTCAGGGACAATATTGCCGCAGAGGATTCAATCCATGTAGCACGCATTAAAGACGCCGGCGCCATCATCATCGGTAAAACCAACGTGCCGGAATTCGGCCTTGGTTCGCACACATACAATCCCGTTTTCGGCGCCACTGTCAATGCTTATGATGGGCGCAGTTCAGCCGGCGGCAGCAGTGGTGGCGCCGCAGCCGCATTGGCTTTACAGATGTTGCCGGTCGCGGACGGCAGTGATTTAATGGGCTCATTACGTAATCCCGCTGCCTTTAATAATGTCATCGGCTATCGGCCCACGCCGGGCCTGGTGCCTTTGAGCGAATCCTTTATTGAAGAATTACCCTGTAATGGCCCCATGGGCAGAAATGTACGGGACACCGCCATGTTGTTATCGACCATGGCCGGTTATCACCCCGGGTCTCCAACATCACTGAAGCTTGATCCGGCACAGTTCAGCCGGCCTCTGGCGAAGGATTTCAGGGATGTAAGAATAGGTTGGCTAGGTGATTTCAATGGCTACCTGCCAATGGAAGACGGCATACTTTCCCTTTGTGAAACAGCACTGCAGGGCTTTCGTGACAATGGCTGTATTGTTGAACAGGTAACACTGGATTATTCCATGGAACTATTGTGGCAAACCTGGCTGACTTTTCGCCATTGGCTGGTGCGTGCCAGGGCATTGCCTTTATATCAAAACCCGCAGACACGTGCGCAGTTGAAACCGGAATTAATCTGGGAAATCGAAGCTGGAGAGACTATTTCAGGTGACCAGGTTGCAGCAGCCTCGAGAGCCAGGGGACTTTGGTATGGCGCCTTACGACAAGCGTTTGCCCAATTCGACTTCCTGGTCTTGCCGACTGCGCAGGTGTTCCCTTTTGATGCGGAGATCCACTGGCCGACGCAAATTGCCGGCCGTAGTATGGATACCTATCATCGCTGGATGGAAATTGTCATTCCCGGCACATTGTCCGGTTGCCCGGTCGTTAATGTGCCGGCAGGGTTCAGCAGCAGGGGGCTGCCGATGGGACTACAGGTTATCGGCAAACGCTACGCAGATTTTGCGACCCTGCAAATGGCATACGCGCACGAACAGGCGAGTCGCTGGAACCTGAATACGCATCCCCCAATCCTATCTTCGTAATTGAAACAACTTGAATAAAAAAAAGGCCAATCTGACGACCGGCCTGTCTAATACGTGGTCTGTCCCTTGTTACACTATGGATCTATCAAGGTCTGTCCCATATTTTCTTCCGTGCCTCTTCCATGCTTCTTGACAAATGGCAAAAAAGTATTACTTTCATAAGTAAGAATTTTTTAAAACCATGAGGGCTGACAAATGCGTATCACTAACAAAGGACAAGTAACTATTCCAATTGCCATAAGAGAAAAAGCCGGCTTTCTTCCAAGCACGGAAGTGGAGTTTCTTATGGAAGGTAGCGCGGTTAAAATAGTGAAAGCTGTGGATTACAAGAATGCAAGCAGGGGAAACGATATAGTCAGTTACTTCAAGGAAGGGAGGAAACGCTGGAAAACAACCGGTATGAGCAGCGATGAGATTATGGCGCTGACAAGAGATTGGGAAATGCCTAAAAAGGGCGCTAAACGAACCAACCCGGATGGAAACAACGAGTGAGCTTTGTAACCCTTGTCGATAGTAATGTTATTATTGATTTAGCTGACAGTGGTTCGGAATGGAGTGAGGGGGCTTTTGATGCCATCAAAGAGATGCGCAGGACCACGACTCTGGTAATCAACCCTTTGATCTATGCGGAAGTTTCGGTTCATTGCAGCACTATCGAAGAAGCAGAAGAAGTCTTGCCTGTAAAATTCTTTCGCAGGGAGCATCTTCCCTATGAGGCTGCTTTTCTTGCTGGGAAATGTTTCCTGCAATATAGGAAAAGAGGGGGCGTAAAAACCTCTCCTCTGCCGGATTTCTACATAGGCGCTCACGCGGCTGTAATGAAATGGAATCTCCTGACGCGCAATGAAAAGAACTACCGGACTTACTTTCCCGGACTAAAAATCGTATCACCGGATACGTAATGAAAATGAGAAAACGTGGTCAGTCCCTTATGTACAGTCAAATTGGAAGTCGTCGCCAAACTTGAGAAAACCGGTAGGCAGACCGGAAACCGCCGTAGCCGATTGGCCTACAGGTGTGCAGCATCAGTCCAACCGCACAGGTTGGTTGCCTGCCCATGCCCATGTCTCAATTGAATTGCCTATGGGCGGGGGTAGCGGGACCAGCCCCGCTCTCTCGGTATCCGGTGACACTGTGTATAGCGCTGACGGTGACGGCAATATGCTTGCCGTTGATTCCTACAGCGGAGAAGTTCGCTGGTCTGCGAAAGGCGAAGGACTGCTATCTCCTGCAATCGGTCCCGATGATACTATCTATACGGGAAATATTTTTGCTGTGCCGACTGTCATCGCCCTTACCCCTGACAACGGATCGATAAAATGGACTCGCTCGTATGATGATGCAGCCGCGCGGGTGTTGCCTGTTCTGGAACCTTATTGGTGGGGTTCCTGTTATATCTCGTAACAGTCCCTGCCTCAGCCGCTGATTCCGGTATTAACGGTCACTGGTTCTATGTGGTCAAGACCAAAAGCACGGACCCGGCCAGGGAAGCAGAATTCAACGCCTGGTACGACGATATCGATATCCCCGATGTGCTGGCCGTTCCCGGTTTCATGCGGGCCCGCCGCGCTGTGCATAAAGGCTTTAGCGGAAATGTTGATAATCCTGCCCGATAAGGCAAACAGGTTAATCAAAGCATTTTGAGATCATAAAGTTCAACGCGCTGATTTCCCAGTCAAGGACCTCCTCGTAATCAGGACGGGCATGGTCGCGATACATCCAGGTGCCGTAGTTGATGTAATAGGCGTGTAGCGCCAGACGTTGCAATTTTTCCATTGACCAGCTGGAACCGAAGTGTTTCATGAAGCCGGCCATTTCCCTGGCGATCAGGTCCGCATGGCGCCGGTCTGCCTCGGCGAGGGCCGGATAGATCTTGACGGCGTTATGCATTTCAAATACCACCTCGACGTCAGCTTCGGTGTCTTTCATTGCCCTGTTGAAGCGATCAAAGAATTCCTCCCGCGGTAGAGACAGGTAAGGTTCAGATTTGAACACCTCCATGATCGAGGAGAACTGTCCCAGCATCTCCTTGTACAATTCGAACAGTATGGCCTCCTTGTTCGGGAAATACTGGTACAGCGACCCGACCGATATATTCGCTTCCCTGGCAATGTGATTGGTTGTTATCCCGGAAATTTCACCCGTGCCGGATTTCCTGAGCAGGTTGCGGGTTGCGTCAAGAATACCTTTCACCATCTTCTGTGAACGGGATTGGGACGGCTTTTTCCTGGGAGACAGCTTCTGGTGGATTTCTGCGACTTCCTGCATGGATATTCTTCTCTTTAATTGTCCCGGTTCTAGTCGTTGTATGAAATAATACAGGAATTGTCTTGACTTTCCACGGCTATATGCGAATAATTACTCGTAGTTAATTCGACAGCGCCAGTAGCGCGTTAATACCGGAGAAAGAACATGCCAGCCGAGAATCAACTACCTTCCTTTAGATTGACTTCCTGTTTGGTTTTTTTATTTGCTGCTCTTCCCGCTTCGGTCCTGGGCCAGCAGACCGCGCTTGAAGAAATCATCGTGACTGCGCAGAAACGCGAGCAGGGAATCAACGACGTCGGCATTACCATTAACGTCATGTCGGGAGAACTCGTTCAGGACCTGGGGATCAGTACCGCGGAAGACCTGGCCAGGTTCACGCCTGCCCTGAACATCAACGAGACCGCCGCTACCGGCGTGCCGCAATATACCCTGCGCGGCGTCGGCTTCCAGGATTTCACCACTTCCAGTTCAGCCACCGTCGGCCTTTACCTCGACGGCGTCAATATTCCCTACACGGTCATGAGCCGGGGCACGCTATTCGATCTCGAGAGGATAGAAGTGCTGAGAGGCCCGCAGGGTGACCTGTACGGACGCAACACCACTGCCGGACAGATCAATTTCATCAGCAAAAAACCGACGGAAGAACTCGAAGCCGGAGTGACCGGGAGTTTCGGTTCCTACGAGACCATCGACCTGGAAGGCTTCGTCAGCGGCCCCATCAGCAAACAGGCCCGGGGCAGGTTCGCATTCAGGACGATACATTCGTTCGACGGCTGGCAGGAGAGCCTGACCCGGGACGATGACCTGGGCGAGAAGAACGTGGAATCCGTGCGCGGCATACTGGATATCGACATAGGCCAGGATGCGCGTCTCGAACTTAACGTGCGTTATACCAAGGATGATTCCGAGAACCAGTCGCCTGCCGCCATTGACGGCACTGACATCGGCGCCGGTCTTGCCCTGCTGCCACATACCCCCCTTGAAAACTACAGCCCTGATTTTGTCACGCTGACTTCGACACCGCCGTGGTTCTCCGACGGCAAGGACAACAAGGATGCAGATTGGAGCAATACCTATACCAGCGCCATCACCGGCACCACTTACGATATCAGGCCGGAGCGGGATAACGAATTGATCGGCGTCTCGGGCAGGCTGGAATGGAATATAGGCGGCGTCACCGTAACTTCGCTGACCTCCTACGACGAGTTTGACCGGCGTGAAGCCTTCGAAGGTGACGGCGGCGACTTTGTGGATACCTCCAACATCAACACCTCCAGGGTTGAGGCCTTTTCCCAGGAATTGATCATCTCCATGGAGACCGACCGGCTGACCTGGCTCGCCGGCATGTACTATTCGAATGATGACGTCAGCGAGATGTATCACTTTTTCATGCCCGATTCCTTTTTCGGAAACGGCTCCATTCCCTGGGGCGCAATTCCCTTTGCGTTCGCACCGATCCTGGAGCTCGACACGAGTTATGAGCAGGATACCGAATCCATCGCCGGCTTCGGCCACGTGGAGTGGTCGTTCACAGAGCAACTAAAAGTGACCCTGGGCGCGCGCTATACCAGTGAAGAGCGCACCTGGTCCGGCTGTACGTTTTCCGCAACGGACAATTCCCTGGGTAACTTCCTGAACCTGCTGTTCGGCCCTTCACTGGGACCGGGTGACTGCGGCACCATCGATGATGACCCGAACTCGCCGAACAATATCTTCGCCACTGCCAATCCGAACGATGCTTTCCGGGTGTTTACCGATACCATCGACACCAATAAATGGATGTGGAAAGCGGGCCTCGATTATGCGTTCAACGACGACATACTGGCCTATTTTTCCGCATCCCGCGGGTTCAAGTCCGGCGGCTTCAACGGCGCCAATTCGAATGCTACCACCCAGTTGTTGCCATACCGCCCGGAGACGCTCACCGCCTATGAACTGGGCACCAAGATGACCTTATTCGACGGTAGCATGCAATTGAACCTGAACGGGTATTTTTATGATTACAAGGACAAGCAGGAGGGCGACCTGGCAGTTACCTTCGTAGGCAACATCGTCGGTCTGACGAATATCCCCAAAGCGGAAGTGCTGGGCGCTGAAGTGGAATTGGACTGGGCGCCGGTTGCAGGCCTGAACCTGCATTTCGGCGCTTCATACATAGATTCCGAAATCAAGGAGTGGCAGGCTGTGGACCCTGCCAGCGTATGGCCGGAAACCCTGTATATCGACGCGGCGGGAGCGCCGCTCGCGCAGGCGCCCGAGTGGTCCTATAACGGTCTGGTCAGTTATCGCTGGTCCCTGAATGATGCGATATACCTGGAACTCGCCGGCGACGTCAATTATGTTGATGAATCCGGCGGTGTCGCGGGACCTGCTTTTCGCTCCAGCGATTACACGATATTCAACGTGAGAGGCGCCATCGGGAGTAATAATGATAAATGGCGACTGCAGGTATGGAGCCGGAATGTCACGGACGAGTATTACTTTCCCTCTGCATTTACCGGTAACGGACCCAACGTCCGCTATGTCGGCATGCCCAGGACTGTCGGCGTAACCGTCAAATACAATTTTTTCTAGAAAATCGCTGATTGGCCAGCTTTAAGGAAGAAGAGTATGCAGGGAAAAAATTCGACCTTGCTGACTGCTGTTGTCTTGTGTGCCTTGTGCGGACACGTACTGGCCGCGGCCGAACAGGCTGATACCATCCTCACCAACGCCGGAATCTACACGCTGAACCCCGAACAACCCGTGGCGCAAGCGCTGGCCATACGCGCCGGCGTGATTGTTGCCGTGGGTAACATTGAGGACATTACGGCTCTGGCCGGTCCGCAAACCCAAAGTATCGATCTACAGGGCAAGGTAGTTTTGCCCGGATTCCATGACATGCACGTACATCCCCTGTTTGCCGGTGTCAGGCAGACGGAATGCAAGATTGAACAAGGCTCAACCCTGGAACAGATTCAGCATGAAGTGCAGGCCTGCATCGGCAGGGCGGATACGGGTAGCTGGATTACCGGAGGGCAGTGGGATGCCCATGCTATTGGACAAATCCCGGACCGTGCCATGCTGGACTTTGTCTCACCTGACAACCCCGTTCTGTTAAGCGACACCAGCGGCCACAGCGCCTGGGCCAACTCCAGCGCGTTGGCAATTGCCGGAGTCACGGCCGATACGCCGGACCCTGAAGGCGGTATCATTGAGCGTGACAGCGGTGGTGAACCCACTGGCATCTTGCGCGAATCGGCCATAATGCTTGTCAGGATGCATGTGCCGCCGCATTCGCATGAAGCGCTGCGCGCTGCGCTTGAGTGGAGCATGGATCAGATGTTGTCTCATGGAATCACTTCTTTTACCGAGGCATCGACGGGTTTTGTCGCCGGCATGGCCCGGGAAGTGAAGCTTTATGCGGACATGGCCGATGCGGGAACGGTCAAGCAACGGGTCAGATTGTGTCTGAACTGGGAACCGGGCAATGCGGAGCTTGAAGCCGTGATTGCGGATCGCAACCTGTATGCACGAACCAATGTTGCCACCGACTGTATCAAGATATTTCTGGATGGCGTCCCGACCGACAGCCATACCGCCGCAATGCTGGAGCCTTATACACTACCCATGGAAGGACGCAACGATGATGCGAGCCGTTACGGTATGCTGCTGGTGGAGCAGGATACCCTGAACGAAGCGGTGATCCGGTTCGACCGGATGGGCCTGACGGTGAAATTCCATGCCGCAGGAGATGCCGCGGTGCGGGCGGGCTTGAATGCCTTCGAGGCGGCGCGCAGGGCTAACGGTTTCAGCGGCCAGTTGCACGACGTGGGTCACTGTACTTTTGTTTCCCGGCAAGACCTGCCCCGCGCCCGGTCACTCGGTGCAACTTTTGAGGTATCTCCTTATTTATGGAGTCCCAGCCCCATCAACGATGATATTTCCAAGGAGGTGGGAGAAGACCGCACCAGGCGCGTCTGGCCGGTGCGGGAAATGATCGAAGCCGGCGCCCTGGTGGTGCCTGGCTCGGACTGGGCCGTTGTCCCCTCGGTCAATCCGTGGATCGCGGTGGAGGCGCTGGTCACCAGGGAGGAACCGGGCGGCAGCGAAAACCACTTCGGTAAGGAACAGGCAATCTCCCTGGACCAGGCTATCCGCCTGTTCACGGTCAATTCGGCAAGACACCTGGGAATGGCCGATCGGGTTGGTCGTATCGAGCCCGGCTTGCTGGCCGACTTGATCGTGCTGGATCGGGACCCCTACCGGATACCGGTGACGGAATTGCACCAGGTCAGGGTCGAGAAAACCATGATCAACGGCACACTGGTTTTCGAGGCGACGCACGCCGGCCCGTAGCTAATCCGGGAACCTCTCCCGGTGGGTTGACGCATCCGGGCTGTTAGTCGTTTACCCGCCACGGCGCGTCCATACAGTACAGTGGGGCAGGCGATGGGTACTGTCAGAAAAATAATCACATCTTTCTTAAAACTAATATTTCTAAGCTTAGAACTATTAGCTATAATGCTTCAAGTATGGATCAATCCGGCCAAACTCAGTCAACCTCCCCTGGAAATCCGGATCAAGTCAAGACTACAACCTGTTATATGTGTGCCTGCCGCTGCGGCATCCGGGTTCATCTGAAGGACGGTACCGTCCGTTACATAGAAGGCAATCCCGACCACCCGGTAAACAAGGGGGTGCTGTGTGCAAAAGGCGCGGCCGGCATAATGCAGCACTACTCCCCCGCCCGGTTGACCAATCCACTGCTGAGAGTGGGTAAACGCGGCGCCGGCGAATTCAAGGAGATCAGTTGGGATGAGGCCCTGGACATTGCCGCCGGCTGGTTGTCAAACATCCGCTCCACAGACCCCAGGCGGCTGGCGTTTTTTACCGGCCGTGATCAAAGCCAATCCCTGACCGGCTGGTGGGCCCAACAATTCGGCACGCCGAATTATGCTGCGCACGGCGGATTTTGTTCCGTGAACATGGCTGCTGCCGGCCTTTACACGATCGGTGGCTCATTCTGGGAATTCGGCGAGCCTGATTGGGAGCACACGCGCTATTTCATGATGTTCGGTGTCGCAGAGGACCACGCCTCCAATCCCATCAAGATGGGTCTGGGCAAGCTGAAAAGCAGACAGGATACAAAATTTGTTTCGATCAACCCGGTACGTACCGGTTATTCGGCAATTGCGGACGAATGGCTGGGGATACGACCCGGCACCGACGGTTTATTAATCTTCTCGCTGATCCACGAGTTGTTGAAAGCCGAGAAGATCGATTGGGAATATCTCGTGCGCTACACCAACGCACACTGGCTGGTGATCCAGGACCCCGGAACACGGGAGCACGGCCTGTTTGCGCGTGACGTTGAATCAGGCAAGCCCTTGTGCTTTGATAACATTGCAAAAGAAACGGTTGATGCAAGTTCTCAAGCTATCTCACCTGCTTTGGTGGGAAGCTATGAACTGATCGACGGCCGCCGGGTTGTACCGGTCTTCCACCTGCTCGCACAGCGTTTTCTGGATACGGCTTATGCGCCGGAACAGGTCGCTGGTAAAACAGGTATCCCGGCCGCACAGATCAGACGGATTGCTGCAGAACTGGCCGAGGCTGCCTTTGAACAGCAGCTGGAACTTGATATCCCCTGGACAGACTGGACCGGCCGCAGACACGACAAAATGATCGGCAGGCCGGTTTCCATGCATGCAATGCGTGGTATTTCTGCCCACTCAAACGGCTTTCATACCTGCCGCGCACTGCACATCCTGCAGATTTTGCTGGGTTCGATAGATGTGCCCGGTGGTTTTCGTTACAAAGCGCCCTACCCCAAACACATTCCGCCGCCCGATATACCGGCCGGTGATCCGGACAAACCGGATACGCCGTTAGGCGGGATGCCCCTCGGCTTTCCAACCACGCCGGCTGAATTGCTGAACCGGGATGACGGAACGGCCCAGCGCATCGATAAGGCGTTCAGCTGGGAATACCCACTGGCCTTGCACGGCATGATGCATATGGTGATACATAACGCCTGGAAAGCTGATCCTTACCCGATTGATACATTATTCATGTACATGGCGAACATGGCGTGGAATTCCTCCATGAACGTACCGGAGACCCTGAAATACCTGACTGACAAGGACGATAAAACGGGAGAGTATAAAATCCCGCATGTTATCTACAGTGATGCCTACTATTCGGAAACGGTCCCTTATGCTGACCTGGTACTGCCGGATACGACATACCTGGAGCGCTGGGATTGTATTTCTCTGATGGACCGGCCCATCGGTGAAGCGGATGCCGTTGCCGATTCGATCCGGCAGCCTGTGGTGTTGCCGGACCGGCAGGTGAGACCGTTTCAGGATGTATTGCTGGAGTTGGGGGCACGGCTCAAGTTGCCCGGCATGGTCAAGGCCGATGGTACGGCCAGGTACCCCGGCGGTTATGCGGACTACATGGTTAACCATATGCGCACTGAGCGCATCGGCCCGCTGGCGGGTTGGCGCGGCCCGGACGGTGATCAGCACTGCACCGGACAACCCAACCCGGACCAGTTACAGCGCTATATCAACAACGACTGTTACTGGCGCCATGAATTCACTGCAGATCAGCGTTACTATAAATTCGCCAACAAATCGTACCTGGAATTTGCCCATGCCGTCGGCTGGATCTACAACGACCAACCGATAGTCCTGCAACTGTACAGCGAAGCAATACAACGGTTTCGCCTGGCTGCCGAGGGCCAGGGTCATTACCCGGCGCCGGAAAAGTATAAACAGCGGATACGGACCTATTTTGACCCGTTACCGATCTGGTATGAACCATTCGAAAGCAACATGGTGGATACCGATCAGTATCCGTTGCATGCGCTGACCCAGCGGCCGATGCACATGTATCACTCCTGGGGTTCGCAAAATGCCTGGTTGCGCCAGATCACCGCTGCCAATGATTTATACATACATCATCAACTTGCAGAAAAACTGCATCTCAGTGATGACGACTGGGTCTGGGTAAAGAGCCCCCACGGTAAAGTCCGATGCCGGGTCAAATGCATGAACGGCGTCAATCCGGACACGGTCTGGACCTGGAATGCAGTCGGCAAACGCAGTGGCGCCTGGAACCTGCATAAGGATGCACCCGAAGCAAAACAGGGGTTTTTACTCAACCACATCATTTCTGAATTACTGCCTGAGAACAGGGACGGTTACCGTTACGCGAATTCCGACCCGGTTACCGGGCAGGCCGCCTGGTTTGACCTGCGCGTGGCGATCGAAAAATGCCAGGGAGATGAAATATATCACAGCGAGCCCCAATTCGACGTACTGCCACATCGCTTAAACGATAAATCCATACCTGATATCTTGCAATTCGGTAAACACCTGAAAGACTACGGCAGCAATGCCGGTACCGGCAGATACGGGGATAAGCGATGACCTGCTTGCCCGGGCCCACCGGAAAAAAACTCGGCCTGGTGATCGATCTCGATACCTGTGTCGGTTGCCATGCCTGTGCCACCAGTTGTAAAGCATGGAACAGCAACGGTAATCCAGCGCCGCCCACCGATACCGATCCCTACGGCGCCGACCCATCCGGCGTCTGGTTCAACCGGGTGCATGCCTATGAAGTGGAAAATGAGCAAGGGGAATCGATTACGGTACACTTTCCCAGGTCGTGCCTGCATTGTGATGACGCCCCCTGTGTAACAGTATGTCCGACCGGGGCCTCCTATAAACGGGAAGAAGACGGCATAGTACTGGTTAATCCGGATACCTGCATCGGTTGCAAGTTATGTTCCTGGGCATGCCCGTACGGCGCCAGGGAATATGATCAAGCAGACGGAGTCATGAAAAAGTGCACGCTGTGTGTAGATAAAATTTACAACGAAAACCTGCCGGAACACGACCGGGTGCCCGCTTGCGTTGCCGCCTGCCCTACCGGGGCCAGGAGTTTCGGTGACCTGGCTGATCCGGATTCCGGGGCGGCGAAACTGGTTGCATCCCGGCAAGGCTATGACCTGATGCCGGAGCAGGATTGTAAACCGGTTAACAAGTATCTGCCGCCCCGAAAGGGAAAAAAAGGCAAACCTGCCACACTTGCCCCCCGGGTCACTGATATTGAAAACGCCGTTTTACGATGGCTGGACAAGGCCCTCAGCCGCTGACATGCATCCCGCATTTTCTGTTATTTTCTTTACTACGCTGACCGGCGCTGGCTATGGGTTGCTCGGTTTGCTCGGTACCGGTGTTGTGCTTAGGTTCGTCCCGCACCATGCCGGTTTCGGCCTGTACGGCGTTGCTACGGCACTGGTCCTGATCACGGTCGGATTGCTTTTCTCGACATTTCACCTGGGCCATCCGGAACGCGCCTGGCGCGCATTAAGCCAGTGGCGCTCTTCATGGCTGAGCCGGGAAGGCATATTCGCAATCCTTACCTTTTTCCCGGCTATACTCTTCGCGTATGAATGGATCATCATGGAAAGACCGGGCTTGATACAGGGCATATCCGGGATGGTAACAACAGCGTTTTGCCTGGCAACTGTGTTCACCACTGCAATGATCTATGCTTCATTGAAAACGATCAGTGCATGGAACAATCAATGGGTAGCGCCCGTTTACATAACGTTCGCATTAATGTCCGGCGCTACAATTTACGTCGCCCTGCTGGCGTGGTCCGGTTATTACCAGGTGTGGGCAACAGGCTTCGCCTGCACAACCATCATCAGCGCCTGCCTGCTCAAGATAAAATACTGGTCCCATATCGATCACGCGCCATCGATTAGTTCTTCCGAATCAGCAACCGGACTGGGGCGGTTCGGCAAAGTGCAACTGCTGCAATCACCCCACACCCGGCAAAACTATCTCATGCAGGAAATGGGTTATGAAATTGCACGCAGACATTCTGCAAAACTGCGACGACTAGCAGTGACCCTGGGTTTTATAACACCCCTGGTATTACTTGGGCTGAGTATTGTGGATATTCCCGCGCTGCGCCTGGCCGGCGTGACAATCGCAGTTTCAGTCATGCTTTTCGGAATTTTGATCGAGCGCTGGTTATTCTTCGCAGAAGCAAAACACACAGTGATGCTCTATTACTGATACCGTTTAATGAACACCTCACTCCAGGAAGCAGGCAGTAAAAAACCAGTTCAACTATGGGCGCCGGAGCTTACCCTCCTGGTATTGTTAACGCTGCTTTCCTATGTTGTTATTGCAGTATTTTCCAACATAGCAGATAGCGGCGAATTTCATGGCGGTCTGATCATACTGGGAATGTTCGGTTCGTTTGTTTTCAGTGTGCTGATTGCAATAGTTGCAGTGCTGGGCGGTGTCGGCGGCGGGGTGATTTTCACCCCCATTATCCTGGGATTTACATCTGTCGATACTCTCATCGTACGTGCCACAGGGCTGGTCGTGGCGATGTTCAGCGGACTGATTTCAGCCAGGCCGCTGTTGCGCCGCGGTCTGGTTGACATCAAGCTGGTGTTTTTCGGCGCCGTTCCCATTATCCTGGGGTCGTTGTCAGGCGCCTACAGCGCTGTCCACCTGTCCCGTCAATTTGGCGAGACCGGCGATGCATTCGTCAGGTTGAGCCTGGGGTTGCTCATTCTCGGCATTGCCGGCCTGTTTATTCTCAGCGGCAAACACAGCGAATACCCGGTCAACGAAAATGAGGGCCCACTGGCTAAAGGTCTGGGCCTGTCAGGTTCTTACTGGGATGCCTCGCTTAACAGAAAAGTTGACTACAAAATCAGACGCGGCCGCTACGGGCTGCTGCTGCTGGTACTGGTCGGCTTTGTCGGTGGGTTCTTCGGACTGGGTGGGGGTTGGTCCGTGGTGCCCATATTCAACCTGTTGATGTACGTGCCCCTGAAACTGTCCGCAGGTTGCAGCGGTGTGTTGCTTGCCCTGGGTAACGCCGCGGCCATCTGGCCTTATATCGCCGCTGGTGCGCTCATTCCCCTGTTTGTCGCACCCTGGATGCTGGGCCAGGTTATCGGCGGCATTATTGGCGCATATATTCTCAGCATCGTGCGCGCCGGTTTTGTGAGGATACTGTTAATCGCGTTGCTGTTATTGACCGGTTTGAAATTGATCGTCAGGGGCTTGGAAGGCGTATTCATGTTTCAAATTCCCTTTATTTGAAAGCAACCTATGCACGAACCCGGTCAACCACCAGTCCAGCAGTCACCGATAGCCAGAATTTACGGTGAGATCGTGTATTGGTGCACGATTGTTGCATCATTCCTGGTCATTATCAGTACGACGTGTGCATTTCTGGGCATGCCCGGCTTGATCGAGCCGGCTTACCTGTTCAATTCCATCTGGGACGGAAAGGGGGCCGCAGAAATCTGGCTCAATTCCACCGGGCAACTACCCGACGCTCACTGGTACCTGTATCAATTATGGAACGCCGACTCATTGGCCATGTCCGGCATTGTTTTCGGTATATTTTCAGTTGTACCCGCTTCATTTGCTGCGTCAGTTATATTCTTCAAACAGGGGCAGAAGTTTTTTGGCGTGATGGGGATATTGACCGGCTTGTTGATTTTACTGCCTTTTCTCGGACTCATTTAAACCATTGGGCAAGGCCGGTGACGAAAGCAGGTCTTCACAACTACGGCACAATAATAAAGCCCCTGCCCTGTATGGCAGGAGTGCGGTTATCCGGCGTTATTGATTTCTCCCGACATCTATTACAAGGATGCCGGAAGAGGCTGCCGTTATGGAACAATCCGGTGGCACGACAGTAGTCGAATCAGTCTGCAGAATGATGGCGGGGCCGGTAATCCTGGTATTTAACGGCAGATCGGGGCGCCTGTAGAAAGCTGTTTCATACTCATCCAGGTGTTCTTCAAGCCGAAACACAGTCATGCCGCGCTTGACCAGGGCCTTGTCCAGAGACCCGCCGGATGCCACCGTTGGTGTTCCGATCTTCGGCATTGGGCCGATCCCCGTAACCCTTATATTGACGAACTCTACCGGGCTGTCCGGAAAACTGTGGCCATATTCACTGTGGTGTAAAGCATGAAATGCTGCCAGCGTTTCCTGGATGGCTTCTTCATTCACTTCACCACCCGGCACCGGCACACGTAATTCGTATCCTTGACCAACATAATGAATGTCCGTATAGCGCAGGTAACGCGCCGCATCCGGGTCGATGTTGTCGGCTTCAAACTGGTTGCGCAGTTGCGCTTCCATATCTGAAAATCCGCTGTTCAAACGTTGAAAGTCAATCGCGGTAGACAACAGGAATGATGTTTGAATGATGTCGTATTTCAAATCCGTGGTTAATAAACCCATGGCAGAGTTTATTCCGGGATAGGGAGGTACGATGACTTCCGGTATTTCCAGGATTCGGGCAACCTCTGTGCCATGCAAAGGGCCGGCCCCACCGGAGGCAACAAGCGCATAATCACGCGGGTCGATTCCTTTTTGTACGGTACGGGCGCGAATGGCATTCGCCATGTTGGAATTAAGCAGGGTGGTAATTCCTTCGGCGGCATCCAGCAGCGGGATCCCCAGGCGGTTCGCCATGCGCCGTACTGCTTCCGTCGCCGCCCCGGCATCCAGTTCCATGGCGCCACCAAGAAAGTTTCCTTTATCCAATCTGCCCAATACCAGGTTTGCATCGGTGACGGTAGCCTCAGTGCCGCCTTGGGCGTATGCGGCCGGACCAGGTATTGCACCGGCGCTTTGCGGGCCTACCCTGAATGCCCCGCCATCATCTAGGCATGCGATGGAACCACCACCGGCGCCGATGGTATGGACGTCGACCATTGGGACCATAATCGGATACCCGCCAATGAATGTATCCCGTGCTGAAGCCTCGGCAAATGCACCATCCGTAACAACGCCGATATCTGCGCTGGTGCCGCCGACATCAAATGTAATAACGTTTTTCCGCTGTGCCAGTTCTCCGACCCAGGCTCCCCCCAGAACACCGGCGGCGAGGCCGGACATCATGGTATTTACGGGTATTCGCGAGATCGTTTTCGCGGTTGCGACACCCCCGTTCGAACGCATGATATGCAACTCTGCCCTGATTTTCTCTGCATTCAGCGCCTGTTCAAGGTTATCGATGTATTTATGCACCAACGGTCCGATAAATGCATTCATGGCAGCCGTTGTAAAACGCTCGAATTCACGGAACTGGGGTGAAACTTCGCTGGAGGTAGTGACAAAGGCATCCGGGCACTGTTCTTTTACAATGGTTCTGGCGCGCTCCTCGTGCTCCGGGTTGAGATAAGAGAACAGAAAACAGATCGCGATAGAATTAATGCCCGCATCATGTAATTCAAGCGCGGCCTGCCTGACCTCGCCCTCATTCAGCGGCACCAGTACTTCGCCGTTCGGAGGAGTCAGCCGTTCGGTAACAGTCTTGCGAAAACGCCGCTTGATTAACGGTCTTGCCTGCCAGGGTATGTCCTGCATTATTGAATAGTGTTGCGGTCGCTGGTGACGACCGATATGAATAATATCGCGGAAACCGGCCGTCGTTATCATGCCGGCCTGCACACCCTGGTACTGCAGCACCGCATTTGTGGAGACTGTTGTACCGTGGAACACATGCTCAATATCTTCGTGGGCAACGTCGTTGCGTTCGCATATTTCGGCAATTCCCTGGATGACGGCTATGGAGGAGTCACCTGGGGTACTGGCGATCTTGTGAATTGCAATTTCGCTGGTGGCCGAATCGGTCAGGACAATATCCGTAAATGTACCGCCGACATCAACACCGATGACTTTCATGTTCGCTGGTGTTCCTCCTAAAGTGTGTCTCAACCCGCACCATACTGTTCCGGTTTCCGTTTTACCTCAAGGTCTTTTTTCGCTGATGATTCAAGTTGATAAGCTGATTGGCCGGCATGGATAGCAGGCAATCATCTTAAATGAAAGTGGATTCATCTTCAACTTGCGCCACGAATACGCTACAGTATTCACGATTCAAGGTAATCAGGGCATACATACCCGCGCAAAAATAATTTACAGTTACAAGATGAACGTTGCCGTCACGCAAAATAAACTGCAATCAGGCGCCGCTCGGGTAGATCCCGTTACCGCCAGTATCATCTACGGCGCCCTGGAGAACATCGCAATAGAAATGGGATACAAGCTTATGCGAATGTCCTATTCCAGCATCATCCGCGAATCCGAGGACTTTGGCGCGGCCCTGTGTGACGCGCAAGGCCGGCAGCTTTGTGAATGCAAGAAGAGTACGCCGCTGCAGTCCGGCCCTATTCCAGGCTATGTCCAGGGGATACTGAAACAATTACATGAGCGCGGTGACGTCCTGCGCGAAGGCGATGTGATTATACACAATGATGCGTATAACGGGGCCTCCCACAGTCCGGATATTGGTTTCTGCGTGCCCGTGTTCTATGCCGGGGAACTCATCGGCTTCTCAATGACGACAGCTCATCATCTCGATATCGGATCATGTGAACCGGGGAGTGTCGGTATTTCCAACTGTGCCGACGCCTATGCGGAAGGATTACAGTTCAAAGCCATAAAGGTGGAAGACGGGGGTGTCAGCAACGGCGCCGTGTGGCAACTGATACGGGATAATGTCCGAGTCCCCGATTTGATAGTGGGAGACATGGAAGCCCAGATTGCTGCCTGCCGTGTCGGGGCCGAACGGTTTGTTGCACTCATCGACCGGTTTGGCCTGCACGTACTGCGTGAGGCAGCGGAAGACCTGTTCGATTATTCCGAGCGATTGATGCGGACGCAGATAGAGAAAATTCCTGACGGAAGTTACTCCGCAACAGGCGTGGTAGATGGTTATCTGGATCATTCTGATCCCGATTTAAAATTACTGCCCATACAGGTTACGGTCACTGTTTCAGGATCTGAATTGACAGTTGACCTGACAGGTACGGCTGGACAGGTAGAGGGTCACGCCATTAATATGCCGTTCATAGGAACGGTTGATGTTTCCATCTGGTTGACCCTGCGCTCAATCCTGCTCGATACCGAGGTGCATGGCGATATACCGCAGAATGCCGGGTTGTATCGACCGATACATATCACGGCTCCCAGGGGGTCACTGGCAAATCCGGTTTTTCCTGCGCCGACAATGGCCCGTGTCTCTCCAGGCAATGTGCTGGCGGATACACTGATGCGGGCGCTGGCGCCTGTCCTGCCGAACCAGGTCAGTGCGGGTATAGCCAATCTCAAGGCCCTTGGTTTTTCCGGTCTGCGCGGCGAACGGCACTGGGTGCATATTGAAATATTTGAGGGGAGCTATGGCGGGCGGTTTGGCAAGGACGGCATGGATACTGTGGACACCCTTTATGCCAATACCCGCAATAATCCAATCGAAGATATCGAAACCCATGTGCCGTTACGGGTCAACCAGTACCAATTAAGGGACAAGGCCTGTCCCGCCGGCAAGTGGCGCGGCGGGCTTGGCATGATCAAGGAGGTGGAATTTCTGGCGGATGGCTCGGTCAGCGCCGAAGGCGACGGTCATTCCCAGCAGGGCTGGGGTTTTGACGGAGGCAGTAATGGCGTATCGTCAGAATTGATACTGAAACAAAACAACGGCGAACAAATCAACCTGCCGTCAATGTTGCAAACCCGGCCTGCGTCGGCAGGTGACAGATTCATTGCCATAGGCGGCTCGGGTGGCGGTTATGGCAATCCTTATGAGCGCGATGCAAACCAGGTCCTTAATGATTACCTGGATGGCTATATTTCCCGAAATGAAGCCCGGGACAAATACGGTGTGGTGATCACGGCGACGGACACGCTGGATCTTGACCGGACAAAGAGTCTCCGGGGTACGGCGGACTAACTACTGAAAATGACCAGCATACCGAAAATCATTGCCGAGCCATTGAACAAGGATGGTTTTTCCGAATTCGGAGAGGTAATTCACAGGCCGCATGAAGGCGTCCGTGAATTCTTCAATGAGCGGCTTGAAAACACCCGCAGCGGCGCACGGGTCGATCTCTCCCTCGCCACGATAAAACCTGTCGACAAGCTGCCCCTGCATGCGACCGTGATGGAACGCCACCCGTTTTCAAGTCAGACGTTTTTACCATTGAAGGCATCCAGGTATTTTGTCGTCGTCGCACCTGACAGTGGCGCTGGCGGTCCGGACCTGGCCGGTGTCAGGGCCTTTGTGGCTGAGCGCGACCAGGGTATTACATACCGGCGCGGTGTCTGGCATCATGGTATGACCGTACTCGATGAAACAGCCGTAATGGCTGTTTTGATGTGGTGCGATGGCAGCAGCGGCGACGAAGAGTTTCTGGATATCGATACGCCGTTTGAAGTCGTGCTGCCCGCTGACATGGCGGAATAGCATAAGCAGATGGATTCATAGTGGCTTACTCATCAGAAAGAGACCTGATTGGTTACGGCGCAACCCCGCCGGATCCGGCCTGGCCGAACGGTGCGCGGCTTGCGCTTAATTTTGTTCTGAATTACGAAGAAGGATCGGAGAATTCAATACCGGACGGCGATGCCCGTTCAGACAGCGCCCTGACGGAAGTCGGCGGCTACGATCCCGGTCTCAAAGGGCGGGACCTGGCAGCGGAATCCATGTACGAATACGGCTCCCGGGTCGGGTTCTGGCGGGTATTGCGCCTGTTTCAGGAGCGAAACCTGCCGTTAACGGTATTTGGCTGTGCCTTGGCGCTGGAACGTCATCCTCCTGCCGCTGAAGCGATAAAAAAGGCTGACTACGATGTCTGTTGTCATGGCTGGCGCTGGGAAAATCATTTCGATCTCGATATAGAAGAGGAACGCGAGCATATTCACCGGGCCATAAGGTCATTGGAAAAAACTGTTGGGGAAAGACCTTACGGCTGGTATTGCCGTTACGGCCCGAGCGTCAATACAAGACGACTGATTGTTGAGGAGGGAAACTTTCTTTATGACTCCGATGCGTATAACGATGACCTGCCCTACTGGGTACAGGTAAACGGACACCCGCACCTGGTTGTCCCTTATACCCTGAGTAACAATGACGCCAAGTTTGCCCTGGGTTCATTTTCCACGGCGCGCGAATTCAGCGATTATCTCCAGGACTGTTTCGACGTCATGTACCGGGAGGGTGAGACACATCCGAAAATGATGTCGATCGGCCTTCACCTTCGGGTCATCGGCCATCCTGCCCGTATCCCCGGCCTCGAATGGTTTCTCGACTATGTCATGAAGCATGACGACGTGTGGGTCACCCGGCGGATTGATATTGCCAGACACTGGATTGCGACACACCCCTATGATATTGGGAATTAGGAATTGGGAATTAGGAATTGGGAATTAGGAATTGGGAATTAGGAATTGGGAATTAGGAATTAGGAATTGGGAATTACGGATTAGGTATTTGGAATTACGAGGTGGGGATTGGGACTCAGGAATTAAGCGATGGCTGACGCGGGTGGCAATTCAAGAATCGAGGGTTTGAAACCGGTCGGTCACGGCGACAGGGTGTTCAACCTCCTGTCCTATACTCTGATGCTGTGGGCATCACTGATTGTTATCCAGGGCTTTGTACTGGGCCAGGCTTTGCTGCCGCCGCAGGGAAATCTTTCCCTGGTCCAGGGCAGCGCGGTCATACTGTTGTCTGCGCTGATCATGACGCTGTTCATGAGTCTCAATGGGAAGGCCGGCTTGCAGCACGGGATACCGTTTTGCATACAGGTACGGGCGTCATTCGGCATTCGGGGCGCGCGTTTCCCAGAGCTTATCCGCCTGGTGCCGGCAATTGTCTGGTATGGCTTCGGTACCTGGATAGCCGCCCTGGCCATGGATGGGATTATCCAGACCCTGACAGGGTTTACCTTTGACGGTATCAAGCTGATTTACTTTTTTGCTTTTCTCATCATCCAAACATGGTTCGCCTGCCGCGGCATCCGGATGATGAAATGGTTTACCGTTGCGGCATCCATAGCGCTGGTACTGATCATCGTGGAGATGCTGATTTCCACGCTGCAAAACGAGCAGTTCGAAATCGACGAGACCTGGCGCGTCAGCGGCGACTGGGGCTGGTCATTCTGGACCGGGGTAAACGCCACCGTGGGTATTCTTGTCGCGGTCATGGTCAGCGCAAGCGATTTGACCCGCTATCTCGAAAACAAGCAAAGCAGCATGTGGCTGGGACATTTGTTCGGACTCATACCGCCCCTGGGGTTAATGATGTTTCTCGGCTTCGTGTCCGCGGTGACGACCGGCCAATGGGACCCCATACAGGCGCTGATGCAATTGTCCCCGGGCCCAGTGGTCATGATACTGATGCTGGTTTTCATCCTGGTAGCACAGTTCAGCACCAACTTGACCATTAATATCTTGCCGCCGGCATTCATTTTCGAGGAGTTATTCGGATTCAACTGGCAAAAAGGAGTCATTTTGACGGGGATTCTCGCGAGTCTTTCGTTTCCCTGGGTCCTGCTTGAAAGCGGCGCGAATTTTGTTGCTTTCATCAATTACTACACTGCGTTTTTCGGGCCGCTCCTGGGTTGCATGCTTGCCCAGCGCTGGCTGGAGAAAGATCAATTGCAGGTCGATGATCTATACGACGAGAGTCCGGGGAGCAGGTACTGGTACAGCGCCGGACTGAACCCCGCTGCCATCGTCAGTACGCTGGCGGCTTCCCTCGTCACCATGATCTGGTGGTTGCAGATTTCCTGGCTGGTGGGATTGCCGCTTGGAATAGTGAGCTATTTTGTTCTCGACCGGGCGCTCACACTTACCGAATCAATCCGGCGTACAAAATGAAGACAGTTGAAAGATGTTAACCGTTGACGCAAACAGGACTATTGAAGATTTGAAGGCGCTCGCTGAATTCGGCAAATTTGAATCTGGCGTGAACCGGCGCGGGTTCACTCCCGAAGATATTGCCGCACGCGCCTGGTTGCTGGAGCGCATGCAGCAAGCCGGGCTTGATGCCGCCATTGACGGCGCCGGCAACGTAACAGGTAAAACACCGGGCTGCGAACGTTACATCATTATCGGCTCTCATTCCGATACCGTTCCCAAGGGCGGGTGGCTGGACGGGGCATTGGGCGTCATCTTTGCTCTGGAGATAGCCAGGGCATGGGTGGAATCCGTCGGCAGCGCCGGTACCGGCGTGAAAGCCTTCTCTTTCAGTGACGAAGAAGGCCGTTTCAACGCGTTGTTCGGCAGTTCCATCTACAGCGGACTTAAATCGCTGGAACAGGTGGTTGAATCCGTTGCGGATGACGGCACCGTGCTGGGAGACGCCCTGCGCAATGCCGGTTACGCGGGCGAGCCTGTTGCCACATTTGATCCGGCACGGGACGTCGCCTGCATCGAGGCGCATATCGAACAGGGCCCAGTGCTGGAAAGCAACGACAGGATAATCGGTATCGTCACCGAAATTGTAGGGGTCGGACGTTCGCAGGTTTTTTTCTTCGGCAAGGCGGGTCATGCAGGCACCGTGCCGATGGCGATGCGCCAGGATGCCGCGGCCGCGGCGTATGATTTTGCGGTAATGTTCGCGCAATTCTGCCATCATCACTGCAGTGATTCCACGGTCTGGAATATCGGCAAGCTGCGGCTGGAACCGGGGGCCTACAATGTAACCGCCCGGGAAGCGGAGGTATTCCTCGAATACCGCGATACTTCAGCGGATATACTCACCCGTATCAACAAGGCTATTCCAGAGCTTGCAGCCGAGGCCGGGGCAAAGCATAAGGTCGGCCACAAATGGATACCCGGCGTTAACATACCGCCGGAACGTATGGATTCAAACCTCGCGGAGCGCCTGGAAGCGGCCGCCGAACGCTGCAATGCCCCGCGTATGCGTATGCCCAGTGGCGGCGGCCATGATTGCATGTTATTTGCGAAGAAAGTGCCTACGGCCATGTTATTTGTGCCCAGCCTCGGTGGACACAGTCATGTTGTTGCCGAGGATACCCGTGAAGCAGACATAGCCCTGGGAATCGAGGTAATGGGCGAGTTTGTCTCGGATATCATTGAAAACGGACTGCCCGGATGAAACGGGTAACTTCGTCTCATTACTGTGTGAACTTCGGGGACAGAGTTAATTCTGCCCCCTGGCAACAATAGTCACGATGAACGTCCATCCGGAAGTATTACCAGCCATTGAGCGCTTCGAGTTGCCTGATGAACTGGGCTTCGGAGATACCCTCGCGCCGGTCATGTACCGGCTCGATTTTGCGGACGGCGCCTGGGGCGAGAGTCAATTATTGCCTTATGCCGGCATTTCCATTGACCCCGCCGCGAAAGTATTGCATTTCGCGCAGGTTGTGTTCGAGGGACTCAAGGCATACCGGGGAGAACATGCACAGATAAAACTGTTCAGGCCGCATATGAATGCCGCCAGGTTCAAGCGCTCGTGCACACGCATGCTGATGCCTGAACTGCCCGAGACATACTTTATTGAAGGGGTATCCGCGCTTTCCGCATGCGCCGGCCCACTCATTCCGGGACTGCCGGGCCAATCGCTCTACCTGCGTCCACTGATGTTCGGTACGCAGCCTTCACTGGGCCTGACCCCTTCCGACCGTTTTACTTTTCTCGTTATCGCCAGCCCCTCGGACGCCCTCATCGCCGGCAGCCTGCGGGTCGTGGTGGAGCGGGAAAGGACCCGCGCCTCTACAGGTGGCACCGGCAATGTCAAGGCCAGCGGTAATTACGGCGCATCCCTGCATTCCTCGACGGCTGCAATGGACAGCGGCTTCAACCAGCCCCTGTGGCTTGATGCACGCGCACAGAAATACATTGAAGAATTGTCAGCCATGAATTTTTTTGCGGTGATTGACGGAGAGTTACATACCCCTGAAACGGGCGGTACGATTCTCCCGGGAGTGACGCGGGATTCAGTGATTGCCCTGGCAGCAGATCTCGGGATCCCGGTCCGGGAAGGAAAGATTGCAATCGACGCGCTGCTGCAACAAATTCGTTCAAAACGGTGTACCGAGGCCTTTGCCTGCGGCACTGCGGCCGTCATCGCCCCAATCAGCGTGATAGCCGAGAAGGATGGCGCCATTTATGAATTACCCGAGGTTTCCGGCCCTGTCTCGAACAGGCTGCGGAATGAACTGCTCGATATCCAGGAGGGCCGTGCGCCGGACAGGTTTAACTGGCTATATACTGTAAATATGTAGTCTCACTCACACAACCGCATGGCAAAACACCAGATGTCTTCAAATACCAGGCATCGATTCCGCCGGAGCAGGCGGAATATATAGCCTACGTCCTCGGAGCCATGGTGTTGTCCTCGGAGCCATGGTTGAATGTGAATTCAGTTTCAGCTAGGATGATTACAGTTTGTCCTGATTTATTCCTGGTTGTTTTATAAGTACAACACCTCGCGAGGAGGATTGTCAGATGCCATTGCAAACCGCTTGTCTGCTAGTTCGACTTCCTTACATCTGCCGTTACCTGTGCGCCGGATTCGGATTACTGATGTTCAGTGTTACTGTGCCGGCCCAGGTGTTGGAAGAAATCGTGGTGACCGCCCAGAAGCGTGAGGAGACGCTTCAGAACGTCGCCAATCCGGTCACGGTGTTTTCAGGCGAAGACCTCCATTCGCTGAGAATCAAGGAGCCGAGAGACCTGGCCATGCAGACACCCGGGCTGCTTACCAAGTTCGGTCCGAACGGCCTGCGAACCGTGAGCTTTTACCTGCGCGGCGTGGGGATCAACGATTTTTCGGGCACGGTCGATTCATCGGTCGGCGTCTACGTGGACGAGGTCTACAAGCCCACGCCGGATACCTTGAACTTCGCCCTGATGGACGTGGAGCGGGTTGAAGTGCTCAAGGGTCCGCAAGGAACACTCTACGGCCGTAACAGCACCGGCGGCGCGGTGAACATTATCTCGGCCCTGCCGACGTCTGAAGCGGAAGGCTATGTTCGCGCCGGTTACCAGCGCTATAACACCGCCACCGTCGAGGGCGCGGTGAGCGGCCCGCTCTCTGAAACCCTGCTGGGCCGGGTGTCCGTTTCCGGACAGCTCAGTGACTCGGGTTCGGGTTACGCTTACAACCGTCTGACGGATAATACCATTGGTGAAGACGACCGGATCGCAGTGCGCGGCCAACTCCACTGGCTGCCGACGGAGGATTTTGATGCGCGGGTGATCTTCAACTACGGTTACCATGAGTCCGAGGAACCGCTACTCGAGGCTTCCAATGCGCTGGACCCTGCCGGGGGTGGAGTCTGCGCCCCTGTGCAGGCGGGAAGGCGCGCCGAAGGACAATGTGTGGGTTTGCTGGGGAATTTTGATCCCGACGATAACCGCTTCGATACCGAGGCCGACGCCGAGCCCATGGTCGAAATGGAAGATCATAACGTGATAGGACATATCAACTGGCGTTTACCGCGTTTCACTGTCACCTCGATCACCGGTTATGAGCACTTCGAAAAAGAGCAGTCGCAGGATCTCGATGCCTCCCGTTTCGTGATCGGCAATAACGACACCATCGACAGCGAGGTAGACAGCTTCAGCCAGGAGGTGCGCATCACGTCGGATGATTCCTGGGGATTTGAGTGGATCATAGGCGGCTTTTACTTCCAGAGCGACATCGCCTGGTTCCAGACCATTGACCTGAGCGACATCGCGATACCGACCAGCAACGGCGCCGACCAGGATACGGAATCCTGGGCGGTATTCGGCGATGTCACTGTTCCCATTACCGACCAGGTCGAGGTCGAGGCTGGTCTGCGTTTCACGCACGAAGAACGCGACTGGACAGGCGGTTCGTTTATCGGCACTTATACGGACCTCGATAACGCTTTTGCGTCCCTGACAACCCCCGGTTTCACACCCTGTCCATTATCGGCCTTGCCCATCACGCCCGGCGGCACTTGCGACGGCTTTATGCCCGGCGGCCCCCTGGACTTCGAGAACAAGCAGGACGAAGAAAACGTCGACTTCCGGGTCGCGCTCAAATACAGCCCGACCGACAATATGATGTGGTATATGTCCGTGAGTGAAGGCTTTCGTAGCGGTGGATATTCAGGCGCCGTGATATTTTCACAACCGGCGCTGGAGCCATTCGGTGTCGAATCCCTCCGGGCCTATGAAGGCGGGTTCAAGTGGACCCTGCTGGACGGACGCATGCAGTTCAATGCAAGTGGATTTTTCTATGACTTCGAGGGTTACCAGGCTACATTCGTGCGTGGCACCGAGATCAGTGCGCGCCTGCAAAACGCCGGTGACGTGGAAATCTTCGGGGCTGAAGGGTCTATACAGTGGCTGATGACTGAACGGTTCTATGTCGATTTGGGCGTAAGTTGGCTGGACAATGAAATCGTTGAGACCGAAGTTGTCCTGTCTTCACTTGGAGGAGGTCCTGCCGCGACTATCAAGGGTAACGAGATCACCAACGCTCCGGACTGGTCTTTTAACGGGCGGGCGCGTTTGGAATTGCCGCTCATGGGGGGATTTCGCCCTTACCTTCAGGGTGACTTCAAGTATGTCGACAAACATTTTCTGGAACCCAATAACCGCCTGATACTGGAAGAAGACGGCTACTTCCTGCTGAATGGTCGCCTGAGCATGCAACAGGATAACGGCAACTGGGATGCGGCACTGTGGGTCATGAATCTCACCAACGAGAAATACCTCACATCCGGTCAGGATATTATCAGCGGCTTGGGATTTGCCCATCAGATGCAGGGGCCGCCCCGCACCTATGGAGTTGAAGTCGGCTACAACTGGTAAAATCAACTCAATTAAACTAAAGGCCAGTCTGACGACCGGCCTTTTTTATTATGCCCTGGCGGTGACCTGGCGCCGGCCCAGACTGGCGCGACTTTATTCCACAATGCTTATAGACGGATGATTACCTTCTCACCAGGCTGCTCAGCCGTCGATTGAAAAAAGCCTTTTCGCATTTTCGTGTAATACTTTATTTGCGATCTCTTCGCAATTGGACTGACTCCAGCCGTAATTGGACTTGTAATCTCTTAATATTTTCGCCAGGACCTGACGAACATTCCAGGCGCAGTAACCTATCTCCTCAGGTACATTATTGGAATCACTACCATGCATTACCTTGTCAGCCGGCGCCAAAGCCAGAAAGGCTCTCAACGTCTCTTCCAACACACCGGGAAACTTTGAATAGAAAGAAAGATCCGTATACACGTTAGGAAACTGGCTCAGCATTGCCGCAACGTGCTGATGATACGGATACCCGGTATGAATCAGGAGGAACCGGGTCTCTACTTTTTTGATTTCGTCATCCAGAAATACATCTCTCAATCTTAATGGACTATTGAAATCAAACCTCAATGCCGGGTGCAATGCCACCGCGGTATGAATAATAACCCGTGACTTCAACTCGCCTGCTTTGATATAAATATGCCTGAGTAAGAAGTCCTGGTAATTGCGAAACGCTTCCTGCATGTCGGTTTCTTGATAATCCGCAACGTTACTGAATGGTACAAACGAGGTAGCAGGGTTTTTAAGCAGTTTCCGCAAGGCCTTTTCCGCCGTTTCAGCATCAATCAAATCAATACCCAGGGGCCTGTAATAGGCCACATTAACCTTGAATCCGACACAACCATCAGCCACACAGCGCTCCAGGATATTACTTATTTCGGCGACGACATCCCTTAGAGAACTTAATCCTTTCTCGGCAGCCCATTCCGGTTGAATAATCCTAGCAATATTGTAACTCCATACAAATCGATCGGATGGGATTGGACTCTCCGGCCGTCTGGCTTCAATTTCACGTGATTCCAATACTACCTTTTCTATTTTTTCCCGGTCCAGAATGGATGCTATATAACTGCTGAAACCGCTTTTTATGCCTCTGGTAACAACTGAGTTAAACCCGTCTAAATCGGGTTTTACACCATACACCCTTGCTACATAGTTGTAATAACCGGTTTGTCTCGGCATGTTATACAGGTGTTGCTTGAATACGGATGACAGTCTCTTCCTTAATTGTTCCTTACCTTCGTATTCATAACCGGGCAGCATTGAACCAACAAAGGATGAATTCCATTTATCGTAAGATTCGCTCAACGTGATCGGGTGGGGTGGATGCACATGCGTGTCTACTATATTGATTTCATTGAGGTCCAGCTCCCCAACTACCGGTGGATGGATAGAGCTCCAGTCATCTATTGCTGCGAGACTATCAGTGGCAGCAAGCATCGCGCAGCTCGCACCGGTATATTTCATGAAATCTCTTCTTTTCATTTTTGCCCGTTCTTTTTTTCCATGAATTTGCTTCAATTGTTTCATACCAGACCAGACGGTTCAATCCGGTGTTGGTCGATAAACCGGAAGAACGACTTAAAAAAAGGCCGGTCGATAGCGACCGAACTGTCTCAGGACGTTCTAAACCCGGCCCGCGTACCTCTTTAAATGGCGAACAGCTTTATTTGGCCATCAACCTATAATCACTGACGCATAAGTTCTTCTGCGATGATTATCTTGCGAATTTGGGCTGTACCACCTCCGATAGTCATCAGGCGGGCACCCCGGAACAGGTAATTAACCTCTGATTCGGTGATAAAACCATAGCCTCCCCAGATTTGTACCGCCAGGTCAGTAACCTTGGTAACACCCTCACCGCAGTGAAGAAATGTCGCTGCTGACAACTTGTGCTCAGCCCCACGACCACCGCTACCTTTTTCCAGATAGTTAAATTCGGTAGCCGCCCGGTAACACATCAACCGCATCGACTCAACAGTGGTATACATAGTGGCCAGCATATCTTGTACCATCTGGAAATTACCGATTGGTTGACCAAATTGTTTTCTATCTTTAGCGTATTCCAGGGCCAGATCAAAAGCGCGCTCGGCCATGCCCAGGCATTCGAAGGAGCAATACACGCGCTCGATATCCAGACCGCTCATCAACACTGCGATACCCTTGTTTTCCTCCCCAACCAGATTTTCCACCGGTATTTCACAGTCATCAAAAACGAGTTCACCAGTGTGCTGACCGCGCCAGCCCATTTTGGGTAAATTCTGCGCCACGGAGAAACCGGGAGCATTGGTGTCCACAACGAAAGCTGAGACACCACCGGCACCTTTTTCCTTATCGGTCTTGGCATACATCAGGATGACATCAGCGAACGGGCCGTTTGAACAGAATATTTTCCGCCCGTTAATAACGTATTTATCACCTTCTCGCCTGGCGCTGGTCACCATACTACCGACAGCATCAGAGCCAGCACCAGGCTCCGTCATGCCTAACGCGCCCACTTTCTTACCGGCTATCATGTCGGGAATGTACTTTTCCACTATTGCTGGCGACGCATTACGCAGAATATTGTTAACACACAGGTTGTCATGGGCACCAGCGATGGCGCCTATACTATGGTTCCACCGATGAAACGCCTGGCATACCAGGCTCTGTGACAGCAGATCCATACCCGCCCCACCCATTTCCTCAGGAACAGTAATTCCCAGCCAGCCATCGCTCCCTAACTGAGTCATGATATGTTCTGGATACCAGTCCTGCTCGTCCATTTTCCGCCAAAGAGGATGAAGTTCCTCTTTGGCATAACGATCTGCAGCATCCAGAATCTGGTAGTAATCCGGACTCAAGTTGAAATTATTATCGCTCATGGAATCCTCACTCGTTAGTCAGGTTACTCATTAGGGAGTTGAACTTAATTGTCACGGTGCTTGTAAACCTTGTAAACACCGATTGTCATGAGCGGAACCCAGAAAATTAAGATGAAGCAATAGAACAACAGCCAATACGCATTCCTGACGAGTTCAATGAAACCCATAGTAGAGAGTAGAAGACTTATTACTAAAGTTAAGCAAGATAGCATGGCGTGCCAAAATGGCGACAACGATCCATCGTGATGCCTATTGTACCAACTATCCATTCTTTCAATAAATCCTTGCATCATCCCCACCCCGGTTTGCACAATCATGATAAAAAGAATAATCGCATAGATATCAATAAACCAGTCGGGCGAGATACTTTCCAGCAACCAGAAAGTCGGCATCTCGGCATCCAGAATTTCCGGATATCCCGGGCTGAAGATCGTGTGCAAGAAAAAGAGTGGCAACGCCCCTGTAATGCCAGCACACATGGCAGCAATCACTGATTCACCACGAGAACGAATATCTCGACCGGCATACAATATAAGCGGCATCAGAGCCACAATGACAAGCGAATATACCAACCCATTCCACACACCATGAAAATGAACTTCGCTATTAGCAAAGGTATCGGCTATAGCTAAATCATCACCCCCGATTACTTGAATGCCGATATAAATGAACGTCATGATTAACAGCATAGATGTCAATGCCATCGTTTTTTCGATAAATACCCGTCCATAGTAAGTGAATAAAATGATAATCGTTAACATTCCAACCACCCCCCATAACCTTGGCAGTTGAAATCGTGTAAAGAATATTTCACCAGATGCTGTTGAAACAATGGCTAGTGACAGAATCATCGCAAGCAAGATCGCCACTTCATAGGCTGGCCAAAACTTGCCCAGAAATTGAGTGCTTAGGAGTTGGTAATCGTAGGCTTTGAAAAGGCGGGCCAATTCAAAACACAGGAAAAAACCTGTTATGTACACCAAAGTGATAACACTTATCGTCACGATTCCACCCCAGGCTCCAGCGGGAACCAGAAATTCGACTATTTCACGGCCCGTTCCCGTAGCAGCGCCAAAGACAACAGACAGCCAGACAACGCTGGGTATCAACATCACACGATAAAACATAGATTGCTTCATTTCAGTTCGCAGTGGGATTAGTTCTTGTGGGTGCTTTGCCGGTCCAGCGTTTATATGCCCGAGTGAAATTGCTGCTGTCGCTATAACCTAGCATGTATGCTACATCGGTAATCGACATATTTTTTTCGAAGTATATCTCTGCCAGTTCACGGCGTGCCTCGTCGAGTAACTTCTGAAAACTTGTACCAGCTTTTAATAAATGATTATGAAATGCCGTCAGACTCATGGCAAAGCGATCTGCCATAGTTTCTTTGCTAACATTACCACTGGGCAGTGCCTGTAGTAAGGCGTCATATACCTGGAAAGACAGATCATCCTTTTTCACTTTTTCCAGGTACTTTTCCACTAACTCCTCGTTTAATCTTGCTAGGCCCCGATCACCCGCGGATAGCGGTTTATGTAATACCTGTCGATCAAAGTACAATGCATTTTTGTTCGCAGAGAAAATTACAGCGGTGCCAAAACTGTCGATATAGCGTTGCTCCGTGCCTTCTATCCTGGTAGCAATTATCTCTATTCTCGGTGGAGCATACTGGTGATCGGAAATTTCACGAATGAACTTGAGCATCATAGAAATAATCGCATTGATAATTGAGCGTGACACCTCCGGTTCGAGATTATGAACCTCCGATTTAATCTCCACCCAGGTCTGCCCGTCAGCCGATTCGAATGACAGACTGTGATTGGTGGCGATAAATTCATAGTAGCGGCACAGGCGTGTACAGAAATCAGCTAGATCTGTACTGGATAACAATGCGATGCCCAGTGCCCCGAAAGTTGTTGGGCGTATAAACTTACCGTAGTCCAGCCCAAAACAGGGATCGCCGGTGGCTTCCTGTGCCAACTGTAAGAACCGATGCACGGCGCCTAACGCTATGCGCTCTACTCTATCCGGGTCCATGAACCGCTCCATCCCCTCCTGTGCGAGAATGGGTGCTGCGTCCACATCGTAGGACTCAAGTTCCAAAATAGCGGCTCGCAGGGCCATGTTACTGGTGTATCTCATATCAAGCCCACCCCTCTAAAGCTTTGTGCTTTATAGAAATACTATGACGTCAGAGAACTTGCATCATATTAATTATGACATATAAATGAAATTGAATTGACCGGCACTCTTTATCAGGAAGATTAGTATTTCACTGAGCGCAATCGCAGATCAGCACCTAATTCGTCATTACTATAGATTTTTGTTTAAGAGGTGAGTGGAAAAAATGACTTTAACCAGTGTCTCTCTGGACGACAAATATACTCAGGCATCAGGACATGTCTTCCTGACAGGAACCCAAGCACTGTTGCGTCTGGCGCTTGAGCAGAAAAAACGTGATGAAGTGTCCGGCTTGAATACTGCGGGCTATATCTCTGGCTATCGCGGCTCACCAATGCATGTGTTGGATTTACAATACTGGCAAGTTGAAAAATTCATGCGAGAGCATGATATCAAGTTTAACCCAGCGATCAATGAAGACCTGGCCGCCACTGCGATCAGCGGTGCCCAGCAAGCCGGTCTATATGGGGAGTCACAATACGACGGCGTGTTTTCCTTTTGGTATGGTAAAGGGCCGGGACTGGATCGCAGTATCGACGCGATGCGCCACGGGGCTTTTCGCGGTACCGCTCCCCATGGCGGCGTACTGGCCCTTACCGGGGATGATCATGGCCAACGATCCACCACATCAACAGCGCATTGTGAAGTTCTGTTTGAGGACATGCTGATGCCCGTGCTATATCCGGCTAACGTGCAGGAAGTTCTCGACCTCGGCTTGCACGGGATTGCATTATCCCGTTTTTCCGGCCTGTGGGTCGGCTTCAAACTGGTATTTGAGACCATCGATAATAGCGTAACGATTGAAGTTGGTGAAAAACGGAACTGCCCGGTCATCCCCGACTACGATTTCGGTGAGGAAACTCCGGAGATACGCGATGGGAAAGGGGAACTTTGGACGAACGCGGAGCGTCGGATTCGTCGCATACGTCTGCCAGCAGCACTTGCCTATGCACGCGCGAATCGGCTGAATTACTGCTCCCATGACAGCGGCAAACGCCGATTCGGCATTGTCGCCGCGGGCAGGGCTTGGCTGGATGTATTGCAGTCCCTGTGCGATATGGGTATCAATGAAGAACTCGCTGCTGAACTGGGAATCGTAATTTACAAGGTTGGTATGATTTACCCACATGATCTGGATGGCTACCAGGCTTTTTGCCAAGGGCTGGACGAGGTGTTGGTGGTCGAGGAAAAACGACAACAGATGGAATCTGCTATCAAAGATGCCTGTTACAGCCTGCCAGAATCTGAACGTCCCAGAATAGTCGGCCGCTATGATGAAAACGGGGTAATTCTGATAAATGAACTGGGTGAGATGACACCCGAAAAACTGGCTGTGGCGATAGCCAGACGTATTGCATACTTTCACAGTGATGCGGCCAGTCAAGGCCGATTACAGGCACTGGATGATATTACATCCATGATCGCGACGCTGCCTGGTCTACCGATAAATCGCCTGCCCTATTTTTGCTCTGGTTGTCCGCACAGTACCTCTACGAAAACCCCGGAAAACAGTCGCGCCCAAGGTGGTGTCGGCTGTCACGGTATGGCGCTATATATGGATCGTGGCGTAGTCAACTGGACCCAGATGGGTGGCGAAGGAAGCAACTGGGTCGGTGAATCTCAATTTGTAAAAGACAAACATGTCTTCCAGATCATGGGAGACGGAACCTACTATCACTCCGGTTCGCTGGCTATCCGTGCAGCCGTTGCTTCGAAAACACAAATAACCTACAAGATTCTGTTCAATGACGCAGTGGCGATGACTGGTGGCCAGCCAGTGGACGGTCCCATATCGGTTCCCATGGTTGCGCGACAGGTATACGAAGAAGGCGTACGGCGTATTGCCGTGATCAGTGACGAACCCGAAAAGTATAATCGTGACAGCAATTTACCTTCGATTGCTACGGTCGATCACCGGCGGAAGCTAAATCATATTCAGAAAGAAATGCGAGAATTTCCCGGTGTTTCCGTCCTGATTTACGACCAGACGTGCGCAGCGGAAAAACGTCGCCGACGAAAGAAGGGACTGATGGTTGATCCAGCCAAACACGCATTCATCAACGACCGCGTCTGTGAGGGTTGCGGAGATTGCAGCGATCAGTCCAACTGCCTGTCTGTTATCCCGAAAAAAACGCAATTCGGAACGAAACGCGAAATCGAACAATCCAGCTGTAACAAGGATTTCTCCTGCATCAACGGCTTTTGCCCCAGCTTTGTAAGCGTAATCGGAGGTAAGCTACGTAAAGGGCGTGGGTTAGACAGTAAAGAAAATGGACTCCCGGAACACCTTCTGGAACCCCCACTAGCCCAAATTCCCGTGGGCGCTACCTACAACATCATGATCGCCGGCGTGGGTGGAACCGGGGTGGTTACCATCGGCTCAATTATTGGTATGGCGGCACACCTGGAAGGAAAAACCGCTTCGGTAGTGGATCAGCTAGGCATGGCTCAGAAAGGAGGCTCGGTCATCAGCCACCTGCGTATTGGAGAAAGTGCGAAAGATATATTCGCTGCCCGGGTCAATCAGGGCAACGCAGACTTACTTATAGCTTGTGACAACCTGGTCTCTTCCACTCATGAACCAATAGCGAGTATTCATCAGGGACGTACCAGGGTATTGGTTAATACCAATCAGGCCATCACTGGTGATTTTACCCGTAACGCGGATTTGGAATTTCCAATTGATGTCGTCAATGAACGCATTACCCGTATGGCGGGTGCAGATATGGTGGATTTTGTCGATGCCAGTCGCCTGGCTAAGGCCTTATTGGGTGATACAATCGGCAGTAATCTGCTCCTGGTGGGCTACGCCTGGCAAAAGGGCCTGCTGCCGTTGACTGAAGCAAGCCTGATGCGTGCTATAGAACTCAATGACGTGGCGATTGATTGGAACAAGCGGGCATTTCGTTGGGGTCGATATGCAGCCATTGATATGAAAGCGGTCACTACTCTCATGCTACCTGAATTTACTTCTAGTAATCCGCTGTCGACCGAAGAGTTGATCACATATTTCGAACGGGAACTGGTTGCCTACCAGAGTGAGAAATATGGGGCCCGTTATCGCTCGATGGTGGACACTGCCCTGGCTGCAGAAACAAAAATCAATCCGGATTCCACGATACTTACCGAAGCTATCGCACATTACGCATACAAACTCATGGCTTACAAGGATGAATATGAAGTAGCTCGCCTCTATTCCGACAGGGCATACATAAAGAAACTGCATGACACTTTCGAGGGCGATTTCAAACTACAGTTTCATCTCGCGCCACCCTTAATATCGCCGCGCGATAACGAGAATGGCAACTTGCAAAAAATCACCTTCGGTTCCTGGATGTTGAAAGCGTTTTCAATTCTTGCCAAGTTTAAATTCCTGCGCGGAACAGTCTGGGACATCATGGGCAAAAGTGCTGCGCGCAAGGCGGAGAGACAATTAGTTTTGGATTATGAGGCCTGGGTACGCACCCTCGCCACCAAGTTGAACCCAAGAAATTTTGACCTGGCTGTGGAGATAGCAAGCATTCCAAAATCCATTCGCGGCTATGGGCATGTAAAAGAAAAAAATATGACAAGCGCCAATAAACACCGTGACCTGTTGATGAAACGTTGGCGTAGTGAAGAGGCGTTAATATCGTGACCACAATCAAGCGTATCCAGAGCAGCTGGATCTTTACGCTGCCAGTCTCGATTTTTGATGAGTAATGCCCCTGTGATGAGCACCATGATAATCTATAATTGGAGTGTAGGTATTGATCACGCTTAACGCCGTATCAACCGGATTCAGGAATTTTGAGACTGCTTATAGTTATGAATGAATCGAAAGATCACTGGTATTCTAGGAATAACCGAAATCCTTTAGCATATCTTCATGGTTATCCGATACACCAGTAATATAGCAATCAGGCTCGCGGTAGAGGAACTGCAAGCCTACGGTGTCGATGTTGAAAAACTGCTCGCTGAGGAAGCCCTGGACTTACCCCTTAGTCCAGAGACGACGGAATGTGTCCCGCTTGAAACTACCCAACGCTTTCTACAGCTTGTATTACGGGCGACGGGGGACCCGTGTTTCGGCTTGAAATTTACGGAATTTATCCATCCCACCAGCTTCGGTTCATTGAGCGTGACGCTGTTGTTCAGTTCGACCATAAGAGATTTTTGTCAACGCTTATCCCGATACTACGAATTTATATCAACCAATCATGTTCTGGTATTTGAAGAGCTGGGAGATGAGGCTCGACTCAGAGTAAGAAGCACCGGCGAGGTAGATCCAGCAGTCTTGCGGGTGCTGGAGGACGCTATCCTGGCGATGATAGTGCATATGCTCCGATTCATGTACCACGAGGATTACATTCCCAGTAGAGTAGAACAAACCTCCACAGTTGTTACCGGACGAGAGCATGATTATGAGACTTTTTTTGGCATCCCCGTGCAATTTGCCGCAAACCAAACGGCTATCTATTTTAAGCGGGAAGACCTTGATATCCCTATGCCAACGAGTAATCCGGAACTATCGAAGATACACGAGCGTATGGTCATCGAAAAGATCGCAAAGATGAACACAAATGATCTATCATCAAAGATCTATGGTGTGCTATTGGAGCTTCTACCTGGTGGTAGAGTGACCAAGGAAGATGTCGCCAAACGTTTCTCCATGGATACAGAAGCATTCAACATGGAACTGGAACAAGCTGCCACCAGTTTTCAGAAATTGCTGGATCACGCCCGGCGCGAGTTGGCTCAATTATACCTGGAAGAAGGCAAGTCCGTAACGGAAATTGCCTGCCACCTGGGGTACAGTGACAGCAGTAATTTTGCGCGCGCCTACAAGCGCTGGACTGGTGAACCTCCAACCAGTAACCGCCAGTCGATACGCTAAGTGAACCGAACTGGGTAATCCCCCTGCAGTTCGTCAAGCATTAAAGAAAACTTCAAAAATCGATATAACATAGGAGAGCCGTGCCATGCAAGATTCGAACAAGCTCAACGTCGACGAGTGGCCTGAAATACGCAAGGTGAAAGTCAGCAATAAAATCGGCTGGATGTATTTTGCCGAAATGTGCAAATCAGTAATGTCCGAACTAGGAGAGGAGAAAGGTGCTGAGTTAATTAAATCATGGGCTGAAAAAATTGCCCTGGAAAAGATTGTCCCTGCCATGCGTGAAATGGGTTTGGATGGTTCCGACTTCATGGACGTAGGCGCCTATTTTCAAATGGCCACCGCTGCCTGTGGCTACGACACCACACTGGAACGGAAAGAAAACGGCGATGTTAGCTTTAAACTCCATCGGCCCTGCATCTGGTTTCCGGGACATGAAAAAGAAATAACCCCAGCATTTTGCCAGGCCTTGTGTAACTGCGAACGTACCGTTGCCAAGACTCTTAATCCCAACACTGAAGTAGAGCTGGTACGCAATATGGCAAAGGGTGATGAAATGTGTGAATTGATTTTTTCATCCAAAAAATAAATTGCTCTCAATCGAACTACAACATATGTAAGTAAGAAAAACGCCTATGGACCTTAAATTAAAGGGTAAGGTCGCTGTCATTACCGGTGCAGCCTCGGCCAAAGGTATTGGAAATGCCGTGGCCAGATCGTTAGCGGGCGAAGGTGCAATGATCGTGGTAAGCGACATCATCGAGGAGGGCATACAGACTTTGGCAGCGGATTTACAGACTGGGGATGTCCGGACACTCGCAATTCGCGCGGATCAGAGCAAACTTAGCGACGTTGAACTGGCGACTGAAACAGTTATAGCTGAGTTTGGCCGTTTAGATATCCTCGTTAATTGTGCCGCTCTGACGAATAATTACGGAACTGTGGCAAGAATGTCTCCGGAAAAATGGGAGAGGGAAATTGGAATCAACTTGAACGGTGCCTTTTATTGGATCCAACAGGCCCTCTCCATTATGAAGGACAACAAGTGGGGCAGAATCATCAATATTTCCTCAGTGGCCGGCAACTTCGGCACTACGGGTCTACCCTGCTATGCGGTCACCAAAGGCGCCATACACACCCTGACCAAACAGGTGGCCCGGGAAAACGCCAATAGCGGTATTACCTGCAATTGCCTTGTCCTTGGAATTATAGCAACAGAGATCTATGAACGCAGTGGTATCGACCAGGCTACCGTCGACCGGTTGGTAGAGCACATCCCCATGAAACGTATGGGTCAGCCCGCTGAGGTTGCCAGCTTGGCAACCTTCCTCTGTTCCGAGCAGGCGAGCTATGTCACCGGCGCCGTGATGCCGGTGGATGGTGCCTTCAGCATCAGTGTCTAGGAGTCACATTATGTACAAACAATTAATTGTTGAACACTGCGAAGGATATACCAAGGTCATCATGAACAGACCCGATGCGAAAAACGCCATTACCCCCTTGCTGATGAACGAACTGATCGATGCTTTCCAGACTTTGGATCGTGATGATACTGTGAAGGCCGTGTTCCTGCTTGGTGCTGGTGAGGATTTCTGTGCCGGAATGGATCTCAAGTACGCCCTGGACAAACTGGAGAACAGCCCCGAACAACTGCTTGAAGATCTTATTCCTCTGGGACCCAGACTGGATGATTTAATTGAAACAATGTCCAAGCCTGTGATTTCTGTCGTGCAGGGCAATGCGATCGCTGGCGGTTTTATCCTGTCCTATTTTTGTGACCTTATCATCGCGGCAGAGGGGGCCACCTTCGGTGATGCACACGCCAAGTGGGGCTTTGTGCCCGGCTGGCATGAGCCTCAGCGTCTAGCCCGATCCATTGGAATTCGCAAAGCAAAGGAATTCTTTCTCACCGGAGAGTTTATCTCCGCTGCACAGGCAAAAGATATAGGTCTGGTATGGAAACTGGTTCCCGATAACGAGTTAAGGCAGATTGTTGAAAAGTGGGGAAGCAAGTTTGCGAAAATGAGCCTCACCTCCCTTGGAATGATGAAACAACAGCTTGCAATGGTGAACAAAATGGAGTGGGACACACTGTGCCATTACGATGCTCTGATGCGCAAAGATCTTGCTGGCGGTTTCTGCACAGACGATGCTATCAATAGGCTACGGAATTTTGGAAATTCAAAATAAGAAATGACGACACCGAAATGCCGTCATTCCTCAGGCCAACCTGACTTAAATAAAGCCAGTGAGTTTAAGTATTATCTACCAAAGCGGTAAGTAGCTTGAAGGGCCACCGTACGCGCTGACTTCAAGAATGCGTTTTGAGTAAAGTACAAAGAAGTCTGATTGATTATAATCTCATCCGATATATTATTTCCTATCAAAGATACGGACCATTTACCATCCTGAGCTTCAACACCAATACGCGCATCAACTAGAGTGTACGAGTCTTGTTTAAATTCTCTGGTCAAATCAGAGTCAGTAAAATAATCATCACTATAGCTCAGGGACACACCACCAACTAAATTCAGGCCTTTGGCAAGCGGGATGCTCAAATCAGCATTCAGTGAACCCGCCACTTCTGGCGCATATGCGGTTGTAACGCCACTCAGATCACAACTCCCTGGAATGATTGTAGACGCAGGGTGATTACCCAGAGCACCACAAGGTGCACCATCAAACTCTTCAAATTCTGAATCCAGATACGTGAGTGCTCCACTCAACATCAACCAGTCTGTGGCAGCCCAACGGCCTTCAACCTCGACACCCTTACTCACCACTTCAGCGGCGTTTTGGATAGAGCCAATGAAAGTCACCGGATCAAAACTGTTGACCTGCAAATCTTTAAACTTTGTATGAAAACCGGTAATACTGAATTCATGGGTGTCCGTTTGATATTTCGCGCCCAGTTCAAAGCCCAGCGCTTTTTCGTCATCAAACTCAGCCAAGGGGTTGCCATTAGCATCAGAATTAATTAAGACACTAAACCCGAAGCCGCCAGCCTTCGCACTCTTACTCACTTTACCGTATAGCATCAGTTCATCGGTGGCATCCCACTGAATGGCAACTTCCGGCATAAAGTTATCAGAGCTCCGATCATCTTGATAATTTGGTGCTGTAAAGCAAAAGAAGAAAGCAGAAAATGCGTCAAGAGTCGCTTGTGGAAGAAGTGCCGGATCTAATGTGGTACAGCCACTATCACCACGAAAGTAATCCGTTTCGGTATCAACCCAACGCAATCCACCCGTTACTTTCAATACGTCAGAGATATTCCAGCTCAGAATACCAAACGCAGATACCGAGGTGGTGTCTGACCCCATCTCTCCGGTCAAATACGTCATTGGTGCATCAGGGGCAAAACCAAAACCAAAAAACGAATCATAGGCGCCTCCAACAACATTAGGCTGGAGGTTAATTAGCTCACTATCCTGATAATAGGCACCGGCAATCCATTCAAAGGTTTCACCCACAGGAGAAGTCCAGCGCACTTCCAAAGAAGTTTGCTCGTATTCCTCGTGGTAAGCACTTACGATAAAGAACAACGGGCCTGTGTCCCCATCCTGAGACAGATTATATTCCATATCAGAATACCCAAACATTGCCGTTAGCATAGATCCACCAAACTCTTGCTCAAAGTTTAAAGAAATATTGACAGACTCTTGATCAATACCAGCCGTATCGCGCTCTACGTGGCCCCTGGCGTTCATCAGGGAATAACCAACGTTGTCTTCCCAATTATTTTTATGATCAAGTTTGGCCTCAAAATTACCGTTAAGACCTCCAAACAACTGCGGTGACATTTCTTCACCAGGATTCCCATCAGCTTCAAAATCAGCGTAATCGACTTTTAGAGTAAAAGTTGTACCTTCAACGGGAACCCAAACTGCTGAACCGCGCAGCACCAATTCTTCAGGATCACCATAGTCCCTACCATCAAAGGCATTTTCGGTCTGACCTTCCCCGTCATTACGGTACTTGCCAGCAAAACGCAAACCTAGCTGATCATTAACACTACCACCAGCAAAACCTTCTACAGTAGCACCCTCGTACTCAATCTCGTATTTTGCCCTGATGTCAGCTTCAAAATCATCTCCCGGCTGATTACTGTTTGAAATAATGCTTACCGCCCCCGCAGTCGAGTTCAAACCGAACAGAACAGCCTGTGGTCCGCGTAGAACTTCAACACGACTGACATCCATAAATGGTGATCGGTATTGACGCGAACGAGGCTTGTAAATACCATCGATAAACATACCAACAGACTGGTCAAATCCTCGCTCTGGCTGGGAACTCATACCACGCATGGCAACGGCAGTACTCAACAGGCCATCACCTACCTGAAAGTTTGGGATAGACGCCGCCAGTTGGTCCAGATTATCAATTCCATTACGTGTCATAGTTTCACCGGTGATTGCCTGGATCGCCATAGGGACTTCTTTTACAGTAGTCGTACGCTTGGTCGCCGTTACTACCACTTCTTCCAACATACCCTGGGCCTGTACAATGGGTGATGTCAGGGTTGCTGCTAGCCAAGCCAGGCAACCCACTCGTAAAAGAGTTGTTTTGTAAGTCTTATAGTCATGACTATTCATGTAATAATTCCCCCCTGGGCAATAGTTCAAAATTATTCCTCGTATGGGGACAAACTTTACTCTCAATGTCGTATTAAGCCCTGTCAATAAATGTTGAATTGCCAATCATCTTTGTCGCATGGGCGATCAAAAATGTTTACTTTTAGAATGGTTTGTACGAACACGCTAGCGCTAAGGTGTTCTAAACTTATACGCGATGTGTTGTACTGGAACTCTTGCCAATATAGAAACTACGGCATATAAACTCGCACAAAATACTGGAGAAACTTCTGTGAGACATATCGGAATAGTTGGTACTAGTCCGGAGGGTGCCGCACTGTGTTATACGACTATCTGTAAAGAGGCAGCTGAAATCTTAGGTGATTTTCGTCATCCGGAGGTAACTTTGCATACGCTCTCTCTCGAAAATTACATGAAACACTTCACAGATGATAATAATATTGATTGGGTATCAGCGAGCGCGGTGTTAGCCAACTCGGTAGATAAACTTAAAACTATTGGAGCTGATTTTGCAATTTGTGCAGATAATGGGATACATCATAGCCTTGATTTAATCCGCGATGAACTTTCCTTACCCTGTCTGCATATATGCGAAGTGACAGTGGAAGAAGGCAAAGCGCGTAGTATGGAAAAACTACTTATCTTGGGAGCAGGTTGCACTATGAGAGGCTCTATTTATCAACGCGTACTGGATAAGGAAAATCTCGAATACATTACACCGAATGAGAAAGAAATTCGGGAAATTGATCGAGTTATATGGGAAGAATTATATACTGGACGTATTGAAGAAATTTCTACCTCATATTTTCAGGGGCTCATCCGGAAATATAAAGAGCAGGGGTGTGATGGCGTCATACTTGGATGTACCGAACTACCCTTGCTAATGAACGATGAAATCTCTCCCCTACCATGTTTAGACTCGACTCGATTATTAGCAAGGAAGGCCATTTCTATTGCATTGTCCGATGACCCTGTCAATTTGTAGTTTGCTCCTGCAAAATTGTCGCGTAGGTCACCCAAGTTCGAGATATAAAAAAGCCCCCGACCTTCATAGATCAGGGGCTTTGTGTTAAGCCCTGGCGGTGACCTACGCTCGCACGGGAAAACCCGCACTACTATCGGCGCTACGTCGTTTCACTTCCGAGTTCGGTATGGGATCGGGTGGTACCAACGCGCTATGGCCGCCAGGAAATCGGTACTACTACAATTCGGTAAACCAAAAAGCCAAGGTATTGCACTGTTGTCAGCATATAACAGATCGTTTGAGTGTTATATGGTCAAGCCTCACGGGCAATTAGTACTGGTTAGCTTCATGCATTACTGCACTTCCACACCCAGCCTATCAACCTCGTAGTCTACGAGGGCCCTTCAGAGAGCTCAAAGCTCTGGGGAGAACTCATCTTGAGGGGGGCTTCCCGCTTAGATGCTTTCAGCGGTTATCCCGTCCGTACGTAGCTACCCGGCAATGCCACTGGCGTGACAACCGGAACACCAGAGGTACGTCCACTCCGGTCCTCTCGTACTGGGAGCAGCTCCTCTCAATTCTCCAACGCCCACGGCAGATAGGGACCGAACTGTCTCACGACGTTCTAAACCCAGCTCGCGTACCTCTTTAAATGGCGAACAGCCATACCCTTGGGACCTGCTTCAGCCCCAGGATGAGATGAGCCGACATCGAGGTGCCAAACACCACCGTCGATATGAACTCTTGGGTGGTATCAGCCTGTTATCCCCGGAGTACCTTTTATCCGTTGAGCGATGGCCCTTCCATTCAGAACCACCGGATCACTAAGACCTACTTTCGTACCTGCTCCACGTGTCTGTGTCGCAGTCAAGCACCCTTTTACCTTTGCGCTCGTAGCACGATTTCCGACCGTGCCGAGGGTACCTTCGTGCTCCTCCGTTACTCTTTAGGAGGAGACCGCCCCAGTCAAACTACCCACCATACACTGTCCCCGATCCGGATCACGGACCTAGGTTAGAACCCCAAACACACCAGGCTGGTATTTCAAGGTTGGCTCCACGACAACTGGCGTCATCGCTTCAAAGCCTCCCAGCTATCCTACACAAGTATATTCAAAGTCCAGTGCAAAGCTGTAGTAAAGGTTCACGGGGTCTTTCCGTCTAGCCGCGGGTACACTGCATCTTAACAGCGAGTTCAATTTCGCTGAGTCTCGGGTGGAGACAGTGTGGCCATCGTTACGCCATTCGTGCAGGTCGGAACTTCACACTTTGTTCCCATGTTTCCATGGGGTGTAGACTATACCTTTATCTTGTCAAGATTCCGTAGGAGAACTGCTTTGTCATGCTTACGCTTACCGGACGGATTCATTCGATAAGCCACCTCAATTATTTCTGGTAGATGTCTTTTGCTCCTGTGGAGATTCGCTCGTACAGACCTGCAAATCTCGTTGAACAATTGATAGTCTTCCCGTTTTACACCCTTTAGTGAATATTGTTCAAAGTGAGGCAGTATTGTCATAACCAAATCAGCAACAGAACGTACTTCGTACTTATAGGTTCTATCAGATTTAGAATAACGGACTGCTCCACATCCGAAATATTCATGTATTTGTTTAATCAAAGGCAAGTCTCTTTCGTTAAGAGATATGGAAAATGACGGTCTAGTTTCAATGCCTAACTTTAACTTCTTACGCAAAGTAAACGACACTGAAAAACAACCTTCACCTTCCACCAAACCTGTGACAAACCAAGGGGTTAATTGAGAACTCTTATTCTCCATAGATTCTTACTTCCTTACCAGGGACAAGATACCAGCGTATTGCACATCAAAACATCATTATAACTTAATGTGCCTCACCTTTCGGATCAGTCGTTACGGGGTCAACCTGGTTTTCACCAAGCGACTTCCCTCGGGATTACCCTTTGTACTGCACGTACAGGAGGGCTTCCCCGATATGAGCTGGTGTTGCACTGCTCCTCACGGAACAGTGGGGCAAGTTTTAGCTTACCCGACAAGGAATTTCGCTACCTTAGGACCGTTCACATTGTTACTGACTACAAATGTAGCAGGCCAATTCCGTTTAGCTCTCCATGTCGCCATGGAGGTCGGACTATATCATCCATCAGTTTTCTTTTGATGGTCTGGCGTATAGTCTCTGGGGATTCCATAATGGAGTTCGTTCAATTCACCTGCGATAGTGGCATAAATATCGCCGACTTACTGCCTCCATTATGGCCTTTCCTGCTGATTGTCTGCACCGGACAGATTTTCACTTCCAATTATCTGTAACCTGAAACTCATTACTTACAATTGGTGAGTACTGCCGGATACTCAGATATTCCAGCATATGGCCAGATTTTTTAACGTAACTACATTGGTCCAATTCATAGTTACGGCCGCCGTTTACCGGGGCTTCGATCAAGAGCTTCGCCTAAGCTAACCCCATCAATTAACCTTCCGGCACCGGGCAGGCGTCACACCCTATACGTCCTCTTACGAGTTTGCAGAGTGCTGTGTTTTTAGTAAACAGTCGCAGCCACCTGGTCACTGCAACCCCTTTCTGCTCCGGCCGCAGGGCCTTCACATACCGGGGGCACACCTTCTCCCGAAGTTACGGTGCTATTTTGCCGAGTTCCTTCACCCGAGTTCTCTCAAGCGCCTTAGGATTCTCTCCTCGCCCACCTGTGTTGGTTTGGGGTACGGTCTGTCATGATCTGAAGCTTAGAGGTTTTTCCAGGAAGCATGGCATCAATCACTTCTCTCACCACCGAAATGGTGAAATCGTCATCACGCCTCGGGATTATGCGCCCGGATTTGCCTGGGCACACTCCCTACACGCTTAAACCGGGACGTCCAACACCCGGCTGACCTAGCCTTCTCCGTCACCCCATCGCAATCATGTCAGGTACAGGAATATTAACCTGTTGTCCATCGACTACGCCTTTCGGCCTCGCCTTAGGAACCGACTCACCCTGCGCCGATTAGCGTTGCGCAGGAAACCTTGGGCTTTCGGCGTGCGGGTTTTTCACCCGCATTATCGCTACTCATGTCAGCATTCGCACTTCCGATACCTCCAGCATGCCTCCCGGCACACCTTCGCAGGCTTACGGAACGCTCCTCTACCGCCGGCTACTTACGAATAAGTAGCCGACCCGTAGCTTCGGTACACAGCTTGAGCCCCGGTACATCTTCCGCGCAGGCCGACTCGACCAGTGAGCTGTTACGCTTTCTTTAAAGGATGGCTGCTTCTAAGCCAACCTCCTGGCTGTCTGGGCCTTCCCACTTCGTTTCCCACTGAGCTGTGATTTGGGGACCTTAGCTGACGGTCTGGGCTGTTTCCCTTTCCACGACGGACCTTATCACCCGCCGTGTGTCTCCCGTGATTACACTTCCTGGTATTCGGAGTTTGCAATGGGTTGGTAAGTCGGGATGACCCCCTAGCCATAACAGTGCTCTACCCCCAGGAGTGATACACGAGGCACTACCTAAATAGTTTTCGAGGAGAACCAGCTATCTCCGGGCTTGATTAGCCTTTCACTCCTATCCACAGCTCATCCGAAGATTTTTCAACATCTCCCGGTTCGGTCCTCCAGTGGGTGTTACCCCACCTTCAACCTGGCCATGGATAGATCGCCCGGTTTCGGGTCTACTCCCAGCGACTGGTCGCCCTATTAAGACTCGGTTTCCCTACGCCTCCGCTAAATGCTTAAGCTTGCCACTGAAAGTAAGTCGCTGACCCATTATACAAAAGGTACGCAGTCACCCGGCCCGAAGGCCAGGCTCCCACTGCTTGTACGCAAACGGTTTCAGGTTCTATTTCACTCCCCTCTCCGGGGTTCTTTTCGCCTTTCCCTCACGGTACTGGTTCACTATCGGTCAGCAAGGAGTATTTAGCCTTGGGGGATGGGCCCCCCATATTCAGTCAAGATAACACGTGTCCCGACCTACTCGATTTCATGCCACACCAATTTTCATATACGGGACTATCACCCTCTATGGTTGAACTTTCCAGAACATTCTACTAATCAGTGTGTCACTTAAGGGCTATTCCCCGTTCGCTCGCCGCTACTGAGGGAATCTCTGATTGATTTCTTTTCCTCCGGGTACTTAGATGTTTCAGTTCTCCGGGTTTGCTTCGTCCGCCTATATATTCAACGAACGATGCCCCGCACCTGAATTATTCTAGATCGATAAGCAATAAAATACATGAAAATATATTCTTATGTACTTAATTAATAAAATAATTTAGGTGCGGGACGGGTTTCCCCATTCGGACATCCCCGGATCAAAGCTAGTTTGCCAGCTCCCCGAGGCTTTTCGCAGGCTACCACGTCCTTCATCGCCTCTTGCCGCCAAGGCATCCACCGTATGCGCTTATTCGCTTGACCATATAACCTCAAACGTTCTGTTTAACTTGTCTTTTTTCCGCCATCCTGCGCCGTT